>NZ_CP015349.1:0-1075000 GCF_002109365.1 Sporosarcina sp. P37
ATGACAAAAGAAGAACAAACGGGAGAAGCAGAATTGACCCTTGAAGAAGCAAAAGCGGCTATTATTGAAGCCGGTAAAAAAACAGGTGAACTAACATTAGAGGATGTAACAGAAAAACTCGCATCATTCGAAATGGAACCTGAGCAATTCGAAGAATTTCTTGATCAGATAGAAGCGCAGGAAATCGAAATGGACAGAAAAGAAGAAGCTGATCCCAAGAGTGAAAAAGAAGAACAATTCGACCTGAATGACTTGAGTGTACCGCCGGGTGTCAGAATCAACGATCCCGTCCGCATGTATCTGAAGGAAATCGGACGAGTGGATTTATTGACTGGTAAAGAAGAAGTGGACTTGGCAATCCGTATCCAGGAAGGTCTGGAAGCTGAGGCAGAATTTGAAGAAACAAATAAAATGACCCCAGCAATAGATACTGCGATTATCCGCGGTGAAAACGCCAAAAAGAAGTTGGCGGAAGCGAATCTTCGTCTCGTTGTCAGTATCGCCAAGCGCTATGTCGGCCGCGGCATGCTGTTCCTTGACTTGATTCAGGAAGGAAATATGGGACTGATTAAAGCGGTCGAGAAGTTTGACCATACAAAAGGCTTTAAATTCAGTACGTATGCGACATGGTGGATCCGTCAGGCAATTACCCGTGCAATCGCCGATCAGGCGCGCACAATCCGTATTCCCGTGCATATGGTGGAAACGATCAATAAATTGATCCGTGTCCAGCGCCAGTTGCTTCAGGACCTTGGGCGGGAACCGTCTCCGGAAGAAATTGGAGAAGAAATGGAATTAACACCGGAAAAAGTACGTGAAATTTTGAAGATTGCACAAGAGCCGGTTTCATTGGAAACACCGATAGGAGAAGAGGATGACTCTCACTTAGGTGATTTCATTGAAGACTCGGAAGCGCAGTCCCCTTCGGATCATGCAGCGTATGAATTGCTGAAGGAGCAGCTCGAGGATGTGCTGGATACACTGACTGACCGTGAGGAAAATGTATTGCGTCTTCGTTTTGGGCTGGATGACGGCCGTACGCGTACATTGGAAGAGGTCGGAAAAGTGTTCGGTGTTACGCGCGAACGTATTCGTCAGATCGAAGCCAAAGCGCTCCGAAAGCTGCGTCACCCTTCGCGCAGCAAACGACTGAAAGACTTTTTAGAATAATAGATGCATCGGCTTTGAACTAGCCGATGCTTTTTATTTCTGTATGTATAAAAAGAAGATTGATACTATTGGAGGAGAAAGGATGTCTAAGGATAAGAAGCAAATCATCATTTCTGAAATCCGGTATTGGAAAACAAACAAACTCCTTCCTGAACATTATTGCGATTTCCTGATTACATTATATGCACAGGGCGAAGATCCTGATGCAGTGGCAGAGAAGGAATCTTCCACACTCCAAATAGAGCGCAGAAAGCTGCGGGCCAGGCAAATTATGGTTTTGCTAGTCAGTTTATTATTGGCGGCGGCAGCATCAGCTGCGATGTTTATGATGACGGAATATCCCACAGTCACCTTTATTGCTGCAGCAGTGCTGTCGCTGGTTTTCCTGTCACTTGTCTCGGGAAAAACATTTATCAAAAAAGGTTTTGCACCGTTTATTTACATATCGATGGCTCTTTTGCTGCTGATGATGTCATTGAAACTATGGACTGAATTCTTTAATGAAGATACGACGTTATTAATCGGACTCCTCGTATTAAATTGCGGATTATGGCTGTTCACGGGAAGATTATTAAAACTGCTGTATTTTACAATCTCAGGGTCGCTTGGCTTATTGACGATTGTCGCATTTTTACTATTATCTATGTAATAGTGTTCAGACGGACGGAATTCATTGCTAAATTCCGTCCGTTTTCTATATACTGTTATGTAAGGGCTTTCATGGACTTGCGAAAATCAAGTGAACTAGCAGAGAGGATGATCAAAATGAACTTTGATTTAACTCAAGAACAGCAAATGGTGAAAAAACTGATGAGGGACTTTGCGAACGAAGAAGTGGCGCCCGGGGCAGTGGACAGGGACCGTTCGGGTCAGTTTCCGGTGGAAATTTTTAAAAAGCTTTCTGAAATGGGCATGATGGGTTTGCCATTTCCCGAGAAATATGGGGGCGGCGGAGCGGATACCATCAGCTTTGCAATCGTCACGGAAGAGTTAAGCCGTGCCTGTGCATCAACGGGCATTACGTATTCTGCTCATATTTCCCTTGGCGGTGCGCCTTTGCATTTATTCGGTACAAAAGAGCAAAAAGAGAAATACTTAACACCAATCTGCACAGGCGAATCTCTTGGTGCATTTGGTTTAACCGAGCCAAATGCGGGATCCGACGCCGGCGGTACAGAGACATCTGCTGTGCTGGCTGACGGCAATTACACAATCAATGGATCGAAAGTGTATATTACAAATGCCAGCTATGCCAAACATCTCGCGCTCACTGCTGTGACGGATCGTACGGACGGAAAGATAGAGATCAGTGCCATTATCGTCCCGACTGATGCTGAAGGTTTCCGCATCATCGATAACTATGAAAAAATGGGTCTGCATGCATCCAATACAACCGAACTGCTGTTGGAAGATGTGACAGTTCCCAAAGAGAACTTGCTTGGTGAACGCGGCAAAGGCTTCCAGCAGTTCCTCGTAACGCTAGACGGCGGCCGCATCGGAATCGGGGCGATGGCAGTCGGCATTGCGCAGGCTGCGTACGACCGTGCGCTAAAGTATTCTAAAGAGCGCAGGCAGTTCGGCAGGACACTGTCTTCATTCCAAATTACGCAGTTCAAGCTTGCCGATATGGCGATGAAAATTGAGCTTGCACGCACGATGGTCTATAAAGCTGCCTGGCTGAAAGATCAGGGCAGAAAGTTTACGAAAGAAGCATCCATGTGTAAATTATACGCTTCAGAAATTGCTATGGAAGTCGCCGATGAAGCAATCCAGATCCACGGAGGCTATGGCTATATGCGGGAATACGAAGTGGAGCGTTATTTGCGCGATGCCAAGCTGCTGGAAATTGGAGAGGGCACCTCAGAAGTTCAGCGTATGGTCATCGCAAGGCAAATCGGCTGCTAATTTGCGAATTATGGCGATTCTGTCACAAAAGACGAAAAGTCGCCCAATAACACTTTCAGTTTTCTCATAGATACAGTACAATGTTAATTGTGTACTGTATCTTTTACAGAATAGATTCTGGTGAAGGAGGGTAATCCAATGAATAAAAATCCTGTTGTACCATTTCTTTTGATTTTCGCATTAGGAATTGGACTGATTTTCTTCATGTCACTTTATGGTTTAGATCAAAAAGAGGAAATTGCTGGAGCTGACGAAGAAGGCACTACGCAAGGTACTGAAGAAGAAAGTGCAAATACCGGCGAATTTGACGCAGAAGCTGTTGCTCAGCAGAAGTGTGTAAGTTGTCACGGTGATAACTTATCCGGCGGAATGGGGCCAGCTTTAAACAGCTCACTTGATGCTGAAACTGCACATGACGCAATCAAAAACGGTGTTGCTGGAACTGCAATGCCAGCTGGACTAGTTCCGGACGAGAACATAGATGAAATGGTTGATTACATTTTATCACTAGACTGATTGTCTACTTACATTAAAGAGCCAGTAAACGGGCGTAACTCCCGGTTTACTGGCTCTTTTGCATTGCATGATTAAGGTGCCGATTATACAATAGATAAGAATGAAAGGCGGGAGAGTATGAATACCAATCAATTATCCAAGCGGCTGGAGATGGTAGCAAGTTTTGTACCGCAAGATACGATACTTGCGGATATTGGAAGCGATCATGCGTATTTGCCGTGTTATTTGATGAATAAAGGCAGAATTCGCCGGGCAATTGCAGGAGAAGTCGTAGCTGGCCCGTTTGATGCAGCGGTGCGCAATGTCAGCAGCAACGGGCTCGCGGACGCTATTGAAGTGCGTCTGGCAAACGGCTTGCAGGCGATTGAAGATACAGACTGCGTAGAAACTGTCACAATTGCAGGAATGGGCGGGACGCTGATTGCGTCGATACTTGAAGCAGGAAAAGACCGCCTGACTCATGTGCAGCGGATTATCGCGCAGCCGAATCTGCACGCATTGGCAGTCAGACAATGGGCAGCTGAAAACGGTTTTTATATCATGGATGAAGAAATTTTGCAGGAAGACGGAAAAATCTACGAAGTGCTTGTACTTGAGAGAGGCAAGGCGGAGTATTCAAACACAGATCTACTTGTAGGTCCGGTCTTGCGTAATAAACAATCCGAAGTGTTTCAGGCGAAATGGCAGCGCGAACTGATTGAGTGGGATCGTGTGATGACGGCTCTGGATCAAGCCGCGCAAACAGAAGAAATCCGCAAGAAAAAAGCTGCACTGCAAGACAAATATGAACTGGTCAGGAAGGTGTTGACTGTATGAAAAAAAGTAACGGACATCAGATCATTGAACTATTTGAAAAGTGGTCACCGAAACAGCTTGCTTTCGAGGGAGATCCGATCGGACTGCATATCGGACAATTAAACCGGCCTGTAGATAAGGTATTGGTCACGCTGGACGTCAATGAAGAGGTAATCGATGAAGCGATTGAACACGGTGCGGCTCTCGTCATTGCGCATCATCCGCCATTATTCCGGCCGGTAAAGGCAATAATGACAAATACGCCGCAGGGCAGGATGATTGAGAAGTGCATTAAACATGACATCGCAGTCTATGCAGCGCACACGAATCTTGATATTGCGAAAGGCGGCGTTAATGACATGCTGGCAGACCGCCTTGGTATACAGGAGACAGAACCGATTGAAAATACCGCTTCAGAGTATTTAGTGAAACTGGCCGTATTTTGCCCGCAATCCGACGCCGATGTCCTGCGTCAGGAATTAGCTCGTGCCGGGGCCGGCGCAATTGGCGACTATGAGGCATGCAGTTTCAGTTCACAGGGTATCGGACGATTTACACCGGTTGCGGGTGCAAATCCGACGATTGGTGAAATTGGCGAACCTGCCCTGGTAGATGAAGAACGAATAGAGGTAGTCTTTTCCGAAAGCCAGCAGACAAAAGTTGTGAAAGCGATGTTTGCGGCCCATCCGTATGAAGAGCCGGCATTTGATCTATTCAGGATGCAGCAGAAAACGAATGTCCAAGGCATCGGACGTGTCGGCCGGCTGACAGAAGAGATGACACTGAAAGACTTTGCGCAGCATGTGAAAGAGGTATTTGGAGTTCCGGCCCTGCGATTTGTCGGTGACCCGGATACGGTGATCCGCAAAGTGGCGGTTCTCGGCGGAGACGGCAATAAGTACATCACTGCCGCAAAAAGAAAAGGCGCTGATGTACTCGTGACGGGTGATTTATATTACCACGTCGCACATGATGCACAAGCGCTCGGCCTTGCTGTAGTGGATCCCGGTCATAATATCGAAAAAATTATGATTTCAGGTGTCGCGAAGAAAATGTCGGCATTATGTGAAGAAAATAAGTTAGCTGTTGAGTTTATTGAATCAAAAATCATTACAGAACCTTTCCAATTTCTCTCATAATACAGGAGGAATGCTGCCCTGCATGCCGCTTCATTGAAAGAATTGAAAAAGAGCTGTCCGGGAAATCATCACGATTTCCTGAACAGCTCTTTCTTAATTTTTACGGTTCAATCCGAATAACAGGGCTTGGATTCTTGATTTTCGGCAAGATTTTTTCCAACTTGAACTGTCTTTCCGGCTGATGTGTTGAAGGGTCTTCTTTATCAAAATTATTCAGAAACGCAATCACTTCTCTAACAATCACAGTTGGTGTAGAAGCACCTGCTGTAACAGCCACTGTCTCAATATCCATCAGCCACGCAGGGTCGATTTCGGAGACGTCTGATATGCGGTAAGAAGGTGTATTGGCAATTTCCACTGATACTTGTGTCAAACGGTTAGAGTTATTGCTTTTAGGATCTCCCACGACAATCAGCAGCTCAGCTTCACCTGCTTGCTCTGCGACCGCTTCCTGCCGAACTTGTGTAGCCAGACAGATTTCCTGATGTACTTCAATATGCGGAAATTTACGCTCGAGCTCTTCCATCAAATGTGCAACATCCCACTGGCTCATCGTTGTCTGATTCGTCACGAGCAATTTTTCATTGGTAATATCAAGATTGTCGATATCCTCCAGATGCTCGATTAAATGAACGGAATCCGGTGCGACGCCGATTGCTCCTTCAGGTTCCGGGTGGTGCTTTTTGCCGATGTAAAGAATGTCATAACCTTCTGCCACTTTTTCTTCAATCAGATGATGCGTGACAGATACATCAGGACAAGTCGCATCGATGGCTACCAGACCTTTTTCTTTTGCAAGCTTGCGGACTTCCGGAGAAACGCCGTGAGCTGTATAGATGACTGTTCCTTTGTCAACTTTGCGCAAAATATCCAGGCGGTTTTCACCGTCAAGTGTGATAATCCCATCTTCTTCAAATGCATCCGTGACGTGCTTGTTGTGGACGATCATGCCTAATATATAAATGGGTCTCGGCAGGGATGTATCGAGCGCAGCATTTCTTGCAATGACCATCGCATCAACCACACCATAACAATAACCTCTTGGTGAAATCTTGAGTACTTTCATTTATTCCACTCCACTCCTCTAATAACTTCTCTCTCATTATAGCGGAGTTTCGCGGGTGATTCAAAGAGTTCAGAACGGAGGCTGGAAAATACGCGGCGAAGATGGCCGATTAATGACTTCCGAATTTGCCGGACCCGGCGCAGCAGGACCGCCAGGACGCGCAGGAGATGAGGCAGGCGGTACATCCGGCATGGATTGAACTCCCTTATATAACCTCCACATGGCCGGCAGATTTTGAACGAGCGGCGCAAACTGCTGAACGAGCGGCGCGAATTGCTGCGCGGTGTTCAAAAAGCGGTTCGCAGTCTGCATATACTGATCAGCACGTGAAGGGCCGGTACCCTGGGCGCCTGTCTGCTGTTGCTGCAGTTGCTGCTGCGGGCGCATATTTGGACCGCCGCTGTTTCGCATTCCCGGCTGTCCGCCCGGGTTTCCAGACATGCCTTGCGGGAAAGGCATGCCAAAAGGGGATGGAGGCGGGCCGGGCTTCATGGCAGGCTGCGGGGGCTGATTGCTGAACGGATAAAATGATTGATATCTCATCACGAACTCCTTCCTGACATTTTTAGTTGTTTCCCCTATATCCTATGCGAAAAAAGCCACTGGTGGCACCGAATCATGGTACAATAAGAAGTAACTAGAGGAGGAACGATATGTCGAAATTTACAGATTACCAATTCAAGCCATTTTTGAGGGAAGCTATTCAAAAGTTAGGGTTTGAAGAACCGACACCAATACAAAAAGAAATCATCCCATTGATTATGAAAAATACAAGTGCGATTGGACAGGCCCATACAGGTACAGGGAAGTCCCACAGTTTTTTAATTCCGCTGGTTGAAAAGCTCAACACGGAGCTGGATGAACTGCAGACTGTCATCACGGCGCCGACGCGTGAATTGGCTGTTCAGCTTCACGATGAACTGAAAAAACTGATTGAGGGAACGGATATTAAGAGTGCGATACTGATTGGCGGGACCGATAAAAAACGCTCTGCTGAACGTCTGAAGAGCACACCGCATATCATTGTCGGCACCCCGGGACGTATCCAGGATTTGTCTGAAACAGGCGCACTGCCAATCCATACAGCTACACAGCTTGTCATTGATGAAGCGGATCTGGCATTCGACATGGGCTTTATTGAAGACATTGATAAATTTGCGTCCAGAATGCCTGAAAAGCTCAGCATTTATGTATTCTCAGCAACGATTCCTGAGAAATTAAAACCTTTCTTGGCAAAATATATGAATTCACCTGTTCATATACAGATGGGGGATAAAAAGCCGCTGACGGAGAATATGCATTATTCATTAGTTCCGGTCAGAAGTATGGATAAAAATAAAAAGCTGCTTCACGTAATGGATGCAATTCAGCCGTATCTTGCAATCATCTTCACGAATACAAAACAAAATGCGGATCGTCTGGCCAACTTCTTGGCGGAACATGGCCATAAACCAGGTAAAATACACGGAGATCTGACACCGCGTGAACGCACACGCGTGATGAAGAAAGTTCGTGATCTGGATTATCAGTACATCGTGGCGACAGATTTGGCGGCAAGAGGGATTGATATTCCGGGTGTCAGCCATGTGATTAACTATGAACTGCCGGAAGATCTGGAATTCTTCATCCACCGGGTGGGCCGCACCGCACGCGCTGGCATGGAAGGCAATGCAATAACCTTATATGAACCCGCTGATGAAGATGCGATCAACCAGATTGAAAAGCTTGGTATTCCATTTGTCCATGAAGATGTTAAAAATGGTGAATGGATCCAAGTGAAAGAGCGCCAGGCACGTAAGAAACGTGTGCGCGAAGCAGATGAAATTGATAAAAAGGCTGCTTCTATAATTCGTAAACCAGACAAAGTAAAGCCAGGGTATAAGAAAAAACTGGCAGAGCAGCAAGAAAACTTCAAGAAAAGACAAAGGAGAATGAAAAAGAAATCATGATACCAAATGAAATCCTTCTCGGGTCTCACGTATCCATGAGCGGCAAAAAAATGCTGCTTGGCTCCAGTGAAGAAGCACTGAGCTACGGGGCCAATACATTCATGATCTATACGGGTGCTCCGCAAAATACGCGACGTAAACCAATTGAAGAATTAAATATTGAAAGCGGTACGCAGCATATGAAAGAAAACGGGCAGTCAAACATTGTCGTACACGCTCCCTACATCATCAATATTGCGAACACCGCAAAGCCTGAAACATTCCGCCTTGGCGTGGACTTTTTGCAGCAGGAAATCCAGCGTACCGAAGCGCTCGGAGCGAACCGGATTGTCCTTCATCCAGGTGCGCATGTCGGAGCCGGAACGGATGCAGGCATAGCGAAAATTATTGAAGGCCTGAATGAAGTTCTTTCTGAAAAAGCTGATGTCAGCATTGCGCTGGAAACGATGGCCGGCAAAGGAACGGAATGTGGACGAAGCTTTGATGAAATTGCGAGAATCATCGATGGTGTGAAACATAACGAACGTTTGTCTGTCTGCTTCGACACATGTCACGTGCACGATGCGGGGTATGATATCGTGAATGATTTCTCGGGTGTCTTGGATGAATTCGACAGTATCGTCGGACTTGACAGAATATCCGTCATTCACGTAAATGACAGCAAAAATGAACGGGGTGCAGGAAAAGACCGCCACGAAAATATTGGAATGGGACATATTGGCTTTGAACCTCTGGCTTACATCGTTCACCATCCAACATTCAAAGAAATTCCGAAAATCCTGGAAACACCATTTATCGGAACAGACAAAGCAAATAAAAAAGCACCTTATGCAGTCGAAATTGAAATGTTGAAAAAACGTCAATTCACTCCTGAATTACTGGAAGCACTGCATAGCTGATCTGTTCAAGCGCTGCCTGCCCGCAGCGCTTTTTTATTGAAGTTTATACTGCTCCAAATAGAGCATCGTCTTTTCGTATCCAATAATCGAAGACACTTTCTCAATAAACGCCTGCGGGATGCCAGTGAACAGCCAGACGAGTGATACTTCATCCAGCAATGGACGCAGCTGCCGCACTTCGGCAGCAGACAGCACTACACCGTAACTTGCCGCGTACTGTACCGCTTCCTGATCGGGCAGTTGTTTGATCTCCTGAATCAATTGAAGTAAATCCATAGTTATCAAATCCTTTCAATTGGTTGTATCCCTCCGCGTCTTCCTATATAATTCATAAAGTAATCGGAATGATTCCGAATTAAAGGAAGGGATATGTATATGACGGATTCCATCATTAAACTTGAGCATATAACACATAAATATAACCATTCCGTTGCGCTTTCAGATGTCAGTCTGGAAGTGAAGCAAGGGGAATTTTGGGCATTAATCGGCCCGAATGGTTCGGGTAAATCCACATTACTGAAAATTATATTGGGCCTGATCAAACCTTCAGAAGGCATGATTGAATTATTTGGCGGTCCGATTGATTCTTTCAGACAGCAGCAAAAAATCGGCTATGTTTCACAAAAATCTAATGCCTTTACAACAAAGTTTCCTGCAACGGTCCTCGAAGTCGTCAAAAGCGGCCTGACGAGTAAAAAAGGTCTTTTCAAACGGTTCAATAAAGAGGATGAGCAGCGGGCAGTCGATGCACTTCATGTCGTAAAAATGGCTGACCGTAAAGATGAGAGTATCGGCGATTTGTCAGGGGGTCAGCAGCAGCGTGTATTTATCGCGCGCGCACTCGTCAGCCAGCCTGATCTGTTGATTATGGATGAACCGACTGTAGGGATTGACAGACAAAATGTTGAATCCTTTTATTCTATGCTGAGCGAATTGAATCGTGAGTATGGCATAGCGATTTTACTCGTGACACATGAAATCGATGTTGTGACGAAGCTTGCGACACACATCGCCTGCCTGAACAGATCCATCCATTTCCACGGCGTTCATGCGGATTATGAAAAAATGAGTGAAGCGGAACTTTCCGGCTGGTACGGTCATCCTATTCGCAGGCTCCATCAAAAAGAAACGGAGCCGATACGATGATTGAAGCTATTTTTACTTATGAATTTCTCCAAAATGCTGTATTATCCGGGCTGATTATCGGAATGATCGCGCCAATGCTCGGATTATTTATTGTTGTCCGGCGGATGGCGATGATCTCGGACGCACTGAGCCACGTGGCGCTTGCCGGCATTGCAGGAAGTCTGTATTTGAGTCAGCAGGTCTTGTTTTTTGCAGCACTCAATCCCGTTTATCTGGGAATGGGGGCCGCGGTAATCGGTTCATTATTGATTGAACGTCTTCGCAGAGTCTATAAAAGTTTTGAAGAACTGGCCATTCCAATTATTTTATCTGCCGGAATCGGCTTTGGTGCAATCTTTATTTCACTTGCCAAAGGTTTTGGCACTGATTTAGTCGGATATTTATTTGGTTCAGTATCAGCGGTCAGCCGTCAGGATTTATATATTGTCATTTTGATAGCGGTCATTGTCATCGCATTTTTATATTTCTTATATAAAGAGCTATTTTCATTAGCATTTGATCCAGAGTATGCGAGAGTGTCAGGCATTAATGAACGTGTCATCCAGGCGTTATTCATGGTTGTCACGGCTCTCGTTATTGGCGCGTCGATGCGAATCGTAGGAATTTTACTCGTATCTTCACTGATGACATTGCCTGTAGCAGCAGCAATTCAAGTGGCAAAAAGCTATAAAGGGGCTTTGGTTTATTCTGTAGTATTCGGTGAAATCGCGGTCGTCATTGGACTAATTTCTGCTTATTATTTAGATATCGCGCCTGGTGGAACTATTGTTGTAACGTCGGTGATCATTTTACTGTGTGTTCTTTTTGGAAAAAAGGTACGGTCATGAGCAGCAGGAAAGGTGGCGTTTTGTCATGACGATAGATGAAGCATGGGAAATTTTATTGAAATATGATTATAAACGTACGAAGAACCGGGAAATTTTATTGAAATTTTTTGATGAAGGGAACCGCTATGTCACGGCTATGGAAGTGCGGGTGGCAGTGGAGCGCGATAATCCCGGCATCAGTTTCGACACGATCTACCGGAATCTTGCGGTGTTCTCGAAGCTTGGAATATTGGATGAAACAGAATTAAACGGTGAGCGTCTGTTCCGCATGCAATGCGCAACGGACAGCCATCATCACCATTTCATCTGCACGACTTGCGGCAGCACAAAATCAATTCCGAGCTGCCCGATGGATACCGTCACAGTGAATCTGTCGGAATATGAAATAGAAGGACATAAATTTGAAATTTACGGAAGATGTCCGAAGTGTATAGTGGAATAGATGAAAAGGATGCCGCAGAAGTGAAAACACTTCAAGCGGCATTCTTTTTTTACAGTTGAATAGTAAAATGAGGGGACATTATGAGTGGAGGAGTGATTGGGTGTCTGGTGGGGTGGTGGGGTGCATGAATCCGAGAGAAGTGAAGCACTCAAATGCGCCGGTCAAGGGCTCAAACACATCTGCAAGCGCTCATAGGTCCTGTTCAACCGCTCAATGAGGCGGGTTAACCGCTCATAGCCCCCGGCCAAGCGCTCATAAGCCCCGTTCAACCGCTCAATGAGGCGGGCTAACCGCTCATAGCTCATGCCCACGCGCTCATAGGTTCCGTTCAACCGCTCAATGAGGCGGGTTAACCGCTCATAGCCCATCTTCAAGTGCTCATAACCCCCGGCCGAGCGCTCAAACCGCGTCTACAACCGCTCATAGCTCATGCCCACGCGCTCATAGGTCCCGTTCAACCGCTCAATGAGTCGGGCTAACCGCTCATAGCCCCCGGCCAAGCGCTCATAAGCCCCGTTCAACCGCTCAATGAGGCGGGCTAACCGCTCATAGCTCATGCCCACGCGCTCATAGGTCCTGTTCAACCGCTCAATGAGGCAGGCTAACCGCTCATAGCCCATCTTCAAGTGCTCATAACCCCCGGCCGAGCGCTCAAACCGCGTCTACAACCGCTCATAGCTCATGCCCACGCGCTCATAGGTCCTGTTCAACCGCTCAATCAGGCGGGCTAACCGCTTATAGTCCGCACTAAAAAAGAGCACCGCTATACGCGATGCTCCCGTCACTTACTTATTCTTAATCATTTCAGTAGCATGAAACAGCCGTCTGACGTACTGGTCGGCTTGTTTCCAATTCGATACACGGATAACGCCTTCTGGAACCGGATCCTGGTTATAAGGCGTATCAAACAAGAACACGGGAATATCTAATTCTTCATGAATCCCTACCGCATTGTCATGTTTATCCTCGAAAAAGGCATCCACGCTGAATTGTTTTGCAGTTTCAATTTTATGATGCGTCCCGATCAGCTCCACGTGATCGTAAGGAATATCTTGTTTATGGAACCAGTCTGTCGTACACTCCAGCACATTCTGTCCCCGTGCTGAAATATAGAACAGCTCATACTGGTTTTGCCAGTTCGTCAAAACTTCTTTCGCAAACTGCTGAGCAGGAGATGTCCGATAAATCAGTTCCTCTGCTTCTTTATACCATTCACTGAACAGTACAGGATCCACATCAAATGCCTTCGTCAAATCATACTCTTTAATGTCGTCAAGTGTCAGATTGGATCCAAAACGTTTATTAATGTGGGGGAGAAGAGCTGTCGGACATGTTACGGTGCCGTCAATATCGATCCCGAAACGAATGTCTTTCATTCAGAAGCGCTGCCTTGTGCAAGAGCTTCCTCTTGACGTTTCTTCTCAAAGTACTCCTCAGCCAGAATATCAATTTCTTTCTTCAGCTCGTCAACCATTGTTTCTTCTGGTACTTTACGTACAGTTTTACCGTGCATGAAGAGCAATCCTTCACCGCGTGCACCGGCGATACCAATATCTGCCTCACGGGCTTCACCCGGGCCGTTTACTGCACAGCCAAGAACCGCCACTTTCAACGGTGCTTTAATATTTGAAATATATTCTTCCACTTCATTGGCAATCGAGATCAAGTCGATTTCGATACGGCCGCAAGTCGGGCAAGAAATTAATGTTGCAGCATTGGATGAAAGACCGAATACTTTCAGCAGCTCTTTCGCTACTTTAATTTCCTGAACGGGATCCGCGCTTAACGATACACGCATTGTATTCCCGATACCTGAAGATAACAGGGAACCGAGTCCGGCCGCACTTTTGATTGAACCGGCGAATAATGTACCGGATTCCGTGATGCCGAGATGCAGCGGGTAGTCGAATGCAGCTGCCGCAAGCTTGTACGCTTCAATAGCCAAGTTCACGTCAGATGCTTTCAGCGATACAATGATATCGTGGAAGTCCAGGTCTTCCAGTATTTTAATGTGATGCAAAGCACTTTCTACCATACCTTCAGCTGTAGGATAGCCGTACTTTTCAAGGATTTTTCTCTCAAGAGAACCAGCGTTGACACCGATGCGAATCGGAATACCTTTTGCTTTTGCTGCATTGACAACAGCTTCCACCTTTTCTTTGCGGCCGATGTTACCCGGGTTAATGCGGATTTTATCTGCACCTTGTTCAATGGCGATCAGCGCCAGTTTATAATCAAAATGAATATCTACTACCAATGGAATATCGATTTGCTTTTTAATCTCACCGATTGAATACGCAGCGCGCTCGTCCGGACATGCCACACGCACGATCTGGCAGCCTGCTTCTTCTAAACGTTTAATTTCCGCCACCGTAGCTTCGACATCGTGCGTCTTAGTCGTCGTCATACTTTGAATAAACAGCTCATTGCTTCCTCCGATAGTCAAGTTGCCGACTTTTACAGGACGGGTATTAGAACGATGAATCATTTCAGTCATTATGTTTCTCTCTCCTTCAAATAAGTAAATACCATCGTACTGGATGGAATGGAAATTATCTTTTTTCGCCTTCTTCGCAAACAGGATCAGCCTGTTTGCTAATCGGCAGTTTAATTTGTTCGCCGGCCAGCAGCTGCTGTCTTTCCAGATGCGGATTCAGAGAGTAGAAATTCTCCAGCCTCTCCAGAAAGTTTTGCGTCGGGTCTGGGTATAATGCGAATAACGATTCTATTGTATCACCTTCAACCACACGAATGATAATTGAAGGATTGGACATTTCCTCTATACATGACGTTTCATCATCAAAAAAAGCTGCAAGAGGGATTGTCCCATCTGTTAAATCCATCCGAACAAAGTGTACAGTGCAGAATACAGCAAGCGCAAGCAGAATAATTCTCATAACGCATCCCTCCTGCATTACACTATGCAGAGCAGGGGCGAACTATTCATCTCGGCTTCTTTGGATAATAGACTGCGGCCCGGTACACATAAAACAAATGCACAAATGATGCGATCCACAGGCTGTATGACTGCATGGACGGCACAAATTCAAATGCCATCGTCAGCAGGATGGGCAGTGTAGCGGCAATTGCTGCTGTGCGCCACATAAATCGGAACTCGCCCCGGCGATGTAATACTTTTAATAGCAATACTCCTATAATAGCAAATATACTGATGCGAATAAATAAATACGACGTGATAATAACCAATTGCAGTACGAATGCGATTGGATAAATCAGCAATCCGATGGTTTCGCCAATTTCCGCCAGTTCAGGAGACGATTGAAACAGGATGTGGTCGCCGAGTACAAACTGCAGAAATGATACACCGGTGTAAAGAAAGATAAATACAAATATGTATTGAATAACTTTACCGATTGGCAGCAGACGGAATGCAGCAAGCTTTTTCGGTTCGTGCAATGAAGCTTTGAAGAGCTGATGGAATTTCACATTTCCGGCCTCCCTTTCTATATACAGTCTACCATTTATTTAAAACATACAGGTTTGCAGAAATTTCGACATTCTTATGACATTTCATTACCGTTTTGTTAAGGTGATGTAAAGATTGGACTCAGGCACTTTACAATTCGTCTCTGCTTCTCACATAATAGGTTGAAACTTCACAGTGATTTGTCACAGTGAAGGGAGTACTACAATCATACATAAAACGTTTGATGGAGGTTGACAATTAAATGGAAGTAAACTGGCAAGAGTTGGTGTTCCAATTTCTTGGGGGCTTAGGAATATTCCTATTCGCAATTAAGTACATGGGGGATGGGTTGCAAAAGGCTGCGGGGGACAGACTTCGTGCAATCCTTGACCGTTTTACTACCAATCCATTTATGGGTGTTCTTGTCGGTATAGTTGTTACGGTGTTAATCCAGTCAAGTTCTGGAACGACCGTTATTACAGTGGGTCTGGTCAGTGCCGGATTCATGACACTCCGTCAGGCGATCGGCGTCATCATGGGCGCCAATATCGGTACGACTGTGACTGCGTTCATTATCGGTTTGGACGTCGGAGCATATGCGCTGCCGATTATGGCATTCGGTGCCTTCCTGATTTTCTTCATTCGTAAAGCTCAAATCAAGAACCTCGGTGAAGTCATCTTTGGTTTCGGGGGATTATTTTTAGGGCTGAACTTAATGAGTGACGGAATGAAGCCGTTACGTTCGTTAGAAGCGTTTGCGGATTTCACGCTGGCAATGAGTGAACATTCATTGCTAGGCGTAATTGCGGGAACCATTTTCACACTGATCGTACAGAGCTCCAGTGCGACTGTCGGGATTCTGCAGGGCCTGTACGCAGAGGACCTGGTAACAATGAAAGCCGCATTGCCCATTCTGTTCGGAGATAACATTGGTACGACAATTACTGCGGTACTTGCGGCACTTGGTGCATCTGTCGCAGCGAGACGCGCAGCCGCCGTACACGTCTTATTCAATATTGTCGGCACGATCGTTTTCATGATTCTGCTCGTTCCGTTCACCGCGTATGTAGAATGGATGGCAAGCACGTTGAACCTTGAAAGCAAGATGCAAATTGCATTTGCGCACGGTTCGTTTAACATTGCGAACACCGTCCTGCAATTTCCGTTCATTGGCGCTTGGGCTTACCTCGTCACCCGGATGATACCGGGTGAGGATGTGACGATCGAGTACAAGCCAAAGCATCTCGACCGCCGTTTCATTGCACAATCGCCGGCAGTTGCGATAGGACAAGCCAAGGAAGAAATTATTCGGATGGGTGATTTCAGTGTACGGGGACTTCAGGAATCATTTGAGTACTTGAAGACCGGCCAGAAAAAATACGCGGAAACTGCATATCAGATTGAAGACGCCATTAACAATCTGGACCGCAAGATTACAGATTACTTAGTAGAAGTATCTGCAGTTACCGTTTCAGCTGCTGAATCCGGCCGCCACGTACTATTGATGGACAGCGTCCGGGACATCGAGCGGATCGGTGACCACTTTGAGAATATCATCGAGCTGATTGATTTACGCGAAACAAATAAATTGAAGCTGACAGACGATGCAATGGATGATTTGACAGAAATGTTCACCTTGACAATCGAAACTGTTCAGAAAGCAATCGAGTCATTGGATCATAATGATACAGATCTGGCGCGGATCGTTTCAGAGAAAGAAGATTTAATTGACAATATGGAACGCCGTTTCCGTAAAAATCATATTGTCCGTTTAAATGAAGGACACTGCAGTGCACAGGCGGGTATGGTATTCGTCGATATCGTATCAAACTTGGAACGTATCGGTGATCATGCGGTAAATATTGCAGAAGCAATTCTCGGCAAGCACGCATAATGAATAAGGAGTGACAGCTATGTTGTGGATCGGATGGACAGTGGCTATTATTATGTTCGCAATTGCGTATGCCGGATTGATCTATCCTGTCATTCCTTCAGTCGTATTTATAGCAGCGGGATTTTTGCTGTACGGTTTGATCGTTTCATTTGAAGAACTGACATGGCTGTTCTGGATCATCCAGCTTTTATTTGTTTTATTATTGTTCGGAGCAGATACCGCAGCGAATCTTATCGGTGTTAAACGCTTCGGCGGAAGTAAAGCGGGAATGTGGGGCAGTACGGTCGGCTTGCTGGCCGGTCCGTTCGTTATCCCGGTATTTGGTATTCTTATCGGACCTTTTCTTGGTGCCGTCATTGCGGAACTGATTTTCACGCGACCAGGAGTTAAGCAGGCATTCCGGTCGGGAATCGGGTCGGTAGTCGGTTTTCTGACATCGGTTGCCGTAAAAGGTATTATTATGGGGGTCATGATTGTCATTTTTCTATATTTTCTCCGTTAACAGTTCTTTTTCTTTGAATGCCGCCTCATATTTTGATAATGTGAAGAGGTAGGGCAAAACAGATATAATTTTGAGGAGGAATGGAAAATGGCTTATACATTACCAGAACTGCCATACGCTTATGACGCGTTGGAGCCACACATCGACAAAGAAACGATGAACATCCATCACACGAAACACCACAACACGTATGTAACTAACGTGAACAATGCACTAGAAGGTCACGATGAGCTTCTGAACATGCCTGTTGACGAGTTGGTTGCAAACTTGGACAAAGTTCCAGAGGACAAGCGTACAGCGGTACGCAATAACGGTGGCGGACACTCTAACCACTCATTATTCTGGACGATCCTATCGCCAAACGGCGGCGGCAACCCGACTGGGGAAGTAGCTGAAGCAATCGACAAGAAGTTCGGCAGCTTTGACGCTTTCAAAGAAGAGTTTGCTAAAGCAGCAACAACTCGCTTTGGTTCAGGATGGGCTTGGCTCGTTGTGAACAATGGTGAATTGGAAGTAACTTCAACACCTAACCAGGACTCACCTTATATGGATGGTAAAACACCATTACTAGGTTTGGACGTTTGGGAGCACGCTTACTACCTGAACTACCAAAACCGTCGTCCTGACTACATTTCAGCTTTCTGGAACGTAGTAAACTGGGATGAAGTTGAAAAGCGTTACCAAGACAATAAATAATTGAAACCTGACACACATCTAGTTCGTCTAGATGTGTGTTCTTATATTTAAAGCGGAAATCGCCGTTTAGCCCCGGCAGGCGCTGGAAGACTGACAATAAAGGCGTCCTTTGCCTTTACTGACAGTCTGAAACGTCCCGAGGGGCTGGCGCTTGCAGCTGGCCTGCATATTTACAGCGGAAATCGCCTTTTAGCCCCGGTTGTGTAAAACATTATGTAATGTTGTATACAACAACTGCTTCTCACTTGCCATTTCATGCTATAATTCTTATACATATATAATTTGAGAAAGGAGATTCCTGTTGAAGAGAACCCAGAAAAAGACAGATCCGCCGAAAACGGGTCAGCGTCAGCATATAGCGTTTCGGATGAATTTTTTATTTGTAGCGATTTTTGTCTTATTTTCCATACTTATATTCCGTCTAGGCTATCTGCAAATAGTCAAAGGGGAAGACTATACACGCAGTCTTGAACGGACAGAAGAAATCGCAGTCAATACGAGCACGCCCCGGGGGAGAATTTTCGACCGCAATGGAAAAGTGCTCATAGACAATGAGGCGAAAAATGCAATTACCTATACCAAGACTTCTTCTACAACGACAAAAGAAATGCTTGAATTGGCTAGAGAATTGGCCAAGCTGATTGAACAAGATACGAAGCGTGTCACCATGGGTGATAAGTGTGATTTTTGGATTTTATTGAATCCGGAAAAAGCTTCCGAAAAAGTGCCGAAAAAGGAACAGGCAGAGCTTGCTAAAGATGATAAGAAATCGCAAAAAGATATTCAGCGGGAAATCAACCAGCTGACCCGTGACCGGATCACGGAAGAGGAACTGGCATCTTTGTCAGCAGAAGATCTGGAAGTGCTTGCGATCTACCGTGAAATGATGGCGGGATATGCCTATTCACCGCAAATTATCAAAAGTGACGGCGTGACGGATAAAGAATTTGCAGTCGTTTCTGAACGGCTGGATCAATTGCCGGGAGTCAATACAACAACAGACTGGGACCGCGTCAAGAAATCCGACAGCGCCATTCTCGGTTCCACGACGAGCGCAACGGAAGGAATACCGCGTTCGCACCTAGATTACTTCCTGGCAAGGGATTATTCCCGTAACGACCGCGTCGGAAGGAGTTATCTGGAATCTTATTATGAAGATTTACTGAAGGGCCAGAAGACAATTGTAAAAAACATTAAAGACCGTACAGGGAAAGTAGTTGAAACGAAGACAGTAAAAGAAGGGCTGCCCGGTAAAGATCTGGTCTTAACTACAGATACTGAACTGCAGAAGTCACTCGAAGAAGTAGTATCCAATAAATTGCTTCGTTTAAAGCAAGGTCCCAATACAAGTGCCTTGGAATCCGCATTTCTTGTAATGCTTGACCCTAATAATGGAGAGATCCTTTCCCTTGTCGGTAAAAAAGTGGTGAAGGACGAATCGACAGGCAGATGGGCGATACAAGATTATACATACGGTACATTCACTTCAGCTTATGAAGTAGGCTCTACGGTAAAACTGGCGACGATGCTGACGGGTTATAATGAAGGTGCCGCGAGAATTGGCGAAGTGAAAATTGACCAGCCAATCAACATCGGCGGCAGGTATAAACGATCACTGTTTAATCCAAACGGACGTGTCGCGCTGAATGATATTGCGGCAATCGGACGCTCTTCCAACGTATATATGTTCCGAATCGCCATGGGGCTGGGGAATGCCACGTACCGGCCTGGGCAAGGGCTGCCGATTGATAAGAAGGCATTTGACACATTCCGCGAAAACTTTGCATCATTTGGCTTAGGCGTCAAAACGGGTATTGACTTGCCTGGAGAGTATACGGGTGTAACAGGCACAGAGACCATTCCCGGTAAACTTCTCGACTTTTCAATTGGACAGTTTGATACCTATACACCGTTACAGATGGCACAGTATGTAGCGACCATCGCGTCAGACGGTTACCGAATTGCACCAAAGATTTTAAAAGAAATCCGTGAACCGTCACCAAACGGCGAAGTGCTCGGAGAATTGATTGAAGAAACGCCAGTGAAAGTGCTGAACCGTCTGAAAAACTCTCAAGTTGAAATTGATCAGGTGAAAAAAGGTATGCACTATGTATACTACGGAGCGAATGGCACTGCTTCAGGGCTGCTCGCGGGTGCACCATACGACGGAGCCGGGAAGACTGGTACAGCGGAATCGTTTTACTACACCGGCAATATATCCAATCCGGTAATTCCGACGATCAATTTGTCGCACGTAGGATATGCGCCGGCGCAAAATCCGGAAGTGGCATATTCTGTAATCGTTCCGTATATCTCCACAAATACGAAGCGTTACCCATCCGCAACAGCGAGTGAAATTGCGAGAGAAGCTCTGGATGTATTTTTTGAACAGAAAAGACAAAAAAATAACCGGGCAGACAACGCAACGCCGGATGTAAAAATTCAAAAATAAGGTACAAAAAAGACGAAGACCAATTTGGTTTTCGTCTTTTTATTACAGATGCAAGAAAAGCTTCGCGATTTCCGGGAAACGCATGTCGGAGCGCAACTCATAAGTGCCGGTTTTAATTTTTCGTGTATATTCATTTTCAATTATATATACTTCAAATTCTTCGGCGTTTTTTATTAATTTTTCCTTTTCCAGCTCACGCGCCAGTTCTGCCGGAGTAATACCCGGTTTGACAGTAAATTCCTTAATGATGACTTCTTCGGCTTCATTTTCAGCCGGAATGGTTTCCTGCTCAGCCTCCGGTTTCCGGGCAGCGTTTTTGGCGCCAAGCGTTTGAGAAATGGCTAATTCTCTTTTCAGAATGGCAACTTCTTCTTTAGAGTCGGCCAGCTGCTTTTGCAGTGCGCCTTCAGACGTTTGCTGCGCAACGAAATATAAAATGCCTCCAGCCAGCAGGCAGCCGATTCCGATGCCGCGCAATAATTCTTTCATCATGACAGCCGCACTCCTTTGGAATGCAAAACATCCGTTACTTCCTTCTCAGTCAATGACGCGCGCTTGGCGATTTCGGGAATGGTGTAGCCCTGACTGTGAAGTGACGTAATTTGATTGACGATGATTGCGTGAATTGTTTTCTTTGGCTCCGAAGATGCAGGTTCAGGAGGCGGGGAAGCGACCATTAATTCTTCTTCAAGCAGCCGCACTCTCTTTTTCAGATTGCTTGTTTCCTGGTGAAGACTGATTGAAATGTTTTCCAGTTCATCATCGGTCATGCGTGTTTTATTTCCCACAAAAAAAGATGCAGCAACGGAGAGTACACCGATAATGAATAAAAGTAAGGGGATGTCCATGTTAATTTCCTCCAACATAACTAGAGTTTCTTTCATAATACCATAAGCATTTATTGAATGATAATTGAATCTTTCTGCTGTACAAAGAGCAAATCTATGGTATAATTTATAAGTCGTATAAATCATGCTCATGTTTTACTTATATCTATGCTATTGAGTGGGAGGGACAGTAATGCGCGTAAACGTTACACTCGCTTGCACGGAATGTGCAGAGCGTAATTATATTACTAAGAAAAATAAGCGTAACAATCCAGAACGTATTGAAATGATGAAATATTGCTCACGTGAAAAAAAGCAAACTTTGCACCGTGAAACGAAATAATTATTAAAACCAAAACCTGCTTCGGTTTTGGTTTTTTCTTACGGGAGGTAGTACAGTGGAAAAGCAGCTTTTTCGGAAACAGGTTTTACAGCAATTACATCAATTATCTCCATCTGATCACGAACGAAAATCAGCGGCTATAACAGATAAAGTTCTTGCTTCGGATGAATTTAAGTATGCACAGACAATCGGAATCACCTTATCGAGATTTCCGGAAGTAGACACGCATCGTTTGATAGAAATCGCTTGGCAGGCCGGAAAACGAATTGCGATTCCCAGATGTATTTCTTCCACAAGAGAAATGGATTTTCGGCTGATAGATTCTTTTGATCAGACAGAAATAGTTTATATGGATTTGAAAGAGCCAAAAATTGATATGACCCGGCCTGTAAAGCCCGAGGAAATAGACCTGCAGATAGTGCCTGGTGTCGTATATTCAAAAGCAGGCTACCGTATCGGATTCGGCGGCGGTTATTATGACCGTTATTTGGTAAATTTTCCATATGAAACGATATCACTGGCATTTCATTGCCAAATCCGCGATAATATAAAGGTGGAGCCGCATGATGTTCCTGTGTCCTATATTTACACGGATGAACATATTATAGATTGTCAGAAAGTCCGTGAAGCTGATGAATGAATTTTATGATGTCCTGCAATTACTCAAACGATTCGGCATCATTATTTACACGGGCAACAAAAAACAGGACAGTATGATCATGGAATCGGAAGTGAAAGAACTGTACGACCATCAGTTTATCGATCAGCAGACGTATTTACAGGCGCTGCTCGTCTTACGCAGAGAGCAAACCAGCTAAGCGATTACACATAAAAATAAACGGAACTACTCATTTTTCAATCCATGTGAAACTTTTCACTCAATCAAACGTCTATATGTATGAAGACTATTAACAGCAATATTTACACGAAACGAAAGGAAGAGATGGAATGAGAAAATTTTCATGGCCTAAGCATTCCGTACTCATTATCGCAGTAATCGCAACTTGGCTGACTACCTATATCGGGTATTTCACCAGTTTCAATATGAAAATCGATAATGCTATGCAACAATTTATCTTACTGATTAATCCCCTGGCATTTCTATTGTTTGTTTACGGGGTGGCTTTATTTATCAAGAAGACCAAAACACGCAACCGCTATATTCTGACAGTCAGTATCCTGACATCTGTCGTCATGTTCAGCAATGCTGTGTTCTATCGCTTCTTTACGGACTTTATTACACTGCCTTTATTGTTCCAGACCAGTAACTTTTCAGACTTAAGTTCTTCCATTACTGAGAATATGCGTATTCTTGATGTGTTCTTCTTTACGGATGTTTTGATTATTCTTTTGGCTATACGTTTCATTAAACAGGAGCCGGTACAGGAATCGAACCGTAAAATGGGACGAAAAGTGTACTTCGCGGCAGCAGCTACCTTAATGATGTTCAATCTCGCAATGGCAGAAGCACAGCGCCCGCAGTTACTGACAAGAAGTTTTGACCGTGAATTACTTGTTAAAAACATCGGTACGTATAACTATCACTTATATGATCTATTCGTACAATCTAAGTCACATGCGCAGCGTACATTTGCGGATGGAACGGAATTGACGGAAATTGAGAACTACGTGAAAGCCAATCATGCGCAGCCGGACCCGAAAATGTTCGGTGCTGCTAAAGGCAAAAACGTCATCATTGTGTCATTGGAGTCATTACAGAACTTTGTTATTAATAATGATATGAACGGACATGAAATTACACCGTTCCTGAACGAATTAACAAAGGATAAAGACACATTCTACTTTGATAATTTCTATCACCAGACAGGTCTAGGGAAAACATCCGATTCCGAGTTCATCGTAGAGAACTCATTGTACGGACGTAACGGCAGTGCGGTATTCTTTACGCACAGCGGCAACACGTATAACTCCCTTAGTGAAAGTCTGGGCAAAAATGGGTATTACACAAGTGTTATGCACGCCAACAGCAAGAGTTTCTGGAACCGTGATATCATGTACAAAGCGCTGGACGTACAGAAGTTTTATGACGTCGACAGCTATACTATCGGGGAAGACGAAGCGGTCAACTGGGGAATGAAAGATATCCCTTACTTCCATCAGTCAGTCGATATCATGAAAGATATGCAAAAACCGTTTGCGACACGCATGATTACACTGACGAACCACCATCCATTTGATTTGGATGAGCAGGATAAGCTGATCCCTGAGTATACATCGAATTCCAACACATTAAATAAGTACTTCCAAACTGTCCGATACATGGATGAAGCGGTAAAAGAATTTTTTGATGATCTGAAAGAAAGCGGTTTGTACGATGATTCTATTATTGTGATGTACGGTGACCATTACGGCATTTCCGAAAACCACAATAAAGCAATGGGCATGTATATGGATAAAGAAATTACTCCATTCGACAATGCGGAGCTTCAAAAAGTTCCATTGTTCATTCATATTCCAGGCTACGGCGAAGGCAAGCAAATGAACGAGCTTGGCGGACAGATAGACTTGCGCCCGACTATTCTTCACTTGCTAGGCATTGATACAAAGGCGGATATGCAATTCGGTTCCGACTTATTCTCACCTGATCATGAGCCATTCGTCATCTTCCGTGACGGACGTCTGATTACGGACAAGAATATCTATGCCCACGAAGTATGCTACGATATCGAAACAGGAGAGCCTGGTGATGAAGAGCAATGTCAGCCTTACATCGAACGCGCAACTACTGAATTAAATTATTCGGATACTATCATCAACGGCGACTTGCTCCGGTTTAAAGAAAGACCGGAAGGCAGTCCAGAGATGAAAGAAAGTAAATAAGTTACTGAGCTGCACGGCTGCCTTAGCCGTGCAGCTTTTTTGCGCTTACAATATGTGCGGGAAATCGAACAACGAGCTGGAAGACAGCTTGGCGGGGCTGAGACGCAAGGTGCCATCAGTACAGGCAGTGTGTCTATATTGAAAGGAGATTCCATGTTAATTTGCATATAAGCTAATTACTGCGCAGCGATAAAAATTGCCCGCGCCAAATTGCAAAAAGCATAAAAAATAAGGACATCCCCAGTGAAGGGGTGTCCTTATTTTTTGGAACTTATTTGTGTAGCTGTGGCGGGTATCCTGAATATATAACAGTAGCGATCGTAAAGCCTCCGATAACTACAACCGTTACCACATTGAAAATTATACTTAATAGATTCCGCTCTTTAAAAGCTTGGACCGTTCCAAAGACTGCTAAAATTGCAATCAATCCAAAAATGATGACTAATAAATTCATTGAGTAGACACTCCTTTCAGCATTGAAAAAATGAATGCCATAAAGCGATATTCCTCCTCTATTGTACTGTTAATGAAACGTTTTGTCGAGATTAAATAATGACGATTGTTTGAATTAATCCTCATGATTCATTAAAATCAATAAGAGAGGTGAGATAATTGAGGATACATACACATCCATTAGGTCCTATTCAGACAAATTGTTACATAGTGGAAGACAGTGAAAAGAATTGTTTAGTATTTGATCCGGGAGAAGACGGCGAACTATTGCTTGCCGAGCTGCGGAAGCTTTCATTGAAGCCGCTGGCGATACTGCTGACCCATGCACACTTTGATCATATCGGAGCGGTGGGGACGGTCCGCAATGCGTATGACATTCCGGTGTATTTGCATGTAGCAGAAAAGAAGTGGCTGGCAAATCCTGAACTGAACGGTTCGGCGAAGTATCCGGTATTGCCGGATGTCATCTGCAATCCAGCCGATGTGCTGCTGCAGGATGAAAAACAATTACAGGTAGGCCCGTTTACGATGGGCACCCGTCATGTGCCCGGACACTCTCCGGGAAGCGTGTGCTACATCTTTGAAGACGAAGGATTCGCAATCGTAGGAGACACGTTGTTTCAGGGCAGTATCGGCCGTACAGACTTGCCTGGCGGCGACACAGAGACGCTGCTGAGTGCAATTCATGAACAGCTGCTGACTCTCGATGATGAAATGATCGTTTATCCGGGACACGGGCCTGCTACAACTCCAGGAATTGAAAAAGATCAAAACTCGTATTTGCATGGATTTTGATTATAATAATCCATACAAAAAACAGCTGTCCATTGGGGCAGCTGTTTTTTGTATGTACGGATTAGTGTCCTCCACCAGGTACGTGAATAAAAATGGAATAGTAACTGAAACCAACCATGAAAATCATCAAGTATGCTCCGAATAAGTAAACGTACATACGCTCTGAAAGTTTCAAGTATCCAAGTAGAATAAAGAAAATCGTGCTTGCGACCAGCAGTAAAGAAGCCGGAATCATATTACCTACATAGAACATGACTGCAAAAATACCTGTCCAGAATCCGCAAAGTTTGAACATATTATCCATCTACGAGTCCCTCCTTCACAACATTACAATAAGCTCTTATCCATTATAATAGAACGCCTGCCTAAAAGTAAACTCCAATCAATTTTACATTGTGACAAAAGAGTGTACTTGTACCGGCAAGAAGGACAGCAGCTACTAACAGTATAACAGAACTGTCATCAAAAATAATATGAAAATTCATTTTTGGTGCGGAATGAGCGGGATAAAATGAATTTTGACGCAGTTTTCTGCAGGAAAATTAAATTGACACAAATGCAGACAGTTTTTCAACAATTCCTTTACGTTATATACTACACTCCAAGATAAAAAGTGGTCTTTTGTCGAATGGAGAAAGGAGAGAATTATGGATATTGAAACGAATCCAATAGAAAAAACTTGTCTGCAATTGCTCGAAAAAGCAATCGATGCCGAAGCGACGGATATTCATTTCGTACCGACAGCTGAAGGATATGATGTCACCATACGCAAACATTCGCTATTTTCAAAGATTGGGCAATACCCCCATACACTGGGCAGCCGGCTGATCTCATTTTATAAATTTTTATCTTCATTAGACATCAGCGAACAGCGCCGTCCCCAAAGCGGTTCCTTTCACCGGTCATTCTCTGAATGCAGCTTCTCTTTTCGTGTCTCCACAATTCCGTCCATCCAACTGCGTGAAAGTGTCGCAATCCGCATACAAAAACATGATAAAATCGTTCCGCTCAGCCAGTTATGTATAAAGCCGCAATGGAGTCATCAGTTGGCGGAGGCGGCTTCATGCAGACAGGGGCTGTTCCTTGTGACAGGCCCGACAGGTTCAGGAAAAACAACGACGCTTTATTCCCTGACATCCCACTGCGTGACAGAACTGAAACGTCATGTCATTTCACTTGAAGATCCTGTGGAGAACAATCACAGCCATCTGCTGCAGATCCAGGTCAATGAACGTTCCGGCATTACATATTCAGCCGGATTGAAGGCTATATTACGGCACTCTCCGGACGTTATCATGATCGGCGAAATACGGGATGCAGAAACGGCGAAAATTGCTGTGGAAGCTGCTTTGACAGGACATTTGGTCCTCAGCACAATTCACGCAAAAGATACGGTCGGCTGCCTGTATCGTCTGCTGGATCTCGGTATTCATTTGGAGGAGCTGCGTCAGACGATTATCGCAATTTCCGCCCAGCGCCTCGTAACACAGAAGTCGGGAGACACAGCAGCGATTTTTGAAATATTACAGGAAGCGGGTTTGCAATCGGCAACTGAAGCGATTGCGAATGGCCAGCGCGTCATTATTCCGGATCATCAAAAAATTGATACACAACAGGCTGTGTACGACGGGGCATTATATGGAACGGAATAAGCTTCTTCGTTCATCTGCGGGCAGAAAACTGATAAAACCGGCTGAGTTCCTGCAGCGTCTGTCAGTGTTATTACAGGAAGGTTATACATTTCATGAAGGACTGATACTGATTCTTCCATACCACTCAAAAGAATATGAGGAAAAGCTGCTGCAAGTGGAAGCAGAATTGAAAATGGGCTATGGCGTGTCACACATACTAAAGAATCTGGGGTTTGAAAGAAGTATCATGCTGCCGATCGTTATTGCGGAAGTGGACGGTAATTTAATACGGGCATTAAAAGAAGTTGCAGACCGTGTCAATCGTACAGCAGATAAACGGAGGCAGATCCAGAAATTACTGGCATATCCAAGTGTGTTATTTTCTTTTTTGCTAATTTTATTGGTCGCATTCCGTCAGTTCTTCTTGCCGAATTTCGAAGCGCTGTCTGTGATGCGTGCCAGCGAGACCGGCGGAATGGTGCAGCTTTTGCCAAAAGTGGTTTCTTTAATACCAGATTTATTACTGACTTTAGCTGTCATAGGCTGCGCGGTATTTGTGCTGTTGAGGATATGGCTGAAAAAACTGACCGCTTCACGCACCTTGCATTATATATTAAAAACACCGGTCTTAGGAAGATTCTACAGTGAAATGAAAACAAGAGATTTTGCCAGTGAACTCGGCAGTCTGCTGCAGTCAGGCTTATCGATGCAAAATGCGCTTGCTGTTCTGACGGAGCAGACAGAAGATCCGATTCTTTCCGTCATGACAAGAAGGCTGAGTGAGCTGGTGATCTATGGGGAATCGTTGCACGGGGCAATCCGGCTGACAGATGGATTGTCACCGCGTCTTGCGGATTTCGCGAAACATGGTGCGGATACAGGCTATCTGCCAAAGGAATTACTGCTTTACAGTGAACATACAAGCGAACAGCTGGAAGAAAAGGTAAATCAATGGATTACTGTTTTACAGCCTGCTTTATTCGGCATTTTGGCAGTGTGTATTTTATTGTCCTACTTATCTATCCTGCTGCCAGTCTATAAGATGATTGACAGCATATAAAGGGAGGAAACGGAAGTGCTTACCAATGAAAAAGGATTTACACTGATTGAAATGATGATCATCTTAAACATTGGAGAGTGGGAAGAGCGCAAATACGGCGCTCGCAAGGGTTTATAGGTGACTTGGCAAGTCGAAAAACCACAGAAAAACCACATTTATTTTCATTTTAGATAAATTGGCGGAAATACTCGTTGATTTTGTCGTCACTCTGCTTCTGCATTTTCTTTGTGACATGAGTGTAAATATCGAGAGTGATGTTTATGTTTGAGTGACCGACTCGTTCCATAATGACAGGGAGGTCTACGCCAGCTTCGACAAGCATCGTAATGTGCGTATGTCGAAGAATGTGCGTGCCGCTGACATCGGGTATACCGTATGCTTTGTACATTTTATTAAACACGTTGGCAATTGTCACGGACCGGACAGGCTGCTGGCTTCGTCCGGTGAAGACTAGGTTACACCATTTTGATTTGGGATCACGTAAACCGATCAACTTCTCTTTGTTGTACTGGATCTTCATTTTTTTCAGCTCTTCGGCGAGTTCCTGGTTAAACGATACAGTCCGATTGGAATCTTCCGTTTTTGGTGGCATGAATTCGAAGCCGCCTTCATCCGCTGGTTTCTCAAACAAAGTCTTGCGGACGACCAGCGTGCTTGTTTCCATGTCGATATCATCCCAAGTGAGTGCTAATGCCTCTCCGACGCGCAGTCCTGTAGAAAGCAAGGTGAGGGCTAAAGCGTATGCATTTCTTCTTCCGGACGATTTGACGCCAGTCAAGAAGTTCTGAATCTCTTCTTTTTCAAGATACTTCTTCTTTGCGTTCACAAAAGGGGTAGATGCTTTGTTCGCTTTTGGAAGAACCGTGTCTTTCACCAAGTTCTTTTCAATATAATCATTTTTTGCAGCGTACTCAAATAGCAGGTTCAACGCAGTACGAGTGCCGGCAATATGATGCTTCGAGATGCCAGTATCACGTCGTTCAATCAAGAACTTTTGCAAATCGTTCGCCTGCAGCTTGCTGATCAAATGATTACCGTGTTTTTCGATAAACAGCCGTAAAGCGACTACACGGGTTTTGACAGACGAGGGCTTTACCGTTTCTTTGTAGACTTCCATCCATTGCGCATAGACTTCCTGAACCAACAGCTTGTGCGGCTGACGTTGCTTTGATAACTCGTCTGCAGCTACTTGGACTCTTTGCATGGCTTCTTTTTTTGTGGCACCCCGCCGGGTAATTTGACGTCTTTGGCCAGTCAGGGGATTAGGAGTGGCATCGGTGGTACAGGACCATTTTCCGTTGTTTAATTTGCGACAGTACATGTTCTTCTCTCCTCCCAAATAAGAATATACGTTCTTAATTTAATTAAGATTTAACCCAACCGAATTAAGGTTGGGTTATTGTTTGGAATTGTATTTAACAAAATGTGATATCATATCTATATTTCTAATAGAAAGAAATATAGAATGTAGTATCAAGAAAATCCAAATTGTTGAACAAGATATTAATATCCAGTATTTTGACAATGCTTTCAAGTTAGGGAAAAGCACATCTATCTTTAGCATTGAAGTGAGCAAGACATTAATGATTAAACTAATTACTAAAATGAGTAATTGAGAGATAACCGCGTATGCAAAAAAAGATATAACTGCATCTATTTCTTTTTTTGTAGGATTATTTAAAATTAAGTTTTTTATCTTATTTAACCCTTTTAAATTAGGTTCAGGGATTGCTTTAGTAACGACTTTGTTTTCAGACAAGCTACTGGATGAAGCAATAATTGCTAAACTTGCAGTGTTAAATCCAGCAAGGATCGCAGTAATTGTGATCGTAATGCTATTTAAATCTTGAATTACAATCGCGAAATCTCTAGGAGTTGGGATTAGATACGCAGCAAAAGTAGCGACAATTAAAGCTATAAATAGTGGAGCCACAATATCAAAAATCAATTCTCTTGGAGTGGAGTACTTTAAGTAATTTATCACATTATTTCTTATGAATTTATTATGTTCTGTCTTATTTCTTTTTATCTTAACCTTATGCTTAATCATCTCCTCATTCCCTTCTCTTGCCTACCTACGCTTAATAGATTTTGCTAGATCAACCATTTGAGTGATAATCTTGCTCTGATCCAAAATTCCATTGCTATTTTTAGTAGTTTTTATCGGATAGCTTTGAGGCTTTATTTTAAATTCTGCTTTTAAATCTTTTCCTTCAGCCCTACCTTTAGCCAAGATAGAGTCAATTTTTTCTAAGTCTAATGCATTTTGTACAAACTTCTTCACCTGGCTTATTCCGTTACTTCTTATTGTGTTCTTGAAAGTATACGTCATTTCGGTGACGTTGTTCAAATAATCTTCTTTTGATGCATCATTTTTCGTGAAATGTGATAAAGCGCTATTCACGTCTGCTTTTTCTACAATTGTATTGACGGAAACCGATTTAATGTTCTGGATTTTTGCTAATTGTTCGTAGAACCCTTGGTCATGAATTGTTAATAATGTGAAAATGTGTTCTTTATAAAGTGAATGGGCACTATTTTTCTCGTTAAATTCTGTAACTAAATCTTCTGCTAAGTAATCCCGATTTTTCAGAAAATCAAAAAAGAAATTACGCGAAAAAATTCTGAAAGGGTCATTCTGAATTAAAAACAAACCACTTTCACGATTGATTACAAAGTTAATTTCATTTTTTACACCCTGGCGAGGCTCTAATGTATTTACAATAGCATCTGTATGAGTATCAATAATTTCACTGAGCGTTCCATACTTTGTAGTATGAATTTTGCCTTCCAGAATTTCCGCATCAGAAGATTGTTGTAATGATACTAGATGAAAGTAGTTCGTTCCGTCCAAATGCTTGCTTGCGTCACTCTCTATAACCAATCTTAAAAATTCTTCAAAAAAATCGGAATCATAATAATTATCGATAATTGTGGAGTTATCAATATTTACTACAGGAGTTCCAATTTGAAAAGCATATACAGTAATGGAATGCATTTTTGTTTTAGACATGCCTTAACCCTCTTTCGTAATTCTTTTTATCATATTCATATCTGCTTAATAACAATGCCTCGTCTTATCTGATCCACTCCAACGTCCCCAACTTCCCATGCGACACAACAAACCCATCCACCTTACGCTGAAACTCCAACTCCATCCGATAAGTAGCAAGCTCATCTGTCACCAGAAAGTAATCCGCAATGTCCGAGATCACCACAGGCGCTTCATAAGCGTCCGCATAAACATCTTCAATGAATTGCCCTGGCATCAGCAGATAGGCGGCCATACGCTTCGCCTGGTTCTCACATTTGCCAATAGTGTACTGATCGGCACTCAATTGCTGCTGGTAGTGTGCATACAAATGGCAGAACTCCTCTGCAAGCAGCAGCTTCTTCTCGATCGCGTCCAGTCCTTCTTTCAGAAAGATCGTGCCGCGCCTGCCGCGCTCTTCTGGCAGGGAGAAAGCTTTAAGGCGGGGGATAGGGTCGCTGCCGGTCAACTCCTCCATAAAGGGAGCATCTAGCGGCAGCACGCGCATGCCGTAACGCCAGCAGATGTCATATAAATCAATTTCATCTGGATATGTATAGTGAAAGTGGGAGAGGACCTTTTCAGCCCGTTCCTCCCAATAGTCGGTGTGTTGTCTTAGCTGCATTGAATCACAACCTTTAAAATTCTTCCTCTGTTCTATAGTTAAGATTATTGACAAGAAAAGTATTTCCATTAAGTTTTATGGTGAAGGACTTTGCGTTAGAATAGACCGCGAAACCAACGGCTGCAATTATATTCCCCTCTTTTCGGTAGTATGTTTCAGTAGCTGCGTTTGGAACAGCGGCAATTTCTTTTGCTGTATCACCTCGGTCATCAGTAACTGATATATCTGGGATGGTAGGCGTTATTCCTGATCGTGGATCAATTTCTTTTTTAGAATGAAATTCTAGGAACAAGATGAGTTCCGCGTCTCTTTTACCGTCGGAATTCATACCTTTAAGAACTGAAAAGCTACCGATATATTCACCTGAAACATCTTTTATGCCCAATATACTCGGAATACCTTTTTTCCCAAAATCGATACCAATAATCTTGATTTCCTGTTCTTGAAATTCAACCGAGGGACTATCTACAGACATTACATAATCTTTCAATTGATCGTTTTGACTTGAAGGGATTAATTGAGTTGGCTCAACATTTTCGTCATCTTTAACCGAACTTTCTTTTTTTGGAGATTCGTCGCTTTTTGACACGACAATATCCTTATTAGTTTTTTCGCTCTTATCTTTGGTAGCTTCAGGTGAACCTCCGCATGCCGAAAGTGATAAGGCTACCATACCTCCAGCCGCTGTAATCAAGACTTTTTTTAACACATAGGTTCCTCCTAATCAATTTGTCTCACCTCTACTTGTTAGTGAGATATTACTATGTGAGATATAAAAATAAACACGGCTATAGAAACCGCGAATTAATCAAAAAGCATCAATATTTTCGAGAAACCAATTTTCTATATGAGGTTGAGATTTAGGATTTCTCAACCATTCTTTATAACTCTTTATATCTCCACTAGAATGAATTTCCTCGAAACAATCGGTCATAACATACTCAAATGCATTTTCTCTTTTCTTTTGAAGTGCTTTTTTATTCGGACCGAGTACTTTTGAAATCTTTTCATAAGCCTGCAATATCAAACCCGCTATAAATAACGTGATAAACGTAACTACTATGGCCTTGCCCCACCAATAATCCCATAAAGCTAAGCCTATGATGTATAAGACAAAGAAAGCTATGAAGGTCTTGATTTCTCTAGCGAATAGAATTACAAATATTAGAATCGCAAGAAACAGAAGCATCATGACATTCACCCCCTAATTAATCTTCCAAATCTCCAAACCCATCACCCAGCTCCTCTTCATTATCCTCCAGAAACATCTTCTTCATCTTATACATCTTCAGAAGTTCTCTTACTTTACGTTCTGGATCAGAAGCAAGATCGTGAAACAAGATTGGATATTTTTTCAGTTCGTTGAATAGGATAACATCTTCTTCGGATAATGTTATTTCTCTACCCATTACTGTTTCTGTAAATGAATCGTCTTCTAAATTCTCCTTAGGAATGCCTAACATATCCTCTATAACTTTAGCTTGTTTTTCTGTGATTTTAAAATCGTTACCTCCACGAAAAACGAAAAAGTCATCCTCTGACATGCCTAGTGCTCTCCTGAATTCTGAAGCGGATATACGTTTTTGATTAAGAATTTCAGTTATTTGCGCTGCTCTATGAAAGGGTATTTTATAGTTTTTTTGATTTACTTCTCTATGTGTTGTACTCGAAGTTCTTCCTAAAAGATAGTCAACGGTGACGTTGTGAATATCTGCTATCTTTTTCAGCATTTCCGTATCAGGCTCCACACGGTTATTTTCATAGTGTGAATAGCTTGCCCTTGAAAGGCCGAGCAGCTTTGACATCTCTTCTTGAGTTTTATTGCCGCGTAACAATTTCATTCTTTTGCCGAGAATTTTATTGTCTTCCATGGTTACGTGCACCTCTTTCTACCTCCATTGTAACTAATATGCGATAAAAAATGTATCAATGATAAAATATTTTTCAATAATACTTGACGATAAAAAAGTTATCATGTATATTAGATTTAGTGATAAAAAAGTTATCAAAAAGGTGGTGTCATAAATGGAGCGAAAACTACTCCGAAAATTACGGTTGAAGAATAAACTAACTCAACAACAACTCGCTGACGCTCTTGGTATCTCGGCCGTGTATGTAAGAAAGATTGAGAAGGGTAATGTCAATGCGGGTTTGCCAACTATGCTTAAATATGAAAGTTTTTTCGGTGTAAGTATGAGAGATTTGTTTCCGGATATTTTTTTAGCTACGAATGATAAAAAAGTTATCAAAAATAAAAAAGAGGTCGGGTAGGAGGTAATATCCATGGAGAAAAACTTTTCTGAAGTCCAAAAATCATTAATAAGAAAATATGCACCAGCAACTCTAAAAGAGCTGAAATACGCATCAAAGAAAGAGGTAGTTGCGATTATCATAAGCGAAATCAAAAAATACCAATTTACTGTTTCGGAAGCGAAAGATCTTTTGGATTGGGCCAAAGAAGTCATCGATTCCGAAACAGTAGTGAAAGATTAGTTATTCCTTGTCTTCAGCAGCGGCGATGAGGGCGGCGATTGATTCTTTTTGTCTAGCTTCATCTGAATCAACAGACGCTATTACATCTTCATAACTTTCAAGTAATTCGCGGTAAATCTCGATGTAAGTTTTCAAAACTGGCTCATGACCGGAAAGTCTACTTAATGCAGTTTTGTCATACTTCGCATTAACAAGAGAAATCGCTAAATCATGACAAATGTTTTCTTTATTCATTAGTTCCACCTCCCATCTAGCAATAGTTTACCAGACGGGAGCACAAAAAGAAGTCGGATAGGAGGAATGAAGATGAACCAACAAACAATTCAAAATCTAGTTAGCTTACTGAAAGGCATAAAGCATTCCGAATGGTCGAGGATCAAGCAGCAAGTAGACATGATGTTCAGCCACGAGGCCGCCAAGGTGGAGCTTGGCGACACTTCGCAACTGCAACACAACTTAGAAGTTGAATTCAGGATTCGACGATTTGGAGATACATCGGATTGATTCGGTAGTCCTTTCCTTTGTAATGAATCCAGATGTAATCAAGTTCATACAAAGTATCTTTTTTCTCTCTATTGATAGGACTCCATATCTCCGCACCTTCTTCCCACCAGGTAGAGGGAGACGATAAATTCCCACCCATTTTACAATCGGGATCATCGTTTAGGTTTACCCAATCGCCGCACAAGCAAGCGTAAACGTTCGTAGCCATTATATTCACCTCCCATCTATTACAAGTGTAGCAGATGGGGAGAGCGAGAAAAAAGGAGGAGCTAAAAATGTCAGAAGTAGTAGTGACCACTCAAGCGCAGCTAAACGAATTGATTAGCGCAACTGTCAAACAAGCCGTAAGCGAAGCCTTGCGAGATCGTCAACTACCAATCTTGCTTTCATTGAAAGAGACAGCCGAGCTATTGGGCGTAAGCCAGACGACGATTCACAGAGCGGCAAAGATTCAAGGGTTTCCCGTCACTAATGATTTCGGGCATGCTAAGGTCGTGACGGATCAACTGTTGCAATGGATTAAGAACCGAAGTAATTATGATTTGGTTTATAACTTTAGTGGATGAGGAGGAATCAGCTATGGCACATAAAAGAAATTCAAAGCGATCGAATTCAATTTCGATGGAGTACAGGAATCTAAAGGGTACTAAACGCGAGCGTCTGATTGCAGAAAGAAAGAGGGCGGGACTAACTCAAACACAATTAGCCAAGAAGTTAGGATGTTCAACAACGACAATTTCACACTTGGAACTGGGGAGGGTAAAACCAGGGCTCGATATCTCATTAGGTTTAGAAAGTTATTTTCAACAGCCTTTTGAAATATTATTTCCCGATTTATAAAAAAGTACTTGACAAGCCTTACTGGGAAATTTCCAGATATGCAATATATCATAAGCACAGAGAAAACCACAGACAAACAAAATGTAATATTTTCACAAATTAGTGTTAATGAGAATAGCACAGCAAAACAAATAGAAACAATTTTAACCAAAAGTGGAAAAGGGTCGAAAAGTCATAATAGAAATTACTAAGTGAAGGAGGAATGAAGATGAATCAAATAACGAAATTATTTGAAGGTCAAGAGTTGCGAATCGCTGGCGAAGAATCAAACCCACTTTTCTTACTGAAGGATGTTTGCTCTATTTTGGGGTTGGAGCAAGTGGCAGGTGTTAAAAGGCGGTTAGACGATGACGTGATTTCAAATCACCCCATCCAAGACTCGATAGGAAGAACACAACAAGCAACATTCATAAACGAGGACGGCCTATACGATGTGGTCCTTGAAAGTCGAAAGCCGGAAGCGAAGAAGTTCAGAAAATGGATTACCAGCGAAGTCATTCCTTCTATAAGAAAGCATGGCGGCTACTTAACACCGGAAACGGTCGAACAAGTCCTTTCCGATCCAGACACATTAATCCGACTGGCGACCGACTTGAAAGAAGAAAGACTGAAACGCCAGCAGGCCGAATTGCGAATTCAGCAGCAACAACCGAAAGTGCGATTTGCTGAAGCAGTGGAGACAAGTGAAACATCCATTCTAATTGGACAACTTGCAAAATTAATCACACAGAACGGTTTCCGCGTTGGTCAAAATCGATTGTTTAAGTGGTTAAGAGAAAACGAGTTTCTTGGGAAAAGTGGATCACATTACAACGAGCCAACTCAGTATGCAATGGAACGAGGTTGGTTTGAAGTGAAAGAGCGGACCATCAACAATCCGGATGGCAGCGTGCGAATCACCAGAACAACAAAGGTGACTGGAAAAGGACAAGTGTACTTTATCAATAAGTTTCTAAGTTTGAAAGATGTGATCTAGCGGAGCGGAGGGGTTTGCTCCACTAGATTAGGAGGTTGCTTACGAAGCGTAACACGAGGATTGCGAGTGGGTCTACTACAAGAATACGACACCCTAGAGCGGTTTCACATTCCGCAGCAGAATATATTCCAGATTGGAATATGGGAGGGGGTGAGCCAATGGACATCGGGAAATTTTTGAGGCAATGCCGGAAGGATCACGGTATGAAGCAAGAGGAACTGGCCTTCGCACTGAACATCAACCAGTCAGATGTATCGAAGATCGAGCGGGGCGAGAAGTACCCGGCACTTGACATCTTCCGGAACTGGACGGTGCAGACGCAGGCGATCGATTTAGGCATTGCCTTTCTATACGGGACGGAAATACTCAACACACTGCCGGACATCATTAACACGATGAGCACGATGGTGGCGGGCATCATTCACTTATTTTAGGAGGATACTATGAAACTAACAAATTATCGTAGAGCAGATATTGAAAGAGCGGCCGATTTAAAGAAGATGGCCATGCACCAAATTGAAGCATTGGAGTTATGTAACTGGACAGACGACATGGAAGAAGCAGTATTCCGTGCGGAGACGTTGCTAGAAATGTTTAAGCAAGTACGAGTGTTGCAGCACATGAAACGGATGGAAGTCGATACACAAGCACTGGCAGCCAAGTTAATCGCGCAAGGAATCAATGCACAAGCTATGCAATTTACGCACAAAAAAGCCGACTGACGCGTCCAACGTCAAATCGGCAAAAGCTAAAATTTATGTACTTTCAGTATACCACAGATTAGGAGCTTTGGCTCCTATCAATAAGGTCAGGTTGGTTGGTTAGCCATTGGATAATTTCCGCTGTGAATTGGAATCTCACAGACCTGGCCTTATTGATGGGATTCACATCCATCACGGAAAGGAGTTGATGACATGACGGAATACGGACATTTGTTATTGATCGCGTGCTTGCTTCCAGTCGTTGCATTCATGATCGGCACCTTATGGGCGGACGCAGGCCATCAACTTAGAAAGGAGCGTGAAGAAAATGACGACGTACCAGTGGGAAATAGTGTTTATGCAAGAAATCGATTCGGTCTACGTGATGACATTTGAAGACAGTGTGTTAGATGCAGCTCAAACGTATTACGACAATTACGGCGATCGCTTGAAAGTATATGCAATTCGTAAAGACGCGGAAATCATTCGTTTTGAGGAGGCGATCTGATTGGGCGAGTATGTTGAAATGGCTTTAAGCGGTGTCGTCTGTCAAATGTGCGGCGAGTTCATGGGTGAAGATGTTGGTTATCCGATGACTTGCAATGATTGTCACGAAGAGATGATGAAGTGGGAAGTTGAAAAGGAAAATGAACAAAAATAAAACCCGCTGTTGGTAGCAGCGAGTTCGGGATTCCATATAAAACTACTTGGCGCTATTATAGCGCGGAATCCCGAATATCACAAGGAGGAGAATGTATTGGAAACGAAAACGGATAGAGATTTTCTTGTAAATAGAGTGAATCAAATCGGCGTGAAATTTCCATCCAGACAACGCTTCTCGTTATGTTTGGACGAAGGGAAACTAAGCATTATTACAACCGAAAACAAATCTAAAATAAAACTTGAAAACGAAAAGTTTTTTCGAAATAGAAGTATTTTGTTCAGCGGTTCACCCTTGGCTTTGTTGGATATAGTCGATTGCCAAAATGCAGAAGAATACATTGATCATCTACTTTACTTACGGGATAGATGGAATATAGGGCAGGAGGAAAAATGATGAAAAATATTAAATTACTCAATCTGACACTGAAGAACTTTAAGGGTATCAAGTCGCTAGAATTAGATGCTGCCGGCAACGACTTGAAAGTGTATGGCGATAATGCGACAGGGAAGACGTCCATATTCGATGGTTTCTTATGGTTGCTTTTCAACAAAGACAGTAACAACAAAACGGATTTCGCTATCAAGACACTGGAAGATGGCCATGAGATCAACAACTTGGAACACGAAGTCGCTGCAACATTCACGATCGACAATGTACCGCTGGCAATCCGTAAGATTTATAAGGAAAGATGGACAAAGAAACGCGGTGCACCAATGGCCGAGTTTACCGGTCATGAAACGCTGTACTACATCGACTCGGTCCCAGTTAAAAAGAAAGAGTATGAAGAAAAAGTCGGATCCATTGTAAAAGAGGAAGTGTTTAAACTTCTCACTAATCCACTTTATTTCAATGAACAAGTCAAATGGCAAGATCGCAGAACTACTCTACTCGAAGTGTGTGGCGATGTGGAACTGGAAGATGTCCTGGCATTCAACAGCGAACTGAAAGACTTACCGGCCATCCTGAAAGGCCGAACTATCGAAGATCATCGTAAAGTCATTGCGGCAAAACGCGCTGAAATCAATAAAGAGTTGGATCGTATTCCGGTTCGAATTGACGAACTAACTAACTCAATGCCGGACATTAAAATCGATGTCTCTTCTATAGAAATAGAAATCGCGAAAGTAGAAAAAGAGATTGACGTGGCATCTACTCAAATCAACAACATCAAAAACGGTTCAGCCGTTACGAATAAAAAGAACGATTTACAACAGATTGAAATGGATCTTGAGTCCATCAAGCGTGAACTGGAGTCGGAAGCGACTGAAAAAGGTTATCAGGTTCAGGCGAAGATCCAGGAAGAAAAATCTAATCAGGCGATCATGCAGCGGAAACTAGACGACGCGAAGCATCAGATTCAAGTAGGACAAGCGGATGTGGTCGAGTTCGACAAGAAGTTGGTCGCTTTACGAGAAGACTTCGCGACAGAGAACGCTAAACAGTTTGAACATAAAGAAGCGTGTGAGTGTCCGACATGCGGCCAAGCCTTACCAGAAGAGCAACTGACAGCGGCTAGAGACAAGGCGGTAGCGGAATTTAATACAAAAAAATCTGCCAAATTGGAGCATATTCAAACGACAGGTAAAGCAATAGCGGCAGACAAAGAAAAAACGCAGCAGCGCATAGTAGAAGCCGAAAAGGTTGGCAGTCAACTGAAAGATGATATCGCTAAGAAAGAAGAGACAATCAACAAGCTCACGATCCAATTGAACGAACTACGTGATGAAGTGAAGAATGCTCGAACGAACCCTAAATACACTGACAAAGTAACTGAAATGAGCGCAGTCCAGGAAGAAATCAAATCTCTCGAGGCAAATGCCAATGAAGCTGTTGCCGAAATCGAGAAAGAAGTATCTGCATTTAAGACGAAACGCTCTGAATTGAACGGACAGCTTGCAAAGAACGAACAAGCGGAAGTGTCCCAAAAGCGAATTGCTGAACTCGAAGAACAACAGAAAGAACTGGCTACTGAGTTTGAAAACTTAGAACGTGAACTTTATCTGACAGAGCAATTCATCCGTTCGAAAGTTGAACTACTGGAAAGCAAGATCAACGGCAAATTCAAGTATGCGCGATTTAAGTTGTTTGCCCAACAAGTGAATGGCGGTCTTCAAGAGATTTGTGAAACTACTTTTGAAGGTATTCCATTTTCAAGTGGCCTGAACAATGCGGCTCGAATCAACGTAGGTTTAGATATCATATCTACTCTATCTGAGCATTACGGAATTAAAGCCCCCATCTGGATCGATAATAGCGAGTCGGTAGTTAAGTTGCTAAATATAGACACGCAGATGATTCAGTTGGTTGTGAGCGGAGGAGATAAAGAGTTGCGAGTGGAGGTTATTGGCGATGAAGATATGCAAAGTGGAGAACTGCGGAAAACCTCATAAAGCAAAAGGTTTTTGCTCGAAGCATTGGAGCCAGATAGATCGCAGGGGCGAAATCACCAATTTTAATAGACTCAGCCCTAATCAAGTCTTTGAATTCAATGATTATGCAGAGATAGTGCTTTGCGATACTCACGGAATCGAGGTGGGTAGGGCGGTTGTTGATTTAGAAGATCTTATCAAAGTCAAGAAACATAAGTGGTACCTGAGCAGTTCAGGCTATGCAATGACTCGTTTGAATAGAAAAGAGCAAATGTTTCTCCATAGATTGATTGTTAAACCTGCAGAGAAAACGCTTGTTGATCATATCGATGGCGATACATTGAATAACAAAAGAGCGAACTTACGAGAGTGTACGCACCAGCAAAATATTATGAATCAAAAAACAAGAATCGACAACACTTCTGGTTGTACGGGGGTGAATTTCTGCAAAGTTAAATGCAGGTGGAGAGCAAGAATACATGTAGACGGCAGAGATAAGCACTTAGGTTATTTCGAGTCATTAACAGAAGCAGAGGGCGCTAGGAAAGCAGCTGAAATACACTACTTCGGAGAATTCAGAAGAAAAAACAAATAACAGGAGGCTATTTAATATGACTGGACTAATGGAAAAACCTATGCAGTTTGAAGTAAACGGTGAGACGGTGAAGTTATCAGGGGCAATGGTGAAGGACTATCTGGTACGAGGTAATGGAGATGTATCTGATCAGGAACTTGTGATGTTCATGAACCTTTGTAAATTCCAGAAACTGAATCCATTCCTAAACGAAGCGTACTTAATCAAATTCGGCTCACAGCCAGCACAGATCATCGTATCGAAAGAAGCGTTTATGAAACGTGCCGAGAACCACCCGAAATATGAAGGTTTTGAAGCAGGCATCATTGTCGAGCGAAAAGGAGAACTGGTAGAAGTTGAAGGTGCTGTCAAGTTAACCGAGGACAAGTTAATTGGTGGATGGGCCAAAATTTACCGATCAGACCGAAAGAAACCAATCACAACAAGAATCAGCTTGGACGAGTTTTCAAAAGGCCAAGCTACTTGGAAAGCGATGCCGTTAAACATGATCCGCAAATCGGCAATTGTCAACGCGCAACGTGAGGCGTTCCCTGACACGCTAGGAGCGCTTTATACAGAAGATGATGCACTAACACAGACGGAGCCTAAAGACGTCACACAGCATGTGCAGGAAGAGATTAAGCAATATGCAAACACAGAAGTATTAGACATTCCAGTCAATCGTGAAACTGGCGAAATCATTGAATCTGAAAAAGAAGTGCTTGAACAGCCTGCATACGAACCAGAGCCGGTCACATCGAACGGACCTGGCTTCTAATGATTGAGATTACAACACTCGCAACAGGCAGCACGGGGAATTGCTATCACATTACGGACGGCAGCTCCTCGCTCCTCTTGGAGTGCGGCATCAACTTTAAGCAGATCCAGCGGGCGCTAAACTTTGAGACTAGCAATATCGCAGGCGTATTGGTATCACACGAACACAAAGACCACTGCAAGGCGGTACAGGACGTCGCAGACCGCGGGCTAGACATTTACATGTCGCAAGGCACAGCGGACGCTATTGGCATTCAGCATCACCGTATACGGCCTGTCACATGCAAAGAGACATTCAGAGTCGGTACGTGGACTGTATTACCATTTGATGTCCAGCACGATGCAGCAGAGCCATTCGGCTTCTTAATTGCTAATCAGGAAGGTGACAAGCTGTTATTTGCGACAGATACCTACTATATCAAGTACAAGTTTTCCGGACTGACTCACTTGATGATTGAGTGTAATTATTCTTACAAAATTCTTTCTGAAAACGTTAATTCAGGACGGACGCCAGAGTTTTTAAAAAAGCGTGTTATGCAGTCGCACTTCAGTTTAGAAAATGTATTGGAATTTTTGGATGCTAACGATCTATCACTAGTTCAGGAGATTCATCTGCTGCACTTGTCGGATAGTAATTCAAACGAAGAAGAATTTAAAAAAGCGGTACAAGCAGCAACTGGAAAGTTAGTATACGTGCCGTAATAAAAGGAGGACATTGTAATGGCGAGACCACAAAAGCTGGGCCTTGATTACTTTCCGTTAGACGTGGATATCGACCAGGATGACAAGATCCAGCTGGTCGAAGCCTTACACGGAACTACTGGATTTGCAGTTGTAATCAAATTATTAATGCGTATTTACAAGGAAGGCTACTACTATGACTGGACGGAAGTGGAGCATCTACTGTTCAGCAGAAGAGTAAATGTAGACATTAACACTCTTACAGACATAGTAAATGATTGCATCAAGTATGGGGTGTTCAACAAGGATTTGTATGAAAAGTACCACATTCTTACTTCTCATGGTATCCAAGAGCGGTACTTTGAAGCGAGTAAACGCAGAAAAAACATTACAGTGGTAAACCAATATATGTTAATTAATGACTCGAAAATAGTTAATGCAAACATTAACCGAGTAAATGTAGACATTAACGGAGAAGTAGTAGAGGGAAATGTTACAGAAAGTACACAAAGTAAAGTAAAGGAAAGTAAAGAAGAGGAAAGCAAACAACAACATGTTGTAGCTTCAGATGTCGCGGAAGCTTCTCTTCCTGAAAATCCTAAAAAAATAAGTCGATCGTCTGTAGTTGTCGATTTAGGTTTTGGAGAGATTATCAGATTCTACGAAAAAAACGTAGGTCCGATTGTTCCTCATATTGCAGACGAGTTTCAACACATGGTTGACGAAAATAATTCTGAACTTGTATTGCTGGCTCTAAAAAAATCAGTCGAGGCTAGACCTAAGAAGTTGATCAGCTACCTTCACGGAATATTACGTAACTGGAAGAGTCGAAACTTACTCACAGCACAGGACATAGAGGCTCATGATGCCGCAAACGAAAGGGAGGCTGCAGGGTATGGAACATATCGGACAAGTCATACAAGAAATGATGCAATCGAATCCGAAATTCAGGCAACGAATGAACGACGTAAGAAACTCGCTGGAATCGAAACCAATCGAGATATTGACGTCCCCTTCTGATGATTGCCCTTTACGCAAATGCGACGGTACCGGATGGATCTGGGTGAAAGATTGGTCGAAGCGCCGAAAAAAAAATGAAAATATAAACGAAATGGATGAATGGTGGGAGAAATGTGAGTGTTACGAAAATCAAGTCAAGCAACGTGAGATTGACAAAAAACTTGATTTATCCGGCATTCCGCCGATTTTCAGCCAAGCAACTGTACATTCTTTCGACGCAAATAGGTACACCAAGCAAAGTGACCGAGACACTGCGCTCGTAGCGAAAAAAGCAGCTGCTAATTTCGTTGAAAATTATGCAGTCATGAAAGAACACGGCAAAGGCCTGTATCTCTATAGCCAAGTCAAAGGATCAGGAAAAACCCGTCTTGCTTCGAGTATCGCAAATGCATTGGTCAAGCTACATGGTGTAGATATCGCATTTATTAAGTCGGCTGATTTGATTAGTCAGGTCAAGAAAACGTTTGGCTCGAAAGAAACCAGCGCGGACGAAGTAGTGAAGGCCTTCCGTGAAGTTGAGGTGCTGGTGGTGGACGATCTTGCTTTAAAGGGTGCTACAGAGTTCGAGGAAGGCATTCTGTATGACGTCATGGATTATCGGCTAGAACATAAGAAGTCCACAATCTTCACATCCAACGTGACAATTCCTGAGTTAGAAAAGATTTATCCAGGCGGCCGAGTCAATAAACGAATTAACAAGATGGCAATGGCTATTAATTTGCCGGAAGAATCCATTCGGGACCAGGAAGCAGAAAATGAAAACGTGGAATTTGAAAATATTTTATTTGGAAATTAGGGGGATGCGGGATGAGTTATACATTCAAAAAAACGATTACGAAACGTTGGGAAGTGACTCAGGTCGCCCTCAACTTCATGAACTTCGGTGACTTTTACCGAGTGCGACAAGATAAAAAGAAATGTGAATTATGCAATCGAGATTTTACGGAAGAAGACATGGCGCATTTAGCGTTTGTAAAAGGGAAAAAGAATCACTTGATCTGTACGAAATGCGCCACAGAAGCCGTAGAAGGTGGAGCAAAGAGTTTTGACAGGAGGGATAAGGATGTCTAACTGGACTAACAACAGCGGGATCTACACGGTTCCGCTTCCGGATAAAGTGGACTGGCGAAAAATCCAACAAGAAATGGACGCTTTGGAAATCAAGTTACAACAGGCAGAGGCGGCTATGGCTATGAGGAAAGGGATGACGGCATGATCAATCGAGTTGTATTAGTTGGACGTCTCACGAAAGATCCTGAACTGAAGTATACGCAGGGTGGTGTCGCGGTATGTAGGTTTACATTAGCCTGCAATCGTCCGTTTAAAAGCGAGGGCGGAGAGCAACAAGCAGACTTCATCCAGTGTGTTGCATGGAGAAAACAAGCGGAGAACATATCAAACTTCTTGAACAAAGGTAGTCTCGCAGGAGTAGACGGTCGGATCACCACTGGTAGTTTCGAGGGGCAAGACGGTAAGCGTGTCTATACGACAGAAGTCGTTGCAGATAGTACACAATTCCTTGAACCGAAATCGAGCAATGCAAATAACGCACAGCAAGCTCCACAACAGCCAAATCGACAAGGACAGACAAATACTCAACCAAACTATCAGACAGGGCAAAACGGATACGGTGGACAAGCACAGGCATATGATGTGCCGCCTTACAGCTCGGATGACCTCCCGTTCTGAATCTATGAAACTTTGAAAGGGTGACATGCATGCAGGATCACACAATCACAATCTCCGCGAAGTCGTTACAAGAACGCAATATGCGTGTGCGGGATTTACTCAGTAGAGGGTATATGCCGATCAAATTCATTACTAAAGAAAAAGAATACACAGGCGTTACCGAGCAGCGTTATGTAGATAAGCACGGGCGGCAACAACGAATTAAAGCGACGGAATATGACTGCAGATACTGCGTGGTGTTAAGAAAGAAGGGATCGAATGTTTTATCTGTATGATCCGCGGACGAATATTAGCACTCCGACAAATTACCAAGAGCTGCAGGGCATTACAGGGTTAACAGTCAGTGTGTTTTCTAACGCAAAGAGACAAGGGCGCAAAATCAGACCGATCAACTGCTATATCACCAATGGAGTCGCGTCTTTAAAACAAAGACAGGCGTGGTATGCAGCGGAAGTCTATCCGGACGAATCTTGGTTGCCGTTACACGACACAATAGGCACGTACTTCGTATCAAACTACGGAAGAGTTAAGAGAGTGTATAAGACAACCGAACGTATTCTGCTTCCGTTTCGAGTTAAGGGTCAAGGGAACTTATTTGTGAAGATTGACGGTGTCGGAATCAAGATCGGTCACTTGGTCGCAAGGGTGTATTTGAGAAAACCGAATCCGGAAGAGCGGATTGTCAGGAAAAACGGCATTATTACAGATGACTATGTGAGTAATTTAGAAATCGTCACATTGAGTGAGTTAGGAAAGCGGACTGGATTCAAATCCAAAAGTTTGCCGGTTTTAAAAATCGATGCAGAAACCGGCGAGACGATCGATGAGTACCGATCCGCACGCGAAGCTGGCAGAGAAAACTATTTCAGTTACCAGGCGATCTTGGACAAGTGCAATGGCGAATCCAAACAAAGCGGGCCGTACATTTGGAAGTTTGAAAGAGATTGCGAACCTGGCAACGAATTAGGAGGTGGCTTTATTTGACGCTTAAAGTCAGAAGTGGCAACAGTAAACAGCCACGGTCAATCAAAGCAGAAGAAGCGCGTTTCCGATCGAAAGAAATTGAGTGTCGCATCTGCAGGAAGAACGAAGTGGTGCAAGCTCATAGTTATTGCAGCACTAGTCGATTGTGCGCGAAGTGCGCGAATCGAGAGTTTGACGGATGGAAGAAAGAGAGGGAATAAACAAATTGAACATACAGCAACTAACGGACGCAATCAGAACATGGGCGACTTACCGAGGACTAGACGTAGCGGATAGTACGAAACAAATGTTGAAGCTAGGCGAAGAATTCGGAGAACTGTGTCAAGGGATGGCGAAATCAAAACCAGATGAGGTGAAAGATGCGCTCGGAGACATGTACGTAGTGATGACCATACTCGCTATGCAAAAGGGAGTTTCCATCGAGGAATGCGTACGGATGGCTTACAACGAAATCAAGGACCGAAAAGGCGCCATGGTGAACGGAGTGTTCGTTAAAGAATCCGACTTGTAAGTAAGCCTTACACGTTCAAAAGGAGTGATCCGGATGCTGACAACGATGTTCAAAGTGGAATATAAACAGCCGTTGTACATCTGCGGCAATCTGAACAAACAAGAAATCAAACAATTGCGCAGTGAAGGCTGGCGACTGGATTCACAGGACAAGCCCTCCGTGCAAATTAATAAAAACGGAATACCGCGGGAAGGAGACGCGTCATGTCGAAGTGCAAGCGATGCAACAAGCCGCTCAAAACGTCGGAAAGCATCCAAGTCGGATTCGGGCCGATCTGCAAAAGGAAACACGACGAGGCGGAAGCGGAGTTCCTAAAACGGCAGATTACGTTGGACGAGGAGATTGAGTATCAGGAAAAGGTGAGCGTATGAAGAAGACTAAAAGTCGAACGCATGCAAATCGTGGCATGCAGCTGGAAAAGTTAATTGAGACAACAAATAAAATGTATCGAGCCACAGGTTTTGCGGATGTCAAGAAAGTGCCTACACCAGTAAGGATAACTAGCAATAACGGTGGTCGTATTAACGGCATGGTAGTTAAGGGTGATCTAGTCGATTTTGTTGGTGTATGCCAAGGTCGAGCGGTCATCTTTGATGCAAAACAAACATCGACACGGACTAGCTTTTCTCTTTCTAACGTAGCCGATCACCAGTACGAAACGCTTATGAGTTGGTGGAAACAAGGTGCGCACGCATTCGTTCTGTTGTACTTTTCAGAACGAGGCGAACACTACATGCTGCATATGGGATTGCTGCAAGAGTACTGGGAGAACGCACAGCAGGGCGGCAGGAAGTCGATAGAGTATAGCGTCATTAGTAGTCGATGCGAACCGTTGCAAGCCGAAGAGGGCTATCCACTGCATTATTTGAAGGTGTTGGAATGAATTCGGAAATAGTCGATATGACAGCCGGAATCTGCGGAGTGTGTCGGAAGAATACAGTCAGTCGTTGGTGTGATTTCATAATTAAATATGATAATCATCTAACCTTTTTCCGGGATCGGAGAATGTTCAACGAAGCGAATAAGTATAATGCAGACTATGAAACTTGCGATCTGCCAATGTGCGAGGATTGCGCCATAAATGTTAGTCGCGAAACAGACATGTGTCCGCATCACAACAACCTATTAAATCAAGTAGATCTACCTAACGTTTATCAACGGAAGCGACAGGCGCAAGAAAAGGGACGCATAGCATCTGAATTATTAAAAGGAGCAAAGACATGACAGAAGTGTATCTAGCAGGCGGTTTGATCTTTATTACCGCGTATGTATTTGGATTTATTGAAGGTAGGCAGTAGACACAAAATGCGTATTAAGAAAGATGGTGAAAATTGTATGAGTAGAGAAACTTATCAAACTAGACTCAATGGTGAAAAACGCACTGTAACAGTTTTTTATGAAGGAGATAGAGTAAGGAATTATAGTGGCGCAGAGGGTTTTGTAGAAAAAACAAACGGTTTATTAACCTATGTTAATTGGGATGAAAATTCCCCAAATAATCCCGGAAAGATATGGTTAGCAACATCGTTAACATTGTTGAATTAATCCACAGTTCGACCAAAATGCGAAGGAGTGATTGAATGCCAAGTGAATATATCGTGCAAATACCCAAGCGTTACCGTTCATGCAAATGGAATGGTATGCGCGTCCAAATAATCGAAGAAGATGAAGCATACGCAATTACGATTAATCAAAAAGGGAAGAAATTAAGATTTTATAAGAAATGGCTTATTCCGACTGTATAGCACAAACAACAAAGGAGAACAACATGAATCCAATATACGAAATCAACAGACTGGCAGATCAATTACCGCTGCCAATAGTACAAGACTTACATCAACGCATAGCGGACTGGCTATCATCTGGCGGTAACTATGATGATCCGTACATGTTTCAGCAGTTGAGATACGCAGAAAATGTGGCGAGGAGGATGCGGGAAAAATGAAATCACAGTCGGAGATGTCATGAATAACAAAGCAAACGTGCGAGATTATCTGTCGGTGCATCCGGAGAACGGCAGGATTTACGCAAACATCGACGTGATGGATAAGGTGCTGATCGACAGGACCGCTGAATGGGATGCTTTAAAAGCAGAAAACGAGAGGCTGCGGGAAGCGCTGGAGTTTTATGCGGAAGAAGAACTGTATCACTTTACAGTCGAGCAAGGCCGTCCATTGCGGAGGTACAGACCAATTGATAAAGACAATGGAAAAGCAGCCCGCCGAGCGCTGAAAGGAGAATTGGAATGACAAAACGCGAAAAATATCCGCCGCTGAAACCGTGGCAACTGGAAGTTGTGAAGAAGCACGAAACACGCAATCGATTACTAAAAGGTTCATCTCACGATCGGGCGAAATATTGGTACATGATGACGCGCCAGATCAACGAGAAAAAGTTTGATAAGGATGCCGAGGAAATTAAAAAAACGGCAGAATATAAAAGAATGTTTTTCAGACAAGAAATTTCAAAATTCTTCGCAGGATTCGTTAAAAATTTCAAAGGGATTAAATTTAATGGTCAGCGCTAGACACGAACCGACAATCTTAATTCTGGAAGATATTGAAATTAAGTGGACATGGAAAGAAAGTGAGTTACTTCATTTTCGTGAAATGTGGGATGACGGTGTGCCGATTAACGACTTGGCTAGGGAACTCAAAACGAATAGGCGAAGTGTTGCACTCTTGGTTATGGATCAGGAGATGAAGGGTGAGATTGGGCAGCGGAAATTTGGGCTGTGGGGTAATTGAGCAAATAAAAAAGACAGAGATCTCTCCCCGTCGTAGCTGACATTATTGTATCACATGGAGGGGTCCTGGTGAATATGGAAAATTTGTCGATTGATGGGCAAGGTAGGTTGAATATTGATATAATGGAATTACCAATGAACTGTGTTGTGGTGATTTCTGAAGGCGTGGCCAAGTTGAGGGAGTTACCGGAGCATGGTGAGTATAAGATTGTGACGCATCAAGGGAAAGTCAGACGGATGCGGAGGGAAGAAGGGGAAGAGTTTTGAAAGTGAAAACCTACATATCAGAAGTGATTGTGGGTGCTTTGATTTTAATCATCATTTCGTTATGTTTCAGCCTTGTATCTGTTGAGAAGAATCTATTTCCAAGTTGGCTTTTCCCCACGCTTGTCGGAGGATTTTTCACACTAATCGGCGCATTTTTAGGTGCAAAAATCGCGGGCGATCACGCTGTGAAAGTTATGGCAATGCAAATAGAATTGCAGAAGAAGGAACGAATAGCTGAAAAAAATTTCGAGTTCAGAAAAAGGTACGCTGAAGTCGATATTAGGTTAAAGACAATAATACGAAGGTTAGAACATATCCTCCAAGGTAAATTTCAAATTGGCCACAATAATATTGATGGGTTGATAACTTTAGTCGATAGCTCTTCTGATGATTTAAAAAAGATTCCCATTGATTTGATTTCGGAAGATAAGTATACGCCATATATATCCTGTATCACTGCACTTAATGGATTAACAATATCATTAGAATGGCTCAAAGAACATGGCGTAGAAATACAGTCAGAGGAATTTAACCATTACAAAGAAGTGTTAATAAACGATTATCAGAAATTAAAAGAATAGTCCGCCCTGGCCAACCAGAGGACAACATTTGATTGTAGCATTGCGCTGCGTCATTTGTTGTCCTCTTTTTTTATTGTCTTTCATTGTTTACAACTTTTGTACCTAAATAGCTGAATTTTTACAACCGGGAGGAGTGAAGAAGAATGAACAAAACATTAAGAGAGCAGCTGATTGAAAAAGGGTTAGTTGATACCAAAATCAATAAAAGCGATACCAAAAGCAGAAAAAACGGTACAAATAGCGACAAAAGAATACAAAAAGAGCGATTAAGTGAACGCGATCTCGCCGAACTAATGGGCGTAAATCGTGATACATACCGACGTGTAGGCGGCGCAATCAGAAGAAAATAAGAGGGGGCATTCCAGTGAATCAGAAGAAAATCGAAGAATTAATATACAGCTATTCATTCATGCAGCGTGAGGTGATCCGTTTGGAAGGTATCTATTTTCGTGTTAGCGATAGTGGTAGGTCGTGGGGAGTGGCGCAATACGGAATCGAAGCAGCAATGCCAAAAGGGAGCTCCATCAGAAGCGCTGTCGAGATAGATGCCATGGACAAAAGGGAGCAACGTATGTGGAATAGGATTCAGGCGTATGAGGCGAAGATTGAGCTGCTGGATGCTGCGTATGATTTGCTGGAAGATGATATGCAGAAAGTGATATTTGATTGTATGACTGATGGAATGAGCTATCGATCTATTGCCGAGCATATTGGTGTTTCCAGACATGTGATTCGTGAGAAAAAAGACGAGATGATCCAGCTGTTTATTGAGTCCGGCCATTTCGACCAAAACGACCAGTAAGACCAGAAAAGCCATTTTTGACATGATTTTTTCCATTTCAAAAAATATCGTATACTGGGAGGCAGGTTCGGCGCGGCGGGTAGGTTCGTGAGTTTATTCTGCCTGCGTGCCGTATTATGTGCGGGTTATGACCTTCGGTCTTACTCTTTGTAAGAGGATATTCACCTTCTTTGACGAATATTGTCAGTGGAGGGGTGAAGGAATGGTGTATTACGAAGATGAGGTTCCAAAATGTTTAAAAGAGAATGAAGAGTATACTTCGCGAGAAATCTACTTGTTCATGATGGAAAATAAAAATGTACAGATTTTAAGCGACTCTGTTCATTTAAGTCGAGACAATAAAAGCGTTAAATATAGAGTTGTTTCTATCAAAGACAAATTTATTCACAAACAAGCTGATGATAGTTACAGAACGTATTTAATACCTAACGCTGAAACGAAAATAATTGAGATTGTTCGCGTTTAAAAATAAAGGAGCGGGTTTTATGATGAATACGGCTACAGCTGATATGGAATCCAGAAAGCAAAGTGCTGATATGTTAAGGAACATAGCTGAACTTTTAGAAGATCCCGCGGTTGAAGTAGATCCTGTAAATATCGACATAAAGCAATTCGTGGATTCCATTGCTGAGGATGAAAAAGGCAAGTCGATTAAAAATCTCACTCGTGACATATTGATTGAAATCAGAACAAAAGAAATCGTTAAGAGTCTGTAGCATCTCTTCGGAGGTGCTTTTTTTATGCCTAAAAATAAAGGAGTGAGTGGTGATGTGATATGCCGAATTGGGAAGAGATAAGAGAAGAATGGGAAACAACAAAAATCACCTTCAAAGCTCTTGCTGAGAAGTACGGAGTAAAAGAGGGAACACTAAAGAGTCGTCGCAGTCGTGAAGGGTGGTCGAGGGATGCAACCGATGCAACCAAGAAAGGCAAGAGATTTGCAACCGATCCAGCGGGTGATTCAGGCGATAATAAGAAAAGAACTTCATCTAATGCAAGTGAGAAGAAGCGACGTAACCGAAGTGGCAACCCCAATCCAAAGAACCAATTTACAGAACGGAACACCGCTGCATTAAAGCACGGACTGTTCAGCCGGTACATCCCCCAAGAAACACTGGCAATCATGGGCATGATGGACAAGGACAATCCATCAGATCTTCTATGGGACCAAATCATGATTCAGTATGCTGCCATCATCCGAGCTCAACAGATCATGTTTGTCCAAGACCAAGAAGACACGGCCAAAGAGCTGAAGAAGCTGAAAGTCGAAAATGTCATCTCTGCTGAAGGTAAAGAAGTGCAGATGCCAGTTGAGCAAGAATACGAGATCCAGTTCGCTTGGGACCGTCATGCTACGTTCATGAATGCTCAATCCCGTGCAATCGGTGAGCTGCGGTCATCCATTAAGCAATTCTGCGAGATGGCTCATGATGATGATGAACGACTGCTGAAGCTGGAAGGCATGCAAGCCGGCATAGACAAGACACGAGCTGAAATTGACAAGCTTACCGACAATGGCGAAGACGGACCAATTGAAATCATGATTACTCGAAAGGGTGATCGCTGATGGTAGTAGTGATGAAAGAAGCGAATCCGCACTTCGAGGACTTCTTGTTCGACTGGAATCAGAAGTTTCAGTTCCTGGTTGGCGGCTACGGTTCCAGCAAATCTTATCACGTTGCCTTGAAAGTCATCTTGAAGCTGATAGACGAGAAGCGGACCGCATTAGTAATCCGGGAAGTGTACGATACACACCGCGATTCCACCTTCTCTCTATTAAGTGAGATTATCGAGGACCTGGGCCTGTCTCATAAAATCAGATGCGTTACATCTCCTATGCAGATCCGGTTTCCTAACGGCTCGAAAATCATCTTCAAAGGGATGGATAAGCCGGAAAAGCTGAAGTCGATTAACAACGTGTCGCTGATCTGGTTGGAAGAGTGTTCGGAAATCAAGTACGCCGGCTTCAAGGAGCTGCTTGGCCGTTTGCGCCATCCCTCACTGAAGTTGCACATGATTCTGTCCACCAATCCGGTCGGTGAGAATAACTGGACCTACTTGCACTTCTTCCAAGACAGAGCAAACAAGCGTCTAGTGCTGGACGACAAGGACCTGTACAGAGAGCGCACGATGGTTGTCGGTGATACGTACTATCACCATTCCACGGCGGATGATAACCTGTTCCTTCCTGAAAGTTACGTTGAGCAGCTGGAGGAAATGAAAGAGTATGACCCTGACCTTTATCGAATCGCTCGGAAAGGTCGTTTTGGCGTGAACGGGAAGCGTGTGCTTCCGCAGTTCGAGGTGATGCCGCATGAGCAAGTGATGGAAGCTGTGCAGGAGATCCGTAAGCCGATGTACCGGGTTGGCATGGACTTCGGCTTCGTCACTTCATATAACGCCGTTATCCGCATGGTAGTTGATAAAGAAAAGCATTATCTGTACATCTACTGGGAGTATTACAAGCGAGGCATGGATGATGTGGAGCTGTTTGAGGACATCAAAGAGTTTGCATCTACAGGCGAGCGCATTATTGCGGATTCTGCAGAACCGAAGACGATCTATTACCTGAAGAAAAAGGGTCTGGACATCAAGGGAGCTTATAAATTTCAGGGCTCACGCTTGGCCAATACGAAAAAGATGAAGCGCTTCAAGAAAATCATCTGCTCGGATCAATGCGAGAATGCTGTCCATGAGATGCAAGAGTTAGTGTATGCGACGGACAAGCAAGGGGAAATCATACCCGATGAATTCGGCATTGACCCGCATACATTTGAAGCTGTTTGGTATGGATTGGACGGCTACGAGGTAGTGGACTTGAAAGAAGAAGCAAAAGGACGGCCATCACCAGCGCGGCCGCAAGGTAGGAGGAGATAAGCATTGGCAGAATCAAATGTAAGAGCGCGTGTCGTGAAATCATCCGTTTCACCGACGACCAAGCAAATTTATAAGGACGACTTCGAGGGGCTGTATGGTGCTGACGTATTGGAGCCGCCGTATAACCTGACCGAACTGAAGCTGATGGGTGAATACTCCTCCATCCTGCAGCAGTGCATTGACGCTTACAAAACAAATATTGTGGGCTTTGGCATTGAATCAGAGTACAAGTTGGATATCAACTCAGAGGAAATTCAGCAGGCAGTCAAGGCGCAAGCTGAAAAAGAAAATACACGGTTGGGTGAGTTCATTCGTTATCTGAATCTGGATGAATCGCCGGAACTTATCCTGGGCTATGTCATTGATGACCGGGAGAAGACGGGTAACGGCTATATCGAGATTATTCGAGATGGCATGGGACTGCCGGTTGGCATTGAGTATGTGGATGCACAGCACATGCGCGTCTGCAAGAAGACGGTTCCGGAAGAAGTGGAGTACAAGATTCTCGAAAACGGTGTTGAAAAGAAAGTGAAGCGGTGGAAGCGATTCAGGCGCTACGTCCAGATGATTGATCAGGAAAAAGTGTACTTCAAAGAGTACGGCGACCCGCGCATCATGAACAGTACTACAGGAAAGTTTGACGAAAGCACACCGGAAAACTTGCAGGCTACTGAAATCTATCATTTCAAGATCGGCAGCGGCACATACGGAAAGCCACGCTGGCTTGGCAACCTGATTAGCCTGTATGGTGCTCGTAAGGCCGAAGAGCTTAATCTCATGTACTTTACCAATGGTCGGCATATCCCTGCTGCTATTACCGTGAGCAACGGGCAGTTGGATAATACGTCGTATGAAAACCTGCAAGCGTACATGAATGACCTCTCGGGTACTGACAATGCACACAAGTTTTTGTTGTTGGAGGTGCAAGGTATTGCCGAAGAGAAAATGCAGAATGGCGATGAAAAGATCACACCGGCTAAAGTGGAAATCAAGTCACTGGCGGAAGTGTTGCAGCAGGATGCACTATTCTTGGAGTATGACGAGAATACACGGCAGAAGATACGCTCTTCTTTCAGGTTGCCACCTCTTTACACAGGGGAAGCACAGGAGTTTAGCCGGGCAACTGCAGACACAGCGCGCAAGGTAACGGAAGAGCAGGTATTCCAACCAGAGAGGAAGACTCTGGCGCGGATCCTAAACACGTTATTTCTTGAGCCGCTTGAATTTAGTTATGTGAAGCTGTCCATCAAAGGGGCGGATTTTCACGATCCGATTGAAATTGCAAAGGTGCTCGGCCCTTTTATTCAGGCGCATGCGGTTGCACCAAATGATTTGCGGCCGTTACTTGGCCAAGTGCTCGGTAAGAAAATAGAGTTCCTTCCGGAAGAATACGACTTGCCGATGACGCAGATGCAAAATCAGTCCAATGTATCCGATGGACTTCTTGACATCATGAAATCAGATCAGCAGCAGGAAAGCCTGATCGACTTGCTGAAGGATATGCGTGACGTCTTGGAGTCGATGCAGTCATGAGTAAAGTAGATAAGCTGCTACAAAGCATTGACCTGTTCATACGAAAAGCTGAGGAAGGTACAGAAGATGTCACGGCTATTCTGCCGGATGATTTGCCTGAATTGGACAAGCTGGATGATATGGTAGAGGAATTTGAAGCGCTCACCGCAAAGCTATTGCGGCAGCAGCGAAAACGGTTCTTAGATGCGTTTCAGTCATTTGTTGCAAAGGATGATAATTTGACATTGGAAGCTATCCTCAACTATTTTCAAAGCAACCTGTTCGCCGCTGATGAGTTCGCAGCTGTATACGGCGCAGAGGCTGCTGCTATTCTGACGACTACCATCGGAGAGCTGGCGGATGTAATCATGGCATCCATTGACAAGGATGTGGCCTTTCAGACGTTATCCAAGCGGACAACAGACTGGGTGGAGTCATGGTCTACTCAGCTGGCGGATATCATGCAGCTGAACACTCACAAAGCGATTGAATCGGAATTGATCGAAGCCATTCAGAACGGCGAATCCATTCAGCAAGCGGAACTACGCCTCAAAGACCTGCCGGAGTTTGACCGGAAGCGTGCCAGGGCAACCGCCCGAACCGAAATACTGGCAGCGTCCAGTCAAGCGAACTGGGAGTCCTTCATGCAATCTCCGGCGGTTGAGGGGAAGAAGTGGAAGCATAGCGGCTCAAAAAAGAGCGTTCCCCGTCCTACTCATCTAGCGATGGATGGAACTGTGGTCGGAGTGGATGAATTGTTTCTGGTGGACGGTGAGTTTGGTATGTTCCCGAGGGATACAACGTTCGGTCCGCGAAATCGAGTGAATTGCGGCTGCGCGATCGGGCCGGTGATTAATCAGGATATTATCAGGTTGAGCCCGGAAGAAAAAGAAGAGATTCGGCAGCAAGTGCTGGCTGAAATGAATGAATAGGAGATGAGTGTTCATGAGTGGGTATAGAAGTTTGATGCAAAGCAGCGATTTGACAAGGCGGTTGGCGGAAAGAAGTTTAATTGCTCAAAAACAAAGCTCACGGCGCGCTGCCGGAACGTTTTATGTAGACGGCAAACCAATTGGCGAAGCTGTCCTTACATTCAATTTAGTTGGTCGTGATGACTGAAAGGGGGTGAATAACATTGCCAAGGGAATTAATCAACGCAAACATCACACACGTTTCCTATGTGGACAAGGGCGCGAATAAGAAGCAGTTCTTCCTCACAAAGTCAGCAGACAAGCCAGACTTTCAAAAAGAAGTGAAAGTGTTCGTAAATAAAGCAGACGAGGATGCACAGCAGCTTGTTTACGGTGTGGTATATGAGCCAGATGCCGTCGACTCGCACGACGACTTCATGACAGCTACCGAAATCGAGAAGGCCGCACACGGCTTTATGAAAGATGCTCGAAACATTGACACGCAGCATGACTTTGAAGCAGGTGTCGGTGAAGTAGTAGAATCGTATATTGCGCCTGTCGATATGACGATTGGCGAGGAAGAGATTGTAAAAGGCTCCTGGGTGCTCGTAACAAAAGCGTCCAATGAAATCTGGGAAGCGATTCAGAAAGGCGAATTCACAGGTTACTCGTTAGCTGGCACTGCCGAAACAATTGAAAAGCAACAAAAAGTAAAGCCTGTTTCCAAGTCGGATGATGACGCGGAAATGAAGGGCTTTTTTGCTTTGCTGAAAAACTTTTTCACTGGAGAAAAGATTCAAAAGGGAGAAGTGCGGGACCGCTACGAGGACAACCAGAAGCGCCGTAATCTCTGGGCTGTCTGGGACGGCATGGAGAGCACGTACTACGATTCTATGTGGGATAATCGTACACCGGACGTTGCGGACTTTGAGCGGTTGGAAGCAGGGGTGCAGGACTTTTTAGAGATCCTGCAGGAAATCAAATCATCCGGCGACATTGCGAAAGCATTAGAAGAGAAGCCGGAAACTATTCGAAAGGGTGAGGATGAAATGAAAGCTGAGGATATTAAGAAAGCCGTTGACGAAGCGTTGGCTCCAATCAATGAGAAGCTGGCGGCGATGGAGAAAGAATTAAATCCAGAAGAACCTGCCGGACAGGGCGGAGTGGAAGGAGTAGGAGATGAGAACGCAGAACTGATGAAGCAATTTACTGAAGTTATCAAGAATGCAGTCTCTCCACTTAATGTTCGTTTGGAAGCTGTAGAGAAAGCTCGAGGTATTTCCAAACAAGCAGATACTGATCATCTGCCAGGACAGCAAGGGCAACCAATTCAAAAAGGATACATGCGCCACTTCGGTGCCTAATGTAAAAGGGGGAAAAGAACATGCCAATGAGCAATCAAACTATTTTAAGTAAAGAATCTACCGTCGCTCGAATCAAGAAGAATCTTGATATTCCAATGGCGATCAGTGATGCAGAAGCGTTCTTGGTCGATACGATTAACACAGCTTCTACACTGCCTAAACTACAGCCAATCTATCGCGACGTGGCGGCGGGTAATCTGGACGCGTTGTCAGTTGGACGCCGTAAAATCCGTGAAGCGGGTCGAGAGGACTTGCCGACGGGTACGGATGCAATCGCAAACCGCAAGATTCCATATGCGGTCCGTAAGGTCAAATGGGATGAATGGCTGCAGAATGACGACGTCTTCTACTCTGTCGCTGCACGTGGCGATAATGTCGAACAGAAGGTCATCAGTATGATCCAACAGCAATTTGGAGTAGATTTGCAAGACCTGATCTTTAACGGAGATACGGAAGCGAAAGTGAGCGACGATCCAGATGCGGCTGCTGATCCGTTCTTGTCTATCTTGGATGGCTTTATCAAAAAAATGAAAAAGTCTACCAACAAAACGGACTTGGCTGCAAACGAGCCCACAATTATTGATTTCGTTAATCACATTCAGCTGTTACCTGAGCGATATAAGAGCAATCCGGACATCGCTTGGTTTATTACGCAGAAGACAAACGACAAACTGGTAGCACTAATTTCACAACGTCAGACAGGTTTTGGTGACGCTGTCCTGCAAGACGGTAAGATTGTTCGTATTGCTGGCTATCCGGTAGAAGTGGTAGCGGAAATGCAGAGCGGGTTCGCTGCACTGACACCGCGCAGTAACTTGAAGCCTGTGTTCACTCGTCAATTGCGTTACATTCGCACGGCTGATGGTGCTACTGCGGCTGCTAAAGACGCGACGTATCATGTGCTGTATGCATATCTCGACGCTGTAGTGCGTGAAGTGGATGCAGTTGCTTGGATGTCTGGCGAAAAATTGTAAGAAGGAGTGATTCCATTGCCAAAAATTCAATACAAGAACGAGAAGGGCGCTCTACACATTGGTGACGGGCGTTTTTTCTATGGACAACAGCCTGTCGAGGTCACCGCAAAAGAACGGGATGAGCTTCTAAAAACTTATCCAGATCTCGAAGAAATAAAAGAGACTGAGGAAGAAGTTAAAGAACCAAAAGGCAAGAAATCAAAGGAGTGAGCTCATGGTCATTACTCCACTCGAATTAAAGGAATATAGTGCGTTCGAAGCGGTGAAAGAGCGCGCTGACACGCTGCTGAAACTGGACATTTTGGAAGCGGAGGCGAACATACAGAAGCAAGTGGAAAAACCGCTCGCAGAGTATGTGCCACTACCCGCTGAAATCCGGCTTGCTGCGCTGAAAGTGGCGCAGTATTTCGCATTGATTAACAGCGATGAATCCATTTCGAAAGGCTTCAAGTCTGAAAAGATTGGCGACTATTCTTATACGATGGGCGATGGGTCAGGCTTGGTTCCACCGGATGTTTCCACCCTGCTCGAAGATTATGCAAAGGTGGGAGAGTCCAAGACGGGGTTCTTCATGAGGATGCGGCCGCTATGAGTTATGCCGAGCTGCTGACACATCGGTGTGACGTCTATCACTTGCATAGAGAGACAGGGGCCGGAGACTTCGGCATTCCCGGCGCTGATCTGGACGAGTCATATTCATACCATGACAACCCAGACCATGCAGGAGTGCGCTGTTATTTCACGGAACGGAACCAATCTATTGTTCAGGGCGAGCCTAATCCGACGGTCATCCAGTCATTTCTTGTGCATTTCATGCCGACTACTGATGTTCGCGTCAATGATAAGGTGGTATGGAATGAAACAGAATTCAAACTGCAGATTCCGCGAAAAATTAAGAACCATCACATTGAAGTGGTGGCAGTCAGGAGTGGAAGCTTATGAAGTTTGAAATCGAAGGACTGGATGCCTTCATGAAGGCTCTCGACAAAGCCTCCAACGGCGGTCTAAGGGATGAAATGGCATTGTGGCTGGATATGATGGGCTTGGAGTTTCTGGATGTGGTTCAGGATGAGATCATTGGCACCGGCACAGTGGACACCGGCCGGCTGTTGAATTCATTTGGCAAGGGCGACGGCGACAACGTATGGAGGGCATCTAACGGCGGCCTGACAATCGAAGTCGGAACCAACGTAGACTATGCTGTTTACGTCAATGACGGCCATATGACCAACCCTGACGGTGTGGAAACACGCTGGGTGCCTGGTCATTGGAGCGGCAACCGGTTTGTCTATGAGCCTGGGGCCGATACAGGTATGCTGCTTAAACAGCAGTGGGTACCTGGCACACATTACTGGGATTTTGCCTTTGCTATATTCGAGAAGATGTTCGGTAAGAATCTGGATCAGAAGCTGCAGGCATGGATTGATGCAAACTTTTAAGGGGGTGAGCGGTTGAATCCAGAAGTAGGGTCCATCATGTCGTACTTTTATCAGCTGTTTCCTTGCAAAGTGTACACAAAAGAGGTGCCGCAGAACTTTGTGGTGCCTTCTATGTATTTTCCCATTCCGCAGTCATTCGATGGGAATGATTCCACTTCAACTTTCATGAAGACCTACACGCTGCCTGTGAAGCTATTTCATAAGGACGCACAGCAGGCTTATGCAGAAGCGGAACGGATTGTCGATACTGTTCGGTGGAAACGCGGGCAGATCCCGCTGATCAATCCAGACGGCAGTTCTGCAGGCGGTTTTGTCCGCATCAATCGGATTGACGTCAGACAAACGGAAGGCGCGGTCACGTTGCTGGTCAACTGGGACAGTAGATACCACTATGACCGTCCGGACCATGTGCCGCTGCAATATTTCAAATTAAGTAACGGGGTGAAAAGATGACAAAGGAAAAAACAAAAAAAGAAGTACCAGAAGAGATTCCTGTTGCTGATCAAAGCAAATCAACGGAGTCTCTTTTTTATATCCATCAGCTGCGGGAACACAGCCGTGAGCTGTTCGGCGTGAAGCCTGAAGTATTGGATGGCGTTTTTAAGAATCACCCGTCCAATCAGGTGACGAAATCCGAAGCGAAAAACAAGATCGACACCTTTTTGAAGAAGAAAGTCGGCAAAGAAAAGGAGGGTGAACAATGAACGGTGGAACATTTGAAAAAGGCGTAGAAAAGATTCTGGCGGGTATTTATTTCCGCTTTCAATCTGCAGCTAAAAAGCGTGCACAAGTGGGTGAACGCGGTACAGCGGCCTTGCCGTTTGTATTGAGCTGGGGGAAGCCGAAAAGTTTTATTGCCATCAATGAAGACAAGGATACAGTGAAGTATCTGGGGGCTGAAATTGATGATCCCTCTTTACTTCTCGTCAAGGAAGCCAAGAAGGAAGCGAAGACCGTTCTGGTCTATCGCCTGAATGAAGGGACAAAAGCGACCGCTGAACTCGGCACAGGTAATACTGCGACAGCCAAGTATGGCGGAGAGCTCGGGAACAAACTGCAAATTCGAGTCGCGGAAAACGTACTGGATCCTGCCAAGCAGGACGTCACCGTATTTCTCGGTCTTCGGCGAGTTGTCAGGCAAACGATTGAAAACATCGCTGACTTCCAAGCGAATGACTATGTCGAATTGTCTGGTACTGGTCCGCTCGAACTGACTGCAGGAAAGTTTCTTGCTGGTGGTGCAAATGGCGATGTAACAAACGAAGATTACATGGACTTCATGGATGCAGCAGAAGTGGAATACTTCGACACAATCGGTCTGCCGGTTGATGACAACGAAGAATTAAAAGCAGTATTCGCTTCGTTCGTAAAGCGGCTACGTGATCAGGTAGGCATCAAAGTCGGGGCTGTGATGGCAAACTATGCGGCTGATTTTGAAGGAATTACTAATGTTACGAATAACGTGGCGATTAAAGTACCTGGCTCAGTGAAAGGGCAGTTTGTAGAACGCGAACTGACGACTGCCGAATCGGTCGCTTGGGCCACAGGAGCCAGCGCAGGTGCTTCTTCCCTGAAATCTCTTACATTTGTGGAATATGAGGGTGCGGTGGATGTACCGGTCCGAATGGATACTTATGCGAAGGAGGATGCGGTGCGGAATGGAGAGTTTATTTTCTCTTACGATCCGCGCGACAAGGAAGTTACGGTCGAAATGGACATCAACTCCTTTACATCGTTCACCGACGAAAAAGACAAGCAGTTCTCCGACAATAAGATTATGCGTGTGCTGGATGGCATGAATAACGACGTTACTCGCGAAATCAAGCATGCGATTAAAACGCGCAATAAAGCAAACCGGAGTATCGGGACGGATGACGATGGAGCTCAATACATTCGAACACTGATCACTGTGTACATGAATGAACTGCAAACTGCAGGAGCTATCAAGAACTTCGATGCTAACACAGACATCGACGTCCGCATTACCGAAGACGGTGATGGCTTTTACATCGGAATCCATGCACAGCCGGTTTACGCAGCGAAGAAATACTACATCGACACAACTGTTTCACAAGAGAGCGCGATTGCAGCCTAATCGCCTCTCTTTTTGTATGCAAAGAAGGAGGGAAATGACAAATGACTAGCAAAATGAGATCGTTTGATACGATCAGCGGTAAGGAAGGTCGCTTATTCCTTGATGGTGAAGAGCTTGCCTATATCAAGGAATTTGAAGCAACAATTGAAAAAGACAAACGGGAAGTTCCGATTATGGGCCGTCGGATGATGGGTCATAAGTCGGTTGGCGGCAGCGGAACAGGAACAGCAACTTTTTACAAAGTTACGTCCAAATTTGTTCGCATCATGATGGAATACGCAAAGGGCGGGCCTGATCCGTACTTTACTTTCCAGTCAGTGTTGGACGATAAAGGATCGCGCCGGGGCACAGAACGGGTCACGCTGTTTGATGTGAACTTTGACAGCGCAAAAGTAGCCAGCCTATCAGCTGAAGGAGATCCAGTCGAGGAAGAAATCCCGTTTACATTCGAAGACATCGATATGCCAGAAGAGTTGGAAGAAGATTTTAACTGATCGAAAGAGCGGAGTGATTCGCTCTTTTTTTACATACCAAAACAAAAGGAGAGATTGACATGACAGAAAACAAACAAACAGTTGAACATAATGAAGAGGTTGAGCGCGAGGAAATGGAGCTATCACAAGTGGTAGATGACTTATCGTTCTTCTTGCCGGAGAACGTAGAGGAAACAGAAGAAGTGGCGCTGCCTGTATCCAGACGCTTTAAAGACAAAGAAGGCAAGGTTATTCCTTTCCGTTTCAAAGCTATTTCAACGGCCCGGGTAGAAGAGATTGAAAAAATGTGCATGGAGCCGGTCTATACTGGGTCCAGAAAGAAGAAAATCGGCGAACAGCTGAATAACGCTCGTTATATGGCGCTGATTGCTGTGGAAACTACGTTGTATCCAAATTTCCGTTCTGCAGAATTGCGTAAAGCTTACAAGCAACAGGATCCGATCGACGTAGCAAAGAAGATGCTGCACGTTGCGGGTGAATACGCAGAGTGGCTCAAGGCGGCAAACGAAGTCAACGGCTTCGATGATACACTCGAAGATCTGGAAGAAGCAGCAAAAAACTAATTGAGGAGGGGAATAAGGAGGCCGTCTATTTTTACTTTCTGATGATGGAAAAGAATTATTCCCCTTCTGATTTAAAAGAATGGCACGAAGCGCCGCGTAATTTTAAAGCGCTCATGAATGGCTGTATCAGCTATAAGCTTGAACAACTTGAAGAAGAGCGTGCAAAAGTCGAGAAAATGAACAAGGAAGGAGGTAAAAAATAATGGCAAAGTTAACGGCGATTTTTGATATGAAGGACAAAATCAGTAAGGGCCTCAGGACAATCCGGGGAGAAGCTGAGTCGTTGGCAAAGACAAGAGACAAGCTCAACAAACCGGTGCGCATGTTGATCACCGTAAGAGATCGGGCTACTTCTGCACTGAGACGTTTCGATTCCTTTGCTGCTCGAAGATTTCCGAAGATGCGGTCATTGACTATCCGTGCTATTGACCGGGCTTCTCCTGTCATTACAAGAGTCGGTCGTCTGGCTCGTTCTTCGCTTGGGAAAGCCTATCGAATTACGATTCGGGCGAATGACTTGGCCAGCCGGACTGTTCGGAATATCTCTAACTTTACTCAGCGCAATGTGCCAAAAGCGGTTAGCAGTACAATTCGTGTAGTGGATCTTGCGACAAGGCCGCTGCGAGCGATTGCAAGCGCAGCTACTTCTACGCTTGGTTTGTTAGGAGTGGCCGGGGGTATTGGTGGCGGCATCGTCGTACCAATTAAGATGGTCGCGGAAAGAGAAGATTTGACCACCGCTTTTGAAGTTACATTAGGTAGTAAAGACGCTGCCGACAAGCGATTAAAAGAACTGACTGAGTTTGCAGGCAGAACACCGCTGGCTCGTGATGAAATCTTCCGTTCTAGCCGTATCTTGCAGACATTCACCGGAAACGCTTTGGCGACAGCCGAAGGCATGGAGTTAGTTGGTGACGTAGCAGTCGGAACACAAACAGATCTTGAAGAGACAGCAATGTGGTTCGGTCGTTTGTATGACGGGCTAGAATCCGGCCGCCCTATCGGAGCCGCGACAAGCAGACTGCAAGAAATGGGCGCGATCAGCGGTAAGTCTCGCGCGAAGATTGAAGCTCTTGCTGAAAGCGGTGGAAAGATTGAGAAAATCTGGCCGCAAGTTACGAAGGAATTCAGCAAATACAATGGCATGATGGAAAAGATGTCAGGCAACATGAATAACCTGCTGCTTGGCGTAAAGTCATTTGTCGGAAACTCCATTCTTATGCCGTGGGGAGAAGGTTTGCGTGATGTATTCAAGCCTGCTTTGCTTTCATTTAGAAAGTGGCGCGGCGAATATTCATTTGTTTTATCGGATATGTCGCGACAATTGAAGAAATCGGGTTCTGATTTTGCGAAAAACCTACTCAACCCGTTCAAACCCGCTTTCAAATTTATTGGTGATCAGATGAAAATTCTTTTCCCCGGGGAGAATGCAGCGCAGGCCATGGCCAGAATGCAGCCTGAGGAATTTAAAGAGTGGACCCAGACAATGAAGTTAAAGTTTGAAGAGGATCCTGCTTTTAAAGCTCGGTTTGAGTCACTGGAAAAGTACCGTGATATGACGTTTGAGACTCGTTGGCGTCTCGTAGTCGATACAACGAAGGATGCTATCGGTGATTGGTGGCAGACGACCGGTAAAGCCAATGCTGAACGTGTAGGAGAAGGTATTGGTAGCACTTACGGTGGCTTCATTCGTTCTGCGGTTCTTACTTTGCTTGGCGGTGAATCCGATAAAACTGGTAACGCCTTTGTGGACGCCGGTATTACCTCCGGGAAAAGTTTTGTGAAAGGTTTCTTGGAAGCGATCGATCCAGTGGATTTATCCATGAAGATTGGCGCTAAGTTAAAAGACATTAACGTGGATGCAGCAAAGTCTGCTTGGGGTCATGCGACAGGGAATGAGGAGCTGCAGAAGTCAGGTTCTATTGGCGGAGCGGTAGTGGCAGATACTGTAGCTTTGGCTGTCGTGTCTACTATATTATCTAAATTCAAACCGCTAAAAGATTTAGGTAGCTGGATTCTAGATAAAACGGTCAGAAGAGGTAAGGGAGGAGAAAAAACACCCGCTACACCTACGGTCGTGCCTACCAATGACAGACCGCAACCCAAGACGTCAACTCCGGACAGGAAGCAAAGCACATCTAGTACTAAACCGGTTATTGTGGATCAGCATGGCAGACCGATTCAATCAACCAAGCCACAACCCCAAACAGTTACATCAAAAACAGAGCAGAAACAATTCAGCAACTCAACGAAGCAAACGAAGACGACCAGTTCCAAACCGGAGAAAACTGTCAGCGGCAACCAAACGAAAATTTCTACTAAAGAAACAAAAAAGTTCATCGACAAGATTAACCCGAAAAATTCCAAACTTACCAAAGGAATTGAGAAGTTAGGCAAGTTTGTAAAGGGTGTCCCTCTTATAAGTACCTTATTTGGTGCTGCTACAATCGCTATGGCACCTAAAGGTGAAAAAGCAGAGGCGGCAGGGGGTTTTGCAGGAGCGGTGGCAGGCGGAACTACAGGGGCCGCTATCGGAGCGTCAGTCGGTTCCATTATACCCGGTTTTGGCACAGCCGTCGGCGGCGTCCTTGGAATGTTCGGAGGAAGTATGCTCGGCAGTGATCTTGGTCAAAAGGTAGCTGGTTGGATCAAAGACAGATTCTTCCCTGGAAAGGCGGAAGCGGAAGAAATGCCTAATATGGCAGGAGGGACCTTGCCGGTCGGTAGTGAAGTTCCTGGACAGCTTCCGGACTTCACTGCACTCAATCAATACGCTGAAGCATTAGCAGCTGCCTTATCAGCAATGGCGGACAAAGCTCAAGGAGCGTCTCATAACATGGACGCACTCACCATGACGACCGGCGAAGCATCCGGCTGGGTAGTCGGAGCATTCTACCCGCTACAGGGAGCGACTGATGGACTGAGCCAAAATCTCGATGCTATTACGATGGTGACTGGTGAAGCTGCTGGTTGGGTGGTAGGAGCTTTCTATCCCCTTCAAGGTATGACGGATGGTCTGCAGCATAATATCAGTGCTATTACGATGGTGATGGGCGAGGCGTCCGGTTGGATTGTCGGGGCCTTTTATCCATTACAGGGGGCAACACAAGGGCTCGTTCACAACATCAGTGCAATGACCATGGTGACTGGCGAAGCATCCGGCTGGGTGGTAGGAGCGTTTTATCCGTTGCAGGGTACGACCGCTGGATTAGTGCATAATATCAGTGCGTTGACCATGACAACCGGAGAGGCTGCAGGGTGGATCGCAGGCACATTCTTCCCGCTACAAGGCGCAGGGGCAACGCTAACGCAGAACACTTCCGCCTTGGGTCTCATACTCGGAGAATCTACGGTGATTGTAGCTGGAGCATATCTGCCGCTGGCTGCTTCGGGGGCCATGGCTAATCAAAACACTATGGCTCTCGGTATGGTACTGGGTGTAGCATCCGTTATAGTAGCTGGGGCATTCATGCCTTTGGCTGGATCCGGTCCCATGTTACACGGCAATACCATGCGACTTGCTTCCATCCTTGGTCAGGCCTCTGGCTGGGTGTCCACACTGAACGGAATCCAGAGCGGGGCAGCTGCGGTTAAATCCGCCCTGAGTAACTTAGCTGCTCGTATCGCCAGTGTACCGACTCCTACAGTCAGCGCACCCGGTGGTGGCCCAAAAGCCTATGCAAAAGGTACGCGATTCCACCCGGGTGGTGACGCAATCGTCGGTGACGGTGGCGGAGAGGAATTAATGCGATTCCCTAACGGACGAATGGCGCTATCTCCAGCGACAGATACCTTGCTGAATCTTCCAAGAGGAACGGAAGTGCTGTCGCACCGAAATACAGTATCTTATCTGAATCAGGCCCCTGCTTATGCGGAAGGTATTGGATTTGAAGAAGAGCGAGCTGTACTTTCTGAAGGTCAGGTTCGTGCTGCTACATCCTCTTCAACAGGAGGGGGCGGCTCATCAAGAGGCGGTATCCGTGATGTCAAGGTAGAAATCACTGGTGACAACTATTATTCAAACGATATGGATGCTGAGAAAGTCGGCAAGACGGCATATGAATATATCCGGAAAGCTTTATTAGCCGAAGAATTCGAGGGAGGAGAGATGGTGATCGATGTCTAAAAGCAAATATGAAATGTGGCTGACGTTTGGCAGCGGGAAAGAAAAGTTACGCTTCCCCGTCATGCCAGGCGTTTTAAACGTGAGTAACGGCTCTGATAACGAAAGCGTGATGATTTCAAAGCTTGGCGAAGTGACGATTATTCAGGATCCTATCGCGAAAACTTTTCATTTCAGCTCGTTCTTTCCGCGTGAGGAATCCCCTTTGACGGAATATACAGGAATTCTGTATCCATGGGATTATATCAAAATGATTGAACGATGGAAGAACAGCGGCAAGCCCGCTCGCTTCATCGTGACGGGCACACCAATCAACTATGCTGTCTCTATCGAGGATTTTCCGTATCGCGAAGGTGAGAAGGATGTAGGGGATTATGATTTCGAGTTGTTGCTCAAGGAGTACCAATTTATTGAACGGCGCAAGATGCCGAGAACGCAGAAGAAACCGACTAAGACCAGGCCGAATACCAAAAACGTTCCTAAATCACACACCGTGAAAAAGGGAGAGACACTGATTACGATTGCTCGAAAGTACTATAACGACAGTAAGCGTTGGAATGACATCTGGAAGCTGAATAAGGCCGCGCTGATCAAGCGGGATAAACGCAATCAGAAACAGCCCGGCCGCTGGATCCATATTGGTTTCAATCTGAGGTTGCCATCATGATGGAGCTATTTTTGGTTACACCTAAAGAAGTAGTGGAAATTCCGACAGAGTCTATTAAGTGGTCTGGGAAGCGTTACAATGCCGCTCGAAAAATCGAAGCTAGAATACTTGCCAAGCACAACACAGGACACAAGATTGTGAAAATTGAAGAGGGCGACACGCTGCTGTTCAAGTGGTTCAAAAAAGAGCTGTTCCGCGGAACTGTCTTTGCAAGGGGCCGAACTAAAGGTGGCATGATGACCGTGGTAGCTTATGACATCATGCAGTACCTACTGCTCAATGAGACAGCACGTGTATTTGTCAATAAGCGAGCAGACCAGATTGCCACCACTCTGCTGAAAGAATTCGAAATACCGATCGGATCTATTGTAAATACAGGGCACGTCATGAAAACACGGACTCACAAAAACGAGACCAACCTGTATGACATTATACTGGATGCAATGATCGAAACGCTGAAGTCAACCAGTAAGCGATTTCGCATGTATTCACAAAAGGGTAAGTTTATGCTACGCCCGCTCGAACTGCCGAATGATGTATGGGTCCTAGAAACAGGCGTAAATATTGAAGATTATAACTACACGACCAGCATCGAGGAAACAGCTACACAAGTAACTATGGTGGCCGGCGAAGAGAAAAAGCAGATTTCCGTAACCGTAAAAGACGAAGAAGGAAAGAAAAAATACGGTGTCCTTCAGTACTATGAGAAGGTCACTGACAAGGTCAACAAGGCGCAGCTGAAGAATCGTGCAGATAAAGCGCTAAAGCGCAAGAAAGGCGTCAAGAAGGAACTAACGATTGAAGCTAGAGGGATTCCTGATCTAATAAGCGGCGAGCCAGTGCGCGTCATCGAGAAGGAAATTGAACTGAACAAGATCCTCTATATTGATAGCGATGTGCACGAGTTTTACGGTAATCGCCACGTCATGTCACTTGTTCTGATCGACAATAACGCTATGCCGGAGGTGTCCTGATGTTAGATATTATCAAGCGAAATGCGCTCAAAGGGGTAAACGCCAGCGGTCCTGTCGAGTTGATAGGAGCAGTTGTCACGCAAGCGCCACCTGATTTGGCTATTCAGCTGAAGAACGATTCCAAGCTGCCGATCCCGAAAGAAATCATTATTGTAGCAGAGCATCTTACCCGGCATGAACGTAAAGTACAGATAAAAAGCAGTGATATCAAAGGTTTTACAATGTCGGCCGATAATCATGTCCATGGATACGAAGCGATCGACATGACAGAAGCCGAAGTCACATTCTTAGATGAGCTAAAAGCGGGTGATGAAGTGCTGGTTACTGCTTTGCAAGGCGGCCAGACTTATTACATTGCAGATCGAGTGGTCAGGTATGAATAAAAGAGGTGATAGATATGAGTATTTCGCCTGAAATAGATATAGACGTGGATGGCTTTGATTTTGATGATAATAGTCCACCGGAAACGTCTGCAACTTTTCGGTTTGACTTCGAAACGAATCGAATAACAAGCGAAGTCATTGATGGGATTGACGCGATTGAACAATTCATCTACTTGACGCTGCGGACCCGGCGCTTTATTCATCCGGTCTATCCAGATGAAATCGGCGAGGAAGTCCATGACTGCGTTGAGGATCCAACTAATACAATTGCTTTCAAAAAGTCTGAATTGCCTCGGCTTATAGAAGAAGCATTGGTTTATGATGACCGTATTGAGCGAGTGTACGGCTTTATTATTACCGAAAAAGAAGATTCGTTATATGTAAGTTTTGAAGTCGACACGGTAGAGGGTTATCTATCGATCCGGGAGGTGTATTGATGTTTGAACATAAGACATTCGAGCACCTGATGGAGAAGTCTTTGCCGGAGATTCCACTGCACTTGGACAAGCGGACCAGCAGTATTATCTATGCAGCAGTCGCCGTCAATAATATGGAAATGGCAGAGATGTATATTTGGCTGGGTAGAATACTGAAGTTAGCTTTTGCGCAGGATTCTAGCGGTGAGTGGTTGGAGAAACGAGCATACGAGGCAGGAATCGATAGAAATCCGGCGGTGAAGGCAAAGAGAAGAGCGACGTTCAACATTCCGGTAGAGAATGGGGAGCGTTTTTTTGTTGACGATTTGTTTTATCGCGTCATTGAAAATGGCATAGTGGAATGCGAAAAAGAAGGAACGATTGGCAACCGGCCGCCGAATGATTCGGAACTTTTGCCAGTCAGTAATATTCCAAAGTTGGAAATCGCAATTCTTGGAGAGGTCATTATCCCTGGGGAAGAAGAGGAATCAGACCTGTCTCTACTCGAGCGTTTTCTGATTGAGCGAAGACGAAAAGCCACTAGCGCTAACAAGGCTCATTATAAAAAGTGGGCTGAGGAAGTCGAGGGAGTAGGCAAAGCGAAAGTCTTTCCTTTATGGGCTGGTGAAGGAACTGTAAAAGTTATCATTGCCAATTCAGAAATGAAGCCCGCTTCTCCTGAATTAGTGCAGGCAGTGAAAGATTATATAGATCCCATACCAGGCATGGGGGAAGGTGAGGCACCGATTGGAGCTACCTTAACAGTTGAAAGCGCACAGAATAAAGAAATCACTATTCGTGCGATGGTTTCTTTGCGAGGAAATACGATTGAAGCTGTTTCTGCTGAAGTGGCAGAAGAATTGAAATTAATGTTCAAAGGTTTGTCGTTCAAGGACTTTCCTTTAAACGAAAAAGCTGCTGTTAAAGTAGCTGCAGTCAGCAATATTCTTTATGCAAACAAGTGGATCAGCGACTATTCGGATGTGCTGATCAATGGGCTTGCTGCTAACTTGGAGCTAGAAGACGTAGAAATTCCGTATTTACTGGCGGTGGATCTCTATGAATAGGTTAGAACGCATGAAATCCTATCTCCCTGAGCATTTTGCTGAATCCCCTGAGATTGTTGCAATATTAGAAGACGGCGATCGGCGTTTCGGCGAGTTAGATAGTGCAATGGATGATGTGCTGAATCAGTTTTTTGTTGAAACAGCTACTTGGGGGCTGGATAAGTGGGAAGATGAATTGGAGATTTTGCCAACAACTACCGATATTCAGGATCGGCGCAACAAAATTATCAGCGAGTTGATAAATCAGACGCCGACGAACTATAAGGTATTGGAAAATGAAATTAATCGATTCTTAAAGAATGCATTATCTCGGGTGCGGCTAATAAAAGGTAGATATGCAATGGAAATTACTATCCCGCTGGATGCAATTGGTGAATGGTTGCCTAAAAAGCTGACCAATATTATTGAAGAAATGAAACCAGCTCACTTGAAATATGAGATTTTGGCTCTAATTGAAGCTGAGGCAATACAGGTTTCTGGGTATGCGTATGACTTCCCCGTCACCTATCCGATCTGTAATACATTTCATACAGCGGACATACCAGGCGTCTTGTCAGAGTTATTGGCAACAATCGACACACGCTCTTATGCTTTTAATGCTAATTATCCAATCTGCGGTACATTTGTGACATCATCTGTTATCTCACAAAACGAGCACATCAATATCACATTGGCAGCGGAGTATCGCGCAAACGACATCTTATATAAACGAGCAGGAACCATATACGCAGGAGAAGGTGAAATTTAATGGCAGAAAATCAAGTGGTCAAACCGGTCGTCATTGACTGGATCAGTGCGTTACTGGAAGACAAGGCGCACCGAAGCAAGGTCAAATTCAACGGGCAATACGTAAACTATGAGATTTATAAGAAAATGCGAGATGAAAACACGTTGCGTATCTATGTCTATCTCGAAACTGAAGAAGGTTATGTGGAAGAAGCGCAATTGCTCACAGCATCCGGTGAAGTTTGGGCGGTCAAACCATTTTCAATAGAGAAGAAGGATGACGGTCTAATCATCGCGTTTGAATTCGATATCCAAGTACGAGAGCGAGGTGTTTCTGATGCCTTATAATCCGACAAAGTGGATCAATACGACATATGACGCGGACGGCGAGGTCTTGCAAAAAGGCACGCCGTACAACGCGGAAAACATGAATAAGATCGAGGGTCAATTGGTCGAATTGGACAAGCTACCAGCAACCGTCGCAACTCACGGTAACGATTTAACTGCGCAAGAGGAACATATCCAACAGGTTGAAGAACGTGTCGAGGCAATGGAGACTAGCAAGGCTAAACCAAACGGCATTGCAACGCTTAATGCAGAGGGGATTATCCCTTCTTCGCAGTTGCCGTCTAATCTAAAAGAGATCCGCCTTGTCAACAGCATAGAAGAGCGCGACGCCTTAGAAACATTCGAGGGCTTACGCGTCATGGTGATGCTCGGAGAGAGTTGGAAAGAATACGTGTGGAACGGTGCGGAGTACATCAAAACTGCAGACTCTGAAAATCTAAATATCGTCCTGTCGTGGGGTAATATTACAGAAAAGCCTACGACGTTTATCCCATCGGCTCACGCACACACCGAATCAGACATTACAAACTTGGACAAGTATACACAAGAGGAAGTCAATGCCAAGTTGCGACTGAAAAGCGATGCAGATCACAAGCATACGGAATCTGACATCACCGATTTGGATAAGTACAGCACTGCGGAAATTGATACTATGATGCGGAGTAAAGCGCCTGCTAATCATATGCACAGTGAATTTTCCGAGATTACCAATCAGGAGAGGCGTCTTGCCGAGTTGGAAAACTCAAGCGGTCAATTGCATACGCACGAAAATAAAGACACGCTCGACAAGCTGACATATTCTGGTTCCAAGCCAGGAATTGATTTAGTCAAAATTGAAGAGCTTGAAAATCATACACACGACTACAAAGACTTAACGAATAAACCTACAATCCCAACTAAGACAAGCCAGCTGTCAAATGACAGCGAATATGTAAAATCTAACGCTGACAGGATTCATGTCTCCTATTCCGATAGCGACATTCCACCTTTGCAACCGAATGACATTGTTCTGAAGGTGATTTAATGCTGAAAGATATTGAGGTATGGGATGGATTACGGTATCGGAAAGTCATCGGTAAAGTGATGACTACAAACGGCTTAAAAGACTTTTACAGACCGATCAACTTTACAGATGATATGTCAACGCAATTGGGTATGACCAGGCTGTCCAGTACCGGCATTATAAAAGATGGGAAACTGACGTTCGATACGTTGATTCGATTTGATATTTCATAATTTAAGGAGTGAGAGCATGGCGTATGTACCAACAAAATGGCGAGATCATATCGTTGACCCGACGCAATCCGAAAAGGACAAAGACGGCAACATCATCATAGACGAATACACGGGCAAACCTAAACCAAAAGTAATTCAAGAAGGCACACGGTTCGCAGCACAGCGCATGAATAATATTGAGGATGGAATTGTTGGAGTTCACAGCGGCATCGACCGTCTGAAATCGGAAAATGACCGCCTGAAAATCGAGATTGAAATGCTTGGTCGGGTGAAGGAAAACAACGGTACATTCTTTGACCCGTTGGATGGCGAGTCGGCGAAAGCACTAACAATATTGACTGAATCGGCGATTGTTCAACTTGCTATAAGCGCAGGAGAAACAACAATCAAACTTGATAAAGTGCCGTTCAAAGTCGGGGAAGTATTGACAATTTTTGATGATGAAAAGCAAGAAGATGTGACAGTTACGAGCGTTTCGGAAAGTGACATTACAGTTGCCGACCTTGTCAATTCGTATAAAAAAGGCGCAGGAGTTGTACGGAGCAATTCGGTTTTAAGTAACAAAAAACTATCTGTCGGTAACTGGGGAAGTTATTCGGTTGATATTACGGAGGTGGTTTGATTATGGCTATACCATTGAAATCTTTGCCTATCGGCAGCGTCGTGAAAGATAAAGATACATTGTATTTAGGTGTTCCTATTGAATTTCTAGTAGTGGCGAAAAACCATGTTAGTTATCCGACGAATTCAGTATCGTTGATCACCAAGAAAATTATCACACATCGACCATTTGACCAAAGAGAACCTACAAACCCGCTATCTTTTGGCAGCTATGGTCAATTGGACAACGGACGCGACAAATACGGGAACAACCAATATCACATTTCTAACATTAGGAATTGGTTGAATTCCGATGTTGTGAATTGGTATAAAAAACAGCACACCTACGATGAACCGCCTATACAGGAGTTGCTTGACGAACCGGGTTTTATGAGAAACATTTCATATGCATTAAAGAAAAATATACTCTTAACATCATTAAGGACAGCGAAAGATAAAAATGACGGTGGGGGCTACACAAACCATTCTGATTTTGTTTTCCTTCCTGCCGCATCAGCTTTGCAGCCGCCTTCATCATCTAACAATGTAGTTGATGGAGAAGGGGAGTTGGAGTATTTTGAGGGATTTGCGATCGCCCGAAAAGCAGCCACCCCAACAACCGAGTCGCTGAATCAGATAAACTTTAGGCCTTTCACGATTACTGCCGATATGAAAAATTCGTACATGACCAGGTCAGTTTCAACAGTTGGATCAGGTAGCGGAGGTTCGTCAAATCAAAATATAGTGAAAGATGGTAAAGCAGGTTCTTCTTTCGCCAATTATTATAGAGGTGTTCGTCCAATGATGAACGTTTCAGATGGTTTGATGGTAGAAGATTCACCTGATGCCGACGGAGCATATGTGATAATCACTAACGATAGCCCGACGGCCATTCTCACTACAGCAAATGAGCGCACTTTCTATGAATCCGATACATTTCCAATCAGTGGCACAGCACAAGATACAAACGCGGGCGACGTAGTAATGGTCAAATACAAAATCAACAACGGCACAGCACGCACCATCGCTTCACCCGTTTCGACAGGCGCAGAATTCCCATTCAATCGTTCGCTCATCTTTAAAGAAGGAAAATTATTCGACGGAACAACAGCGGTCACAACTGCACTCGCAGAAGGGACGCAGCATGTCCTGACTGTATGGGCAGAGGATGACAAAGGCGGCAAATCAGCGGAAGTCACACGTACATTCTACGTTGTTCCAAATAGACCGCCTAAAATAACCGTTGACCCAATCACGCCAAAGTCGGACATGATTGATTCGGACTCGTTCGAAATCAAGGGTACGGTCAACAATCCAGATGCAAACGGTGTAAAAGTACATTACAAAATTGGTAATAGCGCGTTTAATGAAGTGTACACTTCCGATGGAGCAGGCGGTGAATACTCGTTCCGTATTAGTTTATCGCAATTGGTAGTAGGCGCAAACTCGCTTACAGTTCGCGCAACTGACCACTTCGGCGCAGTCGACGCCAAAACTATCACGATTACCAAGACGGGTAATGTAATTCCCCTAAAACAAGCGGTCACGCGGTACAAGATGCTGCCACCAAACGGCACAGCAAAAGGAGTTCTCCTATGGATTGAACGCGAAGTAGGCGATCTGGTTGTCGATGCCAGAATTAGCATGACATCAGCGGGTGAACCCGAACACTTCGTGCCAATGACGAAAAACAAAACAGCCTTTGTCAGTGAAGGAATCGAAGAAGATGAGTATTTGCTTGATGCAGGGGCAGACAAATCGAACATCATCTTGGAAATAACCCAAAAACGGACTAGCACAGCAAGTGAAAAGGGTATCACAAAGATCACGGGGGTGTTCGCATGATTTTCTTGGAACGTCGAGAAAGACGGGATGACGGCACATTTGGAGACTTTCAGAATGTTTTTAAAGGCATGACACCAGAAGAAAAAGTAAAGGCGCTAGAGGACATGAATAAGGCGCTCATGTTAACGGTCACGGATATGTATGAGGAAAACATGGACCTACAAGAGATGAACAGGAACGTCATGATGGTCATTACAGACCTGTACGAAAAGGTGTACGCGGAAGAAGGTGTTACTGAATGAACCCGATTATCCCGATCTACGCAGAACTCATAAAGAGTGGCGACAAGAAAATTAAACAAGTGCCCGCACATCTACGCAAGGACGTGCAGAAGTATCTAGACGCTGGTGAGGCTAATGCGTAAGCTCATTCAAGCGTTTTTATTACGGCTACTTTTAGTAGTGTCGAAGGGTGGTGACAATATGCCAATCGCAGTGATTTATGTAGCTCTTATAATGAGTGGGGATAAGACGTATACGCAAGTACCGAAACACGTACAGCCGGAAGTTAAGCGTCAGTTGGAGCTTCTTGGGTATGGAGAGTTAGCTGAGTAAAAAGGATTCCTTCCCCTTTTGTCGAATTAACCAGACATAAAGGGGGAAAGTTTATGAAAGTTAACATCAAATACAAAGACGAAATCATCAAAGAAACAACGGTTGATCATATCACTTCTCAAAATCATTCCGTAAAAAAGGGCGCAAGGTGGGAAGTTAACGGCTTGGATCTCCAAGTGGTCAACATGGAAATCAATCACCCTGCTAATTACATGGATCTAAATTTTGAGGATTATGACAAGGTGATAGACATTAAAACAAGATTTAAGTGAGAGCGTCCTTCGGGGCGTTCTTTTTTATTAAATATAGAGATAAGGGGTGGGCATATGAAGGGAGTGGAGGTAGATGACGCGTATGCAAGTTACAGGCATTAAAGGTATTGGCGCATTAATCGCCAGCTTTACTATGTACATGATGGATATTGTTAACGAGGCGCTAATTGTCCTCGTTTTTTTAATGCTTGTAGATATGATCACAGGTGTCATGAGGTCGTTTATGACCAAGAGTTGGAATAGCACGATAGGCGCGTCAGGCATCATTAAAAAGGTAGCAGTCATCTTATTGATTGGTATGGCTGGCGCGATTGAGTACATGATGCAGTCGGTAGGACAAGATAGCAAAGGTGTGTTAATTCTAGGTGTGACAAGTTTCTTTATCCTTAACGAAGGAATTAGCATATTAGAAAATTGCGCGCAGTTAGGTTTACCGATCCCACCTATTTTATTCAATGCATTGGAAAAGCTCCATAAAGATCCATATGGCAAAGAGAATCAAGTAGCTCGTAATCCAGATATGGATCGTATTGATAAAGTTGCGATTATGAGGGAGAACGAACATTTGCAAAGTGAATTACAGAAAGAAAAACAGAAGGAGGATAAATAAATGAAAATTAATTGGAGAGTACGCTTTAAAAATCCGGTATTTATCGGTCAACTATTACTCACTGTATTTGGTCCGGTGCTTGTTTATTATGGTTTAGTACCAACGGATATTACTTCTTTTCTCGCGTTGATTGGGTTGTTAAAAGATGCGTTTTCTAATCCGTTTGTAATCGGTACTATGATTTATGGTTTTTACAATGCGCTAACAGATCCGACAGTAGGTGGCATCGGTGACAGTCGGCAGGCATTGACTTATCAGCGTCCGCGGAAGAAGGAGGAGAAATAACATGAGTGTAACAAAAGCTAGCAGAAACATTTCGGAGTTGTCATCAGCTGCACAGACGGCTATCAAGCTGCTGTTTCAGGAGTTTTACAAAGCCGGTATCACTGATGTATTCGTCACGGAAACCTATCGTAGTCAGGAAAGGCAAAGATATTTATATGCACAAGGCCGGACCCGTCCAGGCATCAAAGTAACGTGGACGTTAAACAGCAACCATGCTAGCAGGAGGGCGTGGGATATCGCAGTAGCGCCGCCGAAAGACTTGTATGATATCGCTACACTAAACAAATGCGGAGCTATTGCACGCAAGTTAGGCATTAATTGGGGCGGCGATTGGGCGGCTAAAAATATTGACCGTCCACACTTCGAGATTAAGCCAGGCTGGACCATGCCTAAAGGTTATCAATTGGAGGGTACGGTAACAATCCCTACAAGCAGTAATACACGAGTTAATTTGGTGACTAATGTTGCAGGTGCACCATCTGAAAAAGAGGAGCCTAAAAAAGAAGGAGGTAATCGTGTGTGGATTGAATTGACAAGTCCGACATTAGAAAAAGAGTTTCTAGCATTTTTGGAAAGTAAAGCGCATCAGGAGATTGCGGTGAATCTTGCGGTGGATCAGGGATTTTCAGAGAAGTGGAAAACTGACAAAAAAGCTACACCAGAAGATAAGGCGGTGCTTGGATTACTCGGTGCCGTTCGTGAACATAATCCAAATAGAAACAAATAAGACGCATATGACCAAATGACAAACGTTAATTTGTAACGGTTTTTGTTATGGCCATATGGCAGTTAAAGCCCTCCCTATCCATCGCGGACGGAGAGGGCTTTTTGATATTATTAGAGGGAAAGGTAAAAATTTGTCGAAAGTAGATGTAGGAGAGGAAGGTGCATTAGCATTCGTCCAAATAACTTTTAGGAAGGAGATAACCATGAAATATAGATTCATGACCATACTACATAATTTGGAATTAGATAGTTCGAAAAATAGAGGTACTCAATTATCTCCTAGAGCAAGAATCACAAATGGCTCAAGAATTCTGGAGGAAACGTTGCATGATACTTTAGCTATGAATGTAATAGGTTCTTATGCGATTAATGAATTTAAAGGAAAAACTTATTTATATATAGATGGTGAATTCGAAGGATTTTCTTCATGGATAGGTGAAAACGAGGACAGAGATAGGGAAGGTGCAAGACTGGCATTTTATCATTTGAGAAGCGCTCAACATTTCGCATCTTTGTTATGGGAAGTAAAAGATAGTAATGTATATATCAGAGACGGTTATTTACTTGTTTCTACAGATCATTTTACGAATGGTCTTGTTTATAAAGCGTCGTTATCTGGCATATTTACTAAAGCTGATGGTTCATATGAGCCCTCAATATTTATAGATAAAGAAATATCAAGCGCTATAAAAAAATATAGTCCTTGGCCAGAAGACGGTTCGGATTATGAAGACTTAAAAAAAGCTAGCTCTGAACATTTTTATAAAAATAGTGGCTCTACTCGCATGGAAAGAGCAACATATTTTACTATGAATGCTAGGCTGAATTCAACTATACCAATGAAAATTTTATCTTATTGTACTGCGCTTGAATGTCTATTCACTACAGGAACTTTAGAGGTAAGTCATAAAATTGCAGAGCGTGTTGCTGTTTTGTTAGGTACAACCGGAGAAGAGAAAAAGGAGTTATTCAAGGCTGTAAAAAAAGCGTATGGTCATCGTTCAACTATAGTACATGGCTCTAGCTTAAAAGGTAGTGAAGATAGTTTAGTTGAACTTTCGATTGGTTTGGATGAAATAATGAGAGGGTTACTTAAAGAAGAACATGAAGTGTTTTCTAAGAAAGACAATGAAATAGATGACTTTTTTAACGATTTATTATTCACCAACACATCAAAAGTGTAACTTAGTTTAGGAAATGAACAATGCCAAGTTAAAGTGACTCTATCTTTGCGGACGGAGTTGCTTTTTTATTTTCTTTACAAACGAACGTACATTCCTTATAATTAATTCAAGGGTGGGAACACTTGTGCCGAGAACATTGGAAAGAGTGGTGATTTAATTGGCAATGGTTCCAACTGAATCTATTCCACATTTCGAAAACATGATTTACTTACCAATGATTATGACGATTTTATCAAGTGATCGCCAGCGGATCGAAAAACTTCCTTTAAAGTTTACTGGACCTTATATTGATTTTATTGACGACACTATGTCGGCAGTTCAATCAGACTTAAAACAGACGCACGATTACTTACGGCGAAATCAGATGAAACTTGCGCAAGGTAAAAGAGAGGGTATATTCACAGAATACATCTTTATACATAACGGCTATGAAGACAGAAGAAATTACGCAAATGTGCGGTTGCGAAATCATACTGAAGAGTTAATGAATATTTACTTTTCAAAAGCTAAAATAAAGAAAAAATAAGCGACTATATCCATGACCGGACAGAGCCGCTTTTTTATTTGTCTGAATTGGAAAAATCATCTAGACATTATACTTTTGACGCACTATGATTATATCAGTATGTCAAAAGGAGTGTTGAAATGAAGAAATTAACAATGATTTTCATGACTATGGTGCTAGCCATCAGTCTACTGCCCATCTCTACAGATGCGGCCGCAAAAGAATTAAAGGTCCACTTTATTGATGTGGGTCAGGGAGATGCAGTATTAATCCAATCTCCGAACGGTAAAAACATGTTAGTAGATGGTGGTCCTAAGGCTGCTGGAAGTAAAGTCGTTTCGTTTTTGAAAGAAAAAGGCGTTAAACGTTTGGATTACGTAGTAGCGACACATCCAGACGCAGATCACATCGGTGGACTGGAAGCTGTACTAAATGCGTTCCCGGTAACCAACTTTGTTGACTCTGGATATGTACATACATCACAAACATACTATAATCTGTTGACGCTAATCGACAAAAAGAATATTAAGTTTACAGTTGCAAAGGAATTGGACAAGTTGGCACTTGATCCACAATTAATTACACGTGTACTATTTGCAGATGAAAAAGGAAAAGACAGCAATGCTGCATCAATCGTTTTGAAAATTACTTATAATAAAGTGTCGTTCTTGCTTATGGGTGACGCTGATACTGTTACAGAGGATTATATTAGATCGAAATATGATGTCAAAGCTACAGTTCTTAAAAATGGTCATCACGGATCCAAAACGAGTAGTTCAGCTGCATTTATCAGCAATGTCAAGCCAAGTGTAGCAATACTAAGCTATGGCAAAAAGAATAGCTACGGACACCCACATGCCGCTATCGAAGCGCGTTTGAAAAATGTTGGAGCGAAGACTTACAAAACACCTATTCACTGCAATATCACGGTGACGACTAATGGTGTAAAGCACTCGGTAGCAAATAGTTGCGGCAAGGGATCCACTCCTGTTGCGAAGCCTAAACCATCTAAACCGGTAGCAAAACCGACACCAGTCAAACCAAAGCCAGTCCCTCCTAAACCGGTTACAAAGCCTGTGACTCAGACTAATTTCAAGAACTGCACAGAGTTGCGCAAAGTTTATCCTAACGGTGTATCTAAGGGGCACCCTGCATATCAGTCCGAGATGGACCGAGATAAAGATGGATGGGCGTGTGAGCGATGAGCAAAAAGTATACACTGGACAGAATTGAAGAAGGAAAATACGTATTTTTAGAATATCCTGAAGAGGAGAATCAACTCCTGATACAGGTTGATCAAGTAGATGAAATCTTTCATGAGGGCGATATAGTCTCTATCAGCTCAGAAGAACAGCAATACAGAATTGAACTGTTGATTGATGAAACACATATCACTCGTGAAAAAGTGAACAATTTATTAGAAAAACTGAAGAATAAAAAATGATGTGAAAACAGCCGCCGACTCTATTGAGAAGGTGGCTGTTTTAATTTTTGGACGCATTAGAAAAACGGTACATTATATAGAAGGTTCTTAATCAGATGTGGTCTTTTTTCGGGGGACCACATTTTAATACTACGGAATGTGGTCTTTTTAAGTGGTCAACTCACATAAAAACCACGGAAATATACAAGGACAGACAAACGTAGCAAAGAAAATAGACAAAGGAAGTGATTTATACCTCTTTAAATCAAGCTTTTGTGTGTACTGAAAACTACAGTAAAAGTAGTTTTAAATGATGATCGTGCTGCTGATCATCACCGTGTTGATTTTAATAGCCATTCCGAATGTAACGAAACACTCGAAATCAATAGACGACAAAGGTTGTGACGCCTACGTGAAAATGGTCGAAGGACAGGTTCAGGCATATAAAATGGATAAGAAAGAAATACCGACAATTACTAAATTGACGGAAGGCGGTTATCTGCCGGAAAGTCCTGCGTGTCCTAATGGCAGTGCAATCGCAATTGACGCGGAAGGAAAAGTTTCAGCTTCAAATGGAGGAGGATAATCGTATAATCAGGAACCAGCTGGGGTTCACGTTCCTTGAGCTATTATTGGTTCTTTCCATTGTCATGATTTTGGCGGCGGTTATTTTACCTTTCAGTGAAAAACGTCTGCAAAAAATCAGTGAAGATGATGCGTTAGAGCAGTTTATGACAACTGTTCATAAGGCACAATTATATGCGATTACGCATCGGGAAAGAGTAACTCTGAAATTTGAAAACGGCGGTACAACATACAAAGTATTTACAGGTGAATCGGAAGTTATTTTAGAAGGTGATTTCCCGCCAGGCATGTATCTGGGTTCTTCTATAGCGTTTCGGCAATTGGATTTCGCCGGAACAGGTTACTTGCAGAAGACGGGTAAAATGATCTTTTACACAAAAAGCAGAGGGAAAATGTCCATAACGTTTCAGCTGGAAAGAGGGAGGATGATCGTCAGTGGATGAAAAAGGGCAATCCTGGCCTGAAGCAATGCTGGCTTTACTGATCGTTATAATAATTTACGGTTCGCTGTTACCGATGGCTTCAACTATGACGTCTTCCATCTCCGCAAAAAAACAGGCTATGATTGCGGCAGAGACAAGTTATCAGGCCGCTATTCACTTCAAAACAAGCGGGCGAACATCCGGCCGCAGAACGTATGAAGAGATCCATTATGACTGGTCTGTGGATCCAGGCCAGATCTGTGTAGCTTACGAAGTGCTTCATGCCGCGGCCAGTAAATGTGTGAAATTATGAAGGGGCTGAATGACAAAGGGTTTTCGCTTGTGGAAAGTATTATTCACTTACTTATTTTCTCTGTCATTATTCAGATGACTGTACTGTTTTTCTACTGGCAGGCACCGGTGGAAAAAGTATATCAGGAAGAACTGCTTGGTGAATGGGAATTATTTTCTTTGGAACTTCAAGAATTATTAAAAGAAGTGGAGTCGATAACTGAGCCGACAAAAACAAGTTTTGCATTCCGCACGGAAAGAGGAAGGATTACCATACAACATTATGACAAGATGCTGCGCAAACTGGTCGACGGTGCAGGGCATGTACCGCTGCTGATGAATGTAAAAAACTGCAACTTTACCGTTTTAGATGATCAGCTGCATATCGTTGTTGTCATGTTGAATGGTGTCCGTAAAGAAAGGACATTTGCGATTGGGAAAAATTCGGAATGAGAGGGGAGGTTCATTTCTTTTCGCCATTGTATTATTATTTTTGGTAAGTCTCTTTCTTTTCTCCCTCGTTTCATGGCATGATAGTATCTACAAGATATACGACTGGCTCGAAAACTATTATGAGCAGGAAGCAGTTAAATTAATGAAACGGGATGGATGAAAATGAAAAGAATCTACTTGGTGGGGTTCATGGGATGCGGGAAAAGCGCAATCGGCAAGCGGCTGCATACGCTGACGGATATCCCGTTCTATGATATGGACCATGAAATTACAGAACAAATGAATATGACGATTCCTGAAATCTTTGAACAGTATGGGGAATTATATTTTCGGCAACTCGAAACAGAGTTTTTGGAGAAGTTTCCGGAAGAGTATTGTATCGTGGCGACTGGCGGCGGCGTCGCGGTAAAAGAAGAAAATATTCGTCTGATGAGAGAAACCGGCATCGTCTTTTTCCTTAATGCTTCATTCCGTGATATTTGGCGAAGAATATCGACTGATGTTAACCGCCCGATCGTACAGCAATCCTCGCGGCAGCAGCTTGAAACACTTTACAAGAAACGTAAGCCGAAGTATTTGCAGGCATCACATTTCACGGTAGAAACTACTGGCAAATCATTGACGGATATTGCAGAATATATTATCTTTCAAATCGAAAGATACAAATAACTGAGCGTAAAAACGAATGATTATATTTATTTCTCATAAATCATTCGTTTTTTAGCGTTCTTAATAAATAGATTGCGCTTACTAAAATTAAATGTTAAGATATCAGTGAAGAAAAAAGTAATTTAATAATGCGAATGATTGTATGGGGAGAGCGCGCATTAGGCGCCGCCGAAGGAGCAAGTAACAAATGTTATGAATCTCTCAGGTAACAAAACGCATACATGACGCATCTCTGGAGAGTGCTGAGCAATCAGCGGCCGAAGAAAGTATGGAAACTGTAAAGCTTTCAGGCAAAAGGACAGGGGTTCTCTTTTATTAGGAGACCCCTGTCCTTTTTTTGATGACCTATACGCTGATCAATTTTTGATCAGAACAAAAAGGAGGAAACAGTTTGACGAATCAATTATTACGGACACCATTATTTGAAAGTTATAAAAAGTATGGAGGCAAGACGATCGATTTTGGCGGCTGGGAATTGCCTGTGCAGTTTTCAAGTATTAAAGCAGAACACGAAGCCGTTCGTACGAAAGCAGGCCTCTTTGACGTTTCTCATATGGGGGAAGTATTTGTCAGCGGCAGCGGTGCGCTGGATTATTTGCAGAAGCTCGTAACAAATGATGTTTCAAAACTGAAAATCGGCCAGGCGCAGTATACGGTCATGTGTAATGAGCAGGGTGGCACGATCGATGACTTCTTAATTTACAAATTAGAGGATGAGCGCTATTTACTCGTGGTAAATGCATCTAATATCGAAAAAGACGTGGCTTGGATGGAAAAGCAGAAGTCGGAAAATGTTGTCATCGACAATCAGTCTTCCAATTATGCGTTACTTGCATTGCAAGGACCTTTGGCAGAGCAAGTATTGCAAAAATTAACAGATGAGCCACTGGAAGAAATTAAGTTCTTCCGCTTCAAAGATCATGTTCAGGTAGGCGGGGAAGATGTGCTCGTTTCACGTACAGGCTATACGGGTGAAGATGGATTTGAAATCTACGGTGCCCCTGCCGCGATCCAGAATTTGTGGTCAAAGATTTTGCAGGCGGGTGAAGCGGACGGTGCAGTGCCGGCCGGTCTCGGTGCACGGGATACATTGCGTTTTGAAGCCGGCTTGCCATTATACGGTCAAGAGCTGAGAGAAGATATTTCTCCACTCGAGGCAGGTCTTGGTTTTGTCGTGAAAGTGAATAAAGAAGAAGATTTCATTGGTAAAGATGTATTAATCAAGCAAAAAGAACAAGGTGTGGAGCGTAAGCTGGTCGGGCTCGAAATGATTGATAAAGGGATTCCGCGTACCGGATATAAAGTATTTTCGGGCGACCGCGAAATTGGCGAAGTCACAACTGGCACACAGTCTCCTACATTAAAGAAGAACATCGGCTTTGCGCTATTGTCTGCTGATTTTACAGAGCCTGGTACAGAGGTTGAAGTGGAAATCCGCTCAAAACGTCTGAAAGCAAAAGTTATTGCAACACCTTTCTATAAAAGATCATAAGTGAAAAGGGGTAAAACAATTATGAAGCATCGTTATCTTCCTATGACGGAGCAAGACAAGAAAGACATGCTCGACACAATTGGTGTGTCGTCCATCGATGAACTATTTTCCGATATTCCTGAAAAAGTACGTTTCACGGGTGAATATAACATCAAGCCGGCGAAATCGGAAACCTCTTTATTGAAAGAACTTGCCCGTTTGGCTGCGAAAAATGTCAACGCGCAAGATTATGCTTCTTTCTTGGGGGCAGGTGTATATGACCACTATCGTCCGGTTATCGTAGATCATGTAATCTCGCGTTCCGAATTTTACACAGCGTACACTCCGTACCAGCCGGAAATTTCACAGGGTGAATTGCAGGCGATTTTTGAATTCCAGACAATGATTTGCGAACTGACAGGAATGGAACTTGCGAACTCTTCTATGTATGACGGCGGGACATCACTTGCAGAAGCAGGTACACTTGCTGCCGGACATACACGCCGTAAGAAATTGCTTGTATCAGCTGCAGTTCATTCTGAGTCACAGGCAGTTGTGAAGTCTTATGCTGACGGTCAGTCTATCGAAGTTGTGACAATTCCTCATAAAGACGGCGTCACAGATATCGATCAATTAAAAGAGTTAATTGATGACGGGACAGCAGGCGTGCTTGTTCAATATCCAAACTTCTTTGGACAAGTGGAAGATCTTCAGGCGATCAGTGATATTGCCCATGAAAACGGTGCGCTGTCTATCGTATCGGCAAATCCGCTTGCATTAGGAATACTGACGCCGCCAGGAGCACTTGGTGCGGATATTACAGTTGGAGATGCACAGCCGCTTGGCATTGCAGAATCATTCGGCGGACCGCATTGTGGTTATTTCGCAGTATCGAAAAAGTTGATGCGTAAAGTTCCGGGCCGTTTGGTCGGGGAAACGAATGACGATCAGGGCCGCAGAGGCTACGTATTGACATTGCAGGCGCGCGAGCAGCATATTCGCCGTGATAAAGCGACATCCAATATTTGTTCCAATCAGGCATTGAATGCTCTTGCGGCATCTGTTGCGATGACAGCTCTCGGAAAAGAAGGAATTAAAGAAATCGCGTATCAGAACCTTGCGAAGACAGCATATGCAAAACAGGCATTTGAAAAAGCCGGATTTGACGTGAAGTTCGGTTCTGCTCATTTCAATGAACTCGTAGTAGATTGCAAAGAACCTGTCAAAGAGGTAAATAAGCGTTTGCTGGAACGCGGCATTATCGGCGGGTATGATCTAAGTCTTGTCGATGAAAATCTGGCTAATCACGCGCTGATTGCCGTTACAGAACAACGTACGAAAGAAGAAATCGATGCATACGTGCAAGAATTGGAGGCTATCCATGCATAACGAAAATCAATCACTCATTTTTGAATTATCCAAGCCTGGACGTATCGGCTACAGTTTGCCTGAATTAGATGTGCCGGAAGTAGACGTTGCGTCCATTTTGCCGCAGGGGCTGATTCGAACAGAAGATGCCGAGCTGCCGGAAGTATCCGAATTGGATATTATGCGCCACTATACAGCATTGTCCAATCGTAACCATGGCGTCGACACAGGATTTTATCCACTCGGCTCTTGTACGATGAAATACAATCCGAAAATCAATGAAGCGGTTGCACGCTTCCCTGGATTCGCACGCGTTCACCCGCTGCAGGATGAATCGACTGTACAGGGTGCGCTTGAAGTGGCATATGATTTGCAGGAACATTTAGCTGAAATTACAGGCATGCCGCAAGTTACATTGCAGCCCGCAGCAGGTGCGCATGGTGAGTGGACAGCATTAATGATGATCCGTGCATTCCATGAAGCAAACGGTGATACAGGGCGCACTAAAGTATTGGTTCCTGACTCAGCACACGGTACAAACCCTGCATCTGCCACAGTAGCTGGATTTGATACCGTGACGGTAAAATCGAATGAGCATGGTTTAGTAGACCTCGAAGACTTAAAATCAAAAGTCGGACCTGATACAGCAGCATTGATGTTAACGAACCCGAACACACTTGGGCTTTTTGAGGAAGAGATTCTGGAAATGGCCGCTGTTGTTCACGGCGTTGGCGGAAAGCTGTATTATGACGGCGCCAACCTGAATGCGGTTATGTCTAAAGCACGGCCTGGCGACATGGGCTTTGACGCTGTGCACTTGAACTTGCACAAGACGTTTACCGGCCCTCACGGCGGCGGCGGTCCAGGTTCAGGTCCAGTGGGTGTAACAAATGAATTGGCCGCATTTATGCCGAAGCCGGTCATCGAAAAAGTGGACGATCGTTTCGTATTGAATTACGACGTACCGCAGTCTATCGGGCGCGTCAAACCATACTACGGCAACTTCGGTATTTATCTGCGTGCTTACACGTATATTCGTTCCATGGGGCCGGATGGTTTGAAAGCAGTAACAGAATACGCAGTGTTAAATGCCAACTATATGATGCGTCGTCTGGAGCCTTATTTCGACCTTCCGTATACACAGCACTGTAAACACGAATTTGTCTTATCGGGCCGCCGCCAGAAGAAACTGGGCGTGCGTACGCTGGATATGGCGAAGCGACTTCTGGATTTCGGCTATCATCCGCCAACGATTTACTTCCCGTTAAATGTTGAAGAGGGAATGATGATCGAACCGACAGAAACGGAATCAAAAGAAACATTGGATAACTTCATAGAAGCAATGATCCAGATTGCGAAAGAAGTAGAAGAAAATCCGGAAATCGTTCAGGAAGCACCGCATACAACAGTGATCGGCCGTCTGGATGAAACGCAGGCAGCGCGTAAACCGGTATTGCGTTACACAAAAGAAGCTGCAGCAGTAGCAGAAACTGTACGCTGACAGGAATAGGAAAGTAAGCAGCACCGCTGAATTTTACAGCGGTGCTTTTTTTGTTTACTTGCTTAAAATAATCGGCAGAAAATTTGAATTTCAGTAAAGGGTTATTGGTTATTCGTGGTATATTTAAATCAGTCGTTCATCATATTTATCTGAAACATGATCCGATGTTTGATTCCTGAATCTGCATGCAATTTTAGTTAAACTAGAAGCGGGGGAGTGCTGCGGAGAAACTGCTTTGCTGGCATTACTTCTTTCTGCATTGCTATTTTGAACTGGACAAACTGCTAATTGAAATACGACTGCAGCCTTTTAATGTTCTTGCATCATTCAAACTGGAGGTAAAGCTGTGATTCATAAATTGGATATAAACGCTAATAATTGTGCGGAAGACGTATTAGCTGTTCAGCTCCCTTCTTACCTGGCGGAGGCGGAATTAATTGGCTGCTTTGATCTGCCGCCTTTGCAAGACACCGCTCATTCTCTGCAGCAAAGCGGGGAGACTTTCTATGGCTATTATACAAATGGTGAATTATGCGGAGTGATATCCATACAAACGGACGGGGAAGTAATGGAAATACAGCGTTTAATCGTACATCCGGCACATTTCAGGAAGGGAATTGCCCAAAAACTGCTGGACTTTGCAGAGTGCAATGAGAAAGAAATTACATCGATTCTGGTATCCACAGGGACTAAAAATACACCAGCCGTGAATTTCTATATAAAAAATGGTTTTTCTAAAACAGGGGAAAAAACAGTTGCAGAAAATCTATCCCTTACTCATTTTAGTAAGGAACTCACCAGATAAAGCATGCCGCCGAATTATAAAAGGCTTTGAATGGGGTGGTTACGGATGAGTCCTGGCGAATCGGTATATTTTTTCTAATAGGGGCTGGGGTGGCGGCTGAGGGTATCTTTCTATGGATAATATGCCGAAAGAGAGAAGCTGCCTATGCTGGATGCTGTCTGTACTATCCTGCTATGTATAGAGCTAACGAGATCGGTTGGTATATAAGCGTTTTTTAATAGGTCCCCGTCAGACACATAGAGTCTAATTTTAAGGAGGAGATATAATGGCTGACGAAAGAATAGTGGTAGGTGCTGAAACAAAATACCCGCTAAATGGTATATTAACGATTCCGGATGGAGCAAATGAATTGGTGCCTGCAGTTGTATTGGTTCATGGTTCCGGTCCAAGCAATATGGATGAAAAAATTGGTAAAGTACATCCTTTTAAAGACCTGGCAGAAGGGTTGTCTGAAAAAGGGATTGCAGTGCTGCGTTATGATAAAAGGACATACGTATATGGCAAAGAAATGAGAAAAAATCGTTCACTGTCAGTAAAAGAAGAAACGATAGAAGATGCAATTCTTGCCGCTGATTTGCTGCGAAAGGATTCACGTATTGATTCAGACAAAATATTTATTATCGGTCACAGTTTAGGAGGAATGCTGGCGCCGCGAATCGATGCAGAAGGCGGAAATTTCGCCGGCATCATTATAATGGCCGGGACTCCCCGCCGGTTGGAAGAAATTTTAATGGATCAAAATAATGATGTTTTAAATTCTTTGAATAAATTTTTGAAAGCAATTGCAAAAAAACAAATAGCGGCATTGTCGTCAAAGCTGGAGAACATCTCTGATTTGAGTGATGAAGAAGCAAAATCAACTCCGGTTTTAGGAAAGCATGTGAAGGCCTACTATTTAAAAGAAATGGGTGACCATCCATCTGCTGACTATCTTCTTGCATTACATAAGCCCATATTTATCATGCAAGGGGAAAAGGATTTTCACGTATCAGTGGAAAAAGACTTTACTGGTTATAAAAAAATATTGGGTGACAAACCAACTGTTACGTATAAACTGTATCCCAATTTGAACCATGCGTTTATGCCATCTGTGTATGGGGACATACGAAAAGCGAAAAAAGAGTATAAAGTGGCGCAGCATATCGATCAGCAAGTAATACATGATATTTCTGATTGGATTCATTCGTTATGAAAAATATGTAAGCACAGTATTACTAAACGACCTTGCTGAAGGGGTTTAAGGCTGCTGAAATACGGGATTACAGACTGCATGCTTATATTTATGAAAGGTGGGTAATGTATTTCTAGGATATGGTATTTATGAGATTTTACACAACATATAAGAAGGAGATAACGATGCTCCAGCAGATTTCTCAAATCCTAGGTAAGAATACTATCAGGAAATTATCATCACTGCGGCGGCTGCGGGGCTGAACTGTCTATCCATAAAAGACCACAGGAAATGAACACTGCCGCAGTATTCATCCTGATTATAGCAATAAATGAACTAATTCCATCTAATGAGTGATTTAATAAAAAATTTTTGTGCTTTTTTCAGTGCGGCAAGTACGGATAAACGCTGTATGATAATGAGTTTTTAAGTAATGACGGAATTAAATAGCTGCATCCACAGTATTAGTCAATTAATCCACTATCTATTTCATCACAGGTCTGTTATACTAAGGAAGAGTTATTTTTGTTCTGTTCAGCTAAAGAAGAGGTTTTGTTTTTCGTCTAAGGTATTTGAGCAAAAATAGTAACATATTGTACGGATATCCGTACTAGGAGGCAATAATAATGGAACAAGGTACAGTTAAGTGGTTCAACGCAGAAAAAGGTTTTGGATTTATCGAACGTGAAGCAGGAGAGGACGTATTCGTACACTTCTCAGCTATTCAAAGTGAAGGTTTCAAATCTTTAGACGAAGGTCAAAGCGTAACATTTGAAATTGAAGAAGGACAGCGCGGCCTACAAGCTGCAAACGTTCAAAAAGCTTAATAACGGCTTTAAAAAAGACCCTGCATCTAGGGTCTTTTTTTTATCGTAATTTATGTTATATCCTTTGGTAATTCTCGCATGATTAAATTGGGACGGACCCTAAGACTCAGCGAGCCGCAGAGATAAGGAATATTAATATTCTTTTGGAACTGATTTAATGAGAAGTTCAAAGCAACTCAGTAAAATCCAACAATCTGCAAGAGACATCTCTTATAGAGTTAAAAAAGTAGAACCTGCTTTTTGACGTTGCTCAAGAGTTAAAGAGGTTTTATTGCCTGGTGTTGGTTCCATTAGATTCCCCGCCTGAGCACTATGAGTATTAGAACAGTTTGGGGAGGAAGGATCACAATTATTATTCACGGGAATAAGTCTATCTGATCCGGGCGTTTCTATAGTTGCTGTACCAAAGAAGATATGTCCGAGTTCATGTTTTAAGAGCGAAGTATTAAATGAGTCATTTGGGAAATTACAGATTACAATATGATTAAATAATCGGGAAGCTGTATTTTGATTAGTTAAATCTATATTACTAAAAGCTCTACCAGCTATTCCTGATGTTTGTTCTGAAAACGGTGCATACCATACTGCAATTATTTTTGTGGTGTTTGGAAATCTATCTGCATGGATTTGCTGTAATCTTCTGAAGCTGGGATTGTCGGAGTTCAAATTACCCAAGTTTGATGGCAGTGAAAAATCGGCGCCTAGATCTGTATCTGTAAGTTGTACAGGCCCGCCAGGAATTGCTATGATAGGAAACCCCCAAATCTGAGACACATTCGTCATATCTTCTCCAAAACGATCGTTCCCGTTTCTGGTTGTTTCGGCACCAGGTAAATAATAAGCTTGAACAGCAACAAATGAAAAAAGTTGGCCAGCTGTATCAGTCGGACCTTGTTCTGGTGTTATTGGTAAAGAAATAGGATCATCATCTATTTCTGGAGGTTGAGGTTTATGACATTCACGGCAGCATTTACAACAGCATTTGCACTTATTTCCTTTTTTTGATTTCCGTTTTTCACCCACAAGGAATCACTCCTATTATAATTTTCAATAGAACCTATCATATTCAAATGCGAAAGACCTGTTTGTATGAACACCTAGTGATGTGTTAGACAAACATTCTTTTACCTCATGAAATCTCTAAATTTTATATAGTTTACTACCCGGAATTCTATGCACTATCAAATTGAATAAATATGCTAATAGCAGCTGAAGGATTTGAAAAATTATTAATCAGCATAAAGAAGAAAGGTGGCATAAGAAGGTGATAAGCCAAGAATTCCAAGATTTGTACATCAGATCGTTAGAGTCGACTTTGCATAAGCTTTCAACTGCGTATGAAAGCATGACAGAAAAGGGATCAAATACGGCTCTTGTAAAAATGAGAAGGGACGCTGTGAAAACCGGGTTAGAAAGCCTTAGGTGCGATTGGAACGCGGAGGAGTTTATTTGTGACGATGAAATCATGTTAACTTCTATAAAAACTTTGCAGGGCATTGTTCCGTCTATTGAAAAACAACTAGTTAAGGCAAAGGATGGCAGTTCTCAAAAAACATTAAATGAGCGCCGTTTAACTGCAATTAACCTGTCCGTCGAATCTTTGAAGAACCGCTTCCAATAAACGTTTGCCAAAAGCAAACAAAGGATTTTATGTATAAGGGTTTACAGAAACAATCTATTACAGCTTCCGGATAGGAATTGATATGGAAATGAAGAAAAGACTTCTCTATAGTGTGCTTGGGATTATAACAATCAGCTATTTTTTCTGGTTTCAAAATAATTCACTTACCATGAGCAAGACAGAGATCCGTTCTGCAAACCTGCCTGCCAGTTTTGATCAGTTCAAGATTATCCATTTGACCGATCTTCACAATAAAAGCTTTGGGAAGAATCAGCAAAGAATAGTCCGGAAAGTCACAATGTTTGATCCGGACATCATAGTTTATACCGGTGATCTCATCGATTCCAACAGGACGGGGGATGAAGCAGGGCTGCTGTTAATGAAAGAGCTGACGAAAGTTGCTCCTGTATACTATGTGACAGGAAATCACGAATGGTGGTCTGGGACATTCAATTCATTGGAACGTTCATTGAATACTATTGGCGTGCATGTTTTACGTAATGAGCAGTCTGCGCTGGCAATGGGGGATGATAACATCCATATTGCGGGTATTGATGACCCGGCGCACGGTGTCAATGGTGTATCGGAACGGGAAATAGCCATGGAAGATATAAAAACACTGGCAGAAGAAATGACAACAGATACTTTTACAATTTTGTTAGCACATCGTCCCGAGCTGCTGCCGCTTTACGCGGAGTCTGATTTTGATCTAGTATTTTCCGGTCATGCACATGGGGGACAAATCAGACTTCCTTTTGTCGGCGGTCTGATTGCGCCAAATCAAGGAGTGCTGCCCGTTTATACTGCCGGTGAATATGTGCTGAATCATACAGTGATGATGGTTGGAAGGGGACTCGGCAACAGCATTATACCGTTGAGAGTATTCAATCGTCCTGAGATTGTCGCAGTAACATTGGAGGCTGCGGACGAGTAAGCACATATAGTCATCCAATCTGCTGATCTCGCTGAAGGCAAAGACAGTTGGATAGTAAGATGATTTCATTATTTACTGTAAGCAGTAAGGAGTAATGTATAAAGACTCAAATCGGCGCTGACGGCAGCGTCGATTTTTTTACTGCTTCATTACGCTGGAAAATGAAAACTTTCATATGAACGAAATTCCGGTGAAGGATAAGGCTGGTTGAAAATATTTCATCTGCCAGTTAAGCTCCCATACAGTGTCTGATGAAATTTTAGCCTAATAGATTTTGATTTCCAGAAATGGCTTGATTATCTCAATAAATCACGAGTGTCATACACACATATAGAAATCGAAAATCCTATATTGTACGATAAACAAATGCTCAATGTCAATCATAAATTTGAAAAATTTCAGATTATATGGTATAATCAATATACAATAATAATTAAGGGTGCAATCAGCAGTTCCGCGCAACTTATTCCAGCAAGGAATGGAGTGCGTTTTTTCATTTTCAGAGCAGTTAACGAATTTATGTAAAGGGAGATGTCTGATGAATTTAATTAATGAAGGAATAACACACAACGTGTTTGGTGAAGGAAGTATTGTCGAACACGAGGACTCGGTGATTGTCGTAGATTTTAATAACGTTCTTAAAAAGTTCGTTTATCCTGATGCTTTCGACAATTTCATTACACTAAATGATCAAACGATCGCTAAATCTTTAGAGGAAGTTTTCTTAAAAAAGAGAGCGGAAGAAGCGGTGCTTGAAAAGAAGCGCAAAGAAGAAAAAAAGATCCGGTTACTTGAACAGCAGCGAAGAGATATACTTAAGAACAACAAAATTCATGTAAGCTCACAAATTGTTTTTTGGCTGGATGAAGAGGAGCAATCTAACCTGTTTAACGACTGGCAAATATCGACCGGCAGTATTCAAAGCGGAAAAAATAAAGGACGGCCAAACCCGGTAACCCGTTTGCGTCCGAACAGTGCAGGTGTTCTGACTGTGCGAAATTCAGATCAAGAGGAAACAGAAAGACGGATCGTCGGTCTCTTCATGGTAAATGACATATTTACCGGCACGATAGGCGATGATGGGCTAGTGCCATATCATGAAGATTTCAGAATTCAGCTAACAGAACAGGAAGCTGAGAAAATGCTCTTCTGGAAGTATTACGTAAATAAAAACTACCCTCATCGAACTTCATGGAATTCAGGCAAATTCCGTTACTTTGACAATGTATGGACTGCTCAGATGCTAAAAGATATCATAGCATTACGAACGGATGAAGATGAGGTCAAGGAAGCAGAAGATTTTCTGGAATACTTCTGCAAACTGAATGCTTTGGATGTAGACAATATTCCTGAAGCAAGCGGTGCTATACAATAAACTTTATGCGTAGATAAGAAAAAGAGCACCACTCTCCCGCAGAGTGGCGCTCTTTTTATCGATGATTTTCAAAGAGACAATCTCTTCGGGCCATAGTTTTGGCGCGTCAAAAATATCAAAGTCAATCATGAACTCATCTTCTTCCGCAATCAACTGTAAGCCAAATTCATATTTAGCAAAATAGCCATTTTCGATTCATTCCCACAAATCCCTGCGCTGAAAGTCTGCATCCTTCCCAGCGATTTTCTGTTCCTCATCCCAAACGAGTGAATGTACTCCAAGTACAGGTTTGCAATGAAACTTTACGAACGTTTTTTCTCCATTTATTATGGGATTAGCTCATCCATACTGTATGTGGAGTTTCTGTAAAATAGCACAAACAGAGAAATGGAAAATACGATGGAGTCAAGAAGTGAAGAGCAGCTGCATAATTATGAAGATCGTCTAATAAGGTGAATGCACCTGCACTTTTACACAGTAAAATGGACTTGACACCTATTTCCGCTCTAACTTTTCCACCCTTTTAGTTAAGTCATCAATTTGTTTCTGTATTAGTTCGAATTGAATTGTTCGTTCGGATTGTTTTTGCGCTTTTCGTTTGTTCTTCTTTTCATTTTCCAATTCCTGCAGTGTAATTGCGGCCGCTATTTGAAGAGATTCACCTGCTATGGACAGCACACTGCCCAAAAACTCCAGTTTAGCTGCATAAATTTCTGCTGATTCAAAATTTTTATCTGTCTGAATGTTATCCATTATTTCACAACCTCTGTCAGTTATTGAGTGTTCCATTTATATGTGACATGCAACAAAATCATGTAAGCGGTAAAAGCTGGCACCCTGGATATAGATACTGATTTATAATGCAGCTGCGCTGAATACTTGTTTATATTTGCATGAAATCGTTTTAATAGGATAGAAAAAACACCCGTAAACTAAAATAAAGAAATATAGTGAACATAAATTGCAAGGAGGCTGCAGAGCAGATTCATCCAGCAGTATGGTAAATAAATTGTAACTGTCATGATATACTCTATTACAATGTTTCTATTACATGTTAAAAGAGCAGCTCCCGGAAGTTTATTACTCTGGTCTTTCGTGTTGTGGGAAATATATGGGAAAGTGGTGGTGTTCTTTGAATTTGTTTGAAGCCAGAAATGATATTTCGATAAGAGGAAAGAATGGGATCGCGTTCTTATTGTCTGCCGTTGTCATCTGGTCAATCATTACCGTTATATTTTTGCAGCCGATTGAAATGAGCCAGAAAAACATATTTATGATGTTTTCGACAGGTTTGATGTTTCCGCTGTCTTTGGCTCTGTCCAAATTACTGAATGCTGATTGGAAATTTGATGATCACGAGTTAGGGGTTTTGGGGCTATTTTTAAACTTGGCGCAGATTATCTACTTCCCGATTCTGTTTTGGGCTATGATAAAAAGCCCGTACGATGCAATTATGATATTTGCTGTCATAACCGGCGCTCACTTTTTCCCGTATGGCTGGTTTTATAATGCCAAACCTTATTATTACGCGGCACCCATTATTGCGATGAGTATGATGTTTTTGGGGCTGTATGCAGCTCCGGATCATTTATGGCTGCTGCCTTTCTTCATGACAGTGTTATTATTGATGTTAGTCATTTCTCTTTATCTGGATTTCAGGGCGGCAAAGAAAAGAATGTGATTTACAGTGTCTTGTCCTTTGCGCACTCAGACAGCAGTACAGGATGGAATCAGGCAATGCGGTTTTCTATAAACAATCTGTGAAATATAGTGTATTGCTGATCTTTGTGCCCGCGCTTCAAACTGATTGGAACAAATAAATTTGCTTTGCAGATGGGAGGACAGGAGATATGGAAGAGGTATATGTTGCCGGAGGGTGTTTATGGGGAGTACAGGCTTTTATCAAAACGTTGCCCGGAGTCCAAGTTACAGAAGCGGGAAGAGCGAACGGAACGGGTCATACACTTGAAGGGGAGTATGATGGATACGCTGAGTGCGTAAAAACGGAATTTGATCCATCCGTCATGACGATAACAGATTTAATGGAGTATTTATTTGAAATCATTGATCCGTACAGTTTGAATAAACAGGGACAGGATGTCGGAGTAAAATACAGAACCGGGATTTATAGTGAAAAGCCCGAACATCTCCAAGAGGCGAAAGTCTTTTTGCGCAGCAGAAATGACTATGACAAAATTATGGTGGAAGTACTTCCTTTAACAAATTATGTGAGAAGTGCAGAAGAGCATCAGAACAGGTTAGACAAGTGTCCGGATGATTATTGTCATATTCCGGAAGACATTCTGACCAAGTATAAGTGAATGGTCCAATGAATCTGTGTATACATTTAATACATTGGAAAAGAGGCTGCCTTTTTACGGTGCGGCCTCTTTTCTGTGTTTTAATAACCGATTGGCGAATCCGTTTCCCAGTCGTTCCTTGTGGTTTGTCTATGCTGTTTTTGCAGCTGGCGGATACGATCTTTGTATTGAATCACCGCTTCATAGTGATAGGTGAGTGCAATTGACATATACAGCTCATTCAGCTGTGAAACGGAAAGCCCTTTTGTTTCCCGGGCAATATCTGTAATTTGTTCAGCTGACAGAATCTGTTTGCGGTCCAGTTTTTCCATATATTGCTTCCGTACTTCTTCCGTCGGGGACTTGATTTCATATGTGCTGTCAAAACGACCTGCGCGATTGATCAGGGCCGGATCGATGCGTTCGGGGTAATTAGTCGTTCCAATGATAAATAAGCCGTCACGGACATGTACGCCGTCCAGGATATTGAGAAATGTGCTTCTCATATGTTCAGGCATGGAATCCATGTCTTCGATAACAAGAATGGCAGGGGCAAGGCGTTCCACCGTGTTAAATACTTCTTGCACCGAATGGCTGCCGGTAAATTCTGTGATTTGCCAGTATACAACAGGTGCATCAGTTGTGCCTGTAATGGAACGGACGAGCGTCGTCTTGCCATTACCGGGCGAGCCATACAGCAGGATACCGCGCTTATACGGCAAGCCGTACTCTTTGAAAAATGCTCCGCCATCCCGGAAAAATTCATCAATTGAACGAAATAGGTCATTTTTCAATTTTTCATCGAGCAGGACGTCTGATCGATTGATTTGTGTCCCGGCTGCATATGTCTTTTTCTCCATACCTTCTTCAGTGTCCACCAAATACGTAATATTCGTTTTCATCGCTTCCCGCTGCAGTTCATTTAATGCTTCAATGAACTTTTTAACATGTGCAGCAGACGGAGCGAACACAGTATGTTCAGACCAGGTGGAACCTGTTGCGACATAGTAACTGATATTGGCCACAGCAATTCGGTGCTGCGGAAAGAAAATCAGCTGATTGTCGATGGTTTCTGCATTTCGCAGGGCAAACGCATTCACTGTTTCATCTTGCTGGATTTTTTCTGTTGGCAGAGTGGGATAAATATGACAAAGTGACTCGTACGGCAGTTGTTTGCGGTGAATCAGTTCTGGCAGCATGGTTTCCGTGTATGAAGAGAATTCATCGACTTGGATTATTTGCCAATCAGCCGGAGACCGTTCCTGCAGGGTTTCGAGTATCGCCTCAATGACAACACCGTAATACTGATAATGCGTAAGCTTTTCGTATTGTGACGAATGGAGAGGAATTAAAAACGATGGCTTCATTGTGTAACACTCCTTATAAATAAGTAGATCCCCCTAAAAGGAGGATCTATGTAAATTATTTTGTTTTGATCTTACCTGACCACTGCTTGAATCCGCCGCGGAGCTGATAAATTTCCGTACAGCCCTTTTTCTTCAAAAACAATGCAGCACGTCCGGTGCGGCTGGTGTTCTGATCATAAAGATAGACGGGCTTGTCAGGACGAATTTCTTTATAACGCTGTGTAAACTGTGTGAATGGAATATTGCGGGCGCCCAAAATATGTCCGGCTTCAAAATCTTTCGGCTCACGCACATCGATTAATTGTGCTTTGCGGTAACCCTTTATAAATTCTTCTTGCGTTAAAGTAGTCAATGCTTTTCCGACACGTATGTAAGTAATGACAAAATACAAGATGACCGCGAGCACAGCTGCCCCTAAAATATAATAACTCAAAAAAACTTCCCCCTTCATCAATATCTCTATTATAAAGATTATCTGGCATCAGTTCAATCGTAATGCTAAAATGAAAAGCGTTATTGTTTTTTTCGTTCACGATTTCCTATACTATTAGTTCAGTATGACAGACGAAGGAGAATGAATATGACAAAAGCTGTTTGGCATTACGTTGACTCGGGAAAATGCAGTCCTTCCTTCAACATGGCGCTGGATGAAGCGCTTCTTGATTTACATAGCCGAGGAGAAATCGGTCCGGTACTGCGATTTTATGAATGGGAGCCCGCTACGCTATCGATCGGGTATTTTCAGCGTATTGAAAAAGATATCGATATGGAGAAAGTGAAAGAATTAGGACTTGGATTCGTCCGCAGACCGACAGGCGGCCGAGGTGTCCTTCATGAACATGAGCTTACATACAGTGTCATTGTCAGTGAGAAATATCCGAATATGCCTGAGACGGTGACCGAAGCGTACCGTGTAATTTCCGGGGGGCTGCTGCATGGGTTCCGCAACCTTGGACTGCAGGCAGAGTTTTCGATTCCTGACAAGGACGTAACCGAGCAGCTGCGAAGCCCGAAAAGCGGTGTCTGTTTTGATGCTCCGAGCTGGTATGAACTGGTCGTCGAAGGCAAAAAGGTCGCCGGCAGTGCACAAACACGTCAAAAAGGTGTAATTTTGCAGCATGGTGCGATTTTAATGAGTCTGGATGTCGATAAATTGACATCTATCTTCACGTATTCATCTCCTGCATTAAAAGAACGTGTCCGCAGAACCTTGCCGGACCGGGCGATTGCGATTGACCGGTTAACTGACCGCGATATTTCAATGGATGAATGCAAACAAGCCTTTTCAAAAGGGTTTGAAGAGTCGCTTGATATCATATTGGAACCGCTTGAACTGACTGATGAACAGCTCGCTCTGGTGCACCAGATTGAGAATGAAAAGTATGCGAATGATCACTGGAATTTCAAAAAATAAAATTGGTGCTTTGGTTTTATTTTTTTTGGTGAAATATTGTTGCATCAGTCTTTCAGGATTTTTGACGAAAACGGACGATTGATAAAACATTCAATATGTAGTAGATTATTCAGTAAGACAAACACTATATATTGTGTTTGATGTGGTAGAAGGAGGATGTTATATGGTTACGATGTCGAAACGAGGCGAGCCGCTGCTCGACAAGCAGCAGCTGAATGAGGACATTGCGAAGTTCCCTCAAGTGCACCCGATTACAGACGATATGAAACTGACACACAGCGGGGTTTCCCGTTTAGTCATGATTGACCGTTATTCATTTAAAGATATGGAAAAGAAGACGCTAAAAGAAGGGGACTTCGTTGTTCTGACGGTAAGAGAAGATCCGAAATTTCCGGCGCGCGGACTTGGTTATATTACGAAACTTGATGCAGAAAATGGAAAGGCGGATATCTGGATTGAAGAAGAGTACCGTTCTTCGATCGATGATATGGACGAGCAGCAAAAAGGAATCGTTACCCGTCCGCTCGATGTGCTTGAAAAGCCGCTAGAGGTGTTCTATGAGCAGATCGCAAAACGAAATGCGACTGGACTTGCTTCTGTCGAGAAGACGGACGACAGAAAAAAACAGTCGTATGAGATGTTTTACGATCAGCTGAAGGCATTGAACTTCATTCCGGCAGGACGCGTGCTGTACGGAGCGGGATCGGATACGGATGTTACATTCTTTAACTGTTACGTCATGCCGTTCGTACCGGATTCACGCGAAGGGATTTCCGATCACCGCAAGCAAGTGATGGAGATTATGAGCCGCGGCGGCGGAGTAGGAACGAATGGTTCTACATTACGTCCTCGCAACACACTGGCGCGCGGAGTCAACGGTAAATCATCAGGTTCGGTTTCATGGCTTGACGATATCGCGAAGCTGACCCATTTGGTTGAGCAGGGCGGTTCAAGACGCGGAGCGCAAATGATTATGCTGGCAGACTGGCATCCGGATATTTGTGAATTTATCATCTCCAAGATGCAAAATCCGCGAATTTTGCGTTATTTGATCGAAAACACGGAAGACGAAACGATCAAGAAGCTGGCATATGAGAAATTGAATTTCAAGCCATTGACAGCACAAGAAGAAGCGATGTATCAGGGGATTACGAATTATAAACATATCCCGGGCCAAGGCGGTTTTAATGCAGCGATTATTCGCGATGCGGAATTGAAACTGCAGGACGGCGGAACGTATACGGTTCATAATCCTGAATTCCTGACAGGTGCAAATATTTCCGTGACATTGACAGATGATTTCATGAAAGCAGTGGAAGAAAACGCGGATTATGATTTGCGATTCCCAGCTGTCGAAAATTATTCGCCTGAAGAAATGGCTTATTATAATGAACAGTGGCATGAAGTCGGCGATGTGCGCGAATGGGAACGCCAGGGGCATGAAGTCCGTGTCTACCGCACTATTAAAGCCCGCGCGCTGTGGGATTTAATCAATATCTGTGCCACATATTCAGCTGAACCAGGCATTTTCTTCATTGATAATGCAAATGATGAAACGAATGCGAAGGCGTACGGACAGCAAGTTGTAGCGACGAATCCGTGTGGTGAACAACCGCTTGCACCATATTCTGTCTGTAATTTGGCTGCTGTCAATCTGGCTGAAATGGCAGACAGAGATACGAAGACTGTTAACTTTGAAAAGTTAAAAGAAACGGTACGGACAGGTGTGCGCATGCAAGATAATGTCATCGATTCCACACCGTACTTCCTCGAGGAAAACAAAGTACAAGCCCTTGGTGAACGCCGTGTAGGTCTTGGGGTAATGGGGCTTGCTGATCTTCATATCTATTGTGAAAAAACGTATGGCTCACCTGAAGGCAATCAATTAGTGGACGAAGTATTTGAAACTATCGCGACAACGGCTTACCGCGAGTCGATTGAATTGGCGAAAGAAAAGGGCAGCTTCCCGTTCCTGATCGGGAAAACGGATGAAGAAACGATGGCGCTGCGTCAGGCGTTTATTAATTCCGGTTTCATGAAGCGTATGCCGGAAGATATTCGGGAATCGATTCTCGAGCACGGTATTCGTAACTCGCATTTACTGACTGTTGCTCCGACTGGATCTACGGGAACCATGGTAGGAGTTTCAACGGGCTTAGAACCATACTTTTCCTTTACTTACTACCGAAGCGGACGTCTTGGAAAGTTCATTGAAGTAAAAGCTGAAATTGTAGAAGAATATTTGCAGGCTAATCCTGATGCTGATCCGGATAATTTGCCGGACTGGTTCATTTCTTCTATGGAACTTGCACCAGAAGCTCATGCGGACGTGCAGTGCATCATTCAGCGATGGATTGACAGCTCGATTTCAAAAACTGTCAACGCACCGCGCGGTTATACAGTGAAGCAAGTAGAAAGTGTGTATGAAAGATTGTATAAAGGCGGAGCTAAAGGCGGAACTGTTTACGTGGACGGCAGCCGTGATTCACAAGTGCTGACCCTGAAAGCGGAAGACAATATTCCGGATACAGAAGAAGTGGTCGAAGTGACGGACCAGCCGAAAGTGGTGCTCGTTAACACGATTCAGGCATTGCGTTCGACAAATGTTACGATCGGTTCAGAAGTAGGCGACACTTGCCCGGTTTGCCGACAAGGAACAGTAGAAGAAATCGGCGGATGTAATACATGCACGAATTGCCAGGCGCAATTGAAGTGCGGACTATAATAAAATAACAGCTGCACCCCGGATGTGAACTGCATCCGGGTTTTTTCTATAGAGAAACGTCAGCTTATGCAACTCATATTCCTGCTCGTTCAGTGAGGTTTGAACAAATACTGTCAGTGATAAAAATTGATTTATTACAAAAGTCTATGTTGATACAATTTTCTAACTATTATATACTAACATAGTAAATTCTTTGATTTTCATTCATTAAAAGAATTAAAAGCAGACGAGAAAGAAGGGGTTTCATGCTGACGTTTTTATCATCCATCGTCTTATTAATTATTGGTTATCTGACGTATTCAAAAGTGGTCGAAAAAGTGTTTGTAATTGATGACGCAAGGAAGACACCCGCTTATACACAGTCGGATGGGATGGATTATGTACCGATGAGCTGGTGGAGAGGCTGGCTGATCCAATTACTGAATATCGCTGGACTGGGTCCGATTTTCGGAGCGATAGCTGGTGCATTATACGGTCCGGTTGCATTTATTTGGATTGTCTTCGGCAGTATTTTTGCAGGTGCGGTACATGATTACTTTTCAGGGATGCTGTCTTTAAAGCACGGCGGTGCGCAATTCCCTAAAATTGTAGGTAAGTATTTAGGTGATATCGCCAGACGGTTTATTAACGTGATTTCGATTGTTCTGATGGTTTTGGTGGCGGCTGCTTTCACTGCAGGTCCCGCACAACTGATTTCATCCATTACACCGCTGTCATTTATGGTTTCTCTTATTATCATATTCGGCTATTTTGTGTTAGCAGCTATTTTGCCGATCAATAAAATTATTGGCCGTTTGTATCCGCTGTTTGGAATCGTATTGATCGTCATGGCGGTAGGAATCGGCGGCGCATTATTATTCGGACCGGAAAAAATACCGAATCTTACTTTGCAGAATTTGCACCCGGGTGAATTGCCGATTTGGCCATTATTAATGGTGACCATTTCTTGCGGTGCGATCTCTGGATTCCACTGTACGCAAAGTCCGATTGTTTCACGGACGATGAAGAAGGAGTCGGAAGGCCGTAAAGTATTTTATGGCGCAATGATTGCGGAAGGCGTCATAGCGATGGTATGGGCTGCGGCAGGAATGACATTCTTTGGAGGCACAGGGGGTCTTCAGGAGGCGCTGGCTGCCGGGGGGCCGGCTGGTGCGGTGAATGAGATCTCGAGTACATTGCTCGGTTCGTTTGGCGGATTATTGGCTATCTTAGGTGTAATTATTTTACCGATTACAACGGGCGATACAGCACTCCGCTCTGCGCGGATGATTTTTACGGAAGCAACTTCTGCATGGGTAAATCCGAATAAAAAATGGGTAACTCTTGCCAGCACACTGCTGCTCGGTGTTCCGATGTTCTACCTATCGACAATCGACTACTCATTTTTATGGCGTTATGTCGGCGGAACGAATCAGTTAGTTGCAGCTGTTATGCTGTGGACAGCCACTTCTTATTTGTTGAGGGAGAACAAAGCCCACTGGATCGCAGGAATTCCTGCGATGTTTATGACGGCAGTGGTTGTGACATACTGGATGTATGCTCCTGAAGGTCTGCATCACGGCTATAGTTTATCTGTAGGCACAGGGATTGCGGTATCAGGTGCCATCGGTGTATTTTATGCAGTTAAAGCTATTCAATCGAAACATGTTCAGGTTATAGTCAGTGAAAACTAAAAAAGAAAGGGCTCCCAGCGAGTATGCCGGGAACCCTTTCTTTGCAGTAAATCAGGCTGCATGATTAAAATCACCAGTTAACTTAGGAAAGAACCGACATAGCTTTCGGTTCATTGGACTCATCTGCGTTAACCGCAACTTTTGGATTCAGCGCACTCACACCATGCTGCTCCACTTCCTGCAGCTTCTCAAATGAAGCAATAGCGACTTCTACTTGCTTGTCGTCCGGCTCTTTTGTTGTCAGTAACTGAAGCCAAAGTCCAGGATAGCCTAGGAAACGAAGGACGGGCACATTTCGGACCGCATTTGTCAGCTGCAGCACTTCAAACGACACACCGAGCACTACGGGAATTAATAAAATCCGATTGAGCACGCGCAGCCAGAGCGGATCGGTCGGTACGAGGAAGTAGATGAACATCCCGACAATAACCGTGAATAAAATGAAACTGCTTCCGCATCGATAATGCAGACGGGATTGCGACTGAACATTTTCTACTGTCATCTCCATCTGATTTTCGTAGTTATTGATCACTTTGTGTTCCGCGCCGTGATATTGGAATACGCGTTTAATGAGCGGTGTCATCGAAATCAACCCAATATACGTCAGCAGCAGGAATAATTTAAAGAAACTCTCGAGCATAATCTGCGCGGTCTTGCCGGGTGCGACAGATTGGAATAACTCCGCCAGGAAAACAGGAACGAGTGTGAAGACAAACTTTCCGAAGATGAACGACAGCACACCCACAGCTGCCACTCCAAGGATCATCGCAAGCTTCGATGTCTCTTCTTCTTTCGCGCTTTCTTCTTCTTCGCCCGGCATCACATCATAGCGGTCACTCGCAAACGTTAAATGCTTGGAGCCGTTACCCGCCGATTCAATCAATGCAACAATACCGCGGACGAAAGGAATTTTCTTCAGTTTTGTGCGGACGGGATGCGATTCTCTCGGCACGTGATAGTACTCAATAGAATCATCTTTCCGGCGAATTGCAGTCACTGTATCCTTTTTACCGCCAAACATTACACCTTCTATAAGTGCCTGACCTCCGTATACAGGAGGGGTTTTCGGTTGGCTCATAACATACCCACGCTTTCTTTCGTTAGAAACGATATCTCTAGTGTACTAAAAAAACTGAAAATGCACCATTCAGATGTTTAAAAATGTGTAAAAAACCCGACACTGGAATGGGAGGTATTGTCATGAAAATCACTTCAACACATGTATGGACAGCGATTATGGCTGCAGTTTTATCCGTTATTGCATTAAAATTTCTGAAAGTCTTTAAATTTATCAAATGGTCACCGGTCGGCTGGACAAAGAAGTTCCAAATGTTTGCGGAAACGCCGGGCTTGGTTAAATGGATCTTATTATGGGTGATCTGCTTTGTGTTATTTTTTATTCTATATTTCATTGCGCGCCTGACATTCAAGATTCCGCCGACTCTTTCTTCGCTGATTGTCACAGTCATCGCAATTTTTTTCATTGAATGGATGATTCATGTGAAGGCAGATTTGACGATGACACAATTTATTAAGAAAATTTCAATTCCATTCGCTTGTCTGTTTGCGATGATTTTCCGGTTTGTCATCGGAACATCCGTTTATATGCGAAAAACCTTTGGCTGACCAAATAGTATTAGTTTGTCCCGCTGCCTCATTGTGCTAAAATAGGAAAGAAAAAGAGTGGGAGGGGATTACATGGAGCTGTTACTCTTAAATGGCCCGAACCTGAACAGGCTTGGCAAGAGAGAACCGGATATTTACGGCGCTGAAACGCTGTCTGATATTGAAAACAGAATCCGCCGACTGGCAGATGAATCGGACGTCACGCTTTCGTGCTTCCAATCAAATATAGAAGGTGAGCTGATCAACCGGATTCATGATGCAGGCGAGCGGGAAATTGACGGCATCATCTTCAATCCGGGGGCGTTTACGCATTACAGCATTGCGCTGCGTGACGCGGTCGCTTCTATTTCTGTCCCGGTAATTGAAGTTCATATCTCTAATATACATACTCGCGAAGAATTCCGGCACACGTCTGTGATTGCACCTGTAGCTGCAGGACAGCTTTGCGGCTTCGGCACGGCGGGTTATGATCTCGCCTTCCAAGCATTTCTGCTGCAAAGAAAGGAGAAGAAGTCATGAAGATAGAGAATTTACGAAAACAACTGGAAGAGCACGAGCTGGATGCGTTATTGATCACTAATCCTTTTAACCGCCGCTATATGACGAATTTTACAGGTTCAGCAGGCGTCGCCGTCATTTCACGTGAAGATGCAGTTTTCATTACCGATTTCCGTTATGTCGAGCAGGCCAATTCACAGCTGACGGGCTACCGCATCGTCAAGCATACCGGCACGGTGATTCAGGAAGTTGCAAATCAAGTGAAAGAAATGAAAATTGAGACACTCGGTTTTGAAAAAGAAGATCTCAGCTACAGCCAGTTTGAGCAGTATGAAGAGCTGGTCGGCGCAAGACTAGTTCCTGTCGCCGGTTTAGTAGAAAAGCTTCGCCTCATTAAAACACCTGAAGAAATTGAAGTATTAAAGCAGGCGGCAGCTATTGCGGATGCAGCATTTCTTTATATTTGTTCGGTCATTAAAGCAGGTAAAACAGAACTGGAAATTGCTAATGAACTGGAGTTCTTCATGCGTAAACAAGGTGCAGCTTCCTCCTCATTTGATATAATTGTCGCTTCGGGCAAAAGAGGGGCTTTACCGCATGGGGTAGCTTCTGATAAAGTGATTGAGACTGGTGATTTAGTTACAATGGATTACGGCGCCCTCTATAATGGGTATATCTCTGATATCACAAGAACGGTTGCGATCGGTGAACCTTCTGCCAAGCTGCGTGAAATCTACGAAGTGACACAACATGCCCAGGAGCTTGGTGTGGCACAGATTAAGCCTGGCATGACAGGGATTGAAGCCGATGCGATTACGCGCGACTATATCAAGTCGAAAGGTTACGGAGAAGCTTTCGGTCATTCTACAGGCCATGGGATCGGGCTGGAAGTCCACGAAGCCCCTTCGCTGTCGTTCCGTTCAGACACAGTGTTAGTGCCGAACATGACGGTGACAGTGGAACCGGGAATCTATTTGCCTGGCGTAGGCGGCGTGCGGATTGAAGATGATATACTGATCACAGAAACAGGTAACGAACGTTTGACAAAGTCTACTAAAGAACTGCTTATTTTATAAACGGTTAAAAATGGAGGAATACAAATGATTTCAGTAAACGAATTTCGTACAGGATTAACAATTGAAGTGGATGGCGACATTTGGCGCGTAATGGATTTCCAGCACGTAAAGCCGGGTAAAGGGGCAGCGTTCGTTCGCTCGAAACTGCGTAATCTTCGTTCAGGCAACGTCAATGAAAAGACTTTCCGTGCAGGCGAAAAAGTGGCAAGAGCACAAATTGACAATCGTAAAATGCAGTATTTATATGCAAATGGTGACGAGCACGTCTTCATGGACAATGAATCATACGAGCAGCTTGAGCTTTCTGAGAAACAGCTTGAATATGAACTGAAATTCTTGAAAGAGAATATGGAAGTTCACGTCATCACGTATAAAGATGAAGTGCTTGGCGTAGAGCTGCCGGTGACGGTAACTCTAGAAGTGGCGGAAACTGAGCCGGGCATCAAGGGAGACACAGCAAGCGGCGGTTCCAAGCCGGCTAAGATGGAAACCGGATTGATCGTACAAGTGCCATTCTTTGTGAACCAAGGAGATATGCTGGTTATTAACACAGAAGAAGCAGAATACGTTTCCCGCGCATAATAGTACGCATAAAAAAGGATGTCCCATTTTGGGGCATCCTTTTTTTATGTCTTAGAATTACATGTAAAAGGCCGCTTACCGGCGGCGCATTTTGATCCGCGTGAATCCTGCCATTTCAGCGGATGAACGTAAACCATTCATATGTACGCCTCTCCAAAGCGCAGCCCGCAGCGTCAGCACGTATTGTCTTCCTCCAAGTTTTCCTGTCCGTGACATCTTTTCAATTTTCAGCAGCCTGCATATCTTTTGCCCAAGCTTCATAGAGTGGACTATGGAGGAGGCGTAGCGGGATGGAACTAAATGATTTATTGCGCATCGCCGGCGTCGGATTGGTGATTGGGGTGCTGCATGTATTCTTCGAGCAGACAGGCAAGAAGGAGTTTTCATTCTTTTTGTTTTTCCTTGCCTACCTGTACATCTCGATAGAGTTATTAATGTTCCTCAGAATATTCTTCACTGAGATCACGGAATTCTTCAGCTGGTTATCGATGGCGATGTAATGGCGGTTCTCTTTCAATTATTCATCGTGTATCTGTTGTTGCTTCTGCTTTCATTTGCGGCACCCGCCCTGCATCCCATTCTTTATACCACAATGTTCTTGATGGTGTCGGTCTATGTATTACTAACGGTCCTTGTGCCGTTCGGATCGACGTTGCTGTCACTGACTGAAAAGCTGCCGGCGCCGTATGCAACACTTCTGGTGGTAAGCGCGGGACTGTATTATATGGCGGAAGTTCTCTCGCTTCAAATGAAAGATGAAGGATACGGGGCATTTGGTCAGCTGTTCCAGACCACGATGAAAATTGTCATTATGTCCTTGTGGCTGCCGTATATTACACAATTAATCGAGACAATCCATGCGCTGATTCCTTGGTGAACGAATCAATTCAAACATGAATGGACGAGACCTCTATGCTGAATTTCCTGCATGAAAGTATCGCCGGTGTAGTCGGACCGTTTTTCCTGTTACTCATCATGCTGCTGCTCGCCTCACTCGTTGATTTTTTCTTCCCGGCATTCCAAAAATGGACGAGATTCCTGTTGCTCATTCTGATTTTGGTCTTACTGATTGAACCGGCGAAGGACAGTTTCGAGCAAATTCAAGTGATTACGCATTCGATCGCTTCTTTGTTTCTCGGGATGTATCCGCTCATTGCGGCAATGATTCTGGCTTCAGGGGCAACGTTTGGCGTCTTGAATTTTCAGCCGGCTCTGCTGCTGTTTGCGCAAGGGGCAGTCGTCTTTGCAGATAAATTCCTGCTCCCTGTGCTGCTGACTGCGCTTTTGCTGGATATTTTCACCCGGCTGGTACCCGAAATTGTCTTCAACAAGATGGCTGATTTACTTCGTACATCGCTCCTTGCGATAGTATCTGCCCTCGTTGCAGCGTACTCTATTTTCATTACGGCGGGCGGTGCGCTGTCCTGGACGATGAATGGAGCTTTGAATGAACCGCTGAAAGAATTAATCAAGCAAAATATTCCGGTGATCGGCTCACTTTTGACTGACACTCTCGGTTCGATTGGACGCTATTCCTCCGGTGCAACGGCTTATATGAGTGTCTGGCTGCTCGTATCAATTTGGACGATAGCGTTATTGCCGGCAGTAAGAATTTTATGCATTGCTTTTTTATTCAGATGGACAGCGGCGATTATCGAACCTTTTTCACAAAAAGAAGTATGCGGATTACTGGATGATATCGGACGCACATTATTTGTGTTATGCGCGATTTCATTTTTGCTGTCATTTGCCTTCATCTATACGACGATTTTTATTGTGACTTTCATTAAGCTGATGACGCTCGGGAAATGAGGCGAGTGTATGCATCTGTTTCTGGCGGGACTGGCGAACCTGGTTATACTCTCATTGCTCATTCAGCTGATGGCGGGCAAGGAGATGGAAAGAATATTCATTCCTTTGTGTAAGGTAGCGATTGGCATTTGGATTTTGCAATATATTTTGCAATTCGCAAGTCATAAGTACCTGTGACGGTACATACTATTCAAATGTAGATTTCATTTTTAGTAATGTCACGTTGAGATGGTGATGGAACTATGGAAAAGCCTGCAGGGAAATCCCGATTGTTGGTGATCGGTTTGATGGTCATGGTGTTTAGTGTTTTATACATCACCAGTACGGCGAATGTAGGAGGGGAGAAGCAGAAAAAAGACGAGAAGCGCATGCTGTCGACACTTGAAGAAACACTTGAACAAATGGAAGGGCTAGGAAAAGTGACGGTCTATTTTCATTATGATGAAAAAGAAGCAGAGAGCCCGTTGGCCGGATACTTTTCCGTTTCATCCAATACGACAAACCATTCACCTTTGCAGGGATTGCTCGTCGTAGCAGAAGGGGCGGAAGATCCGGCGGTGCGAAACGGACTTTCACAATTATTAGCCAATGTCCTACAACTGCCCGAACATCGTATCGTCATCGTGGAAATGAAGAAAAGGGGGAATCAACATGAAAGCCAATAAACGAACAGTGTGGTTTTTAACATTACTCAGTCTAGTCGCAGTGATCTCCATTTATTATGTGAAAACGGAAGCGCCTATGCCGTTTGACGGAGTTGCCATCTTTACGAAAGAATCAAAGGACGCAACAAAGTTACTTGAAAAAGAAGGTAAAACCGAGGAAGTGCAGCCGGTCTTCGCAGAATCATATATTTTCCAGGATATGCGAATGGAAGTCCGTAACGAACGCAGTGAAACAGTACAGCAGCTGACTGAAAAAATGACTTCCTCAGACTTCACTGCTGAACAGAAGAATGAAATTTTCAATGAAATCGCAGAACTTCGAAAAATCAGCTCCACTGAAGCGTTGATGGAAATGCAAATCCAGGCACTCGGTTATCCGGAAGTGTTCGTACGGGCTGATAATGACCGCGTGAATGTAACGGTGCTATCGAATGAAAGCCATTCACCAAAAATGGCGGATGAAATTACACAGTATGTCATGTCAAGCTGGGACGGGGCACAAACTGTCAAAGTGGATTTTGCAGAGACAAAAGAATAATTTAAGAACGGAAGCTCCTGCAGCTTCCGTTTTTCGTTCATGCCAGATTTTTAATTGGTAAGCGACAGTTAAAAATTTCTCCAAAGGGACATATAGGTTAACCTTTGAACGCGCGGTGATAACGCAATTGCAAAAACTTCACTAATTAGTCATAAGATTTGGAAACATGCTGATGTTTTACGAGAAATATAGACTATTTTGCGAATTTGCTATTCCATATTGATTCTAAAACGACTATCATAGTAAATGGCAGTAAGAAAATATAGTTAGGAGAATCAGATATGTTGAAAATTCAAGAAATCCGAGAAATCATCAAGCTTATTGATCAATCATCCATCCAAAAGTTCACATTTGAAGCAGACGGAGGGAAAATCAAATTAGAGAAAAAAGACGGACAAAGCGCGGCAGCAGTTTCAGAAGCTCCTGCAGCACCAGCAGCGGTACAAGCACCGGCAGCGGCGCCAGCAGCTCCTGCACCGGCAGCAGCACCAGCACCGGCACCTGCTCCTGCAGCACAGGAAGCTCCTGCAGCTGAAGCGGCGGCAGATGAAGCTTTGCATGAAATCACTTCCCCAATGGTCGGAACATACTATCAGGCTCCATCTCCGGACGCAGAAGCGTACGTTAAAAAAGGCGATAAAGTTACGGCTGATTCTATCGTTTGTATCGTAGAGGCAATGAAACTATTCAACGAAATCGAATCAGAAGTTTCTGGAGAAATCGTTGAAATCTTAGTGCAGGACGGTCAACTTGTGGAATACGGACAGCCTTTATTCCTTGTAAAAGAGAACTAAGGGGGAGTAACTAATGAAAAAAGTTTTAATTGCAAACCGCGGTGAAATTGCAGTACGTATTATTCGTGCATGTAAAGAAATGGGTATCAAAACTGTAGCAGTCTATTCTGAAGCAGATCAGGATGCGCTGCATGTGCAGCTGGCAGACGAATCAGTTTGTATTGGACCCCGTTTATCAACAGACAGCTATTTAAATTTCTCTAATGTCATCAGCGCTGCAAAGGCGACTGACTGCGACGGCATCCATCCAGGCTATGGTTTCCTTGCAGAAAATGCCAGTTTTGCAGAGTTGTGTGAAGAAGTAAATATTGAATTCATCGGCCCGACTTCGGATGCGATTTCGAGAATGGGTACCAAAGATATTGCGCGCAATACAATGGCAGAGGCTGGGGTTCCAATCGTTCCCGGTTCAGACGGACTGGTTGATGATGCGGACCACGCATTAGAAATTGCCAAAAGCATCGGGTTCCCTGTCATCATCAAAGCAACAGCAGGCGGCGGCGGTAAAGGAATTCGTGTTGCACGCGATGAAGATGAGCTCGTTAAAGGCGTCAACATCACGCAAAAAGAAGCGGCCGCAGCATTCGGCAACCCGGGTGTATATCTCGAGAAATATATTGAGGTATTCCGTCATGTAGAAGTACAAGTACTTGCAGACAAATACGGCAACACGATCCACTTAGGTGAGCGTGACTGTTCCATTCAGCGCCGTATGCAAAAGTTAGTGGAAGAAGCGCCGTCTCCTGCATTAACACCTGAACTGCGTAAAGAAATGGGCGAAGCGGCAGTTAAAGCTGCAAAAGCCTGTAACTATCGCGGTGCCGGAACAGTAGAATTCATTTTCGATCATATAAATCAGAAGTTTTATTTCATGGAAATGAATACTCGTATTCAAGTGGAACACCCTGTAACGGAAATGATCACAGGCGTAGACTTGATTCAACAGCAGCTGAAAGTAGCTTCTGGCGAAAAGTTATCCATCAAACAGAAAGATATTAAAATCAACGGCTGGTCGATTGAATGCCGGATTAACGCAGAAAATCCTGAAAAGAATTTTATGCCGTCACCCGGAAAAGTCACTATGTATCTGCCTCCAGGCGGTTTAGGTGTACGTGTCGATTCAGCAGTTTACCCAGGCTATGCGATTCCGCCGTTCTATGACTCAATGGTCGCAAAGCTGATCGTTCATGCGGATACGCGTGAGCAAGCGGTCGCTCGGATGAAACGCGCATTGGACGAATTTGTAGTGGAAGGTGTACATACAACGATTCCTTTCCACTCCAATCTGATGGATAACGAAGTATTCCAGTCAGGTGATTTTGATACAAAGTTCTTGGAAAAGTACGACGTCATGAAATAATTGGAGGAGAAGTGTAATGGCTGATAAAACAAATCCATCGTTTGTCGGAATGACACCGTCTGGAAATGCAGCACTGGGCCGGGTTCAACTTGCACCCGAAGTACTTGAAGTCATCATCGGCATCGCCACCACAGAAGTCAGTGGTGTAATTGCCACCCAGGGAAACTTCGCAACAGGTGTTGCGGAGAAATTGGGCAAAACGATGTACGGCAAAGGAGTAAAAACCGAGTGGGCAGATGAAGGACTGAAAATTGATGTGTATTGCATTATCGAATACGGCCATTCCATTCCCACCGTTGCGGCGGAAATTCAAAGCGAAATACGCCAGGCAATTTACCACATGACCTCACTCGATACACACGAAGTCAATGTCCACATAACGGGCATTCATTTCGAGGACTGAGCGGGGTTGCGGACAATACAAACTGAAGACAATTCCTACGAACGGTAGGATGTCTTCAGTTTTTTGCGTGGAAAAGGGCGGTTGAACTGATTTGTCAGTGACTTCTCAGTTTCAGTCTATCTGAAAGGCTGACCAGATGTTCCCGGTTGTGGATATGAAGTGACTGCACAGCAAGGCGGAGTGTTCAACGGGAAGTGTGGCCGGCCGACAAGGCCGGGAAACTGCAAATCCCGGCTGGAAATGAAAACTCATGACATAAAATCGCCTGATTCCACTAGTTCTTTTCGTTCCTTTTGTGCTATCATTAGGTTTTGAAGATGCGCGGTAGAGGAGACAATAATTATGAAACGACGAGAAGCACGTGAAAAAGCAATTCAAACGCTGTTTCAGCTGGATAACAGCGAAATGAACGTGGATGAAGCGATAGGTTATATCGTGGAAGGCCCGCTAGATTCATTTTACGAACAATTGGTTCGCGGCACAGCGGAAAATCTGACAGAAATTGATAGTGAAATTACAAATAAATTAGAAAACTGGACCATCGACAGGCTGCCGAAAATCGAACGGACTGTTTTGCGCCTTGCTGTTTATGAACTTCTGCATAATGAGGAAGTTCCCGACCGGGTCATCCTGAACGAAGCAATTGAACTGTGCAAAACGTTCGGCGATGAGAAATCAGGCCGTTTTGTCAATGGAGTGCTTTCTAAATTTAAGTAAGCCAATTCGTCACTGCTAGGTATACGTTTGGGCTCGATCAACTTTCAACACAAAAAACAAAAAGTTTGGTGGGAAAATCATGTCCAGTAAAAAAATTGATGGAAAAGCAATAGGGCAAGAAATCCGAAATGAACTAAAAGCGGAAGTCGCTTCATTAGTGGAACAAGGATATCAACCTGGCCTGGCTGTTATTTTAGTTGGAGAAAATCCAGCATCGCAAACATATGTCAAAAACAAAGAGAAATCCAGTTTGGAAGCCGGAATGAAATCTGAACTGATTAAATTGCCGGATACCGTGTCGGAAGATGATCTTTTGGCAGAAGTGGAAAAACTCAACCAGGACGATACAATCGACGGCATTCTGGTGCAGTTGCCTTTGCCGAAGCATATTGACGAAAACAAAGTCATCCGCGCAATCAGCCCCGAAAAAGATGTTGACGGATTCCATCCGATGAACGTAGGAAAGATGCTGATTGGACAGGAGACATTCCTGCCATGTACGCCATATGGCATCATGCAGCTGCTTGAACGTTCAGGCGTCGAAATTGCAGGCAAGCATGCGGTTATTATTGGGCGAAGTAATATTGTCGGGAAACCAATGGGGCAGTTGCTATTGCAAAAAGATGCGACAGTAACCTATTGTCACTCCCGTACAAAAGATTTGAAAAAGTTCACGCAGCAGGCGGATATTCTGATCGTCGCAATCGGCATGGCTAAATTCATTACAGGCGATTACATCAAAGAAGGCGCAGTAGTTATTGATGTTGGGATGAACCGGGATGAAAACGGCAAACTTTGCGGGGATGTCGATTATGAATCAGCAGAAAAGCAGGCGAGCGCCATCACGCCGGTGCCAGGCGGGGTAGGTCCGATGACGATTACTATGCTTTTGAAGAACACAGTAGAAAGTGCAGAAAATAAAATGAACGCACGTGCAAAAAAATAATGCACCAATCAGGGAGACGCCTAACTACGGGCGCCTCTCTATACATAAGAGGGCAGGTGACAAAAACATGTCCAATCCAACTTTTTTAACCGTTCAAGCGCTAACGAAATATGTCAAACGTAAATTTGATGCGGATCCGCATTTGCGTAATGTCTATGTGAAAGGCGAACTATCCAACGTAAAAATGCATCCGTCCGGACATATATATTTTACGCTGAAAGATGACAAAACAAGAATCCAGGCAGCAATGTTCCGTTCCCGTTCCAACACGCTGAAATTTAAACCGGAAAACGGCATGAATGTGCTGATTACCGGTGACGTCACAGTGTACGAGACGGCGGGATCGTATCAGCTTTACGTACAAACAATGGAGCCGGATGGTATTGGGGCGCTGTACCTAGCTTTTGAACAGTTGAAAAAGAAATTGCAGCAAGAGGGATTGTTTGAAGCCAGATTTAAACAGCCGATTCCACAAGTTCCGCAACGAATCGGCATCATTACTGCGGAATCTGGAGCTGCACTGCGTGATATGTATTCGACAATCAACAGACGCTTTCCTATGGCAGAAATGCACCTGTTCCCTGCGCTAGTGCAAGGACCGACAGCTGCGCCATCGATCGTCAAAGCAATTGAGCAGGCTAACCGTACAGGTTCACTGGATGTATTGATTGTCGGACGGGGCGGCGGCTCCATAGAGGATTTATGGGCATTCAATGAGGAAGACGTGGCACGTGCCATCTTCTCAAGCCGCATCCCAATTATCAGCGCCGTCGGTCATGAAACGGATACAACCATTGCGGATTATGTCGCGGATTTGCGCGCACCAACGCCTACCGCGGCGGCAGAAATGGCCGTTCCAGATCAGCTTCAACTATTCCGGCATCTGAAAAATCAGCAGCGTTCGATGTATTTAGCAGTCCAGACGTTACTGAAACAATTAAACAAACGTTTAGAAACCGCGCAGGCCGCCTATCCTCTGCAGTATCCGGATCGGCTGTACCGGCCGTTTATTGAGAAGCTGGATCATCTGGAAGACCGGCTTCAGCGCAGCAGCGCCGCCGTCATTCAAGAAAAACGAATGCATTTCGACCGGCTGTATGCTGGATTCCAGTATTACATGCCGATTAGACGCATTCAGCTTGAACAACAGCAGACGGAGCAGCTTGAAATGCGTCTGAATCGCGCAGCAGAGCAAACGATCAGACAGCGGCAGCAACATTTTGTATCACTCATGCGCATGATGCAAGCGCTGAATCCATTACAAGTGATGGAAAGAGGGTTTTCCATCGGATATAAAGACGGCGAAGTAATTAAATCTGTTCAAGATGTGACGAGCGGAGATAAATTAACGCTTCAATTAGCAGACGGATCCGTTTCAGCAATAGTGGAGCAGATCATTCCAAAGGAGGTTAAGTAAGGATGGCAGAAGAAAAAAATATGCAATTCGAGCAGGCAATGCACCAATTGGAAGAAATCGTACAGAAATTGGAAGCTGGAGAAGCGCCTTTGGATGATACTATTACGTTATATAAACAAGGGATGGAACTTTCCGCGTACTGCCAGAAGAAACTGCAGCATGCAGAGAAACAATTAATTCGAATGATTGACCAAGAAGGAAATGAGTCCTCATTTGATCCAACAGCAGGTGAGCCGAATGAATGAAAAATTACAGACATTTATGGATGAAATGATTCCGGAGATCGAACGTGAACTGACCAATCAGCTGGCGAAGTCCGATATTCCGGATGCTTTACATGAATCGATGACGTACTCCGTCGAAGCAGGCGGAAAGCGTATCCGCCCATTGCTGGTGCTTGCAGTGCTTCATGACTTAAAGGCGGATTCAGCAGATGCCCTAAAAGTCGCCGCATCTGTTGAATTGATACATACATACTCCCTAATACATGATGATTTGCCCTGCATGGATGACGATGACTTCAGAAGAGGGAAACCGACGAACCATAAAGTTTACGGGGAAGACGTCGCAACACTTTCAGGTGATGCGATGCAGGCGCTGGCATTTCAGGCACTTGCAGATCTGCGCGAAACACCGCCGGCAGCAGCAATTGAACTGGTCGGACTGCTGGCAAAAGCTTCCGGCGCACAAGGTATGGTAAAAGGCCAGGTTCTGGATATGAAAGGTGAACATCAATTATTACCGCTGGCAGAACTGGAAGAAGTCCATATTCACAAAACGGGTGCCCTGCTTTCTTACTGTATTGAAGCAGGTGCTGTACTGGCACAGGCTACAGAACAACAGCGTGAGCAATTACGCCGGTTCTCCCGCAATATTGGGCTGGCATTCCAGATTCAGGATGATATCCTTGACGTCACGGCAACGACCGAGCAGTTGGGCAAGCCGGCAAACAGTGATACTTCGAGTGAGAAGTCGACATATCCTTCATTGCTTGGACTCGAAGGTGCGCAGGAACAGTTAAAGTTGCGCCATGAAGAAGCACTAAAGGCATTGCAGGCCATTGGTTTAGGAGAATCTCTTTTGCAATCGCTGGCGGATTACATTATCGAACGAAATATGTGATTCGGAACCGTTATATTTGTGTCGCACGTTGTTACTGTTATAATGTAGAAAACAAACAGCAGCGAATGGAACTGTTCAGCAGAAGCACGTGATGTCCTACTGGAAAGAACTACTTACTTGATGAAGGTGTGTGATCATGATGGATCTAACAACGATTACCAATCCATCTTTTATTAAAGAGCTCGATAAAGAACAATTAGAGTCACTGGCGGCGGATATCCGTCATTTCTTAATTGAAAACTTATCGGTGACAGGCGGTCATATCGGGCCAAATCTTGGCGTGGTGGAATTGACTATTGCTTTGCACCGTATTTTCGACAGCCCATCCGACAAAATTATATGGGACGTGGGGCATCAGTCTTACGTTCATAAAATTCTGACCGGACGTGCCGGCGAATTCGATACTCTTAGAATGTATAAAGGATTGAGCGGATTCCCTAAGATGGCGGAGAGCAAACATGACGTGTGGGAAACCGGCCACAGTTCGACGTCTTTGTCTGCAGCTATGGGAATGGCTGTTGCACGGGATATTAAAGGGGAAGACAGCTATGTCATTCCTGTAATCGGCGACGGAGCATTAACGGGCGGAATGGCGCTTGAGGCACTGAACCATATCGGGCATGAGAAAACGAATATTACGGTCATTTTGAATGACAATGAAATGTCGATTGCCCCGAACGTCGGCGCATTACATTCGATTCTCGGTAAACTGCGCACCGCAGGAAAGTACAATAATGTAAAAGACGAGCTGGAATTCCTCTTGCGTAAGATCCCTGCAGTTGGCGGGCGTGTGGCCACCGCTGCGGAGCGAGTGAAAGACAGCCTGAAATATTTAGTCGTAAACGGTGTCTTCTTTGAAGAGCTCGGATTTACGTATCTCGGACCGATTGACGGCCATGACTTAGCAGAACTGGAGCGTTCTCTCCAGTATGCAAAGAAAATGGAAGGCCCGGTACTTCTTCACGTCATCACGAAAAAAGGTAAAGGGTACAGCCCGGCCGAAATGGATAAGATTGGTACATGGCATGGCACAGGACCATATAAAATTGAAACGGGAGATTTCGTGAAATCTCCGGTTAAAGGTCCGGCCTGGAGTGCGCTCGTTTCTGAAACAGTGCGCAAGCTGGCAAGGAAAGACCGCCGTATCGTCGCTATTACCCCTGCTATGCCAGTCGGGTCGAAACTGGAATCGTTCGCGGCAGAATTCCCTGACCGCTTCTTTGATGTCGGGATTGCAGAACAGCATGCAACCACAATGGCAGCGGGTCTTGCAACGACTGGAATGAAGCCGTTCCTAGCGATTTATTCGACATTCCTGCAGCGTTCGTATGACCAAATGCTGCATGATATTACACGTCAGAAACTGAACGTCTTTATCGGAATCGACCGTGCAGGACTCGTCGGCGCGGATGGAGAAACCCATCACGGCGTATTTGATATTGCATTCTTGCGTCATATGCCGAACCTCGTGATTATGATGCCAAAAGATGAAAATGAAGGCCAGCATATGGTGAAGACGGCGATTGAGTACGATGAAGGACCGATCGCTATGCGTTTCCCGCGCGGAAACGGTTACGGTGTACCGATGGATGAGGAACTTCATACGATTCCGATCGGCACATGGGAAGTGCTGCAGGAAGGTGAAGATGCCACCATTCTGACATTTGGTCAGACGATCCCTATGGCATTTGCCGCTGCCGAGCAGCTGAAAAAGCAGGGGAAAAATGTAGCGGTTGTCAATGCGCGCTTTATTAAACCGTTGGATACTGATTTGCTGGACGAGTTATTTGCCAAAGGCAAACCGATTATTACTGTTGAAGAGGCGGTATTAGCCGGGGGATTCGGCAGTGCGGTGCTTGAATATGCAGAACAAATGAATCACACGTCAACGATCTTTGAACGCATCGGTATTCCTGATGACTTCATCGAGCATGGAAGTGTTGATAAATTATTAGTCGAAATTCATATGACACCTGAACACGTAGCTGAAGTTACTGCAGCGGCTATTCAGCAGACTGCGGAAAGCGAAAAAGTATGAGTGCGAATATAAAAAAAGAACGGGTAGACTTGCTGCTTGTGGAACGCGGGCTGACAGAATCACGCGAACAGGCGAAGCGCTCTATTATGGCGGGACTCGTCTACTCCGATTCGACACGAATTGAAAAAGCAGGAGAAAAAATTGCAGCCGACGCTCCGTTGACTGTCAAAGGTCCTGCAATCAAATATGTAAGCCGCGGAGGATTAAAACTTGAAAAGGCGCTGCAGTCTTTTCCTATTTCTGTGAAAGAGAAGATCGTACTCGACATCGGTGCCTCCACAGGCGGCTTTACGGACTGTGCACTGCAGAACGGTGCGAAGCATTGTTATGCACTGGATGTCGGTTACAATCAGCTTGCCTGGAAGATTCGGCAGCATGGACAAGTAACGGTCATGGAAAGGCAAAATTTCCGCCATGCAACAGTAGATATGTTCACTGAAGGATTGCCGGAAATAGCGACCATAGATGTATCCTTCATTTCATTATCGCTAATTTTGCCTGCACTGAAGAAAATTATTATTCCTGGCGGTCAAGTAGTAGCGCTTGTGAAGCCACAGTTCGAAGCGGGTAAGGAAAAAGTCGGGAAAAAAGGCATTGTCCGTGAGCAGGCGACACATCTTGAAGTACTGGAAAAAACAGCTGACATGGCAAATTCTGAAGGGTTTTCTGTAAAAGGAGCAACCTATTCCCCCGTTACAGGCGGTGAAGGAAATATTGAGTTTCTGTTTTATCTGGTATCCGAAGAACAGCCAGTATCACACTTTACAGCAGACGACTTTAAACAATTAGTTAAACAAGCACATACTGAATTAACATAACGCGCAATGAGTTGCGCGTTTTTTAGATGCTATGTATAATTTTATGTTAGGGACTCAAGAGAATCGGAGTGAAGAAAATTGAATAAAGGACAGCGACATATTCGCATTAGAGATATTATCACAAACAACGAAATTGAAACGCAGGATCAGCTGGTCGACAGCCTGAAAAATGCAGGAGTGGATGTGACGCAGGCAACAGTATCCCGGGATATTAAAGAGTTGCATCTGATTAAAGTTCCAACACCGTCAGGAAATTACAAATACAGTCTTCCGACAGTTCCGCGCTTTAATACGGAAGAAAAACTGAAGCGAATGCTTGAAGATGCATTTGTCGGGATAGACAGTGCAAGCCATTTCATCATGTTGAAAACGCTTCCCGGCAATGCGCAGGCAGTCGGCTCATTGGTCGATAACCTGGACTGGGATGAAATGTTAGGAACAATCTGCGGTGATGATACATGCCTGATTATCTGCCGCGAAGAATCCATGACTGATTACGTTAAAGATAAATTATTAGCAATGCTATAAGTGAGGTGAGGATTTCCTTGTTAAGCGAACTTTCGATTAAAAACTTTGCTATTATCGAACAGCTTGAAATCGCATTTGACGACGGACTGACTGTACTGACCGGTGAAACAGGCGCAGGTAAGTCGATTATCATTGATGCTGTCCAACTTCTAGCAGGAGGCAGAGGTTCACAGGAATTCATTCGTCACGGCGCAAAAAAGGCCGAGCTTCAGGGCCTGTTTACAATCGATAATAATATCGATGCCGTGACGGAAAAGCTGACAGAGTTCGGAATTGACGCAGAAGAAGGTGTTGTGATTTTACGCCGGGATGTGAACGCAAGCGGAAAGTCTGTATGCCGTGTCAACGGCAAACTGGTCACTATTGCCATTTTGCGTGAAATCGGCTCCTTGCTGATCGATATACATGGCCAGCATGAGAATCAGGAATTGATGAATGAAAAACGACATATTCATTTGCTCGATTTTTTTATTGGGGAACCAATTGACCGTGCGATGTCCACGTATACTGAACTCTATGAGAAATATAGGAAGCTGCAGCAACTGATTGCGGCTAAAACACAGGATGAACAGCAAATCGCGCAAAAAATTGATTTATATAAGTTTCAGCTGGAAGAAATTGATGCGGCTAATTTAGTGATCGGCGAAGAAGAGGAACTGGAAGCCGAGCGTGTGAAGCTTCAGCATTTTAACCGCTTATTCGACCGCCTGAATACTTCATATGAAGCATTGTCCCTTGAGTCGCACGGACTCGACTGGGTCGGCAATTCGATGAGTGACCTGGAAGAGGCAGCTTCGATTGATGAAGAGCTTAAAACATTGTCGGAAACAGTCAATTCATCGTTTTATGCACTGCAAGATGTCTCACATGATCTGAAACGTCAGATCGACAGTATGGAATTTCAGCCGGATCGTTTGGATTTTGTTGAAGAGCGGCTGGCGCTGTTTTTGACACTGAAACGAAAATACGGTAAATCGCTGGAAGATATTTTAATTTATCGCGATAAAATTGCCGATGCACTGGATCAGCTGGTGAATCGCGATGAAAGATTGCATCAAAACCAGGAATTGTTGGCACAATACACAGAAGATCTTACAATTGAAGCAAATGAATTATCCATTATCCGCAAAAAAGCAGCCCTTTCCTTGGAAAAAGGGATAGAAGAGCAGCTAAAACAGCTTTATATGGAAAAAGCTACATTCAAAGTGCAAATAAAGCAAAAAGAACCTCTGCAGTTTGATGCAAACGGATTTGATGAAGTGACGTTTATGATTTCCACTAACTTGGGTGAACCGCTCAAGCCGTTGGTACGAGTGGCGTCTGGTGGCGAATTATCTCGAATGATGCTGGCGCTGAAGACGATTTTCTCACAGCATCAAGGGATTACGTCAATTATTTTTGATGAAGTTGATACCGGTGTAAGCGGGCGGGTTGCTCAATCAATTGCAGAAAAAATTTCCATGATCTCCAGTCATTCGCAAGTTCTTTGTATTTCACATCTGCCGCAAGTGGCTGCGATGGCGGACCATCATTACCTCATTAAAAAAGAAGTGCATGACGGCCGGACGACGACTGCCATCCATGATGTGATGCAAAAAGAACGGACAGAAGAATTATCCCGCATGCTTTCTGGTGCGGAAATTACACCGCTGACGCTGCAGCACGCAGAAGAATTGCTCATTCTGGCGGCCCAGCGCAAACAGGAATTCCGTAAATAAAGCTTGAATTATCAAGGTTTACCATGGAAACAGCGACTGTTTATTTTACCCTTTCATACTTTCTCAGCGAACGGACATACCAATGGTATCTTTCGTTGAGGAGGTGAAACATGGGATGGAATAAAACTTTCAAAACACTTATCGCTCTCGTCTTACTGCTCTGCCTGGCGCCCGGCATATCTCTGGCAAAAGAGGAAACCCTTATACCAATGGGACATTCCATCGGTATTCAAATGGATTTAAGCGGTATTTATGTAACGAGTGATGTCAAAGTCGATCAGCAGGAGTGGCTGAAAAAAGGCGATGTGATTCGCCGGCTGAACGGCGTTGAAATGAAACAGCTCGTTCACTTCGAGCGTGCGCTGCAAAATGACAGTGCTACGATGGAGCTCGACGTTTTGCGTAATGGGAAAAACCAAACCATTCAGGCAGATCCGTCGCTCATTAAGCGCGTCACACCCTTTTTAAAGGACCGCACGGAAGGTACCGGCACATTAACGTACGTCGACCCAAAGACCGGAACGTACGGTGCGCTGGGGCATCAAATCATCGACAGTACACTGCAGTCAGCACCTTCGTTTGAAAAAGGTGCAATTTATTTATCGGAAATCAGTCAAATAAAGAAAAGTTCTCCAGGATTTCCGGGATATAAAATATCCTCCATTATTGATCAGAATAATTTCCTTGGAAATATTCAGATCAATAATGTGCATGGGATTTTTGGTATTTGGAAAAACGCTTATCACAAAGTGTTGGCAGAACCGCTTGAAATTATGCAGCCGTTTGAATTGATGATCGGACCGGCAGAAATATATACGACGGTCGAAGGTTCAACAGTTGAGAAATTCACCATCCAAATTACGAAGATAGAAGAAGAACAATTCCAGATCCATTTGACTGACCAGAAATTGCTGAAAAAGACAGGCGGTATCTTGCAGGGCATGAGCGGAAGTCCCGTAATCCAGAACGGGAAATTTGTCGGAGCCATTACGCATATGTTCGTGGATGAGCCGGAAAAAGGGGCCGCACTTTTTCTGGAAACGATGAGAACGAATGAGCAATGAAAAAGCAGCTTGCGCTTATTTTTGCGCAAGCTGCTTTTTCGTATGTGTGTTCGATGAGAAGAATACAGAATAAAGTCGAAATAGGTAGAAAGTGTCGTTCAGAAGTATCATTTTAGATAAACTTTTAAGTTAAAGTAGAAATTGTAAAAATTATGACTTACGATATTAAGAGAGCAAACAGCGGAAATGAAATGCTTCGTCGATTTTATATCAGGGGGAATGGGTAATGGAAAATGTGAAGGTCGCAATTGCAGATGACAATAAAGAACTTGTTAAAACAATGATGTCTTATTTGGAACAGCATTCTGAAATAGAAGTAATTTGGACAGCGAATAATGGACAAGTCTGTTTGTCTATGCTGGAACAGGAGAAACCGGATATTTTACTGCTGGATATCATCATGCCGCATCTTGACGGAATTGGGGTCCTTGAAACATTGCAGGAAACGAATCAAATGGGGGATATGCAAATCATGATGCTGACTGCATTCGGACAGGAAACTGTGATGTCACAGGCTGCAAACCTCGGCGCTTCTTACTTTATGCTGAAGCCGTTCGAGTTTGACCGTCTGATTGGACAAATATTCAAAGTAGCCGGAAAACCGAAGGCCAGCACGCCGTCATTTTTTGTTCAGCAGCCGGCACAGCCGACGGGGGCGGTGACCCAAAAAGTGCTTGATACTGCTATTACATCTATGATTAAGGAAATTGGAGTACCGGCTCATATTAAAGGCTACGCGTTTTTGCGCGAAGCAATTCAGATGGTATACAGCGATGTGGAGCTGCTTGGTTCTGTGACGAAGATTCTGTATCCGGATATCGCCAAGAAGTATAATACGACACCATCCCGTGTAGAACGTGCCATTCGCCATGCGATTGAAGTGGCGTGGAACAGAGGGAATTACGATCTCATTTCGAAAACGTTCGGTTATACAGTACATCACTTGAAGAGCAAACCGACAAACAGCGAGTTCATTGCCATGATCGCTGATAAAATTCGGCTTGAACATATGGTCAGCTAAGTCATTAATAAATAGATAACTTATTCGATTGAACCAACTAATGAATTTTGTTAGTTGGTTTTTCTTCATCCCTGCAGATGAAACAGAGCGTATACATGCATAAACTATACGAAGTATGATTTGTAGGAAGAAAGTCAGGATTTACCGATGCTATTACAGAAATCGAAAAATGCTGTGAGAAAATACTTATTTACGCCGCGGTTGTGCATAAAGGTCTATCTCCAACAGCGGGTAATCTTCTATACTAGTAAATAAACAGGGAGGGATTCCGTTGTTGGCTGAAAATGAACATTTTGAACTTTTAGAAGTGAACAATAAAATTATCATGAATACAAAAAAAGAAGGCTTTCCAATCAAGTCATTTGATGCACTGACTGCTGATATTCCCAGATTGAAACTGAATTCATTCAAAGAGCTGATGAAGGCACTGCAAACCATTGGGACTCACGAAATAGGCACGTATTCAGCGCCTTGTGAAGTATATGTATCACCAAGCCAGATGAAAGTAGAATTGTATATTCACGCAAAAACAGATGAATTTCTTGCGAATAAGGAGCAATTTCTGCAACAGGCGGAAGAACTGCTCGATCAAAGAGGAATCGTATATGACAAAGAACGTCTGCGCAGCATGTCCTATCTTCCGAACAACCCGATTATCATAGCGACAGGTACTGAGCCGATTAAAGGCGAGAATGCACATATTGAATACATTGCTATGCCGGACCGTAAACCCGTTCTTCGTGAAGACGGCTCAGTTGATCACTATGAGTTAAATTTTGTGACGTCAATCGCTAAAGACGAGTGGCTGGGTGAGAAAACGCCTGCTAAAGAAGGAGTCGAGGGATGCAATGTGTTCGGCGAACCAATAGCGGCAAAAAAAGGTGATGATATCAAATTAGTGTATGACCGCAAATCTGTCGGTGAATTTGAAGAGGAAGGCAAGATTGTGCTGCGGGCCTTACACGGCGGTGCGCTGGAAGATCTAAACGGCGCGGTCAGTGTCGGAAAACAGCTGATTATACCGGAAGATGTCGGAACAAAAACCGGTTCAATCACATTTGATGGTGCGGTTCGTGTGCTTGGAACCGTGTCGGCAGGTTTCTCGGTCAATGCCACAGGTGATATTTCCATTGAAGGAAAAGATGGCGTGACGAATGCGAAGGAGATTCATTCGGAAGAAGGCGACGTATATATTAAAGGCGGCGTGTTCGGCGGCGGTGAAACAGTCATCGAAGCCAAAAAGAATGTGTTCGTAAAACATGCGAATAATTGTAAAATTTATGGTGAGAAGGTCAATGTCGGTCTTTATTCGCTTGGTTCTGAACTGTACGGCGACCATATTTCCATCGATAAGCATAAAGGGAGGGTGATTGGCGGGATTGTGGAGGCTGTGTTTTCTATCGAATGCGGCTCGGCAGGCAATGCACATGAACGCTTGACAAGGCTGATTGTCAAAGGTGTCAATAAAGAGTCTGAACTAGAAGAAATCCAGCGGCTGGCGGAAAGGCTGAAAGTGGAACATGCGGAACTGAAGAAAATCCGGGTGACGCTCGATAAGATGGAGAGCATGAAGGCAAATCTTCCGCTGCAGCAATTGGAGATACTGGAGAAAATGAACGCAACTATGCAAATGAAACAGCAGCAAATCCTGTCGCTTGACCAAACAATTAAAAATAAACTGCAGCTCGTACAAATCGCAAGCACACCTAAAATTGAAATTACAAAACAAGCATTTCCCGGCGTGCAAATCGAAATCGGCAAGCAAGTCAGGATGCTCGGCAGTGTGACAAAAGGTGTTTTTGAATTGACAGGCGAGGGGTTATTAAATGTCTGACTCTCAAATATTTGCCCACCGGGGAGCATCAGGCAGCTATTTTGAAAATACGATGCGTGCTTTTTTAGGAGCTGTTCAAAAAGGCGCAGACGGTATCGAACTGGATGTGCAACAAACGGAAGACGGCAAGCTGGTAGTCATTCATGATGATCATCTGCTTCGCGTTGCGGGAATTGATCAGCGGATTGATCAATTGACGTCTGCGGAACTTCAGCATATCAAAATCGGGAAGAGCGGATATCGGCGTATGTTTGGTCATTCCATCCCCGATTTATTCGATGTCATTTCTTTCTGCGCGGATCATAATGTAGCGCTTAATATCGAACTGAAAGAAACAGTCTACGGTCAGCCTGCCGTCATCGAGCAAATCCTTCATTACGTGGAGAAATTGGAGGAGGTACACATCTCATCCTTTGATTATCCGACGCTGCAGCTTGTCACAGAACAAAATCCGAGGCTGGAGACTGCCTTATTGCTGAAGAAAAAAACAGTCGACTGGGAACATCTGGACGATTATGATGTCCATGCATTCCATTTTCATAAGCGTCTCTGGAAAGAACCTTATAAAACCCGGCTGAAAGAAAGCGGCAAGATATTGAGAATGTATGGAGTGACCGGAAAAGAAGCATTTTTGGCGAGTACACCTGAAGTGACAGGGTGGATTACAGATTACCCAAGCCGCGTGCGCAAAAAAATAAAAGGATCAAGGTAAAGTACCTTAATCCTTTTATTTCAAATCTTTTTTAAATCGGTCAGCTGCCCGTCCGTTTCTGCGGTCACGGCGCAATAGAAAGCCTGCGAAAAATCCTAAGCCTGCAATAAACAGGACTAAACCGCCCAGAAATTGCAGCCAAATAAACGGAAACGGCGGGAACAGATGCCCGAACAAAGAATCACGCATTAATTTTATACCCAGGGCAGCTCCAATCCCTGGAATCAACAGCACAATAAACGCAGCAAGACGTGCCACACCATTCAACTCCTTACTCTTTTAATTTTACCGTGTGGTGATGGATTGTCAAGGACTCTGTCATCATGTACGATATAGGTAGATTGTTTATAAACACCCGCGGCGGGGACTTCAATTGTCTCTTAGAGTTGCATTCTGGCCGCAAGAATTCTAAAATCAGTACCATGTGCACGAATATTTACAATTTGAAATAGCCTGGAGGGGTACTTATGGAATTATTTACGTATATGGAAGATCACGACTTTGAACAACTGGTTCTTTGCCACGACAAAACATCCGGATTGAAAGCAGTCATTGCTATCCATGACACAACTCTCGGACCGGCACTCGGCGGCGCACGCATGTGGACATATGCGAGCGAAGAAGCAGCGATTGAAGATGCAATGCGTCTGGCTAAAGGAATGACGTACAAGAATGCGGCTGCAGGCTTAAACCTCGGCGGGGGGAAAACAGTCATTATCGGAGATCCGAAGACAGATAAAAACGACGAGTTATTCCGGGCGCTGGGCCGCTACATAGAAGGATTGAACGGCCGCTATATCACGGCGGAAGATGTAGGCACAACCGAATTCGATATGGATCTGATCCACTTGGAAACAAATTACGTAGCGGGTATCTCTTCAGGTGAAGGCACTTCAGGAAATCCATCTCCTGTTACGGCACTCGGTATCTATAAAGGAATGAAAGCCGCAGCAAAAGAAGCATTCGGCGACGATTCCTTACAGGATAAAACGATTGCGGTTCAAGGGGTTGGAAACGTGGCTTATACGCTATGCGAGTATTTGCATAAAGAAGGCGCAAAACTGATTGTCACAGATATCAATGAAGCAGCAGTACAGCGTGCGGTGGATGCATTTGGCGCCACGGCTGTCGCAACGGACGAAATCTACTCACAGGAAGCGGATATTTTCGCTCCATGTGCACTTGGCGCTGTCATCAACGATGAAACGATTCCCCAGTTAAAAGTTAAAGTTGTCGCTGGTTCTGCCAATAACCAGTTGAAGAATCCTGAGCACGGAGACCGGCTGCATGAAATGGGCATCATGTATGCACCGGATTACGTGATCAACTCAGGCGGCGTCATCAACGTCGCCGATGAATTGATCGGTTACAATGAAGAACGTGCAATTAAGCGCGTAGAAGGAATTTACGACACAATTCTAAAAATCTTCGCCATTTCAAAACGTGACGGCATTCCATCCTACCAGGCAGCTGACCGCTTGGCTGAAGAACGCATCGCACGTGTCGGTGCAACCAGAAATACATTCTTGCGCAGCGAAAAAAACATCTTATCCAATAAATAATCAGCAAGGCACAATGCAGCGGTCGGCGGGGCACACCCGTCCACCGCTTAACTTGCCTGCGCAATTGTAGCGGACAGAATGAACAGCCGCACAGCGAAAGGAGTCCTAAACGTTGAGTACTGAATATGATGTAGTGATTTTAGGCGGCGGAACGGGTGGATATGTAGCTGCCATCCGTGCGGCGCAGCTGGGTTTGAAAACTGCGATTGTGGAAAAATCCCAACTTGGCGGCACATGTCTCCACAGCGGGTGTATCCCAAGTAAGGCAATGCTCAAAAGTGCGGAAGTCTACCGTGTCACACGCGACGAAGCGAATGAATTCGGGGTACAGACTGGTGAAGTCTCACTTGATTTCACGCAAGTGCAAAAACGCAAACATAAAATTATCGATCAGCTGCATGCTGGCATTCAAGGTTTGATGAAAAAAGGCAAAATCGATGTCTACCATGGTACAGGCAGAATACTGGGTGCATCTATTTTTTCTCCGATGCCCGGCACGATTTCCGTGGAAATGGATAATGGAGAAGAAAATGAAATCCTAATTCTAAAAAACCTTGTAATTGCGACAGGGTCAAAACCGAAAACATTGCCTGGTCTGGCAGTCGATGAAACGAATGTGATGACGTCTGACGGGGCTTTGCGAATGAAGGCGCTTCCATCCTCGATTACGATTATTGGCGGCGGTGTCATAGGCATTGAATGGGCATCTATGCTGACGGACTTCGGTGTCCAGGTTACGGTGCTCGACAGGCTGGAACAGATTCTTGCAACGGAAGATCATGAAGCGGCAGCTGCTGTGCACAAAGCATTGCAAAAGCGCGGAGTGAAATTTATTCTCGGTGCAGAAATACTGATAGATTCATTGCAGAATAACGGCAGTGAAGTAACGATTTCCTATCAGATCGGCGGCGAAGAACATTCTGTTACGAGTGAAAAAATGCTGATCTCCGTTGGCCGCGCACCGGTCACTGAGGATATTGGACTCCAAAATACCGATATCCAAGTAGAAAACGGAGCGATTCAGACAAATAGGCATTATCAAACAAAAGATGATCATATTTATGCAATCGGGGACGTAATCGGCGGCCTTCAGCTGGCGCACGTGGCGGAGCATGAAGGATTGCACGCGATAGAACATATAGCAGGGAAGCAGCCGGATTCGATTGATTATAATCTGGTGCCGCGATGTGTCTACTCTTATCCTGAAACAGCTGCGGTAGGTTTAACTGAACAGCAGGCGAAAGATAAGGGGATTGACGTGAAAATCGGCAAGTTTCCATTCATGGCGAATGGTAAGGCATTAGTGAATGGCCATGCAGACGGTTTTGTTAAAATTATCGTTGATCAGCAGACAGATGATATTATCGGTGTTCACATGGCAGGTTCACATGTGACAGATCTGATTTCAGAAGCTGGACTTGCGATGGTATTGAATGCGGTTCCGTGGGAAGTGTCTTCAGCGGTTCATCCGCATCCGACGTTATCAGAAGCATTCGCCGAAGCCGCATTAGCAGCGGAAGGCCTTGCCATTCATATGTAGAGGAGGAAGTGGAATGAGTAATCGGCATATCGAGCTGGGTTTGACAGATGAAGATGTGTTGCACATGTATGAGACGATGCTGATTGCACGTCGATTAGATGAAAGAATGTGGTTGCTGAACCGTGCCGGGAAGATTCCTTTTGTCATTTCCTGTCAGGGACAGGAAGCGGCGCAGGTCGGAGCTGCATTCGCGCTGAATCAGGAGAAAGACTGGATAGCGCCTTACTACCGGGATATGGGGATTGTATTGCACTTTGGAATGACACCGAAAGAGCTGATGCTGTCCGCGTTTGCAAAAGCGGAAGATCCGAATTCCGGCGGACGGCAGATGCCAGGCCACTTCGGTCAGCGCAAGAATCGTATTTTAACAGGATCTTCGCCTGTTACGACCCAATTACCGCACGCTGTCGGCGTAGCGCTTGCCGCTAAAATGAATAATGAAGATTTCATTACGTTCGTCACATTGGGGGAAGGTTCATCCAATCAGGGAGATTTTCATGAAGGAATGAACTTTGCTGGCGTGCATAAATTGCCTACTATTGTGATGGTCGAAAATAATAAATATGCAATTTCAGTTCCAGTCGAGAAGCAGCTTGCCTGTGAAAAAGTATCTGACCGTGCAGTAGGCTACGGGATGCCTGGTTATACAGTGGATGGAACAGATCCGCTGACAGTCTATGAAGTGGTGAAACAAGCCGCAGACCGCGCGAGAAGCGGTGAAGGACCCACACTGGTGGAGGCGGTATGCTACCGCTTGACTGCACACTCTTCGGATGATGATCAGCGTCTGTACCGTGATGCGCAGGAACTTGAGGACGAGAAGAAGCTTGATCCTTTATTGACATTCATTCATTATCTGCAAAAAGAGAAAGTCTTGACAGAAGAGAAGCACAATGAGATTGAAGAGCGGGTAAAACAGCTCGTTGATGAAGCGACAGAATATGCGGAACTGGCTCCTTATGCAAAGCCGGAACATGCACTGCGCTACGTCTATGATGAAAAAGGAGGCGACGCGTAATGGCCGTTCGTTCATTTATAGATGCCATCAACTTGGCGATGAAAGAAGAAATGGAACGGGATGACCAAGTTTTCGTTCTGGGGGAAGACGTTGGCCGTAAAGGCGGCGTATTTAAGGCGACAATTGGTCTCTACGATCAGTTTGGCGAGTATCGTTCCCTTGATACACCGCTGGCTGAATCGGCCATAGCCGGTGTGGCAATCGGTGCTGCGATGTATGGCATGCGTCCTATTGCAGAAATGCAGTTCGCGGATTTCATTATGCCGGCAGTCAATCAGATCGTCTCGGAAGCCGCAAAAATCCGTTACCGTTCCAATAACGACTGGTCTTGCCCGATCGTCATCCGCGCTCCATTCGGCGGAGGTGTTCACGGAGCGCTTTATCATTCCCAATCGGTGGAATCTATGTTTGCTTCCACGCCGGGCTTGAAAATCGTCATCCCGTCTACACCATATGACGCGAAAGGCTTGTTGAAAGCAGCGATACGTGATGAAGATCCTGTATTATTCTTCGAACATAAACGTGCCTACCGTCTGATTAAAGGCGAGGTTCCTGATGACGATTATGTATTGCCGATCGGCAAAGCGGACGTCAAACGTGAAGGGGAAGATTTGACGATTATCACGTATGGACTTTGCGTTCATTTCGCTCTGCAGGCTGCGGAGCGTCTGGCGGGAGACGGCATATCGGTTCATCTTCTTGATTTGCGCACAGTGTACCCGCTGGATAAAGAAGCCATTATTGAAGCAGCTTCCAAAACAGGCAAGGTATTGTTAGTGACAGAAGACAACCTGGAAGGCAGCATCATGAGTGAAGTATCTGCCATTATCGCAGAGAATTGTTTATTCGAGTTGGATGCCCCGATTAGACGATTGGCAGGACCTGACGTGCCTGCGATGCCGTATGCCCCTTCTATGGAAAAGTTCTTTATGATGAATCCTGAAAAGGTCGAAAAGGCAGCTAGGGATTTAGCGGAATTTTAACTGAGGAGGCGTATGAAAATGGGCATTGAAAAAATCACCATGCCGAAATTGGGTGAAAGTGTTACAGAAGGCATCATCGAAAAGTGGCTCGTCGCTGCTGGTGATACAGTGGCTAAATATGATTCACTTGCTGAAGTAACGACAGATAAAGTAACAGCGGAAATACCATCTTCATTTTCGGGTACGATCACAGAAATCCTGGCAAAAGAAGGCGACACAATTGAAGTGGGGGAAGCAGTTTGTCTGATCGAAGCAGACGGTACTGCCCCGCAGTCTGTAAACGCATCCGCTTCTGCGCCTGAAGAACCATCCGAAACAGTATCAGCACCGGCTGCTGAAGCACCAAAAGCTTCAGAACTAAAACAGTCTGACGCACCTGCATCGCCTGCCGGCAAAGCGGCAGGCAGATATTCGCCCGCTGTGCTGAAACTCTCGCAGGAACACGGCATCGACCTGACACAGGTAAGCGGAACGGGACGTGAAGGAAGAATTACCCGAAAAGATATTCAGGCTGTAATCGATAATGGCGGAGCACAGCAGCAAACGCCGGCGCCGGAAGCTGCAGTTCCTCCCGCCAAGGAAGAGCCGCAGCAGCAGCTGACACTGTCTGAGGCGGACCAGCCGTCGTTTACACAGCACGTCACGCCGAACATTCAGCTCGAAAACGGCGATATCGAGATTCCGGTAACAAGCGTCCGCCGTGCAATTGCGAAAAACATGGTGCGTTCTGTGACAGAAGCGCCGCATGCTTGGACGATGGTAGAAGTGGATGTAACGGAACTGGTATTGCTTCGTGAGAGTGTTAAAACCGAATTTAAGGAAAAAGAAGGATTTAATCTGACATACTTCGCTTTCTTCATCAAGGCTGTCTCACAGGCGTTGAAGGAATTCCCTGCGGTCAATTCTATGTGGGCCGGTGATACAATCGTCATGAAAAAAGATGTCAATATCTCGATTGCAGTGGCAACAGATGAGGCATTATATGTTCCGGTCATCAAGCAGACGGATGAGAAAACGATTAAAGCCATTGCCCGCGATATTCATGAGCTTGCAGCAAAAGTGCGTAAAGGCAAGCTGCAGGCAAAAGATATGCAGGGCGGAACATTCACCGTGAACAACACCGGATCATTCGGTTCCGTTCAGTCCATGGGGATCATCAATTATCCGCAGGCTGCTATTTTACAAGTGGAGACAATCGTCAAGCGCCCTGTTGTCATGGACAACGGCATGGTCGCAGTGCGCGATATCGTCAACCTGTGCCTGTCACTCGATCACCGGGTCCTGGACGGTTTAGTTTGCGGACGTTTCCTCGCCCGCGTGAAAGAATTGCTGGAAAATATGTCCAAAGATAAAACTTCACTATATTAATAGCCAGCAACCTCCAAAGAAGCTTTGGGGGTTGTTTTGTATATATCGGTACGTGCAGTTTACAGATGAATGCACGTAATATTTTCACTAATGAAAAACAGGTCCCTTTTTTGTATTGTTATGAAAAATTAGACCATAATTCGGTTTTTCCTCTTCCATCATTTCGCAGTCTACGGTACACTTGAACTATTAATGGTTTAAAAAAGGGGAAGGAGCACCATTATGCCTATACATAAAATGAAAACATTCAAGTTTACAGCCCCGAGCTTTACCGAATGGAAAGAAGCGGCTGTAACCACTTTAAAGGGAAAACCTTTTGAGTCGTTAAACACGAAAACACCTGAAGGGATTGAACTGAAACCTCTTTACACAAAAGAGGATACAGATCAGCTTGAAATTTCACGTGTGACGAAGCCGGCTTTTGGCTGGACAATTGCGCAGCCGGTGAGTGCAGCTAATGGGGAGCAGTATGTGCAGCAAATGAAAGAATCACTGGATAGAGGCAATCAGGCAATTGCATACAATGGTTTGAAGCCGCTCGTCTGGGCGGAACAAGATCTGAAGCAAGTCGCTGAGCTTATGACGCAGTATCCAATTTTATTTACAGAAGTGCAAAGTAATGATCCGATTTTGCGCGCATTCACATATGTTGAGGAATCAAAGCGTGCAGAAGTTCAAGGAATCTGTATCAGTGAAGTCCCTGTACTGCCTGAAGGATTTGACGGTGTGCGTGCTAAAGGCGCCGATTTATGGACAGCGCATCATGAAGGAGCGGATGCAGTGACGGAGCTCGCGTTATCACTTGCAATTGCTGCTGAACGTGCGGAAGAAGCCGCTTCATTTGAAGAATTTACGAAGAGCTTTTATGTGCGCTTTGCATCTGACACTCATTTCTTCATGGAAATCGCGAAGTTCCGTGCGTTCCGTGTACTTTGGAAGCTGTTTAATGAAGCATACGGTGTGGATCACCCGCAACAGGTGCCATTGCTCGGCATCACGTCACTGCGTTCATATTCTAAACTGGATCCATATGTCAACTTATTGCGCGGCGGCAACTCGGCATTCGCAGCGGTGCTTGGCGGCGCGGACTGGCTGACTGTATTGCCTCACGACGTGCTGACTGGCACATCGCAGAGTTCGAACAGATATGCGCGAAATATCCAGCTAATTCTGAAAGAAGAGACGCATATTGACCAGGTGCTTGATCCGGCTGGCGGCTCGTATTTCATCGAATCATTGACATCAGAGTTAATTCGCAAAGCATGGAAGAAATTCCTTGAAATTGAAGAAATGGGCGGCAGCCAAGCATTCTTGCAATCTGGGGAATTGAGTAAGCTCTATGCTCAGCGTCAGAAAGAATTGGCCACAGGCAAGAAGACGTTAATCGGTACGAATGTGTATGCTGAATTGACAGATTTGAGCTTCGAAGACGCGGCAACAGTTTCAGTATCGAAACGTCTGGCAGAACCTTTTGAAAATCTTCGTTCAAAGCAGCAGGGCGAATTACCGAAAACGGTATTGCTCAACTTTGGTGCGCTGAAAGATTATAAACCGCGTGCAGATTTTGTCAGCGGATTTCTTGCAGTTGGCGGCATCGAAGCCGTCTGGAGCCCATCGTTCGAGTCAAACGATCAAGCGCTCGATTGGATCAAAGAACAGCAGCCTGATTATGCAGTAATCTGTGCGTCCTCAGCAGATGCAGAAGAAGCGGTGACGAACTTCCTGGCATCGTATAAAGGGAATTGCGTCATTGATGCAGCAGGAAAATACGCGCAGGAAACAGCAGATCACTGGCAGGCAAATGGATTGAATGGTTTCATTTTCGCCGGTCAGGATAAAATTGAGAAGCTGAATGATATTATTTCTAATACAAAAGGGGGCCGTTCCGTTGAGTAAACCTGATTTTCGCAAAGTGAATATAGAGCAGTCACTCAATGAACTCTCACAGCAGGCAGCAGCAAAAGAGAACTTCGTGACGAATGAAGGAATCGATGTAGCGCCCGTCTATACAGCAAAAGATATCGAACATACTGAACACCTGAAAGACTTCCCGGGAATTGCGCCAAATACGCGCGGACCGTATCCGACAATGTACGTGGCACGCCCATGGACAGTCCGTCAATACGCAGGTTTCTCCACTGCTGAAGAAAGTAATGCGTTCTACCGCCGGAACCTTGCGATGGGACAAAAAGGACTTTCCGTAGCATTCGACCTCGCTACGCACCGCGGGTATGACTCCGATCATCCGCGTGTAACCGGCGACGTAGGGAAAGCCGGAGTTGCGATTGACTCGATTGAAGATATGAAGATTTTATTCGACGGTATTCCGCTTGATCAAATGTCAGTGTCGATGACAATGAACGGTGCTGTATTGCCGATCATGGCGTTTTATATTGTAGCGGCAGAAGAGCAGGGGGTACCTACAGAAAAATTGTCGGGTACGATCCAGAATGATATTTTGAAAGAATATATGGTTCGGAACACGTATATATTCCCGCCGGCTATGTCGATGCGAATTATTGCGGATATCTTCTCATATACATCGCAAAACATGCCGAAATTTAACTCGATCTCCATTTCGGGCTATCACATGCAAGAAGCGGGAGCGACAGCAGATATCGAGCTGGCATATACGCTGGCAGACGGACTGGAATATGTTCGGACAGGCTTGAAGGCGGGCATTGATATTGATTCATTTGCCCCGCGCTTGTCATTCTTCTGGGCAATCGGCATGAACTACTATATGGAAGTGGCGAAAATGAGAGCAGCACGGAAGATTTGGGCGCAGATGATGCAGTCATTTGATCCGAAAAATCCGAAGACACTCGCATTGCGCACACACTCTCAAACGTCTGGATGGAGTTTGACAGAACAGGACCCGTTCAACAACGTGACACGTACACTAGTGGAAGCGAATGCCTCCGCAATGGGCCATACTCAGTCGTTGCACACGAATGCACTTGATGAAGCAATTGCGTTGCCGACAGACTTCTCTGCACGTATTGCGCGTAATACGCAGTTGTTCCTGCAGGAAGAGACGATGATGACGAAAGTAATTGATCCTTGGGGCGGTTCCTACTATGTGGAAAAATTAACAGAAGAGTTAATAGAAAAAGCATGGGAACTTATCGGGGAAATCGAATCTCTTGGCGGTATGGCTGCAGCAATTGAGACAGGCTTGCCGAAGATGAAAATCGAGGAAGCTGCGGCGAAGCGTCAGGCGAAAATTGATTCACGCGCCGAGACAATTGTTGGCGTGAATAAATATCGCCTGGATACGGAAGATGCGATTGATATTTTGGATATCGACAATACGCTGGTGCGCCAAAAGCAAATTGACCGCATTCATGACATGAAAGACAAGCGTGATGAGGCCGTGGTACAGGCAACGCTTGCTGCGATTAAAGAATCTGCGAAGAGCGGCGAAGGTAATCTGTTGGCGCTTGCAGTTGACGCTGCAAGAGCGCGCGCGACAATTGGTGAAATTTCGGATGCGATTGAATCTGTATCCGGCAGACATAAGGCGGTGATCCGTTCGGTGAGTGGTGTATACAGCTCAAACTTCTCAAATGAAGAGGAAATTCAGGAAGTAAAAGATATGACAGACGAGTTTCTTGAAAATGAAGGTCGCCGTCCCCGTATTTTAATTGCCAAAATGGGGCAGGACGGACATGACCGCGGAGCAAAAGTAATCGCTTCTTCATTCGCTGATCTTGGCTTTGACGTTGATATCGGACCTTTATTCCAGACTCCAGAAGAAACTGCTTTGCAGGCGGCAGAAAATGATGTGCATGTCATTGGAGTCAGTTCACTTGCAGCAGGACACAAGACGCTGGTTCCGACATTGCGTGAAGAGCTGAAGAAAATCGGCCGTGAAGATATTCTTGTGGTGGTGGGCGGAGTAATTCCTGCCCAGGATTATGAGTTCTTGCGTACGAACGGTGCAGCAGCAATCTTTGGCCCGGGTACAGTCATTCCGGTGGCGGCTCAAAAAGTCATCGAGGAGATTTACCGACAGCTGGGCTACGAGGAAGTGACGGATTGACGGATAAACAAAACGAACGAGATGAATCAGCAATGCATGTGATGCGCGGAATAGAATCCACACATGATGGGTTTGTTGCCTCTTCCCGTAAACGCTTTGTTAAAAAAGATCCATCTCATAAAAACCTGGATATATTGCAGAAAGAAATAGAGAGCGGTTCACGCCTTCATTTAGCAAGAGGAATTACGTTGCTTGAAAGTACTAAGCCAAGTGATAAGAGAGTGGGGCAGGAAGTGCTGACCAGCCTTCTTCCGAAGACAGGAAACTGCATTCGAATTGGTATCACAGGTGTGCCCGGTGCCGGGAAGAGTACATTCATTGAAGCATTCGGCCTGATGCTTGCGGATATGGGACATAAAGTGGCGGTTCTTGCCATTGACCCGAGCTCGACATTAACAGGCGGAAGTATTTTAGGCGATAAAACCCGTATGGAGGAGCTGGCGCGGCATAAGAACGCGTTTATCCGCCCATCTCCGTCAGCGGGAACACTTGGCGGGGTTCATAAGAAGACACGGGAAACGATGCTGCTTTGCGAAGCGGCGGGCTATGATGTGATTTTGATTGAAACAGTCGGTGTTGGACAAGGTGAAACAATTGTGCGCGGAATGGTCGATTACTTCATGCTGCTCGTGCTGACTGGTGCCGGCGACGAACTGCAAGGTATGAAAAAAGGAATCATGGAGCTGACTGACGGGATTGTTGTGCATAAAAATGACGGCGCCAACAAGCCGCTTGTGAAAAAGACGGTTCGGGAGTATACGCGGATCCTGCATATGCTGCAGCCTGCTTCACCTGACTGGACATCGACCGCGCAGCCCGTTTCTTCTATAGAACATACGGGACTTGCAGAAGTATGGGAGACCGTGCTGAAGTTTGAGAAGAAAATGAAAGAACTTAACCATTGGGATACGAGACGTCAGCATCAGACAAGGGACTGGTTCCATTCGATGATCCGCGACCATCTGATTGATTCGTTTTTCTCGGAGCAGGGACGGAAAACAGAGGTAAAAGCGCTTGAAGAAGAGCTGCTTGAAGGAAATTTGACCGTAACTGGTGCAATTGACCGATTGTTTTCTTCTTGATTCCTGTCCAAATATGCTATGATTGAAGAGGATGGCCCGCATACTGTCAGTGAGCGCACTGCATCCATTGAAGCGGCTGTCACAATTATACGCAATTAGAGAGGAGATACTGTAAAATGACAATGAACTTTGATTTTTACATGAACGATATGACGAACCAGGCGAGAGCAGAAATGGAAGCCAGCGGTTATGAACAACTAAAGACACCTGAGGATGTAGAGGCGGCATTCAAACGCCCGGGCACGACATTGGTAATGGTGAACTCTGTTTGTGGATGTGCAGGAGGAATCGCACGTCCGGCAGCTGCCCACGCGGTGCACTACGACAAGCGTCCTGACCACTTGGTGACAGTGTTCGCCGGTCAAGATAAAGAAGCTACAGCACAGGCGCGCATGCACTTTGGAGAAGACCACATCCCGTCCTCCCCATCATTCGCACTGCTGAAAGACGGCAAGCTGATCGGTGAAGTAGGACGTTATGAAATCGAAGGCCATGACCCGATGTCCGTAGTAGTAAACCTTCAAGAACAATTTGAAGAACACTGCGAAGAACTATAAACAAAAGCGGAATGCGCCGTTCAGCCACGACAGACGCTGGAGGGCCTGAAACAAAAGGCGGTTTTTGCCTTTTGACTCAGGACCGAAGCGATCCGAGAGGCTGGCGCATGCAGCTGGATGAAACAAAAGCGAAATGCGCTGCCCAGCCCCGACTGTCGCTGGAAGGCCTGAAGCAAAAGGCGATTTTTGCCTGAGGACTAAAAGCGCTCCGAGAGGCTGGCGCATGCAGCTAGATGAAAAAAAACAGTTCGCATGTACAAACATGCGAACTGCATTAAGTTAAAAGAACATGCTGAGACCCATGAACATTGTCGATGCAATCATTGCGATGATCATCAGGTAAACAACCGTTTTCTGAATTTTTTTGTTACTCATGCAACATAACTCCTTACACATTGGAATAGGTTTGATTCTATTTTAACAGAATTAAGGATTTTCACAACTGGAATGGCTGTTCTATGAAACAGACACGAGAAAAGTAGTAAAAGGGGAATGTCATATGAACAATGTGGATCATATCGGGATCGCTGTGAAGAGTATTGAAACATCATTACCATATTACATAGATACACTCGGGTTTGCTGTGAAAGCGGTTGAAGAAGTGGCAAGCCAGGGTGTGAAAGTGGCTTTCATTGATGCACATAATGTAAAGATTGAGTTGCTTGAGCCAATGACCGAAACGAGCCCTATTGCAAAGTTTATTGAAAAACGCGGCGAAGGAGTGCACCACATCGCATTCGGCGTATCAGACATCCGTTCAAGAATGAAGGAATTGGAAGAAAAGGGCGTCCAACTGCTTTCAGAGGAACCAAAACCGGGTGCCGGCGGAGCAGAAGTGGCATTTCTGCATCCCAAGTCATCTTACGGCGTGCTATATGAATTATGTGAAAAGACTAAGGGGGAATAATAGATGAATATTTATGATAAAATTAATGAACTGTACGATAAAAAGCGTGAAATTGAGCTGGGTGGAGGCGACGAGCGCATCATCAAGCAGCACGAAAAAGGAAAACTTACAGCACGTGAGCGGATCGAATTATTGCTAGATGAAGGCACATTCGTTGAATTAAATCCATTCGTCGTTCACCGTACACGTGATTTTGGCATGGATCAACTGGAAGGACCCGGCGACGGTGTCGTAACAGGTTACGGTAAAATCCATGGCCGTCCCATCTATTTATTCTCCCAGGACTTTACGGTTTTCGGCGGTGCACTTGGGGAAATGCATGCAATGAAAATTGCCAATGTAATGGATTTGGCAGCGAAAAACGGGGCGCCATTCATTGGTTTAAATGATTCTGGCGGCGCACGTATTCAAGAAGGTGTATTATCTCTTGACGGATACGGTGAGATTTTCTACCGAAACGCAATTTATTCTGGTGTAATTCCGCAAATTTCTGTAATTCTTGGGCCTTGTGCGGGCGGCGCAGTATATTCACCAGCAATCACAGACTTTGTTATTATGACGGATAAAACGAGCCAGATGTTCATTACGGGACCAAAAGTTATTGAAACTGTAACGGGCGAGAAAATTACGTCTGAAGGACTGGGCGGGGCGAAAGTTCATAACTCAATCAGCGGTAACGCACACCTTCGCGGGGAAAACGAAGAAGACGTGCTAGAAAAAGTACGTGACTTGCTGTCTTATCTGCCACAAAACAACACAGAAAAAACACCGGTTCAGCCATATGAAGAACAGGACGACTACCGTGAAGATTTGGCGGATGTCGTACCTTATGAAACGATTCGCCCATATGACGTACGCAAAGTGCTTGAGCATGTCGTGGATGAAGGTTCTTTCTTCGAAATTCAGCCTGAATTCGCAAAGAACGCAGTAGTTGGATATGCACGCATGAAAGGTGAAACGGTCGGCTTCATCTGTAACCAGCCGAAAGTAATGGCTGGAGGACTGGATATCGATTCTTCAGATAAAATCGCGCGTTTTATCCGTACGTGTGATTCATTCAACATCCCGCTGATCACATTTGAAGACGTAACAGGCTTCTTCCCGGGGATCAAACAGGAGCATGGCGGGATTATCCGTCACGGCGCGAAGATTCTTTATGCATATTCGGAAGCAACTGTACCAAAAATCACATTGATCCTGCGAAAAGCATTCGGCGGCGCGTATGTAGCCCTTAACTCTAAATCGATTGGTGCAGACGTAGTTTACGCTTGGCCGAATGCGGAAGTGGCAGTTATGGGAGCAGAAGGCGCGGCAAACATCATCTTTGCACGTGATATTGCGAAGAGTGAAAATCCGGAAGCTACACGTGCAGCGAAGATCGAAGAATACCGTGAGAAATTTGCGAACCCGTATGTTGCAGCTTCACATGGTATGATTGATGATGTAATTGATCCACGTGAAACACGTATTAAATTATTACAGGCGCTTGAAATGATGCGCAACAAGCATGAGGACCGTCCGAAGAAAAAACACGGCAATATACCTCTATAAGTAAGGGAGACTTTCATCATGAATGCACAACGATTACTGGAAGAGTTTTTAGAGCTGGTCAAAATCGACTCTGAAACGAAAAATGAACGAAACATTGCAGATATCCTTACGAAAAAGCTGCAGGCACTGGGCTTTGACGTAACAGAAGATGATTCAGCAAAAAAGACAGGGCATGGTGCCGGTAATTTGATTGCCAATTTACCGGGTACGGCCCCAAACGCGGATCCAATCTTCTTTACCTGTCATATGGATACTGTCGTTCCAGGTAAGTCTATTCAGCCAGTGGTCAAAGAAGATGGTTATGTTTACAGCGACGGCACAACCATTTTGGGCGCTGACGATAAAGCTGGCATTGCTGCACTGCTTGAAATGGCGAAGGTGCTGCAGGAGACAGATAAGCCGCATGGTCCGATTCAGTTCATAATCACAGCGGGTGAAGAAAGCGGATTGGTTGGCGCGAAAGCGATGGATCCTTCTCATTTGCAGGCTAAATATGGCTTTGCAATAGACAGTGACGGCAAGGTGGGCGGCATTGTCACTGCCGCTCCTTACCAGTCGAAGTTGTGGACGACAATTTATGGAAAAACAGCTCATGCAGGCGTGGCTCCTGAAAAAGGAATTTCCGCTATTACATTAGCTGCAAAATCAATTGCCGGTATGAAGCTTGGCAGAATCGACGAAGAAACAACGGCGAACATCGGCCGGTTTGAAGGCGGCAAAGCGACAAACATTGTCTGTGAAGAAGCATTCATCCTGTCAGAAGTCCGTTCCATCAATCCTGAGAAAATGAAGAAACAGATCGAAATGATGACGGAGAAGTTTTCTTCCACTTCAACTTCATTAGGCGGAAGAGCAGAGACGGAAACACAACTGATGTATCCGGGCTTCTCAATTGCAGATGACGAAGAAGTCGTACAAGTCGCGATGAAAGCCATCCGTAATGTCGGCCGTGAACCGAATATCATGACAAGCGGCGGCGGTAGTGACGGAAACGTCTTTAACGGTATGGGCGTGCCGACAGTGACATTGTCGGTCGGCTACGAAGAAATTCATACAAAAAATGAACGCATGCCGGTTAAAGAGCTGGAAGTACTGACCGAATTATTACTTGAAATTGTCAGTCAGGCAGCGAAAACGGCTGAATGATCCGGAGCCTACTGTATGAAAGAAGGTGCAGCTATGCAAACTGTGATTGTGCGCACTGGGAACGAAGAATATGCATTGCCTGTAGAATCAGTCATTTCGATTGAGAAACTTGGATACGTCACGCCGATTCCCCATCTGCCGGATTATTTACTCGGTTTGATGAGGTTCCGCGGCGAACTGGTGCCTATTCTGGATATGAGCCAGATCTTTTACCGCCGCGCAACACCGCGGGATGCAGAATCTCATGTGGTCGTAGTAAAAACAGATCAACTGGAAATCGGTTTATTAGTGCTGGATGCAAGAGAAATTCTGGAATTACCAGAAGACCGCTTAACGTCCGCAGCGTTAAAAGCCTATTCCAAGACACCTTATTTCATAACGGTAGCTAATCTGGATCACCGGGTCGTGACCGTCATCGATCCGATGATTATGGCAAATTCACTTCAGGGCATGGATGAAATTTCCCGCTATATGAAGGAACAGCATCAATCAAATTAGTAGGCAAGCAGTATAGAAACTTGATAAAATGGGAAGAGTGGCAAACTGCATTCGGTTTGCCGCTTTTTCCTATTACGTAACTATTCCGTGGAAAGACAGGTGTTTACATGACGCATCCAACGACAGCGACGCCGCGTGTCATTATGCATCTTGATATGAACAGCTTCTTTGCCTCTGTTGAACAGGCTGCGAATCCGCAATTAAAGGGCATTCCTTTGGCGGTTGCCGGCAATCCAAAAGAAAGACGGGGAATTCTCGTGACCTGTTCATATGAGGCAAGGGCATTCGGCGTCTATACTACGATGACAGTGGGAGAAGCTAAAAGACTTTGTCCAAACCTGACCATTATTCCGCCGCGCCATGAATTATACCGGCAAATGTCTGATTCTGTATTTGAAATTCTTAGAAGCTATACGGAACGGGTGGAGCCGGTATCGATTGATGAAGCGTATATTGATACAACGGAAATCGGCGGACTGACGCGTGCATACGACCTCGCCCAGGAGATTCAACTGCGTATTTTACAGGAATTAGATTTGCCTTGTTCGATTGGCATTGCACCTAATAAATTTCTTGCGAAAACAGCGTCTGATATGAAAAAGCCAATGGGCATCACTATTTTGCGCAAACGCGAGGTGCCAAAAGTGCTTTGGCCATTGCCTGTCATTGAGATGCACGGCATCGGCAAGCGCACCGAGGAGAAACTGCACAGTGAAAATATAAAGACGATCGGCGATTTGGCAGCCGCTGAAAAGATTACGCTGGAAGCGCTGCTCGGCAAAAATGGCTTGCGTCTGAAACAGCGCGCAAATGGTGTGGATGCGCGTCCGGTAGATCCGGAAAGTGCAGAAGAACGCAAAAGCATCGGGAGTTCCACGACTGTCCCGATTGATCTGACGGAATACACTGAATGTGTGCCGATATTTGAACGCCTTGCGAAGAAAGTGGCGGCACGGCTTGAAGCAAAACAGCTGGCCGGAGTTACAGTCAGTATTCAAATACGATATGCCGATTGGCAAAATACGACCCGAAGCAAAACATTGCAGCAGGCAATCTATCTCGAGGAAGATATAACGAAGATTGCACTGCAGTTATTCCGCCAGCACTGGAATGACGAACCGATCCGTTTGCTGGGAATCACTGTCGCAAATGTTATCGAACGGCATGAAATGGTCAAACAGCTGTCTTTCGATAATTTTGAACAGCAGGAAAAAGAATATGAAATGGAACGGCTTGTATCTAATCTGACGAAGCGCTTCGGCGATGGTATTATTAAAAAAGGGTTTACGAAATAATAGGAAGGAGGCAATCCGAATGGATATTGAATTTCTTGGCACCGGTGCAGGCATGCCGTCCAAACAGCGAAACACATCCGCCCTAGTATTGGATCTGACGGATGAAATTAATGAAAACTGGCTGTTCGACTGTGGAGAAGCAACGCAGCACCAACTGCTGTACAGCGCGATTAAGCCCAAAAAAATCACTAAAATTTTCATTACACATCTCCACGGCGATCATATTTTCGGACTTCCAGGCTTCCTCAGCTCCCGCGCATTTCTGGGGGGAGAAGACCCTGTGGACTTATACGGACCGGCCGGCTTAAAAGAATGGCTGCAGCACACTTATCAGCTCACAGGGACGTACTTGCCTTATAAGCTGAACGTTCATGAAGTACATGACGGACTGATCCTCGAAACCGATGAATTCAAGGTTTTCGCGAAGGAAGTGCAGCACGTCGTTAGAAGCTTTGGCTACCGGATCGAACAGAAGGACTTGCCCGGGACGTTACTGATCGATAAAGCGATTGAACAAGGCGTGCCTAAAGGGCCGTTATTGCAGCGCCTGAAAGACGGTCAGGACGTAGAACTGGAAAACGGTCAAACAGTTTACAGTAAAGACGTCACGACGGAGAAGAAAAAAGGCTTTGTCATTAGTGTAATCGGTGACACATCGTACTGTGATGCATCGGTGGAGCTGTCACAGGATGCGGATATTCTGATTCACGAAGCTACATTTACGGAGGAGTTTTCTGAAGGCGCGAGAGAATTTGGACATTCTACGATTGTAGACGCGGCGACTGTAGCAAATGAAGCGCATGTGAAGAACCTCATTGCTAATCATATTAGTGCGCGTTTCCTGCCAAGTGAAATGCCTGCCTTTTTAGCAGAAGGCACAGCAGTGTTCCCGCATATATATATCGCAGATGACTTCGCACGCTTTCAATGGAAACGCGGTGAGCTGAAGAAACTGGCAAAAAACTAAGCATCCATTCCCGCTAAGGGGCGGATGCTTAATGTTTTGTGAAATGTATTGATTGCAGGTTTCCGGCTGCGCTGAATCTTGTGTGACTGATTAATTCGCGCCAACCGCTCATATCTCCTTTGGAACCGCTCATTAATTCTGGCAAGCGCTCATACCTTCCTCGCAACCGCTCAATAGTCCCGGCCAGCGCTCATACTCCTTCCGCAAGCGCTCATACCGGCCCTGCAAGCGCTCATACAGCCCAGCACAACAACTCGCCGCACAAAAAAAGAGGATGTCCATGAAGCGCCATAGCTTCCGGAACATCCCTTGTTTTTATGATAATGCGCCGAGTTCACGTGAGCGTTCGTCTGCGCTTTTGATGCAGTCTGCAATCGCTGCTTTGAATTCGTGATTCTCGAGTGCTTTGAGGCCGGCTGCGGTTGTGCCGCCGGGACTTGTGACGTTCGTGCGCAGTGTACTTGGCTCTTCGCCTGTTTTCTTCAGCATAGCTGCTGCGCCTTCAAGTGTCTGGACAATTAATTCGCGTGCGTCCGCAGCGTCGAGACCTTGTGTTACGGCTGCTTCCTCGAGTGCCTCCACGAGATAGTAGATATAGGCGGGGCCGCTTCCTGAAAGAGCCGTTACAGCGTGCAAGTCATCTTCTTCGACGACTTTAACGATTCCGATTGCGTTCAGCAGGCTCAGTATGGACTGCTGCATTCTTTCCGGCACGGTGCTGTTGAATGCGATGCCGCTTGCTGATTTACCAATCGTTGCGGATGTGTTCGGCATCGAGCGGGCAATCGGTCGTTTGCCAAGTCCTTTTTCCATTGTATCAATAGAAACGCCGGCAATTACGGAGAGAATTGCGGTGTTTTCTCCGAGCAGCGGCTGAATATCTTGCATTACTTTATGAATATCCTTCGGTTTTGTCGCCAGCACGACGAGATCAACCTGCTTGACGAATGAACGATCCTCGCATACTTTGGTAATTCCATAACGCGCCTGCAGTTCATCCAGGCGACTTTTATCAGACCGGTTCATCACATAAACATTCTTTTCGCGCAGCACCCGTTTATTAACGATTCCTGCTATAATTGCTTCAGCCATCGATCCGGCGCCTACAAATAAAATCTTCTCCATCTCCAACATCCTCCCCAACATAAAAAAGCGTCTCCGCCCTGCATTTCAGGACGAAAACGCTCGGTTTCCGCGGTGCCGCCTACATTTCACTGATACAGACTGCACCATTTCCACCTGCACGTTCCGTTCTATTTTCATGATTATGTCATGTACGAAATGAATTGTCAAACGGTCCTCAGCCATCAATGAACAGATAGACGATCAAAGCTATGATGATAATTGAAATGGACAGTGAAACGATCTTCATGATACTGAGCGGATAGTTTCCTGACACTTTACCTGTCTGGCCATTGACGATAAACTGATAGATTTTGTCTTTAAAATGAAATGAGGAAATCCAGATTGGCAATAAAATATGCTTGTAGGTGATGTCGGAGTAATCTGTCGAAACATTTACAACTTCGACGATATCTCCCGCCACACTCCGTTCAATTCCATTCACAATTCCTCTCGTCATCACATCCTGTGCCTGCGTAAACCCTTGCTGCAAAGAGACTGAATAGCGCTCAGCGAGGAAGCCAGACATATATTCCACTTTGTAATCTGTAAGACTGCTCAATTGAAAGGGCTGCACTTTCTGCAACAGCTTTGGATCGACAGTGGTGGATGCTTTAATTAAAATATCATCAAAAAACTCACTGTAATTCCCGCTTTCCTGATGCCATCGGATTTTTCGCACTTGCTCGGTCACAGTTTTTGCTTTGCCGTCTTCATAGACGGTGCGCGTTTCTGTAACGTAATAGTAATTCCCGACTCGCACGACATAGTGCGAGCGTGTCTGGCTGTCATAGGTCCAGTAGGGCAGATAGACACCGGATATTTTGCGCAGACGGTACGTTTTCTTTAAGGCATTCGGCGCGAAAAAATGTCCAGTGATCCATTCCCTGAACTTTGCGTGCGCCTGCTCCTGACTGATTTGAAACGGAATCAGCAGTCCCGGCTGTATACCGGCGTTCTGTTCGGTAACCGTAATATGGGATGAGCCGCAAAACGAACAGAAATCCGCTATGATATTGGCGTCAAGTACAGATTCAGCCCCGCAGCTGCTGCAGGAAAAGACCCGTTTTTCTTCATTCCATAAATGGTGCAAGTTATTTCCTGCTTCATTAAAATCGAGTTCAATTCGATGATCAACTGTTGCTTCGATTGGCATTTCATGACTGCAAAACGGACATTTCAGACCGCGCGTCTCCGGATTATAGGCCGTGTTGCCGCCGCAGGAAGGACACTTAATATTTTCCGTATCTTCTATGACGGTGTTTTGTTCATCAAATGAAGTCACATAGATCCCTCACTTCACATCTAACGTCTCACCGCAGTCTGCACAGAATTTTGCGCTGGGCAGATTAGCATGTGAGCACGCCGGACAGACTTTCTCCGTAACTTGCTGTGTGCCGCAAGCAAAGCAGAACTTGGCGTCTTTTGGGAGGAGTGTTTCACATTGAACGCAAGGAACTTTATCTGATTCACCTGATTTTCCGCACTGTCCGCAGAATTTTGCATTTGCGTTAATGGTCGACTGACAATGCGGGCAAGATTTCATAGCTGGCTGAGCCTGCTGCTGCGGCTCGTTTTGGTTCATCGCGTTTGCCATCATTTGGCCCATTCCGAAGCCTGCACCCATTCCGACACCTGCTCCTGCAAGGCCGCCTTCATTTTGGGCTGCATCACGCATCGCTTCTGCTGCCTGATATTGCTGATACTGCTGCATATTGCCGAGCACACCCATCGACGTGCGTTTATCCATCGCTTCCTCTACGTCTTTTGGCAAGGACAGATTTTCGATATAAAGAGACGTAATCTCAAATCCGAAAGCTGCAAAGCGCGCCAGCATTTTCTCTTTTCCTTTTTCACTTAGTTCGTCATAATGCATAGAAAGATCAAGCGCAGGGATTTGCGACTCAGCAAATAAATCAGACAGTCCCGAAATGATCATTTTCTTGAGATGACCTTCTACAGCACTTGTGTCGTACGAGCTGTTCGTGCCGAATAATTCACGCAGGAAGACAGTCGGCTCCGACACGCGATAGGAGTATATTCCGTAGCCGCGAAGGCGAATCATGCCGAAGTCGGGGTCGCGCATCATAATCGGATTAGACGTTCCCCATTTTTGATTAATGAACTGTTTCGTATTAATGAAATAGACTTCTGCTTTAAAAGGTGAATCAAATCCATATTTCCATGATTTCAATTTCGTCAGAATCGGCATATTTTGCGTATATAGAATATGACGGCCCGGTCCGAAGACGTCAGCAAGTTCGCCTTCATTCACCATAATAGCGACCTGTGATTCTCTGACCGTCAGTTCTGCCCCCATTTTGATTTCATTATTATGCACGGGAAACTGATAAACCAATGTATTGGCATCCTGCGCCTGCCACTCGATTACTTCAATGAATTGATTTTTGAAAAAGTTAAAAAACCCCATAAATATCCCTCCAACTCGACATGATCTAACAAATCATGCGATTTCCTGTAGTATACCATACGGAGAATGGATCGAATGGTTTCACTTTGCGCGAAAGTTCTTTTGGCTAATCGGGAATCAGTACGTGACGCTGAGAAGAAAAGAGAGTACAATAGACTGAACTGTCATTCATTTTAGGGGGAATTTAGGTATGATCACCAAAATTATTACACCCACTCCATTCGCGGTCGGCGACGTCAATTGCTTTTTACTGAAAGGCGACACGCTGACGCTGGTGGATGCGGCGACGAAAACACCGGAAGCGTATGAAGTGCTTCAGCAAAAAATAAAAGAAATGGGTTATTCATTTGCAGATATTGAACAAGTATTCGTGACACACCACCATCCAGACCATTGCGGCTGGGTAGAGGCGTTTGACAACGCGGAAATCCTCGGTCATCCGTATTTGAACTATTGGCTGGCGCGGGATTCCGAGTTCTTAGACAGACATGACCGCTTTTATGAGCAATCGCTTCTTGAAGAAGGTGTCCCGGAGCATTACAGGAAATGGGTCAAACGTTTCCGCCGTTCTGTTGATCTGATGGGAGATCGTCCTGTTGACCGTATGATGAATGAAGGAGATGATCTGCCGGGGCATCCGGGCTGGAAAGTACAAGAGTCACTGGGCCACGCACAAAGCCATCTGTCGCTGTTTCATGAGCAGCAAGGCATTTTGATCGGCGGCGATTTATTGCTTGAGAAAGTGTCATCCAATCCATTAATTGAGCCGCCTTATAAGGAAGAACACGGACGGCCAAGATCATTGCTGCAATATAATGCATCACTTGAGCGCTTGCTGGACCTGCCTTTGTCGCTTGTCTACGGGGGGCATGGGGGAGAAATTCATTCGCCTCATGCGCTGGTTACAGACCGTCTCGCCAAACAAAAGGAACGTGCAATGAAGGTGCTGGCGATGCTGGATGAACCGCAGACAGTCTTTGATGTGACGAAGCGTTTATTCCCTGCGGTATATGAAAAGGAACTGGGACTGACATTATCGGAAACCATCGGTCAGCTGGATTATTTGACGGCTCACGAGCTAATTTCAGAAACAGCTGATTCGGCGGGAGTGCATCATTATGTCCGCATCTAAAACAGTGCTGATTACCGGTGCCACAAGCGGCATCGGTTTTGAACTGGCAAAGCGTCTGGCAGCCGATGATGCGTATCGGGTCATTGCGACAGGGCGGAACGCGAAAGCCCTCGAAGAGCTGCGGACGCTCGGCATCGAAGGATATTGTGCAGATTTACGCGACCCGAAGCAGCTCGACTGGCTTGTGTCTTGCATTGGCACGCCGGATCTGATTGTCTTTTCAGCAGGTGTCGGGAAATTTCATTTGGCGCATGAAACGACAGATGAAGAAACTGAAGCAATGCTCGAAACGAATGTGCTGGTGCCGATGCAGCTGACGGCACGCATGGTGCCTGCCATGATGAAGCGCAGACAAGGTCATTTATTGTATATCGGTTCGCAGGCGGGGAAAGTCGCGACACCGAAGACATCGGTCTATGCGGCAACGAAACATGCGCTCATCGGGTATACAAATGCTCTGCGCATGGAAGTCGCACCGTATGATGTGCATGTGTCAGTTGTCCATCCGGGCCCGATCGATACGCCGTTCATTGAGCTGGCGGACGCGACAGGCGGTTATAAACAGGCGATGGGCAGCCAGTTGCTTTCCATCGAGACGGTGGTGCAGTCTGTAATAGAGACGATTATGCGTCCGCGGCGCGAGGTGAATTTGCCGAAGATTACAGGCCTGACAAGCAAGTTATATGCCTTGGCGCCTTCCGCGGTGGAAACGATCGGGCGTCCGTTTTTCTATAAGAAGTGAACTCGAAGGCAGTCAGCAGAGTGCTGTCCCGCAAGTCGCCATGATGCGGCTTGCGGGGGAGCGCTTTTTTTGTTTGGGCAGGAGGTGATTCTGTTTAGTAAGAGAGAGAAATATAGGTTTTGTTTTTTACATCATTACTGGTTTACACGGGGTGACGGCATTATGATGAGAGAGGGGAGCGTCTTTAAACTCACTGCGGCGCTTGCGGATGGCTTCCGCAATGAGCCAGACAGGAAGTGCGCCTGTCAGTCTCATCGCTACGCCGACCGCTTGGGAGGCGCCTCCGTTTAGTCAGGGAGAAGCAAGATATGACACTTCTTTTGCTAAAGCATACGCCAGTCGGCAACGTGTCACTGAACTTCTTCTCCTATAAACCACAACCTGGATTGCTCCCACTCAGCAGCGCAGGCACAACTGCGGGGTCGGCCGAAGTCATGAGACAACTGGCATGCACTTCGCCAGCTGGCTCATGACGAAAGGCAATCCCCCACGTGCCTGCGCGGGTCCTAAGAGCTGACACTTGCTAACTTCAATCCCCGACAGCCGATCGAGCAACGACACCAAAACCAGAGACAGAACGGCATTGAAGTCACTGCGGCGCTTGCGGATGGCTACGTAATGAGCCAGACAGGAAGATCGCCTGGCTGTCTCATCACTTCGCCGACCGCTTGTAAGGCGCCTCCGTTCAGTTAGGGGAAGCAGACGATGACACTTCTTTTGCTAAAGCGTACACCAGTTGGCAACGAGTCACTGCACTTCTTCTCTTTTAAAAGAGTACTGGGATTGCTTCCACTCAGCAGCGCAGACACAACTGCGTGGTCGGCCGAAGTCATGAGACAACTGGCATGCTCTATCGCCAGCTGGCTCATGACGAAAGGCAATCCCCCACGTGCTTGCGCGGGTCCTAAGAGCTGACACTTGCTAACTTCAATCCCCGACAGCCGATCGAGCAACGACACCAAAACCAGTGACAAAACGGCATTGAAGTCACTGCGGCGCTTGCGGATGGCTTCCGCAATGAGCCAGACAGGAAGTGCGCCTGTCAGTCTCATCGCTACGCCTACCGCTTGTAAGGCGCCTCCGTTTAGTTAGGGTGAAGCAAGATATGACACTTCTTTTGCTAAAGCATACGCCAGTCGGCAACGTGTCACTGAACTTCTTCTCCTATAAACCACAACCTGGATTGCTCCCACACAGCAGCGCAGGTACAACTGCGGGGTCGGCCGAAGTCATGAGACAACTGGCGCGCTCTATCGCCAGCTGGCTCATGGCGAAAGGCAATCCCCCACGTGCCTGCGCGGGTCCTAAAAGCGGACACTCGCTAACTCCGATCCCCGATAACGAGTCGAGCAACGACCCCGAAACCAGAGACAGAACGGCATTGAAGTCACTGCGGCGCTAGCGGATGGCTACGCAATGAGCCAGACAGGGAAGAGCATCCTGTCAGTCTCATCACTTCGCCGACCGCTTGGGAGGCGCCTCCGTTTAGTCAGGGTGAAGCAAGATATGACACTTCTTTTGCTAAAGCATACGCCAGTCGGCAACGTGTCACTGAACTTCTTCTCCTATAAACTACAACCTGGATTGCTTCCACTCAGCAGCGCAGACACAACTGCGGGGTCGGCCGAAGTCATGAGACAACTGGCGCGCTCTATCGCCAGCTGGCTCATGACGAAAGGCAATCCCCCACGTGCCTGCGCGGGTCCTAAGAGCGGACACTCGCTAACTTCAATCCCCGATAACGAGTCGAGCAACGACCCGAAACCAAAAATAATAATATTATGTAAAGTTCGATCTTGCTATACCGCACAAACAAAATGTTAACCATCAGCTGACAGAGAGGCAATCAAACGAATACAGACATAGGCTGAAGAAAAGAAAGATTTTCTATTTCTCTCTCATCCAATAGAAAAGAAGTTTAAATAATCCAGCTTCAATGGTATAGTATAAGTGAAAGAGTTCACAATATTGACACAAGCTCATCATGTCTCAGAAATGCTGCCAGACTGCCAGAATTCCACACCCCGTTGCGCTTCTGAGTGAAGTCTTTCAGATGAAAACGCATGACGAAGCATGGAAAGGGTGGGATTCAGATGTTAGCCAGAGAGCATGATCAAAATATTTGGAAGTATGCCTTTGCAAGTGTCGCGGTTACTGTCAGCACGCTCGGCTTTGGACGGATGTCGTATGGAATCATAATGCCTTTCATGAAGGAGAACTTGGCGATGTCCTACAAACAGGCGGGAATGCTTGCGACAGTTGTGTCCATCGGGTATTTACTGATGGTTATCTTCGTCGGTCTGCTCGCTGCAAAGTTCGGCGCGAAGAAGCTAGTGATTTTTGGAACAGGACTGGTTTCATTCGGATTATGTATGCTGGGATTCGTTGCAGGCTATAAGTGGACGCTGTTAGCCATGCTGCTGCTCGGGATCGGAACCGCTTTCACGTACACACCGCTCATCACGATACTAGTCGGCTGGTTTCCAAGAAAGCGCGGAATGCTGATAGGTTTTCTTGTCAGCGGCATGGGACTCGGAACATTGATTTCGAGTACATTAATCCCATTCTTCACGACATGGTTTGGTGAGATGGGATGGCGTTATTTATGGATATTCTATGGCACCTTGTCGATCGTATCGATCGTCATCGCAGTGATAATTTTACGTGATCCTCCAATTCCATTACTTCGGAAGGAACAGCAGAAGAAGTCGTTCTGGACGAAAGTATACTTAAATAAACGAGTACTGCGTGTCGCAGTGATATATGGTATTGTCGGGTTTGCGTATCTGGTGCCGCAAAGTTTCTTATTCAGTTATATTCTCGAAGTAGGATTAACGAAGTTCCAGGCGGGTCAGATTATGGCAGTTAGTGGAACAATGGCTATTTTTAGCGGTCCATTATGGGGCGGGGTATCTGACCGGATCGGACGGAAAGCTGCCTTGCTTGCAACACTCGGAATTGGCGCGGTGTCGCTGATCATTCCGGCAGTATTTCCGGTTTATGCCGGCCTCATCGTCAGTCAGCTCCTGTGGGGAATGACGATTGTCGGGATGCTGTCACTCTGTCAGGCGCTTTCCACTGAACAGGTTCACCCGACTTATGCCCCGGTTGCTCTTGGTTATGTAACGTTTTTCTTTGCAGCAGGTCAGTTGCTCGGACCTGGTATAGGAGGCTGGCTGATTGATCATTTTCAGCAGATTCCATTGGCGTTGATCATGTGCAGTGCGCTTCTGTCACTCGCGTTTTTGCTGTCTATTCGAATGAATAAACATGCGGTGGATTTGGATGTAACTGAACTGGAAGAAAAACCTGCCTTAACTAATTTCTCAATAAAGGAGACTTCCGCGGAAGAAGTCTAATACGCGCTCTGAATGTCAAACGTGTGCAAGGAAAGTGCTCAGGCAAAAAGATAAATTAAAAGGCAGCAGGTCCCTGAAAAAAAGTGGATCTGTTACCTTTTTTAATTTGGTCATTTCAACAGAACCGTAATGAATTTTATATACCGGCTAATAAGGCAGAGTAAAAACGATTAGATTATTCAGCTTTTTACATGATGATGTTGGAATTAAACAGTATATTTTTGTTAAATCAACGGTCTGTCGACGGAGGAAGTCCTATCATATGATAAAAAACTGCTCATATCAGCAGAATTTTATTTATTCAAAGGCTAGAACTTTTATCTCGTAATCTGTTTAGTACATCATGAGGGAAAAATATTGAATAAAAGACTAAGTCATTGCCGTTCTCTTTCAAATAAAAGAGATGATGAGTAGTATAAAGTTTTTCCACTCAATTCTATAATATTATTTATATGTAAGACCTAAAGGCCTGCTTGTTAATTTATCATAAGTAGGTTCTATGACCTGCGTTTGTCATGTGTAATTACATAAATAAAATTAAATCATTTATAGATTATTACATAATATATTGAACGCCCAAATGAAATATAGTAAGGTCGGAACAATATTGAATATTTGAACATTACTGGATAAAACAGTGGTGTTTTCTCACCAACTTAGGAATAAGAACTATATTCTCAGAAGACTAGATGCAGTATTGCAGTTGAAAACGGATCACATTCAAATAAAATAATGGAATTGAGGTAAGTTAGATTTAACTACTAATTTTCCAGTAAAGGGGTAATAAAATGACGGAGAAAAACAATCCAACTCAAAACGGTCATGATCCAAGTCGCAGGAATTTCTTGAAAAATACCGGTCTGGTTGTTGGCGGTGTAGCAGGGGGTTCACTGTTGGGCGGTTTATTTACTAATCAGTCCCGGTCAAGTGATGAAGGGAAAGAAAATGCGGCAACTGACAGTAAAAATGCTCACCCAGCCAGAGCACGAATGTTCTTTGGACGCTATGAGGATTTCATTGTACTTGCGCACGCCACTGAACTGATCTTCCCTAAGGATGATAACGGACCGGGGGCTATAGAATTAGATGTGCCTTATTATATTGATAAACAACTGGCAGGCACTTGGGGGGTAAATGGCGATGATTACCGCCACGCGCCGTTTACCGAATTTGAAAAGTTAAAGAAATTAAAAGATGACGACAAAGCAAATCACACACGTAGTAACCGGGGGAAAATCTTTCTCGAAGGTTTGCGGAAAATGAATGCTGAGAGCAAAAAGCGTTTTGATAGTTCTTTTGACGAGGCTAGTGAGGAACAGAAGTCTGAGATTATGAGTGATTTAGAAAACGGTAAACTTGAGATGAAGTCCATTCCTTCAGAAGGTTTCTTTGCATTATTGAAACAAGCCACATTGGAAGGGGCATTTTGTGATCCGCTGTATGGCGGCAACAAAAATATGGCAGGCTGGCACATGAAAGAATTTGGGGGCGCACAGATGTCTTATGCAAATGTCATAGAGTTTGAAGAATTCGTGAAAATGGAGCCGGTCAGTTTGACAGAATACCAGAGAAATAAATGATCATTATTTTTAGGAGGTAACGTGTATGGCGAAAGAATTAAAAAAAGTTGACGCAGTCATCGTAGGTACTGGCTGGGCCGGCGGAATCACGGCTGCTGAACTTACAAAAAAAGGATATAAAGTAGTTTCTCTTGAAAGAGGTAAAGAACAATCAAGAGAAGACTTTATTGGAGCAAAAGATGAATTAAAATATTCCATCCGATATGATATGATGCAGGATTTGTCTAAAGATACTGTGACTACTAGAACCAGTATGGAGGAAACGGCCAGACCGGTTCGAAATAACAGCCATGCGCGTATTGGCAATGACATGGGTGGTGCAAGTGTACATTGGAACGGTGTAAGCTTACGCTGGCTTCCTTATGATTTTGAAATTCGCAGCAAAACGATTGAGAGATACGGAGAAAGTAAGATTCCTGAAAACTGTACCATTCAAGACTGGGGGATTACATACGATGAATTAGAGCCGTATTATGATAAATTTGAAAAAACGGCCGGGGTTTCAGGTGAGGTAAATCCCCTCGGACATAAGCGTTCAGACGGATATCCGAATCCTCCTCTGAAAACAACTCCTTCGATTGAGCTGTTTAAAAAAGCAGCGACAAATCTTGGTTACCATCCGTATCGTTTGCCGGCCGCCAACATGTCCCAGCAATATACAAATCCTGACGGTGAAACGATAAACGCTTGTATGTATTGTGCATTTTGTGAAGAATACGGGTGTGATTTCGGAGCCAAAGGTGATCCAATTGTCACAGTATTGGAAACAGCGAAGAAAACAGGTAATTTTGAAATCCGCAACGAATCCACGGTTACAGAGGTGATTCATGATGGAACGAAAGCCATTGGATTAAAATATATTGACAATATCACAGGACAGGAGTTTATTCAGCCTGCGGATATTGTAGTCTTAGCCGGCTTTGTCTTTACAAATAATAAATTATTATTGAAATCAAAAATTGGCAAACCGTATAACCCTGAAACAGGGGAAGGCATCATCGGTAAAAACTTTACAGGACACTTCAGCAATATCAGTACGTATATTGGTGCGCGCGGCTTCTTTAATGATGAAAAATGGAATCTGTCGATGGGGACAGGGGCACTCGGTGCAACAGTCGATGATTTCTCAGGAGACAATATGGATCATACTGATCTTGATTTCCTTCACGGCTATGAGATTCGCTATTACCATTTAGGGCAGCGTCCCATTGATAATAACCATGTGCCAGAAGGAACACCGGCATGGGGGAAAGAATATAAAGAGAAGAACTTATTTTATCATAACCGCAATTTAATTATCAGAGCCAAAACGGGATTCCTGCCTAACAGGTATACGTACCTGGATTTGGACCCTACTTATAAAGATGAATTAGGAGACCCTCTAATCCGTGCGACAGTGCATTATGAAGAACAAGATATTAAACGTGCCCAGCATGGCGTCGAACGCTGCAAAGAAATTATGACAGAAATGGGCGCCGATATCGTGGATTTGATTGATGTGCCGGATGATGTGACATTTGATCATAAATTTTATACCAACCATTTCCTTGGTGGTGCGATCATGGGGAACGATCCTGCTGCGTCTGCCGTAAATACTTATTCACAAATGTGGGATATGGAGAATTTGTTTGTGCTTGGCGGTTCTTCGTTCCCGCATAACAGTAACCACGATCCGACTGAAACAATCGGTGCGTTTGCTTACCGTGCGTCAGAAGGGATGATCACCTATCTCGAAGGAGACGGCGGATTATTAGTGGAAGCTAAACAAACGAGTAATGCGTAATTGTAAGACCATATTATAGACCGGTTCTTTTACCGTTCCTATTTCTTTTTCTATATAAATACCTGCAAGCTGGACACTTGAAAAAAGAGTGTGCAACCTGCAGGTATTTTCATTTATTGAATGTAAATAGTAGACGACTGGTGAATCCGCCCGGGGATAGTCTGGCCGCAGATGAAAGTAAACGGTTGTCAAATCCCTATGTCTTTCAAGTAACGTCTGGCGTGAATGGATCGTTTCTTGCGGCTGAGAATTCTCGGATTTTTGCTGCAGCCTACTGTAAGAGTGAACACCTGTTAAAGCACCTTCATCTATCATATCTGAATCATGTATATCAGAAGGCTTTCTACGTTTTTAACATAGCGATTGTTTAGATTCTTCACAGCTTTGTTCAATTGTCCTTTTACTTTTTTTCGGTTCTCACTATTTGCAAGGTATACTGTACCTGAAATTTTCGTGAAATTACAGCTTTATGCCATCACCAAGCTGTAGCACATACAAAAAGACAGTCCCAATAATTGGAACTGTCTTTTTGTATGTAATGTTATTCTTGACGCGGCAAATTTAGCATCTAAAATTATGAGCAAATGCCCTGTACTCTATTCAATAGATTGTCCAGTTTTTGGCTGCATTTTATAACACTTGGATGAGTAAATCCGAAATGTTCCGCTTTCTTATACATAACTATTCTATTTACCTTAATTCTACACAATAAGTAATACTTTTTGACAGCTATATTCATTTCTATTCCTCCGTAATGATAATTACGCTTCAACTATGGTGCTATTTTCTTGATGTGCGCATAGAAGCAACCTGTCTATCATATATAATCTGTGTTGAAAAGGATGTCGGATTATGGCCGACAGTAAAATCATTGTCCGTTTGTGACAACACTGTGTATGGTGATTGAATATTCATGCATTTTGTTTGAAAAATACAGGCCTGCACATAATCTGAAAAGCTACAAACACTTCATGGCATGCGGACATTCTGCGAAAAGCAATTGCTTGTACTTGCGGAAGAAAGCAGGTTATATACGGTTGACCAGACAAAATCCTGCTGAAAATAAGCAGGAAGGGTCCTGCAAAATTTATAGTGCGAATTTAATTGACTTACTGTCACGTGTTCGTGTTAAAAGAGATATTGTATAGAAGTTTATCGAAGCTACAGATTTTGTAATGGTTTTCTTATATGAAAATAAATGCCATTCATACTGCGCTTTATTTCTTTGTATTGGACTTTAGCAAAGAAGGAAATAAAAGGCGATATACGTACTGAAACTTGCATTCAGCGGGTTAGGAATTATAATGATATAAGCGTAAAGAAAATAGGTGCCGGAACGTTGATAAAGTAATGCGTCGGACAGATATTACGAATCAAAAATTAGTGGTGAACGAACATTATCTGCAGAGCATTCCGGATCGATGAAAGAGGTTGTTAAATGGAAGAAAAGAAATATGAATTCCTGGCGGATAATCCGAATGTCAAAGTGCTGCCCATCATGCTGGCGCTTATCATTGGTGCATTCTTTGCCATTTTAAATGAAACTTTATTGAATATTGCACTGATCACATTGATGGATGAGTTTTCCATCACGTTACCGGCAGTGCAATGGATGGCAACGGGTTTTATGCTTGTCATGGCCGTTGTCATACCGATTTCAGCATTGCTGCTTCAATGGTTCACGACACGTCAATTATTCATTGGGACGATGAGTGTATTTACTGTCGGGACGATTGTGGCGGCCAGTGCGCCTGCATTTCCGATTTTATTGACGGGGCGGCTCATTCAGGCTGTGGGAACAGGATTGCTGATGCCGATTATCTTCAACGTATTCCTCCTAATTTATCCGCCGCATCGGCGCGGGAAAGTCATGGGACTCATTGGACTGGTGATCATGTTTGCGCCTGCGATCGGTCCTACATTGTCCGGAGTCATTGTGGAATATTTAGGATGGAGATACTTGTTCTTGCTCGTCATTCCTTTCTCATTATTCTCCATTGCATTTGGCTATAAATATTTGATCAATATAACAGAAGTTACGAAGCCGAAAATTGATTATTTGTCGCTCGTATTTTCCTCGGCGGGCTTCGGCTCTCTCGTTTATGGATTCAGTTCTGTCGGGGAAAGCGCGAAAGGTTTTGCAAGTCCGCTTGTCCTGCTGTTCATCGGTATCGGAGTGGCGGGCATTATATTATTCGCCATAAGACAATTCAAGCTGAAAGAACCAGTCATGGACTTGCGCGTGTTCCGCTATCCGATGTTCACACACGCAGTGTTCATGTTCCTGATTATCATCATGGCGATGTTTGCGTCAGAAATCATCTTGCCGATCTATATGCAGGGCCCTCTCGCACTTTCTGCCGCGACCGCGGGCCTGATCTTATTGCCTGGCAGTGTATTAAATGGCATCATGTCACCGTTCATGGGTTCTTTATTTGATAAATTTGGACCTCGGGTGCTGATGATTCCTTCAACGATCGTACTGAGCGGAACGATGTTCACGATGAGCCGGTTGACCATCGATACACCAATTTGGGTTGTTGTGGTTAGTTATATTCTGCTCATGCTGGCTATATCTGCGATTATGATGCCCGCAGAAACCAATGGGCTGAATCAGCTGCCGAAGCGTTTATATCCGCACGGGACAGCGGTTATGTCAACGCTGCAGCCTGTTGCCGGAGCCATCGGTGTGTCAGTTTTCATCAGTGTTATGAATGCAAGACAATTACACTTCCTGGAGAAATCTGCTGCACCCGGAGATCCGCTGACTGCCGATTTGGCGCTGGTTGCCGGTGTGGAACTTGTCTATTTCATTGCATTTGCGATGTCCCTTGCGGCAGTTATCCTGTCGTTTATCGTATACCGCGCCAAGCCAGAAGATGATGTTCAGGAAACGCGCTAATTAAGATTCTTAATCCTATTCACAGGATTGAGGATTTTTTCTTGTTAAATGAATGTAAGTAAGGCAAGAGAATTGATTTCATTTACGGATCAGCACGTAATGAAGAGAGATCAGAAAAGGATGCGCAGTTCTGGCCGCATACAGCCTATGGAAGAAGATGGCCGCGTAAAGCGATTGACGAATTGAACGTGCGCGGGGGCTGTAAATCGAAATGATGCGGCTAAACAAAAAGTACGGGATTTGAAACGTTAATGAACGTTTTCAGAACCCGTACTTTTTCATAATAACATCCGTAAGTATTTCTCGAAATTCACTCCCGCGACGACTGGCGTCTCGCTCAAATCCGTGTCCTGTATCGCGGCAGACAAGAAATTTTCTGCCAGCGTGATAGACTGTTCTAAGTTCATGCCGCGCATGCGGCCGCCCATAAGTACAGAAGCAAATAAATCACCTGTGCCGGAATAGCTTTTGCCATTATATGAAACAGAGCTATAGATCGTATGTGCATCATTAATGTACATGTTGCCGACAGCGGCTTGCAGGCCGGGCGGATTGATGCCTGTGATGATGATCTCAGCGCGGGTTTCCTGCTGCATCTGCCGGCCCGCTTCTTCAATGGCTTTCAAGTAATCCTGTTCGTTCGTCAAACGGTGCAGTGCGTCATATGAAGATCCGGTCAGCAGACAGCATTCCGTAATATTCGGTGTTATAATGTCTGCCTGCGCAGCTAGAACTTTCATCTGCTCAAGCAGCCCGTCAGTAAAATGATTATATGCTTCTCCTTGATCACCGAGGACGGGATCTACAAGCAAAAGTGTCTCGTCGGTGTAAAACACTTCAAGAAAATCAAGAATGTGGCGAAGTTGCTCTTCACCGGTTATGTAGCCTGTATGGATACCGTCAAATGAAGCACCGAGTTTTTTCCATTCATCTTTGAAAACAGGTATCGCGCTAGTGAGGTCCTCGCAGAAATAACTTGGATATTCCGTTTGTGCAGATAAAACCGCGGTCGGCAGCGGGCATGCCTGAGCGCCCATCACAGAAAGCACCGGGATGGCGGCAGTCAGCGAACACTTGCCAAATGAAGACAGATCTTGTATAACAGCAACTTTTTTCATGAGTACCTCCGTAAACAGCTATGTATTATACGTATCATACCATATAATTTCTATAGTTTTACGGCATATGCACGGGAGCATTCGAGATATACTTATCCTTTTGGCCTGCTGTAAAATCTGCTACAATCAACGTACTGCAGCACGTATACTAGGGGGAGAAAAAATGTTTACACAAGAAGAAAAAGACGCAGTCTACAAAGCCATCTACACGAGAAGAGATGTGCGAAGCTTTTTGCCGGATCCCATTCCGGAAACAGCGGTTCGCAGTATATTGGATGCAGCCCACCACGCACCTTCCGTGGGATTTATGCAGCCATGGAATTTCATTTTAGTTTCATCAAATGAAGTGAAAGAAAAATTATCCTGGGCTGCGGAGAAGGAGCGGCGGGCGCTGGCAATTCATTATGAAGGTGAAAAAGAGACTAAGTTTTTAGGTCTGAAAGTGCAGGGCCTAAAAGAAGCGCCGCTGACCATCTGTGTCACATGCGACCCGACGCGCGGCGGATCCCATGTACTCGGACGCAATTCGATCCCCGAGACGGATGTGCTGTCCACAGCGTGCGCCATACAGAATATGTGGCTGGCAGCCTGTGCGGAAGGATTGGCTCTTGGCTGGGTAAGTTTTTACAAGAAAAATGATGTGCGTGACATTTTAGCGATTCCTCCTCACATCGACCCCGTTGCACTGCTGTCGATTGGCTACACGGAACATTATCCGACCAAACCTATATTGGAATCAGCAGACTGGGAAAAAAGAAGAGTGTTGGATCAGCTGATTTTTGCGGATAAATGGGGCGTGAAACCTGAAGCATAAAATGTAAAGGATAAGTTTCTTATTTTCATAGCTCTGAAGCAAGATAACCCTTCATAGTACAGATGTTTATCGTGTCTGATTGGTGGTTATACTCCCGTTAGAAATGGATACACATCCGTAAAGAAACACATTCTTTTACGGAAAGTACGTTGTGGAGGAGCGATTTATTTGGAGAATAACGAACATAAACAGAGCGAAGCGGAAATGAATAAGCGGGAAATTCTAACAACACGCCAGGGGCATCCTGTACAGGACAATCAAAATATCCGAACGATTGGTGACCGGGGTCCCGCTACTCTTGAGAACTATCATTTTATCGAAAAAATATCACATTTCGATCGGGAAGAAATACCTGAACGGGTCGTTCATGCACGAGGTTCGGGGGCATTTGGCTATTTTGAAACCTACGGAAAAGTCGGCGGCGAGCCGGTTGAAAAATATACTCGCGCGAAAGTATTTTCTGGTGCCGGAAAAAGAACGCCGCTAGTCGCGCGATTCTCCACTGTAGCAGGTGCTAAAGATTCGCCTGAAACAGCCCGGGACCCGCGTGGGTTTGCTGTAAAGATGTATACAGAAGACGGCAACTGGGATTTGGTCGGTAATAATCTGAAGATCTTTTTCATTCGTGATGCGATGAAATTTCCTGATATGATTCATGCGTTTAAAGCGGATCCTGCTTCCAATGTACCGCACCCGCAGCGCATGTTTGATTTTGTCTCCCGTTCGCCGGAATCTATTCATATGATCACGTTTTTATTCTCGCCGTGGGGAATTCCTGCCACCTACCGTCACATGCAAGGCTCCGGTGTGAATACTTACAAATGGGTCAATGACAAGGGCGAGGCAGTTCTGGTGAAGTATCATTGGGAGCCCAAGCAAGGTATCCGAAATTTAACACAGGAAGATGCTGACGCCGTGCAGGCGAAAAACGTCGGGCATGCGACGCAAGATTTGTCTGAAGCCATTGAACGTAAAGAATATCCTGAATGGGAACTGTTCGTGCAGCTTATGGAAGACGGATACCATCCGGAACTCGATTTTGATCCTCTTGATAATACGAAGCTCTGGCCGGAAGAACAGTTTCCCTGGCTGCCCGTAGGTAAGATGGTATTAGACCGCAATCCGGATGATTTTCATATGGATATTGAGCAAGCCGCTTTTGGAACTGGCGTGCTGGTGGATGGAATGGATTTTTCCGATGATAAGATGCTGCAAGGCCGTACATTCTCGTATTCCGATACGCAGCGGCATCGGATCGGCACAAATTACTTGCAGTTACCTGTAAATGCACCGAAAAAAGAGGTGCGGACAAACCAGCAGCGCGGTCAAATGGATTATCGGGATCGGCGCGAAGCAGGGGAGAATCCGCATATTAATTATGAGCCTTCTATGCTCGGCGGATTACAGGAAGCTGCTAGAGAAACGCGTCCCCCGCACAGACCAACGTACAACGCAGCAGCGATGAGCGCGCCAATTGACCGGCCGAATAACTATGGGCAGGCAGGTGAAACATTCCGCCGTTTCGAAGAGTGGGAACGGGAGGAATTAATCAAAAATCTCTCAGAAGCACTCGCCGCATGCGATGTGCGGATTCAAGAGGCAATGATCGAACATTTCAGTAAAGCAGACGAAGAGTATGGCCGCCTAGTCAAAGCGGGTATTGAAGAGAAAATGAAAGAACTAGAAAGCTCTGCTTCACAGCCGGACGTCCCCGGCCGTGAAGCCAGCCAGTCAAAATTTGGGCAAGGCACACCTGATTCTTCAAAAGCGGCAGCAGATGCAGCGGATAAAGGCCGTGAAGCAGATCCTTATTGACGAAGAGTCATAAGGCTAGAGACAGCCTCGGTTAACTGACTAAAAATTTGTTGTAAACTTGAGATGTATTACACCTGTATAGGAAACAAACGTTACTGTTCAAGCAATCACGTTTGTATCTTACGCAGGTGTTTTTCTACTACTGCATCAATTTTTTCACTGACTACAGGCAATTCATTAGTTATAAATATTCAGCACTTCTGCTATGACTTGGAAGTACCGTTTTAAAACGAGAATGGAAGTGGCTGTTAACATGTCAGAGATACTATGCAGGCTTTTCCATCAAATAAAAGAACCGGGGAATACAAATTGTATAATCCCGGTTCCTTTACTTGCTACTCCTTTTCCTCTGCATATTCTTTAAGGGCTAACAGCCTTTTGTCCCAATATTGCTCAAAGAAGCTAAGCCAGTCCTTTAGCGCAAGCAGGTGATCTATCTGGCAATCAGCAAGACTTTACCGTTAGCTTGCAATATTTCTTAGTTTACCAGGGAAAATGGGTAAATAACTGCGATCTGCATACACAAAACATGCTATTTATTTTGCTAGTAAAATAAATATTTTTTTCTCGCTTAAAGTAGTTAAAATATTCGGAATTGCGTTGACAAATTGCTTTTTATACGTAAAATAAGCAGTAGTAAAGATATTCCAATGCGGCCATCTAGAAAAAGGCGCACAAATAAAAACGGTGTTAATTATATGTTTGCATGCACATAGGGGTATGAAGGAAAGCATATAGAATCGCTGTTTCCTCACTGTTATTAACCTGGCAATTACTCGTAGAAAAATACCTGAAAAGAGACCTGCAAGAGAAAACAGATAAGAAAACTTGTGCCCTCTGGACAAATAGACGATCAGGCAGCATGTTCAGAAGAGTGGGTGAAATATAAGGATAAAACAAAATGATAAAACTGGTTTTAATTCAAGTAATGGCTTCACTTATTTGTGTGGCATTGTCGCGGACGACAGATGTTTTTATCTATTTCTGCCTTACATCAACAGCAAATTATACGCTGTAAGTAATTCAGATTCGGGAGTCCAAATGCATGCCTATGAATATCCTGTTGCCAGTCACTTAATTTTGAATAAAACATAGAAGGAAAGGAATGATGCTTTGGCTGTATGTTTCTGTTAATCAAAAATCATTTATCTGTCTCTAGTCGGAATCGATTCAACACTAAAAAATCGAGTATGCGGAGGAATAAAAATGAGAAAAAATTATCTGATTTCATTCTTACTGATCTTGACTGTTATTATTTTAGCAGCATGCAACAGCAGCGCTGATGATGGCGAAAAAATAGTTGAAAAAGTCGCAGCAGATGAGAAAGAAAAGATTACGCTGAAACTTGCTACGGCACAAGCTGATACTCACTCTATGACTGAACACGTTTTTAAACCGTTGATGGAAAAAGTAACAGAACAAACTGATGGGCAAGTTGAATTTGAATTTTATCCTGCAGAGCAATTAGGAAAAGCTGCTGATTTATATGACTTAGTCAGTACCGGCGTAGCAGACATAGGTTACTATGTTGCGGCTTACACCCCTAATGAAATGCCTATTTCAAGCGCATTGCTGGGGATACCGGGCTTATATAAAACTGCTTATGAAGGTACTATGACGTATCATGATTTAATTGATAATAGTCCTATTTTGGAAACGGATTTCCTGAATAATGGCGTCAGACCTATTTTTAATTATGATGCTCCCGGGAACGAATTATGGTCAAAAAAGAAACCTATCAAAACTCCGCAAGATATTAAAGGATTAAAAGTTAGGGTTACAGGCGAAGTGTTAAATCATGCAATGATTGCGCTTGATGCAAATCCAGTAAACATTACACTGTCAGACATGTATGAGGGGTTTGATAGAGGAGTTTACGATGTGTTAAATTTAAATGCTCAATCTACCAGGGATTATGGAATGGCTGAATTGATAAAGTACGGAACTAGAGGAATGGGCTTTGGCAGTGTTGCGGCAGGTTTAGTTATTAATGAGAAAGTGTTTCAAGGATTGCCTGAAGATGTTCAGCAAATCATTCAGCAAGTAGGAGAAGAATTGACAGAGAGTAATGCGATCAGATCAGATGAATATATATCGGAAACATTTGAAAAGTTCACTGAAGACGGCATCGAAGTTTATGAATTGACTGAAGCGGATAAAGAAGCGTGGAATAACTACTTTGCCGAAATTGAAGCGGATTGGGTCGATAAAGTAAATAAACCTGAATTTCAAGAGACGTTAACCGCATTTAAGGAAATTTCAGAGAAGTATCGCTGAGTAAGCTAAAGGTACTAATCGTCGTTTGAGAAATTTTGATTGGCGGGTCATATGACTGTCTGTAAATTCCAATAGGAAACTTGTTTTGATAATAAGAATCAAGTATGTAAATAATAACTAATTAAATGAACTTATGACGGGGTGAAAAGCTATTACTTATAAAAAAATTCTAGTAGAGAAACGGGACAGCTAGCCTACATTATTATTAACTCGCCAGAGCAAAGAAACGCATTAAGTAAAACAACCCTTACTGAAATAAAAGATGCGCTGGAGAAGCTGCAAACAGATCATGACGCAGGGTGTATAATTTTTACCGGCAAAGGAGAAAAATCATTTGCAGCCGGAGCAGATATTAGCCAACTAAAAAATCGTTCGCCATTGGACGTACTTGCAACCGGCAGTATGCAGGATATATACGATTATATTGAAGCATATGAAAAGCCGACAATCGCCATGATCAATGGATACGCACTGGGCGGAGGATGTGAGCTTGCTATGGCGTGCGACATTCGGATTGCATCTGACAATGCAAAATTTGGTCTTCCAGAATTGAATCTGGGTGTCATACCGGGGGCAGGCGGAACCCAGCGAATGGCCAGATTAATCGGGAAAGGAAGAGCCATTGAATTAATTTTAACCGGCAAAATGATTTCTGCAGAAGAAGCTGAGAAAATAGGGCTGGTTTCAGAGGCTGTCCCTCCTGATCAATTAAAGGAAGCTGTGGAGAGAACGGCAATCCAAATTTTGTCCAAAGGTCCAGTGGCTGTGAAACTCGCAAAAGTGGTTATTCATGCAGGTTTTGATACAGATATGAAAACGGGCCAATTACTAGAGGAATTGGCGCAAGCTATTCTTTTTTCAACAGAAGATAAAAATGAAGGAACTAGTGCTTTCATGGAGAAACGCACTCCTGAGTTTATATCAAAATAGAAAGCACGAACCTCTTCAGTGTACATGCCAAACAGCCTTCTTTGCCGATTATTCAATCGCAAAGAAGGCTGTTTAAGGTTTTCTGCAGGTTGCTTACACGTTCTTTGACCAGAGAATACAATAGATGCATGAGCTGCTTCTTGACCAAGGTACCGAAAAGTTTCTACTATTACTATGAACATTATTGCGAATCAGCCTTCACAATGCTGTTTGAAATTTACAAACATCCGCAGTTGAAACAGTGCCTGTATAAAACCCAGCAGCATACTTATGCAGAAACGAAACAATCCATTACTTGATAACTAGACTGCAGCTGTGAAAATTATATACCAGACACAACGGAAATAAGACTTAACATCCGAGGACTTCTCATGAATGCTCTGCCCCTCTAATTCTACTTTCAGTGTCGTTTATATCAGTGAAATGCGGGAAATTAAAGAAGCAGGAGGGGACGAAATTGCCAAAAATGACAAACAACAACCAGCAGTATGAAGTTAAGCTGGGGAAGCACGTAGTTTTCTTCAACAAAAACTACCGTTATATTTTCATCATCAACGAATTAGTATTAGGGATTATATTTATAATGGGCAGTGTGTTCTTCTTTTTTGAAACCTTAAAAACCGCCGGAATTATTCTATTCATTGTAGGCAGTGCGCAGCTCTTCATACGGCCGGTATTAAAAATACTTCATGCTACCACGCTGCGGAAAATTAGCCAGTCCAGTCAAGAGCAAGAATGGAGTGAGTAGAGGCGTAAAACAGACAAATAAGATCAGAGAGCAGCTGAGTCATTGGTAAATGTTGGGCGAAAGTGGAAAGCGGACTGGCGAGGAACGAGAAAACCGAATACGAGATATCTCCTTAATTCTTTGCGAACTGCCCGCGTCAATTGGTTTTTTCCGCCAATATCGCTTTCTGCTTTTACATTTTCCGCTTCATGATCTACGCAACAGCATGACATCAATCCAATACCTTCCTGGCCCTTAGTTTATTTTTCTCCGGAAATCCGTTCACTCGTATCGACCTCTTGACCCGCTGCCCGCTTTTCAAAAGTTTTGCGCCAGCTTGGAGACAGTTCTTCCACTTCCAGCAAACGGCGAATAGCGTCCAAGTCTTGCTTATCATGATGCATCAGCCGGTTCGCTTCCGCCACTGTAATGCCATGGACGTGACGCGTTAATGGAAATAACATATCCGTTGATGATACCATACCTTCTTGCAGCACACGGAAATAAAAGCCAGTATAGCCCGTGTTTTGTACAAGGAGCGGCATATCCTTCCGTTCATAGACAAGCCCTAATTTGAAACAAGGCTGACGGGGCTGACTCACTTGAACAATCGCTTCACCGAGCTGAAAAGAGTCACCAATACAGACATTTTCCTCTGTCAGTCCTGTGATTGTGAGATTTTCTCCGAATGCGCCGTACGATAATGTTCTTCCTAACGTTTTTTCCCAATGTGCATAATGCGCAAACGGATACACACAAACGGCCTTATGGACACCGCCATGATGAACAAGATCTCCCTGGCCGTCTCCGGTGAAGTTCACAGAAGATAAAAAAACTGCCTGTTGGATCGGCTTTTTAAAAAAGCCTGTCGTAACAGATTTCTTTCCAAAGTCCTTTTCTTTCGGTTTTCCAACGTTTAACGAAAGAATCTCCGCTTTTTCCATAGATTTCTCCTCCAGTATAATGTAAATCATCTTTTAGATAAGTGTATCACTTTCAATGAATCTCGGTAAATATCTCCAGCGTTACACATTCACCTCCACTAAATGTAAAGAGGCTTCCCTGTGGAACAATGCTGCTCCGCTTCTTATCTTTCTATTTCCAAAACACCTTCTCAGTACTCATGATCCGACATTCAATGCTATAATAAACACATTCTATATAACTCACTAGTGCTGTGTAACGATTGATGGAGGGAACCTTACATGAAAACCGATGCAAAACTACAAAAAGAAGCAATGAAAGTCCTTAAAGAGACAAGCCGTACGTTTTATATACCAATCAAATTGCTCGAACCAACTGTCAGAGAAGCGGTTGCGTCCGCATACTTGTGCATGCGCGCAATCGATGAAATCGAAGACCACGAGCAGCTGGACGTCAACATTGTCATCGACTTGCTCAATAACGTCAGCGACATTCTTGATCATACGATCGCAACCGGCGAACCGATGCATCATGCACTCGACGAATTATTCGCACCGCATCGCGAACAGCTGCCTGAAGTGACGCTGCGTCTTGCGGATTGGGTAGATTTCTGCCCGGAGACGGCGCGCAATAAAGTTCTTGAATCCACAGCGATCATGGGCAGAGGCATGGCGAAGTGGGCAGGGAAGAACTGGGTCATTAACACGCGTGAAGAACTGGATGATTATACGTACTATGTGGCGGGGCTCGTCGGCGTGATGCTTGCGGATATTTGGCGCTGGTATGACGGCACGGAAACAGACCGGGACCTGGCGATTGGCTTTGGCCGCGGACTGCAGTCAGTGAATATATTGCGCAATTATAAAGAAGATGCAGTGCGCGATGTGAATTTCTTCCCGAATGACTGGAAACTGCCGGAGATGTTCGCGTATGCAGAAGAGAATTTAGCGCTTGCGGACGCATATATTGAAGATATTCAGACGAAGACAATTTTGAACTTCTGTAATATTCCATTGGCACTTGCACATTCAACGCTGGATGCATTGAAAGAAGGGCGCGAGAAGATGTCCCGAATGGAAGTTGTATCGGTCGTTAACAAAGCGATTCTAAAATAAAAGAACGGCTGACCGGACGAACGGAGGATAGCGATGCTCGATTTGATGATTATTATGCTGGAGCGGGTCGGGATGATTGTGGCAGTCGCTTTCCTGCTGACCCGTTTTCGTTTTTTTCCAAATATGATTCACCAGGACGTATTGGATCGCCGGCAGGAACTGACGGCGATTCTCTTTTTTGGTTTATTCGGTATTTTTGGGACCTATTTCGGCGTGGCACTTGACATGCAGACGTTTCATTTTGAAAATATGTCGTGGCAGCTGGAGACTGATGAGGCGATTGCGAACTCGCGGGTAATCGGAGTTGTTGTCGCCGGTTTGCTTGGCGGCTATAGACTTGGGATTGGCGCCGGGCTGATTGCCGGCATTCATCGCATATCGCTTGGCGGATTTACGGCGGTTTCTTGCGGGATCTCAACAATTATTTCTGGTGTGCTGGCGGGTTTCTTCTATAAAAAGGGCAAGCATATCAGCCCGCTCACCGCATTTGCGATCGGCGCAGCTGCGGAGAGTCTGCAAATGGCGCTGATTTTATTCATCTCGGAGCCGTTTGAGAAAGCGTTTGCATTGGTCCAGGCGATCGGATTGCCAATGATTCTCGCCAACGGCATGGGTGCAGCACTTTTTATGCTGATTGCGTATAATGTCATCAGTGATCAAGAGAAAATCACAGCGCTGCATGCCCAAAAAACGTTGCGCATTGCGGATCAGACACTCGCATATTTACGGACAGGCATGCGGAAAGATACTGCTGCAGCTGTCTGCGGCATCTTGATGGACGAGCTGCAGCCGGGCGCTGTCGCGATGACAGATAAAACGGACATTTTGGCATTTGTTGGCCCTGGGGGAAATGTGATGCAAGGTGCCATCCGGACCGATATGACGCGAAAAGTGATTCAGGAAGGCCGGCTGATCGTTACGGATGCCGTAACCCATGCGCATTCGGAAGTGCCCGAGTTTGGCGGAATCGTCATTGCGCCGTTGAAGACGCGCGGCGAAACAATAGGGACGCTGAAATTATTTTATCCTTCACGCAAAGCAATTACAGGCGTGACAATTGAATTAATTGCGGGTCTTGCGGAATTATTAAGCAATCAGCTCGAAATCGCAGAGGCTGATCGTGCGCATCAACTCGCAAAAGAAGCGGAAATTCAAGCATTGCAGGCGCAGATCAGTCCGCACTTCCTGTTTAATTCGATGAATATTATTATCTCCTTAATTCGCACGAACCCTGATGAAGCGCGTAAACTGCTTTCGTCACTGTCATTCTTTCTGCGTCAGAACCTCGAAGGGACGACCGCTAAAATGGTGACGCTGCAGCAGGAACTTGCACATGTCGAAGCGTATTTAATGATTGAAGAAGCGCGCTTCATTGATAAATTACAGATTCGCATCGATGCGGACCCGAACATCATGCAGGTGAAAATTCCGCCGCTGACACTGCAGCCGATTGTCGAGAACGCAATCACGCATGGCATCAAAGATCTTGACGAAAACGCGGTCGTCCATATTTCGATACATGATAACGGTGACACCATTCATATTATGGTGAAAGACAACGGCAAAGGGATCAACTGCGAGCGGCTTGCGCAGCTCGGCCGGCAGCAGGTCCTATCTGAAAAAGGAACAGGACTCGGTCTGTATAATGTGAACCGGCGTCTTATGATGTCATTTGATGAAAAGTCAGGACTTGAAATACAGAGCACGCCGAATGAAGGAACGAGCATTTCATTCCAGATTCCAAGGAGGTGATGAAGCATGCCGCAAATTCGTGCGCTGGTCGTGGATGATGAGCGCTACGCACGTGAAGAACTGATTTATTTGCTGGAACAATGTGACGGAGTGAAGGTGATCGGAGAAGCGGATTCGGGGGAGCATGCGATTGTTAAAGTGATGCAATTGCAGCCGGACGTCGTTTTTCTTGATATCGAGATGCCGAAAGTAGATGGCATGGAAGTGGCGAAGACGCTGAGCGCACTGAAGAAAGTGCCGTATATTGTGTTTGCGACCGCTTATCCTCAATTCGCTGCGGAAGCGTTCCGGATTCATGCGATCGATTATTTATTGAAGCCGTATGATGAAGATCAGCTTCGTCAGGCTGTTGCACGTGTTAAAGAAGCGCTTCATCCGCCGGCGGTTTCAGCCTCACCGAAGCGAATTGACCGTCTGCCCGTTGAAACGGAAGGTGAAATCCACTATTTGCCGATCCGCGACATTCTTTATGTGCACAGGGAAGAGAAATGGACGAAAATCGTCATGGCTTCACGGGAATATGAAACACGTATGACGTTAAAAGAGCTGGAACAGAAGCTGACTCCTTCATCTTTCTTCCGCATTCATAAAAGCTTCCTCGTGAACTTGGCCCATGTCAGCAGTTTGACTCCCTGGTTTAACGGTGCCTATCAGCTGGAAATTGATCAGCGGCCCGAAAAATTGTCCGTCAGCCGGAATTATGTAAAGGAATTACGTCAGCGTTTAGAAGGCTAAAAACATCTCGCAACCTGTTAATCTCCCGGAGTGCATCTTACTTCGCGATTTTGACATGTTGCGAGATTTTGTCATTAGGCAGGTGTATATCTATTATACTTAATGTAAGCGTTAACATTAGGAGGGAAAGAAGCTATGATTACATTTTTATTTTCGATCGTTTTATTAATCGTCGGATATTTCACGTACGGCAAGTACATCGTCAAAATGTTCGGCGTAAAAGAAGACCGTGCTACGCCAGCGTATACCAGCGCGGACGGTGTCGATTACGTGCCGATGAGCACAAGTAAGAACTCATTAATTCAATTACTTAATATTGCGGGTGTCGGACCGATTTTCGGACCAATCATGGGTGCGCTTTACGGGCCTGTCGCATTTGTCTGGATTGTCGTCGGTGCAATTTTTGCAGGCGCGGTGCATGATTATCTGACGGGGATGATTTCTATACGGAACCGCGGAGCGCACTTGCCTGAACTGGCAGGTAAATTTCTCGGCAAGTTCATGAAACATGTTGTGAATGCCTTCGCACTGTTACTGCTTGTGCTGGTCGGTACGGTATTCGTTTCGGCGCCGGCAGGCCTTCTGTACAATCTGATGGACGGCTGGATGGCATTGGGTATTATCGTTGCACTTATTTTCCTTTATTATATTTTGGCAACATTATTGCCGATCGATAAAGTGATTGGCCGTTTCTATCCGATCTTCGGTGCGCTGCTTGTAATCAGTGCAGTAGGTATCGGCGGTATGATGGTCATTAAAGGTGTTCCGATTCCTGAATTAACATTTGCAAATTTACATCCTGATAATTTGCCTATCTTCCCGTTATTGTTCTTGACGATTTCATGCGGAGCGCTGTCCGGCTTCCATGCGACGCAGTCTCCGATTATTTCCCGGACGACTCAAAAAGAAAGTCAGGGACGCAAGATTTTCTACGGTATGATGATTGCAGAAGCAATTATTGCTATGATCTGGGCAGCGGCCGGTATGGCATTGTTCAATGGTGTAACATTGAGTGAATTGCTGGCAGCTGGCGGACCTGCAGTAATTGTTAGCGAAGTTTCAACGGTTATGCTCGGCGCAGTCGGCGGTACTCTCGCTATTCTTGGCGTTATCATTCTGCCGATCACGTCTGGCGACACCGCGTTCCGCAGTGCACGGATGATCATCGCGGACTATATCAAGTATCCGCAGGCGAAAGTCACAAGCCGTTTGTTGATTGCGGTACCGATGTTTGCCGTCTCGATTGCATTGACGCAAATAGACTTCAATATTCTGTGGCGTTACTTCTCCTGGGCGAATCAGTCGACAGCCGTGATCGCATTGTTTGTAGGAGCAATGTATCTCTTCATTGCCGGCAAGAACTACTGGGTTGCACTCATACCCGGCACATTCATGCTGATGGCCACGACAACGTATATACTGAACGCAGCCATTGGATTTGGGTTGCCGATGAATGTCTCTTATATCGGTGCAACTGTCATTTCCATCTTCTTGGTAGCCTTGTTCTTTAATGCGGCGGTGAAAGCCCGGGCTGCACAAATTCCGCTTGAGGAAGATATTACAGACTGGGAATCTCCGGAAACGGTTTAATATATGATGGAAGCAGCCTGCTGAGCCTTGATTCAGCAGGCTTTTTCTATGCGTTTTTTTGGATATGATATACTTTTCGTACAGGTTTAGACCTAAGTGCACGAATGAAAGAAAAATATAAAAAAAGACGGCAAACACACTAAAAATAACTTAAGTAATAAATAGTGTAATTATACACTATTTGTGTAAAGAGGTGAAAAGCGTTGAATAAGCAGACGGTAATCGACTTAGTGTCACCCCGTATGAAGTTAATTCGGACGGAAATGGACTATACGCAAGATGAGATGGCGGACATTATCGGCATCTCGAAAAAGACCCTCGTACAGCTGGAGAAAGGCCGCCAGGAGTTGGGATGGGCAGTGGCAGTGGTTGTTTGCGCGCTGTTTCGGGAGAGTGCATTGCTGCGCTCGGTTATGGGTGATGATCCGGTGGAATTGGCGGAAATCGCTGTGCATGCGGAGATTCATTCGCGAGAAACGGCGGCCAGCGCTTCCGTGAACTGGTGGATAGAGGTCGGTCAATGGCAGCAATATAAGCTTCAGCAGCACACAGCGGGCGGTCATTACCGCATTATCGGCGAAGGCGGGAAGCGTTTATTCAGTACAGGAGATCGCGAAAAAGCACTTGCACAATTCAAAAAGTATATGGATATTATGTAATAGTTATATGAAAATAATTTATGAAAAACAGAAGAAAACCGGCTGTACCCATCAGGAGCCTGCCGGTTTTTCGATGTGGAATAAAAATTTCTGGGTGCCCGTAAATATACCGTTTGTATAGGTCCGCTCTTCAAACTGCACGTAATCATCACTGTCAATCGTCAATACAGTTGTGCAGCGGGTCCCGTAATCTTCAGATGTGATGAATATCGATGACAGCAAGCTTTCGAGTTCTTCACCGACACCGGTATCAGGCAGCTGCTCTGGCGGAAAGCGTTCCGCGCGCTGCATCATAGCGAATAAAATTTCGGGATCAATCTCATTCGTTTGCTGTAAATAATCAGCCAGCAGTGCTTTCGTTTTATTCACTTTCGGCCAAGGGGTATCCAGAAACGCATTACTGAGGCCGTGTGTGCCTGACGTCAGCCGCTTAATAGATTGCCCGATTGTTGAGTAGTAATACAGTTCTTCTGCTGACCCCGCCAGTACATTGCATCCTGCGTAATCACCCCGGTTTATGTGCAGCAGCTCCATGAATTCAGCTGCCTTGACGTCGGATTGTAAATAAGACGACACGATATGACCGCGTGACAGTTTGCCGGTTTCAGGCAATGTAAAGTCACGATAATTTGTCAGCGCAGCCACTTTGCCGCGCTTATTGATGCCAAGCCACGTACCCATCTGCTCCATATCACGTCCGGCAAGAATTTCAGGATGATCACTCCAGAAATTTGCGGGAGCTGTCGGACGTCCGTATGCTTCATCCCGGTTTGCCATCAGAACTAATTTGTACTTCGGATGACTTTGCAGTTGAAAAGCCAGTAAACACATCTCATCCACCCCATTGATCTCTAAATTCAGTATGGCGCTAGTGTATCATGTGCCGTTTTATTTGGCGACTATGTATTTATTCCTTTCATCTTTCAGGCAAACAAAATTCAGTACTGTTTAGTATCGAGTTGAAGTGCTTGAAATTACGCGTTATAATGATTCAAAAAGGACAAACAAATGATCAGTTTGTTTGTTGTGCAAAATTTGTTAATGGGGTGCTGTTACTATGGGACATACGGAAGCGTTCTGGGAAGCTACGCTGATTGAATTAAAACAAGGATATACAGAGAGCAACAATTCATATGATTGTTTGCTTTGCGGCAAACGAATAGAAAAAGGGGTTATTTATCCATATGAGAACACGCTCTATGAAGCGGAGCGGTTTATGGCCGTGCATATCGAGCATGCGCATCAGTCGGTTTTTGCATACTTGCTTGAACTCGACAAAAAATCGACGGGGCTAACCGGCCACCAAGGTGATTTGCTGCGTTTGTTTTATCAGGGAAAAAGCGATAAAGAAGTACAGGAGGAACTTGAAATTGGCAGTGCGGCAACCGTGCGGCATCACCGCTTTGCACTGAAGGAAAAAGAACGTCAGGCAAAAGTCTTTCTTGCGATGATGGAACTGCTGAAAGAACGCGATGAGTATGAATCCGCTTTTATACCTCCGCATAAAGCGGCCCAGCTGTTTCACGATGATGATCAGTTGGCTGAAGAGGAACAGCACGCGATATTGCGGATGTTTTTCCCAGAAGGAACTGACGGCCGGCTGAATGAAATGCCGGTGACCGAAAAACAGCGGCGCGTTATTCTCCGGGAAATCAGTAAGCGCTTTGACGGTGATGTATCTTACAGTAAGCATGAAATGAATGAAGCGCTTTCAGAGATTCATGAAGATTTCATTACGCTTCGAAATTATTTAACGGAATATGGTTTTTTCGGTCAGACACGCTCAGGCAGTCAGTACTGGCTGAAGTAGGCAGACAGATGCAGCCGCTGATGTTTAGAATTTCAGCTGCCGGGAAGACTAGCAGTAATCATGAAAGGAGCGGAAGTGCATGACTGCAAAAGATACAGTACTGAAAATCTTGGATGAAAGTATGATTGGAACAATGGCGACGGTGGACAATAATAAGCCGTACAGCCGTTACATGACCTTCATGAGTGATGGCCTGACTTTGTATACACCCACTAATAAAAAGACGGAAAAGGTGGATGAGCTGGAAGATAATCCGTACACGCACATCTTGCTCGGTTATGAAGGCGAAGGATTCGGTGATGCGTTTGTTGAGTATTCTGGCCGTGTATCTATTTCCGATGATGAAGAACTGAAAAAGAAAATCTGGAACGAACATATGAAGAATTGGTTTGATGGTCCGGAAGACCCGAATCTTGTCATTTTAAAAATTGAACCGGACGCAATCCGGCTGATGAATAAATCAGGAAAGCCGCCGCAGGATATTTCCCTGTAAATAATTAGTATGCTGAAAAAATATATTTTAATAATGTATCCCGGAAGCCGGAGGTCATACTCCGGCTTCCGGGATATTTTTACGTACTGAGCAAGTTAGCCACAAATATACGAAAAACCCGCGAATTTCCATTGATTGACGGCGTCGAAAGAGGGTATACTATCCCGTAAGAACACTTGTTCCTGCGAGGAGTGAAAGCCATATGAAGCCATTGCCTAATAGACAGATTGCCTGTTTGGATATGCGCAGTTTCTACGCCAGCTGTGCAGCCGCAATGGAAGGACTGGATGTGATGAAAACGCCGATTGCGATTATCGGCAATATTGAGCGAAAAGGCGGTGTCGTGCTCGCTGCCTCGCCGCCGCTGAAAAAGCAGTTTGGTATTACGACGGGGATGCGTCTGTATGAAATCCCGAACGACCCAAGCATTCATTTGATTGAACCAAAAATGCAGTTTTTTATAGATGTTTCAATGGAACTGACAAAATTGCTGAATCGCTATGTGCCTAAAGAAGCGATTCATGTGTACAGCATCGATGAAAGTTTTGTGGATTTTACCGGAACGGAACTGTTATGGGGTCCTCTGGATCATGTGATTCGCCGCATACAGGATGAGTTGTACCGGCAATTCCAGCTGCGCTCTGCGTGCGGGGTCGGTCCGAATATGCTGCTGTCAAAGCTTGCGCTGGATCTTGAAGCGAAGAAAACAGGCGTAGCATACTGGACGTATGAAGATGTGCCCGAAAAACTGTGGCCGGTCGCGCCGCTTCATAAAATGTGGGGAATTGGCCGGCGGCTTGAGCGCACACTGGAAGAAATAGGCATCTATTCGGTCGGAGATCTGGCGCAGACACCGCTGGAGAATTTGGAGAAGAAATTCGGTGTGATGGGTAATCAGCTGTATTATCATGCGCATGGCATTGATTACTCGACGCTCGGTTCCGTATTGATCGAGGGACAGGTGAGTTACGGAAAAGGCCAGACTTTGCTGCGTGATTACATAACGACCGATGAAATCCTGACTGTTGTGCTCGAAATGTGTGAAGATACGGCGATGCGTGCGCGGCTTGCGAAAAAGAAAGGGCGTACGGTCCAGCTGTCGTTCGGCTACTCGAAGCACGCGCACGGCGGCGGGTTTCAGCGCAGGAAAACTTTGCCGGAAGCGACAAATGAAACGCTTGCCATCTATCGTGTCTGTCTTGAACTGTTTGAACTCTGCCATGACGGGCGGCCGGTGCGTCATATTTCCGTCAGCCTGACGAATCTTGAAGAGCAAAACAGTTTCCAGCTCAGTTTATTTGACCCGTCAGACTGGAAGCAGCAAAAACTTGGACATGTGATGGATAAATTGCGTGTGAAATACGGATCCACAGCCATCCTGCGCGCTGTTTCGGTTACGCCGGGAGGCACGGCTTACCGCAGAAACAAATTAATCGGCGGCCATTATAAATGAATCACGGGCCGAATATGCTGCTGCAGATTGCCCGCCGCAGTTTGGATATTCGCATTGTATTTCACAAACTGAAATATCCAAGTTCCGTAACTTTCGATAACATAAAAGTTTTGCTAGAATCAAATAGCGAGAGGACTTGTACTATATCATACTGCAGCAAGAGACGTGCAGACAAAAGGAGGAGAGCCGGTGAAAGTATTACTGGATTTACGCTGGTTTTTTTCTGAGCGGAAAAAACAATACAGCATAGGAATTACGGCCCTGATGATTGTCGCCTTGCTTCAACTGGCGCCGCCGAAAATTATCGGCTTCATCGTCGATGCTGTAGCGAAAGATGAACTGACCGGACCGATGCTGACACGCTGGATGATTATCCTCGCAGTGGCGGGTGTGCTGATGTATGTCTTGCGCTATACTTGGCGCGTGATGATTTTCGGATCGTCAGTATATCTCGCGCGTGTCATGAGAGAGAGGCTGTTCACGCATTTCACACGCATGTCGCCGTCATTTTATCAGCGGCGCCGGGTCGGTGATTTGATGGCGCACGCAACGAACGATATCAATGCGGTGCAGCAAACGGCGGGATCAGGAATTCTGACACTTTTCGATTCCATATCTACGGGCGGTTTCGTTATTTTGATGATGGCGATAACAATCAGCTGGAAATTAACGCTGATTGCCCTCTTGCCGATTCCGGTGATGATTTTCCTGACAAGCTATTACGGGCGTTTATTGCGCAGCCGGTTCCGTGTGGCGCAGGAAGCATTCTCTGATCTGAATGATAAAACGCAGGAGAGTATTTCAGGCATCAAAGTGCTGAAGACGTTCGGCCAGCAAAAAGAGGATGTCGAATCATTCACGGCACGTTCAGAGCAAGTCGTGAAAGAAAATATGCGCGTTGCGAAAATTGACGCGCTGTTCGATCCGACGATTGCAGGGGTTTTTGCGATTTCCTACATCTTGTCCTTCTATTTCGGCACGCGTTTCATTTTATCGGGTGAGCTGTCGATTGGGGATCTGGTCGCCTTCACTTCCTATTTAGGACTGCTGACGTGGCCAATGCTTGCGATTGGTTTCCTGTTTAATATTGTCGAACGGGGAAATGCGTCGTACAGCCGGATACAGGATTTGCTTTCGGTTGAGCCGGGAATCCAAGACCATCCGAATGCGGTCAGTCAATTACCGCACGGAGATATTGTGTTTGACGTGGATACATTTACGTTCCCTGATGATACAAGGCCGTCACTCTGTAATTTGCATTTCACGCTTAAACAGGGTGAAACGCTCGGTATCGTAGGGAAGACCGGTTCAGGCAAGACAGCGATTCTTAAGCTGCTGATGCGCGAATTTGAAAACTATACGGGAACGATTACGTATGGCGGAATTCCGATCACGCGTTATAAGAAGGAGTGTTTACGCCAGGCTATCGGCTATGTTCCTCAAGATCATTTCTTATTCTCGACTACACTGGGTGAAAATATCGCCTTTACGAATCCGGCCATTGATCCGGAGAAAATTGTCGAAGCAGCGAAATCTGCACAGATCCACGAAGAGATATTGTCGTTTGAAGACGGCTACAAGACGATTGTCGGAGAACGCGGTGTATCGTTATCAGGCGGACAGCGCCAGCGTGTATCAATTGCACGTGCGCTGCTCATGGATCCGGAGCTTCTGCTGCTCGATGATTCATTGTCCGCAGTGGATGCCCGGACGGAAGAAGCGATTCTGCGTTCGTTGAAAGAAGAAAGAGCTGGCAAAACAACGATTATCACGTCGCACCGGTTAAGTGCTATCCAGCACGCCCACACCATCATCGTCATGGAAGAAGGCGAAGTGGCAGAAATCGGTGACCATGAGACTTTACTTGCGAAAAATGGCGTATATAAGGAAATGTACGATCTGCAGCAATTGGAGTCGATCGTAGAGCAAGGAGGCGGCGCAGATGAATAACAAACTGAAGATGTCCGCCAGAGATCAGTTCAAAACATTTGTACGGTTGGCGAAATATATACTGCCTATGAAGAAAAGCGCCCTAATCGCAATTCTGCTGTTAGTGCTGACGGTGACATCGACGATTCTCGGGCCGCTCGTCATTCAGCGGTTTCTTGATAACTATGTCGTGCCGCTGGAGTTTCCGGCAAAAGACGTGTGGATTATTGCGCTCGTTTATATCGGGCTGCAGCTCGTCAATATTGTCGGGTCGTATTTCCAGACGCTGCGCTTTCAGGAGCTCGCACTCGCGATCATCCAGCAAATCCGGATTGATGTCTTTACGAAAGTCCAGAAGCTCGGGCTGCGCTATTTCGATCAGACACCGGCCGGCGGAATCGTGTCACGTGTAACGAATGATACCGAGTCGATCAAGGAAATGTTCGTCAGTGTGGCGGTTACGTTCATGCAGGCGATTTTCGGGATTGCGGGTGTCTACATTGCGCTGTTCACTCTCGACGGCAGACTTGCGCTCTATACATTGATTCTGCTGCCATTATTCCTGATCCTCGTATCAGTCTACCGCTATTACAGTGCCGACTTCTACCAGGATATACGGGAACGGCTCAGTCAATTGAATGCGAAAATCTCGGAGTCATTGTCCGGCATGGGCATAATTCAGGCGTTTCGTCAGGAAAAGCGTCTGTCTGATGAATTTGTCGAAGTGAATGAGGGGCATTATCGCGCGGGACTGCGAAATATCCGTTTTGACAGCCTGATGCTTGGACCATTTATCGACTTGATGTATGCAGGTGCTATTATTGCTGTGCTGGCGTATTTTGGTTCGGCATCGCTGACGTCTGCAGTAGATGTCGGTATTATCTATGCATTTACTACGCTGCTGAGACGTTTATTCCAGCCGATTCACCAACTTATGCAGCGGCTGTCCATGTTCCAGCAGGCTATCGTGTCCGCAGCACGGGTATTTGCACTGATTGATGATCCGGAACTTGAGCCGGCACAAAAAGCGCTGTCTGATCAGAAAATCACGGAAGGCACAATCGAGTTCCGTAATGTGACATTCAGTTACGACGGCAAAAATGATGTGTTGAAAAATATTTCTTTCACTGCGAATGCAGGAGAAACAGTCGCACTTGTCGGTCATACGGGAAGCGGAAAAAGTTCAATCATTAATTTGTTCATGCGCTTTTACGAATATGAGCGCGGTGAGATTTTGATTGACGGGGTATCGCTGAAAGAGTATCCAATGGAAGAACTGCGTAAAAAAGTAGGACTCGTCCTGCAGGATCCGTTCATGTTTTATGGCGATATCGCGAGCAACATCCGTCTGCACAATGAAAAGCTGACCGATCAAGATGTACGGTCAGCGGCAGAGTTTGTGCAGGCTGATCACTTTATTAATGAGCTGCCGAATGGCTATCAGCAGAAAGTGACGGAACGCGGCTCGACGCTGTCAAGCGGTCAGCGGCAGTTAATCGCATTTGCGCGGACGATTGCGATGAACCCGAAAGTGCTTGTGCTCGATGAAGCGACAGCGAATATTGATACGGAAACGGAAGTCGCCATTCAGAAAAGTCTATCGAAGATGCGTGAAGGCCGTACAACGATTGCGATTGCACACCGTCTCAGTACGATTGCAGATGCAGAATTAATTCTCGTGCTTCACCACGGCGAAATCGTCGAACGCGGGACGCATACAGAGCTGCTTGCGCAAAAGGGATTGTATTACACGATGTATGAGTTACAGAACGGTGAACAAGAGTAGAATTGCGCGATTGTCAAAAAGATTTCACAATCAAATGAAGCGTAATCTATGCACTTGTTTGGTACGATAGAGTGGGAATGCTGGCGGTTTGCCGGCATTCTACTTGTCCTACTGTTAAAGGAGGAATTTTGTTGGGGACGGATGTTAATATATTCTTTGCGTTTGGAGCAGGTTTCCTGAGTTTCATTTCTCCATGCGTATTGCCACTATACCCGGCCTTTATATCGTACATTACCGGTATGTCACTGGATGATCTGGGAGATAAGAAAAAAGGAATGAGCCGCGCGGGTGTTCTGCATACGCTGTTCTTTTTACTCGGATTCTCGATTGTATTCATAATTCTTGGATTCAGTACATCATTTATCGGATCTATTTTCTTACAGTACCAGGACTTAATTCGTCAGCTGGGTGCGATCTTTATCATCATCTTTGGTCTGATGACGATTGGTGTATTTAAACCCGAATTTCTGATGAAAGAGAAAAAGCTGCAATTTAAAAATCGTCCGGCGGGCTATCTTGGCACGGCGCTGATCGGATTGGCTTTCGCAGCCGGCTGGCAGCCTTGCATGGGGCCGATTATCGGTGCGATTATTTATCTCGCAGCCACCAACCCTGCGTCGAGTATGCTGTATATGATGCTGTATGTGCTCGGATTTGCAATTCCATTCTTCTTCTTGTCATTCTTTATCACAAGAATCGGCTGGATCCGCAGGCACAGTATGAAGATTACAAAAGTGGGCGGCTATTTGATGATCGTGTTTGGTATTTTGTTATTCTTTAATGGAATGGTCTATTTAACTAGTTTGCTTAGCCCGATCTTTGGGGATTTCCAAGGCTTTTAATTTTAATGCAGGCTGATGAGCAGAAAAGAGGTGTAGTATGAAAGAAATCACTTCATTTGATGAATGGCAGGATGTGCTGAAATCAACGCCGCAGTTTTTGTTGTTTGTGAAGACGAATAACTGCTCTGTCTGCGAAGGACTGTATCCGCAGGTGGCGGAACTTGAAAGTGACTACCCTTTCGGCTTTTACCGGGTGAATGCAGCGGAAGTACCGGAAATGGCGGGGCAGTTGGCACTCTTTACCGCACCTGTCGTTTTACTGTTTCACGAGCAGAAGGAATTAGCCCGTTTCGCGCGGATTGTTCCAATGAACGATTTGAAGAAACGTCTCGATGAGCTGGTGCAGTGGAGGGACGCTGATGAATAAGATACAGGGATGGATAGATTATATTTTCACAAGTATTCCATCGATCTATTTGATCATTGGCTCTACGCTGATTTTCATTGTTATGACGACGTTCGTCTATACGATGCGGGCGAAGGCGTCGAATAAGCCGATCCAGGCAAGGAAAATCATCCTTCCGCCGCTATTTATGTCAACGGGGATGCTGATGTTTTTATTCGATGAATTCCAGGTGCCGTGGACGCAAGTGCTAGAAGCCAGCCTGGTCGGGGTCGTGTTTTCAGCTTTTCTAATTTATACAACAACATTCGAGCTGAAGAATGACGGAATCTATCTGAAGAAGTCCAAGGCGTTTCTCATTATTTTACTCGGTTTGCTGGTAATCCGCGCAGTCGGGAAGATTGTGCTCAGCAATTCGATTGATGTGGGCGAGCTTGGCGGCATGTTCTTCATTTTGGCATTCTCGATGATCCTGCCGTGGCGGATTGGAATGCTGCTGAAGTATAAAAAACTGGAAAAATGTATGCGAAAAAAGGAACTGTCTTTGTGACGGTTCCTTTTTTGCATGTGAATGTTGACTTGATGCAAAAAAGGATGACCTATGCGGACATCCTTTTGCTATGTTCAGATGAATAAATGCTCATACGGCTGAACATCTATTTCCATTTGCTTGAGTTTCTTGCGAAGGAAATTATGGTCGCGCTTGGGAGTAGCGAGAATATAGCCCTTAATAATATGGTCAAATTCAATAGTCTTGGCGCGGTCTTCCAGCGCGATTTCACCGATCTTGGCGCCGATTTTCTGCTTTGCCACGTCACGGAACAGTTCCGGCACAGGCGTGACAAGTTCATTCAGCATGGCTTTCGCTTCGTCATTCCACAAATGCAGGGACTCGTTGACATAATGTTCTTCCCAGTCCAGCGTTGATTTACCGTCTTCTTTCGGCAGCACTTTTAAGAACTTCCGGAACATGAAGAACCCGCCAATGGCGAATAACCCGATCAACACAATACCCCAAAACAGGATGAACCACATAAATAGGTCTTGCACGGTTTTTCACCTCTTCCATTCTATTCTTCATTATAAAAGCATTTGAGAAATATTTCACTAACAAAGTATCCGATTCTTTCTTTCGCGTCTATATAGCGGGTGAAAGGAGGTGATACACATGGCAGCTGCACTAGAATTTAAACAGGCGGTAGGGAAGATTCATTTCAACGCCGGCGTGAATGAAAAGGGCAATTTCATCCGCAAAGTAAAAACGTACCGATTTGTACACAACGGGGCAACACCGGCAAACTTGTATACGGCTTTTACTACACTGTCTTCTTTATCAAGCTATCAGACAATCCAGTTCGAGAAGGTTCTGACAGAAGATCTTCATAACTAAACCCGTACAGGAGGAGAAAATGCATGGAAAAAGTATTGGAATTGACATTTTTGACAGCGGACGGCAAGCCCGTAAAATTAACGGTGGACGAACCGCGTGAAGATCTCACAACAGAGCAAGTGGAATCCGCGATGCAGCAAATCATCGCAAGCAATGTATTCATTGTAGAGGAATCACCGCTTGCTGCGATTAAAGGTGCGCGCACATTACTGCGCGAAACACAAACACTCGTCACTCGTTAACGGATACAGCCGGTTTTCAGTCATGTACTGGAAGCCGGCTTTTTTGATTCATAGGAAGGAGGAGTGAACAATGGAACATTGGCTGCAACTAATCCAGGATGTCGGATTTCCGATTTTCGTATCGTTTTATCTGCTGCATCGGCTGGAAGTAAAGCTTGAAGCGATTCATGGCGTTCTCTCGGATATAAAAAACAGGTGACTTCATCGGAACTTCATGATTTCGTCAATGTTTAGCCAAATAGCGGCGGCTCTACGCCTTGTATGGGATGGGAACTTTAGTTATGATAAAGTGACTAGTATAAGGTGGAGGAATCAACTATGCATAAAAAGTTTTTATTACCGCTGACACTGATTTTCGTGCTGATATTGAGTGCATGCGGCGGCAGCTTTAAGCCGGACCATAAATATAAAGTGGATTCATTTGAATTCACCAATCAGCATAACGAAACGGTAACCGATAAAGATTTGGAAGGCTCTGTCTGGCTGGCACAATTTGTCTTTACGAAATGTACGACCGTATGCCCGCCGATGATGAGTAATATGGTTACTTTACAAGAAAAGCTAATTGACAATAAGATTGAGGATTACAATATCGTGTCATTCAGTGTAGACCCGGATGTGGATACACCTGAAGAACTCGCCAAGTATCTGGACATGTTCAGTGCGCCGGATGAAAGCAAGTGGCAGATGCTGACAGGGTATGACATGAAAACGATTGAAAAATTAGCCGCATCTTCGTTTAAACAACTAGTGAAACAGATACCTAACGACGACCAAGTGTTACACGGCGTTTCATTCGGACTTGTCAATCAGCAGAATGAAGTTGTAAAGTTATATGGCGGCAGTAAAGATGTAGATTATGATACAATCGTCAATGATATAAAAGCACTCATCAAAGAAGGCAAGTAATCTACGGAAGGGGTGAGGCAATGAAGAAATTAAAGAAAAAGAGACTCAGTCGATCGGGACGCGTAATGGTCGCTTTTTTGGTTTTATTAGTACCTGTTGCTGTCACACTCTTTACGATTTCCGCCATTCTGTGGGTAAATTTCGGAAAACATGACAAAATAACAGAAACGGCTTCTGCGTTATTCCATATACAGGACCGCAAGACGGGGGAAGCGATACCGCAGGAATTTATTCCTATTTACATCGCGGCCGCTAAGGAGTACGACATCCCCTGGACTTTGCTTGCCGCGCATCACCGGATTGAAACACGCTTCTCCACAATGAAGACCGATGTTTCACCGGTTGGGGCAGAAGGTCCAATGCAGTTTATGCCCTGCACATTCGTCGGCTGGGACTATCCCGGCTGTAAAGAGCTCGGCAAAGGCGATATTCCGGAACGCGACAAAATTGATCCGGCCGTAATCGAGCAGTACGGCGGATACGGCGTGGATGCGAACGGTGACGGAATCGCCGATCCATTCGATATAGAAGACGCGATCTTCAGCGCTGCCAATTATTTATCCCAAAGCGGGGCAGCTGACGGGAATATTGAAAAAGCTGTGTTTACCTACAATCACAGCAATCAGTATGTAGAAGATGTCATATGGTATTACAATGAATTTGAAGAACAGCGTCTGCAGTCAGAAAAACGTGCGAAAAAATAAAACGCGGAGTTCACCTAACCGGTGACTCTGCGTTTTTTTATGGATGGTTTTTCATCAAACTGTGGCTGGAAAGGGAGTTAAAAGTGTAATGGGCGGCACCGATGTGCAACATCTCCAAAAGTTGCCGTCACTCATAGGAAAGACATCAGTTGACTGACATTGACTATACAATTTTTACAAAAAAACGTGAAGTTCGCCGTTTTAGCAAACTTCACGTTTTTCCATTTTAAACTTATGATGCTTTGCGCATACTCTTCATAATCAGGCTAACAATAAATACAAGTACGATGGCACCAATTAATGCGGGTACGAAATAGAAGCTGGAAATCTGTGGACCCCATTCGCCCAGCAGTGCGCCACCAATCCATGCACCGACAATACCTGCAATAATGTTACCGATAATACCGCCCGGAATATCTCTGCCTACAATAAGTCCAGCTAACCAACCGATAATACCTCCGATAATCAAGAACCATAAAAAGCTCATGCTGTTCATCTCCTTTTATAATGTGTATGTAGCTCCTGCTTAGTATTTGTATAACCGTCTTTTTAATACATCAAACATTTTTCAATAAAAAAAGTCCAGACAGAATGAGTTCTGCTGAACTTTTGACGGATTTTATTTCGTGATGACCGCTGCGCCGAGTGTATGCTGGAAGTGGGAAAGTGCCCAGTCATGACCCGCCGCGCTGAAGCTTGCGACGCCGCCTTCATGAACGGCGATTGTATAACCGAGATTGTATGCGTCAACCGCAGTATGTAAAATACAAATATCCGTACAGACACCCATAAGATGGATTTCTGTAATGCCGCGGGCACGAAGCTGGATATCGAGATCGGTCCCGGCAAATGCACTGTAACGCGTCTTATCCATCCAGATGATATCGCCGGTATGTGCGGCGCAGAAATTTTGCAGTTTCCCGTACAGGCGGCGGCCTTCCGTCCCTCTGATGTTATGAGGCGGGAACAGTTTGCTTTCCGGGTGATACGGATCATTTTTTTCATGCAGATCATTGATTACGAATACGGGAAGCTGCTGTTTTACGAAGTCTTCCGTCGTATTTGTAATATACTCTTCCAATGCGATGCCTGGTTCGCCGCAAGTCAGTGCGCCGTCAATCGCTACGAAATCGACTGTGTAATCTATCACGAGTAATGCTTTATTCATCTGGAACATCTCCTTTCTTAGTATTTTGCCACAGCTGCGGCTGATTGACCAGACAAATGTAAAGACATCATAAGGATGAAATAATTCAAAAATACAGGAATCCATAAAAAGATTGTCAGCAGACGCAACAAGAATAAAAGACATAAATTGACACAAACTATAAATTTCATCAGAAAAACTGAAGCTATTTGAGAATCAAGCCGACTAATTGAGAATTCTTAATGATATTTCAATTAGTCATCACATTTTCTTATGTCTGCTTATAATTTATATGTATTTTACTATTGTTCTTTGCTATACTAAGATGGAATAGAGGAAAGATGTGCATTTTTATCTTTCAGTACATAAAGGGAGGAAATCAAATCATGGCAAAAAGCAATTTGCATAATAGCCGTCAGTCTTTCAAAGTAAACGACAAGACGTATAACTACTACCGTTTGAAAGCTTTAGAAGAAGCAGGCATCACAAAAGTCTCAAAACTTCCTTATTCAGTGAGAGTGTTACTAGAATCAGTACTTCGTCAGCATGACGGATACGTGATTAAAGACGATCACGTTGAAGATTTAGCGAAATGGGGCACTGTGCAAAACGCAGATGCTGAAGTTCCATTCAAACCATCACGCGTAATCCTTCAGGACTTCACAGGAGTTCCTGTAGTAGTGGACTTGGCTTCATTGCGTTCTGCAATGAACGAACTGGGCGGAGATCCAAACGAGATCAACCCTGAAATCCCAGTGGATCTTGTAATTGACCACTCCGTACAGGTAGACAGCTATGGTACACAGCAAGCTCTGCAAAAGAACATGGAACTTGAATTCGAACGTAATGCTGAGCGTTACCAGTTCTTGAGCTGGGCACAAAAAGCATACGATAACTACCGTGCAGTACCGCCTGCAACTGGTATCGTTCACCAAGTAAACCTTGAATATCTGGCTAACGTTGTTCATGCGGTTGAAAACGAGGACGGAACATTCGAAACATACCCGGATACATTAGTAGGAACTGACTCCCACACAACAATGATCAACGGGATCGGTGTACTTGGATGGGGCGTTGGCGGTATTGAAGCTGAAGCTGGCATGCTTGGACAGCCTTCATACTTCCCAATTCCAGAAGTTATCGGTGTAAAACTAGTTGGAGATCTTCCGGACGGAACAACTGCAACTGACTTAGCGCTTAAAGTAACTCAAACTCTTCGTGCACAAGGCGTTGTAGGTAAATTCGTTGAGTTCTTCGGCCCTGGTGTTTCTAAATTACCGCTTGCTGACCGTGCAACAATCGCAAACATGGCTCCTGAATACGGTGCTACTTGCGGATTCTTCCCGGTTGACGAAGAATCACTTAACTATATGCGTTTAACAGGCCGCGACGAAGAGCATATTGCGGTAGTTAAGCAATACTTGATCGAAAACGACATGTTCTTCACTCCTGAAAAGGAAGAGCCGACGTTCACTAAAGTTGTAGAAATCAACCTTGGCGATATCGCTGCAAATCTATCAGGCCCTAAACGTCCGCAAGACTTGATTCCATTGACTGAAATGCAACAGTCTTTCAAAGACGCAGTTGTAGCTCCAGAAGGAACACAAGGCTTTGGTCTGACACCAAAAGAGCTTGAGAAAAAAGGTACGATCAAGTTCGAAGACGGACGTAAAGTAGAATTGAAGACTGGTGACGTTGCAATCGCAGCTATCACTTCTTGTACAAACACATCTAACCCATACGTAATGTTGGCGGCTGGATTGGTTGCGAAGAAGGCTGTTGAAAAAGGACTGACACCTCCGCCATACGTTAAAACTTCATTGGCGCCAGGTTCAAAAGTTGTAACTGGCTACTTGAATGATTCTGGTCTGTCTGATTATATGGATAAAATCGGATTCAACACAGTAGGTTACGGATGTACTACATGTATCGGTAACTCCGGTCCATTACTTCCAGAAATCGAAAAAACAATTGGTGACGAAGACCTTCTAGTAACATCTGTCCTTTCAGGTAACCGTAACTTTGAAGGCCGCGTACACCCATTCGTGAAAGCGAACTACTTGGCTTCACCTCCATTGGTTGTAGCATATGCACTGGCTGGAACAGTGAACATTGACTTTGCTAAAGATCCAATCGGACAGGACCAAGACGGTAACGATGTATTCTTCAAAGACATCTGGCCTTCTACTCAAGAAGTAAATGATGTATTGAATGCAACAGTTACACCTGAATTGTTCCGCAAAGAATATGCTCGTGTATTCACAGAAAACGAAGCATGGAACGCAATTGAAACAACAGATGATTCTCTGTACAATTTCGATGAGAGTTCAACATATATCCAAAACCCGCCATTCTTCGAAAATCTTTCGAAAGAACCGGCTGATATTGAGCCGCTTGAAGGCCTGCGTGTAATCGGTAAGTTCGGTGATTCTATCACAACTGACCACATTTCACCTGCCGGAGCTATCGGTTTGAACACACCTGCAGGAATCTACCTGCGTGAAAACGGCGTAGAGCCGCGTAACTTTAACTCTTACGGATCACGTCGCGGTAACCACGAAGTGATGATGCGCGGAACGTTCGCGAATATCCGTATTCGTAACCAGATCGCAGAAGGCACTGAAGGTGGATTCACTACGTACTGGCCAACTAAAGAAGTTATGCCGATCTATGATGCAGCTATGAAGTATCAGCAAGACGGAACTGGCTTAGTAGTACTTGGCGGTAAAGACTACGGAATGGGATCTTCACGTGACTGGGCGGCAAAAGGTACAAACTTGCTTGGCATCAAAACAGTTATCGTAGAAAGCTTCGAGCGTATTCACCGTTCTAACCTAGTGATGATGGGTGTACTTCCACTTCAGTTCATCAATGGTGAAAACGTTGAGTCTCTAGGCTTAACTGGTGAAGAAGAAATCTGTGTGAATATCGCAGAAGGCGTAAAACCGCGTTCAATCCTTAAAGTTACAGCGAAAGCTCCAGACGGCAAGGAAACAGAATTTGAAGTATTGGCTCGTTTCGACTCTGAAGTTGAAGTGGACTACTACCGTCACGGCGGAATCCTTCAAATGGTTCTACGTAATAAATTAGCAGCAAAATAATTATACGCTGATCAGAATGTCCGGCTTAGCCGGGCATTCTTTTTTGATGGCGAGCAAAGGCGGTGCGGCACTCGATCATATGTCCATCGCAAGCGCTCATCGTTCACGGCAAACCTCTCTATAGCGACAGACAAGCGCTCTATGAAGACGCGCAGCTGCTCTATCACAGTCTGCAAGCGATCATACATGCTTCATAGCCGCTCATTGCCCTCCGGCGCCTCCTTGAGTTTGACCTGAAACAAATAAAACTCTTTTCATGAAATGTGTATTTCAAGCAATCCATTTTCCAGTTCGCTATACTAGTTCATGAGGTGATCACATGTTTTCCAGTGAAAAAGAAATTGAGGTCCGTTATGCAGAAACGGATCAGATGGGCGTTGTTTATCACGCCAACTACTTAATTTGGATGGAAATCGGACGTACAACGCTTATTAAAGACCTGGGGTACGAATATGCGCAGCTTGAACGCGACGGCTACCTATCGCCTGTAACGGAGCTGTCTGTGAAATATAAGACGTCGATTACATATGGTGAGACGATTACCGTGAAGACATGGGTAGAATCCCATGGCAAGCTTCGTACAGTCTATGGCTATGAAATTTTGCATGCGGACGGAAGTATTGCAGCAACGGCTGTTTCAGAGCATGTGCTCGTGAAGAAAGACAGTTTCCGGCCCGTTTCATTGCGTAAAATTCATCCGGAGTGGGACGCTGCTTATTTGGAAATTCAGCGGGGGAACAGCTGATGGCATTTGGAATCAACCGGCGGCAATTGCGGGAGTGGAAGAGTGCGGTGAAACGCGGGGAGATTGCTTTTTTGACTCATTACTGGCTTGATGACCGATTTCCGGATATTAATACAGTGACGAAAGTCGGATGCAGCGATATCGGGACACTCGCGGAGTGGGGCAGACAATATGGGTTAAAGCCGGAATGGATTCATGCGCGCGAAGAATATCCGCATTTTGACCTGATGGGGAAACGTCAAGTAGATATTTTGAAGCAGGAGGAGCAATTACACCAATTAACACGATTAAAAAATGGTAAGCATAACTCCCTATAGGAGCTGTGCTTACCATTTCATTTGCGATTACGAAACGCGGTAGTGGATAGATAACTCTTCGCTTGCCGGATCCGTATCGACATGCAGGTCATGTCCATCAAAAAACCAAAGATCCCGCTCTTCCACATAATAATGAACATCGTTGATGACCTTTTCGGCAACCGGTTCGTCAGGGGTTTCTTTCGTAATTCCGATGGAAAATCCTTCATGCAGAGGACTCGAACCGCCGTAACGCGCGAAAAACTTTACATAATCGCCTGCAGCAGCTTCCATTTCGTTCTCAAACCATTGAACTGCTTGTTCGGAAATATGAATATTCATGCAGCATACATCCTTTCCAGTAGTGACACCTATAACCACTTCACTTTTGGTTCGGTTCCGTTTTTAATACGGGCAATATTGGCGCGATGACGATAGAAAATAAAGAAGCCCATCAGAGAAACCACTAAGAATAAATACAGATCTCCGCCCATCAGGTAGAAAATAAAGCAGTAGGCGGGCCCGAGAACTGAGACGATGATGGACGTCAACGATACCATCTTTGTCAGCTTCAGCGCAATTAAAAACGTAATGATGACAAGTAAGAAAATAGGCCAGTTATAGCCCAGTAAGACACCGCCTGAAGTTGCGACAGCTTTTCCGCCGCGCAGACCCGCGAAAACAGGGAAGATATGCCCGAGCACCGCTACAATGCCGAGTGCCAGCGGATGAATCGTAGTCTCCTGAAAGTACGGCAACAGCGGTAACAGAACAGCTGCCGTTCCTTTAAAGATATCGAGCAGTGTGACGACAATGCCCGCTTTCTTTCCGAGTACCCTGAACGTATTAGTGGCACCCATATTTCCGCTGCCGTGCTGTCTGACATCGGTCTTATAAAATAGCTTGCCGATCCATAGTGCGGAAGGGATCGAACCGAGCAAATAGGCTGTCAGAATGATAATGTAATTTTCCATAGCGAACCCCTTTGTGCAAGATTGACTGTTTGTTTATAAGTGTAGCAGATGCATAAGGGACGGACAATAATAGAATTTCAGCGAATGCGAAAGAGCAGGCGCGAAACCGTTATTCGGATAAATCGTTCCTAACGATGTCACCGTTTCCGCATTGCAATCCTTACATTTCTTCTATACAATAGGTTGAGCTGAAACAAAACGTTGATTTGACAAGGTTTATCAGAAGTTGTATGATGAAAATAAGAGAACATTTGTTTGACGGGGGTTTCATTTTGACGAAACAGAAAATACAAAATACGTATGATGACAGTTCCATTCAAATTTTAGAAGGTCTGCAGGCGGTACGGAAAAGACCGGGAATGTACATCGGTTCTACCGATACGCGAGGCTTGCATCACTTAGTGTATGAAATAGTCGATAACTCAGTGGACGAGGCGCTGGCAGGCTTCGGAAATGAAATCGATGTAACGATCCATAAAGATGGCAGCGTCAGTGTGCGGGATTATGGGCGCGGCATGCCGACGGGCAAGCATGAGTCGGGCAAACCGACGGCAGAAGTTATTTTGACTGTGCTGCACGCAGGCGGTAAATTCGGACAGGGCGGCTATAAAACAAGCGGCGGCCTGCACGGCGTTGGTGCATCTGTTGTCAACGCATTGTCAGAATGGCTTGAAGTGACGATTTACCGGGACGGCAAGAAATTCCTTCAGCGTTTCGAAAATGGGGGTAAGCCGGTTACGACACTTGAAGAGATCGGCAAAACGAAGGAAACAGGCACAGCTATTCATTTTAAACCGGATACGACAATTTTCTCCACAATCAAATATCAATACGACACACTGGCAGAGAGATTGCGTGAGTCTGCTTTTCTGTTGAAAGGTTTAAAGATTACCTTGAAAGAAGAAGGCACAGATAAGCACGATGTCTTCCATTATGAGTCAGGTATTGAAGCGTTTGTTGCGTATTTAAATGAAGAAAAAGAAGTGCTCCATGAGGTGGCGTATCTTGAAGGCGAAAACGATGGCATTGAAGTCGAATTTGCCTTCCAGTTCAGCGACGGCTATGCTGAAACGATACTTTCATTCGTCAACAACGTACGGACGAAAGACGGCGGGACGCATGAAACCGGTGCGAAAGCTGCGATGACACGTGTGGTGAATGAATATGCACGCAAGTCAGGCTTGCTGAAAGAAAAAGATAAAAATCTCGACGGCGCGGATATTCGTGAAGGGATTGCGGCAATTGTTTCTGTGCGTATACCAGAAGAAATTCTGCAGTTTGAAGGTCAGACAAAAGGAAAACTGGGCACCAGTGAAGCGCGGACAGTGACAGACGCTGTCATATCGCAAAAAATGCTGTATTTCCTTGAAGAAAATGCAGAACTGAGCGCGAATCTCGTGCGTAAAGCAATTCGTGCGCATCAGGCCCGAGAAGCAGCACGTAAGGCGCGGGAAGAAGCACGTTCTGGTAAAAAGCGCAAAAAGTCTGATACACTGCTGTCCGGTAAACTGTCGCCGGCCCAGTCGCGCAATGCAGCGAAGAATGAATTATACCTAGTTGAGGGTGATTCGGCAGGCGGTTCAGCAAAACAAGGACGAGACCGTACGTTCCAGGCCATTTTGCCGCTCCGCGGTAAAGTGATCAATACGGAAAAAGCAAAACTTGAAGATATCATGAAAAATGAAGAAATTAATACAATAATCCATGCGATCGGTGCCGGCGTCGGCGCAGATTTCCAAATTGAAGATGCGGCGTACGACAAAGTCATCATCATGACCGATGCCGATACGGACGGTGCGCATATTCAAGTGCTTCTGCTGACATTCTTCTACCGTTACATGAAGCCGCTGATCGAAGCGGGGAAAGTGTATATTGCACTGCCGCCATTATTCAAAGTGTTTAAAGGCACCGGCAAGAGTGAAAAGCTGGCCTACGCATGGACGGATGATGATCTCGAAGAAGCAATTGAAAAGGTTGGCAAAGGCTATATGCTTCAGCGCTATAAAGGTCTCGGTGAGATGAATGCGGATCAATTATGGGAAACAACGATGGATCCGGCCACGCGCACGCTGATTCGTGTAACGATTGAAGATGGTGCGAAGTCCGAGCGCCGCGTCACAACACTGATGGGTGATAAAGTCGAACCGCGCCGTAAATGGATTGAAGAAAACGTCGATTTCGGCTTGATTGAAGAACATAATATTCTAGACAATGCGTATATACATGTTGAGGGGGATATGGAATGACCCATTCAGAAACTTTTCAAGATCTGCCCTTGGAAGAAGTAATTGGTGACCGTTTTGGGCGTTATAGTAAATATATTATTCAAGACCGTGCGATTCCGGATGCCCGGGACGGATTAAAGCCGGTGCAGCGCCGTATTTTATATGCGATGTTCCACGAAGGCAATACACATGACAAGGCGTTCCGTAAGTCCGCTAAAACGGTCGGTAACGTCATCGGTAACTATCACCCGCACGGTGATACGTCCGTATACGATGCGATGGTGCGGATGAGCCAGTCATGGAAACTGCGCCATGAAATGGTGGATATGCAAGGAAACAACGGATCAATTGACGGAGACTCTGCAGCTGCGATGCGTTATACGGAAGCACGGCTTTCTGCTATCGCGAGTGAAATGCTGCGCGATATCCGTAAAGAAACCGTAGATTTCGCATTTAACTTCGATGATACGGAGCTGGAGCCGACTGTCTTGCCGGGACGTTTTCCGAACTTGCTGGTGAACGGATCCACAGGTATTTCTGCAGGATATGCGACCGACATACCGCCGCACGCACTGCATGAAGTCATCGATGCCGTTCTGATGCGGCTGAAAAAGCCAAATGTCAGTGTAGATGAGCTGATGACGGTCATTCCGGGGCCGGATTTTCCGACAGGAGCTATTATCCAGGGAACGGATGGAATTCGCACTGCTTACGAGACAGGCAAAGGGCGTTTCATTATCCGGGCAAAGTGGGAAATTGAACAGCTGAAAGCAGGCAAATCACAGATCGTTATTACGGAAATTCCGTATGATGTCAATAAAGCTAACTTAGTGAAGAAAATGGATGAATTGCGCCATGACCGCCGATTGGACGGCATTGCAGAAATTCGGGATGAATCCGACCGTACCGGACTGCGCATCGTCGTCGAACTGAAGAAGGAAATAGACGGCACAGCCATCATGCAGTATTTATTGAAACATACCGACCTTCAGATTACGTATAATTTCAATATGATTGCAATCGCTGGCAGACGTCCGATGCTCATGTCACTTCCTATGCTGCTTGATGCCTACATCGATCACCAGAAAGATGTCATTACCAGACGTTCTGTATTCGATATCCGCAAGGCAAAGGAACGGCTGCATATCGTAGACGGCCTAATCAAAGCATTATCGATCCTTGATGAAGTCATTAAGACGATCCGTGCGTCAAAAGATAAGAAGGACGCCAAACAAAACTTGGTTAACGCGTTTGACTTCACGGAAGTTCAGTCGGAGGCTATCGTTTCCTTGCAGTTATATCGCCTGACCAATACCGATATTACGGAATTGAAAAAAGAGGAAGAAGAACTGCGCAGTATGATTACAGAATTGGAAGAGATCCTCGCGAGTGAATCCAAATTAAAGGCGGTTTTGGTAAAAGAAATCAAGGCGATCCGCAAGCAATTCGCCGAATCAAGACGTTCAGTAATCGAGGAGAAAATCGAAGAGCTGAAAGTGGATCTGGATATTCTGATTCCGAGTGAAGAAGTAATGGTCTCCGTCACAAAAGGCGGATATATTAAGCGCACCAGCATGCGCTCTTATTCGGCGTCGAACGGAAAAGGCCAGGAAATGAGAGAATCGGATTATAATCTGCTTGAATCAGCGATGAACACGCAGCATCACTTGCTGCTGTTCACCTCTCTCGGCAATTATATCTATCAGCCGGTTCACGAGCTGCCGGACATCCGCTGGCGTGATCTGGGTCAGCATATATCCAGTATCGTCGGCATGGAGCCGGGCGAAGAGCTGGTGGACGTCATAGGCCTTGACAAGTTTGATGAAGAACAGAGTATATTGACCGCTTCATCGAACGGCAATGTAAAAATCTCGAAACTGACGGATTTCCAAGTACAGCGTTTTAACCGTTCATTCAGAGCGATGAATGTTAAAAAGGATGACCGGCTCGTCGGTGCCCGCATAATAACAGGCGAAGAAGATATTTTATTGGCCAGCAGGCAAGCCTATTCGCTGCGGTTTGCATTGTCTGAGCTCGCGGTTACGGGTATTCGCACAGCCGGTGTCAAAGGCATCAACTTAAAGCCTGAAGACGAGCTGGCGGCGTTTGAAGTAATTACACCGCAAACGAAGAATGTCTTTCTGGCCACACAGCGCGGATCAGTAAAGCGAATGAATATATCAGAGTTTGAAGTCAGCTCTAGAGCACTCCGCGGCGTGACGATAGTAAAAGAGCTAAAATCTAACCCACACCGGATTGTTGATATGAAAGCAGTAAAAGACGATGAGGAAATGGTCTTGCTGACTGAAAAGAACGAGAAAATTGAAGTGGATCCAATGGCTTTGAAAAATACCAATCGTCAATCTACAGGCAGCGCCGTAGTTGATGAAGCAAAAAGTGGTAAAGTCATACAAGTTTCCACAATAAAGAAAGAAAGTAAATAAGCTGATCCATGCGGGCTGCCCGGCAAGTCGTTATATGACGACTTGCTGTGGCGGCTCTTTTTTTATGTTTCGGATGTTGTGCAGAAAACAGGACGGGAAATCTCATTTGCACAGGAACGTGCCGCCTTCCCGATGCGTCCGCTGCTCCTTTTATGTACTCCAGTGACGCACATATTCAGTGTTAGCTCTATATAAGAACAATAGCCTGTGTAATCCGTTAAAAGAGCGGTGATCTGTCTCCAATGTCGCGGTCATCCCCCGCGAAAGTCGGGTTTGTTTATACCGTTCAGAATATATTGAAAACAAAAAACCTTGTATTGCCAGCGCTTCAGCAAGGCCACTCATTATTTTTCCAGCACTAATAACATTAATTACTTAATCCTTAAAAAATAAAAATAGAAAATAAAACCGTTTGCTATGATTCTATACAAGTTAGACAAAATATAAGCGTCAGAGGTGAAGTGATGATGAAACTGATGAATGAAAAAACTAGATTGAATGCAGAATTGGATCCATTATTCCATCCACGCACGATTGCCGTACTCGGAACTTCGGAAAATACAAATAAAATAGGGTACTTGCAGCTCAAGGCGCTGCTTGACGGCGGATTTACAGGGGATATTTTCCCGATTCATCGCAGTGCCAAGGAAATCGCAGGCTTGACGTGTTATCCAAGTGTTAAGAATGTGCCGGATCAAGTAGATCTTGCCATCCTTTGTGTCGGAATTGATCAAGTGGAGACATGTTTAATTGAATGCGGTGAAAGCGGTGTCAAAGCAGCCATCGTCTTCGCGGCGGGATACTCTGAAATCGGAGAAGCAGGCATAGCTGCACAGGACCGCCTGAAAGAACTGGCTGACACGTACAATATCCGGATTATCGGTCCGAACTGTGTCGGTTTGCTTAACACAACAAACGGCTTAATGGGCACATTCTCACCGGGCTTGACGAATATGCCGCTAAATAAAAAACGGGAAGCAGGCTTCGTAACACAGAGTGGAGCATTTGGTGTACTGACATATATCGCGGCTGCCCAGCAAGGACTGACATTCAACTATTTCGTCAGCGTTGGCAATGAAGTCGATGTGGCTTTTTCCGACGTGATCGAGTATATGCTGCATGATCCGTACACGAAAATTGCGAGCGGATATCTGGAAGGAGAGAAAAATCCGGAGAAGCTGCGGAAGCTTGCGAAGTTTGCTCTTGAAATCAACAAACCGATCGTCATCATGAAATCCGGACGGAGCAGCGCAGGAAGCCGTGCCGCGGCATCACACACAGGTTCATTAGCGGGAGCCGATCAAGTGTATGACGGATTCTTCAAACAAACCGGCATTGTCCGCGCTGATGATTACAATGACATCATTTCTTTCTCAAAACTGTTCATGTCGAATAAAATGCCGGCGGGAAGAAATACCGTAATTGTTACAAGCTCCGGCGGAAGAGGGATCAATGAAGCTGACCGCTGTGAATCATTCGGCCTGACTATCCATCCCCTGAGCGACAAAATAAAACAGGCAATTGAAAAAAATATTCCTGGTTACGCAAGCGCTTCCAACCCGATTGATCTGACAGCCGCAGCATCCATCACCCACCCGCAGCTGTTTGTGGAGCCGTTAAAAGTACTGGTCAATGATCCGGAGACAGATATTATCATTTTTTCTGAATTCCCTATGCACTGGGATGAAAACACACCCGAACTGCAGGAATTTGTTGCGCTTTGCGAGAACTCCGATAAGTTCATTCTCGTGACTACGTTCCCGCTTGAAGGCATGTCCGTTCCAAAAGGAGTCCAGTATCTGGAAGACCATGGCATTCCGTTTGTAAGAGGTGATATGGATCCTATCCGCTCGCTGGCAAAGCTGGCAGAGTACAGAGAAGCGTGCGATAAGGCTAGAGAACGAAAAACGCAGGCCGAACCGGAGAAAGTCAATAAAACGAACATCCGCCATTTATTCCCGGAAAATCAGACATTAAGTGAATCACAGTCTGCTGCGATTTTGAATGAATATGGAATTCCTACTGCAAGACGCGCACTCGCACAGTCTTCAGCAGAAGCAGTGGCGTGTGCGGAGAGCATTGGATATCCTGTCGTGCTGAAAATCGATTCGCCTGATATTCCCCATAAGACCGAAGTAGACGGCATCCGATTAAACGTAAAAAATGCGGCAGAAGTCAGAAAGGCGTATGAGGAGATCTGTCATAATGCGGCCGCGAACTGTCCGGCAGCCGAAATTCACGGTGTGGCTGTGCAGGAAATGCTGCCAGAAGGCGTAGAGGTCATTGTAGGCGTCACGAATGATCCGACATTCGGCCCGGTTATCATGTTCGGTCTCGGCGGTGTATTCGTTGAAGTGTTTAAAGATGTATCGTTCCGTGTTGCGCCGATCACCAGAGCAGATGCAATCGATAAGATGAAAAGTCTGAAAGGCTATGAGTTATTAAAAGGTGTACGAAATAAAAAGCCGGTCGACCAAGAAGCGATTATCGATGTGCTGCTGAAAGTATCTGAATTGATTCAAGATTATTCTAATGAAATCAAAGAAATTGACATCAATCCGTTAATTGTCTACGAGAAAGGCATTATAGCGGCAGATGCACTAATTATTACAAAGTAATGCGTGGGGAGGATAAAAAATGAACTTGGATCACAGCGTCATTGGTTTAACGAGCGATGAGTATGTGTTTGAAGTAGAAGGCCGGCATGTCGGTCAATTCGCAGCTGCAATCGGAGACGATAATCCACTCTATACGGACGAAAGTTACGCAAAGCAATCAGCGTACGAAGGACTGATCGTGCCGCCGACATTTCCGATTGCGATAAATGACGGAAAGACGGAAATGCCGCTTCATCTCGACCAGCGCAGAATGCTGCACGGCGAGCAGGAGTTTCTTTACTACAAGCCGATCCGCATTGGCGACCGGCTGCGCTGCCAGATCAAAGTAAGCGATCTGTATGACAAAGAAGGTAAAAGCGGGAAAATGCAGTTTTTAAAACTTGATACGGAAATGAAAGACGAAACAGGCGATCTGGTTTGTATCAGCCGGATGAATATCGTCTATCGCTCACCGGCGAACTGACAGGAGGGACGTCATATGATCAAAGATTGGGTGTTGGAAGAGCTGACTGTAGACCAGAAACTTGAACCGATGGTGAAACCGCCGATTACGAAAGTGCAGCTTGCACAGTATGCAGGTGCTTCCGGAGATTTTAATCCGCTGCACCTGGACGATGAATTCGCGAAGAAAATAGGCATGGAGGGTGTCATTGCACACGGCATGCTGATCATGGGCTTCCTTGGCGAATACGTCATGAAGATTGCAGGCAAAGAAGCACAAGTCTCAGCGATCAAGATGCGTTTTGGCAAAATGACTGTACCGGGCGACGAAATCCGCTGCACGGGTACAGTGGAACGGATATATGAGGAAGACGGCAAGCGGTGCATCGCTCTGGACCTGACAGCCGAGAAGATATCTGGGGGAGCAGTCGGTTCCGGTAGTGCCATTTTACAACTTACGTAAAAGCAATTGGGAAATAGGAGGAATTTATTTATGGGAACTATAAAAGACCGCTATGCCATTGTCGGCGTAGGAGAAAGTGAACGCTCAAGAAAATCGGGAACAACGCCTCTTCACTTAGCGCTCGATGCGGCAAATGCAGCGATTAAAGATGCAGGTTTGAAAGCAACAGACATCGACGGATTCATGAACTATAACGAAGGAGACTCCTGTACGTCCCACCAATTGGCGACGTATCTCGGTGTGCGGCCAAAATACGTCAAAGATATCCAGGGCGGCGGAGCAAGTACTGAGATGCTGATTGCAGATGCGGTGGCACTCATTGAGGCGGGCCAGCTGAATACAGTGTTGATCTACCGTTCATTAAACGGCAGTTCCGGCACGCGTGTAGGACGCGGCTATGATCCCGATATGCTTCAAGGTGCTCTTGCAGGCGGAAGTTTCGTGATTCCTTATGGATCGGCGAGCCCGTCCCAGTGGTTTGGAATGTATGCCATGCGTCATATGCATGAAACAGGTACAACAAAAGAACATCTCGGACACGTGTGCTTGAGTTTTTATGAGCATGCACAGCGCAATCCGAAAGCGTTTCTTCACGGCAAGCCGCTGACGATGGAAAACTATCTGGCAACACCGGATATCAGTTCGCCTTTTAACATTCATGATTCCTGCCTGGAGCTGGATGAAGGAAATGCGCTGATCGTAACCTCTGCGGAGAACGCGAAAAACTGTACGTCAAGACCCGTCTACATTATGGGCATGTCGGCAAGACAATGTCATCCGCACGCGCATTATTGGAACGATATTGATCAGGTAGCTTCCGATTACGTAGCGAAAGAGCTGTATGAAAATGCAGGTGTGACTCCGGAAGATATCGACGTTGCCGCCATCTATGACTGTTTCAGCTGGGTAGTGCTGCGCCAGCTGGAAGCGTATGGCTTTGCGAAACGCGGGGAAGCTGGAGAATTTGTTGCACAAGGAAATTTAAAGATGGGCGGAAAATTGCCAACCAATACAGCAGGCGGCATGCTGTCTGAAGGCTATACGCACGGAATGAATAATGCCATCGAAATCGTCAGACAGCTGCGCCATGACTATGAAGGAACTGATCGCCAAGTAGAACACTGCAAGATCGGCATTTGTACCGGCTGGGCCGGTCCGGATATTGCAGGCGCGATGATTTTACGAAACTAGGAGGAATAGTATGACGTACCAAAAACCGATTCCATTGAAAGATCAAGACAATCAAGCGTACTGGGATGCAGCGGATAAGCATGAGCTCGTACTGCAAAAATGTAATGACTGCGGGACGTTTTCGCAGCCGCCCGGCCCGACATGCGCAAATTGCGGAAGTGCAAATGTAGGGTGGGAAAAGATGGGGAATGATGTGCAAGCGACCGTCTATTCTTATGTCGTATCTTATCGTCCATTCCTGCCCGGCTTCCAGGATGAACTGCCAACAATTATTGCGTTGGCGCAGCTGGACCGTGTGCCGGAAGTGAAGATCATGGGAAATATTCTGAATTGCGATGAACAAGATGTGCAGATTGGCATGCCGGTTCAAATGACGTGGGTTGATATTACAGAAGACCGCGCGTTGCCGCAATGGCAGCCTGTTACGAACTGATCGACAGACGCGGAAGAAAGGATGATGAATCATGGATTTCACATTTACAAAAAAGGAAGAGAAATTCAGAACCGAACTGCGGACGTGGCTTGAAAAAAACCTCCCGGAAGGATGGCTGGAAGGCAAGCGGGACTTACCGGAAGATATCGAAGAATATTCACGTGTATTGCGTGATTGGCAAAATAAATTGTACGAGGGCGGATGGGCAGCCATCGCCTGGCCAAAAGAATATGGCGGACGGGATGCCAGCCTGATGGAAGAGATTATTTATCATCAGGAGATGGTCAGAGTCAAAGCACCGCCGCTGATTAACTACATAGGTATCCATATGGTGGGTCCTACGTTAATCGATATGGGTACGGACGAGCAAAAAGAGAAATACTTGAAGAAAATCCTTACAGGTGAAGAAATATGGTGTCAGGGCTATTCAGAGCCTAACGCCGGATCCGACTTGACGGCCATCAAAACACGTGCTGTGAAAGACGGAGACCGCTGGCTGATCAACGGACAAAAAGTCTGGACGAGCTTCGGTCATGTGGCGGATAAATGCTTCCTGCTGACCAGAACGAGCAATCATCCTGAAAAGAAGCACCGCGGCATCACAGTATTCTTGATAGATATGGACCAGCCGGGAGTAGAAACACTGCCCATTGTCCAAATGGATGGACATAAAGAATTTAACGAAGTGTATTTGACGGATGCGGAAGCGACCGACGCAGATATCGTCGGCCAGCTGGATTCAGGGTGGCACGTATTAATCGCGCTCATGCTGCATGAACGTACGGGAATTGGTGCGGAGCTGTTCACGCTCGAACAGCAGTTTAACGATACAGTCAAAATGTCTCAGCAATACAAAATTAACGGACGGCCATTAATTCAGGATCCGATGATCAGACAGAAGATGGCGGGCTTCTACGCACGTATTCGCGGATCACTGCTGAATTATTACAGAAACCTGACGACCACGTTAAAGAATGGGCGGCCCGGTCCGGAAAGTTCGATCGATAAGCTGGTTGTCAGTGAGCTCAACAAAGAATTGTCTTCATTTGCGGTAGAGATCCAAGGGCACCATGGTGTGCTGTGGGATCAGGATGCACCGGCCGATTCTAAGTGGCAAAGTTTATTCCTGGCTTCATTCGGTCAAACGATTGGCGGAGGAACTAGTGAAGTGCAGCGGAACACAATCGGTGAGAGAGTGCTTGGACTGCCCAAAGACATGGGACGTTAATAGACGGGGGGATGCAAAATGGATTTTTCACTGACTGAAGATCAAGAAACGTTCCGCGGACATATCCGGAAAATGCTGGATACGTTCGGCGGTACGCAAGTGGCACGCGAAATGATTGAAAACAAACCGGAAAATTTGAAGAAACTTTATCATACATTGGCGGAACTTGGGTGTACGGCCATCAATATTCCAGAGGAGTATGGCGGACTGGATCTCGAATCACTTGACTTGGTTCCAACGTACGAAGAACTCGGACGGTCTCTCGTTCCCGGCTTGTTCATGGAAACGAATGCGCTCGCAGTGCCAATACTGAAGAAATACGGGACAGACGCACAAAAGCAAAATTATTTGTCTGCTGTTGCGGCGGGGGAAACACATATCTCCTTTGCGGCACTTGAGCCGTTCCATGACTTTTCTCCGCAAGGGATTCAATGTACTTTGCAGCAAAAAGATGGGCAGTACGTATTGAACGGCACAAAACTTCTCGTGCCTGAAGCAGAACTCGCAGAGGCATTCCTGCTGCTGGTCCGGACGAGCGGCGATCAGGAAGACGGTTTGGCGCTTGTGCTGATCGATAAGACAGATGAGCTGTCAATAACAAAACAGGCGTCTTTTGATGAAGCGAAGCACGTGGCGAAACTAGACTTTACCGATTATACGATTACGGAAGAGCAAATCGTAGGCGAAGCGGATAAGGGCTGGGCTAATTTGCAGGAAGGTCTGCTGTATTTCAACGCAGCTCTCAGTTCGTATATGGTCGGCGCGATGGAGAGTGTGGTCAGCATGGCGGCGGACTATGCAAATATCCGTGAGCAGTTCGGTCAGAAAATCGGACGATTCCAGGCAATCAAACACAGTATTGTAGATATGAAAGTGCATTTGGAAATTGCCCGGTCTTTAAGTTATTACGCAAACTGGGTGGCAGACACCGATGAAGCAGACCGGGAAGCGGCAGTATACAGTGCACGTACGTACACAACAGAGAAATTCATCGAAGCATCTGCTCAAAACATTCAAATTCATGGCGGAATCGGATTCACGGAAGAAATCGATTGCCATTTATATGTAAAACGCGCACGCTATTATGATCAATATCTGGGTTCAACCCCTTTCTATCAGGAAAAAGTAGTCACGTCACTGGGCTGGTAATCAGAAGGAGGAGAGTATATGACGAATGTAACCGAGAGATCCAAAGTGAAGACCTATGGCAATGTCGTTAACGGCAAGACGATGCAAGCGCAAGACGGCGCTGTGACAAACAGTATCGATCCGTCCACCGGGAAAGTGTGGGCCATGATTCCTTCCAGTAAAAAAGAAGATGCGGAGATGGTGATCCAGGCAGCACGCGGGGCGTTTGCAGACTGGGCGGATCTGCCGGCCCGTACACGCGGTGACTATATGCGTAAGATTGGGGATATGATTCCCGAGTATGCTGCGGAATTGCTGGAACTGGAAACACGAAATAATGGCTGGGTGCTTGATGAGTATGGCTATTTAGCGGAAGTATTGAAGCAAATTTGGTATGACGCGGCAGGTGCGGCATCATTAGTGGGTTCTCAGGGCCGTACTGTCCAGATGGGTGCGGGTGATTTCGGATTTACAGCACGCAAGCCTTACGGAGTGGCAGTCTTAATCCTGCCCTGGAACGCACCGCTGTTTACATTCACCATTAAGGCAGCCTATGCGCTCGCGGCGGGCAATACGGTCGTTATTAAACCATCTGAAAGTGCGGCAGTCGGTTCGCTGCGGTACGGCGAACTGATTTCACAAATTCTGCCGCCGGGTGTGCTCAATGTCATTTCAGGTGCTGGCAGAGAAATTGGAGATTACCTGGTAGGTCACAAAGAAGTAAATAAGGTAAGTTTGACAGGTTCAAAAGCGACAGCGGAACGCATCACGAAAGCGACCGCTCATTCACCGAAGTCATTAATTTTTGAACTCGGCGGCAAGTCCCCGAATATCGTCTTTGAAGACGCAAATATTGATCAGGCAGTATACGGTCTGATTCATGGAATCTTCACTCGCAACTCCGGACAGTTATGTGTGGCGGGCTCGCGTATGCTTATCCAGCGCAGCATTTATGATGAAGTGATCGGACGGCTGAAGGATTTAATGACAGATAGTGAATTCGTTAAGCACGGCGATATACTAAACACGAATAACACGATGGGGCCCATCGCCAATGAATCACAGTATAAGTCTGTTTGCTCTTACATTGATGAGGCATCACACGAGGGCTATGAAATAGTGTTCGGCGGAAAATACGGCGGAAACGAAGTGTTGCCTGGCCAGCCGGAATTTGCTGACGGCTACTGGGTTCAGCCTACACTTGTAAAGGTGGCGGATAACAGTATGAAACTGGCCCGTGAAGAAATCTTTGGGCCTGTGGCGGTCGCTATTCCGTTTGATACGGAAGAAGAAGCTGTACAAATCGCAAATGACACGAATTTCGGTCTGGCAGCGGGTGTATGGACACAAAACCTTGGTTTGGCTCACCGAATGATCGATAAGCTGCAGGCCGGCAATGTATGGGTCAACACGTACGCTAGAGTAGGAGCGGATTTGCCGTTCAGCGGAATGAAGGAAAGCGGCTATGGAACAGATTCAATTCTCGATTATACACAGGAAAAAGCCTGTGTCATCAATATCGGCTGATGAGCCGGACATAATCTGCGGCAAGAGTGTTCCGGGTGCAAATATACCTGAAACATCTTCTGCAGATCTTCACTGTAGACCCTGACTAAATACGGCATAATGAATAAAGCTTTCAAACTATTACATGATCGATAAAGGGAGGCCATTTTATGAGTGAAACGGCATGGAAGGATCAGTCGATTACTAGAGGTTTTTTATTCATCAGTTTTGGAGCGTTCTTTATTATGTTCAGTTTAGCAACGCATCTCCCCGCATATCCGCATATGATTGCAGAATTTAATCTGGCGCCGGGTTATGCGGTATGGATGCAGCTGGGTCTGGCTGTCGGGCTGACGGGTTTTCAGCCGCTGCTCGGATGGATCGGGGATTCGTTCGGAATAAAAATTGTCCTAATGATCGGCGGAGTGTTTATGATCATCGGTTCCGTGCTGGTGGCTTTCTCATTTTCTTTCTGGGTGCTCGTGCTCGGTTTGTTCTTTAAAGGGATTTCCGGAGCGGCGATTGCGCCATCGGGATTTGCTTATGCGGGGAAGTACATGGTCGGAACACAGCGCGGAAAAGCTATGGGGACATTTGCCGCATTCATCACTATTGGTTCGGTATTCGGTCCGGTATTGAGCGGAATGATTGTCGATGCGGTCAACTGGCAAGCAAGCTTCCTGTTCACTGCGCTGCTGGGCGGCGTAGGGATCGCATTATTCACTTTTGTTCCGCACGTGAAAGTGCAGGCACGTCAAAAATTGGATGTGCTCGGTCTAATTTTCGTCCTTCTTCTGTTAGTGAGTCTGTTGACAATTCCGACATTCATCAATAGCTATGGTATTGAATCAGGAATGTGGATCCCGTCACTGCTTGTTTTTGCTGCTGCATTACTGATTCTGGTCTTTGTAGAGAAAAAGCAAAAAGCTCCGCTGCTTGATATGGAGTATGTCGTCAACCGGAACTTCTGGGCACCTACAATGATTGCTGTGTTTATATTCCTTGGATATACAGGCGTAATGTACTTATTGACATTCTTCGTACAGAACGTCCAGGGCAAGGCGGCCACTACGGTCGGTTTTCTGCAGATGGCAGTTTTCCTCGGTACATCGGCTGCGGCTTATGTAAGCGGCAGGATCATCAAAAAATTGTCTGCACGTCTCGTGATCGGTTTCGGTATTCTCATCTTCGCTTCGGGAATCATCATGCTGAATTTCGTTACCCTAACGACATCATTTGCGTATCTGTTCATCTCAATGAGTTTCGTCGGGATTGGGGTCGGATTCCAAACGCCTGTTGTCAAGGGGCTGATCGTTTCTAAAGCTTCAGTGGAACGGATGAATGTGGTGACTTTTACGAATACGGTTATTGAAAACCTTGCACAGAGAATGGGCGCATCGTTTGCCTTGGTTGCTTTCTCCATATTTAGTGCAAGCGGCAACAATGTGGCGGCCGTAGTGAATACATCTTGGGTGATCATCGGTTTCATCATCATTGCATTACTGCTCTTACCATTGATTCCGCGGGCGATCCCCGGCATTCATACAAGTGAAGAAGATTTACTCGATACCCGTGTAGTTCCGAAACCATTGAAAGCAGAAGGGATAAAATAAATTTCGCTGTAACGTATAGAGAGGAGACTTTACCATGAATATTTATGTCTTGCTGAAAAAAACATTTGACACAGAGGAAACAATTTCTGTGTCGGGCGGCCGAATTGATGAAAGCGGTGCGGAGTTCATTATCAATCCGTACGATGAATATGCGGTAGAGGAAGCGATTCTTCAGCGCGATCAGCACGGCGGTACGGTAACTGTCGTGACGGTTGGGGATGAGTCTTCAGAGAAGCAGCTTCGCACGGCATTGGCGATGGGAGCGGATGATGCAGTTCTCATTGACACAGATGCGGATCTGGACGAAGGTGACCAGTTCACAACAGCGAAAATTCTGGAGAAGTTCTTTGAAGGAAAGGAAGCAGACTTGATTTTAGCTGGCAATGTGGCAATTGATGAGGCGAGCGGACAAGTCGGTCCCCGCCTGGCAGAACGTTTAGACATGCCTTTTATCACGACTGCCGTCAAACTGGAAATTGAAAACGGCACAGCGAAGATAGAAAAAGATGTCGAAGGGGATCTCGAGAAAATTGAAGTTCCTCTCCCGCTGCTCGTAACTTGTCAGCAGGGGTTGAATGAGCCGCGCTATACATCACTGCCGGGTATTATGAAAGCGAAGAAGAAGCCGCTTGAGCAATTGGAACTGGACGATCTGGATCTCGATGAAGAAGATGTGCGGGCCAAAACGGCAACAGTCGCGGTCTTCATGCCGCCCAAAAAACAGGCGGGGCGTATTCTGGCGGGCGAGACAGGAGCCCAGGTAAAAGAATTGGTCAGCTTATTGACGAAAGAAGCAAAAGTACTCTAAACACCCACGGACGGAAAGGAGTTTTATTATGAGTGAAAAGATACTGGTCATCGGAGAATTACAGCAAGGTGTTCTCCGTCAAGTAAGTTACGAGACAATCGCGGCTGCGAAACAAGTAGATGCCGATGCAGAAATTGTAGCCCTTGTGATGGGCGGCGGGAATTTGCAGCAGCCGGCAGAAGAAATGATCCGCTATGGTGCAGACCGTGCCATTACGGTCGCACATGCGAACTTGAATAATTATACATCAGAAGCTTACGGGCAAGTCATTCTGGAAGTTATGCAGAAAGAAAATCCGTCCGGCGTCATGATGGGCCATACATCAGTCGGTAAAGACGTAACACCTAAAATTGCAGGCCGTCTGGAACTGGGCTTAATTTCGGATGCTGTGGCAATCGAAAAAGAAGACGGTAACATAATGTTTACGCGGCCAATCTACTCAGGCAAGGCATTCGAAAAGAAAGTTATAACAGATGAAGGCCTGCTTTTCGCAACGATCCGTCCGAACAATATACCAGCGCTTGAATATAACCCAAACCGTACGGGTGAAGTATCAGCCTTAGAGCTGGATGTGAAAGATCTGCGCACAATTGTAAAAGAAGTCATCCGCCGAAAAAATGAAGGTGTCGACTTATCGGAAGCGAAAGTCGTTATAGCGGGCGGGCGTGGCGTTAAGGGCGCGGAAGGCTTCCAGGCGTTGTATGAGCTGGCAGACTTGCTTGGCGGCGCTGTAGGAGCCTCACGGGGCGCGTGTGACGCCGATTATTGCGATTACTCCCTGCAGATTGGTCAAACAGGAAAAGTGGTTACACCTGATCTTTATATTGCAGTCGGCATTTCCGGAGCTATTCAGCATATGGCCGGCATGTCCAACTCAAAAGTCATCGTAGCAATTAACAGTGATGCAGAAGCGAACATCTTCAACATAGCAGATTACGGAATTGTCGGCGATCTGTTTGAAGTTCTTCCATTGCTGATTGAAGAGTTGAAATTAGAAGGTGCAGTTATTCAGTAATCAGCAAATGCACACAGCAGCCGGAATGTTCAATAAATGAACATTCCGGCTGCTTTTTCATGCAACTCTCCAAATCCGGCAACACGCTCTGTTACTATAATTGAATAGGGAATTTTCTGAATTCATGGTATACTAATCAAAATTACGGTACACCGGGAGGAATAGGTTTGATGAATTATGATTTGCTGTTGAATGATAATACTGATGAATTGACTGATCATGTAAACATTGCCAAAAAAATCGACCGCTTCCAGGTAATCGTCATGTACGATCGCCAGCCTAATTTCTTTGATTACAACTATTTAATGAACTTCCCAAGTAAAAAAGTCCGAAATAAAATTGATACAAACCGAATTTTTCCCAGAGTCAAAAACGAAACATTTATTGTCAGGCAGAAAAACTATGAGGAAAATATTCAATTGTTTTTTAAATTGCGCTTGAACGCCAGATACGAACTGCTGGCAAAAGTAACTGAATTTATGACAGCAAAGTTCTTCAGAACGTATGAAAGTCATCTGACACCGCTGCTCGAAAATAAGCCGACGCTTAAATGGGAAATAATCAATAAGTTATACCGCAAGTATGAAACTATGCTGAGTTCACATGCCCGGCTTAACGAAGAAAAAGCCTGGAGTGTGTTCAGCACGTGGTATAGAACGTATCTGCTGAATCATACGGTAAATCAACTGTTAACAGAATACGGTTACGGCAAGCTGAATGCCATGGATAGAGAAGAGCTGAACCTTTTGTTTTTGGAAAAACTGAATGCCAGCTTTGCTTCCGATGACAGCTTCCTGAATGCATTCACAGCAGATGTCAATCTGTATATTGAAAAAATGGTGTCTGAAATTCTTGCGCTGTTTGAATTAGAGAAAGACTCCATGGAACAAATTAATGAATTATTCGGTGATGGAGCCCGTTTAGCTGACCATCAATCGGTGGAAACTGAAGCAAAATCCAATCACCTCACCGTCATGAGCAATGCTCTTTATCAATTCGTAACGGAAGCGATCTCCAACCAAAAGTTTCAATGCGCATCGGATGAGTGGCCGCAGGCATCAATTAAAAATGCGACGCTTTCAGGCTCGTTATATTTGATGCCGCCGGATAAGGAAAAAAACGCAGGCAGTTTGGCAAAAGCACGAGAGTATGCCGCAAGTCTGACAGAATTTGATGTGGATGTACTGGACTCGCTATGCCATATGTATTTGGCGCAGTCGCAAACAGACGGCCGCACAGAAATTCGTCTGGATGATTTACTGAAAATCCGGGGATTGAAAACAAAATTGGGCGGAACAGGCCGGCGCGGGGGTTATGAAAGAGAACAGCGCATCCGTCTATTGAAAGCGCTTTCTGTTATTCAGTATGTATGGATTGAAATGGACAGCGTACGGATCTACGAACAAGGAAAACCCGTCAGCAAACGTATGGAAGGGCGCGTATTCGAATTTTTTCATGAGGATGGCAGCCCGTATCTATTTACAGCTGAAACGATACCTGACACTATCTATATGGCAATTGGCGATGTATTTGATCATTTTTTACAAGGATCGGCAAGACAAGTAAAATTATTGCCGAATCAGGCAATTGAATTTAATCCGCACCAACAGAAATGGGAAAAGAAGCTGATCCGCTATATCAGCTGGCGCTGGCGAACCCAGGCACGCAATGCCGGCTATCTGCAGCCGCATAAAGTCAGTACGCTACTTGAAAAAATTGGCGTACAGGCGGATTCGCAGACACCTTCACGCATTCGAGACCGTTTCGAAAAAGCCCTTGATTCATTGGAAGACGAAGGGATTATTACGTTTTGGCAATACAACCAATGGAATGAAGAGAGCATGACGAAGAAAGGATGGCTGCGGATCTGGCTGGAGACGACCATTATCATCGCACCGCCTGACGAAATTATCAGCTATTATCAGCCGATTGAGCGAAAAAAGGCCGGCGCGGCACGCCTTACGCCGGCAGCAGGGAAGGATGAGACTGACAGAGAGATTGGAGCCAAATTTAAAAAGAAGCGCCGGCAGCTCGGATACACATTGGAGGATGTGTCTGATCAATTGAACATCTCCACGTCCTATATAAGCAATATCGAAAGAGGCGCATCAAAACCGTCAAAGAATATCTATCAGCGCATGCAGAATTGGTTAGAATGTAATGAATGACAGACTGCTGTTCAAAAATCAGAAAAAACTGCAGCGATTGGTCAAATTGCAGATCAATCGCTGAACTGCAGAACATTCGCTCGTAAAATACGCAATAATGTATTATAATCATTCATTGTGTGATTAAGGATAAATCCATGAAAAATCCGATTTTATCTCACTATCTCAAGTATACTTAGCACTGATACATAACTTCCTATAATTTATATTATGTTCGGGGCGTTCTACGATCCATACATATTCTATTCTCACCGCAGCCTTCTCGCCCTAGCTTTCCAAGCGATTTTTATGTTCTCTTCTTTTAACATCTTCTGTGTTGATAAACCCTGCACTATACTCAATTACATCATTAATAAATAATTTATGATCTTTCGCCAGCTGTTTTACCGATTCCAGCAATTCCTGGTCATATGTTGTTTTGTACTGAATACGATCTGTCGGCCGTAAATTTTTATCGTATTCAATATTTCCAGCAGCTAATACATTCAGTAATCCATTTTCCAATAAATAATTACTGTATGTATTATGTTCTTCTGATAATGCTTCTAATTGCTCCAAGATTTCCTTGCTGATGTTTGTTCGAAATTTAACTCGCGTTTCATCTGTTGTCTGAATCATTTTCCCGTTCACTAATTTCCACATTATTATTTCCTCCTTAGTTGTCATAAACCCGCAAATTGTCCATTTACGGGTTTATTCTTTGTAATCGATCGGTTTGCTGCAATTCATTAATATTCGCTGAGCCTGTCGCAAACATGGCCATTCGCAATTCGAGCTCTCTAATTTCCATTGACTGGAAAACCCGTTCAGCTGACACAGTCGCTTCTTCTAAAATAGCCCGGCCAAAACCGACAAAATCTGCGCCTAAGGCAAAACATTTTGCGGCATCTGCGCCTGTATGGATTCCGCCGCTTGCAATCAGCAGCTTTTCTTTCATATAGGGTTTGACGAGTTGTATAGAATCGGCTGTCGGAATACCCCATTCGCTAAATGCATCGGCAGCCTGCTGTTTGATTGGCGTTGTGCGATATTTTTCCACCTGGCTCCATGACGTTCCCCCTGCGCCTGCGGTATCGATGAATGATACCCCGGCATCCAGCAGTTTATTAGCGGTAGATCCGTCTATTCCCCACCCTACTTCTTTTACGCCGACAGGTACGCGTAATTCATTGCATAATTTTTCGATCTTCAGCAACAAATCGCTGAAATTGGTGTTTCCTTCAGGCTGAATCACTTCCTGCAGAACATTCAAATGAAGAACCAGTGCGTCAGCGCCGGTATAGTCAATAATTTGACGGCATTCATCCGCTGAAAATCCGTAATTCAGCTGTACAGCGCCTAAATTTGCGATAATCGGAATGGTCGGGGCATATTTTCTCAACGCAAACGACGGCCGGAATGCTTCACTTTCTATTAAGGCACGCGTCGAGCCTAATGCAAGTGCCCAGCCTCTGTCTTCCGCAGCAAGCGCCAGGTTCCGGTTAATAGTTTTTGCGAAATCTGCACCGCCTGTCATCGAACTGACTAAAAACGGCGTTTTACAAGGTTGATCTAAAAATATTTGCCCGATGTCAATATCATCAAACGGCAGTTCCGGCAATGCATTATGCAAGAAATGATAATTTTCCAAACCTGTCGTGATCGTATGTCCAGTCACCTGTTCGTCCAGCACAATCTGAATATGCTGTGCTTTCCGGTCGTTCAATTTCTTGCCCATGAATTCAGCTCCATTTCGATACATTGCTACCCTTTAGTATGGCGATTTTCTTAGCTAAATACAAGTTATCACCGCGTGTTGCTGGCTTTTTGAGTAAAAGAAAAGCCTCAATTGATGGAATTGGGGCTTCGTTCGCATTAATGGGCAGCTACTAATTGCTTTTTCCGCTTTTCATCTGTAATCCGTCCTTCATCCAGATAAATAATCCGGTCGCTAAGGCGTTCTGCTTCCTCGAGATCATGCGTAACGATGATGAATGGAATTTTCCATATACTGTGAAGTCTCAACAGCTCATCCTGACATTGCTTTCGCGTTTCTTTATCAAGCGCGGACAGCGGCTCATCCAGCAATAAAACAGACGGCCGTGCAGCCAGCGCTCTCGCCAGGCCGACACGCTGCTTTTCCCCGCCTGATATTTGATGCGGATATTTTTGCAGCAGATGTTCGATCCCCAGCACCTGAAGAAGCTGATGAATTATTTCTTTACTATCCTTGCGCAACTTCTTTTGCACACCGTACCAAATGTTTTTTTCCACGGTCATATGAGGAAATAATGCGTAATCCTGAAATAAATAGCCGATTTGACGATCTCGTGCCGGCATCGGTTTTTCGCCGCTTTGATAAAATACCCGTTCACCAGACAGAATCATTCCACGGTTAGGATGGGAAAGACCGGCAATGCTGTTTAAAATCGTCGTCTTTCCCGAACCGGATGGGCCGGCCAATACGAGGATTTCCGCGCACATCTTAAAATCAATTTTCATCTCGTAATGGGCCAGCTGTTTATGTATTTGCACTTGCAGCATTTTGATTCCTCCCATCATTAAGTCCTTGTAAACCGTCGAATATTACGTTTGCTCCACCAGTTCACCCATAAAATTAAACTGAATCCGAATGTAATGATCATGGCGACCCAAAATGCCGCTTTTTCCATCTGGCCCGACTCTACAGCAAAATAAATCGCCATCGGAATAGTATCGGTTTTGCCCGGTATGTATCCTGCAAGCATAAGTGTCGCTCCGAATTCACCAAGCCCCCTGGCAAATGAAAGCACCAATCCTGCCAGTAAGCCTGGCCACGCCAACGGAAATACGACTGACCAGAACACGCGCCATTCAGAAGCGCCCATCGTCCGTGCTGCATTCGACAGGCGCTCATCCAGACTTTCAAACGCAGCGGCGGCACTCTGATACATCAATGGAAATGATACAACAATCGATGCGATGACTGCGCCAATCCATGTAAAAACAATCTGAAAATCGAACCATTCAAGCAGCCAGCTGCCGATCCAGCCTTTTTTACCGAATAATATGAGCAAGCCGAAACCTACAACAGTCGGCGGCAATACTAGAGGCAGTAAAAACAGTGCTTCCAATATACTTTTTCCGAAAAACTCCCGCTTCGCTAACAAATAAGCAATCACAACTCCTGCGACAAACACAAAGAAAGTGGAGATGGCAGCCACTTTCAGCGATAATAACAAAGGTGAATAATCCATTCCGGGCATGCCTTCTCCCCCTTATCTTTACTTAAATCCGAATTTCTGCAGCGCTTCCTGTCCTTCGTCTCCAGTCAAATAATCCAGGAACTGCTGTGCGGCTTCCTGATGCTTTGATTCTGCCACGACTGCACCGGGATAGACAATCGGGGCATGCCATTCAGGTTTGGATTCGGCGAGTACTTTCACGTCATCTGAAATGAATGCATCACTTGAATATACTGTACCGTAATCAGCATTACCCATTGCTACATATGTCAGTACTTGACGAACATCCGAACTGAGAACCAGACTGTCTTGCAAAGGCTGCCACAAATTCAAATGTTCCAATGTTTCTTTTGTATAACGGCCTGCAGGAACGGATTCAGGCTCACCAACCGCGAAGTGACCGATAGAAGCCGGATCAATCTGTTCAAATGAAGAAATTGTGCTGTCAGAATCTTTGTGTGCGATTAAGACAAGTGTGTTTGATGTGAAATCTGTCCTGGATTCATTGACAATCAGACCTTTGTCTTCCATAGTATCCATATCCTTTGAACTTGCGGATAAGAACACATCGGATGGTGCGCCGTTTTCAATATTGGCAGCCAATTTGCCCGAGCTGCCGAAATTGTAGGTCAAGGTAATTCCTTCATGGGTTTTCTCAAAAGAGTCTTTTAAATCTTCTAATGCATCTGTCAGACTGGCCGCAGCAGAAATCAATAGCTCGGCTTCTTCTGCCAAGTTGGTTTTGGCCTTGGGGGTTTCCCGATCTGCTCCGTCTATACGTTCGGTCTGCTGCGAATCAGAGCAGCCGGCCAGCAAAGCCGGCAGTATAATCAGCGCAGCAGCAAATACCCATCGTTTCACTGTGAATGCCCCCTCTTCACTTTATATATAACTAGATATAACTACATATAACTAGTTATGTTTTAAAATATCATAATATGCTTTGGAAAAATTGTCAATTTTGCTTTTTTTGATGAAATGACGGAAGATTAAAGTACGATCATTGGAGGGCTGAAAGATGGCAAATATAAATAATGATATATCCTATACAACAGATGAAATCGCACAATTATTGAAAGTCTCGAAGCTGACAGTCTACGATATTATCAAAAAGGGCGAAATCCGGGCATACCGCGTGGGACGGCAAATGCGGGTGGACGCCGTAGACTTGACTGCTTATAAAGAACGTCTGAAAAGCGGCGGCTCTGCTCCGGCAGCGGCAGTTCCGCCCGGCACTTCTGTTTTGACGCCCGCGTCTCCGAGTGATGCGCAACTTATTATCAGCGGACAGGATCTGAGTCTCGATATCTTTGCAGGCTGCATAGAGGAATCAGGCCTTTACCGGCCGCTTCGCTCTTTTTCGGGAAGTCTCAACAGTCTGGTGAAGATGTACCAGGGACAGGCGGATATCGTCAGTACGCATCTGTTTGACGGAGACACTGGCACATATAACTTGCCGTATATTAACCGTCTGCTTACTGGCCGGTCCTATCTGGTCATTCATTTGCTCGGCAGGACGGCAGGATTATATGTGCAAAAAGGTAATCCGAAACAACTGACAACATGGGCAGATCTTGGACAGCTCGGCATCCGGCTTGTAAACCGGGAAATAGGCTCCGGCGCCCGTGTGCTTCTTGACGAGCAGTTGCGCCTCGCCGGCATTTCCTCGTCTTCTGTTTTAGGTTATGAAGACGAGGAACAAAACCACATGGCGGTAGCAACACGTGTCGCATCCAGACAGGCAGATGCAGCGATCGGTATCGAAAAAACCGCGCGGCTGATCGATGTTGATTTCATCCCGCTGATTCAGGAGCAATATGATCTGGTGTTGATTAAAACAGCCGAAAATGAAAAACTTCGTGAATTACTCATTAGCACATTGAACTCTAAATCATTTAAGGAGAAACTGGCTGCAGTCGGCGGCTATGACTTATCGAAAACAGGCATGATCTTATATGAAACACCCTAAAGAGAGCAACCGGCTGCCCCAGCCTGCAATCCGCTTCCGCATAAAAAATAACCCGCCGTCCTTGGCGGGTTATTCTGTATCGTCATACTATTCCTCAACTGTATCCGTATCGTAATACATCTCTTCATCTGTCTCAAAACGATTATAACGCAATGTGAATAAGTAGAAAACATGGCTGGCGACGACTTTCAGCAGCGCATATGCCGGAATTCCGAGAATCACTCCCGCTACGCCGAACAATGAACCGGCCGTCAGCAAGACAAAGATAATAGTAATCGGATGGATATGCAGCGACTTGCCCATGATCTGCGGCGAGATGAACTTCCCTTCCACCACCTGCACAATCGTCCAGACAATCGCCAGCTTTACGAGCATGAAAGGTGATGTGACGATTGCGATGATGACGGCTGGCGTAATTGCAATCACGGGACCGAGATACGGAACGATACTTGTGAACATCGCGAGAACGCCGAGCAATAATGCATATTTCATTTTAATAATCAGGAACCCGATCGACACCATAATACCGATGGCGATTGCGACCAGAATCTGCCCCTGAATATATGCACTGATTTGCTTATCAGCATCGCGGAAGATGATGGATGCATCGTCCCGCAGACGCGGCGGCAGCATGCGCAAAATCATCTGGGGCAGCTTTTCGCCGTCTTTCAATAAGTAAAACAGAATGAGCGGCACGGTAAACAGGCTCAGAATGAAACCTGTAAACGCTGATATGAATGAAGTGACACCCGATGCAATCCCGCCGAGTGTGTCGGTAAAGAATTCACCGATACTGGCAAAACCCGAATCCAAGAAGGTGTTAACATTGAAGTTGAATCCTTCATAGACCGGTGCAAATATGGAATTCCGGAAAAACCGGTCTGTATCCAATATAAGCTGCTTGAAATATGACGGAAACTCGTCAAACAAATTAATGGTCTGCAGCCGCAAGAACGGCAGCACAAGGAAAACGACGAGTGTCAGTAACCCCGCGGTTGCCAGCAGGATGATCAGAATTCCGTAGACACGCGGTATTTTCAAGCGTACTTCCAGAAATCTGAGAATTGGACGCATTAAGTAATACAAAATTGTTGCCAATACTACGGGCAGTACAACAGTTGAGAAAAATACACGAATCGGATAGAAAATAAATGAAACTTGTGTGAAAACTAAAATGATCAATCCAATGAACAATAGACATAGCAGCACAAACAATGTAGATTGACCACCAAGGAATCCGACAATCGGTGATGTCGAACGAATCGACCAGAAATCCCGTAAAGAATTCTTTTTCGGTGGCTGCCTCAAGAATTCACTCCCCCTTTATTCAACCCGTCATGGAGTGGCTAAGAACGAACGGATTGCTTCCCTGTTTTTATCTAAATCGATTTCAATAACGGAACCTGCATGTCTGTATGAAGTAAACGAATAGCTGTCCTCTACCGGAATCCGCAAAGACTGAAGATCCAGTTTACGTTTTGCAATGACTGTCAGCACTTTCGTAAGCTCGTCCTTCGAAGTCAGGTCCGTTTCAATAAAGTTATCAAGTGCGCCTACAACTTTTGGCGCCTGCATAACGGTCGAGACGCTGAACAGTTCGTCTTTCACCGCCTGAATCACTTCCTGCTGACGGGCAACGCGGCCGAAATCACCTTCCTCATCCGATCGGAAGCGCGCATAGCCGAGTAATTCTTTGCCGTTCAATCGCTGCACACCCGGTTTTAGTGTTACGCCGATCTTTTCGGACATTTCTTTTTGTACATTTATTTCCAGTCCTTTTGGAAATGCGATATCCATGATTGATTCAAAGTTATCGAAATCGACCACAGCATAATGATGAATCGGAATATTAAACATACCTGAAATGGTTTCTTTGGCTGTCTGGACACCGCCCAAATAATATGCGGTATTCAGTTTATACGACTGATAGCCCGGGATTTGTGCGTAAATATCACGCATAAATGAAATCAAATGTGCCGTTCCGGCGGCTTGGTCCCATGACAGCACCATCATTGTATCCGTCCGGTATTTTCCGGAACCGTCATTATCGATGCCTAGCAATAAATAATTTTCCCTCGTTGGTTCTTGCGGATTCAGCAAATCCCCTTGGAACTCTCCGGGGTCAATTTTGCTGCCGGCTGTCAATGCCTTGCCTTGCTTATATTGAAAATAACTGTACGCTGCTATCACCATCATAAAAAATATTGCTGCTGTGATAAAAACTCTGCCAACACGCAATTTACGTCTCTTTCTCTTCCGCTCTGGATGTTGTTCTTCGAAGTGTTCTTCCATGTGGCCTTCATTCCTCCATTATCACTAGTTATCCTGTTATCAGGACGTATATGTTCACGGGGGGTTGCGTCTAGCTGCGGGCTTTCCCGGCGGATCGGCCGATTTGTAAAGCCAGTACTAGCATAGCCACAAATAAAAGAAGAAATACGAATAACGTGACCTGATGATTTGCTGTGTAATCATATAAAGAGGCAATCAGTAACGGCAAGATTCCCCCTATAATGAATCCCCCTGTCTGCATCATCGCCGTCCAGGAATTGGTCTCGTCTGCCGTTTCAGTCGCATCCATCGGCATCAGCAGACAAATCGGGAACAGCCCGCCGAGTGGAATCCCCATAATCAGTACACCGATTGCGAACCAAAGCGGATCTGCTGTCCACATCAAGCCGACCGAGAGAATGCCAAGGACGAGAATCGTCACCAATGCAGGTGTTCGGCTGTTAAACTTCTGCAGGATCACCGGGAATCCGATGTTCATGAAAATCTGCACGATGGTCATCATGCTGAGCAGTGTTCCTGCCTTCAAAAGTGTCATACCGTTCGCCGTCGCAATCGGTACAAGAAACGTCAGAACCGAAAAGAATAAGGCTGACTGAAGTCCAAAAAAGACGAGGAAGCTCCATGCCTTCGCACTGCGCCACGGATTCACTCCGGTTTGCACCGGCTGCTTCGCCACTTGTTTTACTTCAATCGGATGTATTGCAGTGAATGTCCATGCGATGATCCCGACAACTGCGAGAATGGCCCAGACTGCGAGTGCGGTCGTGTAGGAAGAACCGGCAGCTTCATACAGCACGCCAGTTAACCCTGTGCTCAATGTCGCCCCCATCCCCATGCCGAATGAATAAATCCCGACCACGACAGCTACATGCTTTGGGAAATACTGTTTGATTAAAGCAGACAATAACGGCCCCATAACGGCAATTGTAATACCTGCGACAAAGGCAGTCGCAAGCAGGACATTGAACGATGCAACAAAAAATCGGATGCCTGTTGCAGCTGCCAGCAGCAGTAACATGAAATACATGGTCTTATTGAGGCCGATCGCTTTATTCAGAACGGGTGCCAGCATGGCAAATACCCCCATGCAAATTACGGGAATGACAGTCAGCAGACTTACTTGCGTATTTGAAAGCGACAGATCATCGCGGATAATATCCAGCATGGGTCCTATCGAAGTGATCGCCGGACGCAAATTGATAGTGACCATGAATATCGCAGCGATTAATAGAAGCTGAGTAGATCTCGAACGCAATGCCAAAACTCCTTTTTTCATATGATATCGATATAATGACCGTCTCCAGTCTATCGTAAACCGAAATTGTAAACAGTGCCAGTTGAAATATTCCATTTCAATGAATTTTCATGTATACTAGGAGCATTGTGAAATTAGGAGGATTTAATATATGTTAGCAGTGAGTAATGTAAGTCTTCGTTTCGGCGACCGCAAGCTGTTTGAAGACGTAAATATACAATTCAATCCAGGCAATTGCTATGGATTAATTGGGGCAAACGGCGCGGGAAAATCAACTTTTATTAAAATTTTATCAGGTGAACTTGAACCGCAGACAGGTAATGTCATTTTAGGCAAAGATGAACGTCTGGCTGTATTAAGTCAGAACCACTTCGAATTTGAAGAATATGAAGTGATGGAAACCGTCATCATGGGCCATAAGCGTCTGTATGAAGTGATGAAAGAGAAAGATGCAATCTATATGAAGGAAGACTTCTCTGATGAAGACGGTATGCGGGCCGCTGAACTTGAAGGTGAATTCGCAGAGATGGACGGATGGGAAGCTGAGTCTGAAGTATCTGTACTCCTCCAGGGACTCGGTGTTCCGGAAAGCCTGCATCATGCAAAAATGTCTGAACTTACCGGTTCTGACAAAGTAAAGGTATTGCTTGCACAAGCGTTATTCGGCAAGCCGGACGTATTGCTTCTGGATGAGCCGACGAACCACTTGGATATCAAAGCGATCCGCTGGCTGGAAGAATTCCTGATCAACTTTGAAAACACAGTAATCGTCGTTTCCCACGACCGTTATTTCCTGAACAAAGTATGTACACATATCGCAGACCTGGACTTCAGTAAAATCCAAATCTATGCCGGTAACTATGATTTCTGGTATGAGTCAAGCCAATTGGCATTGAAACTGTCGCAGGAGCAAAATAAGAAAAAAGAAGAAAAAGTGAAGGAATTACAGGCGTTTATCGCGCGTTTCAGTGCGAATGCTTCTAAATCCAAACAAGCGACATCCCGTAAAAAGACATTGGAAAAAATCGACTTGGATGATATTAAACCATCTTCTCGCCGCTATCCATTCGTCAACTTTACCATGGGGCGCGAGATCGGTAACGATGTCTTGACGATCAAAGACGTATCGAAAACAATAGATGGCAAAACATTCATTAAAGATGCATCGTTTACACTCGGCAAAGAAGATAAAGTAGTATTGCTTGGCAACCCGCTTGCGAAGTCTGCGCTGCTGGATATGCTGGCAGGAGAAACAGAACCGGATACAGGATCAATCAAATGGGGAGTGACGACAACACAGGCGTACTTCCCTATCGATAACTCCAAGTACTTCGAAGGATCTGAGTCCACGCTGGTTGAATGGCTTCGTCAGTATTCTCCAGAAGACGAAACGGAAACATTCCTGCGCGGATTCCTCGGCCGTATGCTATTCTCGGGTGAAGAAGTAAATAAGAAGCCAAGCGTGCTCTCAGGTGGAGAGAAAGTTCGCTGTATGCTGTCTAAAATGATGCTGACAAGTGCAAACGTATTGCTGCTGGATGAGCCGACAAACCACTTGGACCTAGAGTCTATCCAGGCGCTGAATAATGGTTTGATCGCATTCAAGGGCGCAATGGTCTTTACATCTCATGACCATCAGTTCATCCAGACCATCGCCAACCGTATTATCGAGATCCATGATGACGGAACGATATTTGATAAGATGATGACGTACGATGAGTATTTAGAATTTAAAGGCCAGAAAGTTAAATAAACATTTGACATAAGACTGCCTCAGAAGTTATTGCTTCTGAGGCAGTCTTTTTTGCTCATGTAAGTCATATGTGATGAACTTTATTAACGCGGAGAAACCGTTCATCTGCTTCTCTTTCTCATTGCCTTTTTTGCGAATAATTATCTTCCAGCGCTCTTTTAAGTAATGATACAGATCGATCCAGCTCGAACTTTATAGTATCTTTGTAAGCCTTCACTTTCTCCTTGTCACCTATGCGGTATATGTAAAGTGTCTGCATCTCCGTCCCCTGCTTGTGGATTGGATGTCTGACAATAAGACCGTCGTGAAGTAAATCATGCAGGGATTTGTATATTTCAGATTTAGTTGGACGATATCCAAGGTCCCTGAAATGCTCCAGGAGGTCATCTAATATTTGCAGGCCATACAAGTTCCCTTCTTCTGCCTTATGGAGCATATAGAGCTTCAGAAAAGCTCTCTGACGAATTACAAATGTACTCTTCATCCATATTCCTCCTCCTTGATTGCTGTACGTGAGATAGTTATAGTATAGCAAATTATGTTGTGCGAGGATTAGTCTAGTGAAGAAGGATTATTTGGAACCATGTTCATTATGAATAAATAAGAGTTTAAGTGACTACTTGACCAAATATTTTTCAAAAATATTTCAATTCATTGTATTGGTTCTCGTAAAGTCCATTCCAAAACTGTGTACTGTCCATTGTTTTTTATAATTTATGAATGGTTATTTCTATTTGGGGAATAACACAAAATAAAAGGAGGTTTTTCACAATGAAACGCAATCTTTGGTTTCTAATGGCTGCACTGTTGCTGGTGCTTGCTGGATGTACTTCAAAGCCCGCGACGTCCATTGACGGCAAGACAGATGCTCCCGAGACGAATGTCAATGACACTTCCGATAAGCCGACGGAACAGGACGCAAATGCAAATTCGGAGAAGACCGAAGTGTCTCTGCTTGATTACTTTCTCCCCGACGGTTCTGCTGCGCATTACAAGGGTGAAGGCAATGAATTCGCCGAGCTTGATATTACGGTAGCAAGGCCTGCACAAGATTACGTCGTCATCCATGAAAATAATGGCGGTTCATTCGTCCAGAAAGTTTATAAACTCAACGGAGATGAAATTCAAGTGCTTCAGGAAGAACATGCAGAATTGGATGCAGGGATTCCGACTACCGAAGAACTCAAGGCCATGGAGCCGATTCGTACGTATTTAAAAGGACCGATCGAAGTGGGTACAACATTTGATGACTGGAAAATTGTTGAAATGAATGCTTCGGTTGAAACCCCTTATCAGCAATTTGAAGACGTAGTAGTAATCGAACAAGCTGAACAGGACTTCGTAAACAGAATTTACTTGGTAAAAGATTTTGGAGAAATTAAACGTGAATCCATCATGTCGATGGAAGGCGAAGAAGAGTTCGTGGTTACCTCTACACTGGAAACCGTCACACAGCCGTAAAAATAGAAGAATTTTTCCCATGCAAAAAGGCGCCGGGATGGGCGCCTTTTCTTAGTGGATTATAGTTTCACAACGTTAGCTGCTTGTAAACCACGGTTACCTTCGACAACTTCAAATTCAACCTGCTGACCTTCGTCAAGAGATTTGAATCCTTCGCCTTGGATAGCTGAGAAGTGTACGAAAATATCTTCTTCTCCGTCAACTTCGATAAAACCGAAGCCCTTTTCTGAGTTAAACCATTTTACTGTACCTTGTTTCATTCGATTACCTCCAAAAATAAATAAGTACTTGTTAATACACGAACCTTTGCATAAAAAAATTCACGTATTACAAAAGGTGCCGACGACGCCGATCACTTTTGTAATAGGTGAATCACTTAGCATACGGTCGTTCGATTAATTTACTTAAGAGTTAGTATACCATATTCATTTTAATTGTCAATTAAAAATGTAAACAACATACAGAAAGTTAGGACGATATATCAGGAATACCATCAACAAGCACGACTATTCCGTGATACAACTGAAGGTCTCCCTCGCAGCCGTCGCAATAATGTTTTTCAGATGTGGACCAGAATGCATGAAAACATCCTTTGCGTCTCTCATAATGCTCAAAATAGGATTCCATCTTCCCTGTCACTTCTTCAATATATGCTTCTGCATCTGTTTTATTCGCAAATGTTTTGGATGAGACGGTATACTCTCTCCACTCTTCAAACATCCACCAAGGTTCAAAGTCTGCCTTCATGTACACTACTTCATACATTTAGTATGCACCCCTTTTCGCTGCGCTATGCATGAATGATTGTAATTTTATCAAACAATACACATATAGCAAAGTAAAATGATTGACGCGGCCGTAATATATGAGTTTTCGATGCATTTCGGCTATAATTAAAGCAGGCTCCGGTAATCTTACTGTTCGCATGTTAAATGAAACTTTTTTGCTGTTAATCCGTATGTAGTATATAGAGTAAGAATGAAAGGTGGCCTGAACTGTAATGAATCATATAAAAAACTTTCTGACACGGCATGCAATTATAGGCCCGACCAGTTTATTGACTTGGGTGTTCCTTATAACCGGGACAAGCCTTGGCTTCCCCATCAGCTCATTAATCGGAATCGGCCTGTACGCAGGAGGCAATGTCGCCATAAAAGAACTGCAGTTACGCTCCAATCTTAAACAATTCGGGATGGCGCGCTCTGAATATAAGCACATAGAGCATCAAGTGAATGAGTCAAAGCAAAAATTGAAAAAACTTTCAAGTATGTATGGTCAGGTCCGCTCCATTCAGGCATTCAGACAGGTATATGACATGTCTATGATGGCAAGACGGGTCATTAAAATTGTCCAGGCTAACCCGAGAAAGTTTTATCAAGTGGAAAGCTTTTTTTATGCACACTTAGATTCAGCTGTAGAATTAACTTCTAAGTACAGCCTTCTGGTCAACCAGCCGCTGAAGGATCAGGAGATTAAAGTGGCGCTGCAGCATACACGGGAAACGTTGTCTGACTTGAGTCTGGAAATGGAAAAGGATCTGCGCCATGCAGTGGCAACTGATCTGGAGCAGCTGCAAATGGAAATTGATTTCGTTGATATTACACTCAATAGGGATAAACCGCTGCTTGAATCGAAAGGGGAAAAATCTAATGACAGATAAATACACAGAAGAAAAAACGGTAGATGATCTGCTGGGCAATCCATTTGATATGGACGCGAGCCTGCTGCCGCAAGAAATGGAAAATACGCTATCTGACAGTAAAGCGGCTGTAAAATTAATCGACCGTCTGACACCTGAAGAGCAGGACAAAGCAAAGCAACTGGCTTCACAAATTCCTGTCGGCAACTATGAGTCCATTATTTCTTATGGCGCCAACGCACAGAACGAGCTGTCCCGCTTCTCGCATAAGATGCTTGACCATGTGCAAAGCAATGACATCGGCCCTGTCGGTGACGTGCTGAATCAATTAATGTCCAAGCTTTCGGAAATTGACCCCGACGATTTGTCGGATAAAAAGAAATCCGGCTTGAGCCGGCTGTTTAACAAAGCAACACGTCCGGTTCAGGAAATACTGACACGCTATCAGAAACTGGGCACACAGATTGATAAGATCTCTGTCCAGCTTGAACATTCTAAAAAAGGTCTGATGGACGATGTCCGCATGCTTGATAATTTATACGAACAAAATAAAACCTACTTCCAGGCGCTGAACGTCTATATCGCAGCTGCCGAATTGAAAGTGGAAGAAATTAATAATACAATCATTCCTGAACTGCACAAAAAAGCACAGGAAGCCAATGACCAGATGATGGTTCAGGAAGTTAATGACATGGCACAATTCGTTGACCGTCTTGAAAAGCGTCTGTACGATTTGCAGCTGTCACGCCAGATCACGATCCAAAGCGCACCGCAGATCCGGATGATCCAGCAAACCAACCAGACACTCGCTGAGAAGATCCAGGCATCCATCATGACGGCTATTCCCCTGTGGAAGAACCAGATTGCCATTGCCTTGACACTGAACCGTCAGCAAAAGGCTGTGGAGTCACAGAAACTTGTGACGAAAACAACAAACGACCTGCTCCTTCGCAACTCAGAGATGCTGAAAGTAAACAGCATTGAAACAGCAAAAGAAAATGAAAAAGGTATTATTGAAATTGACACCTTGAAGAAGACACAAGAAAACCTGATACAGACAATTGAAGAAACATTGGTGATCCAGGCAGACGGCCGTGCTAAACGGAGAGAAGCGGAGCAGGAAATTGCCCGCATGGAAGAAGATCTCAAAACACGTCTCCTGTCCGTATACGAAGAATCCAAAAACCGTCCCTCATAAGAGAGACGGTTTTTAACTGCAATAAAAGACCAGTCATTGTTAGACGTGCAGTTACATTCTGTAAGTTCAAGACCCGGATGTGCTGTGAAACTAAGAAAACACGTAATGAGCGGTTAGACGCCGTCTATGATCGCTTAATTATAGTTTATGAGCGGTTCACCCATCGATATGATCTTTTAATATGGAACATAGAGCGGCTAGACATCCATTATGATCGGTGCCAGTAAATTATGAGCGTTATTCCATCACATCTTCCCACAGTTAATAGGAACCGCCTGTCCTTCCCTTTCTTCCAAATGAAAAAGAGACGATCCGTTTAAGAATCGCCTCTTTGCTCTCATTCAAAATATGTTTTGTAATACCCGCCGACTTTTCCGGAATTATCTACTACAAAAATAAACTCTTCCGTTTCATTTTTCACTTCATAGGACTTCCCTGCCGTCAGCATATGATTCACCACATACTTTTCTGCATCGGTATGCGTACAAGTCACCGTCTTTAGCGTTGGCGCATTCAGCCAATTTAAATAAGACATAAAATCTCTCCTTTCCTGGAAACGTTAAAGAACAAGCGGCCCGCTGATTAGCGGGCCGCTTGTTTGTGTGAATTAAGAACCTAGCAGAAGGTCTTCAGGGTTTTCAAGCAACTCTTTAACCATCTTCAAGAATCCTACTGAATCTTTACCATCAATTACACGATGGTCATAAGATAGTGCTACATACATCATCGGACGAATTTCGATGTTGTCGCCAACAGCTACTGGACGCTTTTGAATAGTATGCATACCTAAAATTCCTACTTGAGTACCGTTAAGGATTGGAGTAGACAATAGTGATCCGAATACTCCTCCGTTTGTAATTGTGAATGAACCGCCTGTCATATCAGCAATTGTCAATTTGTTGTCGCGTGCTTTTTTCGCAAGCTCACCGATAGATGCTTCAATTTCAGCGAAGTTCTTACGGTCTGCGTCCACAACGTTTGGTACAACCAATCCGCCTTCAGTGGATACAGCAATACCGATATCGAAGTAGTTCTTCAATAGAATTTCATCGCCGTCGATTTCAGCGTTAACGTATGGGTATTTCTTCAATGCAGCAACTACTGCTTTCGTGAAGAACGACATGAAGCCCAGACGTACATCGTTTTGCTCGAAGAACTGATCTTTTTTGCGTGAACGAAGTGCCATTACGTTTGTCATATCGATTTCGTTAAACGTTGTTAGCATTGCAGTGGATTGCTTTACTTCAAGCAAACGCTTTGCGATTGTCTGACGGCGGCGAGTCATTTTCTGACGAGTGATACGGCCGTCATCTTTTGCTTCTGCTGCAGCCGGTGCAGCTTTAGGTGCTGCAGGAGCCGGAGCGCTACCGTGTGCAGCTACGTCTTGCGCGCGTACACGGCCCATCGGATCAACCGGTGATACGTCTGCAAGATTAATGCCCTTTTCACGTGCAAGCTTACGTGCTGCCGGACTTGCAATAGTGCGGTCAGAAGAAGTTGTTTCTTCCGCTGCAGCAGCTGCTGGAGCAGGAGCTTCTTCTTTTTGCGCCGGAGCCGGTGCTGCCTCTGCAGCTTGTGGAGCTTGTTGTGCCGGTGCACCTGAACCTTCGCCTACAATCGCGATTACTTGGCCAACTTCAACTGTGTCGCCTTCTGCAGCCAATAGTTCAGACAAAACGCCCGCTTCTTCTGAAATGACTTCGACGTTCACTTTATCTGTTTCCAATTCAACGATGAATTCACCTTTATCCACGTTTTCACCGGGTTGTTTCAACCATTTTGCAATTGTACCTTCTGTAATCGATTCTGCTAGTTCAGGTACTCTGATCTCTGCCACAATAAATTCCTCCTCGTAGGTATACCGTTTTTAACGGATAGGCTACTTTGTATAAGTAGTTTTTTATTTAATTGTAAAGCTTCCTTACTTGTTATATCACTTTTTCAATGCTTCTTCAATAATTCGGTTCTGTTCTTTCTTATGGGAAGCCCCGTCACCTTCAGAAGGGCTTGAACGCTTAATGCGTCCCACGTAAGAAATTTTCTTGCCGTCAGCCAGCTGTTCCAGGTACGGAGAAGCGAATGACCATGTTCCCATGTTCTTCGGCTCTTCCTGAACCCATACTAAATCTTTTGCTTTCGGGAAGCGTGCAAGAATTTCCTGAATCTTCTCTGATGGGAATGGATACAGCTGCTCTACACGAATCACATGCAAGTAGTCGAATCCTTCACCGTCTTTGATTTTCTCAGCCAGGTCGATTGCCATCTTCCCGCTTGCGAATAGAATCTTCTTCACCTTTTCAGGCTTCGTTCCCGTGCCAGGCTGTTCAAGAACTGTCTTGAAGTGACCTTCTGTTAAGTCTTCAACATCTGCTCCCACCAGCGGGTGACGCAGAAGTGACTTAGGTGTAGCAATAACTAACGGACGTTCTGCCTCGCTGCCGAGAATTTTCGACTGGCGGCGCAATACGTGGAAGTAGTTTGCTGCACTGGAGATATTCGCAACTGTCCAGTTGTTTTCCGCACAAAGCTGTAAATAACGCTCGATACGTGCACTGGAGTGCTCCGGCCCCTGACCTTCATATGCGTGCGGCAGCAATAGAACTAATCCTGACTGCTGACCCCACTTCGAGTAGCTTGAAGATACGAACTGGTCGAACATTACTTGTGCCATGTTGGAGAAGTCGCCATACTGTGCTTCCCAGATGGACATTGTTTTGTCTTCTTCCAGGTTATAACCGAATTCATATCCGACAATTCCTGCTTCTGTCAGTGGGCTGTTATACGCCACGAATGAAGCATTAGATCCGCTGATATGGTGCAATGGAACAAGCTCTTCGCCTGTTTTATCATCATGCAGCACTAAGTGACGCTGTGCGAATGTACCGCGCTGAATATCTTGTCCAGTCATACGAATCGGCTTGCCGTCCTGCAAAATAGAACCGAACGCCAATTGCTCCGCATGTGCCCAGTCAATTTTACCTTTGCCTTTAAACGGCTCTTCGCGACGCTTCAAGATTTTATCCAGCTTGCTGAATACAGAGAAGTCAGCCGGGTAGGTCAGAAGTTCTTCGTTCATTTTACGAAGGCGTTCTTCTGGTACGCCTGTTTCCAAGTCGCGCGGAAGTCCGGCCAGTACCCCTTCAGGTGTGGCATTGGAAATTTCCGGTGCGTCAGCGGAAGCTTCTTTTACGTGGTCGTACGCTTCTTGCATTGTTGCGATGACTGACTTGTCCATTTCCTTAACTTCATCGTCTGTCATAATCTTCTGCTCGACCAGACGCTGTCCGTAAATTTCACGGACTGTCGGATGTTTATGGATTTCGTGGTACATCACCGGATTCGTCACTAGCGGCTCATCCATTTCGTTATGTCCGTAACGGCGGTAACCGATTAAGTCGATTAACACATCCTTGCCGAACTTCTGACGATATTCAAATGCCAGTTTTGCTACTGCAAGCACTTCTTCAGGATGATCTGCATTCACGTGGAATACAGGCACTTCAAAGCCTTTTGCAGGATCGGACGCATAATGTGTAGAACGGGAATCATAATATTCTGTCGTAAAGCCGATTGTATTGTTGGCAATTACGTGAATAGATCCGCCGGTTCTGAATCCGCGGACACGGGAATAGTTGAATGATTCCGGAACAATACCCTGTCCCGGGAATGCAGCATCTCCGTGTACAAGCACTGCATACGCAGCATTTGTATCCTGTTGCGGAATACCGGGTTTATCGGTGTTTTCCTGAGCAGCACGTGTCTGTCCGGTAATTACAGGGTTTACGACTTCCAGGTGGGACGGGTTATACGCCAAGAAGCGTTCCATCCCAGATTTTCCTTTATGAAGCGCACCCATATGGTATTTCACGTCGCCGAACCAGCCGCGCGTTACTTCCAATGATCCGTCTTTTGGCAAGAACGGAGAAGCCGGAACGCCTGCAAATTCTGCAAACATCATTTCGTATGGTTTATTTAAGTTATGTGTCAGCACGTTCAGACGTCCGCGGTGAGCCATGCCAATCAGCATTTTCTTCACTTTTGCTTCTTCTGAACGGCGCACTAATTCATCGATTAAGACGACTAGCGTGTCTACACCTTCGATAGAGAAACGTTTAGCACCGACGAATGTACGGTGAATGAATTTTTCAAAGCCTTCGATTTTCGTCAGACGCTCAAGAAGTTCTTTCTTGTCTTCCCCTGACATATTCGACGTTACTTCGCCGTTTTCAATTTTTGTTTGAATCCAGTTACGTTCTGTTTCATCGATCAAGTGAGCGAATTCATATGCGATAGAGCCTGTGTAAAGAGACTTCAGATAATTCATCGCATCCAATCCGTTTTCCACTGTCGCTGGAACGTTTTTCAAGAACAAAGTTGCTGGCAATCCGACCAGATCGCTTTCCGTCAACCCATGGTATGACAGTTCAAGACGTGTTGTATCTTTTGGCCGATCGTTTAATGGATAAATGTCCGCTGCAAGATGCCCATAAGAACGAATGGCTTCAAGTAACGAATAGACGGCAAGAACTTTACGCAGATCCGTTTGTGAACCTTGCGCTACGACTGCCTGTTGACCTGAATCATCCATCTGAGGCGCACCAAAATTCCTGAATAGCTCAGCTAAGTCAGGATCTACTGCATTTGCATCTGTTTTGAACAGATCGTACATTTCCATTACATACCCAAGGTTTGGACCCGAAAATGCTGCATACGGGGAACGATGGGAATCCACATTGTTCGACATGTAATATGACCTCCACATTTGCCTATTGGCTTGTTGTGTTTATTTTCACTGCTTCTATACAATAATAGCACGCAAAACCTATAACTGAAAGGGATTAATACCAAGTTCCGAAGTTTTCTGCAAAGTGACTGAAAAATATTGCGATATTAGCGAAAACTCTGTCTGCACGGTAACTTGCGCGCACTTCTTATTTCTGGAACGATAAAATCAAATCTGCCATTTTTTCAGGGGTTTTTGGTTCTGTCGTCTTTTCAATATTCGACAGCAATCGGGATTTCTCCTTCACAAGTTCAGCAAATTGTTCTGCAACCGGCTGATCTGCGAACTGTTCCTCTTCCACTTGCAGCGCCAAACCTTTGGATGCGAAGTACTTTGCGTTTAATATCTGATCCCCGCGGCTTTTTGACGCAGCAAGCGGAACCAGAAGCATCGGCTTGTGTATGGCGAGCAGTTCAAATATCGCATTCGAGCCGGCACGTGAAATTGCGTAATCTGCAGCCGCCAGCAGATCAGGCAGCTCATCTGTGACATATTCATACTGTGCATAGCCTGCCACACCAGACAGCTGCGGATCCACATTTCCTTTGCCGCATAAATGAATCAGCTGATAGCGTGCCAGCAATTCCGGCAGCTCTGCACGAATCGTCTCATTTAAAACAGCGGAGCCCTGACTGCCGCCCATGATGATAAACACCGGCTTCTCCGCTGTCAATCCTGCCATGCGCAGCCCCCGCTCTTTATCGCCGCTGAATAATTCGGGACGGATAATCGGGCCGGTGCACGCAGATTTAGCTGCCGGGACATATTGTAATGTTTGTTCAAAGACAGTGAAGATGTGCGACGAGAACGGCAGTGCCAATCTATTCGCAAGCCCGGGTGTGACATCACTCTCGTGAACAACGACCGGCACGTTGGCAAGTTTGGCCGCCATTACGACAGGAACTGAAACGAACCCCCCTTTTGAAAAGATGATTTCCGGTTTAATTTTGCGCAATATCGCGAGAGCCTGTAATGTCCCTGCCCCTACCCGGAATGGGTCTGTAAAATTCTTCATTGAAAAGTAACGGCGCAGTTTGCCGCTTTGTATTGCGTGATAAACGACCTCGGGATGCCCTGACCCGATCAGTTCTTTTTCGATTCCTTCATGGGAACCAATATAGTGCACACCATACCCTTTACCCAAAAAAACGGGAATTAATGCCTGATTCACGGAAACGTGTCCTGCAGTCCCGCCACCTGTTAACACCACTACCGGCTGTTTCATTCATTCCATCCTTCCCTATGTCTTTAACGATATGTATTTCATGCTACAATAGTCAATGTAAAAAATGAAAGTTGAGGATAGTAAAACTATGACTACTGCAGCGAAACCTTTACAGCAAAAAACGTCTATATTCATTAAAATCATGATTCCGATTGTTATTACGCAAGTGGCACTCTATCTGATGTCGTTCTTCGATATTCTGATGACAGGACGTTATGATACGTTCCATCTGGCCGGCGTAACCATCGGCAGTTCATTCTGGATACCGGTATATACCGGCCTCTCAGGAATTTTGATGGGTCTGACTCCTATTATCGCACAGCTCATCGGTGCGAAGAATAAAAAAGATGTCCGCCCTACTGTCCAGCAAGCATTATACGTTTCTATCGCTCTTTCGGCAATGATTTTCATTTTGATCAGGTGGGTGGTGCTGCCCGCCATTACGAGAATGCCGCTTGATGCACCTGTTATTGAAGTGGCGTCTTCCTATCTGACCGGAATGAGTATCGGTCTGGTCCCTTTAATGGCCTATACTGTACTGCGTTCATTCTTTGACGCCCTCGGTGCAACCCGAGTCTCAATGTTCATTATTTTATTGTCAGCGCCGATCAATATTGCGCTGAACTATCTATTAATCTTCGGTAATTTCGGATTCCCTGAACTCGGCGGCGCGGGTGCAGGATATGCGTCCGGCTTTACGTATTGGCTGGTGTTCATCATTGCGGTGCTGATTGCCTGGTCGTCAAGACATTTCAAGGAGTACATGCTGTTTCGTAACTGGCAGGGAATTTCTTTCGTCAAGTGGAAAGAGATTTTGCTGATTGGTGTGCCGATCGGTTTATCCATCTTCGTCGAGACAAGCATCTTCTCTGTCGTGACGCTTCTCATGAGCAGCTATTCTGCCCAGGTGATCTCTGCCCATCAGATCGCACTGAACTTTACATCGCTTCTCTATATGGTGCCTCTTAGCGTATCAATGGGCACAACAATACTGGTCGGTCAGTCGGTTGGTGCGAATCAATCAAAAGATGCACGGGAGTATACATACCTGGGCATCGCATTCGCAGTGGTCTTCAGTTTTCTATCCATATTCATCTTGCTGACGTTCCGTGAGTCCATTGCTTCTATGTATACGGCAGACGCTGCGATTATTACACTCGCCATTCATTTCTTCGTCTATGCGGCATTCTTCCAGCTGTCGGACGCTGTACAAGCGCCGATACAAGGCGCACTGCGCGGGTATAAGGATGTAACCATGACATTCCTCGTCGGCGTAGTGTCATTCTGGCTCATCGGATTGCCGACAGGTTTCGTACTCGCACGCTTCACGGAGCTTGGCGCGTATGGCTACTGGGTCGGTCTTATCGTGGGATTGACAGTCGGTGCGGTGATTCTGTCATTCCGTTTACGCTATATACAGAACAAATACCGCGTGATGTAATTCGAGCTGCCTTCTGCTTACGAATAACGGGTGTTGTTTGATGAAGTGAACAGACTGAATCCACATAAACGCTCAATAACCTCGGTCAAGCGCTCTTACTCTGACTGGTTAACCGCTCATTCAACCTTGTTACGCGCTCATAACTTTCAGCAAGCGCTCATTAATTACGTCACACGCTCATACTTGCCGCCTAACCGCTCAATACGCCCCCCGTATTCTGGCAAACTATAACTTCAGCAATTACTATATACAAAAAAAGCCGGTGGAGCGCTTCCACCGGCTTTCGTTTTATTTCTGGATGAACTGCTGTGTCCAGTAATGTCCATTGGCATCATAGCCGATTCCGATGTGTGTGAAGCCCGGTGTCAGGATATTCTGTCTGTGTCCTGCGGAATTCATCCACGCAGTAACGACTTCCTGTGCACCGCGCTGGCCCATCGCAATATTCTCTGCTGCCGAACGGTATGTAACTCCATTCATCTTCATCTGATCAAATGGTGAACCGTATGTCGGGCTAGTATGCGAGAAGTACTTATTCGCCGCCATGTCTGCTGATTTCTGTTTTGCTGACTTCTGAAGCGCCGCATCAATCTGCAGCGGCTTGAGGCCTGCTTTGGTCCGCTGTGCATTTGTTAAATCGAGCACGGCCTGTTCCGTGGCAGAAACATTGGCAGTTTGCTGCTGGGACGGATTATTGGTTTGCGGTTTACTTGGCTGTGCCGGCTGCTGCTGCGCAGGCGGTGTCGGTTTCTGCACCGGTCTGCTTGGTTTCTGCGGTGCCGTTTTTTGATAATGGTAATTTCCCCAGTAGTACGAGTACACTTGCTGATTTGATACATTCCATGTGTACGTCTTTGTTTGTACCTGATTTGTCGTGCTTGCCTCTGCTGCATGAACAGGCAAAAGAATAGCTGAGCTTAATAAGATGACGGATAACGATTTTTTCATCTTGGTCCCTCCTTTTCTACGCAACCTATCATAACGTCAGAGAAAAGGAGAAATCTTGGTAAATCAAACCATTTTGTCCAGTGAACTCTACAAAGCTATGAAATGAGAGTTTGAGTCACCTGAGTTTTGGCAACATTATCCGTCAAAGCTGACTATTACCAATAAAAAGCTATTGACACCTAGTTTTCAGGCACATATTGGATATTGTCGAGCTGTTCGCCGATGATCACTAATTTCGATGGAATCTGGATATATTCCGGCATCCAGTTGACCATTCCGTATGCGTATTGAAATAAATGAGAGTAACGCGAGCCTTCCAGCTGAATATACCCTTTCATCCGATAGACAGAGTCCGGTATTGTCCGCACCCAGTCTTCAAAGTGCTCTTGGTTGATCGGCTGATCGAATGACAGCGTTTTGGAAGTGAGCGGTAATCCGCTGCCTGTCGCAACGGGTTGCTTCGGCGCTGCCGCGTTTACCCTCTTCTCGATGTAACTGAAATCAGCTTTCGCTTCCACCGTCTGTATAAGCGGTGCATAGCTGTTGAATTGCGTTACCTGCATCGTCACAAATGCCAGCTGGCTGTCTGTCAGCAGATCGGTTTTATTCAGCAGCAGAAAGTTCGCGTGGCGAATTTGCTCCAGGAATAATGTAAGCATGCGCGGAGAGAGCTTGTCACGGTCGATCCAGCGCTTTGCATCGACTACGGTAACAATCCCCTTAACATCCAGCTGATCAGCGAATAACGGAGAGCAGACAGCGTCTAACGCCTCCACCGGATGTGCAGCGCCTGTCGTCTCAATAAACAGCACATCAATTTCAGGGTAATCTGTCAGCAGCCCCTGTAACTGCGCCTCTGTTGATTCAGCACCTGTACAGCAAATGCAGCCGTTCAATAATTCTTTTAGCGGTACTTCTCCCGCATCCTCTACAATTCGACTGTCGACATTCAGTTCGCCGAATTCATTCATCAGAACGGCGGGCTGTCTGCCGGACTTCTTCACCTGCTCCACCAATTGAACAAGTAGCGACGTTTTGCCGCTTCCGAGAAAGCCGCTGAGTAAATATACATCCATCATGAATTTTCATCCTTTCCATAGAGAACACGCGTCCAACCGTAGCTGGACGCGTGTTCAGATCATTATGAGTTGATTTCTTTCAGGACAATTTCTTTCGCTTTCAGCAATTGCGGGTCATCTTCTTTCATTTTGTCCCGTAATTTCTGCATTAAGCCAATTGTCGTATCACCAGTAAGCACACCTGTCTGATCCTGTGACAGATCTTTCTGCAGTGCTTTAACTGCTTCAGTTGTATTGCTGTCATAAAGGCCATCTGCCTCGCCCGGATCATAGCCGACCGCTTCAAGCATTTCTTCAGCTGCCTGCACGGAAGGCGATACGAGCCCTTCGTCCATCTTTTCGGATGAATCCAAGTACGGCAGTGATGCATACGACGGATAAGGCACGTTCACATCCGGTTCGATGCCTTTTTTATGGATCCAGTTGCCGTCAGGTGTCAGCCACTTAGCAGTTGTCAGCTTCAAGTTTGATCCGTCCGGCAATTGTGTCGGTGTCTGGACCGTTCCTTTACCGAACGTTTTCACACCCACGATCGGAATTCCGGCAGACTCTTTCAGCGCCCCGGCTAAGATCTCAGAAGCAGATGCACTGCCTTCGTCTACGATCAATGCGACGGGAACTGTTACTTTTTGTCCGTCTGATGCCGGATATGCTTCAGGCGCCATGCCTTTTTCTTCTGTCTGGAATAAGATCTTTCCTTTTTCCACAAAGAGATCGGAAATGTCGATGGCACCGCTTAAAATGCCGCCCGGGTTCTGGCGCACGTCAATGAGGACGCCTTCCATGCCTTTATCGGTCATTTCATTGAATGCCTCGAGTAATTCCTCATACGTGTGTTCAGAGAACGATGTAATGTTGATATGTGCAATATTATCATCAAGCATCTCTGCGTAGACCGTATTGATCGGGATCACGTCACGGACGATTTTTACGTCAAATGGATCCGATTTCTCACCGCGTCTAACAGACAATGTAACTGTCGAGCCTTTTTCACCGCGGATCAGCAGCACTGCTTCAGATGAAGACATGCCTTGTATGCTTTCGCCGTCTACGGAGAGAACGACGTCATTTGGCAGTAAGCCTGCTTTTTCAGCGGGCGAATTTTTAATCGGTGAAACGATGCTGATATAACCGTTTGATTCTTGAATTTCCGCGCCAATCCCTTCAAAGCTTGAAGAAATACTTTCATTCAATTGTTTCGCTTCTTTTTCATTCAGGTAATCGGAATACGGATCACCCAGAGAATCAACCATTCCGTTAATCGCACCGTCAATAACGACTTGATCATCCACATCGTCAAAATAGTTTTCTTTCAGTTGATCATATGCATCGAAAAGTTTTTTAAACTCTTTTCGTTCACTTCCCACTTGCTGTGGCTTGACGACTTCTACAACCTTTTCATCACCGACCGTCAGCGCGAAGAATGTGACGGCTGCTGTCGACAGCACAAGGAAAAAAATGAGCATGATCAATGAAAACGGTTTGATTCGGAGATAGCGGCCGGATTTCGGCGCGTCCGGCTCCTGTTCTCCGTTCTCACGCGAATCGTTTTCGTTCATTGTCTTCCCTACTTTCTAAAATCCCGTGAAAAGACCGCTGCCAGGAGCGGTCTTTGTTCACAAGTTCTCTATCCATTTGTATTAGTCCGCAATCGCTGCGTCAAGTGCCACTTCAATCATTTCGTTGAATGTCGTCTGACGCTCTTCAGGTGTTGTGATTTCGCCTGTAATGATATGGTCACTTACTGTTAACACTGCCAATGCTTGACGGCCGTAACGGGCTGCGAGCGTATACAGAGCCGCCGCTTCCATTTCCACTGCCAATACGCCGTGGCGGGCAAGTTTTTCATGCTGTGCGTCTTCATTATAGAAGAAATCTTCCGTGTAGACATTCCCCACTTGCAGGTGCAGACCTTTTTCCTTCCCTGCATGATACGCTTTCAACAGTAAGTCGAAGTTTGCAATCGGCGCAAAACGGATCGGTCCGAATGACACATCATTTAATGAGGAATTCGTTGTTGCCGCTTGCGCCAGAATGACGTCACGTACTTTCACGTCTTTCTGGATCGCGCCGCACGTACCGACACGGATCAATTTTTGTACGTCAAATTCCTGGATCAGTTCTGTTGCATAAATCGAAATGGACGGTACACCCATCCCTGTGCCCTGCACGGAAATACGCTTTCCTTTGTATGTGCCGGTAAAGCCGAACATGTTCCGAACTTCGTTATACTGCACCACATCTTCTAGAAATGTCTCTGCAATATATTTTGCACGCAGCGGGTCTCCGGGAAGAAGAACCGTTTCCGCGATATCACCTGGTTTTGCATCAATATGTATACTCATTCATTGTCCGCCTCATTTCATTATTTTGTTTTCATCATACAGTGATTTAGAACGAGATGCAATGAAGGCCTTAGCCGTTACCTGCTGCATAAGTCTGTATACATTGCATAAAGTTCATCAAAGGTTGTTGAACGTAAATCATCATCCGCTTTGTCTTCAACGTAACGGGACAAGGAATCGAAATCCTCTTCATCCTTCGGAAAACTTGCATCGCGGAACATTTTTTCTGCAAACAGCGCTTTTACATCATCGCTTCCGCCGCCGCGAAATCTCAGCGCGAAATGATAAAAGGATCGATCCATCACCGTCACCTTCCCTCACTCAAATAACCTTTTGTATTCGCTGTAGCCTTCTGATTCCAGGTCCTGTACGGGAATAAAACGCAGAGCCGCGGAATTAATGCAGTAGCGCAGTCCGCCCTGTTCGCTTGGTCCGTCGGGGAAGACATGTCCAAGGTGAGAATCCGCTGTCTTGCTGCGCACTTCCGTTCGCCGCATGCCGTGAGTCGCATCAAAATGCTCCGTCACTTCTGCCGCTTCAATCGGTTTTGTAAAGCTTGGCCATCCGCATCCCGCATCATACTTGTCTTTTGAGCTGAATAATGGTTTGCCAGAGACGATATCGACATAGATTCCGTCTTCATAATGCGCATCATATTCATTACGAAACGGCGGTTCTGTCCCGTTTTCCTGCGTCACATGATACTGTATTTCTGTCAAGCGATCGCGCAAATCTTTTTTCATGAACGATTCCCCCAATGCTGTTCGATAAATCCTGCACGCCCTGATGCGACAGTGTAGCTCGCATAGCGGTCTGGGTTCTTTTCATAAAACTGCTGGTGATAGTCTTCAGCTGCATAAAACTCCTTGGCCGGTAAGATTTCCGTCACGATTGGCGCATTGAATTTCCCGCTTTCCTGCAGTTCTTTTTTCGACTGTTCCGCCGCTTTCTGCTGTTCTTCAGAGTTAGTATAGATGGCGGACTTGTACGATTCGCCGCGGTCATGGAACTGTCCGCCTGCGTCAGTCGGATCAATTACCTGCCAGAAAATATTCAGTAATTCTTCATAACTGATGACCGTGTCATCAAATTCAATTCGTACAGCTTCGCGGTGGCCTGTTGTATTGGAACACACTTCTTCATACGTTGGATTAACAGTATGTCCGCCGGTATAACCGCTTGTTACTGAATGCACACCATCGTATAGGTCAAAAGGCTTGACCATACACCAGAAGCACCCGCCTGCAAATGTTGCGTATTGTGTTGCCATAATTGTAGCCTCCTTAGTTTTTCGGTATCAATACTTCCAATATAATCTCATCCTGCGCTAAATTCACTTCTTTTGCTCTGACCTGGACGTCACCGGAAATCGGCAAATCTTCCAAATCGATGAAAATTTCTTCTTCTTTCGGACGTACAATCATCCATGACGGAAGCTCTACCGAATTTTTCAGCAACTTGAGTACAGTAGAAGGCGGAATATTCAAATCACCTAATTCCATGGACGATTGCTTTAAAATTAAGTTTCCGTCTTCGCGTACAATCGGATCAAAATGCATGGCGAGCGGCAGTGTATACGAAAACACTGTCAGTTCCGATGTCAGCAGCACATCATCACGCATTTCGAGCTCGACCGGCAATGAGTCTTTTACCGCTTTGCGAATATAAGTGTTCGCAATGCCTTCAAAATTTTTCTTAGTGGTGTTCAGCGCCAGCGTATACCCTTCGTCTTGTTTCGCCGTGTCTTCAGGGAGAGGTGAAGAAGCGGTGGTGCCGCCGATTAAAATGATTAAAACGACCAACGCCGCCGCCACCAGTCCTGCCAGGCTGAAAAATGCTGCTTTCCAAACATTCATTATATCGTTCACTCCACTTCCAGCTCAACGGCTGCACAACTCTTGATTTCGTCTACGAATCGTTCCTCCATCAGATCATACCCTTTACTGTTCGGATGAAAGAAGTCTGTGTGATAAACGAGGTTTTCATTCGAATTAAATAAATCTTCCACCGGGACGAAACAGGACATCCCGTCTTTTTCGACCTGTTCTTCAATCGAAAGGTTCCAATCTGCGATGATCTGCTCAAACTCTTGCACTTCGCTAGTTACAACGGAGAACGGATTATACAGTCCCGCCACAATGATCGGCGCCGTCGGATTATACAACCGCAATAAATCGAATAACTCCTCGATGCGGTTTTCGAATTTGCCAAGCTCTTTATAGAAATCAGACAGTTTCATCTGCATGAAATTCCCTTTAACGACTTTCATGATGTCATTTCCGCCGATTGTGAAGACGATGTAATCCGCCTGAATGACGGCTTCTTGGACATCTTCATTTTCAAGCTGTTTGATAAATTGATCACTGCGCCGTCCGCGTTTCGCTAAGTTTACGGCGTCTACCTCCAATATGCCTTTCCATTGTTCCATATCCGACGTTAACCGTCCGAAATAACCGCCTTCTTTCCGCTCATCGCCGACACCCTGTGTCAAGGAATCGCCCAATCCAAGAACATTCACACGTTTGGGCACAAAGTATTCGGGCACGACAAACGGTTCAAAAGCCACGGTCTCCCGTTCTGAAAGCGTCGTATCTTTTTGGCTGAATGGGGCTTGGCACCCTGCTAAGAACAATGAGAAGACAAATAATAACACTGCTATTCTTCTCATAATGTCATATCCTTTGCCGTTGAAATTAATCGGTATAATACATGAACCCGATTGCGCCTTCTCCCGTATGGGTACTGACGATCGGTGTCGTGAATGTCAGCATCACCTGAATGCCCATTTCTTCAATCTTCTTTTTCAGCGGTTCCGCCATCGCCAGTCCGTTAGCATGCGCAATGCCGACACTGCGGATGACTTTCCCCGCCGTTTCCTTCTTAAACTCTTCCGCTAAATACGAGACAACCTGTTTATGGCTGCGCACTTTTGCAATCGGCGTATAGACACCGTCTTTTAATGTAGCGATCGGTTTAATATTCAGCAACGAACCGAACATCGCTTTGCCTTTACCGATTCGTCCGCCCTTGACCATATTATCAAGCACGTCGACTACAACGAACAGCGATGAGCGTTTGCGGACACTTTCCAGGGCCGCAGCGATCTCCTCTACTGTTCTTCCTTCTTCTGCCAGTCTGCAAGCTTCAAGCACCTGGAATGAGAGGGCGTGCGAGATGAACATAGAGTCAATAACCGTGACGTCTGAGGAAGAGGCGCGGGCAGCTGTCTCTGCAGATTTTACCGTTCCGCTCATGCCGCCTGTCATATGGATCGAAATAATCTGTGACCCGTCTGCACCGAGTTCATCGTACAGCTGCTGGAATACACCGACTGCCGGCTGTGAGCTTTTCGGCAGTTCTTCAGCATCACGCATCAAATCCATGAATTCCTCCGCCTGTATATCGATGCCGTCAACATAGGATTTTTCATTGATAATTAACGTCAGCGGAACAACGTGAATATTGTATTGATCGATCAGTTCATCCGTTAACGCTGCAGTGGAATCCGTGACGATATGAATTTTCTTCATGATTTCTATCTCCTTCGCGTGTGACTATCTGCGATTTTTCATTGTGTATTTGGTATAGTGAGTAGCAGGAGGTGCAGTTCGATTGGAAGAATCATTCGATTACAAGAACCTGCATGAAGAACGCTGGAATGCGATCACCCATGCAATCGGTTTCTTACTCAGCATACCTGCATTAGTCTTTCTGATCTTAAAAGGTGTGAAGCAAGGCACCGGAATCGCCGTCGTCAGCTTCACGATATTCGGCGTGTCCATGCTGCTGCTGTTCCTCGCGAGTACACTCTTACATAGTATGCCGGTCAAAGTGAAATCTTTTTTCGCTATTCTTGACCATTCCGCCATTTATGTACTCATCGCCGGGACGTATACGCCTTTTTTGCTGGTCACCTTAAAAGGTGCGCTTGGATGGACGCTGTTTGGCATCATCTGGGGACTGACCTTGTTCGGTATTTTGTTCAAGATCTTTTTCATTCACCGCTTCGCAAAATTATCGCTTGCCCTGTATATTTTCATGGGCTGGCTGATCATTCTGGCGATTAAACCATTATATGACGCACTGCCGCCAGCCGGTATCTGGCTGCTCGTGATCGGCGGATTATTCTATACAGCGGGCTCATATTTCTATATGACGCGCCGTGTGCCGTATAATCACGCGATCTGGCATCTGTTCGTGATGGCGGGCAGTGCGGCAATGTACTTCAGCGTCCTTCTCTATGTGTAGAGAAGGGCGTTATTTTTTATCCCAAATTTGATACGTATACGGTGTGCCGTCCTGCGCATAGTGCGGCTCAGACTTGCTCGTTAATGTATAGGTTTCTTCATATTCCGGGAAAAACGTGTCGCCCGGATAATGTTTCTCGATGATGGTGACATACAGTCTGTCTGCTCCGTCGTCCATCGCCATTTGGAAAATCTCAGATCCGCCAATGACCATCACTTCGTCCGCGTAATCTTTCGCAAGTTGTACCGCGCTCTCCATATCGTGCACGACCGTAACACCGTCAGCTTCATAACTTGGATTGCGTGTAATCACGATATTTAAACGGCCTTTTAACGGACGGCCGATCGATTCGAACGTCTTGCGTCCCATGATCATCGCCTTGCCCATCGTTTTTTCTTTAAAATACTGAAGTTCTTCCGGAATATACCATGGCATCTCATTGTCTTTGCCGATTACCCGGCCGAGATCATGTGCCACTAATAATGAAATCAATGAAATTCCTCCTTATACTGCAATCGGTGCTTTGATTCTTGGGTGCGGATCGTAGCCTTCGATCGAAATATCTTCCGTCGTCAATTCAAAAATCGACCGGCCGCCGTAATTAACCTTCAATGTCGGCAGCGCTTTCGGCTCTCTCCTTAACTGCTCTTTTACCTGATCCATATGGTTCTGATATAAATGTGCGTCACCTAATGTATGCACGAATTCGCCGGCTTCTAAACCACATTCATGTGCAATGAGGTGAATGAGCAGCGCATAAGACGCGATGTTAAACGGCACGCCAAGGAAGACGTCTGCACTGCGCTGATAAAGCTGACATGACAATTTACCATCCGCTACGTAGAACTGGAACAATAAGTGGCATGGCGGCAAGGCCATATCGTCCACTTCCGCCGGATTCCACGCCGTTACGATGTGCCGCCGTGAGTCCGGGTTATTTTTGATGCTGTCAATCACCTGTGCAAGCTGATCGATGACGCCGTTCTCACTTTCCCACGCTCTCCACTGCTTGCCGTAAACCGGTCCGAGGTCGCCGTACTGCTCCGCAAACTCTTCATCAGCCAGGATGTTCTCTTTAAACGAAGCCAGCTCTGCCTGATAAACTTTCGCAAATTCTTCGTCTTTTAATACACGGCGGCCGAAATCAGTCATATCCGGACCCGTATACGCTTCGCTTTGTACATACCGCTCAAATGCCCATTCATCCCATATTGCGTTACGCTCTTTAATGAGCGTGCGAATATTGGTATCCCCTTTTATAAACCATAGTAATTCTGAGACAATCAGACGAAAAGCCGTCTTTTTTGTCGTTAACAAAGGAAACCCCTGCGCCAAATCAAAGCGCATCTGATAGCCAAAGACACTGTACGTTCCGGTGCCCGTGCGATCTCCCTTTTTCGTGCCTGTATCCAGAATATGTTGACAAAGATCTAAATATTGCTTCATGCTTCAAGCTCCCTCTTCTGAAATTACACCTATTATAACATTGTTTGCCCTTGTACAAAGAGAAAGACACTAGAACCGGGGCACAAAAAAACACACCCCGGAACGGCTGCTTACGAAAGCCATTTCGGTGGTGTGTTTTTGGACCAGTAAATATAGCCCACTGAGTGGTGTGCAACAAATCCGTCTTCCGCTGTGTGGTAGTGGAAGTTGTAAAAGTATCCGTCAATGGGACGTTTTTCCGTCCGTACATGAAAGCGGATAAGATCCTGATTTGCCGTTTGATCATGAACATGGAAAATCTTCTCTGCGTAATCGCCGGAAGGCTGCTCGGTAATCGCAAGACGGCGATCTGCTGCATTATGTACAGTCGTTTGAATTACTGCTTCAATTCTCGGAAAAATCTCGGTATCAAATTCATGCTGAATGACCGGGCCAATACGCTGTCCGAATTTTTCATATGACAATAACCGTGCATGGTCGACCAGCTGCTGATCTTCTGCGCGGCTGTCAAGCGCAAGTACATCGGCCGCTTCGCTGCGCAGTTCCAGTGAATACGCTGTGCCTTCTGCGCGGGCGCCGGTTTCATTCGGTTCGTGTTTGTCTTGCAAGCTTGTCCAAATTTCATGATCGGGTGTAATGACGCCCAGTGTCAGTACGGCGACGGATGCAATCATCAGCCGCTGTAACCATCGCTTCATATTCGTCACTCCTTCAACATTCCGTCATACATCTTGATAACTCATACGAAAAGCATCACAAAAGGTTTCATCTTTTTCTATTTCATTGTACAATAAAGTCAAACTTCAATCATTCTTTTCACAAAATTGTTCTTTGATTGCAAGTTAAGCGGATGGAAACCAACGCGCTACATAAAGGAGGTCGCAACAATGGATGTTAACTTACTACTGGGTATCGGTATGCTTGTATTGACTCTATACTTGAGCTCCCTTAACTTTACACATTGATCCTAAAGCGGTGAACGCCGAAAAAGACAGTATGAGCAAAAAGCTCATACTGTCTTTTTCTGTGCGCGCTATTGCATCCCGCCGCCGCGCCAGCGCAGCTAGTTATCACTTCTCCAGCACACCGTAGTGAACTTTCGTATAGGACCGTATTTGCTGATTAAAGCCGAAGCGCTCAAACACCGGCGACTGATAGTGGTCTTTGAGCACCACCCGGCGTCTGCATACACGCACTGCTTCTGTCACCCACTCTTCTGTTACACTGTTTGTCGCGCCGATTTCACGCAGAACTTCAAAGTTAGCTGATTCCTCGATGGGTGTGGTGAACATCGGATCGAGAAAGACGATATCGCGGGAATTGTCCGGACATGATTTTAAGAATGTAACAGCTTCCGAATGAATGACTTCAATACGTTTCATTGCCTCTTGCAGGAGCGGAAAATCAATCGGAAAGCTGTGCAGACCGGTCTTTGTCAAAAATGCGATGACTTTATCTGCTTCAATTCCTTCCACTGTTCCGTCTTCTCCTGCTATGCTGGCTGCGATGATCGCGTCCGAGCCGAGTCCCAAGGTGCAATCCAAAAATGCATCTCCCGGCATAAGACCGGAAGCTGCCGCGAGCGGATCAGTTTCACCTTTCTCTATACGCTTCAGACGATACGTTGCAGAGTTCGGATGGAAAAAGAATGGTTGTTCGCTTCCTCTTTTATAAAACGAATAGCGGTCCTTCCCCGCCACCAGGACATCACATTGATAGATGTCCTGCAGTTTGGGGACGGACCGCTTTTTCCGTTCGACGGCAGGCGCCTGCAATGCGTCCGCTGCGTGTTTCACCAGTACAGCCGACTGTTCATCAGGACGCCCTGCTGTCGTAATGATCACGTTCATTGACCGACGACTTTCGTCAGGACATCGACGAGGTGTTCTTTAATTTGGTCTTTCTGGAAGTTCTCAATTTGCTCACGCGGAATAAAGTAGACCACTTTGCCTTGATCCCAAATGGCAATAGATGGTGAGCTTGGCGGAATTTCCGGGAAGTACGCGCGGAATGCCGCTGTTGCTTCTTTGTCTTGTCCCGCAAAAACGGTAAATAAGTGGTCAGGTTTCACTTCTTCCACTGCCTCGCGAACAGCAGGACGTGCCAGGCCTGCCGCGCAGCCGCACACAGAGTTGATGACAATAATAGCAGAGCCTTCCAGACCCTCTAATGTACTGTCAACTTCCTCAGCTGTTGTCAGTTCTGTAAATCCTGCAGTTGTCAGTTCTTCGCGCATCGGGGTTACAATCCCGCGCATGTATTCATCGTATGCGTTCATGTGAATATCTCCGCCTTTCATAGTGTTGTATGTTTTATACCGTACCGCTTTTAATAGTAAAGCATATATTCAGTAAATGCCAAGTATCGAGATTCAGGACGGTCAGTTCCGTTCAGTGATAACGATTTTATCCAACGCTTTCACTTCGTATTGCCCGCCCTCCAGAGAAAATACGGCTTCACACGTTATTCGTACCGGATCACTGACTGTTTCCTGATGTTCATCGGCATACCCATACGACGGATCAACGTACATCCGCTTATAGAGGGAGACTTGTGTGTCCGCTGTAATGGGAACATGTACATAGTGATCGGACTTTTTTGCTGCTGATGCCGTACTGACAGCTATGTTTTCCAGTCTGCCTACTGAATTCAAGAAAAACTCCTCTTTAGAAGATTGATTCTTCTTAAATACATAACTGTACAATGTTTCACCGAGCCGCCAGCAGAGATCTTCCATGCTCTGCTGCAAAACTAGCAGCAGCGAGGACTTTACGCAGTCATTCATTACGAATTCACTGTAATATTCTTGTGCCGCCAGAAACTCCTTCACACTGTTCTCTAATTGTAATTGCGGGAATTCTTTTTGCAGATCGGTGTGCAAGACTTTTTTATTTCTCTTATCTGCCGCAAAGTCGGCGAAGTTATTTGTAATAAAGAAATATTGGGCAGATTCGAGGTGATGTTGTTCTTTAAAAAGCAGCAGACTTTCCCAAAGCAGCCCATCTTTAAACTCTTGTTTTCTGTTTTCAAACGGCTTAAGCCCGTCAAAGTATCGTGTAAAAACTTTTTCATACACTGCAGAGTCCGGTTTGAAAACAGTGAAATTTTCATTCAGCTGTTTTTCGTACCGTGTCAGCAGCAGGTCCGTCTCAAACATCCGCACCGGACTCTGCTCATTCCATTCCTTTAGCCTGTTGACAGACTGAATTTTCATATTGTTACTGGAGATGATGTCTTTTGCATGGTCAATCAATTCTTTACTGACAATCTCCGGAAGAATAATTTCACAGTCATCATTCCTATGTACATACCGCAGCAGCTCTTCAATATCCGGGTTAAAAGTGAATTGTTTATCGAGAATATTAGTATCCAAGAAAATATATGTTTTCACTGCACAAGCCCCCCTTTCTTGATCATGCTCTTCCTGTCATAACGATAACATATGAATGAAAAGCAATTATAGAATATTGTAATGAGTCATAAACAGGTACGTTTACAAATGAAACGACATGCGGCAATTAAAAACTGTACAAGCAACAGTTTCCAAGCCGCTTGTACAGATATGCTTTCACATTACTTCATAAATCGCTCAATCATTTCCCGTGTCAGAGTAAAGCGCGGGTCGACAGTATTCCCATCCACTTCCTCCACCCCCATCAGCACCGTTATGATCCGCTGCCCGTTAAACACCCCGCTGCCGGTAAAGCAAGAACCTGCTGCGTCCGTATAGCCGGTTTTTAATCCATCCATTCCCTCCATTTGCATACGCATGCCGGGTAACAGTAGATTCGTGTTCCACATCGTCATCCCCTGTCTTGACGTAAAACTCGGCATCTTCGTAAATTCCAGCACTTCGGGATGTTTTTTGATTAAGCGATCTGCCAAAACAGCAACGTTATGGGCGGACGCCACATTGTTTTCGCTTGGATTTCTCCCTAAATAGAAACCATCTAAGCCGTGCGGGTTGTAAAACATTGTGTCCTTCATGTTAAATGCCTGCGCTTGTTCATTCATCATTGCGACAAATTTTTCTTCTGTGCCGCCCGCAAGTTCAGCAAGGGCAAGTGCCGCATCATTTGCGGAAATGACCGTCATTGCGGTAAACAGTTCGCGCACAGAATAGTTTTCATTCGCTTTCATGCCCAGCTTGGCTGCACTCGCAAACTGGCTTAAGTTCAGTACATTTTCACTCGGCTGATACATCGTATCCCAGGTGAGTGTGCCGTTTTCAATTGTATTCAACACGATATATTGTGTCATTAACTTGGTCATACTGGCAATCGGCAATGGCTTTTTACTGTTTTCCTCATAAACTACCTTCCCTGTCTCCGCGTTCAGCAAAATCATCGCATCGGAGGAAACACTCCACTCCTGCACGGTTTGCTGTGAATCTTTCCATTCCGTAATGACCAGATACACACTGATACATAAGAGCAGAGCGAATAACAGCTTTTTCATACATTCACCTTCCTCAACTGTCTATTATGCAGCAGAAGTCTGCACAATAGTAGCGGTTGTTTCTGAAGATTGTATGAAGAATACGCAATAAAAACACCTATGGCGGAAATATTTTTCACATGTCGATTTGCTTTCGTATTCCTTTCACCGCAGCCCAGCAAAGACTTACAAAAGAATTCAGTTGAATTTTATCATGATGGGCATAATGGCTACTAAGAATATCCAATGGAAAAGAGGCAATGTAATGAAAACAGGCTGGAATATTTTTAAAATGGATTTGCACCATATTCGTAAAAATTGGGTAGCCGCCTTATTAATCGGAGGGCTGACCGTACTGCCTTCTTTGTACGCCTGGCTAAACATCTATGCGACGTGGGATCCATATGGCCATACAAACAACTTGCCTGTTGCGCTTGTCAATGAAGATGAAGGTGCGATGGTTCGCGGCAAGCGGATTGATGTCGGTGCCGAATTGGTGAAAAATCTGCAGGACAATAAAGATATGGATTGGTCATTTACTGCAAAGCAGGACGCGATGGACGGTGTGGAATATGGCGATTATTTCGCGGCGATTATTATTCCTAAAGACTTCTCCAGAAAACTGGGAACAGTCATTGCGGGTGAGCCTGAAAAAGCGGAGATCAGTTATTATGTCAATGAAAAGCTGAATTCTATCGCCCCAAAAATCACAGAAAAAGGAGCTTCTGTCATTGTAGATCAAGTGAGTAGACAGTTCATTTCCACGGTCAACGGTGTCGTACTCAAATTGTTTAATGAACTTGGAATCGAGATTGAGAAAAACTTGCCCGATATTAAGAAGTTCGAAGAATATGTTTTTGACCTTCAAAATCAACTGCCAGCTATTCATCAGACACTCGAAGGGATCGTAGCCGATGCGAATTCTGCCCAGCACATTATTAACAAAGCGCAAAAGCTGTTGCCTGAGGCGAAACAAACCACTTCCGCAGGTCTGCAAACCGTAAGTAACACAATCGATCAGCTGACATTAGCACAACAGCGCCTTGAAACAGCCGCACCACGCATCAGGACAGATCTTGAAAAAATAACGGCTATTACAAATGAAACCAATGACTTTTTGAAACAGATTCAGCAAACAACGCTGGACTTCACTGAATGGGATCGAACAAAACAATCAATAGATGCCCAGGTGACAGCGAGTATGGAAAAGCTGGATGGACTTGAAGCGGATCTGACGAATATAAAAACGGCAGCTGAGCAGCTGAATACTCAGCAGACAGGTGATGCCAATCCGCCCCTGCCTATAGATGGCGCTTTAGAAAAAGTGAAAGACCTCAAAAATCTGTTGAATGAACTGCAGCAAAATGCGCATTCGGTAAATTCTCTCGTGCAGGGCGAAGAAGAACGGCTGAAAAACAGTATAAATGATCTGCAAAAAATTGCCGAAAATACTTCTATCAAGGCCAATTCATTTCTGACGGAATATACGGATACCATCGAGCCGTTGGTCCGTAAAGAAATCGCCCAAGCGCTGAAGACGTTATCAAGAGCGAACTCGCTGTTGAAGGAAGTACAGAAAACCATTCCTGAAGCAGAAAAGGTATTACACAGCACCAATCAACAGTTGACTGACGGAAAACAGCAAGCCGAGAAAGCGTTGAATCAATACCCGTACGTCTACGATAAAGTGAACCGGCTCGCAAAACGGATCAGGGACATTCAAGGAGAGACAGACATTAACGAAATCATCGACTTGCTGCAAAACGATCCAGAAGCTGAACGCAGTTTCTTTGAAGAGCCGATTATTCTGAATGAAACAAAGCTATTTCCTATTAAAAACTACGGGACAGGAATGACACCGTTCTATACCGTACTGTCGATTTGGGTCGGTTGTTTATTGCTCATTTCTTTGCTTTCTACAGATATTCACAGGGAAGGTGCGTTTACGGCGAAGCAAATTTATATCGGACGGCTGCTGACGTTCCTGACAATCGGTTTCGTACAGACGCTCATTGTAACGGCTGGTGATATCATTCTTCTTGGTGTAACAGCCGATGAGCCGATAGTCTTCATGCTGTTTGGACTCTTCATCAGCATCGTGTTCATGTCTATCGTCTATACACTCGTTTCGGTATTCGGGGACGTCGGCAAAGCGATGGCGATTGTGTTGCTGGTGCTGCAAATTGCCGGCTCAGGCGGCACGTATCCAATTATGCTGCTTCCTGCGTTCTTTCAATGGATCAATCCCTTTCTGCCATTCACCTATGCGATTGATTTAATGAGAGAGGCAGTTGGCGGGATCGTCTGGGCCCGCGCTGTAAAAGATATTTTGTTCTTGGCGGGCGTTGGCGTCTTGCTGATCATATTTGGTGTAATATGTAAGGAGAAAACGAACAAAGCTACGAACCGGCTGTTAGCTAAATCACGGGAGACAGATTTGTTTCATTAAATTTGCGAATCGCCGTGACTGTAAAATTCCGGATCTTGTCCATCGCAAAACCTTCTTACGGTGTAAGGAGGTTTTTGGCATGTACTCCATGCAGCTAGGCAACGATACGTTATTGGTTATTTTTATTAAAAGGACATTCTAAATTTTTACAAATTATAGGTCTAATTATTTACTGTCTGTGATATAGTATATTTGGTTTAATAGTGTAAGAGGAGGGATATTTATGAGGAAAATGCAAATCATGATCGTAACGTTCGTATTGTTATTCTCTTTGGCACCAAAGACGGAGGCATCTTCTCACATATTTACAGACGTGCCGAAAAATCATCCGAACTATTCGGCGATTATGTATCTGCTGGATCAAGGTGTACTCACTCCGCAGAAACGATTTGGCCTCGACGATAAGGTCACGCGGGAGGAAGTCGCGATCATGGTTGCCAAAGCGACGGGTCTGGACGGCAGAAAAACGAAAACGAAGTTTAAAGATGTACCCGCGGGCAGATTTTCATCAGGATACATCAATTCTGCAGCGAAGGCGAAAATCATTAACGGCTATCCTGACGGTACATTCAAACCGACACAGAACGTAACGAGAGGTCATATGGCTGCTTTTATTGCGAACGCATTTCATTTAAAAGAAGAGAAAAACATTACATTCAAAGACGTACCGAAAGGCTCTACTTCTTACCATGCGGTACGTAAGTTAGCACATGCCAACATCACGTCGGGCTACCCAGATGGCACGTTTAAGCCCAATCAAACACTCACCCGTTCACACATTGCAGCGTTCATCGCAAGAGCAATGGATCCGTCATTCAGACCGGTGCCGCCTGTTCCAGTGACGCGCGGTATTAATTTTTCTATGAACTTGAGCCAAGTGAAGAAGATCGAAGCATCATCGCCGGCAGTCTTTATGGGGCAGTTTCACGAAGGAAATCTGGTCGCACTTGTGTACAGAGTCACGAAATACGGTTATAACGCTGAACTTATTTATATTTTCGAAAACAATAAACTGAGCGCAATTGCTTATGATTTTCTCGCTGATGATACGTATTATCACAGTTCAGATGAAATCGAAACAATTTATGTCATCCTGAATGACAATGCGAAAAACGAATTAGGCACTCCCTTGTATGAAGGCCAGGAAGGCTATACAGAATTCATCTCCGTTTGGGAAAAGAAAGGGTATCATGCCCTGCTGCAAGTTCATGACAAAGAAGTATATACGTCCGGTGAATTAATATTTATGCCGTACTAATACAGCAGAAGTAGAAAAATAGATATTCTATACGCCACATTAAAAAAATCGTATGAAGCAGACGCGGTAATCTGCCCCATACGATTTTTCTAGTCAGAAGTTCTTTATACCGGTTTGATAGCCGAATAGCTAGAGTGCGATTTGTAAAGACTGCTGTTCTATCAGTATAAAATAAGCTGCTTTTTACGTAAAAACCCCACTTTTATTAATCAGCCGGCGCAACACCCGCCACTTCCCCACGTCCATCCCGCACAAACGGAATATGAAGCAATTCGATTTTCTGTTTTTCGTCTGTAAACTGAACATTCCACCGGGTTTCTATAAAATTCAGCAGTTTCAGTCCGCGCGCAAGAATACCTTCCGCATTCCAATCCGTTTCCAAAGATACTTCGATTTCAGAGTGTGATCCGTCGCTGTATCCTCTTCTGCCATTAGTTTTCGATGATTTTTTGTTTGGAAAACTAGTATTCTGCAAAGAGGAATTTACACTTTGTGACAGCGGCAAAAGATTTCCGAGCGAACCGGACAATATCTTGATTTCAGTAGCAGTATAGTTTTTGAACTGATTTTTCCAGTAATCGTCAGCGGGAGTTTGCGGAAGAATATGTTCGATGGAAACCTTATCTTTTTCAACTTTGGTAAATGGGGTCCAACCGATTTTTTCAATGCCTGTTTTTCTCGCTTTTTCATATTCATACTCATATAAAACATACCGAATATCCCGCCAGCCATAGAAACCGTCTCCATTTGCAAAACGGTTTTCGGTACGGGTGATAAAGCTTTTGATAGCACTGCCCATTCGTTCATCAGTAATTTCGGTTAATGACTGAGTCACTTCTTCAATTGACAGTTCTCCCCTGTATAAACTGCGTGCTTTCCGGTAATAGTCACTGCTTTTAAAACTGGACTGGAAAACACCCATCCTGAACATTACAAATATAAAGCGCTCAATCGTTTTATACAAATCAATTCGCTCAGACTCTGCAACTTTCGTCTGTAAAGAAAGTGCAACTGTCACCAATGGCCTGAAATAACCAATTCCAATACGATTCAGTCGCTCCAACCAGATTTTTTCTTCGCCGGAAAACTCTCCATATTGCGGGAAATAGGAATAGAACCAGTTTTCAGCCGTATGTTTCAAACTGTTCACGTATTCTGTAATATCCTCTGGCCGCAGCTTATTGTGCTCTGCCTTAGTTTCCTCTTCTGCAGGCAGCAGATTTTCTTCATCTTCCTCCATTACTTCAGGACCTGTACTGTCCGGCACTTCATCTTCCACTGCTACTTCATACTTTTCAAATATTTTCTTGGAAGAGAAATAATTCAGTAAGAAATTAATATAGTCATCCCCTTTTTTACGGGTATATTTAAAATACAAAATCCAATGTGCCCGTAAAAACTCATCATCTGAGAGCGGAGACTTCTGGTTTCTGCCAAGCTGATAATATACTTCTTTCCACGTATCATTTATGCGATTTCTCAAGGCCGTTTTATCCATTCCATCCAATTGATATTCATCATATAGCGTAGTTAAATAAATCAGCCGATTTTTAAGTAATTCGAGATTCGTCAGTTTTTTGCCGCGGTTATTCATCGTCTCGAACGCGATGAAAACATCGTAATCTTCTTCTATTTCATGGATATTGAACATCAATTGCTGCGTCAGTTTACGGAACAGAGTTTCGATACCTTCCACGCCGTCTTCTTCATACAGTTTCTGCAGGCACGCAGAGAAAAAATCCTTGGCATATTTCAGGTTTTGCGTATAGTATGTCTCGTTAATCGTACCGCTGTAGGGTTCGTCAAATACTCTGTGAATTAAATATTCAGCGCTTGGATTGTCCGTCTCATAACCGAATAAATACGTTGTGATCAGATTCTGCGGCGGACGCTTCTTAGAAATATATTTCGTGCGTATGGACTGCAGTGTTTGATAGCAAATTACAATGTCTTCTTCATTTTTACCGATATTACATGCATGCCGTTTCACAAAAGATACCATTTCATTGATCAGGATAGAAAAAGTAGTGATCCGCTGCTGGCCGTCCACGATATGATACGCTTTGTATCCCGTATCAAGCAGCCACGTATCATTTCCCCAGTTCTGCGTCTCTTTCCGCGGAACCGCTTTTAATGACAGCATGCCGGTATAATGAAATCTTCCCTCCCGCAAATTCATAATATCTTCCCAAAAATCAATTAGCTGACTTCGTTTCCAAGCGTATCCCCGCTGGTAATCAGGGATACGGAATAACTTATTTTGAAATACTTCTGATAATGATTGCAGATTACTCATTGCGACACTCCCCTAAAGTCATGATAGGAATAAATTTTCTATGTATAGAAGCTTATATAAAAGGACGGCACTGTTTGTTCTATTATACGAGTATGTCTGCTATTTGCCAGATGAATCGGCCGAATTCCGCGAACATTCCTGGTGAAATATTCCCTCTGTCTGCATTTAAAACTATGCTTACACATCCTGCGCTTTTACATTTCGGTGGAATACTTCCGGCTTCTGCTGCCTTTTAGACGAATTCAATGTATGAAAATCCAAATAGGAATGCAACATATGTAGTGACGTCTCTTTTTTATATTTCCCCGCTATTCCTGCAGCGTACAGACGGAGAATAGCGGATAAAGTTTCAAAATGACTACATCGATTTTAGGAATCCGTGCATTTGTAAGTTCTCGTACGGTTATATAAGGAATTGTCATTACTTACTCCATAAAAATAACCTCCCGCCATGTCGGTTAACGACAAAGCGGGAGGTTAAACAGAACCTGTCAATTTTTTATGATACAGATCCTTTTCAAGATACAGCGAAACTGATTATTCCGTGTATCCTTTCATTTGCTGCTGAGCCTGACGCACTAATCGCTTTGTAATTTCTCCGCCGACGGATCCGTTGGCACGCGATGTGGAGTCTGGTCCTAGCTGCACGTTAAACTCAGATGCAATCTCTTCCTTCATCTGGTTGATCGCCTGTTGTACTCCAGGAACTAAAAGCTGGTTTGAGTTGTTATTGCTGTTGCTGTTTGGCATGTTGTCCACCTCCTTGTGACATTAGAATGCTCCACATTTGAAATATCATACTGGCAATGCATGGAAATATATTAAGGATTGCTGAACATCTGCACTTGCCCAGACAGCGCGGATTTCTAAAAAAAGCACCTGCGCAGAAACGTTCGCGGCTGCTTCTTCACTCGCGATTGTTTCTGACACAAGTACTCTTTTTAAGTACATGATCAAATACTTTTTATTCACCTGTTTTAGAGAAGCGTTCAATCCGGGCACCAATTTCATCGCGTACACGCTGGAAGAATGCCCATTTTTCCTCTTCTGTTCCTTCTGCTTTTGCAGGGTCGTCAAAACCCCAATGAGCTTTTTTGATATGAGGCGGCGTCACCGGACACTTATCAGCAGCATCTCCGCAAAGTGTAACGATAAAATCTGCAGCAAATAAAATTTCCTGGTCTATCTCATTAGAAGTTTGATTTGAAATGTCAATGTTTACTTCTTGCATAGCTTTCACTGCATTCGGATTTACGCCCTGAGCTTCAATTCCTGCACTAAGAACCCGCCACTCTTCACCAAGAATCTTTTTGCCCCAGCCTTCAGCCATTTGGCTTCGGCACGAATTGCCTGTGCATAAAAAGTACAGTGTTTTTTTAGACATAATGATATTCCCCTTTTTAATTTTTCTTTAAAAATGCTTTCATTCAATTCCTATCTCCCACGTACAAGCAGGTTCTTTAATTCCTATGCATTCATATAAGTCCGTACTTATATGAATTAGATTATAACAGAATCCCCGACTTCACTCATCAGCCGATTGAGTCTATTCCGTTTTTACCTCTTCCTTAGTACCGATATTTTTTCAATAATAAAAGAACAATAGCAGTCAATATTTTTTGATGCCACTTCAAAAATATTCAAAGCAGTCAGTCTTCCGTAATAAATCAATAAAATTCTCCTGATATTTACCAACTAGCTTACAATTTTGAGTCAAATTTGTAACATTACATTCCTGCCTATCGATAGGTTGTACAATCGATGTACATCAATTTTCGTTAGGAGCCTGATTATGAATAAGAAACGTTTATCCTGGGTTGATGCCGTCAAAGGGTTTTTAATGATTCTTGTCGTTATTGGTCATTATCCTGGAGAGCTTGATTTTCCATTTGATCAGTATATCTATTGGTTTCACATGCCCGCTTTTTTTATTTTAAGCGGCTTGTTCTTTAAGCCGGCTGCGGAAAAAGGTTTAATGAAACAGTCGATAAAAAAACGATTTATGCAGTTGATTGTCCCTTACTTGTTTTTCCTGGTAAGTATTACACTGATTCGCTACGGCATAGAGATTAGTTCAGGTAATCTGGATTTTTCTTGGTACGTAAATGATCTTTGGACACTTGCTGTCGGCGGACGTTTTGTGCGTGGTGCGTACGGTGTGTTCTGGTTTATAACTACACTTTTCTTTACGTATGTAATTTTCTTATGGATGACTAAATATTTTAGCCGCACGAAACAATTTGTGATATTGGCTGTCTTTTACAGTATTGCCCACGTTGAAAGCGTATTTGCGATGCGCGTCATTGACGGCACGCCATCTTCTGCGTCCCAAACGATTCCTATGATTTGGAACATAGATGTTGCACTCATCGCAGTCGTCTATTTCGCCTTTGGTTATTATATGAAAAACATTTGGATGAAAGTATCCAGAGGCTGGCTGCTGGCTGGATTAATTGCAAGTATCACAGCGGTTTTACTTGATAGGAGTCATGTGATTGACTATCATCTGAGCATGAAGTTTTTGCGTTATGACCACTTTATTTTGGATTTGATCATTCCGCTTTCATTCACACTTGTAATAGTCGGGATTTTCCAGCTCGTCGCCTCTAATTTGTCTTTAACATGGCTGCAAAATATCGAGAAGCATTCGTTAACGATTATGTATTTGCACATCTTTACAGATAAATTGTTAAACGATTATATTACGTATGGCATTCTTGGGTACACAGCATTTGGAATTACTGTGCCAATTGCACTTTCAGTCATTATACAAAATTTTATACCACATGGAAAAGTGCTCCTTGGCGGATTTTCACAAAAAAGGATGACTGCGAATCGCCCAATAACTGAGTAAGGCACTTCTCCTATTTGCAGTGAATATAGAAACGAACGTAACGAACTGCGTCACCGTTACACAAAATTAAAAGTACTTGTGCAGGAAACATTCATGAATGTTTTGACACAAGTGCTTTTTTCATTTTATTTCTCTTAACAAATCGCATATATTTCATTTGGTCCAGCAGCATTCTTACATGCGGGATCAGAAGTTGCCCCTGTGATGTTTAATTTACAAATTGAGTGTACTGAAAATTCTTTAAACAATGCGTGCATCGCCCTTTTTTAGGGTAGTAAGAGAATATAGAGGAAAATAGTGAGGTGAGTTCAATTGAAGCAATCTAACGAGCAACCTATTAAAAAAAGTGCTTCTTTACCAGCTGGCGAATTAAAAAAAGTTGTAGATTACTCCATGTTTACATTCGAATCAACAGAACAGGTTGAAAAATTAACAACGATTATCGGACAACAACGCGCACGTTCTGTCATGAATTTTGGACTTCACGTCAATAAACCCGGTTATAATATGTACGTCTCCGGAATAGAAGGAACCGGAAAAACAGCTTTTGTAAATTCGGTCGTAAACAGCTTTTCCGACCGGGAAGCTGAACTATACGATTGGTGTTATGTAAATAATTTCGAGGATGAATATAAACCGAAAGTGTTGAAATTACCTGTCGGAGTCGGCAAGAAACTGCAAAAATCTATGGAAAGTCTTGTGAATGACTTGAAAGTAGATATTCCTAACCGTTTTAAGGAAGACAGTCAACAAAAGAACCGTATTTCAATCATAAATAAATATAAAGAAAAAGTGGAGAAAGTATATAAGGAAACAGGAGAAATTGCGGCTGAATCAGGGTTTATCCTCAAGCAAAACGGTTCGACAGTTCTGACCATACCAATGGGCGAAGATGGACAGCCGATCAGTGAAGAAGCATATAAAGCATTAGACGAAAAACAATTGAAACATATTGAACAAAGCTCTGCTCAACTGCAAGAGATCATACGGGAAGCTACGAAATCCATCATACAATTTGAGCAGGAGCTGAAAAAGCTATTAGCAGACTTTGACCACAAAACTGCTTTAATGGCAATAGATTATCATATTGACGAGTTAAAAAAGATATATAAAGATTGTCCTGATGTGATCCATTATCTAAAGGCTGTCAGAGAAGATCTGGTAACTAATTTTCACGCGTTTCTGCCTCATGAACCTAAAAAAGAAGAAGAGCATCTTGGCATACTTTTTAAAGATGAACAACAAGCGTTTAAAAAATATACTGTCAACCTGCTTGTCGACAACAGTGAAACGTCAGGCATGCCTGTCATCACAGCGGATAATCCTACGTTTTATAATTTAATCGGCAAGGTAGAATATGAAAATCGGATGGGTCTGATGAGTACTGATTTCACAAAAATAAAACCTGGATATCTTCATGAGGCAAATGGCGGGTATATTATCATTCAAGCAAAAGATATTTTTTCAAAAACCCAGGCTTGGTCAGGATTAAAGCGAGCGTTATTGATCCATAAACTGCAAATTGAAAATCTGGGAGAACACGCAAGCATGATCGCTACCGCCTCAGTTAATCCAGACCCCATTCCGCTTGATGTCAAAGTAATTATTATTGGAAATATGAGCATTTACCAAATTCTTTACAATGGCGATGAAGATTTCCGTAAACTCTTTAAAATTCGCGTGGATTTCGATACCGAAATGAAGTACAACCAGGATAATATTACAGGGCTGATAAGTTTTATTCATACGCAGTGTAAAATGAATGGACTCCGGCATTTTGATCCGTCAGCTGTAGCAAAAATTATTGAATACAGCTCACGTATTGTCGGGCATCAAAACAAATTATCGACACGGTTTAATCTGCAGGCAGAAATACTGTATGAGGCGGATGCATGGGCAGACATGATGGGCGATGACATCGTGTCTGCAAAACATATTGAAAAAGCCATTAATGAAAAAAGATACCGCTCAAATTTATATGAAGAAAAGATACAGGCAAGCATTGATGAAGGAAGTATTCTGATTGATACAGAAGGAGAAAAGATCGGACAAGTTAATGGCTTAGCAGTTTATGACTTAGGACAATACCGTTTCGGCAAACCTTCGCGAATTACAGCAACAACTTTTATGGGAAAGAAAGGCTTTGTCAATATTGAAAGGGAAAGCCAAATGAGCGGCAATACGCATAATAAAGGTGTGTATATATTAGGGGGATATTTAGGACAAAAGTTCGCTCAAAAATATCCGTTAGTTTTGACAGCGCATATTGCATTTGAACAATCGTATGGCGGTGTCGACGGTGACAGCGCCTCAAGTACAGAGCTGTACGCAATTCTGTCAAGCCTGGCCGAAGTTCCAATTGATCAGGGGCTGGCTGTAACCGGCTCCGTGAATCAAAACGGCGAAATTCAGCCAATAGGCGGCGTCAATGAGAAAATAGAAGGATTTTATAATGTATGTAAAAATAAAGGGCTTACAGGCAAACAAGGTGTGCTGATCCCCCACCAAAACGTAAAAAATTTGATGCTGAATGACGAATTGATTCAGGCAGTCCGTGATGGTCAGTTCCATATCTATAAAGTGCAAACTATAGAAGAAGGGATAGAAATATTAACAGGAATTCCAGCCGGACAGCCGAATGAACACGGCGACTATGATAAAGAAACTGTATATGGAAAAGTTGCTGAAAAGTTACGGATGTTTATGGAACTGGCGAAGGAGCAGGAGAAGTGATTGCCCCTTCTGTGTATAAGGAAACACTATTGATGTAAAACATTTAGATGTTTGTAACATAGACATTCTTGAACAGGATCATCCTTCGAAAATTAAAAAGTAAACAAATTAAAGGTTTGTTTGCTTTTTAATTCTACTTGGAGTTTTCAACCATATTAGAAATAGGTTCTTGATATTTTTCCTTATATATTGTGAGCCAGCCCCCTCGTTATAATTAACATATGCCAGGACCTGTCCCCCATCTCCCGTCGCGCTCATTTATTCAATTTTATCATCCAAACCAGAAGATCTTGAAGAACTGCAGTATGAAGAGTGTAGTATATGTACTGCCCTTTCTTTTCAGATGTGACAAGCCCCGCATTTCGCAAGATCGTTAAATGATTGGAAATGCTGGGCTTGCTCATCTCGAATTGGTCGTGTATTTCACTGGCAGACAAAGAACCTTTTTCGCTGAGAATGGTTAATATGTTACGCCTTGTTTCATCATTTAATGCTTTAAAAATTTCGTTCAAAGTGAGTTCCTCCTCCGCTGAAAGTCTAATTAGATTATTATCTAATTAGGTATTCAACTAATTATATACCAATCTAATAAATTAAGAAAGTCTTTTCTGAATACTTATATGAATAGTGAATTAATCTCAATTGACCTTCCCGTTAAGATTCTATAACCCTTAATAATTCTCCCTGTTCTGTCTGTATTGTTTCAGCTTTCATTTGCAGGATTAACTGTTTGACGAGATCATACCGTGCCAGCCTTCCTGCTTTTCCTCCTATTCAATTATGTTTTACATTCACTTTACACAGTCGCTTTGTAAGAGTGAAAATTATGTATGCCGTTTAAGAATCTGCAGTATATCTTTATTTCATTTAAGTAGACAAAAAATCCGCAAGAAGAATTACTTCCTGCGACCGGTATTATAAAAAAATAAGGACACTCGATGTACCATGCTACATAACTTTCACTATTAAGGACATCATAAGTTGTGTCGAATAAAAAAACCGACAAGCATTGAGGTGATAGGGATGAAAGAAAAAAACTCCAATTCAGACAAGTATACGGTTGCAGGCACGAATATTGAAGAAGTAAAAAAGCAAAATGCAAACTCCGGTTTAACGTACAATGAGATCTATGAAGTACTAGCAAAAAAAATCGAAAGTGGGTCTGAACTAGATCATAAGTAACTACGTAGAGATAGAAACCACACCATAACCGTACACAAGAAAAACAGTTCTAGTCAGAAGAAACATCTGATTAGAACTGTTTTAGTTTATATGAGCATAACAGTTGAACGAAGAACAGCAAAGTCATCTCGCTTTTTTCCCTCTATTAAAAAGCTTCTCGTTGCAATAACGAGAAGCCTAAAGAGCAGTCATTAGATCCATTACACTTTACGGCTTGCCCGGCCCTTTCTCACTTGGTGTTACGGTCTTGTCAGATTTCTCCTGTTCAATCAACTCCATTAGGGCCGATCGATACTCATCCGTATATTTCGCCGCATCAAATGTCGTAGTCAATTGTTCGCCTAACGCTCGGTTAGGCGAAGCTTTGGCGCGTTTCCCCGTTTTTTCGCTCGGTTCGCATACACTTTGGCGCGTTGCCTCCCCCTGCACGAATACAAGAAAAAGACTGTCGCTAATGGCTTTCAGCAACAGACCTTTTATCAAGTAGTGGAATGCTTGTATCTACATGCGTACTTTCAATAAAATGTCACTTCAAATGCTTATCAAAAAACTCGATCATCGCATGATAAAACTCAATTCGATTTTCTTCATTTCGGAAGCCATGACCTTCGTTTTCTTTAAGCATATATTCCACATCAATGCCTCGCTTCTGCAAAGCTTCTACGATTTGGTCCGATTCAGCTTGGTTGACACGTGGATCATTTGCACCTTGTGCTACAAATAAAGGTGTTTTAATTTTATCAACGTGGAAGACGGGTGAGACAGATTCCAACAATTCTTTGTCATTGACTGGATGGCCAACCCTTTTATATAGGTCATTCCGAATCGTTTCCCAATATGGCGGCATGGTTTCGAGCAGCGTAAAGATATTGGAGACGCCCACATAGTCTACAGCTGCAGCATAAAGATCCGGGGTGAAAGTGATGCCGGCTAAGGTCGCATAGCCCCCAAAGGACGCCCCGTAAATTCCCACCCGATCGGGATCTGCAATACCTTGATCGATGGCCCATTGCACACCGTCCGTAATATCATTTTGGATCTTTAATCCCCATTCCTTGTTGCCCGCATCAGTAAATGCTTTACCGTAACCAGTCGAAGAACGGAAGTTCACTTGAAGCACTGCGTATCCGCGGTTGGCAAGTAGCTGCACTTCCGGATTGAAACCCCACACATCCCGTGCCCAAGGACCGCCATGCGGATTGACGATAAGCGGCAATTGTTCCACTTTTTTATTTTTTGGCACTGTCAAATAGCCATGGATGGTGAGCCCGTCCCTGCTTGTATAGGAAATGGGGTGCATGTCGGCTAATTGATCTTGATCGAGCCACGAAGAGAGTTCCGTCAATTTCGTCAGTTCATCTGTTGTCGAATCGTAATAGTAGTACGTGCCATAATCTTTATCACTTGAAACAAGTACAATAAATTTGTTCATATCTTCATTATAATCCTTAAGCGTCAGTTCGCTTTCATCCACTTGAAGTTCGTCTTTCACCTTGTGGAAAATGCGTTCTAATTCTTTATCGAAAAACTCATAATGCGATTTGTCTGTTACATACATGCTTGCTGCAAGTGCATCTTTTTTCTTATTGTAGAGAGTGTTCGTCACGTCTGCCTGTGGGTGGGAATAAAGGACTTTCTCATTTGCATCTAAATCGAACACAACGACTTCCATCTTATCCCGACCTTTATTGGATAAAGCATAAATGGATTGATTATCTTTTGAAAATGCGATTGGTGAAATGACATCACTTTCTTCTGTTTGGACAAACGGTTTGAAATCATCCTCTTCCGTTTCTCGATAAAGAATTGTACTATCTACACCATCCGTTTCAATCGCAATTCGGATTTTGCCGTCATGGTCTGCGAGCCAGTCGGTAATATTGCCGGGGTTTTTCGCCACATGGTCTAGGTCACCCGTTTTAACATTCAATCGGTAAACATCAAAGACCGTCGGATCGTCTTTATTCAAGCCAATAAGAATTTCATTTTCAACACCAGATAAGTTGCTGATCAATTGCACTTTGGCACCCGGATAAGGTGTCAAATCCCGTTCTTCCTGGCCATTGAATCTGGACGCATAAATATGAAAATTTTCATCACCACCGTTATCTTTCAAATAAAGGATGTGATTATCCTTCCAGAACGACGAAGCGACGTCCCGATCGGTTGAGCTCGTCACCCGAATAGGTTCATCCTCCTTATGCATCTTTTTGACAAAGACATTCATTCGGTTCTTCCATTCGGAACTATACGAGATATACTCACCATCCGGCGATATTTGATAACCGAAGTCTCCTGGGTTTTTCATGAAACCTTCTACGGAGATTTCTTTTACCCCTTTATTGTTAACTTCTTTTGAAGCAATTTCCTTTGCATTATTAATAATGCTTTCCATTTCTTTAGCAGTTACGGTTTCATCCTCTTGGCTGTAAACCTTTAAAAGCTGATAGATTTGTGCAGAATGCATATAATCTGCTGCGGACTTCTCCTGTTCCTCAATCTGAAGAGCGTGGACTAAGATTTTAGCGATTTGACCCTTTGTGATTTGTTCTTCAAAATCCAATCTATCTGCCCCAACCCACTGCTGAACGAGCTCATCTCTCATTTCTTTTGATCCATGCTGGTACGTTAGTTCATTTAAAGCGAATTGGATAAAGTCATGAACAGACACAGTATCATTAACTTTCATATTTCCCGCAACACCTGCAGTCTCCCAGCTAAGCGACCGAACCATTTCATTGGTCTTGGCACCGAGTGGATAGGATACAAGAAGTGCGGAAGCCATTGCTGCTAGTAAAGCTTGTTTTTTCACTGGTTAATCCCCCCTTTTCTGTAGTAATAATTGCGGTAATGTAGTATGTTTCATTGGCTTGTTTTCAATACAGAAATATGTCGGGAATGAGCTATATGACATGCAGTCATGAGGGATTCCATTAAGAAAAATAAGTAGCGATTACTATAAATGGGTGCTTTAATCGTATAGCATTGTGGAAGGATAAGTAAGTTGTTTAGTGCAAAATAGAAGTACATAGTTTTGAAATGAAAAAGTACATAACATTGCAACGTAAGTTTCAATAAAAAAAGGCTTGCCAGCCTCTTCAAACTTCTCTACTGTATTGGTGTCGAATCAAAACCAGTGGAGGTTGAAAGGAATGCTGACAATGCCTGAAATTAATTGTATCAAACTAATGAGAAATCAGAAATCATTATCTATCAACAAGATATCTAAAACCTTAGGAATTAATTGGAGAACTGCTAAAAAGTATGCTGATGGTGATCTATTACCTAAAGAAGCAAAGAGAAAAAGATCGGGAATGATGTATAGAGAAAAATGGGGAGAAATTGTTGGAGATTGGCTTTGGGAAGATCAGAAGCTTAAAAGAAAAGATAGAAGAACTAATAAAGGAATTTTTAAGGCCTTGCAAGAGATGGGATTCGAGGGGTCCTATCGGACTGTTTCAAACTATATTCAAGAATGGCGTGAAGGAAGAGAAGACCTGGAGGATGAAACGAAAGACAAAAGCTATGAGAGACTCATCCATCCCCCTGCTGAGGCACAATTAGATTTCGGATTGATGCAAGCTGTGCAGGATGGAAAATACCGAGATGTTCATTGTTTGGTTATGACGCTTCCTTTTAGTAACAGTGCATTTGCCATCCCATTGCCAGCAGAAAATCAAGAGTGTCTTTTACACGGTATGAAACTTATCTTCGATCAACTTGGTGGTATTCCAAGAACAATCCGTATTGATAACATGAAAACTGCAGTGGTGAAACCAAGGAATAGAAATGAAGAGGCTGCTTTTACCCAAGAATTTTTACAGTTCGCCACTCATTATGGATTTGAACCACAAGCCTGTAATCCATATTCTGGTCACGAAAAAGGAAATGTAGAAAATAAGGTGGGATATGTTCGATATAACTTTATCACTCCGGCCCCTGTTATAGAGGACTTAGACCACTTGACAAAGCTACTGCAAGAGCAACTAACGACAGATCGACAACGTATTCACTATAAGAAGCAAGTTCCGTTACAAGAGTTACTGGAGGAGGAGCATCAATATCTTTTAGCATTACCTGAAGAAGAATATCCAGTATTCAAAGAGGAGAAAACAAAAGCGAATAAGTATGGAGAAATCACGTTAGATAAAACGAAGGTGTATGTTCCAAAAGGATATAATTACAGTCAATTATCCGTAGTGAAGTACTGGGATCGCTTTAAGGTGGTGTCTCCTCACGGAGAGCCGTTATATCAAGACAACCGACCCTATATGCATAAGAATCGCGAGATTCCTTGGCAATCCATCTTGAAAGCATGGTTGAGTAAACCACGGGCAGTAAGCTATTCACGTTATTCAGCTTATTTACCTGGTCGACTCTTTGAATATCTAAACATCTCTAATCTTTCGATTCGCAAAGAGCGTATTCAATGGATTATCGGGCTTTTAGCTACGTATGAAATGAATGAAATCAATAATCAATTCTACGAACTCTTAAGTGGTCAATCGGACGAGTTAAAAGAGCCAGATGCGCATCCCTATAACATTGATTGGAGCAAGTATGATCAGCTTCAGAGTGCTCCTCAGATTGAAGGTGAGGGGAAATGACCCAAGATTTACAGACCATGTGCAAAGCATTGCGCTTAGCGCACGTGCATGATGTTTATTCAGATATCCCATTTGAAAATTCTGCTCAATTTCTTGAAGCTTTATTAAAAAAAGAGCTGCAGTTACGGGAAGAAACGAAAGCCGAGAGATTGATTAAGAAAGCAAGATTTCTGCAAAAGAAGTCCCTTTCGGCATTTCAATGGAATGAACAGATTCATTTTCCCTCTCATATTGATTCGCAAGAATTATGTACGTTAAGTTTCATCAGGCGCAAAGAGAATGTCATTCTAACCGGTGCGCCCGGTACAGGAAAGACTCACTTAGCTACGGCCATTGGTTATGATGCGTGTAAAAGAGGGCTTGAAGTACGATTTTACCGGGTTTCAGATCTAGCAGAAGCATTGGAGAAATCCTGGCAGGAGGGAAAGTCAACGCAGTTTAGAGCGCGTTTTAAAAACGTAGACCTTATCATATTGGATGAAATGGGGTACATACCATTCAATAAGGAAGGGGCAGAACTCCTCTTTCAGCTGATTTCTGACTGGTACGAACAAAAAAGTTTAATCATCACATCAAACTTGGAATTTAGTCAGTGGAATCGCGTTTTTAGCGATTCTAGATTGACTGCAGCATTAGTAGATCGGGTGATACATCATGCCCATATATTGAATTTTACGGGAGATAGTTTTAGAGTAACAAACGCTTTATCACGTCAAAAATAATACTGAAATGAAGGCTGGCAAGCTTATGTATTTTACTTTGCATTCTTCTGCACTTTTATCTTGCAAAACACATAAGTGAACCTTATAAACGAAGGGGCGATTTATAATGAAAGAACAACTCATGAAAATGCTTGAGGATAGAAAAGAAGAAATGATTCAAATCCGGCGTTATTTGCACGAACATCCTGAGTTATCCTTTGAAGAGGAAAAGACAGCGCAATATATCATCGATTTTTACAAAGGAAAAGATGTTGACATTCAAACAAATGTTGGGAATGGCTACGGGATCATCGCTACGATCAAAGGTGAACGCCCCGGTAAAACAATTGGTCTTCGTGCGGACTTTGACGCACTCCCCATCCATGAGGAAACAGATGTACCATTCAAATCAAAAAATGAAGGCGTTATGCATGCTTGTGGACATGATGGACATACAGCGTATTTACTCGTTCTGGCGGATTGTTTGATTCAACTGCAATCAAAGTTGTCTGGGACTTATAAAATAATTCATCAGCACGCGGAAGAAGTACCGCCTGGTGGCGCCAAAAGTATGGTTGAATCCGGACTTCTTGACGACCTGGATGCGGTATATGGCATTCATCTTTTTCCAACAAATCCTGCTGGAGATGTGGGTTACTGCAGCGGCTATACAATGGCAGGCCGTTCCTTTTTCAAATTAAAAATACAAGGTGTCGGTGGGCATGGATCGTTTCCTCATCTAGCAAATGATGCGATTGTAGCGGGTGCGCATTTCGTGACAGCCGTTCAAACCGTGATCAGCCGTCGATTGAATCCGTTTGACATGGGCGTGATAACCATTGGATCCTTCGATGGTAAAGGGCAATTTAACATCATCAAAGATTCTATTGCAATTGAAGGTGATGTACGTTATATGACCTCGGCTACACAGAAATTGATCGACAACGAAGTACATCGAATCGTAAAGGGCATTGAAGAAGAATTCGGCGTTACATGCGAACTGGAGTACGTTCCGGATTATCCCCCACTTTACAACGATCCTGAAATCACAGCCGATGTTGTAAAGACCATTGAAAATTCGAGTGAACCAGAAATTCATAAGATCGTTGAATTTCCACGTTTCTCGGGATCAGAAGATTTTGCATACTACGCAGAAAAATTCCCGGCTTGCTTCTTCTTTATTGGCAGCAAACCGAAAGGCGCAGAAAAAGCATATTTTAACCACCATCCGAAATGGGATATTGATGAAGATGCCCTACTTGTTGCAGCAAAAGCAGTGGCAGAAGTTGTTTGCAGTTATAATAAATAGGATAGCAACAAAAGACTAGCTAGGTGTGGCCAGTCTTTTGCCTTTCTTGGGTACTCAATCCTATTTGAAGGTCATGATGAGCTTATATTGCGTTACTCATTAGAAGCTATAGGTAACATTGGGACATTTAAAAAATTTCCGTGAACTAGGAAGAACTGTAAATGAAAATCTGCAAAGTCCTGAGAGTCCAATAATAGGAAGCAACTCCCAAATAAATAAGAATGGACGCTTGCGTTGATCTTCCGTAAGATTTTTTATATCTTTTCGCAAAGCAATAAAGAACAAAAAGAGCACTACACCCGCTACAACCAGTTTAATAGCCCCTGCCAACACCCATCACTTCCTTTCAGTAAAAAAAGTACCCGTGCAGAAAACTTTCGTGTTTGTTTACACATTCACGTTTGTTTCTTGTACAGGTACTTTTCACTTTTCATTCACAGTGCCTGTCTTCCTGGAATCAAGAACAACCTGTTTATCAAGTTTTGCAGCCACAGCAATTTTCTCAACTTCTACTCCCATTGCTAAGAGACTTTGAGCCGTTCTATTCTTCTCTTCCTCTGCCTTTTGAGTTGCTTTCTCCATAGCCTTCTCCGTAGCCTCTATACATTTTTTAGCAGCGCATCAAACCTGCAGTATATCTTTATTTCATTTAAGTAGACAAAAAATCCGCAGGAAGAATTACTTCCTGCGGCCGGTATTATAAAACTAAAAGGTAAGGAGACTCGATATATTTTGCTAAAGCAGATAAGAACTCTGCCGCCGTAGCACCGTCCACGATTTGATGATCGAATGTTATGCTGAGTGGAATCTTCTTGCACGCAGTAACGGTTCCCTCATTCGTAAGTGCCAGCTCCTCTTGGAGAGATCCAATACCTAAAATACCTGTTTCAGTTGGATTTAAGATCGGCGTGAAATATTCAATTCCACTTGCACCTAAGTTTGTGATAGTGAATGTCGAACCTGAAAGTAAGTCTGAACCTGCTTCACCGCTTCGTGCTTTTTCTGTAATCTTCTTCATTTCATCGGCAAGCGTCCCAATAGTTTTTTGCTGTGCATTTTTAATGACAGGGACGAGTAAGCCATCGTCTAGTGACGTTGCGATTCCCAAGTGAACTTCGTTATACACTGTTAATTGCCCATTATGATATTTGGAGTTCATCGATTGCACTTCCTGCAGTGCTAATACGGCTGCCCTTGCCAATAAAACAGTTATGCTTAGTTTTATGTCTGGATGGCTGGCACTTACTTTATTTCGCAATGTTTGCTGGAATTCGATCAGCTGATCCGCGTCAACTTTACGATGTAACGTAAGCTGCGCAGATTGTGCTAAACTTTCCCGCATATTGCGCGCGATGGCTTTTCTCATAGGTGGTAGCCCTTCGCCGATAGATGTGCCAGATACTGTTTGTGGTGGTAAAGATTCTTTTGGCTGCTGTGTATTCTTGAACGAGCCACTGGCCAGCACCCGCTCAATATCGCGTTTAGTAATTCTGCCGTTTCCGCCAGAACCTTTTATTGTTTCAATATCAATCGCCTGATCCTTTGCCATTCGTCTGGCAAGCGGTGTAATAAAAATTCGTTCACGGGACGTTTGTTCCGTTTTTGCGTTCATTGAAGGTTGCTTTGCTGAAGAGCCGGGCTTTTCGTATTCTGTAACTTCTACGCTGACGGCATTCGTATCCTGTTTGTCTGCTGCAGAAGCTTTTTCATCTTCTTCTCCAATTATTGCAAGTGCCTCCCCAACTTTCAGTTCATCTTCCACATCACCGAGTTGTTCCAGTAAAACACCTGAACACGGAGCTTCCACGTCTTGATTTAGTTTCTCTGAACTGATCATCAGCACCGGTTCACCTTTCGTAACTGAATCACCCACTTCTTTATACCATTCCGTGATAGTGCCTTCTGTCATCGTCATACCTAACTTTGGCATTACAATTGTTTCGCTCATTAGTATTCACCTCCTGGATCGTCTCAATTACTTTAAATCTGAGATAATTTCTTCAGCTACACGTAATACTTTGTCCGCATCTGGAATATATGCTTTTTCTAAATTGGCTGCAAAAGGCACCGGTGTGTTAGGCGCACATACTGTTTTAATAGGTCCATCTAAGTAATCAAATGCTTTATCAGCTACAACGGACGCCACATCGGTCGCGGTGTTATTATGTGGATTCGATTCATCAATTACGATGAGGCGTCCTGTCTTTTTAACTGACTCTATGACAGTTTCCTGATCCCACGGCGAGATGGTGCGTAAATCAATTACCTCCACTTTTACCCCGTCACTGCTTAAGCGGTCTGCTGTTTCTTCCGCGACTTGAACCATTTTCCCAATGGCGACAATGGTAAGATCACTTCCTTCACGCACCACTTTCGCTTTACCAATTTCAACGGTGTAATATTCTTCAGGAACATCACCTTTCATTCCATACAGCATCTTATCTTCTGAAAAGACCACTAGATTATCATCTTCAATCGCCGCTAGCATAAGACCTTTTGCATCATACGGGTTGGAAGGCACTACGACCTTTACACCCGGAATGGCACCGAATAGGCCATACAATGTTTGTGAGTGTTGTGCCGCCGCCCCTGCTCCGGCTCCGTGAACTGTTCGTACAGTAAGCGGTATTTTTGCTTTGCCGCCAAACATATAGCGCATTTTCGCTCCCTGGTTCAAAATAGGATCCAGCGCGAAACCTACAAAGTCGTTGAACATTAATTCCGCAATTGGACGCAAGCCAGTTGCAGCTGCACCGACAGCTGCACTGAAATACCCGTGCTCTGCAATCGGTGTATCAATTACACGTTCCCGTCCAAACTCTGTTACCAGACCTCTCGATAATCCAAACACGCCGCCGAATGCATCGTCATATCTTCCGTCATCTTGAACTAAGTGATCCACTTCAGCACCGCCTGCTACATCTGTTCCAATTAAAATTACTTTTTCATCATTGCGCATAGACTGTGCCATCGCCTCGTTAATTGCTGTCATGAATGTAAGTTTTCTTTCCGTCATCGTAAGTTCCCCCTTTTCTTATGCAAAAATATCCGTATACAAAGTAGAGATATCCGGAAGCGGACTTTTCTCTGCGAACGCTACTGCCTCATCGATTGTTTTCTTGGCATTCTCTTCAATTTCATCGGCTTGTTTCTCTGTCATCCATTTATTTTTAATAGCTTTTTCGCGGAATTCTGTGATCGGATCACGATCTTTGTTTGGGTCATCATCTGTTTTATATTTCTGTTCATCCCCTTCAAAATGTCCGTAATGTCTATACGTATCGCATTCGATTAAAGTAGGGCCTTCACCGGATTTTGCACGTTCAATTGCTTTTTTAGTAGCTTCATATACCGCTTCCACATCCATACCGTCTACACGAATGCCGGGCATATTGTAGGCAGGTGCTCTTTCAGCAACCGTTTCTGAAGCAGATGCATAACGGAAAGGTGTACCTTCCCCAAATTGATTATTTTCACAAACGAAAATAACAGGTAAGTCTAAAATAGAAGCTAAATTAAGTCCTTCATGGAATGTTCCTTCGTTGGATGCGCCGTCACCAAAGAAACAAACGGCTACATGGTCTTGTCCAAGTGTTTTAATAGTCAATGCGGCACCAGCTGCTAAACCAAAGCCGCCGCCGACAATTCCATTCGCACCAAGCATGCCTTTGTCTACATCAGCAACGTGCATCGATCCGCCTTTTCCTCCGCCAAGTCCATCCCGTTTACCCATAATTTCAGCCATCATACCTTTAATGTCACAGCCTTTTGCAATCGCATGCCCGTGACCGCGATGGGTACTCGTAATATAATCGTCGTCGTCAAGAAGTGCCATTACACCAGTAGCGACAGCTTCTTCTCCTGCGTATAAGTGAACGAATCCAGGAATAAGCCCTTTTCCAAATGTACGATGTACTTCCTCTTCGAAAAATCGAATTTCATTCATCTTCTGGTAAATCCACAATGTTTTTTGCTGAACCATAAAAATTCCTCCCTCTATAAATTTTATTGATGAATAGCCCGTCCGAAAAATGCGTTCGCGCTTTCACCGATTGCTTCTGAAACAGTTGGGTGAGCGTGTACGAAATTTGCCAATTCGTGCATCGTTCCTTCCGCATGCTTCAACACCGCTGCTTCATGAATCAATTCTGTTGCATTCGACGCAACGATCACTGCACCGAGAATTTCTCCATACGTTTCCTCCGCAATGATCTTAATAAATCCCTCCGTCTCACCCATTGCGAGTGCTCTGCCGTTTGCAGAAAGAGGGGAAAATGAAGTTCTGACTTGGTATCCTTTTGCTGCTGCGTCTTTTTCATTTAACCCGAACGAAGCGATTTCGGGCTGCGTGTAAACACAGCGCGGGATAGCAGATTGATCTAACGGATGAACGTCCTCTTCTAAAATGGCTAAAATAGCTGTCAATCCTTCAGCGCTGGCCGCGTGAGCGAGTTGATAGCCGCCAATTACATCTCCGATTGCGTATACATTTTTGACGCTCGTTTCATAGCGTTCATTGACAGAAATATAGCCTTCTTTTAAGTCAAGTTTCAATTCTGTAACTGCATCAAGAGTAGGGGTTCTGCCAGTTGCCACAAGTAAATGATCAAATGGGTAGCGCTTGTCTTTCACTAACACGTATTCTTTTGTGATGTGTTCGATCTTTGCATTGGTTAAGACATCCACATGCAGTTCTTGCAAGCGCTGTCTTATAATCTTTCGGGCATCCGCATCTTCAGTCATTAAAATGTCATCTGCTGCTTCGATTACAGTTACCTTTGTACCAAGCGGCGCCATAGCAAAAGCGAGTTCAATCGCAATCACACCGCCTCCTATAATTACCAGTGAAGCAGGCAATTTCTGAATATCAAAAAACGTGTCCGTTGTCAGATAATCGACTTGTTCCAGACCGGGGATGGGTGGAACAAAAGGTCTGCTTCCTGTAGAGACGATTAAGTTTTCTGTTTGCAGCTGTTGCTCATTTACCGTGATGATCTGTTCTTGATTGACCGAAGCAGTGCCATGAAACAAAGTAATTTCGTTTTTCTTAACCAAATACTGTATACCTTGTACTAACGCCGTTACCACTTGATCTTTCCGTTTCATTAATTTCGGGAAATCAATTGATACCTCGCCTGTGGTAATACCCCACTCATTCGCTTGATTGATAGTTTGAATCACTTCACTATGTTGCAGAAGCGCCTTGGACGGTATACATCCGACATTCAGACAAGTGCCGCCCAGTTTATTTTTCTCAATCAGCGCTACCTTTTTACCTGACTGCGCTGCACGGATTGCCGCTACATAACCGCCGGGCCCTGCGCCAATTACCGTTACATCAAACTTTTGCATAACTTCGCATCACCTGCTTTCGCCAGAATTACCCAAGTTCTCTATTCATTTCGTTACTTGAGGTTCATCTATAATAAATGCAAGAAGCGTGCCAAATAAGTTCAGATATAGTAAAAAGCCTTGAATCCATCATATTAATTAGGCACTTGACAATATTCTGTAGGTTTCTCCACTTGAATAAAGTGTCTCATTAAGACAGAGAAGTGTCTCAGTGTATCAAAAAAAGCCCTGAACTAAACCATGGGTTAGTTCAGGGCTGTATTAATGGGCAACCACATTATATTGTTTCATTTTTCGATACATGGTAGCACGTGATATACCCATACGCTTTGCTGCGTGAGCGACCACTCCATTATCGGCTCGTAAAGCTTCTTGAAGTTGCTCTTTTTCTGTTAATTGTGTGTTTCTGGTCATCTCAGGTGGCAAATGAGACGGCGTTAAGATATTTCCATCTGCATTAAATAAAGCTTGTTGGATAACATTTTTTAACTCACGGACATTACCGGGCCAATGGTATTCAAGGAGGCATGTTATGAACGCAGGAGAAATGTGCATGAGCTGCTTTCCAAATTCACCAGCTAACTCCTTAACAAAATGAGACGCTAACGCTGATATATCTTCAGCCCTATCACGAAGCGGCGGAACAGTTAATTGAATAACTTTTAAACGATACAGCAGATCTTCACGAAAATGTCCATCTGACACAGCTTCTGACAGATTGCGATGTGTAGCCGCAATAATTCTCACATCAATTGGAATAGCTTTTGAACTGCCGATTCTGGTCACTTCGCGTTCTTCAAGAATCCGCAACAAATGGACTTGGAGATCCAACGGCATGTCACCAATTTCATCGAGGAAAATGGTTCCGCCCTGAGCCATTTCAAACTTCCCCGGACTTCCTTTAGCACGGGCGCCGGTGAATGCGCCGGCTTCATATCCAGAAAGTTCACTTTCTAACAGATTGCGCGGCACTGCACCACAGTTAATAGCGATGAATGGTTTGTCTTTTCTATTGCTTGCCTGGTGAATGGCTTGGGCAAATACTTCTTTTCCGGTACCTGTTTCCCCAGCAAGAAAAATTGTCGCATCAATTGCCGCTGCCTTTTTCGCCTGCTTCTGAACATATGAAAAGGAATCAGATGACCCGATCATCTTTTGAAACGGGTCCGTTTGTTTCTTTTCATCAAATGTTAGACTGTGTTGCTTTTTAGCATGAGTTGCTGAATTACCAGCTTTCAAAAAAATGATAGCGCCTAAATATATATTTTGAAATAAGACGGGTTGTACTGAACATTGATACAATTGTTTTAGCCGCTGATCCTGTATTACTTCTCTTATAACCGCCTTCCCGCTGAGCATCGCATAATGTACAAGTTCATCTAATCCTTCCAGGAATTGAGTATGCAGGATATCGGAAATATAAGAGTGGTTATTTGCAACAGCGTTTCTTTGTACTATGTTTTTCTTGCTGTCGACTATTAAAACTGCATCTTGCGAATCTTCCATTGAATTTGTAAGGGAAAGATTGTCATGTAAAATGCTTTCATATACTTGGTTAATGATCGTATTAGACAGATTGTGCGCTTCCGATATAATTAATCTCAATGTATGCGGATGAATATGAGGATTGGAACCTGCAATATTGACAACGCCCAACACTTCCCTTGTGAAGGGTGCAATCATAGGGGCGGCTGCACAATACCATTCATGATTTTTCTTACAAAAGTGTTCAGAGAAAAGCACTTGGGCAGGACTTTTGGTTTTTAATGCGACACCTACAGCATTCGTACCGGCAGATTGTTCAGTCCACGTACCGCCGGTAAAAATATTGAGCAGTTCCGCACGTTTCAATGTTTTTCGATGACCAAATGATTGTAATATTGTGCCGTTAAAATCAGTAAAGGATAGCATCGTTTCCGATTCATGCAGTATATCCAATAGACTTTCTGCACGTGGAGTGGCAAACGATAGTAATTGTTCATTTTGCAGCAAACAATTCTCCAGTTCATGATGTGTCAAAATTTCTTCAATGGAAGTTTGAAATGGGTTAACACCAATGGACTTCGAGTTTTCCCAAGAATCAGAAATTTCCTTTCTTACTGATCCGTCAGTAAGTGATCCTATCTCATGATATTGTTTCCAAGCAGTTTTAGTGGAAAGATTGAATTCATTCGGCTCAAGAATAGCTTTTCTAAGTAATTGATTCATATCATTACCCCCATACTGTTCTTCATTGGTTGGCAGCTGCCGCTTATTATGTACACTATACCATAATTTGAATAATAAAATGTAAGCGTATTCAAATACACATTGTAATAGAAATAGTTTGGTTAAGGGTATATTCATACTTTGCAAATCACTTAATAAGCCGTCCTCCCTAACCGATTGAGGACGGCTCACTATCATGCAATCTTTACACTGTCTAAAAAGATAAATCCAAATACCAAACCAGCTATCGTTTGGATTGTTGAATTCCCCGCATACATCAACTCCGGCAAAAGCGGCAAAAAATTTACTCCGAACGGCGAAAGTACAAAGACAGGCAATGCTAAAATACAAAGAGACGGCAGCCCTGCCCCTATGAATTTTGCCCAATTAAAGGTCCATTGTTTACTTACTTTGATTTCCTGTATAAGTTTTGGCAACCTGAGCAGTATACCAATCAGAATAGGAAATATTGCTGAAAATAATACAAAGGATGATGGATTATAGTTTTTCATATATTCTTGTTTCAACACCATCTGGTATTGGGCACTTGCATAAATTATAATTCCCAAAACGATCGTCCATCCAAAATAGTAAAAGAACTTTCTCATAAACTTGCCCCCTCTCGTTTTTATAATGACTCTTCCGCGCTTTGACATAATGATCTTCAACTACTTCGCTTCTGTGCAGATGTATTATGTTATGCGAAGGGTAAGATTTTTGGTTTATCTTTCACAACTGTTATACTGGATCATGTAACCGGGCAGTATAGCAGAATTGACAAAGGAGTTATGGATACTATGAAAAAGTTTATTAATGCGACTATATATGGGGATTCGGAATCCCGTGAATTTTTAGTGGAAAATGGCCAGTTTAAAGAAATTGGCAACGACTTACATGGAGCAGATGAAGTAATTGATTTACAAGGCCGTTTAGTGCTGCCTCCTTACGTTGATCCGCATTTACATTTAGACTATATTTTCTCAGGCCTTGGAGAAGGAAATGCGAACGTTTCAGGTACATTATTTGAAGGTATACAGCGCTGGAGTGATAATAAGAAATCACTGACTGAAGAAATGGTGCGCGAGCGTGCAATTAAAGGAATTCAAAAAGAATTAAGTAAAGGCGTTCAATTTATCCGTACACATGTAGATATTACTGACCCTAATTTAACAGGGATGAAGGCTTTAGTTAAACTGCGCGAGGAATTAAAAGATATTGTTACATTACAGCTTGTAGCATTTCCTCAAGAAGGTTTCTTCAGATACAAAGGCGCCGAACGTTTAATGGAAGAAGCACTTGAAATGGGTGCTGACGTAGTAGGTGGAATCCCCCACTTTGAAATTTCATATGAACATGGTGTTGAATCATTGAAAAGAATTGTTGATATGGCAATAAAAAATAATGTGATGATCGATATTCACTGCGACGAGAATGATGACCCTAATAGCCGATTTTTGGAAGTGCTCAATGCGCTCGTTATGGAGAAGAATTATGGGAAATATACAACAGCCAGTCATACATGCAGCTTCGGTTCAGTAGATAACAGTTATGCCAATAAAATGTTGGGGTTATTTAAAGAATCACAGATTAACTTTATTTCTTGCCCAACTGAAAATGCACATCTGCAAGGACGCGGCGACAGTTATCCTAAACGCCGCGGCTTAACCAGGGTAAAAGAGTTGTTGGAAAACGGAAATAACGTCGCATTTGCTCAAGATTCAATTGCTGATTACTGGTATCCGTTAGGCAATGGAAATATGATGAATATTTTAGACAATGGAATTCATTTAGCACATTATACACATATTGATGAAATTAATAAGGCGTTCAATCTTATCACTTATCACGGCGCAAATATTATGAGGGTTACTGATGAGTATGGTATTGAAGCAGGAAAACCGGCTAATTTTATCGTGCTGGATGCACAAGACGCGTATGAAGCAATTCGCGAGCGATCGGAAGTACTAATGTCCGTCAGGAATGGCAAGTATTTATTCAAACGTGAACCGCGAAGAAATGAAATAGAAATAGATTTCTTAAAACAATAATAAAATTACCTGAAGAATTTATTCTCCTCAAACTTTATGTTGAGGAGAATTTTTTATTTGCTGATCGATCAGTTTTTAATCGACTTGAACTTTTGCTTTCTGAGGCCTTTCGGTAAACTGCCCTCACTTGTTATCATCTTAAAAGTCAAGCCCAGTTAAATCATACCTTTTATCTTCCACATACTTCCTTCTTATGATTATACCAAACATTTTCGGGATTCATGTCGTCGTTATGAATAATTCCATAAGAAATCAAGGACAAGCAGATTTCATACAGCGGCTGAATTCAAATGGATGCATATTGCGTATAGGTACTCGTGCTATAATTAAAGAAAATGAAGCGGCAGACAGACAAGGGGCGGAAATATTGAGGTTGAATCAATACATTAGTTCTTCAAGATTCTGTTCCAGAAGACAGGCAGAGCGGTATATTACTGCTGAAAAAGTTCTGGTAAACGGAATAGTTGCGTCTCATGTTTATTTTGTTCAAGATGATGACCAGGTCGAAGTTGACGGTCATAGAATCACACATACTGTTGAAACAGTTTATATTATGCTGAATAAACCGCGTGGAATTATTTGTACAGCATCTCCTGCTGTTTCGGATAATATTTTAGACTTTGTATCCTATCCGGAACGCATCTTTCCAGTAGGGCGTCTGGATAAAGAAACAGAAGGCCTCATTTTATTAACAAATGACGGAAGTATTGTAAACGCATTAATGAGAGTGGAAAACAATCAGGAAAAAGAGTATATCGTAACTGTCGACAGAATCATCACAGATGAATTTATTACAAATTTATCAAGCGGCGTAGATATTTATAACCCGAAAAAGAAAGACTATACGAGAACCAATCCTTGCCGTGTCATTCAGCTGGATGAATACTCATTCCGTATGACGCTTTCACAAGGATTGAACCGGCAAATCCGCAGAATGTGCAGACGATATCAATATACCGTCACGCGCCTGCAAAGAGTCCGGATCAAAAACATTCAACTTGGTTCGCTGGAGCGCAGTCACTGGCGCTATTTAACTGATGAGGAAATTGCAGGACTCAAAGTGTAAACATATACCTTCATAAAAATAACCTGACAACGCAAATGCGATGCCAGGTTATTTTACTTATTTCATACTATTATTTTTTACTATTTTTACAGGCAGGAACAGTTCTCCCGTTTCTAAATACGTTATAGACAGCTGATCGCCTGCTTCAATATAAATTGACAGCGGCTCTAGTTCTGATGATACCAGGAAATTGCGGCCATCTTCTGCCAGGATAGAGACTAGCGTGAAATCACCGACCCGTTCTTTGAATACGCGTGTAACTGTAATATTTGCCTTCGCTTCTTCTGCACCGGAACTTCCATCAACTGTACTGCCGCCCCGTTGAAGTGCCGTTTTATACAATTTCAACGCTTCATTCGGTGAATTTGCAAATACAGAGATCTCAGGATTTGCAGCGGATACGATGAAGTAGTTTTGCAGAAATCCATTCGAATCAAGTACCGGCGTTAACCAGCTGGCTTCACCATAAAAGTTGTACAGAACCGGCATTTCTCCGCTCCATTTCTTTTCTATAAACTTCTTTTCAATGATCTGAAGAGCCCCTTGGGAATCCATATATGATTCTTCCAGATTTCCCGTATAATACGTTGCTTTCCCAGTCCGCCCATCTGTTAATGAATAGCCAAGCATTGAATCAACGCCTTCTTTGGGGCTAGTGAAATCAGTGAAGTAATACATATGTCCATCCGCATCAAAAATAGGGCTGACATTTGCTTCCGTACCTTCATCTGAAGGAATCTTCACATCTTTTTTCCCGACTAGTGAATTCCAGAAACCATGAATATAATTTCCAAAATAACTATTTTGAAGGCTTACTGCTTCAGGGGAAACCGCTCCATTAATAAATTCAGGAATATCCTGCAGCGCAAACTTTTTCGTTGCACCCGTTTCAGGATCCAGCATCACAATTCCTTTAGCATTGAACCCGTTCCGCGCAGATATGAATTCACCGTATGTGCGAATATAATGCGGCTTTCCTTCATCATCGACTTCCAATTGTACGTCTCCATAAAATATTAAATCCGGCATTTCCATCCGCATTTTACGGTCCACTTTTTTATGGAAAAAAGATGATGGTGTGTAGGCCATTTCCGATTGGATAAATTTCGGATTATCCGCTGAATCTGTTGCGCTCATCGTAAAATAACCCGGTGTCGTTTTTCCATTAAACCATTTAAAAAAACCTGAAAATTCAACAGGGGCAATATACACAAATTGATTATTTACTCTTTGAATCTGTAAATGACCCAGCTCATAATAGCTCGTATTGGGCACCTGACCAAAAGCCTTTTTCATTTTATTTCGCGCAAATTTCGGAGGTACACTGGCCGGTGTTTTCGTTTCGTCAAATGCAGTAATCTCTACTTTTTGGGACATTTCCACTATGTCATACTTTTTATTCGCGTTGAATAGCGGTGCACTTAACACATATGCACCAATCATCAGTGCGGCCAGCGATACGATCATTTTCACTTTGCGTTCGATACCTGTCGAAACAACTGCGCCTGCAATTGCGGCAACGAGCAGCAATGCCCAAAGTGAGGTCCAATTACGATCTAGATTCGTTACGTAATAAAAGATAAAGACACCAATTGTGCTAATCGCTGTGATCATCACCAAAGCAGTCCAGCGGTTAAAAGACAAGGATTCTTTTTTTGCAGTTACAGAAAGGATTGGAACCAGAATAACACTGGCGACAACACCCGCAAGTAATGAAAATATCAGCAAATTCCACATAAACAACACTCTTTTCCGCATTCAAGATTTTATTCCTTGCTACATATACGTGCGAGATTGGAAATCGTTTCAACATATGCTCAATTCTTCATGTCCTTAAGCATCAGATGTTTTATTCTCCAGATCATATCCATGACGTTTGCTGTTCTTAAACGGAAGATGTTTCATATATGAACATATAATAAAAAACACCTGTGAAGAACATGTAATTGTTCTTACACAGATATTTTTTCATTGTATATTGGCGTTATGATGAAGTAACGCATATATGATGTAAATCATTTATCAGCATGTCTACATGCTCTCTTTTTGTAGCCCAGCTAGTACAGATTCTAATCGTACTGTGGGTCGCGTCAAATTTTTCCCAATGGGTGAAGGAATACTTTTTACTTAATTCTGTCACGACATAATCAGGTAAAATCGGGAATTGTTGATTTGTCGGAGAATCATAACGCAATGTAAATCCATTCTCAATAAATGCCTCCCGAATAATCGAAGCCATTTCCACAGCGTGTTTTGAAACTTCGTAATACAAACCATCTTCAAATAGGGTTTCAAATTGTATCCCTAATAATCTGCCTTTAGCCAGCAAACCGCCGCGCTGTTTGATAAAGTATCGAAAATCTTTCTTTAATGATTCGTTTATGATCACGACTGCCTCACCAAACATGGCACCTATTTTCGTACCGCCAATATAAAACACATCACATAATCTGGCATAGTCCGCTAACGTCAGATTATTATCGGCAGAAGCTAACCCGTAGCCCAGTCTGGCGCCGTCCATGATTAACGGCAGCTTACATTCCCTGCAAACGTCACGTAAGGCTTCTAATTCAGCTTTATTATACGTGGTACCAAATTCAGTAGGGTTAGAAATGTAAACTAAACCTGGCTGCACCATATGCACTTGGGAATCATCAGTAAAATGCGCGTCATATAAATCTTTCACTTGCGCCGCACTAATTTTACCGTCTTCACTCGGCAAAGTCAGCACTTTATGTCCCGCAGCTTCAATGGCTCCCGTTTCATGCGATGCGATATGTCCGCTGACTGCAGATATTGCGCCTTGATGGGGACGCAATATTGACGCGATAATCGTAGTGTTCGTTTGAGTCCCGCCTACTAGGAAATGTATATCTGCATCTTCAGCTCCGCACTCTCTGCGGATATATTCACGGGCAACTTCGCAGTGTTCATCTGTTCCATATCCGGCCGTCTGTTCTTCGTTCGTCTCGATCAATCGTTGTAAAATGCGTTCATGTGCTCCTTCTGTATAATCATTATCAAATCGTATCATGATACGTCCCTCTCCAAACTGCTTAGTTTGTTTGTCAGTATAACATAAAAACACGTACTATTATTCGTTGAAGTACTGCTTATAAAATGATAAAACTCTTCCGTTAAGCGTGAATTTTCTTACAAAAAATAGTTAATGAAAAAATGCATAAACAAGCGAAAAACCGTCAGTCAGGTCTTTGCTTGTTTATGCATTTTATGTATATACGGGACCATTTTTTTAATTTGCAGTTCATTCAGTTAAGACTCTGCCGTTTGATAATTTCTTTAACTGCTCTCTGAATCTTAATCGTACTCCGTCGAGCGCCGTTTCGGGCAGATGCTTTTCACACCAATCAGCGATCTTATTGGCGCGGCGCAAATAGGATTACTGAAACACCGATCAGACAGATTGCTGCACCTAGAAAGTCGTACACATCTGGCGTTTTTTTATCAATACCCCATCCCCATAATACGGACAGAAAAACAAAAACCCCTCCGTAGGCAGCGTACACCCTTCCAAATGACGGGAACATTTGGAAGGTGACGATTACACCGTATAAAATTAAGGCGATTCCCCCTAACAGTCCTAAAACAGCGGATTTCCCCTCCCTCAGCCATTGCCAAATAAGATAACCTCCGCCAATTTCAGCTAAGCCAGCTAAAATGAAAATGACAGCCACCTTAAACATCCATAAAACCTCACTTTATTCATCTGATTAAAATCGTCTTGTCGCAGCGCTGTCTTTTTGCAGCTGCTGAACCTGTCCGGGAACCTTGTTACCTGCTGCAGACAACTGCGCGTCCGCTTAATGGTGATCCGCACCTATCATGACTGAACTCGCTTAAAAAAGTATGACACAATTAATCAGCCGCGTAATTTTTTAATAAAAGTATAACGATTCCCGGTTTCAAAACTACAGTCAGGGACTAAAGAATTCCTTCGAAGTTCTATAGCCAATTTGTGTAAAACAAGGGTAATCATTGCCCGTTCACTTTCATTAATGGTGAATTCCAAACCATATTGATAAATATCCGGTTTAATTTCATTCATCCATACAATTGAGCCAAGCAGCGTAATTGTTTCTCCGAATATATACGTCTCAAATTTCAGAATGATATTGGGATTTACTGTGAGCTTTAAATCCGTTAAAAAGCGAAGGCCGCCCATTCCGATATTTTCGATTAATACTGCTGTTTTGCCTACATCCACCGCACGGCCATTGATGCGTGTGAGAGTCATTGAACCGCTTAGCGGGTAATGAAGAGGAACCCGGAAAAATTTTCTTTTTTCTTCGAACACTTCATTTTCTGATGTATGCTCATTTGGTATATTAATAGTCTTCATCCTTAATAATTCTTCAAATTCATCAGCGGGTACAGGCTTTGAGAATAAATAGCCCTGAATAATCTTACATCCCATTTGTTTTAGAATATGATATTGCTCATATGTTTCTACGCCTTCCGCTACAACGCTCATGTTCAGGCTTTCGGCAAGTGTAATTATAGCCTGAGTAATAAGATTCGTTTCATTTTCATCATCGGTGCTTAAGTCAGCTACAAAAGAACGGTCAATTTTCAATGTATGGATGTATTTATTAAACTTGGTTAAAGAAGACAGTGAGGAATAACCTGTCCCGAAATCATCCAAGGAGATAGTTACTCCTGTGCTGATCAAGTCACTTAAAGTTGACAGCACAATCTTCTCATTTTCTAACATCGAAGTCTCAACAATTTCTATTTCGATAAATTCAGATCCAAGCTGGGCATCCGTCAAAATCTCCTGGAAGTCCTCAACAAGACTTTTATCCATAAATTGTTTTGCCGATAAGTTCACTGAAAGAGGAATGGACGGCAAACCCATTTCTTGCCACTTCTTCATTTGTTGAGCTGCCCTCTTATTCATTTCACGGCCTACTTCAGCTGTCAATCCTTGTTCTTCTATGATCGGGATGAATTCGTCTGGAGACAGAATTCCCCATTCCGGGTGATTCCATCTAATTAACGCTTCAGCGCCGACAATTTCGTAATTTTTTGTACTGACCTTTGGCTGAAAGTAATATTCCAGCTGATTCTCTTCAAGCGCTTGCCGAATGTCTGCCCCTAACTTAAAGGCTCTGAATTTCCTGATATCCATAGTAGAAGAATATATTTTAAAGGTGCTTTTCCCCTTCCGCTCTGCGTGGTGCAAGGCTATATCCGCATTTTTCATGAGAGAGATTGAATCCTTCCCATCAGTCGGAAACATACTGATCCCGAAGCTCGCCGTCATAAAAAGCCGGTATGGGTCTATGGTAAATTCTTCTTCCATTGAACTGATAATTTGGTTTACTGTTTCAATTACTCTATTGCTGGTTTTGCAGTCGGGAGAAATGATTGCAAACTCGTCACCGCTCATCCTGTACAGTTGGTGTTCATCCCCAAGTACTGCCGTTAAGCGTTTGGCAATTGCTTTCAGTAACTCATCTCCGACACGATGGCCAAGTGTATTATTTGTATATTTAAATCGGTCCAAATCCAGATACACAATAGCCAGTCTTTGATCCAACGTTTCGGCTATCAGTAATTCTTTTTCTAGGTTTTCTTCAAAAGATTTTCGATTTGGCAGTTCAGTTAATTGGTCATAGTAGGCAAGATAATTAATTTGCTCCCAAGATTTTTCTCTCTCGGTAATATCAATGGCTGTACCTAAAATGATCGGTCCCTTGTCTATATGGATCATTTTGGAATGTAATTCGACTTTTATGACAGATCCATTCTCACGCAAAACGCGAGTATAATGTGTCAGACCTTCCTCTTTACCTTGCAGCCAATCGAAGTCAGATTGCAGTTCACTTAGATCTTCAGGATGAACATAATGGAACACACTGAAACCGGTGTCAGGATACTTAGTTCCGAGAAGCTGATGATAGTATGGATTACCGTACAAGAGATTCCCATCCAGTAAAATAAACACACCTGCCAAAGCTTCTTCCACAATACCCCTGAATTTCTCCTCGGACTCCAGCAATTGATTTTCAATTTTCCTGGCTTCCGCTTGATCTTTCACAATTCCAAACACACCGGTTACATTTCCCTCTATAATCGCGGGAATAAGGGTAATATGAATCGGTATACTCTTTCCGTTTCTATGAACTAGAAAAGATTCCATGCTCTTTGTTTTTCCGTCAAGAACTTTTGTGAGGTTTTCCTGATAATTTATCCGTTCGTCAGTCAGGAAATAGCCGGTTAGCGGTGTGTTCAAAACTTCTTCAACTGAATAACCGATCAGTATTTCCAAATTCTTATTTGCATGATCTATTAGATTATCACTATTTAAATAAAGTACAATATCAGGATTATTCTCAAACATGGAGTTATAAAATGTATCTTTATCTACATTTTCCATTCACAGCTTCCTCTCACATTCAGTCTAAATACTCACTTTCAACTAGTTAAAATATTATAATAATACCTATTATAGTACCAGATATTATTTTTATTGATACTAAATAGTAAGAAAATATTAATTGAAGTATATATTTCAAATTATACCGTAAAATTTTTTGAATGATTCGGACAATAAAAGAAGACCATCACTTTGACGGTCTTCTTTTATTAAACGGCCTATTTTACGCCCAGCTGTCGCTATAGCTGCAGAATATATTCCTTACAGTGAGGGTAGGTCCTATGCCTGATATCTGATGTCGTTATTGTCTTGCGTGATTATGATATGTCTGGATCTGATCAGATAATGCCACCTAGTCACTCAGGCAAATTCAACTGCCAGGATACACCGAAATGATCATTCAGCCATCCAAATTTTTTACTGAATCCATAGTTATTTATAGGCATAAGCGCTGTGCCGTTTTCCATCATTTTATTATAAAGCCTGTCTATTTCTTCTTCGGTGTCACAGGTAAGGTAGATGGAAAATGACGGAGTAAAAGTAAACTCATGTTTCACATGACTGTCTATACACATGAATTCCTGTCCTTTTAACGTAAATACAGCCTGCATAACTGTACCTTCTTCTCCGGGACCTTCAGCTCCGTATTTTGTAATATGTTTAATTTCTGAATCCTCTATAAGCGATGTGTAAACGTTCATAAATTCTTCTGCTGTACCGTCCTGAAACATTAAAAATGGTGTTGCACTCTTCATATTCAACTTTCCTTTCTCCTCTAAATTGCTTCGTCTAATCTCCCTTTGACCGTGTATCCGACGCATTCTTCTGTAATAGCGGCGCACATTAAACGAATATCTGGTTCAATTTATCTTTATCATCCAAATGTTTTTGTATGAATGTTTTTAGTTCGTCTTCACTTTCAAATGCGCTGAAATCTTCTCCGTACCAGCTTTGCAGATCTTCTTTTGTTATTTTGTACTCTTCACCATCAAAGTTACAGATGATCCAGTCAGCATTCTGAATCAGCGCAAATAAAAATGTGGCGTTATAAATAGCCGTCTCTTTATTGTGTTGTTCTGTTTCCGCTTCATCATAATTCAATACAATGCCATACGGTTCTTCTTTTGTCTTAAGTTCAAATTCTTTGAAATGGCCCGCAAACCTCAGGTGGTTTACAATGTTCCCCACCGCACTGTTGTCTCCGACGTATGATCCTTTAAATATAAATACATCTTCATCCGCACTTCTTGTATTACACCCGCTTATAAATAAAATTGCCAACAATAAAAAAGACAGAAGTGCAGTTATTTGCTTCATAGGCATTCCCCCCGTACTGCATTTTATACAGAAACCGTCTCAATACTTATCCAATCCCAGCATTGCAGTTATTTTATTCCTTAATATTATAACAAAGATACAAGACAGCCGCTGTTATGTCGGTCTGCCTGGTGTCTTATGCCGTATAAAAGAAGTGGTCGATTTGGTTTTGCACCTCATTGAACAGCTGCTGCAAAAGGCATTTCCTTTGGCGCTATATTCATTTCCTGGGGAATGAATGATTCTGCATGCGAGCTTATATGTAACCGAAATCACAGGTAAGTAGTACTTTCATTGATAATGAAGCAGCGATTCGTTTCGCCCGCATTTCGTCGATTTCATAGATAATTAGATAGAATAATACAAAGCAAAGAACCGACATACTCCATGTAACAAATACTCAGCAACGCGCGGAATACATACGATTCTCCTTTACACAAATACCCCCGCTCTGAAGCAGAAAGGGGGACCCTGCAGCACTCACTGCGCTTCATCATCCTTCTCATCACATGGAGGTTTTTTGACAATCGTTTTTCCGCCCGAATACAACCCGCTGGCCGACAGCCCCATAATGATTCCGCTGAGCACCCCGGACTTCCAGTCGTGCGGAAACAAATAGAAGATTCCGCCTCCGATACCGAATAGCAGCGCAAAGATCGGCATCAGCTTTTTAGGCAGTCCATAAACTTTCAGCACCTCAATTAACCCAATAATTACTGGGATCAGTACAATATCCGTTACATCCACTGCGTGTCCCTCCTCTTTTTTCTATTCTATTCACACTATATGCAAGATGAATCGGCCCTTTGCATACAGTGTAGAAGAAACATTACCGAAAGGAGTGTCGTATGGTTACTGGACTGCTCATTATTTTAGGGTTGGTGTTATTGCTGCCGTTTACGGTGCCGCGCATCGAACGTAATCTGGAGATATTTTTATTTGTTATGGGGTGTGCTGCGGCATTTGTCAGCGGTCTGCTGAATTCAGAGCTGTGGTTGCAGGCATTGCATGACCCTTTGCACATTACACTTGCAGTTGTCGGCGCAGGAATTATATTTCGCTGGCTGCGCATGCCATTTGAAAAAGCAGTGCTGTCGGGAAGCCGCATCATTCCGTTCCGTCTGTTTCTTGCGCTGATTATTATAGTTCTCGGATTGATCTCCAGCATCATCACTGCAATTATTGCGGCACTTGTGCTTGTTGCGATTGTTTCCGTTCTGCAGATGGACCGGCAATCAGAAATTCGTTTTGTCGTATTGGCGTGTTACGCAATCGGGATGGGAGCTGTGCTGACGCCAATCGGAGAGCCGCTTTCTACGATTGCGACGAATAAACTCGGTGAAGACTTTTATTATCTGATGAATTTACTGGGCTCTGATATCGCCGCGGGTGTTTTCGTGTTCGGCCTTCTCGCTATTTTCCTCATTCGTCCGCGCAGCCGCTCGCTTCCGCGTTCATCCGGACAAGCGGCAGAATCGTACATAAGCATCTTCGTGCGCGGCGTGAAAGTCTATGTCTTTGTCTTCGCCTTGACACTTCTCGGTGCAGGGTTCGAACCGCTGATTAGCCTGTATTTGCTCGATCTCCATCCGCTGACATTGTACTGGATTAATATGATCTCAGCTGTACTGGACAATGCGACGCTTGCCGCGGCGGAAATCAGTCCCTCGATGGATGAGCCCACCATTCAAGCGCTGCTGCTTGGATTGCTGATCAGCGGCGGGATGCTAATTCCCGGGAATATCCCGAATATCATCGCGGCAGGCAAGCTCAATATCCGAAGCGGTGAATGGGCGCGTGTCGGTGTGCCGCTCGGTTTACTTGCGATGGCGGTGTATTTTGTGATTTTAGTAGGCAGACAATGAAAAAAGACCGCTGCGGCAGCGGTCTTAACATTTACTCGATTACTTTCACCCACACCTTAAATTTTTTATCCTGAATTTGTACGAGCTTTGTGTTTGGACTGGATGCATTATTCCTCTTGGTAAATCCTGCTTCAAACGCCGCGGTGGAAGTGCTCTCGCCAATCACATCTTCAGATGGCATGCCAATTCCGATCGCATCCGTTACTTCCCAGGCATCCTCGTTTGTTCGCTTCACATTCGCAATGAAGATTTCTTCCGTGTTGTCCATAACGCCTTTGTATACGGTAATGACACGGTCATTGTCGACTTCCAATGTACGGTATATTTTCTCTACATCTGCGTAACCTTCTTCTGCATGAAGTTCTTTAAGGGCTTCTGCGGGTGTATTGGATGTGCTGCTTTTACCAGCTGTTTGACATCCCGCCAGAATAATTGCCAAAAACGTAATATAAAATAGTTTCCGAAGCATGAAATCCTCTCCTTACCTATTTCATTCAATACCCCTTCGCTGAATGTGTTCCGCTGTCAGTTTTATTATCAAAAAATCCGTTCTTTCTTATCTTCGATCAATGTAAAATGTACATAGGATAAGGGAAAAATAAATACATGCAGATAATCAGAAGAACAGCTGAGCTGATAAGTGCAGTTTTATTTTTACTCAATATGACTCTCCTTCATTCAAATAAAATTCTGAATTTCTTCACTTATTCAACCTGTCCGCAATCGTTTGCAATATTTCATTCCTCCGCTTTTGTACAGCAAGAAAACTGATTGCAAACCAGACAATGAATATCAGAGGTATCAGGTAAATCACCAGACTCAAAACAGGCATCAGTGAAAAAAACATATTCGTATTGTGCATCAGTGACTCCTCCTTTCATAATTCAGCCAGACTGTTCCGCTTTTGGAAGCAGATCAGACGGCAACAGCAATGCACCGGCGATACCTAATTCTTGAATGTCTTTGGACTTAGCGTTGCTTCAAGAACTGACTGCCGGCACCGGTTACGTATGACAGCAGACGAACACTAATCGTTCTCAGTGCAAAATTCGGTATTTCTTTTCGTTTTCCTGCTTGAACTGCACATCATGGCTCAGGTAAGCGATTTCTTCATCAAAACTACGGCCATCGATGTACCGTCTGCCCTATGTAACACGGCTTGGTCGTAGGCATGGAAACCGACCGATTGGTACAAGCTGATATTCTTCGCCACATCTGCCCGGACTTTGCATGTTAATATCTTCTTCTCCTGCTGCTTCGCGTAGTCCTCTATAAACTGCAAAATCTTTTTAGCGATTCCTTGTCCTTGCTTTTCAGGAACAACAGAGAATCTGAAAAAATAAAGGCTATCCTCCTCCAGGCGGAAACGGATCATTGCAACCGGCTCCTCATCGATATAGCCAATCAGTGCCTGTTCCCCGCCTTCCATCGCTGCCGTTATGCTCTCTACGGTTTCTTTCAATGCACTTGTTGGGGGCACTGCATGTTCGTATTGACGGAATGCCCGGATCATCACGTCATGGATGACAGGTGCGTCGGTAATTTTCGCTGCAGTAATATTCATGACAGTCCTCATTTCAATTTATTTGATCTGCTAAAGAAAACACAGTAGTATCTATCGCGATATTCCTGTTTTTAAACAGCTCAATCATCTGATACTGCTTGTCTGGCTCAATTTCATAGATTTCCTATTATTTACATATCACGGATTTCACGCTATCCTCCGCATCACGCGCACTGTATTCCGCACTTTAGAAGATACAGTGCGCGTGATGCAGGAAATATAATGTGAAAATTTCTTCTACTATATATAACACTACTATTTCCCATCTTTTATGTAAAGCAAGTACAAAAAAACACTGCTGGAATGGCAGTGTAGCAGATTGTGAAAAGTAAGGGCGACTTCTGATGAATCAGTATGGCCGCCGATCTGACTAAATGGAGCTTGACCTGCCGTCAGCCCGCTGCGTTCCCATGGCGGCGCAGCGGACCTGGTACGCCGGTCAATGTAACCCTTTGTTTATCTAGCAAATTCAGCGGTATCTGACCCAGCCGCCGTCTTTTTTATCTCCATTTCCGCGCTTGCTCAAACGTCCGAGCACAAAAGCACCAGCAACGAGTCCGAGCACTGTATTGGTCCGCTTAGTAAACACTTGCTTCACCATCAGATTCATATTCTGCGGACGCTCTGCCAGCCTTCGCATAAAATACCCGTACCAGTCCTCTCCAAACGGCACGTATGTACAGAAGCGATAGCCTTCTTTCGCAAGCTGCAGCTGCAAATCTTTGCGGAAGCCGTACAGCATTTGGAACTCGAACTGCTCACGCGGAATATCGTGCTTCTCCACAAAACCCTTCACATGTTCGATGATGCGGTGATCATGTGTCGCGATAGAAGTGAACGCCCCGTGGAGCAGATGCTCTTCAATGATTTTGATATAGTTTTCGTCGATATCCTGTTTGTCCTGATATGCCACATCCGGTGACTCTTTATACGCACCCTTTACTAATCGGATCCGCGTGTCGCCGTATTTTTTCGTATAGTCCATCGCGCGGTGAAAATACGCCTGAATGACCGTTCCGACGTTGGTGCAGCCCTGTTCCTTCAGTTCGTCCAACAGTCGGAATGTCGGTTCAAGCCGTGTATGGTTCTCCATATCCATATTGACAAAAATATTGTCTTTACTCGCATAGTTGACAATCTCTTCAACTTGCTGCTTACAAAATTCATAATCAATATCGAGACCAAGCTGCGAAGGTTTGATGGAAAGGTGTGCGTCCGCCTGATGTTCACGAATCGCGTCCACTACTGCCAGAATTTCTTCTTTCGCTTGAATGGCCTCGCTTTTTTCGTAGACAAATTCCCCCAAATTATCAATCGTACAGGAGATGCCTGCCTGATTGAGCTCTTTGACACTGTCAATCATTTCCTCGATGTTGGTACCTGCCACAACTTGCTGGGCTCCTAATTGAAAGCCGTATTTTTGGGCAGCTTGATTCAGCAATTGATTTTCCGATAGCCCGATGAAGAAATTCCTCAGCATAAGTTTCCACCTCATTTGTATAATTCGTATATCGAAATTATAACACTATTTCGTCTTGTAAGCCTATACATTTCGTGATTTGTTTATCCTTAACTTCCCGTGAAAGGCAGCATGCGGTCTGCTGGGCTGTTCGGTTTAATCAATTCCTCCAAATTCAATAGCGGCATCGGGAAATAAGGGAAGCCTTCAACATAAGGAGCAATTTCGTATAATTGAAAATAGACGACGAGTGAAGTATCTGCAATATAGAAGTCCTGATCAGGCCGAATTTTAGTGAATGGCTCAAGCACGGGCGTCTTCCATTGCTGGATATGGCGCCGTATATATTCTGAAATACGCTGTACATATGGACTGCCAGGTTTAAACATGTCCTGCAAGCTATATTTTCTGCCGGTGCGCGTGTCAAACGTCAGTGATTTGACGACAGTCATGCCATGCGCTCCGCCCGTAAATGAATAAACGATAAGATTGATGCTTAAAATGTCCCGCTGATTATTTTTGATCTCATACGACGCGAATAATTCCACGAGACCTGGTTCATAATAATTTTCCTCCACCAGCAATTTATTCATTTCTTTGAACAGTTCCTCATTCAGCTGTTTCTGAACTTTCTTATTTTCCAGCCAGGTAATGACCGGATAATAAATATCTATTTTTGGTTTGCTGTTCGATACGTGGTGCGTCTGGATAACGGCGGGATTTTTCATTGTTTCATCCTTTCTGAGACTTTTGTCTACTATATGCAGCAGACAGACAGAAAGTTTCTCGCTTTTTTTCCTGCCGTATGATAGGATAAACACTTAATGATATGAGGATGTGAAGTAAAATGATTAGTATTACACTGCCGGAACCTGACGTAACAATCGTTCGCAGAAAGCAAGAAATTACATCGGAAGAAGCGCCGATCAAGCCAATTTACGGCTTCATCGATTTTCATGAGATCCCTCGTGATAAAGGCGGTCTTTTGCTGTTCTTCAACCATAGCGATGAATTGTTATTCGTAGGGAAAGCAAGAAAATTGCGTCCGCGTCTGAAAAAGCATTTTGATGACCAAGTGTCTCCACTGCGCAATCACCGTGAAGAAGTGGCGAAAATTTCCGCTGTTATCATCGATGATCCAATGGAACGCGAAATCTACGAAACGTATGTGATCAACACACAGCGTGCAAAGTACAACGTAGAAAAAGCATTTTTCAGGGACTGAGCTGTCTGCCTCCGCAGACGGCTTTTATTTTTTTAAGAACCATCCGCTTCTTTTGCCAGCTGCACATCAATTACATCTGCCGCATGAATCTTTTCCGTGCCGAACGGATCACGCAGGACGATGGTCCATGTCTGCAGGTCAAGCGCTTCAATTACCCCTTGATGGAAGCGTACTTCCCCGTCGTGCCATGTCTTCATCCATGTCTCACAGCGTCTCTTGCAAGCCGTGTCGAGCGTCTCCTGTATCATCTGCAGCTCCCAGTCCGTCAAGTCGGCACGAGCTATATACTCGTCCTCCCTTTGCCAGTCACGAAGCCGCTCAAGATGTTCTGGTAACATCAGCGATGTCCATTTAATTTTCCCTCTGTCGCGATTCCTTTCCATATCGTATTCCCCTTTCAGCAAACATATGTACGTTTTTATTATAAAGAACACAGGTTCGTAAATCAATGGTAAAAAAAGCCATCGCTTCTATAGCGATGGCCAACTGTTTACTTTGGTAATTTGAATGAACCGACGTATTGCTCCAGTTTATGCGCCATTTGATTGGTCTGAACTGAACGATCGGAGATTTCTTCAATGCTCGCTGTCGTTTGCTCAGCGGCAGCGGCGATATTATTCGTCATGTCTTCGATATTCTGCACAGCATGTGTCAAATGCTCAATCAGCTGAACAGCTTCTGTTGATTTATTTGCTTCAGATGTCATCAAGTTGGAGATGTTCTTAATTTCCTTGACAGTCTCTCCAACCGCAATAGAAATATTGCTTAATGACTGAGAAGTAAGCTGAACGGTTTCTGTACCTTTCGTGATGTGTTTCGTATTTTCTGTTGTGGACGTAATGACTTGCTGGATGCGTTCGGATATATCCTGCACCAGTTTCTCCACTTCCAGAACTTCTTGATTTGACTGTTCTGCAAGGTTACGCACTTCTTCCGCAACGACCGCAAATCCTTTACCATGTTCTCCTGCACGTGCTGCTTCGATGGAAGCATTGAGTGCCAGCAAGTTTGTCTGTGCCGCAATACCTGCGATGGAACCGGTGATGTTCTGAATTTTCGTAGTGGACTCGACAAGATTTTGAATGGTATCACCCACTTCTTGTGAACCCGTTCGGATTAATTCCATATCGCGGCTGATTTCATCCGCGCGTTTAGCGCCTTCCAATGCAATTTTCATCGTTTCATTGGAATTGACCAGCATAGAATCGGCGTTTTCTTTCGTATTGCGAAGTCCGCCTGCAAGACCCGATAAAATGCCTGCCGCATGTTCCGCAGTTGTCGTACCGTCTGTGACAGCTGTTGCGACTTCCTCGATATTATTCGCTACCATGGAAACCGCTTCCCGCATTTCTGAAAGTGAAGCAGATGTTTCGCCGGCATTTTCGGATAAATGCTGCGATGTCGTATTCATCGTAGCGATCATCTCCTGCAAATTCACTGTCATCTGGTTCAATGTACGAGCCAGATCACCCACTTCATCCTGTGAAGTAACTTCTGTCGTCTGTACAGCCAAATCACCGTCCGCAATTTTCTTCGCCTGTTCAATCAAGCTTGAAATCGGCTTCGTTTTACGGCGAATGAGAAATCCTGTTCCGACAGATGCAAGCAACATAGGAATAATACTGATCAAAATTCCGTCACGCACAACGTCCCATGTGCGGTCTTTGACGATTGTTGCGTCAAAATCAATGACACTTACGGCGATGATTTCTTTACTGGCATCCTGGTCTTCATGGATTGGAGCGTAACCGGACAATCTCTTCATCCCGCCGTATTCATAAGGCTGCGAGTAGGTCGGATGATCGTGTGCGAGCAAGTCATCAATAGCATCCTGATCCATATGGAACTTATCTCCCGGTGCAAAACCTTTTGCTTTCAGGTTATCATCGAGAGCAATCAGGTTACCGTCAAGATCCAAAATATATTGTGTTTCAAATATATTCTTATGGGCAGTTGTCCAGTTCAGCGTCTTCCCGATAGCCTGCTGCGTTTGTGCATCCCCCGCCAATGCTTTGTCCATATCATCAGGGCGAATGAGTCCGGTAGTTATATTGGCACAGCCATACGCCTCAATTCCCGCTGCATCGTATAATTTGTCGTACGCCGTTTTATATGTAGCAATCGAAGTAATCGCTAACATCACCACTAATATGCCCGCTATAATGGTGCCTAGCTGAAACGTCAACGAATCTTTAACTTTCATCAAACCTTATGCCCACCTTTCTAATTTGGCTCATCTAGTTCATTCGTTGTCTTCATCATACGCTATCACTCTGCAATTAAAAAGAAGAAAATGAAATTCTCTTTAATTTAAATGAAAAAGAAGATTCAAAAGCAAAAATATTGTAAAGAAATTGTTCTATTTCAGATATAATGTTGTATGATGAATAGTATATGAACATAAAGTTTCGTAAGGGAAAGAGGCGTTCTAGTTGAATGATGAACAAACCGTTTTCAATTTAGTGCATTTAATGGATCAAGTAACGAATAAAATGCTTATCCGCTTCCAGCAGGAATCCGAACTGTCCCTTGGCATTTCCCATATTCTTGTGTTGCTGGAGCTGCACAAGAAAGGAGAGCAGCGGCCTTCTGACCTGGCAGAGACACTTGGCTTCACTCCCGCTTCCCTGACACATTTGTCGACAAAGCTCATAAATAGCGGATATATAACGCTGAGAAACGATGAAGAAGACCGTCGAACAAAATATTGGAAAATAACACCTTTGGGCTTGGAGATTTTAGAAGAGGCGCAACGGTATGGCCGCAAAGTTCGAACAGAGTTTTTCAGTCATTTATCGGAAGCCGAGCGGCGTAATCTACTGGAAATCTATACAAAATTGAATGACACTTTCGTCTAAAAAAGGCTGTCCCGCTATGAACTGCACCTCCAATTGTCAGTTGTGTCTAACAATTGAGGTGCAGTTCACTGGGACAGCCTTTTGTTTAATTTACCGTAATTTAGTAGAACCGCCGTCCACCATGATAGTCTGGCCCGAGATGTATGATGCATCTTCACTTGCCAAGAATACCGCTGTGCGGCCAATGTCTTTTTCCGGGTCGCCGAGACGGCCAAGCGGATTTTTCGCAAGCATCGCCTGGTAGATATCAGGATGTTCCTGTGCCCACTGCTCGATGCCCGGTGTTTTAGCGATCGGGGAAATCAAGTTACAGTTAATGTCGTATTGTCCCCACTCGTTTGCTGCGACTCGTGTAATTGCACGGATCGCTTCTTTTGCTGCTGCATAAGAACCTTGGTTCACGTCGCCGTTCAGTCCAGCACCCGATGCGAAGTTGATGACGGATCATTTCGATTCTTTCAGGTGAGGAAGTGCAGCCTGCATCAAGTACAGCGTAGGATAGAAACCTGTGTTGAATGAGAAGTCCAGGTCCTCCTGTGTTATTTCCTCAATTGATTTCATTCGGGGCGCATGTGCGTTGTTCACCAAAACATCGAGTTTTCCGAGCTTCGTTACAACTTGTTCGATAATTGAAGGCAGTGCTTTGTGATCAGATAAATCTGCTTGAATGAAAATAGATTGCGGGGAGATCTTCTGCAATTTTTCCATAGCCGCTCCGCCAGCCTGCTGATTCAAGTCTACCACCGCGACAGTGGCACCTTCTTTCACGAAAGCCGTTGCGATTCCCAATCCGATTCCGCCGCCTGTGATGAGTGCAATTTTTTTATCTAATTTCATATATAACATTTCCTTATCGAAACTAGTTTAACATTAAATCAATTCCAGTGTAAACTAATTGAACTTGAACGGCCGAATGTCTTATATCACTATTTCCGTCTGTGGAACAGCAGAAGGTTTGCCGAATAAATAACCTTGAAACAGTTCGTAGCCTTTTGCCTTTAGCCATTCAAAGTCCTCTTTTTCCTCAATGCCTTCCGCTAACGGAACAGCGCCGATAGCCAGTGCCTTCTCCAAGAACTGTTCAGCGACAAACTGCTTTTGCGGATCAGAACATACACCCTGCACGTATTTAATGTCCAACTTCATGTAATTCGGACGAAGGAATGACACTAATTCAATCGTATTGTATCCTTCCCCCACATCATCAAGTGCATACTTGAATCCCCTGGAGTGATAGTAATTCAAGATTGTCTTCAGATGATCCATATCTTCCACTTTTTCTGATTCCACAACTTCGAAAATCAAACGATGCGGATCAATACCCAGCCTATTTGTCAGATGAATAGTGGAGCGCAAACAAAATTCAGGCGAGTAAATGGAAGTCGGCACGAAGTTAATGAATGCTTTTTGCGTAATATCTTTTGCATGACGAACCGCCGTCATACGGCATACTCTATCAAGTGCATATAATCTGCCGCGCTCTTTAGCGGCAGTGAATATTTCATTCGGATAGATGACACGGCCGTCCTGATGATAGAAACGTGCCAGTAATTCATAGGCGTAGATGTCCAAATCACGTGTAACAATTGGCTGATAATGGCTTGTCAGCTGTTCGTCTTTAATGACCTGGTCGATCCATTCCATTTCCACTACTTCCATGACTTGCGAAAATGGCCGCCAATCGGTTGGATCCAAGCGGAATTTAATAGAATCCATTTCTGCTGCATGATCGGCGCAAAAGTCGTATAATTCTTTTATCCCTTGTTCTTTTACGTGAAACGTCTTTGCCTCCTGCTTCACCAGCATGTCTGATCGCTTGAGATGTTCTTCGACTGAGCGGATTAATGCAGGTTGCTTACAGTTCACAAAAGATACTTCATATTCAATAGTTCCGATGATACAGCCTTGACAATGCATTCGCCTCATCCCTTCGGTGTTTAGTAATTGGAGTATATCATGAAATGGGTACTTTTCTCACATATAATATAGAGAAGCCCCAGATTCCCGGTTAATTGGCATGCGGGTGTTTAGATTGCTTTCATTTGTGGAAAGACAAGGATATAGAACGTTTACAGAAGTCAGGCGTTCAACAGCTGTAATCGAAATGCACTTATTTATGTGGAGGTGACTAGATTGAAGGTGCTCTTGTATATTAGTGCCATAGTCGCCGTTGCGGCTTTAGTAGTTATCGCAATTGCTATTATTAAAACAGCCAAGGCGGTCAAAGAAGCAATGACAGAAGTTAAAGACACGATGAAACGTGTGGAGCTGAGAGTAGGCGGAATCACAGATAAGGCCGATCAGCTCATGACTCAAACAAACCAGATTGCGGATGACGCGAATGCAAAGCTGCAATCGGTTGACGGATTGGCGGCTTCAGCGAAAGAACTTCGCGAATCCACCGAATATGTTCAGCATTCATTATCGAAAATGGCTGACCAGGTGGCGGCGCCTCCCGGCAAATATGCCAAGTTGATGCAGCAAACGACTGCATTGTCCGAGGCGGCATCTAAAATGTATTACACTATGAAGCAGAAAAACGGGGAGAGGTGAAATTGATGGACTGGGTACTAGGAATAGGCGTTTTGCTCATCGGCATCGCATTGATCATTGTCGCGGTCGTGCTGATTAAGCCGCTTGGAAAATTGACTGAGGTGCTGGAAAGTGTCAAGAAGACGACCGATACCCTGCCGTCAACGGTAGCGGATGTTACGGGTCAGACACAGCAGATTCTTCACACAACGAATGAGACGATCAGTAATGTAAACAAGCAAATCGGTGAAGTAACTCCGGTCTTCCAGATTGTCGGAGATGTGGGTGAGGCTTCACGCGAAGTGACGACTGCCGCGCTGGATACGACAGTTCGCTTCAAGGATCGTGCAGGGAATGCGAGTGAGTTTGTTAAGGAGAAGGAGTATAAAGGGTTGTACGGTATCGTCACGCTGGTGTTTTATTTGATGCAGCAGCGCAAGGAACTTAAGAAGATGCGGCCGTAAATGGAAGAGCTGTTCAGGAAGTCTTGCAGAGACTTTTTGGACAGCTCTTTTTCTTTGTGAAGGTTCTTTTGGGATAGTTTTGTTTGGAGTGGTGTTGGGGCGTTGCTCGACTCATTTTCGGGTGTTGAAGTTAGCATCTGTCCGCTCTTAGGACCCGCGCAGGCACGTGGGGGATTGTCTTTCGTCATGAGCCAGCTGGCGAGGTGCGTGCCAGTTGTCTCATGACTTCGGCCGACCCCGCAGTTGTGCCTGCACTGCTGTGTGGGAGCTATGCATGTACTCTTTTAAAAGAGATGAAGTGCAGTGACTGGTAGACGACTGGCGTGTGCTTTGGCAAGAGACGTGTCATATTCTGCTTCCCCCTAACTGAACGGAGGCGCCTTACAAGCGGTAGGCGTAGTAATGAGACAGCCAGGCGCACTTCCTGTCTGGCTCATTGCGGAAGCCATCCGCCAGCGCCGCAGTGAGTTCAATGCCGTTTTGTCACTGGTTTTGGTGTCGTAGCTCGACTCGTTGTCGGGGATTGAAGTTAGCGAGTGTCCGCTCTTAGGACCCGCGCAGGCACGTGGGGGATTGCCTTTCGTCATGAGCCAGCTGGCGAGGTGCGTGCCAGTTGTCTCATGACTTCGGCCGACCCCGCAGTTGTGCCTGCACTGCTGTGTGGGAGCTATGCATGTACTCTTTTAAAAGAGATGAAGTGCAGTGACTGGTAGACGACTGGCGTGTGCTTTGGCAAAAGACGTGTCATATTTTGTTTTACCCCTAACCGAACGGAGGCGCCTTACAAGCGGTAGGCGAAGTGATGAGACAGCCAGGCGCACTTCCTGTCTGGCTCATTGCGGAAGCCATCCGCAAGCGCCGCAGTGGGTACAAAGCTGTTTCGCTTCTCTTACTGCAATGCCGGCAGCCAAAGCGCCTTTTGCTATCTGAATGATGGCGCCTTACAAGCGGCAATGAGTTCAATAACGTTCCCCTTCCCTGATTCAAATAAAAAGACTGAAGCGCAACCCCTCGCGGATTGGTCTTCAGTCTTTATCATTAGTTAAAACATTGTGTTTTCCGGTGCCGGCAGTTTTTTTGTCGGCTCGTTCTGCTTCGTGCGTTCCTTTGCTGCACTTGCGGACTCTTTGCGCTTCTTGAAAATATAATAGCCGAGCATAGCAGAGCCGTAGATGCTGCCCAGTTTTTTATTTTGTTCAGACGTGTCTGTGTGCTCTCCTTTTTGCTGAACAGATGAAGACATGTCCACCAAAGAAGATGTCAGCTGATGCGTGGATTGCCCAAGGTCACCGAGTACTTGGAACAACGGTGTCAGGTTTTCAATTTTAGTGTTGATGTCCGCCAATGAGTCATTGCTGTTTTTAATCAAATTCCCTGTTTCATCCATGATTCCGTCCAGCTGTTTCGGCAGCGCTCCTACTGTCTCATCGACATCGTGCAGGATGTTACCGACTTGCTGCAGTACCTTAGCAAAATAAATAGCTAAAATAATGAAGGCGATACCGATAAGTATGACGCCAATTCCAACGAGATCCATTCCCATACCTCATTTCTCTTTACGTATTTTTCGTACTCTTTTTACCGCGTTTCCATGAATTCCATAGCTGGGAACCAAATTCCCCATATTGAATCGCAGTAATGAATGGTTCTGTCCCAGGGAGCGAACCATCCTCTTCAAATTGCTTAGTTCGTTTGTTTACTTCCTCACTCAAGTACTGACTAGAACGCCCAATATTTTCAATAGTGGAAAATAAAGGCGCTGCCGCAGTGAGTTTCACTTGAACATCTGTCGCCAGCTGTTCGGTTTCATTTAAGGTTCCATATAATTGCTCAATGCTTTTGTCCAGCTCCGCCTCTACCTCTTTCACTGTTCCCGTAACAGTCAGTAATAATTTTGAAGACTTGGTCAGTAACATCGAGAGGTAGATGGCGACGATCAATAGTGCAATTGCAATAAATAATAACCCAAGGTACGCCATATACGCATCCTCCTTTCCACAGACTAAATACACCTTATCATTCTATACCACTCTCTGTTTTTCTAAAACATAAAAACTCCGCGTTCCATGTTTCATGGCCTGAATTTCTTTCTAATGAACAAAAATAAAATCCTATGCCTCCCCAAAGGCATAGGATTTTATTTTACTGTTCATGCCGGCCTACACAGCGCTCACATTCGTACATTACTGATTCCTGTTTTTCCTTAAACTCATTCCCGCATTCCGTGCAAACCTTTTTCACCATTTGTCTTTGTTTGTGGTTGTTTTCCATTGCTCATTCCTCCATTCAATTTTGTAAGTGTTCCTCTGTACTGATACAGTGTCTTTTCTTGTTATTAATATATAACAGAGGTGTCAGAGTTGTCACTCTTTTTTGATAAAACCCGTTATTTCATGATAGAATGCAAAAGAGCGCGACGAATGAACGGAATAAGAAAATGAAAATAAAAAACGGCACGTCACTATAGTGACATACCATTTTTTTACTGATTACCACATTAAACTGTAAACCATTACGGCAGCGATGATCACCAGGGTAATGACAAACACTGTCCATTGAGCATTATCAGGCTTGTCCGGTCTGCTGTCCCATTTTTGCATGATTAAACGCTTCCTTTCCGGTGTAATTGAGTTTTCATTTCATTTATTAGTTTTCCCCTCCTTAGCTGAATTAAACACCGTCTACTTTTCATATTTGTGGAAAATGACTAATTTTTTTATCTTAGCACTGCGATCAAAAAATATTATAAAATAGGTTATTATTCACTTTTTTAATGAAATAAGCAAATTCATGCGGATGCAACTTTACTATTAATTAATTTCGCATGAAGCAAACGCTTACATTTTCGCACTGTTTTAAATATGTTCATTATTCGTAAAATAAACACACAATTTAGAACTTTCTTATGTTCATTCAGATTTTTTCATGTTATTATGAGTAAACGTTGAATTAGTAACGGAGGTAAATGATAAGTTATGAAGGTGAAAAAAATGGAAACCCACAGTATTCAAGTAGAGGACATCTTAATTGCCAATCAGCTGCTGAAAGATGTAGTAGCTCATACGCCTTTACAGAAAAATGACCGTCTATCGGAAAAATATGACTGCCACGTGTATGTAAAACGTGAAGACCTGCAGCATGTCCGTTCGTTTAAATTACGCGGTGCTTACTATAAAATGAAACGCATTGAAACAGAAGCACGTAATAAAGGTATTGTTTGCGCCAGCGCAGGAAACCATGCACAGGGTGTAGCGTTCGCCTGTGCACACCTCGATATTGACGGCAAGATTTTTATGCCGCAGACGACGCCTAAACAGAAAGTGAATATGGTTAAAATGTTCGGACGTGACCGCATTGAGATTATTCTGGTCGGGGATACGTTCGATGACTGTTTCGAGAAGGCTATTGAATTGATGGAAAAAGAGAAGAGAATCTTCATTCACCCATTCAATGATAAAGATATTATTGCCGGCCAGGGAACAGTTGCTGTCGAAGTCATGAATGATATTGAAGAACCGATCGACTATGTCTTTGCAAGTATCGGCGGCGGAGGGTTGATGGCGGGAATCAGTACATATATCAAAAACCTCTCCCCTCACACAAAAATGATCGGTGCGGAACCGGCTGGAGCAGCGAGTATGAAAGCTTCTATCGCCGCACAGAAAGTCGTTCCTTTGGCAACGATTGATAAGTTCGTCGACGGTGCTGCGGTGAAGTGCGTAGGCGATCTGAATTACGGGATTTGCAACGACTATCTGGAGAATATCGTCAGTGTCCCCGAAGGTAAAGTATGTACAGCAATTCTGGATCTTTACAATGAACACGCAATTATCGCAGAGCCGGCAGGTGCTCTGCCTATTGCAGCACTCGATTTCTACAAGAATGAGATCAAAGGCAAATGTGTCGTATGTGTAATCAGCGGCGGGAATAATGATATCGGACGAATGCAGGAAATCAAAGAGAAGTCGATGATTTACGAAGGTCTATTGTATTATTTTCTGGTCGATTTCCCGCAGCGCGCGGGCGCATTACGCCAATTTCTTGATACGGTACTTGGACCTGAAGATGATATTACTATGTTCGAGTATACGAAAAAGAACAATAAAGAAAGCGGTCCGGGTCTGGTTGGAATTGAGATCAAACGCAAGGAAGATTATAATGGTCTGATTGCGCGGATGGAGAAGAACGGTTTCCCTTATAAAGAAGTGAACAAAGACAGTACGCTGTTCGGACTGTTAATTTAATTATACTGTCGCAGCAGTCGTGAGGACTGCTTGCGGCAGTTTTTTATTTAGAAATGCATCGCGAATATACCCGGAGGTTGCAGAAGCCTTTTGCGGAAAAACAGCGGTTCGGACACTGTCACCTCTCGCCTTCGTTACCCATATACATAAGTATGATAGGTTTCTTACATAAAATAATTGGGTAATTTATTATTAAAACACATGTAAAGTGCACATGCTATCTGTACATAAGAAAAATACTTATGAAATTGCAGAAAAGGCGGTGATTCTGAAATGGGCCCTAAGCATAGTAAATTCAGTATCGCGATTCTATTCATTGTTCCCCTGCTCATCTTAGTCAGTCTCACGATTCCTCACTTCGCAACGATTCAATCCGGCGCAGATATCTATCTGCAAACAGAACCTATTACAGAACAGGATACAACCGAAAATTATGTCGTTCTCCGGTATGAAGTCGAGAAGGTGCCCAAAGAACGAATGACGGCGAGTTTAGTCACGGAGCTAAAACAGCCGAAAGAATTGGGTCAAACGAGAGTATTTGGTATTTTGGAGCGGAAAGACGGTGTTGATCAGCTCGTTTCATTGACTGATAAAAAGCCTTCTGAAGGATTATTTCTGATGGGCTGGCTGCCGCAAACGACAGACCGGGAATATCGTCAAAACGAGCATTACATGGTCAATTTTGGACTCGATCGTTTCTATGTTCCGAAATTCGGACACCGTGTGTCAGCTGACAGTGTGAATGACCGGACCATGACTGCACATTTTAAAGTCCTCGACGGCCATGGGGTATTGCGGGAATTTGAAACCAATTAAAAAAGAAGCAAAAAGGAATGTTGCTGCTTTCCTTTTTGCTTCTTTTTCTTTTTATTATAATCCTAACGAGATATATTTCACTTCCAGATATTCCTCTATTCCGTGGTGTCCGCCTTCGCGGCCCAGTCCGCTTTGCTTGAAGCCGCCAAATGGAGCCTGTGGTGCAGATGGCAATCCATCATTCAGGCCGACAATTCCGTATTCCAGCGCCTCGGAAATCTGGATGCCTTGCGTAATATTCTCCGTGAATACATACGCCGCCAAACCGAAAATCGTATCATTTGCCCGTTTGATCACTTCTTCTTGCGTCTCAAATGTCGTAATAGGCAATACGGGACCAAATGTCTCTTCCTTCATACAGAGCATATCGTCATTCACGTCTTTTAAGACCGTCGGCTGATAGAACAGTCCATCGATAAGCGTACCGCCTGTTACTACAGTCGCCTCTTTAGACTTTGCGTCCTTAACGTGCTCTTCTACTTTGTCGATTGCATCTTGATCTATCAGAGGACCGATGTCAACACCCTTTTCCATGCCGTCACCGACTTTTAGCTGCTCAACTTTTGCGGCCGTCTTCTTCGTAAATTCATCCACAATTGACGAATGAACATAGATCCGGTTTGCGCAGACACAAGTTTGTCCGGCGTTACGGAATTTCGCCGCGATCACACCGTCTACCGCTTTATCAAGATCAGCATCCGCCATGATGATCGCGGGAGCCTGTCCGCCCAGTTCCAATGAAATTTTCTTCATAGTGTCTGCTGCGCCTTTCATTAATGTTTTACCGACTTCCGTTGAACCTGTGAAAGTCAGCTTGCGTACACGGCCGTCTTCCTGCCACGCCTCCGAAATCTCACTTGCACTGCCTGTTACGATATTAATCACACCGTCGGGAATGCCTGCTTCCTTTGCCAGCTCCACCAGACGAATCGCAGTCAGCGGTGTCTGTGAGGCGGGCTTCATCACGACTGTACAGCCTGCTGCAAGTGCGGGAGCGACTTTTCGTGTAATCATCGCAGCCGGGAAATTCCAAGGTGTGATCGCTGCGATGACACCCACTGGCTGCTTATGCACAAAGAGACGTTTATTTGACTGAGTTGCGGGAATCATTTCCCCGTAAATCCGTTTTCCTTCCTCCGCGTACCAGCTGATGAAACCGTTGGAATAACGCATTTCACCGATTGCTTCCGTCAAAGGCTTTCCTTGTTCCGACGTCATCGTTTGCGCAACACTTTCTTCGTGCTGTTCAATCAATTCATGCCATTTCATCAAAAAGGCACTGCGCTCGTAATTCGATAATGCAGCCCATGCTGGAAAAGCTGCAGAAGCCGCGTCTACCGCTTTCGTCGCTTCGGCTTTGCCGCCTTTAGGCACTGCGCCAATTTTCTTGCCAGTTGAAGGGTTCACCACTTCGATCTGCGGTAAATCCGCACCAATTCGTGATCCATTAATAAGCATTTCCGTAGTCTTCATGTACAATCTCTCCTTTATTTGGAATCTTTGACTCGTTCCACCGGAATATCTGCCACTATATCATTTAATACCCAACTGGCAAGAATTAAACCCGCCACGGATGGACAGAATGCATTGGAAGCTGGCGGCATCTGTGCTTTTCGGATGGAAGCATCAGGGTTTCCTACCGTATCGACGACGTCTTCACGAACGACAATCGGACTTTCATCTGAAAACACAACGGGTACACCTTTTGGAATGCCAAGTTTCCGCAGACGAAGACGTATGACTTTTGCCAGCGGATCCGTATGGGTTTTAGAAATATCTGCAATCCGGAATCGTGTAGGGTCCGTTTTATTGGCAGCGCCCATGCTTGATATTACTTTCACTCCCCGTTCAACACATTGCTGGATTAAATGAATTTTATAACTGATGGTGTCCGATGCATCAATGACATAATCGGGCTTGTACGAGAAAAATTCCTCTGCTGTTTCATCGGTGTAGAACATATGCAGATCAATCACTTCACACTCTGCATTAATATCATGAATCCGCTCTTTCATCACTTCGGATTTAGAACGTCCGACTGTCGACAGATACGCCACCAGCTGGCGGTTAATATTGGTAATATCGACTGTATCCTTGTCAACGAGAATAATGCGTCCCACACCTGTGCGTGCGCATGCTTCTGCAGCGAATGATCCGACGCCGCCAACACCGAGAATCGCAACGGTCTTTCCTTTCATTCGCTCTACACCTTCTGTACCGATTGACAGTTCGTTTCTTGAAAATTGATGTAACATCCATATTCCACCCTTTATTTATAATTTGTATTATTCCTATCGTAAATCAGGTATGTACACTCATGCAACTAACTGCATTTACAGACAATAAAAAAACCTCCTTGCCTGAGCAAGAAGGTGAATGTGTATCAGAAAAGAAAAATCCCGACTGTGCCGTCTTTGAATATCGCTTTGAACCCGCTTATAGCAGGTGGGTGTCCTATATAACTCTTTTGACGTCCCGGTTAAAGGCATGCCATCCAAGCTATAACGTCAGACTCCCGACGATTTGATGTTGGGTCAAAACTAATTTACAAACGACGAACACTTCAGGATTTTTACTATCTTTATCGTATCACACGCTATTTTATAATTCAATCAATTCGATTAAGTCTTTTAAAAAATAGTCGTTTCCTCACTTTTTCACAGGTTCTGCTGCCACTTTAATCCCGAGTTCTTTTAGCTGCGCATCATCGACAGTGCTTGGTGCTTCTGTCAGCAAATCGCTGGCACTGGCTGTTTTCGGGAACGCAATCGTATCACGTAAATTCGTGGATCCTGCAAGCAGCATGACGATACGGTCCAGACCGAATGCAATACCGCCGTGCGGAGGTGTTCCGTATTCAAATGCATCCAGCAAGAAGCCAAACTGCTCTCTCGCCTGTTCTTCTGTGAAGCCAAGAGCTTTGAACATTGCTTCTTGTACTTCACGCTGATAAATACGCAATGACCCTCCGCCGAGTTCGTACCCATTAAGTACTAAGTCATATGCTTGTGCTTTTACTGTTTCCGGGCTGGTTTTTAATTCTTCCACATCAGCAGGCATAGTGAACGGGTGATGCGCTGCGTAGTAACGGCCGTCTTCTTCATCATATTCAAACAGCGGCCAATCCGTAACCCATAAGAAATTGTATTTAGACTGGTCGATCAGTTCCAGGTCTTTGCCAAGTTTCAGACGAAGCGCCCCGAGTGAATCCGCTACTACAGATTTTTTATCTGCTCCGAAAAGGAATAAATCGCCCGACTCACCCTGTCCCGCCGCTTTCAGTGCTTCGCCGATTTCGCCGTCGAAGAATTTCGCGATCGGGCCATTGAAGCCGTCTTCTGTTACTTTCAGCCATGCCATTCCTTTAGCGCCATATACTTTTGCAAACTCACCAAGTGCATCGATGTCTTTGCGGGAATACTTGTCTGCAGCCCCTTTGACATTAATTAATTTAACTTGTCCGCCAGCTTCCACTGCTCCGGCAAACACTTTGAACGAAGAATCTTTCACAAGCTCAGACACATCCGTTAATTCCATGCCAAAACGAGTATCCGGTTTATCTGAACCGAAACGGCTCATTGCTTCATCATATGGAATTCGTTTAAACGGCGTTTCCACATCGACTTGCTTGACGTCTTTCATAATTTTTTTAATTAGACGTTCGTTCAGTTCCAAAATGTCTTCGATCGACATAAAGCTCATTTCCATATCGATTTGTGTGAATTCCGGCTGGCGGTCAGCACGCAAGTCTTCATCACGGAAACAGCGTGCGATCTGGTAGTAACGGTCGAAACCTGAAACCATCAATAATTGTTTGAACAGCTGCGGAGACTGCGGCAATGCGTAGAATTCACCTTCGTGAACACGGCTTGGCACCAGGTAGTCACGCGCGCCTTCAGGGGTAGATTTTGTCAGGATCGGTGTTTCGACTTCCAAAAATCCTTCGTCATCCAAGAAGTTTCGCACTGTTTTTGTGATGTCTGAACGCATTTTGAAGACTCTCGCAAGTTCAGGACGGCGAAGATCCAAATAACGGTACTTCAGACGAGTTTCTTCACCCACATCTGTTTCATCTTCGATTGTAAATGGCGGGTTTTTCGCTTCGTTGATGATTTTCACATCAACGACTTGCACTTCGATGGCGCCTGTTGCGATGTTTTTATTTTTTGTGCGCTCTTCACGTTCGATGACAAGACCAGTAATTTCGACAACGTATTCGTTACGAAGTGTTTCTGCGATTTCAAGCGCTTCTTTCGAGATGTCCGGGTTGAAGACGGTCTGAACGATGCCTGCGCGGTCACGGACGTCGATGAAGATTAAACCGCCGAGGTCACGGCGCTTTTGTACCCATCCCTGAAGTGTGACTTCTTCTCCGATTTGTTTTTCTGATAAGTTCCCACAATAATGTGTGCGTTTCATAGTGGCTGCACTACCTTTCTGATGTTGATGTTTATATTTGAATTGAAGCGTTAATTGGTGCTGTGTATGGGGATTTCCGTTCCGGGTGGACGCAAATCCCATGTTCTGTTACTGGCTGCTCTTACTTCTTCAGTTCTTCAATCAGCTGCTTGACAGATACTTTTTTCTGTTCTCGTTCAGCCATGTTCTTGAGCTGGACGACGTTTTCGTTTACTTCGTCTTCGCCGATAACGATGACGTATTTCGCTTGCAGCCGGTCTGCGGATTTCATTTGGGCTTTCATTTTACGGTCCATGTAGTCCATTTCGCAGCGCATATCGTTTTCTCTCAAACTGCTTAGAATTTCGAAGCCTTTATTGCGTGCTGCATCGCCTAGTGTGACGAGGTAGACGTCGAGTGAAGGTTCGTCAGTCCAGGATTTTTCTTCTGCGTCAAGTGCCAGCAATAAACGCTCGATACTGAGTGCGAAGCCGATGCCAGGTGCTGCTGGTCCGCCGATCTCTTCAGTCAGTCCGTTATAGCGTCCGCCGCCGCACAGTGTAGTGATCGCGCCGAAGCCTTTGGATGTGCTCATAATCTCGAATGCCGTGTGGTTATAATAATCCAGTCCGCGGACAAGATTCGGGTCATATTCGTAGTCAATTCCTGCGATATCCAAGTAGTTCTTTACTTTCTCAAAATACTCCTTTGACGGATTGTTGAGATAGTCTGCAAGTGAAGGTGCTGAGTTCATCAACGGATGCTCTCTGTCCACTTTACAGTCCAGAATCCGCAGCGGGTTTTTCTCCAGACGGTTTTGGCAGTCTGAACAGAATTCGCCGATGTGCGGGCTGAAGTGGCCGATAAGTGCCGAACGGTGTGCATCACGCGATTCCCGGTCACCGAGAGAATTCAACACAAGCTTGATATCTGTTAAGCCTGCGCGCTTGTAAATCGTCATAGCCAGCTGAATTACTTCCGCATCAATTGCGGGATCATCACTGCCGATTGCCTCTACACCAAACTGCACAAATTGGCGGTAGCGGCCTGCCTGTTGGCGTTCGTAGCGGAACATCGGGCCTGTGTAATATAATTTTACAGGCTGATCAGGATAGCCGAACATTTTGTGCTCGACGAATGAACGGACAACGGGTGCCGTGCCTTCCGGGCGCAGCGTCATTGAGCGGTCGCCGCGGTCAGTGAATGTGTACATCTCTTTTTGCACAATATCTGTCGTGTCTCCGACTGTGCGCTGGAATAATTCAGTCTGTTCAAAAATTGGTGTGCGGATTTCCTTATAGTTGTAGACGTCACAAATCGAACGGGCGATTTTTTCGACGCGCTGCCACTTCCAGGAAACGTCAGGTAATATGTCCTGCGTACCGCGGGGAACTTTAAAATTCATTAGTAAAACTCCTTTCAAAGATGTGATCGGGTGAACTTTCAGAGAACACAAAAAAGCTCCCATCCCAAATAACACAGGGACGAGAGCTTGAAGCTTCCGCGGTTCCACCCAAATTGACACAAATGTGCCCACTCGAATCCGGATAACGGCCGGTTCCGTCCATGCCTACTGATTTCAGCATGAATCCTCCATGGTGTTGTTCACTTTACGGTTCTGTCAGGGAATTTCAGCCGCGTTCCCTGTTCTCTTTCCAGCCTGCTTAAAGTTAATTTCCATATCATCGGGGTACAGATTCATTCGATTAGTTTCTATGTTAGACGTATACTCCGCAACTGTCAACTTGTTTGGCGGATTATTGCGCGCTCTTCTGCAAAGCCGGCGATTAATCGACAGAATTAACGATTCTGTTGATTGTTCAACCGCCCTTTGACTCGATCAGCAGTGTCACCGGGCCGTCATTCGTCAGCTGGACGTCCATCATGGCGCCGAACTGCCCAGTTTCCACGTCAAGACCGAGATCGCGCAGCCGTTCATTAAAATATTCCCACAATGGGTCTGCTGTTTCCGGTCTTGCAGCTTCGATGAAACTTGGACGGCGGCCTTTTTGGACATTGCCGTATAACGTGAACTGGGAGACGGACAGAATTGCACCCCCGACTTCATCAATCGACAGGTTCAGCTTGCCGTCCTCGTCTTCATAAATACGTAAACCGGCAATCTTCTTTGCAATATACTCGGCATCCTGCTCCGTGTCTTCGTGCGTAATGCCGACCAATAATACATAGCCTTTCGCTATGGAGCCGATGATTTCTCCATCGACCGTTACAGACGCGTCTTTTGCCCGCTGTAAAAGTACCCGCATAGGTCAAGCTCCTCCTTGTCAGTTCATTACCCGTTCTACAGAGTATACATCTTTAATTTGTTTAATTTTATCGACGGTACGCTGTAAATGCGTAATGTTCTGAATTTTTATCGACATATGAATATGCGCGATATTGTCCTTATCTGCTTTGCCGCTGACTGCAACAATCGGTGTATTCATATCCGCCACGACCATCATCACTTCATTGAGCAAGCCTTGGCGGTCGAATGCAGAAATTTCAATATCGACCTGGAATTCTTTCCGTACTTTATCGTCCTGCAATGCCCAGCTGACATCAATGATCCGTTCTTTCTGGCCATGCTCAGACAGAACGTTCGGACAATCCGTGCGGTGAACAGATACACCGCGCCCCCGTGTAATGAAGCCGACAATTTCATCGCCCGGCACCGGATTACAGCATCGTGAAATACGGATCAGCATATTGTCAATATCTTTAACGATGACGCCGGATTCTGTCTGCTTATCTGATTGAGTCGTCTGCATATCCGAAACGATTTTATCGATAGTTTCCTTTTTCTCACGTTCTCTGCGCATGCGCTCCGCGAGCCGGTTAACAACTTGCTGTGCAGTAATGCCGCCGGAACCGACTGCCGCATAAAGATCTTCCTCTGAAGTGAAACTGAATTTATCAATCGTGCGCTGCATATTTTCTTTACTCAGCGCTTCCTTGATATCATATTCCTCTTCTTTCAATTCTTTTTGAATCATTTCACTGCCCTTATCAATATTCTCATCGCGTAATTGCTTCTTGAAGTATTGACGTATTTTATTTTTCGCCTGGGAAGTGTGCGCAAGTTTTAGCCAGTCACGGCTTGGTCCAAATGATTGTTTGGACGTCAAAATTTCGACGATATCACCCGTCGACAAAGGGGAGTCAAGCGGAACGATCTTGCCGTTTACTTTTGCGCCGGTCGTTCGGTTTCCGACTTCTGAATGGACACGGTAAGCGAAGTCAATCGGTACAGATCCTTGCGGCAGTTCAACGACATCTCCGTCCGGCGTAAATACATATACCATGTCCGAGAATAAATCGAACTTCAATGATTCCATGAATTCCTGTGCGTTGGATGATTCGTTTTGAATTTCAAGAATTTCTCGGAACCAAGTCAATTTTGAATCAATGTCATTCGAAGGTTTTGCCATTTTCTTGCCTTCTTTATACGCCCAGTGCGCTGCCACACCAAATTCGGAAATCCGGTGCATCTCTTCCGTCCGAATCTGCACTTCCAGCGGATCACCTGCAGGTCCTACGACCGTCGTATGAATGGATTGATAGAGGTTTTGTTTCGGCATCGCAATATAATCTTTAAAGCGCCCCGGCATCGGCTTCCACAGCGTATGGATAATTCCGAGCGCTGCGTAACAGTCCTTGATGCTTTTGACGACAATACGTACTGCCAATAGATCATAAATTTCATTGAACTCTTTTTTCTGGATAACCATCTTCTGATAAATGGAGTAGAGATGTTTCGGGCGGCCATGAATTTCCGCGGCAATCCCCATGTTATCGAGTTCCGCGCGCATTTGACTCATGACGTCCTTCAAATATTGTTCGCGCTCTGTCCGTTTTTGCTTCATCAGATTGACAATGCGGTAATACTGCTGCGGATTGGAATAGCGCAGTGCAATGTCTTCGAGTTCCCATTTAATTGTTGAAATTCCAAGACGATGTGCGAGTGGAGAAAAAATCTCCAGCGTTTCTTCAGATACCCGGCGCTGTTTAGCGGCAGGCACGTGTTTGAGCGTTCGCATATTATGCAAGCGGTCTGCCAGTTTGATCAGTATGACACGAATATCCTGTGCCATTGCGATGAACATTTTCCGGTGATTTTCCGCTTGTTTTTCTTCATTGGATTTGAATTTCAGTTTATCGAGCTTCGTTACACCATCCACGAGCATAGCGACTTCATCACCAAATTCCCGGATAATATCTTCGCGGCTCACTTCAGTATCTTCCACTACGTCATGCAAAAAGCCTGCAGCGACTGTTTCCGGGTCCATTTGAAGTTCAGCCAGAATGCCGGCTACTTGAATGGGATGGTTGATATACGGTTCACCTGAACTTCTGAACTGTCCTTCGTGCGACTTTTTTGCCAATGCAAATGCGCGCTTAATGAAGTCGACATGTTCCTCGTTCATATATTTGGCGACAAGCTCGTAAATATCGTATTCTGTCAGGTCTTGATTTTTCGCCATTGTCTTACCCCTTTCAACCTATTCCGTAACAATGTAGATCATATTTTTTACTAGTATATGTATAATATCACCTATAGATAAAGTGAATCAAACGCAGGGCCTGGGTATATAGCAAGAATCCTCCGCACGAAGCGAAGGATTCCCCAATCAGTACGTAATTAATGCCCGGATGTCTTGGTTAGTTAACTTGTCGCGCCCATTGAGGTACGAAAGTTCAATCAGGAATGCGCAGCCTGCCACTACGCCGCCAAGTTTTTCGACGAGTTCGACGGTTGCGCTGACCGTACCGCCAGTCGCCAACAGATCATCCACGATCAGCACACGCTGACCCGGTTTAATCGCATCTTTGTGGATCGTCAGCGTATCTTTTCCATACTCAAGATCATATTCGACCGAAATCGTTTCGCGCGGTAATTTACCCGGCTTACGAACCGGCGCAAAACCGATCTGAAGTGCATATGCAACGGGACAGCCAATAATAAAACCGCGTGCTTCCGGCCCTACTATGATATCCACATCGAGTTCTTTCGCATACTCTACAATTTGATCTGTCGCATACTTATATGCTTCCCCGTTATCCATAATCGTCGTAATGTCTTTAAAGCTGACACCCGGTTTCGGATAATCGTCTACTGTCGTAACAAATTTTTTTAAGTCCACAATTTTTCCTCCTCAACAGCTGGCATCTCACGTAACGAGTCAAACACATTCTTTAAGTCCTGATAGGGGGCATAAAGAAGCAACTCTTCCAGTTTGATCTGCTGTTGGCGTTTTTTATAGGATGGCGCTTCTGCCAAATCTCGTTTGCCGGCAGAATCAAGCATCGTCACCTTACCATTCTCTAGTGTAACAAATTCCAGTTCATAAAACACTTTTGTCATGAATTTTATCATATCTTTTTTCCAGCCTTTGTGTTTGGAAAGCATTTCAATTTGCTGATGCAAATCAAATATCTGGCGCTTCTTCAAAAAGCTGTAATACCAGCCAAATTGCTGGCGGTCTGGCATCTTTTCAAAGTACATCGAATCATGCACATAGAGATGCAAATACACCCGGTCGGCCATAGTTGCTGCCATCACCTGTTTCAATTGTTCTTCCTGCTTCGGCAAATCCAGCAGAACAATTGAGCTGGATGGATAAATCGCATCACGTCCCATCAGGGTAATAGGCGTATCTTTGAAAAACGGAGCAAAATGCTGAATGGATGGTTCACTGAAAGCAATAAATTGTGCTTTGTCTGGAATCATCGGCAGCCATCTTGCAGGCTCACGCACTCCCCGGTAGTCAAACAGCTGCCATTCATCACATTTGATATCTTCCACCAGCATTTGCGCTTTTTTGCGGCCGTTCCATTCATTGATCTGCAAATCACCTGTCAGACTCAGCTTTCCCTGAGGAGCCATGTCGTCTGCCAATGCACCCGCTCCGAAATAAATGGCATCGATCCGTTCGTCTCTGTCTCCCATTTCCAGCTTCAGATGATCTTTCGCTGCACCTATTTTACGGACAGATACTCTGTCAAGCTGTTCAAGCAAGAAGACGGGTTTCGGGAACCCCACGCCAAATGGCCGGATCTGCTCCAGAGCTTCAATAGACGCAATGTCGATTTCATCCAAAGCAAGCGGCACGTCAATCGATAACACGGGCTGCAACGTTTCTTCATTCAGGACTTCTTTTGCCTGTTCATTTAAATTAGCACGCAATAATTCAACGTCTTCTATCTTCAGCGACATGCCCGCTGCCATGGCATGACCGCCGAAATGCGGCAGTATGGACGTGTTTTTCGACAGTTCTTTATACAAATCAAATCCTTCGATACTGCGCGCAGAACCTTTTGCGATACCGGTTTCATGATCGAGTGATAAAATGATGGACGGGCGGTAGTATTTCTCCGTCAGTCTCGACGACACGATACCGACGACGCCAGGATTCCACCCTTCCCCTTCAACAACCAGAACATATGGAATTTGATCACCATACCGGTTCTCCACTTGTTCTTCTGCTTCTTTTGCAATTTCTTTTACTAATTGTTGCCGTTCTTTATTCAAATCATTCAATTCTTCTGCAATTCCGAGCGCTTGCTGTTCATCTTCTGATTTCAATAAATCAACAGCAGAATCTGCATCACCAAGTCTTCCCGGCGCATTCAGACGCGGTCCGATCGTAAAGCCAATCGTTTCTTCCGATAATGCGGCCAGCTCATGTCCGCTCACTTGCATTAATGCACGTATGCCAGGTCGCTTGGAACGGCGCAATCTGCGGATGCCTTCTTTAACAGCATAACGATTTTCATCTTCAAGCGGCACAAGATCGGCGATGGTGCCGATCGCAACAAATTCAAGCAAATCAAGAGGCGGCTCACCAAGCAAGGCGGAAGCGAGTTTAAACGCCACACCTACGCCGGCCAGTTCTCCGAAGGGGTAATTGCCTTCCGGATGTCTTGGGTGAATGACTGCGTCTGCTGCCGGCAGCACGTCACCCATTTCATGGTGATCTGTGACAATGACGGTCATGCCGAGCGTCTTCGCAAACGCGACTTGCTCAATGCCGGAGATTCCGTTATCGACGGTGATCAGGACTTCGGTACCTTCTGTATGTAGTTGTTCGAAATAGTCACTGTTCGGTCCGTAGCCGTGTTCAAAACGATTCGGTATAGCGAAGTTCACTTTCGCACCCAATCGTTCGAGCGCAGTGGTCAGAACGGTGACGCTGGTGACGCCGTCTGCATCATAATCACCAAATATGGTAATTTGTTCCTCGTCTTCCACTGCTTGCTTTATGCGGTCAACGGCTTTTTTCATGTCATATAACAAAAAAGGATCGTGCAGGTTGGATTCATCCATGTCCAAGTAGGCATTTGCCTGTTCGCTTGTGGTGATTCCGCGTGCGACGAGTATTTTAGTCAGCATGGTGGAAAGATTCAGGTCTTTCGCCAGCTGGTTGACAAGTTCTTCGTCCGGCCGGTCAATTTTCCATCTTTTTTTGGATTGTATCAATGCTCTCACTTCCTCTTTTCTTATTATATCTAATACTGCTTGAGACGGAAAGGAAACGAGATGGATTTTGAAGAATGCTCTGGTGGTTAGTGGGAAAGTCTTTTTTTGCGCTGTGTTGGGTCCGTTGCTCGACTGGTTTTTGGGGATTGGAGTTAGATAGTGTCAGCTTTTAGGACCCGCGCAGGCACGTGGGGGATTGCCTTTCGTCATGAGCCAGCTGGCGAGGTACGTGCCAGTTGTCTCATGACTTCGGCCGACCCCGCAGTTGTGCCTGCGCTGCTGAGTGGGAGCAATCCAAGTACTCTTTTAAAAGAGATGAAGTTCAGTGACCGGTTGCCGACTGGCGTGTGCTTTGGCAAAAGACGTGTCATATTCTGCTTCCCTCTAACTAAACGGAGGCGCCTTACAAGCGGTAGGCGTAGCGATGAGACTGACAGGCGCACTTCCTGTCTGGCTCATTGCGGAAGCCATCCGCAAGCGCCGCAGTGGCTTCAATGACGTTTTGTCACTGGTTTTGGTGTCGTTGCTCGATCGGCTGTCGGGTATTGAAGTTAGCAACTGTCCGCTCTTAGGACCCGCGCAGGCACGTGGGGGATTGCCTTTCGTCATGAGCCAGCTGGCGATAGTGCGCCGCCAGTTGTCTCATGACTTCGGCCGACCCCGCAGTTGTGCCTGTGCTGCTGAGTGGAAGTTATTCATGTACTCTTTTAAAAGAGTAGAAGTTCAGTGACTGGTAGACGACTAGCGTACGCTTTGGCAAATGAAGTGTCATGGTCCGCTTCACCCTAACTAAACGGAGGCGCCTTACAAGCGGTAGGCGTAGCGATGAGACTGACAGGCGCACTTCCTGTCTGGCTCATTGCGGAAGCCATCCGCAAGCGCCGCAGTGACTTCAATGCCGTTTTGTCACTGGTTTTGGTGTCGTTGCTCGATCGGCTGTCGAGTATTGAAGTTAGCAACTGTCTGCTCTTAGGACCCGCGCAGGCACGTGGGGGATTGCCTTACGTCATGAGCCAGCTGGCGAAGTGCGTGCCAGTTGTCTCATGACTTCGGCCGACCCCGCAGTTGTGCCTGCGCTGCTGAGTGGAAGCAAGCCAGGTTACTTTTTTAAAAAAGAAGAAGTACAGTGACTGGTTGCCGACTGGCGTGTGCTTTAGCAAAAGCAGTGTCATTTTCGCTTCCCCTTACTGAACGGAGGCGCCTCCCAAGCGGTCGGCGTAGTAATGAGACAGGCAGGCGATCTTCCTGTCTGGCTCATTGCGTAGCCATCCGCCAGCGCCGCAGTGGGTTTAAAACGTTCCCCTCACTTTTCACAATAACGTGATGACGTTCTGCTTACTAAAAAACCTGCCACAAGGAAGTCTACAAGCACGACTTCCTGTGGCAGGTTGCGGTCAATACAGCTCTTTCGGGGGAATAATCTCCGCCTCAACCAGCGGCGGCTCCATCAGTGTATCGATGCGCTCCTCCATCTCCTGCATCTGTCTGCGCTGTGCGCTTAGCTCTTCCTCTTTCAGATGCAGCTGCTTCTCAAGCACCTTCACACGGCGCCCGCTTCTGTAAGATTTATAAATAGCGAAAAAGCCGCTGATCAGCGCACCGAGCAAGGCGGAGCCGAGAATGATGAGCACGAGCGGAATCATCTCCGTGCCGAAGAAGTAATTTACTGGCACAGACTCCACATTGAACACAGCAAATACAGCGATTAACACTGCGAATATCAAACCGGCCAACACAGTCCACTGGAACTTCATGTCCTTCATTCCTCCAATCAAAAAAGCAGGATATACCGAAGTATACCCTGCTTTTTATATGGTTCAAACGTATTATACTACCGGTTCGTCTGAGCCCCACTGTTTTTTCTCTTTTTCTACTTTTATTCCTCCGTCTTTAAGAATCTGCTTCTTCTTCAGATCGAACCAAAGCTGGGCAGAGATGAAGATGGAAGAATACGTACCTGCAAGCAAACCAATCAATAATGCGACGGAGAATGGACGAATGGATTCTGCACCAAGCGCCATCAATGCCACAACGACGAAGATTACTGTCAGTACGGTGTTAACCGAACGTCCAAGTGTCTGCCGCAATGACTTATTGACAATAAGCGCCAATTCGTCTGCATTACTAATGTGTTTCGAGCGATGCAAGTTTTCCCGTATTCTGTCAAAGGTGACGATGGTATCGTTGATGGAATAACCGATGATCGTCAGTACCGCTGCGATAAATGTGATGTCGACTTCTAGCCGCAAAATACTGAAGACCGCGATCATGAAGAACGCATCGTGCAACAGACCGATAATCGCTGCCAGACCCATACGCCACTCGAAACGGAGTGCCACGTAGATGATGATGCCGAGCGCTGCAATCGCAAGTGCCGAAATTGCATTGCGTACGAGCTCTTTACCTACTGTGTCCGAAACGGTTGAAACGTTTGGCTCTGCACCATAAAGGGTTTTAATTTCTTTTTTGAAACTGTTGACTTCTTCTTGTGTAAAGTCTTCTTTGTATCGCGCAACCGCAATATTTTTGTCATCTCCGGAAATCACTACATCCGTTGTCGGGTGACCGATTTCCTCAAGCTGTTTCGTTACCTCGTCTTCGTCAAGCTGCTGTTCGGCAAGAACTTCAACACGTGTACCGCCGGAGAAGTCGATTCCGAGATTGAGCTTGAAGACGCCGAGCATAATTGCTCCGACAATCAGCAAAACAATAGAAATCGTATAGAAACGTTTTCTTGAATGAACAAAGTCGAAACGGTCAAATTTCGTAGACAAATCAAGTGTTTCATAGCCTTCATCTGCTGAATGGACTTGCTTTTTGTTCAGTCCGAACCAGCCGACTTTATTGTCAAGGAAACCGCTGTGTACGAGAAGTCCGAGCAGCAGGCGTGATCCCCAGACGGCTGTCAGGAAACTGACCAGAATACTGATGATGAGCATTGTCGCGAAACCTTTTACAGAGCTTGTACCATAAATGAACAATACAACCGCTGCAAGCAATGTCGTGACGTTTGCATCCAGAATCGCCGTGAATGAAGATTTCGCTCCGGCCGTAAAGGACGATTTCACCGATTTTCCGACACGCAGTTCTTCTTTGATCCGCTCATAGGTGATGATATTGGCATCGACCGCCATACCGACCCCGAGCATTAATGCCGCAATACCCGGCAGCGTCAGGACACCGTTAATCAATGTGAATACCAGCAATATCAAATAGATATAGACAGATAGTGTGACAACTGCGATAATCCCTGGCAAACGATAATAGAGTGCCATAAAGATAAAGATTAAGCTGATACCGACAATGCCGGCGAATATTGTCTTATCCAGTGCTTGTTCACCGAACTGCGCACCGACAGAAGTCGAGTAAATTTCCTCTAAATCCACAGGAAGTGCGCCTGCGTTTAAAATACCGGCAAGATTCTTTGTTTCTTCCACAGTGAAGTTACCCGAAATCTCGACATTTGAAGAATTAATCGTTTTGGATACATAAGGTGCAGAAATGAATGCAGGGTCTGGTTTCATTGCTTCTTCTTTAAAGGAGTCTTCGCCTTCTTTAAAGTCCAGCCAGATCACCAGCATGTTGTCCGGCTTCATTTGCGCAATTTCAGATGTAACCTCTCCAAATTTATTTGGATCTTTCATTTCCAATGTCACAACAGGGTTGTTGTTTTCATCGAAATTGGCTTTTGCCTTGCCCTCTTTCAAATCATTGCCGTCTAGCATCAATTCGTCATTCGCATTACGGAATGACAGATTCGCTTGAGTGGACAATAATTCACGGGCTGATTCCTGATCTTCTACGCCCGCAAGCTGAACACGGATCCGGTTGTTCGATTCAATCTGGATGCTTGGTTCACTTACTCCGAGCACGTCAATACGATTCGTCAATGCGCGGGCCGTATCGGCAACTGTTGACTCTGTAATCTTCTGTCCTTCCTTCAATGGATTGACCTGATACAGAACCTCGAAACCGCCTTGCAGGTCAAGACCGAGCTTGACGTCTTTTAAAATCGGATTTGTCGTTGAAAATACCGTTGATGCCAAGATAACGATGAGCAGCAAAAACGCGACAATCCTTCCTCTGTTTTTCATATTTCCTTTTCCCCCTCATATACTAGAGCGGCACAGCACCTGCTATGTACTTGATTCTCTCATTGTACAACATACCAATTATGAAACAGTCGGTTGGCTGTGTCAAATACTTCATAGTTATAAACGAAAATCATTCAGATTTTTTTGGCGAAAATAACTCAGCCCATTCTTCTTTACTCAATTCTAAAATCTCCTCGCTGCGGCGCTGGGCCTCTGTCTGCGTGTGGGTCATGAATTGTGCGGCGGTAATCGCCAGAATATCTGCTGTCATTTTGTAGGGGTGCATCGCAGAAATATCTTTTTTTCGCCACTTTTTTTCCGCCAGATACAGCAGCAGATCCTCTTCTGTAATCTCCGAATAGCCGTAAAACGTCAATTCGTTTTTCTTACTTTCAAGTGCAGGGAGCAACTGTCTGTATATTTCTTTAAGCTGTTGATCCAAGGCCGCTTCACCTCTCGTTCATTGTTGCGGAATAAAGTTGATTATATCACATACACTTAACTATATTTTGGTTTTTTATATGCATTCTTACTGCAGCAGAAATGGCGGGAAAAGAAGGAGTTGTTTGGGGTGTCATCATTTATCCGGGGGACGATCTTTTTGATGGCGGCCGTGTTTTTATCGAAATTACTCGGCTTTGTCTATCGAATACAATTTATGAGGGTAGCGGGAGAAGAGACAGTCGGGATTTATATGACAGCCTATCCGGCGTTCATCTTCTTCCTCTCACTTGTGCAGCTCGGTGTGCCAGTCGCCATTGCGAAAGTCATTGCTGAATTAAAGGCAAAAGGCGATACCGTACAGCTGCGCCAGGTAATGAAAACTGCCACGTTCATCACAATATTATCCGGCGCAGTCTTCATTCCTGCCTGTGTTTTATTTACACCATTTTTAGCCGGAACTCTGCTGGGCAATGAAGCGACTGCCACCGCACTCTATGTGGCAATTGCAATTGTGCCAATCGCGGCGGTCGGCGGGCTGATCAGAGGGTATTTTCAGGGGATTGCACGCATTGAGGAAACCGCCTGGGCGCAGGTCATTGAACAGATCTTCCGAATTTTGCTCATTACGTGGATGCTGCCGTATATCCTCACACCTGCCGATCCAATGATGAACGCGGCATATGCGATGGCAGTAACGTTCTTAGCGGAAGTATTATCTGTGCTGTATCTGTTGTTTAAATACCGGCAGAACCTCCGTACACAGCCAAAGAAACGCGAAAAAGAAACGCGCTATCCGATGGAGCCTATTTTAGAGGTGGCACTTCCATCATCAGGCAGCCGTTTGTTCGGTACATTCACATGGTTTTTGGAGCCGATTATATTTTTACGCGCGCTTTCCATGGCAGGCGTAGGGACAGTAGCCGCCACTTCGTTATACGGAGTCATTTCAGGCGTACTTATTCCGCTTCTGTTGTTTCCTGCATTCATTCCGTATGCATTGTCAGTTGTGCTCGTTCCGGCAGTGAGCGGCGCCGCTGCTTCCAGCAACGTAAAAAAGCTGCAGGAGCGTATTCATCTGGCTCTTCGTTTATCCGCCCTGACCGGCGCTTTCGCAGCGACCGTATTTTATATTCACGGGCAGGATCTCGCGGAAAAACTGTTCCATATCGTAGAAGGCGGCAGGTATATGACACTGCTTGCACCAATATTTTTCTTTTATTATATTCAAAGCCCGCTGTATTCAATTTTGCAGGCAACCGGCGACGCAAAAGCAGGTATGATGAATTCGGTTTACGGCGGAATTGCGAAGCTTGCGGTGATGTTTATATTAGCGTCGCAACCCGGCCTTCAGGAAACAGGCGCCGTTTTGGCAATCGGATTCGGCGTACTCGTCACGTCGTTCCTGCATATCGCGACATTGAGGCAGAATAAATCGACCGCGACTGGCTTTTCGATGTTCGCGATGACATATATTACATTTTTAATGACCGTCATCATGCGTCCGATTTTTATTCCGATAGGTTCGCATCACTTGTTCGTAGAAGTTGCGATAACTTCTGCCGTACTGCTTGTTTTATTATTGCTGACAAGACAAATCAAAACACAGGACTTCGTTATGCTGCGCAATTTAGTTAAACGCTATTAGTTTCTTTCAGCTGAACTTTTATTTCTCCCTGTTCGTACGAGCAGTAGAAAATTGTCGACAGGTCAGTGATATCCTTTTCGCGTAGCTTTTTCATCAGCCAGTCTTCGGTCTTGCCGATCAGTTCCAAATGTTCGGGCTGAAGCTCCCCGTCGAGCACGAGTCCAACAATCGGCAAGTCACCGTCTTTCGTGAAAACAGATAAATTCCCTGACGACTCAAGATAGGCAAATGACACATTATGAATGGAACCGATTTGATTTTCCCGCAGTTGCTGAAATAAATCGTCGAGATTATACCGCTGTTTCCGCATTTCATCTTCTTGAATCTGTCCATGTTTAATGATGAGCGTAGGATCACCGTCTACCAGATCACGGAACTTCTTGCTTTTCAATGAAATCATCGACGAAATATATTGAATGACGAGCAGCAGCAGAATGGGAAGAATACCTTCCATAATTGGCTTATCCGGTGATTCCACAATCATCGCGGCAACTTCTGCCATGATGATGAAAACAACAATATCTATCACGCCTAATTCTCCGACTTCCCGTTTTCCCATAATACGGAGGATGACGAGAAGAAATATATATAAAAAGACTGTACGTAATCCGATGATGAGTAACTCATGCACAACATATCTGCCTCCTTCACACCTTAGTGTGCCGGCAGACATTTTTTCTATACATGGACATACAAAAAAGCGGTAATCTATGGACACACCAGTAGATAACCGCTTTTTATTATGCTGTTACAACTCTTCCGATTGCCTGCTTGTCAAAACGTAAAACCGTCGTGTCAGATACACGCAAGAAAATAGAAGTCTCGTCCACAGCATCCACTGTTCCGTGAATTCCGCCGATTGTTACTACTTCGTCTCCGCGCTTTAAACTGTTTTGCATCTCTTTCGCTGCTTTCTGTCTCTTTTGCGCAGGACGAATGAGTAAAAACCACATGATCGCTACCATAAGTACAAGTGTGAAAATACCACCGTATTGTTCCATCATTTTATATCTTCCCCCTTCCTGAATCATCAAATGTTATTATACAAGATTTAAAAGTTTTTTGCATTCGGTTTATTAAATCCGTACTGCTCGAAAAACTCTTCACGGAAATCGCCGAGACGATCTTCACGTATAGCCTGACGTATCTGCTCCATTAAATTCAGCAAAAAGTGCAGGTTATGATAAGACGTCAGACGGATGCCAAAGGTTTCTCCCGCCCGGATTAAATGCCGCACATAAGCACGGCTATAGTTTTTGCACGTATAACAATCGCAGTTCGGGTCAAGCGGGCCAAAATCGCGTTCATACTTCGCATTTTTCACAACCAGCCGGCCTTCACTTGTCATCAGCGTGCCGTTTCGCGCAATACGCGTCGGCAAGACACAGTCAAACATATCGATTCCGCGGATTGCCCCGTCGATTAAGGAGTCAGGCGACCCGACACCCATTAAATAACGCGGTTTATCCTGCGGCAATAGAGGTGTCGTGAATTCAAGTGCTTTATTCATAATATCTTTCGGTTCTCCGACAGATAATCCGCCGATTGCGTAGCCCGGAAAATCGAGTGATACTAAATCTTTTGCACTTTGCTTTCGAAGATCTTCATATTCTCCGCCCTGAACAATACCGAATAGCGCCTGTTCACTTGGTCGCGCGTGAGAATCCAGGCAGCGCTCTGCCCATCTTGACGTGCGCTCCACACTTGCTTTCATATATTCATGCGTTGCAGGGAATGGCGGACATTCATCAAATGCCATCATAATATCCGGTCCTAACGCATTTTGGATTTCCATTGCTTTTTCAGGACTCAAGAACAGCTTGTCTCCATTAATGTGATTACGGAAATGGACGCCTTCTTCTTTAATATCCCGGAACTTGCTCAATGAAAATACCTGAAAGCCGCCGGAGTCTGTCAAGATTGGACGGTCCCAGTTCATGAACTTATGCAATCCGCCTGCTTCTTTGATGATTTCGTAGCCAGGACGCAACCATAAGTGATACGTGTTACTTAAAATAATGCCGGCATTCATCGCTTTCAATTCTTCCGGCGACATCGTCTTGACGGAAGCCTGTGTTCCGACCGGCATGAACGCAGGTGTTTCAAATGAACCATGCGGCGTATGGACAATTCCCAGACGCGCACCTGTTTGTTTACATGTTTTTATATGTTCATACGTAATAGCTGCCAATTAATCTCGTTCCTTTCTTGTAGCAGGGCGGATAAACATCGCATCCCCAAAACTGAAAAAGCGGTATTGCTCCCTCACTGCTTCTTCGTATGCACGCATGACATGATCACGTCCCGCAAACGCGGACAGCAGCATCAGCAGCGTCGATTTCGGCAAATGAAAATTCGTCACCAGACCGTCGATTGCTTTGAACTCATAGCCCGGGTAAATGAAAATCGAAGTCCAGCCGCTCGCTGCGGTCACTTCCCCATGATTCTCCGTGGCAATCGTTTCAAGTGTCCGTGTAGACGTGGTCCCGACCGCAATCACTCGGCCGCCATTCGCTTTCGTCTCGCGGACAAGTGCGGCGGTTTCTTCTGTCATCACATAGTATTCTGCATGCATTGTATGGTCTTCAATCGAATCTACACTGACCGGCCGGAATGTGCCCAGCCCGACATGCAGTGTGATGAAGGCAATCTGCACACCTTTAGCACGCAAGGCACTCAGAATTTCGTCTGTAAAATGCAGCCCGGCAGTCGGTGCCGCCGCTGATCCGCGTTCTTTTGCGAATACTGTCTGATAACGGGACTGATCTTCCAGTGTTTCTGTAATATACGGAGGAAGCGGCATCTGTCCGAGCTGATCAAGCAATTCATAGAAAATCCCGTCATACGCAAATGTAAATTCCCGTCCGCCCTGCTCACCGATTGCGGTGCATTCCGCCCGCAGCAATCCATCGCCAAATGTTACGACAGTCCCGACTTTTATGCGTTTTGCAGGTTTAACAAGCGTTTCCCATTTGTCGTTCCCTGTTTCTTTCAATAATAATACTTCAATTGTTGCCCCGGTGTCTTCTTTTGTACCGATTAATCGCGCAGGAAGCACCTTTGTATCATTCAAAACCAATAAATCTCCCGGCTCCAGTTCATCGACCAGGTCACGGAAGTGCTTGTGCGCTACTTCCCCGCTGTCACGGCCCATCACCAGCAAACGGCTCGCAGTCCGATCCAGCAGCGGTGTCTGGGCAATCAAATGTTCAGGTAAATTAAAATCAAAATCTTCTACTTCCATCATGCTGACTCCTATCTGTCACTCCGGAAGCGGATAGCCAAAATGCGCGTAGGCCTTTTCTGTCGCCATCCGTCCTCTCGCTGTGCGTTGAATAAATCCCATTTGTAATAAATATGGTTCATAAACATCTTCAATTGTCACGGACTCTTCGCCAATACTGGCGGCAAGCGTATCGATGCCAACCGGCCCTCCCCGGAACCGTTCGATCATACTGTGAAGCAACTGATGATCGATCTGATCGAGTCCGTGGTGGTCCACCTGCAGCATATCTAGCGCTTCCTGTGCAATATCAAGCGTAATCCTGCCGTTGCCGCGCACTTGTGCATAATCTCTTACTCTGCGCAGCAGCCGGTTCGCAATGCGCGGTGTCCCGCGGGATCGTTTCGCGAGTTCCACAGCAGCCTGCTTATCAATGTGCACATCAAACAGGCCGGCGCTCCGAATGACGATTTCCGTCAGCGACTCGACTTCGTAATATTCCAGTCGCAGCGGCACCCCAAAGCGGTCACGCAATGGCGCAGACAATGCGCCTGCACGCGTTGTTGCACCGATGAGCGTAAACGGCGGCAGATCCAGCCGCACAGAGCGTGCAGTCGGACCTTTGCCTACCATGATATCCAGACAGAAATCTTCCATTGCCGGATACAGCACTTCCTCAATCGCGCGGTTCAACCTGTGGATTTCATCAATAAATAACACGTCACCCGGCTCCAATGAAGATACAACCGCAGCCAGGTCACCGGGACGTTCAATCGCAGGACCGCTCGTCATCCGAACATTCACGCCCATTTCATTGCCGATTACCGTTGCAAGCGTCGTCTTCCCAAGCCCGGGTGGACCATACAGCAAGACATGATCCAAGCTTTCTTCCCGACCTTTCGCCGCTTCAATAAAAATCGATAAATTATCTTTCGCCTGCTGCTGTCCGATATACTGCTGCAGCAACTGCGGACGCAGCGATTGTTCAAAGCTGTCGTCAAACTCCGTCGCTTCATTCGTCAGTATGCGTTCATCCATTGGAACCACCTCTATCGTATTAGCCTTGTTTCAATAATAGTTTTAACGCAAGTCTCATATAGCCTTCTGTATCGAGCTCTTCTTTTTCGAGCTTCGGCTTCACTTTCTTCAGTTCCCGTTCAGAATAGCCAAGTGCAGACAATGCCAGCATCGCTTCATCCAGCTCATCGCTTTCAGCAAGTGTCAATAACGTGTCTTCGGAATCCGGCAAGTCAATCTCTGTAAACAGATCATGCAGCTTGCCCTTTAGATCGAGAATCATCTGACGCGCGGTTTTTTTGCCGACCCCCGGAAACTGCACGAGAAACCCTTCGTCTTCCCGCTCAATCGCACTGACGACTTGAGAAGGCAAGCCGTTCGCAAGGATCGCAAGCGCTCCCTTAGGCCCGATTCCCGAAACCGTAATGAGTTTGCGGAACAGTTCCCGCTGCTCCAGCGTCTTGAAGCCGATCAATAATTGCGCATCTTCGCGCACGTGTAAATACGTGAACACTTGCTGCACCTCTTCGGTCACATGAAACGCAAAAGGATTCGGCGTCATTATTTGCCAGCCGACTCCCGATTGCTCCAGGACGATATATTCCGGTGTCACGCGTGTCACATAGCCTTTTATGTAATCGTACAATGTAGTCTCCCCCTAAAGTATACCTGCTATTATAGCATACGAACGGGTTTTCTACTTGTTCGACCTATAGAAATCCTCGCAAAAAAATGGACACATAACGTTCGTGTCCATTTTCCATACTTATGCGTGCGCAACAGCTTGCTGTTTTTTATGAAATGCGATGAAGTTTTGCACGACTGTATCTAGAAACGCAATCGTTGCTTCATCCGTAATATTTCCTTCTTCATCCATTTTCGTGTGTACCGCACCGATATACACTTCGTTGCCTGGCAATAAAGTTGGCGCAAGTGCCGGGTTGGAAAGAATTTCACGCAGATGAATCTGCGCTCTCACTGAACCGAAGACACCCATTGAAGCGCCGACGATGAAACCTGTCTTACCGTGAAGCGTAAAGTCGCCGCCGCGTGACAGCCAATCCAATGCATTTTTCATTGCGCCAGGGATTGAGAAGTTATATTCCGGTGCTGCAAACAATACTGCATCTGAATCTTTCACATCGTCTTTAAATCTTTGTACTGCTGCAGGCGGTTCGCTTTCAATATCTATAGAGAACATTTCCAAATCGTTAATGAGAACCGGCGTGATATCCAATTCTTCTTTATAGCGCTTCGCCATAAAGTTCACCAATTTCAAATTATATGATGTTGAACTTGTACTTCCAATTACTGCTTTTACTTTAATCGTCATGACAAAAAATCTCCTTTTAATTTCTTTTATTGCATGTTTCATCATAACTCTTGTCGGTTTTTTTATCTAATTGTTTGCTTAGCAAATGAAACTTCCACTGCAGTTTGTTCGTAGAAGTATTATGAATATAATCTAAAAATGGAGGAGGGAATATGATGCATAAAATGCTCGTCGCAAGTTTTGCCGCGTCACTGTTAATTGCCGGCTGCAGCACTTCCGGTTCAGAGCCCGCGGAACCGGAAGTGCCGCAGGAAGAAACTCCAAGTAAGACCGCACCGGATGAAAGTAAAACTTTACCAGATCGTGAGCCGACGAAAGAAGTCACTTTTTCGGTCGAAGGAGAGGAAACTGCGGTTACGATGGAACTGGCGGAAGGCAGCGATTCACGTTATTCACTGTATATCGATCCAGAACGGTATCAGTTTGAAAAAGGTGACAAAGAAGATCTTTTGACTCCGATCATTTCACCGCCTGATGATTATCCTGAGGTAAACATGTCGTTTATATACGTTGAAAACCAGACTCCGGAAAATGTGAAAGAAGATATGAAGCAGGAATACAGCCTGCCACTTGAAGAAAAAACGGTTTCATCGCCGGTACACGGGCTGGCTTTGCACGGAACTTCTGGTGCAGAATCAGACAGCGAAGTCGTGACGATGTATTTAATAGAAGCCGGCGACGGCACATTGCTAATTACCGAGAAGTATTTTCTTGAAGCACAAGAAGGTCACGGCGCACGCTTTGAACAAATGCTCGAGACACTGGAAGTACAAAACTAACGAAAAAACCCGGCAGGATGCTCTTTCTCCTGTCGGGTTCATTATCATTCGCCTGCATTATGATAGACGTTTTGTACATCATCGTCGTCTTCGAGTGCATCGATCATATTCAGAAACTGTTCTTCCTGCTCGTCTGTCAAATCTGCATAAACGGAAGGTATCATATCTACTTCTGCAGAAATAAATGACAGATTTTCAGATTCCAGCGCTTCTTTCACTGTCAGGAATTCGGATGGTTCCGTCAGAATCTCAAACCCTTCTTCTGTCAAAACAATATCTTCTGCCCCTGCTTCCAAAGCCGCCATCATGACCGTGTCTTCGTCCGTTTCTTCCGTACGTTCGATAAACAAACGGCCTTTGCGTTCAAATAAATAATTGACGGAGCCGGTTTCACCTAAACTGCCGCCGTTTTTATTGAATGCCACGCGGATATTCGGTCCTGTACGATTGCGGTTCTCCGTCAGACTGTACACGAGAACCGCAACGCCGCCCGGTCCATAGCCTTCATAGATGACTTCCTCGTAGTTTTCATCCGCACCGGTCCCTGTTGCTTTATCGATTGCCCGCTGAATTACATCATTCGGGACATTCTCACTCTTAGATTTATCGATTGCCAGGCGTAAAGCCGGATTCGTGTCTGGATCGCCTCCGCCAGACTTTGCTGCCACGTAAATCTCACGTGACATCTTCTGAAAGATCTTTCCTCGTTTTGCATCCTGTGCGCCTTTTCTGTTCTGGATATTTTTCCACTTTGAATGGCCAGCCATGGATCAAACCTCCTACTTCATCATTCGCTCTACATCATACCATAATCCAGGCCAATGTGAGAGCGCGGTTTGTGTGAATTGCAGGAGTTTATTGACCATCCGCTGCTGCTGGTCTGCCGGCAGGGACAGCAAATGCAGCCATTCCCTCAGCACTTCATTCGGATATAACAGCTTCGCAAGGGACTGATTCGATAACGTCTGCAGCGCAGGGTGTTCCCCCATTAAAAACACCGGGTTATACGAGATTTGCGGTAAAACCCGGTGCATCCACAGCACACGTTCATCTTCTTCCGTTCCCAAGCATGCCAAATCAAAGTCGATGAAACAGATTGTTCCGGATGCGTCTCGTAAAATATTATGGTGCACTACATCTCCATGCAGCAGTGTCAGTGAACTGACAGGCGGGGGTTGCTTTTTGCAAATATTCAGCGCATCCCGTCCGTACGTCAGTAACTCTTCAATCACATGGGGCGGAAGAAAAGCCTCGCAGAGCTCCCGCAATTCCTCAAATCGTGCCAGCCGGACTTCCCATTTCTCCAGCATATGATAATGCGGAAGACTGGAAATCGACGGCCAATCGATCGTATATTTCGTATCATGCAGCGCTTGCAGTGCGCGAAATGAATCAATCCGGTCGATCCGCCGCTTGAAATTGACCGCTTTGGCATCTTGAAGCCACGGCTGCATAATAAGCAGCGGATCCGATTTATCTACAATCGGAACAATATGCGGAAAATGTTGTGCACTAAGTAATTGATGAACTTGCCTTACCTTTACTGCCTGTGCGAGTGATGCATATTTCTTTACAGAATATTGCGCTCCGCCCGACTCCATTTTCCAGACATTCTTTTTAATTTTAATAAATCGCTGATTGTCTGTCATACGCCGTTACTGGTTCCGATACCAGTCCTCCTGCATTGGCATCGGCTGCTGCTGGGGCGTATTACACCCGCAGTCGCCCTGCTGTCCCGGATAAGGAGCAGTCGGATGGTGCGCCATTGGAGGCATCGGCATAGGCATCATTGGCGGATAAGGCCACCACTGCATTGCCGGCATACACTCCGGCTGCATCGGCCATTGTTGCTGAACCGGCCATTGCGGTGAACAATGATCCTGGTTTGAAGGGCACCAAGTCGCCGGTGCACACGCTTTTGGCGGAATGGACGGCTGTTGCGGTTGTTCAGGCATCGGCTGCATCACGGGCGGGTTTGGCTTCGGCATCTCCGGCATCGGCTGCATAACAGGCGGCTTTGGTTTTGCCATCTCCGGCATCGGAGCAGGTTTCATATGCAGTGAACTCGACTCGATTAGCTGCCAGCCGTCAGGCATCGGTGCAGGGACAGGTTTATGATGATGCGATGACTCCGCTTCCCATTTCGATGACTCTTTGTGAGGCATCGGTTGAATGGGTGCCTGCACTGGCGGCTGCAATGGCTGCATCGGCTGCTGTGGCATATGCGGGTGACAATCCGCGTCGAAGATCGGCATCCAGCCACAAATCGGGAATACTGCGTGCCATATCGGAGCAGACGGCATACTCGGCGGCATCGGCATATGAACCGGCGGCTGCTGTGGCTGCTGCGGCATAGACGGTGGTTTTGGTGCAGGCTGCTGTTGCATCGGCGGCTTCGGCGGAACCGGGTGCTGCTGCATCGGCGGCATTTGCGGCATTTGCGGTGCTTGCGGTAACGGCGGCACCTGCTGCGTCGGCGGTTTTGGTTTTTCATGCGACGGTTTTGACGGTTTCTCATGGTGCGGCGGCTTCATCGGTTTTTCATGCGGTTTCCCGTGCGGTTTTTCGTGCGGCTTCTCATGTGGCTTCTCATGCGGTTTAGCGTGATCACCTTTATGATGAGGCGGTTTTTTCTTATCCATCGGTAAAAAGATTTTCATGCCCGGTACAATATAATCGGGATTGGCCAGGTGAGCGTTCACCCGCTTCAATTCCTCAAATGGAATACCGTACTGTCTTGCAATCTTCCATAACGTATCACCCTTGACGACAATATGAACTTCCACTTAACATTTCCCCCTTCCATCAATCCATCGTATGAACGGACGCCTACTTTTGTGACAATGTGTGTAGGCTTCCTCTCTTGTTATGTATATTCGACAGGGACGGGTTTATTACAATAAAAAACGCCCTGCTGCGTAGAGGATGATGGAATAAAGAAGCTTCCATTTTGCGGTCACGGCAGGAAATTTCGAAATGGAAACACCCTTGAACTAAGTAAAATTCAAGGGCAGATTATATTTCATTATGCAAAAAATTGACCGACAGACGCTTTACAATGTGCGGGCGGGCGCTGCGTTCATAAAACATCCTGCTATGTCAGCAGCGTTGCCTCACCCAACAAATTCGCCGGATTCATAAACATAATAAGAACCAAACGAGCGTGCTGTGCAGCCGAGTGCTGCCAGTTCTTCCATGGCACCGATCATCATCGGATGCTCTTCAGACTCATTGATATCAATGATAAAGAAATAATGGCCAAGGCCTGTTTTCAGCGGTCTGGACTCGATCTTGCTCAAGTTCAGACGGCGCCACGAGAACACAGACAGAATCTGGTGCAGCATCCCCGGACGATCATCTTCCGGCAACTTCACCATCAGCGTGGTCTTCAATGAGGAAGCGTGTTTTGAATGTTCCAGTTTTTCTTTGCGCAGCGACAGCACGACGAAACGCGTATGATTAAAATGGAAATCGTGAATGTTTTCTTCTGCTATATGTAGGCCGTACGTTTCTGCTGCCAGACGGTTGCCAATTGCAGCAACCTGCAGTTCCGGCTGTTCAGAAATAGATTTTGCCGCAGCTGCTGTCGAAGTCGTCTGAATCAGCGGTACGCGACGGTAACGATACTGTAAAAACTTATGGCATTGTGCCAGCGCATGAGGATGCGACTGGATGGATTCCAGTTTATCTAAGTGATCCTTTTGCGATTTATTCACTAGCATATGCTGTTCAATAGGCGTAGAAATCTCTGCCGTAATGAACAATTCATCATTATTGAACAAATAATCAATTGTCAGCGGCACGGAGCCTTCCAGCGCATTTTCCAAAGGTACGACCGCATACGCGACATGCCCCGCCGTAACTGCTTCGATACAATCAGGAATCGTTGGCCGCGGTGTCAATCCTTCCATGCCGAATAAATCGGACGCTGCAATATGGGTAAAGGATGCTTCAGGCCCCAAATACGCAACGGAAGGCACATACTTTTTTTCTGTCATGATTCTTTCATCTCCTAACTAGTTCGGTTGCCCGTTTAGAACACGCCTGAACTGATTAAATCAACGGAATCAATAAATCGAGGTGCTTTGAGACGCTGTAAAAAAGCTTCCACTTTAATTTCCATTTCGGTTACATCAAGCGATAACGTAATATTGGCTCGTCCCTGGACAGGAATTGTCTGGTGAATCGTCAACACATTACACTTCGCCTCTGAGACAATTTCTAAAAGCACAGCTAACGAGCCTTTCAAATCTTCTAATTGAATAAAAATCGTCAAAATCCGGTCCCGCGCGATTGATTCGAACGGGAACACGGCATCACGATATTTATAAAATGCACTTCGCGACAGACCGACCCGTTTGGTTGCCTCCTGGATCGTCGTCACTTCGCCCCTTGCCAGCATTCGTTTAGCTTCCAGCATTTTCTGCATTGACTCGGTCAATACATCTTCGCGGACTAAATAAAACTGGCCTTCCCCGATTTGTTCCATTTTGCTCCCCCCAAAACGAGCCATCATCGGCCTTACTCCAAGAATTCGAACTCGTAATTCATGATGCGTACGATATCGCCGTTCTTCGCACCACGCTCACGCAATGCATCGTCGATTCCCATACCGCGCATCTGACGCGCAAACTTGCGGACTGATTGGTCGAAGTTGAAATCGGTCATCTGGAACAAACGCTCCAGCGTATAACCGGACAACATGAACGCACCATCATCGTCACGTGAAATAACGAAATCAGGTCCTGTAGATTCGTGTTTATACAGTACAGAATGTTCTTCTTCCGTCACTTCTTCCAGCATCGGGAATTCCGGTGTTGTCTCAAGCAGATCGAGGATTGCATAAAGCAGCGGATCTAATCCGGTTCTCGTCAAAGCAGAGATCGGGAATACTTGAATATTTTCATCACCCAGTGCTTCTTTGAACGCTGCCAAATTTTCCTGCGCGTCTGGCATGTCCATTTTATTCGCCACAATAATTTGCGGACGCTCGGTCAGACGCATATTATACTGCTCCAGCTCGGCATTGATGGTCTGATAATCCTCAAATGGATCACGGCCTTCAAGTCCTGACATATCAATCACATGCACGATGACCCGTGTACGTTCAATATGACGCAGGAACTGATGTCCGAGACCGACACCTTCGTGCGCTCCTTCAATCAAACCGGGAAGGTCGGCCATAACGAATGTGCGGTGATCATCTGTCTCGATCATCCCCAAGTTCGGTACAAGCGTCGTAAAATGATAGTCCGCAATTTTCGGCTTTGCTGAAGAGACAACGGATAATAACGTAGATTTCCCGACACTCGGGAATCCGACAAGGCCTACGTCCGCCAATACTTTCAATTCCAAAATGATATCACGGCTGACACCCGGCTCTCCTTTTTCGGAAAGTTCCGGTGCCGTGTTCTGAGGTGTTACGAAACGGCTGTTACCGCGTCCGCCGCGTCCGCCGCGGGCAATAACTGCTGTCTGGCCATGCTCGACCAAGTCGGCGATGATTGTCTCCGTTTCTGCATCTTTAACGACTGTGCCAGGGGGAACTTTCACTATCATATCTTTTCCGCCGCGTCCGTGCATATTTTTACTTTGACCATGTTCTCCGCGGTCCGCTTTAAAATGACGCTGATAACGGAAATCCATCAGCGTGCGCAGCCCTTCATCTACAATGAAAATAACGTCTGCGCCTTTTCCGCCGTCTCCACCTGACGGTCCGCCATTGGCAATATATTTTTCACGACGGAACGCAACCATACCGTCGCCCCCGTCGCCGCCTTTAACAAATACTTTTACGTGATCCACAAACATAATTTATAATCCTCCTAATTGTCCACTGACAGTAAACGTCCATTGATCCGATTCACCGTGGACTTCGACCGTTAGCTGTGATGAGTGTTTTGGGATGTCTGGCAGCTCTGCATACAGTTCTGTAAATATCAGTTGAATACTCCAAGATGTTTTGTCTGTCGTGACTTCAATTGTCACAGGACAATCTGCGTAGCGCTCAATTTTTGATTGAACCGCCAGCACGACTTCTTCCAAGTAATCGACAAGTGCATCATCAATTAAATGTGAGTCCACTTTCTCTGTAATATCACAATACAGTTGCACATTCAGAGCTGGATACCGCCACCCGAGTGTGATAATCCATTCCTCTGTTTTCGGCATGCAAAGCTTTTGAAGCACTGACTGCCGCTGCATATCGCCCGTTTTCTCGAGAATGCAGTTTCTCGCTTCCGCATATTTCCCCATGTCGATATACATAAGGATCAATTGCAGATCATTCATATGATCGTGTCGACTGAATTTCACTGCCTGCGACACATTTAGTTCATTCTTTCCCATTTTTTCACCGCCAGCTGTTTTCGTACTTCCTAGTATAGCATTTACACACACAAATCACTAAAAAAACCTTCATCGCCTGCAAGATTTCCCGGAATACTGCCTATCCGCTCAATAAACTATTCAAGCGCTCATCATCACTACGCAACCGATCTTACTCTTTCGCCAAGCGATCAATAAACCCGTCAAACGCTCATAGCGGCACCGCACACGCTCATTCGCCCGGCGTGACCGCTCATAAGCCGCATCCACCACAACCATAAGAAAAAGGACTGCAGCGAGTGCAGTCCTTTTCCATATCGTCATGCGATCTACTTACGCTTCTTGAGTTGCTGGGTAGACACTGACTTTCTTTTTGTCGCGGCCAAGACGTTCAAAACGAACGACGCCGTCAATTTTTGCGAATAGAGTATCATCTCCACCGCGGCCAACGTTTTCACCTGCGTGAATTTTTGTTCCGCGCTGGCGATAAAGGATAGATCCGCCGGAAACGAATTGTCCGTCTGCACGCTTAGCGCCAAGACGTTTCGATTCGGAGTCACGACCGTTCTTTGTAGAACCTACTCCTTTTTTCGATGCGAAAAACTGAAGATCCAAACGTAACATAGCTGCCACCTCCTACTTGTCAAAGGATAATTTTATAAAATCTGCATAGTCTAATTCAATCGTCTGTAAAGAGATGATCATCGCTTGCAGGAGCAGCTGAACTTCAGCATCTTGTTCCGTTGCCGGAAATGACACGCGCAAGTATCCGCCGTCCGAACCTTGCTCGATATCGGGTTCAATCGAAGTCAATTGTGTGATGGCGTTCACCGCACCAAAAGATACGGCGGAAGCACCGGCACAGACCAGATCTTGTCCGTGTTCTGCAAAGTTTGCATGACCATCCATCTCGAATGCCGAGATGCGCCCCGAAGGCTCTTTTTTAATTCGGACATGTATCATGCCGGATTACAGGTTGATTCCGTCGATCACGATTTTCGTGTATGGCTGACGGTGACCTTGTTTTTTATGATAGTTCTTTTTCGCTTTGTATTTGAATACAACGAGTTTCTTCGCGCGGCCTTGCTTGACAACCTTACCTGTTACAGTTGCGCCTTCTACGAATGGAGCACCGACTTTCACGTCATCTCCGCCCACCATTAGCACCTTGTCAAACGTTACCACTTCATCAGCTTCACCAGCGATCTTCTCGATAAAGATTTCTTGGCCTGCTTCAACTTTGATTTGTTTACCACCAGTTTCAATAATTGCGTACATACTTGCACCTCCTCTATTTACTCAGACTCGCCTTGACAGGTGATTCACAAGGAATACTTAGACCTGTTCAGTGCGGTTGTAGCACGGGTGCTACAATCAATAACAGTAAAATATTATCACATAGAAATCAGCGGGTCAAGCATTATTCCTATAATCTTTTAAAAGAATGAAGTTTCTTTTCTCGTGAGCTGTTCAAAAACCTGTTCATACCTTCTGAAACGATACGAAATAATGTTCTGTATCGCGAGGAACGAACTAATAATGACGATTGGCAGGCTGTCCGGCAAGTAGGCAATAAAAAACACGCAAAGAGCTGCGGATGCGATGATGGAGTACAGCAGGAAGTTTGAGCGGGTGACGTATTTTGTATCTTCGGTTTCTAGAAGGACAGACACGACTTGTCCGCCGTCAAGCGGCAAAATCGGCAAAAGATTGACGCTGAGAAGGATCAGCTGGATTTTCACGAACTGCGCATCTCCCGGAAACGGCAAAAACCATCCGATACATAACAGAACGGCTGTTGCGGCAGGTCCTCCCAGCGCAGTAATCAGCCGTTGCCGTTTGCTTGCCAGCTGCCGATTAACAAATTGCAGTTCCCCTCCATACGGTAATATCGTACAACTTTTGATCTTCATCCCGGCCCGCTTAGCCGCAAAAACATGTCCGGCTTCATGAAAAAGTAAGGAGAATAAGAGCATAGCGTACAATGAAACACCGCCGACGATCATAAAAAATAAAAAAATCGGCAATAATACCGGATGAATTCGAAACTTCATTGCTTGCCGCCTGACATATACGTCGCGAGCACAGTCGGCTCCAGCGGAATTCCGTTGCGCTTCACTCGAATATACACCGCTTCTTCATCCATCACCGCAATTTCATCTCCGAGTCTCACAGCCGTATATGGAAGTGTTGAAAATGACCCAACAAAGCCGTACGTCACTTCATCTCCTGTATCATATTGCACCGTCACCGTCTTGCCGGACTGCCGGGTGTAGCCTGTAAACACTACCAGCCCGTTTCCGTGCGAAGTAATGGCGTGCGGCTGCTGATACGAAATAATGGCACCATCCTGATACGGCTGGAACGATTCAAAGGTTGCAAACGGGTCAAATGAAGAATCTGCGGATACCGTGATGGATTCATCTTCCGCAATCCATGACGAAACCCATTTCTTCATCACCACGAAATCTTTACCTGTCGTCACATATTGCGTAATCGGTATATTGACAAGCTGGCGCTCTTCCATTTTTGACAAAGCCACAACAGACACGACCAATAAACATGCGATGATCCATTTTGTTTTCCACTTCACCACGTCCCCTCCCTTACCTGCAGTGTATGAAAAGAAGCAGAATTAAATGACGGAACAAAAAAACTCAGCACCGTAAAAGGCACTGAGTTTGGAAATTTTATTATTTGCTGAACATGTTCTTGATCTTGCCGAAAAATCCTGACTTGCTTTTCTCCATTGTCATCAATGGCACAGATTCGCCCAAGATGCGGCGGGCGATGTTGCGGTAGCCGATTGCTGCCGGATTCGTCGGATCCATCACGACAGGTTCACCTTTATTGGAAGCAGAAATGACGTTTTGGTCATCCATTACGATCCCTAATAAATCAATCGACAAATGCGTAGTAATTTCGTTAACATCCAATGTTTCTCCGCTTTCCATCATCTGGCTGCGGATTCGGTTGATGATCAGTTTCGGCGGTTCAATTCCTTCTTCCGCTTCGAGCAGTCCAATAATGCGGTCTGCGTCACGGACAGCAGAAATTTCCGGCGTCGTCACAACAATCGCGCGGTCTGCACCGGCAATCGCGTTTTTGTATCCTTGCTCGATTCCTGCAGGGCAGTCAATCAGCACATAATCATATTCAGACTTCAATTCCAAAACGAGTTTTTTCATTTGTTCCGGATTCACGGCACTCTTATCTGTTGTCTGCGCCGCCGGCAGTAAGAATAACCGGTCTTCAAAGCGCTTGTCTTTGACAAGAGCCTGGTGCACTTTACAGCGATCCTCAACCACATCGACCAAATCATAAATGATCCGGTTTTCCAAGCCAAGAATGACGTCCAAGTTACGCAGACCGATATCTGTATCAATTAAACAGACTTTTTTCCCTTGTAGCGCAAGAGCGGTGCCTAGATTGGCAGACGTGGTCGTTTTCCCAACGCCGCCTTTACCAGAAGTAATAACAATTGCTTCTCCCAAATTATTTACCTCCCTTAAATGTCGCAAGGTCCGGACGCAGATATCGGAGCTCCTGAAGACGGTCAATTGCAATCTGCCCATTCTTTTGAAGATACGCACATTCCATTTCAGGCTGCTCAGAAAGCACCGTCAATTCGTCGGTCATGATTTCAATTTTATCAGCGATTTTCAAATGCGTCGCTTCCAGCCATGATGCAGCAATGACTGCATCTTTATTGCCTTGTGCTCCTGCGTGCGCAATCCCTTTCACTCGGCCCAGCACATAAATACTGCCTCCTGCGATGACTTGCCCGCTTTGATTCACGTCACCAATAATGACTAAATCGCCGTCAGCCTTTACGACCTGACCCGACCGAACGATTCCTATATAGGTTTCGGACTGCTTCTCGATCAATTTTTTCTCACACTCTTTTAACGATATAACGTCACTATGTACCTTCGAAACTCGCAAATGAGGGGAAGTGTGAATGACCGATTGAATTTTGTTCATGTCTTTCTCGTCACAATAACGGTGGCCAAGATGCAACTGTACTTCTGAAACACCTTCAAGTACGCTGCTCTGCACTTTTTCTTTCAGCTCAGTCAATAGTTCAGAAAACGCGCAATGGTCATCCAAACGCAGAACTAAGCCGTCTTTTGTACCTTTTATCGTTATCAACTGTGATTTCGTCACCTACATCACCTCACAATACTTAAAAACCTGCTTGTTTTTGAAAAAAACGCTTTTCTGTAATCTGTTTGAAAATCCAGCCGAACATCACAATGAAAAGTGAGTTCGCAATCATTGTCGGAATGAGTCGGCTCGTGAGAAATTCGTTGAATTCAATGGAAGTCAACGCAATGATACTCGCGAAAAAGAACGACAGCAATTCCAGTAACACAATCATTACTACTGATAATATCATAACGGTCAGTATTTGGCGCTCAATTTGTCGAAGTATCCATGCAGAAACATAACAAATAAGCGGGTACATAAATGTGTATAAACCAATAATATCAATATGATACATATCATACAACAGTCCAAGGATAAAACCGTAAAGAATCGCTCGCCTGCTATTATAATATGCGACAATGAAAATCAAATAGATCATGAGAAACCTAGGCACAAAAACGTATAAATCGCCTGTTATTTCAATCGGTGAAAACAGACTGAAAATCGGTTCCAGGAAAAATAATATGACAGCAATCAGAGGTATGATAAATCGGATCATGAGTCTCCGTCCCCTTCAGCGCCTGCAGAGTTGCCTCCGTCTGTTCCGTCAACTACCGTCATCGAACGCTTTGCTACCATTACATGATCAAGCATCGAGAAGCTGGCAGCCGGACGGATATACGCAAGTTTCGTCAAACCGTAATCGTCCGTCGAAACTTCTGTCACTTCACCAATTAAAATGCCTTTCGGGAATATTCCGCCGAGACCGGACGATGTCACCTGCATTCCTTTTTTTACATTAAAGCTTGAATCAATCCGCTTCATGATCAGCTGACGCGAAGCCCGGTCAAACCCTTCGATCAGACCGAACATCTCTTCTTCGCCGACGACCATTGCCGCCACGCGAAAGTCACTGTTTTCTGTTGACAGCAGTTCAACAGTTGACGTGAAAGGAGTCGATAAAACGACTTTCCCAATCAGTCCCTGTGCCGTCATGACCGCCATATTGACATCCACTCCGGCCGTCGTACCTTTATCGATAATCAATTTCTCTTCCCATTGATCGGGATTACGTGAAATTACCGTCGACTGGATCGGTTCAAAAGCACGTAAATCCTCTTGCTTGTCAATAATAGCACGGAGTCTGTCATTATTTGCTTTTACATCAATCATTTCTGCCTGCATAGCGGCAAACGTTTGCAGACGCTCTTTTAATCGTTTGTTTTCTTCGTATGTATTAAGCATTGTATCAATATTCCCAACGAGCTCTGTCACAAAGTGGGCGGGTTTCGTAAAGATCGACTGCCCGAAACCAACGACATCCTTCACTGCTTGTTCCGGTACATTTGCATGATTTCGGTCGCGAAGTGAGAATGCAATTAATGCCACAAGGACGATTACCCCTACTAATAAAATGATTAATCGTTTATTGGAAAAAAAGCGCGGCATTGCCTACATCTCCTCCAATTATTATGATTGAATTTTTCTAATGAGTTCCAAGTTATCCAGCGCTTTGCCCGTGCCGATTACGACACAGTCCAGCGTATCTTCTGCAACGAATGCAGGCATTTTTGTTTCTTCGGAAATCGCTTTATCGAGGTTGCGCAGCAATGAGCCGCCCCCTGTCAGTACAATTCCCCGCTCCATCACATCTGAAGCCAGTTCAGGCGGTGTCTGCTCAAGCGTCTTTCTCATTCCTTCAATAATGAGGTCCAGCGGTTCACGCAAGGCTTTTGTAATTTCCTCTGAATTGATTTCCATCGTTTTCGGCAGGCCTGTCAGCAGGTCCCGGCCGTGAATGTTCATCTTTTCAGATTTCTCCAAGCCGCTTGCAGAGCCAATTCCCATTTTCACAGTTTCTGCTGTACGCTCGCCAATCATCAGATTATATTCTTTACGGATGTACGTAATGATTGCGCTGTCCATAGAATCACCGCCTACACGGATAGAAGTGCTTGTAACAATACCGCCAAGCGAAATAATTGCCACTTCTGTCGTACCGCCGCCTATATCGACGACCATACTGCCAGTTGGTTCCCACACCGGCAAGTTTGCACCGATTGCAGCCGCAAAAGGCTCTTCTATCGTGAATGCATCTTTCGCACCCGCCTGACGTGCAGCATCAATCACCGCGCGCTGCTCAACAGAGGTGATGCCATACGGCACGCATACCATGACGGTCGGCTTTACCCATGAAGTTCCAGCTGATTTTAGCGCTTCTTTCAAATAATGACGAATCATGGCGGTTGTTGTTTCAAAATCTGCAATAACCCCTTCTCTCATCGGACGAATTGCCACGACTGAACTGGGAGTGCGTCCGATCATTGCGTGTGCTTCTGTGCCCACGGCAACGATTTCATTGGTCGTTGTGTTCTTCGCTACGACTGAAGGTTCTCTCAGCACAATACCTTTATCTTTTATAAAAACCAGTGTATTGGCTGTTCCTAAGTCGATTCCTATGTTTCGTGATCTGAAACCAAACAAGTCAATACTCCCTTTCTATCAAACCATCATCGGTCTTCTTAAAAGCATACACCACATTATAACGGAAAGGTAACTAAATTTACAGTGCCGCCCGGTCAGTTTGCAAAAAACATCAAAAAAGAGACTGATTTCCCAGTCTCTCACCTGTTTTCGACAATATTTTCACTGTTAGATATAGCCTTTGTCCTTCAAACTGATGTATTTCTGATCGCCAATAATAATATGATCAAGCACATCCACCCCCATGATAGAGCCTGCTTCCATGAGCCGTTTCGTCACTTCAATATCTTCTCTTGACGGTGTGGTGTCGCCGCTCGGATGATTGTGTGAAATAATCATCGAAGCAGCCGACCGTTTGAAAGCTTCGCGGAACACCTCGCGCGGATGAACGATACTGGAATTCAGGCTGCCGATGAATATAGTCTGCTTATGTAACACTTCATTTTTGACGTTCAGAAACAGCACGACCAACCTTACATAAATGGTAACTATTATATATTAAGCGACTGCTCACGCGGTCGTTTTTTTGTTGTGTAAAAACTTTTTAAAATAATCCGTTCAATATAGTTGCCTTAAGTTAATCATTATGATATACTTAAGTTAATCAATAAGACAGGGGGAAACAAAAATGAAAAACGTTATGAATAAAGCTTGGCAAATCGCTCGTAAAGGTCAAAAACAATTTGGCGGGAAAGTTAAGGAATATTTCGCGGAAGCATTAAAATTAGCATGGGCTATCTACAAAGCAAGCAAGGCAGTTGCTACAGTTAAAACTACATCCGGTAGCAAAAATCACAAATCATGGGTAGCTCAAATCGTAGGACCTCACGCGAAGTGGAAGCTTGACCGTCAGTTTGTAAATGCGGTTTCTGAAAACGATTGGGACGGAAAAGTTTTTGAATTGAAGACTGGCGTGTATGAAGTGTGCAACGCAGGTGATCGCGAGTTTATCCGTGTGGATGGATCAGATATTGAATACATCGAGTACGCTGACGTTATAGCGGTTTTCGCATAATACTACCCCTGTCTTATGCTTATAAATGGAGGTTACAACATGATAGCAAATTTGGAGTCAATCAAGAAATTATTAAACACATCGGTAATAAGCCAGTATCGCATCGCTAAAGAGTCCGGGGTATCCGCTCCCACATTGCAAAAGTACGCAAGCGGCAAATCAAAGATTGAAAATATGTCATTGATCAACGCAATCCGGTTGACGGAATGCTATGAAAATTACAAGGGGGTAATTGAAATGGAAAACAAAATTAGTGAAATCATTGCAGGAGTAGAAAACTGGAAAGTGGAATTAGACAGCGAATACGACTTGCACGAAGTGCGCGAAGAAGAATATATCTCACATTGGGTAGAGGGCGATGAACTAGAAGTGTACTTTGCGGAAAAACAATTTGTGAAGGATGCCCGCGAAGAAAAAACTGTGGAAGAATTATTGGAAAGGCTGAATGACTTGGAAGACCGTTTTAATTATGACAAGGTAGTCGCTTATGATGCAGGTTCTGGTGTCGTCTGGCTGTAAAATAAAAAACCCCTCCGTCCACATGTTGGATAGAGGGTTTTCTGCTTTAAAACTCGCCAAAGTTTATACATTATTCTCAACGACTTAATTATAACACACTTACTTCTTCTCTAAATCCGTTACAATCTTCATCATCACCGACGCAAACTGCTCACGCGTCAATCCTTCTTTCGGACGTTCGCCGTTCATGTACCCTTTTTTCTCTGCCCATTCCCATCCGATGCGGTGGGATTCACTTGGCGTGTTTGTTGGTTTGCTCACTGCAGCCACTTCCTTTACTGGTTTTTTTATTTCTGCTAGTTTAGCAGCTATTCGATTCCGTACACTGGCCGCTCTACCTTCATCCAGTATTCGATGCGGACAGTTTTTTCCCGACCAATCACGGTGCCATTTTACACGATCCATGCCCCATCCGTATTGATGCAGCACATGTGCCACGTATTCAATCGCATTTTCTTCCGCTGCCACGTATCGTGGGCCACCTGACTTGGAGTAACAGATTTCAATGCCGATAGATTTACGGTTGCCAGTACCATCCTTTCCGTCCCCTGCATGAAATGCATTACGGTTAAACGGAATTGCTTGGATTGCTTCCACATCATCAATAGCCACATGGTAGCCCACTTGCGAACTATTACGCGTCATATATGCAATCTCGTTAGATGCTGGAGCATCATTGGCCGTATTGTGGATGGTGATGTATTGAGGATCCATTGTGTAAGGTGACTTTAACCGTAAGGCGGCACCTGTTAAATACTTATTTACTATTTTATAAGCCATATTATTTCAACCCCTTCTTTTTATCCAATTCTTCATCTACTCTACTACCCGTCAACTCTTCGCTGATTTCCTGACCTAACGATTGACTTTCGGATTCGATAACTTTTAATTTTTCTGCAATCCCGGGAGGCACTAGCACACCTAATTCCGCCATGTTTTCCACAATGGATAATACTTCGTTCGCGATATAAAACAGCACGGTGCTAAATACGAGCGTGCCTTCCAAATTTAATATCTGATCTACAATATTAGCGGTGATGATTACAATCAGCACCAATAGCTTACGAGCGTAGCCAAATAATGATTTACGACTCCATAGATTATGGTTTTTCGCTGCTTTAAACAGCCCTGTTACAATATCCAATCCCATCAGCAGCATAAGTAAGTGTAAAAACTTTACTCCCCCAAACAGATACATGTGTACGATTTCCAAATGTCCCAAATAGACAACCTCCATATTCATCACTCCTTCGTGATTTTTATAAAATAAAAAGAACGCCCGTGTGGACGCTCTCACTTAAACCTTGTTTTAATATCTATTACTTTGTCGTAATCCTCAAAATTCAGATTCATGTAGTTATCAGGTTGATTGATTTCCATATTGACCACTTGGAGATCCAAGCCATTAACTTCCCACCGCGCCCCCTTTTTTACGGAATGATTTTGAGAAGCGATATGATCAACCGTTGTTTCTTTGATGATTTCATCTTTGTATTTAATGTTAACTTTCATCGACTTTCCCCCTTTATGTCTGGTTAATTCGACAGAAAAACGGGGTATCCTTTTTTATTTAAAATAAAGAAACACCCACTTTGTTAGACGTTCTGGCTTAATTAATCATACAACGACGGCAAAGTAAATTCATAAGTGATTTTCATTGTCTGCGTGTTGGTTTTTGTTACCGGTTCGGACAATAAAGAACGGCTCCCGATCATTGATTTTGGTAAAATAAACAATTTTGAAGACCTGCTCGAATTCACAAAAACATAGTTCTTGCCGTAATGTCCGGAAAACCTGTAACAGTAATCATACTTTTCATTCGTTTCTAAGTTCAATATCGTTCTATCGAATATCAACGCCCCGTTATCATAAGATATGGTGTTTGAATAAGATTCGCCGTTTATATCTGCAATTTTCTCAGTCACCAACACCCCATCTGTTTCCGTCGCTTTGTAATACGAATTACCCGCAACATCCACAAAATGCAACTCTTCATTTTTATTGAAAAACGCCCCAGCATTGGCAGGTTTGCTGTATTCAATAACATTTCCAGTTAAAAAATGATTCAAATCTATTTTTAAAACTTTTTGATAACTCCAACCGCCCGTATTTCTCATGTATAGATTATTATTTACCACGGTGTAGATACCGACTTTTGTCGGCATTACCCTGCTTTCTAAAATTTTGAGTTCTGAATCTCTTTTACAAATTGTTTGCTGATCATTTTCCAATGTGAAATATAAATTCTCGTATTTAATTGAATTAAAAAAAGAAATGTCGTGGTTTGCGAAACCGCTCGATTCAAGCAACCCTTTTTTGTGTCCGGTGAAAATGTTGTTGAATGTTCCGTTTGCCTTGTCCGTCGGAAAATCTACAACAAATCGCAGTTTGTCATTTTTAAAAAAAGATTCGCTAGTATTCAAAACTCCGCCCGTTGTTCCGCTAACGCTTCCGGATATCGTTAAAGACGACTCTCCTACCACGTGTCCAGCAACATAAAAGTCTTTTTCTGGATCTTCTGGCGTCGCCGTATTCGTCAAGTATAAATTATCCAACACTTGTCTTGAAGGCGTGAAAGAATCATTAAAAAAATCTATTTTACCTCTTAATATATAATCAAACGGCGATTCTCTAATTAAAAATTTTAAACCATTAGCAATAAAATTATGATCTTTCAACTCTTTTTCCTTCGTGTTTGTTTTTGCATCGAATAACTCTATTTTAATATTACCTTCCATTATTCTTACACCTCCACATTTTCTACTGTTACACTATCAGAAACTATAAATTCCGGAAAAACCACGACTTCTTTAATCGTCGGTCCAATCGGTACCCCCGGCAACGGGCATTCCGGCGATACTCCTGGATCTGGTATTGTCGCAATTGCTGCCAATAAATCCAGCACCGTGATATTACCTTCTGCAATTGTCCCGCCCTTATCTCGTATTGCTTGCGCTATTGGTTGCAAGTCTAGCGGTTCCACGTAATCCGGAATACTAGTGACCGCTATTATAATTTCCGACAATGTTGCGCCATCTGCAACTGTCCCACCTTTGTCTCTGATGCTTTGTATCAGTTCGGTGTAGTCTACTGGCTCGGATCCTCCGCCGCTACCGCCCGTATTGCTTATTTTAAAATAAGGCATTGATTTCACCCCATCCCGTCAATTTGTACTGTCGTTTCTTCCGCGGCAAAAACATGCACAGACTTAACGATATGACTAAATGCGACTGTTCGTCCGAAGCCTTTCGGAATGATTAAACTATTCGCGTCCGCCGTTGCGCCAAAATTAATATGCACGTCACTTGGGCCAAAATTAAAAATTGTAACTTTTTGCGAATTATGCGGAATTACTTGTTCTTCGTTTGGCGTCAATGTACCTCTATAAAAATTCATTTAATAACCTCCTAATAGTTTATTGATTGCTATACGTTCGCATTTTGTGCGTGACTTCGTTTTGTCGCGGCGTAAGAATGGATAACTTTTACCTTCTCGAATATCCCATACATTCTCAAAGTCGAAACCCCTATCAATATAATGACTTTTCTTTTTTGCATCTTCTTCCGTTATAGGCAAGCCGCGTATAGTTATGAGGTTTCTATTTTCCATCGTAATCAACGAATAGGCGTCACTGATATAACTGTTGTAATAATCCTCCCCTGTTATATCGCCAAAATAGTCATCATAATCCGGTGGCCATCTAGGACCTGGCAACGCCGTGACGCTATCCAAAAGTGCGTAACTATCAAATGTCGCTGCTATATCACGCGCAAGCCCTATAATGCCTGCACAATCACTTATCGAGCTTACACTGCCTGTTGCCACACATCTGCTTATAACCGCTTGGGAGTCTCCGGCTATACCTCCGCAACCTTCGGATGCTCTTAAATTCACTTTAGCGTAACAGTCTGATATAGCCCCTCTGTCACTCGCGTCGCCAATAATGCCACCTATCGTGTGCGGCAAGTCTTCGGGATTACCTGTTATGTTGCCGATAAATATACATTGAGATAGTCTAAACCCTTGAGTGCCTCCATAAAAAGCGCCAACAATACCGCCGCCCACATATGCACACGTAATATTCGCTTTTGCATCGCATTTTAAAATATCAATCATGCCTTCATAGTTATAACAAAAACCTAAAATGCCGCCTACTTTACTTCCTACTCCTGTAATTTTTCCGGAAACTGTACAATTTTGAATGGTTGCGCCATCAGCTGAACCTAATATCCCCCCGACATTCGACCCTCCTGTTATCTCGGCATTACTAACATTAATGTTTTTAAAAATCGGATTTTCCGCATATGCAAAAAGGCCAACTCCGTCTCTATCTGGAGATACTATTTTAAGGTTTGACAATTCTCGACCATTGCCATCATAAGTTCCGGTAAATGCAATATAATTATATTCGTCACCTATCGGTTCCCAATTACCCCAATTTCTCATATTAATATTTTTAATTTGTTTATAATGAGCGGATAAGTTATTCCTGACATTGTGTAAGTCTTCGGCATCCTCCACAAGATACGGGTTACTCGCTGTACCATCACCACCGCCAAAATTACCGTTAGCCAATCAAACCACCTCCAACTCTGATACTATTCTGCACATAGCTTGTATGCTAACTTCATAGCCGGATATATCAAGCGTCGACGTGTCGCAAACAGCCTGGATAGCGGTTATTTTAGTACCTGTATAGACTGGGCTAGTTACAATAGCGAGCGCATCAGTTATAGACTCATCTCCATTAATCCCAGTGGTGACAGACCATAATTCGTCATAACCTTCTTCGTATTTGAATTCAAAAATCATTGTGTCTGAAAGTGCAGATTTTCCGAATTCTAAAAAGTAGCCATCTTGACCACCGACCACATCGTCAACATCTATATGCAATCCGTAGCCTTTGACTATGGATGATGCAGATAACTCACCATCTGATATAAATACCTCTACGTCATTCGGAAAATCACCCTCCACAACCAACAACCCGTTTTTAAAATCCGTATTTCCGTAAGATCTGGTACCGACTTTGACCAAGACTGTATAGAAGTCCAATACCGCTTCTGACATACGAATGGTGACCGGCTCATTTGGATCTTCCACAGTTGTGGAGGCATAGTCCGCTGATAGTCCGGCTTTAAATTGATCGGTAATATCCGCGCCTACTATATTTAACGCTTGTGTAGTACCGGCTAAAAAATCAATAACAGCCGTACCACCGCTCGGTGCATCTTCAGGCGGTTCGTTATCAACCATAAAGAAGCCGCCGCCTTTAAAGTGGATGGATGTATCTTCTTCTTCGTCTTCTACTTCTTTATCTTCCTGATCACGGAAATACTCGGTGATATCTCGGATGACGTTTCCAATGCTGACTTTTGGTGTGATTTGTTGAAACGGATCACGGTCATAACTCACAACACGTTGTACAATATCAATGTTTAATACCGGATCATATACACGTACACTATCGCCTAAATTTACTTTTTTTAGTTCGTTATACACTGCTGCATAATCAGGATGATGAGCAAGATCCAGTACATCCACTTCAAGCGCATACCGTGGCACACCTTCCGTTAAATCAGTTTCAAATGATAGACCTTCGATGTTTTCACCAAGCTTAAATTCAAGTCCGTTATTCGCGCCCCTGCGTTGCAATAAATCTACTTCAAAGTTATCCCAACGTAATTCCCCGCCCACGAAATTTGCAAGCTCTATCAAACACTCACGCACGCTTTTTTCACCAGGCGCAAAGTAAACGATTTCCGAAAAGTCGATAATGCCTGGGCTAAATGCTGTACCTTGTAATAACCACCCAACAATCTGTGCGGGCGTCCCCTCAAAGTCCTCGCTTGTGCTGATAATGCGATTAAGACGATAACTGATATGATCACATTCCACATCAATACTCGGGATGTGATCGCGTTTTTTGGTAATACGCGCAATGTCAAACTGTTGTCCCTCCAAGCGGACGCGATTTACAAAGCTGATATACTGCGTCTTGTCGTCTACAAATGCAGTAAAGCTAAACATGTAGCCCGCATTGATTTGCTCATTGATTAATGGATTTTCAAAGTTTTCCAAGTAGGCAACATGAGTAGCGTCCATTCCGATTAATTCAATTTTATCCATGCAGCGCTACCCCCTTAATCCTCGGACACTTTTAATTCTCCCGCTAAAAACTCGACGGCAGTTTTATCATTTGTGGAGCGGATCGCACGCTTTAACTGTGCATAGTACAGGAGGTTGCCGCCCACCTCCGCGTCACGTAATCCTACGTGTGTAATCGTGCCGTACCCTCCTGATTTTGGAGGGAATGTCACGATATTCGAGTTCTCGCACATCATCAATGCTTTTTTTCGTGCGGGTGTAGTAAAGGTGACCGGCAGCCGGGTATAATCCGCTACCTCATCACCTTCATCATCGTCACCTGGACTGTTACGATAAAGCGCCAAATACACGTTTGCGCCTAATGCATCAGCAAGTGTTTTTTGTTGTAAATATGTGCTTTTACCCATCTATATCACCTCATAAGGTAACGCTCTAAATGTCACGGTAAATGTACCGTATCGCGCAATACGTTCCATGGAGTCTACGCCCCCATCCACTTTTGCGGAATAGGTATAATCAGGATCATCATCAAAGATTAATGGCGCCCTACTATTCGTGGTCAACCATGCCCCGACTGCTCGACAAGCATTAAAAAAGGACACGCCACGGGGCGCATCCAATTCAAAATCGACTTCTATTAAAATATCTGTTGCCGTACCATCCGGGATTAAAACACTACCCGACTTGTGCGGTATATCAATATAGGTATCTTTGGTTTCTGCCATGATAGGCCGGCGGATGTCCAAGACGTCCAAACCCACCGTTTTACAGTGCGAACCGTTAAATGATACGCCCATTATCGACCGCGCCCCCTTTGCCCTCGTTGTTGTAATACGTACAACTCTTGAGATACTTTTTTAATATCTGCTTCCTCTTTGATCGTTGCCGATACATCAAAGTGATTGGTAATAGTATCACCTTCGTAGACGGCTGGCGCTTGTGACTGCATACGTCCCATTATAGCCGCGTTACTTTCCGGGACGGCTACTGTCTGTCGTGTGGAAGACAAGCCCCTGATTTGACTACCCGCTGTTGCTAGTGCGCCGTTTACATCCACAAGTCCCAATGTATCGCGTAATGCGTCATTGACGTTACGTGCAATCTGCGCAGCTTGTGAGACAAGGGCAGTTTCCATCTCGGCTAACCCTGCAAGTAAATTATTACCTGCATCGCGTCCGATCTGTTGCATGCCTTGTAATTCGTCCTCTGTGGCAGACGTAACCTTTTTCAATTCCGCTACCCATTCAGATTCAAGACCGGCCAGCTCCTTGTTGGACGATTCGACCATATCTTTTACAGTCTGCTCCGACTTTTCTTTCATGTCGGCCAACTCATCAGTAACTTGTTTTGTGGCAAGCTCTGATTTTTCTTTAAACAAATTGGAGTATTTATTAAGCTCCGAACCGGTCAAGTCATTCAGTGCCAATAATTCCGGCAAAGCTTTCGGACCCATCTGCCGCAGTTCTTCAAGCAGTGCGCCGTCCACACCTTTGTATTCTAGCTTTTCCATTTCCTTTTGCCATTGTTTAAAGCCGTCAACCTGACTGTGCAGATTGTTGAGTAAGTCCTCGCCCGTGCGCTCGACATTGATTTCAAACTCGTCAAACAGGCCGGCAAAACCGATATAAGTTTCACGGCGGTTCTTAAATTCATTGTTGTACTCGTCATTTACTTTCTTGACATCATCCACAAGCTTGTCATTGATAGCTTTCATCTGATCGGCGTATTTTTTATTGGTAGAGACGACATTATCATTGATCTGTTTGAGAGTACGCTGATATTCCTTCTGGGCAGATATGCGTTCTTTCGTGCCTTTCTTAAACTGACCGATTGCCGCTTTCCAATATTCCGCTTCGTCTTTTAATGACATTTGATTGAGTGACTTTAAATCTTCGGCGTTTTGCTTGATTGCGTCAAAGCGCTCTTTCGTTACATCTTCCAGTTCTTTGTCGGCCTTTTTGAGCGCAGCAGCATATTGATTCTGCGCCTTGATCCGCTCTTTGCTACCTTCTTTAAACTGATTGATCGCGCGTTTCCAGATTGCCGCTTCTTCCGCAGCAGACAGACCGCCGTTCGCTCGCTTTTCAGCGATTTCGGCATTGACTTTATTCATCGCATTTACTTGGGCATCGCGTTCAGCTTTCGCCGCTTCGTTCGCTCGTTTCTTTACATCTGCATTACGTTTTTTGTCGGCGGCAGCGGCATCACGATCAGCCTTTTTCTTCGCGGCTAGTTGCTCTTTGCTCGCTTTCTTTTGTTGAGCGGCCGTTTCATTGTTAGCTTTTTTAAGCGCTGCGGCATAAGAGTTTTCGGCTTTTATGCGTTCCTTGCTACCCGCCTTAAACTGGCCAATGTTCGCTTTCCAAATATCCGCTTCCTGCTTTGCTGACAGCCCGCCGTTTGCCCGCCGTTTGGATATTTCAGCATTTACTTTTGTCATAGACGCAGATACCGCATCACGTTCAGATTTCGCGGATGATGCTTGTAACTTCTTCCGTTCAGCTGCTTGTTTCTTTTGCAGGGCGAGACGTTCTTTTTCTGCCTTGTCGCGTGATTTAGCATACTCGTTCTCCGCCTTTATACGCTCTTTGCTGCCCTGTTTAAAGTTATCAATACTATCCTTCCAGATAGCCGCTTCATCAGCCGCGGATGACGTACCAGACGCTCGTTTGCCGGATATTTTACTGTTGACCTCATTTAATGCTTTTGCGACAGCATCCTTTTCAGCTTTCGCTGCAGCAACAGCCTGTTTTTTAGATTCGGCAGCTTCCTTCTTTTTCTGCTTTTCTAATTCTTTACTTGATTTCTTACTTTCATCTTTCGCCGCTTTACCGCCAGCTTTAACAACATCCTTCGATGCTTTCTTGACATTCTTCTCGCTGGACTTAATACCGGTAGCCATATCATTTCCAAATCCTGCGCCAACTACCTTTGTCTCTCCAATACCTAACACGTTTTTAATTGTATCGGGGATAACCGCTAACAACTTTCCAATGGCTTCACCGATTTTTCCAAACATGGAGAACATACCGTCAATAAAGCTGCCAATTAATTCGCGACCTTCACGGAATAGCGAAATCCCCATAAAGAAATCGAGTATGCTATTCCAGACGTCCACAATAAATTGCCATGCATCATGCATTTTTTCGTTGATCGAATTCGCCATACCGCCAAACTTTTTACGGACAGTAGAAACGATTGAACTCACAATATTAGAAAAGAATGTGGAAATAGTAGTCCATATCTTCACGATTAATTCCGCAATCCATGTGAACTTAGCGCGGGTTTCATCGCTCAAATTGTTCCACCAATGCATGACAGCGGACACTATCGCTTTTACGATTCCTGATAAGAATGCACCAATCTTATTCCAGATACCTTCTAAAAACTGACCAATAGCTGTGAAGATTTCAGACGTTTTGGCGCGGATCTCGTCCCAATGAGAAACGATAAACGCGACTGCCCAACCAATAGGACCGGATAAAATAACAAGCAACGTCAAGCCCCATTCAGAAAGGAAATCCATGATTGCATTAAATATAATCATCGTCTGCTCTTTGACAAGTTCCCAGTTATCCACAATGAAAGCTACTACCCAACCAATGGGTCCAGACAAAATAATGAGTAAGGTTAATCCCCATTCAGATAAAAAATCACCAATCGCGCTAAACACCGCAACAGTTTTTTCTTTGATCCAATCCCAGTTTTTTACGATCAAATAAGCCGCTCCAACTATCGCTGCAACTGCCAACGCGACCGGAAGGTTAATGCCTGCAATAGCCAATTTGATAGCAGTTAACGCTTTTGTGACAAACGCCGCAATTGCTGGGAACTTGACAAGCACGCCGGTTAACGCTCCCCATGATGTAACCAATGTCCCTAATATCCATATCAGAGGACCTGCGATAGCCAATATTGTGCCAATCGCCATTACAACCATTTGGATAGGTAACGGTATGTTACCGAAAACGGCAGCCAACTTCGCAACAGCATCCGCAATAACGACAATGATAGGAAGTACAATTTCGCCCATTTCAGCCATCGCGTTAATGACAGACGTTTTAGCAATGTTCATTTTGTCTTGTAATGTGGCAGTCATTATTGAGAAATTGCGTTCTGTAGCTCCTGCGCTATCGCCCATTTTCTTTAGAAAGCCATCGAACTCTTTGCCGTCTTCTGCAGCCAATGTTAAAGCGGCGGTTCCTGCTTGCACCGACCCAAACATATCGGATAGTTTTAAACCCGAACCTTCTGCATCGTCTTTAACGATTTTCAACACGTCGGTTAATGAAGACCCTTCTTCCATCAAATCAGAGAAAGATTTCCCGGTTTGTTCGCGTAAAATTTTATCTGTTTTGGATCCGGCTTTACCTAATTCGCCCAACATAGCTTTTAGGTTCGTACCCGCTTCGGAGGTTTCTTGTCCGTTTTTAGTTAGCACAGCATACGATGTTGATAATTGATCAAACGCGACGTTTTGGCCTTCCGCTATCGGAATAACTTTCCCCATACTTTGGCCTAATTCATCGACCGTGGTTTTCCCTAAGTCTTGAGTAGTAACCAACATATCAGACACTTTTTCTGCTTCGTCGGATTCTAATTTGTAGGCGTTTAGCGCGGTAGTTAAAACGTCAACCGCCGTTGCTGTATCGGTAAAACCGCCGCCCGCTAGTTTCATAGCCTGTTCGGTAAATGCTACCGCATCCGCTTGCGCTTGCCCGGCAGACAACGCACCATACACTGACTCGGCGACCTCTTCAAACGACACGCCCATTGCGGAAGATAAATCACGGATAGAGTTTTTGTATGCCTTTAACTCTTTTTTGTTGCCCTCTAAAAGTGTGGACGTTTGAGCAAATGCGGTTTCCTGATCGGTTGCGATTTTAATCATGCCTGCACCGGCCGCGGCGATTGGCGCAGATACTTTCATACTGACCTGCTTACCAATGTCTTTCATCTTTTTGCCGGTTTCTTCTAACCGTTTAGATGTTTGCAAAAGCTTGTCATTTTGTTGTTCGAGCCCGGTGTTCGTGGTCTTGATTTCATTGGCAAGCTGTTGTTCTGCTGTTCGCGCTTCGAGTAGTTGCTGTTCATACTTTTGCACTTCGCCAGAGTTATCACCGTACTGTTGTTTAGCTTGTTCCAACTGTTGCTCATAATTAGCGACCTTTTGCGCCGCAACCTCATGAGCGTTGTTTAAATGATCCATTTGAGCAGATAACTTTTGCGATTCTGTCGCTGTATCTCCAAGCTGCGCTTTTTGCAACTCGTATTGAGCATTCAGTTTTTCGCTGGATTGCGCCAATTCACTTTCAGTTGCTTTTAATTCATTCAGCTTTACAGCAGATTCAGATGTTGCATTTGCCCGCTCTAATTCAGCCGCCTTTGCTTTTTCTAATGATTCAGTAGTACGTATGATTTCATTCGCTATTTGTTGTTCGGCAATTTGATTACTACGCAACTGTCGTTCAAACTTTTGGGCTTCAGTAGAGTTTTCGCCCCACTGTGATTTCACTTTTTCAAGCGCGGCAGCAGTAGCGGCAGTCTTTTCCTTTGCCAAATCATACCGCTGCTCTAGCCCTTGCATCGTGGCTTTCAGTTTGTCAGATTCAGATGCGCTGTTTTTCATCTGCTCACTTTGCAGTTTCATTTCCTGCCGTAACTTTGCAGATTCTTGGTTCATGTCCTTCATCGCCTTGTTAAATTCCTGATTAAATGCTTTAAAGGTTACTTTGATTTCGTTGTTATCTTTCGCCATGTCCTCACCTACCTTTCTTTGTTATTTAGGATTGTTGGACCAGCCATCATAGGCGAGTTTGTTTTGGTAGATCCGCTCCACGTCACCTATCGGAAAATGCCAAAAAACCTCATCGCTTATACCAGCAACAAGGCAATAGACTGTATATAGGTCCTCCACACTTTCATATTTGAGAGTGGGTGGTTTTACTTTTTTTTATCTTGTTTGGTTGAACCAATTAATCCGGCTGCAAAGTTGTTATCATTGGAAAATGATTCGGAAATCAAAGATACATATAGAGTGAGTGTTTCGGTAAAGTCCAAATGATACAGTTCCATAAATTCTTCAAAATCCATCTTCACACTTTTGTTTGCCCCGATAAATGCCAGATAGATTACATTAATCATCGGACCATCATCAATTTCAGATAGTTTTTCCAACTTGTCAAAGTCGTTTCCGCCACCCGCTAATTCAATGCCTTGCAACTCCTGAAACGCTCCCAATTTTGCAAATTCTGCAATTAGACTATTTTCAATTAATCCTAATTCTCGACCACGGCGCATAGCTGCATTGGTTAGGTACACAGGATATTTTTTTGCGTTGACGTAGCGCTGTTCAAATTCGCCGTCAATCTCCACTACTTCTACTTGTTTCAGTTCTAAAACTTGGATTTTTTTACCCATATTTTTTCATTCCTCCATTTTTTTGTTTTTGCCTAAAAAAATAACCCCACTGTTTTCAGTAGGGTACGTTGATTATGGGATTGGTACAGCGTTAACTAGTTCTGGCGTAAAGGCTGTGTGCCAATCTGTTTTAATTGCTTCGTCCTCAATTTCAGCGGTCAATGCTTCGTAATAAAATTTGTCATTGGTATCAACAAGGGCTGTCAATTCCATTTCAAGCAACGCTACTTCATCTTGTCCGTTCTCGATGGACAGCTGGAAACCGGAATTGTTGGACACATTCGAGAATGCAATCAATTTCACTTCGTCTTCAAACTCATCCACAACATCTGCCGTGAATACGAAACGCTTCCCTTTGGATGTTGGACCATATGCATAAACACCTTTTTTCAAGTCTTCGTTTGATAGTCCGAAAATATCACGCGCAACTTGCACAGGAATGTGTGCGGAAACAGTCAGATTCATTTTTTGCGGAATGGTACGTTTCTTGACTTCAATCCCTTCACAAATCTTCACGATTTCCTTTGATTCCGTTTCACCTTCGATTGAACCTACGCAACCAAACGGCGTACCTGCTTTTGCCACGTTGTCTTCATACACCTGAATGCTGGCATTCTTAATTGCTACCGCATCAAATTCTGTAATTACTTTTACCATTTATAAAACCTCCTGTATTGTGTCTGTAATTTTATTGTTTAAAAGCTTTAATAATTGCGGAACGGCTGCATCCATCGCACGACCTGTAAAGTCTTGCTCTACTGGATTAGATCGCCCGCGCCCTTCATCCGGGAAAATTAGATAGCCAAAACTACCTTTATTCTTTGCCGCGCCCCCTTTGGTGACAACGGTAAAGCCTAAGTTTTCAGTTTCCGAACGGCTCCACTTGGAATACTTCGCGTGGTTTTTTTGCACGTTAGAAACAGGCATTAAGTGAGTGATTTGATTAGTTACCAATTCAATGCCTTTCGTGTGGAGGACTTCATTCATTGCTTGTTCGGCTTTGCCGGGTATCTCCAACAATCGCTTTTCAAGTAATTTAATATCCTCGTAATCTACTGCAAACTTAGCACTTGCCATACGGGATCACCCTTGCAAACGTCAAAATGACACGGTCTACAAACTGATCCGTGTCTTTCTTTTGAAGTCTCTGTTTTTGCGTTCTGATAAATTCAAGTCTTGGTACACCATCCAGTGCATCCACAATGTCGATTGTGCGCTTGTCTATGTCGTCTCGATTTTCACAATAATAGTAGACCGTCAATACTTGCGACACAGTTTTCATGTCTCGATTTTTGGACATTGGACCAGTTTCATATACCAAGCAGTGATAATCATCTAGCAAGGATTTTTCTTCGTCCGGTGCAATCTCATCTTCATATACAGGAAGACCAAATGTAGTCAACCCCTGATAAATCAGATGTAATTGTTTGTCCATAAAATCATGCGTTTTACTCATGATCCCACCTCCTGCAAGTACAGATACAGTTCGTCATTAGAGCGGTCAGCATCTACTTTGATAACGTCAAACGTTACACTGGATACTTTGACACGTTTACGACTAAACTGCCTGTAATCGGGCGGTAGTGGTGTTTTAACCTTCATATCCAAGCTGCGCGACATAATGTCTGCCATTTGATAATCCTGCTCACGACAGGACTGCTCGCTGTAAGCAAGGCGGCCTTCTTCCACAAATACGTTTCCTATTCGTTTTCCGGTTTCAGATCGGCCGGTTTCCGTTTGACCATATTGCAGATAGCCGTCATTGTACGTCTTGCGTATGGATTTCATCAGGCTTCACCTCGTTTTTAGCAAGTGCTGTCATCAGGATGAGTCGTTTTAATTCAGGTGCGTAATTTATCTCAAATTCGTCACCTGCATTATTTCGGACATATCGGCAACGCTCAAGCAATAGTTCAAGCTTGTCGTCTTCCACAGCCAAATCAAAAACCGCCCCGGTCATATTTTCTAAATACAACTTGGAGCGGTTTAATAATTTTTGTAGTTGTTCGTCATCTTCATTCCAAGTGATTTTCAGCTTATCTTTCAAAGCTGTTAGTGCGGCGGTCATTTTTTATCGCTCGCTTTGATCTCCTCACCTAAAAACGGACGCTTGTATTTGTTTTTGTTTCCTTGCAATTCCGTTACACGTTTTTTCGTGGATTTGTAACCATCGGCGGGATAGGTATGCTTTCCCGCGATGTACTTAAAATTTTCATGATTTTTTTCAATGAACGTTTCAATCACTTCATACATGCTTATCCCCTCCTATTAAGGTACTGGCACGCCTTCAACTGGCGTAAGTGACATATCGGCAATATCAAACACTGTAAATGCTTCATTGTCGAGTGGGCGGCCGTTGATTAATTGACGTACAAGGTACAGGCGTTGATCCTCAATCATGCGGAGGACGTCAGTAGATTCTAGTTTTGCCGCCGATCCTACGCCCATAAAGTAATCTTTTGGTTTACCTGCGACGACTTTACCGATCGGCACAGCAGGAGTTTGGATGATCTCCAAGCCTGGTACTGCAAAGTTATTAAACGTCCAAGTGCCGTCATCTTTTTGTTTTGCACCGATTGCGAAAAACTTGGATGCATAGTCAAGCGGATTGACAATCAATGTCACGCCTGTGTATGTCCGTGTACCGCCTTTCGTTGTCGGTGCAAGGATTGATTCGCCGATTGTGGCCGGGCTAAAATCTGGCAATGCTACCGGCGTTTTTTCTGGATATACGCCACCTGATACCGCACCGTCTAAATCACGCATCATACCGATAGGCTTTTTATTACCATCACCATTGACTGCAACCGATTCTAGTTCAGTTGCCATGATTTCAGTTAATAGTGTACGGACATAGCGATCCAACCATTCAGGCCCCAATTCAAACATCGCTTTACACACGACCAAGAAACCGGAAAGCTTTTGCATGCCCATGTCGACCGTCTCAAAGCCATTGTCCACCATCTCTTTAATCTCATCGCATACATCGCCCCAGAAAGCAGTAGTAGCGCCCTCTTTACGTGTTACCCACATAGTAGCGGCTCCTGTTGTCTGCATGTTAATACGAGAGAGTAGAGGGTGTTCAGTTGCCAAATCTTCAAAGATGCGATCAAATACAGTCGGCGGTACTAATGCTGCTACACCGTCAAAGGACTGCACTTCGATAGCTTGGTTATAAAATTTCTTTTCGGCAGTCGTTAATGTGCGGATACCGCGGGCGTTGAGCGTAGCCTGATCCCAGCCTTCTTCCTGTGCGCGCTTCGCTTCTGCGATTGTCTGATCCATCATGGCTTGATATTGTTGTGCGTTTGCTTCGTAGTTTTCTACAATTCGTGCAGCTACTTCAGCAGAATCTCCATTTTCAAATGCCATTTTCAATGCTTTGATTTGTTCTTCTTTATTAATTACCGGAGTTTGCTTGTCCGGGTTTTTCATGCCTGTTGTCATTTGTCATGACCTCCTGTTTTTGTGTATTAAAAAACGCCTGTTTATTGGCGTTTGAAACGATCTAGCATATTTGTGGATGCAGCTGGCTTTAACGGCTCTGTTTTTTTGAATCGCTCCAACAAGTTATTTTTAAATTGTTCAGCTTGTTTGGCGACAACTGCAGGATCTTCCACTACTACTTCTTCATCAGCAAAACCGAAAGTAATTGCTTCACTCGCCGTCATCCACGTTTCATTGGTGAGAAGTGTTTCTACTTCATCTCGCTCTCCTGCGAATCGTGTCATATATACATCTACAAGAGATGCATCTAGACCGGTTAGCGCGCCTAACGTTTTGTTAATATCCGCTTTCGTTCCGTAGGCAAAGGTAGACGCTTCATGAATCATTAGCATGGAGCCAGCGTTCATGTAAACTTTGTCGCCTGCCATGGCTATAATAGATGCAGCAGATGCGGCTAGACCGTCAATGTGGATGATAACTTCAGCAGCATGATTCTTTAGCTGATTATAAATAGCGATTCCGTCAAACGCATCACCGCCACCAGAATTCAAGTGAACATGAATAGTTTTAGATGTAACATCTTTTAGCGCTCTATCCACATCAGCAGCAGAAGTGGAATCCCACCAGTAGTCTCCAATCTCTCCATAAATGACAAGTTTCGTAGAATCTGAATCGGCATCGTATTGTGCTTTAAATTCGTGCTTTACATCAGCCATATGCGCTAACTCTTGGTTTTTGAATCGTTTACGTTTCATTCATTCTCACCCCCTTTCAAGTTTTGTTCAGCTACGTCCACACGTTCATAGTTCTTCGTAACATAGCGCTTATTCGCCACATCATCGTCAATCGGATCTTTGCCCAATGCTTCAAGCACATCATTAATCGTCATACCACCGATGGAAAACAGCTTATCTACCGCAACAGCTAACTGACTAATATCTATTGTCTTAATTTTTGATGTATCTAGCTTTAGATAAGTACGGTTAATATGATCTTGTCGAGTGTACAGTTTACGATTAAATTCATCGCTAATCATTTCAGCCGGTGTACTCAAAGCAAACATGATAAAGTTATCCGTTTGTTTTTCAATGTCAGCTAGATCGCCTTTGAGCAGACCGCGCGGCACATGAAAGGCCATTGCAACGTAATTAAATATGTCGTCAATCAGATTACTAATATCACGGCTGTCAGACTGACCTTGCGCGCCCACTTTGGAGTCAGACATATCTTCCATTTCATAGCCTTCTTGCAAATCAAACGTTGCGCCCGATACATCAGGATCAAACCAATTCTTCATTTGCGCGTCCCGCATATCGTCAAGCGCCGCCTGTATCTCATCGTCCTGCCTGCGTAAGAAATCACCTTTAAACATTAAACGCTTGGTGTTTTTCCGCTTGTAGTACGCCATACTAGATGCAAGTAACTTACCGTAAGACGCATATAAATCATCAATTAATTTAATGATATTTGCGTCAGTTAGTCTTAAATAAAACACTTCTTTTTCCGAATACGTACGATCCATCTGTAAATCACCAATAATGATGTTTTTATATATATTTGGCTTGAATACAAACTCCAGACGCTCAAAATCATCTGCAATCAGATACTTTTCTCCACCATCGTTGATAATCAAACATTCGCCGTCAAGAAAAAAATTGCGGATTGCTTTGTGGAAGAACTGTGTAGCGTTTTGATTCTGGTTCGGCTGCACATTAAGTAAATAGTGCAACTCTTTGCGAGTAGCTTTTCCTTTTTCATACGTCTGGAACTCACATCTTGCTAATGCATTGGCGATTAAATCAATGCACGTTTCAATGGCCAGCCGCTTATAATACACTTCCGCTTGTAGCATAAAATGGCAATCATCTAAATTGATTGTCCGTGTACCCTTATTAAAAAATGCCCTTGCCCAATCAAATACTCCCAATATCTCACCTCCTAATACGTCCGTACGCGGAACGCTTTTGTGATATTTTCTTTTGTTAAAGTCCGGCTTTCTTGTAGTTGTGCGTCAAATTGCAATGCATGCAAAAAAGCCGCAAACCCATCTGTCTTGCGGGTTTTCGGTTCTATTTTTTCGTATGTGATATTGCCTTTGCCATCGTATTTAACGTAAGTATTATTGGTGTACCAACGCATCATCATATCATCGCCGTACACTAGGTTTTCATAGGCAAACAACTCTTCCACAATCGGTTGCAGCATGGTATGAGTTTTCGTACCACTACGAGCAATGTCTAATTTGAAACCGTAGGATTCAAATGTTTCGCGTAGGTGGTTGATTCGGTACATATCACTGACAATCATTTTGATATTATGTTGTTTGGATTGCTCCAAAAACCAGCTGGCAATAATGTCAGGATTGTTTGTTTCTTCTTTAATTATCGTTACATATCCCTGTTTAATCGCCAATTCTATGTCTACGCGATAGTTTGCCAATAACAATGATCGATGATTAATAAACGTGTGATGCTTCCAATATCGCTTACCGTCCTTTTTAAACAGCAAGCCACAACCCACAAAATCCCGTGTATCTGCATAGTCAATCCCGCCGATACAGTCCGCACCTTTAAAATCAGGAAACTCTTGATTAGTAGCCGCGATCTTATCCCAGTCTGCCACTCCATCAGCAGATAGTTGAGAAGGGATATTCATTCGTTTGGTCATGAACTCCATACGAGCAGACGGGCGTTCTTGCATGCGGTCATATTCAATCGTCATTTCCAATTTCAAGTCCGGCAAATGCTCAATGGATGGGTTCGCCTTCTCCCACATTCTTTCATCGTGGACTTCTTCTGGATCGTCCAGTCTGCAAAGGAAAGGAAACATACGTGAATTCGGCAATTCGCCATTTAACACGCGATCCGCTTCTTCTTTGATTTGATCCAAAAAACCATCTCGCACATTTCCGTCAGTCGTTAAATAGATACGTCTGGCGCGCGGCACTTTACCAAGTCCGGAAGTAAATACCTTGATATTATCTTCTGTTTCATAAGCGTGAATTTCATCAAATACAACGACACCAGGACGGAAACCGTCTTTTGTTTTCGCGTTATTCGTATAGTACGCTATTTCTGATTTTGTTTTATAATGACGAATCACTTGCAACGTTTTTCGGAAATGCTTTTTAAACGTCTTCCAGTGCTCATCCAACACATCGTGTAAATCTTTAAATGATGTCATGGCTTGTTTTTCGGATGTTGCAACAATATCCACGTTATAACCGCGTACACCTTGTTTCCCTAACATGTGGAAGGAGAGTGCGGCCAGAAATGCGTTTTTCCCTGCACCGCGTCCCATGTACAGTAAAAATTCATTGAACACTAAAGATCCATCTTTATAAAATAGTCCAAACATGCAAGCAATCACGAATTTTTGCCATTTGAATAATTTGAACGGGAAATACTTTTCAATCGATTCAATAGCGTCTTCTACTTCGTCATTCCGGACTTCCACAGATGAAGAGGAGGACTTTTCTTTTACTAGTTTAATTAATTTTTTCACATCTTTGTTTACGACAATTTCGCCTGATTCAACTGCCGCAATATACTCTTCGATGTATGGATTAGTAATCTTCATCTGGATCAACTTCTGGTTCTTGTCTGACTGGCTTCAATCCCATTTCCGATAACAGGCGCAACATTTGATTATTCGTTTTCGTATATTCTGGAATGGATGGATTGATTTTAGAACCTGTACTCGTCATGACCTTCACACCATTATTATGAAAATCCACTTCAAGTGCTTGTGCCATATCCCACATGGTCAAATAATTGTCTACCATATCCATGTGGTGTTGTGCAGTCGTGCCGTTTTCCTTCAGTTGCGAGACAAGACCTTTTTTGATCTTCCCTCTTTTTTTCAATTGAGCTTCGTTCAATTTCCTCCCTCCTTTAAATTACATTTTTTTACTTTCCTTTATACATGAGTAAAGCCAAAAATATAAATAGTCGTGACCCCTCCTCGTTGAATGGTTCCCCGAAATTTTTTCAAAAGTTTTGATGGGGGGTGTATTATTTTAATTCACGGCAGAGTTCACTTCGTTCTTCAGTTAATCTTTCTAATTCTTCTTCGGCATCAGAAAGAAGTAGTCTTTGTTCTTCGATGTAGCCCTCACAGTGACGAATGTCTCTATCTAAATCCCTAACTCTTTTCTTAATCAATCTATCAACGTATTCGCTCATCATCTACACCTACCCTTTCGGTTATTTGGATTGTATTTTGCCGAACCTTTTCGTTTGGGTTCGTACGATGGAGCAGATGCCATAGCGAGTTGTCGTACAGCTTCTTCCATCTGCTCTTCAGCCATACGAATAAAATACTGTCGCCAATCCATCACCATCGCTCCTCATTAGTAAATTTAACTTCATGTTGCTCGTCCAATCGTTCATGAACTTTGTTATGACAGGCAATGCATAGGCTTTGTAAGTTAGATAGAGACAATGATAGATGTGGATGTGTCTTGATCTCTTTGATGTGATGGACATTCTCCACACGATGATACTTGCCCTCTGCTTTGCATAGCTGACACTCATAGTTGTCACGCTGTCTGGCTTGCTCACGTACAGCAAACCATTCTTTACTCTTATAAAACTTCATGAGCTTGTCGGTGTTGATCCAGTTGATTAACTCTTGCATGCGTTTGTTAGTCACGATTAACAATGTGTATCACCAACCTGTACAGTAGTATCAGCGGCAAGCTGACGAATAGAGTTAGGATGATACCTAATTGGATCATGACTGCTCACCCTTGTTTATATCCCATGGATTATATGTGAGTGTGACCTTGCGACCTTTACCGCAGCATCCAACAACGAATGGTTTCTCTGACTTGTACCATCCACGACGTTGAAGCTCACGTAACAGATCGTTGTCGTTGTATTGTTTAATTGATTCAGTCATGATCGCACCTCCTGTTTCTTGCGCTCCGTATAAGCGGACAATGCCGCTTTCTTTTTCTTGTATCGCTCGTCCAGTCGCTTGAGTTCTTTTTGTTGCTGTGTGATGTATGGATCTACAACGTATGCCGTGTAGTGTCCTCCACACGATGAACAGGCGAAGTATGTTTCCGTCAATTTGGCAGGATGCTGTTTAGTCTGCAGCTCAATCTTAAATTCCGCTTGGCAAGTGTCGCACTGTACGATATTATCTTTTGCCATTACACCCACCTACCTAATTTATTTTTCCTTGATACGTTGACCCCGCAACGCTCGCATCGGTAGCCTGTGTTGCCCCACGGATAGTAAACGCCAAGATGCCCAGCAATGACGCACATCCAATTTGTTTTATTTTTCATTACGCTCACTCCCTATTCCATAAAATAAAAAGACACCCGATGATGATCGGATGCCTTTCAATGTTATGGATTATTCAACTTCTTCTATGTCACCGTCAGGATAAATGAAATAGCTCTTCAGAAGCATACCACTACCGATTTTACTCGCGTCATGTTCTTCTTTACTCACATACTCATGGACGTCTGCAGAAATTAAGCCACCTATCTTATTGACGACTGTTGTAGTTTTGTAGTTGAAATTAATAATAAAGTGCGTGCCATCGTCCTTCATGTAAAGGTCTGCATAGGAAAGCAAATAATCTTCTACGTCGGCATTTTCAGCGAAACTGACTTTCTTCCACTTGCCTGTTTTATCGTTCCGGACTTTTCCTGGTTTCGTCTTGGTCAGCTTTTTAAAATCCTTATCGCTTTTGCCGACAATATTGTCTTTATTTTTCAGGTCATCCCAAGTGCTATCTTCTTCAGGTTCAGAAGTTGGCTGTTCTTTTTCAACAGATTCTTCTTTGATTTCCGGTTTTGTTTCCGGTTTCGGCGTACTCTCAACCGGTTTTTCTACATTAGGTTTTTCGACTTCAGCCGGTGCCGCAACTTCCTTTTTTGGATCTTCCGTTATAGGTTTTGTTTCTTTCTCGGGTTCTTCTGCAGGTTCTTTCTGCTCTGGCTGTTCATCCTCAGTCGCTACCTCTTCTGATTCTTCGGTTGCTGGATCAGCAGTAGCGACAAAAGCGACTAACGAAACAATCATAACTGCTGCAGACAGTCCAGCAAACTTTATTTGTCTCAATCCCCGCGGTTTATTCTTTTTGATAAACTCTAGAATAGAAAGAATAACAAAGATACCGATTGCTACTGCAGATAATAAAAAAATGATAAATAATAAATTATTCAATTCAATCCCCTCCTGCCGTCATTGTACTGGATATAGCTGTAAAAGAAAACCCAATAACTTGAACAGTGTGTTACTATTTACTTATTAAAAAAGGAGGAGATACCGTTGGACAATAAAATGAAAAGATTTTTGGAGGAACAAGCGCGTATTCAAAGGTTGATCTCACAAGCAGCCATTTCGCCAGGTAGTAAAATTACTTCTCAAATGGATGTTATTTCACAAATGAGTCGTATTGCTTCATCAATCGATTCCGATTACTTTAAATTCGTCAGTAAATGGAGTTCCGACGTTAGCCGCTTAGCGAAGACAGGTTCTATCAACCTAAATGATTTGGTACCGATAGATTTTTATAAACCAATGGAAGAATTAATCAGGTTGGCGCTTCCAACTGCTAAACGATCTGGCAACAGTGATTTGCTCGCAGAAATCACTGTACAAGAAAGAGCGGCTGTCACTCATAGGAAATTAAGTTGGCTTGATTATTTTCAGTTAGTCTTCACTATTTTAATGGCTATATATAGCATATATAGCGGATACGATACATCTCTTCAATTACAAGAAATATTAAGCGAAATTCAAATGCAAAACGAATCAATAGAAAAAAACACCATAATCCAAGAACAAATATTGCAGGAAATTCAATCTCAACACCTTACCGAAGAAGAAAAGTTAGAAGCTTATCAGGTAATTGATGAAAAAGTCGATGAGTTAATTGAATCAATCGATACCTTTATAGAGTCCCGTGATAATATCGATACTCACTCTGATAATTAATAAAGATTAAAAATCCTCAACACGTTTGCTTACTTTCGTGTGGAGGATTTTAAAAGGAGGGAACCTTTCATAAAGACTTCAGCGGCTAACCAACCAAGGAATAGCATCACTGTCAGTTCTTTATGTTCTAACTATATTTCATTTATTCAATAGTTTCAGCATTTCCCGATGGTGCTCTTTTGGTGCACTTTTATAATGCACTATATTCTTTCGCCACTTGCATCGCTCGCATGATTTCCGCATGACGTTTTTTAATATGACTGGCGCTGTAACCTACTTCCTCGGCTATAAGTTCGAGCGTTAGGCCTTCCACATACTTGAGGTACAGGATACGACTATCTAACCCCTTAAATGCTCTCATCATCTTCTGCATATCGTATAGATCATTCATGCAATGGGCGAGTTCATATTCTATTACTTCTATACGTTCTTCCAGTTGCGCCCCGTCTGATTCGGCGGTCAGCTTATATTTAGCAAGATCACCAGACACCCATCTACCTAATTCTTTTTTGGAACGTTCCAGGTTGTAATCCATGTACTCTATTTTTTCTTCGAGAATCTGATAATCATTTAGCCATTCAAACAATCTACTCGACCGCCTTTCAAAACATTCCCGTTTTTAAAAAATGCCGCGCCTGGTAATAAAATCTATGCAGTATATTATGACCAATCATCTGCTTACTCATTGGTACAATCTCAAAATTGTATTTCGCTTTTAGGCTTTCCAGCCGGCCTTTTAATGCCTTCGGATCGTACTTGCTCCTATAATCACCTTTTGCTATTTTCTCATCAAAGTCCGGCTCCTCCACAAACAGGACAAAGCGGCTACCCTGCGCTCTAATCAATTCATTGATAAAAGCATGCTGTGTATCTTTTTGAAGATTCCCCGTAATTTCATCTACTCCATTTTTTCTTTCAATGAATGTATTCATGTATAAGTCTCGTTGAATACCTAATTCAGGATTAGCTGGGATCATGCAGCCGTAATCACCATGGTCTAACTTCTGAATTTTTACCGGAATACTTTTTTGCTGTAAATATTTTAAAACATGACCATTTACTTTTTCTCGTGTATCAATAACAATTGTCAACGTCTTCAAAATTGTATCTATTTCTTTATCTGTATATCTGTAGTGTATCAATTCATCATATCCTCCCTCTGTGGCGTCACAGCGTTCGATTTTAGGCGCTTTAATCATCAAAGATTATAAACGTTCATATTCGACATAAAACGCCTAAAAGCGCTCGTAAACTACTTATTTTCACTAGCCCACTTTTTGGCTCTTTCGTAAAATTCCATTTTCATTTTATCGGATTCAGCATTTTCGTATGGTCGATAATCATCATACGGATCAGTCCAGCCGTTTCTGGCAAGCACAACCGTCCAATCATGCAGCAAGTTCAGCGACTCGTCCTCCGATAATAACCACAATGTCATTTTCGGATGCTTGAGCCATCCACAATACAGCTCTAATGCTTTTCTAATTGTCACGTCTGGGCCAGATGCGCCCTCCCAACTTTTAAACCAATCATCAATCTGATTAAAAATAGGTTCCGCGGATTTCAATATTTCTGGATGGATCAGGCTCGCATTTTTTAGTGCAAGCCTGCCGTCTGATTCATCTCTGTATATCTCTGCTCCACTTTTCCATATCAGTGAGAGTATCTTCAGTAGGGACATCTTTCAACTCAACTCCATAAAAGTAAAATTTGTTTTCACTTCTTTTCAAGCCGCACTGTTCTAATTGTTTGTAAAAAGTGATATTTCCCAGCGGCTTCCGTCCATGCAAATTACAATAATATCTGTACCGCGCATAAATGCTTCCTGTCCATAATCTTTTGGCCTTCTTTTTCCTTTTTAAATTATTTGAAATGAATATTTTCGTGAATTCCATACGATTTACCACATCCTGTAATAATTATAGTTATCAGCAAGTTACTGAATCGACGAAAAAAATGACAAAGTTACTTAAAATAACTCAAGAAAGTCAGTAATATCAATGGTTCAAGTGTCATCAGTTACTGAGCGTGGTCAAAAATCCGTTGTATGCTATATATAGAATATATATATATATTTTATTTTTATTTTTAAAATCAACTGAAATACCAATAATCATAATAACCACATCTTAAAATACCTATCACCAACCATTGGTATCATTGACTTTGGAAAAAAATGTATTAGTTATTAAAGGCGTTTCAGGGTTACTGAGTGACCTTGAAAAAGGCTGTTTCTTCATTTCCAGTAACCCCTTCAATAACTGGCGCTCGTTCATTTATGGTAATTCCAGTCAAAAACGTTTTGTTTCCGGCGCCTTTCGTTTTTCCGAAACCTTTAGTTTCCAACATTCTATAAAAAGTTCGGTTTCCTACCGTCCGCTCACCCGCCTTGAAACACCAATTGTTGTAAACGCCGTACAATTCCTTGGCCTCGATCATGATCGCCTCGTTTTTGGGCTCTTTGGTGTAACAGATTTCGTCAAGAAACGGGGCAAGTATATCCATATCATCTTTATAAGCGCCGGTAGCATCCCGAACTATCTTTGGCTCCTGCAGACCTGACTTCTGCCACTTCAAGCAACCTTCGAGGATCCAGTTGAATATGCCGGGAATTTCAAGCGATAATTTTTCTTCTAGTTTTTTATCCCGCTCATGCGGTTTTAAATTGAGTGTAAACGGGATAATTTTTACACGTCTCCAAATCCCGTCATCAAGTCCGCCGATCACTGGCTTGTGATTGGTTGTAAAAAATACTTTAAATTCAGGGATAAACTCAAAATATTCTTGTCGTAAAAATCGGGCAGTAATAGGTTCGCCACCTGTTATTGTTTTAACAAGCGATTCCTGCAGCTTTTCGCCTTCTTCGGACTCCACTGCAGAAACAAAGCGGGCGTTTGCGAGTCTGGCAATGTCATTGTTCGCGCCATCATTCTTGCGCTTGATAAATGTTTCTGAATTGGTTTGACTGCCGTAGTCACCCATGATTTTTTTAATTGTATTGACAAAAGTTGATTTCCCGTTGGATCCACCACCGACCAAGAAATACATACCTTGTTCGGAAATATCGCCAGTCAATGAATATCCGGCCAAACGCTGCATGTACTCAATCAAATCTTTATCACCTTGAAATATCTGATCGATAAATTTCATCCACACAGGGCATTTAGCATTTTCATCAAATTCGACATTTGCAATTTGCGTTAATTTTAATTCCCGATCATGCGGTTTGAGATTTCCAGTTTGTAGGTCAATCACGCCATTTTCTATATTTAATAAATATTTATGACGGTCAAACTCTTCACGTTCACCCGGCACCAATGGCATTAAATCTTTAATACTATTCATACGTATATTTCTTCTTTCGCACATACGCGCCCACTTAGATTCCATTTCGTCATCCGATTTATACAGTCCGCGCAACACTTTCGCTGTAATGCGTTCAATTTCTTTTTTATTGTCAAATCTCCAACGCTTTCCATCCCATATGAGCCACCCCATATCACCGACATATTTGATTGTATGGCCGTATTCGTATGCGATCCGTTCCGCATTTCCTAATTCAGTTAGCCTGAATTTCTTTTTCGGTTTTTCCACTTCATCACCGTTATGGAAATCAAAAGAAAAATCATCGTACTGCTGTTGGTCCAATATTGTGGAAGGCGTGGATGTGATCGCTTCTGCAATAGTTCGTTCTCCGTACGTTTCCCCGGTAGAGTGATGGATAACATCCCATTTGTCGCGAATAAGACCAGTTTCACGGAACATTGCATCCATTCGTGTAGCCGATTTACCTGTCCAAAAAGCTAAATGATTACACAAAGCTAAGTCACTAGACGAATGGTCATTATCTATTAAATTACCGTTATAAAGCGATCGAATTTCATCGCCGCTTTTCGACCGAAACATTCTTTCCCAAAGTGATTCATTTGATAATTTAATTTCGTCTTTTTCAAAGTCCGATAAATTTACACGGCCTTGAATATCACTGTCATCAAAATATTTCTCAAATACTTCTGCCAGTTCATCGGTCCGATCATACACATCGTTAGAATTTTCTCGATTACCGGTGAACGTAAAATACCTGCCATATGAATAGATTTCCAAGCCGTGTTGCGCGTTCTTTCGTCCGGTACCTAAAACATTCTGCGGAAGGCCGCCTTTGATGATGATGTGTAAGCCTTTTTGACTTGGTGAAAATTCCGTGTAGCTATCCAATGAATCAATAATTTCTGAAGCGAATGTATTCGGTTTGCCGTCCACAACGCAGTTATCTATATCAACGCCAATGTAATTGTCCTGACGGCTGAAAACAAACCCTATGCCGTCATAACCACCTGTTAAGTAAAACTTGATAACCGTAGCGAATGTTGACCACGTACTTCTGTTATTTGTTTGTGCTACTTCGCCGTCTACTTGATACGGTACCTTGGTATAACGTCCACCCTTTTCTTCTGACTTCCACAATATCCACTGCGGAAGGGCTTTTAATTCGGATGGAATGCTATTAAAATCGTAATTCTCTTTCATGATTGACCTCCTAAATTGCCAGTCACTTTAAATCAGCTTCTTTTACGAAAACCCCATTGACCATTTTACCCTTGCGGTCTTTGATTTCTTCGTAGGCAGCCGCAATGCACTGCTCAATGCTCGTACCGTGCTGCATTGCAACCTGCACCATAACGACATACATATCACCTAGCGCATCTATAGTCTCATCTTGATTACCTTTATTGACTGCCCGGCATAGTTCACCATATTCTTCTCCTAATTTATTCACTTGCCTTGCTTTATCGCCCTGATCCAACCCGCGCGTGATTCCTCACGTTCTGATTTTGTCTGTCAGTTCTTGCAACATCTCGATCCCTCCTATTATTGCACTTCAAATTTTTTGCCGAATTTTCTTGGTCGCTTGATATTGTTATTCGCGCACATGACGCACAAACTATCCCGATGGCACACGCTGCCTACTTGCGTCTGCTGCTCATCGCCGCACTGAATGCAGGTGATGGTTTTCATGGCGACTGTGCGGATGCCAGTTGCTGTTTTGCGTTCGGTCATTGCTGCTCCTCCAATTCGATTAATTTATCAATATAAAATTTTGCTTTTTCGAGGTCTGGAATCCCGTTCTTCAAATCATAACGGGTAACATATTTTAAAGCGTTGATCCGGCAAAACCCTTTGAGTTCAGCAGGGTCAAATTTAGCCCCTGCAAACTCAATAACGTCTATGCCGCCTTTGTGGTAATGGTTTGGTTTGTTGATTAAGTCCTCTTTAGGCATAGGTGGGCCATTTGAAAAGTCTGGTTTTTTTCTCATTCCCATCACCACATACTTTTCTGTTCGCCGTATAATTCGACAAGCAAATCTTCTAGTAATATATTTCCTTCTGCGTTTCTGGCTTGTTCTACAAAATCCGCAAGCGAGATATTCTTCTTTTTAATTTTCCTGCGCACCTCTACCCAATCTGTGGATGGCTTGCCGCACCACTCGTAAAACGTCGTCCACAGTTGTGAGTCCATAAACTCAACCAACTCATACATGGCTTGTACCACTTTTTCCGTATTGCCTTGTGCGCCTTTTTCCCAAATGCGCTGCTTGAAAACTGATTGTCCAAGTGTTAGAAAATTGAACTGGAAAACGAATGTATTCATCTTTGCATTGACTGGCATTGCCGATCTAGCAACCTGTGGAGTTTCACCGTGGTCTAATAGACAGTGGTAACCTTCCATAGAGTTCTCAATCCACAACTTCACCATTCCAACGTCCTTAACCTTATCGCTAGGCATTGTATAACCATCACTCTTTAGCGCTCTGTTACCGCCTGCCACGCGCATATTTGCCGTACTGTATGTTGCAAGATGGTCATATACTTCCTTCGATACGTCTATAAACTCAAACTCTGCCATTTCACCGCGGAATATAGCTGGCACATGCCCCATGCGAATGATAGATAATGGTCTGCGTATATTATCAATATCAGTCTTGCCTAAATAACGTGCTGCATTACGCGCTGCGTGTAATCTGTCGGGATCACTGTATCGAGTGAGCTTAATTGTAAATGTATCGCCGTGATAAACCGGCATACCATTTTTAGTTTTGATCATTATTGCGAATCCCCTTTTTATGTTTAATCGGTCTATCGTCTTGCACAAACCGCAAGCCCTGTTACTCGATCACCGTAGGCTTGCCTTTCTTTCGTTTCGTGACCGTAACTTCTTGCGTCGGATTGATTATGAATGCGCCGTGCTTGCCGCGGATCATTGCGTATCACCGTCCAGTTTCTTAATTTTCCGCACTAGTTCTGGTTCCATAAACTTTTCAAATGTATGGAGCAGAAAAGACTTCATAGATGCTTTCGGATGTGATGCAGTGTTGTTGTATGCTGTTTGCATGGCTCGGCGCATATTGTTGGTTAGTTGTTCTAATTCTTGAGTTCGTTCGGCTTGTTGTATGAGCCATTTAAAATCATCGAAATGATCACTTTGGCCAACCAACACTTTAATTCGTTTAAACCGTTCTGCGTTAGTTTCAGTTTTCATTCATCAGCACCTCCGAATTCGATGAAGGATTCTGCGGGGTAGAAGCCTTTTATAATCTTTGATTTATACTCTTGTTTAGCAATGAGTAAATTAGTGCATTTCTTGATTAGATTTACTTGGTCACTTATCGAATCGAACGCCGTGAGCACTACATCTCCATCCCGGAATTCCCCCGGCTCCCTGCCGATCTCCGCCCACTGCCTGCGTTCTTGTTCGGCTTTGATTTCTTCTGGTGTGGCGTGACGGATGTTGCTTCTCAATATATTCGTATAAGTCGAATCGTCCGAACGGATAATCGTGAAATAGCACCTTCCGTCATCTTTTCGTTCTGTCGTTTGTGGGTATTTAATTTTCACAACGTCCCCATGCCATACAACCCAATCTCCGGCGTTGTACTCCGGCTCGACTTCATAATTTCCTTTAATCACTTCAGAAAGAGCTTCTTCACTAAATCCTGCTAACGTTTTTTTGAATTCATTTATCGTTCGTTCTTGTTTTTCTGAAATTCTAAACTTTCCCATTACATATCCCGTCCTCTCATATATCCAAATCCATAAGCCGCTAAAAATATCAACATTGCCGATAGATAAAATATCAATTCACTTTCACTTCCATTGTTATTTTCGATTTTTGGGTATAAAAAAGAGAAGTCCATTACAGACCTCTCTATTTGATTTTATTTAGAAAGGTAAATCATCATCTTCAACTGTAATCGGCCCACCAACCTGTTGTGGAGGATTAGCATTAGATGGATTGTAATAACTAGCTTTCGCGTACATATTGTCGTTATTACCTTTTTCATGCTTCACTCCGATTTCCAAGTTTTTATTGATTAGCAGATTCGCCATCTCTTCGCATGAATTAAATGTGTGATTTTCCGAAAATCCTGCAGCCTTACATAGTGACTTTACAATTCCTTGCGCTACTGGATGTTCAAAGGTGAAATTGTTATATAAAATTTTAGAACCTTGATGATCTTGCGGAACATCCGAACGAATCTCAAAATCTACAACCATCATGTCTTTACCTGCTTGTGTTTTTTTAGCAACCGCATTGATAATCACCGCTTCATACTTGCCTGGCTTTGGTAATTCAAAACCTTTTACTTCTTCTACTTCATCCATTTTGAAAAAACTCATAATTATTTATCTCCATTCTGTTTTGTATTTTTTTCTTCTTCCACAGCTGATTGTGTGGAGGACAGTATTAAATCTTCTTGCTTGCAGCCCTTCCTGGTATCCAGATGGTTTTTCGCGAACATACTTTGAGTACCTTCCAAAATAAACCCGCGTTCTCCGTCCGATTTCCTGACCAGTCGAGCGACTACATGCACTACGCCCATTAGATGATTTACGATCTTATCTGGAATATCCGGGATAAACTGCGTATACTGCTGACCGTCATCGTGTATAATGTCTCGTTTAGCTTCCCAATAGCTGTAAATGATATTGGCATCCAGTGCATTAAATGTTTCGGTCAACTCCAAAAGGTGATTGTACAAAATCGCATAATCCTTTAATTCCGGCATACCGCTTTTGGTATTCTTGCCTTTTTCCATCAGCCATAATTTTTGATAATGTGTTAAATTATCAATAAAAATATTGTCATACTTGCCGATATTGGCTTTTGCTATGCCGTAAAACTCGATAATACTTTTATGCGGATTGCTGCCATCTATTCTTGCCACATCGACATTTGCATACCCTTGCAGCACCTGACTAGTGCCGTCTATATCAAGATGCAATGTCTTGCCTGGCAATAGTCCAGACACGGTTGTTTTACCGTCTCCGGGTTTCGAATAAATGATAATGTTAGATTTTTTACTACGGCTAATATCTGCGCCATTTTGTAATTCCAAGTCTTCCACACTCTCTTTCTATTAAAACGGCGCTTCGTCCGTTTCCTCATCTTCTGGTTTTGTATGGACGTTTACCGTGCCGTCCGGTTCAACTTCAAACGGCAAGCCCTCATGTGCATCCTCAATGCTCATCTGACCTTCTGGCGCTTCATCCGGTCTGCCTTCCATGACTTCTTTAGGAGTGCCGTATTGATACGTCAGATCAACCAGGAAATACTGGCCGTACTTGTTATGCTTTTCACTGATTTTGTTCATGATCAATGCATCGTTTTCTTTTGCGGCCGAAACGATCTGCTCCGCCTCTTCCCGCGTGTCTGCGTAGTGCTGCTCTTTTTGGTTTAGTAGTTTTTTCATTTTCATTTCCTCCTATTATCGAATCCGTAAAGATTCACCTTGTGATATTTGTGCGCCTGGTATTTCTTCATTCGCTTTCAAACGTTCCATAATTGCTTTTTTATCAATAGATGGAGCAACTTCTACAAGGAATTCTTTCGGGATTAATGATTCGTCCACAAGTTTTAATGACGGTGGATTTTTCTGAATGGTGAATGTGAATTTCTCACCCTTGATCTTCTTTTCACCTGTGGAAGACATAGCATCGTGCATGGATAATTTCATACGTTTAATACCATTTTCCATTGTCTTGCGACGATCAGCTAAACGTTTTTCTTCCGCTTTTAATCCTTCTACATCAGATTCAATATTCCGGATGACCATCGCATAAGATTCCAATTTATCCTCAAGCGCACCCTCTATACTTTCTAATGTGTCTTCTAGTCCTTCCGATCCGTCCTCAATCATGCGTTGGATTTGCAGATAATTGCCGGTCAATTCATAGAGTGTCGCCAATTGCTTCGCCTTCTTTCTTTGTGTAATAACCTTCCGAAAAAGCTTTAACTTCTTCGAGCATGTCAATCATGCCTAGAATTCGCTGTTGCATAAGCTTGTATTCTTCATGTCCTTTAACTAGTGACTTTTCAGGAAATGGTAATTCACTTGCATCTTCCATTGCATCAATAGCCAAGTCAATCAGCTTGTCATTTTCCTCTTTCAACGTTTCTTCCAGATGTTCAATCAATTTTTCATTCATGTATATTCCTCCTGTTTCGTGGTATATTGATAGTGATAGATGTTTGATTAAGCCGCCCTCTGCAAAGGGTGGTTTTTATTCGTTTCTCGAAATCATTTCCTCCAATTCTTGCAAGCTGTTATTATAATTTTCTTCAAGTTCGTTTAAATCAATGCCTAGATGACCTGTTAATTTTTCGATTAGCCAAACAGCATCTTTCAAAGTTTGAATATCTTTTTCATTCATCCCTCTCACCTCCCTTCAATCTTCATCATCATCCAACCAAATCAATTCCCGCGACTTCTCGCTACCGCGCTTCGCAATTCGATTCTTGTATGTGTTTGTGCCGTAAAATATAACCGTTTCCCTTGATATGCCTAGCTGGTCCGCTACTTCGTCAACCGTTCCATCTGCCAACAATTCTTCACCTTTATAGATAGCGCACTCACGGTTATTCCTGACCGGCCTATGACTTTTGGCAGGCGGCTCGCTAATCGCCCTCTCCACTGACCAACCTCGATTAATGCGGCTATAATACGTTGCGCTGCATATGCCGTTCCGTTTAGCGATTGCTACCTGCTCGGCTGTACGTTGTCTGCGTGTCATTCCAACACCCTCCATTCGATATTTCCTTCCTTCAACATCTGTTCTGTGGCACATTCCACGTTACAAAAGTAGTTATACTCACTCGGGAATGCCAAGACACGCTCACCTTCTGATAGTTCTTGTCCGCAGTATGTGCATTCGTCGACTGTTACAGGTTCTTTCGGAACTACGCAGGCGGCCTGTAATCTATCTAGGTAGTTATCCATTTAGTCAACCTCCACAATTAACTCTAGTTGTTCGATGACCGGTACATTGGATACATCCAAAATGGTATCTTTTGCTTTGTTATAAAAGTCCTTTTCTACCTCAAAACCATAACTATCCCGTCCCAATTCGTACGCTGCCCGCAAAGTGGAGCCGCTGCCTGCGCACGGATCAACAACTACATCACCTTCATCGGTAAATATCTCAATCAGTTCTTTCAATACATTTACCGGCTTTTGTGTCGGATGTATGCGGGGGTACTCTTTCGCTTTGTCACGCTTCCATTCAAACCAATTTTTAATCATTCGTCCTTTTTGAGTTTCCGTCTTACCATTTCGGAATTTAGGTAACTTGTCACGATACAAAACAACTGCATGTTCTGTCGCGCCAACTATTTTCATATTCGCCTTCAAAACTTGCGAGCTAGTATTCTTCACGAAAAATATAGGATATGAGTTTTTAAAGCCGTATCTTTTACCTAACTCTGTTACCATGTGCATTTGCTGATATGAACAAAACACGATCATAGCAGGAGCCTGATTCTTTTCTTTTGGCTCTTTTTTTAGTAACTTGCTGCAAAAGTGCATGTATTCGACAAGGTTAAAATTTTCATCTGTTTTAAAGAAGGATTTGTTTGCCAGTTCACTTTCCCCGTTTTTGTTGTCGCCACCTACATACCACTGGTTACTAGACGCATACGCATTATTGCCTAAGTTGTACGGTATATCTGCAATGACCAGTTGTGCACGTGGTACGTTATATCGTTTAAAATTCTGAAAATGATCATGGTATAATTCGATTTTCGGTTTCCTCATCAATACCTCTCCATTCCTAAACTAATAAACTCGTCATAGACTGACAGCACTGTAAACGGTATCTGGTACGTGTGCCGCTTATGCAACGGCTTGTACACCCCTTCATGGCGATTCCATTTCCGGATCGACACCGTGCGTATCTTATGCCGGTTACCTGTGTATCTGACCTCCACACGCCATGCGCCGCCCTCGCTTGTCCATTTCATGGAGCAACACCCGGCCGCATGATGGCCGCATATATTTTTCGGCCGCCCGATCCTGCATAACCATAACTGCCGCCTGTGTATTTGTTTTTAGTGTCCGTGTAAAACTTGCCATGCTTTTCGTCGTCGATATATTTAACGACTGTGTAACCCTTGACTAATAAATCATGTACACGTTGCTCACGTTCAGCGGGTGATCCGGCTTTGATGGTTACGGTAAACATGTGATTACCTCCTAATATTGAGCGTTGGTATCGTCGATGACTTGTAATGCTTTAATATTTTCGTCTTCGTAATCCAGTGATGTCGTTGTATCGCAAAACGCGCGTCCCCCGTGATCGTTATTCCATAAAAAGGTAAGGGTTGAACCTTTTCCGATTATGTCAACACGGTATTTGCGACAAGTTTCAAGTGGACTATCTTTACGCTTGACTACTTGCCCGACAGAGTAATGACTAGGTTGCACCGCTTGCATAAACTCTTGTGGAACTTCAATATCCAACGCTCTTGCTAGTGCGATAGCTTTACCTATGTCAGCGTTGAATACTTCATCCGGCATGCATTTGGCGATACCTCTATCAAATACGTCACCTCCCATTTGCCCGCGCAATAAACAGACGACTGTACGCTTTTCGGCATTTACTATAAAATCCGCATCACATAAAACAAAATCATTTTTAGGTGCCTCGTAACCCTTTCGATTGGTCAGGGATCCGGTTATCCGTTTCTCACCTTCCACAAATTCCCTAGCCCGCTGAATCAATTCCGCACGTTGTTGGTTTGCTGATTTGACGGAATCGTGAGCAATCACGCTATCGAGTATTTTCAAAATTACTGCTAACTCATCATTTTCGTAACGATCTACTAATTGTGCAGCCACATCTTCAGGTGATGGTTCTTCGCTTTTCGCGCCTCGGTACCCAACATCAAATGCTGTACAAAAAATTTCCTCGATCAATTCTTCTGCCATCGCTTTATAATCTCCAATATGTTTACGTCCCATTTTATTTTCCACTAGATAAATCCTCCTCATTTTTAATTTCCTGTCCTGCGTGTTCCCATAGGCTACCGAGCATAAAAGCAATCATTACCAGTCCGATTGTACAAACTACTAAATATTCATAGTCTGTCATTTTACCTCTCCCCTTTCTTTCATTTGCTTATAAATCCTAGGCGCGGAAGTCTTCATAAAAAACGCATGCATTCTTTTTTGGACTTCGACGGATGGCATGTTTTTCTTTTTAGTTGTCATGGTTATACCTCCAGTTTTAAAGTTAACTGACCGCTATGCATGATTTTGTTGATAAAGAATAGCAAGCCTTTACCCGTAACGACCACCTGGCGCTGTGTTCTCAATTCACCTTCCGAATCGTAATAAAGTTGACAATGAATTTTCATCAAACCTTGATTAAGTGATTTTTGAGTAGGTATATTCCACTCTCTACCTTTGCGACTGACTAAATAGCCTTGACCACGTAACCATTTAAACAGGCGATCTCTGCCGATATTCACACCATTTTGTCGCATGTACTTCGCGGCCGCTTCAATCAACATACCTTCATCGTTAGCGGTAACCGCATTAGCCAGCACGACTTTTTCACGGTTATCCTCAATTTGTTGTTTCAATTGGTCGTTTTCGTCCACAGATTCAGCAAGCATGTATAATGCTTCTTTAAAGTTCGTTGGCAGATTGAATTCGGGTTGTTTGTTTTCAAGTTCTTCAATTCGCTTGATAACCTTGTATCTAGTTTTGGCATCGTATTTCAAAGCTAGTTGCATTGCTCCGTCTTTACCGAATGAGTAGCAGGGTCTGTTCTCGCCTTTCTTGTCGGTGTATTCAACGAGTCCAAAAATGGATTGGTTGAATTCCGGACCTAATTCATCTATTTCTTTACGAATATCTCGCATAACATGTGAGTGTTTCTTTCCTACAATTTCCGCAATGTCCAAACTCGTCATTTGTACATCCGCTTTCATTAATTGATTCAATGTAATTCCTCCTTTTTTATCCCCTTCTGTTAAACTGTTTGTGGAAGGGTGGTGATTATATTGTTGACTTATAAAGAATGGTTATTGAAATTTATTAATGTTGATTTACCTATTGGTGACATAGCAAAAGAAGTTTCTGTTGATCCTAATTTTCCGAATGTCAAAGACTATGAAAGTATTTTTAGTTACTTGGAAGGAAATCATACCTCCGATAGTTTCATGAGGGTTTTCGAATACTCCTACAAAATGTATTTCGATAGCACTCAAAAGTAATTACTGTTCGTGATACTTCTTTCTTCCAGTGATTACATTTGCAAGACCGTCTTGATACGGCACATTTCTTTTTTCTAACCTATGAGATGCTTCATTCGCGACTGCTCGTAACAGTTCCGATTGTTGTATCTCATTTTCTTTTACAAATGGTTTCATTCCATTTTTCGCTGCATATTCAACAGCCAACTCAAAAGCTTGTTTTAAATTTGTGAATACGTCTGTTTTGCCTTCCACACTTATTACCTCCCTTTATTTAATCGCTGTAGCCTTCTAGTCCGCTCTACAGTCAAGCCTTTTGATAGGCTTTAAACATTAACTAGATTTAAATTCTAGTGTGTTGCCAAAAAAAATATATTCAACCGGATAATTGTATGCTTGTTCGATTTTGTCGAGATAAGAAATTTTGATGTTACTAGAGTTTCTTTCCCAGTTGATGATGCTGGATCGAGATACACCAATTTTCTCCGCTGCTTCCACGATGCTTAAACCTGCATTAATACGTGCTGCTTCGAGCGTAATTTTCGGTGGGCTTAGAACCATGTCTAATCACTTCCTTTCTTGTCGTTATTTATACAATACTAGATTTAAATTCTAGTGTCAATAGATTTCTATACTTTTATTCTAGTTTTTTGTATTTGGGGTTTACATTAGTAGATTTTAAAGCTATTATTATATTAGAGATTGGAGGTGTATATAATGAAGGATATCGAATCGGTGATAGCACAAAACATTAAGAAGCTTTTAAACGAATATAATCTTAATCAAAACGAATTAGCTAAGATAGCCGGAGTTTCAGAATCAACAGTTGGTAAATGGGTATTAAGAAAATCTACACCTAGAATGGGTGCGGTACAGAAGATAGTAGATCATTTTGGAATTCCAAAAAGCTACATACTTGAAGAAAAACCCACAAACTTAATAGAAGTCTCCCAGCGAACTATCAGAATACCAGTGTTAGGCAAGATTGCTTGTGGAGATCCGATACTAGCGGAAGAAAATTACGAGGATTATAGAACCGTATTAGAAGAAGGTTTGCCATCTGGTAACCTAGTATACTTGGAAGCAAAAGGAGATTCGATGCAACCAACGATTCCGAACGGTGCAATGGTCATGATCCGCGAACAGCCGGAAGTGGAGTATGGAGAAATAGCAGCTGTACTGGTGAACGGGAATGAAGAAGTTACACTTAAACGAATCAAGAAACAAGGTGGTGTAATCTTCCTGATGCCGGACAACCCAGCGCACGAACCGATTTTAGTAGATGAAGATAATCCAATTAAGATCATCGGCAAGGCAGTTAAGTTTGAGCAAGACCTTTAATAACTAACGTTAGTAATTAAAAAAAGAGTAGCGTCCTCATTCGGATAGCTACTCTTATCTATAGGGGGAAATATAATGACTGTAGGAATCTATATTCGTGTATCGACCGAGGAACAAGCGGCAGAAGGGTATTCAATCAGCGCCCAACGAGAACGATTAAAGGCGTTCTGTGTTGCACAAGACTATGCAGACTATAAATTCTATGTGGACGAAGGAATATCAGGCAGAAATACTAAACGTCCACAATTTAAAAAACTAATGGGCGATATAAAAGCAGGACACATTAAAGTGTTGCTAGTCTATCGACTGGATAGACTTACGCGATCCGTCCGAGACCTCCACAACATATTAGATAAATTAGAAAAATATAATTGTGTATTCCGATCCGCTACAGAAATATACGATACGTTCACAGCGATGGGGAGAATGTTTATTACGATTGTAGCCGCTATTGCAGAATGGGAAAGCGCGAACCTTGGTGAACGTGTATCTATGGGACAAATTGAAAAAGCTAGACAGGGCGAATGGGCAGCACAGGCACCGTATGGTTTTTACAAAGACGAGAATCACAAACTGCATATTGATGATCAACAAATAAAAGCAATCAAAATAATGATCCAAAAGGTCCGTGAAGGTCTGTCATTCCGTCAGCTATCCATTTATATGGACTCAACCGAACACAAGCCAAAACGCGGCTACAAGTGGCACATACGGACGCTAATGGACTTAATGCAAAACCCTGTTTTATATGGGGCTATGTATTTTAAAGGGACCGTATATGAAAACACTCACCAAGGTATTATGGATAAAAAGGAGTTTGACCAATTACAAAAACTGATTACATCAAGACAAAACTACAAAACCCGAAATGTCACTAGCCATTTTGTTTACCAAATGAAAATTGTCTGTCCTGATTGTGGCAGCCGATGCACATCCGAACGAAGCGTGTGGAAGAGGAAAACCGATGGATCAACACAAGTTAGAAATTCATATCGTTGCCAAGTGTGTGCATTAAATCACCGAGACATTACACCGTTTAACGTGCGAGAATTTACAGTAGATGAAGCATTAATGGAATTTATGGATAACTTCCCCCTCACTCCAGATGATAAGCCACAAGAGAAAACCGATGATGAAAGCCTGGAATTGAAGCAAGAATTGAAACGCATTGAAAACCAACGCGGGAAATATCAACGTGCCTGGGCTACGGATTTAGTTACAGATGAAGAGTTTAAAATCAGAATGGATGAATCAAGAAGTAGGATGGAAGAAATACAAGTGATGTTAAAAGAAATGAAGTGTGAAGTGCATGAAGAAGTGGACATTGAACGCTATAAAGAAATTGCACAAAACTTCAACATTAATTTCGAGAACTTATCCCCAAAAGAACGTCGAGAGTTTGTGCAAATGTTTATCGAAAGTGTAGAAATAGAAATACTGGAAAGAACAAAAGCAAAAGGGTTTAGGAATCAACGTATTCGGGTGTCAAGCGTACATTTCTACTGACTAAAATAGTATGTATTTATGTAAGTTTAACCACGACGAAATGTTCCTGGTTCAATGACGACATATCTGTCATCAGATAATTCGCAGCATCTTCAGGTGAGCGGATCTTATAGCGGTCCTGCGGTGGCGTGCGGTATAAACGCTTGCCAAGTTCTGCAGCAGCCAGCAACTGCACCGCTTTTGCTTCACCGACTCCTTTGATTTTCGTCATTTCTTCCACCGTCAGCTCTTTCAAATCTTGCAGGCGGTCAATGGTCGACAGCACGCGGTTCGCCAGGACGAGCACCGACTCCGACCGCGAGCCCGACCGCAGCAGGATCGCCAGCAATTCCTGGTTGGATAAACTGCCTGCACCTTCGCGAATCAAACGCTCACGCGGCCTGTCTGCGATATGGACATCGCGGATCATCATCTGCGGTGCTAAATCCAATGGCATTACACACCACCGCCTTCTACAAACAGCAATCCTTCCTCACGCATCCTGATGACCAGTTCGCTGACCGGCAAACCTACGATATTCTGATAATCCCCCACCATTCGTTCCACAAACAGCATGCCCTGCGTCTGAATACCGTACGCGCCAGCTTTATCTGAAGCATCGCCTGATTGTACGTAAGCATGCACAAGCTCCATATCCAGCTCTCTGAACTTCACTTGTGACAGACTCGAAAACTGAAGCTTCTTCCCGTCCGCGAGAATCGTCACACCTGTAATCACTTCATGAAGCTGTCCGGACAGCTCCATAAGAAACTCCACAGCCTGCGCATCATCGGCTGGCTTTGAAAACAATCTCCCTTCCTTCACGACGATTGTATCCGCCGCAATAATGATTTCTTCAGCTGATTCACTCACCGCCAATGCTTTCTGCTCCGATAAACGCATCGCATACTCGCGCGGCTCTTCAGGCGTGAACGGCACATCCTCATTTACATCACTCGGCCTAATGGTAAAATCAATTCCTGCCAGCTGAAGCAGTTCTTTTCGTCTCGGCGAAGAAGATGCGAGAACTATTGGTTTTGCACTATAAAAATTCATTGAAAAAACCTCCTTTTTCACAGTGTACGCTATTGCACACGTTTTGAAAAAAGAGCAAAATTCAATTCTTCGGCGTATTTCGCCTCAAAATTGAATTTTGAAGCATGGATCCTGATTCGAATAATATGCCAGCAGATGCAGTCTGGCGATGGAGGAATCCTTTGTGAATGCAGTGATGGCGGTCACTTTCTTCGCAAAATCACTGTCTTTTTTCGCGCCTCCATTCCCCTTTGACAATTCAATTTTTGATAGATCCTCGGCAAGCAGCGCTTTTTTCACTTCATTGACATCAGCATTCTTACAAGTACCCGGAACGACTGATATTCTCTTCTTAAACGCGTCTTCTCCTTCCTTTAAGATGACCTGGCTCTCTTGCAGCCATACTGCCCCCCATACATAGAACTGATCACCGGCAGGCACGACAGCGGTGCTTGCGAGCGACGGGTCTGCAGCTACAAAATCCGTTGCGGCCTGCTGACTCGAAAACACGCCATGCTGTTTCACGAACATCGTCTCTCCGCCCTCTGCCGCCCCTTCATTCTCATCCGTCTTTGGACCGGTCGTTGCTACCGTTTTCTCTGATCCGCCTTCCTTACCGCCCGTACTGAAAATTGTAAACCCAATCACGAGAACGGCAACCAATCCGATCGCCACCCCCTGCACTAACGCACGAATCACAATATTTTTTGAATATGTCCTGCGGAAATTCATTCCATCACTCCACTTTTTCTTTCACTCTACCAAAATGAACGCAAAAAAAGACGAGACTGTTGTCGTCTCGTCCATAAACATTTACTGATTCAGTTCAACAAGCCTGTATACCAAGTGACAAGCTGCGCACCGAAGAAATACGCAATGAGCGCCGCTGCGGCAATTGACGGCCCAAACGGCACCGGTGTCTTACGTCCCTGTTTCGTCCGTTTCAAGAAAATAATTCCCACAATTGCACCGATCAGCGAAGCGAGGAACAGCGTCACCAGCGTCTGCATCGTCCCAAGCACTAGACCCAGTACGAAAAACAGCTTAATATCGCCGCCCCCCATACCGCCGTTCGACACGACCGCAATGAGGAATAACACCCCAAAGCCGACTGCCGCACCGAGCAGGCTGTCCCACCAAGGTGTCAGCGGACTGATGAAACGCAACATGAAAATCGCCACGCCAAACGGCAGCAGGATCTTGTTCGGAATCAGCATATATTTCAAATCAGACACCGTCAAAATAACGAGCATCGAAATAAACAGCAGCGCAACGGCCAATTCCCACTGGAAACCGAAATACAAGTACGCACAGACGAACAGCACTCCCGTAATCAGCTCCATTACCGGATAAAGCGCGCTGATTTTCTCCTGACAGCCGCGGCACTTTCCGCGCAGAAATACATAGGAGAACACCGGCACGAGGTCCGCCGCCGACAGATTGCGGTCACACGTTGTACAGCGGGAAGGAGGCGACACAATCGATTCCTTCAATGGGACCCGCAGGCCGACCACATTAAAGAATGAACCGAACGTGATGCCGTAAAGGAAGAAAAATATACTGATAACCCATTCCATGAATTGCCTCCTTACTCCGCTTTCTCTGTGCCTGTCATTTTATTGATAGTTGTCGGATCATATTTGGAAGCGGGCGGCGGCGCATCCACTTTCGGCGCCTCATCCTGCAAATTGACCAGATCCGGACGGTAGTACGCGTTGAATGAAATGACAACGCGCATCTCGCCAACATCGGATTCCTCTTCCGTTTTCTCTGCCGTGGCTTCAAATTGAATCGTCTCGACATTCATAATCCGGATCATCTCTTCAATCTCATAGATGAACGTTTCGACTTGCCGGTACGTGTCCGCAGCCAACGTTACTTCCATCAAGACGGTTTCAAGATTCTGCACCGTTTCAGGCAATAACTCCGCAGTAAACGGCTCTTTGGAAAATTTAATGTCCTCTATGCGGCTGTTCGACTTCACTTCTGCTTTTTCCAAACGGATCAGCAGCGCGTCTTCAAGCGGGATGACCGGCACGACCTTTTGAAGCGGTGCGGATGTCGTTGTTTCATTCGGATCTTTATTGGCCAGTTGCTTTTGCAGTGAATACAAAATTTCCCGGTCAGACGCCAACTGAGCCGTAGCCCGGTCACGGCTTTCTTTCGCCGGCAAATAGACAGCAGTCACTGTATAAAACACGATCGCTGCAAGGAAAATAGAAGCCAGCACGACCAAACCAATTTCCATCTGGCGCTTCGTCAAATACTTACTCATTCGCGCCACCCCCTTCCGTATTCACATCTGCGGAAGGCCGGGGCTCGTCCGCGGCAGGCTGCTCCTGCGGCTCATCAATCGCGTTCGGATCCACCGTCGCGTCGGAACCCGACAGCGCACGATCATCTTTAAATTGAATGAAATACACAGCGAAGTATCTTGGCAGTACATTTTCCCGTTCTTCAACTTCCAGCTTTTCCGTTTCAATTCCTTCAAATGTCGCATCAATTACTAAAGGGGAAGCCTTCACCCGCGTTAAATAAAGCGCCGGCTCCATCAGGTCATCAAACTGCACTTTCAGCGTCATTTCATTCGGCGCTGTAAAAGTCAGCTCCTGGAAGAATCCTCTGTCAGGCAATGCGGTTACTAAATCTTCTATAAGAGGATGTGTTTTATATTGATGTCCTTTTAAAAAATCTACCGTCGCTGAAAGCTGTTCTTTTTCCTGACCGAAAGCAGACAAGCGCAGCTGCGAAGTAATATGTTCTTGCTGCTTCTGCACTTCAAAAGAAGATTGCTGCAAAGTTGCCGCTTCGTCGTCATAACTTTTTGCCATCCAATATAACAGTGCCCAGCTGATGATCGCCAGCAACAGAAGAGCGACAGCAATCCAAAGAAAAACGGTGCGTTCCCGAATTTTCTCAGGAAGCAGGTTTATATCCACTAACATACGCGTATTACACCTCTTCCTTCAGCGCGAGACCGATGACCCGGTGAAAATCCGCAGAAATCGCAGTCCCGTCCACACAGGAGATCGGCTGTTTCACTAACGGAAATGCTTCAATCGCCAAACGCTCCCTCACCATCTGCAGCAGCTCGTCCTGCCGGGAGTATGTACCGTTCCACAACAAATGCGTAATAGCAGAATCATTCTCCGCCAGATTAAACCGATAGAAATTCGCCAGTTTCTCAAGCTCCATCACAATGGTATTCGGCTCAATTTGCTGCTTAAGCTCCTCGCCCGTCGTCATACTGAGCGGCACTTCCAGTTCCATCGAGCGAATAAATAATGGATAATGGCTATTAAAAATAGACACCGTCAAACTGCGGCCGCGCAAATCGGCAAGAAGAATATGTTCCGTCCCTTCAAACGCATGCTGGTGATGCGCCAGACGATACAATGACAGCGGTGCAATATCTGCAACAACGGGCACCAGCTTCACTGACTCCAGCACTTCTTCGTAGGTCTGCATAATACTCTCTTTGGAAGCAATCAAAATCGCTTCATTTTCTGCCTGATTCGCAGTATACGGCACTACATCAAACACCGGATCATCAAACGGCAAATAAATCGTCGAACCAATCTCTATGAAAAAATGACCTTTCAGTTCTTCATCCTCCACCGTTTCAGGATACGCAACCCGGCGGATGATGACATATGTATCGGGCGCAAGGAACGCCACGTCACGCTTAGCCAATCCCCAATCCTTCACTGCTTCGTTCAGCAGTTCCTTCAATGCATCCTCTTCCGCAATCCGTCCTTCTGAGATAATAAAAGGCGGAAGCAACAACTCTTTCGCTGTTTCCAGAACAAGCGGATCACGGGACTTAATGCGCACATAACGGACCGCATCATCATCCAGCGTCAAAGAATGCGTGCGCTTCTTTCGGCTGAATAATGATGCGGGTACGAAAGGCATAGAGATTTTAGGCAGCAGGGTTTTTAACTTATCAAAAATCGACATACAGCGAACTCCTTCCGGACAAGCAAAAGCAAGGATGGTAGTGATGTTTTTCTTGCTTATTGGTTATGGTTAGTATAGCAAATGTAGTAGTAGAAGGGAAGATTGGTAGAGGAACCATAAGATGATATTCTTAACGATATCAACTCATTGAAGTCCATGGCAAGTCAACGCATGATTACGTTTCATCCTTTAAACTAACCGCTACTATTTTTTATAGTTATTTTACAGCAATTTTTATCATTTTTTACGAAGGGCATTGATTAAGAACGTAAAATGAAAATTTTTTGATACGAAAATTTCTAGTACTTATAGGGACGTAAGGTACCTTAATGGCTACGGTAATTCTGAGCATCATTATGATTGCTAGAAATTAAACCGGCTTCATTCTCCTATCACTAAATAAAATCATTTTGAAAGAACACTATTTTGATATTACAATAGTAATATTAAAGAAAAATAAAGATTGAATTTTACTATTAAAAAAGAGACTCTGTAGAGGTAGTCTCTGCAGAGTCTTTATATTAGAAATTCCTATGTCCATATTTCAGTGTATAAAGTTATCGGGTAACTATTACCTTGCCGGTAGTAGCTTTAACGTCAGCTTCTGTGATATCTTTCGAGGTTGCGCCTCCAAATGATACACTCACACCTTTAGTAACCGCTTTTCCTGTGATTGTATTTCCTCCATCAACTTTCGTAACTGTTGCAGCGGTTGCGCCTGTAGCTGCAAAGCCACCAGCATCTTCAAGGAAACCATTGTCAATTAGATCTTTCTGTGTTACTGACGCTCCACCTTTTTCAGTGAAGTACATCTGTGCAGCAGACAATACATTCTGTCCATCAGCCTTCAAAGCATTTACCTTAGAGTTCGCAATAATATTCCCAATAGCCGGTACCGCGATCGCAGCAATAATACCCAAAATAACGATAACTGCCAGTAATTCGACAAGTGTTAATCCCTTGTCATTTAACTTCTTTTGTAGAAAATTTTTCATGTAATTTCCTCCTCGTTTTTTCTTACTCTATGAATATAGTATAACAGGTTCATTAGGAAAATAACACTAGTTTAATTGAATTTAATTGAATTTCGCAAGAAGAAATGTTAATTCTGTTACAAACTATCTATCTGTTCAAACATGCTGAACATCGGCATCATAATCGCCAAAACTATAGTCCCGACTATTGCTGCCAGGAAAACTATCATTAACGGCTCTATTAAAGCCTTTAAACGATCTGTTGCTGCTTCTACTTCCTTTTCATAGAAATCAGCGACTTTTGATAACATAGAGTCTAATGAGCCAGTTTCTTCTCCAATCGCAATCATATGTGGTATTAAAGGCGGGAATGCCCAATGATTCAACATCGGTTCTGTTAACGATCCGCCCCGTTCCATCGAATCACGGGACTCGCCGATTACTTTAGATATTACTGAATTATCTATAACCCGTTCAGTCATGGAAAGAGCCTGTAAAATCGGTACGGAACTCGAAAACATAGAACTCAATGTACGTGTCATCATAGCCAGTGAGGACTTTTGCACAATGCCGCCGAAAATCGGCAGCCTAAGTAAAATCGTATCAATCATATACTTGCCTTTTGGATTACTCCGAGTCATCAAGAAGCTGACTATGATTGCAGAAACAACGAGAATCAGCAAGTACCAATAATTACTTACCCAATCACTCGCAGCCATGACAGCCCGCGTGAGCCAAGGCAGTTGTCCGCCTATACTGGCAAACATATCAACAAACATTGGCACAACAAACCACAATAAAAAAATCACAACGCCGATTGCAATGATACCTACAACGATAGGATAGGCCATAGCCGATGTAACTTTTTGCCTCGTACGATATGCCTTCTCGAAATGCTCTGCCAACTGATCAAGTGATTCGTCCACTGTTCCTGAAACTTCCCCAGCCGCTACTATATTTAAGATTAACGGTTCAAATACTTTTGGATGCTTTGCAAATGCCATTGACAGCGGCGTACCTGTCCGCAAATCTTCTTGTACTGAAGTCAGTATTTTTCTGAACGAAGCTTGTTCCACTTGCATAGATAGAATTCGAACTGCATCTACGATTGTCACCCCTGCCTGCAATAACGTGGAGAATTGTCGCAAGAACATGATTAACTGATCCCGTTTAACCGGGCTGCCAATCGTAATATCCTTCGTAAGTACGGTTTCTTTCTGCTCCACAATGCTGACAACCCGAATCCCTTGATTCTTTAGTTTAATTGCGGCGTCACGTTTGTTATTCGCCGTCACAGTCCCTTTCCGAATCGACTTCGCATCTCGTCCTTCATAAGTAAAACGCGGCAAAATTAATCATCCCCTTGCAAAAACGGCAGTGCAGCTTCATATGAAATAATCCGTTGTTCCATCAAACTTTTCACGGAATTGTCCATCATGTGCATTCCCTGTGCACGGCTTGTCTGAATCACGTTTGGAATTTGATGCACTTTCTCAGAACGGATTAAATTCGACACTGCCGCATTATTAATCATTATTTCAGTAGCCGCACGGCGTCCGGTTCCATCCATTGTCTTAAATAAACGCTGAGACACGACCGCTGTCAAAACTCCCGACAGCTGGACACGGATCTGTGACTGCTGGCCGTGCGGGAATACGTCTATAATTCTATCTATCGTCGAAGCGGCACTCCATGTGTGCAATGTCGCAAGCACTAGGTGTCCCGTTTCCGCTGCGGTGATCGCTGTTGAAATCGTCTCCAAATCCCGCATTTCTCCGACGAGAATTACGTCAGGATCCTGACGAAGCGCCGCACGCAGCCCATCCGCAAACGACAGTGTGTCAAACCCGACTTCACGCTGATCGATAATCGAAGAACCATGGTCATGCATATACTCAATCGGATCTTCAAGCGTAATAATATGCTTCCGCATCGTTTCATTCATATAACGGATCATTGCCGCAAGAGTCGTCGATTTCCCTGAACCGGTGGGACCCGTCACCAGAATCAGCCCTTGTGCGGTATCAGATAAATTCTTCAGCGTCCCCGGCATATTCAAATCATCAATCGTTGGAATCTTTGTAGGAATGGTCCGGAATGCCAATGAAATCGAACCGCGCTGCTGGAATGCGTTGACACGGAAACGGGAAACATCCGCAATTTCGTAGGAGTAGTCAATTTGTCCGGCTTCTTTAAATGCCGGAATCATCTTTTCAGGAATCGTCAGATGTGCAATTTTTTCTGTATCTTCCGCTGATAACGGCGTCTCCCCAAAACGCTTCAAGTCGCCGTGTACCCGAAATATCGGAGGCACACCAACAGTCAAGTGGATGTCAGATGCTTTGATTTTAAAAGCCTCGGTCAATAATTGGTCAATTCTTTCAGTCACTTCATACACACTCCTAATCTATCAGCGCAACCCGCAGCACTTCTTCAGTGGTCGTGATGCCTTGATTCACTTTATCCAGCCCGTCATCTATTAAGAAAATGGTTTTGCTTTTCTCGGCAATATCGCGGAACACAGTCGGAGCTGCATTGTTGTTGATTGCATCACGCATTGCCGCGTTAATAATCAATACTTCATGAATCGCAATCCGTCCGCGATAACCCGTCATATTGCAAGCGGCGCAACCGGATCCGCGTTGAACCCTGTCGACCGTCTTCCCGCGCTTCGCAAAAATCTCTTTTTCCCGTTCAGTTGCCGGCTGGCTCGTACCACAGTCGCGGCACACCCGTCGAATCAATCGCTGTGCCACAACGGCGTTTAATGAAGCTGTCAAAAGAAACGGCTCCACCCCCATATCCAGCAACCGGGAAATCGACGCGACGGAATCATTCGTATGGATGGTGCTCAATACTAAGTGGCCTGTCAATGATGCCCGAATCGCTATTTCCACTGTTTCTCTGTCCCGGATTTCCCCGACCATGACGACGTCCGGATCCTGACGCAAAATAGACCGGAGTCCTGTCGCAAAAGTCAGCCCGACATTTGAATTTACTTGAATTTGATTAATGCCTTCTAATTGATACTCCACCGGATCTTCAATCGTAATAATGTTCACTTCTTCATTGTTCAGTCGATTCAACGCGGCATACAGCGTCGATGACTTACCAGAACCCGTCGGACCTGAGATCAGAATGATGCCATTTGGCTTTTCGATTTCTCTTAAGAAACGCTCCAGATTAACAGGGCCGAAACCTAGCTTAGCCAAATCATTCAACGAGCTGCTCAAATCCAAAATACGCATAACAATCTTCTCACCGAAAACTGTCGGCAAAGTGGATAAACGTAAATCAATCGGACGGAAATCAATCATTACTTTGATCCGGCCGTCCTGGGGTGTACGTGATTCGGTAATATTTAAATTTCCCATAATTTTTATCCGCGCAAGAAGCATGGACTGCATATGTTTCGGCAAAACTCGTTCAGTTTGTAATTTCCCGTCCACCCGGAAACGGATTACCACCTGATGCTCTTGGGGATCAATATGAATATCACTGGCTTTCATTGAAACTGCGCTGGAAATAATTTGGTTTACAAGCCGCACAACAGGTGAATCATTATCCACTATATCGTCTTGCTGTTCGGTTTGCGGTTCAGGCTCTTCGAACAATAAATCATCAAATACTTCGTCATCATAATATCTTGTGATAGTCCGTATAATATCGTCTTTCGATGCGATGGCTGTTTCAATATGGAACCCTGTCGACAACCGTAAATCTTCAATCGTGTTATAATCCATTGGGTCCGCCATGGCGACGAATAATTTATCGCCGTCTTTCTTCAGCGGTACGATCATTTTTTGTTTGGCCAATCCTTTTGGCACCACGTTGAACAGTTTCGGATCAAACGGATATCTGAATAAATTGACGTGAGGGATTCCGAGCTGGAACTCCAATACTTCTATCAATTGCTGCTCGGTAATATAACCGCGCTGCAATAGCGCATCACCGAGACGCTGATCTCTCGGCTTTTCTTTAAGAGTGCCCATCAGCTGCTCATCTGTCAGCAATCCGGATTCTATTAATAAATCCCCAAGACGTTTTCTGCTTGTCGCCATTTGAATCCCCCTCTATCAGTCAATCGGATTACCATCCTTGTCGACCCTTATCTTGTTGCCGCCTTTATCATAATCATATCTCACATCATCTTTTCCAGTGGCGCTATTCCCATTTGATGACCCGCCATTATCAGATCCTTTTCCAGAAGATGCGCCTGGGCCTTTACTGCCATCAGAACCTGAATCACTTCCAGTACCCGAATTACTATCGGATGAATTATTTGATGATCCATCAGAAGCATTATCCGTTCCGGAAGAGTTTCCGTTTGAATTACTACCTGATGAATTTCCATGCGTACTGCCGGAATTTGAATGATTGTCGAGATCACTGCCAGGTGTTTCAGCTGGCTTTTTCAAACTGTGCCGTTCAATAATAGGGCGCGGAGCATAAAAGTCTACCGACACGTCTTCCACTTCTTCTAACGAACCGTTTAGCATGACGTTTCGTTTAACCGTCACTTCCATCCCTTTCTTTCCTTTGTCCACCACTTCTGTCGCACCCGCCGGAATGAACGCACTGTAGCGGATCACCGTTTTCGGATCATATTTCTTTATACTTTCCACTACTGTATCGTAACGATGGACGAACGGCAGTCCCTCGATGGACAACTTCAACCGGGAGCCTGTCCATGCTGGGCGGATAGTGAAAACTGTTTGATTAGGGTTGGAAAATACAAAATCCAAATCCAGCTTCCGATTGATCGCCGCCTCAAATCCAGGTGCCACGCCTATCGGTAATTCAGTAGAAACATTGCGTTCATCGATGACCCAGTTCGTTTGCAATGCAGCATTATAGAGCAGCGAAGCCATAACGGTCATTTCCAAATCAGCAGCGGCTGCAGACTCTTTCCCTTCCAGAAATTCACGGAATGAAAACGTAGAATTCGGCTGGATTTCCAGCCCATCCAAGTCATTCATCAATAAACGAAGACCTTTTGCTAATTCGTCTGCTTTATATTCAGCAGAAGCAATCACTTCAGACTGCTCATACAATTCAGGAACAAAATTCGCAATATACACTTGCTGCGGCATAATTCCATTCCGCAGCTGAACTTCTATTTGAGAAGCAATTGTATCGACGTCATCTTCGTTAAATGACAGTGCATTAAAATTCTGCTTCATAACCGTACGCATCGCTTCTCTTGATACATGCGCAATGAGCGGATTGTCCTTTCCAGACTCTGACTGGCTCAGTGTGGCATCAGGATCAAATGAAATCGCTTCAGACGGCACAGATACTTGATGATCCTGCACGATCAGCTGCACATCCAGATTCTGTTCGAGCCCCGCAAAATCGCCGACAAGCTTTTCTTTTGCGTCCTTGCGATTATGCTTCGAGATATCGAACGGCCCAGCATACGTATGCTTGCCAAATTTCTTGAAATTCGAGAAAAAGCCGTCACCTGCGTATGCTTGCTGGGCGAAGATTACGGAGATGGCCAGGAGCAGGGCACCTAGGGATAGGCTGATTTTGTATAGTTTTGGTTTCAAATTTTGACACCTCTTTATTTTTTATTCATCAGACTACTTTTTATAGACCACCTTTTCAATAACAGGATCATCCCAAGTATCGTTACCAGATAACGGTGGATCGGTAGGATTACTTGCAAAACCACAACTTTTCTTCAATTCGAACATACTATTTACTTTTACAAAGTTTTTAGGATTGACTTTTTTTATATCTACATCAATACCATTTAGGTAATAAATAACACCACTCTGCAAATCCAACTTTGCATGTTTTATCTTGAGCTCCGCAGCGCATATTTTGGAGTTATTCTGTAAGTTGATAGTACCAGAAGTATCCAGCACATTACCGACAAACAAACTGGATGCATTTTCAAGTTCTATATCCCCTTTCAATTGAGCCTTTCTGCCTATATATACTATAGACGAATTTTGAAGTTTAATTCCTCCATTAACTTTTAGATCACGATCAACATATAGATATGATGCATCTTCTAATTCCAAAGTATCGTTTTTTTCATTGCTTTGAACATCCAGATCTTTTCCGACAAGCACTCTTGATTGACTTTGTAACTCTAACTTATCAACCTTAAAATCTTCCTTAACAAACAAATCGCTATTATCTTCTAATTTCATTGCTTTTTTCGAATTAAATTGTTTGTCTACATATACTTTGGATTTAACGATTTGATTCACATTCGTTACATCATTTTGATGCCCAGCATAACAGGAACTTTCAATTTTCGATTTGTTCGTGCATAGTGTCTTAGGTTTGTTTGCATCAATCCATTTAGGCACATTCACAACCTGTCCAGTGACTATGCTGTTGCTAACCGGTGTTTCTTGAAAAGACGGAATGAAAAATCGTTGTTCAAACTCTAGTTCCTTTATCACAGGGTATTCACCTTCAAAATATCCTTGTACTTTACCCGTAGCAGCAACCGAAATAGGTTGCTTACTAGCCAGAATTTCAATCTTTAATTGTTCAGGTTGTATTTCGTGCCAATATTCATTAATGCTATATTCTTTTCCAGTAAAACTTTCTGCTCTACTAACTAAAATTCCTTTTAATTTTTCCGCCACAAGCTTTTGTATATTGGTGTAGTCGGGAACTCTTCCACCTTCTCTTCCCTTTTCTACTAAGCCATCTGCATAGGAAATCAAAGATGGCTTATTACTGTTATACGCATCTTCCAACTCCCAAGTATAGTAATCAACTCCGGCTTCAGCGGCGGTAGTGGTTAAGTCTGATTCCTCCACGCGCTGATCCTGTTTGAAGTTACTCAAAGACCCACGCATGAGAACTGAAGTGAGCACAGTGATAAAAACAATAGCAAATAAGACAATGATTAAAGCATAACCTGCACTATTTTTGTTTTTCATTATTCCCTTGTCTCCTTCATCAATTCAACTTATATCGCGAAATGGTAGTAGGGATATTCACGTATCGCTTATCATTCTTCAAGTCTATAATTGCGAAATAGGTAATCCGGAGATCTTCTTTTAAGGGTCTGACTACGTAGTTTATATATTCCACGAAATCTTCTCCTTCCATCATCTTTCCTGGTACTTTTTCTACTATCTCCTCTTTATCAATAATAGCTATATAACGGTAACCATCGCTTATTATTTCATCATTTACGACAGCTCCTGTCCCTCCTTTCATCGCTTCGCAATCATTTATTGACACTTGTTCTTTACTGATTGTGACCTTATATGTTTCACACATTCTGTGCACTCTTTGAAGTTCTGCAATTATGTAGTTTGCTTCTTGTTGTAATTTTAATGAAGTGGTTTCTCCAATATTAAATTGAGTAGCAACAGAGATAGTCGTCCAAATTATGCCGGTTACCAATGAAATAAGCAGGAGTGTCGCCAGGACTTCAACTAAGGTCATTCCATGTTCGTTTTTCTTCATTCCAGCCCTCCTACTTCAATTTAGCATAGCCGAATGTTTCACTTATGAATTTATTTTCCTTTTTAACTTGTATATGAATTTTATAAAGATCAGCATCCCGTGTTTCTCGTTCAGTGTCCGTTTTACTGCACATAGGAGAATTCCGATCACGGGGCGAACAAATCATTTCTACTACGTAGTGATCTTTTTGTGCGATGAAAATGATATCTTTTCCTGATACACCAGCGTACATATAACGACTCGGTAGCTTCCCTTCGAGTTCTTTGTCTTTTATTTCACTTAACAAAGACTTCGCTATATTCATAGTTTCAAGCTTCGCTTCTGTTCGATCATTCATATTAGTCATCTGAGGAAATATCGTCATGAAGCTAATGAACACTGTCCCTAGAATCGTCAAGGCCGCAAGTATCTCAACCAATGTGAAGCCTTTTTCATTTTTCCGCCTCATGACGACACCCCCTGTTAACATTTATCATCACATTCTACTATAACCAATGAAACTAAATACCCGAACCCAAATATATCAATCTATAAAACTCATTCTATTAAGTCTATTGTCTCATTAAACTGCTCAATAAGTAAAGGGAGCCGACGACGACTTTTATGTCTTTTTTCGAAATTTTTACATCTTCATCGTCAAATGCAATCACACGGCTGCCCTCCATAGGACAAACCGCCTGTAAATCCGCCGCTTTCGCCGCCTGGGGATGCGGGAAATCGATAAACGTAAAACTGTTTGCGATCTGCGCCAAGATTTTCAGTGTTTCAGCGTAATCTTTTGTATTCAGCATCCCGACAAACCAGTCCACCTTCTGCCCCGGAAACTGTTCTTCTATCGTACTCACTAACATGCGGGCCGCAGCTGGATTATGTGCGCCGTCAATATACACATTGTCATTGATTTTCTGGAAGCGGAACGGCAGCTGGACGTTTGCGATGGCTTCAGCGACTTTTTCCTGCTGCAGCGGTACACCTGCCTGCAGCAATGCCTCCAGTGCTACTGCGTGATTAATTGCCTGATGCGGCCCTTTCATGTTTCTGGCAGGAATTTCAAATGTGGACATGCCAGTGAATGTTTCGATTTCGTCTGACTTCATCGCGAAATCTTCTCCATATGCCCGCACCATGCTCTTAACAGATGCCGCTTCAGACAGAACGGCTTCTTTTGCTTCTTCCGGCAATTTTCCTATGACGACCGGTTTATACGGTTTAATGATGCCTGCTTTATGTTCAGCGATTTCCCTCAAAGTGCCGCCAAGAAATCTGGTGTGATCCAGGGCGATTGAAGTAATGACCGAAACAAGCGGCGTCACGACATTTGTGCTGTCAAATCTGCCGCCCATGCCTGTTTCGAGCAGCACATAATCAGGGGCCGCATTGCGGAATGCCAAAAACGCCGCCACTGTCAGTAATTCAAAGTCTGTCAGCATACCGCTCAGTCCCGCAGCGTCCATTTCCTCAAAGACATATGCCAATTCTTCCGGCGTGATCGGTTGTCCGTTAATTCGGATCTGGTCGTGTATATCGATGATGGCGGGCGAAGAAAATACGCCCGTTTCAAATCCATGCGCCCGCAGCACAGCCTCCATCACCGCAATAGTCGAACCTTTGCCGTTCGTTCCCGCCACGTGGATGATGCGCAAGTCATGTTCAGGATTCAGCACACACGCAAGTGCCTCTCGTACCGCATCAAGTCCGGGTATAATCTCATTGTCACTCATTATGTCAAATTGTTTTTTATATTCATCAAGTTTTGGAATCAAAGGAATTCCTCCTGTGCTAAAATTAAGATATAGGTCTAGTATAGCAAAGGTGGGATCGGGATTGAGAAGTTGTTGGGTAATATATAATGGCAGTCTGACGAGCGATAAGTTTGCCGATCAGGCGCGGCTCATACAGGAAGCAGCAGAACGGGCCGGAGTTCAAGCGACTCTGTTGAAGAACTACGAAGTGCATATGAATCTCCAAAAACCAATCGAGAATACACCTGATTTTGTCGTCTTCCTCGATAAGGACACGCTGCTTGCGCAGTATATAAAACAGGCGGGCATCCCTGTCTTCAATGATCCGGAAGTAATCGAAACATGTGACAATAAAGCGAAGCAGTATTTGGAGCTTGCGAGACATGGTGTCGCGATGCCAAAAACAATTATTGCGCCGAAAGTGTATCCGAACTTCACGATTGCTGACAGCGGTTATTATGAACAAGTGCTCGAAACACTCGGATTACCGCTGATCATTAAAGAGGGCCACGGTTCATTTGGCATGAAAGTATATTTGATTGAGACGAAAGAAGCGTTTCGTGAAAAAGTGGACGAGCTGCGCGGTGTCGATTATGTCTTTCAGGAATTCATCGAGACGAGCAGAGGACGGGATGTGCGCGTCAATATTGTCGGTGATCAAATTATTGCTGCAATGTACCGCCATTCTGAGACGGACTTCCGTGCCAATATTACAAACGGCGGAGTTGCGGAAGTCGTGGAGCTGACTGAACAACAGAAATCTCTATCGCTCGAAGCAGCCAAAGCAGTCGGTGCAGAATTCGCAGGTGTGGATTTATTATTCGGTCCGAATGAGCAGCCGCTCGTCTGTGAAGTAAACGGCGCAGCGCATATACGCAACCTTTTAAACGTCACGGGCATCAATGTGGCTGATGCGATGATTTCGTACATACTGGAGAAGCTGAAATGAAAGGCATCGTTTATTACAGCGAACAGGAAGCAAAGCGAAATTCCGCGTTCATCGAGGAATTAGTAAAAGAAGCAGCTTCACTCGGCATTGAATTAATACTGCTGACTGAAACACCTGCGGAACCGGCCGATTTCATTCTATTCCGAGACCGCGATCCCCGGCTGTCTTTGACATTGGAACGAGCGGGCTACCGCCTGTTCAACCGGGCACGTGTGCAAGAGACCGCAAATGATAAATTGCGCACATTCGAGCTTGCGGCATTACTTGGTATACCGGCCGTCCCTACTTTTCGTGCGGATCAGCCTCTTCCTTTGCCTTGCGTAATGAAAACACGCGCAGGTCACGGCGGCAGTGAAGTTTTTCTTTGCGAAACCGCACAGCAGGCAGAAGACGTTCTAGCACGGTACCCTACCGAAGAATTGATTGCGCAGCCGTTCATTGAATCCAGCGCAACAGACATCAGGGTTTTCATGCTCGGCAATGAGGTTCTCGGTGCGGTAAAACGCACAGGTGCCAAAGATTCTTTCAAATCCAACTACACGCTCGGCGGCACGGTGGAAAAGTATACGCTGAACGAGACTGAAACCAAACAAGTCCAAACGATTTCCCAGGCAATTTCCAGTGACTATATCGGCATTGATTTCATCATTCCGAACACTGGCGGCTGGCTGCTGAATGAAATTGAAGATCCAGTCGGTGCGCGGTCGCTGTATGTTACACACGACTTTTCAGTTGCCGGGAAACTGCTCGAATATGTAAAAAACCAGCTAGAGAAGTGACAGGATGCAAATTAATTTTGGAAGATATTTTGAGTAAAATAAACGAGACTGCCGCCGGACATCATAAGAAATGATGTTCAGTGACAGTCTTGTTTATTATTTTGCGTATGTATTTCATAGAATCCGTGGAGATGCAGGAATATATATACTTTCCTGCATCTCCACGGAGCGTTTGTTGAAACGTGTGCTATATACCCCTATGATCAATATAGAGCAGGAGGGAAAACGGATGGATACGAGTAAAGTTGGAGAGCTAATTTACAGCTTGCGCAAAGAAAAAGGACTTACGCAGAAACAGCTGGCTGATCAATTGCATATATCAGATCGGACGATTTCAAAGTGGGAGCGCGGATATGGCTGTCCTGATGTCACATTGCTCCCCAGTCTATCTGAGCTGTTAGGCGTCAATATAGAAAATATTTTGGACGGTGAATTACTGTCCAATGAATTCATAGGGGGAAATATGAAAAAATCAAAGTACTTTGTCTGTCCGATATGCAATAACATCGTCATGGCAACGGGCGACATCACCTTATCCTGCTGTGGCAGAAAACTGGAAGCTTTAGAAGCGAAGAAAGCTGCTGCTGAAGAAAAGCTGTCTATTGAAGAAATAGATAACGAGCGTTATATTTCCAGCAGCCATCCGATGACAAAAGATCATTATATCTCTTTTATCGCATTTGCCACCGGTGATCAGGTGCAAATTATAAAACAATATCCTGAATGGAGTTTCCAGACACGTATTCCAAACCGGAAACACGGCACACTGTTATGGTACGATACACAAGCGGGATTATATTATCAGTATATCTAATCATTTTCACACGAAAAAAGCACTTCAATCAGGAAGTGCTTCCGTGTGAGATACTCATTCAGCTATTTTGTAAGAAATGCAATGTTTTATTGAATGCTCTTCCAGCCAGTTCCTCATTATAAGCCGATGAATAGGGATCGCTGAATCCGTGCCGACCGTCACATATATGCACATCTGCATTTGTCTGGCTTAATTTCGGTGCCAGCTCATACACATTGAATGACTTCTCCATTTTTGCGAAATAAAGCAACACGGGGCATGCAGGTCTGATGCCGGTATATTCCCGAATTCGGGAGCCGTAATATCCTACAACCCCATCCACACACTCCTCTTCGCTGCAAAGCCAGGCAATTGTTGCCCCTACACTGAAGCCCAAGATAAATATTTTCGTGTACTTATGCTGAATATCAGCTAACAGCTCCCGAACTTTATGTAATCCGTCGGTAATACCTGCGTGCTCCATAAAATTTTGATAAGCCTCTTTCTCCTGTGCGTAATCATATACCATTCCCCGCCCTAATAAATCAGGACAAATCACATCAAATTGATAAGAAGAAAGTATTTCGCACACGCCTTTTATATGCTGATTAACCCCGTATATTTCATGAAGAACGATGACACACGTCTCAGATTTATTGTCCAGTACAAGCATGCTGATTTCCCCTAACTTGATTCAGTAGTCTACTTATAACCATTTACGAAACCCCCTTTAATTACCGGTTTCAGTCTTTCTCACGATCACTCTTATTCGCTGGATAGCCAACTAATAAATCCACTGATGATCCGCGAACTTTAACAGAGGAAACACATTATGTACACTTGTCATGAAGAATTGATTATTCTCCATACTTACTACATTGGGCAGGTAATTTTATTATGTAAACTAGATATGATGACCCCAGTGTAACACCAAAGCCCTAATGCTGCTCCGTAATCAGCAGCAGGGCTTTTATTAAACTATAAGACGCGCTTGGCTTAGTTTAGAACAAATTATTTTACATCTTTGCATGTCGGCATGATTGCCGGCTGCCGCGCAGATCAGCAGGCAAAAACCTATACCAACTGAAGTATTGTCAAACACCGTTACTCACATGATTACCAAACAGATAAACCGATGCCCACTCCCATGGCAAGATAGGAATTTTCGTGCAGTTGCTTATTTTTCCCTGCCCGTTTTTATCACCCGTATTTCATCTTTCTATTGCTTCATTTAAGGTGTAACCGTTACATCATGGAAACTTTTATATACACGTAGAGAATAACTACCACAGGAATGAACGTACTGATTAGTCCAATAGCGCGCAGTTTCTTTTTCAACTGGAGCGCAAAGCCAATCATCCAAACGGCTGCCAAACCAAGTATCTTGATATTAGGAGAAGATCCTTCGCCTATGCCACTAATTGCATAGCCTGCTACACTATTTATAGTTACAAATAAACCGGTTAGCAGATTCACTGCAATCCACATCAGTCTTTTCAAGTACATCTCTCCTATTTCCATTAAATTGTCAGAATCATCTGGACTGTTTTCAATAGATGGCCCGCAAAATCATCGTCAAATTCTCTGATCGGCTTGAATCCTTTCGCTTCATAAAATTACTTTCCAACGATATTTTCCTTTTCCACGTCCACTACAATTTCTTTAATATCCTCAAGCTCTTCAATCCCTTTTCTTAAAAGAGCAGAACCTATCCCTATGCCCTGCTGCTGAGGATACAAATAAAAGGCTCGCAATTCCGACCTTCCCCCCTCATCTGCCGGAGAAAAATCAGCAAATCCAACTACTTCATTAGCCATCTCAGCAACAAAAATATGCGAGCTATGCATCCGTTTTTCCATCATCTCATCACGATAAGCCACTTGAAGAAAATGATCTTGAATCTTCTGCGGAATAATCCCTTCATACGTAACGCGCCAACTTTCCAGCGCTACATCCTGAATGCTCTTATAATCTTTATCCGCCATGTCCCGAATGATAAAACTCACGTACATCCCTCCTTTTCGTCGTCCAGTTGCACCTTTACTATTGTGATAAAATTGTAAAAAACGCACGTGTCTCCAACAGGAGAAACGCGCTAGAAATAATCTGTTCATACATAAAAAACACTTCTTCATTGGTTTCATAAGGTTCTATACTTTATGTTCGATACAAGGTGTTTTTTTCCTGCTGACAGGTCAATGTTTTTTATTCAAAAAATAGCCGGAAATGAATTTGGTTTGTATGACCATCATCATTTCCGGCTATGTAGTATTCTTTATAATGAGGCTGGGACAAAACCCTTCTCTAAAAGGTTCACTTCTGGCTATTAGCCTATCCCTTTTTTACATCTCTTTCAGTTCCGCAATACGGCGCTCAACCGCCGCATACTTCTCTAAATAGTCCTGTTCCTTCGCACGCTCTTCCGCAACAACTGCTTCAGGCGCTTTTGAAGTAAAGCGTTCATTTGATAATTTACCTTGAACGCGTTTCACTTCTCCCTGCCACTTGCCTAGCTCTTTTGTCAAACGGGCCAGCTCTTCTTCAATATCAATTAAGCCTTCAAGCGGCAAATATAATTCAGCTCCTGTTACAACTGCTGACATGGTTTTGCCTGGCGCATTCACTTTAACGCCAATCGTCAGTGCTTCCGGATTACAAAAACGCTCAAGGTAGCTGCGGTTTTCTTCCAGCACCGCCACAGTCGCTTCATCTTTTGCAGAAATATACAAATCGACTTTACGGCTCATCGGTGTATTCACTTCCGCACGAATATTTCGCACGGCTTTAATAATATCCATCAATAATTTCATATGGCCAGCACGGGACTTATCCATTAATGCCTCATCCATTTCCGGCCACTTCGCTACTGTGATCGACTCGCCTTCATGCGGAAGGTTCTGCCAGATCTCTTCTGTGATGAACGGCATCAGCGGGTGCAATAGACGCATCGTATGGTCAAGAACATGCGCAAGAACCGAACGCGTCATTTTCTTCGCGGCTTCATCTTCACCGTATAACGGCAGTTTTGCCATCTCGATATACCAGTCACAGAAATCATCCCAGATAAAGTTGTACAGAGCCCGGCCCATTTCACCGAACTCATAACGGTCGGCAAGGCTTGTCACTTGCTCAACAGTTTCATTTAAACGGGTTAGGATCCATGCATCGGCTACAGATTTCTCTCCTGACAGATCGATTTCATCATACGTCATGCCATCCATATTCATCAATGCAAAGCGGGAAGCATTCCAAATTTTATTGGCAAAGTTCCAGATCGCTTCAACTTTTTCCGTAGAATAGCGCAAATCTTGTCCTGGTGAAGAACCTGTTGCCAGGAAGTAACGCAATGCGTCTGCTCCGTACTGTTCGATGACATCCATTGGGTCTACGCCATTGCCAAGGGACTTGGACATTTTACGGCCGTCTTCCGCACGCACCAAACCATGGATCAAGACGTCTTTAAAAGGACGCTCCTCTGTGAATTCAAGTGCCTGGAAGATCATGCGGGACACCCAAAAGAAGATAATATCATACCCTGTAACAAGGGCATCTGTAGGGTAATATTTTTTGTACATTTCGTTTTCCGTATCAGGCCAGCCCATTGTCGAGAATGGCCATAGCGCAGATGAGAACCAAGTATCCAGCACATCATTGTCCTGCGTCCAGTTTTCTTCATCCGCCGGCGCTTCATGTCCGACATACACTTCACCTGTAGTGTTATGATACCAGGCCGGAATCCGGTGGCCCCACCATAGCTGGCGCGAAATACACCAGTCGTGCACATTTTCCATCCAGCCTAAATACGTCTTTTCAAAACGGTCTGGAACAAAGGTTACTTTTTCATCTTCATTTTTCTGAAGATTGATTGCCTGCTCGGCAAGCGGCTGCATGTTGACAAACCATTGCGTGGATAAATACGGCTCCACTACCGCCCCGCTGCGTTCCGAGTGACCCACAGAGTGCATATGTTCTTCGATTTCAAACAGCACATCCATTTCCTGCAAGTCTTTGACGATTTGCTTACGGCATTCAAAACGATCCATACCTTCATATTTGCCGGCTAATTTATTCATTGTGCCGTCTTCATTCATGACAAGAACCCGCGGCAAGTTATGACGATTACCGATTTCAAAGTCATTCGGGTCATGCGCAGGTGTGATTTTCACTGCACCGCTTCCGAAGTCCATTTCAACATAGTCATCTGCTACAATCGGAATTTCACGTCCGACAATCGGCAGCTTCACCATTTTGCCGATCAGGTGCTGATAGCGTTCATCTTCGGGGTGTACGGCTACAGCTGTATCACCGAGCATTGTCTCAGGACGTGTAGTCGCAATTTCAATGGATCCCGTGCCATCTGTTAATGGATAACGCATATGATAGAATGCACCCTGGACGTCTTTATGAATTACTTCGATATCGGACAATGCCGTTTTCGTTGCAGGGTCCCAGTTGATGATATATTCGCCGCGGTAGATCAGTTTCTTTTCGTATAATTTTACGAAGACTTCGCGAACTGCTTTTGATAACCCTTCATCTAATGTGAAGCGTTCTTTTGAATAATCAAGCGCCAGACCAAGCTTCGACCATTGTGCGCGGATGTGGCTTGCATATTCTTCTTTCCACTTCCACGTTTCCTGAACAAACTTTTCACGTCCGAGGTCATAGCGGGTTTTCCCTTCTGCGCGCAGTTTTTCTTCGACTCGCGCCTGCGTCGCAATACCCGCGTGGTCCATACCGGGCAGCCACAATGCGTCGTATCCTTGCATACGCTTCATACGAATAAGCATATCCTGTAATGTTGTATCCCAAGCGTGGCCCAAATGAAGTTTGCCTGTTACGTTCGGCGGCGGGATTACAATCGTATAAGGTTCTTTTTCACTCTTTACATCGGACTCAAAATATTTACCTTTTAGCCACCATTCATAACGGCCATTTTCTACTGCCTGCGGATCATATTTAGTCGGCATTGTCAGTTCATCAGTCATTACAGTTCCTCCTTCAAATAAAAGGGATACAAAAAAGCCCCACTCATCCCGGTAAAAGGACGAAGGAGCTCGTGGTACCACCTTTATTTATGAATGCTAAAGAGCATTACATCTTCATGATTTGGTAACGGTCTTCACCGGTTCCTGCTACTCTTATTTCACAGAAACTGCTCATAGGGGACTTCCATCTGCTGTTTCCAGGCACGTCTCACCAATCGCACCCTCTCTGAAGAAAACGGTTCACATGTACTTTCCTACTCTTCGCATTTATATTCTTATCACCCATTATTATATGGGAAACATGCTGCGTCCGTCAAGTGATTGCCAGTCAAACGAGAAAGGATGGTGAACGATGCGAAAAGGTTATAATCCCTATCTGCTGCCGCCGTGGCTCAGGAAGACAAGATTTTACTGTAAAGGCTGCATTATTCCGCTGACTGTGTTTCAGCTGATCCGATTACTCATTGTACCTACGACCGGAGACTTTTTATTATTTTGCTTACTCGCTGCTTTGTCCTTCTGCTTCTACAAGAATATTATTTGAATGGAAGATCTTTCTCGTCACATCGTCATCGAGCTGGGCGATGTATAAGAGAAAGTCTTCCATTTCATTTTGGACTTGCTCTACCGCACGATCAGCATTTTCCAGAAACTGCATATGTGATGTAGAAGCGTCGGCCAGCTGTGGTGCCGCAGGTTCTTCCTGAACAATTGGCGCTTCCTGCACAGGGACTTCCTGCTTTAAAAGCACGGTCCACTCCAGAGACAACCCGCCGTCTTCTTTGGCAACAGTTTTAATATCCTGGACATCAAGCTCCAGGTTGCCGTCAAGCTCTGCCGGCAAATCAACATTCAGCGGCACCGCATATTCAAAATATCCTTTGCCGTTTTCTACTTCCACATCATCGATGACGAGCAGGTCCTCTGCCGACAGTTCCACTTGCTTGTCTGCATCAAATACAACGTTTGCCGCAATATGATAGATCCCCTGCAGCCGAATTGCATCCTCTGTACGTTCTTCAGTAAAACCAGGCGTCACCTTCACTTCCGCCGTTTCCGCAAACGCGCCGTATTCAGCAGGAAAATAAAAAGACTCCTGTAATGTCCATTGATGTGTCGTCATTTTCTCTTCACTCCTTTTCTTAACTCAGGCTACTATATGAAGAAAGCGAGGAATTTAGAAGTGATGTGTAAAGTATAACGGGAGTGAACCGGCGTAATGGTGTTAATTGTCGCAGGGATCCCGTTATTAGTGTGAACGCGTACGCAATACGAATAGCTGACAGCGCCATGCGTCTAGGGAGCCGCGCTATTCGCCTGGAGAACCGCAACACTTCCAAAACGAATAAACAAAAAAACGCCAGGCAAGTCTGTCTGCCTGGCGTCCAAATTATCTCTTCAATTTTGCAAACACTGTATGGAATGCTTCCACTGTTTTTGCAATTTGTTCCTCTGTATGTGCTGCTGACAAGAACATACCTTCAAACTGGGAAGGAGGTAAAAGGATACCCTCTTCCGCCATGAGACGGTAGTATTCTGCAAACAGTTCAAGATCGGAAGTTTTTGCCTTGTCATAATTATTGACCCGTTCATCTGTGAAGAAGAACCCAATCATAGAACCTGCCCGGTTGACAGTGTGCGGAATATTATTTGCTTTCGCTGCAGCGCGGAAGCCTTCTTCCAGCTGATCACCAAGCTGAATAAAGCGCTCATATGTTTCCGGCGTCAATTTCTTCAGCGTTTCAATTCCCGCTGTCATAGCAATTGGATTACCGGATAAAGTACCTGCCTGGTAAATTGTACCCGCCGGTGCTACGTGTTCCATGATTTCACGTGAACCGCCGTACGCGCCGACTGGCAGACCGCCGCCGATTACTTTTCCGAGACACGTCAAGTCAGGTGTGATGCCGAAATGACCTTGCGCACAATTATAGCCGACACGGAAACCTGTCATGACTTCATCGAAGATCAATAGTGAACCGTTTTCCGTCGTCAGATCACGCAGCCCCTGCAAGAAACCGTCGTCAGGTCCAACAACACCCATATTTCCCGCAACCGGCTCTACGATCACTGCGGCCAAATCGTCTCCAAATTCTTTAAAGACTGCTTTGACACTTTCCAAGTCGTTATAAGCAACTGTTATCGTGTTTGAAGCAATGGATTCAGGCACACCCGGGCTGTCCGGCAAACCTAATGTGGCAACACCAGATCCTGCTTTAATCAGCAAGGAGTCCGCGTGGCCATGGTAGCATCCTTCAAATTTCAGGATCTTATTGCGTTTCGTATAGCCGCGAGCCAGACGAAGCGCACTCATTGTTGCCTCTGTGCCTGAAGACACCATGCGCACCATATCAATCGAAGGTACACGGTCGATCACCAGTTCCGCCAATTCATTTTCAAGAAGTGTAGGCGCACCGAAGCTTGTGCCAGTTTCTGCGACCTTTTGAATCGCTGATACTACATCAGGATGCGTGTGACCCAAAATGAGCGGACCCCATGAAAGAATGTAGTCAATATATTCATTGCCGTCGATATCCGTAATGATTGCGCCTTTACCGCTTTCCATGAAAATCGGATCCATATTTACTGATTTAAATGCACGAACCGGAGAGTTTACGCCGCCAGGCATTAAATCAACCGCTTTTTCAAATGCTTGTTTAGATTTCGTATATGTTATTTTTTCCATATTACTTCTCCTCCAACCAGCGGGCGGCATCTTTAGCATGATATGTCATAATAATATCTGCGCCTGCACGCTTCATACTTGTTAGTGTTTCCAGTACAATTTTCTTTTCATCAACCCAGCCGTTAAGAGCTGCTGCTTTGACCATTGCGTATTCCCCGCTGACGTTATATGCAACGACCGGCAACAGTACGTGATTCTTTACGTCACGGATGATATCCAAGTAAGACAATGCTGGTTTGACGATTAAAAAATCTGCGCCTTCAAGAATATCAGATTCTGCTTCACGCATTGCTTCCATGCGGTTCGCAGGATCCATTTGGTACGTCTTGCGGTCGCCAAATTGTGGAGTTGACTGTGCAGCTTCACGGAACGGACCGTAGTAAGCGGACGCATATTTCACAGCATACGACATGATGGGGATGTGCTGGAAACCTGCATCATCAAGTGCCTGACGGATCACCGCAACAAATCCATCCATCATATTGGACGGTGCAATGATGTCAGCTCCTGCCTTCGCCTGGCTGACAGCTGTCTGCGCCAGCAGTACGAGGCTTGCATCATTATCTACATCATTATCGTGAATTACACCGCAGTGACCGTGATCGGTATACTCACACAAACAAGTATCTGCAATAACGACTAATTCCGGATGACGCTCTTTCACTGCACGTGTTGCACGCTGAATGATTCCCTCATCGTCGTAAGCGCCTGAACCGACCGCGTCTTTTTCGGATGGAATACCGAATAAAATAATAGATGAAATACCAAGCTCCACGACTTCATCCGTCTCTTTCAGCAGAAGATCGATCGAAAATTGATCTACCCCCGGCATGGATGCGATCGGATTGCGTACATTTTCACCTTCTGTCACAAAGATAGGATAAATGAAATCCGCTGCTTTGATTTCTGTCTCTCTTACCATCGCACGCACTGTTGGGTGTGTACGAAGTCTGCGATGACGCTTAAATTCTATTGGATTCATTTGAATTCTTCCTTTCGTTTGGCCAGTTCATGAACCAGCTCGACTAATGTATAGGTTTCAGGCTTCACGTGAACGGGCGCGCCTGTTTTCAGCAGCGCACGTTCTGTAATGTGTCCGATTGCGCAAACCGTAAACCCTGACCATGTCGTTTTCGGTGCAATACGGTTGGCAAACACCTCTACGGCTGACGGACTTGCAAATAATACAGACACCTGATTTTTCTGGAGTATGCAGCGGCATAGTTTATCGATTTCACTTGTTGCACTTTTCGTTTCATACACTGTCCATTCCGACACATGAAACGGTAATTCCTCGCGAATCAGGCTGCCTGCCAATGTACCTTTTAAAAAGACCACATGCAGACGCTCTGACTCTTTCGGATTAAACTGCTTAACGAAGACATCCGCACTGAATACACTCGGGATGAATGAAACAGAAAAACCAAGCCGGTCAAGAGAGGCTGCTGTCCGTGTTCCGACTGCCGCTACTTTCCCCGAATATGTATCTGCTGTCACCCCGTAGCGCTGCATCTTCGCACGAAATGCGGCGACGGCCGACTGACTCGTAAAAATCAGCCAATCCGCTTTCATCGCCTGCAGCAACTTCTGGCGGTCAGCCTTCTTCTGAATTTCTTCCACTTCAATAAGGGGTATAGAAACAGGAATGCCGCCGTACGATTTCACGAGTTCGGCAGCTTCCTGTGATTTAGGTGTTCCGGTAAAAATGACCGTTTCTCCAGCTAACGGCAGTTCGTTACGCATCCATTTCTGCCTTCACTTTCTCGATGACTTCCGCGGCCCCTTGATCACGCAAAAGTTTACCGACTTCTTTACCGACTGCAACTGGGTCTGTTCCTTTCACCGTTTCACGGAACACTTCGATTGCATCTGGTGACGCAATAAATCCGGTCAATTCGACTTCTTTGCCATCATATGTTGCAAATCCTGCAATCGGCACCTGGCATGAACCGTCCATCTCAGCAAGGAATGTACGTTCAGCCTGCAATTCCACCCATGTCTTGTCATCAGTAAGTTTATCCAGTTCACGGCGCAATTCCGCATCGTCTTCACGGCATTCAATGGCCAGTGCACCTTGTCCTACCGCTGGGATACAATCATCAAGCGCCAAGTGCTCTGTTACGATATTGTCATCCCAGCCCATACGCTTGAGTCCGGCAGCTGCCAGAATAATTGCATCATATTCACCGTCATGCAGCTTCCGCAGACGTGTATCGATATTACCGCGAATCCATTTGATTTCGATATCCGGACGCAGCATCAATAATTGTGAACTGCGGCGGAGACTTGAAGTTCCCACAACTGCTCCGATCGGCAAGTCCATAAAGCGCACGTGATCGTTTGCAATGTATGCGTCGCGCGGATCTACGCGTTTTGGAATGCAGCCGACTGTCAACCCATCAGGAATTACCGCTGGCATGTCTTTCATGCTATGCACAGCAAAGTCGATTTCTTTGTTATACAGGGCCTGCTGGAATTCTTTTACGAATAGCCCTTTGCCGCCCACTTTTGAAAGCATAACATCCAAAATCTGATCGCCCTTCGTGACAATTTCCTTCACTTCAAATTCAAATGGCGCACCCGCCTGTTTCAATTGTTCAATAAACCAATTGGTTTGAGTCAATGCCAGTTTACTTCTGCGTGAACCTACAATAATCTTTCTCACAATATCCTTCCTTCCTTATACCCAAAAATGAAATTGTGACAGCGTACTGCCCAAAAAGAAATTAATAACTGTTAATAGAAATGCAAATATAGTCATCCAGGCAAGTTCGATTGATTGAAGCTTCCCTTTGTAGCTGAAATAGACCACACTGGAATAAATCAGAAGAACTGCGAACGATCCCATGATTTTCACATCAAAAACAGACCAGTCGGCAAGCGCCACATATGCCCACTGTACGCCAAATAATAAACTGACGAACAGAATCGGAATACCCGTGTAGATCGACATCTTCATCCCTGTCAGCGTTTGATGCAAATTAGGAAGACTGGAAAATCGTTTCGTAAACTTTTTGCTTTTCAATACTTTGTGGACAATTAAATACAATACTGCAAATACAAATGCCAGTGCGAACACCGCATACGAGAGGATTGCTGTCGTAATATGAACAAACAGTACTTCTGAAATTAATGAATCGCCCACCGCAGATGCGTTGTATTTCAGATTAGAAAATACATGAATCATCAAGAAGACAAATCCGATAATATTTGTAAAAAAGACCATAAAGTTCACTTTATAAATCAATTGGAACACAATTGATAAGGTGACAAGAAGCCACACGTAAAAATAAATTCCTTCAACCAGTGAAAGCACGGGAAACCGTTTCATTTCAATAATATATAAAGATAAAATAGCGGTTTGGGTAACCCATACGGTGACAATCAGCCAAAAAGCAATGCGCTGCATGATTTTTATCTTCTTAAGGTAATCAATTAAATAAAAGACAAGACTGAGGGCATACAGTACAATCATTAATTCCTGAAGTCTTGCCATGGTCAAATCCACCATATGCTATTCTCTGCCTTTCAAGCTAAAACCTCTCTTTTGCAAGTAAGGTGTATTCGTTAGTATTGTCTCAAATGAAAGGGCGATACTGCAAATAATTGCATTTGCAATAGACATAATTAGTCGAAAAAAGTGAAAACCGTTTGAACTTTTTAAAAGAACCCAATAAAAAAGTGGGCCTGTATCGTTCTTGTGAAAGACAGATACAGAACCACCAGGAATTAGTGTTGGTAATTTAGTTCAGATGCGTCGAGAGTTTCATTTTTTCGCTCAGCGCGTTTTTGCAGACGTTCTTTAGCCTGGATGGCAAGCTGTTCTTTTTCAATCACGACGTCTTCGGCAATGCCAAAGATTTGTTCGAAAATAGCCAGTTTATCTGCTGCTTTTTTATCTGTAGACAATTCTTTTGCCTGTAAGATTGGTTCTTTCAACAGTTGATTAATAATTGACTTTGTATGTTTATTAAGAACTTTTTTCTCGCGTTCTGTCAGGTCCGGCATTTTGTTTTCGATACTAAGCATCGTTTCACTTTGGATCCGGCTCGCTTTTTTACGCAATGCAGAAATCATCGGTACAACTCCGAGAGTGGAAAGCCATTCTTTAAAAGCCACCACTTCTTTTTCAATCATCAGACCGATCTCATCTGCTGCGCGTTTTCGCTCTTCCAGATTAGCTTCGACAATGCCCTGCAAGTCATCGATATCATACAAGAAGACACTGTCCAAGTCGCCGATCTTAGGATCTAAATCACGCGGCACGGCAATATCAACCATAAATAACGGTTTGCCTTTACGCAATTTCTCTACATACTGCATTAACTCGTAGTCAATGACATACTCCGTAGCGCCAGTAGAGCTGATGAGGATATCCGCTTCAAGAAGCAAACATTGCAGCTCCTGCATGGACTTCGCTTCACCGTCAAACTTTGCAGCCAGTATTTCTGCATTGGAAAACGTCCGGTTGATCACTGTGATTTTCCCTGTGCCGCTTCCCTGCAAGTTTTTAACTGCCAATTCTCCCATTTTTCCAGCTCCAAGAATGGCAATATGCTTATCTTTTAATGAGCCAAAGATCTTTTTACCCAATTCAACTGCTGCATAGGAAACAGAAACTGCATTTTCACCTATTGCAGTATCAGTATGGGCTCTTTTTGCTGTCGTAATCGCCTGCTTAAACAATTCATTGAATACCGTACCTGTAGTACCGATATTTTGTGCCGCAAAGAAACTGCTGCGTACTTGACCTAAAATTTGTGTTTCCCCGAGCACCATAGAATCGATCCCGGCAGCTACACGCAATAAATGTTCAATCGCACCATCTTCTTCATGAATGATTAAATGACTAGAGAATTCTTCCATAGGAATCGCAAACCAGTCAGCAAGGAATTTCTTTATATAATACCGTCCCGTATGAATCTGATCGACTACCGCATAGATTTCTGTGCGGTTACAAGTGGAAATAATAATATTTTCCAAGATGCTCTTTTGCTGCTGCAAAGTTTGCATCGCCTGTGGCAGATCAGTTTCAACGAATGATAATTTTTCTCTAATTTCGACAGGGGCAGTCCGGTGGTTAACACCGACAACAACTGTATACATTAGGTGCTCACACCTTTCAGAATCTTTTCGTACATTCATTATAACATACATAGCGCTTTAGTCGGAATGTAAATTGTGAACATCGTTTGAAGTCATAATGTAGCAATTCCAATAGATCAGTGCAAGATTTTACATGCGACTTTCGATTTCACGCCATACCTCATCCATACCAATCCCTTTTTCGGATGAAAATAAAATTAATGGATGATGCTTTTCCATATCTAACGTTGTACGGACAATCTTTTTATGCTTTTCCCACTTGCCTTTAGGGATTTTATCCGCCTTCGTCGCAATGACGATCGTCGGGATGTTATAGCTCGCAAGAAATTCATACATTAGGCAGTCATCCGCGGATGGCGGGTGACGCAAATCGACAATCTGTATGACGGCACGCAATTCTTCACGAGACATCATGTACTGCTCGATCATTCCGCCCCATTTACCGCGCTCTGATTTTGATACTTTTGCGTAACCATACCCAGGCACATCGACAAAGAATAATTGTTCTTCGATTTTATAGAAGTTAAGCGTCTGGGTCTTTCCAGGTTTAGATGAGGTGCGGGCCAGACTTTTACGGCCGATCATTTTATTGATGAATGAGGATTTACCTACATTTGAACGGCCTGCCAATGCAAATTCCGGGTAGCCTTCTGTTGGATATTGTTCCGGTTTGACCGCACTCATAACCATTTCTACGTTATGGACTTTCATTTCTTTTCCTCCAAAGCGATATCGAGTACTTCCTGAGCATCCGACACGAGTTTAAATGTTAATTCTTTTCTAATGCTGTCAGGTATATCATCCAAGTCACGTTCATTATCTGACGGAATAATAATCGTGCGTAATCCCGCACGGTGTGCACTTAGTGTCTTCTGCTTCAAACCGCCGATGGGCAGCACACGTCCGCGCAAAGTTACTTCCCCTGTCATGCCGACTTCACGTCTGATTGGGCGTTCTGTCAAAGCGGACACGAGCGCAGTGACTATTGTAATACCCGCCGACGGTCCATCTTTTGGCGTGGCGCCTTCTGGAACGTGAATATGAATGTCCCATTTTTCATGGAAATCAGGTTCGATATCAAACGATACAGCTTTTGAACGAACATAGGATAATGCAGTCTGTGCCGATTCCTTCATGACGTCGCCAAGCTTCCCTGTCAGCAGGAGTTTGCCCTTTCCGGGTGACAGCGACACTTCAATCTGAAGTGTATCTCCGCCAACTGCTGTATAAGCAAGCCCTGTTGCCATTCCGACCTGGTTGACCGTTTCCGCCTGTCCGAAACGGAAGCGTTTTTTGCCTAGAAGAGATTGCAGTGATTTCGGACTCACTGTCAGGCTCTTCTTGTCGCCTGCCAGAATCTGACGCGCGGCTTTACGGCAAATGCTCGCAATTTCGCGCTCAAGTGAGCGCACACCCGCTTCACGCGTATAATAGCGCACGACTTCAAGTACTGCATCCTCTTGAAAACGAACCTGAGATTTCTTCAGTCCGTGTTCTTTCATTTGTTTTGGTATGAGATGATTAATTGCAATCGACTGTTTTTCCTGCTCTGTATAACCTGGTATTGATATCACTTCCATTCGGTCACGCAGCGGTCCGGGAATAGCTCCCAGATCATTCGATGTCGCAATGAACAGTACGCTAGAGAGATCATACGGCTCTTCTATATAATGGTCGCTGAATGTGCTGTTCTGTTCCGGATCCAATACCTCGAGCATTGCGGATGACGGGTCACCACGGAAGTCATTAGACATTTTATCGATTTCATCCAGCAAGAATACAGGATTGATTGTGCCTGCCTTTTTCATACTCTGAATAATACGTCCCGGCATAGCCCCCACATAGGTTCTGCGGTGTCCGCGGATTTCCGATTCGTCACGAACGCCGCCAAGTGACAAACGGACAAATTCACGGCCGAGTGATTCGGCAATCGAACGGGCCAATGAAGTTTTACCCACTCCTGGCGGTCCGTCCAGACAAAGTATCGGTCCCCGCAAAGAGTTCGTCATCTGACGAACAGCCAGGAATTCGAGAATACGTTCCTTCACTTTTTCAAGTCCTTCGTGATCGCGATGTAAAATTGCTTCTGAACGCGCTAAATCCAGCTGATCCTCTGTTGCATATGTCCAGGGCAGCATGATGAGCCATTCGATGTAATTACGGATGATTCCGCTCTCCGCAGAAATCGAAGGGATTTTTTCATAACGCTCCAGCTCACGCTCGGCAGTTTCTCTCACCGATGGCGGCATATTAGATTCTTCAATTTTCTTCGTCAGTTCAGATACTTCCAGACCTTTTCCGTCTTTATCGCCGAGCTCTGTCTGAATGGCTTTTAATTGTTCGCGCAAATAGAACTCTTTCTGCGTACGTTCCATTGCTTCCTTGACGCGCTCGTTGATTTTCTGTTCCATTTCCATAATTTCCTGCTCGTTATACATACGGCTGATGAGCCATTCTAACCGTTTTGGCACATCCGTCATTTCAAGCACTTCTTGTTTCGCAGTTAATTTTAACGGCAAATTGGATGCGATCATATCTGCCAGTCTGCCTGGTTCCTGAATGCCTTCAACAGTTTCTAATGTCTCGTCCGAAATACGCTTGCTGTTTTTCGCATACCGTTTAAATTGTGCAACGAGCGAACGCATCAGCGCTTCATCTTCTACATCTTTTTCATCATTTTCTTCGTAGCATGCGGCATTGACGACCGGATACAAATCAGCTTCTTTATATGAATTCCATGAGGCGCGGTGTAAGCCTTCAATTAACACACGATATGTGCCGTTTGGCAGCTGCGTTATAGATTTGATATTGGCCAATGTGCCGATTTTATGCAAATCTTCTTTTTCCGGATTTTCCAGAGTCAGATCTTTCTGTGTGGCCAGAAAGACTTTATGATCTCCGGCTAATGCATGTTCTATTGCAAAAATGGAGCGTTCCCGGCCAACGTCTATGTGTAATAGCATCGTCGGATAAACAATCACTCCGCGAAGTGGCAATAATGGGATGTTCTGCTCTTGAATCGTCGGCATGATAAGCCACCTCCAATAAATTATGTATGTATATGTAGGACATGCAGATGAAATCTTATGTAAGAAAAAGCCGACTGCCGAACGTATGAGATACGCATCGGTGGAGCCGGCTTTTTTGCCATTTCGGCGTTATGCGGTATTTTTTTCGTTGCCCGGTTCAAATATCGTACCGTCTTCTTTATATAAAATCGGCGTTGATTTGCCAAGAACGGAATCTTTTGTAATGATACATTCCTTCACTTCTTCAAGTGACGGCAGATCATACATTACATCCAGCATGATATTTTCAATAATCGAGCGTAATCCGCGCGCACCTGTCTTGCGTGCAATTGCTTCTCTTGCGATTTCAAGCAATGCATCTTCTTCAAAACGAAGAGCTACATCATCAAGTTCGACCATCTTCTGGTATTGTTTTACAATCGCGTTTTTTGGTACTGTCAGGATTTGATACAATGTATCAACGTCCAGCGAATCCAATGTAGCGATAACCGGCAAGCGGCCGATAAATTCCGGAATCAGCCCGTATGACTGGAGATCCTCAGGAATTAATTTTGCCAGCAGGCTTTCTTCTTCATCAATTTCCTGAGTGGAATCTGAACCGAAACCGATGACTTTACGTCCGATGCGGCGTTTGACGATATCTTCTATACCATCAAATGCTCCCCCAACAACAAACAGGATATTCGTTGTATCAATTTGCAGGAACTCCTGATGCGGATGCTTACGTCCGCCCTGCGGAGGCACGCTCGCAACTGTTCCTTCGAGAATCTTCAGTAAAGCCTGTTGAACCCCTTCACCTGAAACGTCACGTGTAATCGATGCGTTCTCAGATTTACGGGCGACTTTGTCGATTTCATCGATGTAAATAATTCCTCTTTCAGCCTTATCGATATCAAAGTCTGCTGCCTGAATCAATTTCAGAAGAATATTTTCAACATCTTCCCCGACGTATCCCGCTTCAGTCAGTGAAGTGGCATCTGCAATAGCAAATGGCACGTCCAGAATACGAGCCAGCGTCTGCGCCAGTAAGGTTTTACCGCTGCCCGTTGGTCCGATTAAGACAATATTTGATTTTGCCAGTTCGACGTCATCAATTTTACTGCCTGAATTTACACGTTTGTAGTGATTATAGACAGCTACCGCAAGTGATTTCTTTGCGCGATCCTGACCGATGATGTATTCATCCAGAATGCTTTGGATTTCCCTTGGTTTCGGAACGTCTTTCAGCTCAAAGCCTTCTTCAAGACCTACTTCTTCTTCGACGATTTCCGCACAAAGTTCAACACATTCATCACAAATATATACCCCTTGACCTGCCACTAATTTGCGGACTTGCTCCTGTGACTTTCCGCAGAAAGAACAGCTCAGGTTATCGTTTTCATCATTAAATTTGAACATTATGCTCACCCCTATTCAAGTGAATATACTACAAGATTACCATGACTTAATCAACTATTTAGAACTTATTGACCGACAGAAGCCGGTCAGCTATGTATGGATATATGCCCTAGCTTATGGAGTTTCCTTAAGACTATACATGAAGTTCTTCATTTAAGAAAAACAAGGTACGGGCAAACCGTACCTTGTGTAATCTATATATGCTGACTCAACCATTTTACAGTTGCTTCTGCCGCTGCGCTGCTCCGGTTTCGGACGAAAGATTCAACTCTGAATCTTTCCAGCTGCCCAGCACTGCAATCAACTTGGCATTCTGTTTGCCAGTATTTCACAAGAAGAATTCAGTTCAACTTATATAGAAAGTCAGTCGATGATTTTTGCGTTATCAACAAGTAATTGTACTGTTTTGTTGAAGCGAAGATCGTTTTCAAGTACAGTTGTGCCGCCAAGAGTTGTCTTGATCTGCTCCACTTCCATACCGAATTGCTCAGACATTTTTTCAAGTTCTGCATTAATTTCTTCTTCTGGAACCTCTACGTTTTCAGCAGCTCCGATTGCTTCAAGTGTCAATGACACACGAACACGGCTTAGTGCGTCGTCCTTCATTTGGTCGCGAAGAGCCTGCTCATCCTGACCAGAGAACTGGAAGTAAAGATCCAAGTTCATGCCCTGCATTTGCAGACGCTGTTCGAAGTCTTGCATCATGCGGTCCGTTTCTGAATCAATCATCGCCTGCGGAATATCCATTTCAGCGTTGCTTGCAGCCTGTTCTACTAAATCGTCACGAAGAGCTGTTTCAGAATCATTCTTTTTCACTTCTTCAGCTTCTTCTTTCAACTTTGTGCGCAGTTCTTCAACTGAAGAAACGCTCTCATCGATTTCTTTTGCCAGCTCGTCATCAAGTTCAGGAACTTCTTTAGACTTAATTTCATTTACTTTCACTTTGAATGTAGCAGGTTGTCCAGCTAATTCTGCAGCGTGGTATTCTTCAGGGAATGTAATTTCGATGTCTTTTTCTTCACCTGTTTTCATTCCGACTACTTGCTCTTCAAATCCAGGGATGAATGAACCAGATCCAACTTCAAGATCGTAGTTCTCAGACTTTCCGCCTTCGAATGCTTCGCCGTTAGCGAATCCTTCGAAATCGATTGTAGCTGTGTCGCCTTCTTCAACAGCACCGTCTTCTTTAACAACCATTTCAGCAAGACTTTCACGGCGCTGCTCAAGTTGTGCGTCTACTTCTTCATCTGTCACTTCAACCGGCTGACGAGTTACTTCAAGTCCTTTGTATTCGCCAAGCTTCACTTCAGGCTTTAATGCGATAACAGCTGTGAATACAACCGGCTCGCCTTTTTCAAGCTTTTCAATGTCGATTTCAGGAGCTGCGATTGGTTCCAGGCCAGCTTCCTCTACCGCTTTAGAGTACGCTTCAGGAAGTACGATATCGATCGCATCGTTGTAAAGCGCTTCTTCTCCGTACATTTTGTTGAACATTTTGCGCGGCATTTTTCCTTTACGGAAACCAGGCGCTTGTACTTTCTTTACTACTTTTTTGAACGCTTCGTCCATTCCTTCGTTAAAACGTTCTACGGAAACTTCAAATGTCAGTTTCCCTTCACTGCCTTCTAATTTTTCCCATTTAACTGTCATATGTATGACCTCCAAATCATTTGCATTACTCGTATTTTTATCTTAATCAAATATACCTTCGCATAGTGGTGTCTGAATTTTTCTATGTGTACTAAAAAATCTTCGCTACCCTTTGAAGGTTTTATCCGGATTCAGCTAATTTTGTTTCGCCTGTAATTAGCGCGAACATGGCTGAAGCCAGATAAGCAGTTGACAACCATTTTAGTATAACATAGTCTATTCATCTTTCAAGAATTAATCACTGTCAGATTTCCATTTCTTCGTCTACAGAACGTATGAACGCAAGCAACGGTGATTCTTCAGCCTGCCTGCCGTACAGCAGCTGTTTTGTATAAGCAACGTATGCTCCCGCCACTTCCTCTGCTGTGTAAGGCCCCCAGTGAAACGGAAACAGCAGCACGCTGTATTTAAGAATCAGATTAACGACGAGTTCACTGGCAGTCGGATCTTTCTCAAATTGGGACTTTGCGAGAAACTGCACTTCGCCTAGGAATTGATCTTCTTCAGGAGATACAAGCCTCGACGGATTGGTTTCCGTTTCAAAATGATATTTACGGATAGCCAGTGATTCCTGGTATCCGATTTGCTGCAATAACATCAAAGCGTATGTCTGTACGATGGGTAATGAATCTGCCGCTTCAGTCACTTCCACTAAGAGGGGAATATACGGCTGCAGCTTCTGATGCTGCAGAGACAATAAAAATTCCTGCTGCTCCATTGCATTCATTTTTTTAAATGCCTGGGCAGTAAGCGGAGGCTCCTCTATAGCTGGTTCTTCGTAGCGGTCAGACAGACGTTTATTGAGTTCGCGTAAATATTGAAACTTCTGCAAGCTGTGGGGCGGAATGATTTCTTTTTCCAATAAACCTTGAATCGTCAGCTCCACTTCATCGTATTGCTGTAATTGAATGGAAATGGATAAGTACAGCTCCAGAAGCTCTATGTAGTCCCCCGCCTGATTTTGCATTGCGAGAAGTGCAAACTTTTTTGCCCGCTGATAATCTTTCGTTTCATAAAGGGAGATGGCCATTCCGTCCAGCACAGAATAGTCTTCTGGATCAATTTCCAATATGGATTCGAAATGAAGAATAGCCTCTTTATGAAGGTCACGTTCCATCGCCTGTTTTGCATCCCTATGCAGTCGTTCGAGTGTACCTGGAAAGACAACCACATTTCCTTTACTAATCACTTGTCTTCGCTTTTTCTGCACTGTGTTCACCTGCCTGCTTTGTTAACTTTCACTATATCACAGCCGCAGAATCGGATTCCACTCAGCCGCAGTGAAAAACATCACACGATTACTTATGCGAATTGTCCGCAACATACCACTGCCGTACGTCTGCTTCACAGATGACAGGCAGTTCGGCAGTTGTCCCAATAAACTCCCCGTCTGTATGACATCCTATTTTCCGGTCGGCTTTAATGATGAACTTCCTGGCCTTATAAACAGAAACACCGCGAAATCGGGTATGACTGCCATTAAAGACCGTCAAAAATACGGCAAGAAATTTGATCAATGAAATCGAATGAACCACGGTTAGTTCAAATTCTCCATCATCATAAACGGAGTGGGGAGAAATCTTCATACCGCCTCCGTAATACTTCTGATTGCTGACCGTAATCATCCAGACCTTTTTAAAATGCCGGGTATCCGGGCCAATTTGCACGGCAGCAGAGAAAAGTGTAAATGTAAGCAGTGAATGTACGACAGTCAATGCATATACAACACTTCCGAGCTTCCACTTGTTCAGCAGATGTTTGACAGGCGAGCGGCTGACTGCAAGTGAAATATCCGCATCCAAACCAAAACCGCTGCTGCCTGCGAAATACCGCTTGTGCCCGTCTTCCAATTGGACAGAACCAAAATCTACTGCCTTTCGTTTGGGCGACTTTGCAGCTGCATAGTTCTGAATGTCAGCCAGACGTGAAAACGCAGGAAATTCTCTGACAAAATCATTGCCAGAGCCCGCTTTCATGACGCCGATTGTCACATGGGCAAAGCCCGCCACCCCATTCAATACTTCATGAATTGTGCCGTCTCCGCCGATAACGACCAGCAGCAGAGCTTCATCTGATTTCTTCGCCAGCTGAAAAGCCAGCTCCGTCGCGTGACCGCGGTATTCTGTCAAGTCGAAAGGATAGACATTTTCCTTCTTGAGTTCAGCCCACACTTTTGCACCTTTACCGTCACCCGCCTGTTCATTGATGATGAAATGCACATCCATATGCCACGCCTCTTTCACAAACCGTTTCCACTATAGTAGCAGACTGACAAATCACTTACTAGAATGATTGTCAGATCATTTGATACTTCACGAGAAGACTCGCGCTGACCGTAATCGTACCCGGCTCAATCGGCGTAGTTCCTGTATCTGCCATGGCCATTGCGCGGAAAGCAATAGGCTGCGTCGTATGCTGTTCTTCAACTTTTACAGGAATTGGGCGATTCGGCAGCTTCAATGATGTACCGATGGTCACCATTTTTGTCTCAGCGTCTTGCAGCGCGAGTGCCAGAGCTTGCTGATAATACATATCCTGCTCCTGGATTTTAAATTCGATGGAGCCGATTTGGTTGGCGCCGTTTTTGACTGCCAAATCAACCAGTTCACCCGCTCTTGAGAGATCATCGCTCGTGACGCGTATCGAGTTGATCACCTCATAGCCCTGGAAACGCTGCTCACCATTTATATATTCATAGACAGGACGAATTTGAAAGTCAATTGTTTGAATAGAGTTTTCTGCGACGCCTGCCGAAAGAAGCGCCTGAATTACCTGATTCATCCGCTTGGCGTTCTCTTGCTGAATTTCTCCGAGCTCGGTGCCTCTTGATACGACGGACAAAATGATATGGACAGTATCAGGAGAAACTTTGACTGCACCTTCACCAAAAACAGTTATTGTACGAGTTTTCTCTTCATTATACATACGGCACACTCCCCTTTTATGATTGCTCTTACTTCTATGCAACTATGCTGCCGTTTCATACCTCATTTTTACTACTCTGTTTTCAATCCTGGCCGTTTGTTTGATTATGGTATTCAATGTGTCTTCCAGGCCAGAATATGGGCTTAACTTCTGAGGAACTCACGAATCTCGCAAAATAAATAAAAAGAAATCCGGATATCAAATGCAGATATCCGGATTTCTTTATTGTGTCAGGCAAAACAGGTGCTGCTGTTTTATAGCCCCGCAACCTTGATGATTTCTAAAAAACTTTAAAATGTGATGAAACCTTTTTGTACAGCAAATCCGCCTAATGTGAATAAGGCGATGACGACGAGTGTAATTATGAATAATCGATTGTTTCTGTCCAGGATGTCACCTTTTTCTCTATCAGTTAGAGTATTGTCTGCAGTATTTTCATTCTAACGTATTAAGTTTGAGATAAGCAATGAATTTTTCATCCGTTTACGTATGTATCGTCGCGCTGACAACAAGCAATGTCACCGGCTTCTCGGTTTCGTTAAACCAGATATGCTCTTGCATGGAGTCAATATGAAAAGATTCATTTGCATAAAACGTATCCGAATAATCCTCCAAAATCACTTTTAGCTGTCCCTCGAGTATATAGACAAATTCTTGCCCTTCATGCGCATAAGGGTGCGTATGTGATTCACCTGGTCTCAATTCAATTCTTGCCGGATAAAACAATGGTTTTTCCATATCTCCCACAAGATTCGTAAAAGTGAAATTCGGCTGATCTGCCGTTTTTTTAATCGTCTGCTTCTTAAGCGGTGATTTTTCCTGCGGCTCTTCAAAAAACAGATTAATATGTACACCAAGTGCTTCCGCAATTCTGCGCAATGAAGTGAATGTTACAGAACTGACTCCGCGCTCCACTTGTGAAAGAAAACTGACGGATAAGCCGCTTTTTTCACTTACATCTTTCAACGTATATTTATTCATTTTCCGAATACGGTTAATTTCTTTTCCTAATTCTGCATCCATTTTCATCCATCCCTTGCCGTGTACTCCCTCTCGCTTTATTCTATCATCAAAACAACTGAACATTCACTACATTCTATGCAGACAGAAGAAAAGATTCCTGAAATTTCTTCAAGAATCTTCTCTCCATTCATAAGTTATTTTGAACTTAATACTTCAGGAAGCCATGTAGCCAGCGCTGGGAATAGGATGAAAATAATTGTCGCAATCAACTGAATGATAATAAACGGAACGGTTGCCCGGTAAATTTTCTCGATACTGACCCGCTCCCCGACTGCACTTTTTAAATAGAAGATCGCGAATCCGAATGGCGGTGTCAGATACGCCAATTGCAGGACTACCATGAAGACGACACCCCACCACAGCGGATCAAATCCTGCATCTGCAATGATTGGTGAAATAATCGGAGCCGCCAACATGATAAGTGCCATCGTTTCTAGAAACATACCAAGTAATATAATGAATGCCAGCGAGAAAAATAAAATTCCCCATTTTCCTCCTGGTGCCATTTGAGCCATTTCGGATACAAACCGATTGCCTCCTACACCTGAGAAAACTGCTGAAAATGCAGCGGCACCGATCAGGATCCAGCCTACCATCCCGGTCATTTTCGTGGATTCTTTCAAAGCCAGATTAATTTTCGGCAAATTTAAACGTTTCGTAAACAGTCCGATTAACAACGTGCCCAGCACCCCGACAGCCGCTCCTTCAGTAGGAGTGGCAATTCCTGTGAAAATCGATCCGAGCACAATGACGATTAAGATCATTGGCAGAATGACGGATTTCGTAGCCAGTAATTTCTCACGCATCGAAGCACGGTCTTCTTTCGCTAAAGCCGGCGCCGCTTCTTTATTTTTATACGCACGGAATAATATATAGGCAATAAATAAACCGATTAAAATGAATCCCGCTCCCAAGCCTCCGGCAAATAAACTGGACACCGATACGCCCGTAATGGCACCGTACACGACCATATTCAAGCTCGGAGGAATAAGCTGTCCGAGCGTGCCGCCTGCCATAATTGAACCCAAGCTCAGCGATTCATTGTATTTATATTTCATCATTTGCGGTAATGCAATCAGTCCAAGGCCGATGACACCGGCAGCGACTACCCCTGAAATCGCACCGATAATGGCACCTACTAAAATAGTTGCTATTGCGAGTCCGCCCCGCAATGCGCCTGACCATTTATACACCGCGTCATACAAATCGGTGATAATGTTTGATTTCTCCAATAACACCGACATCAGAATGAATAATGGAATCGCAATTAATGTGAAGTTGTTCATGACTCCCCACACAGCACTCGTCAAAAGACTCGTACTGTCAACGCCCCACATCATTAAAGCAAAGACTGCGCCGACTGTCGATAATGCGAATGCAATCGGGACACCTAAAAACAGAAGCAGCAGCAAAAGTACAAACATCGCAACTGGGGCATATTCAAATAGCAGAATCATCTGTATAGCCCCCTTTTGCGATTTTATATATTTCAGCCCAGGCCTGCAGCCAAATCAGAAAACCACTGAGCGGAATAAACCACTTGAACCACCAAATTTGCGGATTGAATGAACTTTGATGTGAAGAATGCTCCATAATCATCGTAGATTCAATTGCCATAATGGAACCGCGATAGATTAAGAAAGTGGTGACGAAAATAACCAGCAGCATGGCGAAAATACCAAAAACCTTATTCCATCCCGGTGACAGCAATCGCGGAATAATATCTACCGCAATATGCCCTTTCACACGCAGCACCTCAGCACCTGCCAGCAGTATTGATATTCCATAGATGAAAATCGGCACTTCGAATCCCCAATCGGGTGCATCGTGCAAAAATCGCCGCATAATAATGGTATAGACAACGATAAGTGTCAGCGGAATCATCAGATAACCTGCGATTCTACCGGCGATGGACGACATTTTTTCTATAATAGTTATAATAGGATTCATGAAGCCACCGCCTATTCTTTATAGCCTATTTTTTTAGCTTGCTCGGTGTAACCGAGTTCCGCAAGCAGGTCAGCATATTGCTCCACGTACTCTTTACTGGCTTCACTTTTTTCTTTATAATCGTTCAATAATTCGAAGCCTTTTTCACGCATCTTTTCTACATCCTCATCAGGTAATTGAATGAATTCAATCTTAGGATTGTTCATCCATTCTGTCTTCGCTTTTTGACTTTCCACACCGTATGCAATTGCGGATTCATAACGGACTTTGTCTCTTGCTACCAGAACAATTTCTTTTAAATCATCAGGCAGCTCTTCCCATGATTTAGGGTTTGCAATTAACTCTTTATCAGAACTTGGCCCTACATGCAGGGCGGGTTCCGTAATATATTTCGATACTTCATCCAATCCCATTTCCCCATTTACGAGATAATCATTAAATTCAGCGGCCTCCACTGTTCCAAGCTGTAAGCCTGTATAGATTTCAGGAGCAGATAACGATATAGCGGATGCACCCAGCTTTCCGTAAAACAGACTCGCAACCCCTGCTGCCCGAATGTTCTTTCCTTTAAAATCTTCTATCGAGCGGATTGGCACCTGGGACATCAGAATTTCTTCCGGCGCATAATCGAAGGCACCTAAACTTTTGATTTTATGTTTTTCGTAGGCTTTATCCATAATTGGCTGAAGCTTTTCTGAACGGTAGAAGTGTTCTTCAAAACCTGAAATAGGATCACCGGGAATTGTGCCGCCGCCTAGGGCAAACACTGGATCTTTTCCTGTCCAAAAACCCGTGTAGACAGCTGCGACATCCACTACGCCGTTTTTCACCATATCAAATGTTTCATTCGTCGGGAATAATATATTCGCGCCGAAAGGTTCAATCAGTAACCGACCGCCGGACATTTCTTCTACTGCTTTTACGAACGGCAGAATTGTCCCGTCATAACGTGCAGTTCCGGGTATTTGATGTGTGACCATACGCCACTTGTACACCCGCTGTTCACCTTCGGGGATTGTCTGATTCAGCTGGCAGCCTGACAGAACCAGTAGAATGATAAGCAGTAAACTAGCGAGCGGCATAAATTTCTTTGACATAGTACTCCTCCTTTGGAATCGCTTACATTCAGATTATTGCGTGTAGTTAATCGAATATTGCTATTATAATTACAGTGTGAGTGTAAAGTCAATGAATTTTTTCTTTCTCACCGTAAATTTCAAGTTTATTCAAGCAAGCAAATAACTGACTCATCCCTTGGTCTTTATATCAAAAAAATAAAAAACAAAAAAGCAGTCCCGAAAGTTGTGTAATTCCAACTTCCAAGACTGCTTTCTGCACAAAGGCCGTCTGTTTTTTTAGTCACTGCCTTCATTTAATTTCGTTCTTTAGCTGCTGCAAAAATTCTTCCATAAAGTGATGGCGTTCCTCCGCAAGCCGGGTGCCTTCTTTTGTTACCATTAAATTTTTCAGCAATAATAATTTTTCATGGAAATGTGTCACGGTTGCCGTTTCTTTTGTACGATATTCAGATTCTGACATATCCATTCTGGCTTCTTCCTGCTGATCGTAGAGCTTCCTGCCGCGCGCTCCGCCAAATGCAAATGCACGGGCAATCCCTACTGCACCAATTGCATCAAGGCGGTCGGCATCTCTTACAATAGCACCCTCTATGGATGTAATGTCTTTTGCATTACCGCCGCTGAACGATACACTTTCAATCGCCGAAAGAACTTTATCTGTAACCGATTGTGCTGCGCCTATTTTTGTCAGCAGCTCTACTGTCGTCGCTTCATGCATATCTTCATACTTCGCATCTTCCACGTCATGCAGCAGCACCGCCAGGCGGACAACCAATTCATCTGCTGCCGGTTCTGTCGCTAAAATCTTTTCGGCATTTTTCATTACTCGGTCAATATGATCGAGATCATGACTTGCATCAAATTTATCGTAGATTCCTGAAACTTCTGTTCTGCACATTTCAATCATTTCTTTCATTGGCAGCATTTGATCACTTCCCCTTCTTTTCCATTAGTTATATGCGAAAACATACAGGAAAATCAATCTGTATGCAGTACTGACGAAATTCTGAAAACAAACCTGCCAAAATTAGCTCTCATTCCTCTCAGTAATCGTAGTGTACAATATTTTACACACGCTGTCAGAGAGCAGTAATTCTTAAGCCCCCACTAAAAATAGACAGACACTTTGCTGTTGCATTCACCTAATCCATTATGATCTTTTCAATTTATATCAGCCGTAAGCAATACTTACAAATCGTCATATTTTCTAAATCACATACTTAGTATAAAGCGTTAACAGAAAAAAGCGTGCAGGAAATGATTCAAAAAACATAGAAATCATTATTCCCAAACAATTTCCGGCAAGGAATAAACCTGCGACTATTTCTGTTGACAATTTGTCAACAACGCTTTATTATTTTGGGAGTGAAGAATTTTTTTCGTAAAGGGGGAGCCGTGTCATGTCAGAAGAACGTCTTGGTCTTTCGATCGGGCAATTATTGCGGAATGTATTGCAGGAACGCTCATTGTCTATGCGTAAACTAGGCGAACTTACCGATATTGATACAGCGACCATCTCCCGTATCATCAATGACAAAAGAAAAGCAACGCTCGATCATTTAGAGAAGTTTTCTACAATATTGGAGATCCCTCTTGCCAAGCTGCTTCAGGCTGCAGGCTATCCTGTAGAAAATGAAAAAACGAGTGAATCTGCTTATGATGAAACGATTCAGCAACTGGCCGACACGTCAGGACTTCTGTCTGCCAATTTTTCGATTGAAAAAGTGGAAGATCAGCTGGCAGGTTACAAAGCGTATGTTCAGACGAAAGAAGGCAGAGAAAGAATTTTACATGACTTTGAAATGAAATTAAAAATTGCCGGCGGTGTAGGGCCTTTCGTCGATCAATTAAAAGAATTGTATAACCGATTTAAGATGCGGGATGCGGCTAAACGGGATCTTGCCGTCATCGGCAGCGCATTATTGTACTTTATCGTCCCTGTAGATGTGATTCCTGACTATTTATTTGCAGTCGGATATCTGGACGATGCAGTAGCTGTGCAAATCGCTTCAAGTGTACTAACCAAGAATTCATAATCAGATGAGTAGGTGTCAAAATTGGAAATGAGAGAGAAAGAAAAGAAGAAAAAGAAAAAACTGAAGAGAAAATATAAACGCCTGTTATTCTTTGTATTTACGCTTCTTTTATTGGCTGGCGGAGGTTATGTGGCAGCACAGTATACAAGCGGTCTGTCATTCGCGAATAACAGTACGATGAATGAAATCCATACAGAACTCAGCGACAGCAGCAATACATTCGAGGAGTTTGAAGGAGCCGAGGCACAATTCGGCGAAATCAACGTGTTGCTGATTGGAAATGATGCAAGAGGAGACGAAGACGACTCACGATCAGATGCATTAATGATCGGCCATTATAATCAGTCCACGAACCAAGTAAAGTTAGTTTCCCTCATGCGCGATACATACGTCGAGATTCCGGATCACGGCATGCAAAAAATCAATGCGGCCTTCTCACTTGGCGGACCTGAACTGGTGCGCAAAACGATTAAGCATAATTTCGATGTTGATGTGCAGTATTATGCAATTGTGAATTTTGAAGGCTTTTCAAAAATCGTAGATGTCATTGCACCCGACGGTATTGAAGTGGATATTCCATATACTATGTCGCACGGGCTGGGCTTGACGCTGGAACCCGGCCAGCAAAAACTGAACGGTGACCAATTGCTTGGCTATGTGCGTTTCCGCCATGATATCCACAGCGACTACGGGCGGGTGGAGCGCCAGCAGGAAGCGTTATCGAAACTTAAAGACGAAGCGATGAGCATACAGACACTCGTCAATTTGCCGAAACTAATGGGTGTCATCGAACCGTATATTGATACAAACATTGACAGCAAGACTATATTCACAATCGGTAAAGGAATGATTACCGGAGGAAAGGACAATGCACTCGAATCATTGCGTATTCCAGTGGAAGGTTCTTTCGGGGATCTGCGCACAGATGTTGGGGCTGTGCTGGAGATTGATTTGGCACAAAACAAACAAGCGTTACGTGAATTTTTATCTGTTGAAGATGAAAACGAAGAACCGACTGTTGAAGATGAAGAACCGGCTGAAGAATTCAAAATAGAACAGCCTGCCAATGAAGACCTTGAACAAGATCCGCAATATGATGAAAATCAAAAATACAAATATGACACTGAAGGATATCTTTCCCGCGAAAGATATTATGAAGAACCTGCAATATAAGTAATGACTGCACAGCTTGAACTATGCATGCAAATCCATTACTTGCAGGTCCCCCTTTATTGCTAAGATAGTACTAATAAAACGAAGCTGTCCGAATTTTTCCGGACAGCTTCGTTTTATTCAGAGAGACTGCACCTTAACGTGAAATATCCTTTTGGGCAGTCACAGCAGCACGCCAACTGAATTTTATTCAAATGTCTCCGAAATGCGAATCTGATAACATCGCCCGATACAACGAAGAAGGTCATCGGATTAAATGATCATCATAACTTCTTTACGTAAATAACACTTTTCTGCTACTTCATTTATTGCCATAGGTACGTCCCAGAAGGGATTCGAACCCCCGACCTACGCCTTAGGAGGGCGTTGCTCTATCCAGCTGAGCTACTGGGACAAGATAATACATGGGAACGCCTTTAATTCAGACAGTGAATCAAAGTGTTCCCATGAATGATTAATCATTAGCCGTGCCGTCATAATCTTCATTAAACCATAATTGCTCATCATCATCAACGTCGCCGTTATAGTTAATCAAAATTTCTTCCCCTGCCTTAATATCTTTATAGGCAAAGAAATCAAATGTGTGGTTATCAAAATTAATATCATAGGTTGCGTTCGGTTCATACGAGTGATTGAACAGCATTCCGTAGCCAAGCAGGATGGCAGTATGGTTTACTCCGTACTCAAAAGCATAGTCTGCCAGTACGGTTTTTTCAATATGCTGGTGATCTTCGTTTGGGTAGGCAATGACAGGAGCTGCGTGCAATAGCTGCCCTTTTTTAATATCGCAGGTAGCGAATACCCCTCTGTTGTTTTCTCCATCACCAATGGGAGAAAGCTTTACTTCTATTATGTCTTTCACCTACTCGCTTGTAAATTATACTAGGCAAGTATAACATTATTTGGAGCAAATTGCTCTTTTTTTATTATTTTATAGCCGATGCTGCATCAATCTTTTTCACAGCGGCTTTAATCTGCTTTCAATTTCTTCGCGGCGATTCTCCAAAAATGGCGGCAATGCCAGACTTTCTCCCAAAAACTCCAGCTCTTCATCTGTGTCAAAACCCGGTCCGTCTGTCGCCAATTCAATCGTCAGGCCGTTCGGGTCTTTCAAATAGACGGAACGGAAATAATAACGATCCACGTACTGGGAGTTCGGAATACCATTTTCATTCAATTTATCAATGAATGCATGTAATTCTTTCTCGTCTTCCACACGCAGGGCAATGTGATGGACACTTCCTCTGCCCGGACGTTCTCTTGGCAGGTCTGTTCGATGTTCCACATGTATTTCGGCACCCGTACCGCCTTCAGCAGTTTCATATATAACGATATCCGGCTGACCTTCCGTTTCTGAAGGATAGCTGCCCTTTTTATGGAACCCTAAAATATTCGTCAGCAGTTCATCCGTTTCTTCTGCATTTTCTACTGTCAGACGGGAAGGACCCAGCCCGATGATGCCGTACTCCTGCGGGACAGGACTCTTCTCCCATGGCACACCGCCTGCCACCCCTTCATTATGTTCGTCCGAAACTAAAAGCAGCCGCTGACCTTCAAAATCCGTGAAAGGCAAAACAGACCGGCCTGCCTGCTCCCGGATTTCTTCATGCGATACATGGAATTCCTCAAATCTGGACTTCCAATACACTAGCGCCTGATCAGTCGGCACACGCAGTGATGTTAAAGAAATACTGTTGGTCCCTTTATATGTTTGTCCCGCAAGCGGTATTTCAAAGAACGTCACATCAGTCCCCGGATTTCCTTTCTCATCTGCGTAAAACAAGTGATACATGGAAGACGAATCTTGGTTAACTGTTTTTTTAACAAGCCGCATACCTAAAATATTCGTATAGAAGTCCAAGTTTTTCTTTGCATTTGCAGTAATAGCCGACATATGATGCAGTCCTTTAATTTTCATCATAACTCCTCCTCGTATTTTAATTTCTTCAACAAAGCATGAAGCTGTTTTTTCTCATCTATAGTCAAATTTTTAAATTGACCGGCCTGAAAATCTTCTTGTGCCGGTACTACTTCCTGAAATAACGCCTTGCCGGATTCAGTCAGTGATAAGTATTTCGTTTTCCACTCTTGTTCCCGTTCAATTATATTCATGCGTTCCATCTTTTGAAGAAGCTTAGTGATATTGCCTTTTGTCACAAATAACTTTTTACCAAGCTCTTGCTGAGAAATTTTCGTATGACTCCCTACCTGTACCAAAACATCAAACTGTGCAGCGGTTAAGCCCCATTTTTTCAAGTGCTGATTGGACAGGCGAATGCTTTGATTGTAAATCCTCGACAGACGGAACCATAACAGTAAATCTAGACGATTCGATTGTGAATCCATGTTTGCCCCCTGACTCCAATTACGTGGTTTATTACTATTTATCAGTTTACAGGTGAACTGACGAGCAGTCAAACTCTTTGCTTAGCCGAGAGCCTGCAGGTAGATTCTGCCATACACTTTCATGTATTATGGAGGCATAATTAAAAAGCGAGGTAGTTTATATGATGAATAAAAAACTATGGTGGGCTGCAGCTGGAGCAGGTGTCTTGCTTCTGCTGCTGATCATAGCAATTGTGAATATGAAAGAGCCCGCTGTCAGCACAAAAAAGGACGTGCCGCCAAGTGAATCTGCCGCCGCTGGAACTGCTGAAGAGAACTCCATTGAACTGCAAGAGCCTGTGAAAGAAACAACAGACTCAGAGGAGAGAAAAGAACCCGCTGCTGCACCTGCTGACTCCAATCCAAACCAGACAGAACAGCCGTCATCTGTTTCGGCCGAGGATAAACCGGCGGCGGCTCCTGATAAAACACCGGTCCAGCCGGCGACACCGCCTGCAGCAAAAGAGCCGGAATCTGCGCCGTCTTCGCCTATTAAACCGGGTATGTATCAAGTCGGAACAGATATTGAGCCGGGAGAATATATTGTTTTCTCTGATGGGATCACGCTTCTTGAAAACACGAAAGATCAAACGGGAAATCCCGAAAGTATTGTGTTTAATATAGCTCTCGATGGCCGTTCCCATACGTATGTAACGCTGCAGCAAGGGGAATATTTCAAGCTGCAGGGAGGCGAAATGTACCCTGTTTCCAGCGCGCCTGACTTGCAGCCGGCAAACGGTGTTTATACTGACGGACAATATAAAGTCGGAACGGATATTCCTGCAGATGCATACAACCTCATAGCGGACGATAAAAACGATATTGGATTCTATGAGATCAGCAAAGACAGCAGACAGGATATGATGGATCTCTTGGTCAGCGACGTAGTCGAGGGAGAAACAAAAATCACTGTGTCAAACGGACAATACCTCACCATTCGAAATGCTTATATAGAAGTAAAATAAAAAAGAGACTGGGACATAATATGAAAAAAGCGTAAAGGAGTTTATTCATCCATTACGCTTTTTTTATGTCTATTTTTTAATAAATACTTTGCAAAGCATTTGAGTGGAGCGCAGGGGAACGGACTTTATTTTTAGTTTTGTCCCAGCCTCTTTTTTTACATGGACAGATCTCCGAGCAAACGCTTTAATACAACCAGTGTCTCTTTACGCAATGCCTGCGCAACTTCAGCAGGCAACGCTTCTTTTTTATCGAATGAAGCAGTGCGTATACTGTTGGCCCAATGCGACAGATACTCTTTGACCTTTGTTTTATCCGCATCGGCTGTTAACAGACTGGTGCCATTTGCGCTCAGATAGTGATAAAAATTCCCGAGAGTGACAAATTGATAATATTCTTCGCTGCCGATTTCAACAGAAGTTCTTACCGCTTCTGATGTTACGACATCCATCAACGGCATTTTCTCTTTCTTCGCCTTCATTTTCACCAGCATATGAATCAGGAACTCTTCCACTGCCTGCACATAATCAGCAACAATATACGTGAACTTTTCACTGACCGGCTGAACAGATTGCGGCAAATTTTGAAGCTGGTTCTTCCATTTCATTTCAGCTCCGGTCAACAGCCTTCTCACTTCTCCAGATTCCAACAGTGTATTCAGTCGGGATCCGGCTTTTTCAAAACGTCTTTCCTCAGCATCCGTTAATACAGGTCCGTTCACGGGAAGCAGGGACGTAAAGGTTTCTTCCAGCAGAGTTTCACCTTGCTTCAAGTCCACTGGCTCTTGGTCATATTGTTCAGATTTACGCTGTACTGCCTCCACAGCAGCTGACAAATCGTCCATATAGAATTCCGCCAAACATTCATCCAGCTGCAGCAGCGCATCTGCAATCATAATTTCCCGGTATTCGATGCCTTCTTCAGGAAGCAGCGATAGTATCCGGTTCCGCAGTTTCATGCCTTCATTGCCCTTTTCCCAGCCAATCAATAAATTCAATGCGGGCTCTTTCGTATTTCCGTCTTCGGAAGTCAATGTTTTATCAGCCTTGTAAAAACAAATGATTGCGTTCAGCAAGGTTCTCAGCAGTGCGTCCTGTTCTTCAAAAGGCAGTTCAGAGAAATTCATTGTACAAATCTCTTCTATTTTGCATTCATGGAAGAAAAAGTTGAAATCCGCCTGAATAAAAGAATCCTCATTGATTTTTCCGCCGTGATCCTCCTCAATAACTTGTTTCATTCGCATTATGTATTCGGAGATCTGTGTTAATTGGGATACAACATCCCCTTTGTATTTCTCTATCCGGTATTTTACTGCCTGGATATCGCCGTGCAGAACATGTACTGCTTGGTAGTCATGAGCAGATTTCGAAAGACTGACTGCACTCATAACTGTAGGAATATCATTTAGGTCAAATAATTCATTAAACGTAATATAGAATTCCAGCCCGATTCGGTGCATGTCTTTATATTTCATCATATGGATCAGCCGCGCACAAAAACTGCGCTTTGCAGCAACATCAATCAGCGTATCATTATGCGCCACCTGCAGGAAGAAATCATATAAATTCATAATCGTATGTTTTGTGACGCTTTCGAGAATATCCGGGTCACGCGTCTTTTCCATCAATACACACAGTTCATTGAAATATCTTGCCAGCGTCTGCATATGATCTGCACGCGTATTGTGCAATGCAGCGCATAACGGATAGATCTTTTGATTGAATAGCTGCCAGGATTCAGCGATATGTCCTTCATTATTGAGGAAATAAAACCATAGATGGTACCGCCAGTCCCCTTTGGCTCTCGTATCCTGATCAAGCTCGAACGGATCAAAGTCTTCACCGTAAGCAAGCGACAGTAGTGTTTCATTATACTGGCTCGCCAGCGTGATCTCACTCTCATATAAATCCGACAGCTCCACAAATAGTGAATAGCGCTCATTATCCCTGCATTCATCAATCACTTTCGTGAATGACGGGTGATCGATTACATGACAAACGTCCAAATGGCGCCCTTTCAGGAGCCACTGTCGCATCATATAATCCATAAACTCCTCCGAATCAAGATACGCTCCAAAATGCCTGGCCGAAAATTCCTGATAAATATCCAAATTTATTCCCCCTCTGCACCTGACACAACGTTTAGTAGTACGTATAACAAACCTTATAGCATGCATCATAAAGTTTGAGCTCTTTCTATCATATCGCGATTTGACGTTTTTCTCTACCTGAAAATTCCTGTCAGAATGGATTGCCTGAAAATTACTTGAATATACAAAAAAAGAACGCAGATTTCTCAACGTTCTTCCTCATCCTATGACGTCCCAGGAGGGATTCGAACCCCCGGCCGATGCCTTAGAAGGGCATTGCTCTATCCAGCTGAGCTACTGAGACAATTGCTATTCTTCGATTTTAGGGATGCGGTCATTGGAAAATATCAAGTATCCTAAATGAATTAGTAAACTAAAAACAATGCAATTCTCAGGGGGATAATGAAATATGGGCCCGATCCTCTTCTACTATGCATAATTATAAATGAGGTATATCTCCAAGGATAAAAAATCCAATTATTCATTACCAACGAATAGCAATATGGCAAAAATACGTTTTTTTGATTAGGCTCTGTTAAACAATGTTGTTAATAAAGGATTACTAGAGATAAAAGGACCAACAGATCCTATTTCGCTAATCTGCTTCATCTAGTGTCTTTCTTAGTTAATGAAGATTGTTCAACAATCGCCCCGGTTAAGGAACAGGTGTTATTTTTTTAATGAACTTGTAGAATATATCAATTACGAAACGGGCAAGAGGGACAGTTACCGGAAGTAAAACAAAAGCATAAATTGTTCCCCACACCAATGTGCCTTCTACATTCATAGTCTCCATACTGCCTCTTATAAGCGTTTCTCCTATAATCGCACCAATTGTCCCACTATACAAAGTTATAAAAAATGCGCTTCCAATACCTATTCGCCATAGCTTCTTATTAGATAACTCACGATGTTTTTGAAAATACCCACCTAATATCCCAAACACAATTGCAAAAGGTATTGTGACTGATATATATAACCAGCTTTCTCCCCAAAATGATGTAATTCCACCTGACATTATTCCCGCAATCCGCTCAAACATCCAAGCCGTAACAGCAGATATAATCAAGCCAAAGAGAATCCCTATTAATTTGCCCATAAATGATTCACCTGCTTCGTTTATCTGAAATGGTTTCCATTTTAAAGCTAAAGCACCCGTTAACGGAATGGACTATCTAAAGCCATGTCCACTACCCTTGTGCAGAATCCCTTTTTTTAATTAATAAATCTGAGATCACAAAAGATATTGCGGGAACTAATGGCAACAAAATTATCCAATTTCTGAAGCCCAAATAAAGTAAAGGAGCAATAAAAGCGATAGCACTAAAAAATATAGTTAATCTGGACTTTCTCTTTATTCCGAGTAAAAGAAAGATAATAGACATGATAATTATTAATCCCAAGAAGATATTTATCAAAACATTCTCCCCTTTCGCCTCTAAATGTCCCGTTTATTGAATAAATCAACGTACTGCTATTGATACGTTCCTAATGACCAATAGGTTTCATCAATCAGAATACGTTTGTTATTTTATTCGAATATCAACAGAGTTATTTAACATAGCCTTTGATTAAACTACTGCTCTGCCTCAAATCCTTCCTCTCCAACAACTTATAAAACGTTCCTGTGCCAATCGACAACGTCTTACATATGTATTTTCTTGATATCATTCAAGCGGTTGTACGGCTTTCTCTGACTTCTTGCCGCCTATCGTAGCCTCCAATTTTCAATCCTTACATTTTCCTTTCTTTCAACAATCTCAAATGAGATGCTTTTCAGGGGATGATACCCTTATGCGGGTAATATTACTCATACCGCTATCTAATATTATATCCAGTAATCGTTAATTAGTTGTATCAATATATAACCGTCAACAATCCGAAAATACGTAATAATATAGACTGCCTGATAGTTGTATGATTGGTATATTCTGTAGGTTTAATTGGCTATTTAAATACATTACAATTAAATAGGCAATACTAACAGAATGCAACAGGAGGAAATTCATCATGAAAAAATTAACATTGCTAGGTATTACAGCAGGAGTTTTATCATTAGGGATTTTAACAGGCTGTGGCTCTATAGAAAAAGCAAAAGTAGCTGGATCAAAAGCTGACCAAGCTCAGGTGGATAAAAATGTTAAAGAGGAAGAAGCAGATAAACAAGAGGGGCTAGGACAAATTGGTGAATTTGGTAAAGTAACTGTTCTAGGGGAGGCCGCTCCTTTCGTACTGGAAGGAAATGAAAACATAGGTTATGAATTATCGGATGTGAAATTGGTTAAAATAGAAGACTATACAGAAGACGGTGAATGGGGAATCTTATGGGGGACTGGATTCGATAGTGCTGATCAGCTTCCCGATTCAGTATATGCAGTAATTGGAACAGAAAAGAAAACAAACAAAACAGATATGTCAATTGAGTTTAGCGGTATTAAAACATTGGCGTTAGGCAGTGAACAGATAGATGTCCTTTCAAAGGACATTGCGACTGAAGACGAAGACATCTCTGCTATGTTAGGCGGAGTTGAACTAGAAACTCAATTTGCAGTTATTGTAAAAGACCCTGACGCTACATCATTAAAACTTCTTCTATCGAGTGCATTTGACTCTGAAACATTTTCAAATGATTTATTGAAAGAGCAAGAAATCAACCTTACACTTACAAGCAAATAAACTTATCTGGAAGAGTATGAATTTATAAAGTTTCGCTTTTACATGTCCTCTTTCATTTCAACTTTAAAAAGGAGTGCTGAAAATATAGTGTCAGCACTCCTTTTTTTAATGCAACGCAACACATTTTCTATTTGTGATTCGAACGTCTTATACTTCACAGCAGGAATTGTATTTATTTCAACGTAAGTTCAAGATGCCGCCTCTTTTCGCTAAAATACCAACTTCTATGCAGTCTAAGCCACTAGCACAGTGATCTGTGGTCATTGTACATAGTAAATCCGTTTAAAACTATTAGCCTTTATATTTCGAAATAGGTACGATTAGCTCAACATGAATTGAAGATGCCCCGCCTTCACATCCTCTGGCATGAAATCTAACCACGAGCAGATAGAATCCACTGTAACCTCTTCTAAATGGTAGTCCCTGCACTCTTTGCAAAGTTATTCAGCGGCCTATCGTAATCCCGCATCGTACGAGGCGATAGTCATTTGGCTGATAATAGTTCCTAAAGCTCCCGATAAGAGCTTATAGTGAGCGGCAAGTGCCTTCTCCCCTTTACCATAGGCGGTAAGCTCTTTACATGACAGTGTGAAATCCATATCAAATAATCCTGTTTATCTCGTATACAAAAAAGGGATTCTTCATCAGTGACCGAAGCCCTGACCGAATCCCTAATTTGTTCCAAACCTTTTCATATAAAGAATTGGACCGTAATTCATTTACGTCCCAGGAGGGATTCGAACCCCCGACCGACTAAAATTTTATGTTAATAAACGTTATCTTTTAAGACAATTCAATAATACAGTTCTCGAACTTCGACCGTGTTAATTATAGTATATATAACTCTAATAAATACCACAAGATATAATGTAGATAAAATTACCTTATACATTACTTTTCAACGCTAATTAAACTGTTCAGGAACGTTCTGCATCATTGCAGTGAACTTGTCACCTATTGCCAGCCTGTTATTCAAGCCGTGTAGCTGAAGCTGGTGCATCATATCCCGTTCTATGTCGAAGACTTCTGAACAACCAGCACCGTATGCAGAAAGCTTCTGATTGTACACCAGTTTCATCCGTTTCATTTCTGAAGCAACTGCATTCATTTCATCAGCTTTTGCCTTCAAATATTCATCTTGCAAGTCGTGCATCTGATTCAGTAGGGAAAGGGATTCATCCCGTTTGTATCCCCTGATAGTATCCAGTTCATAGCCGATTTCTGAAACTGCATCTTCCAAAGGCTTCAGGTTTGCTTTCTCTGCGATTATTTTCGCTTCCTTCACCAGTCCCAGCTTATAACGCTGAAACAGTTCAGAATAACCGTCATACGCTTCATGGTAGGCAATAGATGCCGTGTCATATTCCCGTTCTTTGTCTGCAATAGTACGATTAAATCCCGATTCGATAGCCGACAATTCAGCCCGCAAATCATTCATTTTTTGAATGTTAATATTCATCTTTTTAGCTGGTACGGCTTCAGTTATTTCCCCACGGTTGAATAGTTTACTAATCAAATTTTTTAGTCGCTGCTTCATATGTTCCACCCCTTATTTTGAATAAAAAAAGATGGCTGATACCCGTGAAGATACCAGCCGCTTATTGTTTGCTTATTCGATTTCATTCAGTAATTTATAATCAAACTTACCAGCATATGCCCCGTTGAACTCGTCCACGCTAATTTCCGCACCTACTGTACTGTCATAGCTATTTGATAGGAATTGTTCAGGTTTGACCGCACTTGTATAGTTATAGGATTTCAGTCCAAGTTCAACCTCAAGGACACTCATCCAAACCCGATTATTTTGCACGGAAATAACTTCTTCACCGATTGAACGGACTGCCTTCAAATAGTCATGCTTTGCCTTCAGCATTGCTTTCTTTCTATCGGCAACAATTTGGCGTTCTTCTTTGCTGAAATCACCGATTAAAAGAGAATAGGCTTCACTGTAAACTTCAGAAAGTTCGCCTTTCATCAGTTCATCAATATCAGCGACTTTCTTTTCAGCTACATGAAGGATGGCTTTTTTATCGTCAAGTAATTTCTTTTCAGATTGGTAAGCATCAAGTGAAACAATATTCAGGACATAGTTTTTGTAAATATCCTGAAGATGCTTTTCACCTTCTTCAATAGCTTCAATGAGTTCAGCGACTTCATTTTCAGCATTTTCAAGTGCTACTGTAAATTGTTCTCTGATAGATTCAGTTTGTTGAAACAGTGATTCCATTTGTTGTACTGCTGTTTTTTTCGCCATTATAAAGATTCCCCTTTTCCATCAAGTCTTTTCGTCAAGTCCATAACGATTGCAGACAGTTTATTAATTGCTTCCGTTGCTTGTTCAGGTGACATTGCCTGTACTTCTTCAGGTGTTGTCCCTGCTTGTTGTGCCAGCTTTTCCTGTTCATTGATTGCATCGGCTTTCTGTTCAGCCAGTTCCCTTGCACGTGCCATTTCCTGAACACCTTGTAAAATATTTTGAATTGCATTCATTTCGTATCAGTCCCCCTTTAATCTTGATAATAAAGATGCTTTCTTTTCTTCGATAGTCCTGAAAGAAGATGCCTTTACTGCTTCTTCAGTAAGTCCTAAAGCATCCATGCGTTCACGTTTATCAGCTTCTACCACATAGGCAAAAGTATCAGTGAAAAGTTCAATCTCTTTCACACTTGGATTCTGTTTATCTGCAATCTGCATAATCTTCTTTTTGATTTTTTCATATGCTTCCCGTTCATCCGTGGGAATGACTGCATCCTGAATTTGTTGCAGATAGTCCTGAAAATGTTCATCTTCCATAAAGCCATACCATGTTTTTGTACTGATTCCATTTGACTTGCAGAATTCAGCAATGGTGAACCCGTCCATCATTCTTGATTTCACAAATTGCTTCGCCAGTGAAACGGCTTTATCTGATAGATGGGAAGGCACTGTAATAGCATTTATGAGTGCTTCCGCTTTGTTTTCATTGTTCATTCATCGTTTCCCCACTTTCTTGACACTGATTAAGGCTGTTTCGATTTCCTTATTTGCGAATCTGCCTTTTTTAATCGGATGGAACTTTTTAAAATTTTTAAGGATGTTATTTCTGTATAAGTCCGTCTGAAGAAGCTGGTTAGTGATTGTTACACATTGCGTTTCAGCGTTCTTTGCACCATTTGCAGAAATGAGTACATGCATATCTTCAATATCCGCCAACAAACGGGCTTTATATTTCATCATTTGGTGTCGTGCCGTTAGCAGATGCCCCTGCAAGTCCAAGTATTCGACTTTGTAATGGTAGGTGCTTTCCTTGACTGTCACCAGCATTTCAGCCAGCAGATTAAGAAGCTTTTCTTTCTTGTCTTTCATCTGTCTGTTTTGTATCACGGTTTGGATATATTGAATATCATTTTTCACTGAAGTTAGTTCTGCAATGCACATACCAGCCAGCCCCTTTGATTTTATTTCTTGTTTGAAGCAATTACGCCTTGTAAAAAGTCAAGTTCGTCCTGTCCGATTCCCGCAGATTCAAACGCCTGCTTCAATTTCCGTTCTGTTTTAGGTGATACGGAAAGAGTGCCGAGTTCATAGCGTGATACGGCGTTTTGACTTTGCCCAATTAGTTCAGCCAGTTCTTTCTGTGACAGACCGCTGAAGTGCCGTGCTATTCTAATTAGCATTAGACTCATTTTTTCACCCCGCTTTGTTTGGTTTTAAAATACAACTAAATTACAAAGAAAAAGGGACGTGAAAGAATCACGTCCCAAGCTATTTCAATCATACATATGCACTCGTTTTCCACGGTTTAGATGCCAGTCAATATACAGTGGTAGAATTAAAAAAGCAGCCCACCCAAAGGCTTAACTAAACGGTCATGCCATGTTCCGTCTATATATAGGGTCAACCACGGGGCAGATTGTAAGACAAAAATATGAAAATATTTTTTAATTCCAATATTTAAAGGGTTTTCGCTGAATGAAGAAGTATATTAATTTTAGTTGGGAAGTTGTCGGCTGATTGGTTATGCCTACCTAACCAGCAACAATGAAACCATATGATTATTTTTAAAAGGTTGGAGGAACTACAAGAAAAAAATTAAAAATTATGTTCAATTTTGGAAGAAAAATCTTTGGAGGGTGCTAGAGTTGAATAAAGACCAAAAGAATATAATCGAAAGATTAAAAGAACACGAAGGTTGCACGATGCAATTTTCTATAGATACCAGTCAAGTTCATATTGCTTTGGCAAATTACATAATGAATGCAAAAGTAACATTCGAAGAATTTAAAGAAACAGAATTGAGTAAAACACAATATAGAATTGACGTTCAAGACGAATATGAAGAAATCGGAGACTTGACATCCTATTCATCATTTTTAATATCGAAAAACACAACATTTAAAGAAGAATCACTTTACGAAGGTGACGCAGAAATTGATAAGTTTAGTATTAGATTCGAGAATGGAACGGTTATTTATGTTGACGTGTATGATGAAGGTGACGAAATTGATAGTAAGGTGCTTGAAGGTAAAAATGTTAGTGAAGAAAGTGACGAAGGAATGATTGGGCTGTTATTGGAGGCATTGAAGAAAATACAAGGTAAAAACGTCAAAGTCAATATTGGGTGTAATTCAATTTCGACGGAAGTAATTCTCGGCGAAGTGAATGATATTAATGTTAGTCGTCGTGTCCTTAGTAATAACGAGGTCTATGAAGTTGTTGTTACTGGTTCGCAAAATGATATCACATTAGGAATAGATGAACTTAATCACTTTTCGTATAAAGACGATGATAACCTATTAGAAGAATTGTTATTTTGCTGTTACTTTGAAGACGGTATGGAATTGTTTTTTATTGAAATATAACTATTTCTAATGTTGGCTGTACCCTTTGATGTTGTTAGGTAGGTGAACGGGTGCAAGGAAAGCTGGAAGGTCAAAATTTGTGCTTGTATTTATAAAACGCTAACTCCCACGGCTTGACAGCCCCGTCCCCCGTTGGGGTGGGGTTCAGGCTTTCATCAACTTTCTTGAATATTAATCTTCAGCTTCAGCTTCATTCACCATCATCGTGAACAAACTTTCTTTTCTTATATCAATCTTTCTTCTGTCTATCATCAATATCATCAGAACTTTATACAACGCTTCAAACTGCCTTTAAAAGCTGTTGGGTGGGATGGTAACCTTAATATTCAGCCGTGCTTTAACCGTCACCAGCGTTAGTCCTGAAGCCCCTGCTTGCCATTGAATACGTGCCTATGTAATGATTCATTCACTCGTTCAACATCCTGTATGGTGGCATAAAGTACCCCCTTTTTAACCCCCCTGCCTTTAAAAAATAGCCCTGAATAAACGCCTTCCCCCATAAAAGAACGTACCTGTTAAAAGTGATACCCCCCTTTCAAATAGCCCCACCTTTATAAGTACCTCCCTTAAAAATGATACCCCTATTAAAAGACCTATCCCTTTTTTTAGATGCCCCTATTTCAGAACACCCCACCCGTTAGAAGTTCAGTGTATGGTTTTGATAAAACCGTACACTCATTTCGCTGATTCTATTGATTTCCTGTAAAGATGGATGTATTCTTATTTTAGGTTAAAAAACCGTACACTCAAAACATTGATTTTATTGAATTGATAGGGGAACTGAAATGACAACAACACATATTGAAGATGTTCAGCCATTAAAGACAAGGGAAGCCATTGCAGACATGAAATGGTCTTTGCGTAAATGGTGTGGGGAACGTGATTACATAATGTTCATCATTGGAATTAATTCGGGGTTACGTATCAGTGACCTTCTGAAACTGAAGACTGAAGACCTGAAGGGGAAAAAATCAATTAAGATTCAGGAAAAGAAGACTAAAAAGCCCCGTACTATTCACCTTGATTCTATCTATGATGAAATACAGTCCTACATTGCAGACAATCCTTCTGAATGGATGTTTCCAAGTAGACAAGGGACGAAGCCTATAAGCCCCACACAAGCATACAGACAGCTTGTAAAGGCTGGTGAAATGGTAGATATAGATTCCATGGGAACGCACACAATGAGAAAAACGTTTGGATTTTGGCACTATAAACAACACGGGAACATTGCCATGCTTCAGGGAATCTTGAATCACTCCAGCAGTCAAATAACATTGCGATACATTGGAATTACTGAAGAAGAAGAACGGGAAAGCATAATTGCACTAAATCTGTAAGGGAATGGGCTTTGCCTGTTCTCTTTCTTTATGTTCAGGTCTGCACACAAGCCCCCTTATTGCGTTCTGTTTGTTTTCCCATAATAAGTTACAACCTGAACAGTTAGAAAGCCAGCCGGGACAAGGGAAACAGTTTAATGATTGCCTGCGAAACGTTCCGTGAAGCATTTTCGTTTCGATGCACAGGCTTCATTCCATGTACTTTTCAGCACCATTCCCCACCAGTAATTCTCAGACTATTGTTCACAATCCAGACACATATATAGGTCGCAACAACTTTTTAACCAGGTTCAGACCGTACTTGTATAAATAATTTACATCCCTATCCTTGTAATACGTGTGTATACGGGCGTTTACAGTGGTACACGTTAAAGTATTTGAATTCAGTTCCAGCATCATCACAAAGTACATAACCGTTTCAAAACAGCTTATTTACTTTTTAAAGCCCGTCAAGTCAACGTTTGTAGCAATTTCCCTTAAAAGAAGTATATTAAAAACCGGTTGAAATAGCGTAACAAAGAAAAGGTCAAAAGCTTGCTTACGCCTTGTCGTTCGTACCTCACTCCAAGCATTCAAAAGAAAAACCAACAAAGAATCTGAAAAAGGAACTCTGAACAATCCACCTTTCAGAATATCAATCAATCTTTTTCTCTTATGTGTGGAAGTGCTTTTCTTCCACTTGCGAAGCAACAATAACGGTCTGTTTCAGTGTGATTCCTTGTTGATGGGTTAAAGATACTTTTTAATCCAAAGGGGAAATACACAATGCAGATTAATCCAAACAACTCAAATATTAATGTAGTAGATTCCATAATGGGTAGCGGTAAAACATCATGGTCAATTCAATATATGAATGAATCTGACAGTGAAAAGAATTTCATTTACATCACACCGTTCCTATCTGAAGTTAAACGGGTGAAAGAATCGGTGACCAGCAGAAACTTTGTTGAACCCACGCATAAAGGAAAGGGAAAACTTGACAACCTGAAGAAATTGATTATTGAAGAACGGGATATAGTTTCCACCCACGCCCTTTTTCGGAATGCTGGTGAAGAAAGTAAGCCCGTAATATAAAAAAACGTACCTATTTGGTACGTCATCACAAATAGCCCGATTGCTTCCTGTTTTTGAAGCAGCGGGCTGTTATTTTTTACATTCCAGTTGGATTTGTGGCGACCACGGCAGATAGTCATCCAGTCGTGAAGGATTCTGGCCGAATTCCAGATTCGGAAGTTCCGAAAAGACCTTTTTCAAATACATATAGAAATCAATCCCATGTAATTTGGCGGTCTCTGCTAGGCTGAGACAGATGGCGTTCGCTTTCGCGCCCGCTTCGCTGACAGAGAATAGCCAATTTTTTCGACCGATCACGTTCGGACGGATAGCGTTTTCTGCCGGATTGTTATCGATTTCCAGACGACCATCTGTTAAGAATAGCTGAAGCTCTTTTTTCCGCTTCAACGTATAGTCTGCGGCTGTTGCCAGCGCATTCGTTCCGTAAAAAGGACTCTCTTCTATCCATGCGAAGAATTTTTTCACGATCGGCTTGGAATACTTTTTCCGCATCCGTCGGCGTTTCCCTGGCCGTAGTTGGCGAAACTCTCGTTCTAACGCATATAGTTGGTTACAGAAATCCACGCCGATTTGTCCATTCTTGGAGTTGGCTTTCAGCCAATACCTACGGACGTGCGCCCAACAGTTGGCGAATTGTATATCCGGCAGATTACCGTAAGCAGAATATCCGTCACAAATGACGGTTCCCCGAAATCCTTGGATGAAAGATTCCAAAACGGCACGAGAACGCGACAGGGAACTATGGAACAGCACCATGACAGGACCTTGGCAAGGAATCGTTTTGCACACCCAATTATAAGCCTTGCTTTGAGCCGGTTTACCGTCTGTGCGAAAGAGTACCTGAGCTGAGGTTTCATCCACATGCAGGACGTTCCGACAAGTCAACAGTTCTTTCATTCGCTCGTAGAGAGGAGCTAACCAGTCTTCGGTTGCACGGATGACCCAGTTAGACAAATTTTTGTCATTAGCTTTGAGCCCATGACGTGCCCATTCCTTTACCTGTCGGTAAAGGGGAAGATATTGCATGAACTTCTGGTAAATGACGTGGGCCAAGACACTCGGTCCAGCGACGCTTCTTTGAATGGCGGGCTGCGGGGCCTTTCCTCTGACAATCATGGAGGAAGTGTTCGAATCTGTCTTGCAGTGTGTACATTCGTAGGTATGTTCTACGTGCTGAATACGTTTCAGGCTAGCTGGGATGAATTCTGCCTCTTCCCGAACGACTTGACCCTCACCCATCTCTGTCAATGGATGCAGGCAGCAGTTGCATTCCTGTAACCGAGCACTATAATTCATTCATAAAGATACGTTTCTTTTCAAATTCTTTCGGCATCCCCTCTATACTCTTCCGAGATAATGTGCTAAATTTTTTGCATATTAGATAGGAGGGGGTTTTTTTATGATTGTTTTGTATAATTTTGGAATTGGATTGAAAGAGTATGAAGAGCGGGGATTGCTCAATGAATTTCCCTTATTTACACATTGTCCTAACTGCCAATGTCATGCGCCTGGAAATCTACATCGCCACGGTTTTTATTGGCGTAATGGAGTCACAGAGAAGCACGTAGTGAGACGAATTCCGATCTGCCGTCTCAGGTGTCAACGGTGCAGGATGACCATCTCCGTCTTACCCGACTTCCTGATTCCCTATTTTCAATACACCCTGCGGGCAGTACTTTTGCGAGTAGTAGAAATTCTAGAAAAGAAGATAAAAAGTGAGGGTCGCCAACTACTCCGCTTTCATCTGAATCGATATCTTCGACAGGTCAAGTGGGTGCATAGCTATTTTGTCGAGCAAGGGGAAGTCCGGGGGCTTTCAAACGATAAAAGAAAAGAGGCCACAAAATACATGAAAAGGATCCTCGATTTTGGCGAATCCTCCTTCTTGCGAAGGAGCCAGGGTCACTTATCAAGATATTTTATGGCAAATTAATTCTACCACAAATTCGACGGAAATCTACATATTCTAGATACCACATAACCTTTTCATAGCCATGAAATGCAGGTGAAAGTAGAATAGTATTCATGGATGACCGGTCGTCCTTCTACTAAAAGGAGGAAGATTCCATGAACGAAAAAACACGAGATGAAGTGGCCTTGTTTCGCTATGGGCTGATTGCCCCGCTTGTCAACCAGCAGGTGGAAGCAAAGAGTTATCTGCAAAGAATTGAAGAGAAAGTACATACCATTCCCTACTATGGAGAACGGAGAATTGCCGCAAAGACCGTACAGGAATGGCTGCGCCACTACCGGAGGGATGGCTTTGACGCATTGAAACCCAAAAAGCGTGCAGACAGAGGGATCTCACGCAGACTTTCAGCAGACGAACAAGATCATCTACTGGAAAAGCGAAAAAAATCTCTCCATATGCCAGTCAGCGTCTTCTACGAACAACTGATTGAACAGGGAGAGATCAACAAAAATGAAGTTTCTTATTCCACTATAAACCGATTAGTGAAAAAACACAACTTGACAGGGAAACATCGTGTCTCTATGAAAGAAAGAAAGCGATTTGCGCACGATCAAGTCAATGTATTATGGCAAGCTGATTTATCGCATGGTCCCTATCTTTCCGCCCAAGGAAAAAGCAGGAAGACGTTTCTGATTGCCTATATAGACGACTGTTCCAGGCTGGTGCCCTACGGGCAGTTTTTCACCTCGGAGAAGTTTGACGGGCTACGTGTCGTTACAAAGGAAGCGTTGATTCGGCGTGGTAAACCTGCCATTATCTATGCGGATAATGGAAAGATCTATCGATCGGAGACCCTCCAGTATGCCTGTGCACAACTTGGAATCACTCTCGCTCATACGCAGCCATACGATCCTCAAAGCAAGGGGAAAATTGAACGGTTTTTCAAGACGGTGCAGACTCGGTTCTATCCTCTTTTACAGTCTGACCCTGTAGAGACAGTGGACGAACTGAACATCCGCTTTTGGCACTGGTTGGAAACGGATTACCATCGTCGTGTCCATGCTTCATTGGATGGTCGTACACCGCATGAAGTTTTTCAATCGCAACTCGATCAGGTCGTGTTTTTGGAAGACCCTGAGATATTGGATCCTGTGTTTATGAAACGGGAGCAACGAAAAGTAAAAGTGGATAGTACCATTACGCTGGATAAGAAGCTCTATGAAGTTCCACAGCGTTTCATTGGGCAGTCGATTGATCTGCGGTTGGATGGCAAGGGTGTCTATATTTATGAAGAGGACCAGCGAGTAGGCGAAGCGATACCCGTCCATCTTCATGATAATGCGCATGTGAAGCGGTCACGATCTCCTTTTCAACCGACTCTAGAGGAGAAGGAGGATACACGTCATGTATAAATCCTTCTATTCATTGGCACGTGTGCCTTTCTCTAAAGATCTGACATCTACCGAAGCCTTTCCCTCTTCTGATTATCAAGGAGCGCTAGGCGCCCTTCAGTATTTACAAAAGACCAAAGGCATGGGACTGATTATTGGGGAGCCAGGGGTAGGGAAAACGTTTACCTTACGGTCTTTCAAGGAATCACTGAATCCTTCTCTGTATCATGTCGTCTATTTTCCTTTATCAACAGGCGGAGTGATGGATTTTTACCGCGGACTCGTCTACGGGCTGGGTGAGGAACCGAAGTTTCGGAAAGTGGATCTCTTTCGGCAAATCCAGCAAGGGATTGAGCGGATGGCGCACGAACGAAAAGTCACGCCGGTCTTTATTCTGGATGAAATGCATATGGCCAAGGACGCGTTTCTGCAAGATATTGCCCTCTTATTTAATTTTCAGATGGATTCACAAACGCCGTTCATCTTGGTTTTGGCCGGGTTACCGCACTTGAAAACCCGATTACAATTACAGCATAATCGTCCGCTCTCTCAGCGGCTCATCATGAAATATGAGATTCATTCCCTTCCGAAGGAAGAGGTCAAGCAGTACATCCATCACCACTTGACGGCAGCGGGTGCCCACCTGCCCATTTTTAATGAGAACGCGTTAGAAGCCATCGCTTTACATTCTCAGGGATGGCCTAGAGCTATCAATACGTTGACCATTAACAGCTTATTGTTCGGATCGCGATTACAAAAGGAACAGATTACGGAGGAAGAGGTACGGCTGGCCATTGAGGATGGTGGGTTTTCATGAAACGAGGTATTTTATTGTTTCACCAAGAGAGCGAAGAATGGAATATTTGGGTCGGTCACACGTGTTATTGGGTGTTCCCAGGTTGCCACCTCGACCTGAAGATCGACCAACAGTATCTTCCAGCTGTGCTCATGAAAGACGCGGAGTGGATTATCGCCCTCCTTGGTGTGGAATTTCATCTTCGTGAAGAACAAATCTATAAAGTTCGTGTGCAAGCATGCGATTATGTATCCGTCACTGAGGCCCCTTTTTGAGGGGCTTTTTTTAAGGAGTCTGCTGGATTATCATGAAAAGTTTTTTGCATATTGCCAATCAATGTGAAAAACTATGAAAAAGTTTCTCTTATCTTGGCTGAATTACTGTGAATATAGACTACTGGGTTAATGTGCTCGGTTACAGCATTCCAACTGCTCGGGATGATGATGAATGACTTCTGTGGGGATCCCCTCATCAAATAGATCATTTCGTTTCTTCGGACGTTTTCGGACAACAGTGTAAGAAATCATCTGTTGGCTTTGTTCTTCTGTCTGCTCAGAATCGGGAAAAGGGTTCTCGTCCTCATCGAATAAGGATCCTTGCCCGTCGGGCACTTGATACTTGGATTTCTCTGTTTTGGAACCAAATAATTGCTTGGTCAAATACTGTACCTGTTGAGTCAATGTCTCCACCTGTCGGGACAGCTTTTCATTTTGTTCATTGGAATACGCCAGTTGTTCTTCCAATAGCGCAATGACTTTTTCCAATGATTCTTCTGCTGAACGCTTGGCCATTTCCTTCACCGCTTTCCTTCTCGTTGTGAGTAGTATACCGGATTTCACAGGACGTGAATAGCTATTTTTAAAACACACCTCTTGCAGAAGGGGGAATCGCTTTTGGCTGTTGGATGGACAACCCTTCGAGCAGCCAGCGCAGTTCCTGTTGTGTCAGGTTCTTGACCTCCGTTTCACTCCGTGGCCATTGCAGTTTGCCTGTGTCTAGCCGCTTATACAACATCGCAAATCCATCCCCATCAAAGTAGAGACATTTATAGCGGTCTTTTTTCCAACCGGCGAACAAAAAGATGGAGTCGCTGTAAGGGTCAAGTTCAAAAGAGTCTTGGACTAATGTCGCCAGTCCATCAATGCCTTTTCGCATATCGGTCTTTCCGCAGACAATATATATATTCTGCACATCCGTATAATCCTGTTTCATGGATGCATCAGCTCCTTCATGACGGCTCGGATGATGCGCTCTTCTACGCCGTTATGGAAATGGATTTCCGCGTTCGCTATCTTGACGGAGCAAGTGCCCGGCGAACTGCTAGCAGGGGCAGCCGGAAGGCTGGGAGAGGAAATCGGATGTAAAGTCACGGGGACAATCGTTAACGGTTTTATTGTTGGCATGAAAAGCACCTCCCAAATCAAATAATAATTTGATCTTACCGGGAGGCGCTTTGAAAATATATGCGTTGTTTGATTACGGGCTTACGATATACCTAAAAAAGGGTGCATTTAATAAACCTTGCTAATTTCAATTTTTTTCGATAGAATTAAAGCAAGATAAGGTATATCGTATTCAGTTTATTTGCGTGAACTCGAAGTTCGATTTACTGTTAAGTCACCTATTGCGAGTAGGTGGCTTTTTTGTTATCGAAAAACTTAAAGATAATCCTTCAACTTATCAGCTACATCAGTTAATTCTGTATGTAAATACTTTGTAGTCACAGATAAATCGTTATGCCCAAGTGCTTTTGAAACCAATAACAAATCATTTGATTTTGCATACAAGTTTTTAGCAAATCCCCGCCTTAATGCATGTGGATTAATATTTTCAATTCCGAACTTCAATGTATATTTTCTTAACTGCTTTTGAATTGAATTTGATGTGATGGAATTCGTTGTCGGTTTTCCTTTAATAGTTATAAATAAATTATTGTTATCTTCTTTGTATTCATCTCTAATGAGATTATTCTGCTTTACCATTACTTGTAATAGATAAGCCATTTGTTCATCTATAGGTAAAATTAAACCTTTATGATTCTTCATAACTTCTCCGTCAAGTTGTAATCTATGATTAACAAAATCAACTTGCTGTTCCTTCATACGTGCAATTGTCCCAATCCGCAATCCACACCGATACATCAGTAAAACAGCTGCGGCATTTCTCAAATCTAAGAATTTTGTATAGTCGAGAACAGATAATAGTAAATTCACATCTTCATCTGTTGCCCCTACCTTAATTTCAGTGTCCACTTTAATATTTACTGACCGCCAAAACTTATTTGTGAACCATCCATTATCGAAACAACGCCCTAAGAATGCTTTGAAGCACTTCAAGCGTGTTAATTTAGTTGTATTTTTGACAGTCATCTTTTCAAGCCAGGTGTAAATAACATCGCTGGTTATATCTATCAGGTACTCAACTTTAGTGTCCCTGATAAAGTAATTTACGATTGTACGGTAATCATATAACGTTCTTTCACGACAGCCACTCACTTCAAGTTGCTTTAAAATTACTGACAATGCTTGTTCGATCGTCATATCAGTACGTTTTTCTTCACGCTTGCTAACTTGAATTAACGGCTGTTCAATTTGTATATCAAATATCCCCTTCTTTTTAGTCAATAGAAAAAGCACCTCCACTTACAATTCTTTAGTACAGAAACTCGACTGACCGAGTACTGTAAAATTGAATCATAAGCGAAAGTGCTTATTTCTCTAAGTATAACGTTATAAAACGGTACGTCCCAGGAGGGATTCGAACCCCCGACCGATGCCTTAGAAGGGCATTGCTCTATCCAGCTGAGCTACTGAGACAAACGCCTGTAACACAGGCACAAGAACTATTATATGCATAGGACAATTAAAAGTCAACACTATATTTAATAAAAATTATTTTATTAATACAGTTTGGTCTACAAGTTCATGTTTCATCGAATAAAAACTCACTGTATACGCTTCATCCGCATCGATCACAGCATATGTAGCCTGTCTCCCGCCGCGCGGCTGTGTCGTGCTGCCGGGATTCACAAACAGTGTCCCGTCAATCAGTTCGGCTCCGTACAAGTGGGAATGGCCAAATAATACGATGGACGCCCGCTGTTCAGCCGCAGCGTAAGTAAGCGTCAGCATAGAGCGTTTGACGTCGTGTTCATGGCCATGTACGGCCAGCACTGTATCATCGCCTACTTTTTGTACAACAGACGCAGGAAGGTTATTGTCGTGATCACAATTGCCCCGAACTATATGAACACCTTCGAGCAGCGGGTCATTAGCCGCTAACTCACTGTCCCCGCAATGAAATATCGCATCCGCCGGCAAAGAGGTGATTTCTTCCACGGTTGATGTGTCACCGTGCGAATCGCTCAATACGATGATTTTCATTGGCCGTCACCAAACCGTGCCAGAAATTCGGGGAGCTGTTTTTTTAGCTGTTCTAACGCTGCTCCCCGGTGGGAAATGGCACTTTTTTCTTCTGCCGATAACTCCGCCATGGTCTTTCCTTTTTCCGGCACATAAAAAATAGGATCATAGCCAAATCCGTTACCGCCTTTACGTTCATTGGCTATTACACCTTCACAGCTGCCAGAATACGTTGTCGTTTCGACGCCGGGACCCGCAATGGCAAGAACACATCTGAAACGGGCCTGACGTGCTGTTGGAGGCACCTGTTTCAAGTTTGCAAGCAATTTATCGATATTTGCTTCATCGTCTGTAGGCTCCCCTGCATAACGTGCAGAATAAACGCCCGGCTCACCGCCAAGTACGTCAACTTCCAATCCGCTGTCATCCGCAATTACAACTTTCCCAAGCAAGCTGGCTGCCGTTTCTGCTTTCAGCACCGCATTTTCTTGAAACGTCGTGCCTGTTTCTTCTACATCGATAGGTTCTTCTATATCCTGCAGTGTCAGAACCTTAATGCCCAGAGGACGAAAGAGCACTTCAAAATCTTTCGCCTTGCCTTTATTATTTGTTGCTATCAAAATTTCTTTCATTATGCTTCACCTTCCTGTTGCCCAATCTTATCTGCCAGTTCTCCCAGCACTTCTTTTTGAATTTCGATCAATTGCCCGATGCCTGATTCCGCCAGCGTCAGTAAATCATTCATTTCCGCCCGTGAGAATGTCGCTTCTTCCCCTGTGCCCTGTAATTCCACGAATTGGCCCTGTCCTGTCATGACTACGTTCATATCGACATCTGCAGATGAGTCTTCTACATAATCGAGATCCGTGATCAGTTGCCCGTCTGCCAGTTTGCCAACACTCGTGGCGGCGAGGAAATCCCGTACTGGAAATGTCGGGAGGTTCTTTTCGATCTGCAATTTATTCACAGCGATCACTAAAGCAACAAACGCACCGGTAATCGAAGATGTGCGCGTGCCGCCATCTGCCTGGATGACATCACAGTCGATCCAGATGGTCCGCTCGCCAATCGCATCGAGATCGACGACTGCCCGCAAGGCACGTCCAATCAGACGCTGAATCTCCATTGTGCGGCCGCCCACTTTCCCGCGGGAAGATTCACGAATCGTACGCTGCCCGGTAGCCCGCGGCAGCATAGAATACTCCGCTGAGATCCACCCTTTTCCACTGTTTCTCATAAACGGCGGCACACGCTCTTCGATTGTTGCCGTACAAATTACTTTTGTATTTCCAACTGAAATAAGTACAGAGCCTTCGGGGTGAATCAAATAGTCTTTCTCGATTGTCACTGTACGTATATCTTCTGTTGTTCTTCCATCATGTCGCATGCAATATCCTCCGTTATCGTTCAATTATATGTGCAGTTTGTCCAATTTTTCATGGCCGCATTCAACTTATCTTACCATACCCACGATAAAAAACCCGAAAACTGCGTACTGTTTTCGGGTCTTCTTTTGCATATTAAAACGTCAGCATTCGTACGTCGGGCTGCGGAAGAGTCAGCCAATCTTCCACAATTGACTGGAACTTTTCAATCGAGCCTGTTGTATAGAATAGCGGTTCTGCCGGTGCCGCAGACAAGATTTGCTGTTCATTGAGAATCCGTTCCACATCAATCACTGTCTCCACAGCTGAAGAAATAATATTCTTCTGATTAGAGAAGTGGGCTTCGATATGTTCTTGCAGCAGCGGATAATGTGTACAGCCCAGTATGACAGAGTCAAACGAATGACTGTGCAAAGGCTGCAATGTCCGGTCCACAATCTCCCGTGCCTGTTTTGTGCGATAGTCACCATTTTCAACAATCGGCACAAACTCCGGACATGCAAGCGAATATACTGTCGCCTCAGGCTTCAGCTGATGGATCGCCTGGTCATATGCCTTACTGTTAACTGTGCCCATTGTTCCAAGAACTGCGATTTCACCGGTCTGTGATGCATTCACAGCGGCTCTGGCGCCGGGCTGTATTACTCCTATCACAGGAAAATCAAATTGTTTTCGTACTTCGTCTAATGCGATGGCGGTTGCCGTATTGCAGGCAATCACGAGCATTTTTATGCCCATTTGCGCTAAGCTGTTTACCATATCGAGTGTAAACGCCAGCACTTCCTCCGCAGGTCTTGGGCCATACGGACAGCGCGCGTCATCACCGATATAAATAATGGGTTCGTTCGGCAGGTACTTGCGCAATTCTCTGACGACCGTCAGCCCGCCGACCCCTGAATCAATTACTCCAATAGGTGCATTCACTATAATCCCTCAATCTCTTATCATCTCTTCGTGCAATTTGGACAGCAGACCTGACAGCTGCTGAATTTCTTGTTCGTCATAATTGATGAGTACATCCTGCAAGTATCCCTGTCTTTTCTGGATAACTTCCTCGATAATCCGTACTCCTTCAGGTAATAAGTGAATACGGACGACACGGCGATCTTTTTCATCCCGCACCCGTTTCACTAATTGACTGTTTTCCATACGATCCACCAAGTCCGTCGTCGTGCTGAAAGCTAAGAACATTTTGGCGGACAAATCTCCGATTGTCATATCGCCGTGTTCCAGCAGCCATTGAAGTGCACTGAATTGAGGCGGTGTGATCGTATAGTTTTTCAGTATTTTACGTCCTTGTGCTTTAATAATGGACGCAATATACCTCAAGTCTTTTTCCAATGCTGCGATATCGGTTGATACGTTTTTTGGTTCATTCAACAATAAATCAGCTCCCTGAAATGTTTCCTGTCTTTTCATTGTACCGTTTTCATTGATGAACGCAATAGTTTTTCAACCGATCTTTTACTGGAGAAGGAGTTATGGACACCTATTGAACAAATATCAGTCTAACGTCGCTTTACAAAGCAGTACTTTTAGTTCAGCTGTAATTCGCCTAAACGTAATAATTCGACAATAGCCTGTGCTCTGCCTGAAACACCGAGTTTTTGTATCGTATTCGAAATATGATTTCGTACGGTCTTTTCGCTGATAGTCAACTGTCCCGCAATTTCTTTAGTTGTGAAATCTTCTACCAGCAAGGTAAATATTTGTCGTTCTCGGTTCGTTAATAAAGAACGGTTTTGCATTTCATCCAAGATGCGCCCCTCCTCTTTACGCTTTCATCTTAGGATATGTAAGCGTAAGGGCGGCTGTGTAGGCTTTTACGAGTTTTCCAGGAACACTTGCTTTTCCTCTTCCGTCCATGCGACAGGCTTTCCGGTATCTCTTCCGATTTGGACAATTGTTCCTCTTCCTGTAAAGACGATCTCATTGCGTTCGTTTTTAGCCATATAGTGCAAATCGACTGAACTCTTTCCCATAGAGTCAGCTTTTACGTAAATGCGCAGCTTTTCATCAAAGAATACCTGCTTCACAAAATCACATTGTAAATCGGCCACAATCGGTATGGTAGTGCCTTTTGGATCAATCCATTTTTCCATACGGTTCAGCGATTTCAAATACTCGATTCGCGCATATTCAAAATACGCAAATACCTTTGTATTGTTTAGATGACCGTACATATCGGTCTCTGAAAATCGGACGGAAACATCAGCATGGAACGTAAAACTTTCTTCCCATTTCTCTGCATCTTGAATATAAGTTGCTCTCATTATAATTCCCCCTTTAAAAATGAATGAACATTCATTCTTTCATTATAGCAAATTATGAATGAACGTCAAACAACTGGAGGAAGTGTTCTATGTATATTTTCAGATGCTAAAGGTCAGATGACAGACAGGAATTCGTTCAGTACAAAGGCAGTGAAGCTGCGGAAGGCGGATCCTCTTTCCCAGACTGGCCTTACACTGCTCTCAATTTCAGAAATAAAAAAACTGCCGCGGGAAGTCGTATCGTTACGACTCCCGGGACAGCTCTATTTTGTATAGATATTAATCTACCTGGTGGTCACTTCCGAAGAAGTTCTTGAACATTTGAATCGTTGTTGCTCTGCCGACTGCACCTAAAGAAGTCGTCAATGGAATACCTTTAGGACAAGCAACTACACAGTTTTGTGCGTTACCGCACTCTGTGATGCCGCCATCTCCCATTACAGTTGCCAGACGCTCGTCTTTATTCATTGAACCGGTTGGGTGTGCGTTGAATAAACGTACTTGTGACATCAATGCAGGTCCCATGAAGTTCGTCTTGTCGTTAACGTTCGGACAAGCTTCCAGACATACACCGCAAGTCATACATTTAGACAATTCATATGCCCACTGACGCTTACGCTCAGGCATACGCGGACCTTCACCAAGATCATACGTGCCATCGATCGGAACCCATGCTTTGATGCGTTTCAATGAATCAAACATGAACTCACGGTCAACCACTAAGTCACGGACGACCGGGAATGTGCGCATAGGCTGCAATTTAATAGGCTGTGTCAACTGATCAACCAGCGCAGTACATGACTGGCGCGGGCGGCCGTTAATAACCATTGAACATGCACCGCATACTTCTTCCAAACAGTTCATATCCCAGTTTACAGGTGTAGTTTTTTCACCTTTAGCATTTACAGGGTTACGTCTGATTTCCATTAAAGCCGAAATAACGTTCATATTCGGACGGTAAGGAATTTCAAATCTTTCCGTGTATGGCTTTGAAGTGGCAGTGTCCTGACGCTCGATATCAAACACGACAGTTTTTTGTGCAGTTGCTGTTTGTTGTTCGCTCACCTTTATCAATCTCCTTTCTTCGCTGAATAATCTCGTATACGTGGAGGAATTAGAGATGTATCTACTTCTTCATAAGAAATGATCGGTGCAGATACTCCATCAAATTCCGCAATTGTTGTTTTCAAGAAGTTCTCATCATCACGGTTCGGGAATTCCGGCTTATAGTGCGCGCCGCGGCTCTCGTCCCGATATAATGCGCCCAATGTAATTACACGCGCTAAATACAGCATGTTTTTCAGCTGACGTGTAAATGTGGCTCCTTGGTTAGACCATTGTTGCGTATCTGTAATGTTGATGTTTTCATAGCGTTCAAGCAACTCGACAATTTTATCGTCTGTCTCTTTCAACTTATCGTTGAAACGTACAACCGTTACGTTGTCAGTCATCCATTCGCCAAGCTCTCTGTGAAGAACGTACGCATTTTCTGTACCATTCATTTTGAGCGTGTCTTCCCATTTCTGCTGCTCTTCTTTTACTGCATCTTCATAGATATCTGCAGGTAGTTCGTCAGCAGTCCGCTTCAGATGCTTCATGTAATCGATAGCGTTTGGTCCTGCGACCATTCCGCCGTAGATAGCAGAAAGTAAAGAGTTAGCGCCCAGACGGTTTGCACCGTGCTGTGAATAATCACACTCACCCGCAGCGAATAGGCCTGGGATGCTTGTTTGCTGGTGATCATCAACCCACAGACCGCCCATTGAATAGTGAACAGCCGGGAAGATTTTCATCGGCAATTTACGAGGATCGTCTCCTGTGAACTTCTCATAAATCTCGATGATTCCGCCAAGTTTAATGTCGAGTTCTTTAGGATCTTTGTGTGACAGATCCAAGTACACCATGTTTTCACCGTTGATGCCAAGTTTTTGGTTTACACACACGTCAAAGATTTCACGTGTTGCGATATCACGGGGAACGAGGTTACCGTAATCCGGATATTTTTCTTCCAGGAAGTACCATGGCTTTCCGTCTTTATATGTCCAAACCCGTCCGCCTTCACCACGTGCTGATTCACTCATCAGACGAAGCTTATCGTCCCCTGGAATCGCTGTCGGGTGAATTTGGATGAATTCTCCGTTTGCATATTTCGCACCCTGCTGATAAACGATGGAAGCTGCAGAACCTGTGTTAATAACAGAGTTTGTAGATTTACCAAAGATAATACCAGGGCCGCCTGTTGCCATGATGACTGCATCGGCTTTGAATGCTTGAATTTCCATTGTCTTCATGTTTTGCGCTTTAATGCCGCGGCACGTTCCTTCTTCATCTTTAATGATTCCTAGGAATTCCCAGTGCTCATACTTTTTTACCAATCCTGTTACTTCGTGTGAACGAACTTGCTCGTCCAGAGCATACAGTAACTGCTGTCCAGTAGTTGCACCCGCATACGCTGTACGGTGGTGAAGTGTACCACCGAAACGACGGAAATCCAATAGTCCTTCTGGAGTACGGTTGAACATAACACCCATACGGTCCAATAAGTGAATAATTCCAGGAGCTGCTGCCGTCATTGCCTGTACTGGTTTTTGATTCGCTAGGAAGTCTCCACCGTAAACTGTATCGTCAAAGTGAATATCGACGGAGTCGCCTTCACCTTTCGTGTTTACAGCACCGTTAATGCCGCCTTGGGCACATACGGAGTGGGAACGTTTTACAGGTACTAGCGAGAACAAGTCAACCGGTACGCCAGCTTCTGCTGATTTGATGGTAGCCATAAGTCCAGCTAGTCCTCCACCGACGACAATCAATCTGCCTTTTGCCATTATTGTTTCACTCCTCAATTATACGTAATTTCATTAGTTAGTCAGTTAAGTAATTATACAAATGCTAGAAGTGCTTGAACTCCGATTACAGATAGAACTAAGAATACAATCATTGTAATGTAAGATACAATCTTCTGAGATTCTGGTGATTGTGAAATACCCCAAGTAACACAGAATGACCAAAGTCCATTAGCTAAGTGGAAAGTAGCAGACAGTACTCCTGCGATATAGAAAACAAGCATAAATGGATTCGATAATATATCGGCCATCATGTTGAAGTCTACTTCAGCACCTAGCGCTTTTTGGATACGAGTCTCATACACGTGCCATGCAATGAAGATGACTAGGAATACGCCCGTGAAACGCTGGAGCGTGAACATCCAGTTGCGGAAAGTACCGTAATTGCTCACGTTGTATTTTGCTGAGAAAGCTATGTACACTCCGTAAAAAGCGTGGAACATAAGTGGAATGTAGATAATAAACCATTCCAAGAATAGCACAAACGGCAAGTTCCCCATAAAATTAGATGCTGTGTTGAATGCTTCCTCACCGCGCGTTGCAAAATGGTTAATAACTAAGTGTTGGGCAACAAAGAGTCCAACGGGAATTACACCAAGCAACGAATGTAGACGGCGCAAGAAAAAATCTGTTTCTTTCGACAAGTCTTTTACCCTCCCTTATTTCTGAGATTATACTGTAATGACGCGTTTCTCTATTTGGTTCGCTTTCACCAGTATCTCTCTTCGTGGTACAATATGATAACATGTACATTGTACTCCTCTGTTTAGGACAGGTCAAGATGCTGTCTACTTTTTATACTATATTATGATTTTTCAAAATTCATCGCCTGACCCCTTGTTTTTTCAGCAGCAGACGACAGCAGCCGACAAGCATAAACGCTTTCGCGCCGGCTGTTTCCTAAAGTTTTGATTCCTCTCTTCAATCCGGTCGGATGCACGGAAAGTCAGCGGATTTAATTTATTTAAAAATTTCAATTATTCTCAAAGTGTAAGGTGGAAAATATAGTTTTAACCTGGCTGGCCAGTAACCACTCGTTTGATAAAGCCCCTCGACTCTATTCCATCAGGGGCTTTTTTTCTGATTCGGGCTGCTGAAAGTGAGCAAGCAGGTCATCAGCTACCTTTTTAGGCATACCTGCTTCTTTCAGTTGTTCAGATGTTGCTTCACGGATGGCTTTGACGGTTTTGAAGTGCTTGAGAAGCTGCTGTTTTCGTTTCGGTCCTATGCCTTCAATCCCGTCCAGTGAAGAGGTCAGAGAAGATGCCCCTCTTCGCTGTCTGTGGAATGTGATCGCGAATCGGTGAACTTCATCCTGAACACGCTGCAATAAGTAAAAGGCTTCGCTTGTTTTCTTTAATGGTACGATTTCAGGCGGGTGTCCATACAGTAACTGCGCAGTGTTATGCTTATCGTCTTTTGCCAGTCCGGCAATCGGAATTGACAGGCCGAGTTCATCTTCAAGCACTTCACGCGCAATTTCCATCTGTCCTTTACCGCCGTCAATTACAATTAAATCCGGCAGCGGCAGGCGGTCTTTCAATACCCGCGTATAACGCCGTCTGATCACTTCGCGCATGGCTCCGTAGTCATCATGCGCCGCTGCTGTCTTTGTTTTGTATTTCCGGTAATCTTTGCGATTCGGTCTGCCGTCTATAAAGGAAATCATAGCGGAGACAGGTTCTACACCATGAGTGTGGGAGTTATCAAATGCCTCAATACGAAGCGGTGTGCTGATATTCATCGCTTCCCCAAGTTCTTCACAAGCCCCGATCGTCCGTTCTTCCTGCCGCTCAATAATTTGAAACTTGGCGTTCAGTGCGATGGATGCATTTTTATCAGCCAATTTTACAAGTTCTTTCTTCTTGCCCCGCTGCGGGATAAAAACATTTGTATCGAGCAATTGTTCCGCAAGAGCAAGGTCTACCGTTTCAGGAAGATGCACTTCCTTTGGCAGTAAATGCTGCGCTTCCCCGTAGAAACGGCCGAGAAATGTCAGTAATTCTTCCTCAGGATCTTGATAAGCAGGGAAAATCGATACATCCCGTTCTATCAATTTACCTTGGCGCACAAAAAACACTTGCACACACATCCAGCCTTTGTCCACTGCGTAACCGAATATATCGCGGTCTGTGAAGTCATTAGCTGTCATGTTCTGTTTTTCCATGACGGTTTCAATATTCGTAATTTGATCACGATATTCTTTTGCACGCTCAAATTCCAGTTCTTCAGCGGCTTCATTCATCTTTTGCTGCAGTTCTTTTTTTACTTCTTTATAACCGCCGTTCAGAAAGCGTGTAATGTCCGCGATCATTTCCGTATAAGCTTCAGCAGGCACCTCTTTTATACAGGGTGCCAGACATTGGCCTATATGGTAATACAAACACGCGCGCGCCGGGATGCTTTGACATTTTCGGTACGGATACAGCCGGTCCAGCAGTTTTTTTGTTTCATGGGCTGCCGTGGCATTCGGATACGGACCGAAGTATTTGCCCGACTTCTTATTAACTTTCCGCGTGATGATCAGTTTTGGATGCCGTTCATTGGTGATCTTCAGATACGGATACGTTTTATCATCTTTAAGCATAATATTATACTTCGGATCGTATTTCTTGATCATGTTCAATTCGAGAATCAATGCCTCGATTTCCGAATTGGTGACTATATATTCAAAATCCTCTATTTCCCCGACGAGCCGCTGCGTCTTGCCGTCATGGGAGCCGGTGAAATAGCTGCGCACACGGTTCTTCAGTACTTTCGCCTTCCCGACATAAATGACCGTTCCTTGGCGATCCTTCATTAAGTAGCAGCCGGGCAGTTCCGGAAGGATTGACAGTTTATGTTCAATGATTTCATTCATTATTTTCACCTACTAAAAGACCGGGCGGCTGAAGCAGCTCCCGGTCTCTTGTATTTACACGTATTTTTTACGCGTGTTTTTCAACTAATTGAGCAAGTGCTTCTTTCGGCTGGAAGCCCACTACTTTTTCAGCCACTTCTCCGTCTTTAAATAGAAGAAGTGTCGGAATGGACATGATACCGAACTGGCTTGCAGTTGCCTGGTTATCATCAACGTTCACTTTTACGATGTTCGCTTTTCCTTCGATTTCACCTGAAAGTTCTTCAAGTACAGGAGCGATCATTTTACAAGGACCGCACCAAGGTGCCCAGAAGTCCACGAGTACTACGCCTTCTTTAATATTTTCAGCAAAGTTAGAATCGGTTGCATTAATAATTGCCATTACTATTTCCTCCTTTAGTCTACAACTATGTTTGTATTATATCATGGAGGTATGCGAGGGGCTAAAAAAATGCTTGTACCGGTAAATTAGCTCGCTTTGATTTTTTTAATCTCTTCAATCATGATTGGGATGATCTCAAAAATGTCGCCTACGATGCCGTAATCTGCAATTTTAAAGATGTTTGCTTCAGGATCTTTGTTAATTGCGACGATGACTTTGGAGTTGGACATACCTGCCACGTGCTGAATCGCGCCGGAAATCCCTGCTGCGATATACAAGTCTGGTGTGACCACTTTTCCTGTCTGTCCAATTTGCAGTGAATAGTCACAGTAATCTGCGTCACATGCCCCGCGTGAGGCGCCGACTGCTCCGCCGAGAAGATTAGCCAATTCTTTTAACGGCTCGAATCCTTCAGCACCTTTCACTCCGCGTCCGCCGGCTACGATAACTTTCGCTTCAGACAGATCCACACCTTCAGTTGATTTGCGCACGACATCTTTAATTACGGAACGCAGATTTTTGATTTCGACGTCTTTCGAAGCCACGTCACCCGTGCGGCTTGCATCATGTGCTAAAGGCTCAATATTGTTCGGACGGATCGTAATGAATAATAGTCCTTCTTTCACTTCTACTTTTTCAAATGCTTTACCTGAGTAAATCGGACGAATGAATTCCGCTGCATCGCCTTCTCCCTCAATTTTTGTTACATCTGAAATTAATCCCGTTCCAAGCTTGCTTGCAACTTTAGGTGACAGGTCTTTCCCCATTGCAGTATGGCCGAACACAACGCCGTCCGGAGATTCATCTTCGTAGACAGCCATGAATGCCTGTCCGAAGCCGTCCGGTGTATAGTGCTTCAAGTGAGGATGCTCGACTGTTACTACACGGTCCGCTCCGTAATGAACCATTTCTTCACCCAGCGACTGGACTTGGTCCCCGATGAGAACAGCGACCACTTCCCCGCCGTCTGAAATTTTCTTTGCCGCTGCAATCGTTTCAAATGATACGTTACGCAGTTCTCCATCACGTGCTTCACCTAAAACTAACATTTTCTTTGACATAATGTAGTCCCTCCTAATTACGGTTCTATAAGAATTAAATTACTTTCGCTTCGGAATGCAATAATTTTACAAGTTCAGCGGCCTGCTCTGCCGGCTCCCCTTCGAGGACGCGTCCCGCTTCTTTAGCAGGCGGCAGGAAAACTTCCACTGTCTTTGTTTTCGCTTCCACATCATCTTCATCCAGATCCAGATCATCAAACTCTAAGTCTTCCAGCGGCTTCTTCTTCGCTTTCATAATACCCGGCAATGAAGGATAACGCGGCTCGTTTAAGCCCTGCTGTGCAGTGACAAGAAGCGGCAAAGATGTTTCGATTGTCTCTGCATCTCCTTCTACATCACGTACAATTGTTGCGTTCGTTCCGTCTACAGTTAACTCAGTAATAGTCGTTACATAGTTGATCCCTAACAGTTCTGCCACACGCGGCCCGACTTGTCCTGAACCGCCGTCAATTGCCACGTTACCCGCAAGAATCAGATCTGCGTCTTTATCCTTCAGATAGTCTGCAATGACTTTTGCTGCAGTATATTCATCGATCTCGTCAATATCATCTTCAATATTGATCAGTACAGCTTTATCTGCGCCCATCGCCAATGCTGTGCGCAGCTGTTTCTCGGTTTCTTCATCTCCGATAGACAATACCGTAACTTCTCCGCCGTGTTCGTCGCGCAGTTTAATCGCTTCTTCCACTGCATACTCATCGTATGGGTTGATGATGAATTCAGCACCGTCTTCTGCAATGGCACCGTTTGAGATCGAAATTTTTTCTTCCGTATCAAATGTTCTTTTTACTAATGCATAAATGTTCATTATTAGAACCTCCTATTCGATAATTACTTTCCGGTAAATGTAGGCTGACGCTTTTCAATAAATGCCTGAATTCCTTCTTTTGCATCTTCAGACACGAACACTTCGCCGAACGATTTTGCTTCCGCTTCTACACCATCATAAAATGACTGGTCTTTAGAATAAGAAAGCATGTTTAGTGCATGTTTTACCGCTATCGGACTCTTAGCAGAAATCTTTTTTGCGAGTTTCAATGTTTCCGACAATAGTTCTTCATCAGAGTATGCATGGTTTGCGAGTCCCCATTGCACAGCTTCTTCTCCCGATACCGGATCACTCGTCAGCATAATTTCTGCAGCTTTTGCCGGGCCGACCAGACGCGGCAAGCGCTGTGTTCCTGCAAAGCCCGGAATGAGTCCAAGCTGCAGCTCCGGCAAACCAAGTTTCGCAGTTTTTGTTACGAGGCGGATATGGCAGGCCATCGCAAGCTCCAGGCCTCCGCCAAGTGCTGCACCGTGAATGGAAGCGATTACAGGTTTCTCAAAGTTTTCTAATCGTTCAAAAACTTCCTGGCCTTTGGCTGAAAGCTTCGTGAACGCATCCCCCGTATCAACGGTTGTAAATTCTTTAATGTCTGCACCAGCCGAGAAAAATCGTCCTTCGCCGTACAGGACGACTACGCGGACTTCATCATCGTTCTCCACGCTCGTTAACAGCTGATTGACTTCTTCAATCAATTTCGAGGATAGGGCATTTGCTGGCGGATGGTCAATTTTCGCTAATGCGACATGACCGTCCTTCTCCAAGTTAATTAATGTCATTTTCCATCTCTCCTTTACTGCAACAATTACTGCTGTTTGTAGCCATGAAGCAGCATATTGCTGACCTTAGGCGCTAAATTGATTAAATTAAATTTCTGTTCGTTCATCACCCAAGAAGTAATCGTCTCATCCATCGTGCCGAATAACATCTGCCTCGCGAGTCTGAGGTCAAGTTCAGAAGACAGTTCTCCTTTCTCTACTCCTTCTTCAAGCAAAGTATCCAGCAAAACCATATATTCTTTTAACACATTATTAATTTGGAAACGCAGATCTTTGTTTGACTGTCTGAGCTCCAATTGTGTGACGATTGCCAGATGCGGATCTTCTTGTAAGACTCTGAAATGATTTTCTACAACCAGCTGTAATTTATCTGAGATGGGAAGATCCTTCTCTAGTATCTCTTTTATATTCTCTACGAATATCGCCATTTTTTCTCTGAATACGGAGATTAGGATGTCTTCTTTATTTTTAAAATATAAATAAATCGTGCCATCCGCAACTCCTGCCTCCTTAGCGATTTTAGAGACTTGCGCCTGGTGGTAACCATTTTCTGCAATAACAATGACTGCAGCGTCTACAATTTGTTTATATTTAGGTTTTGTACGCTTCATTATGTTTCACCACCAAAAAAGAAAATATGAATGACGATTCATTCATATTTTCATATTAATAAACTTTTCAGTTGGAGTCAAGTATTTTGTTATGAACTTTTTAACGTGTCCGTTTCTTCAGTCAATTTCTTTCGTTCTTCTTCCACAAGCGTCCTGCGCAGAATTTTACCTACTGCTGTTTTTGGAAGGTCATCACGGAAATCGTACTGTCTTGGAACTTTAAATGCAGCAAGGTGTTTTCTGCAATATTTATCTAATTCTTTTTCTGTAACGGAATATCCTTCTTTTAATACAATATATGCTTTCACTGTTTCTCCGCGGTACGGATCCGGTACACCTGCGACGATGCATTCTTGAATAGCCGGATGTTCATACAGCACTTCTTCAATTTCACGCGGATACACATTGAAACCGCTGGCAATTATCATATCCTTTTTACGGTCTACAATATAGAAGTACCCGTCTTCATCCATATACCCCAGATCTCCCGTTAAAAACCATCCGTCACGGAATGTTTCCTGCGTGTCATCTGGTCTGTTCCAATAACCCGTCATTACTTGAGGTCCTTTTACCGCAATTTCGCCAATTTCTCCCGCCGGCAATGGTTCACTTGATCCGGGGCCCAGTATGCAGCCGTCTGTATCAGGCCAAGGCACGCCGACAGAACCGCGCTTTTCAATCCCATCCCATACAAAGTTCGCCATCGCAACCGGTGACGTTTCAGTCAGTCCGTATCCTTCCACCAGTTTACCGCCAGTTACCTCTTCAAACTTCTCTTTTACTTCAATCGGCAAAGCAGCAGATCCGCTGATACAAGCTTTAATAGAAGAAAGATCATACTTTCCCAAGTCAGGGTGATTCAATAATCCGATATAAATAGTCGGTGCGCCGGGAAATAATGTCGGCTTTTGTTTATCGATATCTTTTAAAGCTGTCTTGAAGTCAAATTTCGGAATCAATACCATTTTGTGACCTTTCATGACTGCAAATATCAGTACTGTTGTCATGCCGTACACATGGAAGAAAGGCAGAATCCCCATAATTGTTTCTTCACCATCAGTCGTTTTGTACAGCCACGCGCTGCACATTTCCGTATTGCTGATTAAATTCGAATGGGTCAGCTCCACACCTTTCGGCGGACCAGTCGTTCCTCCCGTATATTGCAGTAATGCGATATCGCCGTCTTCATACGCTACGTGTACCGGATCAGGTTTCGCAGATTTCATTATTTCAGTATATAAATGATGAATGCCGCGATGCTCGACTTTTACGGTCAGCTTATGCTCTTTCTTCTGCAGGAATGGGTACAAAAGATTTTTTGGAAACGGCAGGTAATCTTTGATGCCAGTAATTACGATGTGCTCCAGAGCAGTTCCTTTCATCGCTTTCGTTACACGCGGAAACAGAATATCAAGCGAAATAATTACTTTTGCACCTGAGTCGGAAAGCTGATAGTTCAGTTCGCGTTCAGTATAAAGCGGGTTTGTCTGTACGACAATTCCCCCAGCATAGAGAATGCCGTAATAAGCAATAGCGCCTTGCGGACAGTTCGGCAGCATAATTGCTACGCGGTCGCCCTTTACTACGCCGAGTTTTTGCAAGTAAGCCGCAAACTTCAGTGCAGATTCATGAAATTCCTTAAATGTGATATCCTTCCCAAGAAAGTGAATAGCGGTTTTATCAGGATATTTTTTGCTGGATCTCGTTAAATAATCCTGCAGCGGAATTTTCTCATAGTCCAAAGTGGTCGGAATTTCTTTTGGGTAAGCAGCAAGCCAAGGTTTTTGCGTCATCTTCACAACTCCTTTACATTAATGTAATAGTTTGAACATTCCTTGTTCATTAGTATATCGATAAACTATTTAGTTTACAAGGTAAATATGAAAGCGCTTTATCTCTTTATATAAACACCTCTCATTCTATGAGAGAGCTGGCATCGTTATACCTGTGACATAAGAAAGTTCTATCTATGCCAATGCTGATGCGTTGTCAGTTACAAGTAAGCGGTCTTTTATGGAAACAAAATAGAAAATACACCCGGACGCAGGTCAGGGTGTATTGGTGACGAGCCAGTATACTCCGATGAGGACAAAGAGTACACAGACTACAATAAGTATTTTGATCAGTCTTTCCATAAATTACGATCTCCTATGCAATACTGGCGCCTATGACGAACGACAGACCGACCGAAATGCAAAGCGATATAAAGCCGACGGAACGGTTATCCGCCTGAATTTCTTCATCCACTTTAAATTTCGGTGTCAGGAACTCGAACAGTAAATAAGCGAATATGAGCAATGTAAATCCATACAGGCCCCAGCCCATCATTTGCGGCAGGCTGTTATGCTGCTCGATGGAATAGCGGAAAATGTTGGCGACGCCAAAGATTTTTCCGCCCGTCGCCATCGCTACCGACAAATTCCCTTTACGGATCTCTTCCCAGTTTCTATATTTTGTCACGATTTCAAATAACACCATGGATACGATCAAACATAGTGTGACGACACTGAAGTAGCCAGCGCTCTCAACTAATGGATGACTCCAAAACCCCGTATGATTCATAATGCGGCACCTTCTTTATGTTCTATTGCCTGTCATACGGTTCAGGCAGACAAAAGGTTTCATTTATTTTAATTCGACGACTGTAACACCGCTGCCGCCTTCTCCGGCTTCACCAAACCGGTAAGATTTCACGCGCGAATGTTTCTTTAAGTACTGTTGCACACCTTGGCGCAGGGCACCTGTGCCTTTGCCGTGAATTATATTCACCTGATGATAATTGGACAGCAATGCATCATCTATATACTTCTCCGTTCGCGCAATCGCATCTTCATAACGTTCGCCGCGCAAGTCGAGTTCCATTTTCACATGCTCCGAACGGCCCCTTACTGCGGCTGCAGTGACTGGTTTCTTTTCTTTTTCAGGCTTCGTATATTGAAGACCTGATTCCGGTAATTTCATTTTCAATATACCGATTTGCACAACCCACTCTTTGTCGGAGACTTTTTCGATTAGAGTCCCTTTTTGTCCATAGGCCAGCACTTTCACTTCATCGCCTTGCTTCAGCGGACGCGGACCTGCCTGTGCCTTGACTGCTTTCTTTTTCTTCTCTTCTGGCGCGGCGCCTTCCAGCCGTTTCCGCGCTTCGATCAATTCATGCTCTTTGACGTTGGCTCCTGCATTCATGCGCAGAGCGCGTAAATCTGAAATCACGGCTTCGGATTCGATTTTGGCCTGCTCGACGATTTTTTTTGCTTTTTCTTTCGCGGCTTCCGTCAAGCGTTCTTTCTGCTCTTCAAATTCCTGAAGTTTTTCATTCAATTCCTGCTTCAACTTTTCCGTTTCCAATAGTACATTATGCGTACGTTCAGCATCCTTTTCAGATTGGACACGGCTCGTTTCAAGAGACGCAATCATGCTGTCCACTTCCCCGCGGTTTTCGCCGGTAAAACTCTTTGCGCGGTCAATTATATGATGGTGAAGACCCAGCCGCTTCGAGATTTCAAAGGCATTACTCCGCCCCGGCACTCCAATCAGCAAGCGGTACGTCGGACTCAAAGTGTCGATGTCGAATTCTACGCTGGCATTTGCCACACCAGGCCTGTTAAAGCCGTACGCTTTCAATTCAGGATAGTGAGTGGTTGCCATGACACGCGCCCCGCTGCCGTGTACTTCATCAAGAATGGAAATAGCGAGTGCCGCTCCTTCCTGCGGGTCGGTTCCAGAGCCCAATTCATCAAATAAAAGAAGAGAACGGTCATCGAACTTCTTCAAAATATTGACGATGTTGACCATATGGGATGAAAATGTACTCAGGCTTTGCTCAATCGACTGCTCGTCTCCGATATCTGCATAGATGGAATCAAAGACAGCGATTTCAGAGCCGTCGAGTACAGGGATCGGCAATCCTGCCTGTGCCATCAATGTACAGAGCCCCACCGTTTTCAGAGTGACTGTTTTACCGCCCGTGTTCGGACCGGTGATGACGATTGTGGTAATATCTTCTCCGAATTCAATCGTGTTGGCCACCGCTTCTTCAATTGGAAGCAGCGGATGACGCGCTTTTGTCAGGCGCATGTAGCCATCTGCATTAACAGCCGGTTTGGTGCATTTATTGGCTGTCCCATATTTTGCTTTTGCCAATATGACGTCTATTTCCGCCAGCAGCTGCACCAGCGTGAACAGATCGTGAGCGATTTCCTGCACACTGGCGGACAGTGCGAGCAGAATCTTTTCAATTTCTTCCTGTTCTTTCACTTTCAATTCGCGAATTTCATTATTTGCCTGGACGACTGCGTCTGGCTCAATAAATAATGTTTGTCCTGAAGATGACATGTCGTGGATGACACCGCCATAATGTGAACGGTATTCTGCTTTTACAGGAATAACATACCGGTCGTTACGCATCGTGACGATTGCATCTGACAGCATTTTGGAGGCATTCTTTCCTCTCGTATAACTCTCCAGCCGTTCGCGCACCCGGCTTTCCTGAATCCGCAAACTTTGGCGGATAGAACGTAAAGCGGAAGAAGCACTGTCCACCACCCGTCCATTATCATCGATTGCCGCATTGATTTCATGCTCAATCGCCGTTAAAATCGGCATAGCATCTTTGCGGGCCAGTAAATGGGGGATGGAGATTTCGCCTTCTTCTTTAACCCCCTCAAGGAACTGCCGCAGAATTCTGCTTGCGCGAATTGTATCGGCAATTTCCACAAGTTCCATAGCACTCAGCATACCGCCGATCTGTGCCCGTTTCGCGTGGGGACGAATATCGTGGATTCCGCCCATCGGCACATTACCGCGTATTCGTAATAAAGCCAGTCCTTCATCTGTTTCTTCAAGTAAACGGCTGACATCTTCAAGACTTTTCGAAGGCACCAGCTGCTCTACATGTGTACGGCCAGCTTTGGACGTACACTGCGCAGAGACCTGTTGAATGATTTTATCAAATTCAAGTGTTTTTAAGACACGCTTTTCCAATGTCTCACACTTCCTTTCATCTGCGAATCACTTTCTCAATGAATGTTTCTAGCGGCCACGTGTTAATGACCTGTTCAGCAGGAAGCCACGCTTTTTGGGCATATTCCACGCCAATCGGCATAATATCGAGCTGTTCTGTTGCGTGTGCATCTGTGTTGATTGCGATCAGAACTCCTGCATTTTTAGCCTGAATTAAATGTTCCGTACGCAAATCCAAACGGTAAGGGCTTGCGTTAACTTCCAGTATTTTGCCGTACTCACCCGCCCACGTGATCAGCTGATCGATATCCGGATTATACCCTTCGCGCTGACCGATAATTCGTCCAGTCGGGTGCGCGATCATATGCACGTACGGATTTTTGCACGCGGCATGCAGACGCTCCATGATTTGCTCCTGCGGCTGATTAAAACTGGAATGGATGGATGCTATGACAAAGTCCAGCTGTTTTAAAATCTCATCATCAAAATCCAGCCGGCCATCAGGGAGAATATCCATCTCGGTGCCGCAGAACACTTCAATGTCGTCGTATTTTTCATTGACCGCGCGAATTTCTTCTATCTGTTTCAGCAAACGCTCGGGAGTCAGGCCGTTTGCGACTTTTAAATAGTGCGAGTGGTCGGTGATGACCATATGGGAATATCCTTTCGCGCGGCAGGCTTCCACCATCTCCTCCACGGAGTAACCTCCATCTGACCATGTCGTATGCATATGAAGATCAGAACGGATCTGTTCAGGGGTAACGAGCTGAGCGATTTCGTCTGCACGATCAAGTTCCGTTCCGTCTTTACGAATGCTCGGCGGAATAAACGGCAGATCAAAATGTGCGAAAAATTCTTTTTCACTCGAAAACGTCTGTACTTGTCCGGATTCATTTTCTACACCGTATTCACTGATTTTCTGCTTGCGGCTTTTTGCCAGCTGGCGAATCCGGACATTATGAGCAGCTGAACCTGTGAAGTGATGCAGAGCAGTGGCAAATTGATCTTCTGTTACAAAACGGAAGTCTGCATCAATCGGATGTTCTGTATCCAGTGAAATCGACAGTTTAGCATCTCCTGCAGCAATAATTTTTTCAATCGGCAGCGCTGCTAATATTTTTTCCCTGACGGCTTTTGGCTGTTCTGTTACAACAATCCAATCTACATCAGAACTCTCTTCTTCCCGTCTGCGAAAACTCCCCGCCACCTGATACTTCTGGATTTCATCAATCAGCTGCAGCTCAGCCTCAACGGCGTCCGCAATTTTTGCCACTTGCCAGATCGGCGTCTTACCGGAACGCTGTGCAAGTATTTCAATTTCCCGCAATAGATTTTCTTCTGTCTTTTTCCCGAAGCCCGGCACTTTGCTTACTTCCTGTTTTTCACAGGCCGCCTGCAGCGATTCCACCGAATCAATATTCAGTGCTTCTCGCAATTTAGCTATTTTCTTGCCGCCTAGCCCTGGAATATTCAACAGCGGAATTAAACCTTTCGGAACTTTGTCTTCCAGCTCTTTCAGCACTTCGGATGTCCCGTTTTCCATCAAGTCTGTAATGACGGCGCCGGTTCCTTTGCCGATTCCTTTTAGCGTTAGAATATCATCCATCTCAGACAAACTTCTTGGATCCAGCTCCAAAACAGATGCAGCTTTGCGGAACGCCGCCACTTTAAAATGATTTTCTCCAAGTAATTCCATATATAATGCAATCTTTTCAAACGTGCGGATTATCGTCTTTTTATTCAAGTCAGTGTCCTCCTCACTCTGATAAAAAAGCTTCCACGCAATCGGGAAGCTTTTCGTTCATATGTACATTACATGATTTTCGGGCACTAGCCCATATAAACGAACCACCAATTTTTTATTGCCGAGGAAATAATCGGTGTATGTTCGAACATCGCTTTGGCCAGCAATGAATGCCCCAAAGAATTTTGAATTACTTCTACCGGAAGCATCGCGAGTACAGATAATAGGAAAAAGATAATAATATAGAACTCTACAAATCCTAATCCAGCCCCTACTAAGCGTGCCGCGAATCCAAATACCGGAATATGCTTTAAGAAGTCCAGCATTGAGCCAATTAACTGTAATACCAGCTTCACGCCAACGAATAGTAAAATAAATGCTATCAGATGGTAAAACGTCATGTCCAAATCCAAGTGCTCAAATTTCCAGCTCAAACTGTCTGCTGCTGTGGCACCCGGATATGGAATCCATAAAATTAGTTTTTCCGCCAGCGGCTTATAGTATTTATACGCCACGATCAACGCCAGAATCAATCCAAACATGTGGATCAGCTGTACGATTAATCCGCGTCTAAATCCTGCAATCAGACCGCTTACTAACAGTAAAATGATGAGTAAATCTATCATGTTTTGCCCCTCAACCCTTCAAATTTCTCACTTCTTCTTCCAATTCTTTAACCTTTTCCTGCAATTTCAAATAATCATGCACGCTATTTACTGCCGTCAGCACCGCAATTCTCTTGCTGTCCAGGTGACGATTATGTTTACTGATTTCCCGCATTCTTTCGTCAACGAGCGAGGCCACATAACGCACATGTGAAGAAGGTTCCGTACCAACAACCGTATATGTTTGTCCGTAAATATCAACTGTCACTCTGGCTTTTTGTTTGTCCGCCATTGTTCCGCCCTCCCCCTAAAACCCTTATATAATCATACCATGAAAAACAATTGATTGTGAATCAATTATGCCTCATATCTACAAAGGGTTTGATATTTCACCAATATTATTCAACAGATTTTTTATTTCAGGTATACTAATGAATAAAGTATTCCAGGAAGTGAGTGAGGAAATGAGCAATCAGGTAATTGTTCTGTCAGAAAAAGAAATGCCGGAAGTCGTCCGCTTCTATGAAAGAAATAAAGTGACGCGAAATGCACCGGGCGTTGTATTTGCAGCAAAAATCTCAGATACGTCCATCACGGCATACCGTTCAGGTAAAGTGCTGTTTCAAGGTGCAGGCGCAGACAGGGAAGCGGCTCGCTGGGGCACGGTTTCAGCATCGGCGAAAGTGAAATCTGCGGAAGCAAAAGGGGATGTCCTGCCTGCAAACTTCGCATCATTATCCGTTCTTGGTTCGGATGAAACAGGAACAGGAGATTTCTTCGGCCCAGTCACGGTTGCCGCCTGTTTTGTCAGCAGCGCGCAGATTGAACTGGTTAAAGAATTAGGTGTGAAAGACTCTAAGCAGCTGACCGATCAGTATATGCGGCAAATAGCGGAAGATTTGAAGCAAGTTGTAAAGCATTCTGTGCTGACGCTGGATAATGCAAAATATAATGACATTCAAAGTCAGGGCTGGTCGCAAGGTAAGATTAAAGCTGTACTTCACAATCAGGCCATTCAGGATGTACTCGGACAGATGCAACCTGAACTGCCGGACCACATTCTCATCGACCAATTCGCGGAACGCCGGGTCTATTATAATCATTTAAAAAATGAGTCACAGATTATCCGCGATAAAGTTCTGTTCTCTACAAAAGCTGAAAATCTCCACGTATCGGTAGCGACGGCTTCCATCCTGGCGCGGGTAGCGTTCCTCGATGCAATGGACCAGTTAAGTGCTAAAGCAGGTGTGACACTCCCTAAAGGCGCCGGTCCCAAAGTTGATCAGACGGCATGCCAGATTATCCGTAAAAAAGGAGAACCGTTCTTGCATTCCATTACGAAAGTTCATTTTGCCAATACGCAAAAAGCGCTGAAACTGGCATATAAAAAATAATATTCATCGAAAAAAGCGCAAAAGCAGCCTGCAAATTCAGTGAAAACTAAATTTGCAGGCTGCTTATTTACTTATGACCGCAGTTGAGCGTTAGCTTGTACAGTCAGCGCATCCAGCACTTTATTGTGAGCATTGACAACTTCTTCATCCGTCAGCGTACGTTCCGGATCGAAGTAGGTTAACGAGAATGCAAGAGATTTCGTTCCTTCTTCCACATTCTTTCCTTCATACAAGTCAAACAGCTGAACTTGTTTCAATAGTTTTCCGCCCGCTCGTCGAATAATTTTCTCAAGATTTGCGGACGTTGTATCACGGTTGACAACTAACGCAATATCACGTGAAATAGACGGATAGCGCGGCACCGCTTCATATAAAAGTTCTTCTGTGGCAGTTTCCATGATCACCCGCAAATTCAATTCCATTACGTACGTTTCCTGCAAGTCCCGCTGGTTCTGTACAGTCGGGTGAACCTGACCAATGATTCCGACAGCGGTATCATCAAGCCAGACTGTTGCAGTACGGCCCGGATGCATTTGCTCCACCGCAGCTTTTGTGAATTGAATACGTTCAAGCAGTCCTAACTGTTTAAACAGTCCTTCAACGATTCCTTTCATCACGAAGAAATCAACTTTTTTCGTTTCACCTTGCCAAGCATGCTGAACCCATTTCCCTGTCAGCACTGCAGCCACATGCTCCACTTCTTTTGGCAGGCCGTCTTCTTCGATCCCTAAGAATACAGATCCCGTTTCGTACAGCGCAACCGATTCATTACGGCGTGCCACGTTATACGTCGCTGCATCCAAAAGATGAGGAATCAGACTTTGACGAAGAACACTGCGCTCTTCGCTCATCGGCATAAGCAATTTTGTAACCGGCGCTGTCTCGAGCGCGAAAGCTTGTGCATCTTTCGGTGAAGAAAGTGAGTAAGTCAATGCCTGAGAAAGACCCGCTGCTTCAAGGTATCTGCGGACTATGCGGCGCTTAGACTGGTAAGGTGTCAAGCCGCCCGGTCTGCTTTCTGCTACCGGCAAAGTTTTCGGGATTTCATCATATCCATACAGGCGTGCAATTTCTTCAATCATATCTTCTTTAATTTTCAGATCCTGACGTCTGGTCGGAATATCCATTACGAGCTGACCGTTGATTGCTTCAGTGGGAATTTGCAGACGTTCCATAATCGATTTCATTTCATCCATCGGAATTTTCATGCCAAGACGATTATTTACGTAATCCGGTGACAGGATAATTTTTTCTGATGACTTATCCAGCTCGTCAAATACAACTGAACCGGCAAGCACTTCCCCGCCTGCGAGCTCTGCCATTAATTGTGCAGCACGCTCCGCTGCCGCTTCCACCCGATTAGGATCCACACCTTTTTCAAAGCGTGTACTCGCATCGCTTCGCAAGCCCACTTCTTTGGATGTCTGGCGAACAGAACCAGGCGCAAAGTATGCCGATTCGATGACGACTGTTGTTGTGCCTTCGTACACTTCTGAATTCGCTCCGCCCATAACACCCGCAAGTGCTACCGGCTCTTTGCCATTTGTAATGACCAGCTGACGTTCATTCAAAGTGCGCTCAGTCTGATCAAGCGTGATCATTTTTTCATCTTTTTTTGCATGACGGACAACAATTTCTTTTGTTTCCAAGCGGTCATAGTCAAAAGCATGAAGCGGCTGGCCATATTCCATCAATACAAAGTTCGTAATGTCAACAATGTTGTTATGCGGACGAATGCCTGCTGACATCAGGGTGTTTTGCAGCCACTGCGGGGATTCCGCGACTTTGACATTCTTCACTACTTTCGCTGCATACATCGGATTATCTTCAGGCGCCTCTACAGAAAGCTTCAGCCAATCCTGCGCTTTTTCTGCAGATGCTTCGTAAGAAATCTCAGGCAGCTTGATGTCTTTTGACAAAATAGCCCCTACCTCGTACGCAACACCGAGCATACTTAATGCATCAGAACGGTTTGGCGTTAAATCAAATTCCAGGATGCGGTCATACAGTCCGAGGTGAGTCAATGCGCTGTCTCCCGCACGCACATCATTCGGCAGCACATAAATGCCTTCCGCATACGCTTTCGGAACGAGTTTTCCTTCTATGCCAAGTTCCTGCAATGAACAGATCATCCCGTTTGATTCTTCGCCGCGCAATTTTGCTTTTTTGATTTTCATTCCGCCCGGCAGCACTGCTCCAGGGCGTGCTACAATTACTTTTTGGCCTTCCGCAATATTCGGCGCTCCACAGATGATCTGTGTAATTTCGCCGCCTACATCCACCTGACAAATGTGAAGTTTATCCGCTTCCGGATGTTTCACACAATCCGTTACGTGTCCGATGACAATATTGTCCATCTCAAATGAGCGGTCAATAATACCGTCTACTTCGATGCCGGCACGCGTAATCTTTTCCGCCAAATCCTCTACGGAAAGTTCATTCCAATCTACATAGCTGCTTAACCAATTTGTTGATACTAACATCAGTATTCCTCCTTATGCCTCTGACCGGTGGAATTGTGAAATAAACCGAATGTCATTTGTATAGAAATGACGAATATCTTCCACTCCGTATTTTAACATCGCAATACGCTCAGGACCCATGCCGAACGCAAAACCGGTAACTTCTTCCGGATTGTATCCAGCCATTTTCAGTACGTTCGGGTGCACCATTCCTGCGCCTAAAATTTCGATCCAGCCTGTTTTCTTACAAACGTTACAGCCTGAGCCGCCGCATTTGAAGCAGGAAATATCCATCTCAACGGAAGGCTCCGTAAATGGGAAGAAACTTGGACGCAAACGAATTTCACGCTCTGCTCCGAATAACTTCTTCGCCAACAGATCAAGCGTTCCTTTCAAGTCACTCATGCGGATATTTTCGCCAACGACAAGCCCTTCAATTTGTGTGAACTGATGGGAGTGTGTCGCGTCATCCGAATCACGCCGATACACTTTACCCGGGCAAATGATCTTGATCGCAGCACCGTCTTTTGCTTCCATCGTCCGCGCCTGAACAGGTGAAGTATGAGTGCGCAAAAGAATATCCTCTGTAATATAGAAAGAATCCTGCATATCCCGCGCCGGATGACCTTTTGGCAAGTTCAATGCTTCAAAGTTGTAATAATCTTTTTCCACTTCAGGACCTTCCGCAATTTCATAGCCCATGCTGATAAAGAAGTCTTCGATTTCCTCGACGACGCGTGTCAGCGGGTGATGATTGCCAAGTTCTACGGGGCGGCCCGGTAAAGTAACATCGATTGATTCTTTCTCCAGCTGTTCTTTGATTGCCTGCTGTTCGAGAGTTTCTTTGCGTTCTTCCAAGAAAGCCGTTACACTTTCACGGATTTCATTGACGAGCGCACCCATTTTCGGACGTTCTTCAGCCGGCAGTTTACCCATTCCTTTTAATAAATCGGTAATCGGCCCTTTTTTTCCAAGGTAGGCTACGCGTACATCATTCAGCTCTTTAACCGTATTGGATTCTTTGATTTTCAGCAGTACTTGTTCTTTCAGTTCATGCAGCTGTTCTTTCATCTTTACTAGCTCCTCTCTCCATTTCAGCAGCGGCCGCTTTTCAGTCATAAAGTTTCTGAAAAACAAAAAACTCGCCCCTATAAAAGGGACGAGGTTGAATTTCGCGGTACCACCCTGATTAGTTTGCATCAACAAAGAAGATGCAAAATCACTTGAATTGGAATAACGGTCCTTTGCCGGCACGCCTTTACATGTTTGGTCCAAGCGTGCAGCTCGCGGGGTGAACTTCGATGGAGCAGCGTTTTTCACACTTTCAGTCGTGGTGTAAAATCCCTGATAACGTGTCTTGCCATCTACTTTTCCCGGTCATCGCTGTTTCTTTGATTCGCTTTCTAGTATACCGTAAAACGATTATGCCTTCAATAGTGATCTGATCACCCGCGCAGTGTGTACAGCAAAATGCCTGCTGCAACAGCTACATTCAGCGATTCTGCCTGGCCGTATAAAGGAATTTTTACTACATGATCCGCCTGAGACAATAACTGCGGATCTACCCCGCTTCCTTCGTTTCCAACGAGCAGCGCAAATGAAGATTGTGCCGGCAGCTCCTTTAAAGAGACTGCTTCCTGTAAACCCGTACCGATAATCGGCGTGTCATTGCTTTTTGCACGCTCCACCCACACAGCCAGTTCTTCGCGCACGACAGGTATATGGAAATGAGAGCCTTGCGCGGAACGGACTGTTTTTGGATTGAACGGATCTGCACAGCCTTTTCCTAAAATTACCGCATCAAGTCCTGCCGCGTCTGCTGTGCGGATCATCGTCCCGATGTTTCCGGGATCCTGCACCGCATCAATTAATAAAAGGCGCTTCCACTGGCTTTGATCCGCTTCATCATATTGAGGCTGTCTGCAATAGGCAAACACTCCTTGTGTTTGTTCAGTTTCTGAAATTTCCTTTGCGACAGCGGCTGTTAATTCAATAATTGGCGCGTCCCAGTGCGGCGGAATATCGATATCTTCGCGAACCAGCAATTGAATGACCAGATCGGACTGTTTGATTGCTTCTTCTACGAGGTGAAAACCTTCGACGAGAAACTCTTTCGTCTGATCCCGTTCTTTCCTTGCCGTCACAAGTTTTTTCCAATGTTTTACTAAAGAGTTTTGAGTCGATTCAATTCGTTTATTCAAGAGGCTGTACATCCTTTTTTTCTTTTTAGTGTACCAAATCAGCGTATATTTAGCGACTTTTGTGGAAAAGATGCGACTAGAGGAGGCTGATTACAATGGATTTTCAAATACGTGATGCAATTTCAGCAAACATGACAAATAATAGCGCTGCTGACGTACGAGGTGTCATTGACGATGCCATACAGCGCGGTGAAGAGCACTTATTGCCGGGACTGGGTGTCTTTTTCGAACAGCTTTGGAAGCGTGCAGACGAAAAAGAAAAAGAAGTAATGACTAATGAACTGTCACAGGCATTCGCCAAGGCACAATAAATGTACAGATCCAAAAAATCCCTTCAACTGTAAATTCCAGTGAAGGGATTTTGATTTTCTTGCGTATGGGCTGTAAGCTTTCCGATATTGATTCCTCTTTTACCGTTCGGTCAGTTTCGGCTGTAATGTTCCTTCAGCTGATCGCGTAAAGCAGCTTTCAGAAATTTCCCCACAGACGTCTTCGGAATCTCCTTGACGAATAAAATTTCATCCGGAATCCACCAGCTGGCAAACTGCCCTTTCAGCGAGTCTTTCAGCTCCTGCTTCTTCGCTTCATCTTCCGCCACATTTTCATTCAGAACTACGCAGGCAAGCGGGCGTTCCATCCATTTCTCATGGGGTACCGCTATTACGGCCGCCTCATAGACATCCTCATGTGACATCAAAGCATTCTCCAAATCAACAGAAGAGATCCATTCTCCGCCGCTCTTAATCAAATCCTTCGTACGGTCTGTCAGTTTCAGATAGCCGTCTTCGGTCATAACTGCAATATCGCCTGTGTATAGCCAGCCGTCTTTAAACGCCTCTTCCGTTCGCTCATCCTTGTAATATTCGCTCGCAATCCAAGGGCCCCTGACAGTCAATTCGCCCATTGTCTGTCCGTCCCACGGCACTTCGCCGTTCTCATTGATCACACGGATATCAAGGCCTGGCATCACAAGACCCTGCAGCGAACGCATATCGATCCGCTCGTCCGCCGTCAAATTGTCCATCGAGGAAGTCAGTACGGATAAACTGACGAGCGGTGTTGTTTCTGTCATACCGTAGCCCACGACGAATGGAATATTGTACTTCTCCTCAAACGCATGAATCAGCCCTTTAGGTGATGCAGAGCCGCCGCAGACGATGACACGCAATGACGAAATATCCCTTGGATTTTGCTGCAGCTCTTTCAGAACCGCAAGCCAGATCGTGGGTACGCCTGCTGTGATTGTCACTTTCTCACTCTCAATCAAATCGAGCAGCACAGCGGGATTAAATCCTGGGCCCGGCAATACTTGTGTAGTACCGTAAAACACACCCGCAAATGGGATCCCCCATGCATTGACGTGAAACATCGGTACAACAGCCATCGCAACATCACGTTCGCATAGCCCCATGGCGTCTGCTAACCCAAGAGCGTAACTATGCAGAACTAATCCGCGGTGTGTATAGATGACTCCTTTAGGCAGGCCTGTCGTAGCGGATGTATAACATAATCCGGCCGGAGTATTTTCATCCAGATCATTAGGGTAGTCGTATTCATCCGATGCATTTTCAAGCAGCGCTTCATAGGAATGGACGTTTTCAAGCGAAGTCTCCGGAAGCGTTTTACTGTCACTCATAATGACGAAATGCTTCACCGTCTGTAACATCGGCGCCATCTTCTCCAGATGCGGGAAAAACTCTTCATCAACCAGCAAAATTTCATCTTCTGCATGATTGATAATATAGACGATATGTTCAGGTGACAGCCGGATATTGATCATATGCAGGACGGCACCTGTACAAGGCACTGCAAAATACGCTTCGAGATGGCGGTGATGATTCCAGGCGAATGTGCCTACTTTCGTTCCATGCTCCATTCCTAATTGCGTCAGTGCGTTTGACAGCTTGCGTGTCCGCTTTGCCCATTCACGATACGTAAAGCGCTGTATCGTCTGCTCCCCTGTCCGGGAAATGATCATCTTATCTGGGAAAAACCGTTCCGCCCTAGTAATAAATGTAGATAGAATCAGTGGTGTTTGCATCATATCCATCCGCTCCCTTGTAAGTGAAATCATCAATCCATTGTGCGTAATCCACGGCTTGTACGAAACGTTTCAATGAAATCTTTGCGCAGCAGGACTGGTTCTCAGGGTGTACTCTATGCGCGGTTATCTGACTATATGAATCTGCAAGTTACTTTCTGAATATAGTATACACGTTTTCAAACTATTCTGTCTACACAAAATATTGGCTGATCATTTATGCTAATTTTTGACGGGTCCAAAAGAATGCATCTACCCCTATGACGGTCAGTACAGCAAAGACGACAGACCAGATAACAAGACTGATCAGCAGCCAAAACGCTGTCCGAGATTTAGATGTGCCTAATGCAAGTGCGAGAAAGGCCGCGAGATGAGAGCCGATCAGCACAGGACCCAACAGCGCAAGTCCGGGAATGCCGTATCGCTGCCAAATACGTTCTGCACGGGCAGTGCGTTTTGATCGTGTCTTCACATCCGTTTTCTTTCTGCTTTCCCACCATTCTTTTAACTTTTGGAAAATCATAATCTCCAGCAGTATCGTCAGAGCATTTCCTGCAAAACCTGTTAGGACAGCGGCTACAGGATTCATGCCGCGCAAAATCCCGAACGGCACCGCCACCAGCACCTCAAATCCCGGTGCTGCGCCCGCAAGAAAAACCAGCAGATATGTAATCAAATAGTTCCCTCCTTCGCATTTGTATTCTAAAGTATAGCAAATGAATGAATGGCTGCGCATAAAAAAACTGCTTTCCCATCAGAAGGGAAAGCAGCGGATCCATTATAATAGAGAAGCGAGAATCGCTTTTTGTGCATGCAGACGGTTGCCTGCCTGCTGGAATACGTAAGAATTGTTTCCGTCAATTACAGAAGCCGAGACTTCTTCTTCACGATGTGCCGGCAGACAGTGCAAGAACATGTAATCTTTTTTCGCATGACCAACCAGCTGATCATTAATTTGGAAATCTTTAAAGTCTGTCAGGCGTTTTGCAGTTTCCTCTTCCTGTCCCATACTCGTCCATACATCGGTATAGATTGCATCTGCATCAGCGGCAGATTCCACAGGATCATATGTTGTTGTCACACTTCCGCCAGTTGAATCCGCGATGTTCTTCGCTTTTTCAAGCAAGTCCGCATTGTATTCATACCCTTTTGGTGTAGCGACAGAAACGTGCATGCCCATGTGCGCGCCCGCAATAACTAATGAATGCGCAACATTGTTGCCGTCTCCAATATAAGAAAGTTTCAAACCTTTCAGATCGCCTTTCACTTCTTTAATCGTCAGCAGATCTGCCATCGCCTGACAAGGGTGGAAAATATCCGTCAATCCATTAATCACCGGCACGGAAGTATGTTCCGCCAGCTCTTCCACCATTTTATGTGACTTCGCACGGATCATAACGCCGTCCAGGAACTCAGAAAAAACTTTTCCTGTATCTGAAACAGATTCGCCGCGCCCGATCTGCAGGTCACGCGCATTCATAAACAGACCGTGCCCGCCTAATTGAATCATTCCTACTTCAAATGAAATTCGTGTACGGGTCGAATTTTTCTCGAAAATCATTCCTAATGTTTTGCCTGCTAAAATATCTGAAGTTTTCCCAGCCAGTGTATCTTGTTTCATATCATAAGCCAGTTGCAGCAAATATGCGATTTCTTCACTTGAATAATCCAGTAAAGTTAAAAAGTCGCGTCCTTTTAAGCTGTCTTTTTCTAGTAACGTATTTGCTTGATTAGTCTCTACCATTTTATATTCCCCTGCCATCCATTTAAAGTATGTATGCATTAGTATACATATGTATATTTATGAAGTCAAATGAATTTTTATAACTTTTTGCATTATTACATTAAAAAAACAGCGATGCCTGTCAAGCACCGCTGCAAGGAATAAATTTTATTCAAATGTGATCGTTTTTACAGTGTCCGCATCCAGGCGCTTTACGATTTCGACAAGCAGTTTGACTGTATTCTCGAAGTCCTCCCGGTGAAGCATCGCCGCGTGGCTGTGAATGTAGCGAGTCGGAATACAGATAGCGAGTGTGGGAATTCCCGTTCCGCTTAAGTGAATGGATCCCGCATCCGTTCCTCCGCCTGACATCGTTGCGAATTGATAAGGGATGTTCAGCTCTTCGGCTGTGTCTACAACAAAATTGCGCAATCCTCTATGCGACACCATCGATGCATCGTATAGCAGGATTTGCGGTCCTTCCCCCATTGTTCCGACTGATTCTTTAGCCGTGACGCCCGGTGTATCTCCTGCAATGCCGACATCCACCGCAAAACCGATATCCGGCTGAATTTTATTCGTAGCTGTTTTTGCACCGCGCAGGCCGACTTCTTCCTGAATTGCTCCTACACTGTACAGGCGGTTCGGGTGTTTTTCCTCTTTCAGCCGCTTCATTACTTCAATTGCAATGGCACAGCCAATACGGTTATCCCATGCTTTTGCCAGCAGATAATTTTCGTTCTTCATCACGGTGAATTCGAAATACGGCACAATCATATCACCCGGCGCAACGCCCCATGAAAGCACTTCTTCTTTTGACTGAGCGCCTGCGTCGATGAACATATCTTTTATATCGACAGGCTTTTTGCGCGCTTCCGATGTCAGGATATGCGGCGGCTTTGAACCGATGACTCCTGTAATCGTCTCACCTGAACGTGTAACGATGGACACGCGCTGCGCAAGCATGACCTGTGACCACCAGCCGCCCACGGTCTGGAAGTAAATGAAGCCCTTGTCATCTATTCGTGTCAGCATGAAGCCGACTTCGTCCAAGTGACCGGCAATCATAATCTTTGGTCCGTTTTCGTCGCCATTTTTGCTGGCAATCAGTGAGCCGAGTCCGTCGTGATCTATTTCATCTGCGTATGGTTTGATGTGCTTTGTCATAACATCACGCGCTTCACGTTCATTGCCCGGGATTCCCCGTGCGTCCGTTAATTCCTTCAGCATTTCCAATGTTTCATCCAGTTTCATAAAAATTCCGCCTCCTCATTCTGCATTTCAACGTAACCATTGTGTTTTACAGCAATTCTTTACGAATGTCAGCCGGTGATTTGGGCGACAGCAGTCCAGGTGCAATATCGTAGACTGTTTTCGCGCCAGTATCGCCTTTTTGCTGCAGCTTATAGGCAGCTCTTGCATAAGCGACAAGGACGCTGGACGTGAATTCCGGATTGCTGTCCAGTTTTAGTGAAAATTCGATCACCTGATCGGTATGCTTTCCTGTATTCCCGCTGCGGATTACAAATCCGCCGTGAGGCATTTTCGCATGATCCCGGCGCAGCTCTTCTTCTGTAATGAAATGCACTGTGGTATCATAGTCCGCAAAGTAATCCGGCATTGTGACGATCGTTTCACGAACCTGATCTTCACTCGCACCTTCTTCAAGGACTACGTAACATTCGCGGGTATGTTTGTCTTTTGTTGAAAGTTCCGGATGCTCTCCATTGCGTACACGGTTTATCGCTTTTTCTGACGGCAATGTGTATTGCACGCCCGCTTTTACGCCGTCCACACGCCGCACAGCGTCAGAGTGTCCCTGACTCAGTCCTTTACCCCAGAACGTATATGTTTCCCCTTCAGGCAAAATGGATTCGCCCATCAGACGATTGATTGAAAATAAACCAGGATCCCAGCCGACAGAAATGATCGCTGTTGTCCCTGCTGTCTGTGCCGCTTCGTCTACTGCGGCGAAATATTCAGGTATTTTAGCGTGCGTGTCGTAGCTGTCCACTGTCGTAAAGTGCTTTGCCAGTGCCGGTCCTTGTTCAGGAAGATCATTTTTCGATCCGCCGCATAAAATCAACACATCTATTTCATCTTTAAATGATTCGATGTCGTCCAGCTTATGAACAGGCACTTGCTCCGAAAGTAATTGCACGTCTTGCGGCTCTCTGCGTGTGAATACACCGACCAGTTTCATATCTTCGTTTTGGCTGATGGCGGATTCTACTCCGCGTCCTAAATTTCCGTATCCTGCGATTCCTACCCGAATTTCTTTTGTCAAGATGGCTCATCCCCTTTTGCTTTTTATATCCGATTCTCATTTTACCGTGTAGACTCTCAGATTGCGAACATTTCTCTCTGAGCAGTTCCGTACAATTCGTAAATATTCATGGTAAAATAGAAAGCAGTTGAATTATTTGTAAAGTAGGGATCCTTTATGCGTTTCTTTGTCTATTTGATTGTTTTCTTCTCGTTTTTTGATTTATTTTCCCAGTTGCCTGTCATTAGTCCGTTTGCAACCGGACTCGGGTCCTCCGCTTTCATTGTCGGGCTGTCCGTCGGTATTTATTCATTCGCAAATATTTTCGGCAATATCATTTCCGGCATTCTGACAGACCGGAAAGGGCCATTTTACATTCTTTTATTCGGCCTGTTCACTTCCGCCCTGTCACTGTTTGCGTACGGGCTGATTTCAGGTTCAGCTTCATTGATCGGGATTCGCTTTTTACACGGTTTGACAGAAGGATTGATCGTACCTGCTGCGTTTACGTTTCTTGCGAATGGTTCTGAACGTTCCAAACGCGGACGGAGCGCTGCAGTTTCAGGCGCATTTGTCGGACTGGCTGCTATTTTCGGTCCTGCATACAGCGGGATTGTTTCTGTTAAAACGAGTGTCGTGACGATCATGGCGATTAACGGGGTCTTCATGCTAGTGCTGACAGTTGGAGCTATTTTGTTTTTACGCACATTCACCTACGTAAGAAAAGTCAAAACAGCTGAACAAAAAGCGGCAAATCCACTTGCATTCTTCCGTCATCCCGGAATTATCCGCGCGTTTCTCGGCGCGTTTTTCCTGATGTTCTCTCAGGGAGTATTGGCGCTGGTGCTTCCGCTCAAAGTAGAGCATCTGCAGTTTGACGCAAAAACGACGGGCATGCTCTTAAGCGTCTTCGGTCTGGTGGCTGTGCTTATCTTCGTCCTGCCCGTCAACCGGATATTTGACTTCGCCCGTCCGATGCTGACACTAGCGCTCGGTCTGCTGCTGATGAGCGGCAGTATGCTGTTCCTGTCACAGGTAGATGAGTTATCGATGATGATGCTCGCAATGATTGTCTATGGAATTGGGTTTGCTTTAATATTTCCTTCCATTAACTCGCTGCTTATTGATTCGACAGAACCTGAAACAAGAGGGAAAGCTTACGGTTTTTTCTATGCGTTCTTCTCATTTGGGGTTGTAATTGGATCAAGTGCCATTGGCGTTCTGGATCTGGAATTCCATCATGCCTTTATGCTGGCGAGTGCAATTTTATTGATCGCGGCACTTTTTACAATAATTGGGCTTCGGAAAGATACACGCCCAGCAGGACCCACGCGTTCTGTTTCATAATATACGATAAAAAAGAGCCGATTTCATCCTGTGTGATGAAATCGGCTCTTTTATGCCTGCTGTGCAGAAAATGACTGAATAATATTCAGAAATGCTTCACCATAACGCTCAAGCTTAGTTTCTCCTACACCTTGAACAGTCAGCAGTTCATCATTGGACAGCGGCATTTTTGCCACCATGTCCCGCAATGTCTTGTCCGAGAAAATGACAAACGGCGGCACTCCGGCTTCTTGCGCTAATTTTAGGCGCATTGCCCGTAATTCATTGAATATCGGATCGTCTTTCGCGACGACAGTAGTGACCATTTCACCTTTGCGCCAGACTTTCACTTTACCAAGCAGGACGTCTTTTCCATCCTCACCGACGTATATTGTAGGGAACGGTCCGCTTTCGACTTGCAGATAGTTCTCAGATATTAAAAATTCGATAAAATCTGCCACGTCTTTTGCATTGCGCCCTTTCATCAGCCCGTAAGTCGAAAGCTGATCAAAGTTAAATTCCAGCAATTTTTTATTTTTTGAGCCGGTGAGAACCTGTGCTACCATGGTTTTACCGAAACGCTGTCCCATCCGGATGACACAGGAAAGCACTTTTTGCGTATCCACGGTCACATCAAACTGCTCGCGTGTATCGGTGCAATTTCCGCAGCGGCAGCATTCTTTCGCGTCATGCTCACCAAAATACGTAATAATATGCTTTTGCAGACAGCCTTCTGTGTGGCAGTAATCAACCATCACTTGCATCTTTTTGATTTCATTGGATATACGCGAAGGATCGGGAGACTGTTCGATGAGGAAACGCTGTGTCAATACATCCTGTGAAGAAAACAGCAGGTAACAGTCACTGTCCAGTCCGTCACGCCCCGCTCTTCCGGCCTCTTGATAATAACTTTCCATATTTTTAGGCATCTGATAATGGATGACGTAACGGATATTGGATTTATCAATTCCCATTCCAAATGCGTTCGTCGCAACCATTACACGCGCATCTTCCATAATAAAACGGTCCTGCTGCTGCTGGCGTTCGTAATCGGGTAATCCCGCATGATACTTCGCGGCTGGTATACCGCTTTTCTTCAGCATCAAATACACTTGTTCCACCGCTTTACGGGTAGCTGCGTAAATAATTCCGGATTCATTGCTGTTTTTCTTTACATAGTCTTTCACGAATTGATTGCGGTCCTGCGCTTTGACAACAGAAAACACCAGATTGTCACGTTCAAATCCTGTCACGACGCGGCTGACAGGCGGGATATGCAGCTGCTGGCAAATGTCATCCTGAACTTCAGGTGTGGCTGTTGCCGTCAGTGCAAGGATGATCGGCCGTTTGTCTAAGTAATCTAAAATACGGTGGATATTACGGTAGCTCGGCCGGAAATCATGGCCCCATTGCGAAATACAGTGCGCTTCGTCAATCGCAATCAACGGAATCGTCATTCGCTGTAATTGATTCAGGAATGATTCTGAATCCAGCCGCTCGGGCGCTACATACAACAGCTTGTACTTCCCTTCCAGTGCATTGTCCATCGTACCGAAATACTCTTCAGATGACAGCGTACTGTTAATATAAGCCGCAGGAATACCGAGCTGGTGCAATGCATCCACCTGATCCTTCATTAATGAAATTAAAGGCGAAATGACCAGGACCGTTCCTTCCATCGCCAGCGCCGGCACTTGATAACAGACGGATTTACCGCCGCCGGTCGGCATCACACACAGAGTATCATCCCCCTGCAGCACCTGATCGATTACACGCTGCTGCCCTTCCCGAAACGCTGAATAGCCAAAATACTTATCCAAAATGTCCAACGGGTTTTGAATGACCGCCACCGCCTTTCGTTAGTTTTGTTTTTTAAGATTGGAATAATAATCGTTCTTCTTCCCGGCTGTGTAATTCATTCACAACAATGAGCCCATAAAACTTCTGCATAATTTCCGGGGTTACTTTCGGATCTTCTTCACGCAATTCTTCAATATCCTGAACCAGTAACCGCATTACATCATGATCACGTGTCAGCTGGATGATTTCCTTCTCCAGTTCAGGTTTTTCTTCTAACACTTGCTTGTAAAAGCCTTCTTCCTCTGCGTCTGCATGACTGATGACTCGTGTTTTCCAATAATCCAGTAAATGATCACATGCCTGCAGAATCATGTCTGTTTCACCCTGTTCTAAACACGCAACCAAATCTTCTGTTTTCATCACGGCGCCGGACAGACCGCCTTCATGGATCGCTTTATGTGAATGAAGCTGTCTTAATGCTGGTCCTGACATACTGACCACTCCTTGTTGTTTTTCTTAAGCATAACAGAATTCGTGAAACAGTGATAGTTTCCTACAATGAAAAAAAGCCCCGCAGAAAACTTCACTGCAAGACATTCTTCATACTTTTGCTATACGAATATGACTGATCATCAGCCATGCAAGAACACACATATAGATCACAAAATACGGTGCAATAATATACGGCGCAGCAAAATAGCTCAGTGTCAGCAGCACACCTGCAGCGGTAATCGGCAAACCATAGAACGTGCCATCAAATTCTTCTACATTATAACGGGCTAAACGGACAGCACCTGCTACAATATAAAATATTACAGCGGACACGCCGATCCACATCGTATCCGACAGCGCGGTATCATAAAGTAATATAGCAGGCGCTGCACCAAATGATATTAGATCGCTGAGCGAGTCGAGCTCTTTACCGAACGCTGATTCCGCGTCATAATGTCTCGCAACCATACCGTCAAAACGATCAAATAACGCCGCGAAAAAAATAAACATTAAACTCATATGGCCGTGTCCCTTGAACACGAGCATGATCGCGATAATCCCCAAACTTAAATTAAAGACTGTAATAATATTCGCCAATTGTAATTTCAGTTTAGTATAATCAAAATATCTGAATGAAAACAAATTATGGCCCCCTCATGTATTATTCTATTATAGTCTTAAAGCGGAAGGAAGAAAAGATGAAAACACGTATTTTTAGATCATTTGTTGAATTGACCGGTTCACCGATCTGTTCTTCCTTATTGAAACGGCTGACCACATCACGTGCCAGTAAACCGTTAATCAAACCCTTTGCGTCCTTCTATCGTATTCAACTGCAGGAAGCAGAATACCCGATCAGTCACTACAATAGTTTGAATGAATTCTTTACCCGTTCATTAAAAGCGGGGAGCCGTCCTGTCGAAACAAGTGCAAATGTATTAACTTCACCGGTAGACGGTGTATTAAGCGATGCCGGAATAATAGATGAGCATCAGAAATTCACCGTAAAAGGCAAGACTTATAGTTTGACTTCACTGCTTGGCACTCCGGAAAAAGCTGCGCCCTACGTAAACGGTTATTATTATTTATTTTACCTTTCCCCTATGCATTATCATCACTTTCACTACCCCGTTTCAGGAACATTAACGAACCGCTATGCGCTTGGTTCCACTTCTTATCCTGTCAACGACCTAGGGATCCGTTTGAAGAGCGATTTGTTTTCTTCCAATCACCGGATCATTTCTGAACTTTCGACTGATTTTGGAAAAGTTGCAATTGTGAAAGTGGGCGCATTGAATGTGAATAGTATACGCATTGCAGATTCTGCAACGGATTGCGTAAAAGGACAGGATTTCGGTCATTTCGCCTTTGGATCGACCGTTATTTTATTTATCGAACCGAAAAACTCATTCAAACCAATAGAATTGCCTTTTACAGATGTTCAAGTTGGTGATAAGATCGGAGAGTGGCAATCTTAAGCAAATGAGGTTTTGAATATGGAGCACATGCAGCTATATATCGCGCAGTACGGCTATCTTTCTATATTTTTCTTTTTGGCGCTTGGTATTTTCGGCTTGCCTATGCCCGATGAATTACTTGTCGCATTTGCCGGATATCTGGCCTCAGCAGGTACATTTCAGTTTGTGTTTACCATACTTTTCACAATTTCCGGCGTCATGGTCGGTACTTTGTTCACATATATGCTCGGAAGAAAAATTGGCAAGCCGCTGATTCATCGCTTCGGCAATTATTTATTCCTTACACCTATGCGCATGCAAAAAATCGAACGCTGGTTTATGACATATGGTTCGTGGACGGTAACATTCGGCTATTTTCTTCCCGGCATGCGTCATCTGATCTGCTATGTTTCAGGCATGAGCGGCATGACCATCCGGCGCTATATATTGTTTGCGATTCCAGGCGTAATTGTCTCTACTACAGCCTGCGTATTGCTCGGCTATTTCATCAAGTTTCCTTTTTTCTAAATAAAAGTAAAACAGGCATGCCGGCTTCCACACCTGCCATCATGACAAATTAAACATACTGGGACATAATATGAAAAAAGCGTAAAGGAGTTCCCTTACGCTTTTTTATGTCTATTTTTTAATAAATACTTTGCAAAGCATTTGAGTGGACCGGAGCGGAAAAAGGCCGACTCCTGCGGGATTTAGCGCGAATGTTGAGACCCCGCAGGAGCGCCAGCGACGAGGAGGCTCAAGCGCGCCCCGCGGAAAGCGTGCCTTTTGGAGCGCAGGGGAACGGACTTTATTTTTAGTTTTGTCCCAGCCTCTTCGCCTTTCAGACAGTTACATTCCTTGATCCAACGCGTACAGCTGACGATACCGCTCATTCTCAGCCAGTAATTCTTCATGGGTTCCCTCCATTACGATTTCCCCATTATCCATAAAAATGATGCGATCCATTTTTTCCATCCCCATCAAATGGTGTGTAATCCAGATCACTGTGTTGTTCTGCAGTGACTGATGGAGCGTTTCAACCAGTGAATACTCTGTTACCGGATCGAGCCCTACAGTCGGTTCATCTAAAATCACAACAGGCGTTTGTTTCAATAAAATTCTTGCCAATGCGATTCGCTGGCGCTCACCGCCTGAAAAACGCTGGCCAGTTTCCTCCATTTGCGTCTTCAAACCTTCAGGCAATGTTTCGAGATATTCATATAAACCTACTTGCTCCGCAGCGCGCTCCACGTCTTCTGCTGTGGCGGACGCATTGCCGAGCTTTACATTATTTTCAACGGACGTGGCAAAGAGATACGGCTTTTGATTCAATACACTCATGATCTCATAAATAGTATCCCCATACCGGTCAGACGGCTGATGATTCACTCGGACCTGACCGCTTGAAGGAGTAATCGTACCGAGCAATAATTGAATCAGCGTGGACTTACCTGCCCCGCTCTTGCCAAGCACCGCCACTTTTTCACCCGGCCGTACAGTTAATGAGAGATTCTGCACAGCGTTGTTCTCTTGTCCTTCATAACGGTAACTGACACGATCCAGTTCAATATATACGGGATCGTTTGCTTTGTATTCCGCCGTCTTTTCCTCGTGTTCTGCGCGGTACTGATGAATCTTGTCGATTCGCTGCAAAGAAGCTTCATAAGCCGGCAGCCGCTCAATAGCGTGCGAAACAGGCAGCAGCCCTTCCAAAATCGGCAAAGTCACCAATGTGAATGCTGCGATATACGTTGGCATCAGCGAACCTGCCGCTGCCTGCTGACCTGCCCACATACCGACGATGATTACAAGCAGACCAGAAAAGAGCTGCAGCTGCAAGGTGCGGGACTGCTGCCAGTAAGCCAGTTTTTTATCAATTTCATGGCTGGCGTGACTTTCTTGCTGAAATGAAGAAAGAAATTGCTCCTTCCGGCCGCTGATCATCCAGTCGCGCAAACCGAAAATGCCTTCTGTCAGCGTATTATACAGCTGACTGTGCAACTTTTTTGACTGCTGCTGATTTTTCTTCATTATATAAAGTGAGACCATCGGATAAACCAACGTCACAACAGCCAATAACACCGCCATCAAGAGCGCAAATTTCCAGTCATACACCGCGAGGACAATGACAGAAAAACTGTACAGAAACAGTCCGATGACCGTTGGAAACAGCGTCCTTATATAGACGTCCTGTAAATGTTCAATGTCGTCAGCCAGTGTTCCGAGCAGATCTCCTGTCTGAAAACGTGAGCGTATGAATAATGCCTGCGGCTCCAGCACGTGATAGAGTCCGACCCGCATATCTGCAATAATTTTCAAAACGGCATTATGACCAAGCAAACGCTCTACGTAACGCAGAACGGCTCTCGATATCCCAAATGTGCGTACCGCAACGACCGGAATATAGACGAGCAAAATGGTTTCGGGCCGTTCAGATGTGCGTGAAATTAAATAACCGGATGTGAACGTCAGCATCGCAGCTGAAAGGATAGTCAACGTTCCCAGCAGTATGGTCGACAGGACAGTCCGATTATATTTCCGGGCATAAGGAAGTATATATTGCTTGTACAAGTTCATACAGCGTGCCCCCTCCCTCGTGCTTCAAGTAAACGGCAGTAGGCGCCATCTGAGTGAAGCAGCTCTTCATGGGTCCCTGTTTCCACTACCTTGCCGCTGTCCAGCACGATAATTGTATCCATTTCCTGCATCCAGTGGATACGGTGCGTGGCGAAGACAACCAGCTTATCTTCCAGCAGCGGTATGATCATCTGTTTTAATTCATGCTCCGTTTCAATATCCAAATGGGCAGTCGGTTCATCAAATAATAAAACTTGACGGCGCTGAAGCAATGAGCGTGCCAGGGCTACCCGCTGCTCTTCTCCTCCGCTCAATACACGGCCACCGGCGCCGATCCGTTCTTCATAGCCAGCAGGGAATGTCTTGATTAATTCATCCAATCCAACCCGTTCCGCAGCTTCGCGCACTTCACTTTCAGACGCATCCGGTTCGTAAAATCGGATGTTTTCCAGTACCGTATCCGGGAAAATCGTCGGATGCTGCGGTATGTAGGCAATTTGATTTTGCCAGCCGGCAGCGGCCAGATGCGGCAGCTTTTGCCCGTCAAGCACACAGTGTCCGTCAGTCGGCAATGTAAAGCCCGACAAGACATCGATCAGCGTGGACTTGCCTGCACCCGAGTGGCCGATGACGCCTATTTTACTGAAACCATGTAATTGCAGATTCAACCCTTCAAAGATCGTTTGCTCATCTGTCTTGACTTCAACGCCTCGCAATTCCAAAGTAGAGCCGGAATTCCAAGCTGCCGCCGGTGAATCAACTGCCGGCTGATCAGGCGATGGTTCTTCCAGTATTTTGTGAATTTGCATACTGGCATCCTTGCCGTCCGCAGTTGCGTGGAAATCATTCCCGAGCTCCCGGACAGGCGAGAAATATTCAGGCGCCAAAATTAATATAGCGAGCGAAGGTTCCAGCAGCATCTGTCCATTAATTAAGCGTAATCCAAGCTCTACCGCCACCACTGCCACGGATAAACTGGCAAAAAAGTCAAGTGAAAACGAGGACAGAAACGCATAGCGCAAAGAACGGTTGGTGGCGATCCGGTATTTATCACTGACTGTTGCTATAGATTGCTCATGGGCACGGCTGCGGCCGAGATATTTCAACGTGACAATCCCGCGCAGAGAGTCCACAAAATGCCGCGACAATAATCGGTACGTATTCATCTGTTCATCGATTTTCTTTTGGGAAACCAATCCGATCAAAATGAGAAATACAATCAGAATCGGCAAGACCACAATCAGTGTAACAGCGGACATGATATCCAATGTAAATACATACAGGACAATGACGAATGGCACGATAGCCATCGACAGCGTGCGCGGTATAAGCAATTCCAGGTACTTTCTGAACTTCGGCACCCCTTCCAGGCCAAGTGTCACCAAATGGCCCGAACCGTATTTCCCGACAGCCCGCGGCCCCAGATCAAAGATTTTCTTCAGTAATTGCTGTTCATATTCTTTTGCTGTCTGATCCGCGAAGCGATAGGCCATTCGTTCTTTTGCCCATTGGAAGAAATGACGCAGACTATTCGCTGCGATAAAAACCACAAATGACCGAAGTGCTTGACTCCAGTCTGCGCCTTGGAACAACTGTGTAATCGCTTTTGCTAAGTAGATTGCCTGAAAAACAATAGCGATTGACTGAACTGCAGTAAGCAGTCCAATCAATGCCATCACTCGTTTACTTCCTTTGTATTGAAGCAAGTATTTATCCATTAGTATTCTAGATGCTCCTTATCACCTGTCAACCGTTTACGGAACACATAATAACTCCAGATTGTATACGCCAAAACGATTGGCACCATAGTAAATGCTACGATCGTCATGATTTTCAATGAATAATCACCCGAAGCTGCATCGGCAATTGACATATTAAATGCAGGATCTATAGTACTGATCATCACATTTGGGAATAAAGCGATGAAAAAGCTTGCCATAATAATAATCAGCACTAACCCAGTCATCGTAAAGCTGAATCCTTCCCGCTTTTTCTTTAAGAAGAAGAATAGCAAACCATACAGCACAATTGCCAAACTGTATAATGGAACCAGAATAGCTCCGTGATCTGCGAATGCATTTGTATCCGCATACGTAAATACCATAAACAGGATGAGGAAACTACCTGCCAAAGCATACACTTTACGTGCAGCAGCATTTGCCCGGCTGCGTAACTCCCCTTCTGTTTTCAGACCGATGAACAGCAGACCATGCAAGTACGTTAACACGACGAACGCCAGGCCGCCGATTACTGTATATACATTGACGAAATCAGTAAAGCCTGCGTACATATTCATATCCGCGTCAATCGGCAGACCTTGAATTAAACTGGTGAAAAATACACCAAACAAAAATGGCGGCAAGATGCTTCCGATGAAAATCGCCCAATCCCACGTCTTAACCCATGTTTCCGAGTCACCTTTCCCGCGAAATTCAAATGCCCCCCCTCTGATGATGAACGCCAGCAGCAGCACGACAAACGGCAGATAATATCCGCTGAACACCGTCGCATACCAGTGCGGGAATGCGGCAAACATCGCACCGCCCGCAGTTATCAGCCATACTTCATTGGCATCCCAAACAGGTCCGATCGTATTGATGATGACCCGTTTTTCCAAATCATTTCTTGCTAAAAACTTCGTGCTCATTCCGACACCAAAGTCGAAGCCTTCCAGAAAGATGAATCCCGTAAATAGGACTGCGATTAATATAAACCAAATATCACTTAACGGCATGTCCCGCACCTCCTGTTTCAAACGGATCTGTTGCCGATACATCCTTTACAGGCCGCTCTTCCGGACCGCGCTGGATGAATTTCACAAACAATACGACCATGATAATACCGAGGATCGTATAAATCGCAGAGAAGGAAATAAGTGAAAACAGAATCTGACCGGCCGATACGTTCGGCGATATGCCGTCTGCTGTCTTCATCAAACCGTTTACCACCCAAGGCTGACGTCCCATTTCCGACATAATCCATCCGAATGAATTCCCGATGAACGGCAGGAAGATTCCGGCTATCAGGAGACGGAGGAACCAAACGGATTCTGTGATTTTCTTGCGGTACATAAGCAGCAGACCGAGCGCTGCCAGCCCAAGCAATGTGCCGCCTGTTACCACCATGATGCGGAAACTCCAGAATGTTGTTTTAACTGGCGGTATATAACTGCCTTCCCCGTGTTTTTCTATCATTTGCTGTTCAAGCGCGTTCATCCCCTGTACTTTCCCTTTGAACTCGCTGTATGTTAAATAGCTCAGCATGTAAGGAATATCGATACGCCCTGTTGTTTCACGATTTTCCACGTCAATCTTCGCAAACAGTGTCCAGGCAGCCGGATCACCGCTGTCTTCCCACAGCCCTTCTGCCGCCGCCATTTTCATTGGCTGTTCGTGCATTAAGTATTGAGCTTGGGAGTGACCTGAAAATGCAATTCCTAACCCTGACAGCATACCGACAACCAATGAAATCGCCAGGGACTTCTTAAAGAATTCAACTTTTCGTTTCTTAATCAAATACCAAGCGCTGACACCCACTACGAAAAATGCGCCCGTTGCGAAACTTCCGAACACAGTGTGCGGGAATGCAACCCATAGCTTTTCATTTGTCAGAACTGCTATAAAGTCATTCATTTCGGCACGGCCCTTTTGTAACACATAGCCTGTCGGATTTTGCATGAAGGAGTTGGCAGCCAATATCCAAAATGCAGACATTATCGTTCCGATAGAGACTAACCATATACAGGCTAAGTGCAGTTTTTTCGGCAGTTTATTCCATCCGAAAATCCAGATTCCGATAAACGTAGATTCGAGGAAAAACGCAAGCAACGCTTCCACAGCCAAAGGGGCGCCAAATATATCCCCTACGAATCTGGAGTAAGCTGACCAGTTCATTCCGAATTGAAACTCTTGAATAATACCGGTCACTACGCCAATTGCGAAGTTAATAAGAAAGAACACACTCCAGAATTTCGTCATTTTAAGGTACATTTCATCTTTTTTGACGACATACATCGTCTGCATAATTGCAATGATCAATGCCAATCCGATCGACAGCGGAACAAAAATGAAATGAAATAAGGTGGTAGATGCGAATTGGATTCTAGCTAATAAGACTTCTTCCAGCATTTTTGATGATCTCCTTTCGATCTTTGCTTCTACATCTAGGATAGCGCACAGCAAAAAATAGTTCGTGAACTATGTACGATATTCCTGTTACAAACCTGCGAACTTATGTCAAAATTGTCTATAAGTTATGGCGGCTTTGTAACAATGCTCAGAAAATACAAATTGGCTGGATTTTGTTGGGTATTGGGGGGAATTATGCAGCCATGTACTGGCGCTTTCTCGCTGTCAGGCTACTCTTCTTTTAGGTGCGGCTAGGGGGTATGGGTGATTTTCAGAGTTTGCAAATCATATAGTGTGAAGTTCTTACGTTTACAGAGTATTTTTGCCGGAAGGTTTTGGAGAAGATGTGTGAGGAGAAGGACCATGCTGACCGCCCGCCCTATCATTACTAGAAGTCGCATGTCTTTCACATAAGGCAGAAAAAGAACGCAAAACAAATAAACGGCCTGCTTCTAGTAAACAGAAGCAGGCCGAAGCATTTAGATTTCATCGATCACTTTCATAATCTCCACATAATCAGGATGTGCTTTATGAAGATATATAATGAAGTGATCTATTCTTTTTACAGCAAGCTTTTCAACTTTACTGCCGACATAAACCGTAAGTTCACCAGTCTCATCCAGTTCCTGAAGACGCTGATCAGACGCGTCCAGTTTGTACAAGTGCAGCGGAAGTAAAGGTTCCCCGTTTATAGTTAACGCCATGCCGCTTTCCGCACGAAACATATCAATTGCTGCTTCTTCAGGTTCGCCGACAGTAAACCCTTTTGCCTTGAGATTTTCCACTGCCTTCTGATACAGCACTTCATCTGTAACGGAAGGAATTTGCACGGATTCTTCTTCAGGCATTTCCTGCACTTTATCCTGCGACTTTTCTGGCGCTGGTGTTTCTTCATCCTTATTACACGCAGCCAATGCCAGCGACAGACAAGTAAGTACAGCTGCATATAAAAACCATTTTTTCATAACTCTCATTGATTGATATCCTTTCCGGTAAAACAAATTCTATCATTATTATACATGATTTTTATATTTTAGCGCGATGCAGAACCTATTTCTAGACAAATCCACTTCGACAAATTACGATATGATTACAGTAATTAATAAACTTTATTTAAATGTATTAATTACTATTTAATAATCATTATAAATAACACTTTTAATTTCTGTTAGCGTCTGGTATAATTGTATTTGTAGTTAACAATCGAACGAAGAAGGAGGAATTTTCAATGACTATTAATGAGAACAATTCTCAAAAGAGAAAATTAACAACCGCTGCCGGTGCTCCTGTAGTTGATAATCAAAACTCTATGTCTGCCGGTCCAAGAGGTCCTTTGCTGCTGCAAGACGTGTGGCTGCTGGAAAAGTTGGCACATTTTGACCGTGAAGTTATTCCTGAACGCAGAATGCACGCAAAAGGTTCAGGTGCTTACGGCACATTCACTGTTACGCATGATATTACGAAGTATACGAAAGCAAAGCTATTTTCAGAGATTGGCAAAAAGACCGAGATGTTTGCACGATTCTCCACAGTTGCCGGCGAACGCGGCGCTGCTGATGCAGAACGTGATATCCGCGGATTTGCTTTAAAATTCTATACTGAGGAAGGTAACTGGGATTTAGTCGGCAACAACACACCTGTATTCTTCTTCCGTGATCCGCTCCAGTTCCCTGACTTGAATCACGCAGTAAAACGAGATCCCCGCACAAACTTGCGGAGCCCGAAAAACAACTGGGATTTCTGGACATCTCTTCCTGAAGCACTTCACCAAATCACGATTCTGATGAGTGACCGCGGTATTCCAAGATCTTACCGCGAAATGCATGGTTTCGGCAGCCATACGTTCAGTATGATCAATGAAAATAATGAACGTCACTGGGTCAAGTTTCACTTCCGTTCCCAACAAGGGATTCATAATTTAACAGATGAAGAATCTGCAGCAACGATTGCGACAGACCGTGAAAGTTCACAGCGCGATCTTCTGTCGAATATCGATGATGGCAATTTCCCTAAATGGAAAATGTATATCCAGGTAATGACAGAAGAACAGGCGATGGAAATGCCGTATAATCCATTTGATTTAACAAAAGTCTGGTATAAAAAAGATTTCCCATTAATTGAAGTCGGCGAATTTGAATTAAACCGCAATCCTGAAAACTATTTTGCAGAAGTGGAGCAGGCCGCATTCACGCCGGCAGCTATCGTACCGGGGATCGGATTCTCTCCTGACAAAATGCTGCAAGGACGTTTATTCTCTTACGGTGATGCACAGCGTTATCGTTTAGGCGTCAATCATCACCAAATTCCGGTCAACGCACCAAAATGTCCGTTCCATAGTTTCCACCGTGACGGCGCAATGCGTGTAGACGGCAATTTGGGCGCTACGACACACTACGAGCCAAACAGCTACGGCGAATGGCAGGAACAGCCAGACTTCAAAGAGCCGCCACTAAAAATACACGGCGACGCGGACAACTGGAACTTCCGTGAAGACGATGATGATTACTTTACACAGCCGGGTAAACTGTTCAATATACTCAGCAGTGATGAACAGCAGCGTCTGTTTGATAATACGGCACGTAATATGGGCGATGCACCAAGAGAAATCAAAATCAAACATATCCGCCACTGCTACCTTGCTGATCCAAAATACGGTGAAGGCGTAGCGAAAGCACTGGATATCCCGATGGAAGAAGTAGATATTGAAAATACAACGACCATTATCGAATAAACTCAAAAGCCGCTTGGAAAATTTCCCAAGCGGCTTTTTCGTTATGCCTGATCCCCAACGGCATTCAATATGTTGGCAATGATCAATCCTAAAATAATCGCGATAATACTCATTACATACGGCGTGCCGCTTTCCGGGATTCCAGGAAAAATAACGAAAACGGAACCAAGAATCAGCCCGATGATGACGGCAAACATTCCCGTACGGAAATGTGACAGCAAATAGCGGATCACTTTACTGCTGACTACAAAACCAACTGCAATTCCTGCACCTGTTGCGATAATAATGGGGATATTAAAGTTAGAAATAGCGGTGATGACAGTTGTATACACCCCTAGCAGCAGCAATACAAATGACCCGCTGACACCCGGCAGCAGCATTGCCATACTGCCGGCCCATCCGGAAAAGAATAAGATAACAGCTGTTTTAGCCGTCAGATGCGTGATCGTAAGCGGGTCAGCCGGCTTAATGAAAACAGTCGAAGCTAAAGCAGCCGCCACTATGAGAATCAGCACAAAATGACGAAATGCAAAGTTCGTCCTTAATCCTGCCTGTTTGGATACAAACGGAATCACACCGATAATTAATCCTAAAAAGAAAAATTGTGTAGGTTCATGATAATGCTTCAGCAAATACGAAATGACTTTACTGAATAAAATAATCGTTGCCCCCATCCCGATCGCCAAGGGAATAAGGAAGCCAATGTGTTTCTTCCAGTCTTTACTGAAAAATCCGCTGATTGAACTGAGCAGCTGATCGTATATCCCTAAAATAAAAGCAATTGTTCCGCCACTTACGCCCGGGATCAGATCACTGATTCCCATTAAAAAACCGCGATATAAATTTCTCCATTCCATGCCTGTTGTTCCTCCAATGATTTCATTCCGTATAGTATATCACGCTGCCCTCTGCTGCTGACAGTGTATAACCTTTCCTTTTACTGCTTGCTCCATCTGTTTGAACAGTATATGAACAGCTCCATATAAATAGGACTGCGCAAAACAAAAGTTGTTCCATTGTTCGCTGAAACAATGAAACAACTTCACTTTAATAACTCTCTAATTCAGATACCGTCACAAATTTATATCCCTGTGATTTCAATGATTCAAGTATAGCTTCCAGACCATCCGCTGTTGACTTATGAATGTCATGCATTAAGATGATACTGCCGTTTCTGCTGTCCTTTTGGACGTGTTCAAGCATTAATTCGGGGTCATGGTGATCCCAATCCAGTGTATCGAGATTCCATAAGACGACAGGCAATTTTGTGCTCTCTCTCACCCGATTATCGACTGCGCCATAAGGCGGTCTGAAAACCGTGGCAGGTTTTCCTATCACTTCCCATATTATCTCTGATGTATCATGAACTTCCGATTGTAATTCATCATCCGTAACGTCAGTCAATGATGGATGGTTCCAAGAGTGGTTACCGATTTCATGGCCTGCATCAGCTACTTCTTTCGCAATGGACGGATATAGATTAACACGATTACCGAGCATGAAGAAAGTTGCTTTAGCATCATATTTTTCGAGTATATTCAAGATTTTCATTGTATAGTTTGGATCTGGGCCATCGTCAAACGTCAAAGCAATCTTTTTATCTTTGTTCTCTTGCGTTGAAGATACTTGGAACTCTTTCGCTAAAAATGGGTTTAATTTTTCAAGCGGAATTTCCACTGTCGCAGGCCCCGCCTGTCTTTTCGTGAATTCACCCGTTCCGAAATACACTACCAATGCATCATCTGTTAAAGCAAAATTACGATAGTTTACCCACATCGGTTCAGTTGGCTGCCATACACTGTCTCTTATCAAATCGTCTTTAAGTGCAGGACTGTGATAAATTTCTTCGCGCACTACATGGGCTATCCGCTTCAATTTCTCCAAGTTCTGATCCGCTATATCACGCATCATTAGTTCCTTCCCTGTTTCCGGATTAATGTGGAATGTTTTGATCTCTGTATGGCTTTCTTTGTCTGCAAAATAGGTGGTGGCCTGCATGACAAATGAATAATTTCCGGACAGATGCTGAAGTGTCTCAAAAGAAACAGCCAATTTAGTGACTTTGTGTTCGCTGTTCTGCACTTCGTCCGAATAACGCGTTTTTACTTTTTCAATATGATCCATTACACGCTTATTGAATGTTTCATACTCTGTCTCAGGATATTCGATAATAAACGGACCTGCTGAATCATTTTGTTTTTCGGTTACGATTTTAATGCCAGGAAATGCAGATGTACTGGATTCCACTGACACTTCCTGTGTTGGTGCAGGTATGATTTCCTCTGTTGCGTGCTGCTCAGTTTCGGTACTTGCATTATTTTTCATGACGTTCACGATTAAGAATAGAGTGACCGCGGTCATCGTGATGATTGTAATTAACAATGCGCGATCAATCCATTGTGAACGGCGTTTTTTATCTTTAACGTTCATGGAAAGACTCCTTTAGTGCACACCGCTCGAATAAGCTCTGCACGTTTTACCATTCTTATGTCCTTTTGCCTTGTTTATGATATGCAGTTTTTATGGTGCATATCTATCCATACAATGCATGGCTTCCCAAACAATGGACATTTTTCTATCTACTAGTATACAACAAAATCAAGCTTTCACAACAATATGGCCAATTCTTCCTTCTTCTTTTTTTCTTTAAGATGAATCAATACAGCACAGTTATCCTTTTCTGGAAAATGAAAATATGCTATACTATTTTGGGCCCGAATTTTGCAACTTCGAGCTGAAGGGAATCATTTTCCTTTTGTACACACCGATCTCGGCTGTTGTCTACTGCAAAGATTAAACAGAAGGCGGTAATTTACATGGAACAGAAGAACTATCGAGTATTATTGTTTTACAAATATGTCACGATTGAGGAGCCCGAAGAGTTCGCAGCTTCACACTTGGCATTTTGTAAAGAAACAGGATTAAAAGGACGAATTCTTGTGGGAGAAGAAGGTATTAACGGAACTTGTTCAGGTACGATTGAACAAACTGATGCCTACATGGAACATATGAAAGCAGATCCCCGCTTCGCTGACATTTGGTTTAAGATTGACGAAACAGATGGACATGCCTTCAAAAAAATGCACGTTCGTCACCGTCCGGAAATCGTCAACCTCAGCCTGGCTGAAGACGTGAATCCTTTGGAACTGACGGGCGAATATTTGGAGCCTGAACAGTTTTTACAGCAAATGCAAGAGGAGAATACTGTCATATTAGACGCACGGAATGATTATGAATATGATTTAGGACATTTCCGGGGGGCAATTCGTCCGGATATTGAAAACTTCCGTGATCTTCCGCAATGGGTAACTGAAAACAAAGATAAGCTCGAAGGCAAGAAAATTTTGGCTTACTGCACAGGCGGTATTCGCTGTGAAAAATTCACAGGCTGGCTGAAGCGCGAAGGTTTTGAAGATGTGGCACATTTACACGGCGGAATTGTTTCGTACGGTAAAGATCCAAAAGCAAAAGGTCAGTTATGGGATGGCCAGTGCTACGTGTTTGATGAGCGCATCGCGGTTCCCATCAATCAGGTGGAGCATGTAATCGTAGGCCGTGATCATTTCGACGGCACACCTTGTGAGCGTTATGTAAACTGCGCGAATCCGGAGTGCAATGCGAAGATCTTATGTTCTGAAGAGAACGAGCACCTCTATATGCGCAGCTGTTCAGACGATTGCCGCACCCATCCCCGCAACCGCTATTTCGTTGAGCACGATATGACAGTTGCTGAGTATGATGAACGTCTTCCTAAAATTGAAGCGTTGCGTGAAAATGAAACCATTTCACAATAAAACAAGAGGATGCTCTTTGAAGTGTACATCATACTTCAAGGGCATCCTTTTTCTTGTGTTTTTAAGTGAATCGTATTGTTAACACCCGCTCACCCAAACTTCCCTGCAATATAATCTTTCGTTTCAGGGAATGCCGGTGAAGTAAAAAAAGCAGCTGTTGGACCATATTCTTTTACTTCTCCGTTAAGGAAAAATGCGGTGAAATCAGAAATTCTGGCTGCCTGCTGCATATTATGCGTGACAATAATAATTGTGTACTGTTCTTTAAGATTTTTGATCAACTCTTCAACTTTTCCGGTAGAGATTGGGTCTAATGCAGAGGTAGGTTCATCCATCAATAATATTTCGGGTTTCGTCGCAAGTGTTCTTGCAATGGTCAGCCGCTGCTGCTGTCCGCCTGATAGACCTCCGGCAGGTTTATCCAGCTGATCTTTCACTTCATCCCATAGAGCTGCAGCACGCAGATTCGTTTCTACCATCTCATCCAACACTTTTTTATTGTTCTCACCTTGAATTCGCGGTCCGTAGGCAATGTTTTCATAAATCGAAAGCGGAAATACGGAAGCATGCTGGAAGACCATCCCTACTTTCTTACGCAGCTCCACGGGATCAATAGAAGAATCCAATATATTTTCCTTTCCGATCCAAACAGCTCCTTCTGCCCGTACTCCGGGAATTAGGTCATTCATGCGGTTGATGATCCGTAAAAAGGTCGATTTGCCGCAGCCAGACGGTCCAATGAGCGCTGTGATTTGTTTCTCTTCAAACTGAAGGTTAATATTTTTCAATGCATGATGGGAATCATAGTAGAATTGCAGATCTTCCGTTTGAATCACTGACCGCTTCATCGTTTTCGTTTGCTTCATCATCGCTCTCTCCTATCCGATTCGTCCATTTATATAATGGGAGGTTTGTTCATAACGCGGATGATTGAATATCTGTTCGGTCTGTCCATGTTCAATCACACGCCCCATATAAAAGAACGCCGTTTCATCCGAAATCCTTGCTGCCTGCTGCATATTATGCGTCACGATGATTATTGTATAGTCATTTTTCAATTGGGATATCAATTCCTCAATTTTCGCTGTAGATACTGGATCGAGTGCGGACGCAGGTTCGTCCAATAATAATACGCTCGGTTTCATTGCAAGCGCTCTTGCGATACAAAGGCGCTGTTGCTGACCGCCTGATAAACGCAAGGCGGATGTATGTAAATGATCTTTCACTTCATCCCATAGAGCGGCTTTCTTCAAACTGTCTTCCACAATCTCCTGCAGTTCCGTCTGTTTTTTCACACCATGCCGCATAGGTCCAGATGCCACATTCTTAAATATGGATTTGGCGAACGGTACCGGCCGCTGAAATACCATGCCAATCTGTTTGCGGACTTCAAGTAAGTTGACATATGGAGAATGAAGTTCTGCGCCTTTATAATAAATTTCCCCTTCTGTACAGCAATCATCAATGCCCTCATTCATGCGATTAATAGAACGCAAAAACGTTGATTTTCCACATCCCGATGGACCGATCAATGCAGTGACGGATTGTTGAGGGAATGCCAGACTCACTTGATCTACAGCCCGATGTTTACCATAATAGACGGACAGCTTATTTGTTTGGAGTACAGAGCCGGGTTGAATAGTGTGACCGTCCGCCGTTTTCGTCGAGTTGGTTTTCATTCCGGCTGGCTGCAAAGCAACTGATTGCATAGGAATCCTCCTCTTAATTAGCACTCATTTTTTTAAACAATAACTTACCGATTATACGTGATGTGATGTTAAAAAATAAAATTGAAATGATCAGCAAGGCCGCTGCGCCATCAGAGACAGCAGCTGCGTCCGGCATAATACCTTCTCCATTAATTTTCCAAATGTGAACAGCCATTGTTTCGGCCGGTCTGAATGGATTCAGTGGAGAAGTAGACGACAGTGGGTTCCAATTGGTGAAGTCTATAATCGGTGTACTCATTCCAGCTGTATAAATCAGTGCAGCCGCCTCACCAAATACACGGCCGGATGCCAGAATAACGCCAGTTACGATGCCAGGCAGAGCGGCAGGAAGTACGATGGTCGTAATTGTTTCCCATCTTGAAAAACCGAGCGCCCAGCCTGCCTCACGTTGTGATTTCGGCACGTTCTGGATCGACTGTTCCACAACCCGTACAAGTAATGGCAGATTAAATACCGAGAGTGTTAAGGCACCTGATAAAATGGAAAAACCCCAGCCCATATACAAGACGAAAAATAAAAACCCGAACAATCCCACGACTATGGAAGGCAGTGATGATAGTACTTCAATCAGTACACGAATACAGCGGATTATCCAATGATCTTTCGCATATTCCGCTAGATAAATCCCCGCACCGATCGCAATGGGTACAGAAATGATCAGTGTCAATACAAGTAAATAAAAGGAATTAAATAGTTGAGGCCCCACTCCGCCGCCCTCTTTAAAAACTTGCGGAGGAGAGGTAATGAAATGCCAGCTTAGCTGCGGAATCCCTCTTACAAAAACAAATCCGAGCAGCCCTGCTAACATGATGATAATGATGCCCACTATACTATATAACCCTGCCGTTGCGAGTCGATCTTTCATCTTGGCGGACATTATCGCACTCTCCCCTTTCCTGCCACGCGGACAGTGATTGTAAAGAGCAGGGACATAATTAACAGCACGAGAGCTAAGGACCAGAGTGCATTATTTTCCACTTGCCCCATCACGGTATAGCCCATTCCCATCGTTAATATACTGGTTACAGTAGATGCCGGTTCAAACAGGGAATGCGGAATCACAGAGGCGTTCCCAATGACCATCTGTACAGCCAGTGCTTCACCGAATGCGCGCGCCATTCCAAAAATTACAGCCATCATCAGACCAGGCTTCGCTGTTTTCAAGACGACTTTGCAGATCATCTGCCATCTGGTTGAACCTAGTGCCAACGATGCTTCCCGTAACGAGCGGGGAACCGATTGAATAGCATCCAGCGCTAGACTGGTGACTGTCGGTAAAATCATGACAGACAATACGATAGTCCCCGCTGCAATTCCGAAGCCGCTGCCTGGAAACATTTCACGTAAAAATGGAACAACCACGCTTAATCCTATGAATCCATAGACAACAGAAGGTATACCTACTAACAGCTCAATCACCGGCTGCATAATTCTTTTTCCGCCGCGCGGTGCAATCTCGCTCATAAATATCGCAGCGCCGATTGCCATTGGTCCGGCAATCAGAGCAGATAGCCCAGTGACGGCCAGTGAACCTATTAAAAAAGGTAATGCCCCAATAATTGGCTTACCGAGGGAATTTACTTCCGCCGGGTTCCAAGCTGTGCCAGTAAAAAAATCTGTCACACTGCCGTCATTCGTAAGGAATGTTGCCAATCCTTTTGAAAGCACCAGAAACAGTATCGCTGCTGTGATGGCTGCCGTAAGGGCAACAGAGAGGAATGTTATCCATTTCCCTATTCGTCCCATGCGTATTTTACCGCTTTTTTTATACAATGGATGTTCCATCTCTTTCATCATCTTGGCCATCATCTGCACCCCTTCCGAATTCGCAGGAATTGGTTGGATGTCATCATTTTTTCGTAATGGATCCTTCCGCGTCCCGTTCCACCTTCATACCTGTTACTGGCAAGTAGTCCATTTCAACAAGCAATGTTTCCTGTATTTCTTCCGATAGCATATAGTCAATTAATTCCTTAGCCAGACCTGTTGCTTCACCGTTGGTATACATATGCTGATAAGCCCATATTTCCCATTTGTTCGTTTCGACATTTTTACGGTTCGGTGCAACACCGTTAACTTGTAAAGCGGTTATGGTATCGTTGAAATAGGAGAATGCTAAGTAGCTGATCGCCCCCGGCGTCTCACTGACAATCTTGCGTACCGTGCCAGATGAATCTTGCTCCTGCGCATCGATTGGTTCTTTCCCCTGCAAAGCAATTGCTTCAAAAGTTGCGCGTGTCCCGGACCCTTTTGCACGATTGATGACAATGATTTCCTGATCAATTCCGCCAAGCTCTTTCCAGTTTTTAATTTTTCCTGTAAAGATACCAATTAATTCTTCAGTTGTGATATCATCTACTCCCGTCTCCGGATGACTTACAGGTCCCATACCCACAACAGCAACTTTGTGGTCCACTAAACTTCCGGCATCCACACCTTCTTTTTCTTCAGCGAAAATGTCTGAGTTCCCGATATCCACTGCGTCTTCGCTGATCTTACTTAATCCAGTGCCGCTGCCTCCGCCTTGTACGCTGATCACTGAACCTGGATTCTCTTTCGTATATTGTTGGGCAGCAGCTTCGACCAATGGCTGCATTGCACTTGAACCTACTGCCATGATCGGCTCTGCGGCCTGACTCGTTTCTTCTTTCTCACTTTCATCTGCATTCGTACTGCTGCAAGCTGCAATCACCCCTGCAGATAGTAAAGCAAATGCCAATAAAGTAATACGTTTACGCTTTTTCATCACTGCGCCCCCTAGGTTTTCTATTTTTAGTAGTAACTCTCGTCCTCTTGCTCCTTTACTATAATCAATGAATATTAAGGGCTGATAGAGGAAACGTAAAGGTTATGTAAAGAGGGTGTATAGAAAAAAGGCTGCCGATCGGATCCATTATTGGATTCGTCTGCCGCCGTAGTATGTATTCGATGTATTCAGTTGATCACATCTTCAAATTTATAACCGAAACCTCTGACCGTCTTAATATAAACAGGCCGTTTTGTGTCGGGTTCAATCTTTTCCCGCAAATGACTGATATGAACGTCTACAATACGTGAATCCCCTGTGTAGTCATAATTCCATATCGCATTCAATAATTGCTCACGGTGAAGAACTTTACCCGAGTGCCGCATCAGGTAGAACAGCAGCTCAAACTCTTTCGGTGTCAGTTCTAAAAGCTCTCCGTCCAGAAAGGCTTCGATTCGATCGGGATGGAGTACTAGATTACCAGCCCGCAATTCTGTTTCTGGTTCTATTTCTGAAACGGAATCTTGCAGCTCCATCCTGCGTAAGAGAGCTTTCACTCGGGCAAGCACTTCCCTTGGACTAAACGGCTTTGTCAGATAATCATCCGCGCCAAGTTCCAGTCCAAGAACTTTGTCGAATTCATCACCTTTCGCAGTCAACATTAAAATTGGCGTATGGATTTTTTCTTGACGCAGTGTCTTGCATACATCCATACCATCAAGCCCCGGCAGCATAATATCGAGGAGCAGTACATCCGGTTTTTCAGAACGTGTCATCGAAACCGCAGTATTACCATCCCGTGCTATGTATACGGTATATCCTGCCTGCTCCAAGTTGTATTGCAAAAGAGTAGCAATTGACTGTTCGTCTTCCACAACCAAAACCTTTTTCATCTGGTTAGCTCCTTTACGGATAAGTTATTGATTTCCTGAAAGTCTACGTATCTACTGTACGGTGATGTAAAGAAAATGTCCACATAAATCATATTTTGAATAATTTTATTATGATCAGTTATACCTTTACATGTGAAATGACGTATCCTTCGGTGCAATTAATTGACATCAATACTTCCTGCTAGTACTCTTATTCATAAGCTTACTTTTAGTTAGTTCGCTAGGTCTTGCACTATAGTAAAACAGGAGGAATTTACATGACAGAAAAAACACAGAGAGAAATTCATTTAGCCAGCCGGCCTGTAGGATTGCCGACAATGGAAACGTTTGATTTTGTTGAGAAACCAATTCCTGTTATTGAAGAAAATGAGGTACTTGTACGCACGCTTTACGTTTCAGTTGATCCTTATATGCGCGGCAGAATGATGGACGCAAAGTCTTATATTCCGCCTTTCAAACTTCATGAAGCAATTACTGGCGGTGTGGTAGGTGAAATTACCGAGTCAAATTCAGAGGCGTTTCAGGCAGGTGACCTGGTCGTCGGCAACCTTAACTGGGCTGAGTATACTGCGGCTTCCGAAAAGGATGTCCGTAAAATCGACCCGAATATTGCTCCAATCACTGCACATTTGGGTATCTTAGGTATGACAGGTCTGACCGCTTACTTTGGTTTACTGGATATTGGCAGACCGCAAAAAGGTGAAACTGTCGTCGTCTCCGGTGCCGCGGGTGCAGTCGGTTCAGCAGTTGGACAAATCGCTAAAATGAAAGGCGCCTCCGTCATCGGAATTGCAGGCTCACAGGAGAAAATTGATTATCTGAAAAATGAACTGGGATTTGATGAAGCTGTCAATTACAAGCTGGACAGTTTTGAAGATGATCTGAAAAAAGCGGCAGCTGACGGCGTAGATGTGTACTTTGATAATGTAGGCGGTGAGGTTACTGATGCGGTGTTTACGCTGTTGAACAAACATGCGCGCATCGCACTGTGCGGGGCTATTTCTTCTTATAACAAAGTGAAAGACAGCGGCCCGCGTCTTCAATCGCAGATGATCAAAACGAGCGCATTGATGAAGGGCTTTACAGTAGGAGATTATTCTGCAGACTTTGCGAAAGGCGCAGCTGACCTGGGCAAATGGCTGGCAGAAGAAAAACTGACATATGAAGAGACAATAGTAGAAGGATTTGAAAATATTCCCGAAGCATTCCTCGGACTGTTTGAAGGAAAGAATCTTGGCAAGCTGCTGGTAAAAGTAGCAGATCCGACAAAACAATAAACTGATCAAAAAACACCCTGTATGGAAGAATCAATTCCATACAGGGTGTTCTGTATACTATTAACCGAATATACTCGTGCTGTGCAGCGGCTGCACTCTTGCTTTTGGATCAAGATATGCCTTTGCGTGGCTGATCGCAACCGGCGCTTCGCCCATACCTACTGCAATCAACTTCACTTTGCCGTCGTATGTTGTCACATCGCCTGCTGCATATATTCCTTCAATATTCGTTTCCATGCGGGAGTTGACAACAATCGAATTACGATCCATGTCCAAGCCCCATTCTTTCAACGGTCCAAGTGAAGAAATATTACCATAGTTAACGACTACATGATCGAATTCCAGCTCTTTTACGCTGCCGTCTTTTTCTTTCAATACCACTTTTTCTATTGCATCTCCATCACCGCGCAGCTCGCTTACAGCATGAGAAGTCAATACATTCACTGTCGAAGCGTGTAACTGATTGACGCTTGTTTCATGTGCAGTGAAACGCTCCCTGCGGTGTACAAGTGTTACCTGGCTTGCAATATTCTCAAGCATCAGCGCCCAGTCCAGTGCAGAATCCCCTCCGCCGCAGACTAGGATGTTCTGATCTTTAAACAGTGACAAGTCTTTAATACCATAGTGTAATGTCTTCCCTTCAAAATCAGGTTCTTCTTTCAAACCAATTTTTCGGGGCTGGAACGCGCCGATTCCGGCAGTCAATAGAATTGTGCGGGTCAGATGCTGTCCTTTGTCCGTTGTCAGAACGAAATGATCGTCTTTCTTTTCAACAGAAAGTGCAGCTTCTCCCAGGCAAATTTCAGGTTTTGCATAATGTGCTTGCGTCACAAGGTTTGCCACTAAATCCTTCGCCAAAATCTTCGGAAAACCGCCTACATCATAAATGTATTTATCAGGATATAGCTCGATTAATTGGCCGCCAAGCTGCGGTAAGCTATCAATAATTTTTACAGACATCTCACGCATACCTGCATAGAACGAAGAAAATAATCCTGTTGGACCTCCGCCGATAATCGTAATATCCACTATTTCTTGATTCATCTAAAACACTCCTATAATTAATCTTTAGTACAAAGCTATGGGGTGTACCACTTATGTTCCTCTAGTATATTATCCACCATTTGAAAGGGAATTACATCTATTTTGTATTTACAGTGCAGGAAAAAGACCTGTGGAATACTGCTCTGCGGCCGCCTGCTCTTCTTCGTCCCATTCTACATCAAACGGACTTCCCGTAGCCAATTCATAAAATTGGTATGTAAGCATTTTGCGCTGACCGTCTTTCACAGAATACAGCATTCGTAAGCCAGTGCCCTCTTCATTAAACAGTTCATCTTCTTCATCTACTTTCACTGTCAAAAGAACTTCGTAGCGCTGACCTTCGATAATGCCTGTTGGATCGATTAACTCCTCTACTGTACCATTTACTATTTGCATTCAACTTCTCCTTCTTCCCGCTCACTAAGAGTTTACTCTCTCTATCCTACATCATTTCATAAGATTGTGGCAATTTATGAACGCTATTTTCGGTAAATAGTTTGCTTTTCGGTATAGGTTGCCGGAAAATGAAGGAATACACACCATCTATCCAAACGAGGAGGAGGACAATGCTTACTTTTGAAGATTATGAGTATACTCGCCCGAATATCGAAGATCTGACAGCCGAGTTTACCTCTGCACTTGCACAGTTTGAACAAGCACATTCATATGAACAACAATCTGCTGCCATTCAGCAGCTAAATAGTCTGACGAGTGATTACAGCACACAGGAAAATATTATGTATATCCGTTCATCAATTGATACAAATGATACGTTCTATCAGCAGGAACGCGATTATTTTGATGAAATAGGCCCGCAATTCCAGGCGCTGCAAAGTTCATATTATAAGGCGCTAATTGCCACACCATTCCGTTCACAGCTTGAAAAAAAATGGGGCTCGCAGCTCTTTCATCTGGCTGAGAACGCGATCCGTTCCTATTCAGATGAAGTTCTGCCGCTCTTGCAGCAAGAGAATAAACTCATATCCGAATACGCTAAACTCGTCGCTTCTGCACAAATTGATTTCCGCGGCGAGACACTGACATTGGCACAGCTTGGCCCCTATAAAGAATCCTTGAACCGTGCTGTCAGAAAGGAAGCGATGAATGCTTCAGCTGACTTTTTCGCGGCAAACGAAGAACAGTTCGACCGTATATTCGATCAGCTTGTAGCTGTCCGCCATAAAATTGCTGTGACTCTTGGATTTAAAAACTTTACGGAACTCGGATACGTGCGGATGAACCGAATCGGTTATGATGCAGAGATGGTCGAAAATTTCCGCAGACAAATCCGGACGTCTGTCGTTCCGCTGACCGAGAATATCCGCGCGATGCAAAGCCGGAGAATCGGCGCAGCGCAGATGAAGTTCTATGATGAACCGCTGCATTATCCGGAAGGTAATCCAAAGCCAAAAGGATCACCTGAATGGATTCTAGAAAACGGGCAGAAAATGTATCAGGAACTGTCACGGGAAACCGGCCGCTTTTTTGATTATATGAAGCGCAAAAATCTGTTGGATCTTGTGGCGAAAAAAGGCAAGGAAGCAGGCGGGTATTGCACATTTATCGAGAATTACGATTCCCCGTTCATCTTCTCGAATTTCAACGGCACTTCCGGAGACATCGATGTCCTGACACATGAGGCGGGCCACGCGTTCCAAGTGTATTCCAGCCGTTCCATCGGGATTCCCGAATATATTTGGCCGACAAGTGAAGCAGCGGAAATACATTCCATGAGCATGGAATTTTTCACCTGGCACTGGATGGACCTGTTTTTCGGCAGTGATGCCGACCGGTACCGCTACGCCCACCTGCTGGGAGGAATATTGTTTTTGCCGTACGGAACAGCAGTCGATGAGTTCCAGCAGCGTATTTATGATCAGCCGGAGCTAACACCAGCTGAGCGAAAAGCGGTCTGGAAAGAGCTTGAGACTACTTATTTACCGCTGCGGGATTACGATGGCCACCCGTATTTGGAACAAGGCGGCTTTTGGCAGAGACAGGGTCATATTTATGAAGTGCCGTTTTACTATATTGATTATGCATTGGCACAAATTTGCGCCTTCCAATTTTGGCAGCGTTCATTGGAGGATTTAGAAGGTGCATGGAAAGATTACTTAGAGCTTTGTGCATTAGGCGGCTCTAAATCATTCTTGGAGCTTATCAAAACCGCTCACTTGAAATCCCCTTTTGAAGAAGGCACAGTTGAATCCATTACAGACTTTATACATGACTGGATGATTGACAACAAGATTTTTTGACTTCATTTAATAAAAAAAGGATGTGCACGATCGTCATGATCACATGACTTTCTGCACATCCTTTTTTATCTTTCAACTGGTTCGTAGAAAGAATACTGATCCTTCCCTTTCTTCTTTGACTGATACAATGCTACATCGGCTTTACGATACAGTGTATGAATCGTATCTTTCTTTTCTGCAGTGGCTATCCCGATACTGATAGATAAATGAATCTCTTCCTTTTGTAAATAGGCAAAAGACTTTCGCATCGATTCAAGCATACTGTCAGCACACTTCATTACTTGTTCTTCAGTTACACGTGAGAACAGCACAACAAATTCATCGCCGCCGATTCTGGCAGCCAGGTGATCTTTCCCGCTTTCTTTATCGATAATTTTGGCAGCTTTCACCAATAATTTATCGCCTTCTCCATGCCCCAATGAATCATTGACGGATTTGAAATTATCCAAATCAATGATCATGAATTGCAGCGGCCCTTTTTTCTGCCGCAGCCATTGCACAGCCGTATCTTCAAAAGCCGCCCGGTTCTTCAAACCGGTCAATACATCATGGAAAGCCAGATGGACGGGCCTAGCGATCATTCTTGCCAAGACGACAGACAGAATGATTGTGAAAATAACGATACTTACCGTTTGAAAAATGAACTGGCTGCGATAAGATTTCAGCAGATCAGAAACCGGTATATCATAATACGCAATTTCCACTACGCGATTCGCAGACAGACCGGGCACTGCATCTGCTTTATACGGTATGTACCGGTATGTTAATGTTTGGCCGTTTTCTTTTGCTGTAATTTCTTTAATTTCAAACTTCTTATATGCTTCCGTAAAAATGGGTTTTCTTGATGGATTAATCGTTTCTTCTTTATCTGCACCTCTGTCTCCAAGCAATAATCCTAAATAGTTATATACATTCACCGATTTAATCTGCTCGTTTTCTTCTTCCAGACGATGCATCGTGTCAATGAAGTTGAACTCTTTATATACTAGTTTGTCTTCCAGATAGTAGCCAAGCTCTATAAGATATTTTTTGTCAGGCGTCGGCATATAACTGAATTTCTTAAAGCTCCCGGTATCTTGATGAATGTCCAGTGCATCATGAGAAAAAATGCCTAGTTTTCTGCGTTCTGTCAACAGCGAGCTGAATTTACGGCAGCATTCATTAAAATTCAACCCGATATCCGGTGTATAGCTGCTTTCGATCACTTCATTATTTTCATCGATAATAAATACATCCATGCCGCTTTGCTCTTTCAATGCAGCAAAGTCCCATGTGGAGAAGTCAGGCTGTCTTTCGTAGAGCGCAATCAATGTCTCGGAGTATTCTTCCATACTCGCTGCGCGTTCAACGTCAAGGACATTATATACTTTATCAATGGTGGCCAGACTGGTGATGATCTCGGCTTCTGCCATCTGAACCTGTATTTCTAAATTGGTTTCCACATTCTTTTTTAGTCGTACATAATCCGCTGTAATGATAATCAGCGATAAAAGGAGCGTAAAGCCTATGAGGATGCCAGTTAACTTTATACGAAAATTTTTGCCCACTTTACGGCACCCCTTCTTCTTTTCATCAATTGAAAACGTCTGTTAAAAGTATATCACATAGTAGTTCATTGGAACCTGTTTTATAGATAATATTTTACTTTTTCGCATGCCTTTTTCCGATAAGAAAAAGCAAAAAGTCTCAAAGACTCTTTGCTTTTGGTTTTATTTTCATTTTTGATCAACTTGTTATGTCACGGGAAAAATCACATTAGCCCTTGAGCATTCCCATCCTGATCCACATCCATTTTCAAAGCAGCAGGCTGCTTTGGCAGACCCGGCATCGTCATGATGTCTCCGGTTAAACAGACGAGGAAGCCAGCCCCTAATTTCGGCAGAATGCTTCGGACTGTAATGAAAAAGTCTGTCGGACGGCCCAGCTTTTTCGGATCATCCGAGAATGAGTATTGTGTCTTAGCCATACAGACGGGAAGTAAATCCCAGCCATTCTTTTTGATCTCCGCCAAATCTTTCTTCGCCTGATCAGTAAACACCACACCTGACCCGCCGTATACTTTTTGAACAATGGCAGTCACTTTTTCTTCCACAGATTGTTCCACTTCATAGATCGGTGCAAAATTATTCGGCTCATCGATGACTTTCAATACTTCTTTAGCCAGCGCTTCCCCGCCTGCACCGCCGTTTTGCCAGACATCTGTCATAGCCATTTTAATTCCATTGTCTTCGCACCATTTTTGGACTTTCTGCAATTCCGCTTCAGAATCCCCCACGAAATGATTGAGCGCGACGACAGGCTGCACGCCGAATGCCCGAATCGTTTCCACATGTTTCTCCAAATTAACTAAGCCTTTTTCTGTTGCCTCACTGTTCTCTGCTTTCAAATCTTGTTTGGCCACGCCGCCATGCATTTTCAGCGCACGGATTGTCGTCACGAGAACCACTGCATCAGGCTTGAAATTGCCTTTGCGCGCTTTAATGTCCATAAACTTCTCAGCGCCCAGATCGGAACCGAAGCCGGCCTCCGTCACAACAAAGTCTGCCAGATTACGCGCAGTATTTGTTGCAATCAGCGAGTTGCAGCCGTGGGCAATATTCGCAAAGGGACCGCCATGAATTAAAGCAGGAGTGCCTTCAATAGTTTGGACAATGTTTGGCATAAATGCATCTTTTAATAACAGAGTTAACGCGCCTTCTACGCCAAGCTCACGGACAGTGACTGCTTCTTTGTCATACGTATAGCCAATCACAATATCAGACAGACGCTCTTTCAAATCTTGCAGACTGGTTGCGAGACAGAACACCGCCATGATCTCTGACGCTACGGTAATATCGAAACCGTCTTCACGGGGAACCCCCTGTGACGGACCGCCTAAACCGACCGTTACATGACGCAGTGCACGGTCATTCATATCCATGACACGTTTCCATGTAATTCTGCGCGGATCAATATTCAATAGATTTCCCTGATGAAGATGATTGTCAATTAACGCACTCAGCGCGTTGTTAACTGTAGTGATCGCATGCAGATCGCCTGTGAAATGCAGATTGATATCTTCCATCGGCAAAACTTGTGAGAATCCGCCGCCTGTCGCTCCGCCTTTAATACCCATTACCGGCCCGAGTGAAGGCTCGCGCAATGCCACCATCGTTTTCTTTCCTAAACGGGAAAGTGCATCTCCAAGACCTACAGTTACCGTTGATTTCCCTTCTCCAGCCGGTGTAGGGCTTGTCGCGGTAACGAGAATTACTTTTGCCTGCACAGACTGCTTGGGAATGAGATTCACATTAATTTTTGCTTTATATTTTCCGTATAACTCCAGTGCATCCAATGGGATTCCCGCTTTTTCTGCTATTTTCTCGATTGGCTGCATTGTCGCTTTTGAAGCAATTTCTAAATCTGTCAGTGTTTTTACCCGTTCTGTCACTGCTCCCACTGCCTTTCTGTTCCGGATCTATTATTTATTTCATAATGTTCAAAATGATTTTTCCAAATTGCATACTGTCGCCCAATTTAGCGAATGCTTTGTCCGCCTGCTCCAGTGGAATCACAGAATCAATCACAGGATGAATCTGATGTTTATCCATAAAAGCCAGCATATCCCGTAATTCTTCACGGCTTCCCATCGTTGTGCCGAGCATTGTATATTGGCCATAGAAAAATTTCCGTAAATTCAGTTCAACAGTATCGTCTGTTGTTGCGCCGAAGACGACTATGCGGCCGCCTTGCTTCAGAATTTCGAGCGAGCGATTAAACGTGGCTCTTCCCACGCTCTCTATGACGAGATCTACATGTTCATTCTTTAATTCTTCCAGCCAGTCGCTATTTGTATCAATCGCCAAATCCGCGCCAATCGTTTTCGCATGCTCTCTTTTTTCTTCACTTCTTGATGAAACAATTACCCGTGCCCCAAGTTTCTTCGCAAACTGAATCATGTACGTGGCGACACCGCTTCCTGCGCCCGGAATGAACACTGTCTGCCCTTCCTGAATCTGCCCTTTTGTCACAAGCGCGCGATAACCTGTCAATCCCGCCAGCGCAACTGCCGCAGACTCTTCCCACGTCAGATAAGATGGCTTCTTTTCCAGCTGCTCTGCGGAGATAGAAATTTTTTCAGCAAACGTGCCGTGATCAGGCAAACCGAGAATATCAAATTCGGCAGACGGCGCGTCACTCTTTTCGTACCAGCGGAGAGACGGGTTAATAATTACTTCATCTCCCACGTTCCATCCGGTTACATCCTGGCCTATTGCTTCAATAATGCCCGCACCATCTGAGCCCAGAACGAGAGGTTCTGCAGCCTTCCCGCGGCGTGCGGGCAATCCTGTATCGCGCCGGTTCAGACCCGCTGTCTTCAGTGCAACGACTACTTCCCCTGCACCAGCCTTAGGGTCTGCAATATCTGTATATTGTAACTCACCATTTTTATGAACAAATGCCTTCAATCCACTCATCCTTCCTGCAATGATCTTCGGTACTATCATACCGTATTTCATCGTATATTCCTACATTTCAATTTATTTGACTGGGTATGCCATGCAAAAAAACACAATGAGCCGTAGCATCATTGTGTCATAAAGTGCGTCTTTTATATTTAGCTAATTCCAATAATTCGAGCACATCTTTTTTAGGCAGGCGGATGACCAATTCCATCAGCTCTTTTTCAGCCAAACGGCGGCCTTTTCCGCTGCGGTACTTCTCTTTATTCACTGTGTCGATTTCTGTATATAATTCATCAGTTTCCGACGGCCAATTTCCGGAGGATTCAACATTCATCGTTTCACGAAGACGATCATAGAGAGATTCCACTGTATTGCCTGTTGCTTTGAAATACGGTGTAAATGTCACCTCACCCATAATCAATTCATCAGTAGAAACAGAGAACCGCTCTGAAATTTTAGCGATCCATGCTGCAGACGGTGCGTTTTTGCCGCGCTCCCAATCTTTAATTCGGCTGGCAGACGTACCGATTGCCGCTCCAAATGCCATCATCGAAAGTCCGCGGCGTTCTCTCAGCGCTTTCAAACGCAATCCAAAATCATCCTTACTCCATTCGTTCAACGAAATACCCCCTGTGTACCCTGTAATGTATTAATATTATTATCAAAATAGCTTGGTTGTCAATTAATTTTTATATGAAATGCATTTTCTGTTCAAATCGCCGGCAAGCTAGCTGTACCAATTAGTAGCCGCTTTTCTGACGCGCATAGTTTTCTTCATTTTTATCAATATACGCCTGAATAATCTGATCTTCAGTGAATCCAAGCGTCTTGGCGAGCGCACCGTAGTGAACCCAAATCATTTTGTAATCATCCAATGTCAGCGAGTCTAAAAAGGCATGAATAGAATGGCTTGTCTGGATGAATAATTGCGTTAGATTTTGTTCTTGCAGCGGACTTGCCGGCCATTCTTCCAATCCGTCATAGCCTTTCTCAATGCCCAATGACAGCAAGAAATGGATCGAGTCCACGTATTCCTCCAGAACGACATCTTCAGCAGAAGGCCCTTTGGTGCTCCAGAACTTAAAGCAGCGTGTCTCATTGGCAAGTTCAGAAAGTTCGACCAATAATGCCAGTCCTCTTTCCGCGAACGTTTCATTCGTCTGATGATTTTGTTGAATGTATGTATCGAGTGCCCGCTGCATTTCAAACAATTGATGTAATTTCATCTGAATTCCCTCCAACATGTACTAAAAGTGAAACTTAACAGACTGCTCATCCGTATAGTACTGTACTATACCATTAGCAGGAGCTGATTTCATGGTTTTATTAATTCGCGTATTTATTCTGGCACTTGTCATTTACTTATTTTATGCGGGAATCCGCTATTTGACAGATGCTAAACGTAAGTTAGATGAAGCGTATGAAAAAGGACAGTATTATTTTTATGATGACAATAAAAATATCCGGAAAAACTTTTTCATCACGTATAAAGGCGCGATGTTTGAAGGCGAGAAATATCTGGGTACTACGAAAGATTCATTCGATGTAGTTTCCATTTTCATTTGGGTAAAAAATGAGTCGAAACTGCAAGGTATGACTAAAGAAGACTTTCATTTTCTCGAAACAGAAGTTCAAACGTATTATCCGCATGCTGAAATCAACTGGAAGAATCCGATCGAACAATTAATGAAATCTTGACTTTTACGGAAATAGCCCAGCCGCTATTTCCGTTTTTTACTCGAATTCCTCAGAATAAGCCGGCAGACGGCAACTTCACGCCATAGACTGCAAGCACGATGACAATGTCCGTCATAGCGAGAAGTAAAAATCCGATGCGAAAATGGGTTTTTCTCGTTTTATGATGAAAAACCTGCATACCGAAATAGGCTCCCACTCCCCCGCCGAGTAAAGCAAGCAGCCAAAGATTTCGTTCGGGTATCCGCTGGTTTTTCTTGCGCGCCTGCCGTTTATCATATCCCATAGCGGCAAATGCCCAGACGGACAGAACCGCCATGTAGATCAATAGAGTTTGCGCCATTGCAGCCATTCCTCCATACGAAAAAATCCACCTTCATTTCCATATAAGAATGAAAACGAAAGCGGATTTTGGTTCATCTTATTTTGCTACAGATTTCTTTGCAGTTTCTGCAAGCTGTGCAAATGCTTGTGCATCTGTCACTGCAAGATCTGCAAGCATTTTACGGTTAACATCGATGCCAGCTACTTTCAAGCCGTGCATTAATGTGCTGTATGAAAGACCATTCATACGAGCAGCCGCGTTGATGCGTGTAATCCATAGTTTACGGAAATCCCGTTTTTTCTGACGACGGTCACGGTATGCATAGTTATAAGATTTCATTACCTGTTGGTTAGCTACCTTATAAAGTCTATGTTTTGAACCAAAATAACCTTTTGCTAATTTCAATACTTTTTTATGACGCTTGCGCGTTACTGTTCCACCTTTTACGCGTGGCATAGTGCATTACCTCCTGCTTATCCTGTAAGTGTGTGTTCGGTATTACTTCATGTTTGTTAGCATTTCACGAATACGCTTGTAATCGCCTGAAGAAACTAGTGAAGACTTGCGTAAGTGACGCTTAGCCTTTGTAGATTTGTTTGCAAAAAGGTGACTTGTGTAAGCACGGCCACGCTTTAGTTTACCAGTTCCAGTTCTTTTGAAACGTTTCGCGGAACCGCGGTGAGTTTTCATTTTTGGCATGTTCTGTTCCTCCTAAATTGTTCGTGTTACTGTTTTTCGGCAAGCGGTGCAAGTATTAAGAACATGCTCCGGCCTTCCATTTTTGGTTTAACTTCAACAGTTGCTACTTCTTTGCAGGCTTCTGCGAAACGATCCAGCACTCGTTGGCCAATTTCTTTGTGCGTAATTGCACGGCCGCGGAAACGAATCGAAGCTTTTACCTTATCCCCATTTTCGAGGAATTTGATTCCGTTACGAAGTTTCGTTTGGAAATCATGCTCATCAATGGTCGGGCTGAGCCGAACTTCTTTGACATTGATGACTTTTTGATTTTTACGTACTTCACGCTCTTTCTTTTGCTGTTCGAACTTGAACTTTCCATAGTCCATAACACGAGCTACTGGGGGCTTCGCTTGTGGAGCAACAAGAACAAGGTCCAGGTTCACTCGAGCAGCAATTTCTAAAGCTTCATTACGTGATTTGATACCAAGCTGTTCGCCGTTGTGATCAATTAACCGCAACTCACGTGCCCGGATACCGTCATTTACGTACATGTCTTTGCTAATAGTAATCCACCTCCGAATATTGTCTCGTGAATACACGTTTTGGGTACGCCGGAAATGCCGGCTTCAGGTCCCACAGGTCCATCCATTTTACGAAATAAAAAAAGTAGACAAATAGTATTTGTCTACCCGCGTAAGTAACCTATGCCTGCTATGCATAGAGATTCACTTATGTGCTAACCTGGCAACAACTTCATTGCGTCGATCAGGTGAGAAGCGGGTAGCCTCTTCTTATACCACAAACTGTATTCATTTAACCTTATTAATATTATCATGTATTGCATGGTGTGTCAACAGCATAACATTTCCTGCTGTTGGATGCACTGGTACTGTCTGAATTTCTTCAACTTTGTAAGTATAGCGCATAGTGAACTATATTGCAACTGTTAATTTCATTTTCACGCGAAAAACTTATGGGAACCTGCTTCGGGCTACCGAAGCAGGTTCCTGTCTGTCAGTCCTTCTTTACGTCTTCTTTGATCATTTCAATGAACGCGTCAAATGACATGCTGACGGATTTTTGTTCACCGTATTTGCGCACATTGACTTCGCCCGCTTCCATTTCACGGTCTCCAAGAACTAGCATGTATGGAACTTTCTGCACTTGTGCTTCACGGATTTTATAACCGATCTTCTCTTCGCGGCTGTCCACATCGACACGGAATCCTGCTTGCGTCAGCTTTTCTCTGATATCATCTGCGTAGTCAAAGTGAACTTCCGGAGAAACCGGGATAACTTCCACTTGAATCGGCGCCAGCCATGTCGGGAATGCGCCTTTGTATTCTTCGATCAGGAAGGCAACGAAACGTTCCATCGTTGACACGACACCTCTGTGAATAACAACCGGGCGATGCTGCTTGCCGTCTTCACCGATATACGTGAGATCAAAACGCTCCGGCAATAAGAAGTCCAGCTGAGCAGTAGAGAGAGTTTCTTCCATACCGATGGCTGTCTTTACCTGCACGTCCAGTTTTGGACCGTAGAATGCTGCTTCGCCTTCTTCTTCTGTATACGGAAGCTCCAGCTCATCCATCGCTTCTTTCAGCATCTTTTGTGCACGTTCCCACATTTCATCGTCATCAAAATATTTAGTTGTATCTTCCGGATCACGATAAGACAGACGGAACGTATAATCCTTGATGTTGAAATCTTTATATACTTCAATAATCAAATTAACTACACGTTTAAATTCTTCTTTAATCTGATCAGGACGCACGAAAATATGTGCATCATTCAATGTCATTCCGCGCACGCGCTGCAGACCTGAAAGCGCTCCGGACATTTCATACCGGTGCATAGTGCCAAGTTCAGCTATTCGAAGCGGCAAGTTTCGATAAGAATGAATGCCATTTTTATATATCATCATATGATGCGGACAGTTCATAGGACGCAACACCAGATCTTCATTGTCCATGCTCATCGCAGGGAACATGCCGTCCTGATAGTGATCCCAGTGACCTGAAGTTTTGTACAGTTCCACACTTCCAAGTACCGGTGTATAAACGTGCTGATAGCCCAGTCTTTCTTCTTTATCAACGATGTAGCGCTCGACTACGCGGCGGATTGTCGCGCCTTTAGGAAGCCAAAGCGGTAAACCTTGCCCGACTTTTTGCGAGTTCGTGAATAGATTCAGTTCTTTCCCGATTTTACGGTGGTCACGCTCTTTTGCTTCCTGCAACAGACGCAAATGTTCTTTTAGTTCGTCTTTTTTGAAGAACGCTGTTCCGTAGATTCGCTGAAGCATTTTGTTGTCGGAATTACCTCTCCAGTATGCGCCTGCAATACTCAGTAATTTGAACTCTTTCAGCTTCCCTGTAGACGGCACGTGAATTCCGCGGCATAGGTCGAAGAATTCGCCTTGTTCGTAAATTGATACTTGCTCGCCTTCAGGAATTGCTTCAAGAAGTTCCAATTTATATTCATCATCGATTTCCTCGAAACGCTTTTTGGCTTCTTCACGGGAAACATCGTGACGGATGATCGGCAGATTTTCACCGATGATACGCTTCATTTCTTTTTCCAGTTCAGGCAAATCTTCCGCAGTAATAGGTGTAGGCGAATCGATATCGTAGTAAAATCCGTTTTCGATGACCGGACCAATACCGAGTTTCGCATCAGGGAATTTGCGTTTAACGGCTTGTGCCAGAAGGTGAGCCGTACTGTGGCGCAAGATTTCCAATGCTTCATCTGATGTTGGAGTGATAATGCTGATGTCCCCATCTTCATGAATGGGTGTTGTTAAATCAATCAGCCGATCTCCGATTTTCCCTGCCAGTGCGCTCTTACGCAGCCCGGGGCTGATGGAGCCTGCAATCTCTTCCGTTGTTACGCCATTCTCAAATTCTTTTACTGCTCCATCCGGAAATGTTAAATGAATGTTTTCTGCCATTTGTATGACTCCCTTTCTTTTTTTGAACGCAAAAAAGCCTCATCCCTAAAGGGACGAGGCTTGAGCTCGTGGTTCCACCCTTCTTCCTTCTATTCGCATAGGCGAAAAGACGAAGCTTTCGATCGGCTAACGGGCCGTTACCGTCATCAGCTACTCTATTCACTGATGCTGCTCGGAGGTGGTAAATTTATGTTCTGCCTGCAAGGGTTTCAGCCTGGCCCCTGCTCTCTGGAAGGTGATCAATAAATTATTGTCCTCTTCGATGCATTTTGACAATTTATTTAAGTTGAACTGAGTAATAGTATAGAAAAGTCTCAGTGAAATTGCAAGTGTATTTTCTTATTTTTCAACAATCGGATCAAACTTCAGCTTTTCAATCCCGCCAATTTTCTCCTTCCAGTCTGAAAGGTTTGCTGACCATACGGATTCTTTCCATTATGCGGGCAGCCTTAATCGGCTCTTTTTCGCCGCGCTGGCTTGTAGTGAGATGATATTCCAGTTCATCATAATCAAAGTTGGAAGTAAAGAAGACCGGCAGTTTTTCTGCCATACGATACTGCAGTATCGTGCCAAGCACTTCATCACGCGTCCATGTTGACATCGTTTCTGCCCCAATATCATCGAGCATGAGCACAGGAGCGCGTTTTACAAACTCCACTTTTTCGTCCAGCGTCTGGTTTTGTATGGATTGTTTCATTTCACGTAAAAACTCCGGCACATAAACAACTACTGTCTGAATCCGTCTCGTCGCCAATTCATTCGCTAACGCACCTAAAATAAAGGATTTTCCAATGCCAAAGTTTCCGAACAAATAGAAGCCGCGATCCGGCACTTCTCCTGTTGAATCGATATGATTCAGGAAGTCTTTCGCTGCGCGTATGACGATGACACGGCTATTTTCTGACGTGAAATTGACGTCCGCCAACCGCGCCTCCATTACCTCTTTTGGCATATACATGCTGCTGACCATTTTAGAGACATTGCGCCGTTCGTCTTCCAGCTGCTTCGTTGGACAGACGACGTAGTCAAGGTCAATCAGGCGCTGTGAGATCACCAATTTAGGTTCAAAGCCTTTCATGACGTTAATGCAGCCTGCAAGATTTGGACAGCGTTCACATGCATGGGATGCTGTTGTGAATTCATACAGCTTCCCGAGGCTTCGGTCCACGACTTCTGTATTCACTTCATCCGCATGCTTACCGATAAATTGTTGGACAGCCGGATCTTCCAACACTTCATTTCGAAGCTCCTCATATTTTTTTGTTAATGAAGGGGCATTGACTACCCGTTTCATCGCGTCACCAATTCGTTCCATATTATTTCACCTCTGATTCTTGAATCCCCAACTCTTTCAATAATTTCTTACGCTCTTCTTCCACATTGAAATCAGCAGGTTGTTCATATGTTTTCTTTTTATTGTCACGCTTGGAAAACCATTCAGGAACTTTTTCCTCACGGGTTGTTTTTCGTTTTGCAGGTGCTGGCTTTTTCCCTTCTTTAAGCCACTTCATATATTGATCATGCTCTTTTCTCGAAAGTTCAAGGGCTGTTTTCGCATCTTTTACTTGTTTATTTGCCCAGTGAGAAGCAATTCTCTCCACAAAACTGTTGGTGATTTTCCCGTCATTGCGAATCATCACATATTGGAGCAGCACATTTACTACGCCTACCGGGAATTTATGCAAGTTGATCAATCGTTCGGCAAGCTGAACGTCTACAAGGAAAGGCTCTTTGCCGCTGACTTTCCGCAGCATATCTTTAGGCGGTGTATGTTCTAAATAATACAGCAGTTCTTCATCACGGCTCATATGTTCTTTTGGCTCTTCCGCCGGTGCAGCATTAGTGAAAACAGTCTGCAGCTTAGGCGGTTCTGTCGAAGTATTCATTTTGTAAAAATCCAATGCTGCCTTCCGAACTCTTTCTTCGGTCAGCTGATGGTTCTCATCTATAGAAAGCATAATGACTTTTTGCATATCCAGCGCGCTTAATGAATACAGGAAAGCCAGCATAGCAATCATTTCCCGAGAAATACTCCGCAACGAAGCTTTCGGAATCATTTGATCTGAAAGACCGCTGTAAAATAACTCAAAGTTAAATTCCGATTGATAAAATGGAATGCCGGGCGGCTCTGTTTTCCCTTGAAACTGCATTCCGGCGGTCATTTCCATCGCCTGATCCCCTCTTGCCGGCTGAAATACATCCAAAAATGTACGTGAAATATCCTGATATTCTTCCATTGGCATTGGTTCCTCGAGAAAACGGTTCCGCAACTGGCGGTATGGATGCTCGCCTATTTTACTGAATAAAAATGTAGACAGGAGCGGATCATTGAAAAATGAATGCGCGTCAAGCGGCGGCAGTAATTCATAGACAAACGAGCGCTTTTCCAGCTCTATTTTTTTCTTATAGGTGCGCAATAATCCGATCGCTTCCAATGAAATCCGTGCTTCAAAAATCGCTTGAAGCGGAAAAGAAGACATATTCATTAGATAATAATGGTTGTGCTCTTGCGGTTCTCTGCTTTCCGCATCTGACCAGAGCGTCATGAATAAACTGACCGCCTCAGGTCCGATGAGCGGCTGATAAAATAATGTGAGCATCTGCCGGTCATATGTGGAAAAAGGGTGCGCTAATCTTACTTCGAAGGAATCGACAGGCTGCAACTCTGTATAAAGCATTTGAACAATCGCCTCCCCTTCTGGTCAAACATTTACTCTTCATGATTTTTTCTGTTCTGCAGCTGCTGCAGTTCATCTATAAAGACGGTGATGTCTTTGTAATGCCGATAGACGGAAGCAAAGCGCACATAAGCAACTTCATCGACATCCACTAAACGTTCCATTACCATCTCTCCGACTTGTTCGGAGTCTATTTCAACATTTCCCGAGCTTCTCAGTTCTTTTTCAATAGAAGTGACAATATCTTTTAGTTCTTCAATCGGAACTGCACGTTTTTCACAGGCCCGGATCAAGCCCCGCAATAATTTTTCGCCGCTGAATTCTTCCCGTGTCTTATCCTTCTTCACGACTACTAATGGAGAATGTTCTACTTTTTCAAATGTCGTGAAACGAAAAGTACATTTCTCACATTCACGTCTTCTTCGAATGGAACGGTTTTCTTCGGCCGGCCGTGAATCGATTACACGTGTTCCGTTGTAGTGACAAGCTGGACATAACATAGTTAGTTCCTCCGCATATTCATTAGTACTTTTCATTATAACAGAAACTGTCCATACAACAACAAGCGGACATAGAAAAGCACTCCACCCTGTAGGATGAAGTGCCGGAATCACTCATTAAGAAGTTACTTTGTCTGCTAAAGCAGCAGCCACTTTTTTTGCTAATTCCACTACGCGTGCGGAATAGCCCCATTCGTTGTCGTACCAAGCAAGTACTTTGATTTTACGGTCGCCCATGACGATTGTTGAAAGTCCGTCAAGTGTGGCAGATTCTGTTGTCGTGTTGAAGTCGATCGATACAAGCGGTTCTGTAGTGAAACGAAGGATGCCGTTCATTGATCCTTCAGCTGCTTTACGGAAAGCGTTGTTTACTTCTTCAACCGTTACATCTTTTTCCACGTCCACTACCAGGTCAACAAGAGAAACGTTCGGTGTCGGGATACGCAATGCCAGACCATGAATCTTTCCTTCTAATTCAGGCAATACAAGAGACAAAGCTTTTGCTGCTCCTGTAGAAGTAGGAATGATGGATTCTCCGCAAGAACGCGCGCGGCGTAAATCTTTATGCGGATTATCAAGGTTTTTCTGGTCATTTGTATAAGCATGGACAGTCGTCATCAGGCCGTTCACAATACCGAATTCATCATTCAATACTTTTGCGACCGGTGCCAGACAGTTTGTCGTACAGCTTGCATTAGAAATAACGCTGTGTTTTTCAATGTCCAGTTTATCATCGTTAACGCCGATCACTACTGTCACATCTTCATCTTTGCCCGGTGCAGTCAAGATGACTTTCTTCGCACCCGAATCTAAATGAAGCGCCGCTTTATCACGTGAATTGAATACGCCTGTTGATTCGATGACAATATCTACACCAAGTTCTTTCCAAGGCAGTTTTGAAGGGTCGCGCTCTGTAACGAGTTGTACACGTTTACCGTCTACAATAATTGCGTTTTCTTCTGCCTGAATGTCACCATCGAAAATACCGTGTGTTGAATCATATTTTAAGAGATGTGCTATTGTTTCTGCGGGATATGTCGCATTTACAGCAACTAAATTAACATCGTCTTCCTTAATGATCTGGCGGAACACCATACGTCCAATACGTCCGAGTCCGTTAATTGCAATATTAGTAGTCATGAAAGGGATCCTCCTGCATGTATGTTATACTTATTATCTTTAATCGTTCATTAGTATAACACATTTTATCATTAAGCCAACACTAATACACAATTTATTCATAAATTATTTGCAGAAAATAATTATCGGGGCATAGCTTGCCAGTCATCAAGGATTTTTTCCAGCTGGATTCGCGACTCTTCAACCGTTCCGTTGTTATAAATAACTTTGTCAGCCCCTTGTTCCTTACTGCGCATGTCAAGCTGCGAAGCAATTCTTGCGTCCGCTTCCGCTTCAGTCAGTCCGTTGCGTGCCATCAGGCGCTGCTTTTGCTGTTCTTTTGTCACAGAAACGACGAGAATTTTCTCGACGTAGTCATACAATTTGCTTTCAAAGAGTAACGGGATGTCCATAATGACGGTTTGAAAGCCTTGCTTCAGGTAGTCCTCTTTCTGACTGACCATTCTGCCTCTGATCGCCGGATGCATTAATTCGTTCAACTGTTTGCGTTTTTCTTCGTCACCAAAGACAATGGCGCCAAGCTGCTCTCTGTTAAGCGTTCCGTCTTCATGCAGCACATGTTTGCCGAACGCCTGCGCAATCTGATCAAGAAGCGGGCTGCCCGGCTCTACCACTTCCCTGGCAATTACATCTGCGTCTACAATAGGGTAACCTTTTTCGCGAAGCATATTTGCCACCGTACTTTTTCCGCTTGCAATACTGCCCGTCAACCCGATGATCATACCTACCACTCCTTATTTTTGGCAAGCAGGGCAATAGACAGATGTCCTGCCCGCAATCTGCCTGCTCTTTGTCGGCTTACCGCAGACAGTACAGATCTTTTTTCCATACATATGCAATCGGTCTTGCATCGTTCCCGCATTGCCGTTGACCGAACGGTAATCTGATATCGTACTGCCTCCCGCATCAATGCTCTCCTGCAGCACGCGCACGATTTCCTCAAATAGCAGGATTTTCCGCTTTCTGCTGATTCGCTCTGCTGCGCGGCCCGGATGAATTTTCATATGGAATAAAGCTTCCGTCGCATAGATATTGCCGCAGCCTGAAATAACTTTTCCGTCCATAATCACTTCTTTAATTGGCTTCTTTTTATATTTAGGCGATTCTGCCATAGACAGAAAATGTTCCAATGCCTCTTCGGCAAACGGTTCCGGCGCCATATCCAGCAACGGCGGAAAATCTTCTTCTGACTGTAAAAGACGCATCTCGCCAAATCTGCGTATGTCCGAATAGACGAGCAAACCGCCGTCTTCCATCTCCAAAAAAATATGGGCATGTTTACGAAACTTGTCTTCTGTAATGTCATCGGGAGAATTGACGACGAACCACGCGCCCGTCATGCCTAAATGGCTGACGAGCAAATGCGGACGGCTGTCTTTCAATAAATGAAAATAAATATATTTACTGCGCCGGACAATCTTCTCGATGTGCATCTGCTCCATCCCCTGAAGAAAGTCCTCCACTGTTTTGCCTTTAATGATTGTTTCTTTTCCTGCTAATTTTGACGTCACAACGGTATCCGAGACTGAAAGCTGTTTGACCGTCCGTCCTTCCACAAGCGGTGCGAGATCCTGCACCACTCCTTCTACTTCCGGCAGTTCCGGCATGAATATCCACTCACTTTGTTTCGTACCAGGACTTGCCATAATTCCAATCGACTTTCAATGGAACGTCCAGTTGAATCGTCTGCTCCATGACTTCCGGTACGATTTCTTTTAACTTCTCCAGTTCTTCCATAGGCGCTTCAAAAATCAGCTCATCATGCACTTGCAGCAGCATACGGGCCTGCAAATTTTCTTCTTCAAGTCGTGCATCCATATCAATCATTGCCTGTTTAATGATATCTGCAGCCGTCCCCTGAATCGGTGTGTTCATGGCAGTGCGCTCCGCAAATCCGCGCAAATTGAAATTGGAGCTTGTGATGTCAGGCAAATAACGGCGGCGCTTCAGCAGAGTCGTTACATACCCTTTTTGTTTTGCATCAGTAATACTGTTATCCATATATTGCTTTACGCCCGGGAAGCTTGCCAAATACGTGTCAATGAATTCCCCTGCTTCTTTGCGCGTAATATTTAAACTTTGTGATAATCCATAGTCGCTGATTCCATAAACAATTCCAAAGTTGACCGCTTTTGCCGCACGCCTCATATTCCCGTCCACTTCGTCTTCTTTGACGCCAAATACATCCATCGCCGTTTTCGTATGAATATCTGCGCCTTGACGGAACGCTTCGATTAACTTTTCGTCCTGTGAAATATGCGCAAGCACACGCAATTCGATTTGCGAGTAATCCGCCGCGAACATAATCCAGTCTTTTTCAGACGGTATGAACGCCGCGCGTATTTTTCTTCCTTCTTCCAAACGGATCGGGATGTTTTGCAAGTTGGGATTGATGGAACTCAATCTTCCTGTCTGAGTCAGCGCCTGCTGGAACCGGGTATGAATTTTTCCGTCTTCATGAATTTCTTTCGTCAGACCTTCGATATATGTGGAATTCAATTTTCCGAGCTGCCGATATAATAAAATATGCTGAATAATTTCATGTTCACTTTCAAGCTTCTCGAGCACATCGGCAGCTGTGGAGTAACCTGTTTTCGTTTTCTTGATCGGTGTCAGGCCGATTTTTTCAAATAATATAACACCCAATTGCTTAGGTGAATTAATATTAAACTTCTCGCCCGCCATTTCATAAATCGTTTTCTCAATGACTGTCAGACGTTCTGATAACTCTTCACCAATTGAGCGCAATACATCCACATCTGTTCTGACGCCCGTCACTTCCATTTTTCCAAGTATCTTTGCCAATGGCAGTTCGAGATCATGGAATAAGTCCCGCTGCTCATTATCCTCTAATTGTTTTGTAATGACCGGATACAGCTCCCAGACGGCATGCGCTTTTCTTGCCGTATGATTGGCCAGTTGGTCCGCTGCCGGCAATGAACGTTTAGCTCCTTTGCCGTAGACTGTTTCATCATTTTCAACGCCATGATAGCCGAATGACCGTGCGATCTCAGATACTTCATTTGTCGAGAATGAAGGATTGACGATGTACGCAGCCAGCATCAAATCAAAGTCTATGCCAGCAAGCTCTAGGCCGAGCCGCGCAATTGCCGCATAGGCGGACTTGGAATCAGAGACATATTTACGGGTCCCGTGATCTTCAATCCACTTTTTAAAGACGCCGGAAGAAGCAGCCAGCTCCGTCGAAATAAAATACGTCTGCTCGTCATTCGACAGGCCGATGCCTAAAACGTCTCCAGACAAATAGTTTTCCCCATCGATTTCCACATGCAGCGCCATTGTGTCTGTTAACATATCCGAAGTGACTTCTTCCACGTGGTGAACGCCGATTTCTTCCAGGGGCTCAACTTCGACAGGCGCATCCATTTTTTCAAGCAAGGATTTGAATTGCAGCTCTTTGTATAACTGAATGACTTCCTCTTCATTTCGTCCTGCATAATCGAGTTCCTGCAGCGATACGGTAATCGGCGCGTCCACTTCAATCGTTGCAAGCTCTTTACTCATAAATGCCTGCTCTTTATTATTCACTAAGTTTTCCTTCATTTTCTTTGCGGTAATTTGATCGATCGACTCATAGACGTTTTCTACAGAACCGTACTCTTTCAGCAGCTTCAGCGCTGTTTTTTCTCCGATTCCCGGCACACCTGGAATATTATCGGATGCATCACCCATCAGACCTTTCATGTCGATAATCTGCAAAGGGGCAATACCGTACTTTTCTTCGATATGTGCAGGCGTGTAAATTTCGAGATCGGTAATTCCTTTTCTCGTAATGCATACGGTTGTATGTTCATTTGATAATTGTGTTAAATCCTTATCACCTGAAATAACGACAACTTCCGCTTTCGCTTCACTGCATTCCTTGCTTAGTGTTCCGATGATGTCATCCGCTTCGTAGCGGTCGAGTTCATACTGTTCAATGCCAAATGCTTCAATCAGCTTACGGATGTATGGGAATTGTTCTGACAGCTCAGGCGGGGTCTTTTGGCGGCCCCCTTTGTATTCGGTGTACGTGCTGTGGCGGAACGTCGTTTTCCCGGCATCCCAGGCTACCAGCATATGCGTCGGTTTTTCTTTCTCCAGAATCATTTCAAGCATCATAGTAAAACCATATACCGCATTTGTGTGAATCCCTTTTTCATTCGTCAATAAAGGCAGCGCGAAAAACGCACGGTACGCTAAGCTGTTTCCATCCAATAAGAGCACTTTCTTTTTCGTCAAAATCCATCCCACTCCTTCGTATTCATCGCTAATAAAAAAACGTCATTTTCATCTAGTTTACCACGTTGGCAACTGTAAATGAAAATGACGCACTTATGTTACTGTGTATTGCCCGTTAACAGCTTGGCATATGGTGAATCTGCCGGCAGAATGATCATCGTTTCGTCATCTACGACTTTCGAGTACGATTGAAGTGTTCTGTACAGTTTGTAAAACTCCGGGTCTTTAGAAAATGCATTATTATAAATTTTTGCAGCTTCGGCTTCACCCTGTGCCGTTACAACCGCCGCTTCTCTCTTTGCTTTCGCAAGCATTTCCTGAACTTCCCGGTCTGTTTCTGCTTCAATTTTCTGCTTTTCCGCATCGCCTTCTGACAGATACGACTGAGCAGTGGACTCACGCTCCGAAATCATCCGCGTGTAAATGGATTGTTCGTTTTCTTCAGGCAAGTCAATACGCTTCATGCGCACATCGACTACTTCGATCCCGAAGTTTCCTTCTTCCAAAAACTTATTTACTTTTTCTGTCACATTATCGTTCAAGCTACCACGGGAAGAGTCTTCGTCATTGACGACATTCACGTAGTCCAGCCGCCCCATCTCATTGCGGACAACCGAATAGATGAACTCTTCCATTCTCGCTTCTGCATTCACGATATTCCTAGCGTTGGCAATCATTTTAGCGGGGTCCGTAATATGCCATACCGCATAGTTATCGATAATAATCCGCTTCTTGTCTTTCGTATTGATTTCTGCTTCTGAGACATTGTATGTCATTTGATTTTTCGGCAGTGAAGAAACACTTTGAATGAATGGTATTTTCATATTGATTCCCGGCTCCTGCACAATTCTTGTAATTTCACCGAATTGACGGATGATCCGGTACTCATTCTCTTTGACGATGAATAAGTTGGACAGCAGAATGGCCAATACAGCAAAGATCGCTGTCAGCGTGATAATTAACTTCGTATGGCGTTTAATATCCGCCGCCTTTTTCGGTCTCATTGGCGTGACTTTTGAGTCCGGCCCGGGTTCTGCCGGCTTTTGCACTTTTTTCTTTTGATCCGTTTCGCTCATTTTCTTTAACGCATCTTCTATTTTCTTGAAGGGGTTCTGTTCGTTGCTCATGAAGCTTTCCCTCCTTTCGCGGCTGACTTATCCGTTTCTTCCGATTCGCCTGCCTGCGTTTTCTGCAGCTGCTGGAGCGGCAAATACTTCATCGTCTCGCCGCTGTCATTCATAATATAAAGATTGGCTTTTGGCAGCACTTGTTCAAGTGTTTCCAAAATCAGACGTTCCCGTGTGATTTCTTTGTTCTTTGCGTATTCATTATACAGATCACTGAATACCGCAACATCTCCGCGGGCCTGCTCAATACGTGCTGTCTTTTTCCCCTGAGCCTGGGATTTAATTGCGTCCCGTTCACCGATTGCTTCTTTCGTGCGCTTGTTCTCGTATTTCTTTGCTTCGTTAATTTTCGTATTTTTTGTTTCACGCGCATCTGTAACAGCAGTAAACGCTGCACGCACTTCGGCATTCGGCAGTTCCACGTCCTGAAGCTTGACACCCTGCACAGCGATACCGATATCATATTTCTTTACTAAACTTGTTAATAAGTCGCGCGTCTTCGCTTCAATCTCCGCCTTGCCGTCTGTCAGTGCGGCATCAATGGTGGAGCTTCCAATGATGGATCGAATGGAAGCGGATGCGGCGTCGCGTAATATTTCAATTGGCTCTTCCGCATTGAATAAGTATTTCTTAGGATCCACAATACGCCATTGGACTGTCAGATCGGTCAGGACGATATATTCGTCACCTGTGATCATTTTCGTTTCTTTGTCGACAATCTCCCCCGACTTATCCTGCTTGTAGCCGAAGTGAATACTGTACGTTTCCTTTGATAAAATTTCTGCCCGCTGAATTGGCCACGGCAGTTTAAAATGAAGACCTGAATCGGTAATAGGTGCCCCGGCCTGCCCAAATGAAATGACGACAGCCTGTTCAGATTCGTCCACGGTATACCACGTAGTAAATACGATCAATAAAAGCACTAGTCCCGTGACCGCTAAACCGAGTGACACTAAGATTCTTTTTGTGCCCATATCTGTTCCTCCCTTTTCTATGTATGACTACTGTACGGAACAACAGACCAGTAAGTTTCACTTTTGTCACCCGGATTATTCTGCTGCAGGCAATTGAATGCGAAAAACGGTGCCCACTCCTACTTCACTGTCAACGGAAACCGTGCCATGGTGCGCTTCCACGATGTGTTTTACAATTGCCAGGCCTAGACCTGTACCGCCGGATTCTCTGCTTCGCGCACGGTCAATACGATAAAACCGCTCAAATAACCGCGGCAGTTCTGAAGACATAATCCCGATCCCTTGATCGCTGACCGTGATCTCCACCTGATCCTGCTCCGCTTTTACCCCGACTGTAATTTCCGTTTTTTCCTGTGAATATGCAATGGCATTGTTTAATAAATTGACCATCACCTGTACAAGACGATCGTGATCCGCCGGAATAATCAATTGCTTCGGCATGTTTAATACAATATTCATCTCTTTTTCCAATACTTTTGTCTGAACAATTTTGATCGACTGTTTAATAATCTCCACTACATCGACAGACTCATGGCTAATTTCAAAACTTCCGCTTTCCAGGCTCGATAGCCGCAATAAATCTTCAATTAATAATTGCAGCCGGTTACTTTCTTTATACATGATCTGCAAGAAATCCCGCGTAAGCGCCGGATCATCCACCGCGCCGTCCAGAAGCATCTCAGAGAAACCTTTTATCGAAGTGACCGGCGTTTTCAGTTCATGCGAAACATTCGCCACAAAATCTTTGCGCACTTGTTCTAGCCGGATCAGCTTGGTAATGTCATGCATGATAATAACAATTCCGAGCCAATTGCCGTTTTCCCCAATAACTGGCGCACCATACACTTCCAAGTGGCAAATTCCTTCATCAGTGAGTATCTGTGATTGAAAAGAGCGAACTTCTTCTGTCAGGAATATCGCTTCAATTTCTTCCTCAATATCCGAAGGCAGTCCGATATCTTTATACGTTTTGCCCATCAGCTTTTCCCCATCGCGCTGAAACGTCTCTTCAAATACCCGGTTGACCAAATTGACGGCGCCTTGCCTGCCGAACATCAGCAGGCTGCTCCCGATACTGCTGACCAGCGTTTTCAAGCGTTCCTGCTCCATTGCACGCTGAGCAGAATTCCCTTGCAGCTTTTGAGCGATTTGATTGATCTCGTTAGTCAGCTGCTGATGTAATGCACTGTCTTCCAAATGAGCCCGGGCTACATAATTCCCCTGTGCCAGCTGGTGAGTTATATCGGCGAAATGATCGATTGGCTGCGCAAACTGCTGAAGTATTTTTGCCATCACGAACATCATGACAATGAATGCCAAAACGAGCGTGAACAGCAAGTAGACCCAATACGTCTGCTGAATGACCGGTTCCACCTCATCCGCGAATAAATGAAAAAATTGTCCTAAGATGATTCCCAGCACAATTAAAAGAATGGATAAAATAACTGCGGAAGCTGCTAAGAGTTTTGAATAATAGTTCTTCATCTTGTTTTACTCCCCAAATTTATAGCCCACGCCTCTCATCGTTTTGATATAACGCGGCTTTCTAGTATTTTCTTCGATTTTATCCCGCAGATGACTGACATGCACATCGACGATTCTCGTGTCCCCCGCAAAATCATAATTCCATACAGCCTGAAGAAGCTGATCACGGGTGAACACCCGATTCGGATTTTTCATGAAATAGACGAGCAGTTCAAATTCTTTCGGCGTGAATTCAAGCCGCTCCTTATCCAAATAGACTTCCAGCCGTTCTGGATACACTGTCAGCTGGCCTGAAACAAGCACTTTCTCCTTGGATTGCCCGCGTTCACCAGTACGCCGCAGAACTGCCCGTACCCTCGCAGCGACTTCCCGGGGGCTGAATGGCTTTGTCATATAATCATCGGCACCCATCTCTAAACCGACGATTTTATCCATCTCCTCCCCTTTGGCAGTCAGCATAATAATCGGTGTTTCAATGTTTTGCTTTCTGAGCATCCGGCATACTTCTAACCCGTCTATTTTCGGCAGCATTAAATCGAGAACAATCAAATCCGGCTGTTCATCCAGCACTTTTTCCAGAGCCTCTTCACCGTCAACTGCCAGAATGGTATCAAAGTTTGCTTGCTGCAGTGTAATAGCAAGCAATTTTTGAATGGACTCTTCATCTTCAACAATCAGAATTTTATGCTGTTTAGTTTCCATCTGCCGAATCCTTTGGTTTGCTGACATCAGCTGGCTTCTGCGGCGCTACGACGACCACTTCTCCGCTCATGATCCGCTCGCCTTCTTCATCTGTGGCGTCCACTTGAATAGTTACTTGATTTGACGCCGGATCGAGTTTCGTAATTTCCAGGATGAATTCCACAATGGCATAATGATAAACAGGCTTTGGGAAATGGAGCTGCTGATTAATAATGTGCGCGCCGGGACCCGGCATATGTTTGGATATCGCCGCGGTCACAATACCTGTCAGCATAATCGGAGGGACAATAGGCTGTCCATAAATGGTCTCTGCGGCATAGTCATGCTGCAAATACAGCGGATTCGCATCGTTTGTCAGTCCCAGATACAGCATCAAGTCTTTATCTTCAATTTTTTCCGTGAGGTGCAGCCTTTCCCCCACCTCTAACTTCGATATATCTTTACCTATGGATTTTCGTTTGCTTTTTAACAATAGAATCCCTCCTGTAGTTGTGTACATGTGAATGAAAAAGCTGAAAATTACTTCAATAAGTAAATTATAACAACCCACTGGTGAAAAATCGAGTTACACTAAAAAATCGGCCAGCTCCATAGCTGACCGATTTGCAGAATACAAAGTTATGCAAGAACATTCATCACAGCACGCACTGAATCCGCGGACTTTTCAAGCCCGGTTTTCTCAGCGTCTGTTAATTCAAGTTCAATGATTTTTTCAATACCGCCTGCACCTAAGACAGTCGGCACACCTAAATAAATACCATTCATGCCGTATTCGCCTTCAAGATATGCGATAGAAGGCAGCACACGTTTTTGGTCTTTCAATATGGCTTCCGTCATTTCCACTAAAGCAGCGGCCGGTGCATAATAAGCAGAGCCGTTCCCTAACAGGTTGACGATTTCCGCTCCGCCTTTACGTGTGCGTTCCACGATTTCTTCCAAACGGCCGGACGGGATTAAATTTTCAAGAGGAACGCCTCCCGCAGTAGAATAGCGCACAAGAGGGACCATATCATCCCCGTGGCCGCCGAGGACAAACCCTGTCACATCTTTCACTGACAGATTCAGTTCCTGTGCTACAAACGTGCGGAAACGCGCTGTATCCAGTACACCTGATTGGCCGATGACACGCTCTTTCGGGAAACCGGACTCCTTGAATACCGTATAAGTCATTGCATCGACAGGATTCGTCAGAACAATAATCTTCGTATCCGGTGAGTACTTGACGATTTCAGCAGTTACTGATTTCATTACTTTTTGATTTGTCTGTACTAAGTCGTCACGGCTCATTCCCGGTTTGCGTGCAATGCCAGCAGTAATGACGACAACGTCGGAATCCTTCGTGTCTTCATAATTCGATGTGCCGGTAATCGCAGCATCAAACCCCTGAACCGGACCAGCTTCCAACATGTCCAAAGCTTTGCCTTTCGTCGGATTTTCCATAGCTGGAATATCCACGATCACGACATCGCAAAGTTCTTTTTGAGCTAAAAGGAATGCAGTTGTTGCTCCAGTAAAACCAGATCCTATAACCGATACTTTTTTACGCTTGAATGACATGTAAAACTCCCCTTTTTCAGAACAATATAGTAGAAAGAGAGGGATTTTCATCCCTCTCTCGTCAGTCTCTTATAGGTTTTCGATTAATGCATCAGCGAATCCGGAAGTGCTAACTTCTGTCGCATTGTCCATTAGACGTGCGAAGTCGTATGTCACTACTTTTGACGCGATAGTTTTCTCGATGGAAGCAGTGATTAGATCAGCCGCTTCGTTCCAGCCAAGGTGCTGAAGCATCATAACACCTGACAGCAATACGGATGAAGGGTTAACTTTATCCAATCCTGCATACTTCGGTGCTGTACCGTGAGTTGCTTCAAAGATCGCATGTCCAGACTCGTAGTTAATGTTCGCTCCCGGTGCAATTCCGATTCCGCCTACTTGCGCAGCAAGTGCGTCAGAAACGTAGTCACCGTTCAAGTTCATTGTAACTACTACATCGAACTCTTTTGGACGTGTCAGGATCTGTTGCAGGAAGATATCAGCAATTGCATCTTTAACGATGATTTTGCCTGCAGCTTCTGCATCAGATTGCGCTTTATTAGCAGCATCTGTTCCTTCAGCATCTTTAATACGGTCATATTCTTTCCATGTGAATACTTTGTCGCCGAATTCTTCTTCAGCCAACTCGTAAGCCCAGTTTGCGAATGCGCCTTCTGTGAACTTCATGATGTTTCCTTTGTGTACAATCGTCAAAGATTTACGGCCTTCACTGATTGTATAATTTAACGCTGAACGTACAATACGCTTTGTACCTTCTTCAGAAATCGGTTTAATACCAAGACCTGAAGTTTCAGGGAAACGAATATTTTTAACGCCTAACTCAGTTTGAAGGAAGTTAACTAATTTCTTTACTTCGTCAGTACCTTCCTGATACTCGATACCAGCATAGATATCTTCAGTGTTCTCACGGAAAATAACCATGTCACAATCCTCAGGACGTTTCACGGGTGATGGTACTCCTTCGAAATAACGAACCGGACGCAAGCACGTGTACAGATCTAGTTCCTGACGCAGTGCTACGTTCAATGAACGGAATCCTCCACCGATCGGCGTTGTAAGAGGTCCTTTAATCGCAATCAGATATTCCTTAATTGTTTCTAGAGTTTCTTTCGGAAGCCAATCACCAGTTTCGTTGAATGCTTTTTCTCCTGCAAGAACTTCCAGCCAATTAATTTTCTTTTTTCCTTCATAAGCTTTCTCAACTGCTGCTTCGATAACGCGTGAAGCTGCATGCCAAATATCCGGACCTGTTCCGTCACCTATAATGAAAGGAATTGTTGCGTGATCTGGGACGTTTAAAACACCGTTAGTTACTGTAATCTTTCCATCATTAGCCATTATTGATATCCTCCTGATTTCAATATCAGTGGGCCGGTATACGAGATACCGCCCCACGAATTTACTATTTTTTATCGTTCATTGATAGGGACATACTTTTGCATGCCTGGTCCTACGTACTCTGCACGCGGACGGATCAAGCGGTTGTTTTCGTATTGCTCCAGGATATGTGCAATCCATCCTGAAAAACGAGAAACTGCAAAAATAGGCGTGAAAATATCATGATCGATGTCTAATGAATGATATACCGAAGCGGAGTAGAAATCAACATTTGGAGGCAATTTCTTTTCTCCAGTGACAATTGCTTCGATTTTTTCAGACATATTGTACCACTTTTCTTCACCGCGAAGAGCAGTCAATCGTTTAGACATTTCACGCAAGTGCTTCGCACGCGGGTCACCCTGACGGTATACACGGTGTCCGAAGCCCATGATTTTTTCTTTGTTTGCAAGCTTTTCACGAATATAAGATTCTACTTTATCTTCATCGCCGATTTCCATCAGCATATTCATAACCGCTTCGTTTGCACCGCCGTGCAGTGGGCCTTTGAGTGCGCCAATTGCAGCAGTAACACCAGAATACATATCAGACAGAGTAGCTACACAAACGCGTGCAGTGAACGTAGATGCGTTCAGCTCGTGGTCTGCATGCAATACAAGTGCTTTATTGAATGCTTCTTCAGCAATATCAGCAGGCTCTTCCCCAGAAAGCATGTAAAGGAAGTTTGCCGCATAGCTTAAACCTTTTTTAGGCGCCACAGGCTCTTGTCCTTTTCTGATACGTGCGAATGCTGTTACAACAGTTGCAACTTTCGCCTGAAGCTTAACTGCCTTTTTGTAGTTCTCTTCAGGTGACATATCTTCCGCTTTGTCGTCGTATAATCCTAGAAGTGAGATTGCTGTGCGAAGTGCTGCCATTGGGTGCACTTTGTCGATTGGGTACGTTTTGAAGTGGTCGATAACCCCTTGTGGAATTTCTGCGTTATCTTCTAATTGCTGCTTCAATTCAGCAAGTTCTTCTGCATTTGGCAGACGCTTGTGCCACAGAAGATAGACAACCTCTTCAAAACTAGCATTTTCCGCCAAGTCATCGATGCCGTATCCTACGTATGTAAGAGTGTCATCGATAATGGAACTGATTTGTGATTGTGCTGCAACGATACCTTCCAATCCTTTTGTTGCTGTCATGATATTCTCTCCTTCTTCCCAGTTTGGCCACCCTCTGAAGCGGAGTGCGGAGTGATGACCATCTGCTTAATTATATTTTTATCTAAAACGCTTACAAAGTCCATTATAGCAACTTTTCCGATTTTGTGAATGGTTAATAACTATTTTTGTTTATATTTACTAGAAAGGAATGGGCAAATCCATATGATATCCTTCGACTCAAAACGTTTGCAAACCTATTCACGCCAATGGCTGCCTGCTATATTGATCGTTCTTTTCTTGGTGGTAATTCCGCCTGTCGGATTTGCGATTGTTTTTGCTTTCTTTACTGCTCCGCTCATGAATTCCCTGATTTCCCTTACAAAACTTCCTGCTTTTTTAGCTGCTTTACTCATAATGGGAATGCTCGCCTCTTTAGTATACACCTTCTTGTTGCTATCAATCAATGGATTGATTTCTGTCATCTGGACAATGGAAGATCAATTGGGGCTGATCATTGAGATGATGGATAGCAGAGGGTGGAACTTGCATGCAGCAGCCGAGCAATTTATCCAGTCGAGTCATGATGCAATGGATGGGATACTGAACTTTCTGCAAAAAATCTTTCAGTCGATTTTCAGCATATTTCTATTTATCATTGCTTATTTTTTCTCTCTGCGGGAAAGTGCAACAAACCGGTTTTGGTTTTTAGTGTACTTTCCTTCAGACTTCAGACAGTTCGCCAGACGCATTTTTGATAAGTCAAGCCGCCTGATGGGTCATTTCTTCTCGGTTCAGATCCGTCTTTTTTTCATTACCTTTGTGCTTATGACGATTGGATTCTGGTTACTGGATTTCGAGTCTTTTCTCACAAAAGCTTTTTTGATTTCAATGGTCGACAGCATCCCATTTCTCGGAATCGGGCTGGTTTTTCTGCCGATGATTGCATTTTCCTTCTATATTGATGACATGTATTCTGCTGTCGGTTTATTAGTTTTGTATATCGTTTTGCTTGTCACCAGACAGATGACTGAATCACTTTTATGGGCCCATACATTCAAACTGCGCACGGTACATTCTTTCATTATTACCGCTTGCGCCGTTTATTTGTTTGGCATCTACGGTATTTTGTTTTTGCCGTTCTTCTTATTCATTGCCTTAAAAGTCAAAGAACATCCCACATTTACATGACACGAATTTGTCCGCTGCGGATTTTATTGTAGATCCATTTGACAATAAACGGATACAGTATTTTACGGGGTCCGCCAAACAGCAGCAATAAACCAGCAATATCCGTAATAAATCCAGGCATTAATAATAATAACCCGCCCAGTAAAATACAGACGCTGTCTACGAGAGCTTTGCCCGGCGTCTCCCGGTTAGCCAGGCGGTACTGCAGATCTCGCCATGCACGCAGGCCTTGTTTTTTCGCAAGATATGCACCGCCGATTCCCGTTGCGATGATGATTGTTATTGTCGGAAGAATTCCGATGGTCTTTCCCGACAGCATCAATACAGCCAGTTCTGCAGTCGGGACAAGGATGAATAATGCTGCTAACCATTTCATACAGTAACCTCCAAAAAAGACCGCCCTCTCAAGTGAGAATAGCGGTCTTTGTGTTTTTACAAAACTTTTGCGTGACCGTTGTAGATGACTCCGCTTGCTGCGTCCATTGTAATGTCACTGCCATTTTTAATAATTGATGTAATGTTCTCGGCACCTACGATTACAGGTATGCCTAAACTCAATCCTACCACTGCCGCATGGCTGGTTAATCCGCCAGTTTCTGTGATGATGCCCGCACATCGCTCAAGTGCCGCATACATGTCACGGTCAGTAGACTGGGTGACGATGATGTCGCCTTCTGTTACTTGCGTCAGCGCTTCCTGTGAGGACTTGATGACCTTTGCTTTACCGAATGCGACATTTTTGCCGATTCCCTGTCCGCGCCCGATCAAATCGCCGATAACATGCAGCTTCATCAAGTTTGTCGTGCCCGCTTTACCGACTGGCACGCCCGCAGTGATGATCACTACATCGCCGTGTGTGACGTATTGATGTTTTACACTTTCTTCAACTGATTCCTGAAGAATTCCATCGATGTCTAGAGCCTTTTTGCCGACGATAGGATAGACGCCCCAGACCAGTGTCAGCTTATTAGAGATCATTTCTGAACGTGTCACCGCAATGATCGGAACACCCGGACGGTATTTAGCGATCATAGTAGCTGTCTGTCCGCTTTCAGTTGGCGCCAAAATAGCCTTGACATTCAAATTCAAAGCGGTATAAGCAGCGGCTTGTCCAATTGCCTCTGTCAAATTACCTTCTTTTTCTCTCGTTCTTCTGGAAACAACAGAGTGGAAGTCCATTGATTCTTCGGTGGACAACGCAATTTTACACATAACGTTCACTGATTCCACCGGGTATAATCCGGCAGCTGTCTCGCCTGAAAGCATGACCGCGTCAGAACCGTCTAAAATCGCATTGGCAACATCACTTGACTCCGCACGTGTCGGGCGCGGGTTTCTTTGCATAGAATCCAGCATCTGAGTCGCTGTAATAACAGGCTTACCGAATTGGTTACATTTGCGGATCATCGTTTTTTGCACCAGCGGAACTTCTTCTGCAGGAATTTCAACACCCAAGTCCCCGCGCGCAACCATCAGACCGTCAGATAATTGAAGGATTTCATCCAGATTATCGACACCTTCCTGGTTTTCAATCTTCGGCACGATATGGATGTGACCGCCATTATTCTTTTCGAGTAATTCGCGGATTTGAATGACATCACTTGCACGGCGCACAAATGAAGCAGCGATAAAATCGACGCCCTGTTCAATACCGAACAGAATATCTTCTTTGTCCTTATCCGTAATTCCCGGCAGCTGCACAGAAACATTCGGCACGTTGACGCCTTTATTGTCTTTTAAAGGGCCTGCGTTGATTACTTTTGTATGAATTAAGCCTTTTTCGTTATCTTTACCCGTCACTTCCAGTTCAATCAGGCCATCGTCAAGAAGCACGAATGAACCGCGTTCGACGTCATTGATTAGCTTCTCATACGTAACGGAAAAGACTTGACTTGTCCCAAGAACTTCCTTCATGGAAATGTCCACTGCCTGTCCTCTCGTTAACTCGATCTGCCCGTCTTCCATTTTATGCGTCCGTATTTCAGGACCCTTCGTGTCGAGCAGAATTCCGACCAACTTCCCTTTTTCAGCGGCTGCTTTGCGGATTCGTTCAATACGTACTCTGTGCTCTTCTTGGGTGCCGTGGGAGAAGTTCAGACGTGCAACGTTCATCCCCGCGTCAATCAGTTTCAGCAATGCCTCATACGATTCACTTGCCGGCCCGATTGTACACACTATTTTTGTCTTTCTCACTACTTATCGCTCCTCTGCGTCATGTAGACTCTGACTAATTAGATGGATAATGTTTCCGCCAAATCTAATAATGACAAGTCCAACTTTTCTCGTTTCATAAATACCTCTTCTAAGTTATAGTCTACCACTTTATGATTTCTCATACCAACAGCAGCACTTTTCTTTCCTGACAAAAGTGATTCAACAGCTCTTGCACCGTATTGACTGGCTATAACCCGGTCACGTGCAGATGGAGAGCCGCCCCTTTGTATATGTCCTAAAATGGATACTCGTGTTTCCACGCCCGCTTCTTTTTTCAAAATATCTGCGAGCTCAGAAGCAGACATCATCCCTTCAGCCAGCACAATAATACTGTGTTTCTTCCCCCGGCTCGTACTGCGTTTAATTCGGCTGACGATCGACTCTGCATCAAATGGTTTTTCAGGCAGCAATATCGATTCCGCACCGCCGCCAAGACCTGCCCATAACGCTAGATCTCCCGCATCACGCCCCATAACTTCAATGATGAATGAACGTTCGTGCGATGTCGCGGTGTCCCGGATTTTATCGATGGCTTCCACAACCGTATTCAATGCTGTGTCAAAACCAATCGTGAATTCTGTGCCATTGATGTCATTATCAATAGTAGCAGGCACACACGCACATGGGATTCCCATTTTGACCAATTCATACGCCCCGCGGAATGAACCGTCACCGCCGATGATGACAATTCCTTCAATTCCGTGTAAGGTGATTTGTTTCATCGCTTTTTGACGGCCTTCTTCTGTCATAAATTCCGGACATCTCGCTGATCTCAATATCGTCCCGCCGCGCTGAATAATGTCTCCTACCGATCCCAGCTGGAATTGTTCAATCTTTCCGTCAATCAGTCCCTGATACCCATTAAACACGCCGGAAACTTCCAGGCCTTCAAAAATCGCTTTTCTGACAACGGAACGGATTGCCGCATTCATCCCTGGCGCATCGCCGCCGCTTGTTAAGACTGCAATTCTTTTCATGTTCATCACTTCCTTTTGCAGTTACTGTTATGTACGAGCAAAAGATGCGGTCGCCCGCATCTTTTATTCCGAAAATACACCGATTGCTCGGAATTTCTTATATCGGTTATCAATTAATTCTTCCGGTGACAACTTACATAATTCATTGAGTGATCTTCGCACCGTTTCACGCATCTCGTTTGCCTGCTTAGCGGCATCACGGTGAGCGCCGCCAAGAACTTCCGGGATCACTTCATCGATAATGTTCATTTCTTTTAAATCTGGCGCCGTAATTTTCATTGCTTCCGCTGCCTGCTTGGCAAGCGACGCGTCTTTCCACAAGATGGAAGCCGCCCCTTCCGGAGATATTACGGAGTATGTGGAGTTTTCAAGCATATGGATATGGTTAGCTACCCCAAGTGCCAATGCTCCCCCGCTTCCGCCTTCCCCAATCACAATGGAGATGACAGGCACTTTCAAGCCGGCCATTTCGACCAGATTGCGTGCAATAGCTTCACTCTGTCCGCGTTGTTCGGCAGCTTTCCCCGGATATGCGCCTTTCGTATCGATGAAGCAGATAATCGGCCGGTTGAATTTCTCGGCCTGTTTCATCAGACGCAGTGCTTTTCGGTATCCTTCAGGATGCGGCATGCCAAAGTTTCTTTTGACATTTTCTTTTGTATCTTTCCCGCGCTGATGGCCAATAATGGTAATCGGAGTCTCTTCAAAAGAAGCAATACCGCCAATAATCGCTTCATCATCAGCAAAATTACGGTCTCCGTGAAATTCGATAAAATCTTCAAAGAGACGGGAAATATAATCATTGGTTGTCGGTCTTGCAGGGTGCCGGGCGACTTGGACGCGATCCCATGGCTCCATGCTTTCATAGATATCTTTTTCTAAATTTGCCAATCTGCTTTTCAGATTCACAATCTCTGAGGAAAGATCGACATCATTCATGGCTGTATATTCTTCCAGCTCATTAATTTTTTCACGCAGCTTTACAATAGGTTCTTCAAAAGCGAGTGTTTTACTCATACAAGTTCCGTCTCCTTTCCTGCGTGAAGTTTCAGGATTTTATACATAACACCTGGCATGTCATTCCGATGAACAATTGCGTCTAATTGACCATTATTCAGCAAAAATTCAGCTGTCTGGAAATCATCCGGCAGCTTTTCACGCACAGTTTGCTCAATGACACGGCGTCCCGCAAAACCGATCAGCGCTTTTGGTTCAGCCAGGTTAATGTCTCCTACCGATGCAAAGCTGGCTGATACACCGCCGGTCGTCGGATACGTCATGATGGAAATATACAATAACCCTTGGCTCGCGTGCCGTTCAAGTGCTACACTCACCTTCGCCATCTGCATCAGGCTGATGACACCTTCCTGCATCCGCGCACCGCCGCTTGCTGAAAATATCAGCATCGGAATCCCTAATTCTGTTGCTTTTTCTACTGCTCTCGTAATCTTTTCACCAACGACTGAACCCATGGAGCCCATTCTGAAATGCGCATCCATAACGGCAACGGCTGCTTTCTGGCCCTGAATTTTCCCGACACCTGTCAGCACCGCTTCATTCAGCCCTGTTGCTTCCGCATCAGCCTCTACCTTTTCTGTATAGGAAGGGAAATTTAACGGGTTCTCTGTTTTCAGATGATTGTCCATCGATTCGAAACTGCCCTCATCAAACAGATGATCGATCCGTTCCTGTGCAGTCATTTTGTAATGGTGCTGACAAGAAGGACAGACTTTGCCGTTCTTCAATAATTCTTTCGTCAGGATGACATGCTTGCACTCCGGACATTTTGTCATAATTCCTTCGGGCACATCCGCCTTACTTTTTGCAGACGGCATTGTATGTTGGTCTTCTTTTGGTTTCTTTTTAAATAATTCTCTGATACTCATTCCGTTTCCCTTCTTTCTCCCTCAACTTGGTTCATCCATTGTTCATAACAAGCCAAGGCTTGCTCTGTATTACCAGCCATCATTTCACCCAGCAATTCACGGACAGTCATTATTTCATCTGGATCAGTAATGGCCACATCGAAAGAAACTCCGCTGTATTGCTTCAATAAAAACCAAATTTTCAGTGAGAGCCGATTTTCAGTTGCGACAATCGTTTCGCGGACCATATCTTCACGCAAAAACATCGCTTCTTCTTCGTTTAATTTACTTTGCATACCTCTCCAAACAGGTAACATGCGCAGTTCTTCATTTTTGGTGACTGCTGTAATCGCCGCACGCTCGTGAATCATCCGGGTTTCAACTACATCCTGGATGGATCTTGCCTGCTGCATGATAAATGCCGAGAGAACTTCCACTAACTGATGTTTTTTAAAATCGGATAAAAACGTGCCTTCGCCTCTTCTCGTTTCAATCAGACCGAGCAGTTCCATACTGCGCAACGCTTCACGGACTGCCGTTCTGCTCACTTGAAGTTTTTCCGCCAAATGACGTTCAGATGGCAGCTTATCGCCATATTCGATTTTTTGCTCGCTGATCAGTGATTGCAGCTCTCCGATAATATCCAAAAAACGCTTGGATGATGATTGTGAATTTTGCATGAGGAGAACTCCTTTTTCGTTCCATCAACAGAGTGGTCTGACCACCTGCATACTAGCATACAAAAAAGAGAGCACTACGTAAAGCAATATCTTGAAAATACAAGTGTTTATTTTTCGTCATTTTTCCTCCCGACTGAACGCTCGCTTGTCGAAAAGTGGAGTTTGGTTTCTAATGGCGCGCTATGCGCCATCAGAAGCCATAGAATTTTATACAATAATGTAGTATTTTATTTTTTATTCTTCTATACGGACTGCCGGCTGCAGCTGATCAACGATAAGCTGTACCGATTGATTGCGGTAATCGATGCTTCCCGAAACTCGAACAAATGCCTGTTCTTGTAAATGGACGCTGGTTTGCGCAAATTGTTTCGGAAAGACCGTACAGGATATTTCTTCTGTTTCGTCCTGCAATGTCAGGAATGCCATTGCTTCCCCTTTTTTTGTTCGGATTCTTTTAATAGACAGTATCATGCCCATGCACTGAACTTTTGTGCCTTTCCGTAAAGTAAACAGCGAGGAAATTGGCGGGATCCGATCTGCTGCCTTGCGCTTAAGCTGCTCAATAGGATGTTCCGACAGATAAAATCCTAACATATCATGTTCAAAACTGAGCCTGGTCATCTGATCCATCTCTCCGCCCGGTGTATATTTCGGCTGCGAATTAAAATGAAACTGATCACTTAATGCATCATCACCTATAAAAAGCGCATGGGAATGAGCGGCATCTATGGATGCGAGAAGGACAGAACGCTTTTCACCAAAGTCATCCAGCGCACCTGCTTTAATTAGCGGGATTATCGATTTCTCAGTGAAATGATCTGCCCCAAGCGCGACGGCCATGTCAAACATGGATTGCCAGCCGCCCTTTTCACGTGAATCTGCCAGATGCCGGTAAAACGCAAGAGTGATTCCTTTGATCGCGCCCAGCCCGAGACGGATTGCATCGCCTTCCACTGTATGTGAATAACGGCTTTTCGTCACAGAAGGCGGCAGAATGCGTATCCCTCTCCCTTTTACTTCACGGATCACTTCCATCATCTTTTCCTTGCTGCCTGTCAGAGATGATAAATAGGCCGCATAAAAGTACATAGGTTCGTTCGCTTTAAAATATGCGAGACGGTAGGAAATCAGAGAATACGCTACTGCGTGGCTCTTCGGAAATCCATAATCAGCAAATTTGACAATTAAGTTATACACATTATTCGCTTTGATGCGGTCGAATCCTTTTTTTATGGCTCCGGCAATAAAGTGCTGCCGTTCTTTCTCCAGCACTTGCTGATTCTTCTTGCTGATCGCCCGCCGGAGAAGATCTGCTTCCGCCAGTGTAAAGCCTGAAATTTCTACGGCAATTTTCATGATCTGCTCCTGATAGATGATGATGCCGTACGTTTCCGCCAAAATCGGCTCCAGTTCAGGTATGTCATAGCGGATCGGCTCCTGTCCGTTTTTACGGCGGCTGTACAGCGGAATGAATTCCATAGGACCCGGTCTGTACAAAGCATTGACCGAGTAGACATCCTTAAAGTTATCAGGCCGGATAGTTTTCAGCGCACGCCGCATTCCCGGTGATTCAAACTGGAATATGCCGGTCGTGTCGCCTGCCTTGAATATTTCATAAGTCAACGCATCGTCCAGCGGAATACGTTCAAAATCAATGACTTGCTTCTTATTGTATTGAATCATGGAACGGATTCTGTCGAGCAGCGTTAAATTGCGCAATAGCGATAGGTAGGTTTCTTCATCAGCATTACCTGTTATGATTACTCCCTTTCCCCCGCTTCACACCGTACGTGATAGTTTCCCATCATACGGCGTTCCATCGTTTCCTTCTTGATTACTAATTAGTTGATTATACTACCTGTTTGTTTTTCCAATTTTTAACTTCTAACCACTCTCTGATGGCATCCTCTTCAAGTTTATAGTTGTTGGCTTTTACTCTAAGGTTATTTAGGTTCGTTAATACTCTTCTTATGGTGTTTTTTGAATCCTTTATTATGTGAATGTATTTCCTAATTGTTTCTTCACTTGTTGCATGTATTAGTTTGTGAATATCTGTATGAACGATTCTTAGATTGTCGTACTTATCATCTCCACCTATTTTACGTGGAATAACATGATGACAATGTAGATTATCTAGTTCTAGTTCAATTTTCGTGACTTCGCATTTCATCTGCGTCATCGACGCACGTGCAATTCGGTTGTCATTGTATTCAACAGATTGATTTGCATTAAATCTTTTTGCCATTTCAATTGCTAGTACATGTGTTTTTGATTTCAATGCTTTGTTCGAGTATTCTCGTCCTTGCACTGTGTAATCACAAGTGGTTTGTTTGAAATTCATTGTTGATTTGTGTTTCACATAATGAATTGGATAGATATATTTCCCAAACATTAACCAAGTTTTACTTTTAGAATTACCGTAAAACTTTTTGTAGATTGAATCTGTCGAGTTACTGTTTGGTACTTCTTGTTTACCATATGTGTGAAAAGAGTTGAACATATACCTTAGTAGCTTCCAACTTATCTTTTTGAAGTCTAAGCTAACATATGTTGCTATGTTGTAGTATTCGTGAATACCTAGTGTCATGCTGTTAAGTTCTGCAACATATTTAACGTTTTGTGTTTTCTTTATCTTTTTGATTTTATCCTTATAGACTTTCAAGATTTTGTTAAATCTTTTATCCGCGATTCTTGATTGTGCAACATAGCCATGTTTACTTTTTGGTCTATTTATAGCTTTAATTTTGATACCTAAGAAATCTGAATAATTTTTTCTAAGGTTTACTATTTTAGACTTTTCTTTGCTGATTTTAAGTTTAAGTCTTTTGCCGAGCCATTCTTCAACCGCAATAAATATTTTCTTTGCAACTGTGTAGCTTCTACAGACAATTTTAAAATCATCTGCATATCTAACTAAAAAGAACTCTTTTAGCTTGGATTTTTTCATCGCATTATATTTATTCAGTTTCGTGTACTCATGATGTGTTGGGTGTGTTTCCCATTGAGAGCTTAACCACCAATCTAATTCGTTTAACACAATATTAGAGAGTAGTGGTGATAATATTCCTCCTTGTGGTGTACCTTTATTCGGAATACCTTCGCCCTGTATAGGTGCTTTAAGCATTAATTTAATGATTTTAAGTAATTTAAAATCTTTAATGCCTAATGCAATCATCTGTTTAATGAGTTTGTTATGGTTGACATTATCGAAGAATCCTTTAATGTCAATGTCTACAACATAGTGTAAACCGGCTTGATTAACTAAACTGTTAAGTCTTGCTATGGCATGTTTTGTGCTTCTATTGGGTCTAAAACCGTAGCTATGTGGGTGAAACTTCGCTTCACATATCGGTTCTAAGACTTGTTTAATGCATTGTTGCACTAATCTGTCAATCATAGACGGAATGCCTAATGGTCTGTTGTCACCATTTTCTTTTGGAATGAATACTCGTCTTACCGTATCTGGTTTGTAGTTGTTCAACTTGTTTTTAACGAGTGAAATATATTCATCTAAAGATTCCTTTTTAAAGTCTTCAATGGTTTTACCATCAGTTCCTGCGGTTTTACTGCCCGTATTAGATTTGATAACTCTAAAGGCTAGTCTAATGTTATTATCGCTTGCGATAATGTCCATAAGGTTTTTAAATTCAACTTGGTTTGATGAATCATTATATAGTCCATCAAGTATTTCCTGCATTTGGTAGTATTGATTGTATCTGTATATGTTCATTTCGCTGGGCAACCTCCTTATAAGTTCTAGAGGTGGTTGTTTCCCTGTCATACTCGAAAAGCGAAATAGTTCATCAATTAATTAATATCTCATGAAACGACTAGAGCCTATCCCTCCACCACTTATTATCATGGTTTCAATGGTACTGTGGCTCCACTCTCACTAGCGTTAAATAACTTATAGATGAAATTATCTTTTCGTTATACTTGCCCCTCATATAAGGTTTAACTTGGCAATCACTAGCTTTCCACGTTCCATAATTCCTAGTATTGATAAGACTTAGGTTTCTTCTTTGACCCTGCTTGCATTATACTCTCAATTGTTGAGTATCAGGAATTTCGCTTAGGACATGACTACTTTTCCCTATCAAGCGTACCGCATCGGTACTACATATCCGTCGCAGGATATATAACTTCCTATAGAGCCTTACATTCGAAGATTCGTCAGTGGTGTTGAACCACATTCTAACCATATCTAATCACCGCCCGCCTACTCTATACCTCGGTTCATTTCCCTAAGTATTCGACGACTTCACCCAGCTTCATACACCATGTTTTATATGTAACATAATGCATGTGGGATATTAGCGTGGTGTTTCGAGCAAACATGACTGCTCTCATTCCAACCATCAGAATTACAGTTTTCAAATAAGTTATCCCCAGATATCATTTCTGATACCCTTTCAAACTAACGTTTCGCACGTCCTAAAAAGTCCATTTTCAATAATCCGGCTTCTTCCACGTCTTTCATGGCCCATTGCGTCAAGAACACTTCTTCGGTACCTATCTGCAGCGGCACATAATGAACGAGCGGTTTTGCTGCAAGCACGACGCCCGCTGCGTGTGTGGAAGCGTTTCTCGGTAAATCCTCCAGACGTTCCGCTGCCATCTGCCAGACAGCTCTGCGCGGATCCACGTCAATCCAGTCACGGAGTTTTTTCGATTGAATGATATTCTCTTTGAATGAACGGCTGCTGTTTAATTCGTTTGACATGAAGCGGACTTCTTCCGGGGTGAAATCAAGCACTCTGGCGACGTTGCGCGCAACGGCTTTCGTTGACAGCGTACCGAAAGTAATAATCTGCGCGGCATATTGTTTGCCGTATGTATCCGCCACATAATTTACGACTTCTGTTCTGCGGTGATCCGCGAAATCGATATCGATATCGGGCATCGTCACCCGTTCGGGATTCAGGAACCGTTCAAACAGCAATCCATAGACAATCGGATCGACTTCTGTAATGCCAAGCGCGTATGCAACGAGTGATCCGGCAGAAGACCCCCGTCCGGGACCGACCAAAATTCGCTCGGATTTTGCATAGCGCACATAATCTTCTACTATTAAAAAGTAATCAGTGAAGCCCATCTGACTGATAATTGATAATTCGTACTGCAGACGTTCTTCGTATGCTGCAGGCAATACGTGAAAGCGCTGCTGCATACCCAATCGGCAATGCTCTTTTAGCAATGAGTCAGATGTCTGGCCGTCTTTCATGGGAAATGCCGGCAGCAAAAAGTCTTCCTTCTGAATGCTTACATTGCACGCATTCATCATAGCTTCTGTAGTTTTCAGCCATTCAGGACGGTCAGAAAACCAATTCATGAACTCTTCCCGCTCAGGCAAATAAGCCTGGCGATAGCGATTGGGAGGTTTTTGCGGGTCGTTCAGTTTATATCCTTTACGAATGGCCGTGGCCACTTCATAAGCCTGAAAATCTTCCGGATGAAGAAAACGTGTTTCATGGCAAGCAGCAATAGGCAGCCCGCTTTCCTCACTCAGTCTGATAAGATGTTCTTCCTCCGCATGGGCGCTTCCTGCTGGCCGGCTGATTCCGATAAATGCAGACGAATCCGAGCGCCCTTCAGCGATTTGCTGCAGCACTTCCACGTTTCGTGCATTTGCCCAAGATGCATCGGTCATCGCGCAGATGATAAAGCACCCTTCCCTGTAGGCCTGCAGCCAAGTAAGCGGCAGCGTCTCATCTTCACGCGTCGAAATCGCACTGCTCATTTTCATTAAATTAGAAAAGCCTGTCTGGTTTCGCGCATACACATACAGAAGCACTTCTGTATCATCTGCATTCAGCATGACAGACAGGCCGATCACAGGGCGTATGCCGTATTTCGTGGCCATTTTACTGAAAGACCGGACGCCATATAATTTACTGTTGACGATTGCGGCAGAAGCAGCCCCTCTTTTCTGCAAAAGAGGAGCCAGTTCATCTAACTTTACAATGCCGCGCAAAAGATCTGCGCCGGTTATAATTTGCGGATACATCAGGTTCATTTCAATCCCTCAGCTCTGCTTAATAGTTTCTGCAAATTTCCTGCAGTTTGACAATAATTTCGTCCACTTCTGTCCATGAATATGCGGAAGCACCTGAAGCAAGAGGGTGGCCGCCGCCGTTGTGCTGCATGGCCAATGTATTGATGACAGGGCCTTTCGAGCGCAGACGGACACGGATTTGATCATCTTCTTCGATAAAGATGATCCATGCACAGATTCCTTTCACATCCCCAAGCGATCCAACCAGCTGAGAGGTTTCGGAAACTGTCACGTCAAACTCTTTCAGGATATCTTTCGTTAATTTAATATAGGCCGCACCGTGTTCATCTATTGTAAAGTTCTGATAGATATACCCTTGCAGATGCAGAATTTTTCGGTCGACTTCATACATTCCCGCAAATAATTTTGTACGGTCAAACGGTTGTTTGATTAATGAACTCGCAACTTCGAATGTTTTCTCTGTCGTACTTTGGAACATAAACCGGCCTGTGTCACCTACAATTCCTGCAAATAAGAAACGGGCGGCTTCAGGAGACATTTCCCAGCCGTATACTGCCTGCCCTTCTTCAAAGATGGTATAGATCATTTCAGAACAGGAACTCGCATCTGTATTCACCCAGCGTTCATCGCCATACGGGTCTTCATTTGGGTGATGATCAATTTTCAATAAAAATGCGCCGCGGTCATAAAAAGGCCCGTCGATCCGATCTGTGTTTGCTGTATCAGTGACAATGACCAGCGCCCCTTCGTAATCGGCTTCCGTCACAGTGTCAGGCTCCCCCAAGTAGCCGAGCAGTTCATCATGTGTGCCTGCTGCCAGCACTTGTTTTGCGGGATAGTTTTTCTGAATTAATGCCTTCAGTCCCATCTGTGAACCGTATGCATCCGGATCCGGTCTGACATGCCGGTGAATAATAATTTTTTTATATTGTTCAATTGTGTCAATGATTTGTCGTTTCATGTGTTTCCCCCCAAGTTTCTGTCCAAGTATTCGCATTTCCGATAAAAAGCCGATACAATGTAGTATGAACCGCAGCGCGCAGGCGCCAGGTTATTTTTATGTAATGGAGGCTTTTTGATGGAGACGGTTAATTTTCTTTTTGTTTTTGGTATCGTCGCTTCCGGCGTTTTTTATTTTGTTTTTAAAACACGCCAATTCCGGACAAGCCATATGTTTCCCATCCGTAAAAAGATGTATGCAAGCATGGCAGGAACTTCACTTGGTGCCTTATTGATTTTTTTCGGCATCAATCAATTGCTGCTCTTTGACGGCGTCCTGACATATATCGTGTCGGCTATTTTTATTTTATTCGGCGGCTATGTGGCGATCTTTAATTTTAACGCCCAGAAACACTATAAGCAGTTCGTAGAAGAAGAACGTGCATTAAACAAAACTGACGTCAATTGATGTCAGTTTTTTATTTTTCAAAAAGCTGGAACGTCCCCATTGCTTTGGCCACAATGCCGTCATTGGATGTCAGCTCGATTTCCAGTTTGATGAAGCGGCGGCTTAAGTGAATGATTTTCGGTTCTACGGTCACCGTTGCACCCAGCTGCACTTGTTTAATGAAATAAATCGTTACGTTCTCGGGAACACTTTCTCCGCGTTTTTGGAGTTTGATCGCGCGGCTGCCCGCTTCTGTTAAGATTGTCAGCATCGCTCCATAGGATAGTGAGCCAAATTGATTGGTCATTTGCGGAACAACGGAAAACTCGATTTTATCCGGTGAATTAGTAATTGCTTTCATTTGATTTTTGACGATGTCATCGATTGTTTCACCTTGCTGCGGCTGACGCTGGGTCATTTGCAGTGCTTTTAAAACGTCCTGACGGCTGATAATTCCTTCAAGAATACCCGCATCATCGACAACAGGCATCAAATCGATACCTTCCCAAATCATACTGTGCCCCGCAGAAGCCACACTCATTTTACCGTTCACCGTAATCGGATGGGTTGTCATGACTTTCCCGATAATATTGACATCAGGCTTACTGACCACGTCACGGGATGTAATAATTCCTACAAGCGTTCCGTCTGATTTTACGACGGGATAGGCTGAGTGCGATGTTTGGTGATTCACTTCAAAGAACTGATCCACCGAATCCTCTGGCGATAATGTCACTGTGCGGGCAATCGGCGTGAGGATATCTTCCACCAATAAAATTTCTTTCTCGATCAGCTGATCATAAATAGCCCGGTTCAGCATCGTTGCCACGGTAAACGTGTCATAACTTGTGGAGATGACCGGCAAATTCATTTCATCCGCCAGCTGCTTCACTTCATCAGTCGCATCAAAGCCGCCTGTAACCAGGACAGCTGCCCCGGCCTTAATAGCGATTTCATGCGCTTTCAGCCGATTTCCTACAATCAATAAACTGCCTGCGTCGATATATCGGATCATATCGTCCAGCTGCATGGCGCCCACTACAAATTTCGTTAATGTTTTATGTAAGCCGTCGCGGCCGCCCAGCACGACACCATCGACAATATTGATCACTTCAGCAAATGTCAGGCGCTCAATGTTTTCTTTTTTCTTTTTTTCAATCCGGATCGTTCCTACCCGTTCGATAGTATTGACAAGTTTCTGATTTTCCGCCTCTTTTATTGCGCGGTATGCAGTGCCGTCACTGACTTCCAATGCTTTCGCAACTTGACGTACAGAGATTTTTTCTCCAACTGCTAAGCTTTCAATATAACGCAAAATCTGTTCGTGTTTAGTTGACATGATTTCACCTTTTCCTTAACCTTCTGTTAGGTTTCTGCTTTTTGCTAATCATACCATAATTTCATTAAAAAAACGGTCCAAGACGATAACTATGCGTCTTGAACCGTAATTATTTGTTTCCGTCTTTTACAGCTCGATTGATTCACCAGGCTCCATAATTTTCACTTCGTGATTCGTCACGAGCGACTTGAAGTTCTGCGGATCGAGCTCAATCGGAGGGAACGTATTAAAGTGAACAGGGACAGTCAGCTTCGGGTTCAGAAGTTCCACTGCTTTTGCCGCATCTTCAGGCCCCATTGTGAAATTGTCCCCGATTGGAAGGAATGCCACGTCTATTCCGGCTTCTCCGTATAATTTCATATCACTGAACAGCGATGTATCTCCGGCATGATAGATGACTTTGTCTTCAATGGTCAGCAGCAGTCCTGCCGGCATGCCGGTATAAATAATTTCATTATCTTCTGTAGTGTACGATGAACTATGGAAGGCTTGTGTATATTTCACTGTTCCAAAATCAAATTCATTTGCCCCGCCGATATTCATACCGTGTGTTTTTACCCCCTGGAATCCAAGGTATACGGCTAATTCATTGGGCGCTACGACCAGGATATCTTCTCTTTTTGCAATGTCCATCGTATCGCCGACATGATCATTATGGCCATGCGTAAGCAAGATGACGTCAGGTTTTTCATCAGCCGCCTTCAGATCGGTCAGTTTATTGCCCGTAATAAACGGATCAATTAATATAGTTTTCCCTTTTGTTACAATTTTTACGACCGAATGGCCATGGTACGAGATTTTCAAAACGATCACACTCCTATAGTTAATAACTCTCTCTATACCTATACCTTCTCCATTGCAGCATAAAACCCTCTTTTTTGTTATACTAACCAAAACAGAGGAGGCTATATTTTGGCGAACATTCAAAAAGTACAGGATTTCTTAGTTGAACATTCTATCGACGCAGCACTTATTACGAATCCCGATAATATATTTTATCTGACAGATTTCCGCAGTGATCCGCACGAAAGATTGCTTGGCGTAGTGGTTTTCAAAGAAAAGGACCCGTTTATTATTTGTCCCGCGATGGAAGTCGCTGATGTAAAAGCAATTGGCTGGAATTATGATATTATCGGCTATAAAGACACAGACAACGCCTTTGCATTTTTAGAACAGGCAATTACTGAAAGAATTTCTTCGTTCTTATTGCTGGCAATTGAAAAACAGCATCTGACAGTAGATCGTTTTGAAATTTTACAGTCGCGCTTCCCTTCCTTGCAATTTGCGAACTTGGATGAGAAACTCGCAAGCTGCAGATTAGTTAAAAATGAAATTGAATTGGAACATCTGCGTAAAGCGGCAGAATTGGCGGACTATGCCATCGAAGTCGGCTGCAATGAAATCGCAGAAGGCAAAACGGAGCTGGAAATCGTGCAGGCGGTAGAGACCGCAGTGAAACAAAAAGGCGCAGAGAAAATGTCATTTGACACAATTATTGTTTCAGGCACAAAAACTGCCTCGCCCCACGGCATTCCGGGTGAACGAAAAATAGAGAAAGGCGATTTCATTTTATTCGATCTTGGCGTTGTATATAAAGGATATTGTTCGGATATAACGCGGACAGTGTCATTCGGCGAACCGTCTGAAGAAAAGCGTAAGATCTATGAGACAGTCAAAAAAGCCCAGCAGGCGGCAATTGACGTGGTGCGTCCCGGCACACTGGCAAAAGAGGTTGATCTTGCGGCTCGTTCTGTCATTGAAGAAGCAGGTTACGGTGAGCTCTTCCCGCACCGAATCGGACACGGTCTCGGTATTTCCGTTCATGAATATCCTTCATTAACAGGTACAAATGATATGCCTCTTGAAAAAGGTATGGTGTTCACGATTGAACCGGGCATATACGACCCGGCAATTACCGGCGTGCGAATCGAAGATGATTTGTATGTGACGGAAGACGGAGTCGAAGTGCTGACAAAGTTCCCTAAAGATCTGAAAGTTATCGGATAAGCACAATGGGCGATCCTGTCGTCTCGCTGTACGTTAAAAGAAAAAGACTGAAGACGAATCCCTGCAAGGGTCATCTTCAGTCTGTGGCCGCTGCTGAGTGCAGCGGTCTTTTCTTATGGCAAATCAGATCGTTTCCAATGCTTTTTCTACTTGAACATGTTCTAATTCCTGCGCTTCTGCCACTGCCTGATAGGTGATGTGTCCGGCCAGTGTGTTTATTCCTTTTCGCAGTGCTTCATTGTCCATACATGCTTTTTTGACGCCTTTATTGGCAATTTGAAGTGCGTAAGGAATAGTTACGTTGGTCAGTGCCATAGTGGATGTCTGTGGAACTGCCCCCGGCATATTGGCGACTGCGTAATGGATGATGCCATGTTTTGTATAGGTCGGGTCATCATGCGTTGTGACGCGGTCGGATGTTTCGAAAATTCCGCCCTGGTCAATTGCGATGTCGATCAGTACAGAGCCCGGGCTCATCGATTTAACCATTTCTTCCGTTACAAGTGTCGGCGCTTTTGCACCTGGAATCAGCACACAGCCGATGACCAGGTCTGCATCTTTTACTGCGTGTGCAATATTATACGGGTTCGATACCAGTGTTTGAATGTGTTCCCCGAAAATCTCATCAAGCTGACGCACACGTTCTACTGACAAATCCAAAATAGTTACATGTGCGCCGATTCCGATGGCAACGCGCGCTGCGTTCGTGCCTGCCTGGCCGCCGCCGATAATTGTGATTTTTCCGCGGGATACGCCAGGTACTCCGGCAAGCAAAATGCCTTTTCCGCCTCTTGTCTTTTCCAAGTACTGTGCACCGATCTGTGTTGCCATACGGCCTGCAACTTCGCTCATCGGCGCCAATAAAGGCAATCCGCCGCTTGGCAGTTGAACGGTTTCATAAGCGATTGCAGTCACTTTATTTTCAAGCAGCGCTTGTGTCAGTTTCAGTTCCGGCGCTAAATGTAAATACGCAAATAAGATGAGCCCTTCACGGAAATACTGATATTCTGAAGCGTCCGGCTCTTTTACTTTCAGAACCATCTCTGCTCCCCATGCTTCAGCGGCAGTATTGACAATCGTCGCACCTGCTTCCGCATACTCCTCGTCCTTGAAACTTGACCCTATACCCGCACCTGTTTCAATTAATACTTCATGTCCGGCATTTTTTAATGTCAATACACTTGCAGGGGCTATTGCCACTCGGTTTTCATTGTTTTTAATTTCTTTTGGAACACCTATACGCATGCAAAATCCTCCTAAAATGAAAGTTCGTTTCACGTCGATCTTCTTTTTGTCGATTAATGACAATTTAATCTTATCAGAATATAAAAGATTTTACCTCTTTTTTTCTATGTTTCATAAATGTTTTTTGTTTATACAATTTTATAAAATAATTTCGACAAAAAAGAAGGATTCTCTTCAACTATGAAGAATATGTACAGTGTAGAATCAATTTAACTTTAAGGATGGAGTGGTACTATGGCACTTACGTACAAAAATATCATCGTAGCTGTGGATGGTTCAGATGAGGCAAAATGGGCTTTCAAAAAAGCGATTGCAATTGCAGATCGTAACGACGCAACTCTTCACTTGATCAATATTATTGATACGCGTTCTTACGCAGCGGTGGAAGCTTACGACCGTTCCATTGCAGAGCGTGCGCAAAAATATGCTGAAGAACTGCTGCAGGACTACAGCTCAGAAGCTGCACAGGCAGGCATTACAAATGTTCAGGTCCATGTGGAATATGGTTCCCCTAAAACATTGATCCCGCGGGATATTGCGAAAAAGCTCAAAGCAGATTTAATTATCTGTGGTGCTACAGGTCTGAACCGTGTAGAACGCTTCTTGATTGGAAGTGTTTCCGAGAATATCGTTCGCTCCGCGAAATGCGATGTACTCGTCGTACGCACACCTGAACACCTTCAGGACTGATAGTTTTCAAAGACTGTCCAGAAAATCGTGGCTAACGATTTTCTGCGACAGTTTTTTCGTGTGCACTCATGCAGCCGCAGTCTGCCGATCCGTTATGAAGCCGCACGTGCCGTATCAATACAATTTACGCATTCATTAAATATGTCCCGCCCGTCAGAAGTTCTGACAAGCGGGACATACGGTTATTCTGCTGCGACTTCCAGTGATTCTACAGGTATACCTGCAATTCGAACGGTATCGCGTGCTAACATGATTTCTTCGTTTGTCGGGATAATTAGTACTTTTACCGGTGAATGCGGGAAGCTGATATACGCTTCTTCTCCGCGGATATTGTTAAGGCTTGGATCGAAGTAAACACCCATAAATTCCAGGCCGTTCATAACCTTCTCCCGCACAATTGCGCTATTCTCACCGATTCCAGCTGTAAAGATAATCGCGTCGACACCGCCCATTCCTGCAGCATATTGTCCGATATGCTGGTGAATACGGTCAGTGAAGACATCAAGCGCTAATTGTGCGCGTTCGTTTCCTTGCTCTGCAGCTTCCGTGATATCACGCAAATCACTGGAGAATCCGCAAAGGCCGAGCAGCCCTGATTTTTTATTCAATACATTGACTACTTCTTCAGCTGACTGTTCTGTACATTCCATTATGTACGGAATTAGCGCCGGGTCGATATTCCCTGATCGAGTACCCATAATGACGCCCGCCAACGGTGTGAAGCCCATTGACGTGTCTACTGACTTGCCGCCTTTAACAGCTGCAATACTTGCGCCGTTGCCGAGGTGGCAAGAAATTAGCCGTGTATCTTCAAGCGGTCTGTTCAAAATTTTGGCAGCACGCTCTGTTACGTATTTATGGCTTGTGCCATGGAAACCGTATTTACGGATGCCATAATTTTCGTAATATTCGTATGGCAGTGCATACAAAAACGATTTTTCAGGCATAGTCTGATGGAACGCTGTATCGAAAATTGCAACTGCCGGTGTATTTGGCAATGCTTTCTTAAATGCTTTGATTCCGACAATATTTGCCGGATTATGCAGCGGTGCGAATCTTGAAATCTCTTCCAATTTTCCAATTACTTCATCCGTGATCAAAACGGAGTCACTATATAGTTCTCCCCCATGAACTACGCGGTGACCAAGCCCGTCAATCTCATCATAGGATGAAACAACCCCTTCACTGAGCAATTGCTCCAGCAGCATAGTGACGGCTGCAGAGTGATTCGCAATATCCAAAACTTTTTCGATTTTCTTTTCATCTGTTGCCATGGAGAAAACGGAATTCTCTAGACCGATTCTCTCAAATAACCCCTTGGTAATCTCTTTTTCTGTCGTCATTTCGATCAATTGGAACTTCAAAGAAGAACTTCCGGCATTTATCGACAAAATTTTCGGCAAAAATACCCACCCCTTACTATGATTACGTCGTATAACGTTTGAAGTTATTATAGTATCTAACAATTTTAAAAGCAATTGAATTCATGAAAATCATGCCGCTGATCTGTGATTAATTTTTGACAAGAAAAAAAAGAAGGAAGAGCGACGACTCAGTCACTCCCCTTCCGCTTCCATCCAGTCATTCAATTTACTGAAGAACCTCTGCATTGCCGCGGCGTTTCCGAGTTCCGGAATTTTAGCAAGCAGTACATCCGGCATAATAAATTGTTCATGCGGCGGCTGCTGTAGCAGTAAAATACTTTTTGCGAAACGCTGATCAGAAAACAGGGATTCAGGCAATTCCAGCAAACCTCTTAACAGTTTATGGTCTTTAACAAAGTTCAGAATTGGTTCTGCACCTTCCGCGCTCAGCAGCCTTGACGGGACGATAAATAATCCGTAACCGCCCGGCTTCACATAGCGCATGGACTGCTCGATATACAAGTAATGGGAAAACGCATGGCCTTCCGCCGGCATGAGCTCATACTCCATAGCAACTTCATCGTCAGGATAATACCCGACCGGAATATCACTGACTACCGCATCGACCAAATCAATCGGCAGCGGGCGGAGTGCATCCTGCAAATAGAAAGACACCGGAAGCTCCAGCAAATTGGCAGTCGCTGCTGCAATTTGAATTAATACATCATCGATTTCCACCGCACTTGCAGATGCGGCTCCTTTGTATTGATTAAGAACTGTAAATAAGAGATTTCCTGTTCCGGCGGCAGGATCCAAAAACGTAACCGGCTGTTTGCCATCGAGTAATTTATTAATTACATAGCCGATCAGAAAACCAATCGTGTCTGGAGTCATCTGATGATGGGCCTGGGCTGATTGTTTCATTCCTTTAAGCAGAGCCAGCTGAATACCTTTTCGGATTTCTTCTTTTTCGGGATTCTGCAATTCAACCGCGGACGGATGATCAAGCCATTTTTCACTTGCTTCCAATACGGCATCCAAATACAGACCATCCGTTGATTCAGCATGCTGGTCATAATACGCAAATATTTTTTCTGTATTGTTCATTCGTTATTCCCCCAATAAGAAACCCACCTATCGTCCAGGTGGGTTCGTTGTTTACATCAATTCTTTAACTGCTTTGATGGCTGCATCGTAATCCGGATGATCAGTTGCTTCACTGACATACTCTACATACGTTACGTTATCATCGCGGTCAACTACAAAGATTGAACGAGTCAATAAACGCAATTCTTCAATTGCCGTACCGAATGCTTTTCCGAATGACAGGTCGCGGTGATCAGAATAAAGGTGTACATTTTCTACCTTTTCTTCTTCCTTCCAGCGTGCTTGAGCAAAAGGAAGGTCGCATGAAACCGTCATGACTTCCACATCATTGCCAAGGGAATTTGCTTCATCGTTAAAGCGCTTCGTTTGAATAGAGCATACACCCGTGTCGACAGAAGGCACTACACTGATCAAGCGTACTTTACCTTTTGAATCATCTAATGTGACAGGATTCAAATCATTCGCAAGCACTGTAAAATCCGGTGCCTGATCACCTACTTTTACTTCTGAGCCTAGAAGATGAATCGGATTATTTTTGAATGTGACTTGTACCATAACTAACCACTCCTTTTACGATAGTGTACTAAACGGTAGGGTCTTCTTGCAACTGATGTTGTTCAGGATGTATCATCTTCTGAACTTCCACTCTTTCAAATGTGCGTTCATGAACAACGACTGTATCCGCAAACAAGTCATGAAGCGCCATCTTTTTCGGCAGGAACAAAACGAGCAAATAAGGAATCCATAACATTTGTGAAATAAAACGTCCGAAGCCTTCTCTGAACAGAATAGCGCTCCAGCCTGGCTTGCGTCCGTCCGCTGTCATGACACGGATTCCCATGACCATCTTTCCTATCGTCTGCCCCGCAAACTTCGTCATCAACATAAAATACAGCAGCAGTAAAACAAGTGCCGTCACTTTATACGGGCTGAATAAAAAGGCGGATGGCTTGGTAATGGCTATATCGAGCACGCGAAACACCGGCTTGACAAAGATGCCGCTTATCGCCGAAATAACTAGCATATCAAGTAAAAATGCCCATAGTCTGATCCAGAATCCAGCGTATTTAGGTATGAGTCTCTGTTCCATCTGCACTGTTTGATCTGTATCCGGCAGTTCGTTCATCATGATCATGTCCTCCTCCTTACTCACCATATAAATACATCATGCGCGGCGCGTGATTATCAGTCAGCAGCTTTTTCATGATTTGTGACTCTGCATCTCCACTGAATACATCATGGGCTTTCATGGAAAGCAATGCGGTTAAATTTGTAGGTGTTCCATACTCAAACACTTCCGCTTTCTCCAAATGATAGTCTTCTTTCATTTGAGAAATGACAAGGGGCAGCTTTCCATAATCATCAGCAAGCCCTGCTTCAATTGCTTGACGGCCATTCATGACGCGCCCATCAGCTACTTTGCGCACCGCTGCTTCTTTCATGCCGCGCCCTTCTACAATAATGTCGACGAAACGCTGATACGAGTCATCAATCATTTCTTGCAGCATGGCACGTTCTTCAGATTTCATTTCCCGTGTAGGACTCATCATATCTTTATATGGACCTGATTTAATCGTCGGGAAATCGACTCCGTATTTTTCCGCCAGTTTTCCATAATTGACAGACTGCATGATGACTCCAATTGAACCGGTTAATGTTTCAGGATGAACATATATCTTGTCTGCCGGAGCGGAAATATAATAGCCTCCTGAAGCCGCCATGCCGCCCATCGCCGCATACACCGGAATTTTTTTCGCTGACTGAATTTCTGTCAGCGCATCATAGATATCGGAGGATTCCAGCACACCGCCGCCTGGGGAATTCACTGAAAGCACAATCCCTTTCACGGTGTCGTCATTTGCCAATTCATTCAATTGCGTCATAAATTGGCGGTGATTGTACTCCGCTCCGCTGAATATAGACGCTTCACCTGTGTCCTGAATAACGCCATCCACCGTTAATACCGCGATGCGTTCACTGGTACTTCCTTCCTCCACGATCGTTTCCTGCACTTGCTTTTCCATTACATTGATTTCATTGACGAAACTGTTCCAGTCTCTCGTAAAGACCCATGACATCATATTGATCCCAACGGACACAATAATCAATGTCGCCGCAACAGCAACGGCAATCCATCTTTTTGCATTCATAAATAATTTCCTCCTTTGTCCACATATTACTGTACGTTCCTCATCGTCCTAATGTTTCATTCATGCTACACTTGGTCTATTAACTGAAAAAGGAGACGATTCAAATGACTTCGGAATACGTGATATTTCTGTTTAGCCGGCTGGACGAAGATACCGTCCATAAAAAAAGTTTTGTTGGAAAACAGCTGCAAAAGGAAGGTTTTGTACTGACAGACAATCATACAGAAGCAAATGTTGTTATCAGTATCGGCAGTGACGGAACTTTCCTTCAGGCAGTGCGCAAGACTGATTTCCGTCAGGACTGCATTTACCTGGGACTTTCTATAAAAGGTCCGCACGGCGTATATTGCGATTTCCAATATGATGATATTCGTCCGCTGATCCAAACATTACGGCAATCAACTATTAAAGAACGTCATTACCCTTTACTGGAAGTGAAAATTAACGGGCATAAACCTTTTTATTGTCTGAATGAATTCAGTATCCGCTCCACGATCATCCGCACATTCGTCATGGATATTTACATCGACGATTTGCTATTCGAAACCTTTTTAGGTGACGGCATGATCATTTCGACGCCTACAGGCAGCACGGCATATAATAAGTCCGTAAAAGGCGCGGTGATTGACCCGCTGCTTCAAAGTTTCCAGGTGACTGAGCTCGCATCTGTAAACAATAACCGTTACCGCACACTTGGCGCTTCCTTTATTTTAAGCAATCAGCGTCAATTGACTCTCAATATTCAGCAGGAAGGCAATGAATTCCCTTCGATCGCTGCCGACAACGAAGCGCTTGGCATTAAACAAGTCGAAAAGGTGGAAGCGATGCTCAGCAAGAAAGTCATCCGTACAGCCAAGCTTTCAGACAACTCATTCTTCGAAAAAGTTCAGCGCACGTTTTTTTGATTAAAAGCTAAAAGGACTATCCAATCGTCGGATAAAAACGACTTTTGGCAGTCCTTTTTTCATTGCAGCCAATCTATCAATTTACTGATTTTGTTCTTTTTTACGCAATTCAACACGCATAATCTTTCCGGAAGAAGTCTTCGGCAACTCTTGTAAAAACTCAATCTTCCGCGGATATTTATAAGGTGCCGTCAATTGTTTGACGTGATCCTGCAAGTCTTTCACCATTTTTTCAGTAGAGTCTGCCGCCTCGTCACGCAATACAACAAACGCTTTCACAACATTTCCGCGTTCTGGATCAGGACTCGCCACAACCGCACATTCACGGACTGCCGGATGTTTGATCAGCGCATCTTCCACTTCGAAAGGCCCAATTGTGTAACCCGAGCTGATGATGATATCATCGCCTCGTCCTTCAAACCAAAAATAGCCTTCCGCATCTTTTTTCGCACGGTCGCCTGTAATATAATAATCGCCTCTAAATTGCATCTTCGTCCGTTCAGAGTCATTTAAGTACTCTTTAAAAAGTGCCGGTGTTGATTTGTGGACTGCAATATCGCCTACTTCATCAACCCCCGCTACAGTTCCTTCATCGGTAATCACTTCCACAATATTGCCGGGCGTCGGCTTCCCCATAGAGCCTGGACGCGGTGTCATTCCAATCATCGTGCCGACCAGCAGGGTATTTTCTGTCTGTCCGTAGCCGTCGCGCACAGTGAGTGAAAACTGTTTTTCGAAAATATCAATGACTTCCCGGTTTAACGGTTCGCCGGCAGATACTGCACTTTTAACAGAAGCCAGTGAGAAGTTATTCAAGTTTTCCGCTTTGGCCATAAAACGATATTCAGTCGGGGTACAGCATAGAACGTTGATTTGATATTCATCCAAGAAGTGTAAGTATTTATCTACATCAAACTTGCCGCTGTAGACAAATCCTGTCGCGCCGCTTCCGAGTACGGATAAAAACGGTGACCAAATCCATTTTTGCCAGCCGGGAGCTGCTGTAGCCCAGACAATGTCACGTTCCGCAATGCCCAGCCAGTTCGGCGCAGCGGTACGTAAGTGTGCGTATCCCCATCCATGTGTATGCACAACACCTTTTGGTTTGCCTGTTGTACCCGACGTATACGATAAAAACGCAGTATCGTCACTGGCAGTATCACTGGCCGCAAATTCAGAAGACGCGTTTTTTTCTTGTTCTGTCAAAGAAATTTCGCCTTCTTTTGCCTCACCGATAATATAGATATTCACTTTATCTATATTGTCTACGTGTTCCAGCTGATCGGTGAATGCATCGTATGCAATAATTGCTTTTGCATTACTATGCTCGATTCGGTATTCAATATCGGAGGAACGCAGCATTTCTGAACTAGGGATTACAACAAGTCCTGCTTTTAGCGCGCCGATATATGTAACATATGCTTCAATCATGCGCGGTACCATCACTAATACTACATCACCTTGTTTCAGGCCGTTCTCTGTCAGCACGTTGGCTGTTCGGTTCGCCGCCCGGATGAGTTCATCGTATGTTACCTCTTGTTTTTGATTTTGCTCATTTACATAAATTATTGCTTGTCTGCCATCACCCGTAGCATATTTTTCGAACTCCGAAACAATATTATAGCGAGCCGGCGCAAGCAGGTCTTCACGGTTCATATTCATTCCCCCTTTTTCGTAATAGTATAAGTATACAAATAGAAAGACAATAATTCAAAACTTTATATACTTTTTTCCAATATACTGTTTAAAAACGTATACGATAACGTGCTTTTCACAGACTACACCGAACTGTCTCGCGCATTAAAAAAGCGGATAGAGACAAGAATCTGTATGCATTTTGCAGCTTTTTCAAATCAAAAAGGATGCTTTCAGAAGTTTTTCAGCTTCTGAAGGCATCCCATGTCTTACATTTTACTTACTTTGTGTAACCATTCATTTGAGATTGAGCCTGACGCACTAATCGCTTTGTGATTTCTCCGCCGACGGATCCGTTGGCACGCGATGTGGAGTCTGGTCCAAGTTGTACACCAAATTCAGAAGCAATTTCTTCTTTCATTTGGTTTAGCGCCTGCTGTACTCCTGGAACTAACAATTGGTTTGAGTTGCCGCTGTTGTTGTTTGGCATGTCGTTCACCTCCTTGTGACATTAGAATGGCCACTTCTCAAAATATCATGCAAGGAAGGTGACAGGAAATTTCTTCTTACAGCAGGCCGTCGAAATCTTCTTCCGTCTGTCTGCTTGGAATGGTGGTGACGCGCTGATTTGCGGCTTGTGCCACCATATCATCGAACTCCTGGAAACTTTCGTAATAGACGACTTTATCGATTTGCGGTTTTGTTTTATTGCTTGGAGGTGTAAATACCGTGCAGCAATCGTCGTACGGCCGAATGGATATGTCATACGTTCCGATTTTTTCAGCAATCCGGATGATATCCAGTTTGTCCATCGCGATGAGCGGACGCAGAATTGGTGTAGCAGTGACTTCATTGATCGCAGTCAAGCTTTCCAACGTCTGGCTTGCTACCTGACCCAGACTCTCCCCAGTAATCAAACCGAGTGAATGGGTGTCTTTACGCACCTGATCCGCCACTTTCATCATCATTCGTCTGGTCGTAGTCATCGACAAATTGCTGGGCACTTGCTTAACAATTGTCTGCTGCAAATCGGTAAACGGAATGACATGCAAACGGATATCCGCGCCGAATGTATTCAGCTGTCTTATGATGTCTTCTACTTTTTGCTTTGCTAAATCGCTTGTGAACGGCGGGCTCGCGAAGTGAATGGCATCAAATGACACACCGCGTTTCATCATCAGATAACCTGCCACCGGACTGTCGATTCCTCCCGACAGCAGCAGCAGTGAATGGCCGTTAGAACCGACAGGCATCCCGCCGGCTCCTTTATAGACATGTGATGAAATATAGGCTGCTGTTTGCTGAATTTCAATATACAGTAAAATCTCAGGTTTTTTCATTTGTACAATTAACTCAGGGAATGAGCGCAGGACATGTCCGCCGAGCTCCTGCTGTATTTCACCTGTGTTGAGCGGAAAACGTTTATCCGTACGCTTGACATCCACTTTAAATGTTTTACCGGCTGTTTCCGTCTTGCCCATCACCTTTAGCGATGTTTCTTTAATCGCTTCAAGTGTCGGCTCGCAAATCGCTATCGGGCTGAACGACTGAATGCCGAAAACGTTCGGCAGGATCTCAATTGCCCGTTCCAGCTCCTCCGGTTTTTCTGTATAAATAAACATTCGGTCCCGTTCTGCACGCATCGTCAATGTAGTCAGTTCAGACAATGCAGCTTTTATATTCTCTTTCAGTTTGCGGACAAATTTACTTTTATTTTTTCCTTTTAACGACATTTCACCATATCGGATCAAAATAGTATTCCAGTTCATTTTCCCACTCCTTTTCTCAGCAGTCCGATTAATTGACGAACCGCTTCTTTCAATTGTTCAATTTCTTCTGTTGTCTGATCTTTGCCGAAACTGATCCGGATTACACCTTTTGCATAATCGGCCGGAACCTGTATGGCTTCAATCACATGACTGACACTCGAATTTTTTGAAGAACAAGCGCTGGATGTCGACACAATAATACCGCGTTCCTGCAGGAAATTGATCGCGACTTCTCCGGTAATGTGCGCAAATGCAACCGACAGGATGTAGGGTGCACCTGCCTGCGGAGCCAATACTTTACATTCCTCGAAAGTCGAAAAGAATTGAATCAGATCCGTTCGCCATTGGCTGAACTGCTGCATATCCGCTTCTTCCGCGATCAGACGTGCAGCTTTTGCAAGCGATGCCGCATGAGGTACGGATACCGTGCCGCTGCGCAGTTCCTGTTCCTGCCCGCCGCCAAACACTATCGGCTGCAGCCGGATATTTTGCCGATAAGCTAAAAAGCCGCTGTTCTTTATGCCATAAATTTTATGGGCTGATAACGTGACAAGATCAGGCCCGTCCGAAAAATTACCGGGCAGCAGCTTACCAAAACTCTGCACACAGTCCGAATGAAACATTGCCCGTGAGGATGAATGAATGATTTGTGCGAACTGTTCGATCGGCTGAACCGTTCCGATTTCATTATTGACATGCATAATGCTGACAAGTATCGTGTCACGTCTTAATGCAGCCTTTACATCAGCTGGCGACACCTTTCCTTCTTCGTCTGCAGGCAAGTAGTCAACTGTGAAATGCTGCTGTTCCAGCTGCTGAAATACGCGCAGCACTGATGGATGTTCGATACTGCTCGTGATCAGATGGCGTCCTTTATGCTGATTGGCGTATACAAAGCCCAGTATCGCAAGATTATTCGCTTCCGTTCCTCCAGACGTGAATATCCCTTCCGTCAAATCCAGTCCAATTGCCGCAAGAATTTGAGCGCGTGCACGTTCCAATAATTTTTCCGTACGTTTTCCTTCCATATGTAATGAAGCCGGGTTCGCGAAATAAGAAACGGAAGCGTCCATAAAGGTCTGAAGAACCCGTTCGTCTGGCTTTGTTGTGGCGCTGTGATCAAAATACATATGTGAATCCTCTCTTTTCCATGAGAATGAAAGAAACAAAGCCACCGGAAAACCGGTGGCTTTGTCGGAATATAGTTATGCTTTCTGATGAAGCATTCCTTGAATTTTTTTCATGGCACCCGGTTCTACTTCTTCTACTGCAGTACCTGCTTCTTCTAATGCACGTAAATAGCGGAACTGCATGAAAGATTCTTCCGCCTGCAATAATTTTTCATGTACATGCGGATGAGACGCGCGATACCGGTTGCCGTATTGGATGATCCGTTCGACAAGCAAAGCATTTTCAATCATGTCTTCTGCTTTCGCACATACATCATTGACAACCACATCTGCTTTTTGAACATATGATTCAACCAATGCCATATTAAGCGGCACTTCTTCCAAACTTTGCTTGACGATGAAAATTTGCTCGTCTGCTTCTTCAAGCTGCACTTCCATATCGTCCGGTATTCCGGGAATATTGGCGCGGTGCAGATTACGGTCCGCAATTTGAAGCTGCTGTGCAAGCGTCACAATGCGGGAACGCACAAGATTTTCATCGATGCGAAGATTCTTGATGCGATTGCTGAATTTATTATGCGCTTCAGCAATTGCATCCAACTCTTCCACAAGTTCCTGCAGTTCGATCTGCTGAGCGGAATATGCAAGGTTTTTCGCATCTTGGCGCTCAATGAATATTTCAATTCGCTTTGCCAGTGCGTTAAGTTTCTGCAATGCCATTTGCGGAATAATCACTTCGTTGTCGTCCAGGCGGTAGCTCTGCTGCACGAATTTCACTTCTTCAATCGTATCCGGAATCGAATATTGAAGTTCTTCAAACAGATCCAGCATTTGATCCAGATGCTCATCCACATAATGGCGGGAACTTACTTCTTCTTCCAGCACATCGTAGAATGATTCGATTTCATCATGAATTTCGTTCACTTCCGCTGCCACTTCTTCTACGTCCAGACGTGCCAGCAGCTGGCGAAGGTCTGCTACCCGCTGCTCAATCTTATCGAATCTCGAAGGCATTTTCAGGTGTCCTAAATAATACTCCTGACCTTCCATTTCGATAATTCCTTTGCGCAATTCACGCAGTGCTGCAGGAATTTTCGTCTGCAGTTCTGTCAGCAATGCAGGAATCTCGTCCAGCAGGAATGAAAAGCGTTCTTCTTTTGCCCCTAAGACAATGACGATTTCACGTGCTTGCAAGTAATTCCCATTTTCAATCAGTGCATCGTATTCCTCAAATCTTGGAATGAACGATTCCCACTCTTTTTCCAATGGTTCTACAGCAGGTCCGAATGCATATTGATGAGCTAAGATCTTTTTGCGCGCGGCACGGTGGTGTTCTTTCACCGTTTCTATCTCGAACCGATTTCGTTCTTCACTGCCAATCAATTCGTTCAGTTCCTTCAAGATCGTTTGCATCTCTTTTTCACATTCCATCAATATTTCGCGGATTTGTCTTTCAGTTCCGGCAGCTTTCTTAAAACGGAAACGATCGACTTGTCCTTCAGCATCCAGTAAAAGCAAATCTACAGTATGAAGCCGGTCATCCACTACTTCAGTCCAAGCGTTGCGCCATCTCTCGAACATCTCTTCTGTCTCACCGGTCATATTGAGCTGCTTAACTTTCGTCATTTCTTCAAATATTGGCTGGTTTTGAATTTGTAATTTTTCTTGTTCCATTTCACTGATTTCCGTTATATGCTTTCGCCTAGCCAGAAATGCCACTACCGTCAAAATAATGACGATAATTAATGGAATGATGACGTATATCATCTCACTATGATCCCCCTATCCCACACTTCGCGCATAAAGTGACTACTTTAGATATTATAGTATATCGTAACATGTTTAAAGCATTTTCGTCTTGTATTCACATCTTTTTTAAAAAACAACGAACTTTTTATCATATTCTGCTATATTCTATGAAATAATTTTATGAAATTCATTGTTCATTCAACATTTTCTGCGAAAATCACAGCTGTGTAATCTCCAGTGCGCCATGTTCATTCAGCCTGGCTGTAACTTGCTGCCGGGTTTGGAAGAATTCATGAGAGTGTGAACCAATCTGAAGTACCGTTCCGGGATGCGCTCTGGCAATTCGGATGACTCCTTTTTCACTTGTCTGGATATGCGTTTTTACTCCGGCAGCTGACCCGGTTTCGTCCAGCTCAATATATCTTCCGGCAATGACTTCCCCGCCCCGGCACACGCCTTTTATTGTAATATCATGAAGCGCTGTAATGGAACAATTGTAGACACCTTTTGAGCGGATTTGGATATTGCCGTTACTGTACAGAATACTGTTCAGCGCAAATGCCGCCTGCAGCACGGACTCCGGACTGATTTCTTCGCTGTACAATTGCAGCAGCTCATCCGCCTCCTGAATCAGCGTACGCAAGGAAAGAATCGTTGTCTGCTCTTCTCTCTGCGGATCAATAAATAACTGATACAGCCAATCAGCGAGTGCCAGCCATTCTTTGTCCAGTCGTCTCGTATGGTTTTTCACCAATTGGATAAAATGCTTATTTTTCTCAGTGAATTCACTATATTTTTGTTCCAGCAATAATTGAATGGCCTGTTTCAAAGTAAACGGCGGGACCTCTTCAGGAACTTCACCGCGTAAGGCGAAAATTTGTCTGAGTGCCAATTCGATATTACGCAAGTACTTCAGAATTTCTTCTAAATCATTCACCATCATTGTAATAATTTTCTCTTGAATACCTACTGTAACTGTCGAAGAGAAAATACTCCCTTTAATATATACAGATTTCGTCCCTCGAATGGAAGCTTTCGTACAATTTTTCATCACTGTAATTTCACCGGAAGCAGCAATGAACATGGATGGATGAACACTGCCTCCAATCCATACGTCTCCTTCAAAATGAATGTTTCCGCTTTCCAGATTTACGTCTGCCGCATGACGGTATTCACGGTTGACGCTGACTTTCACTACTTTCCCGCGCCATTCGATTACAGGCCTGCCGTCAATTTTAGCATACAGCTTATGCAGAACACTGTCGACACTTGGGCCAGGCCGAACAATCACTTCTTTGGGCGGTTTTACTTTATATTCTTTTCCCAGCAAATTCAACCCGTTCTTCCCCTGAACCGCGGGAATATAAGTGGCGATTAATTGGCCCGCTTTTACTGTAGGGATGAAATTGTGTTCCCGGAAGTCCACGCGCTCATGGTCTTCCGCATGTTCTTTTTTACTTTTCAAATGAATGTCTAAGCGGGCATCCTGACTTGCAATAGGAGCCATACCTTCTGCAATGACGATCTCCGCCATTTCCAGCGTATTCACCGCCTGAATAATGCCGCTCATTTTGATGCCGGCAACGATACCCAAACCGTCCAGTTCTTCTAAGATATCCTCTGTTGTCAGCTGATTATAAACTTCAATATCTTCTGTTGCCTGTATATCCAGCACCCGTTTCCAGGAGGAATCCAAAAGCCTGCGGGTTATTCGTTTTCCGGGCGTCACTTTAGCGGCGGCTGTCATCAGATCTTTGCTCAGATTCACTAGATACTGTGCAGCGATATCTTCATGAATCGCTGTACATTCGATTATATCTGAAGGCAGAATAATGGTGCGCTGTCTGCTCTCTTCACTGTTAACCCGCAATTCCACTCCCGCTGACGGAACGATGATGGGATATGACTGTGTCCCAAAACGGGCTTCCAGCTGCCCATTATGAATTCTGACACCGGCCGGGGTTTCTTGCACCTGTTTTTCTATAGTTTCTTTCGTTTGTTCCAGACGGCTTACCGTTACTTCAGCTAATACTTTCCGCAAACCAAAAATGGATGTACGGGCGGGGCGTTTTACATGCACATGAACTTCATCCAGCGTCAATTGAAGGATAACAAGCGCCTCCTCTATCGCCTTCTCAACAGTTTCTGCCTGGATTGTAATAGATCGGGTCATAGTTCCACCTCCATCCGAATAGTTCTTTATCTTCATTACTATTATACCACATTAAATTGTTTCTTTACTGGAAGAGTCTATATTTTCTGATAACTGCGCATGTTTTTCACGGAGATCATTTGCATGGATTATCTGGTAAACTATGTACGAGAAAGAGGTGGGTACAGTGGATAGAAAAGATCCGTTTCAGGAAGACTTGGATGACGACGAGTTACAGGACCTTGTCTTGGAAGCGCAGCGTGAAGCGTTAGACAAAGCGGCTGCCGAAAAAAACGTCCGCCGCACGTATCGCCCTTTTCCTAAGTGGGTATTCTGGACAATGGCAACTACATTAATGGTCAGTACGTTTGCTATCGTCTTTCAAATTTATTCGATTCCTGCGCTGGAATTTTTAAAAGCGTCTTCAGAACTGTCGCAGAATCCAGCCATTGCAACATACAAAGAAGCAGTTGTAGTCGTCGCAACAGAAAACAGTAAAGGCACCGGTTTTTCAATTGATGCAGAAGGAACGATTCTGACTAACTATCATGTCGTGGAAGGTCATGACACGATGATCGTCTCTTTCCCCGAAGGAGATCGGTTTACTGCTGATGTCACGGAAGTGTTCCCGGAAATTGATCTTGCGGTGCTCAAAGTCGATGGAACCGGCCTCCCGTTCTTATCTTTAGCAGAAGAGACGACATTCTATGACCGCGAACCTATTACATTCATTGGAAACCCCCTCAGTTTTTCGGGAATCGCCAATAAAGGGAATATAATTGACTACATACAGTTATCCGATTGGGATCGCCCTGTCGTGATGATTAAAGCGCCTGTGTACAGAGGAAACAGCGGCAGTCCTGTGATTAATGAACGCGGGAAAGTCATTGGCATCGTATTCGCCACATTGGATGAAGAAACACATGGCAAAGTCGGCCTGTTCATACCGGTGGACGCATATTATGACGCGGCGGCAAACGAATAGAAAAAGCCGGTGAAGGATTCCTTCACCGGCTTTCTTGCATATCTTATCGTTTGGCAACGAGTAAGAGTCTGCCTTTATCCAATTCACTTTCGCCTTCTTCAGCTTCCGCTTCTGTCATACCCACTGCCTGCATTTGCGAGCGCAGTTTATCTCCGCGGGATGTGAACATGTTCTTCATCGCGTTGAGGAAGCCTTGCTCGCTCATGCCGACTTGTTCGGAATCAAGAGCATCCGCAATTTTATCTTCTCGATCTTCACTGTGAGCAAAGATATAAATGTCATCATGCGTGTATCCTTGCGTTACTAATTCCTCTACTTTCTTTTTCGCTTGCACCGCATTCTCTAAGAAAAACTTTTCCATTTGTCATAACCTCCAACTATTTGTTTTTCGTTCTACTCAACTATACCTACTCTTTACGTTCTCTAAACGTTTCACAGGACTTTTACACCTTTTGAATCATTGCATCTTTTTAAACTGGTAGAAAGTATCTGATTTACCGGGTGAAAATATGCATAATATTCAAAATATGCTATACTTTTCATAGTGCAGCAACAGAGTATTTGGAGGGGTTTTTATGTCAGCAGAACGATTGGAAGCCGGTTTGAAGAAGATTAGAGAATACGTCAGCGAAGAAGAGGCAGAACGAATGATGACGGCAGATGCTTTAAAAGAACTGGCGCCTGACCTGAGGAAGTATATCGTTGAATTTGCGTACGGTGAGATTTATTCCAGACCGGGACTCGACAGCAAACAACGTCAATTGGTAACACTCTCTTCACTTGTCACACAAGGTGCGACTGCACAGATCCGCACGCACGTCTCCCGCGCATTGACTGTGGGCTTGACGAAAACGGAGATCATCGAGAGCATGATGCAGCTCATTCCATATGCCGGTTTTCCCCGTGTACAAAACGCACTGACAGTCGTGAAAGAATTATTATCAGAAGAAAATTAATCAAAGAAAAAACCGGCCAAGCGGAAACTTGACCGGTTTCTTTTACCACCTGAAAATTGCTGCTGCACCTGTTTCAACAGGCATACGTTCTTTTGGAAGTACGACTACTTCTCCGCCTGTTTTAAAGACGGCTTCCGCTAAATCATCCAGCACGTCATCTACTGCGGCATCTTCCAGGTTTTCTGCTTGTATCGCTCCTGTATCTAAATTAATTGTACCCGGATACAAATAACCGTCTTCCAATACGAGCCGTTTAATACGGTCTTCGCTCGCAGCCTGTACAATTTCTTCTATCTTTTCAGAACCTTGATCACTCGCCTTGGCATTTTCAAAGTTCTCCACCAGATCTTTTGTTTTCTGCAAGTACACAGGCTCTATGCATTGCCACGCCATTTCCCGCAGCTGCTCCAGAGTGAGCGCTTCAAAATCAGATGTAATCCCTTTATCCTGCAGATGCGGATTATGACTCAACTCTTTAAACTGTGTCTGGTATTCAGCAAGTGTAACTAAATATAACGGGAGTCCTGTCGGCTTAGAGTAATTTTCCGCTATCGTCCGGTCCACATATCTGAAATACCGCTCGATGTCGATATCAATTTCATCTTTCTTTGCGCCGTGGCCATGCATCATGGCTGTTCCGGCAGCACCGCCTGAGTTGCCTGTCCCCAAATAAGACTCGGTTACTTGGTCGCCAATAGCCTCTGCTTTTGTTTTCGCTAATTCTTCGGGAATCTCCACTTCTTCCACCCCATAGCGGTTTCCTTCAAACAGTTTGAACTTCTGCCGATTCACACCGAGTAAATGATAGCGGTCTGCAGATTGAAATACACGAATAAGCGGTTTTATATGAAAACTGTCTGATACTATTACCAGCTCAGGCACCGAACGCTGCAGCCGGTACACGATGATGCGGTCTTTTGTAGCGAATAATGCGAGCCCGTCTCCTGCGTGCGCCCAGAAAGGACGTTCACTTTGCAGTTTCTCAAGCGGAGTCAGCAGATTTTTCATTTCTGCTGCTGACAGTTTCTCAGATAATTTTTCTTGCGCTTTTTGTAATAAATTTTTAAATCGTATCGGATCTTGCTGATTTTCAGGTCGGTAACGGTGGGTCGGCTGATAGATGGAGATACATATCTCTGCCTGCTCCATCAGAAAGTCATGAGGAAATTCGTTTACAATCTCTACATTCATCCTAATCCCTCCAATAAATATTTTCCCTGCGTGTTAGGCAGGCCATATTTTACCTGTTCCCTGTCCGGTTGCTTATAAACCAACCGTTTTTCAGTGATGGAAAAAGCACTTGACTTTTCTTAAAAAAACTAGTATAGTTATTGATTGGGATTGATAACAGATCTGAAATTAACAATGGCGTTCTGCAGATGTTTATTCGGAACACTTATTCATCACTGGCGCGACTACAGGGTCGCAAGGACGCAAAAGTAGGCAGGGTTTGCGTTGCTTAAGGGAAACAACCAGTAGAACAATGACCGCGGCAAATTAGGTCCAATCAGAATCTACATGCTATATAAATCAGCACATATAATTGTTGTCAAACGTAACATTTATTATCCTATATAAAAAGCGGGCTCCCGAAATCCGGGACGCCCGCTTTTTTCAATTCATACAGCTTGAAATGCCTGATCCAAATCCGCCATTATATCATCCATATGTTCCAGTCCGACCGACAAACGCAGTAACGTGTCTGACACGCCCATCTTTTCCCGATCCTCTTTCGGCACGGCAGAATGTGTCATAGTCGCTGGATGCTGCATCAGCGTTTCCGCATCTCCGAGACTGACCGCCAGCTTAATCAGCGATAAATGATTCAGTAAGTTCTGCGCATCTTCTTTTCCTCCTTTAATCGTAAAGGAAATTAATCCGCCGCCTGTTGTCATTTGCTTTTTCGCAATTTCATACTGCGGGTGCTGTTCATCAAACGGATAAAATACTTCATCCACTTTCGGATGCTTCTGCAAATAATCAAAAAGAATTTTGGCATTGGCAGAATGTCGATCCATTCGAACCGGCAATGTCTTCATTCCGCGCAATAGCAGCCACGCGTCAAATGGTGAAATTACACCGCCAAAGTCTTTTTGCACCGTACCGCGAAGTTTCGCCATCTCTTCCGCATCCCGGCCGACCAGCAGTCCGGCAATAACATCTCCGTGGCCATTAATATATTTCGTCGCACTGTGAAGCACGTAATCCACGCCAAATGTCAACGGAGTTTGAATATACGGTGAACAGAATGTATTGTCCACCACCACCTTCAGATTATGCCGCTTCGCCACATTCACTACAGCCTCCAGATCAACAAGCTCCATCGTCGGATTGATTGGAGTTTCTATATATATACATGTCGTTTCCGGCTTCACGGCTTTTTCGATTTCCTCTTCTGTTTTCATGGGAATCAAATCATGCGTGATCTGATATTTCTCTTCCAAAATTTTCAGCAGGCCGAACGTGCAGCCGTAGATGCCGCGGGAGCAAATGATATGATCATTCGCTTTCGTCAGATGAACAAGCACCGCACTGACAGCTGCCATGCCGGATGCAAAAGCAAGACCTGCAGCACCTTCTTCCATTGCGGCAATGCGCTCTTCAAGCACAGCAACCGTCGGATTCCCTAAACGCGAATAAATATTACCTGTCTCTTCTCCCGCAAAACGCCGTTCTCCCTGCTCAGCCGAATCAAATACATACGTTGACGTTTGATACAGCGGCACAGCCAGACTTCCCTGATGTTCTTTACTGTTATATCCTTCGTGAATCACTGCCGTCTCTTTATGCCAGTTGTTATTCTTCTGCATATTGATTCCTCCCTCTTCTTCTACTTTATTCGAAATTGGATGAAAGCGCTTTAACCTTCTCAATTTCAGTGTACATCGATTATGAAAAAAACGAAAGTACAATATATTCCCTCTTACATTTATATGAAACGCTTGACCCGCAAGCGATAAATTGGTATGCTAGGCTTTGTGTAAAATAGTTGCAGCAGTTATGTGTTCTATTTTGTCCAGTCTATTCCTTTGATCAAAGGTGCAACACGTAACCTCGAGGCTGCAGGGGCGAAGTTGCAAGATTATAGAATGGCAGATGGATTGAACATATCTGGTCTTATTTTACAACAAAATAAAACCAACAGAGGAGGAGTCTCTCATGGCTCGATATACAGGTCCATCATGGAAACTGTCACGCCGTTTAGGCATTTCATTAACAGGTACAGGTAAAGAAATTGAAAAGCGTCCTTACGCACCTGGCCAGCACGGTCCAAACCAACGTAAAAAACTTTCCGAATACGGAATGCAATTACAGGAAAAACAAAAACTTCGCTTTATGTACGGAGTGAACGAACGTCAATTCCGCACTCTTTTCAACAAAGCTGGTAAAATGCAAGGTATTCACGGTGAAAACTTCATGATCCTTCTTGAAGCTCGCTTGGATAACGTTGTATACCGCATGGGTCTTGCACGCACTCGCCGTGCAGCTCGTCAGTTAGTCAACCACGGTCACATCCTAGTTGACGGCAAGCGCGTAGACATCCCTTCATTCGCAGTAAAGCCTGGTTCTGAAATCTCTCTTCGTGAGAAATCCCAAAACCTATCTGCTGTTGAAGAAGCACTTGAAGTAAACAACTTTGTTCCAGATTTCGTTACTTTCGATAAAGAAACGAAAAAAGGCACATTCGTACGCCTTCCTGAGCGCGGCGAATTAGCTGCTGAAATCAACGAAGCACTTATCGTTGAATTCTACTCTCGTTAATAACAAGGCAACCATGCCGGCTGAGATATTTATCTCGGCCGGTTTTTTATTTTCGGTTCTATAATATTTATTGGGGTTTCCGCACAATTTGGATAAAAAAAGACACGTGATCACCGATTTCTTTTATACTTGAATTGACGAGAAACAAGTAAGAGAAAGGTGATACACGTGCATATGAATTTTACCATGAATATTCCAGGATTAAAAGATGTGATCGTTGAAAAGGTGGAGGAGCATGGCGATCGGACAGTGCTCTATGTTTCACTTCCGAAAAAGCCCCATCGTTGCCCAAAATGCGGTGAATTTACGAAGAAAGTCCATGATTACCGCATGCAGAAGATTAAACACTTAAAGTGGTTTGAACGGCTAACTTGCCTGTTTTACAAGCGACGCCGATATGTGTGTGCGTGTGGAAAAAGATTTTCAGAACATGCTCCATTTGTCGACAAGTATCAGCGCTACACCAAGGAATGGAATCAGGTAGCTCAAGTGCGCTCCGTCAAAGCAAAGACGTTTAAAGAGGCAGCTGAAGTGTTGGGCTCTTCAAGTTCTACGATCATCCGCCGTTTTCAGTCCGTAGCGGAGGCGCAGATGGTAGAAGGGGTGCGACTTCCGAAAGCCATTGCGATAGATGAATATAAAGGCGATACAGACGCCGGAAAGTTTCAGCTGATCATAGCGGATGCCAAAACGCGTGAGCCGCTCGATATCTTGCCGAACCGCCGGAAAGAGACAATACAGGACTATCTACGTCAATATGGACAGGATGTGGAATTGGTCGTAATGGACATGAATCATAGTTTTAAAGCCGCTGTCAGAAAAGTATTGGGTCGTCCCGTGATCGTCGCGGACCGTTTTCATTATTGTCGGTACATCTACTGGGCGCTAGATGAAGTGCGTCGGAGAGTGCAGAAGGAATGGCATGCCTACGACCGAAAAAAGTGCAAACGTATGAGACATATATTGTATAAGAGAAAAAACAAATTACACGATTGGGAACGTTGGTATCTAGAACGTTATTTAGGAATGTCAGAAGAACTTCGCCGGGCATATGAATTGAAAGAGGCATACTGTGAATGGTTTGACTGGGCCAAGACATCAGAAGACATAAAAGAAGTAAAAGAGCGGTTAGAAGAGTTCTATCGGAACATAGAGGCAGCAGGTATTCCAGCATTTCTAAAGGCAATCAAGACATTCAAGAACTGGCAGCCAGAGGTTTTGAACAGTTTTATTTTTCCGTATTCAAATGGCTTTTTAGAGGGGATTAATAATAAAACAAAAGTGATGAAACGCAACGCGTATGGCTTTCGGCGTTTCGATCACTTTAAGGCAAAGATTTTATTAAACATTAAGTATCGAGAAATCGGGGTTCATTTAGGGTGACGTGAATTATACATCACCCCAACATTTGACGTTGAACCTTATTTTCCCTCCCTATTGCCGGTCAAACTCTTCATACAAACAATCGGACGAAACACTATCATAAATTTAATAGGATTCTGCCGCTTGTCCGATGTTCATTAAACATAACATCAAACCCATTTTTCTTATAAAAATATTCCAGTTTATCGAAACTGTCTTTGTCTGCACTTGACAGCATTCCCCTCACCTCAGAAATACCCAGCTGATTTAAATAGCTGAACAGCGACTGCAATAACACCGTGCCGTTGCCTGCGTTCTCCCCTTCGGCAAAAATATCAATCAGTTCACCATACTGCCGTCCAGTACTGTAGTCTTCCTGAATCTTTGCATACAGTCTCGGATGCGGGGGTCTGGAATGAATACTTCTCAACATGATGTCTATGGAAGCATCATACGTTCTCAGGCAGATATATTGTTTGATGCCTTTACGGTTAAAAACAACTCCTGTAATTTGATCTTTCGTTAAAATCCGGTCAATAAATTGGTGTTCTTTTTCCATTTCACGCAAGCGCAGCAGTTCACATTCGGCTTCCGCATACATTGTCTGCAGTTTTTCGTAATCAGCTCTCAGCAGTTTGTGTTTACTAAACATAGCAGCCCCCTGACATTTTAGTTACGTCAACAGTAATCATTGCACAGCGAAAAAGTGCATTCAACTGTCAGCCTTTGATTGAATAAAAGCCTTCTGCATATACTTCAATGCGTCAGACGGTACAACTCCTCCACCGGCACCGAGTATTCCTCATGAATCTCCTTGAATAACGCATCGGATAGTAATTGACGCAGCACGCCGCTATAATAGCCCGCCACATTACGAATGTTCTTCGTCTTCGTTGCCATCACACTGATCTTCGCCGCACGATACGCCAGTTCTTCAAACAGCAGTTTCTTCCCCCGATGAATGTCAAAACGCAGCATCCGGCCCGACAGTGAACGATGAATGATAAACAGCTCCCTCGCTTTAGATGTATCCCCTGTTAACGCAAGCAAATTCTTCATACGGCTGAACAATGAGGAAGACAACTTTTCATCTGCAAGATGAGACGTCTTTATTTTTTTGGCAGTTTTTTTAGTTTTTAAGAAAGAAGATTCGCCAGCGGCAAACTCGTCATAAACCCCTTTATTACAGCGTGCATCCGACTTCTCCGGACTGTTCATTTCCGACTGGTCAGCGACAGGCAAAATACTATAAATATTTGCCCCCAGTCCATTCATCACCGGACGAATAAATGCAATTCGCTCTATTATCTGCAGCTTCTCCAGCTTTCGCAGCGAACGTCTCACCGTGGAATTCGACACACCTACTTTCTTTTCTATCGTTTCATGCTTTAAGTGGGCCGCCAAATACTTTACTGAGTAACAGCGGATCATGTCGAGCACCGCGCGATCTGTTTTATTCATCGCTTTAAAATGAATGTCCCCGTGACGGCGCGCCGCAGCGTCCAGTTCTTCTTTCGTTCTGCATTTTGCGTATTTGGATAGATAATAAGTCATAGGAAAAACCCCTTTTTCCTCTATATAGAAGGAAAGGGGGAAAGGTAGACAGGCGGACGAATAATTAAAAACGAGAAAGTACGTTCTGTACAAAATATTTTAAAGCTGTTATAATTAGATAAACCAAAAGAAATAATACTTTCCCATACAACTATTGAAAAACACATATAAAAAATTCCAAGGAGGTATGACATGACAGATCGGGAACTTCTTCAGCTAATAGCTGACAAGATGACAAACATGGAACAAGATTTATCTTCGGTAAAAGAGGGTGTGTCTTCTCTTAAAGAAGATGTGTCTTCTCTTAAAGAAGATGTGTCTACTCTTAAAGAAGATGTATCTACTCTTAAAGAAGAACAACGATTTATGAAGCAGGCTATTTTTGAACTTGATGCACGCTCTATTGTTACAGATAAGAAAATCGATGCATTATCGGAACAGGTTTCACTCAATACACAGAAAATAGATAAAATATACGTGACCCAGCGCCTGGTAACTGACCACGATACGGACATTCGAATGATCAAAAAAATGCTGACTCAATAAATACACATGCTGTTAAAATAAATTACACCGCAAACGTTAGAAATCCTAACGCGTGCGGTGTTTTATTTTGTGCAAACTCTGTTATGGCAAGCAGAGCAGACATTCTTATGATCGCATGTCACCTGTCTATGAGCGGTGATCAGGCAGCATAGAGCGCTTGCGAAAATTTATGAGCGGACACCGCACGACTATGAGCGCCTGCCGCGATTATTGATCGCTTCCCGGGTTTCATTGATCGCGGATGCCCGGAAAAATCATTGTCCATTAAACAAACTTCACCATGCTGTACTTTTTCTTGCCGCGTCTGACAATGGTAAAGGCATCTTCCAAACGCTGCTCTGCCCCTACCGTAAACGCCGTATCCGTGATGCGCTCCCCGTTAAACGAAATCGCGCCGTTCGTCACATCTTCACGCGCCTGGCGTTTTGAAGGCGATACACCCGCCTGCATGATGAAATCAACAATGTTCATGTCTTCTTTTTCCATCTCCACAGTCGGTACATCTTTAAATGCATCTTTCATTTCAGCCGCAGTCAGTGCTTTTAAATCACCGCTGAATAATGCGGCAGAAATACGCAATGCCTGATCAAGTGACTCTTGGCCGTGAACGAGACGTGTCATTTCTTCCGCTAGCGTCTTCTGTGCTTTACGCAAATGCGGCTCTTCCAAAACTGATGTCTCTAGCGCTTCAATTTCCTCCCGGCTGAGGAATGTGAAGATTTTCAAGTATTTCACAACATCTGCGTCTGCAGCATTGATCCAGAACTGGTAGAATTCGTATGGCGAAGTTTTTTCCGCGTCGAGCCATACAGCACCCCCTGCAGATTTACCGAACTTCGTGCCGTCCGCTTTTGTAACTAGCGGAATTGTGAATCCGTATGCCTTTACTTCTTCGTCATGCATCTTGCGAATGACTTCCAGACCCGTCGTAATATTCCCCCACTGATCTGATCCGCCAATTTGCACACGGCAGTTATGGTGATCATATAAATGGTTGAAGTCAGCACCCTGCATGAGCATATATGAGAATTCCGTGAATGAAATCCCCTGATCCAAGCGGGACGCAACGTTATCTTTTGCGAGCATATAGTTGACGCTTAATAATTTCCCGTAGTCACGCAAAAATTCGATTAATGTCATCGAACCGATCCAGTCGTTATTGTTTACGAGCTTCGCACCATTTTCAGATTGGAAATCGAAAATCATTTCCAGCTGTTTTTTAATGCCGCGCACATTGTCCGCCACTTGATCCGTCGTCTGCAACTGACGTTCTTCAGAGCGCCCTGACGGATCCCCGATCATTCCTGTTGCTCCGCCGATCAATAAAATCGGCCGGTGTCCATGCATTTGGAAGCGGCGGAGTGTCAATAACGGCACGATGTGGCCGATATGCATACTGTCTGCAGTCGGGTCCACTCCGCAGTATAAAGAAATCTTCTCCTCTGTCAGGAGCTTCTCCAGCCCTTCTTCATTTGTCTGCTGGTACAGCAGCCCTCTCCAGCGTAAATCATCCATTAATTCATTCGACATTGTTCGTTTCCTCCTAAAATCAACGCAAAAAGTCCCCACACGATCTATGATGATCATGCAGGGACGTTAGTTGATTAATTAATAACGCGGTACCACCCGGCTTGAGAGATATACTCTCCGGCTTTGAGGCGCTGGTAACGTAGCGCAACACGTACACTCCAAAACTGTAATTCATGCATAGCGCACCGAACAGCTTCCACCAACCGCTGTCTCTCTAAGACGGAACTCGCTATCACTACTCCGGTTTTTTCAACATGTAATTTCGTATGAGTTCAATTTTACCGAACTTCCAATGAAAGTCAACATTTATTGCATAACTTCGGTCGAATCTGTGATATAATAAGTAAGATTTTGGGGGGAGAATAATATTGAATAGCGAAAAGAATAATAGAATTAAACAACTGGAAGATAAGTTTGAACAGGCGAAAAAAGAACCATGGGCCAAAAAACTTCGCATTGGCACCGGCGTTCTCTGGAACTTGTTCGTCATACTCATTATCTTTGCTGTAATCGGCGCGGTATTTGCAGGTTCAGTCGGAGCAGGTTACTTCGCTTCCCTTGTCGCGAATGAGCCGCTGCGTTCAAAAGAAGAGCTTCGCGACCAAATATTTAATTACGAAGAGACTTCTGAAATGTTTTTTGCGAAAAATGTCTATTTAGGAAAAATCAACTCGGATATCGAACGCCGGCAAATCACTCTGGATAAAGTATCCCAATATGCGATCGACGCAGTGCTTGCTACAGAAGATGAATACTTCGAAGAACATAAAGGCATCGTACCGAAAGCAATATTCCGGGGAGTTTTCCAGGACGTTACCAACTCCGACAGTCAGACAGGCGGTTCCACACTGACACAGCAGTTAGTCAAAAACCAGATCCTGACGAATGAAGTATCCTACGAGCGAAAAGCAAAAGAAATTCTGCTTGCGATGCGCTTGGAGCACTTCATGACAAAAGATGAAATTTTAGAGGCCTACTTAAACATTATTCCATACGGCCGGGATGTCATGGGACAAAATATCGCTGGAATCGAGACAGCTGCCCGCGGGATTTTCGGTATTAAGGCAATCGATTTGACCTTGCCGCAAGCCGCGTACATCGCGGGTATTCCACAGGCCCCTTACACGTACACACCGTTTTACAGTAAGAATCAGGGAATTAAAGAACGGGAAAAATTGATGTACGGGGTTAACCGCATGAAAACCGTTTTATTCCGTATGCGCGATGCAGGCTATATTTCGGAAGCGGAATATCAGGAAGCACTTGCGTATGATGTGACGAAAGACTTCAGACAGCCTTCCAGAAGGGCGACTGAACGCTATCCGTATGTCACACAAGAAATTCAAAATCGGACAATTGAAATTTTAGCAGAAGTTCTTGCTGAAAAAGACGGCATCAGCGCAGAACGTTTCGAAGAAGATTCCAAAGTAAAGGAAAAGTACGAAATCATGGCGGACCGTTCCATGCGTACAGACGGCTATCGGATTTTCTCTACGATTGACAAAGATCTATACGATAAAATGAACGAAGTCGCAAAAAATTTCCGGCACTATGGATTTACGTATACTTCCGAAACAGTGGACGAAGAATCAGGTAAAACGATTACAACACAAAATCCTGTTCAAGTCGGCGCAACGATGATCGAGAACCATACTGGAAAAGTACTCTCATTCATCGGAGGCCGCGATTACGAAATCGAAGCACTGAATCACTCAACACAAGCTTTCCGGCAAAACGGTTCTTCCATTAAACCTTTGCTGGTTTATGCACCGGCTATTGAATACGGTGTAATCGGCGCGGGAAGCCCGCTGGTCGATGTGAAATATAATTGGCATGGATGGAAACCAGGTAACTATTTCGACCGTGAGCTTGGAGTCCTGTCAGCCCGAGAATCATTGGCTCGTTCACAAAACTTGTCTACCGGCAGACTGTACAATCAAATCTTTGACCGCAAACCTATTGAGTTTTTGAAGAAAATGAATTTTTCTAAGGTTACTGATGAAGATGCGCAAATCCCTGCTGCATCACTCGGCGGTTTAAAGTACGGTGTAACAGTGGAAGAAAATACGAATGCGTTTGCTACATTTGCCAACGGCGGACAGTTTATCGAATCGTATATGATTGAACGAATTGAAGACATGAAAGGCAATATTGTATATGAACATAAAGCCAAACCGGTGGAAGTGTTCAGTCCAGAAACATCATATATCATCACCGATATGATGCGGGATGTTTTAAGAGGAAACGGTACAGCTGCAAGATTGCCGGGATTAATGAATTTCCGCCCGGATTTAGCTGCGAAGACCGGTACCTCCCAGCATTACGGTGACGCTTGGCTCGTCGGCTATAATCCGAACGTATCGCTCGGTGTATGGATGGGGTATAAAAATCAAAAAACACCGTTATATAATGGATATGGCAGCGGTCAAATGCATCCTTCAGAACGGACAGCGAGATTGTTCGGTCAATTGATGAATACAGCAAACACTGTAATTCCGGATACTATTAAAGCGCGAGATACATTTAAGCGCCCTAACGGTGTCGTTACCCGTTCTTTCTGTTCCATCTCGGGGCTGGCTCCTTCCAAGGCGTGTGCATCGGCAGGATTGGTCCGGTCGGATTTATTCAACTCGAAAGTAATGGTACCGACAAAAGTGGATGACAGCATCGTTTCATCCGCAGCAGTTCGAGTGAATGGCAGAATGTATCAGGCTTTGGCGTCTACACCGCGTGAGTTTGTTACATCGGGCGGAGTCGGCGTGACTGCTGAATATGGTAAACGGATGCTTGGACGTTTAGGCGGAGACGCTTCTAAATTACTTGCAGGACGCGGCGGATATTCAAACAGCGTCGTGGCAGGATCAGCATTCCCTGCAGACAATGTGGCGCCAGCAGCAGTTTCATCAGGACTTAACGGTTCTGTTCTTACATGGACTGCATCTTCTTCCAACGATGTAATCGGTTATTACATCTATCAGAACGGCGTCCGAATCGGTACTGTCCGTGACGGAGCATCCCGTTCGTATAATGTTGGATACGGTTCGTACTATGTACGCGCTGTTGACATTACCGGCCTGTTATCAGGTGCTTCCAATACCGTAACAAATGCGGCACCTGCACCACAGCCGAAACCGGAAACAAATTCAGGCCAGTCTCCTGAATCGAAACCGGATGCAACACCGAACAAAGAATCTGAGGCGAAACCGGAAACAAAGCCGGACGCGAAACCAGAGACAAAACCGGAAGCCAAACCAGAAACAAAGCCAGAAGCGAAGCCGGAAACAAAACCGGACGCAGCTCCTGCAGAAAAAGAATAACTGCAAAACCGGATTACAATGCAGCATTGTAATCCGGTTTTTTTGACTATGCAAGGCGGATGTGCGACTGTTTTATATATTGCAGCCGAACATATCCGATGTCCAGCCGCTCAATCTGCATCCGCAACCGATCATACTCAACGCCCTACCGCTCTATATCAACCCGCAACCGATCAAACCCTACGCCACACCGCTCTATATCAACCCGCAACCGATCATACCCTACGCTCCACCGCTCTATATCGACCCGCGACCGATCATACTCAACGCCCAACCGCTCTATACCCTCCCGCAACCGATCATACCCTACGCACCACCGCTCTATATCGACCGGCAACCGATCATACCCTACGCCCCACCGCTCTATATAGCCCCGCAACCGATCATACTCAACGCCCCACCGCTCTATACCCTCCCGCAACCGATCATACTCAACGCCCCACCGCTCTATATCCCTCCACAACCGATCAAACCCACCCTTCACATATGACTCCCACACGCTTTTTCCACTTACTTTCCATGAATTACCGGCAATTCAGTGATTTTACCGAAATATTATACTTTTCATCCTCAGAAAATGTATACTGAAATAAGAACAGTACAAACAGCACATACAACGATTACGCAATCAAACTTAGGGTAGATTTATTAGGAAAGGGTGAACTGCTTGGAACATAAAAAGACTTACTTTTCGAGGACGTTTCCGCACGCTGAAGGCGAATTGGTCATTGAAGGACCCGTAACATCCGAGCGGCTGGCTTCATTCGATTTTCATGAAGGACTGAAAGCGTTTCGTCCTCCTAAACAGCAGCAGGAGGCGTTAGTAAAAATCGCCTCGTTCCCGGAAGGCCGCATCAACGTGGCGAGAATCGGAAATTTGATCGTCGGATACGTGACATTTCTCTATCCAGATCCGCTGGAACGCTGGTATGAAGCAGACCTGCCGAATTTAATAGAATTGGGCGCGGTCGAAGTCGCTGCTGAGTATCGCGGAGCACGCATTGGAAAGTCTTTATTGGAATTATCGATGCTTGATGATGCGATGGAAGATTATATTATTATTACGACCGAGTATTATTGGCACTGGGATTTAAAAGGGACCGGCTTAACTGTATGGGAGTATCGCAAAGTGATGGAGAAAATGATGCGTGCTGGCGGCATGGAATTTTTCTCTACTGATGACCCGGAAATATCGTCTCACCCTGCCAATTGTTTAATGGCGAGAATCGGCAAACGTGTTGACCAGGAATCTGTTCAACAGTTTGATCGTGTTCGCTTCAAAAACCGTGTAAATTACTGAAAGTGAGGAATGGCCATGCTCGTACAAGATATTATGAAAACAGATGTCATTACACTTAATTCCACTGACACGATTGCAGATGCCGTACAATTGATGAAGGAAAAACGCATTCGGCACATCCCTATTGTAGAAGACGGGCAATTAAAAGGACTTATCACAGACCGCGATGTCAAAGAAGCTTCTCCTTCAAGCATTTCAGAGAGGCTCGAACCTGCACTGTATGAAACACCGCTTGATAAAATTATGAAAACCGATTTATTAATCGGACATCCGCGGGACTTTGTAGAAGAAGCCGCGCTGATGTTCTATACATATGAAATCGGTTGCCTGCCCATTGTTTCCAATTATCAGCTCGTCGGCATATTGACAAAAACCGATCTGCTTTATAATTATATTGAATTGACCGGTGCCAATCAGCCAAGCTCCCATCTCCAAATCCGAGTGCCAAACAAACCGGGCATTCTGTATGAAGTATCCAAAGTATTCCATGACCATAACAGCAATGTGCTCAGTGTACTCGTTTACCCTTATCAAGATAGTGAAGAATACAAAATTCTGGCGTTCCGGGTTAAACGAATGAATCCCCTGCCGATTATCGACGACCTAAAAGCACAAGGGTTTGAGGTTCTTTGGCCAGGCCAGCCGGAGATGGGCGTATGAAAAAACAAGCCAGTTTTATCTTTTCACCGGACCAGCTGAACTACGAATTCTCGGATACCCACCCTTTCAATCAGAAACGCATCATTTTGACAATGGATTTATTGAACGAATTACATACAATCGATCCCGACGAGATTGTCACGCCGAGAACAGCGACTGACGAAGAACTGCTGCTGGCGCACGATGCGAAATATATTGAAATCGTGAAAAAGGCAAGCAAAGGTGAAGTAAGTGAAAATATTGGAAGTATTTATGGAATTGGTACGGAAGATACACCATTCTTTACCGGTATGCATGATGCCAGCGCATTGCTCGTTGGCGGAACACTCACCGCGATCGACGAAGTGATGGAAGGCCGTTCCAGATATGCGTTAAATCTTGGCGGCGGATTACACCACGGATTCCAGGGTAAAGCTTCAGGTTTTTGTATTTACAACGACAGTTCGGTCGCTATTAAATACTTACAGAAGAAATATGGGGCGCGCGTGCTGTATGTGGATACCGATGCACATCATGGCGACGGTGTGCAATGGACATTTTACGATGATCCTGATGTCTGCACATTTTCGATTCATGAAACGGGGCGCTACTTATTCCCTGGTACAGGAAATGTGACGGAACGGGGCAACGGCAAAGGCTACGGCACTTCTTTCAACTTCCCGATCGATGCTTTTACAGAAGACGAATCCTTCCTGCATATTTACCGTACCGCATTGCGGGAAGTGGCGGAATATTTCAAACCAGATGTCATTTTGACCCAAAACGGCGCAGACGCGCACTATTTAGATCCGCTCACTCATCTGTACAGCACAATGAAGATTTATGAAGAGATTCCGAAGCTGGCTAAAGAAATCGCTGACGAATATTGTGACGGTAAATGGATAGCGATAGGCGGCGGGGGTTATGACATCTGGCGTGTCGTCCCACGAGCCTGGTCTCTTCTCTGGCTGACGATGAAATCCATTCCCGTGCCAACCGGGCGGCTTCCTCAGGCATGGCTCGATAAATATCAGCCTGAGTCCCCCGTCACACTGATCGAGACGTGGCAAGACCCGGCTGACTTGTACGAGCCCGTGCCGCGTAAAAGCGATATCAATGAAAAGAATGAACAGATGCTGACCAGAGCACTTCACGTCATTCGAAAAGGCTGACGGGAAGGCAGTCTTGCATTTTACAAAATTGATAGATTACTCTGCCATAGAGCAGTACTATAAAAAAACTGAAGACAGTTCCCGGTTTGGGAAATGTCTTCAGTATCAGCAGCTTATCACTCAGATAAGTTGTTTTTTTATTTTACCGACTGCCGATCTTCCAGATAATACGGCAAGACGACTTCTGTTTCTTCTACCTCTTCTTCATTGATGAGCTTCGTCAGTAACCGCATCGATACTGCACCCAAGTCATATAAAGGCACCACCACAGCCGTCAGCTGCGGACGCACGATGCGCGCAAGGATGGAGTGCTGGAAACAAATGATCTCCAAATCTTCAGGGATTCTGAAGTTTTGATCGCGCACGCCGTTCATAATGCCTACCGCCACTTCATCACTGCTCGTCATAACAGCAGTTGGAGTGTTTGGCAGGCTGCGCAGTGTATTCCAGCTCTCATAAGCATCATCGTACGTATTGTCAGTCTCAATAATCAAAGACTCATCAATCGACAGGCCTGCTTCTTCCAATGCCCGGATGTAGCCGACACGTTTGCACACGCGGTTTATATCCCGTGTAAACGGCCCCGATACAAACGCTATCCGCGTATGGCCGTTATCGATCAATTTCTTCGTTGCTTCATAGGCCGCCTGTTCGTGATCAATATTAACAGAAGGTAAATTGCTTTCGAAATCCAGTGTGCCCGCCAGCACAATCGGAACGTTTGCCGTTTTCATTTCAGTCCGCACTTCTGGTGAAATAGAGTCACTCATAAAGATCAGGCCGTCTACCTGCTTCCCGAGATGATCTTCAAGTAATTCCACTTCACGCGATGTACTTTTATCTGAATTGGAGATGATAATGTTGTACTCATACATCGTGGCTACGTCCGCAATGCCTCTGGACAGCTCTGCATAGTAGCTCTTGGACATATCCGGTACGATAACACCTATTGTTGTAGTACGTTTACTGGCAAGTCCCCGAGCGACGGCGTTCGGTCTGTATCCTAAACGTTCAATACAATCCAATACTTTTTTTCGAGTCGCGGGCTTCACATTTTGATTACCGTTCACTACTCGTGAAACCGTTGCCATCGATACGTTCGCTTCTCTTGCTACATCGTAAATCGTGATCGCCATTTTTGCTCCCCCTATCCTTATTCTTTATTAGTATACCGTGTTCTTGTCTATTATTGGAGTGTTTCTATGTAGAAATCCGTCTTTCAATACAGAAAAACACCGACCCCTCGTAATAAAGGATCGGTGCCGGATGATTAGATCGTTTGGTGTGTGTTCATGAAGCGTGTAATTTCTTCGTAGAACTGGTCAAACTGCTTGATATCCATTTGCTGTGCTGAATCCGACAACGCAACAGCTGGATCCGGATGAACTTCCGCCATGACACCGTCCGCCCCAACTGCAATTGCAGCTTTTGCGGTCGGAAGCAACAAATCTTTACGGCCAGTGGAGTGTGTAACATCCACGAATACCGGCAAGTGTGTTTCCTGCTTCAAAATAGGAACAGCAGAGATGTCTAGTGTATTGCGTGTAGCCGTCTCATACGTACGGATTCCTCGTTCACACAGCATAATCTCCGTATTGCCTTTTGAAATAATATATTCAGCTGCATTGACAAACTCAGAAATCGTTGCAGACATTCCACGCTTTAGAAGCACAGGCTTATTCACCATTCCCGCTTCCTTCAGCAATTCAAAGTTCTGCATATTACGTGCACCAATCTGGATCACGTCGATGTACTCAAGCGCTTCTTCCAAATGTGCTGGTGTAATGATCTCTGTGACAATGGAAAGTCCAGTTTCATCTGCAACCCGTTTTAGAATTTTCAGTCCTTCCAGTCCAAGGCCCTGGAAATCATATGGAGATGTACGCGGCTTGTATGCTCCTCCGCGGATCATCGTTAATCCTTTTGCTTTGATCGATTTTGCAACAGCCAATACTTGCTCGTAAGATTCTACTGCGCAAGGACCGAAAACGAAAGATGGATTTCCGTCTCCAATCTTATGTCCATTTATATCGACAATCGTGTCTTCAGCTTTTTTCGTGCGGGATACGAGCAATGCATTCTTCTGCTCGTCCTGCTGCACTTCAAGCGCAGACATGAAAATAGATTTAAACACTTGTTCCAGGATACCGTCTGGTAAAGGACCATCGTTTGCGTTCTTTAAGACATTCAGCATCTCCCGTTCGCGGATTGGATCATATCTATTTACACCTTGCTTTTCTTTTAACTTTCCAATTTCTTGGATGATGCCTGTACGTTCATTGATCAATTTAAGAATATCTAAGTTCAAATGATCAATACGACCTCTCAACTCACCTAAATCTTGATTGCTCATCATTCTGTCTCCTCCCCGCACATATCTTCCTTTTCTAACAACGGAATCTATGTTACATTTTTATATATTAGACCAAGTATAATGAATACTTCTTGAAAAGTCACGCAATTTCACCGAATTTAATACATATTCACTATTTTCACATAGAAAATATCGGAAAAGAGGTTGAAAATCCTGGTTACAAAGTTATTCGCTCTTGATATCGGAACCCGTTCGGTTGTGGGGATTGTGCTGGAAGAGCAAGATGATTCCTTTCACATCGTGGACCTGATTTCAAAAGAACATAAAGAACGCTCAATGATTGACGGACAGATACATAATATTGTAAGCGTGGCGTCTATTATTCAGGAAATCAAAGATGAAATGGAACAGACGCACGGTCCCTTGCAGCGTGTAAGTGTCGCAGCGGCCGGACGTTCACTCAAAACATCGGAAGGTTCTGTAACGGTGGATATTTCAGAGCGGACATTGATTTCCAAAGAAGACATTAACCGGCTGGAGTTGTCCGCTGTACAAAATGCCCAGGAAAAGCTGCTTTCCGCTAATCAATCTGAAGAGGAAGACCACTATTATTGTGTGGGCTATTCTGTTCTGCATTATAAACTGCACGGTGAAAAGATCGGCAGCTTAATCGATCAGACAGGCAAACAGGCGACCGTGGAAGTCATCGCCACATTTTTGCCGCGTGTTGTCGTAGAATCATTACTCGCGGCGTTAAAGCGTGCAGATCTTGAGATGGATGCCTTAACATTAGAACCGATTGCGGCGATTAACGTCCTCGTCCCTCCTTCCATGAGAAGATTAAATATCGCATTGGTGGATATAGGTGCAGGAACATCAGATATCGCCATCGTCAGTGAAAATACGGTGACGGCCTACGGAATGGTTCCTGTGGCCGGGGATGAAATAACGGAAGCCCTGAGCACACATTACCTGCTTGACTTCCCTCCCGCCGAACAGATGAAACGCCAAATCGCAGCGAATGATAGCTTGACGGTTCAGGATATTTTAGGCTTTGAACAGGAAGTATCCGCAGAAGAAGTCATCGGAGTCATCAGCCCTTCCGTTAAGCGGCTGGCAGCATCGATTGCGGATGAAATCATGCGGCTCAATCATGATGCCCCTCCACAGGCTGTGATGATCGTAGGAGGAGGCGGGCTGACCCCTACACTGACAAAAGAAGTCAGTCTGCGGTTAGAGCTTCCGGAAAACCGTGTGGCTATCCGCAGCCTCGACGCGCTGTCGGGTGTCTCTCTGGCTGACCATATCGCGCCTTCTCCCGCACTGGTGACGCCGATTGGAATTGCGATTGCTGCACAGCGGGCACCGATTCACTATATATCATTGACAGTCAACGGCCAAACTATCCGGCTGTTTGAGCTGAAAGAACTTACAGTAGGGGATGCATTGCTTGCGGCGCGTGTTTCCGCACGACAGTTGTACGGCAGACCCGGGCTTGCGCTGACCGTAAAAGTAAACGGACAGTGGCAGACGATTCCCGGCGGACACGGCACATCGACAACCATCTTGCAAAACGGCAAAGAAGCCGGCACGAAAGACTTCATTCATGATCATGACGTCATCGAGCTGGTATTCGGCAAAGACGGAGCAGATGCTTCCGCTTCTGTTGGAGACTTGCTGGATGAACCGAAACCGGTCACATTTCAGCTGAACGGACGTCCGGCAGCTGTTACGGATGAAATTCTACTCAATGGACTGCCCGCCGCAATCGATGCACCGGTGGCGGACCGTGACGAGCTGACAGTCAATCCAGCGGGGAGTATTCATACGGTACTGGCGTCATGTGCGGCTCCTGCGGCAGATCCGTTTTCTGTCGTGTGGGACGGTGTTACTCACCGCCTAAAAACACGGACGGCAGTCTATACCGTGAACGGTGAGAAGCCTGCCGAAGATTATCACATACAAGAAGGCGATGTGATTGAAACAGAGCAGCCAGCACCTTTTTCATTGAGAGAGATTGCGAATGATTTAAATATCGTGTGTGAATCACGTGCAGACGTTACCTTTAACGGAAAGCCGGTAGTTATTAAGAAACAGCGGACAGCAGTATACGTAAATGGTCAGTCGGCAACTCCCGATTATTGCGTGCACCCGGATGATCAGGTGGAATTCAAATCGCTGGCGGGGACTCCTATTATTTTCAGCGATGTTTTTTCATTCACTGATTTTTCTTTGCCTTCTCAATCCGCCGCTGCATATCGGCTGCTCCGTAATGGCGAATCGATCCGTTTCAACGAACCTATTTTCGGCGGAGACAGACTGGAAATACAATTTGATTAAAAAACGACACTGTGTCCGTAGGCACAGTGTCGTTTTTTACACGTATATACAAAAAGCCTTCCGAAACCGGAAGGCTTTACGTATTACTTAGAGCTGACTTTATTTGATGCGGTGTTATTTCCTTTAGTCTGCTTATCTTCTTTTTTAGCAGTGTTTGCATCCGCTTTAGGAGCTTTGTTGTTATTGCTGTTAGCAGATGGCTTTTCTGATTTCGCGTTTTGAACTTCTTTTTTAGCGGATGCTTCTGATGCTTTAGTCAGATCGCCGGATTCCGCGTTGTTTTCATTTGCGCTTTTATATTCTGTTGCTTCTTCTCCTTCAGATGAAGCTGTTCCGTCATCCATAGGAATGCTTGTTTTAGAAGCTGCAGACTTCACTTTGTCCACCAGCTGGCCTGACTGCTCCTGAAGCGTCTGGGAGAATCCGGCTGTTTTGTCTTTCGCTGCTGATGTGAAAGCTGCCGTCTTTTCTTTCGCTGTCTCTGTAAAGTCCGATGTTTTGTCTTTCGCCGCACTTGAGAATTCAGATGCTTTGTCTTTTGCCGTGCTTGACAGTTCTACTGCTTTGTCTTTCGCTGTCGCGCTCAATTCAATACTTTTATCTTTTAATTGCGAAGCTTGGATTGTTAAATCTTCGCGCATTTCACGGCCTGTTTTCGGCGCCAGGAATAATGCTGTAGCTGCACCGATTACGCCGCCGATGATTGCTCCGGCGATAAAGCTGCCTGTACCGCTGCTGTCTTCGTCATATAAATCGTTAGTGGAGCGGTATGTGTAATTTGCAGGATATTGCGGCTGTCCGTAAGTATTTGCATAGTTACCTTGATTTTCGTTATAGTTTGGTTTGTTTTCTGTCATTTTTTCTTCCTCCTGTGAGTTTACTATTTTGGTATATTTCAAAGGAAAATGCCTGTACTAGGAGCGCGCTTTGTATACCGTCCATCCTTGGGACTTCACAGGTTGCCGTTCCTTCACTTGATCGTACAGACCAACTGCAACGGTTCCCCATTGTAATACTTGCGCAATTTTGTCACTGTGCTGCTCGGCTTGGGCAGTCACAGAATTGGAAACTCTATGGACTGATTGATTAAGAGAATTCACTGATTCGCCTACACCCTTCACCGCATCCACCACAGTGTTCAGCTTATCCGCTTTTCCTTGCAGATCCTCGGCCAGCTGATTTGTTTTTTGAAGGAGCTGTGTCGTTTCCGTGGTCACTCCTTCCAATTGCTTTGTTAAGTCATCAACCGTATGCGTGACGCTTTGCAATGAGGTTTTTAACGACCCCAGCGTCATGGCGAGACTGACACAAAGAATAAGAAATGCTATTGCCGCCACCACTGCGGCAATGTAAAGTAAATTGATCACCGATGTAATCCTCCTAGAGCATATTCTTACGAAAACTTTACCCCTATTCGGGGGCTTCTAAACTTTTCGTCTTACACTCCTTTTCGACATAACCGAGTGAAATCCTTTTACAAATTCCATTTACTTCTTATAAAAATGAGAAAACAGCCTTCTCATATGATTAGGCTGTTTCTTCTTTTGTTATAGCATGTGTAAATTGTTTGAGATACTGCTGAATATCTCCGGCACCCATGAACAGGATCACTGGATTCTGATGGGCGGCCAAGTCTGACATATCGTCTAACGTTAGATGGCGGGAATTCGGGATTTTAGCAATCAGATCTTGAATCGTTAAATTTCCTTCTGTTTCCCTTGCCGACCCAAAAATATCACATAAATACACGTAATCTGCTTCTGAAAGGCTTTCGGCAAATTGGTCCAGCATCGCAGCTGTCCTGCTGAACGTATGCGGCTGGAATACCGCAACCACTTCCCGGTCCGGATATTTTTGGCGGGCCGAATCAAGCGTTGCACGAATCTCCGTCGGGTGATGAGCATAATCGTCTACAATTATCCGGCCTTCTGCTTCCGTTATGGAAAAACGTCTTTTGACGCCCGAAAATGATGCAAAACGTTCATTGACGATTTCTGCCGGAATATTTTCATAGTGACAGAGTGTAATGACTGCCAATGCGTTTTTAATAGCGTGATCGCCTGTTAATGTAATCGTAAAGCGGTGATAAAATTCATTTCGGATAAAGACGTCAAATGAACAGCCGTTTTGATCCTTTTCAATGTTTGCCGCATAAAAGTCATTGGAAGGGTCCATTCCATAATAAACGATAGGAACCTGACTTTGAAGCTTCTGAAGATTTTCGTCATCTCCGCAAGCAATCAGCGCTTTCTTCACCTGGTTCGCCATCTGCCCGAATGCGTCCAAAATATCATCCAGACTTGTAAAGTAATCGGGATGGTCAAAATCAATATTTGTCATGATCGCGTAGTCCGGATGATAGGCTAAAAAATGGCGTTTGTATTCGCAGGCTTCAAATACAAAACACTCGGTATTCTCGACACCTTTGCCTGTTCCGTCCCCAATCAAATATGAAGTGGGCGCGAAGCCTCCCAGGACGTGCGAAAGCAGACCTGTCGTGGAAGTCTTGCCATGTGTTCCGGTAACACCGATGGACGTAAACTGTTCCATATACGAGCCAAGAAAGTCATGATATCGAATGACTTCCAATCCAAGTTCTTCCGCTTTCAGTAATTCAGGATGATCATCTTTAAATGCGTTCCCTGCAATCACTTTCATGCCGGGCTGAATATTGTTTTCATCAAATGGAAGTACTTTTATATTTCTTTCATGTAAAGGATCTTCTGTAAAAAAGTATTTTTCCACGTCCGAACCTTGAACGGCATAAGATGAATCGTGCAGTAACTGGGCAAGGGCACTCATTCCTGAACCTTTTATGCCTGTAAAGTGAAACAATGTCATATTGAAACCTCCCGGGAATTCTTTCATCCCTCTTTTTATCTCCAGCTGTCTAATAATAGCCTGGAAGATTATTTCTTGTCATAGTATACCACGTGTTGAAAAAAAGTTTTACGTGCTAACCAGGTATTTTTTATTTCATAAAGCTTTCAAAAGCCTGCTCAGTTAAAAAGACATCCCTCGGTCTGCTTCCCCGCTGCTCGGAAATGAATTGGTTTGCTTCCATACGGTCAATTAGTTTTGCCGCCCGGTTATAGCCTATGCTGAAATGGCGCTGTAATGAAGAGGTTGAGGCACTCCCCTGCTCAATCACAAAACTGCAGGCCTGCTCAAATAACGGATCCGTTTCCTCTTCTTGAACAGCTGCTGCCAGCAAGTCATCCTGCCCGAATAAATAGTCCGGTTCTGCTTCGCTGCGAACATGTTCTATTATACGCTCGATTTCATCATCCGTGACAAATGTCCCCTGAAGACGCACAGGCGCTGACTGACCGTTGCCCAAATAGAGCATGTCGCCTTTACCAAGCAGACGATCCGCACCTACCGTATCCAATATCGTTCTCGAATCTACTTGAGATGAGACTGCAAATGCAATACGTGTCGGAATATTCGCTTTAATCGTACCCGTGATGACATCGACGGAAGGCCGCTGAGTGGCGATAATTAAATGAATACCGCAAGCTCTTGCTTTTTGCGTAATCCGGCTGATCGACACTTCTACATCAGCAGGCGCCATCATCATCAAATCAGCTAATTCGTCAATTACGACAAGAATATATGGCATTTTTAAAGAGAAACGTCGTGATTCCATGACCATTTCATTGTAGCGCTCAATATTACGGACACCGGAATGTGCGAACAGCTCATAGCGCCGCTCCATTTCGTTCACTGCCCATTTCAGTGCAGCAGTTGCTGCTTTCACATCGGTGATAACCGGACTCAATAAATGCGGAATGCCATTGTAAGGTGCCAATTCCACCATTTTCGGATCAATCAATAATAGTTTTAAGTCATGATAGGAAGCTTTATAGAGCAAACTGATCAGCAATGAATTAATACACACTGATTTACCGGAGCCTGTGGCACCAGCAATCATTCCATGCGGCATCTTCCGCAGATCTATTGTTTGCGGCTCCCCTGTCAAGCTGAGGCCCAGCACCGCTTCTAAAGGGGAACGTGAACTTTTGAAAGGTTCGCTTTCAATGACTTCTGATATACGCACCGCACGCGTCTTACGGTTTGGAATTTCGATTCCAATCATTCTTGTCCCCGGGATGGGCGCTTGGATCCGGATATCCCTAGCCGCCAGTGACAGTTTTAAATCATCCGTCAGATTACGGATCTTACTCACTTTCGTTCCTTGCTCCACAGTCAGTTCAAACATAGTTACAGCAGGCCCTTGCACTGCTGCAACGACTGTTGCCTGGACGGAGAAGTGAGATAAAGTTTCAACGAGCGCAGCGGACTGCGATGCAAGCCATTCCTCGTCGATTACTTCTTCTTCGGGCGGCGCCAAATAATCCACTGTCGGAAATCCGTAAGTCGGCGGCAGTTCTTCAAGCACCTCTTCTTCCGGTTCTTCTGCGATGGCTTTGGTTTCTGCAGCGCTTGTTTCAGCTTCTGCCGGTGCAGTCGCTGTTGCAGATACAGCAGGTTCAACTGCAATAGTTTCCGGTTCTTCTATTATAGTTTGCTCTGCAGCTGCAGTTTCTGTTTCTGGGGATTTCTCTTCTTCCCGTTGTTTTTTTGCAGCATTCTCTGCTATCAGCTGTTCTACCCTTGCCGCTAACTTCTCTTTGTCAGATTTAAGCATCAAAACATTAAACGGCACTACTTTCTCTTTCTTTTTTTGTTCGGTTTCTTCATTGATGTGATCATTTTCTGTTTCAATGTCTGTTTCTGATAGCGACTCTTGTGTTTCTGATTGTAATTCTTGTGTTTGTTCTGTTTGGTCTGCTTCTGCTGCTTCTGCTGTCACAATAATTCTTTCATCTTCTTCAATCAGCGGTTCTTCTGTTTCCAGGAATTCGGTTTGCGGGTGTTCTGCTGCTGATTCCGTTACTGCTTCCTGCAGCTGTTCCGTTGCTTCGATCGGAGTTGGTTCTTCAGTCACCGCTGCCGGTTCTGCTGCAGGCTCTTCTGCCTTAGGTTCTGCTATTTCAGGCTGAATAGCTTTCGGTTTTTCAGCTGCTTCTATTTCCAGGTCTTTCTGCCGGGATGCTGCCTCTGCTTCCGCAATTTCAACAGGCTTTTGCGCAACCGGTTCGTTTGCAGCGGGAACAGAGTCACTTGCACTTTTCTGCTCTGATAGACTCTTTTCTGTTGAACTAGCAAATATCGGCTTTTTCTTCGGCTGCTGCATAGAAGTTTCATATTTCGACAGTTGGGCCACTTGCGCTTCAAGCCTATCGTGCGATTCTTTATCATCGGCATTCTTCTTATCTATGACTGCCTGCATAGCCTCACTGATCGGCGAACTATTCTTCAGACCGTAAACAGGCGACGGCACATGCGTTGGCGTAAAAGGTCTTTTCATTTTCTTCGGCTTTTCTTGTTTTACTGTTTCTTCCTGCGGCCGCGGCGTTCTTTGCGGCTGAATTTGCTCAGGTTCCACAGTTTCAGGACGCCGTCTTGGTTGACCGGAAAACGGTAAAGGCAGCGGGTTGTCGGTCGGCGGTATAATTCTGGCAATTTCACGTTTCGTTTCTGCGCGATAGATTTTGCCGCTCCGCTCATATTTACCCGGCCAAAGTTCATTTTGGTGGAGAGGGATAATTTCATACTCTTCCGCCGCCGCGTCATTTTGTAAATACTCTTTTGTATATTCATCACGGTCGGCAGCAGGCTCCCATCCGTATATTTCATGGTCAGAAACTATTGGAAATCTAAAGTTAGATTTTTTATTCTCATCGTGGTTTTCTTCAAGATTTTCATTTGTATTTTCAATGTTTGATTGTTCAAATAGTACGTTTGACTTTTTATGGCCTTCTTCCATTTGCTGAAGGCGTCTTTTCATATTCCGTAGCCAGCTCAAATATATCACTCTTTTCATATCAATCATTTCATTTTAACAGGTTACCTATCCGGAAATCAAACAGTTCTGCGCGTTTTACGCAGATTTTGACGAATTGTAACCTTTGTAACATGAAAATAAAAAAGCTTTTGCCACAAGCTTGTCGAAGCTTGCAGCAAAAGCTGATTTCAATGGGTATCTTTACCAGTTACGCTTCAAAAGCTTCTCCTGTTTTTCTATCATCTTCGAGTACGAGAATTCCTTTGGCATCAGGAGCATCTTTGAGATCGAGTTCTTTCGCTGAACAAATCATTCCGGATGATGCCACTCCGCGAAGTTCTGCATCACGAATAATCATTCCTGAAGGCATGACAGCCCCTACTTTCGCAACGACAACTTTCTGTCCGGCCTCTACGTTCGGCGCGCCGCAGACGATTTGAAGTGTTTCTTCTCCCACGTCCACCTGACAAATGTTTAATTTATCAGCATTTGGATGTTTTTCTTTCTCTGTTACATATCCTACTACAAATTTAGGTGTGAAATCTAAGTCCAATTCCATTTCAACACCATTTTCGCTCAGCGCTTTTTGCAGCTGCCCGCCAAGTTCTTCTGTTAATTCTACCTGGCCTTTTGCATCTGCAGAGACATAGCGGGAAGCCTCAAACAAATTGAATGCCACCGTTTTCCCCGTTTTTTCATCGTTAATCAATGCCACATCATTTTTTCTTTCAGATGTAATGGAAGCCGGTTTTTCTGTTGTAAGCTGTACGAACAGAACATCGCCGACACCTTCTGGATTATAAAATATATTCATTTTTTCTTTTCCCTTCTAGCCACTCTGTTTTTTGCCATAATAAATATGGGTTCAAGCTTGCCGTCTTCGTAAATGAAAGACAGCGACGTAACAGGCACAGCACCTGTCGTGAAAAACTGCATAGCAATTTGTGCAATGACGTCATAGCCGGTGTCATTACGAATATCCCCAATGATTAATACGTCCTGATGAGGAACCGACACCACCATATGTCCTTCAATTTTTTGCTCCATTTCCTTCAGAAACGGCTGATTCAATATTCTGCTTGCATCGTAGCCGTCATTATTATTGATGAAGTAAAAAATGTTATCAGATACTACATCCTGTTTATAAGCAGTCGGCAAGGATTTCACCGTAAACATAGCGACTTCCTGCACTTCTTGCTCAGTCATCTTCATATCAGCCAGCATACCTTCATCAATCAGGCGGTATGTGCTTCCCAAGTCGAGTGCATAGAAAATCCTCGTTTCTGCCGTATGATCCTTCGTAAGGAACGGTTGTCCTGCAGAACTTTTAACCGGGAATGACGTGGAACGAATGACCGGATAAATCGTACTTTCACCCGCGAATCCTACTTCCTGTTCCTTCTCCATCGCATTGAACGTTTCTAAAACCGTGTAGACCACTTCATCAATCGCGCGTTCTTTTTTTTGCTCATACTTTGATAAAATCTCAGGCAGCGAAATGTCGATTCCTTTATGAAGAGTATGGTGTACAATCCGCAACTTGTCTGCTTTCCGGTCAAACTGCCACTCAAATTTCTCTTTAGGCAAGCGTTTCTTAAGTTCTTCCACCAAATCTTTCGCTTTCATTGTCGTCCCTCTCCTTCCGTGCTCAAAATCTTCGATCACTTATCGTCATGCTGGACGGAACGGGCAATCTCCATCATCTTCTTCAAATAGGCGCTGGTGTTTTCTTCATTCGTCACTGTTTCCACTTTTGCACCGCCCACGCTGGCAATCAATTCCACTAACTTTTCACCTTTTTGCACGACAGCCACAAAACCGAATGCTTCATCTTTAGAGAATGTCTTTGCACCAATCAGGTGATCCGGTTCGTCAGTCAGCAGCACGTCATAGTAAACGTGGCTGTTTTTCTTCTCGTTCGGATTGACTGTTACGTAAAAGGAGTCATTTCTTTTTGTTAAGACTATTTTCTGTGAAGTTGATTCTTTATCCATCCGCATCGTCGGCGGTTTATAGAATTCAATATCGCCTACCGTCTGATTCGTTTTTTCGGCATTCAATTCAAATACCTTTTTCGCTGAAACAAACGCAGCATCGGTTCGAACTTCCACTTTCTGACTACATCCGGCCAGTACGACAGCCAGCAGCAGCAGTAAGAAAACCTTTCCACTTCGCAACATCCAGGTTCCCCCCTTCTCTACTTCGTTCAATTTTCTATCAGTCCTATTCTAATCGCATACTGCCGCTATTGCAATCAGCAGGCGTGGAGCGGTGGCGATATAAGAGCTGACCGATCAATAGCCGCATAATATGTTCAAATAACGCATCCCTTGGCACAAGCTGTGCTGTCAGCATGCCCATAGCCCCTTCAGACATGCGAATTTGTTTCTTATTAAAATAGCGGTCAACGGCATCTCCCAATTCCTTGCCGTTTCGTATTTCATCCGCCAGCTCTTCCGGCAGCGGAATTTGAGCGCCTGCCGCTGTATATACTTCGCCTTCAGGTGTGGCAAGCGCACCCCAGTTGCACAAATACATGACACCTTCCAGCATGTGGACCCCGCCTTCCAAGCCGATGCCGTACGCTCCCTGTGCCGCTGCCATTGCACGGTTGATCGCGCCCCGCCTTGTTTCCGCATCGCTCATCGGCTGGTCACTGACGCCCGAAGGAACGGAAACTGATGAAATTGTACTATTTTCCATGCAGTGTTCAATAACCCGCACGGCAGCACGCTTCTTCGCCTGATTTTTTGAGCCGAGAACAAATTTCATTCAGCATACCTCCTCACTTGGAACTTGTCAGCAGTTCTGTTTAATGGTTTCTACGGTTGTTTTATCGCATGTTTTTACTAATTGTGTAATTAATTCCTTCGCTGCTGCATAATCATCTGTGTGGATGATCGAAGCCGCAGTATGGATGTAGCGTGAACAAATACCGATGACGGCACTTGGCACGCCGTTATTCGCAATATGCACTTGCCCTGCATCCGTACCGCCCTGGGAAACAAAGTATTGATAGGGAATGTTATGCGTTTCCGCCGTATCCAGAATAAATTCACGCATTCCGCGGTGAGTCACCATGGAACGGTCCATAATTCGCAATAATGTTCCTTGACCTAACTGACCGAATTCTTGCTTATTGCCGCTTGCGTCATTAGCTGGACTGGCGTCAAGTGCGAAGAATAAATCCGGATCAATCATGCGCGCCGCTGTCTGTGCACCGCGCAAACCGACTTCTTCCATAACAGTGGCACCTGAATATAATGTATTCGGCAATGTTTCATTCTTCACTTCTTTAAGGAGTTCGACGGCAAGGCCGCAGCCATATCGATTATCCCATGCTTTGGCCATAATCTTTTTCGGATTTGCCATCGGCGTGAACGGACATATCGGAAGAATCTGCTGTCCCGGACGAATTCCAAAACTTTCTGCATCTGCTTTATCGTCTGCACCCACATCAATGAGCATATTTTTAATGTCCATCGGCTTGCTGCGTTCGGCTTCGCTCAGCAAGTGCGGCGGAATCGATCCGATGACACCTGGAATATCTGCATCTTCTGTGATAATCTGCACCCGCTGTGCAAGCAAGACTTGGTTCCACCAGCCGCCTAAAGGCTGAAAACGAAGCATCCCGTTATCCGTAATGCCTGTTACCATGAAGCCGACTTCATCCATATGGCCGGCAACCATGATCGTAGGCTGGTCTTCTTTACCCCGGCGAACGCCAAAGACGCCGCCCAGACCGTCCTGAACAATTTCATCCGCATTTTGTGCCAGCTGTTCACGCATAAAAGCCCGGACGCGGTACTCATTACCCGGTGCGCCCGGAAGTTCAGTCAATGTACGAAATAAATCCAACGTCTCTTTTTTCATCTGAATCCCTCACTTCTTATACTGTCTATTCGTATTATATCCACATCCCAAACAGATGAAAACTAATTAGGTAAGGAATCTGCTTTACCCTAAGTGCCATACTGAATAAATGGGGCATTCGAGAAAGGCTTTTGAATCGCCATGCTCTTTTAAACTATGTTACACTATAAGAAACGATTTGCGAAGGAGGCTGCAATTAGCCATGAGAGTAAAAGAATTTTTAGCCGGAATATTAACTGGAGTTGCTGCAGGCGTAGTAGTGAATGAGGCATTTAACCGTTATAATGAAGAAGTACCTGCTGACAACGTACTGAAAAAAGTAAAAGACGCATTCAAAGAAGAAGGTCCCATCGATGGTTCTTGGATTGTTATGAAGCCTGAACCTTACACAAATCACGTGATTACAATGGACGTTTACCGCGGTGGCGTTTCACGAATGAAAGATGGCAAGCTCGAGCAATACGAGTTCGCAGCTGACGCGAAAACCGGCACTGTCGTAGAATTAGTTCGTCAGTAATCCTATACAAACCCAATAAAAATGGGCTGTCGCAAGAAGTGAACCAACTTCTTGCGACAGCCTTTTTTGTGCAGCTCTTCTGCAGGATAACTGGTTTATGCAGGGTGACGTCATGGTAATAAGGGAAGCGACACGGCATTGAACTCACTGCGGCGCTTGCGGATGGCTACGCAATGAGCCGGACAGGAAGATCGCCTGGCTGTCTCATCACTTCGCCCACCGCTTGGAAGGCGCCTCCGTTCAGTAAGCGGAAATCACTTTGGCTACTGATTTTTGAAAAGTGACGGGCAAGTGCTGTGCAGACGGATTTTGCTCTTTAGCATCACGACTGCATTACATAGTCTGACGCCTTTGTGAAAAGAGACGCGAAACGGCTTTGAACCCACTGCGGCGCTGGCGGATGGCTACGCGATGAGCCAGACAGGAAGACCCCCTGGCTGTCTCATCACTTCGCCCACCGCTTGGAAGGCGCCTCCGTTCAGTTAGGGGGTAGCAAAAAATGACACGTCTTTTGCTAAGGCATACCCCAGTCGGCAACGTGTCACTGAACTTCTTCTCCTATAAACCACGACCCGGATTGCCTCCACTAAGCAGCGCAGGCACAACTGCGGGGTCGGCCGAAGTCATGAGACAACTGGCGCGCACTTTCGCCAGCTGGCTCATGACGAAAGGCAATCCCCCACGTGCCGGCGCGGGTCCTAAAAGCTGACACTTGCTAACTCTAATCCCCAACACCTAGTCGAGCAACGCCCCAAAACCAGAGACAGAACGGCATTAAACTCACTGCGGCGCTGGCGGATGGCTACGCAATGAGCCAGACAGGAAGATCGCCTGGCTGTCTCATCGCTTCGCCCACCGCTTGTAAGGCGCCTCCGTTCAGTTAGGGGGAAAGCAAAAATGACACGTCTTTTGCTAAGGCATACCCCAGTCGGCAACGTGTCACTGCACTTCTTCTCCTATAAACCACAACCTGGATTGCCTCCACTAAGCAGCGCAGGCACAACTGCGGGGTCGGCCGAAGTCATGAGACAACTGGCACGCTCTTCGCCAGCTGGCTCATGACGTAAGGCAATCCCCCACGTGCCGGCGCGGGTCTTAACGGCGGACACTTGCTAACTCTAATCCCCAACACCTAGTCGAGCAACGCCGCAAAACCAGAGCCAGAACGGCATTAAACTCACTGCGGCGCTTGCGGATGGCTACGCGATGAGCCAGACAGGAAGATCGCCTGGCTGTCTCATCACTTCGCCGACCGCTTGGAAGGCGCCTCCGTTCAGTTAGGGGAAAGCAAAAAATGACACGTCTTTTGCCAAGGCATACGCCAGTCGGCAACGTGTCACTGCACTTCTTCTCCTATAAAACACGACCCGGATTGCTTCCACTCAGCAACGCAGGCACAACTGCGGGGTCGGCCGAAGTCATGAGACAACTGGCACGCACTTCGCCAGCTGGCTCATGACGAAAGGCAATCCCCCACGTGCCGGCGCGGGTCCTAAAAGCTGACCCTCTCCCACTTCAAACTCCAACAACCAGTCGAGCCACGTCCCATCACCAAAGCCTGAACGGCATTGAACTCACTGCGGCACAGTTCCTAACAATGGTCACTCACTAACTCTAATCCCCAACACCAGCCGCCCCGAAAGCGCATTCATTTAGTCAGCGGATAAAGCGCTGTACCTTCCCTTACCGAGTACGCGGCAGGCTGTCCACAATTGACTTCCCGTCTTCGCTGAACTTCGCCATACGATACACCGCGTCATGATAGAAAATAAACCCATAATTATTTGGAAGCGCTTCCTTCATCAAGCGCTCTTTTGCGTAAATAGAATCCATTGGATAGTCATCGTACGCAAGCACCCATAGCGGATTTGAATGCGCATGCGTCGGCATGATGTCCGCCATATGAATCAGCGTCTCGCCGCCTTGCTCCAGCTTAATCACACTGTGGCCGTCACTATGGCCGCCGGTATGAAGCATCGTAATACCCGGAACTACTTCAAACTCCCCTTCAAACGTTTCCACCTGATCCTGAATCGGCTCCCAGTTTTCCGGCCAATACGTATTGCGTGAACGGATATTCGGCTCCCGCATCTCATCCCACTCTACTTTAGATGTATAGATGACTGCATTCTTAAATACCGAAATGAGCTGATCGCCTTCCCACTGCGTCAAACCTGCTGCATGGTCATTGTGCAAGTGAGTCATTAACACTGCATCGATATCCGCCGGCGTTAAACCAAGCTCCGCCAGACTTTCCTCCACACGCGTCTCTGCTCTGACACCAAGATTGCGCTTTTTCTTCTCGTCCAGCTTTCCTTTTCCGATACCTGAATCAATTAAATAATTCTTATTTTGATATTGAATCAGTATAGGGTCTGTCCGCAGTTCAATTAAATTGTTCTCATCTGCTTCATAGCGTCTTGACCACAATGCTTTTGGCACGACGCCGAACATGGCACCGCCGTCCAGATAGTTTACGCCGCCGTCCAGCCACGTGAGTTTCATGTCATGAAAAGTTAATTGATCCAAATTAATTCCTCCCTGCAATCCTAAATATTTGCCGTAACTGACGTTATACTTTTCCACTGATCCATACAGTCCCAGCGGAAAAGAACAACGTCCGGCATCTGTCTTTCTGCTCACAGTCAGCTTTGATATTGTGCTTCCAAACGGTAAATCGGCTGGCCTTTACTCGAAAATTTCTCCTCATACTCTGTCAGTATATTATCTTCCGGCATATTCGCATGTAAATCTAAGGAGACGGAAAGTAATTTCATGCCGTAATCGGTCATGGAGACAAGTGAATATTCAAAGAGCGAACGATTATCTGTCTTGAAATGAATTTCTCCGTGTTCTTTTAAAACCTTTTCATATTTCGCCAAGAAATTTGCATGCGTAAGACGGCGCTTTTCATGGCGTGTTTTTGGCCATGGGTCGGAAAAGTTTAAATACACCCGGTCAATCTCTGACTCTGTAAAAATCGAGTCCAGTTCTTCTCCATTCATCCGCAGCAGCCGAAGATTGGATGGTTTTTCCGCCTCGATTGCTTTCTCCAGCGCGGATACGATGACATTATCAAAATGTTCAATTCCAATATAATTAATAGAAGGGTTTGCTATTGCCATCCCAATGATAAACTGTCCTTTGCCCGTACCGACTTCAATATGTATCGGTGCATCGTTACCGAACTCTTCCGACCAGTGATGCTTCTTGCTTTCCGGATCTAAAATCAGCACGTCCGGGTGTTCTGCCATGAAATCCTTTGCCCATGGCTTATTTCGTAAACGCATAATCAGTACACTCTCTCTTTTTCAGTAATATCTACTCTGTTATTCTTCTGCTGTTTCTTCTGCTTCAAACAGGCGGCTCATTGCCGTCGTTTGCGCATGATCTAAAATTGCCTGTGCCGCTTTAAATTGCGTATGTTTCATAGGACTTGGATTGCTGCTTAATTTCTCGAGCCATTGCTCATAGTTTTTGCGGTCAATTGTCGTGATTTCAAACGGCGTACCTGGATAATCAATATAGCCATTACGTGAAATGATAAGCTTCTTGATAGGCAGTTCGACTTTTGACGCTTTAAAAAATGAAGACAGGACTTTTTCCATCCGGCTGAGCGCAATTGTTGGATTGAGCACTTTCACTTCTTCTTCTCCGAACTTCTTCAGCCAAAATCTTTCCCCGCTGCCAATGTAAGCCGCCATGCGCTCATCTTCGAGCACGGTAATGCAGTAGCATGCAGTCGGTGCCAGCAGGATAATATCCAGTTCAACAGGCGCTTTATTCACTTTGACAATCGGGTAGTAAAACAACAGAAAACTATCCGGCAAACGCAGTGTCAATTGCTTCAATAATAAATCCGAATAATATTTTGGATCTACACGGGACCGGTCATACAATGTAGAACTGGCCCACTTCAATTGAAATTGAAACAATTGATCGCGGTATTCTTTTTTCAGCTGCTCTTTACTTGAAGGACGTCCTGGAATAGATGCCTGAAATTCCAGATCATGTTCCTCAAGGTCTGTTTCAGCGACTGTTTCGGCCGATTGTTCTGCAAGATCCCCTTCTTTGCGTCTGCGCCATTTTCCGAATAGTGAGGAATACCATTTTTCATTCCCTTTCACATCTTCAGATACAGTGACTGCCTGCTCTGCATACAGATCCAGCCCATATTCCCACTGATTTTTAATCCGTTTCCATTGATAGCGTTTTAAGCGGATAAACTGCGTCGGATAACGGGTTAAATCATTCTCGTAGCGGGAAATATAATCCGCCAGTTTAACTAGCTGGGCCATTTGACTCTCTTTCCTCAGCATGACCTGCCGCCGTTAACTGAGGAATTTGCCGGTTGAACGCGGACTGCAGCTTTCTCGTCAGCGGACCAGGAACTCCTTGGCCAATCGGTTGCTGATCCATCATGACAACGGGCGTTATTTCCGCATTAGTCGAAGTGAAGAAGAGTTCATCCATATCAAGCGCTTCTGCCAGCGTAAATTCTTTCTCCAAAACAGGTATTTCCAGCTCGTTTGCCAACCGCAGCACGACTCGGCGTGTTATGCCATTTAGAATGAAATGATTGGCGGGATGAGTGTGAAGCACACCGTCTTTAATGCCGAACACATTGGATGACGCGCCTTCTGTCACTAGCCCGTCGCGCACGAACAGCGCTTCCTGGCAGCCGGCTTCAATTGCATCCTGTTTAGCCAGCACATTTCCGAGCAGATTTAAACTTTTGATATCACAGCGAAGCCAGCGCATATCTTCTACTGATTTCATCGCCGCACCCATTTCAAGATTTTGCAGCGGGCGCTGACTCTCTACGGCATAGCCCATTACTACAGGCACACTGTTTTCAGGAAATTGATGCGCGCGCGGAGCGACTCCCCGTGTCACCTGCAAATAAATATGGCCGAGTGTCAGTTGATTTTCTGACTGAAGCGATTCAACGATTTCTGTCAGCTCTTCCATTGTATAAGGAAGGTTTATGCGAATCTTTTCAGCACTTTCCACTAATCGCTCCAAGTGTTCCTTCGCTGTATACAATTTACCGTCATAGACTTTGATTACTTCGTAGACTCCATCGCCAAATGCATAGCCGCGATCATCCGCTGATACTTGTATTTGATCCTCATTCAGAAATTCCCCATCTTTAAAATAGATCATACAACCGCCACCCCTTCTGTTATGAAACTCAGGCTGTCATGCCGCCGGTTTCTTCTGTTCCTATTTTTACATGTTTGATGAATAAAATCAATTACACCTTATGAGACTGGCAGACAGATTTATCAATATACTAAACATGCAGCAATCTATTAACTGTCTATTCTAACTAAATGGAATAGATAAGCGAAAATATGTGCGATTTACGCGAAAATACGTTATACTGTTGTTGTCAGGATCAATTTCTAACTATTCTGGCATAACTTTTTAGAAGGAGCGGATCAGGAAAGGTAGTCTCAAAGAATACACCAGCAGTCTTCTTTTGAAGTGTTGGAGTGAAAATATGAAGATGAAGGAGTGGTTTCTTAGATGAACCCAGCTACCGATCGCATGTTAATTCGTATCAAAGATGTCTATCTGTTCATTCGGGATAACGGAAAAGTAACGACAGAGGACGTGGCGGAGGAATTTAACATTTCCCCTCGAACTGCCCAGCGTGACTTACACGTTCTCGAGTACAATGAATTGATTAAAAACTCAGTCCGCGGCGAATGGACGACGACTTCCAAGAAAGTGAAATTACCTTCCTGATTCAGCATCCTATATACAAGTTTAACAAGCAAAAAGGCTGACGCTTTTGCATCAGCCTTTTTGCTTGGAATAATCTGCATCTATTAACTCCTGTACTTCCTCTTCCGTCAGCTCCCGATAGTCCCCGAGTTCCAGGTCCGCATCCAGCGTCAGCGGGCCCATCGTCAAACGTTTTAAATACACTACTTTTTTGCCTACCGCTTCAAACATCCGCTTTACCTGATGGAACTTTCCTTCCGTTATCGTCAGTTCAATCTCCGACAACTCATCCGAACGCAAGATGTTCAGCATTCCAGGTTTCGTTTCGTACGCATCGTCCAGCACTACGCCGTGTGCAAAAGCTTCTGCGTCTTCATTTGTCACACGGCCGGCCACCTTTGCATAATACGTCTTTGGCACTTCTTTTTTAGGCGACAATAAATTATGCGCGAGCTTGCCGTCATTTGTCAGCAGTAATAACCCTTCCGTATCTTTATCCAGTCTGCCTACCGGAAACGGTTCAAAATGCCGCTCTTCGCTTCCGAGCAAATCGATGACCGTTTGATCCCGGTTATCTTCTGTTGCAGACAGCACGCCGGGCGGCTTATGCATCATCAGATAAATAAACTCCCGATAGATCACTTCTTCACCCAATAATGAAATCGCATCTTGTTCAGGATCCACATGCTGGGCAGGATCTTTCATCACCGCCCCATTCACCCGGATCATTCCTTTTTTCAGCAGCTGCCGCACTTCTTTACGTGAACCATATCCAGTATTTGATAATAATTTATCCAGTCTCATTCATTACCCTCCGAACCCGAAGCGCTGCATAATACGTGTCAGCCGGTCTCCGAATAATTGTTGTGCAAGTCCAGATTTGAAAGCCAGGAATCCATAGATCACCATGCCGACGACTGAGCCGATCATAACATACAGCAAAGCTTGCCAGCGTCCTATCGGGATATGCACCATATTCAGCCCTTTATTTGTCAGCCAAACTCCCAGGAACATGACCGCGTTAAAAACCAGGATCAGGAACAGGCGTCTGATGACCATTTCGGATTTGTAATTCAACGCTTTCTTGATGACATACAAGTTAATGCCTACAGCTACTGAATAGCCAATCGCAGTGGCTGCAATCGCACCATTTACCTCAAACAGCTTAATCAGCGGAATATTGATGAGCATTTTCACCAGCAGCCCAAGCAATGAAGTGAATACGATCCATTTGTGATGATCAATTCCCTGCAAAATTGCCGCCGTTACCGTGAACATCGCAAACAGAATCGCAACCGGTGCATAGGAAGCCAAGACACTTGCCCCCGCCACATCATACTCATACAAAAACTGATAGACTTCACTATTGAGCACAATCAAACCAATCACCATCGGAATGGTCAGAAACAACATAATTTGATACGTCTGATCAAGTGAACGCGTGACGCCTTTTTGATTTTTCATCGTATAATCTTTCGTAATGATCGAAATGAGCGCCATCGAAAAACCCGTTGCGACCATTACAGGAATCATAACAATTTTATGTGTTAAAAAATTAAGCTTCGTTAAATATAAGTCAGACACACTGGCGAGCCCAATAGATTTCATCGCACCGTTGAACGTAACCATATCGACGAATTGATAGATTGGATTAATCGTTCCCACCAGCACAAACGGCAATACATAAGCGAATACTTCTGTATAGATTTGCTTCAGCGATACAGAGCTTGCAGGCGGGCTGTTCGACAATAAATAATCAAATTCCTCCTGATACTTCTTCCAGTAATGATACAGGCTCCATAACCCAGCAAGCGCGCCGATAAATGCGGCAAACACGGCAAACTGCACAGCGATTCTCGGCGACAGATCGAGCACATTGACGACTACAAATGCCCCAGCGAGCACGACGATGATGCGCACAATCTGCTCGATTAATTGAGACACCGATGTCGGTTCAAACTTCTGATAGCCTTGCAGAAACCCCCGTCCGATACTGAGCAGCGGCACGGCAAGCAACGCAAAGCTGACCCAGCGAATGACTGTCGCAATATCCTGTACAGTAAATATCTGTTCTTCATCTTTAATGACAAGCTCCGCAATAGGATTCGCAAGGAAAAACAATGCCAGAAATGACAGCAGGCCTGTTGCAGACATGATCACCATACCCGATTTCATCAGTTTCCGTCCGGTCGCATAATCACCGAGCGCATTGTACTTTGAAACAAATTTGGAAATAGCTAGCGGTGCTCCTGATACTGCGACCGCAAGCGCTAAATTATAAGGTATGTATGCATATTGATAGAGTCCGACACTTTTTTCACCGACAATTGCATAAAACGGTATTACATAAAGCAGACCAAGTGCCTTCGATAAAAATAAGCCAATCGTTAAAATGGCTGTGCCTTTCAGTAAATTCGATGCCATAATTGATTCCTTCCATTCCTAAAGAGATACTTGTATAGTTTACCCCTCGGCACGCTTTTGCACAATCTTTAACTGAATTCAAAATCAAAAAGCAACCCGGCGTATATGGTGTATAATGATAGACAAAATGAGAAGAAAGCGTGGTTCTACAATGTATGATGTAATCGTAATCGGCGGCGGACCTTCAGGCTTAATGGCCTCCATTGCGGCAGCCGAACAAAAAAAGCGTGTCTTGCTGCTGGAAAAAGGCCGAAAGCTCGGCAATAAATTAGCCATTTCAGGCGGCGGCCGGTGTAACGTCACAAATCGGCTGTCCCATGAAGAAATCATTAAACATATTCCAGGCAACGGAAAATTCTTGTACGGTCCGTTCTCTGTTTTCAACAATCAGGATATCATCCAGTACTTCGAAGGACTCGGCGTCCCATTAAAAGAGGAAGATCACGGCCGAATGTTTCCTGTTTCCAATAAATCCAAAGACGTTGTCAATGCCCTCTTGAATCAACTGGATGAACTCGGTGTGGAAATCCGTTTGGAAAGCCGTGTACAAAAACTGCTGATGGACGATGAAAAAATTCTGGGTGTCCAGCTGGATGACGGGGAAGAACTGCGTGCACATGCAGTAGTCGTGGCGGTCGGCGGCAAGGCAGTTCCCCAAACGGGCAGCACCGGCGACGGCTACCCGTGGGCGAAACGTGCAGGACATACCGTCACACCGCTGTATCCGACGGAAGTTCCTTTGCTGTCAAAAGAACCTTTCATTGCTTCGAAGGAACTGCAGGGTCTCGCACTGCGCGATGTGAAAGTATCCGTTTTGAACAAGAAAGGGAAAACACTCGTCACACATCAGATGGATATGCTGTTTACCCACTTTGGTGTAAGCGGCCCTGCGATATTGCGGTGCAGCCAGTTCGTCGTCAAAGAACAGATGAAAAACGGCAGACAGCCCGTCCTGCTGCAAATTGATTCCATGCCTGATCAGCATGAAGAGCAAGTCACGCAAATGATCACTAAGATTTTAAAAGAGGAGTCCAAAAAACAAGTAAAGACGTCATTGAAAGGACTCGTTCCGGAACGGTGGCTGCTGTTTCTGCTAAAGCAAGCCGGAATCGATGAAACGGCAATCGGAGCAGACATCAGGCGAGATTCAATTCGGACGCTCGCAAGCCTGTTTAAAACATTTCCTGTCTATATCACCGGGACGCAGCCGATCGAGAAAGCATTCGTCACAGGGGGCGGTGTGTCTGTGAAAGAAGTCGAACCGAAAACAATGGCTTCACGGAAGAAGTCCGGACTGTTTTTCTGCGGCGAGATTTTGGATATCCACGGCTACACGGGCGGCTATAATATTACTGCCGCGCTCGTCACGGGACGCCTTGCAGGAATGAATGCAGGTTTGATGAATTGAGTTTTTAGGTATGAGCGCTTGACAGGCTGGTATGATCACTTGGCCGTCGGCTATGAGCGCTTGACCAACAAGTATGATCACTTGCAGGATTTATTGAGCGCCTCCCCGCCCAAATGATGTTCCTGCACTTCACACACAAAAAAAAGCCGGCCGAAGGATTTTATCTTCGGCCGGCTTTCGTTATGTTATTAACCAGCTACAATATTTACCAGGCGTCCAGGAATCGCTATGATTTTCTTCAATTCCTTGCCTTCCATCCACTGTTTCACATCTTCATTTTCCAGAGCCGCCTGTTCCAGCTCTTCTTTCGCAGAATCTTTTGGTACAGTAATTTTTGCACGGATTTTTCCGTTGATTTGCACTGCAACTTCTACCGTATCATCCGACAGCTTCGATTCATCAAATGTCGGCCACTGTGCATACGCGATCGATTCTGTATGTCCGAGTTTGGACCACAGTTCTTCTGCCAAGTGCGGCGTGACCGGTGAAATTAATAAAATGAATCCTTCGATATACGCTTTCGGCAATTTCTCTGCTTTATAGCATTCATTGATGAATACCATCAGCTGAGAGATGGCGGTATTATTGCGCATGCTCTCGAAATCTTCCGTAACTTTTTTAACAGTCTGGTTATACACTTTCTCAAGCGATCCGCCAGTTTCATCAGTCAATTTGCCGGTCAGTGTGTCATCCTCATTGACGAGCAAACGCCAAATGCGGTCAAGGAAACGGCGTGACCCGTCCAGCCCGTTCGTTGACCATTCTTTCGATGCATCAAGCGGACCCATGAACATTTCATAAATACGCAATGTATCTGCACCGTGTGAATGAACGATATCATCCGGGTTGATGACATTTCCGAGTGATTTGGACATTTTCACATGACCTTCACCTAAGATCATTCCCTGATTGAAGAGCTTCTGGAACGGCTCTTTCGTTTGAACGACACCAATGTCATACAATACTTTGTGCCAGAAACGCGCATACAATAAGTGAAGTACCGCATGCTCTGCACCGCCTACGTAAATATCTACCGGCAGCCAGCGCTCGGCCAATTTCGGGTCAATGATCATTTCATCATTTTTCGGGTCGATATAACGCAGATAATACCAGCAGCTTCCCGCCCATTGCGGCATCGTATTCGTTTCACGGCGTCCTTTCATTCCCGTTTCAGGATCGACAACATTCACCCACTCTGTAATATTCGCAAGCGGTGATTCACCCGTTCCGCTCGGCTTAATATTATCCGTTACCGGCAGCATCAACGGCAATTCAGATTCGTCGACAGTTGTCATCGTGCCGTCTTCCCAGTGAATTACAGGAATCGGCTCGCCCCAGTATCTCTGACGGGAGAATAACCAGTCACGCAAACGATACGTGATTTTGCGTTCGCCTGTGCCTTTTTCTTCAAACCATTCGATCGCTTTTGTGATCGCTTCTTCTTTGCCTAATCCATTCAGGAAGTCCGAATTCACATGCTCCCCTTCTCCTGCATAGGCTTCCTCTTCAATATTCCCGCCTGCTACGACTTCGATAATCGGCAGATCAAATGTTTTTGCAAATTCATAGTCCCGTTCATCATGTGCCGGAACCGCCATGATGGCACCTGTCCCATATGTCGCCAAAACATAATCCGCAATCCAGATCGGCATTTTCTCTCCGCTTGCCGGGTTAATGGCATATGCACCAGTGAATACACCTGTTTTTTCTTTCGCTAAGTCTGTACGCTCAAGATCACTCTTTGATTTCACTGCGCTAATATAATTTTCAACCGCTTCACGCTGAGCATCCGTTGTAATTTCGCTAACCAATTTATGTTCAGGTGCCAATACCGCATACGTTGCACCGAAAATCGTGTCAGGACGTGTAGTGAATGCTTCGAATGAATGATCCGTATCCGCGATGTCAAATGTCAGTTGCGCACCTTCTGAACGGCCAATCCAATTTCGCTGCATATCTTTCAGGCTTTCTGGCCAGTCAAGGTCATCCAAGTCTTCCAGCAGACGGTCTGCATATTCTGTAATACGAAGCACCCACTGGCGCATCGGACGGCGTTCTACCGGGTGATTTCCGCGCTCGGACAATCCGTCGATCACCTCTTCATTCGCAAGCACTGTTCCGAGTGCCGGACACCAGTTAACAGGCACTTCATCAATATACGCAAGACCGCGCTTATACAATTGAATGAAAATCCACTGTGTCCACTTATAATAGCTAGGGTCTGTCGTGTTGATTTCCCGGTCCCAGTCGTAAGAAAATCCAAGGTCCTGCATTTGACGCTTGAACGTCGCGATATTTTTCGCTGTGAATTCAGCCGGGTCATTCCCTGTATCGATTGCATACTGTTCAGCAGGCAATCCGAATGCATCCCATCCCATTGGATGCAGCACGTTGTATCCTTGCTTGCGTTTGAAAGCACTTAGAATATCCGTCGCGATATAGCCGAGCGGATGTCCTACGTGCAGACCTGCGCCGGAAGGATACGGGAACATATCCAATGCATAAAACTTCGGCTTCGATGGATCATCAACCATCTTGTACGTGCCATGATCCTGCCAATATTGTTGCCATTTCTTTTCAATTTGCGTGTGCTTATAACTCATTTGAAAAACTCCTCCATTGTCATGCGAATTCAGCTTCTTGTATTAGTGTATACAGATAAAAAAGACTCCCGTCCCTGTGAAAAGGGACGAGAGTCTGTATAATTTCCCGCGGTACCACCCAAATTGACGGACTGCGCCGTCCAACTTGATTCCTTAACGCGGAGTACGGTATCAGCTACAAGTATTCACCAATACAGGCTCAAAGGCGAGTTCGTTCGACGCTATTACAGACTTGCACTGACCGTCTGCTCTCTAAAATGTAGCGGTAGAAGTACTATTCCTCATCAAAGCCTTCATTATTTTCTTCAGTTTACCCGAAACAACGGCTGATTACAAGCCTTCTCTGTTGCTTTTTGTCGCAAAGCAAACAATTCGTGCGATTTGTGGTGTGATATCGCTGTATATTCCATGGTACAATGTCTTTTGTAAAGGAGCTGTACATAATGAATACAATCAATTTTCCGTTTCCGAGCGAAGGGAAACGATACCATACATGGTCAAGACATCTAAAGGATACATTCGGCTGTAAAATCGCGAAAGTGGCATTAGACGCTGGCTTTGACTGCCCGAACCGTGACGGCACAGTTGCGCATGGCGGCTGTACGTTTTGCAGCGTGGCGGGTTCAGGCGATTTTGCCGGAGACCGCGTCGATACGATAGAGGTCCAATTCGCTGAAATCAAAGAACGGTCCCAGCGCAAATGGAAAGACGCGAAATACATGGCATATTTCCAGGCATATACGAATACGCATGCCCCCCTCCCTGTTCTGAAAGAAAAGTTTGAAGCTGCGTTGGCACAGGAAGGCGTAGTCGCGTTGTCAATTGCCACGCGTCCTGACTGCCTGCCGGATGACGTTGTGGAATATTTGGCTGAGCTGAACGAACGCACCTATCTTTGGGTGGAACTCGGCCTGCAAACCGTCCATGAGTCTACAGCCAAACTCGTTAACCGGGCACATGATTTCGAATGTTATAAAGAAGGCGTCGACAAGCTGCGCAAACATAATATTAATATTTGCAGCCATATCATCAACGGACTGCCCGGTGAGACAGAAGAAATGATGATGGAAACTGCCCGTGCGGTAGCAAAGCTCGATGTACAGGGCATCAAAATACATTTGCTTCACTTATTAAAAGGCACGCCTATGGTAAAGCAATATGAAAAAGGCAAGCTCAAATTCCTGACGAAGGAAGCTTATATTAATCTGGTGGTGGATCAGCTGGAAATTATCCCGCCTGAAATGATTGTGCACCGTATTACAGGCGACGGTCCGATTGACTTATTGATTGGACCGATGTGGAGCGTCACCAAGTGGGAAGTTCTGAACGGCATTGACCGGGAACTCGAGCGGCGCAATAGCTGGCAAGGTAAAAAACATCTGCAAGAGGTGAAATAACGTGACGGACATACTACTGCACCGTGTACTGCCGATGGCGAAACGGATGATTTCAGAACGCGTGCAGCCGGGCGACACTGTGGTGGATGCGACGGCAGGAAACGGCAATGATACACTATTTTTGGCCGAATTAATCGGCGAAACAGGACATGTAGTGGCATTTGATATACAGCAGCAGGCACTTGAAACAACAAACCGGCATCTCGGTGAACTGGCAGGCCGCGCAACTTTGATTCACGACAGTCATGCAAACGTCAGAGAATATGTGCAAAGTGAAATTAGCGGCGCCATGTTCAACTTAGGCTATTTGCCGTACAGTGATGATCTCAGTATTATTACGACCCCCTCTTCAACTATTGCGGCAATCCATGCCATGCTTGGATTATTGAAAAAGTCGGGAATCATTACGATTACTGTATACGACGGACACGAAGGCGGCAGCGAAGAGCGCGATGCACTGCTCGACTATGTCTCCACACTCCATCAGGGAGATGTGCATGCCATACGCTATGAACTTTTGAATCAAAGAAGAAACCCTCCATTTTTACTGGCACTCGAAAAAATGAAAGAGTTCAAAGAGGTACGCACAGTAGAAGCCGGGGAATAAAACAAGCCGCAGCCACGTTACATACGGCTGCGGCTTTCCTTTCAGTCAAATTGACGGATGTCGGCAATAGGCTCTGATTCGAGAAAATTTGTTTCCTTCACAAATCGCACTAATTTTTCTGCGGTCTTTTGTGCTGAACTTAATTGGCCTTCCTGCTTGTACGCGATAAATCGCTTCAGATGCGGGAATTGTTTTTCAGAAGACGCACGGATAGTTTCCTGCATGCCGGTGTCAATAATACCCGGCGCAATCGAAACAATGCCTGTCGGATAGTCTGCCTTTTCCTGCTCTAATGCAACAACCCGTGAAAAATGGTCGAGTCCAGCTTTCGTCGTGCAATAAATACTCCATCCTTCATATGCATGGCGGCCAGCACCCGATGATATATTTAAAACTTTCTTCGTGCCTCTGAAATCTTTTAAAGCATCAATAAACGTATTGATTAATTGAATCGGTGCCGTTAAGTTCACTTGAATTGCCTGCTCGATTTTCAGAGAATCCAAAGAGCCGGCCAAACTGATCGGATCAATCATCCCCGCATTATTAATTAAAGTGAAAGAGTTCGCTTCATCTTTATGCTGACTGATTATCCCCTCTAAAATCGCGGAAGATTTCCCATAATCAGCAACATCCACTTCATACATCGTATGTAATGACTCCGGGTTTGTCCGCGCCATTCCGTACACTGTAGCGCCTGTATCGCTGAATTGACTAAGCAATTGACGGCCAATTCCTTTTGAAGCACCTGTAATGATCACAATCTCCATATATATCCGCTCCCTCTCCAGATGAACTAATTTTTCAGCAAGTCTATGTATGCTGCTGTACTATGTCCAGTCTTATCCGGCAGCTCAAAAAATAATATCCAGCAATAGACGATGACAGCCAGGATAATGACGGCAAGTAAAATCGACTGACGTTTATTCATTCGTTCACGTCCCTTGATATTTGTTCAACTTCTTATTTCCACTATATCACAATAAACGAACAGGCCGGCCATTCCAGTTTCTTTGAATGGCCGGCCCGCAGGTTTATGTCTGGGAAGCGAATTTATGTGCCCCGCCATTTTTAATGCGCAGTAAGTCTGCCAGCGTCTTTACGCCTTGACGATCGAGTTTTTTTAGCAATGCCGTGAAGACATGAGCAGTAGTTAAAGCATCCCCTAGTGCACGGTGACGTTCAAAAACCTCTGTTCCGAAAAGCTTTGCATAGTCTTCCAAATCCTGCTGTTCACCCGTAGGATCCAAATAACGGATTAAATGCATCGTATCAAATGAAGTAGGATTTTGAAACGTGCATTTCTGCCGGCTCAGTTCTTTCTTGATGACCAGTTCATCGAAACTGACGTGGTGCCCCACCCAGCCTGCACTTTTATTTTTTTCAATAAAGGCAAAATATTCTTCAATGGCCGGCAAAGGCATAGGCGCTTGATCAACTTGTGATTGTTGTATATTGGTCAGCTTGCTGATGACAGGGGGAATTTCTCTAGACGGGTTGACGAATGTCTGAAAGACGCGGTCTGTCACTTCGAATCCTTCTACCTGCACCGCACCGATTTCTATCATCCGATCATCTGCCCCGATGGCAAAACCTGTCGTTTCCGTATCAAATACCGTAAAATTCATTTCTTGAAGTGGTGTATTTAGCTGAAGAGACTGCTGCAGTTCATACGTTAATTTTTTCTTTTTCCAAAACATGATGTCGCCCCCTACTTATATAGTACATTATGCGCGGATTTTGTACAGGGACTATCGCCGTTGATATCTCATAATTTTGATAATAAATGTGATTGCAATGCCCGGACCGTATCTAAAGTGGTGCGCAATTCATTCAATTCCCATCTTCTTAACGAGTGCAAATCAATTTCTGTCGAGATTTTTTCATTACGCAAATGCTTTTCCCACGACATGGAAATTCGGATGCTCAAAGAAATTTCATACGCATGCCTTATTTCTTCCGCGAAGTCTTTCGTAATCTTTTTCTTTTTCTGCAACGCTGAAATGATTTCCAGCGGTGTCGCGTTAATAATTCCATTGCTGACACCTAAAATTTGCAGGCAGTGGTGCAGCGGGAACAGCGCGTGTTTCTTGATGTCAATCACATCCGCTTTACTGCGGCCGCGGAAAATATTTAGGAAATTCTGCTGCAAATGCGGAATCGGCTTTTCTTTTTCCTGCTGCGCCATATAGTAAATAAATGTCGCTGATTTTTCGAGCAGACGCTGTACCATTTCAATAAACCGGTCATTTACCGCTGTTTCACCGTAAAGGAACCGGAATGAAAGAAAATTATAGCCTAATAAGATTTGTTCAGGTGTAGACTGCAGAGCCCACTGACGGAGACGGGCGTGCCAGATAGACATTGTGCCCCGCCATTGTGTCTCGCTGGCCATCATGAAACCGATGCATCTTGTATATCCTGCCTGTTCAAGATGAACCACTATTTCATTGCCGAGAAGCTCAAAGTACTTCTCCACTTGCACGGCTTCTTCCCTTGAAACGTCTTCATAGACTAGAAAATGATCTTGATCCGTCAGCATAAACTGCTCTCCACGCGCACCGCTGCCCATCTGATACCAGGCAAACTGGACGGGCGGCGCACCTTTTCCCTGGTCTTCCAGAGACTGCACAGCCAGCATGACGCAATGTTTTGCCAGACGATCATAGAACTTCGTAATGATCTCCAGCGTATGAATGGTCGATATTTCGTCTTGAATCAAATTTGACAGCACATCATATATTGCTTCTTTGACAACCGGCAGATTTTCAAATGACGCTTCTTCAATAGTTTTTAGGATATTCATTGAATTACGGTCGCGCTTCGTCATAAGCGTGGCAAATGTCACAATGCCAACAGGTTTTCCTGCTTTCACAACAGGTAAATGTTTGATTCCATGCTTATAGAATTTCGACAGCGCTTCGTAATAGTAATCAGTCATTTTCACAGTGTGCGGTTTCTTTGTCATGATGTCCTTCGCACGGAGTACGGCAGGAGAACCGCCGCCCGCTATTACCCGTTCCACTAAGTCTTTTTCTGTCACGATCCCCAGAAGTCTTCCTGCCTGATCCGTCACAATAATAGAACTGATGGAGTTTTTAATCATCAGCTCCGCAATTTCCCGGGCTTCTGCATCCGCATGAATCGTGATGACCGGACTGCTCATAAAATCTTGAACCCGGCGTACGTACGGCTCGCTTTCTCCATACTCATCTGCCAGCCGGACTTGTTCTCCCAGCGAAGTATAAACATTGGCCAGACGGAGCGACATCTTACGCAGAACATAATCACGCACTTCCTGATCGTCCATCCGCTGCTTAATTACATCATAGGGCACTTGAAGACAGATGGAATTTTTGGCTACTTCCATATCGATATGATGTTTATCGAGCGGCATTGCCATCTCACCTAAGTAATAAGCAAAATTCGAGAAGCCGATAATTTCATTTTCCTGTATTACTTCAAGCATCACGGAGCTTCCGTCCTGTCCTTCAATCATTACTTCTGCTGAACCTTCTAATACGATCAGCAAACCTTCTTGCGGTGTTTTGAAGTAATTTGATTTCTCTGCTTCTTCGTATATCTTTAGTTTACAAGCGAGTAACAGCCTGTCAAATTCCTCTTCTGTTGTATTGGCAAACAGCGGATTTTTATGGACTCTATCATACAACTTACGGTCTTTTATTGTCTGCAGCATTCCAAAACCTCCCGTTTCAATTAAGTGTGACGATATCCATATAACTATTATTCAGACACTCTATCTGGCAGTACTCATTGCATATGTTCAGTTAAATTTTATATTCCAAAAAAATAGCCCCCTCTTCTGCGAGCTTGTAGAAGAGGGGGCGATCAGTTGAATTTCTAGAAGTTATTACAGATCAAGTTCTTTGTAACCAGTTTCTGCTTTGAATCGAACTTCTGCATAAGCGACTTCGTCTTTTTCGTGACGCTTAGAGCTAACAATTGTACCGATCCATGCAGCAAGGAAACCTGCTGGCACAGAAACAATAGCCGGGTTAGAATATGGGAAGATCGGATTTCCAGTGATAAGAGTAGCCCCTTCAACCGGATTCAATACAGATGGGCTGATCGCAACTAGAACAAGTGCAACGATTAGACCTGTCAACATGGATGCAACAGCACCTGTTGTGTTGAAACGCTTCCAGTAAATAGTTAACAGAATCGTTGGTACGTTTGCGGAAGCAGCAACACAGAATGCAAGTGATACCAAGAACGCAACGTTCAGCTTTTCAGAACCAAGAGCCAGAAGGATAGAGAATACACCGATTGCAATAGAAGCCCATCGAGCTGCATTTACTTGCTCCTTCTCTGTTACCTTACCATTTTTGAAGATTTGTCCGTAAATATCGTGAGCGATTGCAGATGCGCCAGAAAGTACAAGACCAGCAACAACTGCAAGAATTGTAGCGAATGCTACAGCTGCAACGAACGATTCAAGTGCATCTCCGCCGAGAACTCCGGCAAGCATTGGTGCCGCCATGTTTCCTGCAGCGTTTTCTGCAATGATTGCGTCTGATCCAACGAATTTAGCTGCGCCAAATCCAAGGAAGATCGTCAATACATAGAAAATACCGATAATCCATACAGAATAGATAACGGAAGAACGTGCTGTTTTCGCATCCTTTACTGTGAAGAAACGCATTAAGATGTGCGGAAGACCAGCAGTACCCAAAACTAAGGCAATCAATACTGAAATTAGTCCAATTGTGTCTTTATAAACAACCCCTGAGTGAAGGAACGCTTCACCATGAGGAGTAGCGGTTTTCATTGTCTCGAACATACCGATGAAGTTGAAATTGAACTTCATAAGCACAAGGAAGGAGATAATAACTGTACCCGCCATCAAAAGAATAGCTTTAACAATTTGTACCCAGCTTGTTGCAGTCATTCCGCCGAATAGAACATAGATTAACATCATTGTTCCAACGATTAGAACTGCGATCCAATACTCAATACCGAATAGTAATTTAATAAGCGCACCCGCACCGACCAGCTGTGCAAGCATGTAGAACATTACAATAGTGATCGTATTTAATGCTGCAGCTCCTCGCACTTTCTTTGCGCCGAATCGGGCACCGATCATATCTGCCATCGTAAATTTACCAAGGTTACGAAGTGGTTCAGCAATTAAGAATAATACAACCAGATAAGCTGTTAACCAGCCAATACTATAATAGAAACCATCGAAACCGTTAAGTGAAATCGCACCGGCGATACCCAGGAAAGATGCTGCCGATAAATAGTCACCCGCGATGGCCATACCATTTTGCCAGCCAGTTAATGATCCGCCGGCAGTATAGAAATCACTTGCTGTAGTTGTCTGTTTCGCCGCCCAGTATGTAATATAGAGCGTCAGCGCGATTACTGCGAAGAATATAACGTAGGAAATCCAACTCATGAACACTGCCCCCTTATTTAAGAACGTTTTTCTCTATAATTTCGTCTACTTCAACATCAAAATGTCTTGCTTTGTTCATGTAGATGGAAGTGAAGATCCATACCATTACGAACATGGAGAATGCATAGACCCAAGTCCAAGTCATTGCACCAATTGCAGGTTTTTCTAAAACTTTTGTGTAGCCCGTTAATAAAGGAAGAATAAAGTACGCTGCGAAGAAGAAAACAACAAAAGGTGTGGCGAAAGTCTTCTTTCTTTTTACAAGACCTTTAAAGTCTTCAGTTTCAACAATCTTTTCATAATCTAATGTGGATTTTCCACGCGCCCCGTGATTGCTCATTTAGTAATCCCCTTTCTCTTTTATGTAGCAAGTTACTTTAGTAAACTGGTTCGTATTTCCCCCTTCTCTCTGAAACCGCTTTCATCATCAAGCTTACTAGATAATATGTTACAGCGATTTTAGTTGGTCTTTTGTTATAGTACACATGTAAACAATAACAAATGTTTACTAAATTTGCAATACCTTTTTTTGAAGATTTGTAAAATTTAATCTACTGGTATAAAGCAAATTATGTATAGAATTAATCTAACAAATACACGCGGAAACTACAAGAACTATTTGAATTTAATTCAACATTATTTTCTGAAACGTCTAAATATCCCGATGGTAATTTCCAATTATTTTTGTAAATTTCAAATTTCACTGTTATTTAACAGTAAAAAGATGTAGTATATTGTATATCGGGCACAGTGAGATTAGCCTTACTAAAAAACAACTTTAGAAGAAAGACGGTGTGATATATTGCCTATACCAACAAATCATGCGCAGCCTGTTCGTAAAACAGCCAAAGAAAATGCGTTTAGTCAATTGCAAAAATGGATTATTGATGGAACTCTGCAGCCGGGCGAAAAATTGAATGATGTTGAACTGGCAGAAGCGCTCGGTGTGAGCCGCACACCAATTCGGGAGTCGCTTCAGCTGCTGGAAGTACAAGGATTCGTTCAGATGTTCCCCGGTAAAGCGACACAGGTAACGGAAGTTAATCCTGAATCCATTTCAGATCTGCTCCCCCCTCTAGCTGCTTTACAGGCTTTGTCGGCAGAATTGTCCATCCCGAATTTGACAGATGCTATCATAAAGAAACTGCGCGATACAAATAAACGCTTTGCGCAGGCAGTAGAAAAAGAAGATTATTTCCAAGCGCTGAAGATCGATGAGAAATTCCATCAGATTATAGTGGACACTGCTGATAACCAGTATATTTCTTCTATGCTCGTCTCTTTGCAGGCGCATGTGCGCAGATTGTTTTTCCATAACTCTATTATACTGACGGAAAAATCGATTGCTGAACATGAACAGATTATTGATTTAATGAATCAGCGAAACGGAGAAGAAGTAACCAGTGTCATGCGGGAAAACTGGCTCCGCGCAATTGAGGAATTTCATTCAATTAAGAAAGCAGATTCCTGATTAGATGAGTTAAGAGGCTGGGACAAAACTAAAAATAAAGTCCGTTCCCCTGCGCCCAAAAGGCACGCTTTCCGCGGGGCGCGCTTGAGCCTCCTCGTCGCTGGCGCTCCTGCGGGGTCTCAACATTCGCGCTAAATCCCGCAGGAGTCGGCCTTTTTCCGCTCCGGTCCACTCAAATGCTTTGCAAAGTATTTATTAAAAAATAGACATAAAAAAGCGTAAGGGAAAACTCCTTTACGCTTTTTTCATATTATGTCCCAGTCTCTTTTGCGTTCTGCAGATAATAGAATCAATCCGTGCGCTGAAATGACTGAAGACAGGCTCCTGATCAGCAGAGTCCGTCTTCAGTCATCTTTCAGCCTTTTTTATTAGAAGCAATAACACCGGTATTTCCCATTCCTTTATTGGACAGCACAGCTGCAAAGCCTGTTGCCGCTGTTACGAGTAAGACAGGTATCAGCCAGCCGATGCCCTCTGAATAATACGGAATGTACGTTTCATACAATTCATCCGCAGCAATTAGCCAATTTGGCATTTGCCGTTCCACTAAAGTATAGAACTTTACAAGCGCTTCGACGAAACTGATTACGAACGCAGTCATTGTTGCAGTCCGGTACACCATGCTGGATTGCCGGAATAACGGTCCGGCGAACGTCAGCAGTATCAATACCATTGCCAGCGGATAGAGCAGGACGAGAACAGGCAAGGAAAAATTAATGATATTCTCCAATCCGAAGTTTGCCACCATCAGGCAGAACGCAGAAAAGAAAATCACAAAAACTTTATAACTGATCCGCGGAATAATTGCATGAAAATACTCTGCACATGCAGTCAGCAATCCAATCGCTGTTGTGAGACAGGCAAGCATGATGACAACGCCCAGCAGTACCAGACCGGCAGAACCAAACAGATACGAAGCTGTTTCACTTAAAACAGGACCTCCTCCATTCAGCTGCCCAAATAAACCGACAGACGTTGCACCCAGATAAGCAATTCCAAGATAAATGATCGCTAAAAATCCGGCTGCCACACATCCCGTTTTGGCAGTAGAAGCCAAAATTTGTTTTTTATTTGTAATCCCCATTGCATGCAATGCGTTAATTACGATGATTCCAAATACAAGTGAGGCCAGCGCATCCATCGTGTTATATCCTTCAAAGAAACCGGTGAAGAATGGCATTTCATTGTATGGTTCGCGGGGTGCCTGTATCGTTCCCATCGGATTAAAGACTGTCATAACAATTAAGCCAATTAGGATAATTATGATAAGCGGTGATAAATACTTCCCTACCCGATCCACGATTTTCGCCGGGTTCAATGACAGCCACATACTGATTCCAAAAAAGGCAAGTGTAAACAGAAAGCGCGCCAAATCAATGGATATTCCGTTCAGGAAAGGTGCTACACCAATGTCAAATGCTACAGCTCCCGTTCGAGGAGCAGCAAAGAACGGTCCGATTGTTAAATAAAGTGTCGCTGTGAACAGCACGGCATAGACCGGATGAATACGGCTTGCCAGGTCCTGCAAATCTTTCTTCCCTGAAAAACCAATGGCCAATATACCTAAGAAAGGCAATCCTACTCCGGTGAATAAAAAGCCGAGCATCGCTTTCCACGTTTGATCTCCAGCGAGCTGCCCAAGCTCCGCGGGAAAGATTAAATTGCCGGCTCCAAAAAAGAGTGCGAATAACATAACCCCTATAACTAGGCTTGACGAAAACGATAATTTCTTCTCCATACGAATGAAATCCTCCCATGAACAACAGTACAATTATGTATGCAATATATTGCGTTCCCTCATATTACGCCTGTCTATTCAGAAAATCAACAGTCCGGTAAATCATTTAACTTTTGCGTGTATTGCCAACTTACTGACTACTCGATTAGGCGCATGAAGTTTTAGGGTACACAGGCAACGCGCTGCAAAAAAAATCGCTTGAAAGGCTCACGAAGAACCCTTCAAACGTAAATGGCCAGCAATTTACAATCATGCTGCATCATCCCGTTTACTGTTCCGCAAGCCGAAAGGACATTGCCGGGATGATGTGTGCAGTCAATCGAATCAGTTCAGAATAAATTTTGTTTTACTGTATCCTTCTTTCTGCTTCGTCACTTGCAGTGTTGCTGGAATCGCTTCTTTCATTTCATCGATATGAGAAATTATACCGATCATTCTTCCTGACTGCTGAAGTGCTATCAGTGTATCGATGGCTTTCTGAATCGCTTCTTCATCCAGCGCGCCAAACCCTTCATCTATAAACATCGTCTCCATCCGGACTGCGCCCTGGAAACTTTGAATAACATCCGCCATGCCGAGTGCAAGACATAAGGAGGCATTGAATTTCTCACCCCCGGATAACGTCTTGACGTCTCTTGTTTGCCCTGTATACGCATCATGGACATCGATGCCCAGCCCGCTTTGTTTGCCTCTGGCTTCCTGGCGATCACTTCGGACCAGTTCGTATTGGCCATTTGAAAGATCCCGCAGCCGAATGTTGGCGGCCTGGATAATGCGTTCCAAATACTCAATTTGAATATAGCGTTCAAACGAAATCTTTAAGTGATTTTGGCCGCGCATGATATCGTAAAGATTAGTTATTTTTCCATATGTTTTCTCAAGCTCAGCTTCACGTGATTTACTTGTTTCCAATTCGGCAGACAGTCCCTGTGCAGCTTGTTCCCAGGCTTTGCATTGGTTATATGAAGCAAAGGCTTCTTCATACTGCGTTTTTAGAGTATCCACCTGATGCTCTATCACAGCCAAGTCAGCCGGCTCCTTGCCTTTTACAGATTGCTTCAGTTCTTCCAGGGAAGATTTAAGCGTATGAAGAGTCTGTGCATATTCTCGCAATTGATGCTGTATTGCCTGGCGCTGCGTGGCCGGCAGTTTCACCTGAGTATAGCTTTTTTCTGAAACAAAGCCTTCTTCTGATAATCGTTTCGCAAATAAAGCTTGGCTTTGATCCATTTTTTCTTTTATTTCCGCCAGAGATTCCTTTTCCAGCTGTTCACGCAATTCCCATTTCGTTTTTTCTGTAGAAGAATCCTGCAGTTTCTGCTGTATGGCTTTCCATGTGCTTTCAAGCTGCTCACTCAACGACTGTTTTGACTTGATTTGCTGCTGCAGTGCGGAAAGTTCACGCAGCTCTTCCGGAATAGTTGAAAGCGCATGCTGATACAGAGCCTGTTTTGTCTCTCTCTCGCCTGTTAATTCATTTAATCGTTGTTCAAGTTCCTTAATTTCTGCATGCTGTTCCTCCATGGCAGCTTCCGCCTGATTTTGCTGTTGTTTTTTCTGTTTCAGCATGTCTCTTTTGTTTCTGAGGACCGCCGTTTGTTCAGTCAGTGCGGCGAGTTCTTTCTGATAATCGCGGTCAGGTTCCACTTGCCGCTGTCGAAGTTCGGCTTCAGCCGCTTCTATATCCCGCTGCAACTGTTGCATTCCTGCTTGTTTTGTATGGTAAATCCGTTCTTTTTCCGTCAATTCCAGTTTGGCTGCATCAAGTTGCTCTTTCGTAATATGTTCTTTTTCTGAGCCTGCCGCTTTTTCAGGGTGATCTTTACTGCCGCAGACAGGACAAGACTCTCCGTCATGAAGCGATGCAGCAAGAATGACCGCCTGATTGCTGATCCATCTGTTTTCAAGCGCCTGATAAGACGCTGCAACATCTTCAGCTGTCTGTTTAGCTGCTTCACATTGAATCTTCAGCTCATTTCGTTGTGTCAATTGCTGCTGATAGGAATTCAGTTGTTTAGTAATCTCTCGAGTATTCGCCAATTCATCTACGAGCTGTTCATATTGTTCCAGTGATGTTTCTAATTCTTTCATTTCATTTTTCTGCGCCGTGATGGACTGCTGCTGCACGTGAGACATATGAAGTTTTTCTGCCAGAGCTTTCTCCAGCTGGTCTACTTTTTGCTGCAGTGAATCCAGCTTCTGACGCTGATCTGCCAGTCCCGAAACAGCCGGAAGAAGATTTTGCAGCTTCAGCAATCCTTCTTTCACTTCTTTGCGTTCGTCTTCTCTCGCCTGTTCCTGATCGAAAGACAATTTCGCTGCTTTCAGCTCTTTTTCGGCATGCGAAAGAGAGATTACCGCTTCTGAATAGCTCTTGTCTCTCTTTTTCCATTCGGACTCATTCGACTGTACCTGCTGTTCGAGATCTTCCAACCGGGCGGCGCGTTCTGCTTGCTGCAATTGCATTTCGAGCTTGTTCATCTCTGCTTCTTTTGCCAGTAAAACTTGCAGTTCCTGCTCGCGCTGCTGCAGCCTGATAAATTGGTCATTGATTAATCGGGCGCTGTGCAGTTCCTGTTGCTTTTCATTGTGAGCGCCGTATAACCGGGTGTATTCTTTATGTGTTTCGGCAGATTGTGCGGTATGGTGTTCGTATTCTTGCTGAAGTCCTAACACCAATTGATGATAATTCGGGTATTCGGACTGGAGTTCATTGAATAATAATGAATCACGTTCTGGCAATTTTGCAGGAATCTGGTGAAGGATTGCATCGCTCAGCTGTTTCTCCCGAAGATATTCTGCATTCGCTTCATCTTTTTTCACTTTCAGGCGATCGACGATTTTCTGGTACGGTTCCGTTTTAAATATTTTGCGCATAATGGCTTCTTTATTGCCCGTATCAGAAGTCAGAAACTTGCGGAACTCCCCTTGCGGCAACATCATAATCTGACTGAACTGTGCATGGGTAAACCCCAGTAATTGTTCAATTTTCTCATTGACTTCTGTGACGATTTGACGGTCGACCGCGGGAATGAATTGCTGATCTTTCTCTTCAAACAGTTCACAGCGCCCGAGGGTATCCGATTTATTCCCTTTCTTTCTATACGGGATCTGACGCAAAACGCGGAATCTGCGGTTATGGATGTCAAAAGTCAATTCGACGGTCGTCTGTACATCGTCATCGGCAAATTGGCTGCGCAAGGCTTTAGTTTCGGTGCGGTCTTCCCCGCTTGCCTGCCCGTAGAGCGCAAAACAAATGCCATCGAAAATCGTTGTTTTTCCGGCACCTGTTTTTCCAGAGATGACAAATAAACGATGATCTTTCAAGTCGCGAAAATCAATCGTTTCTTTGTCTTTATACGGTCCAAACGCAGTCATAGTCAGTGTAATCGGCTTCATGCTCAGTCCTCCTCCTTCATGACATCCCACAGAACTTGCGCGAATAATTCTTTTGTCTCTTCATCTGCCTCTTCCCCTTGCAGCTCTTTAAAGAATGATGCGAACATGGCATGGTCGTCTTCTCTTTTCTCAACGGCTGCTGTTGCGCCGAGCCCTTCAGTGGAGGAAACGAATAATTTACGTTCCACATGCATGGCATTCGGAAAGACCGAACGAATTTTTTCCATCGGCTGAATAACAGGCACAGTATCGAGAAGCTTCACAAATACATAATCATCATTCGTTTCCATCCGTAATAATTCATCCATCGTACTTTCGACAGTCCGCACATCATGAAGCGGAGTAAGAAGCTTTTTCTCAATTTTTGTGTTGCCGTTTCCATCCAGCTCCACAATGACATAGCCTTTTTGATGTTTCTCTTCGGAAATGGAATATTTCAATGGAGAGCCTGAGTAGCGGATCGTTTCATTGCCTACAAAATGTGCCTGATGCAAATGACCGAGTGCCGTGTAATGAAACGGTTCAAATAGATCAGCAGAGACATACTCCGCTCCGCCGATCGATAACGGCCGTTCGGCATCGCTCGTATTATCCTCTTTCTCTCCGTGCGGAGTAATAAATGCATGTCCGACAAAAACATGCCGCGCATTTTCATCCATTGACTGTGTGATACGCTCAATAATTTGTTTCATCGCTTGCTGATGACTTGAAATACTGTCGTCTTTAAGCAAGTGACTGACCACAGACGGATCTGCGTAAGGAATCAAATGAAAATACACATCGCCAAATTCATCATTCAGTTTCACCGGCGAAAGATCAGCTGATAATTCTCCAGTTATGTAAAGTCCTTGTTCTTTCATAAACGTACTGCCAAAATGAAGGCGGCCCGGGCTGTCGTGATTTCCTGCAATAGCGATAACAGGGGTTTGCAGATCGATGACAATTTCCTGCAAGACATCGTTTAATAAAGCTACCGCTTCAGTCGGCGGAATCGCCCGGTCATATAAATCACCTGCGATGATGACAGCATCCGGTTTTTCCTGTTTAATATCTTCTATAAATTTCTGTAATATATATCGCTGATCTTCTGTCATATAGGTTCCTTGCACGAGCTTGCCCAAATGCCAGTCAGCTGTATGGAAAAATTTCAAATCCATTCCCCTTTCTCTGTTAGAAAATTAGAGACAAAAAGAAGGGCGCAGCAGATGAAAGTTATGCAGCATCTTCCTGTTTTACGCCCAATCCTTCTATCCTCGAATTACTTGCTCCCCAATGCGTTATCCGCCTCTTTCAGCACTTCACCGATTTTACGTTCATTGATGACCAAGTCTGCAAAATGATCCATTTCAGTAGGTTCCATATTGATAATGACAAGTTTCGCTCCCTGCTCCTTAGCCATCAGCGGAAATTGGTTAGCCGGTGATACTGTTAACGATGATCCGAGCACGATGAAGAGATCTGCTTTCTCACTCTCGAATATCGCCTGAATAAACGCCTCTTCAGGCAGCATCTCGCCGAACAGCACGACAGACGGACGCAGTTTCCCGCCACAGTCACAGTAAAATTCATCCTGCTCGTACCGTTCATTTCCGTAGACGTTTCCGCATGTTTCACAATGCACGCTGCGCAGTGTGCCATGAAGTTCCATCACATTTTTTGATCCGGCCAATGTATGAAAACCATCTACATTCTGTGTAATAATACCATTTACCAGGCCTTGCTTTTCCCATTTCGCCAATAGCTCATGTCCTGCGTGCGGACCTGTTTCTTTTGCGGCTAAGACGCGCTGTTTATAAAACTGGAAAAACTGTTCGACCTGCTGATTCAGAGCCGTTACGCTCGCCACTTTTGCCGGATCTTCCATTTCCCACAAGCCCGTTTTGGCGGACCGGAAATCGGGCAATCCGCTTTCCGTTGACATGCCTGCTCCTGTATAGACAATTGTACGTTTCGATTCTTTCAATAAATCTGCCAGCACTGTACTCATCCTTTCAATTAGCGAAATTATGTTCCCTCTATATAGTAGCATATTTAAATTAGCTGTAATAACTGCGCGGTGTCCATTCAAAAAACGGGCGTCCGCAATGGACACCCGTTACCTATTAGTTTCCTGTAATTTTCTTCACTGCATCCAATTTAATTAATCCGTCAATTTCATTCGTCTTAATATATTCGGCTTCCTGACTGATATCAGCCATTTCCTGCAGGACGTCTTCATTCACTTCCGTCGTCACTTCGATTCGGCTGAACGCGGCTTCCAGTTCGTCACTGTTCAGCTCTTTACCAGTCAAATCTTTAATATGTTTTACAACCAATTCCTGCGCTTTTTCCGGCTCATCACGAACGAACTGAACTGCCTTGGCATGTGCTGCCAAATACGCGTTCAATAATTTCTCATTGCCAAGAAACGCCTCACTCGTTGCGACTACTGTATTTGTGGATTCCTTCCCCCACGCAAAGTCTTCCCAGTCAAGAATCAATTTGCCGTTTGCCTGATTTTGTAAAATATATCCCCACGGCTCCTGAGTCGCCGCGCCGTCAACTGAATCCTGAATGAACAGTGTTGCAGTATCCGCCGGAGCTGCCGCGAATAATTCTACAGTTCCGCCGTTTGTTTTTGCTTTCAGATCGACGTCTTTCAATGCTTTGCGCAGCATGACATCCTGCGTACTGCCGATTACGGGAATCGCCACGCGCTTGCCGTCTAGATCCGCCAGTTCATTAACTCCACTCTCACCGTCTGCCACTAGCACAGCGCCGCCGTTTACTGCTCCGGAAACAATATGGTATTTCGGGTCTTTTACGTAGTAGTTGATGATAGGGCCCGGTCCTACTGTTCCTATATCAATTGAATTCGATGCCATTGCTTCCATGAATAATCCGCCGTTGCTGACCGTCTTTGTCGTAATCTTGATATCTTCACCAAATTCTTCAGCGAAATAATTATTCTCCAGCCCAATGATCGTAGCGATATGCGTCAGGTTCGGGAAGTACCCGATTTTCACTTCATTTTTTTCTTCACTGCCTGCATCAGTTTTTCCGCATCCGGATAAAATTCCTGCAACTGCCACTGCTGAAAGCAATATACCCAAAAGTTTTTTCTTCATATGTTTTCCCCTTTTCTCTAAGCGCAAATTACGCCCGAATTCCCCATTTTCTTTCCACACTGCGTTCTAAACGTAAAAATAAAACATTGTCCATAATCGTACCGATAACACCGATAATAATCATGACGGAAATAACCAGATCCATCTGACCAAGTGCGCGTCCTGCTTCAAGAAGTTGGCCGAGACCGACACTTGCACCGAGCAGCTCCCCTGCCATCAGCGCCCGCCAGGAGAACGCCCAGGCTATTCTGAGACCCGAAATCAGCTGCGGGACAGATGCCGGCAGAATCACTGTCCGCAAAAAGTGAAATCCGCCTGATCCCAGTGATTTCGCTACCCGCTGATAGAGGACGGGCACATTTTTAAATCCGCTTGTCGCATTAACGATCATCGTCCAAGTAGCCCCTAATGTAACAATAAATAAAATAGCAAAATCATTGAGGCCAAACCAGATGATCGCAAGCGGAAACCAAACGATGCTTGGAATCGACTGTAATGCTGTTACGAGAAAACCAAGTGTGTCTTCCACCAGCTTATAGCGCCAAATCAGATAACCAAGTACAAGACCGAGAATGGATGCAATGGTGAAGCCGATCAGCAGCCGGCTAAGACTGGCACCGATTGCAGTCAAAATCTGACCGGAGAAGAGGCCCGAAAAGAGCGTCGCCATGACTTGTGTGAAACTTGGAAACATGAATTCTGGCAAATCCGATACTCTAGATGTGATTTCCCATATCGCCACTAGTATCCCGAGAAACACTATTCGTCTTAAAGCTGTAGTCATCGCCCATCTCCTCCTTCAGCACTTTTTCGATTTCATCTTGCAGCTCAGCTAATATCTGCTTTTCCAGTTGCAGCGTTATATCATTCGGTTCCACGCCGTCCTTCGAGTCATTCGATGTAAAGACTGCTTTAATTTTCCCCGGCCGTGTCGCAAACACTACAATCTTCTGTGAAAGCAGCACGGCTTCACGGATATTATGTGTAATGAAGAAAATGGTTACTTTCGTTTTCTTCCAAACATCAAGCAGCTCTCTGTGAAGCACCATACGCGTCTGTTCGTCAAGCGCTGCAAACGGTTCATCCATCAGCAGGATATCTGGCTCCATCACCAATGCCCGTGCAATGGATACCCGCTGCTTCATCCCGCCTGACAGCTGGTGCGGATAGGAGTTAATATAATTTCCCAAGTGGACCATCTTCAGCATTTCAATCGCTTTTTCTTCAGCTTCCTTCTTTGGCATCTTCTTTAAAAGCAGCCCGTACGTGACGTTATCGAGTACTGTCAGCCATGGGAATAGTCCTGCTTCCTGAAAGACTACTACCCGGTCGGAACCGGAGCCTTTAATTTCTTTGCCATTAATACTAATTTTCCCCTGATCTGCTTTCTCAAGACCCGCGATCAAATAAAGCATAGTGGACTTGCCGCAGCCTGACGGACCCACGATGGAAACGAACTGACCTTTTTCCACTTCCAGATCAATATTGTCCAATACTTTGACCGTACCTTTTTCTTTATGGGGAAAGCTCTTCTCAATCCCTTTAATTGTTAAGTACATGCCGATTCCCCCTTGCAAAGATTTTCCCTTTACTTGCTTGCAACTTTCAATCCCTACTAACTTTATATGTTTTGTATATATATAATCTACCATTGTCGTAGGATTTGTCAATAGTATTTATCGTTTTATTTTTCAATCAATTTCATTCTCCGCAGAACACCCTTCATCTACCTGATTACTGAAGCTTTTTTCTGTGCATCACCAGTTCCTGGACATAAAAAAACACTTCTGCGCATCTGAGCAGAAGTGTTTTTGTAATTTCTTATTGAAATAAATCCCCGGATAAATATCTTTCTCCGGAATCAGGTGCGATACAGACCACTGTATCTTCAGGTGTCAGACGCTTAGCTACTTCCAGTGCCGCAAACAGAGAAGCGCCGCCAGAAGGTCCGAGTAAGACCCCTTCTTGTCTTGCGAATTGTCTGACCGTATTATAGGCATCTTCATCTTCAATACGGAAAATTTCATCATACACTTTCGTGTTTAACACCGGAGGAATAAAACCTGGGCTTGTCCCGACCAGTTTGTGTTTGCCTGGTTTACCGCCCGATAATACCGGCGATCCCGCCGGCTCCACGACGTGAACAGTAATTGCAGGGTCGTGCTGCTTCAATGATTCGCCGGTTCCAGTCACCGTGCCGCCTGTCCCTGACGTACAGACGAAGGCCGTTAATTTTCGGCCGGCAGATTCCATCGCTTTAATAATTTCTACTGCCGTTGTCTCTCGGTGACTGTCCGGATTCGCTTCGTTTTCAAATTGCATCGGGATAAAGCTGTTGCCGATCGATTCGGCGATTTCATTTGCTTTGGCGATGGCTCCCGGCATACGTTCCGCACTTGGCGTCAGCACGACTTTAGCTCCGTAAGCCTTCATCAGGTTTATGCGCTCGATGGTCGAATTGTCCGGCATAACGAATATCGCAGGATAGCCTTTCGCGGCCGCATTCATCGCCAATCCGATGCCTGTATTGCCTGACGTCGGCTCGATAATCGTTGCGCCAGGCTTCAATAGCCCCGTTTGTTCAGCTTTCGCAAGCATTTCATATGCCGCACGGTCTTTCACGCTGCGGCTCGGATTAAAATACTCCAGTTTCACATAGACTGCTGCACCGGCAGCTTCTCCGAGCGTCCGCACTTTCACGAGCGGCGTATCACCAATTAATTCTGCCATATTATTAACTACTTTCATTTCGCACACCTGCTTTTCTTAATGATTTTACTCTATCTGCTAAAAAATGAAGAATATCACGTTCCATACGTCAAAGAACATACGGTTTTTTCACTCCATTCGTGCTTTTGCCTGCAAAACAACTGCAGTTTTGCTGTTACGAAGCTGAAGTGATTTTTTGATCACGCGGCAAAGCCAGGCCGACCAAACCAATGAACGGCAGGAATGAAGTGATAATCATCGTCTCATATACACCGATTACATCCATTAATGACCCGATGGCAACAGCACCTATTGCACCCATTCCAAATGCGAGTCCTACTGTCAGTCCGGCCATCGTACCAATTTTAGAAGGCACCAGTTCCTGCGCATAAATTACGGTGACCGAAAAGCTGAGCATAATGAAAAACCCAATAGTGATCAGCAAGACAATAATCGCCCACACCGGTGCATAAGGCAGCAAAAGACTGAGCGGCAATGGAACAAGCAGCGACAGAACAATTACTTTCTTTCGCCCGATCCGGTCCGCCATAGGCCCGCCGAAAAATGTTCCGACTGCGCCAAGCACGAGGAATATAAAGACATACAGCTGCCCGTGCTGAATCGTCATGCCATAATTGTCCATCAGATGAAAGATATAGAAGCTCGTAATATTCGTTACATAGAATGAACGGGCAAAAATGATAATCATTAATAGTATAAGTGCAATCATCACTTGGTTCTTTGTCAGGCTTTCCATAGTTGTCAGTAATGCTTTCTTGCGCTTACCCAGTCTTTCTTCGTCCAACTGTCTCTTATACCAGAAAGAGATACGTGTTAATAAAGCAATTCCTGCGGCTGCAACCAGCACGAAAACTGCTGCCCCGATTTGACCGAGAGGCACGAGCACAAAAGCACTGATCAATGGAGCGAGTGCCTGTCCCGTATTCCCTCCGACTTGATAAATGGATTGTGAAAGCCCCCGCTTATCTCCCGCTGCTAAAAATGACACACGTGAACCTTCCGGATGAAAGACTGCTGAGCCGAGCCCGAGCAGCATTACGGACAGAATAATCAGCCAGTAGCTTGGAGCCAGTGCCAGTCCCGCCATTCCGATCAAAGAAAACGTCATGCCAATAGGCAGAGCAAATGGTTTTGGTTTGCGGTCGCTGAGATATCCGACAACCGGCTGCAGTAATGAGGCCACGATATTCAGAGAAAACACGATGAAACCTAATTGTTTATAACTAAATTGAAATTCTTTCTCCAAAATCGGCAACATCGCCGGAATGACTGCCTGCAATGTGTCATTGAATAAATGACACACTGCAATGGCGATCATAATCGGAAACACAGGATTTGCTGCGGCGGCTTGCGGAGATTTGTTCATACGATCTATTCACACCTTCTCTAGTTGTCTGTTCTACTTCGTGAATGTAGCAGGCATCACTACGCCAATGACTTCTCCAGCGGCGCATAATTCATCTTCTGCAAAAATCTCTATTTCTGCTTTCCACTTTTTCGGATGAATTTCCGTCACCCGTCCGACTGCTTTCAATAGTTTCCCTTGCGGAGTCGGCTTATTGTATGTAATTTGCAATGAAGCCGTTACAAATCGCGGCGGTACAGAACCGTCACCGGGCTCATGGCCATTTTTTCGGTGTAAGGCCAGCGAACATGACCCCGTTCCGTGGCAATCCAAAAACGAGGCAAGGAATCCGCCGTACACGAAGCCGGGTATTGCTGTATATTTTTCAGGCGGCAGCGTATACGTTACCGTGTGTTCACCTTCCCAGCCCGTCCTGAAATGGTTTCCCTTCTCATTCAGGCTGCCGCAGCCATAGCACCACGAAAAGTCGTCCGGATAATCATCTTGAATCGCATGCGTCACATATTCTTTCAAATAAACTGCCTCCCTTTTCGTTGAAGTCTCTCTATTATACATTCCGAATATTGAAATATCGACCTAAAACAAAATATCTGTCTGCTAAACGTCTGCAGAGTGCCTATTCAGTCATACCCTTTCATATACTAGTGAGAAACATATTGTTAAGGAAGGGGGAACATCCAATGAAATTTCGTGCGGTTTTATTGGCTTTATTAGTGGCTGGCGGTTTCTATGTCATGATTCAGACAGTTAACGAATCTGCCTCCCGTCCTTTTGATCAATTACAGAAACAACAATTAGATGGCGCGTCGCCTTATTCAACTATTATTTTTAAACAGCCTGGCATTCACGGGCAGACTGTCGTCACCTGGAAAGTGGAACAAATCGATGAAGCCGACCGTTTGCTTCAATTTCTTCAAGCCTATGATTATGAGCGTGTAGATCCGGATACACTGCAATTATTTGATGATCAGCCGCTCTTCACCATTGATCTGCTTGATGAAACGGGCAACCGTATGACCATTCTGATTGAGGAAGGGATTTTAATCCAAAATGACCGCCTTTATTATCAAGTCGTCAATGGTCCTATGCAAGTGGATTGGCTGATGGAATTCATCCTTTCCAATAAACCATAATTTTGTATTGCGGCGAGTTGGTATATTATACTGTAATTAATTCGATAATCGAATAATTGACTTGAAGGAGAGATTCACAGTGGTCAAAAGCTTGCCTAAACGAACAGCTGTAAACGAACAAGAAACGTGGAATCTGAACACGTTATTTGAAGATGAACGGGCTTATCAGCAGGCCGTAAAAGATGCAGAAAGTCAGGCGGCTGCTTTTAGCCGGGACTATAAAGGAACTATCACCGATGCGAATTCGGCCATTCGCGCGCTGGATGCATACCGCAGCCTGCAAGAGAAACTCGTGAAAATTTCGAGTTATGCAGAGTTGGCGGCAAGTGTCGATTTGACAGATGATGCAGCGCAAATGAGAGAAAGTCAATTCGGCTCCATTGCTGCAAAAATTGCCAGCCAGACTTCTTTCGTTATGAGCGAATTAACGGAACTGTCTGAGGAAACACTGAAGCAGGCGAGTGAGCAGTCGGATGATTATGCGGCTTTGTTTGAAAAAATCATACGTGAAAAACCATATCAGCTGCATCCCGAAGTAGAGAAAACACTCGCTGCCCTCTCTTCTTCCTTCCAGGCTCCGTATTCGCTTTACAATACAACGAAAATGGCGGATATCCGTTTCCCTGACTTTACAGCCGACGGAAAAAATTATCCGCTGAGCTATGTTTCATTTGAAGGAAAATGGGAGTCTGAACCTGAGACAGCAGTCAGACGGGCAGCTTTCGAAACCTTCTCCGACACGTTACGAAACTATCAGCACACGACTGCAAAAACATATGATATGCATGTGCAGATGGAAAAAACGACCGCTGACCTGCGCGGCTATGACTCGGTTATTGACTATCTATTGATGGAACAGGACGTAGACCGTTCCATGTATAATCGGCAAATCGACGTCATTATGAAAGATCTGGCGCCGCATATGCGAAAGTATGCGAAGCTTCTTCAGAAAATATATGGACTTGACGAAATGACATTTGCCGACTTAAAAATACCGGTTGATCCATCGTATGAGCCATCCATCACAGTGGAAGAGTCGAAACAGTATATGACCGGCGCCCTTTCTGTGATGGGAGAGGATTACCTCGACATGGTCAACCGTGCGTATTCAGAGCGCTGGATTGACTTTGCGCAGAATGAAGGGAAATCTACGGGGGCATTTTGTGCCAGTCCTTATGGCAGCGGGTCGTTCATTTTAATATCATGGACAGGTAGCATGGAAGACGTCTTTGTGCTGGCGCATGAACTGGGTCATGCCGGACACTTCCATCATGCGAACGAGGCGCAAAACCTTTTCAACTCCGAATCCTCACTGTATTTTATCGAAGCACCGTCTACGATGAATGAAATGCTGATGGCCAATCATTTACTGAAGAACTCTAACGACCCGAAATTTAAGCGCTGGGTGCTGTCATCAATCGTATCCCGGACGTACTATCATAACTTCGTCACGCATTTGCTTGAAGCCGCATTCCAGCGTAAAGTGTATGAGCTGGCAGATGCAGGCGGCAACGTCAACGCCTCTATTTTAAATGAATTAAAACGCGGCGTGCTGGAAGAGTTCTGGGGTGACAGTATTACGCTCAATAAAGGTGCGGAATTGACGTGGATGCGGCAGCCGCATTATTATATGGGCTTATATCCGTATACCTACAGTGCCGGACTGACCATCTCCACTGAAATGGCAAAGCGCGTCCTTCATGAAGGTGAACCTGCCGTTAAAGACTGGATCCAGGCGCTGCGTGCAGGCGGCTCCAAAAAACCGGCGGAACTTGCAAAGATGGCAGGAATCGATATTACGACAGAAAAACCGCTGCGCGATACGATTTCCTACATCGGCGAACTGATTGATCAAATTGAAAAACTGACAGAAGAAATTGACGCACAATAACTAAACAAAAAGCATCTACCGTTCAGGAACGTCTCCTGACTGACAGATGCTTTTTCATTTAGTTCATCAAGTTGCTTAAAATCTCATACGAACGGAGACGGGCTTCATGGTCGAAGATGCCGGAACTGATAATCAGCTCATCCGCCTTTGTCATTTCGATGAAGTCTTCGAGCTGGCGTTTTACAGTGTCAGGCCCCCCGATAATGACAGAAGGCGCTTCACTCTGCTGCGCAACCGCTTCTTTCTCAAACGGCGACCACACAGCATCGACGTCTTCGATCGGCGGCTGGAACTGAGTCATCTTCCCCTGACGGATATTCAGGAACTGCTGCTGCATCGACGTGGCCAAATAGTGTGCGTGTTCATCAGTATCTGCAGCAATCAGATTCACACCCATCATCGCATAAGGCTCCTGAAGAACTTTCGACGGACGGAAGTTCTGATGATAAAGCTGCAGCGCCTGCATCATATACTGCGGCGCAAAATGACTGGCAAACGAAAATGGCAGTCCAAGCTGCGCGGCCAGCTGTGCACTGAAGCCGCTAGAACCAAGCAGCCAAATAGGAATATCCTGACCTGCCCCCGGAAATGCACGAACCCGGTCTGTTGGGTTGCCGGTGAAATAGTTGCGCAGCTCTTCCAGTTGCTGCGGGAAATCTTCTCCTCCGCTTTGCAGTGTCCGGCGAAGAGCATATGCTGTCGCCTGATCGCTTCCCGGCGCACGGCCTAACCCCAGATCAATACGCCCCGGATACATGGCATCGAGTGTTCCGAACTGTTCCGCTATAACAAGCGATGCATGATTCGGCAGCATAATGCCGCCTGACCCGACACGAATGTCCTTTGTCATCTGTGCCACATGGCCAATAATGACGGAAGTGGCGGAGCTTGCAACACCCGGCATATTATGATGCTCTGCTAGCCAGTAGCGGTTAAATCCCCATTCTTCTGCATGCTGCGCGAGATCCACACTATTTTTAAATGACTGACCTGCATGACTCCCTTCATTGATCATGGCTAAATCTAATATCGATAACGGAATTCCGCTGCATTGTTTTGCTTGTTCTCTAATCAATTCATTCACTCCTTATAACAGCAGCCGTTTTTCTTCACCCACTCGAAAACGGCCTGAATAATGCCTTCTAATTCTCTTCCTTTTGACGTGAGTTCATACTCCACTTTTCTGACTGTCGGATCGGACTGATTTTTGACTACCAGACCATGCGCTTCCAAGTCACGCAATCGCTCCGTTAAAAGCCGGTCTGATATTCCGTCGATTTCCGATGATAATTCAAAGAACCGTTTCGGTCCGTCTAATAAATGATAAATGATAATTCCCATCCAGCGCTTTCCGATAAACTCGATAGTGTTATGGAAACTGTCACAACTTTTTTGACCTTTAGGATTTACCGACTGAACAAACTCTTCATTCTTCTTCATTAGCAAAACCCCAATCCTGTACTTCTTTCACTTTATCACACCTGCGTTTGACAAACAAGCTTACTAATAGTAATCTTAATAAGAACTTACTTTTAGTAAGTAAATGAACACTATTCAGCGAGGGAGTTTACAGCATGTCACAAAACTACACAGATTTTTCAGAGTTGATCCGTGCAAGAAAATCGGTCAGAAAATTTGACCCGAATTATAAAATCGGGCAAGAGGAAATTACATCCATGCTCGAGGAAGCGACACTTGCCCCTTCTTCAAGCAACTTGCAGCCATGGAGATTTCTTGTCATTTCGGACCAGGATCTGAAAAAGAAAATCAACCGGTTTTCATTCAATCAAGAACAGATTGAAACTGCATCTGCCATCATCGCAGTGATTGGCGATACAGAGATGTATCATAATATCGATGAGATTTATCTGTCTAATTTAGCCGCAGGAAATATTGATGAAGAACATGTAAAGATTCAAATTCAAAATGCCAAAGGCGCATATCCGAATGCCCCGCTGGAAACGAGACGCGGGATTGCGGCATTCGATGCCGGTTTAGTATCCATGCAGCTCATGCTTATTGCAAAGGACAGAGGATATGACACTGTGCCTATGGGCGGATTCGACAAGAAGCAGTTCGCGGAATCATTTGAATTGGAATCCCGCTATGAACCGCTGGTGCTGATTGCATTAGGTAAAGCTGCAGCCCCTGCTTACGGTTCCACCCGGCTGCCGATTGATGCGATTACGACATATATGTAAAAGAAGAGACGGGGAGCGGATTATACTCCCCGTCTTTTTTGTTATGCTGCACTGTCAGATGCTGACTGCCGCAAAAAACCTCTCTGCCCGGCAGACAGAGAGATTCCGCTTCGCCCAGTTACAGCATATACGGTATATCTGAGGCAGACGTCGGATATGCAAAAGGCATTTTTTTCAATTCAATCGTCGGAATCTGCAAACGTATCGCAAGTGCAAAATGATTAATTAATTCATCTGCTTCACCGCTCAATAAATGCGCGCCAAGTATTACGTCTTTTTCCTGATCGATAATTACTTTAAATGCAGCCGCCCCTTCATTGGTATGCTTATACGTAAACCACTCTGTTGCATCCTGTGACTTAACGTACACTTTTAATCCCGATTCCTTCGCTTCCTGTTCGCTCATCCCTACTGACGCCAATTTCGGCACAGTGAAAACAACAGATGGCACTACAGGATAATCCGCAGTTTTATGATTACCTTTTAATAAATTGGCCGCCACGACATGGGACTCTGTCGTCGCAACCGGTGTCAATGGCGGTGCATCTGTGGAAGCTGCATCCCCCGCCGCGTATACATGCGGATTACTAATGCTCTGCATGAATTTATTGACACTGATCCCCTGTTTGTCGCGCTGAATACTCGCTGCTTCCAAATCCATATCTAAAGCAGGCACCCGGCCTGCCCCGTGCACAACAAGATCGGCTTTCCACTCCACTTCACGGTCATCTTGTTCACCTTTTACAATTAATGAGCTCCCGCACTTCTCCACTCCATTGACAGGCGTATTCAAATGCACATGAATTCCAATTTCTTCGGAGCGTTTAATCAGCAGTTTCACTAAGTCTTGGTCAAAATGCTTCAGCGGTTTCTCACTTCTGTGAAGAATATGCACTTCTGACCCCGCCCTTGCGGCGATATGCGCGAATTCAAATGAAATAAACCCGCCGCCTATAAATACGATGCGTTTAGGCAAGTGATCCAGCTCCATAAATTCGTCGCTTGCAGTCAGGTATTCTTCTCCGGGAATGTTAAGTTTCACGGGTTTAGCACCTGAAGCAATCAAAATATGCTTTCCTTTTAGCACATCCGAACAGACTTTCAGTTCCGTTTCACTTTGGAAGACTGCTTTTCCGTGGTACACATCCATGCCCAATTTCTTGAACTTTTCTTCTGTATCTTCCGGGACAGATTTTGTGAATGTCCGCTTAAATGTCATTAATTCCGGCCAATTAATTTTACTGTCCCCGTCGATACCTTTTCCGCGCATCCGTTTATTCCAATCAATCAGTTCAGCAGCACCCCCCAGTATTTTTTTCGGATCACAGCCGCGCTGAGAACAGGTGCCTCCAAACGGACGGTCATCGATCATTGCCACACTCCAGCCTGCTTTCCTGCATTTCACCGCAGTGATGGACCCTGCATTTCCTGTTCCAATTACAATCAAGTCATATTCTTTCAACATACTCCATTACCTCCTTCAAATGTAAATACATACGTTGTTTTTGTATTCTGTTATGAAGTACCCTCTATTCTCCTTTTTTACACGTGCCAAGAATCATACCGTCCGCTGCACATTTTATTTGCGGCCGCATACTGTATCAATAATACAGAGGAAAGGTTTGATGAATCTGATCTCACACGAAGCCCAGTACGCAGCGGATTTGAATAAAAGCCCCTTTTTCAAACAAGACGACAAAAACTATATAAACATTGTGAATGTGAAACAGCTGAATACACTGGACAATGTATCCATGCTGGATATATTTCTCGCCAAAGACCATATAATCGAACCTCATTATCATCCAAATGGTGATGAGCTGACCTATTGTGTATCAGGCGCTGCGACGATCTCTATAATGAATATCTCAACGAAAGAATTCCAGCACTACCGAATTACTCCCGGCCAGGTAGTCAATATCCCCCAGGGCTGGTGGCATTACCAAATCGCACATTCGGATGACACGCACCTGCAGGGAATTTTCAATACCGGCACACCCGAAGTCGTAGTAGGTTCCGATATCTTAACTGCCACACCCGCTGATGTCTTTGCTTATTCCTATGGCCTCGATGCAGAACAATGGAAGGCCGCGGTTCAGAATATTCCCCCTTCCCAGCTGATTGGTCCGCCTGCTGTGTAAATACGCAGTTTCATTTCTGATTCGAACAACTGAAAAAGGATATCCATGGAAATGACTCTTTTTCCGGATATCCTTCATTTTTATTTATTCTGTTTCACCTTGCCATTTTGACATGCCTTCTGAAACATTGGTAACTTCATAGCCTTCCTTAAACAGAATCTCACTGGCCGTTTTTGAGCGATTTCCGCTGCGGCATACTACAACATATTTCTGATCTTTATCCAGTTCGTACCGTTCGCCTTTTTGCAATTTGGATAACGGCATATTGACGGCGCCAATGAGATGACCACCCTCGTATTCATCTACTTCCCGTACATCCAACACGATCGCTCCGTCATTTTGAAGCACTGGAATATCCGCTAAATCAACTGTCGTAAAACTGTCCTTCTTCGTTTCACTTGCGTTCCCGCAAGCCGCCAGCAGTAAAACCGCGGCGATCAGCCAAACTGCTTTCTTCATAGGTTCTCTCCCGCCTTCTCGCTCCGCTGAATGACTTTTGCTTCCGCCATATTTCTGCGGCATTCATTTTATTCTGACCATTCCATATCCTGTGCCCATTCAATCACTTCTTCAATTGTAACATCAGGATTATTCAGTATTATAGAGTAGCTGACTCCGTCTTCTTTCCAGAAAACATTGCGAAATCCTTCCATGTCTATCATCGTTCCTTCGATGCCCCGAACTTTCACCACTTCTTGGCCCGGCATCTTCAGATCATCGCCTTCAAGATTTTCGGGGGTTTTAAATAATGAAAGAGACAGCAATGGCGTGTCATCTTTGACATAATTTATATTGATTTCCACTCTGTTCAGTTCAGCTGTTAAGTCATCCATTCCAATCTGCTCTATTTTTCTGCCATCCTCTTCAGGGAAATAGAGTACCGGCTGACCTACATGTTGTGCGGCTTCTTCTAGTGAAACTTCTTCCGTTTCGTTCATTTCGTCAATGTTTTGGATAGTAATTCCTTCGGGGAGTTCAATTGAAAAAATATCATCTTGGAATTCCTTATCGAATTCAATTTTCGTATACTCCAAATCTATTTGATTGTCTCCTGAATGTGAGATCGATTTTAAGACAAACCAATTCTCTTTATCCACCCACAGCTCCTGATCACCGAATAACGTGTCTTTTTCATTGGCTTTTGCTACGAGGTGATAGGCGTCGCGCCCGGCAATTTTTTCTTCTCCATCAATGGAAATCGTATGAGTATCGCCGATCATTTTTAATAATTGATGTGCTTGATCTTTTGGGGAAGGAGCCAAAGCGGTTACCGCTTCTCCATCTTTACTGATCATTGCCTGATGCAAACTTTCTTGATACATCGTAATGGTCTTTCCGTCGTTCACTGTCACAGCATGTTCATCTGGGGCAGCTCCTTCGGTTTCCACTTTGAATTTTCCGTCTTTACTGCGCCATTCTTTCAATTGAATTTTTTCTTTTTCCGCGGTCATGCGCATTGTAGCTTCTCCGTAATAAGATAAAGGCTCTTTGTTTTCTTTCATCGCATTGTTAATCACTTGCTCAGGCGAATACTGATTGTCTTCAAATGAACAAGCAGCCAGCCCTAACACCAAGACGGCTGCAGCTGCTCCGCCCAGCAGTTTCTTTACAATTTTCATATCACTCTACTCCTTTTCATTCTCAACGTATTTTGGAAGCCTGCAAATTACACATGTACCGACCGATTCTTTAGAAAACAGCTGTATATCCCCGTTATGTTTTTCCATCATCTGCTTCGCAATACTCAGCCCTAATCCTGTTCCGTGTGCATTTCTTTTGCTCCTTGACCTATCTGCCTGATAGAGCGGGTTGAAAATATATTCAACCTGATCCTCAGCAATCCCTATTCCTTCATTTTGAACAATTACGTAGATATTCTCCCCGAAATCAAACGTATAAGCGGCTTTCACAAATTCATACAGCCAGTCTGCTGATTGCTCGGATATTGCAGCAATCCAAATCTTGCCGCCTGTTTCCGTATGATGAATCGCGTTCGTCATCAAATTGTCTGCGACCCGCATCAGTTGTTTCGGATTCACCGCGCAGTCCCCTGTTACGTTGGCTGAAGAGCAGAGCTGAATTTGTTTGTTTCGGCATAACGGTTCATAGTCCGAAACGAGCATATCAAAAAACTCACTGCCGTCTACTGCAGTCCGCTCCATTTCATAGGAAGGTGACTGAAGCAATGTGAACATCAATAGATCGTCGAGCATTTGTTTCATAAAATTCGACTTTTCAATAATGATTTGCCGGTACTCACCTTTTTCTTCATCTGTGAGCTTTTCATTTAATTCAAGGGATTCAGCATAGGCCCGAATGGATGTCAACGGTGTTTTCAAGTCATGTGATATGGCCGCAATCATATACTCTCTCTCTTGCTGATCTTTTTCTATCAATCTTCTGGCTTCCACTATTTTTTTCTGCATATCATAAAAATGTTGCTGCAACTGTCCGATTTCATCTTGTGCGGTGACTTTTTCATGCGAAGGTTGATGACCTCGTGCAAAAGCTGTCATTTCATTTTGTAAATTCGTCAGTCTGCGGTTTACTTTTCGATTGACGAATAGCGCCACCGATGCATAAAGGAGAATAAACAGAACTGAAAACAGAATCATCATCCATTTCGTTCTCTTACTGACCGCTTCCACCCATCCTTCGCGCGCCAACTCAATTTGATAAAAACCGGCCAGCTTGCCTTTGTCGAATACGGGGGCTTTGTAACGGTGCGACCGGAAATTTTGCTGCAGTGAAAACAAATCTTCGTACAGGTTTTCCCGATTCACCGGCACCGCTAAAGTTTGCACAGGGCTGGATGAATAGAGTGTCAGGCCATTATGATTAAAAAGCTGAATCGACAGCTTGTCATTGGAAAGACGTGCCACTTCGTGATACGTTCTGCCTGTTTGATACAGGCCGGGGTCATCCAGTACCCGTTGGATGTCTTTCATCTCCACAGTGGTGGTGAAAAACTCCTTCACTTTTTGATCTTCATTGTAGTCATTGATCCATGCGAACAATAGGTAAGCGAGAAGCAGCGGCAGCGCCATTACAAGTAAATAAGAAGACAGCAGCCATGTTTTCAGCTTCATAGACGTTCTCCAATGAAGCGATAGCCTGAACCCCATACCGTCTGAATGAATAGCGGCGCTTTTACAGGATCGCCAAGTTTTCTGCGGAGCGACTTAATATGAACGGTCACAGTATGCGCATCTTCAGCGTCTACTTGATTCCATACATGCTCATACAATTCTTTTTTGGAGAAAACACGCTCGGAATTTCGTGCAAGCACTTTTAATAAATCAAATTCGGTAACCGTCAGCTTTATTTCCTCGGTTGCTTTCAGCACTTTATGCTGATCCCAAAAGATGGTCAGCCCGTGAGTGTAACATGTTTTATTCTCAATTGTGGCATCCTCTCCGTTATACCGCTTCCATCTTCTAAGCTGTGACTGAATGCGTGCGCTTAATTCTGTTAAACTGAAAGGCTTTTCTACATAATCATCTGCTCCGAGCTGCAAACCTTCCACTTTGTCACCATCTTCCGTTCTGGCGCTGATAATAATGATCGGCACGTCACTTTCCCACCGAATATTTTGGCAGAGTGTAAAACCATCCATCTCAGGAAGCATCAAATCTACCAGAACGAGATCATAACTTCCTTGCTGGAAATCTTCCCATCCTTCCAGACCCGTGGTGGCCCATGTTACTTCATGATCTTCCGCACGCAGCATGTCTTGGATTACGCGGGCAATTTCAGGATCGTCTTCTACAAGTAACAGATGTGCTGACATGTTGAACTCCTCCTGTATTCATAATATATCACGCAATAATTTCATTTCTTTCAATTTTATAAAGTCTTTATATTTAGCTATTATCTTATCTGATCAGATGATTCTATGAATGAAACTATAGAAAAAGCTCCAACAGGAAGGGACATCCTTCTGTCAGAGCTCACTTATAACAATGGATTTATTTAACGAAGAAACCGGCCACTTGTTGCTTGTCGTCAAATGTAATCGTGTAGACTCTATTGTCCTCACTGTATTGTGCAGCGATAGTCGCAACGAAATACTGTTCTTTCTTAGCAACAGATTCCTTTTCAAAACTGACGAATTCCCCTGATTCCTTCACGATATCCGCCACTTCCTGCAGCTGTCCGACAGACAAAGCCTCTTTCATGGTTGCATCAAACATCGTGCGCATTTCCTCAAATTTCTCTTCATTTAATAATGTGATAACTTCTTTTGATTTTTCAATATACTCTTCGGCTGCTGATTCATCCACTTTAGCTGCGCCGCATGCAGCGAGCAGAAAGATCGCAGACAGTATAAGCGCTGCAAATTTCTTCATTCGATGACTTCCTTCCTTTTAATCAAGATGCACCAGATAAACAAACTGACAGATACTATCGCAAGAATGCTCTCCACTGATAGTATCATATACTCTCTTGGAATAAACAATGGCAATATGCCAATCATAGCATTAATGCCGGTATGTACAGCAATAGCTAGGATTAAATAGAGTAAACGATTACGCGTCACGGCCTGCAAAACTAAGATAGACAGGCCGATATGTAACAATATCGCAAAAAATCGCTCGACTCCTGCTATTGCCGGCATTCCAGCATCACCTGCCGTCAAGTACATCGTCGCGATGGGAATGCCGACCAGTATGACGGATTCAATCCCCCCATGCCCCGCTCCAAATAAAAATCCGGACAGCCAGTCTCTTTGTTTCATGAAATATCTGATGGCTGCATAACGTGCCGCCTCTTCCGCTAAGGCAGCAGAAAGCCCAAGGCCGATTGCATACCAGATTGGATGCTGACTGCTGAAAAACAGATAATCGATGCTGTTTTTCTCCAGATAGCCTAAAAGCGGGAGCCGAAGGAAGAGCTGTGAAACAGTAAATGCCAGAACGCCCAGTAAAAAAGGAATCCATCGTCGTGTATAGACTGCATATATACACAGTAACAACGGCAGTCCGATCGTTATAATACATGAGAATATATATCCTGCCATTTCGATTTTCCCCCATCCTTCATCATCTGATCCCGCTTAGTCTTTGTATTATTTCATAACCGGCAAATTGCTGGACGGTATAGACGTACTTTCACTTCCTGTTTCTGCATTCAATAGATAAAAACAAACCGGAATATAGTGATTCCACATGTTCTGTATAAAGTCCAGAATCAGAAATAATAGATAACGTATCCCGGTTTATTTGGCATCCATCACAAATCTTTTCCCAAAACGGGTTCAGAATATCCTGGAATTTTGCCAGTGTTTTCTGCTTCAATTGTACATGTTCAAAAAATAAAACCGCGGCATCCCGTTTGCTGACCCGCTGAATTTCTTCTAGTGCACGGACTGGATCAGGAATTGTACAAAAAACTAATGTGGCAATGACTGTATCAAACGTATCATCTGCAAATGGCAATGATTCTGCCGATGCTTCATATAATGTAATCGGAACCCGGGCATTTCGTCCGCGGCTGACACCTCTTCGGCTCATTTGCGGATTCGGTTCAACAGCCGCCACTTGTTTTGCTTTTTGATAGTACGGAAAATTAATGCCTGTACCCGACCCAATTTCAAGGACCGTGCCTTCAGCATTCCGCACCAGGTCTGTACGTATTTTTTAAAGCGTGTCGCTTCCAGCGGCTTCATCGCGATATCGTAAATTCTTGGAAACAAATAACTCATCATCAGGACTCCTTTTGGTTCGTTCATTCTGTCAGTGGATTGTTTTATGGAATGACTACGCACCTATGAACTTCTTCACCGATACTTTTTTTCTAAAACACTTGCTGTCCGCTGCAGCACTGTTTCCTATCAGTATAGTATTTCATACAAAATAAGGAATTCAGGAGGATTATATATATTGTACCGTATTCGGATGAAGCATTCCTCCTTATAATGCACAAACGTTAGTTACACAGATACTTCTCTATCTGTACAGCAGACGGCCTTCAGTCCCTTTTTTACTTATAAACCGCAATAAACAGAAAAAACCCTCGCTTTCAAAGCGAGGGCCGAACTGCTAATTTAAGTGAATAGTTTACAGGTAGCCATTAATTCTGGATTTATCTTCTTCACTGATTTCTTCTTTTAAATCCTCAATACTTTCAGCTCTGCGTTCATTTTTCTTTTGGATCCGCTCCAGCTCTTTGCCTTCAGCAAACTTCATCGCATCCTCCGCGGCTTCCATATTGCTGATCGTTTTTTTCAATCTCTTTTTATTATCAGCAGGATCATTCGGTTTCGGATAATTTTTCGCCATCACAGACACTCCTTTATGAGTATTTTGCTTCTGTAAGATAGCTTTCCCAAAACGTGTTCAACTATACGGAACCATCCATGACTAACTATCGAGTTAACGCGCTGATGTTTTATCTAAACTGTCTAATGCTTGCTGCAGCGGAATTTTTAATGCGGGAGCAAGCGTCTTTGAATATTCAGCCGTAAGATGGTTATCATCACGATATACGATAACGTTTCCTATTACCGGATAACAAGTCGTGTCATCACAGAAATAATCGGTTAGGTCAGCAAAAAACACATTCGACGGAATGCCTTCAGTGACTTCCCATGGCACTTCTTTGGAGACACCCTGATCTCGCGTTACCGCGCATTCCAGCGGATCTTCCGCCTGTTCCAAACAAACTGGAACTACTTTTTTCATCCGCGGATTATCCCGGATTGCAAACACAGTCGTAATTCCTTCAAGCTTTTTCCATTGATTAATGAACCCTTGCGGCACTTCCGGGTGTTTATTCACTGTCGACGTGGTAAAGACGAGATCAGGCGGATTTTCTGTCAGCACTTCGATTAAATTTTCATTCCATGGCAAACACTCTTCCGTTAAACTTCCGCTTGGGTCTTCATCAGTAAAGCGGCATCCGTCATGGCTGTACAAATCAATGGTGAAGTTCATCTCTTCCGCCAGTTCTTCTAATGCCGGAAACCAATGACCGGAATGAGATCCGCCCACAAGTGCTATGGTGAAATCAGCATCTTCCAAAACGCCATAAGAGCACTTTCTGACTTCTGTCCGATTAACCGACTGACATTCTAAATCCTCATAAAAGGCAGGCAAATCTGTTTTAATGATTGACGGCGGCGGTATTGGATCAACATCCGTCGCCGTATTGATCTCATAGAGCACAGACTGAGCGCCCGGATAGTCAGTGCCGGAGATGAATTCCGAGTTTGCTGTAGCCTTTTCAATATAAGCGGAAATCGTGAAAATTGAAGTACATGCAAGCACAAACATGGCAGTCAGCACAACGACTAAATTCCCTTTATTCTGTCCTCTGTCCATCTCAAGCACCGGTTTCTCCACTAGCTTAGTCGTAACGATAGAGAGTAAAATGGTAACAAGTAACAGAAGAATACCATCCATCACAGGAACCGTTTCTATTTCCATATACGAACGATAGAAAATCAGCAGCGGCCAATGCCATAAATAAATTCCATACGTCAGACTCCCTAAATAAAGTAATGGTTTGACCGCAAGGAATCGATTGACTCCAATTACCGTAATACTTTCAGAAGCAATCAGTATGAGCAGCACACCGCTGATAGGAAGCAGGGCCAAGTATCCCGGAAACACCGTCGATACAGGCACGATAATTCCCGTGAAACAAATAATCAGCAATCCGAGCCATCCCAGTGCAATACTGATTCGTTTAGTAAAAAATAAATACGGAGACAGTAAAGCGAAGATCCCGCCGACACTAAATTCCCACATCCTGGTGAATGAATGAAAATACGCAAATGGCTGATTGATGTTCGTCTGATAAATTGAATAGGCTATCGAACAGACGAATACGACAATCAATGAGCCGAGCAATGTTTTGCGCACAGGTGTTTTCCAAACTTTACGCGCAAGACCGTAAACGGCAGCAAGCAAGATTGGCCAGATAATATAAAATTGACCCTGAACACTCAATGACCAAAAATGCTGAAACGGACTGGCTGAATTGTCCCGGGCCAAATAATCGACTGAATCCAGAGCCAGCCGCCAGTTTTCATAATAGAAAGTAGAAGCCATCATATGTGCTATAATTTCTCCCCACTCAAACTGCGGAAGAAAAATGACTGCACAAACTCCAGTGAAAATGATGATGATGATAGCCTGCGGGAACAACCTTCTCGTTAAATGCAGAAAATAATCGGCAAAATTCACACTGCCGTTTTTTTCAATTCGCGACAAAATGGAAAGTGTCATCAGGTATCCTGATAACACGAAGAATACATCGATGCCGCCTGATACTTTGCCGAACCATATATGATACACAGCAATCAGTAATGTCGCGATGGTTCGTACACCTTCAATTTCAGGGCGAAATCTTTTTTTAGGCAACTTCAGATCTTTCATAAACTTCCCCCAATTAAACCATCTCTTTTAAGTATAAATGCATTGTCTACTGTAAGCCCGTAATATAAAAAAACGTACCTATTTGGTACGTCATCACAAATAGCCCGATTGCTTCCTGTTTTTGAAGCAGCGGGCTGTTATTTTTTACATTCCAGTTGGATTTGTGGCGACCACGGCAGATAGTCATCCAGTCGTGAAGGATTCTGGCCGAATTCCAGATTCGGAAGTTCCGAAAAGACCTTTTTCAAATACATATAGAAATCAATCCCATGTAATTTGGCGGTCTCTGCTAGGCTGAGACAGATGGCGTTCGCTTTCGCGCCCGCTTCGCTGACAGAGAATAGCCAATTTTTTCGACCGATCACGTTCGGACGGATAGCGTTTTCTGCCGGATTGTTATCGATTTCCAGACGACCATCTGTTAAGAATAGCTGAAGCTCTTTTTTCCGCTTCAACGTATAGTCTGCGGCTGTTGCCAGCGCATTCGTTCCGTAAAAAGGACTCTCTTCTATCCATGCGAAGAATTTTTTCACGATCGGCTTGGAATACTTTTTCCGCATCCGTCGGCGTTTCCCTGGCCGTAGTTGGCGAAACTCTCGTTCTAACGCATATAGTTGGTTACAGAAATCCACGCCGATTTGTCCATTCTTGGAGTTGGCTTTCAGCCAATACCTACGGACGTGCGCCCAACAGTTGGCGAATTGTATATCCGGCAGATTACCGTAAGCAGAATATCCGTCACAAATGACGGTTCCCCGAAATCCTTGGATGAAAGATTCCAAAACGGCACGAGAACGCGACAGGGAACTATGGAACAGCACCATGACAGGACCTTGGCAAGGAATCGTTTTGCACACCCAATTATAAGCCTTGCTTTGAGCCGGTTTACCGTCTGTGCGAAAGAGTACCTGAGCTGAGGTTTCATCCACATGCAGGACGTTCCGACAAGTCAACAGTTCTTTCATTCGCTCGTAGAGAGGAGCTAACCAGTCTTCGGTTGCACGGATGACCCAGTTAGACAAATTTTTGTCATTAGCTTTGAGCCCATGACGTGCCCATTCCTTTACCTGTCGGTAAAGGGGAAGATATTGCATGAACTTCTGGTAAATGACGTGGGCCAAGACACTCGGTCCAGCGACGCTTCTTTGAATGGCGGGCTGCGGGGCCTTTCCTCTGACAATCATGGAGGAAGTGTTCGAATCTGTCTTGCAGTGTGTACATTCGTAGGTATGTTCTACGTGCTGAATACGTTTCAGGCTAGCTGGGATGAATTCTGCCTCTTCCCGAACGACTTGACCCTCACCCATCTCTGTCAATGGATGCAGGCAGCAGTTGCATTCCAACTGCTCGGGATGATGATGAATGACTTCTGTGGGGATCCCCTCATCAAATAGATCATTTCGTTTCTTCGGACGTTTTCGGACAACAGTGTAAGAAATCATCTGTTGGCTTTGTTCTTCTGTCTGCTCAGAATCGGGAAAAGGGTTCTCGTCCTCATCGAATAAGGATCCTTGCCCGTCGGGCACTTGATACTTGGATTTCTCTGTTTTGGAACCAAATAATTGCTTGGTCAAATACTGTACCTGTTGAGTCAATGTCTCCACCTGTCGGGACAGCTTTTCATTTTGTTCATTGGAATACGCCAGTTGTTCTTCCAATAGCGCAATGACTTTTTCCAATGATTCTTCTGCTGAACGCTTGGCCATTTCCTTCACCGCTTTCCTTCTCGTTGTGAGTAGTATACCGGATTTCACAGGACGTGAATAGCTATTTTTAAAACACACCTCTTGCAGAAGGGGGAATCGCTTTTGGCTGTTGGATGGACAACCCTTCGAGCAGCCAGCGCAGTTCCTGTTGTGTCAGGTTCTTGACCTCCGTTTCACTCCGTGGCCATTGCAGTTTGCCTGTGTCTAGCCGCTTATACAACATCGCAAATCCATCCCCATCAAAGTAGAGACATTTATAGCGGTCTTTTTTCCAACCGGCGAACAAAAAGATGGAGTCGCTGTAAGGGTCAAGTTCAAAAGAGTCTTGGACTAATGTCGCCAGTCCATCAATGCCTTTTCGCATATCGGTCTTTCCGCAGACAATATATATATTCTGCACATCCGTATAATCCTGTTTCATGGATGCATCAGCTCCTTCATGACGGCTCGGATGATGCGCTCTTCTACGCCGTTATGGAAATGGATTTCCGCGTTCGCTATCTTGACGGAGCAAGTGCCCGGCGAACTGCTAGCAGGGGCAGCCGGAAGGCTGGGAGAGGAAATCGGATGTAAAGTCACGGGGACAATCGTTAACGGTTTTATTGTTGGCATGAAAAGCACCTCCCAAATCAAATAATAATTTGATCTTACCGGGAGGCGCTTTGAAAATATATGCGTTGTTTGATTACGGGCTTACTGTCTACTATATCATAAATCTTTTCTTAGTTTACAATACATTTACGATCTGACGAATCCATGCACTCGCTATATGCAAAAAGCAAAAGCCCCTGTAAGAAAGGACTTTTGCTCTTGTGTTCTGCCTATTATTCTGTCTTAAATGCTTCCTGCAAGTAATAGTATGACTTTTTCAGCCGCTCTTCATACATAGGGACTTGCCAATTATCCCATGTATAACTCTCAAGCAGATCCACTTTTCCTTTTTTTACTGCCGGAAATGAATCTAGTACTTCTCCATTCGCTGACGTCAGAACAGCGCCTATGAATATTTCATCGACGTTTATTCTCGTCCTCGTTCTATCATCCAGCAAGTTTTCGATGAACTCTTTTTTGCTTGGATCTGTTGCCTGCAGCAGCAGCCAAGGAAGCCGCAGTTCCAGCATTCCGTCGCGCATATGATAATCCGCTAACGAATCATACTCCGCTGAAGCGGGATCTCCGTTGCCTTCACGCAGTTTGCCGGTTTCATAGTAGCTGAATGGAATATAACGCTTTTCATTCTTCACCAAGTATTTTTTATTAAGCGCATAATTCATTGGGATAAATTGGTCCGTCTGATCTTTCACAGCTTTATCGGGCACAAAGCCTGCATCTTTCCCATAGTCATGATGAAACAAGTCATAATGGGGATCGATCAGCATCCGTGATTTTGCGCCATTAATTTTCGCAATGAACTCTAAGCCATTTGTAAATCGAATATCTTGCATACGGCTTGCACGGTTATTTCCTCTGCCAGGTACGGTGTCGAACACTATATTCAATGCATCTGTTTCATTAAATACCGATTCATCGTAATCCACTCGTACATACAGATATGTTTCGTCATGATCTGCATACATTTTTTTGAGCAAACCGTTCTTTTTCTCATACAATGGATCTGTCGGCCATTCCTCTTCATAACCCGCCACTTTGATCTTTAATGGATCAAAGCTGACTAAGCCAAATTTTTGTTCATTCGTCTGTATATTGGACCAGTATGGCCGTCTGTCCGGATTGTCGTAATCAGCCGTGTTCCATGTCCGTTTGAACCATTCATCCTGCCAGGAAAATACGAGTCCTCCCATTAAACCTTCCTGTAAGATATCCTCATATAAATGTGTCAGGATTTCTCCCTGCTGATCTTCTGATATAAACCCTTGATTCCAGCCAAATGGATTATCATGTGTTTTCCCTCTTGATGCTGGAATTCCGAATTCTGCTACCAGGATAGGCAGGCGGTGCGCTTCGTGCAAATCTTTCAAATAGCCGGCATAGTTATTTTTGGCGCCTCTGAAATCAATGAATTCACGGTACTTTTTCTCATAGTTCAAAAAGTCCGGATAGTATGAATATACATGGTATGAAGCGAACTGCCCAGGCTTATTCATCTCGTCTTTTGTATATATCAAATTCGGATTTACCGAAACAATATCCTCCTGACCGGAAGAATCAGACGGGTGTGTCAGCAGATCCGTCGTCACCCAGTTAACAAAACTCATTGGCCGGATTTGTTGGTAGCTGCTCACTTCATGTGAAACAAGAATATCCATCTGCTCCGCCAGCCAATATTCAAATGCGGCCGCACCTTTTGTTTCAAAATACTTTCCTTTATATTCACCCAAATCCGGATGAATCTTATTGGTATTCTCTACCATGAACGGGTACCATTCGATTCCAATCATCCAGGCAGTGACCCACTGCGAAATATCTGCATCGTATACACCGGATGCATGGCCAGGCCGTGCCGGCACAGTCACATTTCCATGAATGACATCCACCAGTTGGATCATTTCTTTTCGGAAGTCTTTGAGATTCACTTTCTCAAATGCATCCAATGACTCCTCCAGACTTTCCTCATTGATCCAGACGCCATGCATCACATAAATAGGAGTATCATGCGCTTCGTTATACGCCTTCAATGCATGATAAAAATCAGGCGGATGGAGTGTATAAACTCGTATCGTATTGGCGTTCATTTCCCCTATTGCTTCAAACCATCGGTAATACTTCTTCAGTAATAGCCGCTTCACCGGGGAATGCTCCTGGCTTCCCCATCCCGATATTCACCCCTTTGACTGTCATCGGTGTCCATTTGCCGTCCTGCAAAACTTCAAGATACTTTCCATTCATCCGGGCATTCATCTGAATTCCGTCCCGTACCGGATTTTTCACTTGCTTTTCTTTCACTTGCCCAAACTTTGCGAGGACTTCCTGCATCATAGGCACGTAAGCTGACCAAAAGAACGATTTCTCAGAAGATCTCTGGAGCGTTTTATAGACGTTTACGACGCCCTTGGCTTGATAGATACGCGGAACATCAGATACACTGTTAAAATTTCCTGCGAAATAAAAGCTTTCCGAAACACCTGATATGTTTCGGATCACCGCATCAAACTGTGCCGGTATCCCTTTCTCAGCCAGCAAACTTTTCCCTTTAGCTGTCAGTTCCCATTGATATTTTGCTAATGACTCTCCCTGGTTGACGGTCACAATATCAAACCATGAATGAAAACGGTGTGAGCCAGCTACGCCGAGTCGCTTTGTTCCTTTTTCTGTGTATTCCATCTGAATCCCTTCAGCTGAAATTTCCTGATCCTGCTGCAACACAACATATTCTTCATTCTTGTCATTTACTAATAGAAAACCAGATCCGCTGTAGCCCCAGTCAGCTGTGCGTCCCGAAAGCATCTGCTGTAACTCTTCATTTTTTTGCGGATCCAACTCTTCCATATACCGGCCCTTCCAGCCGGAGAAATTAATACCGAAGCGATCAGCTGCTTGTGTCCGCACTTTTTCAGAGGTTGGTGAAGAGAATGAATCAAACTCCGCTACAACCATAGAAGGCTTATTCGTGTTAAGGCGCTTTACAATCCGCTGCCATTCCACTTCCCCGAGTCCGCCGTGCGTTTTTTCGTAGGAAGCGAGCAACGGATCTTGTGGATCTTGTATCGTTTCATTGGTGCTTGCTGTATTGGCTATGTAAATAATATCGGTGTCTGCATACTCTTCAGGCAGCGGACGCAATTCGGAGATTCCTTTGTCTTCCACTGCAGTGAATCCGCCATAATAATCACGGGCGGGGTCGAATGGCTTGTTATGCTGCGCTTTCACTTTGGCATAATTCAGGACCCAGTTGATTCCCAGATGCTGACGATGCGAATCTTCCACTGGTGATTTATCGATAATGGCTACTCTGACAGGCTGATTGCTTTGCATTAGCCATAATCCAACAGGAATACATACTATGAATGCAACGACAAAAAACAACAATATTACTTTTTTCATTTTTCGACCCCCTTCAACTATGAGACTCTCACCTTATACGAGATTAGCGGAAACAGACTAGTGCCCATTTATAAATTTCATTCGCATTAGGGTAATTAGTAACATAGAATGATTTATTTGTATTAATTATATCACAATATAAAACTTTATCACTAGCATATCTCTCTGCAAGGAAAAATGTAACGTTAAAGCCGCCTAATCATGGCGGCTTTAGCTTCTTGCAGTTTTATGTGGCATCTTTGATAATCCAAGGCACTGCCTGAAGCAAATCTGGAAATACTGCATCTGCCAATGGATCAGATGTGCCGAGAAATACGGTTTTTGTTCCGGCCCGCTTACCGGCCACAATATCTGTATCAGTATCACCGACCATATACGACGCTGACAAATCCACATCATACCGCTGCGCCAGATTCTCGATCAGTCGACTGTGGGGTTTGCGGCAGCCGCAGCCCGCTTTAGGCTTATGCGGGCAATACGTAACTTCATCAATAACGGCTCCTTGCCTTGCGAGTTCCGCCACCATATGATCATGAATCGCAATCAGCTTTTCTTCCTTCATAAAACCAAGCCCTACACCGCCTTGGTTTGTTACAACAAAAATATAATCAAATACTGAATTCAATTGTGTAATCGCTTCCGGCACACCGGGTAAAAAGTATAGCTGATCGGGTTCATTGACAAATTTCACTCTATCCGTCAGTACTTCGTTGATGACACCGTCCCGGTCAAGAAACACTGCTTTCTTCATAGACGTTCCACTCCTTTACATGACTTGTTGTCATGATATCCTGACTGTACTGTTTTATACAAAGCATCACTCTGCTATTGCTGATTTCAGCAGTTCAGTTAGGCAATATCATTGAGCTCTGACTGAATAACTACTAACATGGCATATACATGATTATAACGGACTTCGAATTATTCAATAACTTATAAATAAACTATGAGGTGATGCATCCCTATGGAAAATTCGCAGACATTTGACTTTAAAAAGAATCTCCCGCTGATGATTGTTCTATTATCAGGGGCGTTTATTACCATTCTGAATCAAACACTGCTTGCCACAGCTCTTCCCCCCATTATGAAAGACCTTTCTATCGGCGAAAGTACGGTACAGTGGCTGCAGTCAATTTTCATGCTCGTAAACGGGATTATGATTCCGGTTACGGCATTCTTAATCGGAAAGTTTACGACCCGCCGATTATTTCTGACAGCAATGAGCATTTTCGCTGCCGGCACATTGGTGGCTGCTGTATCTCCAAATTTCTCCATGCTTTTGGCAGGGCGCGTGCTTCAGGGAGCCGGTGCAGGGATTATGATGCCGCTTCTCCAGACAATTATGTTTTTGCTGTTTCCTGTGGAGCAGCGCGGAAAGGCGATGGGCTATTACGGTCTCGTGATTGCGTTTGCGCCGGCAATCGGACCCAGCCTGTCAGGATATCTTGTTGATCAATTCCCATGGCGCAGCGTGTTCTACGTCGTGCTGCCGTTCACTTTATTAAACATCATTGCGGCCTTCTTCCTCCTGAAGAATGTGACGAAACTGACGGATCCCAAAATGGATTATTTATCGATTGTACTTTCCACATTCGGTTTCGGCGGCCTTCTCTACGGTTTTAGTATTGCGGGCAATACTGGCTGGCTGCATGCCAATGTCATGATTTCCATACTTGTCGGTGTTATTTCACTGGTCTGGTTTATTAGCAGACAGCTGAAATTGAAGGAGCCTATTCTTGAATTCAGGGTGTTCAAATACCGTGTATTCACATTGGCAACGAGTCTCGGAATGATTGTGTTTGGTTCGATGATTGCAACGACCGTCATTTTACCTCTGTTCATGCAGACGATGCTCGGGTTCAGTGCATTTCATTCCGGTCTCATGCTCCTGCCGGGTGCGATCATCATGGGAATCATGAATCCCGTCACAGGAACACTGTTTGATAAATATGGCGCGAAATATTTGTTGCTCACCGGATTTTCAATTCTGACGGTCACTACATTCATGTTTTCTAACTTGACTGAGGAAACGTCTTTCGCGTATTTGGCAGTTCTGAATGCGATTCGTATGTCAGGAATTGCAATGGTCATGATGCCTTCTACTACACTCGGGCTGAATCAGCTGCCTAATCACTTAATCCCTCATGGAACCGCCATGAACAACACATTCCGTCAGATTTCAGGATCCGTCGGAACTGCAGTCCTCGTTACCGTAATGGTTACAGCGGAGCTCAATAACGGGACCGTTGCGGGTCAAATCCAAGGAGTGAATACAGCGTTCCTTGTGGCAGGATTTATTTCTATTGCCGGTTTGATTGTATCAATTGTAATTAAAGATCCAAGAAGAAATGAACGGAAAGCGAAAGCTTAATCGCTGCATGCTTTCCTGGATTTAAATTGCTGTGCTGCAGCGTATCCTGACAGTTACTTCTAGAAAACACAGAAAAGCACATCCGCGACGTTACGGATGTGCTTTTCTTATTTGGACAGATCTATTTTTTTATTCAGCGCATATATAATCATTCCGCCGATTGTCATGGACAATAACTCACCGATTCCGACTGTCAGCCAAGTTGCCCAGAATGGAAGGCCTAGCAGGATCGTCAGTTGTCCGGCGATTGTGAACATCGACAACGCAAATACAATTGCGGTAATTACCATTTTCAGAATATCGTTTTTGATATTCTTTGTCAGTGCACGGCATAGCAATAATGCAAGAAGCGTAGCCATAGAACCGACCGGCACATCCAGCAGCCAGGTTGGCGACATAAAGTTCGCAAACATTACACCTAGCGTGACGCCGATCACATACCGTTTATTGTACAGAGCCAGATAGTTGAACATCTCTGACAATCGCAGCTGAACTGCGCCAAAACTGATTACTGAAAACATGAACGTCACCGTTACATACAATGCTGCAACGAGCGCTGTTTTCGTGAGTTCGTTCACCGTACTCTTCGGTGAATCTTTCACATAAGACATACTCATATTATTTTCTCCTTTGTGAAACAGCCCAATGGCTATTCCAGTAATAACTACGGCCAAAGGAAGAAAGAGCCTGCCGCTCATTCAAAAGTGCCGTAGTGCAAACAGAATTTGCCTGCTTGCGTAGTATAACAGAGTTTCATCGATTACAAAAGCCTTATTTTGCAGTCCAGCCTCCGTCAATCGGCACGACTGCCCCGTGAATATAATCAGCAGCCGAACTTGCCAGATACAATGTCAGCGCAGCCACTTCCTCAGGCTGTGCCCATCGTCCGGCCGGCGTTTCTTCCGCCACCCACTCAGCGATGGCCCCGTCTCCTTCAAAATCTGCCTGATTCATAGGCGTTCGGATTGCTCCCGGCGCAATGGCATTCGCCCGGATCCCTTCGCGGCAATAATCCATATCCAGCTGCTTCGTATAGCCGACAATGGCGTGCTTAGACGCTGTATAAGCTGCACCGCCGCCTCCGGCTACAAGCCCGGCAATGGATGCCATATTGACAATGACACCGGACTTCCGCGCCGTCATGTGAGGCAAAACCGCATTCGTCATAAAATAGGTGCCTTTCACATTCGTATCCATAATCCGATCCCACAGTGCTTCATCGGTGTCCAGTGTTTTTGCAAAACCATCAAGTATTCCCGCTGTATTCAATAATATATCCACCGCACCAAATGCCTGAAGCGCACGTTCAACAGCCCGGTTTACATCGGCTTTTGAACTGACATTGCCAGTGGTGTAATCAAACTTGGAAGGATACGCCTTTTTCACACTTTGCATATCACCTTCGCTCAGATCAAAGGCGAAGACATTTGCACCATTTTCTAAAAACGCAAGTGCCTGAGCCTGACCAATACCTGAAGCGGCACCTGTCACCAGTACGGATTTCTTTTTATATTCTTCAAATTTCATAGCAGCCTCCTATATAAAAAAGCTCATGAACGCTCATGAGCTTTACTCCATCATCTTACTCTACAATTACCCAGTCTTCCGCCAGCAGATCACAGACTGTCGGTGTAAACATCGTGTACCCTTCTCCTGTTACATTGATCAGGAAATACGGATTCAGTTTTTTGCCGTCATGCTCACTTTCACCAACGAGCTTCACATATAATTCAGCTCCGCCCCAATTACTGCGGATTACTTTTTCGCCAGCCTTCAAACGAGGCAGCACTTCTTCAAATGTCATGTTTATCCATCCTTTATATTTGTTACTATTCACGCGGTTTATCGGGAAAAGTATACTTGATTGCGGCGGATTTTACAACTTTCGGGATTATATTCTAAAAGCCGCTGCCTGCTGTCTTCATATGTCTGTTTCTATTGCTTTTCCGCAAGAAATGCTGTCGGATTTCATAGATCAGACGCCTTCTTGCTTGCCCGTTCCCCGATTCCATGATAAATTGTACAATAGAAAATCTCATTACGGAATCAACATGTATAACCCCGATAATATGGTTCGGGGGTCTCTACCAGGAACCGTTAAATCCTGATTACAAAGTCATTTTTGTAATCGGGATTTTTATTTATATACGGGTGTGTATACACTGGCAGGAGGAATTATTGTGGATGTGCGTGTATTATTATTGGCGGTTTCCGCTATTACGGTAGGACTTGTGGAATTAGTGGTCGGCGGTATTTTACCGGTGATTGCTGATGACTTGAATGTATCAATTGCGACAGCGGGTCAGCTGATCACCATTTTTGCGCTGGTATATGCAGTGGCAGGACCTGTATTATTGTCGCTGACTGCAAAAATAGAACGCAAGAAACTGTATCTGATTACGCTCGGCGTATTTTTAGTGGGCAACATACTGACATACTTGAGCCCGACGTTTGGGTTAATGATGGCGGCACGTGTACTGACGGCTGCAAGTGCCGCGCTCGTTATTGTATTGTCCCTGACGATTACCGCACGAATGGTCGAACCGCGTGTCAGGGCAAAATCGCTTGGCTATATTTATATGGGGATCAGTTCATCACTCGTACTTGGTGTCCCGATCGGTATTGTCGTCACGAATGCGTTCGGCTGGCGTTCAGTATTTTTGGGCATTGCGATCATGACGCTTGGTTCGATTGTTTTGATAGCAACGTTCCTGGATAAGATACCAAACGGCAACGTGCAGCCGCTTTCTGTTCAAATTAAAGCATTGGCAAATAAAAAAATCTTTTTCGCTCATTTGGCCACTATGTTTATGCTGGCAGGCCATTATACGGTGTACGCGTACTTCACGCCTTTTCTTGAGACAACGATGCAATTGAGCCCGTATTGGATCAGCGTGTTCTACTTTATCTTTGGACTTGCCGCAGTTTCCGGCGGGGCGTTCGGCGGCGGCCTGGCATCACGCCTCGGTTCAAAGAAAAGCATTTTACTCATTTTAGGAGCATTTGCACTCAGCTTATTCGCACTGCCCTATTCAACTTTTTCGATTCCTTTATTCATCATTTTCATGATGGTATGGGGCGGCTTGAGCTGGGCATTAGCACCTGCCCAGCAGGATTATATCATTCAAAGTGATCCGGTGACTTCCGATGTGCATCAGAGTTTCAATAACTCCGCACTGCAAGTCGGTATTGCGCTCGGTTCGGGTATCGGCGGCATGGTCTACAGTCAGACAGGAAGTGTCACAAGCATGCCGGCTGTTGGAGGCATCATCGTCATTATTGCGTTCATTTGTGCGGCAATTTCATTGTCAATCGCCGTAAAGGCTAAGCAGCCGGCTGTATAATGAGGTAGAATGGAGTTAACTCGTCATAGAGCTGACTCCATTTTTTATTGGTATTTGACTCTATGTCAGGAAATGAGGGAATGTTATGCTTGGCTTGTTACTGGATGTGGTGGTGATGACAGCATTTATTGTGTATGGTATTGCACTATGGAATGGTAAAGGTGCGTCTTTGCTTTCGGGCTATAATACGATGCCGATCGAGAAAAAGCTGCGAATTAATGAACGGGCGCTATGCAAATTCATGGCGAAGATCATGTTCGCCCTTAGTTTTTGTGTGGGATTATTCGCAGTGAGTGAACTGCTGGAAGATGATAAGTATTTTATAGCGGGACTTATTCTGTTCATTGGGTTGATCGTGTTTGCTATTGTCTACTCGAATACGGGTAACCGATTTAAAAAATAAGCTCTGTTACATATTCTTGTGCAGCAAGTAAAAAACGCTCCTTTTCGGGCGTTTTTTTACTTGCTTTTATGATACTTCCCCAATCCGCTCCATCATTTCTAAGACACTTTCTAAAAACAGTCCAATTTCCCCCATATGCTCTTCTGTTACTTTCGGTTTAAAACGTATATGCACGCGGTTCAGGAATCCCGGCTCTGTTTGCTCATGACCAAAGCTGAGTGTCTGTGTGCAGTCGATATCATTTTCCCAGACCTCGAAAACAATATTTTTGATTTTCTTGCACTCCGCGTCGACATCTTGAACTGTTGTGTGCACCAGCAATGACAGCATACAGCCTGGATTCGCGCCTTCTGTTTCCAGTATTTCATCTGCCAATTCTCTCAGTGATGAATCCAGCGTAAGATCGACGAGAACCGACGGATAGCCGACTTTTGAAAATTGCACAGTAAATGATCTGGCCATCACAGCCAAATCGAGCTGATCGGTGCGGTTGGTTATATGAATCGCCTGTTCCAGATTATCCATGTCATACATATGATTTTCAAACGCAACTTTCAAGTTTTCAAATACAGTCGGATCATACATAGTGCGGCCTCCTTACTTGTATGTATAATTTGATATGATTCAGCCATCTTATAGGGAAACCGGGAAAGGATGTCTTTTATATGGCCAATAAAGAAGCATCGATTGCGACATTAAGTGCTGAGGATTTACATGCACTGAATCATCTGGAAGAAAAATTGGGTGTGACTCTCGTCGCGTATGAAAATGTGAATTCGTCCAATACAAAATGACGGGGACGCGGTATTTTCTATTATGGAAAATACCGCGTCTTTCATTCAGACTGCCATCACACACAAACGGTTGCCAATATTTTTTGGATATCGTAAATACTTTTATCTTTCCGGAATTTTTTTTCAATATGCGGTGTCAGTGAGCTGGATATCCAGATTTTTAATTCTGCGTCCATATCGAATGTACCCGCAGTTTCTACACTGTAATGAGAGATGCTTTTGAATGGCACTGAATGGTATTCTGCTTTCTTTCCTGTAACTCCTTGCTTGTCAACTAAAATTAATCGCGTCTGCGTGAACACAATTAAGTCCCGCACCAGTTTAAATGCCGCTTCCACTTCTTCGCCTTCTGCCAAAATTACGTTCAGTTCTTTCTTTACTTCTTCCTTATTTACAACGGAAGCATTTCCTAAAAGAGCATCAAACAATCCCATGTAATCATTCCCCTGTCCAATTTAGTTTGTATACAACACGCGCGGAAATTCTCTCTTATTTTATGACGGTAATTACACTTCCATGCAAAAGCATGCAGTCCAAATAGTTTATCATGTCCATCGGGGGTTGAATAGTAGAGGGCAGACGTTAGAAACGCGTCGACCCTTGCATACCTCGTGTACATTGACAAAACAAGAATTTTTTAAGATAAATCCCCCTTTTCCTAACCTTTTCTGATTAGTAGTCTGCAATATATTAAAGGTTTGGACAGTTGATCTCAGGTTGCATTCCACTCTTTGACTTCAGTTGATTCAGAGAGTGTTTTTTCTATTTTCTGCTTTGTTCGATTAGATAAATTTCATGCGAACTCTTCATTCGTTTGGTACACTAGGCTATGTAGGAATTTACTAAAGGGAAGTGTTTTTATGGTTGGACGTAATGATCCATGTCCATGTGGCAGTGGCAAAAAATATAAGAAGTGCTGCGAGCGAAAGCAGGCAGTCACCGTTGAAGATCTGTTGACAGATGAAATGGAACATTTATTGCAGACTTTTTATGATGTTCATCCGCATCGTGCCGATGTGCCGGCATTCGTGGAATTCGCAAATAAATGGAAAGCCTCATTAAATAGTTATCTGCCAGAAGAAATGATTGAAGCGATTGCACTGGATGAATTTTTCTTCCACGAGCGGACGGATATTTGGGCAGATTATGTGGCAAGGCAGAAGAAAAAGCAAGTGCGCCCTTCTATTCTTGAATTACTGGATCGCTGGTCAGAACCCCGCGTATTTGTCGGAAAAGTGACTGCTGTGGGGAATACATATTTAACAGCTAAAAGTATTATTGGTGATGAAACGATAGAGCTTTGGAAAGAAAGTGATAAGCCTGTTCCGATTGGCGTACACTTCTATTGCTTCATTCTTTCTGACGGGACGTCTGAAGGGAATTATTTAGCAGTATCGAGCTTGATTTTCATTCCGACAAATCATTCGGAAGCCGTCAGACAGTTTGCTAAGACGCTGGCTGATTCAGAGAACCCATCATTAAAAGACTCCGTAATGAAATTCTGGATCGCCCTTGGCGAAAACGGCTATACCGGTGATGAGTTTACAGAATTCGAGTCTGGTGTTATAGAATCGGCGGAAGAATTTTTGAAACAGCATGACCGGGAATCGAGTGCTCTGCTTGAAGTATTGGAAGACTTTTTAGTGGATGAGCAGCCGAAAGCCCGTAAGATGCTGGCAATCGCTGCCGGTGCCATTCGTTACGGACAAGAAAATAAATTTTTCGAACCGCTTAATATGACACTCAAAGAAATTGCGGAAGCTTTTGATGTTTCAACTTCTTCGATGAGTAAGTATGCAAAAGATCTTACAGAGTACGCACGTGATGAAAATTAATTGATGTAAGGAGTTACGGACATGGTACTATCACAATCCCGCCTGTCAGATGCTTGGGAAGCCTATCAGGATATTGATTTGCATGGGAAGCAGGTATTATCCAGCATAGAGTTCACGACGACCTATTTATGTAATATGCGCTGCGAACATTGCGCTGTCGGTTATATGCTGCAGCCGAAAGATCCGCAGGCCTTGCCGATTGAGTTATTGCTGCAGAAGCTGGATGAGTTTCCGCATTTGCGGACAATCAGTCTGACAGGCGGCGAGCCGATGTTTTCCAAAAAATCTGTAGAGCAGTATGTGGTGCCGTTATTGCAGTATGCACATGAGCGGGGCATCCAGACACAGGTGAATTCAAACTTGACCATGCCATTTGAGCGTTACGAATGGATTGCCCCCTATTTAAACGTACTGCATATATCGCATAACTGGGGAACTGCCGATGATTTCATCGATGGCGGATTTGCCCGTATGGAACGCCAGCCGTCACGCGAACGCCGGGCTTCGCAGTTTACGCGCATGATTGAAAACAGCAGGGCCTTGTCTGAGATGGGCGTCATGGTATCAGCAGAGACGATGCTCAACCGCCGGACACTGCCTCATTTACAGACGATTCACGAACAGATTGTCCACGAAATGAAATGCAGCCGTCATGAAGTACACCCGATGTATCCGAGTGATTTCGCTTCTTCATTGGATGTGCTGTCTTTGGATGAAACACGTACTGCAATGCTTGACTTGCTGTCGTATCGCGATCCGCGAACGTGGATGCTGTTCGGTACATTACCTTTTTACAATTGCAGTCAGGACGACCGGGATCAGGAATTATTCGCAAAGCTTGCCGCAAGTGAAAACGTTACAGTGCGTAATGACCCCGATGGCCGTTCCCGCTTGAATGTCAATATATTTACAGGTGACGTCATCGTGACTGATTTCGGCGATGTGCCGCCGCTTGGAAATATTCAAACGGATAAACTGCCGGATCTTTACGAGAAATGGCAACAGCACCCGCTGGCAAAAAGTGTCAGCTGTCATTGTCCGGCAGTTCGCTGTCTCGGGCCAAACTTATTAGTTAAGGATGCTTATTATCCCGATGTCGACTTTTTGAAGCGTCAGCAACATTGACAGAAAAAAACACGTATGGCTCAGCTTTTGAGTCCATACGTGTTTTTTATTTGCCAAAGCTCTGAAATTTCTCTTCAATCACTTGTTTGAATGATTCAGACGCTGCCGCTTTTTTAATTGCCTGGGCAAAGTCTTTATCCTGGTCTTCTTCTCTCACTGCCACGATGTACTGCAGCTCTTCACTTATTTCCTCATGAGCCAACGCCTCTGTCAATTCCATTTCATTGGCCATAATGAAGTTATCAGGGATGACCGCCAAATCCCCGCTGGCCATCGATGCGATCAGCTGAGCTGTCAGGACAGGCTGGATTGTCAGGTCTTTCGGATTGCTGTCGATTTGTTTTTCGGTGACGCCATATGCAGATGCTTCTGCATCCAATGAGAGTAATCCTTGCTGTTCAAGAAAACGCAATGCTCTTGCCGTGCCAAGGTCGTCATTCGGGATCGTGATCCAGGCGCCGTTTGGTATATCATCCATAGACGTCAGCGAGTTTGAATACAAACCAAGCCCCACACTCGGCACTTCAGTCAATGCAGTGATTGGCAAGTTGAATTGTTCATTAAATTGAGTCAGACTGATTTTTTGCTGGCTGAGATTCGCATCAATTTCACCGTCTGCCAGATCCTGATTCGGTTCAATCAAATCTACATACGTTTTCACTTCCACGCTGTATCCCTGTTTTTCTAAAGCGGGTTTCAATGCCTGATCGATAACTTTTGCATAAATGCCAGCTGTTGTGCCGAATGTAATCGTTTCTTTGCTGTCAGACGGACTGCAGGCTGTCAGGAATAAGCCCAGAATCATCAGCAGACTGAATGCTTTCATTTTCATCTTCAAATCGTCCTTTCAAAAAACTGCTGTCTTCATCATATGCGCTCTGTTTTTCACTGTCAAACTGTGTCTTGCAACTAAAAAGATGTGCAGCATTGTACACATCTTTTTAGTCCGTTATGTAATTTTACCAAACTGCCGGTTTTTGCACCATAAGCCAAAGCATGATCAGAAGTAATCCGATATAGATCCAGGCGGTGCGCTGCAATTTATTGATGACTGCCTCCCTGTCGTTCCCGGACTCGTGGAATCGCTTTAATACAGATGAAAAACCCGTCGCCAGGAATATGCCGGACAGCAGCATAATACCGATTGTGAGGATAATCCAGGATGTGTGCCACGGCCATGGACCGAATAAAATCAGCAGTATGCCCGACACGACCAGAACATGGCCTGAATGCATAACCAGCCGGATGATGACTCGAATGAATGCCAGATAGATGTCTTCCGCTTCTGCTTTGGCAGTACGCAGCCGGCGGATCAAAGGCAGCAGGAGAAATAACGGTCCCACTGCAATGACAGCCGATACGACGTGCATAAATACGATCGCTCCATAATAGAGGTTCATCTATTACATCATTTCTGAATTGGGCTGTATTCGTGCACCCATACTTTCATTTTAGGCAGCCAAGGCATTTTATCATGGATAGACAGCATAGCCTGTTTATATTCCTCCACTGTGTCATGGCCTTCTGATTTCGCATCCTCATCTGTCAGTTCTCCGAGTGTCTGCTCATATAACTTTTCGATTCTAAACTCTTGTCCTTCTAAAATCATCGTCTCACCGGGATAAGCGTAGACGCCATTACGTCTTGTAGCCCATTTTTCACCGTTCAGTACTTTTTGTACGTCTTCAGGAATTGTCACCAGTCTTTCGATTGAGCAAGTCTTTTTTGGATAATTTGTCATGCTAACACTCCTCTGCCTATGTTAATCTTTCACCCCTACTAGTGTAACTCTTTTTCCCTGTGATATCGAGTTTTTACATTGAGTAAAGTGAGTGCGGGGCGGATTGAGCGGTTGGACGGGGGCTTTGAGCGGTTGCGGAGATGGTATGAGCGGGTGGACATGTGCATTGAGCGGTTGTGAAGATGGTATGATCACTTGGACACGTGCATTGAGCGCTGGCGAAGATGTATGAGCGCTTGCCCGGGTGCATTGAGCGCTCACGAAGATGTATGATCACTTGGACACGTGCATTGAGCGCTGGCGAAGATGTATGAGCGCTTGCCCGGGTGCATTGAGCGCTCACGAAGATGTATGATCACTTGGACACGTGCATTGAGCGCTGGCGAAGATGTATGAGCGCTTGCCCGGGTGCATTGAGCGCTGGCGGAGATGGTATGATCGGTTGGACATGTGCATTGAGCGGTTGCGGCGATGGTATGAGCGGGTGGACATGTGCACTGAGCGGTTGTGAAGGTGGTATGATCACTTGGACATGTGCATTGAGCGCTGGCGAAGATGTATGAGCGCTTGGACACGTGCATTGAGCGCTGGCGGAGATGTATGAGCGCTTGGACACGTGCATTGAACGCTGGCGAAGATGTATGAGCGCTTGCCCGGATGCATTGAGCGCTCACGAAGATGGTATGAGCGCTTGCCATGTGCTTTGAGCGCTTCCCCCCGCCTCATTGAGCGCCCGCCGCGAAAATAGAGAATACACATTACAAAGCATAAAAAACCCCCTTGCCGCAAGCGCGGCAAGGGGGTTAAATTACTTTATTTTACTTCCACCGTATATTCTTCATGTTCATGAATATCCTCGTTTTCCACATGGATAATTACTTGATAGCTGCCTGCTTTCGGAAATTGATATTTACCGGTATATTCGCCCGGCTTCGTTTCATCCGTGTCTACCCACTTCGTTTTTTTATCTGCATCGATTACTTCATAGCGGACTTGTGTATTTTCAAGTGCTGTGCCTTCAAGTTGAGCATGTGTCATCAGTTCCGTCTCAGCTGTTGCCGTTGCATCTTTAGGTTGCACGAAGTGAAGTGAGAGACCTTCTGCGCCATGGCTGTGCTCATTATGCTGACCTTCCTGGGCGCTTTCATGACCATCCGAATGTTGAGCGGATTCACCGATCTGAATTTGTTTTTCAGGCATGACATGCATATCGCGTGCCGTTACGTGTACTTGAACATGATACATTCCGTCTGTTTCAAACGTGGTCTCTGCCGAATAGATGCCTTCTTTGTCATTCGTCGTTTCCACATGAATACTGTCTTCTTTTTTGCCTTCTTCCCAGATTTCATACTCTACTTCTGATGCGTCTTCCACTTTTTCATCACCCTGGGTCACAAGCGTCGTCAGTGTCACCGGTTCATTGGCATTTGCCTGCTCCGGCACCGTCAGTTCCACTTCGATTGGTTCAGGCAATGCAGCCTCCGTCGGCACTTCTTCCTTTTGGCCGCATCCCGCAAGCGCGGTAATCATGGCCGTGCTCATTACTAACATTCCGAAACGTTTCATATTTTCATTCTCCTATCTGTTCGTTTAGCTGTTATGATTATAAGATATGATTGCGAAATTTCTATGAAGTTTCAACAACTTTTTGAAACTTCATGTGAATTTCACATCTTTTACGGAAAATTAACCTATAACGATTTAATGAAATGAGGAGTTCCCATGAGTTACCAATTACTAGTCATTGATGATGAACCGCAAATGCGGGATTTAATTCGCATGATTTTAGAAGATGCGGGATACAGTGTACTCGAAGCAAGCGATGGCATTCACGCATTATCCGTCATCAAACAGCATGATGTGGATTTATGTATCGTGGATGTGATGATGCCTTACATGGATGGATTCACGTTCGCCGAGGAATTGAAGCGCTCTTCTTCCATTCCATTGATATTCCTTTCTGCGAGGGGTGAGGAATGGGATAAAGTGCAAGGTTTGAAACTGGGCGGAGACGATTACATCGTGAAACCGTTCTTGCCGCGTGAACTGGTTGCCCGCATTGAAGCTGTATTGCGCAGAACGTATCGCCGTAATCCAGACCCGCTGATCATGCAGGCAGGCCCTTTGACAATCAATGAAGATTCCTACACAGCACATCTGGACGGAAAACCCCTTAATTTAACATTGAAAGAATTCGGCCTGCTGCTATTGCTTGTCAAACATAAAGGGCGTGCGTATTCCCGTGAGCAATTACTTGAATTAATTTGGGGGGACGATCATCAAAGCAGTGAGCGGACAATTGATACACATATTAAAACACTGCGCTTAAAACTTGGCGATGCCGGCGAAATGATTGAGACGGTATGGGGGATCGGCTATAAATTAGAGGATCCCGATGAATAATCTCAATTTAAGCAAAAAAATGATGATTGTCTTTCTCGGAAGCATCACCTGTACGATTTTATTTTCATTTTTTTTCATTCATTATTTATATACCGATTTGTACAAAGAACAAATCAAGGAATCGATCATGTATCAGGGCAGCAGAACGGCAGCGCATTATCATTACGGCGAACTCAGTGATTCCATTATAGAAAAAATTCAATGGTATAACATTGTTTCGGAATATGAAATTATCGTAGTCGACCGTCTTGATGATTTAACGTCTTACTTCCCCTATCAGCTGGATTACCAATCACTGATCAATGACAGCGACGAGAAATCATTGGAAATGGGACAGCCCGTCATGAAGGAAGGTTTTGTTGAAGAGCTGAACCGAGAAATCTTCGGCGGAATTTTCCCGATCAAAGGGGAAAACGGGCTGATTGGCTTTATTTATATTTATGTTCCGCTTGCTGCCATCCAAGATGTGTTTCATGACAGTCTGCCGATTATGCTGCTTGTAGGCAGTGCATTTTTTCTCATCCTGTTTTACATTTTGCAGCGTGTCTGGCGCTCACTGTTTGAGCCGCTGCAGACATTGCAGACATATTCAGAAGAAGTGTCTAAAGGCGATTATTCTAACCGGCTCAATACAGACCGGACGGATGAAATCGGCAAGCTTTCAGCCGCATTTGATTCGATGAGCCGTTCTCTGGAAGAACAGGATCAGCGCAAGAAAGATTTCACTTCTAATATTGTCCACGAGCTGCGGACGCCTTTAACGTATATTAGCGGCTATGCACAACTTTCACGCGACAAGATCGATGCATCACCTGAAGAGGTAAAACAATATTTATCGACGATCGAAAAAGAAACAGAACGCTTAAAAAAGCTCATTCATGACTTAGTCGAATTAAATCACCTGGAACAGGATCTGTATACATTAGAGCATGAGCCAATTGCCATTGCCCAGCTGCTGCTCGATACACTGGAGTTATTTACAGTCCGGCTGCGTGATAAAGGGATTCAGTTACAGACCGCGATTGATGAAGAGTGTATTGTAGAAGGTGATCCGAAACGGCTGCAGCAGGTATTTTATAATACGATTGATAATGCGGCGAAGTACGCGGAGCACTCGATTTCTATTGATCTGACAGCCACTAAATCAGGCGTGCAATATCGGATTACAAATGACGGAATTACAATCGAAGACGAAGATGTAGAACGGATCGGGGAACGGTTTTTCCGTACAGATAAAGCACGGAACAGGACGACGGGCGGGACAGGACTCGGGTTATCGATCGTGAAAGAAATCGTTCGCCTGCATAAAGGGTCGTTCACGATTTCTAATAAAATGAATGAAACAACGGTCACCATCGAATTGGCGGAGCAAAATCAAAGGAGTGAAAGCTGATGAAACGACTGGTCCCCTTTATGCTGCTGCTCACCTTGCTGATCGGCGGCTGCAGTGAGCCTCTGGAACGCGGAAAACATGTCCGTGAATTCTCTTTCACCGATCAGGACGGAAAGCCATTCCATTCAGAGTCACTCAACGGCACACCATGGATTGCAGATTTCATTTTCACAAACTGCACTACTATTTGTTCCACACTGACAAGTGAAATGGCGGATGTGCAGAAGGACTTGAAAGACCGCGGCATTGACGTGAATTTCGTTTCCTTTTCAGTAGATCCTGAGAATGACACACCGAGAGCACTGAAAGACTATATTGCTAATTTCACAGAGGATGAATCTAACTGGCACTTGCTCACCGGCTACTCGCAGCAGGAAATCGAAGCGTTTGCGCGTGAAGAGTTTCAGTCGTTTGTTTTGAAGCATGAATCTTCCACACAAGTAGTCCATGGCACAAATTTTTATTTATTGGATGGTGAGGGCTATATTATCAAGGAATATAACTTCTCAAACGAGTCATTTAAAGAGGAGTTGGCAGCTGATTTGAAGCGGCTGAAACATTGATCGGGTTGCGTGACGAATTTCGCTGATTCCGCTATACTATGTAATGAAAGCAGGTGTACGTGTTGGATTCTCGTTATTGGAAAGTCGGTTTTTTTGCGTCATTGATTTCATTCGTGCTGCTCATTTTGGGCGTTCGCACGATCTTGGGACATGACCTGGTCGTCAATAACTACTTAACATTTGCCGTATTCGGCCTGATTGTCGGCATAGTAAGTTCGCTCTTGCTCTTTTATCAGCTGCCGATCGCATTTAAGATGTTTATGGTGACACTCGTTTTGGCATTTGCAGAAATGTTCCGCAGCTTCCTCATGATGGATAATGAATTCTCTGAAGCAATTGGTATATTATCATTGTTTATCATTTCATCATTTGGACTGGCCATTTCCGTAATTGTTCAATTTATCGTTAAATTGTTGCGCAAAAAGTAAAAACCGGTTGGAGATTATTCTCCGACCGGTTGTTTTTTTGCTGTTTTAATTTGCTTGCTGCGTAACTGACCGCATGCTGCATCAATATCCGTTCCATTCTCCAGGCGCACACCGCAATTGATCCCCTTGCGTTTAAGTGCCTCATAAAACGATTTGATTGCCTGCGGTTCACTGCGCTGATACTGTCCATGCTCATCAACAGGATTATATGGAATCAGATTCACATACGAGAGATGGCGTTTATCTGCCAGCAGCCGGCCAAGTTCTTCCGCTTCTTTGACATGGTCATTGACATCGCGCAATAAAATATATTCAAACGTAATTCGGCGGTTAGTCTTTTCCAAGTAGTAATTAATGGAATCCATCAGCTTTTCAATCGGGAATGCCTTGTTGATCTTCATGATAGATGAACGCAATTCATTATTCGGCGCGTGTAATGATACCGCCAGATTGATCTGGATATTTTCATCCGCGAATTCCTTAATCTTTTCTGTCAAACCGCTTGTTGAAACAGTGATATGACGTGCACCGATTGACAGGCCTTTTTGATCGTTAACGATATGAAGGAAGTTCATCAGATTTTTATAGTTATCGAACGGTTCACCGATCCCCATTACGACGATGTGGCTGACACGCTCCTCTTCACCTTTACCATCCAGATGCTCTTGCACTTTCATGATTTGCCCCACGATTTCTCCTGCATCCAAGTCGCGATTTTTGCGCAGCAGCCCGCTTGCGCAGAAACTGCAGCCGATATTACAGCCGACTTGTGTTGTCACACAGACAGAGTAACCATACGGAAATTTCATCAGGACCGTTTCAATCAAATTGCCGTCGGTCATTTTAAAAAGAAATTTCACTGTGCCGTCTTGCGATACTTGCTTCACTGTTTGTTCCAGCGTTTGGATGGAGAAGTTCTCATCCAATAAGTTGCGCGTCTCTTGACTGATGTTTTTCATCTCATCAAATGACAGTACGCGTTTTTTGTAAAGCCAGTCCCACACTTGTGCAGCGCGGAACTTCTGTTGTCCGTTTTCTATAAAGAAGTTTGTCAATTGTTCGATTGTCAAACCGTATATGGATTTCTTCATGTAGTTTCCAGCCTCTTTTCAAAATTGCAATCTTGTAATTATACTACAAGATGCTGCAAAATGGAACAACTGATACGTTTTATGATTGTTCATTTCTGACGTTTTTGTCAGTTCTGAGTTTTAAGAAAAACGCCAGAAGGTTCAATGCTGCCAGGACAGCGAAAAAAATTCCCATTCCCGTATGTCCCGCAGCGATGCGGTCATAGGCAAAATACGCCATGACAAGACCGATGACAAGATCGATGATTTTTGAATTAAACAAGATGCTTCCCCCTTACTGATTCTCTCCACAGTATAGCAGAAAAATGCACCTGCAGCGGAAGTTTCATCCCGACAGGTGCATAGTTATAATGATTTATTTACACATTTGTTGCAGAAAGATTATGCTTTTCGATAAAATCAGCAAGAACCGTTTCAAGATTCGGACTGCCTACTTCTTTCAGATCATAATACACACGTGTGCATGGCTTATTAATAGTAATGACACGTGATAAATCCATCGGCGTTCCGATGATCACTGCATCTACATCCGCTGCATTAATCGTAGCTTCGAGATCTTTCAGCTGTTGGTCGCCGTATCCCATTGCCGGCAAGATATTTTCGATATGCTGATACTTATCGAACGTTGTTATCAGGCTGCCTACTGCATATGGACGCGGGTCAACGATTTCAGCTGCACCAAGACGCTGTGCTGCAATCACACCTGCACCCAGTTTCATCTCTCCGTGCGTCAGCGTCGGGCCGTCTTCTACTATCAAGACGCGCTTTCCTTTGATGATTTCAGGATTGTCCACTGTGATTTTAGATTCTGCCTTAATGATGGTGCTGTCCGGCGCTGCGAATTTAATATTGTTTTCGACAGTCTCGATTGCTTCCTCTGATGCGCTGTCGATTTTATTAATAATTGATACATCTGTCGTACGCAGGCAAACTTCGCCTGGATAATATTTCAATTCATGGCCAGGACGGTGCGGGTCAAGAACTGTGATCGCCAAGTCCGGCTCATAGAATGAAAAGTCATTGTTTCCGCCATCCCAAAGGATTACGTCACAGCCGTCCGGGTCATTTTCAGCGGCGTCAAGGATATCCTGATAATCAACGCCCGCATAAATAATGTTTCCGCGGTCCACGTGCGGCTCGTATTCTTCCATTTCTTCAATGGTGCACTTATGCTTCTTGAAATCTCCCACTGTTGCATAACGTTGAACACGCTGCTCAGCCAAGTTGCCATATGGCATTGGGTGACGGATTGCCACTACCTTCAAGTCATGCTCCAGTAATGTTTCAATAATTTTACGTGAAGTCTGGCTCTTCCCTGTACCTGTTCTGACTGCACAAACAGAAATAACCGGCTTGTTGCTCTTGATCATCGTTGCTTTTGAACCAAGCAGTGTGAAGTTTGCACCCGCTGAGTTGACAATTGCACCAATTCCCATAACTTTGTCATAGCTTAGGTCACTGTATGAGAATACACATTCATCAACTTTCAGTTCTTTAATTAATTCAGGAAGCTGATCCTGTGAATAAATCGGAATCCCTTCAGGATATAGTTCGCCGGCTAATTCAGCCGGATATTTACGTCCGTCGATGTCTGGAATCTGTGTCGCTGTAAACGCTACTACATTGTACTCTTCCTTATTACGGTAGTATGTATTGAAATTGTGAAAGTCTCTGCCTGCTGCACCAATGATGATTATATTTTTTGTTTTCATAAATTTATCTCTCCAATCGAGCTTCTTTTTATTATTATAAGACAGAATGTATAAAAATACAATAGAAAAGTTTTAAAATACATCAATTCGTATACATATACACCAGGGAACACTGTCAAACATTGACGTAAAGGCCGTTATATCAGCGGTTTAGGACGCTTTATACATCTTTATTCAAATAAAAAACCATTCACGCATGAATGGCTTTTTATCGATTTATTCATCTATTCAATTGTCTAAGCACTGAATACAGTGTATTCATCTGCTCATCGGTGCCAATAGATATTCGCAAATAGTCACGAATACCTTCCTGGTCAAAGTGGCGGACTAAGATCCCGCGGCTTTTCAGTTTTTCATATAATGCTTTCGCATCCTTGTGTAAAGGCTTAGCAAAGACGAAGTTCGCATCGGAAGGCAAAACGTCAAATCCGATTTCTCGCAGAGTTTGCACGGCTGATTCACGCGTTCGAATGACCTTATTTATACTTTCAGTAAAATACGCATGGTCTTCAAACGCTGCCGTCGCGCCTGCCATAGCGAGGCGGTCGACTGTATAGGAGTTAAATGAATCTTTGATGCGTGTCAAACCAGCAATCAATTCAGGCTGCCCAAGTGCAAATCCGACTCGCAATCCTGCAAGCGCGCGCGATTTCGATGTCGTCTGAATGACCAGCAAGTTATCGTAGCGTCCAATCAGCTTCATCGCAGACGGGCCGGCAAAATCGATATAGGCTTCATCGATAATGACGATTTGATCAGGATTCTGCTGAAGAATTTCTTCGATTACATCCAGTTTTGCATATATACTTGTCGGTGCATTTGGATTCGGTAAAATGACCCCGCCCGGCGAATGGAAGAATTTCTTCTTTGGAAGAGTGAAATCTTCATTCAGCGGCACTTTGTCAAAAGGAATATTGAATAACTTCGCATAAACCGGATAGAAGCTGTAACTGATTGCAGGGAATTTAATCGTTTTACCCGGCTCGAAAAATGCCATAAAAGAAAAGGCTAATACTTCGTCAGAGCCGTTCCCTACGAATACGTTCTCTTTTGTCAGACCGTATGTTTCTGCAATAGCGTGCCGAAGCGGATCCGCTGTCGGCGACGGATAGCGCTGCAATGTATTCCCGTTTACTGCTGTTTGTATCGCCTCGAGCACTTTCGGGCTTGGAGGATACGGGCTTTCATTCGTATTCAATTTGATGATGTCCGGCTGATTCAATTGCTCTCCGGGAACATAAGGTTCTGTACGGCGTGCAACTGTGCTCAGAAATCTACTCATTTCGCGGCACTTCCTTTTTCGGGCGTCTTTCGCGCAGCACTTGCTGAACATCTTTCAGATCAACGTCCAAAATATTCATCAATACGAGTGTGTGATATACAAGGTCAGCGATTTCATTGGATACTTCTTCTTTGTCCGCATTTTTTGCGCCGATTACGACTTCCGTAGATTCCTCTCCAACTTTCTTCAACACTTTGTCAATGCCTTCCTTGAATAAGTATGTGGTGTATGAACCGTCGACCGGATTCGCTTTGCGGTCTGCAATTTCATCAATGACTTCATAAACTACTTCGCGCAAGGATTCTTCTTTTTCCACAGCCGTTGTAAAGAAGCATGTTTTTTCACCCGTGTGACAAGCCGGCCCCTTTGGAGTGACCTGGATTAGTAATGTATCCTGATCACAGTCCACGGAAATACGCTGTACTTGCTGCGTGTTTCCCGAAGTCGCGCCTTTATTCCACAGCTCCTGTCGTGAGCGGCTGTAAAACCACGTTTCATTTGTTTCTATTGTTTTTTCGATAGACTCTTCGTTCATGTAAGCAAGCATTAGGACTTCCCCAGTGCGGTCGTCTTGCACGACTGCAGGAATAAGACCTTTATCGTCGAACTTCAGTGCCTTGATGTCTAGTGTCATTTTAGTCATTCCTAACTGAGATATTTTCTTCTGACAAGTAGTTTTTCAACTCGCGAATATTGATTTCATTGAAGTGGAACACAGACGCTGCCAGTGCCGCATCTGCTTTTCCTTCTGTCAGTACAGCTTTAAAGTGTTCAGGCTTCCCGGCACCGCCGCTCGCGATGATTGGAATATTGACTGCTTCCGCCATCGCACGGTTCAGTTCCAGATTGTATCCGTCTTTTACGCCGTCTTCGTCGATACTGTTCACGACGAGTTCGCCAGCGCCCAGATTTTCCATTTTCTTTGCCCATTCGATTGCATCGATGCCTGTCTCTTCCATACCGCCTTTTGCAAATACAGACCATGTGCCTTCACCTGTTTGACGGACATCCATAGAAAGCATAACACGTTCAGAGCCATACTTATCAGCTACTTCTTTAATCAGTTGCGGATTCGTCAGTGCCGCACTGTTAATGGAAACTTTATTGCCGCCGAGCTCGAATAATTTGTCGACATCTTCCAGTGTACGGATTCCGCCGCCTACGATAAATGGCACTGGAACTTCTTTTGCAATCTCTTCAATTAAATCCAGAAACATGCCGCGGTTTTTCGTCGATGCAGAGATATCATAGAATACGAGTTCATCCGCACCATCGGCTACATATTTTTTTGCCAAAGTCAGGGGATCTGCCACTTCCTGCACGTCCAAAAATTTCTTTCCTTTTACGACTTTACGGTTGTCAACGTCCAAACACGGAATAATTTTTTTAGTTACTGACATGACTGTCGTCCCCCAATAATTTTTTTAAGGATAATTTGCCTTCATAAAGCGCTTTTCCAATAATGGCACCATACAAATTGTCTGCCGCTAATTTCTCAATGTCTTCTTCTGTCGATACACCGCCTGATGCGATAATATCGATGGAAGATGCTTCATTCATTATGTTCAGTTCTTCAAAATTTGGACCTTGCAGCATGCCGTCTTTCATAATGTCTGTATAGACGACTGTTTTGACGCCGATTTTCGCCAGGTCCTGCAGCAGATCCACTGCTTTCACATCGCTTGTTTCCGTCCAGCCGTCTGTTGCAACTAACCCATTACGCGCATCAATGGACACAGCAATCTGATCGCCGTATTTTTTCACAGCCTCTTTCAGGAATTCAGGATTCTGAATGGCTGCTGTACCGATGATGACGCGCGCGACGCCGCTTGCGATATGCGAGTCGACAATTTCCATGCTGCGGATTCCGCCGCCTACTTGTACAGGTATGCTGACTGCTTTAGCAATGGCTTCGATTGCTTTTTTGTTGGCAGAATCGCCTGTTTTGGCACCGTCCAGATCTACGACGTGTATGTACTCGGCGCCTTGGCTCTGCCATTCTTGTGCCATGTCTGTCGGTGAGTCGTTATAGATAATTTCCTGTGCGTAGTCACCTTGGATGAGGCGTACGCATTTGCCGCCTCTAATATCGATTGCTGGGAATAAAATCATCAACTAGTCCTCCTAATAAATGAAGTGTGCATTGAGCTTGCTTTGGAGCCGTTGATCTGCGTTCCAGGCGGACGCGTTCGGGAGGGCCCGCCAGGCCGCTGACGCTTCCTTTGGTTGTCTCACTTGTCGGGCTGACCCTCCCCGAGTCGCCTTTCACTCCGATCAACTAATGTACTGTCATAGAATCAAAATCTTATAGAACACAAGATTGTAAGCTTTTTTACAAAGTTCCTTTAGTAGAAGGAACGCCTTTTATGTCCGGATTGACGGTGCTCGCGTCGCGCAGTGTGCGTCCGAAACTTTTGAATACGGATTCGATGATGTGGTGCGTGTTTTTTCCGTAGTTCAAGTTGATGTGTAATGTGATTTTTGCGTTGCTGGTGAAGGCCAGGAAGAATTCTTCTACCAGTTCAGTGTCGAATTCGCCTACTTTGTCTTTCATTCCATCCACATTGAATACTAGGAAGGAGCGGCCGCTGATGTCAATAGAGGCGGTTGACAGTGCTTCGTCCATTGGTGTAGAGACGAGAGCAAAACGTTCGATTCCTTCTTTATTGCCGATGCATTGGCTGAAAGCTTGTCCAAGGACAATGCCGATGTCTTCTACTGAGTGGTGCTGGTCGACTTCGAGATCGCCGTCGCATGTTACTGACAGGTCAAAGCGTCCGTGTTTTGCAAAAGCCGTCAGCATATGATCGAAGAACCCGATGCCTGTGTTAATATCTGTCTTGCCTGTTCCATCCAATGAAAAATCCATTTCAATCGATGTTTCACCTGTTTTACGTGTTAGTTGCTGTCTGCGCATGAATATCCTGCCTTTCGTACCTTGATGGAGTTGGCATGCCCTGTTAATTGCTCGGATTCTGCAAGAGTGATGACATCGTCCGCCACCTCTGCCAACGCGCCCTCGGAATAATAGATGATGCTCGACTTCTTCATGAAGTCATACACGCCCAATGGAGATGAGAATGCCGCAGTTCCGCTCGTCGGCAATGTATGATTCGGTCCTGCCATATAGTCACCCAATGCTTCAGGTGAGTGCTGGCCGAGGAAGATTGCACCGGCATTGCGTATCGCTGCCAGGTGTTCCATCGGATTGTCGATCATCAGCTCCAAATGTTCGGGTGCCAGACGATTCACGACATCAAATGCATCCTCCACTGTATCAACAATAATGATGCGGCCAAATTGCCTGATCGATTGTTCTGCGATTTCTTTACGATCCAGTTCTGCTAATTGACGCTCTATTTCACTTGATAGTTTCTCTGCAAAATCCTCACTTGTCGTAATACACACTGCCGCTGCCCGTTCATCATGTTCTGCCTGCGACAATAAGTCTGCCGCTGCATAAACTGCGTTCGTATTGGCGTCCGCTACGACACAAATTTCACTGGGTCCCGCAATCATATCAATTGCCACGTCACCAAACACCCATTTTTTGGCACGTGCGACATAAGCATTTCCCGGACCTGTGATTTTCACGACCTTTTCAATCGATTCCGTTCCATATGCAAGTGCCGCTACTGCTTGTGCACCGCCTACTTTAAAGATACGGCCGACGCCGGCTTCTTTTGCTGCAACCAGGACGTGCGGATTAATCTTGCCGTCACGCTGGGGCGGAGTCACCATGGAAATCCTGCCAACTCCTGCAATGGCGGCTGGCAATGCATTCATCAGGACAGTGGATGGATAAGCTGCTTTTCCGCCCGGCACGTAAATGCCCACACTGTCGATTGGAGTAACTTTTTGGCCAAGCATAATTCCGTCATTTTGATTCAGAAACCAAGATTGCTCTTTTTGTGCTTCGTGATACGCAGTGATGCGCTGCTTCGCCGAACGCAATGCGCGGCGGAAATCTTCTGTCACGGTTTGTTCCGCTTCGGCAATTTCCTCTTCCGTGACGATCAGGCTTTCCAGTTTTACGCCGTCAAAACGTTCAGTGAAATCAAAAACGGCTTTGTCTCCCTCTGAACGCACCCTGTCAATAATGGACAGAACATTTCGGTCGAATTCAAGGTCCGTCTGACTGGAATCATCACGATTACGAAGTTCTTCAATGAATTCTGCCCCGTACATTTTCTTCATGAGCGCACCTCCAGTCCTTCCTTCATATCTTTGATGAATTGTTGGATACTATCTGTTTTCGTCGCGTAACTTGCTTTATTCACAATCAGGCGCGCACTGATATCTGCCATCTCCTGCAGCACAACCAGACCATTCTCTTTTAAGGTAGTTCCCGTTTCCACGATGTCGACAATAACGTCCGACATGCCGATTAATGGCGCAAGTTCGATGGAGCCGTTCAGCTTAATAACTTCTGTACGTATTCCCTTTTTGTCGAAATACTCTTTTGCCACTAACGGATATTTCGATGCAACGGTTAAAAACGGAATATTGTCAACCTGTGTATCAGGGAAACCTGCTACAGCCAGTTTACATCGTCCAATCCCCAAGTCCAGCAGTTCATATACATCGCGGGGGTCTTCCATCATGACATCTTTGCCTACAATCCCGACATCAGCTGCACCTTTTTCCACATACACCGGCACATCCACCGCTTTGACAAATATAAGTTTTATTTTCTGCTCATCATCATAAATAACGAGCTTCCGGCTTTCATCAGTGAATTCGGAAAACCGTACGTCCGATTTCTCGAGGAACTTCATCGCACGTTCCGCTGTCCGTCCCTTTGCCATTGCGACTGTTAAATAATCCATTCAGGCACCCCTTTCTTGCTTGCGATAAAATCGAGCAGTTGTTTGAAGTCGATGAACTCCTTCTCTTCTTCCTGATCCGCTAATTTATTTTGCTGCTCGGTCAGCCGGATTGTATACAGGCTGTCTTCTGCAGGCACAGGCTCATTCATAGGCTTCGATATCACACGGTAGTCACGTTCTCTTAACTCATTTGTTATATCAATTGCATATTTAATGCGGCTCTCTTCATACAAGACGGTTATGTCCATACTATAACGTTCTTTCAGTTCTTTATTGGACGAGGCTTTCACTAATGACTCGATTTCACAAGCGAAGCCGATCGCCGGAAGTGCCTTGCCGAACTCTTCGCTAAGCGCATCGTAACGGCCGCCCATCAGTACCGGTTTCCCGAAATTCTCTACATATCCTTGGAAAATGATGCCCGAATAATAGCCCATATGGTTAATCAATCCAAGATCGATGACAATATGCTTTTTCAAGCCGTACAGCTCCACAATATTGCATGTTTGCTGCAAATAATCGATCGCCTGCTGTGCAGATTCACTGACGTGTAAGTTTTTCAGCCTGTCAAAAACGGCTTCGGGTGCTCCATATAATAGCGGCAGCTGCTCCAGCACTTCTTTAATATCTGAAGCGATCGGAAGCCGCTGCAAAAACGGTCCGATCTCTACCACATTCTTTGCTTGAATTAATGTTTTCAGTTCTGCTGTCTGTTCAGCTGTCATGTCCGAATCCGCAATTAATTCATTGAAGAATCCCGCATAGCCGATTTCAATTTTTACATCCGTGAAACCGACGTCGCGCAATGAGTGGCACGCCAGCATAATCGTTTCAGCATCTGCTGCGGGCGTACTCTTGCAATAGTACTCGACTCCTGCCTGCGTCTTACCGATCCGTTCATTTTCCTGGAATGTCTGTCGGAAAACTTCCTGAACGTAATAATACCGCATTTCTTCCGGAAGGCTGTCGTGCATTTGAACAAGCTGCTGTGTCAGCGGGATTGTCACATCTGGACGTAATACGAGCACTTCCCCCGTATAATCGATTACTTTAATCATTTCATTTTGATTGATGGATGTACGGACATTGGAATACAAATCGTATTGCTCAAACGCTGATGTTTTGATGCGCTTATAGCCATATGTAGTGAAACGTTTGCTCAATGTGCCGATGATTTTTTCATGTTTCTCGTGTTCATTGCCTAGAATTTCAGAGTACAAGAATTTTCGACCGCCTTCCGTCTAATTTATACTTCACTGCTTTACTACGCTAAAGTTAATTACTACTATAAAGATTTTTGAGGTGCTTGTCAACTGTCAGCTGCACGCATCATCTGCTACAATATGTACTATAGAAAAGGAGACATGAGATTATGTTTGATTATCATATGCACAGTGCATTTTCGGCAGATTGCGAAGTACCGATGGAAGAGATGGCCAAAGCTTCGATTGCCAAAGGACTCAGTGAAATTTGCTTTACCGATCACATTGATTATGAATATCCCGACGAAACTATTCACTTCGATTTTGACAAACTGGAATACGCAAAAAAAATACGGCAGTTGAATGAACAATTCAACGGTCAATTGACCATTAAAAAAGGTGTTGAAATTGGACTGCAGCCTGATTTACTTCATCTCTACGAAGAATTAATGGACGAGCACAGCTTTGATTTTGTTATCGGCTCGCTGCATACGGTAGAAAATAAATCGCTTCATTACCGCGAACTGTTCAAAGACCGCTCCACGGAAGCTGCTTTTGAAACGTATTATAAGGAGCTGCTGTATTGTGTCCAGCACTATAAGCGGTACAATGTATTGGGACATACGGACTTGATCAAACGCTACACCGATCAGCCGCCAGCCAATCTATTTCATGATTATTTAGAAAAGATCTTCAATACCATTATACCAGAAGGCAAAGGGATTGAACTCAATACTTCAGGCACACGTTACGGGCTGCCGCATAACATGCCAAGTGAAGATATTTTGCGCCTCTATAAGCAATGCGGCGGCGAAATCATTACGCTCGGTTCTGATGCACATAAAACTGCTGATATTGCGCATGAATTTAAAGAATCACTGGAGCTGTTTCAGTCCATCGGCTTCAATTATCTGGCTACTTTCACAGAAGGCGAACCAGAATTCCATAAAATCTCTGCTTTATAAAGCTAATAGAAAAGTGACGGATATTTCTTCGGCGTTCCGTCACTTTTTTGGATGAGCATATTTTCTATTTTTTGAACAGCCACGTTTTCAACAAAGCGAGACGTTCCCTGACTACCACTTTTGCTTTCACCGATTCAGGTGTTTTGGCTGCAATGACATCAGATTCCCATCCAAGCTGCCGCGCAAGAAACCTTGCTCTCGCCAAATGGTAGTCACTGCTGATAATCGTCACGCCGGACACTTCAGGAATGAGCTTCTGACTGAACTGCAGATTTTCATAAGTGGAAACGGACTGATCTTCCAGCAATAATCGGTCCTTCGCAATACCGTTCTCTGTCAGATAGCGGTGCATTGCTTCAGCTTCGCTAATTTCTTCATCTTTCCCCTGTCCTCCGGAGAGTACTAATTTCACATGAGGATATCGCGTTGCATAATCCAAAGCACTTTCCAGCCGATACCGCAATGAAAGCGATGGCGTTTCTCCATTTACTTTGGCGCCAAGAATGACCGCATATTCATACGATCCATCTGCTTTCATTTGTTGTGCCTGCTTTATCCATTCTCCCGGCATCATCCAAAACAACCCCATTCCCGCTGCAGTGAATATCAGCAGTGCGATCATCCATCTTCTTTTCATTCGTTCTCCTTTCTTCTATACTTATCCAAGATAAAGAATATCAAAGAGTTTCAAAAAGAGCAGCGAAGCTTTTGGCCGCGCTGCTCTTTTCTATTTTCTTAGGATTGTTTGATAAGTTGTTTTTTATTAACCATGCTGTGAACTTCAGTCGGCAATCCCCATAGTTTGATGAAGCCGACTGCCGCGGCCTGATCGAACTCGTCATCAGACGTGTATGTTGCAAGTTTTTCATCATATAATGAATTCGGTGATTTTCTTCCTTCAACCAGCGCATGGCCTTTAAACAGCTTTATGCGCACTGTGCCAGTAACGTACTGCTGCGTTTCTTTGATGAACGCTTCCAGTGCATTGCGGAGCGGCGAGAACCATAATCCGTTATAGATTAATTCCCCTAGCTTTTGCGAAATGATTGGTTTAAAGTGCGCTAATTCTTTTACGAGCGTCAAATCTTCCAGCTCTTTATGGGCTTTCAGTAATGTGATAGCGCCTGGCGCTTCATACACTTCACGCGATTTAATACCGACGAGACGATTTTCCACATGATCAATACGTCCAACGCCATGTTTGCCTGCGATTTCATTCAGCTTCGTAATCAATTCACTGAGCGAATACTTTTCTCCGTCAATCGTAACAGGGACACCTTGCTCGAAACCGATCTCAATGATATCAGCGGTATCCGGCGCATTTTCAATAGATACAGTTAAACCAAATGCATCTTCCGGCGGTGTAGCCCAAGGATCTTCCAGAATTCCGCATTCATTGGCACGTCCCCATAAATTTTGATCCACTGAGTATGGATTGTCCAGATCAATTGGGATAGGAATATTATGCTGCTGTGCATAATGAATTTCTTCCTCACGTGACCAGCTCCATGAACGGACAGGCGCTATAACTTCCAATGAAGGGTCAAGTGATTTAATCGCCACTTCAAAACGGACTTGGTCATTTCCTTTTCCTGTGCAGCCATGTGCAACAGCCGTTGCGTGCTCTTTATGTGCGATCTCGACTAACTTCTTAGAGATAAGCGGACGCGATAACGCAGAAACGAGCGGGTATTTATTTTCATAATACGTTTGAGCCTGCAAAGAAAGAAGGACGAAATCCTGTGCGAATTCTTCTCGAGCATCAATAACATAGCTGCTGACCGCGCCAACCGTGAGCGCTTTTTCCTTGATGAATTCGAGATCTTTACCTTCTCCGACATCCAGGCAAACCGCTACTACGTTATATCCTTGCTCCGTTAACCATTGAATCGCAACTGATGTGTCTAAACCGCCTGAATAGGCTAAAACAACTTTTTTCTTTTCCATGGGTACGTCCCCTTTCACGCAAGCGTGTGTATGTTTATTCAAGTTGATGTATTTTTATAATACCACATTTTATGTAAAAAACAATAGAAAAGAATAAAAAAAACAGACACATGATAATAAAATGTGTCTGTTTTTCTTCAATTATCTAATGCCGTGTGCAACCATTGCGTCAGCTACACGAAGGAAGCCCGCCACATTGGCGCCCATGACTAAATTGCCTGGCTTGCCGTAATCATTTGCTGCATTCTTGCAGTCTCTGTAAATATTCTGCATGACTTCTTTCAGGTGCATATCTACTTGCTCTTCTGACCACGACAGTCGCTGGCTGTTTTGAGACATTTCCATCGCTGAAACAGCAACACCGCCCGCATTGGCAGCTTTTGCAGGAGCAAATAATACATTGTGCTCTTGGAATATTTCAATGGCTTCAATTGTACAAGGCATATTCGCACCTTCCCCAACCGCTTTAACTCCATTAGCGATCAGCATATGCGCTGCAATTTCATCAATTTCATTTTGTGTCGCACATGGAAGTGCAATATCACAAGGGATTGACCAAATTGCTGTGCAATCCGCATGGTATTCTGCTTCTAAATGCTCTTTTGTATATTCCCAAATCCGTTTATTGCCGACTTCTTTCAGTTCTTTCACCAGATCCAGATCAATGCCGTTTTTATCATAAATATAACCGTCAGAATCACTGCACGCAACGACCTTTGCACCAAGCTGCATAGCTTTTTCCATTGCATACGTCGAAACATTTCCTGAACCTGACACGACAACTGTCTGGCCTTCAAATGAAAGTCCGTTTTCTTTCAGCATCTCATCCACGAAATACACCGTACCATAGCCCGTCGCTTCTTTCCGGCCCAAGCTGCCGCCGTGATCCGGATTCTTTCCTGTAAGGATACCGGCCTCATAGCCGCCTTTAATACGATTATACTGGCCAAATAAATAGCCGATTTCACGTTTGCCCACACCGATATCTCCTGCCGGCACGTCAATATCCGGACCGATATGTCTGCTCAGTTCCGTCATGAAGCTTTGTGTAAAACGCATGATTTCACGATCTGACTTTCCTTTTGGATCGAAGTCCGAGCCGCCTTTACCTGCGCCTATCGGCTGTCCGGTTAAGGCATTTTTGAATATTTGCTCGAAAGCCAGGAATTTCATAATACTGTTATTGACGGATGGGTGAAAACGCAATCCGCCTTTATAAGGTCCAAGATCGCTGTTGAATTGAACGCGGAAACCTCTATTGACGTGAACTTTCCCTTTATCATCTTCCCAAGCTACGCGGAATGAAATGATTCGTTCAGGTTCTGTAATGCGCTCAAGAATACCGTTTGACATAAATTCGGGATGCTTGGCAAAGACCGGACGAAGGGAATCGAATATTTCTCTTGTTGCCTGTAAAAATTCCTTTTCATCTGGATTTCTTTTCTTTACCAGTTCATATACTTCATGAACGTAATCATTTGCTCGTTTACGATTGTTATAATCTACTTCACCAATCTTTGTCATCTGCAATCATCCCTTTCCAAGTTGTTCGTTATGCGTTCATGAGCGACTAGTCGCTCACTCTCTCTATCCTATTTCTTCAGAAACACTAGTGTTAGTTTATGAAAAGAATAAATCCTGCTTAATAAATTGAATTTTAATTGTTCGCAATATTTCTTTGTATTTCAATATTATTACTGAAAACAGAGCAAGTTACAAGATTTTTTTCTAATTTCTCTATTTCCATTTAACTTTTGTGTCAATTTTATGTACTCTCTTGATTATTTTCATTTACACTTCATTGAATATAGTGTATTATTAAACTATTCAAACAATTGGTGTTGAACTATTGATTTGAATAGGTTTCCGAACGCGTGGGAACTACTACGAAAAGAAAGAGGCGAAGCGCCATGACAAAGAAATCTCATACATTCCGCTCATTTTTAGGAGCAAACTTACTGCTAATCATGACATTTGCTTTCCTACCTGCTTTACTCGTAAATCCAGACATGGAAATGTTCCAAAACGCAATGAAAGTATTAACGAATGAATAAAAAACGTATCACAGAGCCTTTCCTGATTTCAGGAAAGGCTCTTGTTCTGTAAAACATTGTATCCGTCAAAAGCGCATTATTTTAACTGCATACAGATAATGCGTGATGCAATGCCTCAGTTTTTACCGTTTTCGCACAGTGAACCGATCTTCAAGCAGCAGCCAGTTTTGCGGAAACGCAAGTCCGAGTTTCCAGTACATGATGCCGCGCAGTCTAAATTGTTTTAACAGATTAAATTTCGCATTAATGCTCCTTGCATCTTCAAACCATACTTCATGTTGTGTGCCTTCTGCATCGTAGTACGTAAAATGCGGTGCCTGCGCCAGCGCATCATATTCTATTGCCGCGTTTACCTCGATTGCCAAGTTAGTCGCTGCTCTGGGACTGAGCGCCGCGGCAGCTTTACTGTCCGGCTGACCAAACGGAGCAGACCAATCATACCCATATAAATTCTGGCCTAAAAAAATTTTCTCCCGCGGGATCTGACTCACTGCATATTCTACAACTTTTGAAACCGGTCCAATGGGGCTGACGGCTTGCGGTGCACTGTATGTGTAACCCCATTCGTAGGTCATCAGTGTAACGAAATCCACAATCTCTCCATGTGCTTTATAATCATGCGCGCCATATATTCCTGTCGTCACTTCTCCTGCCTTTGGGGCCAGCGCTGTAGAAAGTGTAAGACCAGCTTTGTGAATCTGGTCCCGTGCATTACGCAATAACTGGTTATATAATTCTCTGTCTTCAGGGAACAGTAATTCAAAATCGAAATGAATATCATTATAGCCGACTTCTTTGGCGATTTTTATAGCATTTTGAATCATCCGGTTCTGTGCTTCAAGATCAGTGAATAGGACATGCCCCAATTCTGCACTGAACGAAAAATTCTCAAGATTGCTTAGCACCATCATATTTACAGCCCCTGCATTGCTGGCGATAGCCGGAATATCTGCCAGACTGGGCGCCTTCAGTGAGCCGTCCCGCTGGACTTCATAACTGAACATCGCCAAATAAGTCAGTCCATCCACGCGTCTGCGCACTTCAGCCAGCATGTCCTGACTGACCGGGGTTCTCGGTTCTACATACAGTAACGAGTCAATTGGCGTTTTGACTTCCTGAGGGATGTACAGCCGCTGACCGATCATCAATCGTGAGGAAGGATTAATCGAATTAATTTCCGCTAGTCGTGCGACGGTTAATCCGAATCGCTGGGCAATCAAATACAGACTGTCTCCCGGCCGCACCCAATAATATGAGCCGACAATCGGAATGACAAGCGCTTGTCCCACTGCAAGTCGCGTGTCGCTTTCTAATTCATTCGCTTCCGCAATTTGCTCGTACGGAACGCCGTATATTTTACCGATTTTGTATAAGCTCTCCCCTTGTGAAACTACATGAATCTGCATGAACTCCACTACCCTTCTCTAGTTCTACCCCAATAATATGATCACATACTGCCCGCTATGCATGAATTAACCAATCGATTGATTATGTGTATACGTTCATCTTTGCTTCACATACTATCCTCGATGCAAACGACAATTGAAGGAGGAAATGTAGTTGACAAATCAATTCGAAACATCTCAAAACATGCAGGGCGAACAGGTTCCCCCATCGATGAATCATGGCGGTCATGAATTATTTGATGTTCATGAAGTTCTAAATGCAGCAGTGGGAGCTTTGAATCAATCAATGATTCTGCGTCCTCATGTACAGGACCCCGAACTTCTGGATATTCTGGACCGCCAATACCGGTTTATGCTGGACGAATACAATATTACCGTCGAATGCTTCAAATCAGGCAAAGACCCTTCTCATCCGACCCAGCGTTACCAAATGAAGGCAGGCAGCGACTTTGTCTACGGCATAAAGGAAAAAGCCCCTTCCAAGCCAATCCACTCCACAAGTGAAATCACTGATGAGATCATATCCGGGTTCTTGCTTGGGGCTGCCAAGGAAGGCGCGACAGGCAAGACAGCCGCTTCATTGGAAGTATGTAACCCTGTTGTCCGCCGGGTACTTGCCGATTCTGTAGCGAACTGTATTGAAATGGCCTATGAATTGGCGATTTATCAAAACAAGCATCAGTATTACCAAGTGCCGCAGCTGAATACGCATGATATGCAGATGCTATTGAATTCATTCGCCCCATTTCAAGGTCAGCCAGCCATGCCCAAAAACCTTCAATAACCGTTCTGTTTCAGCAGGTGGAGTCATTACTCCATCTGCTTTTTTGCTTTCCTGTACATTATATTTGTATACTGTAGTGAGAAATACAGCTAAAGGGGTGCTACTATGAAAGTTGCGATTTTTGATTTTGACGGTACATTGTACAAAGAAGAAACGTTTAAATTATTGATGGATCAATTAAAAAAACATCCGGTCCACAAAAAATACTATGGGAAATTTTATCGTTCCATCCTGCCGCTTTATATCCGGTATAAATTAAATATTCTTCCTGAAAGCAAAATGAAAGAACGTTCCATGATGCTCTATCTGCAGGCACTCGAATCATTAACACTTACGGAGCTAAAAGGGTTTTTCACCGGCATGCAGGACGTCATGATGGCGGACTTTAATGAGCAAGTCGTCAGCCGCCTGGCAAAACACCGCAAAGAAGGTTACCGCGTGTTACTCGTTTCAGGTGCATATACACCTTTTTTAACTGCAGTTACCAGTCATTTGACATTCGATACAATCATCGGTACGGACATCCCGTCAACTGGAGAACATATCGCAATGGATCAGCCGTTTTTACATATTCAGGGCACAAGAAAAACCGAGCAAATCAATTATGCCCTGCGAGGAGAGAGCGTCGACTGGGCCGGCAGCTTCGCTTACGGGGACAGCATTTCGGATCTGCCCGTCCTGGAGCAGGTCGGGCATCCCGTGGCTGTTCGTCCTGACGAGAAACTCAGAGCTGTTGCAAAGAAACGGAACTGGGAGATTTTATAAAAAAGAAGAGCTCTGATGTAAGATCAGGGCCCTTCTCATTATGGCGACTTTAATGAATTGATATATAAACTGCCGTCTGTCTGAATTTCCGCATAAAATACATGTTCAGGTTTGGATATGCCTTGCTTTTTTAGCTGCTCTGTCAGCCAGACGTCGGTCAGTTTCAATTCACGCATATTCTTCTCTTCTACTTTGCCGTCCGTAATAATTTCTGTTGGAATATATTTCGGCGGCGTGACAGCTGCTTTTACATCTTTCTTCGTGGCAGGTTCTTCACCCGCTTTCAGCAGGACGCTTAAATTGCCGTTTGTTTCAAAAATAGCAAAATTGACGTCTTTCACGGAAAATACTGATTGCTCACGCAGCATCATATTCAAATCATTAAAACTTAACCGTAATTTTCGCAAAGAACCTTCGATAATTTTCCCATTTTGAATGACAATCATCGGCTTGTCGTCAAGCAGCACACGGAGCTTAATGGATTTAAACGATAAAAAATTAGCTAAAATTGTCAGCAATGCCCATAAGATCATGCCATACAGTCCGTTCAAAAATGGAGTTTCAGACTCTCCTGCCAAATCGGCTGCAATCGAACCGATCGTGATGCCTGTCACATAATGAAAAAATGTCAGCTGGGACACTTGCTTCTTCCCCATAAATCGTGCCAAAATGAGCAGCACGACAAATGAAATGACTGTACGCAGCGTCATCTCCCAAAAAGCCAATTCCCAAAATTCATCAATGTTCACAACATACACCTCCACTAGTCGGAGTATGTGCAAACTAGAAGCATCTATTCACCGCGCCTTTTAATTCCAGACATATGGCGTTTTTTGGTATACATAATAATTGAGCCAATTTGAGAACAATAAATGCGTGTGTGAACGCCATGTGTTTTTCGGTTCTTTTGTCGGGTCATCATTCGGGAAATAGTTTTCTGGAACGTCAATGTCCGCTCCCTTTTGTACATCCCGTGCATATTCTTCTGCCAGCGTATGGGCATCATATTCTAAATGACCCGTCACCATAATATGTTTAGAATCCTTGGAAATCACAATAAATGCACCCGCATCTTCAGAAGCTGAAAGCAAAGTCAAATCAGGATGTTTTTTAATTTCTTCCAATGAAACACCTGTGTGACGGGAATGCGGTGCCACGTAAACGTCATTAAATCCGCGGGCGAGATTCACCGTCGCATCAGTAATATCATGTGAAAACACACCGAAACATTTCTTTGGCAATTCAAACTTGTTAATACCGTAGTGATGATAAAGTGCCGCTTGTGCGCCCCAGCATATATGCAGGACGGAAGTAACATTCGTTTTCGTCCAATCCATAATTTCCTCTAACTCTTTCCAATAGACAACATCTTCAAATTCCATCAGTTCGACTGGTGCGCCAGTTATAATCATGCCGTCAAAACGGCGGTGTTTCACATGTTCAAATGTCGTATAAAACGTTTCCAGATGATTCTGGCTGACATTTTTGGAAACATACGTAGCTGTATTCAAGAATGTAACATTTACTTGCAAAGGAGTATTTCCCAGCAAACGGAGCAACTGCAGTTCCGTTTTTTCTTTTTCAGGCATTAAATTTAATATCAGAATATTTATCGGACGGATATCCTGTGCGACCGCACGTTCTTCGTCCATAATAAAAATTTTCTCTTTCTTCAATAACTCTCCTGCCGGCAGATGTTTCGGTATATTAATTGGCATTCCAATTCCTCCTTGACCTTTTCTCATTAGTATTTCCATATAAAAAAACCCTTTTTTCTAAAGATAAGAAATCAGGGTTTGCCGTTCACCGTTCTTATCTCTCAAGACAACAATCTTGTTGGAGGTAGCACCTTCCTGTCTGCACAGAGGTTGCTGAAGCTTCATCAGGCCAAATCCCTCAGCTTCTCTTGATAAGAAATATTTAATTATTGACTATTATAGCATTAATAAATAAATTGTATAGTTTAATTTTCAAATTTTTCTGCGCATTCGAGTTTCATAAATTGTAGACAGCGTCCGTTAGTGTATAATAGATACTACTAACTACTTTTCCCGGGGGCGGAGCTTATGAAGTCTTTAGGCATTGTTCGTAAAGTTGATCATCTCGGCAGAATTGTGATTCCAAAAGAACTTCGAAATTCTTTGCTGATTGATAAGGGAGACCCTATCGAGATTTTCGCAGAGGATGACCGGATTATTCTGAGAAAATACCAAGTCAATAGAGCTTGTTTCATTACTGGTGAAGTACTGGACGAAAATAAAGAGTTATCAAACGGCTTTTTCATCAGTCCGCAAGGCGCCAAAATCCTTTTGGAACAGCTGAAAGATTTCACGTAATAAAAAACCGTCTCAGTGATGAGACAGTTTGAGACTGAAGACAAACTCCAGTAATCAGGAGCTTGTCTTCAGTTTTTTGATGAGTTTTCAGCGTTGAGCAGACTGTCAGCACTTCGGTCTTACCGCATATCGACATGTGTCAGCCCGTTAAAACTCCGTGCTATATTACGTTAAACTATTAATAAACTCTTCGATCTCTTCTTTTGTTTTACGGTTTTTACTGACAAATCGGCCAGTTTCTTTGCCTTCACTGAATGCAACGAAGCTCGGGATTCCGAATATATCAAGCTGGCTGCAAAGATCAATGAAGTCGTCGCGGTCTACAGAGATAAATTGATATTCGGCGAATTCCGTTTCCAATGCAGGTAAGAATGGTTCAATCACCCGGCAGTCAGGGCACCAATCAGCGGTGAACAAAAAAATCACTCGTTCTTCTGTTTTAAGTTGCTCAAATTGCTCCATGGATTCTAGCTTTTTCATTTTCCGACTCTCCTTTATTGAATAGTACAGGCTTCACTATACACGTTTTTCGCAACTTCTTGTCATTAGACGACTTATGCGATTTACCGCTACTTTTTTTAATTACTGATGATTTCGGATAAAACAACAGCCATAACCGAACGTTCACAAATATTTCAATAATTACGTTCGTATTTACGTGTTTTTCATATTTTCTTGAAAAGTAATTGACAATAGTTTTTGACGTGTTATGATTAGTTCTAATTTAATAGATGCAAAACAATTTCGACGAAGATAAACCTTCCTGAAAAGAATTTCCCAGAGAGCTGATGCATTGGTGAAAATCAGCAGATTCCCAGGTTGGAGGCACTTCCGAATTGATTGGCTGAACTATAGTAGGCTGGTCCGTCACATGCACGTTACGCATGCTGAATGAAGGCTGCTTATGCAGCAAAAAAGGGTGGTACCGCGTTAGTTTATAGAGCTTTTCGCCCCTTACGTATAAGTAAGGGATGGAAGGCTTTTTTTAATTTACCTGTAGGGGGGATAGCGCGAAACATACATAAATGGTCAATCATATGAAATACCAAACAAAAAACCACAATAACAATCGAAGGAGAGAATGATTAACATGGCTTTTAAAGTACTTATCAGTGACCCACTCAGCGAGGATGGAATTTTCCCACTACGGCAGGCAGAAGGTTTTGAAATTGTAGTTGAAACAGACTTAACTCCAGATCAGTTAAAAGAACGCATCAAAGGTTTCGATGCACTTTTGGTGCGCAGTCAAACTACCGTGACAAAAGAATTATTGGAAGCATCTGATCAGTTAAAAATCATCGGTCGCGCAGGTGTAGGTGTTGATAATATCGATTTAGATGCAGCTACTGAAAAAGGAATCATCGTAGTAAATGCACCGGACGGCAACACAAACTCTGCGGCTGAACATACAGTTGCAATGATGATGTCAATGGCACGCAAGATTCCTCAGGCATTCAACTCACTGAAAAACAATAAGTGGGACAGAAAATCTTTCCTTGGTGTTGAATTAAAAAATAAAACATTGGGTATCATCGGACTTGGCCGAATCGGTGCTGAAGTTGCCAGACGTGCAAAAGGCCAGCGCATGAATGTAATAGCTTACGACCCATTCCTGACCGAAGACATTGCTAAAAAGCTTGGCATTGAAATCGGAACAGTGGATGAAGTCTTGACAGCTGCGGACTTCATCACAGTTCACACACCATTATTGAAAGAAACCCGCAGAATGATCAATAAAGAGGCATTCGAAAAAATGAAAGACGGCGTACAAATTATTAACTGTGCACGCGGCGGAATCATTGACGAAGATGCACTTTATGACGCAATCGTTGCAGGTAAAGTAGCCGGAGCGGCATTGGACGTATTCGAAGAAGAGCCATTCTTGGATCATAAATTGCTTACATTGCCTCAAGTAATTGCAACGCCTCACCTAGGAGCAAGCACATTTGAAGCACAGGAATCTGTAGCAGTTGATGTCAGCCGCGACGTTGTGAACTTCCTGACAATCGGTTCTGTCCGTAACCCGGTCAACCTGCCATCTGTATCCCGTGATGTATTGGCGAAAATCGAACCTTTCTTCGACTTGACAGAGAAGCTTGGAATGTTCTTATCTCAAATCCAAAATTCAGTTATCGATGAGATCAACATTCAGTATGCGGGCGAATTGGCAAACTACGATGTACGTGCACTGACTCGTAATACTGTCAAAGGTCTTTTGAAGCGTAATCTCGGTGAAACTGTCAATGACGTCAATGCAAAAGTGCTTGCTGACCGCTACGGCATTAAAGTGAATGAGCAGAAAACTACTACTGGCAGAGGTTTCATGAACTTGATCACTGTTGAAATCGTGACTGCTAAAGGTGTCCGTAAAGTAGCAGGCACACTTCTGAACGGTCTTGGACCACGCATCGTGAAAGTAGACGATTATGTAGTTGATGCGATTCCAAAAGGCCACTTATTGTTTATCCGTCACATTGACCAGCCTGGCGCTATCGGACGCGTAGGTACCCTTCTCGCTGAAGAAGATATTAATATTGCAGCGATGCAGGTCGGACGTTCCACTGAAGGCGGAGACGCAATCATGATGCTGACGGTTGATTATCATGTAGAATCTGCTTCCATTAAACGAATCAAAGAAGTTCAAAATATCCACGATGCGAAAGCAATCGATTTATAAGAACGAAAAATCCAGCTGATGATTATATCAGCTGGATTTTTATGCGGGATTAACAAAGAAGTCGAAACCCATCGCAGTCAAAATGCCAAATAACAGGCACCAGAGGGCGATACTGATTGCCGACCAGACGGCTGTATTCAACTTTTTTGCGCCAAAAACCAATCCTATGAAAGCGGCTATATGCGTGCCAATTAATATGGGTCCGGCGAGCGCTAAAACAGGTAATCCATATTTATTCATAATTTGTTCGCCGCGTAATTGGCGTTTCGATTCACTTTTCCCTTTCTTCTGATTCCTGCGGTCAATCCAGTCTTTAACCTGCTGGAAACCGATAATTAAAAGAAGAACGGTCAGCATATTACCTGCAAACGAAAGAATCATCACCCACATAGGCGACAAACCTCTTAATATACCTAAAGGAATGACGATCATAATTTCAATCCAAGGAATCGCAGCCCCAAGAAAAACCAAGCAATACTCCAGCATGCCGCACCTCCTGTCTGTATGAACCGCCTGAATCCAGTATAGCAGAATGAAAACCGATGAGAAATTTTCTCATCGGTTTTTTAATGTATCCAATATCGGGAACAGGCCTTTTAAATTATCAATTTCGTATGTCGGTATCACTTCGTCGCTTGCCGGCTTATTTTCACGATTTATCCAAACATTTTTCATGTCAACACGGCTCGATCCCAAGATATCGGTCATCAGATTATCACCGATCATCAGTGCTTCATCAGCCTGTATTCCGCATAATTCCAGTACATGCCGGAATATAGCTGCATCTGGTTTTCCTTTTCCAAATGCGCCTGAAACTACGATATGATCAAAATACAGAGGAATCTCAGGTGAAATCGTTAACTTGATTTGCTGCAGACTCGGCGAGCCGTTTGTCAGCAAAATCAATTGATAATTTTCTTTTAACTGATCCAGCACTTCAAACGTTTCTTCATATATATACGGGCTGTTCTTTCGCTCTCTCGGAAACACCTCTGCAAGTTCCCTGCCGAACGCTTCATCATCAATACCCAACTTCTTGAGACCCCTGATCCAGGCGTCTTTTTGGTAACCTGGAACGATTTGTTTCATCTTCTGAAACTCTTCTCCCTCATCGTCAAAAACACCCCAAAGCCCTTCAAAAGGATTGATTCCAATGTTTTGCGTATGTGGATATGTTTCATATGTAGCATACAGTTCTCTTGCTTCTTGACGTACAGCACGTTCAAGCTCAACCGGGTTGACGCCAGTTTTCTTAGTTGCATACTCGCACGTTTTCTGAAATGCTGTTGAAATACTTTTTGCATCCCAGATCAATGTGTCATCCAGATCAAAAATCAGCGTTTTAATCATATGCACAGCCCCTCTCTCGTTTTTCATAGTTCAGTTATATCCCACTTCTATTATACACATTACCAAAGAGATTTGTCAGTCCGTTCCCTGTCCTATGCACTATATGTTAATTATTTTATCATTCCAGGCATATTTTTCTGAATGTAAGGGAAACTATTCATTAGGAGGTGAGCTGGAATTGGCACAACATTATTTTATCGGCATCTCTATCTCTCATCCGATTCACGGGGTTGTCAGGCAATTACGCAGCGAATACCAACTGCATGACAAATACAAAGTACTTCCCCACGAAAAAGATTTGCACATGACCATGCGCTATATTGGGGAACTCGATGAAGCCAAAATATCATGGCTAACGTCTTCCTTGCGTAAAATTTCACAGTCTCATACATCCTTTACAGTGTATGTCAAAGGACTATCATTTTTCGGATCATCTACCGGACCGCGCGTCGTCTATTTATCTGTTCAATCCTCCAGCGCACTTTGCGATTTACAATCACAGATTGCAAGGCGGACGGAAAAGATACTCGAGCTGGAAAGAGATGACCGGTTCGTTCCGCATATTACGATAGCGAAAAAACGAAAGACTAAAGAAAAGATGCAGTTAGAAAAAAAGCTCATTGACCCAGTGCCTGTGTTAATAGAAGAATTTACGTTATTCAGGATTCACCCAAATGAACAGCCTTCCTATGAAGAGTTCGCCCGTTTTCCATTAAAAAAGAGCTGACTGCATAATCGCAGTCAGCTCTTTCCCTAGTCCTCACACTTGAAAACGTCCCATATCATGTTGCAGCTCTTCCGCCAGTTGAGCAAGCGTTTGGGAACTGGATGTAATTTCCTCGTTGGCCGCCAGCTGCTGTTCAGTTGCCGCACTTGTAGATTGAGCTTCAGCTGCTGCCTGAACGGCCAATTCTTCCACTTGTCTTGCTCCATCCGTCACTTCATCGGTCATCGCCCGAATTTCTTCGATGGCTGCAGAAACAGTTGATACTTTTTCACTGACATCTGATGTCGCATGTTCAATATCCATGAAAATAGAATTAGTCTTTTCTGTTAAAGCCAATCCTTCATCTACACGCTTTCTTCCTTCTCCAGTGCTCGACACTACTTTAGTGACATCTTCAATAATAGTGTCGATCATTCTGCCAATTTCTTGTGTAGATTGTTTGGACTGTTCGGCAAGGTTTCGTACTTCTTCGGCTACAACTGCAAAGCCTTTCCCATGCTCGCCTGCACGAGCCGCTTCAATTGCAGCATTAAGCGCTAACAGATTCGTTTGTTCAGCAATCGCAGTAATCATCGATGTAACGTTCCGTATATTTTCCGTATGTTTTGCCATTTGATTGATTGTTTCCATTGAATCACCGATCGTTTGACTGATGTTTGTCATCTGATCCTTCGTCTCACCCATTAATGAAGAGCCTTCCTTCACCAGTCGTGCGACGTCTTCAGATGAGTTCAGCATTTCCTCATTGTCATGTGTGATAACGTCAATCGCTGTCACCATCTCTCCCATTGAGACAGTGGATTGATTGACGATATTCGCTTGTGATTCACTCGTCTGCAAGTTCTTCTCGGAAATTTCCGCCACCATTTCTGAAGCAGCTAAACTTTCTTCGGCACTGGCTGACAGCTCTTCTGACTGCGCAGCAAGCTGCAAAGCGGAATGTTTCGCACGATCGATAATGCCGCGCAAATCTCCAACCATTCGGTTCAGCGCAACAGACATATCACCGATTTCATCGCGATTTTTAATCTTTACTTCCTCAATGGAAAAATTACCTTCTGACACTTCTGCCAGCGCATTCGTCATCTGCGTGACAGGGCGTCTGATCAAACCGCTGATGATAATTGTTATCGCGACGCTGGCAATAATTCCTATTAAAATCAATATACCCATCATAAGGACAGCGGAACTTGTATAACTGGCTACATCTTTCTCAAGTTGTTCTTGCTGTTCACGCTGAAAATTAATCATTGCGTCAAGATTCTTGGAAATTACTTCTTGGAAAGCAGTGCCGTTTGTTCCCGTTTTGAGTGCCTGTTCATCATTGCCTGCCTTTGTTTCGTCTATAATGTTTTGCAATACTTTTTCATATTCTTCTGTAGCATCATGGGTTTCAGATAGCAATTCTTTCATCTTACTGCTATTGAGAATGATATCCAATTCGTCTAATCTTTCATGCGTACGCTGACTGATTTCCTTCAGTTCATTTATGTATGATTCAGAACCATATAACATGTATCCCCTGATGTTTTTCACAAGGTCATTCTGATCACTTTTCTGCCGCTCGAGTAATATCACTTTATGCATCCGATCTTCGATTAAAAAAGTGTATTGTTCATTAACTTTCTTAATCGCCAAAAATCCCACTGTTCCAATGACAATCATAATAATGACAATACTCATAAATCCAAGCCACAGCTTTTTTCCTACCGTAAACTTCACAATGCCCATCCCCCTTATTCAACTGAAGTGTATATCAACACTTCTAACCCTCGTCAATTATACTCCAATACTTTTATATTCGGACAGGACATTCCTCAATTAGATAAAAAATGTAACTTTACGCATATCCTTTATGAATTTCCCATCGACTCCCGAATAAATAGATCAATAGTTCTTATCTAGCGATTAATTCATTATATTACGTGGTTACAAAGACACCACTTTAAGGTGTGTCCATTTAATTATTTTTTGAAGTTACGATAGAATAATGAACACTCTTCTAATTTGCTCTAGATCAAAATCGACAGTCTTGACCCTTCTGTTCCTCCGTATTGACAGAACTCCTGAAAATAAGCCGAATACCGCTTGCCGTTTCCTTTTTCATTTTTCTATACTTTTCAGCAGCATATTACAATAACTTTTTTCTTTCGTCAGAATGGTAATTTTATTGTTTTTCTAGTATACTAGAACTTCATGACTCTTGAAGAAAATGTTCAAGGGCTATTGCGCATTTACATATATCTGTCATGCAACAGCATATAAACGTAACAGAAGACTGAAGTAGTTAGGACGTGTTTCTCGTGTCGACAGAACTTTTTATCACAACGGACTTTCAACGCCGATGGGTCAATGAATTGACTGAGGCAGGTCCGTTTTTCAGCAGCTTCTCAGAACAATCTGACAGGCTCTCCAAATTCCCAAAAGAAAATATTAAAAAGCTTGTAGAAATGGGCTATACCGCGCTTACACTCCCAAAAGAATTCGGAGGGGCAGGCATTACAGTGACGGACATGGTTTTATTTCAGGAGACTATTGCACGTTTCGACAGCGCCACTGCACTGGCGATTGGCTGGCACCAGGGCGTCGTCGGTGAACTGTATGAAAGCCGCAAATGGACAGAAGAACAATTGACCCAATTCAGTGAAGCCATTCAGCAAGGCGCTCTGGTCAACCGTTCCGTGACCGAAGCACAGACCGGCAGTCCGACACGCGGCGGCCGCCCGCAGACAAACGCAGTGCGCACAGCAGACGGGTGGGTCATTACAGGTGAAAAAACGTTCACAACAATGGCACCGGCTCTCACTCATATCTTAGTATCCGTTTGGATTGAAGAAAAGCAGAAAGTCGGCTTCTTTTTGCTCCCGCGCGAATCTGAAGGTCTCTCTATTAAAGAAACGTGGCACATGATTTCCATGCGCGGCACAGAGAGCCAGACACTTGTGCTGGACCAAGTAAAAGCTGCGCCTGATCAGCTGGTGGAAGTAAATGACGCGCCGCGCGGTGATAAGCAAAACGGGTGGATTTTACATATCCCTTCCTGCTACTTAGGCATCGCACAGGCAGCGCGTGATTATGCAGTGCAGTTTGCCTCAACTTATCAGCCAAACAGCCTGAACGAACCTATCGCATCCCTTTTCAGTATCCAGACGCAGATCGGTAAAATGGACCTGGAATTGATTAAAGCGCGCCATTTGCTGTATGATATCGCCGGCATCTATGATAATCCGGCCCGCCGGGTTCATTTGCAAAATGAATTGGGCGTGGCTAAGTCTATCGTGACGAACAGCGCAATTGAAATCGTTAATCTCGCAATGCGTATTGTTGGTGCAAAGAGTTTAGAGTTATCCAACCCGCTTCAGCGTTATTATCGTGATGTGCGTGCGGGCCTTCATAATCCCCCGATGGATGATATGACCATCACCAAGCTCGCGCAGGCGGCAATCGACGGGCAGAAATGATGAAACGTCTGCTTGTGAGCGGTTATAAAGCCCATGAATTAGGAATTTTTAATGACCAGCATCCGGGTATTCCGATTATTAAGAAAGCATTGACCGACCAGCTTCTGCCGCTTCTCGATCAAGGACTCGAATGGGTCATCGTCAGCGGTCAGCTGGGCGTGGAGACGTGGGTGATTGAATGCGTCTGGGAACTGCAGGAAGATTATCCTCATTTACAATACGCTGTCATTACTCCGTTTCTTGATCAGCAGGCAAAATGGAACGAAACAAAACAGGAAACCTACGAACAAATATTGGCTCTTGCTGATTACACAGTAAGTCTGACAAACAAACCATATGAAGCACCTTGGCAGTTCGTAGAGAAAAACAAGTTTTTGCTCCGGAACTCCGATGCTTTATTACTTCTGTATGACGAAGATAATGAAGGCTCGCCAAAATTCCTCAAGAAGATGGCTGAACAATTAGCTGACACATCAAATTATGAATTACTGACAATTACTGCGGATGATTTGCAGCTCATTGCTGAAGATCTTCAGCGTGAACAATGGGAGTAACTAAAAATGCCTTGCACTATTTCAATTCATCCAAGATATTTGAAGGGATTTCAATTGAAAGCACAGGCAGTAAGATAAATAGCGGTACTTGAATTCAAAAAAACCGCGTAAAACCAAGTTATAAAAACTTCGGTTTTACGCGGTTTTCATTTGATGATAACGGTTAATTGCCATAGACTTTCCGCTAACACCTCTTTTGACAGCTTCTGAACGTATTGCCCACTCCATACATCTTCGAAAATCACATGTTTTGTGCATGGTAACCCAGTTTTTTCAGCTGTTCAATGAGCTGTTCTTTTTCTTTTATATCCAGCCCGCCAAAAATTTCTTTTATCGCTTTTTTGTGCTTAGGAAAGACTTCATCCATTAGTTCGGTCCCTTCTGCTGTTATAGAAGCATGGGTTACACGCCGGTCTTTTGGACAAGGTTTTCTTTTTACCAACTTTTTCTTTTCTAACTTATCCACGACATAGGTGATACTGCTGCTCGCAATCAATACCTTCTCACCAATTTTTTGAATCGGCTGATCGCCTTTGCTGTAAACTAATTCCAGCACAGCGAACTCTGTAGGATTTAACTTGAATTGTTTTATATCTTCTTCCACGCGCGCTTTAATGGATTGCAACGCACGGGTTAATACGATAAATGCTTTTAGGGACAAATCCTCTTCGTATAGTTCTGTATTTTTAGTATCCATGATTTACTCCTTTTTATCTCGAATTCGAGATAATTATATACCATTGGGCTGATCGTGTCAATTGTGAGGGAATAACCTCTTTCTGCATTACTTGGCCAATTGCTGAATCAGCATGGATTCATTAATTTTATTTCGAGAATTATACAGCTGCTATAGATCTTTTATACAGCAAGGATATATTCAGCCGTCTGAATCTTGGTCCCCCCTTTTTTCTTTTAGATTCAAAAATGTATCATATCCAAAGAATACGGCTATTCCGCTCCAGAAGATGATAGGCGGCGAGAATAAATCTTTGTTGATTAACAGGTAAGAGAAATAATTAATGGCTGTTATGAGCATATATGTAAAGAAGCCAAGTAATGCTGCTCTTTTACTATGTAATAGTTCTATTTTATTCATTCGTTTAAATAACTTCATTTACATTCCTCAGTTCTATACAATCCCCAGTTTATGGGATAATCTTATGTGATCTTCGCGCCCGATAGCTAGATAGTGGTTTGAAACCGTTGATCTGCGCTGCAGCCGGACGCTTTCTGGAGGGAGGGCGGTGGACCACACCCCTCGCTTCGCTCGCAAGGTGTTTCACCTGTCCCTCTGATCCTCCCAGTCGCCTGTTTCCGTTCCGATCAACTAAGTGAATACAAAAAGCGTATGCGACAATAACGCCCGATTGCTTTATAAGACTTTGTTGATAAAGATCGCAGAAAGTTTTTCAGCCATCTACGTTACCGTTCTCCAATCTCATATTTAATACATCATAGTCCTCTTTTTTAAAAGTTACAGTTATCCTAGCGACTCTTTTTGAATTCGGATACAGATATAATTGCTGATTAAATTTTATTCCTAACGGTGTAATTATTTGGTAGATTAAATTTAAAATATGAAAGCAATCTAACTCGACTCCATCTTTCAAATTATTTTTCACACTAATAACCACTATGTTGTCAATGGTTTCAAATGCAGGTTTTCTGGACGAAATATTGTTGACTTCGCAGAGTTTCTTAATAACTTGCTTGAAAACATCTGTGTTCGCACTACTCATTCCCAATACAACACCTTTCACAAATTGGATTCATTTCACCAAGAGTTATTCGGTTAAATAGCCCATAGATGGGATAACGGTTGGAACTCGTTGATCTGCGCTGCAGCCGGACGCTTTCTGGAGGGCGGGCGGTGAACCACACTCCTCGCTTCGCTCGCAGGGTGTTTCACCTGTCCCTCTGATCCTCCCAGAGTCGCCGGCTTCCGCTCCGATCAACTAAGTGAGTGCGAATAAATCATATGCTGCAATCGCGCCCGATAACGGAGATAATGGTTGCAACCCGTTGATCTGCGCTGCAGCCGGACGCGTTCCGGAGGGCGGGCGGTGAACCACACTCCTCGCTTCGCTCGCTAGGTGTTTCACCTGTCCCGCTGATCCTCCCGGAGTCGCCGGCTTCCACTCCGATCAACTAAGTATATGCTTCTAAATTTATTCAGTAATCTGCGCCCGTTAGCTGTAAGCAGTTTCTCCCGACTTATCCCATTTTCTTAAAAATCTATCAATCACAAAGAATACAACGGAAAAAACAAAGCATAATACGGGAATAGGATGCGTAACAACCTCAACGAAATTAAACGTTGCAAAAGGTTTGTACTCATAAAAAATACTGTAAGGAATTATAAACAAAAGACCAAATAAAATGTGGAACCCTAGAGAGATAACTTCTTGAAACTTCTTTGCTTTAACACTTAATTTATCCGCAATAACTGAGGGGGAAATTCCGTATATGAAAACTATGGGAACTATGTATAGCGAATAAACTACAATTCCAAGGAATACCCCACCATCTTGATAAGGCACTGGTTCCAGTATATTCAAACCAATTATGGCAAGAATCGAAGTGAAAAGTGCCACGTAGATTTTTCTTTTAAACATAGCTTTTCTCCCTCACCACTTATTTATATTATATAACAAAATGGCCCGATAGTAGCCCAGCCATTATTCCGTAAACGCGCCCGATTGAGGAAGACTATTTAAGACTTTGCTCACATATTTTTAAAAAAAACAAGACTGGTATTCATTTAAGAATGCGATTGTGTTTTGCAAGATAAAAGTGCAGAAGAATGCAAAGTAAAATACATAAGCTTGCCAGCCTTCATTTCAGTATTATTTTTGACGTGATAAAGCGTTTGTTACTCTAAAACTATCTCCCGTAAAATTCAATATATGGGCATGATGTATCACCCGATCTACTAATGCTGCAGTCAATCTAGAATCGCTAAAAACGCGATTCCACTGACTAAATTCCAAGTTTGATGTGATGATTAAACTTTTTTGTTCGTACCAGTCAGAAATCAGCTGAAAGAGGAGTTCTGCCCCTTCCTTATTGAATGGTATGTACCCCATTTCATCCAATATGATAAGGTCTACGTTTTTAAAACGCGCTCTAAACTGCGTTGACTTTCCCTCCTGCCAGGATTTCTCCAATGCTTCTGCTAGATCTGAAACCCGGTAAAATCGTACTTCAAGCCCTCTTTTACACGCATCATAACCAATGGCCGTAGCTAAGTGAGTCTTTCCTGTACCGGGCGCACCGGTTAGAATGACATTCTCTTTGCGCCTGATGAAACTTAACGTACATAATTCTTGCGAATCAATATGAGAGGGAAAATGAATCTGTTCATTCCATTGAAATGCCGAAAGGGACTTCTTTTGCAGAAATCTTGCTTTCTTAATCAATCTCTCGGCTTTCGTTTCTTCCCGTAACTGCAGCTCTTTTTTTAATAAAGCTTCAAGAAATTGAGCAGAATTTTCAAATGGGATATCTGAATAAACATCATGCACGTGCGCTAAGCGCAATGCTTTGCACATGGTCTGTAAATCTTGGGTCATTTCCCCTCACCTTCAATCTGAGGAGCACTCTGAAGCTGATCATACTTGCTCCAATCAATGTTATAGGGATGCGCATCTGGCTCTTTTAACTCGTCCGATTGACCACTTAAGAGTTCGTAGAATTGATTATTGATTTCATTCATTTCATACGTAGCTAAAAGCCCGATAATCCATTGAATACGCTCTTTGCGAATCGAAAGATTAGAGATGTTTAGATATTCAAAGAGTCGACCAGGTAAATAAGCTGAATAACGTGAATAGCTTACTGCCCGTGGTTTACTCAACCATGCTTTCAAGATGGATTGCCAAGGAATCTCGCGATTCTTATGCATATAGGGTCGGTTGTCTTGATATAACGGCTCTCCGTGAGGAGACACCACCTTAAAGCGATCCCAGTACTTCACTACGGATAATTGACTGTAATTATATCCTTTTGGAACATACACCTTCGTTTTATCTAACGTGATTTCTCCATACTTATTCGCTTTTGTTTTCTCCTCTTTGAATACTGGATATTCTTCTTCAGGTAATGCTAAAAGATATTGATGCTCCTCCTCCAGTAACTCTTGTAACGGAACTTGCTTCTTATAGTGAATACGTTGTCGATCTGTCGTTAGTTGCTCTTGCAGTAGCTTTGTCAAGTGGTCTAAGTCCTCTATAACAGGGGCCGGAGTGATAAAGTTATATCGAACATATCCCACCTTATTTTCTACATTTCCTTTTTCGTGACCAGAATATGGATTACAGGCTTGTGGTTCAAATCCATAATGAGTGGCGAACTGTAAAAATTCTTGGGTAAAAGCAGCCTCTTCATTTCTATTCCTTGGTTTCACCACTGCAGTTTTCATGTTATCAATACGGATTGTTCTTGGAATACCACCAAGTTGATCGAAGATAAGTTTCATACCGTGTAAAAGACACTCTTGATTTTCTGCTGGCAATGGGATGGCAAATGCACTGTTACTAAAAGGAAGCGTCATAACCAAACAATGAACATCTCGGTATTTTCCATCCTGCACAGCTTGCATCAATCCGAAATCTAATTGTGCCTCAGCAGGGGGATGGATGAGTCTCTCATAGCTTTTGTCTTTCGTTTCATCCTCCAGGTCTTCTCTTCCTTCACGCCATTCTTGAATATAGTTTGAAACAGTCCGATAGGACCCCTCGAATCCCATCTCTTGCAAGGCCTTAAAAATTCCTTTATTAGTTCTTCTATCTTTTCTTTTAAGCTTCTGATCTTCCCAAAGCCAATCTCCAACAATTTCTCCCCATTTTTCTCTATACATCATTCCCGATCTTTTTCTCTTTGCTTCTTTAGGTAATAGATCACCATCAGCATACTTTTTAGCAGTTCTCCAATTAATTCCTAAGGTTTTAGATATCTTGTTGATAGATAATGATTTCTGATTTCTCATTAGTTTGATACAATTAATTTCAGGCATTGTCAGCATTCCTTTCAACCTCCACTGGTTTTGATTCGACACCAATACAGTAGAGAAGTTTGAAGAGGCTGGCAAGCCTTTTTTTATTGAAACTTACGTTGCAATGTTATGTACTTTTTCATTTCAAAACTATGTACTTCTATTTTGCACTAAACATGCGATAAAATGATTATTACAGTGTGTAGAGATATTGGTCAATTCATTCAACCAAAAATATATGTCACATGATACGTCTACCATCTGAAAACTTATTTCGGAGGGTAACAAAATGCATAAAGAAAATCGACTGCCTCAATCGCCAAGAGAAGGCATACTATTTATGATGATTATATCGATTATTTCTGTAAACACCATTGCTCCTATCATTATGATGTTGGATCAAGGATTCAACACGGGAAATTATTTGGAAACGTTACGGATTATCCCTCTCCTATGGGTTATTATCGTGTTGTTGGTAACTTTGGTCGCTGAACCGATAGTTAGTAAAGCAATGCCAACATTCGCAACTAGAACGGATGGATTCAATGCCCACATATTGTTGAATACCTTTTTGACGGTTACAGTCTTATCTGTTTGCATGTCAATAATAGGACCTTGGGTTGGTATGTGGAAAATAGGCATCGAGCCTTTTCAAAACTTCTTTCACAATTGGTTTAGGAACTTCGGGGTGGCAATTTGGATCGAGTTACTGATTGCACAGCCCATCGCAAGATATGCAATGAAAAAAATACATGCAAAACAGGCAAGTAAAACAGAGAATGTAAATATTTAACCTAGATAAATTCCTTTTATACTACCTTTTCATATTTTGTACTCCTGAACCAAACCCGTTACAAGTTAGATGGCATTTTCTAACATACCATCATTTACAGCATTCAGTAGTTAGCATAATTAATAAATATTTGATTTAAAAAATGGCGGTATCTGTGGGTATTGAATAACCACAGATACCGCCATTTATTATTTTACTGTAAGCGTCAAATAACCCACACCTTCTAACATCTACGATGTTTTGCGATAATCACAATAACATCAAATGTTAGGAGGTTTTATTTTTCCATGTCATCAGATGAACGAAAACAACTATGGCAGCAACGGATTGATGCCTACAAGGCAAGTGGCGAACCAAACGTGAAAGCATGGTGTCACCATAACGAAATTGGAGTTCAAAGTATGTATCAATGGATGAAAAAACTTGCTTCAAAATCAAGTTTCGATGAACAACCTACAACACAATGGGTTGCACTCAATCAATCCAGCTCACACTCCGAGCCGAACGCATCTCTTCGTATCCATATAGGCAATGTGTCTATTGAGATCCAAGATGATTTTAATCGAGCACTTTTTCAAGAAGTGATTACAATGCTCCAATATCATGTTAAGTAGATCCCCGATTGATCAAGTTTACTTGGCTTGCGGTCCAACGGACTTGCGCAAATCGATTGACGGATTAGCTGCAATTGTTCAATTGAGTTTTCAACTAGATCCCTTTTCATCGAATCTCTTTGTTTTCTGCAATCGTAAACGGGATAAATTAAAAATCCTGCACTGGGATCATAATGGGTTTTGGTTGTACTACCGCCGTTTGGATGAAGGCCTGTTCCATTGGCCTAATCAAAAAACTGCAAGTGCGCTAAAAATTAGCCAACGGCAATTAAATTGGTTACTGGACGGGCTTCCCATGGAACAAAAACAAGCCCATCCAAAGATTGATGCGAAATCTATCATTTAGAGAGAGTTGACAACCCATGTCTTCTCTCTTTGTGTTAATATATTCTCATGGAAAAAAATACGACTGAACTACAAGCAACAATTGAAGAGCTCGCAGCGAAAAATGTGGATTTAGAAAAACAAAAAGAAGTCCTAGAGGCAAAAATTAAATGGTTGGAAGAACAGTTCCGACTTAGCCAACAAAAGAAATTTGGGACTTCCAGTGAAAAATCAAATCCAGACCAAATCGAACTTCTCCTCTTCAACGAGGCTGAACTGTCAGTAGATGAAAATATAGAAGAACCCACACTTGAATCGATTACTTATCAACGAAAAAAGTATATCGGACAACGAGATGCGAAACTTGAAAACCTGCCTACGGAAACGATCCATTATCGTTTACCTGATAAAGAGCAGGTCTGTTTGTGTTGTGGCGAAACAGTTCACGAAATGAGCACAGAAACGAGACGCGAATTGAAAATCGTTCCCGCTCAAGTGACAGTCGTTGAACACGTTCAACATATTTACAGCTGCCGTCAATGTGAGCGGGAAGGAATAGAAACACCGATTGTCACAGCTAAAATGCCAGCGGCAGTCTTTCCAAAAAGTCTTGCATCACCTTCTTCAATGGCATATATAATGAATCAAAAATACGTAGAAGGGATGCCCTTATACCGAATTGAAAAACAATTTGAACGTCTTGGTGTCTTTCTATCACGCCAAACGATTGCCAACTGGGTAGTATATGGTGCAACGAAATGGCTCTCACCGCTTTACAATCGCTTGCACGAGTTACTACTTCAACTTGACCGTCTGCACGCAGACGAAACAACAGTTCAAGTTTTAGCAGAACCCGGAAAAGCGGCAAATTCCAAGTCCTATATGTGGTTGTACCGATCTAGTCACAATGTGGAACCAATTATCTTATATGACTATCAAACTTCGCGCCACAGTAAGCACCCGAAGGCATTTCTTAAGGGATTTGAGGGATATCTTCATGTCGATGGTTATGCGGGATACCATGATTTGAAGGACGTGGAGTTGGTTGTCTGTTGGGCGCATGCTAGAAGAAAATATGACGAAACGCTCAAATCTTTACCTGCCAATGTAGATAAATCTACGACTCTCGCAGCTGAAGGTCTTCAATTCTGTACGCAATTATTTAAAGTTGAAAAACAGATAGAAAAGGAATTTGAAAACTGTAGCCCCGAACAACGGCAAGAAGAACGTCAAAAACGCAGTCAACCCGTGTTGGATGCCTATTTAGCGTGGCTAAAATCCAAACGCCCTCAAGTTCCACCTAAAAGCAAATTAGGTGTCGCTATCAATTATAGTTTAAACCAATGGTCAAAACTCATTGCTTTTATGAAAGACGGGCGACTTGAACTCGATAATAACCGAGCAGAACGTTCGATTAAACCATTCGTTATGGAAAGAAAAGCATGGCTATTTGCCCAATCAATGAAGGGTGCAACTGCCAGTGCCACCATCTATAGCATTGTCGAAACGGCCAAAGAGAATCAATTAAACCCAATGAATTATTTAACCTATCTCTTTGAACATTTACCACAAATAGACCTAGATGATCAGGAAGCACTTGACCAGTTCCTTCCGTGGTCACAGACAATTCAGGAGGAATGCCGGATTCCTGTTAAAGTTAGATAAAGAATACACTAATGCCCACCTGAAAAACTAGGTGGGCATTATTTGACGCTTACATTTTACTTATTAGTTTGTTCTACGTATTGTTTAAAATTATCTAAAATCGCCTGCCATCCCTGTTGTTGAAACTCGATTGGATGTGTAGTTTCAGCGTCAAACGTCTCAATTACTTCGGTTTCATTTTTTTGACCGTTAAAGGTAATGTTTACTTTTCTTCCATCTCCTAAGGTATAAGAAATACCCTCATGTAATTTTACTTCATCGTAGATTCCACCAAAATCGAAACCCATACTACCATCTTTTGCTTCCATTCTTGAAACGAATTTCCCACCTGCTTTAAGATCATTCTCAGCAAATGGTGTGTGCCAATCTGCGATATACTTATAAAAGGAGCGGAAAGATTCCGCTCCTTTCTTTATGCTATTTCTTGTGCGAGCACAGATTAGAATGAATGGTGAACCCGTTAGAAATATACTATTCACTCTTTCCATGGTTGATTCACTATCAGAAAGTACGATCAATTTCTTTAATCACTTCCCCAACTAACTCTTCTGAACGTCTAGTCTGTTATTCAGATTCACCAACGACAGTAAATCTTTCATTCACGTGCTTCGGATTTTCAATCTCATCGACTATGGCAATAGCGTAGTCAGCATAGCTGATGTAACTTTCGCCTTTCGAATTAACGAGAAGGTAGTCTTTTCCTGACTCATATGATCCCGTTCTCTTCCCTTCCGGATCAAATACGGCAGACGGGCTAATAAATGTCCATGACATATCTGTTGTTTCTCGTAATTCTTGCAAGTTACGTGCTTGTCCTTTTGCTGTTGGTTTAATGAAATCAGGAAAATCAGGTGTATCGATGACCTGAACGGTTTTGTTTTCGTCAACATAAAGGCTTCCAGCTCCACCTACAATGATTGCTCTTGTATTTGTTCCTTGAAGCGCCTCAATTAAAGTATGACCTGCATCCACATGTGGTTGTTCTTCGCCAAGTGGAGCACCGAAGGCATTTACGACAACATCAAATGGTTTGACATCATCCGTCGTAAGTTCCAATATGTTTTTTTCAATAACCGTCACATTCTTGCCCTTAAGTTTTGACGCATCTCTTACAACTGCTGTGACATGGTGTCCCCGATTAATTGCTTCTTCCATAATAAAATTTCCTGCTTTTCCGCTTGCTCCAATAACTGCAATATTCATGATCTTATTCCTCCAGCTTCAAATTTATTTTGTCCACATCGCACATTAAAAACAATCTAAAATTTTATATCGTTTCATCAAAATAGCCTTGGAGTATGTGCGCCCAGATTTTTTTTGTGCTAGCTGTGAAACGTTTCCTTATTCGAATTGTATCTACCTTCAACAGGAATCTAACCGGTCACGATCAATCTAGTCTTTTGAAGACTGGAACATTTTACGATCCACTGATAATAACTGACTTCCGCTAATGACAAGTACAACCGCCATCGTTAATAACGCTACATCTAATTCATAACCTGCCGCTTCAGCACCCATGAAACCGAGAGATAATTTTACTTTAAAAATAGCGCCAAGTAATACGATCGCAATTAAACCTGATACGATTCTCGTTCCAAACCCAACAATTAAAGCGATTCCTCCGATTAATTCAATGAACGCTACAACATAACCTAAGCTGCCCATAATACCAATACTTTCAAACCAACCCGCTACATTACCAAGACCCATTTGAAATTTAGCAATCCCATGAATAAGAAACGTAACCCCTAGAACGACACGAAGTAACAACAAACTCAATTCATAATTTTTTCCCATTTTATATTCTCCTTTATTTCTGTTTATTAAATTTTATTGGATAGAATTTCAGCTAAACATTCGTATTTCTACTCTTTCTGTTTATGATCTTACTGTTTTTAACGCACTACTCCATTCTACAACCTCATTAAGCATCATATAGATATTTTCATCATGTAGGGCTTGAGGTTTAAAATCAGTGCCATTTTCAAATTCAGTAAATAAAGATAAAGTTGGATGTGTGCGGACATCAGCAATTTTTAGCTCGCCACATATACCACGTAAATGTTCCGTTGCACGGGCTCCGCCAGTAGAACCATAACTGACAAAACCAGCAGCTTTGTTATGCCATGCTTCTCTGGCAAAATCAAGAGCATTTTTTAATGCACCTGAAATGCTATGATTGTATTCTTGAACGATGAATACAAATCCATCCAAGCTAGCCAGTTTTTCATTCCAAGCTGTAATTCCTGGTTCTGTTCCGTCAGTTGTTCCTAAAAAAGGTAATTCAAAGTCTGCAATATCTACAATTTCATAATTTGCATCTCCACGTTAGTCAGCAATACCCTTTACCCACTCTCCAACTTGTGGACTTACTCTCCCTTGTCTTGTACTCCCCAAAATAATTCCAATGTTTAATTTTTCATTTGTCATTTTGTCTTCCTCCTTGTGTGTTCTTCCAAATAATTTTTCTAAAAAACCCATGACTTACACCACCTATGCTTTTTACAGTGCGAATTTACCTTCTTGTTTCTTTCCGAACGATTGGAGCAATCTCTGTAGCTAATAACTCAATACCTTCAGCTACTTTTTTAAACGGTATACCACCTATATCAATCTGTGCCATCAAACGTTGATGTCCAAAAAGTTCATATTGATGAAGGATTTTCTCTATGATTTGTTGCGGACTGCCTACGAATAATGCAGTATCAGGAGCTGTCATTTGTTCAAAATCTGCACGCGATAACCTTCTTCCGCTCATCCCACGTTGTTCATTAACATATGACCAGTAATTCGAATAATAAGGATAAAACTCATCCTTTGCTTGTTGAGTTGTCTTTGAAAAGTACCCATGACCTGTTATACCGACCTTTAAATCTTCTGGAGCATATCCAGCCCCGATGCCAACTTGACGGTACAGATCAACTAATGGCTTAAATCGTTTAGGATCACCGCTGAGGATCACTAATGCCATCCCAATACCTAACCTGCCAGCGCGGGCTGCACTTTCTGGCGTTCCCACAACACCACCCCATATCCGTAACTCCTTCTGATAAGGGCGAGGTGCAATTTCAGCATTCCTTAATGGCGAACGAAAGTGACCATTCCAAGTAATTCTCTCGTTTTCGTTAAGCTTTAAAAGTAAGTCGAGGTTTTCAGTGAATAATGCATCATAGTCATTTGTGTCATAACCGAAAAGTGGGAACGATTCTATAAATGCGCCACGACCCGCAATAATTTCCGCACGTCCATCCGAAAGTAAATCCAAAGTTGCAAAGTCTTCGAATAAACGAACAGGATCGATCGTACTTAATACTGACGTAGCACTTGTCAATTTAATTCGTTTCGTCACCTGAGCTATGGCAGCTAAGACAACCGCCGGCGAGGAAGTAGCATAATCTAATCGATGATGTTCACCTACACCAAAGATGTCCAAACCGGCCTCATCAGCGAGTTTGGCCGCTTCGATAATCTCCTTCGTTCTTTGCCCTGCACTAATTGTTTTTCCGGTAACCGGATCTACTCCTATATCTCCAAGTGTATATAGACCAATTTCAATCCCTGGATTTTCAGACTGTTCTTTTTTAGTCATAATCGTATTTTTCCTCTTCTACTTTTAGACTCTTAATTGAATACGATTTCCAGAAGGATCGATCGCAATCACTGAACCGTTTTCTTCCATAACAGTTGCGCCGATGCTCTTCAACTGAGCGATCATTTTATGTTTCTTTTCTTCATTAGGAAGCATTAAAGTAAATGATTCTAGTCCAGCACTATTAGGAAACGGTTTAGGTGCGCCTACACCGTTCCACGTATTTAAAGCGATATGGTGGTGGTACTTACCGTCCGAAAGAAATAGCGCCTGATTACCATAGCGGTTCACTACCTCTAACCCCAGCCCTTTCGTGTAAAACTCTTCTGTCGTTTTTAGTTCGGATACATGTAAATGAATATGCCCCATCACCGTGCCTGCCGGAAGACCATTCCATGTATGTGGTTTTACGCCAGATAATAGCTCAGGAAAATTGATTGGATCATTTGCCATTGCAACTTCACCTTTATCCCAATCCCATTTTGATGGATGACGGTCTACATAGATCTCAATTCCATTCCCATCTGGATCGGATAAATAAAGAGCTTCACTGACAAGGTGATCTGCTGATCCAATCTGGAAACGATTTTCTATAAAATGCTGCACGATTTTGGCTAAGTCAGATCGTTCAGGTAGAAGTAATGCAAAGTGATAGAGCCCCGTTGTTCTTCCTTGCTTTGGAAGAACGTTTTCCGGCTGTTCGATTGATAATAAAACGGTCTTTCCATCCGCAGTTAAATGAACTTTTCGTTCCGTTTTTTCCAATACTTTAAAGCCGATTATTTCTTGATAAAACGCTAATGCACGCTCTATATTTTGTACCTTTAAATTGACTTGACCGACGAATGTGATCGGTTCACGATGAAAGTTCATTTTTATGTTTCCTCCTAGTAGATTAATTAATATGAATTAGTAGTTAGTTAGTTACCTTATGTAAGTAACTATACATCGACACATTATGATAGTCAAGAAAAAATCAGATGAAAAGTAATTTGATTACTATTAATAACCATGTATACTATTAAGTAAGGAGTTGATTAAAATGGAGAAGTTGATTTGTCCAAGATTTGAAAAAGCTTTAGGTTATTTAAGCCAAAAGTGGACGGGTCTCATTATTTACCATCTTCTACCTGGTCCACAACGTTTTTGCACGATCGAATCATCGATCGGTGTAAGTGGCAGAGTCCTGTCGGAGAGGTTAAAGGATTTGGAAAACGAGGGAATTATAAAGCGAGATGTATTTCCAGAAACTCCCGTTCGCATCGAATATTCGTTAACTGAAAAAGGGATCGCTTTAGAACCCGTTATGAGAGAAATGGAGAAATGGTCGGAAAATTGGGTGGGGACAGATCGTTAACAACTTTTCGTCCCAATCTCTTTTTCTATATACAGATTAGTGTTGACAAGAAACTCAATTCATACGCGTCACCTGTTCATTTCACTAGTATAAAACTAAATTAAACGTCAATAAGAGTTGTTTATGGCACTATAAAAATGTAGGGAATGGCATTCACCGAAAGGTGCAAAGTCGAGCGCTATTATTTATAGTATTGTAGAAACGGCAAAGGAGAATGGACTAAGTCCATTTGAATATTTGAAGTATCTATTTGAACGGTTGCCAAATATTGATACAACAAATAAAGAGGCATTAGATCAGCTCTTGCCATGGTCAGCAAGTATTCCATTACATTGTCAAAGCCCAAAATAAAATCTTAACTAAAGTATAAACAAACCCATACCTGAATAATAGGTGTGGGTTATTTGACGCTTACCATATCTGAAAGGACATTTAAGATATCATATCTCATAAGAGGTGGACACGTATGACAACAGCAATTAAAACACTTTCGGCAATCGTCTATAATCGTAAATCAAGAGGAGAATTAGAGGACTTACAAAAACACAAAAAGGAATTATTGTCCTACTGTGAACGTAATAATTTTAGTTTTGCTTACTTTGAAGAAATAGCTTTCAGCGTCGATGAGGAACGAATCGAATATTTAAAGTTAATCAAGGAAATTGAATCAGCTAAATATTACGTTTTGGTCATAACGGATTTATCACGATTAACACGAAATTTAAAGCAACAGCTTGAGTTATTTGAACTACTTGAGAAATATAATATGATTGTTCACAGCCGATTAGACGGAATCATTAACCCATCAGATAGCATGGGTGAAATGATGTCCGTTATCAAAGGCATGTTTAACCAATCAGCGTATAAAGAAACGTCTAAGAAAATGCACTTAGGACGCTTGCAAAGTGCCAGAGAAGGTAAGTGGGTTGGCGTACCGCCTTATGGCTACAAAATGAACAAGGAGACTCTACGATTAGAACCTGACGAAATTGAAGCACCTAACGCAAGGCGTATCTTTATGGAGGTTATAGAAGGATATTCAATTACTGACATTAGTGTAGGTTCAATTCCAGAGATACTATTTTATTTATATTGCTCATTAAAATTTATAGATTAACTTCATCTATTTCTATCTCAGACAAATCGATAAATTCTAGTTCCATTTCTGCTTCTGCTTTCGAACGATAAACGGTAATTTTATCATAGGGTTTCAAGTTGTCTTGCCATGATTCTATATTACTCAGAAAACCTTCTCCGTTTTCAGAGATTAGCAAGCATTCTAAATCCTTATTGATATAACAGAGTGGTGCGTCACTTTCTAGGTCACATTGTTGTCCAACGGTTCCGATAAATCCACCTTTACTATCTTTTGCCATAATATCTACATGTGGAACCGTATAAAATTCTAAATGTGGAATATAATCGTTAGCATATTTTTGATACTCCTCATTTCTATCATAAACACTCATAGAATAAATTGTTGTACCTGCTGATATAATCTCAGTTTCTTTTAAAAATACAGTTATGGCCCCAGTTAATTCTGTTCTATCTAGATAAACTTTTCGCATCTTTTACCTCCGTCAAATCTATATTTATGCAGATATCCATTTTGCTTTAATGTACGGTCAATTAAGCTTTGTACAATCATTATCAACAAAGAAAAGCCAATTAAAAACAGGAGAATTTCTAGTAAGTAGTCCAAATTAATCCACTCCACTTCTAAAATCATACGTTTCGTAAGGTAGTTCTACTTTCTATCTCAAAGTTCTTTTTCAGTAATTATCTTATATAAAATCTCTGAGTCCTTTATTGGAAGTTTGATATATTTTGCTTGACTTTCAGCAATTATCTCTAATCTATCTCTAATCTATCTCTATTTGGAGTCACCCATATAGCATAGTTAATCGAACCCAAGCTAAAACGATATTCAGGAGGAGATGCCATATCCACTTCAACGTTCTCTTCCCATTCAGCGTTTTCAATTATTTCTGCAACAGTCTTTATTTCATCAGGTTTAACAACTTCTTTTATATTTTTATAGTCTTCACTTTCGCGTTTCTCAACTGTAAACGGTTTTACTTCAACATCTTCAGTTTGTGGAATCACTGATTGTATTTCTTGTGGTGCTTTTATTGTTTCTTCTTGATTACAACCAACTAATGCAAAACACAATACGATAAATAATGTAAATACACCTATCCTTTTCATACCCATCCCCCTTTTTCATTAGAAGGTACTTTCAAGATATAGCCTTAATTCCGCAAAATGGCCCGTTTGCGGAATTGTCCTTATCACACAAACACACCCAATTCAGGAACAATTTACTTTACTCAGATATAATCATTGGTTGAACGTTTATTAACCAGGTTGTCTCACTTTTTATTTACCGAAAAGGAAAAGCCGCTGACGATTAACACAATGGCAGCTTTGCCTCTTCATTTCCCTTTAAAGAAAAATGAAGAGATAAGGAGTAAAGTCGAAATTATAATACCTCCCAATTGAAATGCTTCCAAACTTTCTACAGAAAATTTGGTCGCTAATCCTGTCACATGTAATAAAAGCAGGATTGCCATGGAACCCATTATTACAGCGAAAGAGACTTTTTGAATTGTCCTTCTTTTGCATGTATTCTCCTTTCCCAACGTATCCTTCCTTTCAAACTCTAAATTTCCTCTCCTGTACAGTTTATTAATGTGAACTTTGTGTATTTAGATTGAATTTCATTACTAGCTGTTGTATCCGTTGGCAATCACGCCTGGCAGCATCATTTTACAATGTTGTCTGATTTTAGAATCATTACACTCTTTCTTCTTAACAGTATTATACCAATAATATACAAAAAACTTTAATAAAAAGAAAAAGCACCGCTGTATGCGATGCTGTATACTGCTGTAACACTTACTTTCGGTTTGATGTTTTTTACTTAATCACCTTTAATACTTGCTTAAACTCTTCCGTGCCTGCTTCACCGAGAAGTTCGTATAATGCGGTTTCCACGCATGTTCCCGCAATCCCGAGCGCATTCATTTTCTGCAGGCCGATCCGTTTATTATCTTCGGTCCGGGAAGTAACTGCATCCGTCACAACTTCTACTTCATAGTCCTGCTTTGCCAAATCTGCCGCGGTCATATAAACACAAATATGCGTTTCAATTCCCGCAATCAATATTTGTTTGCGGTCCAAGTCTTTTAATTGTTTCATGAACTCTTCATTGCGCGCCCCGCTGAATGTCATTTTCGCAATCGGCTTCTGGCCTTCAAGAAGACTTGCCAAGGATTCAGTTGTCGGTCCCAGGCCATCCGGGTATTGTTCAAGCCAAAGAATTGGGATGTTCATCACTTGCAGACCTTTGATCAGTTTCTCCAGATTGTCATGCAGCACTTCACTGTCTTCTACAATTTGTGCGAGTTTCCCTTGTACATCCACCAAAACAAATACAGTTTGATCTCTTTTTAGCATCGCCCTTCCTCCCCTTTCGCTCATTGCCGCTAGTATAGCATATTTACAGATTCTTTAGAGAAAACGATAGTTGATACTGACTAAAAGACAGCCCCTCTTCCCGTCAGGAAGTGAGGCTGTCTGTAAATACATTAGTTTTGAACTGTTGCTTTTTGTTTCGCTTTCGCTTTTGCTTCGATACGGCGCGCGTGCAAGATTGGCTCTGTGTATCCGCTCGGCTGTTCTGCCCCTTTGAAAATCAGATCACAAGCTGCCTGGAAAGCGATGGAATCATCATAGTTTGGTGCCATTGGCTGATACAGCTCATCGTCAGCATTTTGCCCGTCAACTACTTTTGCCATACGTTCCAACGTTTCTTGAACTTGCTCTTTTGTACAGATCCCATGACGCAGCCAGTTTGCAATATGCTGACTGGAAATACGCAATGTTGCACGGTCTTCCATCAATCCCACATCATTGATATCCGGAACTTTAGAGCATCCTACTCCCTGATCGATCCAGCGTACAACGTAGCCAAGAATCCCTTGTGCGTTGTTATCCAGTTCAGACTGCACTTCTTCCGGAGTCCAGTCAACAGAAGGAGCTAATGGAATTTCAAGGATTCCATCACGGTAATCAACGGAGCTGTCGATTCCTGCCTGTACGTCTTTTACATTTACTTCATGATAATGCAGAGCGTGCAAAGTTGCAGCTGTCGGAGACGGAACCCACGCTGTGCTTGCCCCCGCTTTTGGATGAGCAACTTTTTGCTCAAGCATAGCAGCCATCATATCCGGCATTGCCCACATTCCTTTACCGATTTGCGCATGTCCCGGAAGACCCGCTTTAATTCCTACTGCCACGTTGGAAGCTTCATATGAAGACAGCCAATTAGAAGCTTTCATATCTGCTTTTCGGATAACCGGACCAGCTTCCATCGATGTATGAATTTCATCGCCTGTACGGTCAAGGAAACCTGTATTGATGAATGCAATACGTTCTTTTACTTCATTGATTGCAGACTTCAGGTTCAAAGACATTCTGCGCTCTTCATCCATCAAACCTATTTTGATTGTGTTGCGCTCAAGACCTAACAGATCTTCAATGCGGTCGAATAACTTGTTGGCAAATGCCGCTTCTGCCGGGCTGTGCATTTTTGGCTTAACGATATAAATTGAGCCATGACGGGAGTTTTTGAATTCCGTATCGCTCTTGAAATTGTGTGTAGCAATTAGTGAAGTAATGACGCCGTCGAGAATTCCTTCAGGCACTTCATTGCCGTTTTCATCCAATATGGCATTGTTTGTCATTAAGTGGCCAACATTACGCACGAACATTAATGAACGGCCGTGCAATGTGAATTCTTTGCCATCTGCAGTCTTATATTTTCGGTCAGCATTCATTCTTCGGGTAACTGTTTTATTTCCGCGTTTAAATGACGCTTCCAGATCACCCTTCATCAGTCCCAGCCAGTTTCGGTATACACCGACTTTATCTTCAGCATCTACCGCTGCAATGGAATCTTCGCAGTCCATTAACGTAGAAAGAGCTGCTTCCAGAACTAAATCTTTCACGCCTGCTTTATCGTCTTTTCCGATTGGATGGTTACGGTCGATTGCAATTTCAATGTGAAGTCCATTGTTTACGAGCAATACCGCTTCGGGCGCATCTTCTGAACCATTATAGCCTGCCAGCTTGGACTCATCCTGCAATGCAGTTGTCTTGCCGTTTTCAAGTGTCACTTGAAGTGTTCCGTCTGCGATTTTATAAGCTGCTGCATCCGCATGAGAACCTTCAGCAAGCGGTGCCGCCTGGTCAAGTAAGTTTTTCGCGAAAGCGATTACTTTTTGGCCTCGTTTTGGATTGTATTCAGCTCCAGCCTGTGCTCCGTCTTCGTCACTGATTACGTCTGTTCCGTACAGCGCATCATACAAGCTTCCCCATCTTGCATTTGCTGCGTTTAATGCATAACGTGCATTATCGATTGGAACAACGAGCTGTGAGCCGGCCTGATTGGCAATTTCATTATCAACATTAGACGTTGTCACTTGAAAATCTTCTGCAACCGGCTCGAGATAGCCGATTTCTTCGAGAAATTCTTTATATTTAGCAGCATCAATTTGCCCCTTATTCTGCTGGTGCCATTCGCTGATGGCATTTTGCAGTTCACTGCGTTTCTCTAACAGCGCTTTGTTTTCAGGAGCAAGTTCATGAATGAGCGAATCAAAGTTTGTCCAAAATTGATCTTTTTGGATTTCTAAGCCCGGTAGAACTTCTTCATTTACGAAGTTAACTAGTTCTGTTGCGACTTGCAATTTACCTACTTTTTCATAGTTTGTCATGGAATAAAGCCACCCCTTAAGATTTTTTGCGCCACTCTGTTGTATAACATGCAGCGGTGAACACTGTTCATCATTAGTTTCCGGCGGTACCCCATAGCCGATCTTCAATTTCTGAAGTATGAATGATGAGTGATCTTCCTATTCGAAGATGTGTTAGTACTTATCATACCTAAAGTCTAGAAAACTTTCAACTGAATTGTGAAAATTTTCACATCTCGAAGAAAGGAATCGTTTTTCAATATTTATCAGTTATATAACAGTTCCTCTTGGACATCTTTGCATCTTGCTGAATCACACTTTTATCCAAGTTAATAAATAAGAATTGTTTATTTTATGAAAAATGAAAGTTGACACCCTATTTTCTCTGTGATAGCTTTAGAGGCAATCATCTAAATTGAATAGTTTGAAAACCGGGTGAAATGGAAGCAATTTCATTTCTTAAAAGGGAATCCTTACTTTTGGAGCGGTCCCGCCACTGTGAAGACGCTATTGCGTCCAGCCAGATACCTGCCCGTTTTCATGACGCTTCATCCTACGGTGAATAGGGAAGTGTTAGACACACGCAGTCTAGGAATGCAGGCTTTTTTATGCCTGTATTTTACACTTGCGTGACAATCTAACATTTCCCCGAGAAATGTTTTTTTTATTGAAAAAAACTTCAAGGGGGAATTAACAAATGGTCAAAAGCAGTATCACGGGATATCCCGTCATAGGTGATAATCGCGAGTGGAAACGTGCACTCGAAGCATTTTGGGCGAAGAAAATTTCAGAAGAGGAACTTCTTCGTACAACAAAGGAAATCCGTCTGGCAAATTTAAAGAAGCAGAAAGATGCGGGCATTGATTGGATCGCCGTTGGTGATTTCACATTGTATGACCGCGTACTGGATACATCAGCCATGTTCGGAATTATCCCTTCCCGCTTTCATTGGAAAGGCGGACCTGTATCCACTTCTACGTATTTCTCAATAGCGCGCGGCAACGACGAAGCTGTCGCTTCTGAAATGACAAAGTGGTTCAATACGAACTATCACTACATCGTGCCGGAATATGAAGGACAGCGCTTTGAACTGACAGAAAACAAACCGCTTGCCGCCTACATCGAAGCAAAGAAGGAACTCGGCATCGACGGCAAACCAGTTCTTCTTGGACCTTACACATTGCTGAAATTGTCTAAAGGGTATGAAGACAAAGACGTACCTTCAATTATTCTGCAGTTACTTCCACTTTATCAAAAAGTATTGAAGGAGCTTCAGGATGAAGGCGTGCAATGGGTACAAATTGACGAACCTATTCTGTGCACTTCCATTTCAGGTGATGAAATGAAAGCTGTGACCGAGATTTATTCACAACTCACGAAAGACCTCGACGGAATGAACATTTTATTGCAAACGTACTTTGATTCCGTGGAACATTATGAAGAAACAATCGCTCTGCCGGTAGCAGGAATTGGACTTGATTTTGTCCATGGCTGTGAAAAAAATCTGCAGAACATCAAACAGTACGGTTTTCCTGAAAATAAAGTACTGGCCGCGGGTATTATAGACGGCCGGAATGTCTGGCGCTCTGATTTGCAGGCAAAATTGACGCTGACGGAAACGATTCAACAACATGTTCCATCCGCAAACTTGTGGATTCAGCCTTCCTGCAGTTTGCTCCACTCGCCTGTTACAACTCGTTCTGAACAAAATCTGGATGCTGTTATCTTGCATGCACTGGCGTTTGCAGATGAGAAAGTCAATGAAATCAAGATTCTTCAGGAAGCATTACAACGAGGCAAAGAACAAGTCACGGGAGATTTCAAGGCAAGTCAGGCAGCGTTAACAGCTTTCAATGCACTTCCTGCACGAAACCGAAAAGAAGTCCGTGACGCGTCGTCAGGCAGTATTTTATCCGACAGCAGGCGTAATTTGCCATATGCCGAACGCAAAGTGAAGCAGCAGAAGAAATTCCAATTGCCGCTATTGCCAACTACAACCATCGGCAGTTTCCCTCAGACACAAGAAGTTCGTGCAACACGCAATAAGTGGAGAAAAGGTGAAATTACGGATCAGCAATACAAAGACTTCGTGAATGCAGAGATTAAAGAGTGGATTGATATTCAGGAGGATCTGGGGCTGGATGTTTTGGTTCACGGTGAATTCGAGCGTACGGACATGGTCGAATATTTCGGTGAAAAGCTCGATGGCTTCGTTTTCACAGAAAAGGCATGGGTGCAGTCGTACGGTTCCCGCTGCGTCAAACCGCCGATCATTTTTGGAGACGTCGCTTTCACTGCCCCTATGACGGTTGAGGAATCTGTCTATGCAAAATCTCTGACGGACCACGAGGTGAAAGGAATGCTGACCGGACCTGTCACGATCTTGAACTGGTCATTCGTTCGCGATGATTTATCGCGCGAGGAAGTGGCAAATCAAATTGCCCTTGCCCTGCGAAAAGAAATCGAATCACTTGAAGCAGCAGGCATTCATATGATCCAGGTGGATGAACCGGCACTTCGTGAAGGTCTTCCACTAAAGCAATCCGAGTGGAAACATTACCTAGACTGGGCTGTCAATGCATTCCGTGTATCCACTGCTTCTGTAGAAGATACGACGCAAATTCATACGCATATGTGCTACTGTGATTTCAACCATTTCATCGAAGCCATCAGCGCACTTGACGCAGACGTCATATCGATTGAAACTTCACGCAGCCACGGTGACTTGGTGGAAGCATTTACTGACTATCACTATGACAAAGGCATCGGTCTTGGTGTTTACGACATCCACAGCCCGCGGGTTCCTGCCGTCGAAGAGATGACGGAGATCATCAACAAAGGACTTGAAGTACTCGAGCCTTCACAGTTCTGGATCAATCCCGACTGCGGACTGAAAACCAGAAAACGTGAAGAGACGGTCGCAGCATTGAAGCATATGGTCATTGCGACGGAACAGGCACGCGAGCGTTTAGCTGCAGCAGCAGTGAAATAATAGGACTGTCCGGGGAATCAGCGTGATTTCCCGGACAGTTTTTTTGTACGCATAACCAGTAAAAAGGCAGCCCTTTGAAGTCAAATTACTTCTCGGGCTGCCTTTTCTATTTACTTATCAGCTGAACTGCTTCGTCAGGTTCGCCATCTCAATAGCGGACACCGCCGCATCCCAGCCTTTGTTGCCAGCTTTCGTGCCTGCACGCTCGATGGATTGCTCAATTGTATCTGTTGTCAGAACACCGAAAATTACCGGTATACCGGATTGCATGCTTGCCTGCGCTACCCCTTTTGCCGCTTCACTACAGACAAAGTCGAAATGCGGAGTCGCGCCCCGGATGACTGTGCCAAGCGTGATAACCGCGTCATACTTTTTAGAGTCTGCCATTTTCTTCGCGATCAGCGGGATTTCAAATGCGCCGGGCACCCATGCGATGTCCACATCCGCTTCAATCACACCATGACGTTTAAATGCATCCTGTGCGCCTGACAGCAACTTTCCCGTGATGAATTCATTAAACCGTCCTACAACAATCCCTACTTTTAGCCCTGTACCTACTAAATGTCCCTCAAATAAATTACCCACGTTCCATCTCTCCTCATATCGTTAGTAAATGACCAAGTTTCTCCGCTTTTGTATGCAAATATTTTTCATTTGCTTCATTAAAAGGCAGCTGAATCGGCACTCGTTCCACCACTTCGAGTTCATACCCTTTCAAGCCCGCGATTTTCTTCGGATTATTCGTCAATAAGCGCATCTGACGAATACCGAGTTCCCGAAGTATCTGTGCGCCAATGCCATAATCCCGTAAATCTGCCGCAAAGCCGAGCTTTTCATTGGCTTCGACCGTATCATACCCTTGTTCTTGCAGTTCATAGGCTTTCAGTTTATTGATTAAACCGATCCCTCTGCCCTCTTGGCGCATATACAATAAAACGCCGCGCCCTTCCTGTTCGATCTGCGATAGCGCCGCCTGAAGCTGCGGTCCGCAGTCACAGCGGCAAGAGCCAAACACATCACCCGTCAGACATTCTGAATGAACTCTTACTAAAACCGGTTCATCCGTCGTGACGTCACCTTTGACCAGCGCCACATGTTCCTTGCCGGTAAGCGTTTCTGTATAGCCCGCCATGCGAAACTCTCCGAAGTCCGTCGGCAGCTTAATCTCCGCTTCACGCATAACCAGCTGTTCCCGCTGCAGACGATAATGGATCAAATCCTGAATTGTAATTAATTTTACATCAAGCTCTTCAGCCATCTTACGCAGTTCGGGAACTCTTGCCATCGTTCCGTCTTCACTCATAATTTCACAAATTACACCCGCCGGCGCACTGCCTGCAAGCCTTGCCAAGTCTACCGCAGCTTCCGTATGCCCTGTACGTTCAAGCACGCCGCCTGACTTTGCAACGAGCGGGAAAATATGTCCCGGACGCTTGAATTCACCGGCTGCTGCATCAGGTTCCATCATTTTTACAATGGTATCCGCCCGTTCAAATGCACTGATGCCCGTATGTGTAGTGCAGTGATCGATACTGATCGTGAACGCCGTGCCGTGTGAATCCGTATTATGATCAGTCATCATCTGTAAACCAAGTTGTGCAGCTTTTTGTTCTGTCACCGGCACACAAATCAATCCGCGGCCCTTCGTTGCCATGAAATTAATGATTTCAGGAGTGACCCCGTCAGCCAGTGCCACAAAGTCCCCTTCGTTCTCACGGTCTTCATCATCTACTACAATAACCACTTTCCCCTGCCGTAAATCTTCTAACGCTTCTTCAATTGTATGAAACATCCTCTTTCACTCCTTTACATGAATCCGTGCTGTTGTAAAAAATCTTTCGTCATCGTCTGACCGCTGTCCTGTCTTTTCTGCAGCATGTTCTCCACATACTTCGCAAGCATATCGCATTCAAAATTAACCGTGTCCCCTGCCTGTTTTTTCGCGATGACAGTCATTTCCTGTGAGTGCGGAATTAAAGAAATTGTGATGTCCGTATCTTTTACTTCAAAAATTGTCAATGACGTCCCATCCAACGCAATGGAGCCTTTAGTCAATAGGTACTGCCCGTATTGTTCCGGCAGCGCCAATCGTATATATAACGCATTATCGACCGTGCGTTTTTCCCGAATGATGGCGACGCCGTCTACGTGGCCCGTCACAAAATGACCGCCTAATCTCCCGTTCGCTGCAAGTGCACGCTCCAGATTGACCGGACTTCCTGCGGACAATTGCCGCAATGATGTGGATGCCATAGTTTCCGGCATAACGTCTGCTGCAAACTGGTCTTTAGTAAAGTGTTTGACTGTCAGGCAAACGCCGTTGACCGCAATACTGTCACCTAGCTGCACATCTGTCAGTACGGTCGATGCACCGATCGTCAGCGTCATCGATTGGGCACCAGGCTGTATATGTTTGACAGTGCCAATCTCTTCGATAATTCCTGTGAACATTGCTCAATCACTCTCTTTCGGTACCGCTATGATTTTAATGTCAGGACCGACCATTTCCACACTTTCGAATTGCAGCGGAAATGCATCATTCATCAGCTTTGGATCCAATCCGCCGATAGGAGTCAGCGAACTGATGCCGCCAAGCAATTTCGGTGCAATATAGCAAATGACTTTCTGAATTGCACGCGCTGTAACGAATGAAGAATTAATTGCCGCACCGCCTTCTACAAGCAGTGTCATGATGCCGTGTTTTCCCAGTTCCAGCAAAACTTCTTCTACTGTCAGTTTCGGGCCGGACATACGAATGATTTCGACATGCGGCTTAGCAAGAAGTGCTTCACGCGTGCTTTCCGCGTGGCTCCCGCAAAAAATCCATGTAGGTGCCTCGTCGTTTTGAATAACCTGACTATGTTCGGGTGTTCGTAAAGATGTATCTAAAATAACTCGAATAGGATGTTTTCCACCTTGGGGCAGTCTGGTGGTGAGAAGGGGGTTATCGTGAAGAAGCGTTTGAATACCTACTAAAATTGCGTCTTGCGTATGGCGAAGCCGATGAACGTCGAGCCGTGCCTGCTCACTCGTCACCCATTTGCTGTCACCTGTTGAAGTTGCAATCTTACCGTCTGCTGTCATAGCTGTTTTCATTGTCACATGAGGTGTTTTTGTTCGAATAAAATGAAAAAATGGTTCATATAATCTTTGTGCCTGTTCCAGACAAAGGTCCGTTGTTACTTCTACTCCGGCTGTACGCAATTTTGCGATGCCCTGTCCTGCAACGAGCGGGTTTGGATCCGTTATGGCTATATAGACATGGCGGATACCCGCCTGAATCACAGCGTCAGCACATGGTGATGTCTTGCCGGTATGCGAACAAGGCTCGAGCGTTACGTATAAATCTGCTCCTTGCGCCTTCGCACCTGCCATATCAAGTGCCACCCGCTCTGCATGACGCTCTCCCGCCTGCAGATGCGCACCCATTCCGATAATTCGGCCGTCTTTTACAACGACAGAGCCTACCGGAGGGTTGGGCGAAGTCTGACCCACCACGTTTTCTGCGAGCGACAAAGCGATTTCCATATATTTTTGACCCACTGCACAACACTCCAACTGCTGTATTCCTCTAGTGACAATTCCGCATACAAAAAGCCCCGCAAACTAATTATGCGGGGCTTGAAGTCATGACAAAATAAACGTTATAAACAGTGATGAAAAATCATCACGTGCAGTATAAACGCATTGTTCCTTCTCTCATCCAGACTTTAACTGTCGGCTTTGGAGTTTCACCAAATCCACCTTCCGCTTTTCACAAAGCGTCCGGGTCACGGACTAAGAGCTTTTCAGCTCATCACCGCCGGTAGGGAGTTACACCCTGCCCCGAAGGAAACATATTCGATTACTAAGAGTCTAGCACAAATCATTATAAAATAACAATACTGAATATTTATTCAGCTGAAAATACCCATTTGTCCACTGTAAAACGGTCGATTGCGTCCATATCTGGTTGATAACCGATGCCATCTTGTTCCGGGACAGTAATATACCCATCTTCCGCTACGACCTCGGGGAGGATAATATCCTGTTCCCAGTAGCGTGAAGAGCCTGCCGTATCGCCCGGGAGCGTGAAATTCGGCAGCGTGGTAAGGGCTACGTTTTGCGCCCGTCCAATTCCCGATTCCAGCATGCCGCCGCACCACACATCTATACCTTTTGACGCACAGTAATCGTGGATCTTCTTCGCTTCCGTCAGACCGCCTACCCTGCCGATTTTAACATTGATGATTTTACAGCTGCCAAGCTCCACCGCTTTGCGCGCGTCTTCCAATGAATGGATACTTTCATCGAGACAGATCGGCGTCTGTATTTGTTGCTGCAATTTGGCGTGGTCAATAATGTCATCTGATGCAAGCGGCTGTTCAATCATCATCAGGTTGAATTGATCCAGTTCTTTCAGCATTTCCGTATCATCAAGTGTATAGGCTGAGTTCGCATCTGCCATGAGCGGAATGTCTGGAAATACTTCCCGTATCGCACGAATGACTTCCACATCATAGCCCGGTTTAATTTTGACTTTAATGCGCTTATATCCTTCTTTAATAAACCCTTTGATAGTTTCCAGCAGATCTTCCACATTCTCTTCAATGCCGATGCTGATCCCCACTTCTATCCGTTCCTGCTTTCCGCCAAGCGCCGCAGCAAGTGTCATCTGGTGATGTTTGGCGTACAAATCCCATACAGCCCCTTCAATCGTTGCTTTGGCCATATTGTTTTTCCGGACAGATGCAAAATAACTGCTCACCTCATCAGGATGTCCGATGGTCTTCCCAAGAATTGCCGGTATCAAAAAATCACGAAGCATATGAATGGTCGTTTCTGTCGTTTCTTCACTGTACCACGGTGCAGTAAATGCAACCGACTCTCCCCATCCTTCATGTCCGTCAAGATCTTCCACTGTCGCCAGCAGGAAGTCCTTCTGCTGAATCGTTCCAAAACTCGTGGTGAAGGGATGTTTCATCGTCATATTCATTCTGCGAATTGTAATTGTATTAATTTTCATTGGATACGCTCCTTTCATTCTGCAATGGAATAATTGACCGCTTGCAGAAACGGTAATATTGCACAGATTCTTCCGTTCTGCGCACATCGATTAGTGCGAATCCTTCCGCACACAGCTGCTGAAATACTTTTCTCGTATGCATCCGCCATTCATAAGCCAGTTCAGGATCTTCATTTTTTATTAATTGAATATGTTTAGGAACAGGAACTTCGATCGCGTCTGCCACTAACCATTCATCTGATTGCGGCATATGGAGAACAGGATGCGAGTCACTGTGTAAGTCCGTATAAAAAGGACAGCTGTACACAACATTCACAGGCTGCCACTGATCCAAAACACGCGGACTGTCAATCCACCACGCCACTTGAAAACGGTCAGTGGGCAGGCCTTTATTCAGACCGTCATCCATTTCACCATAACAATTAACAATATAGTCATAGCACACGCCGTACAGTTTGGAAGTATTTAAATAGGCATTGCGGCTTTCCAGCGGATCGAATGTCCAGACGATCAATTGATAGCCCATTTCCCTCGCCAGACGGAGCTGTTCATCTTTCAGCTGCTTGCCAATTCCCATCAGCTGAAACTCCCGATCCACCGCCAGCATATGAGAGCACAAATATACTTGCCCATCTGTAAACCCTGCGAAGCTGTATGAATAACCGATCATCCGCTCTTTAAGGAATGCACCAACAATCAGCCCGCCGTTTTTCACTGCCGTAATGGTTTGGTGGACAGGGATCGGCTCCATACCCCAGATTTGCCTTTCCAGTTTCTGCATTTTGAGAATCTCTTCAACAGCCGTCACTTTTCTGATCTGTATGCCGGTCGTCATAACGTCACCCCCTATTTTCTGGATTGGAATGCTAATTCAATGGCTGCAGTCAGGATTTCAACACCCGTTGCCAGCGCATCCTGATTAAAGGTCATTTGCGGATGATGAAGCCCCGGCGTTAAGCCGCAGCCAAGCCCCAGCATTGTACTTTTGACCGACGGACGGTGCACCGAGTAAAAATGAAAATCTTCTCCCCCCGGCGTAACGATCGTGCGAATCATCCGCTCTTCGCCAACTACTTTGGTGATCGCCTGCGCCATCAGCTCTTCGGCATCTGAATCTACTTCCGCCGCCACCATTTCGGCCATCACTTCATAATCAATTTGCACATCATACTGTCCGGCGACAGCGCGGATGACCCGCTCCACCTTTTCATACAGTTCTTCCATCACACTGTTTTCTTGCGCACGTAAATCCAGACTGAACTTTGCGTTCCCCGGAATAATATTCGCAGAGTCGCCTCCCGCCTGAAACATCGTCATCTTTGCAGTATGGGAAATCACCGGATTACAATGAATGGACTGCAGACCGCTGACTAATGAAGCCCCGACTTCAATGGCATTTTTCCCTTGATGAGGCCGCGCGCCATGTGCGTCCGTTCCTTTTATTGTTCCGCTGATCATTTTCGCCGCGCCATGACGCAAAGATGCGGCAGAGGAGCCGTCATCGAGTTCATCCGCCGCCCGTACGTGCACTCCAAACAGATAATCCATATCATCTATAATACCTTGGTCAAGAACCGCCAATGCGCCTTTGCCCTTCTCCTCCGCCGGCTGGAAGAATACTTTCAGCGTTCCCTTCTTTGGAATGCCTCGCTCTTTCGCCAGCAATAGTGCGCCGATTCCCATCGTCATATGACCATCATGGCCGCATGAATGATTCGCCTGATAGACGCCATCCACTTCCTGCCACAGCGCATCAATATCTGTGCGTAAGCCAACTACCGGACTGCCTTCGCCAAGCGTTACCGACAGCCCCGTCATACCGTCAAATAAAGAAACCGTAAATCCTTCACCTTCCAAAAACTCCTGCAAATATCTTGTTGTCCCAGTTTCCTGCCAGCTGACTTCAGGATGACTGTGCAAATATGTAAACACTTGATCTAATTTCGGTTTCAGCAGCTGTATCTGTTCTCTCATCCAAATACCCCCTCAGTAACTTTCAGGTTATGCAGTGCCGACTGTTACTACCCAACAATTCTAACATAAAAAAGACTCCCCTATCACATCGCGTGAAGGGAAGTCTTATGCGCTATTCAATTAAAATGTCCAGAGAATCATCATGCCGAATAATAACGTCATGTAGTTTACTGAGTATAAAAACATGAAATTGGCCCACTTGTAGTCATCTTTTGCATAAAAACCATAGACGCTTGCCGCAATATAGCCGATATTCATGAGTGTCGCAATCGCAATAAATGCCGTGCCGAACATCGTCAATAAAAACGGCAAAGGCAATAAGCACATAACATATACAAGCATTTGGCGTTTCGTGAATTCAAAACCGTAGATAACGGGCAGCATAGCGACATTTGCCGCACTGTAATCTTTATACTTCTTCATGGCAATCGCAAAAGTATGCGGCATTTGCCAAATGAACAAGATCACACATAATACAATCGGCACTACATGATTCGCCGGCGTAATTGCAGCCCAGCCAATCAATGGCGTTACCGCCCCCGACACACTGCCAATTACCGTATTTAATGTATATTTACGTTTAGACCACATCGTATAGGGTATTACATACGTAAACCATCCGATGAATGCATAAATCGCAGCTTCAAATGTAGTGAATAACAGCAATACCATTCCAATCGCCGACAACACCAAGCCGATATTCAATACAGTTTTTAAAGCGAAGCTTCCAGTTACAGTCGGACGCTGTTTCGTTCTTTCCATTACCTTGTCTATATCGGAATCAAACCAGTTATTCATTACAAGCGCACCGGCAACCAGCAGCGTGCTGCCGATCATAGTCAGCCAGAACACACTCCAGTTCCCCGTGAGTGTCATGCCCGAAAAATGCAGCGCCAGCCAAAACCCCGCAAAAACCGGCAAAATATTTGCAATAAGTACAGGTCCTTTGACTAAAAATTTAATATCCGAGAAGAAGGTAGACGCCGAGCGGCTTTCTGAAGTGCCCGATACAATATGAGCTTCTTTCGTCATAGAGTTCCGTTCTCCTTTTACGTTACATTTCATTTATGTTTCTATTGGTACTTCTAACTATATCATTTTCTTAAATACAAAATCAAAAAAACATGATAATTCCTTACAAACTGTTACAGAACTTTGTCTGTACAGCAGTATACCATGAAAGCACTGACAAATTTACTTGCTCTTTTTGTCAGTAAATGACTGAACATCAGTACGTCAACTTCCCCTATTATTCGACATAAGGAAATCCTATACCCCTTATAGGATAACGCCTTCATGTATACACCTGTGAAAGGTGCACCCAGCTTACTGTATTCATCACAAAATCATATAAAAAACGCTTTCAAAAGCCCATAGAATCAGTAGTTTTCTAAATAATTAAATTGATATTAATTTAATTATCCTGTAAACTTGTGTAATGGTATCGCGAAAAAAGAATGATGGTTTTTCCTTGATCTCTTCATTCGCCCTATTCTTTTACTTGTGGCGGTTTTTAAGAGATCCACGAAAAAAACAGCATTTCGTGATGAAAAAATATATAGTAGAAGGGGTTTGATTTTTTGAGAAAATTTATGATGTTTTTCTCCATTTTCACATTACTGCTTTTAACAGCCTGCGGTAATAGCGCCAGCAAAGATTCTATCAGCGTAATCAAACTGGCAGATGCAGGATGGGACAGTATGCGTGTGCATAACAGCATTGCACAAATCATCTTAGAAGAAGGCTACGGATACGATACTGAAATAGTAAATGGTACATCTACTGCTGTGTTTCAGGCATTACAGCAAGGGGATATTCAAGTCATGACGGAGGTCTGGTCTGAAAACCTTGGTGAAGCGTATACAAAAGCTATTGATAACGGCGACATTGTAGACGTTGCAACAAACTTCGACGATAATGCGCAAGGTTTATATGTTCCGACATACGTCATAAAAGGTGATACCGAGCGCGGAATCGAAGCAACTGCACCCGATTTGAAAACTGTGAAAGATTTGGAGAAGTATCCTGAACTGTTCAAAGATCCTGAAGATCCTAAAAAGGGCCGGATTATCGGCGCACCTTCAAGCTGGGTAGTCAGCAAACACTTAGAGGAAAAGATAAAAACATACGGCCTGGACAAAACATTTACGTACTTGGCTCCAGGTTCAGACTCATCTATCGTGGCGGATTTGGCAAGCGCATACAAAAAGGGTGAGCCATGGGTCGGCTACTATTGGTCCCCTACTTGGGTCACTGCTTCCTACGACTTAACATTACTGGAAGACGAGCCTTTTGATGAAGCTGTCTGGGAAGAAAATAAAGGCACTGAATTCCCTCCAAATGATGTCGTGGTCGCTGTCCATAAAGATTTAGAAACACAAGCTCCTGAAGTCGTCGAGTTCTTCAAACATTATGAAACGAGCAACGACTTAACAGAAGAAGCATTAAATTATATGGGCGAACATGAAGCGAACCCTGCTGACACTGCAAAATGGTTTATGAAAGAACATGAAGATCTCTGGACTTCATGGGTGCCTGAAGATATTGCAGAGAAAGTAAAAGCAGCACTGTAAGAATCATAGAATTCGGGGTGGCAGCAATCCGCTCCGCCCCTTTTTTATTTTAGAAAATTATAAGCAGAGAAAGAGAGGGACAAGCTAGTACGGCCTAGCTTATTGCCTATGAATGAATTCCCCAATATTAGAATACCTGTAGGAGATTACGTGGAAAAGTTTATCGATTTTCTTGCGATGAACTTCGGCTGGCTGTTTGATTTTATCTTCACTATTGCTTCCACGACGATCCGTACTATTGAAACAACTTTACTGGCTACACCTTGGTGGGTCATCATGATTGTGGTGTTCCTACTCGGCTGGTATTTTAACACTATTCTCAGCGGACTCATGTTTGCTGCATTTATCTTTTTGATTGGCTCCTTCGATTTATGGGCCGATACGATGACAACTGTTGCGATTATCGTAATCTCTGTTGTCCTTTCCCTTGCTATCGGTATTCCGGTCGGGATTCTGATGGCGTTCAGCAAAACATTTTCTGTCATAATGCGTCCGTTGTTGGATGCTATGCAGACGATGCCAACGTTCGTTTATTTAATTCCCGTTATTTTCTTCTTCCCGCTCGGGAACGTACCCGCAATTATCGCGACTATCATTTACGCATTGCCGCCTGTTATTCGTTTAACAGAACTCGGAATCCGAAATGTAGACTCCGAAGTCATTGAATCAGCAGAGTCTTTCGGATCTTCCAGAAATCAAATGTTAGTCAAAGTACAGCTGCCGCAAGCACTGCCGACTATGATGGCAGGGATTAACCAAACCACTATGATGGCTTTGTCCATGGCTGTTGTCGGTTCCATGGTCGGAGCTCACGGTTTAGGGGAGCGCGTACTGTACTCAATTAACCAAATTAATATTTCATTAGGATTTGAAGCAGGAATCAGTATCGTATTCCTGGCGATTATTATTGACCGTCTGACAAACGGAGTGGCTGAACGCCTACAAAGTACAGGGAGGAGATCAGCATGACCGTTAAAATCAAAGTAGAGAATGTCACCAAGATTTTTGGTCCCCGCCCCAAGAGAGTTGTACCTTTAATTGAAAAAGGTGCTTCCAAACGGGAAATCCTTGATAAAACTGGACATACAGTAGGTGTCTACAACGCCAATATGGAAATTATGGAAGGCGAAACGTTCGTTATTATGGGCTTGTCAGGCAGCGGTAAGTCTACCCTGATCCGGTGCTTCAACATGCTGAACAGGCCGACATCAGGTGCAATTTATGTAGATGGAGAAAATATTGTTAAATACAATAAAGAACAGCTGAAGTTCTTCCGTCAGAAAAAAATTGCGATGGTTTTCCAGCATTTCGGTTTATTCAGCCATAGAACGGTAATGGAGAATATTGAATACGGTCTGGAAATTCGCGGTTTGTCGAAAAATGAACGACGGGCTATAGCGCAAAAGCATATTGATACAGTCGGTTTGAAAGGCTATGAAAATCAATATCCTGATGAATTGTCGGGCGGTATGCGCCAGCGTGTAGGGATTGCGCGTGCATTGACGAATGATCCCGATATCCTGCTGATGGACGAGCCTTTCAGCGCGCTCGATCCGCTCATTCGCAGAGAAATGCAGATGGAGCTTCTTGATATTCAAACGCGACTGCAAAAGACCATCATCTTTATTACACACGATGTCAACGAAGCATTCCGCATTGGAGACCGTGTAGCGGTAATGAAAGACGGCAACGTAGAGCAGGTCGGCACTCCCGAAGAGTTATTGGAAACGCCGGCGAATGATTATATTATCGATTTCACACGTGAAATTGACCGTTCAAAAGTTCTTCAGGCTGAAAATATCATGTCTAAACCGTTAAGTGTCATGAACGGAAAAGACGGTTTGCATGTAGCGATTAAAAACATGGAAGAACACGGTATTTCCAGTGTCTTCATCACAAACCGCGAACGGCAGCTGCTTGGGCTAGTGACGATTGACGCTGCCATCGAAGGTGTGAGAATGAAAAAAACATTGGATGAGGTCATGACGACAGACGTCTTAACCGCAAAACCAGAAGAATATGTACAGGACATTATTCCGAGGGTATTGGGTTCTAAGTATCCGCTCGTCGTAGTAGATGAAACGAATCGAATTGAAGGTATCATTTTACGCGTTCATGTACTTTCGAGCATTATCAGCAATCCAGCTAATGATCACGCTGATCCGATGGAAGCGGAAGACACAGCAACTGTATCTGAATAAAAAACAGGGAAGAATGGATGACAATCCGCTCTTCCCTGTTTTTTTATTCGTTCTTTCCCGAAACGCCCGCACTTTCAAATGTCGCCATTTCGTTGACCATTCGGACTGCTGACTGAATAACACTGTACGCAACCGCCGCCCCCGTCCCTTCACCTAACCGCATATCGAGCGAAAGAACCGGTTTCTTACCCAAATATTCAAAAGCCTTTTGGTGGCCCGGCTCCATTGATTGATGGCCAAGCAGCATATACCCCGCCGCACCTTCACTGATCGTCTCCGCCGCACAAGCCGCTGCAGTAGAGATAAAGCCGTCCAGAATGACGGGTATACGCTTAGACGCCGCCGCGAGCATTGCCCCTGACATAGCTGCAAGTTCCAGCCCGCCCACCTTACGCAGGACATCATAGCCGTCAGAAGCGACAGGCTGATGACGGTTTAACGCCTCCCGGACAACGGTAATTTTGTGCAGATGCTGTTCGGATGAAATTCCTGTACCGTAGCCGACAAGTTCTGCCGGATCAATTCCTGTGATGGCCGCTACAACGGCACTGCTTGTCGTCGTATTGCCGATTCCGACTTCTCCGACAACCAGGCAATCCACACCTTTTTCGAACAGGACAAGCGCCTCTTCAAAGCCCGTTGATATTGCCTTTTCCACTTCTTCTTGCGTCATTGCTTCCCTATGCAGAAAATTATCCGTCCCCTGGCGGATCTTGCGGTCAAGCACCGGCTCCGTAAATGCAGCTCCCATGACGCCTACGTCCACTAAAGTAAATTCAGCTTGCTGCTGTCTGCCGAAAACATTGATTGCTGCACCGCCTCCTGCCATATTACTGACCATTTGACGAGTGACTTGCTGCGGAAATGCTGAAATCCCTTCCGCTGTAATTCCGTGATCGGCAGCAAAAACGAGAATGCCGAGCTGATTTAATACTGGTTTCTTCCGGCCTTGTATTTCAGCTAATGCAATGACGATTTCTTCGAGTTTGCCCAAGCTTCCAACCGGCTTTGTCAGCGTATCCAGATAAGCTTTCGCTTCCGCTCCCGCCTGCGCATCGAGCGGTGATAGTGTAAACTGCTTCATTTCATTACCTTCTTTCATGTGTTGAACATCCATTGATCTTAGTTCATTTATCAGTATATCAATAGATACTATAAACTATCTAACTAAAGAATCAGTATGCAAAAAATGTCGTTTCCAAGTATACTATAAGCAGCGCACTGATTTATACTGCGCTAAGTAAAATTACTGGTAAAAGGGGCGATACACATGATCAGCGAAAATCTGGCACAGGCATTGAACGAACAGATGAATAACGAGTTTGCAGCGGCACAGACGTATTTATCAATGGCATCTTACTGTGAATACCGCAATTATAGCGGATTCGCACATTTTTATCTTCAGCAGGTAGAAGAAGAGCGCCATCATGCGATGAAAATCTATTCCTATTTGAATGACCGCGGAATTCGTGCAATTATTACAGCAACCCCGGCTCCGGAAACTTCATTTGACAATTTGGTGCATACATTTGAAGTGGCTTTATTACAAGAAAAAGAAGTGACAAAATCATTTTATAGGATTATGGATTTGGCATGGGAAGAAAAAGAGCATGCCACCATTTCATTCCTGAACTGGTTCCTTGATGAACAAGTTGAAGAAGAAGCTACATTCGACAGACATATTGAGTACTTAAAGCGGATTCGTGAAGATAAAAATGCGTTATTTATTTATGAGAAAGAATTGGCAGCACGAACATTTGAGGCAGAATAAAAAACAGGCAAGCTAGCGGTCTGCTGACCCCTTGCTTGCCTGTTCCATCTCTGTGATTCTGTGCAGACAGCGTTCACAAATACAGTTCTTATACAGGTATTCTTCTGGTATTTGGCGAAACACTTCTTGCGGGAATGCTTTCTCCGTACACCAGCAGGTTCCTGTTTCCTTAAACCCGCTGCCGCAGTCATTATTCCCCTGGCAGATTGGACAGGTGTCCTGCATAGTATCTCCCCTTGTTTTACAGACGGTGCTTGTCCAGCTCGGCCGTTTGTTTTTTTTCTAATTTCTCCACACGTTCTTCCAGTTCTTTATTTCGTTTCATGCTTTCCATGGAATACAGCCCTGCGAGTAATGCGACCACAAATGTTGCATAGTTAAACCACTCCATACAGCCCGCCCCTTTTTACTTTTGTTTTTTCAAAAACGTTTTATACACTTTCTTTAATGTGTCGGGTGTGAGTTCCATATCATTTTCATACATGTATTTGACCGCATAACCGAGCGCTACCGTCATGGAACCCGCCACGCTTGCCGCCGCAATCATACCCGCACCGGGAATCACTTTGACAATCTGCCGGAACGCAGTTTTACCGATATTGCCGACGATCGTTGCAATGATCAGTTCTTTCGCATGATCTTTCGTAATCGGCTTGCCGTATAATGCGGATAATTTAAGCATAAGCCCTACCTGCAGCGTCGTCAGCGGCACAAAATCAGCTCCCGGAATAGGCGCTGCACCGATCGCAGCCGCGGATGCACCCGCAGCCAAAATCCAGCGTTTAGCTACGGAAGACTTATCTGCCATATTGGCTGCCAGCAATAGATCTTTATTAGCCATTTTCAATTGCTGCAAGATTTCCTTTTGTAAAAACTCCATCTGTTCCCCTGTTTTTGAGGAGATCGGAATGACAGGATAGGCAAACCCAGTATGCTCCAAAATATAGTTCACTAAACTTGGCACGTCATCTGCTGCGTCGATTTTATTTAATACTAAGATGATTTTCTTATTGAGTGTGGCTATCTTATTTAGTGATTTCAATTCGGTATCTGACAATACTGTGCCTGCTGCATTCAAAAAGAACAGAATGACATCTGCCTGATGATAAAACTTCAATGTTTCCTGAGAATGCTCCTGATTGATATCATCGAGTCCGGGCGTATCGACGAACAAAATATTCTCCCGGTAATAAAACTTTTTCACTTCCGTCGTTTCCCCTGGCTGCGCCCCTACTTCCGCCACGTCTTTTTGCATGAGACGATTCAGTGTGGATGATTTCCCTGCATTGACATCTCCAATCATGGCAATCAGTATTTCCTTCTTTAATTGGTCGTTAATGAGGTCGGATTCCTGTTTAAAGATTTCATCAAATGATTCGTCTGACATAAAGTTCGGTGTTTTCATTGTATCACTTCCTGTCGTGTAATTTGACTATTCAGATTAAGAGGTTGTGAAAAAGAGCATCAGTCATCACCTTCTTCTGACCGATGCTCTTGCTTATTTCCAGCTGACTTAATAATAAGGCGAAATTAGGATATACACAAGCACTCCCGTGAAACTGACATACAGCCAGATCGGCATAGTCCAGCGGGCGATTTTGCGGTGACGGTCGTTTTCCATATTCCATGCCCTTGCAACGCTTGTTAATGCGAGCGGAACAATTGCCGCAGCGAGAACAATATGCGAGAACAGTATGAAATAATAGAAGCCCGCCATAAAGCCGCTTCCGCCAAACGGAGTGGACTCTGATAAAAAATGATAGGTTACATAAGTGACCAAAAACAAAGCTGTAGTTCCAAAAGCTGCGTAGATAAAACGCTGATGCACTTTGACATTCTTCTTCAAGATGGCAATCAGTGCGCATACGAGAAAGATGAAAGTGAAGCTGTTAAATATTGCATTCAATAAAGGCAGAATTGTAATATCGAACGCAGTGAAATTGTCTACGCCCGGCATACCCGCCAAAACACCGATTGCACCGATGAGAATGACCGAGATAATGATGATCGCCGGACGGTAATTGCGTTTCCTGAACGTTCCGGATACATTTGTCTGATTACTGTAATTCATCTATTGACACTCCTACTCCTATATTCATAACTACCCTACATCGTACCATACGTAACGCATCATTCAGTTGATAATTGTGTCGATTTATGAAATTCCATTTCATTTTCATCTCTGAATTCATCTATTACTTTAATAAACTTTTTAATGGTAGGTGTCAAATATGAATCGGCGCGCCGAACGAACACTGTTTTAATCCGGCTGTATTTTGGCGGCAGATGATAACAATAGACCAGCCCCTGTTCAACGAGATGCGAAACCGTCGACATCGGAACAAATGTCACACCAAGTCCTGCGGCGACACTTCCTAGAATTGTCTCAAGCGTTCCAAACTCCATCATTTTCGTCGCTTTAAACTTTTCGTCCTCCAGCCATAATTCCAAACGCGCCCTGTAACCGCAGCCTTTTCTGAAACATAGAATTGGTTCATCTTTAATACCCTCAATGGATTGGAACGGTTTATTCGACAATAACACCAGTTCTTCTTCCAGCACATCATGTACGGCAAGATCAGGATGGGTAGTTCCTTCAGAAATAAATGCTCCATCGAGCTGATGATTCAGAACTTTATACTGGAGCCGCTCTGTTACGCCTGTCAGTAAAGAGATATCGACCTGTTTGTATTTTTTATTGTATCTGGACAGAATAATCGGTAATTTGATGACGGTTTCGACAGAACCAAGTTCCAATTTCCCAGATGGTTCCTTGTCGTTTTGCACGACTTTTCTCATTTCGTTGGTAAGAGATAGGATTTTCTCGCTGTATATGAGCAAGCGCTTGCCTTCGGGCGTCAGAATCATTCCCCGGTTATGCCGGTTGAATAAAGGTGTTTTCAATTCGGTTTCAAGCTTCTGTATACGCGACGTAATATTAGATTGCACATAGCGAAGTTCTTTCGCAGCGGCGGTGATAGTCCCTTTTTCTGCTACCATCTGGAATATTTCCAAGTCTTTAAATTCCATAGTCACCCTCCTGCATAGTCTGTTATCTCCATGATATCATTAAAATCGATAGTAGTCATCATTATAATTCGTTTTACGTGATGTCGAAAGTGTAGTTAACTAGAGGTAGTACTTCAAGGAGGCTTACTTTGATGAAAAACAAAATTATCTGGGGTGCATTTCTCTGTTTTATTGCAGCCGCGTCATGGGGTGCGATGTTCCCTGTTGCCAATAGCGCATTTAACGCCATTGATCCATTTTATTTTACATTGATCCGCTATGTATCGGTAACTGTTCTATTAGTAATTTTATTGCTGTGGAAGGAAGGGAAACAGGCTTTTCGTTTCGAGAAAAAAGGACTTTCGCTTTGGTTCTTCGGAACGATGGCATTCGTTGTTTATAATCTATTTATATTTTGGGGCCAGGACTTGATGGGTGAACCGGGTGTGATGGTGGCATCGATTTCTGAGGCAATGATGCCGATGATCTCCATTGTCATTGTCTGGATGCTGAGCCGGCACAAGCCGCATGGTTTTACACTTACTTGCGTATTCACAGCATTTGTCGGTGTCATGCTTGTTATTACGAAAGGTGATCTCCGGACGTTTTTGACGGCGACTGACGATATTATTCCTTCACTGCTCATATTCATCGCTGTAGTCGGCTGGGTGATTTATACGATGGGCGGCAATCATTTTAGTGAATGGTCCGCACTGCGGTATTCTACGCTGAGCTGCCTGCTCGGTACAGTAACAGCTGTCGTGGTAGTGTTCTTTGTTACACTGACAGGCTATATTTCAGTTCCGACTGCTGAGACGCTGCAGACTGTGACGCCGCATATGCTGTTTATGATTGCTTTCCCCGGTATTATTGCATTGCTCGGATGGAATGTCGGAGTACGTATTTTATCTCCATTAAACGGTTTGCTGTTCATTAATTTTGTGCCGGTAACAACGCTGGTTATTTCGTTTGTGCAAGGGTATCAGCTGACTGTCTTTGATTATATCGGCACGGTGTTTATTATTGCATCGCTTCTTGGAAACAATATCTTTCTGCGTCTTCAGGATAAGCGGAAGGCGGAAGAGCTGCAATATAAAAAACATAAAGTTCAGCCAAGTTTGTAACGAATACATTCGGAATAGAAAATCAGTTCCATCAGAAGATTTGAGGGAATCATGCAATAAAAAAACTGAAGACAACGTCCTGACTAAGGATACGTCTTCAGCCCGGGCAGGTGACCGATCAGTCAGCTGCCCTTTTTTTATGATGACGCTAGAATTTAAACCGGTGAACGATGCGGTTCAGAGCTGCTGCCTGGTCCGTCAGTCTCACAGCATCGCTTGCCAGCTGCTGAATGCCTTCTACTTGTTCGTCCATGCCGGCTACTGTCTCTGTGACACTTTCCGTAAACTGTTCAGAGATTTTAGTAATTTGTTCTATGATCTTTTCAATCTGTTCGCCGTCCCGCATTAGTTCTTCCGCGTGGCGGCTGTTGCTGCTGACCGCTGATTTCGTCTCAACTACGGCTTCATTCATTAGATTGATGGACTGCCCCGCCACTTTGACGATTTCCACACCTTCTTGGATAGTCGCTGTATTGGATTCAACTTGCTCTACTGCATTCTTGACTTCATGATTGGTATGTTCAAGTGTCCGTACTACATCATTTGCAAAGTCGTTCGTTTCTTCCGCGAGTTTCCTAACTTCATTGGCAACGACCGAAAAACCACTTCCGGCTTCTCCGGCACGCGCAGCTTCTATGGAGGCGTTTAACGCCAATAAATTTGTTTGTTCCGCAATCTTGGTAATGAGGGACACTTTTTGGATCACTTGATTAATATCATCCGCCACCCGCATGATTTTTTGTGAAGACATATGGACAGCATCATTGATTTGCTGCATTTTCTCTTCTGTTTCTTCAATGGCCTGATTCCCTTCCGAAGCAGCGGCGGAGGCATTTTCTGACACAGCAAGCGTCCGCTGAATTCGTGCCTCCATTTCACGAATACCCTGCATCATTGTTTGTACCATGGCATTGGCTGATTGTAGAGAGGATAATTGCTGTTCGGTTCCCCCTTGGAAGTTTTGCAATGTTTGTCCATAGGAAGTAAACACATCGGACAGCCGATTTGCTTCCGATGCCTGCACTTCACTGATACGATCCACGACTCCTGATGAATGATCGAGTTCAGTGACGATATTTTTTGTGCCGATTACGATTTTATTGATTTCAAAGCCGATTTGATTAAATTCAGATCTGGATCGCTCTGTAACTTCCGCCGTCAGATCACCTGCAGAAATTCTTCTGGTCACTCTGCGCCACGAACGAATCCCTTTCATGACAATGCTGTATAATCCCATCGTGAAAATTCCCGACAGAATGAGTGAAGTGACTGCGAATACCGCCCCTTGTTTCAGCGATAAACCATACATATTCGCAATAAACGCCATGGCGGCGGCAGGCAACAGAATCGCCGCTACCGTGCCAAACAGAATATATTTCTGATGGTTGATCCTGCCGAGGCGCAAGGTAAATTGTTTGCCGTCCGCCCTTACGATGGGCGCCGAAGCATCGATAAGCCGCTCCCCTGATTGCCGATCGTATACTTGGAGCAATGGAGTCTGCGTGTTCGCTGCTTTTAAACCGATGGCATCAGAAAACACAGTGCCTTCCCATAGGCGGTTGGTGTGAATATAGCTGCGTCCTGTTTCATCTACAATGACGAAATATTCATCATCGCCCAGATGATCATCAAGCAGCTGATGGAGACGCTGATAATTTACGGAAAAAGACTGCTCATTTTCAATTAATGGCTGAATACGTTTCGTAACTTGCTGCACTTTGCTTAGTGCTTTTCTCGCGGAGGGTGTTTTTAACAGTTTATCCAATGACTTCACCTCATTCAGTTCTTATATACTATATCTCGAATATATCACAGAATAAGAGAAAGGTCACAATTTATTTTATTATCAGTCATTTGTTCCATCGCAAAATAAGCGCTATGTAAATCTGCATTTTACCGCTCTAGTAGCGATGGTTATATTTACCGTTCCCTAAAATTTATTAACTATAGAATTATTAAAAAGTGCACAGAACGGATCTGTGCACTTTTCTCATTGAAGATATCTTCTCGCCGAAATGTATTCGGACTTATATGGCTCTGTTGTGATAGGAATGATTTCCACTGTGCGTTTCGGATTCGGCGCATGGATCATTTGACCGTTGCCGGCATACATTCCTACGTGGTGGATGGCTCCTTTGCCTTGATTATAGGCAAAGAACAGTAAATCTCCCGGCTGCAAGTCTTTTTTCAGCACTTTTATGCCATTTGCCGCCTGTACAGAAGCATCTCTTGGTAAGCTGATGCCGTGCTGTCTGTAAACAGAGTAAGTGAATCCTGAGCAATCCAGCCCAAAGCCGGAAGTTCCTGCCCATAGATAGGTCAGCCCGTCAAACAGTTTGGCTGTATCAAGGATCTGCTTCGATGTCGGCTTTGGCATACTGCCGTCAGCACCAGCCAGTTTTGCTGCATTCCTGTCGATATACTTCACACCGTCAGCGGGCGTCTGCACAGCAAACCGGGTATCTGTCACTTTCACAACGGGCAGTGCCGTATTGAAGCTGATTGTCCGGAATGGTTTTTTACCGTTCTCATCATACGTTAGGTCCGCTGATTTCGCATTGACCATGGCCGTATCGCATGTTGCATAATTGGGATACACTGCGGCCAGATGGTTCTTGGGCATCCAGCCCGGATAACCCGCGGCATGCTTCGGCGAGCTTTGATCGGGCACCGCCACTTTCACCCAGTCCCCTTTTGTCTGCAAAACTTTTACTTTTTGTCCGTAAAGTGCCTGTGTTTCTAATTTCCCGACGAGCCACTGCTTTTCGCGCAAGCTCATGGCAGCGACCCATTTTGTAATGTCAGGTGTTTTCGCGACAGCAAACGCATCTGCGGGACGAGTCTTTCCCGGTTCTTTCCAAAGTGTCGCGACAGGCACATTGACAATTTGCTCAGATGTGTTGTCCGGCTTATAGCAAGCGGGCTGCTCTCTGAATGCAGGCTCCAGAATACGGGCAAGAAACACTGCGAAGTGCGCACGGGTCAAAGTTTGATTCGGTTTAAATGTATTATCTAGAAATCCAGTCGTGATTGCATTCGCAAATAACACCTGGATATCCCGAAGCGCCCAATAAGCAGCAGGCACGTCACGGAATCTGTATGCCGACTTGCCTGTCAGATCAAACGCCCGAATAAATACTGCAGCCATTTGTCCGCGTTTCAAGTACCCATTCGGCTGAAATTCTTTTTTCTCATTGCCCATGAAAATCTCTTCATCGGCCATGGCCGCGATCAATGCATATTGCGGATGTGACTTGCTGACGTCAGAAAATTTTACATCAGGCCGGTTAGTTAACGGCAGCTTTAGTGCACGCTGAATCATTCCCGATGCTTCCAGACGTGTAATCGGTTCATTGGCACGAAACTTGGTGTTCGGCTGTTCAATGATGACGCCACGGTCGGCCAAGTATTGAATTTCAGCAGCTGCTGAGTGCTGTGAGCTGACGTCCTGGAAGGCTGCAGCGACGGATGAATCAGGAAAAGCAGATACGGCCAACAGGATTGCCAGCAATAGCCCGCAAATTTTTTTCAAGTGAAGACACTTCCATTCTATTAAATTGATTTGCCTTAACTATACCTGAGCAATATTTCTTTGTATAGAAATAATTCTAAAAAGTGGCACTTTCTCCTGAGCGAGGCGGATGCTGCAGGCAATGCTGGCATCCGTACGTTATAACGCTGAAGATGCTATGTGCCCCGCTTATGCCCTCGCATGACCAATCACGCAAAAAAGATGCCCCGTGAAGTTTTGTAACTTCACGGGGCATCTGTAAACAATATGAATAGCAGTTCACCGACTGCCTTAATTCATGTATTGGTTACGTTAAGACGTTTTTCAAAATGGCTACCGCCTGATCAATTTCTTCTTTAGAAACTGTCAGCGGAGGCAACAGACGGATGACATGGGTTCCTGCAGGCACAAGCAGCAGGCCTTGTTTTTCGGCTTCTTGAATATACGGCCCAATCTCTTTGCTGGAATGGATACCTATCAATAAACCGTTGCCCCGAACGGTATATTTTCCGCCGGGCAATTCAGCCTGAAGCTGTTTCTTGAGGTAGGCTGCATGTTCTTGAACGTTTTTCAGGAAAGCGGGATCAAATACATGATCAACTACGGTTTGTGCCACAGAGACAGCCAGCGGATTGCCGCCGAATGTTGTACCGTGTGAACCCGGTCCGAATGTATCGAAAAACTTTTCCCCTGTCAGCAATGCACCGATCGGGAAACCGCCGCCAAGCCCTTTTGCAAGAGAAATGATATCCGGTTTCAATGCAGTCTGTTCGTACGCATAGCGGGTGCCTGTGCGGCCAATTCCAGTCTGCACTTCGTCGATGATCAGAAGAATGCCGTGTTCTCTGCACGCTTCCATGATTTCCTCTGCAAAAGCCGGTTCGACGGAGTTGACACCGCCCTCAGCCTGAATGACTTCAAGCATGATTGCGGCAACATTTCCATTCACCGCCTGCTTCAGTGCAGTCACGTCATTAAAAGGCAACGCTTCAAAGCTCTCGAGCATCGGGCCAAAACCTGCCTGAATCTTATCCTGTCCGGTTGCTGACATTGCGCCGAACGTCCGGCCGTGGAATGACTGTTTGAAAGTAAGGATCAGATGCTTCCCTGTATGTTTTCTTGCCAGCTTGATTGCAGCTTCATTCGCTTCCGCACCGCTGTTGCAAAATAACGCATAGGACAGGTCAGTATGTTTCGTTAATGATTCTGCAAGCTTTTCCTGCTCAGGACTTTCAAATAGATTTGAAATATGCCATAGTTTTTCACTCTGTTCCTGCAGCGCTTTGACAATCGCAGGGTGAGCATGACCTAAGCTGACGACAGCTATGCCGCTCGTAAAGTCCAGGTACTCTTTCCCTTTGTCGTCTGTCACGATGGTACCCTGTCCTTTGACGAGATGTACCGCGCGTCTTGCGTAGTTATTAAATAAAGAAGTCACACAATTGCCTCCTCATTGGTAATGACCGTGCCGTTTAACTGCTGACCAACAATCTGTACCGACGGAATCCCCGCTTCAAGACAGTCAATCGCCGCCATTACTTTCGGAATCATTCCGCCGTATATCTCCTCGGTCTTAATCCAGCCGCGAATAGCTTCGGGTCTTACTTCTGCCTGCGGTTCATCATGAATTCTGATTCCCGGTGTATCGGTCACCAGCAGTAAACTTTCCGCATTCACAGCCAATGCAATCTGACTTGCGACAGTGTCCGCATTGACATTCAAGGCCTCTCCTGAAGCAGTCGCGCCGATACAGGAAATGACAGGAATCACACCTGCATCCAGCAATGTATCCAAAATGTCCGTCTTCACTTCCCGGATTTCCCCTACATAGCCGTATGTTTCGAAATCCAGCAGATCACATGTGAATAAATTTGCATCGAATCCGCTTAAACCAACTGCCTGTATCCCTTCTTGATTGAAGCGGTGGACCAGCGCGGGGTTGACTTGACCAATCAAAATAGATTGCACGATTCCAATTGCTTCTGCAGACGTGACACGAAAACCGTTCACTACTGTTGAAGCGATTTCCCGCTCTGCCAGTTCCTGATTAATATTCGGGCCGCCTCCATGGACGATAAGTAATTGTATGCCATCTGCCTGCATTTCTTTCACGCGATGGAAAAATGATTCGCTCAGCTCGTCCAGCATGCTGCCGCCGAGTTTGATAACCTGCCGTTTAGGTACGGTAGGTTGCATTGATTTGAACGTAGTCATATGTCAGATCGCACCCCCATGCTTTTCCCTGGCCAGTTCCCTCGTTTAACTCAATCGCAAATTTCACTTCATGCTGCTTTAAATAAACCAGAAGTTTTTCTTCTGAAAATGGAATCGGTTCGCCGCCGTCTACTACAAGCGTATCACCGATATAAATTTTGATGTCTTCCGGGTTAACTGTCGCGCCGCTGTAGCCGACCGCCGCAATAATTCGGCCCCAATTGGCGTCGCAACCGAATACTGCTGTTTTGACAAGCGGTGAACCTACAACGGATTTTGCAATCTTTCGTGCTTCTTCATCAGTTGCCGCACCCGTTACTTTTGTTTCAATCAGCTTCGTTGCACCTTCGCCGTCTTTCGCAATCATTTTCGCTAAGTCACGCGAGACAGCGTGTACTGCGTCAACAAAAGATTGCCATTCAGGATGGTCAGGCGTCAACGTTTTATTTCCTGCCATGCCGTTTGCCATAACCAGCACCATATCGTTTGTTGAAGTATCCCCGTCAACTGTAATGGAGTTGAACGTCACATCAGTAACATTTTTTAAAGCAAGCTGCAGATGTTCTGATTCGACGTTTGCGTCGGTCGTGATGAATCCAAGCATAGTCGCCATATTCGGCTCAATCATACCTGAACCTTTCGCTACTCCCGCCACGATGACTTCGCGGTCATCAATCACTGTTGCATACGCTGTATTTTTTGTTACGGTATCCGTTGTCAAGATCGCCTGCGAAAACTGAATCGAGCCTTCTAAAGTATCCATAGGATTCAGTTTTTCAATTCCGGCCAGCAAAGGTTCCATTTTCATTTGTTCACCAATGACGCCTGTTGAAGCAACCCCGACCAAGTGCTGATCAATACCTAAGTGTTCAGCCGTTTTTTGCTGCATCGTAATTGCATCTTTCATGCCTTGTTTGCCTGTGCATGCATTCGCATTGCCCGAATTAATGACAATCGCCTGCATTTTTTGTGTCTCATACACAACTTGCTTTGTGACCTGAAGCGGAGCTGCCTGGATTGCATTCGTTGTGAAGACACCCGCTACACTCGCCGGCACTTCGCTGACCAATAAAGCCAGATCATTCTTCTTATGCTTCAGTCCGCAGTGAATACCGACTGCTTTATATCCTTTTGGTGAAATGATATTTTTACGCGAGATGCGCTTCATGCTTTCGATGGTTTCCATATAAGTGCTCCCCTCAATTCTCTGTTTCTTATTATCTGCCGATTAAATCCATAATGGAATGTTCATAATTCCAGTCGTTTCATCCAGACCATATTGGATATTCATATTTTGAATTGCCTGTCCCGCAGCACCTTTTACCACATTATCAATCACTGCTATAACTGTAGCCTGATTCGTCCGCGGATCCACCTTGACATGTATATCGCAATAATTGGAGCCGTAGACCTGTTTCGTGCCGATTTTTTGGATTCCCGTCAAAACCCGAACGAACGGACTATCCTTATATGTTTCTTGCAGGCAGTTTACTAGCTGCTCTTCCGTCACTTGCCCGTTCACTTTTGCATAGCTTGTTGCCATGATTCCTCTTGTCATTGGCACAAGATGAGTGGTGAATGTAACAGGTTCCGGCTGATCAGCGAACAGATTCATCGCCTGCTCGATTTCCGGTATATGCTGGTGCTGATGTATTTTATAAATAGAGAAGTTCTCATTCGTTTCACTAAAATGTGTCGCTTGGCTCGGCTTGTTGCCTGCGCCGGAGATCCCGCTTTTCGCATCGATAATTAATTGACTTCCATCAATCAATTTATTCTTAAGCAGCGGCAACAGCGAAAGGAGTACTGCCGTTGGGTAACATCCTGGATTCGCAATGAATTCTGCTTCAGCGATTTCACTTTTATTCCATTCGGGAAGCCCATACACACTTCTCTCCAGAAATTCACGTGCGGGCGCGTCTTTTTGATACCATTGTTCAAACACTGCCGGATCCTTCAATCGAAAATCTCCTGACAAATCAATTAACTTTGGACCTGTTCCCACTAACGGCGGAAGCAGTGCTGTCGTAACGCCAGCCGGTGTACTGAAAAATACGGTATCCAGCCCGCTGATATACTCCGGTTCTATTGCCTGCATCGGCTGATCGTGAACACTCACGAGATGCGGATATTTTTCAGAAAAAATGGTCCCCTCTTCAGAGGATGTGAATAAATCAATCTGTTCGATTTCCGGGTGGTTTTGCAGCAACCGAATCAATTCGAGGCCACCATACCCGGACGCTCCTATGATTCCTACCTTCAACGTCATCACCTCATTATTCATTACTGATAAGTATACGGATGTATAATTATAAAGTCAACTGTATTTTTATTTATTGACAGTTAATTTACTCACTTCTTTTCCAGTCCTGCAGAAAAGGTGCGTCTTTCCCTTCACTATATGTTATTATTATGGAGAGTATAATAAGATCAAATGAATACAGGAATTTCAGGAGGCTATTATGGTAGATTTATTAAAATTATCAGGGAAAAATATTGTAATTATGGGTGTCGCGAATGAACGCAGCATAGGCTGGGGCGTGGCAAAAGCATTGTTTTCAGTCGGGGCGAATGTCATTTTCACTTACCGTAAAGACCGTTCACGTGAAAAGCTAGAAAAGGCATTGGAGAAAAATGAATTTACCGCAGCACAAATTGTGCAGTGTGATGTAAATAGTGATGAAAGCATCGAACACGCTTTCAAAACCATCGGAGAACAGGTCGGTGTCATCCATGGTGTGGTTCACTCTATCGCATTCGCGCATCAGCAAGATCTGCATAATCCATTCGTTGAAACTACACGTGAGGGCTATGCATTCGCGCAAGATTCCAGTTCGTATTCACTGGTGGCGGCAGCACGTGAAGCACGTCATTATATGACGGAAGGCGGCGCAATCGTTACGATGAGTTATTTAGGAGCTGAACGTGTTCTCGAAGGTTATAACGTAATGGGTGTGGCGAAGGCAGCTCTTGAAGCGTCTGTGCGCTACCTGGCTTCTGAGCTTGGTGAACAAAATATTCGTGTCAATGCAATCTCTGCCGGTGCGGTCCGTACATTATCCGCAAAAGGTGTTCCTTCCTTTAATACAATTCTCGGCCAGATTGAAGAACGTGCACCATTGAAACGAAACGTAAAACCGGAAGAAGTTTCGGATATGACGATAGCGATGCTCAGTAATTTATCAAGCGGTGTGACGGGTGAGGTCATCTATGTGGATGCCGGCTATCACATTATGGGGTAAATAGATGAAGGATTCTCTTCGGGGAGTCCTTTTTTCAGGGTCTTTTTTCCATCATTGCTGTTAATTGAGAATCTCTTTCAGCAAACTTGACAGAACATTATCACTTATCATATAGTATTACAGCGACATAATGAATACCTGTGCGATTTATCATTTTCAAGATACATACGCTTCTCAGAGTACATCAGGAGGAATTCCAAATGAAAAGTTTTAGAAAATTCGATACGATAAAGTTAGGGCTAACGATGTTTGCCCTCTTTTTTGGCGCGGGAAATATGATTTTTCCGCCTCTTCTCGGTCAGCAGGCCGGTACACAGACGTGGATCACACTGGCTGGATTTTTAATTACAGGTGTCGGCCTGCCTTACCTCGGCGTCGTCGCTGTGACAATGAGCGGAAATCAATTAAGCGATTTGGCAAGTAAAGCATCTCCTTTATTCGCCATGATCTTCCCTCTTATTGTCTATCTCTCCATCGGTCCTTTCTTTGGTATGCCAAGAACTGCAACGGTATCATTTGAAATTGCGGTATCGCCATTTGTGCCCGCTTCAGCTGAAACATTGGCTTTGGCAATTTTCTCCATTACCTTCTTTGCAATTACGATTTGGCTGGCATTAAAGCCGAATAAAATTGTGGACCGTTTCGGCAGTATTCTGACCCCTGCCCTGCTGGCTATCGTTACATTGATTATCGTGACAGGAATTATAAAGCCTGTTGGTCAAGCCGGCCCCGCCATGGAGCCATTCACAGAAGCGCCTTTTGCAAAGGGATTTATTGAAGGATATGGAACTATGGATGCGATTGCCGCACTCGTTTTTGCGATTATAGTCATTAACGCTGTGAAGGCAAAAGGCATTACAGACCGCAAAGCAATCACTTCGATTACGATGAAAGCCGGAACCATTGCTGTGGTGGGCTTAAGTCTGGTCTATGCAGGCCTTGCGTATTTGGGATCGACAAGCCGTATTGTGGCGGAAGGTGCGGATAACGGAGGCGATATTTTAGCGAAGCTTGCATATGCGCTGATGGGAAACAGCGGATTGTATCTGCTCGGTCTCGCTGTTACACTTGCCTGTTTGACAACAGCTGTCGGGCTGGTCTCCGCGAGTTCTACCTATCTATCCAAGATGATACCCGGGATTTCATACAAAATGCTCGTATTCGTAATTTGTACATTTACTACTATCGTGGCGAATATCGGCTTAACAAAATTGCTTGAAATTACGCTGCCGGTATTAATCGGCGTTTATCCGCTGGCAATTGTGCTGATTTCATTCCGGCTGTTTCACCCGTTATTTAAAGGCTATCACGAAGTGTATATCCTCGGATTGCTTGCTGCCGGTATTATCGGGTTCTTTGATCTGCTGAGTGCATTCAAAATCAATCTGGGACCGGTTACATATTTTTTGAAGTTTCTGCCTTTATATGAACAAGGCCTTGGCTGGATCATTCCCGCACTCGTATTCGGTCTGATCGGCTTTATCGTTGCCTATGCCCAGCGGAAACCGCTAGTTGAATAATCAAATGAATAATTACTGATGATGAAAAGCCTGCGGATTTCCGCAGGCTTTTTTGATACCTATAAATTGGAAGTGCAGCTTTGCCTAGTGGTTCCCTGAAACTGCGGATCGGTCAAGTTGCCCGATTATGCGGGTGCGGGTTGATGAAGAAAGCTGCTTCATCTGCCTCTTACTCGCCTTTCATCAATCCTTTGTTACCCTTTGTAATAATTGTTTCATAGTCAATATAATCGTAGATATCATTTTCAATTTGCTCACTGAATTGCTGAAGCTCCCCAACTGTCAAGTCTTCGATCGCTTTGTTTTCCTGCTCGCAATAGATGATCATTTTACCGACGATTTCGTGGGCATCACGGAATGGTGTGCCTTTAGCGACCAAATAATCGGCCACTTCCGTTGCATTCAGAAATCCGCCTTTGATGGCTGCTTTCATTTGATCAGCATTCACTTGTAATGTATCTATCATTTTGGACATCACTTCCAGGCAATCCAATACCGTATCAAGCGCATCAAAGAATTGTTCTTTATCTTCCTGCATGTCCTTATTATATGTCAGCGGTAAACCTTTCAATGTCGTCAGCAGTGCAAACAGCGAGCCATATACACGTCCTGTCTTCCCGCGGATCAGTTCAGCCGCATCCGGATTTTTCTTTTGCGGCATGATGCTGCTTCCTGTGGAATATGCATCCGAGATCGTGACGAAGCGGAATTCCTGGCTGCTCCAAAGAATCAGCTCTTCACTCAGACGGCTCATGTGCATCATGATCAGTGAGAAATCAGACAGTAGTTCCAACAGATAGTCGCGGTCGCTGACGCCGTCGAGGAAATTATCAACAGGCTTATCAAAACCGAGCAAGTCCGTTGTCACCTGACGGTCAATATCATGCGTCGTACCCGCAAGTGCGCCGCAGCCCAGCGGATTTTCATTCAGTATCTCTGCGGCATTTTGCACACGCTTTTTATCGCGTTTGAACATTTCCGCGTAAGCGCCCAAATGATGTCCGAATGTCACAACTTGTGCGCGCTGCAAATGTGTATAGCCTGGCATGATGACATTATTTGCTTTGCCTTTCGCTTCAAGCGAATCGATCAGCACCTGTAATGCATCCATAACGACAGCTGTTTGATTCCTTGCATACTGTCTCATATCGACCGCTACCTGGTCGTTTCGGCTGCGCGCTGTATGTAATTTTTTGCCGGCTTCCCCCACCCGTTCGGTCAAGTGCATTTCAACGAATGAATGGATATCTTCATAGTTGCCTTCGATCGGTAATGCGCCTGATTCAATATCTGCTAAAATAGACTGTAATCCGTTAACGAGCAATTCGCCTTCTTCAGGTGATAATAGATCTGAATGAACTTGCATCGTGACATGCGCGAGACTCCCCGCGATATCCTCTTTGTACAGCCGGTAATCAACGGGCAGGGAGCTGTTGAACTTCTCCATAATTTCATCTGCTTTACTGCTAAAACGTCCGCCCCAAAGTTTCATTGTTCATCAAACCTCTCCAATTGTATTTTTATGCGAATTCATGTATGAATCATATCGACGTTACACAGTTGTAACGGTTCTATTCTTTTATAATGACACAGTGACAGACATTTTTCTACTTTCAGTTATACAGCAAAAAGTTGCATAAACAGCGGAGTCATGCGATAATAGATGCACTACAAATGAATGAGTGATGGCAATGAGAAACTTTGTCCCAAACCAACAATTAAAATGTATCCAAACCTCGCCTGCACTAGGCGAGGTTTTTTTGTTGCTTAAAGGAAACACTAGCAGAGGAGAGAAACTATTATGACTACCCGTACACAGGAACATTCTTTTTCTTCGGTCCTGGCTATCTGGATCAGCCTAATTAGTAATATTGTGTTAACTGTTTTAAAACTCATCGTTGGTTTCATTTTCAAGAGCCCCGTTCTGCTCGCAGACGGTTTCCACAACGCAGGAGATGTGGTCGCTTCAGCGGCTGCGCTGACATCCATGCGGATTTCAAAACGGCCTGCTGATGAAGATCATCCGTACGGTCACGGTAAAGCGGAAGTCATCGGTTCCAGTATCGTAGCGATTATTTTAGGTTTAGCTTCCATTTATATTGCATTTGAAGCCGTACTGGCGTTATTTGAAGAACCGGCAGCTGCGAGTACAATTGCATTGCTCACGGCAGTCTTATCACTTGTGTGGAAATATGTATTGTATGTGTATACAATACGCGTCGGAAAGGCTGAAAACAGTAAAGGACTCATCGCGACGGCCTATGATCATTTAGCGGATGTTTACGCCTCGCTTGCAGCAGTTGTCGGAATCGGACTCGCGTTACTCGGTGATGCCTACGATTGGCCGCTGCTGGCTTATGGTGATCCAATAGCGGGGATCATTGTATCCATTCTTGTATTCAAGATTGCCATGGAAATTGGTAAAGAAAGCGTCGACATTTTAATGGAGAAAAGTGTTTGCGATGACCGTCTTCTCTCCTTTGAAGAGCTGATCTGCTCAATTCCTGAAGTGAAACGAATTGACCGTCTTCGCGCAAGAGAGCATGGCCACTATGTATTGGTCGATATTCGCATCGGTGTCGCTGGTGATTTGACAATTCAGGAAGGACATATCATCTCCAGCAGATTGCGCAATTTAATTATGGCTGAAAATGAAGATGTCGATGAAGTGTTAATTCACTTAAATCCGTGGTATCCCGAAAAATAATCCGTTATACTTACTATCGAGGAGTGAATGAAATGAATCCATTAACAATCAACACGATAGAAATTTGTGTGAAAGAAACAGAAGAAATCCAGCGTACCCCAGATGAGCGTTTTTTACAGCAGCCGATTTCTTATTTGAAGTCAGAGATCACTGAATTCCTTTTTATTGATTCTCCTGATTTCGACAACATTCAAGTCGATTCGCTTGTACTGGAAGTAGATGATATGTTTAAGACATATATGGCACTGTTCGGCTTACAGGGCAGAAAAAAAGAAGGCGAAGCAATCCGTTCATATATTGAAGAAAAGCTTCAGCATCAGCTGACCGGTTTTAGCATGTCATTTTCAGACAATGAAGGTTTCTGGGAAGTGAATATGCCGCTTGATCCAATCGAAGGGTTTAACGAAAGCATGCCGATTCAAGATGCCCTGCAGCTGCTTCATGACGCACTTGGCGGCCTGAATGAAATGAGAACGGAAAACCAATGACTTCTCAATTTTTGTATACGTATATCCGGCATCGCGATGAGCAAGAATTATGCCGGATGGAAATGCGGGCTTTCTTCGGGAAGGATGTCAGCGGCAATGTGCTGAAAAGCGATATTGCAGTTGACCCTTCCCGAAGCCCATTTATGCAGGCCCGGCTTGAAGTGTGGCTGGAAGCGGATAGTATAGAACAATTAGAAGAGAAATCTTCCCGTCTGGATGTGGCTCCGCTATTTAAAACCGTCTGCCTGAATGATATGGAACTCAGCGGAACATCCAGAATTGGCCATGCGAGACGGAGGGAAATCGAACGTAAAATCGGGCTTCAGATTACAGGTGAACCCGAACTGGATGACCCGGAATTGCTGATTGGAATTATGCACATCGATGAACGCTGGTATGCGGGTGAATTACTCTACAGTTCTTCCGACTGGCATGTTCATCAGCAGAAGCCGCATATGTACTCCACTGCACTTGGCACACGATTGGCAAGAACTGCAGTTAATATTGCAGTACCTCACCCGGAAGACATACGGGTAATCGATCCATGCTGCGGAATTGGCACGGTATTAGTCGAAGCCTTGTCGATGGGAATTCCAATTGAAGGCCGGGATATTAATCCGCTTGTAGTCTACGGATCGCGCAAAAATATAGCCCACTTTGGTTTAGAAGGCAGCGTTACGATCGGACCGATTGCGGAAGTGAACGAAATGTACGATGTTGCAATTATCGACATGCCGTATAATCTGTTTACGCATATTACAGCTGAAGGGCAACTTGAAATATTAAAAGAAGCACGGCGCATCGCCAAACGCTGTTTGATTATTACTATTGAGAACATGGATGAAATGCTTGAAATCGCCGGTTTTGAAATTACGGACCGGTGCCTTGCACGCAAAGGAACATTTTCTCGCGAAGTCATCTTATGTACATAATGGAAGACGGACGGGAAACTTTTCTTCCCTCCGTCTTTTTCATTTCACTTCGATAATGCCAGCCATGTATTGGTAATTCCGAGATGCCTGCATAGGATTTTCAGCTCTTTAATCTTCTGTTATGAATACTATGGTGCCTATAGATTTCATCAAATTCACCGGTGAATAGGCCAGACAAAGCGCCAAGCTGCAAAACAATTGAAAAATACCTTTCACGCAGACACTTCCCCTTTGAAATAATTCTTTTATAAAACAATTTTATACTATATACTACAAATATCTTCCTTCTTTTCAGACATTTCAGTATAGCCTTCTATTTTACGAACTGTGTGAACTTTGTAAAACGGGGGAAATAAAAGTAACAAAGCATGTATCCTATGTATGTTTTGAATAGTTTTCTGCGGAGTTTTATTATTATCGAAGGAGTGAAGTCTATGTTTATCAGCCTCATGAAGCTTTTTAGTATTCTTTATCTATGGACGTGGTTCGTCTGGCCTTTCATATTTGTCATCTCTATAATTTACGCGATTAAAGCATTAGTAAAAGAAGAACCTGTCTTTATGAAACCGGCTATCATTGCATCTGTAGCTTTATTAATCATTCTGGCCGGAATTTCTTCTCCGTCATTATTTTCATGATCTGATCCGCAAGCACCGTCCAAGGGATCATACAGCCTCCTCGCTGACTGCTTCTTTTCACAAAACGACAGCCGCCAGGCCGCAATTTCTTGCACATCTCAATAAATATCCGCCAGCGGATTCCATTAGAAATGTCAGTAAAACTTACAAAAATGCCGCTGGGACAAAATTAAAAATAAAGTTGGTTCCCCTGCGCTCCAAAAGGCACGCTTTCCGCGGGGCGCGCTTGAGCCTCCTCGTCGCTGGCGCTCCTGCGGGGTCTCAACATTCGCGCTAAATCCCGCAGGAGTCGGCCTTTTTCCGCTCCGGTCCACTCAAATGCTTTGCAAAGTATTTATTAAAAAATAGACATAAAAAAAGCGTAAGGGAATAATATAAACTCCTTTACGCTTTTTTCATATTATGTCCCAGTCTCATTCTTTACATGGTTATTTAGACAGTGAAGCTGTAAAATCTGCGAGCAATCTGGCACCGTAGCCTGTTGCGGATTTAGTGTAGTATCCTTTTGGCTTCTGCTTATCCATGACACCCGCCATATCCACGTGCAGCCAATTCGTTTCCGGAGCAAACTTACGCAGGAATAGAGCTGCCGTGATCGATCCTGCAACGGATAACGAACTGATATTATTAATATCCGCGTACGCACTGTCCAGCGATTCTTCGTACTCATCCACCAACGGAAGCGGCCAGATGAAGTCGCCGTTTTGGTCGCCAATTTTCTTCATTTGATAAGACAGTTCTTCATCACCGAAGACCCCGCCTATTTCCGTGCCGAGTGCGCTGACAACTGCACCTGTCAATGTCGCAATGTCCACCGTGTAGTCTGCGCCAAGTTCTCCTGCACGGATTAATCCGTCCGCTAAAATGAGCCGGCCTTCTGCATCGGTGTTACCGACTTGGACACTGGTGCCGTTTTTAAATTGAATGACTTCGCCCGGCATCACTGCATCCGGCCCCGGTGTGTTTTCCACCATTGGAATAAGCACTGCGACATTCACTTTAGCGTCAGAGTGTGCAAGAAGCGATAAGGCGCCGCTAACCGCTGCCGAGCCGCCCATATCCATGCGCATATCACTGTCATCACGGCCGCCTTTTAAGCTGATGCCGCCTGAATCGTACGTTACGCCTTTTCCGACAAGAGCGACAAGCGGCTTCGATGCATCTGTCTGCAATGTCATTTCGACGAATGAAGGGTCATATTTACTGCCCCGGCACACTGTCAATACGCCGTTCATTTCACGCTCTTCGATTTCTTTTTTGGTCAGTACGTCAATTTTCACTTTCGTATCCTTGAAATGGTCTTTCAATATCTCAGGATATGTCTCCGGATTTAAGACATCAGAAAGTTCATTCATTAAATCACGAGAAAATGCCATGGCTGCTGCCCGCACTTCCCCTGATTTCACTGCGGCCGAGTCTGCTCCATTTACTTGCAGTTTCGTTACTGGATCCGCTTTCTTGGACTGATAACGATCGAAATTATATGCCCCCAAGTGCCATCCTTCCACAAACGCAGTGACTGCATCATCAACTGCTGACCACTTTTGCCCGAGCTGATCTGCACGTATGGAAGCAGACGCCACTTTTTGTGCGGCAAGACTCCGGGACATCTCCCCTGCAACATTGCGAATCGCTTCTAACGACTTCCACTCTTTATCTTTTATGACAACAAGCTGTTTTCCGTCATGAACAAATGTAGAAAATCCTCCCGTCTGATTGTCTACGAATTGTTTTACCAATTGATTTTTAGTTACTCGTCCGTCATTTGCGAATAAAATTTCTGCATGAATTTGCATGGTGTTAATTACTCCCTTCACTATTTCGGTTTCCTAAATAGTTTATCACTTTTTGCCTGACAGCGCTAAGAAGAGCGTTGCTAATGGTCCCAGAAATAACGAAAGAATAAACCAGTTTAATCCGCTTCGGTTTTTCCCTTGTGCCAATACTGCATTAATTAAAGCTAATGTGCCCCATCCGACAAAATATCCTTCGTTCATAGATGATCACTCCATAGTCTGATTGTATAATATGTATACGAATTGCGTGCAGGATTGGTTTCATTGTCTTTTTCACGCAAAAAAAGGAACATTTGGCATGTCCCTTTTGTTTGGCGCGCTTCATCAGCTGTTGATAGATGTAGGTGCGCTGTCATCATTCGCATTTTCATAATTTTGATTGCCGACTTTCGCCCGGATTTCCTCTTCAGTCAGCGGCGGCGGTATTTCATGTTCCGCCAGCGCTGCCGTTTCAGGCGGAACTTCTACATTTTCTGTTGCAGCATTTTTGGCATTCATTTCCCGTCCGTATTGCTCGCGCTGTTCCACAGTAGTGCGTTGATCTTTTGATAAATCAGCCATTACGTCACCCCAATTTTCTGTTTTCACTTATTTTTCCCGATATTTGCTATACTAAACCTGCTGAGATAAATGAAAGGAGCGGAAGTGATTGACATCGATTTTAGTGGATGCAGACGGCTGTCCAGTGATTAATGAAACGATAGAGGTCGCCAAAGAATTTACCTTGCCATGCGTGCTGATCTGTGATACAGCACATGAAATGCATCGGGAAGGTGCGGAAACGATTATGGTTTCTAAAGGAGCGGATGCCGTGGATTTCGTTCTGGTGAACCGCATCAAAAAAGGTGACATTGTCGTTACACAGGATTATGGCCTGGCAGCAATGGCGCTGGCAAAACAGGGATTACCTATCGATCAAAACGGCCGGTGGTATACAAATGACAATATTGATCAATTGCTCGCTGCGCGTCATAAAGCACAGAAGATCCGTCGTGCAGGCGGACGTTTACGCGGTCCGAAAAAACGGACAGTTGAACAGACAGAAGGTTTTATCGCAAGTTTACGAAAGCTGTGCCAATCCATTCAGCAATAAGTAACATTCTCCCTGATGGTTTTGGCTCACTGTAAAAAAATAGGCCTCCCGCAAAAATAACGGCGGCCTGTTTTTATTTTACTGTTTTACTTGAATGACCAGAATATCTGAGTCTTCGAGTGCATGTAAGCTGTGCTTTTCCAGCGGCTCCATATGCAGCACATTTCCCGGCGTTACTTCTACCGGTGCCCCTTCCACATCAAACCGCACTTTTCCTTTACGTACGATGATGAATACCTCTTTATCCGCGTCATGTTCCGCAATTTCTTCGCCTGCGCGCAGCTGAAGATTCATGATGACCGCATTTTCTACATTCGCGACTTTCAGCACATGCTTTTCCTTTTCTGCTAATCGATAGTCTGTGTCAATCAGTTTCATTATTCTTCTCTCCTTTCAAAAACTCATTCATAATCAGTTTATACGATTTTAGTTTATCTTGAAAATCATACGTTATCGAAACTAGCATAATTTCCTCCGCCTGAAATTCTTCCGCTAATTGTACCAGTTGTTTATAGGCCGATTCAGGAGTACCCACTATCATCCGCTCCCGATTGAGCTGCACGAGTTCCCGCTCCAGCTGGCTGTATGAATAAGCTGCAGCTTTTTCTGGGGAAGGCGTGCCATCAATTTTCATTCCTTGCTGCCGCATAATGAACAGCAGATCCAATGATGAAGCAACACGATCTGCTTCTTCCTCTGTCTCGGCACAAATCAGAAAGACAGCCACAGCTTGCTGAGGTGCTCCGGCAAATCGAGAAGTTTTGAAATGATTCCGGTAATACTTTGCCGCCTCTGCACCCCCTTCACTGTTAATAAACTGTGCAAACATATACGGCAGACCTTTTTGTGCAGCTAAAGCCGCCGCCCCTTCACTTGTGCCGAGCACCCAGACAGGCGGGGCGCTGTCTGTCAGCGGTACAGCTTTCAGACCTTCGTATGGGTGATCTGCCGGCAAGTCGTCATGGAGATACATCAGTAAATCGTCAATTTGTTGCGGAAACTGTTCTTTATTTTGATAACGGCCATTGTTCAATGCATATGTCGCGCGCGGCATTCCGGCCGATGCACGTCCTACACCCGCATCAATACGCCCCGGAAACAAAGCTTCGAGCACTTTAAAGTTTTCAGCCACCTTATAAGGGGAATAGTGAGGTAGCATGACACCGCCAGACCCGATGCGGATAGCTGATGTGACAGTTGCCAGATGTGCCATCAGAATTTCAGGTGATGAGCCTGCAAGCGTCACCGCGTCATGATGTTCAGACACCCAGAAGCGGAGATATCCCCATTCATCCGCTTTCTTCGCCAAAAAAGCTGTTTGCCGGAGAGCTTCCTGCGCATTGCTGCCTGATGTAACAGGAGATTGATCTAATATACTTAATTTTATCTTCAAGACAAGTCCTCCTCGTTCAGTGCATATAGTGTACTAGATGCCGCGGCATAACACACCGCTCATGCTCATCATTACTTACTCTAACGGAGGTTACTAATTATGCCTATCATTCAATCTGTCAGCACAGTCAGACCCCCCGTGGATTTGCCGCAGGAAGAAGCTGTGTCATTTGCCCGTTCTTTATTTTCGGATTCCTTTAAAGACATTGACCGTTTATTAAAAGTGTTCCAAAACGGCGAAATCGACACACGTCAAGTGTGCATGCCCCTGGAATGGTATGCACAAGCGCATGATTTTGAAACGAAAAACGATTTGTACATTCAGCATGCCGTCACACTGGGCAAACAGGCTGTCGAACAATGCCTGAGCAATACAGCAACGCTCGTACGCGCGGTAGACCCTGCCGAGATTGATGCGATTTTCTTCGTATCGAGCAGCGGACTCGCCACTCCCAGTATTGATGCTCGCCTGATTAATCAATTGCCGTTCCGCCATGACATCAAACGTGTTCCGATATGGGGGCTAGGCTGCGCGGGCGGCGCTTCCGGAATGAGCCGGGCTTTTGATTACTGCAAAGCGTACCCTGATTCCAATGTTCTTGTGCTCGCTGTAGAACTGTGCAGCTTAACGTTCCAGCGTGATGATGTGACGAAGAGTAATCTGGTCGGCATGTCGCTGTTCTCGGACGGCGTGGCCTGCGCACTGGTGTCAGGCGAGCAGTCAACAGTCAAGAGCACACGGCCGATGCCGAAAATCCGTGCCACGTCGTCCCGATTCATGCCGGACTCTGAAGATGTGATGGGCTGGGATATAAAAAGCGACGGATTGCATGTAGTGTTTTCAAAAAGTATTCCTGCTGTCATTAAAAGCTGGCTTGGTCCGTTTGTCCATCAGTTCGTGGGAGAGCATGACCTGACGATGAAAGACATTCTGCATTTTGTCGCACATCCCGGCGGCAAGAAAGTGCTGGACGCGTATCAGAAAGCACTTCAGCTGGATCAAGGACAAACCGCCGCTTCTAAAAAGATTCTGCAGCATCACGGAAACATGTCTTCACCGACCGTACTGTATGTGCTGAAAGATTTTATCGAACAGCAGCCTGCTGAAGGCGAGTACGGCTTGATGGCAGCACTCGGTCCAGGCTTCTGCGGCGAACTGCTGCTGCTGGAGTGGCAGTAAGATGGGCAAGCTGTTCCTGTTCGTCTTCATTATTGTTGTCATGCAGCGGCTCGTCGAACTCCTTATCGCCAAACGCAACGAACAATGGATGCGCAGCGAAGGGGCAATTGAAGCGGGGGCCTCACATTATAAGTGGATGGTATTAATGCATGCGGCGTTTTTCGTTTCCCTGCTGGCTGAAGTTGTTATATTCAATCGTCCATTATCACCTGTCTCTGGCATGCTGCTCGTAATCTTTTTACTGATGCAAGTGCTGCGCGTCTGGTGTCTGTCATCACTCGGCAAGTTCTGGAATACCAAAATCCTGATCTTGCCTGGAGCGAATGTACAGAAGAGAGGCCCGTACCGCTGGATCCGTCATCCTAACTATGTCATCGTTACAACCGAACTCATTGTATTGCCATTATTATTCAGCGCCTACTTCACAGCAGGACTCTTTTTTCTATTAAATATTTGGATGCTGTCCGTACGGATTCCCGCGGAGGAAAAAGCGCTGCGGGAATTAACAAATTATAATGAAGTGTTTTAATGAAAATAAAAAAGACTGAGGCTGTTCCCTATAAAGGAAACGGCTTCAGTCTTTTGCATCAGAATTTGAACAGCGTGCGCAAATCCACTCAACCGCACTATACCGGCGGATTGGGAGCCTGAAATTACTACGTATATGGTTCAGTGCTTACTCGCATGCACGACCATCCCTGTTACGGTCCAAATGGTCAGCATACGCAGGATGGCCCTTCTTCACCCCTTCAGGATATACTTTACGAAGTTCCGTACAGTTTTTGAAATCCTGTGTTTCGCCGTATACTGGAATTTTTACGGAGTCGGCAGGATATTTTTCACTGTCAAAGCCCCTGTCGGTCGTGTAATCTTCCAGTGTCCAAATGCCGATGCCTGATTTCTTGGCTTGTTGTTCGGCTTTTTCAAATGCATCCAGATGACGGGTATTTGGCGGATATACATACGCCACCCGTGCCAGGCCCTCTTTCAGCAATTGTTCCTGGACACTTTTTCCGTCTATGTAGATATACGCCAGTAACCTGCCGTACTTATCATACTTGTCGCCAATATCAAACTCAATTTCCAGCTTCCCCTTTTGCAGCAGTTCCTGATTACGTACTTTTGCCTGCTGTCCGTAAGGCTGCTTACCGAGGCGCGGATGATTTGTCTCCGGTGTATCAATCAATAAGTACCGGACATTTTCCTCTTTGCCTTCATACATAATCTTAATTGTATCGCCGTCGATTGTTTTGACCAATTCAACAGGAATTAATCCTGAGCGGCTAGGTGTTTTTTCTTCATCCTCGAACAGTTCAGGAAAGTAAACTGCGGCTATGGCAATGACCACAGCAATCAAAAATGAAGTCATCCACTTTTTTTGTTTGTTCTTTTTAGTTCCTTGTTTCGTATTTGTATTCATTTGAACCTCTTTTCTACATGCTGTAGCCAAAATAGGCTAAGCCTGTACCTGCTGCGAACGTCAGCAAAGCATAGCCCGCTGCACGCCCTTTGCTGCCTTCTGTCCAATACGTCCAGATCTCTTTCATCAATGTGGAATAGGTCGTTAACGCACCCGCTGTACCCGTCGCCCAAAACAATGTCCATTGAACGGATAGCTCCATCCCAATGATCCAGCCGATGAAAAAGCTGCCGATACTGTTTACAAGCAATGTCCCGTACGGCAAGCAGCTCCGATTCAGGCGGGCTGACACTTCAAAACGCAACAGCGCTCCAATAAACCCGCCGCATCCCACCGCCAAAATATGCCAGATCATGAACCTATCCTCCTTGCAGACAGAAAGCCAAGAGCTGCCATGGCCAGTCCCCCGAGCAGACTGGCAGCTACATAGATCCCCGCCATCCACAGCAATCCGTCATCAACCAACCCGACCGTTTCAAAACTGACTGCGGAAAACGTAGTGAATGCGCCAAGAAAGCCCGTTGTTACACCAGTAACAGCCACTGAACTCAACCGGCCGCGCAGGCGGGCTGCTTCTGTCAGATAGCACAGCATAAATGTTCCCAGCATATTCACCGTGAATGTTGCGGCAGGAAAAGAGCCGCTGACCGGCAGCAGCTGTCCTGACAAAAGACGGGTTACAGCCCCGAATGCTCCGGCTACACCTATGTACAGACGTTCTCTCATATCACTGCGACCTCACTTCATTCAATAATATATCCGAGCGAATGAAGGACATTATTGATAAACGATTGCGTATACAAATAGATCCCTTCTTGTTCAGGCGCCTGAATAATATCATGCTGCACGTCTTTCCACCGCTTCAGCTGAAGTTCGGATAAATTTTGGGCAAATGCCCACTTACGCGTATGTTCAATATTTGTGATTTCATCTGCTTCGCCTGTATGCAACAACAGCGGTACGTCCTGGATAATTAAATCAGGCTGCATGACAGATTTCATAAGTGTTTGCAGCTCCCTATACCAGCCGCCAGTTACAATCGGCACATACATTGGATCTTCCGCATACTCCTTTAGAAATTCTTCATTTCGTGATAACAATTCAGGTGTGATTTCATGGTCTAATGTCATCGTCTGAGACCACTTCGTAAACATCTTCGCACGGATTGGCGGATGGTGTTCCAAATGCAGCCATGGGGATGTACAAATGACACCAGCACATTCGATGCGTTCCATCTGCAGTAAACGAAGAATGAATGTTGCACCCAGACCATGCCCAAATAAAAATACCGGCAAATTATCATCCAAACCGGTGCGGATCATTTTCTTGATAAATCTCCGGTAATCCCTAAATGCTTCAGCATGAACCTCTACCCCTTCTTTGCCATGCCCCGGAAGATCCCCTGATACGACATGAAACCCGTCATTACGAAACTTTTGAATGAGCCACGCATATCTTCTATGATGTTCATAGGCATTATGTACAATGACGATAACACCTTTTGCCTTACCTTCTGCTTCCCACTTCCACACAGATATCACTCCTTATCTGACTAGCTTATTCTATCTGTTTCATTCTTATGTTTCCGAAACCGCTAATGTTTGTTAGGATAAATTATACATGAAATTTTAGAAAAGAGGAGATTTGATTGATTTATCCATACGAAGGTAAATTACCAGAAATTGACCCATCCGTCTACATTGCAGATTACGTAACCATTTCAGGTGACGTAACGATTGGCCCCGAATCATCCATTTGGTTTAACACGGTCATCCGCGGAGATGTGTCACCAACGATTATCGGAAGAAAAGTAAATATACAGGATTTCTGCTGCCTTCACCAAAGCCCGCGTTTCCCATTAATCCTAGAGGATAATGTGACGATCGGCCACAAAGTCATGCTCCATAGCTGTACAATTAAAACCGGCGCATTGGTCGGGATGGGGGCCACTGTTCTCGATGGCGCGGAGGTCGGAGAAGGTGCATTTATCGGAGCTGGCAGTCTGGTAACGCCAGGGAAAAAGATTCCGCCAAACACATTGGCTATAGGTTCGCCCGCCCGTGTCGTACGCGAATTGACGGATGAAGACCGTGCGGATATGACTAGGATTGTGAATGAGTACGCACGAAAAGGACAGCTGTATAAAGCGCTGCAGGAAGAAAAATAATCGAAGTGCCCGTATTCAGCGGGTGCTTCTTTTTGTAATGACTGGACTTTTGCAAACCTCTGTAGGCGGCGCAGCGTTTATAAACTTCTTCAATGTACATGAGCTTCACATACTCCTTTGCCCGTCTATGAATACTATGCGCTGCAAGTCTTCTTAATCAGATACATTCCCCACCAACATATCTAAAATCCGCTAGCTGTTCATACAAGCTCTCAGGAGTGTGACTTTACCTTATCACTAGCAAAGTCTTCATTCCTTAGGAGGATCCCATCCTGCGTTATAATGCAGGAAACCAACATACACCCCAACCTTCTCCCATCTATATCACTCATTGACGAAGTAATGTATTTACAAATAGGACTAAAATAAAAGTTAAAATGTTCCTTGACGGCAATTTTAATTACTTACACCCAATTTACATGTTCGAAATATCTAAAGGTATGAAATATATACAACTATTTGTTTTTTCTAAATATACTCATTGACATCAATAGTAAATGTGATATATTACATTTGAGATATTAAATATGAAAGATACAGGAGTGATTTTATTGTCAATTAATAAAAATAAGTTTCAATGGGCAAAAAACATAAAGTTCAACACTGAAATGAATGAAGAGGAGTTGGCCTTCTTTACGGCAGATGAAATTGAAAACGTTCTCAACTTTCAGAAAACACATCGATTATATACGAATACTCCAATGAGAAATTTATCTGCTTTAGCAAAACATTTGGATATTGAATCCATTCATGTAAAAGACGAATCTTATCGTTTTGGCTTGAACGCTTTTAAAGTGATGGGAGGTATTTACGCGATTGCTAAGTATTTAGCAGACAAGTTAGACCGCGATGTGAACGACTTATCATTTGAAGAATTGCAATCACAAGAAGTGCGGAAACAGATTGGCGACATTACATTTATTTCAGCTACAGACGGGAATCATGGACGCGGAATTGCTTGGGCCGCTCGAGAACTTGGACAGAAATCGGTTATTTACATGCCAAAAGGGTCTTTACCTGTTCGTCTCGATGCTCTAAAACATGAAGGTGCCTACGCCAAAATCACCGATGTGAATTACGATGAAACGGTTCGCATTTGCGCAGATTTAGCAGAGAAGAATAACTGGGTAATGGTGCAAGACACAGCGTGGGAAGGTTATGATGAAATACCACTTTGGATCATGCAAGGTTATTCCGCTTTAGCTCATGAAATGATTGAAACCTTTGAAGAACAACAAATGGCTCCACCTACACACTTGTTCCTTCAAGCAGGAGTAGGTTCATTCGCAGCTGGAATAGCCGCTTACTTTAAAGTGCGTTATAAAGAAAATGCCCCTACAGTAATTATTGTTGAACCTCATCAGGCAAATTGCTATTACCGTTCATTTGAAAGCGGGACTGGCGATATGGAGATTGTGACTGGAGATATGAATACAATCATGGCTGGACTAGCTTGCGGGGAACCTAATACACGTGCTTACAGAATTTTGGGGCAATATGCGAAAGCAGCCTTTTCTTGTGATGACAGCATTGCTGCTCTAGGTATGAGAGTACTTGGAAACCCGTTAGAAAATGACCATCGCGTAATATCAGGTGAATCAGGTGCAGCACCACTTGGCCTTGTTTACTATTTGAAAATATTAGCTGATCCAGAAGTTGCAAAAGCCATAGGACTTGATCAGACATCAAGAGTAGCCGTAATCAGCACAGAAGGCGACACAGATCCAGAACATTATCAAAACATCGTGTGGCGCGGGCTATACCCTACCGAGTAATAGGAGGCATAAAAACAAATGATAGTATATGACGAATTAATTCAGCTGACACAACAAGCTGTTCAAATACAAAGTTACTCGGGTGAAGAGCACGCAGTTGCGGAGCTTCTTTACAATAAAATGCAAGACATGGGCTATGACGAGTGTTGGATAGATGCATATGGAAACGTCATCGGCAAAATCAACGGTTCAGGAGAGGGTCAGTCTGTCTTGTTTGATGGACACATGGATACAGTTCCTATCAATAGCCCTGAGAAATGGACATATGATCCTTTTGGTGCTGAAATAGCCGATGGCAAAATGTATGGACGTGGGACGAGTGATATGAAAGGTGCGATCTGTGCTGCTGTTATTGCTGGCGGCACAATCGCCCGGCAAATTAAGCAAAATGGTATCCGCCCTAAAGGTGATATTTATGTCTCTTGTTCCGTTTATGAAGAAATTTTTGAAGGTGGAGCGCTTGGTAAAGTAATTGACCAGGTACATCCTGACATTGTAATTATTATGGAACCATCCGCACTTCAGTTAAGTATAGGACAACTTGGCAGAGCCGAAATCATTATATCTTCACATGGAAAATCGGCTCATTCATCACAACCCGAAAGTGGTGTTAATGCAATTTACGAGCTATTGCCTATGCTCGAAGCATTGCAGTCCTCCACTGCACCTTTCCATGAAAAACTCGGCAAAGGTATTACAGTAGTGACTGATATCAAATCATCACCCTATCCAGGCGTGTCAATCGTGCCAGATCTTTGTACGATTACTATAGATCGAAGATTACTTGTTGGCGAGACAGAAGAAGACGTACTAGCATCCTACCAACAACTTATTTCTTTAAATGAAAACTATTCATTTGAAGTAGCAGAAGTAAACTTACCATGTTTTACTGGTGAGATCTTAAGCGGGAAGCGTTTCTTCCCAGGGTGGCTTCTGGATAGCAGCCACCCTGCTGTTCCACAGGCTTTAAGAGCTTTAGAATCTGTTGGGCAATCGCCTTCTCTTACGACTTATAAATTTTGTACGAATGGAAGTTACAGCGCTGGTGTCGCGAAAATACCTACACTCGGTTACGGACCTTCCAATGCGAGCTTAGTGCATATCGTCGATGAATATATCGAAATCGAACAATTAACCGAAGCGGCGGAAGGTTTTGTCTCTTTAGCTAACTACCTAACTAATTTACCTAAAGCATGAGCACGACTCATGCTTTACCCCATTTGAAGGAGCGATCTTAATATGTTTGCAAACAATATACCAGTTGAAGATTTCGCAAATCGTATAGCTTATTGCCAGCAAGAAGCTGCAGCAAGAGGGTTATCTGGTCTAATGGTATGGTCACGCGGCGGGGGAGCATTCGACCGCTATGCTGATGTCGATTATCTTGCCAACTACTATCAGCAAAGATGCTATTTACCTGATAATCCGCCATTTTGGAGCGGACGGTCTCATTGTGTACTACTCATACCTCCTACATCTGCTCCTGTCCTGCTCGTATCTTCACCTGAATATCAGGAACATTTAATTACTGTGAAAGATGTACGCTTCAGTCCTGATTTGCCAAGGCTATGTTTTGAAACTTTAAAGGAGCTCGGTATGGCTGACGGTAATATCGGCTTAATTGGCGGCGATGTGCTTCCCTATTCATTGAGTACACGATTAAATGAATACTTGCCTGAGCTAACACTTACGCCAATGGATTTTCTTCTATCTACTATTAGAAGTGTAAAAACAGAGCGCGAACAAGAGAGTATACGGGAAGCAGCACGTATAGGAAGCAAGGCAATGGATATTTTGATGCGTAATGTAAGCGCTGACAAGACTGAAAGCGAAGTCATTGCACCAGCAATCGAATATATAATTTCACAAGGTGCTGTACTCTATTTCGTGGTAACAAATTCAGGTTCAAAGGCGTATTTCGCACATAGTTCCGATTTCCCTGGCTATGATCATGTAAATAAATTGGAAAATGGTGATTTATTTAAAGTGGATCTAATAATCGCATACGAGGGATATCTAAGCGACTTCGGCAGAACGACTGTCGTTGGCGGAGAAGCTACAGCTATTCAACGAGACATGTTGAATCTAGTAACAGCAGCATGTGAACATGTAATCAAACAAATCGAACCGGGAAGACTGGTTAAAAACCTTTGTCAGTCAGGAGATCAATTTTTACTAGACCACGGTGTAGGCTTTTCTTCGGTTCAAACTGACCCAAATGTGACGTATGCCGCTTACCCGCCACACTGGGGACACGGTTTAGGCATGACGTGGGAGCAGCCCTATTTTACTTCAGAAGAAGAAGTAATTATTCAGGCTGGTATGTGTATAGCAATTGAGAAAGCATTATACAGACAGGATGTAGGTACAGTGTTTTTCGAACAGAACTTGCTGGTAACAGAAACCGGTATTGAATTGCTTACAACCACTGAGAAAATATGGATATGACGCTTTCAAATGTTATGATCCACTATTAATGAACTTTAATTAAACTGTTTTTTCGAGAGGATGATATCATGCAAAATATAGTGGATTGGTTAAATGGTTATGTATGGAGTCCCGTGTTGGTTATTATTTTACTTTGCGCTGGCATTTTCTTTACGATAGCAACTCGTTTTGTACAGATTAGACATCTATTTGAAATGTTCCGCTTAATATTCCAAAGTAAAAGTTCCGATGCAGGTATTTCTTCGTTCCAGTCGCTTGCTCTTTCATTAGGGGATAAAATTGGCGTAGGAAATATTGCAGGTGTAGCAACTGCTATTGCCTATGGCGGTCCAGGCGCGGTTTTCTGGATGTGGATCATGGGCTTTCTCGGCGTTGCTATTTCCTTTATAGAAACAACACTTGCCCAAGTGTACAAAAGTAAGCAAGATGGACAATTTCGTGGCGGTACTCCATACTATATAGAAAAAGCTTTGAATTTAAAATGGCTAGCTATAATTTTCGCAATTTTCACTATGATTACAGGTGCATTCCTTCTGCCTAATATTCAAGTGAATACGATCTCGGCTTCTATGAATGAAGCATTCAATATTTCCCCTTCGGTTACAGGAATTGTACTTGCAGTTCTTTTGGGCTGTATAATTATTGGCGGGGTAAAACGTATTGCAAGAGTAGCAGAATTAGTTGTACCAGTAATGGCAATGGTTTATATCGTCTTAGCCATTACAATGGTCATTCTAAATATTACTGAATTCCCAAATGTGTTATCATTGATTCTATCAAGTGCATTTGGAGCTAATGCAAGCTTTGGCGGAATTATCGGTTCCGCGATCGCATGGGGTGTAAAGCGGGGAGCATTCTCCAACGGAGCTGGTTTTGGCAGTGAAACGTATGCACCTGCTGCTGCCGAAGTTTCCCACCCAGCTAAACAAGGCCTTGTACAAGCTTTATCTACTTATATCGATACAGTAGTTGTCTGTTCGATGACGGCTTTCATGATTCTAGTAACTGGGATGTATAATGTTACACCGGAAAATGGAGCGGCCATTGTAAATAATATAGGCGACGTGGAACCTGGGGCTGTTTATACACAACGTGCTATTGATACACTTGTGCCAGGCTACGGTGTTTCTTTCCTGGCGATAGCAATATTATTCTTCGCATTTACGAGTATTATGTTCTATTCTTACATGGCAGAGACTGGCTTGGCATATGTGAAGAGAGGCCTAAATATTAAATGGATATGGCCTGAGTATGCATTAAAGCTCGGTTTCCTTATATCCGTTTATATCGGCAGTGTGAAATCCGCATCGTTTGCCTGGGCTTTAGGTGATTTAGGATACGGGTCTATGGCTTGGATTAATATAATAGTCGTTCTTTTCCTGACTAAACCTGTGCTGAAGGTGTTAAAAGACTATGAATCCCAAAAGAAGCAAGGTTTGGACCCTGTATTTGATCCTGTAAAAGTCGGCATCAAGAACGCTGATTTCTGGGAATTTGAATATGAAAGACCATCTGTAGATCTTCAGAATAAAAATGATCAAAAGAAATGAGGGGATAATCCCGTGGAATCGAAACCTACGTTACGGATTAAACGTACTTTCATGCGGGATCAGGCATTTAATATCTTACAGGAGTTGATCATATCCGGTAAGTTAGAGCCTGAAACTAAATTAAAAGACCAAGAGCTTTCTGAAATGCTCGGGATTAGCAGGACACCCATTCGCGAAGCTCTTCTGCGTTTGGAAAACATGGGGCTTGTTATAACAAAAGCAAATAGTTCCACTACTGTTGCTCCCATTGATCTGAAGGAAGCATCTAATATTTACTCTATTGTAGAAACGTTGGAGTCTTTAGCGATTGAGCAAGGGTTTCCTAATGTAAGAGATAAGGATATTAAGGAGTTAGAGCTGCTAAATGCCAGATTCCAATCCAAACTTGAAGAAAATGATAGTGCCTCAGCTTTCCAACTGGACAATGATTTTCATAAATATTTAGTCCTTCTATCGAAGAATACTGAACTTGCCAGCATCCTTGATAACTTGAAAGTAAAAGTTCAACGAATGGAGATATACTATTTCGGCCAAAACAATCACTCTCATGAGTCAGTCAAAGAACATAAACAAATCATTGGATCGTTGAGAAAAAGAGATAAGGAATCTTTGCTGAAAGCAGTCAAAATCAATTGGCAAAAAAGTCTGCAACGAATCCAACAAAAAATAGGCACAATTGAATAATTTTACTGACGGGTGTTTGGATAATTAACTGTCCAAACACCCGTTTCAGCCCGTTTAATTTTCTATGAATTTTTTCGCAGCAAATTTACATTACAGGCAACAAAAAAACAGCCCGAAAGCTGCTTTTTTGTCTGTTTTATTTCCAGCCTACTTCATTCATCAATTCTACAGCTTTCGGATTATACTTTCCGTAGTCTGCAAATTCCACTTTTTGCGGTGTGAATGTTCCCCACTCAGCCATTACTTCCGGCAGCTTCGCTTCTTCGTTTACCGGGAATTCGAAGTTTTCTTTGGAAACTTCTTCTTGCGCTTCTACAGATGTTAAGTATTCAATCAATTTCACAGCATTTTCTTTATTTTTACTGTGCTTGACCAACCCTGCACCACTGATATTAATATGTGTTCCTGTAGTTTCCTGATTCGGGAAGAATACACCGATCTGATCAAACACTTTTACATCTTCCCCTTCGTCTGAAACGGACATGCGTCCAACATAGTAACTGTTCATGATGGCCACATCACCGACACCTGCAACGATTGCACGTGCCTGGTCGCGGTCTCCGCCTTCAGGTTCGCGCGCCAAGTTATTTACAATGCCCTGTGCCCACTCTTTTGCTTTGTCTTCCCCGTCAATGGCGATAAGCGATGCCAGTAACGATTGGTTATATAAGCTGTCAGATGAACGAACAAGCAATTTGTCTTTCCACTTGTCTGTCGCCAAGTCTTCATAAGTTGATAATTCTTCAGGCTTCACACGATCTTTTGAATAGACAATGACACGTGCACGTGTTGACAAGCCGATCCATTGGTTATCCGGATCGCGAAGTTCAGCCGGAACATTTTCTTCAATCACTTCTGATTCAACCGCCTGCAAAAGATCTTCTTCTTTTGCTGAGTGCAAGATTCCGCCATCGACTGTAACGAATAAGTCAGCCGGTGTATTTTTACCTTCACGCTTTAGGCGCTCTATCAATTCCGGTGCTTTGGCTTCGATCACATTTACTTTAATTCCTGTCTTCTCTGTGAAGTCTTCATATAAAATGGCATCCACGTCATAGTGGCGTGCTGTATAAATGTTTACTTCTCCGCCGGTCTTTTCATCTTTGTTTGCGTCTGTTGCATCCCCGGCAGGTGCTTCTTCCTTTGCAGGCTCATCCGTTTGTTTCCCTTTGTCGGAACTCGAACTGCAGGCGCCTAACACTGCTGCCGCCAGCAATAAAGCAAATGCCCATAATAAATTCTTCTTCATCAGTTTCTCTCCCTTGTCTCTCATTCCAGCCAATGCCAGACTGCGATAATGAGAATCATTTTCATTACTACAGAGATTGTAATACACTTCCTAGTGTAAGTCTAGTGATTATTTGTACTTTTCTTCTGTTACCAAAAAATGAGTGCCGGAAAGATATCCGGCACTCATAATGATAGTATTATACCGTTATCGGCTCTTTATCTGAACCTACATAGGTTGCGCAGTCAATATAAATTGTCCGGTCACAAATCGCATCGACATCCGCCTGATCATGGGAAACAAATAAACAGGTAATATTCGCTTTCTGTAAGATGTCCCGTACCTCCATGCGAATTAATGATTTCAGATTCGTATCCAGATTACTGAACGGCTCATCCATCAGCAGAATCGACGGAGAAGGCGCCAATGCTCTTGCCAGTGCAACACGCTGCTGCTGTCCCCCGCTCAGTTCATGAGGATAGCGTTTTGCGAAGTCCTGCAGCTGAACCAGCTCCAGCATCTCATCCAAACGTTGTTTACGTTCCGGCCGCTTCATCTTATGTAAACCGAAGCAAATATTTTCACTGACTGTCAGATGAGGAAACAGCGCATAGTTCTGAAACACCATACCGACGCCCCGCTTCTCGGCTTCTATATACGTTTTTTCTCCTACAATAACTCTTCCATCCAGTTCAATACTGCCTGCCGTCGGATCCTCCAGCCCAGCCAGCAAACGCAGAAGTGTGCTTTTTCCGCTGCCGCTTGCTCCTATGATTCCGACAATCTCCCCTTTTTCAATCGTAAATGAAAAGCGGTCAATGACTGGCGGCTGTTTCTTTGAATATTGAAATGATAAGTTTTGAATTTCTACAAACATGTCTCTCACTTCTCCTCAAATCGCAAAATAATAATCACTGACAGGATGCTTAAACAAATTAATACTAAGGAAGATGGTGCAGCTTCATAAATGCGTTCATCAATGGCATATTGATATGTTCTTGTAGCAAGTGTGTCAAAGTTAAACGGACGCAACAGTAAAGTCAGCGGCAGTTCTTTCATGATCTCAAGGAAAGCCAGTGCAAATCCGATGAGAATTGAACCGCGCAATAGCGGAAACTCCACTTTCCAAAACGTATACGTCAACCCGCGGCCGAGCAAAAAGGAAGCTTCCCGGTAGGATGGCGGAATTTTCGTATAGCCGGACTCAATGGCATTGAATCCCTGCGCCATAAAACGAATGACGTACCCTGTGATCAACATGCCGATTGACATGCTGAGCACGAGCGTTCCGGGCTCTGCTCCCAGCAGCTTAGGATAAATAAATGCCAGTTTTTCATCCAGTGTAATAAACAAGGCCAGTACGCCAATCGCAACAACCGCTCCCGGTACGGCATAACCTGAAGTCATGATACGCGCCAGGAAATTCGATGATACTGATGGATACAAATTAATCGTACGTGCAGCTAATATCGCAAAGAAGCTGATGATCAATGCTGCGATTAGTGCGGCAGTGAGGCTATTGGTCATCAAACTTAAGAAATCTGCACGCCAAACTTTTTCATACGTTTTGACTGACCAATAAATCAGCTGAACGAACGGCAGTAAAAAGGCGATAAGGAAAATGCCGGCACATGAAATAAATGCAGCCAAGGCCGTCCAGCCGCGCAGCTTTTTCCGTGCGAGCGGACGGCTTTGCGTGACGTTCGTGTCATACTTCCGTCCTTTTCGCAAAAAGCGTTCCAGCATAAATATCCCTAATATAATAATAAGCAGCCAGGCAGCTAAACGCATCGCGGCATGAATATCATACATACCGAACCATGTTTGGAAAATGGCCGTCGAAATGGTCCGTACTCCGAAGAAACTTGCCACCCCATAGTCGCTCAGCACTTCGAAAATAATGAGCATCGAACCCGCTATAATGGCAGGCCGCGCGATTGGCAATGCCAGTCGGAAAAACATCTGAAATCCATTCAGCCCCAGCGTTTTCGCACTTTCGATATACGTGGCGCTCTGCTTCTCAAAATAGTTAAGCGCAATCATATACACATACGGATATAAAAATAACGTCAGTACAAAGATAGCCCCGCGAAGCGACATAATTTCAATCGTCCCCGGTGTAAAATGATAATCAAATTGATTACGGAAGAAGGACTGAATAATACCGGTATAGCTTGTCATTGTACTGTACGTATAGGCTGCAATGTACGGCGGTATCGCCAAAGGTATAATGAGCAGCCATTTAAATTGTTTTCGAAACGGAAATTCATATACCGAAACGATCCAGGCAAGCAGTAATCCAATCGCGGTGGAAAGAAATCCGACCGAACCCACCAATAGGATCGATCCTTTAATATAATCAGCCAGTAAAAATTCCTTTATATGCTGCCAGTTTTCACTCGTCGGCTGAAAAAAGCTCAGAATGACATAAGCAACCGGCATAATAATAACGAGCGCACCGAGCATGGTAATAATAAACCAACTGTTCGTGCGGCGTCTAATCTCTCTCAACCATACAGATGTTTTCATATACTACAACCAACTTTACTACGCACGATGGCGGTTATGATGACAAGCAGTTCATTATCTTTATTATAATGAAAGTCATTCTCAAGTATATACAAAATCTGCTCACTTTCCAACGTTTTCACAAGAATTCAACAAATCGTGCGCATTTATGAAATTTATACGTCAAAACTCTTGCCTTTGAAAAGCGCAGTGTTCAAGCGGCGGCAAATAAAAAACTAAAGACAAACTCCCTATTTTTCAGAGTTCGTCTTTAGTTTCAGCTAAAAGTATATATCGGGGCCTTACGCCAGTTTTTCGCCTTCTTTTCGGAAGAAGCCGAAAATCCCCACTGTTTGTACGATATTTGTGAAAGCTTCAGGATCTGTTTCATTGATGATGCGTTCCATATCGTACAGTTCATATCGTGTAATGACGACATACAACATATTTTTGTCCTCTTTCGAATAAGCGCCTTTTGCGGGGATAATCGTGATTCCGCGTACCATTTGGCGGTGGATCGCCTGCTGAAGATCATCCGCTTTTCTTGTAATAATCATCGCAGTCACTTTTTCATGGCGCGTATGAATCATATCAATGACGGATGTGGTAACGTACAGTGCAATCATTGTATACAATGCATTTTCCGGTTCATACAGAATACCGGCGAATACAATCAGGATACCATTTAAAATCAGAAAATATACGCCTATCGGTTTATCCTGCATGCGAGAAAGAATCATCGCGACGATGTCCATTCCCCCTGTGGACGCTCCTAACTTTAAGGAAATCCCTACGCCGACACCGGCTAGGACTCCGCCGAATACCGCATTCAGCATAATATCATCCGATACCGATCGGAGCGGCAGAAGTTCAAGAAAAATGGTAGCAAACGCCACTGACAGCATACTGTAAATCGTAAACCCTTTTCCGACTTTAAACCACCCGAGAATAAACACAGGAATATTAAACAACAGCAGCAGGATCCCTGTACTGACTGTAATATTCAACTGATCTGTCAGGACACTGGAAACTAATTGGGCTGCGCCGGCAAACCCGCTCGCATAGACATTGGCGTTAATAAGAAAGAAATTTAGTGATAAAGCCATTAAAAATGAACCCAATAATACAACTGCGACACGCTTCGCCTCGATAAAAAACATAGCAACCTCCTATGATGAAAAACTAATTTATGCACGAACTAGATTATATCTATTCTTTCCGCATAATGGTACCCCTTAGTCTTAAAACCTGTAAAAAAGAAATGTTACATCTACAGCTGTTCTTTTGCCTGCCGGCGATGCCGGCAAACGTTCCATTTCCTTAGATGCGTTTGCATTTGAATCGATAATAAAGCACAAACTCCTAGCAGACTATCAAAATAAAACGACTGCATTTTCAGAAGGGTCCGAAAGTTCCAACTATGTTTTATACGGTTTAATCGGAAGTAAAATCGGCTATATTTAGAGGGGGAATCAAGGAGGATATGCACGATGAAAACAAACAAAAAGGTGAAGTCAGGTATGTCGAAACGAGACGAAATAATTGAAAAGCTCGTTTCAAATGGGGTATTTAAAATTGATGGGAAACAACTGTATGAGCTGCCGATTCAATCATTAATGCAGGAATACGAAGCATTCAGCCAAACAGATGTTCAAATGTAATGAAAAAGAGACGGGCCATTTATTGGCAGCGTCTCTTTTATATTTATGCTTCTTTTACTGAAACTTTAGACGTCCTGAGGACCTTATACAAGACCATCAGGACAACTGCTGCGCCAAGTGCTGCGCCTATCACAAAATACTGGAACCGGATCTCAGGGAAGCCTGCTAATCTCGCAATTCCATCCAATAGTAACGGAGAGCTGAACTGTCCGACGAAAATCATGCTGGACACCATCGCTATCACGCGGTCACTGTGCAGTGGATCAACCAGTTCAAGTGCTTTCACGTTAATAATCGGGAATAAAATTCCTTGTCCGAAGCCTACAAGGCATGTACAGGCCAGAATAACCGGAACTGAATGGCTCAATGCCAATCCTGTGAATGCCGCACCCATCACCGCTAAGTGACGGGGATAATATACGTTTTCAGCACATCCTGCAGCTGAATCAATGTCAGACTGGTAATCATCCCACCCACTGTCGTAAAGGAAATAACCATTCCCGCCAAACCGGAACCTCCGATTGCACTTTGTTCAAGGTATAATGCCATATTCGTCGCTACAGAATAATAAACCAGCATGATCCCTCCCGAAGCGAGAGCGAATCCGAAAACCGCAAACGGCAATTTGCTTTTCGGTGCATTGCTGTCGCGCTGGACCGGCTTATCTTTCGGCAGAAATAAAAATACTAACATCATGATGACAATACCCATCAAATACACATTAAACGGCGCTTTCCAGCTGATGGTTGCCAAATACCCCGCAAGCATCATAGTTAAAATCCCGCCGAAGTTACTGAATGCTGAGTTATAACCCATCATCTTTACTTGCTCTCTGCCTTTAAAATAATCACTGATCAGCGTGATGGCCAGCGGCATGACTAAACCGACGCCCGCACCGAGAATGAAGCGGAATGCCAGCAGCATCCCGATGGTATTCGTAAATTGAGCACCGACCCCTGCTAATACATAAATAGTCAAACCAATCAGCACTATCGTCCGTTTGGATATCCTGGACGTTAAGTAACTGGAAATGAAAGTGAAAGGGATAATAATTAATGAAGGTGCAGTCAAAATCAGTTTAATTATCGTAGGGCTTGCATCCGGAAAATTTGCTGCAATTAGCCCAAGTGCAGGCGAAATGGCCGCCCCCGCCATAACTGTAGCCATTGAAATAGAAATAATAGTTGGTTTTAGCATACGTCTCATTGTTCAGCCCCCTGTTCAGGAGAGCGCATCAATTGGCGCAGCACTTTGCTTGCTGATACATCAATGGGGACCAGTTTACGGGCATTCGATAACAGCAGACCATGTACTAGTGATACATGGTACACCGCCAATTCTTCCGGATCGCCGTCGATAAACTCTCCTGCAATTTGTCCTTTTTCAATAATCACCGCAATACGATCCATAATCGTACGATATTTGTTGACAATCCCCAGTTTTACTTCTTGCGGCAAATGGTCGGAATACAGCGCCTGCATTATCAAAATATGACGATGCACACCATCTCTCAGTGAGCCTGAGTGAGTAACTTCGGTGAGACGTTCCAGTTGTTTCAGCGGACTTTTGTGCTTTTGTTCCGCATCATCAATTGTATCGAGAACAATGTCTACTAACTCATGAAACAATTGAACGTACAGATCTTCTTTTGATTTGAAGTAGTGGTAAAACAGCCCATGACTCAGTTTGGCTTTGTCGGTAAATTCGCTGATTTTGGTGGCAGCATACCCTTTCATGCCGAACAGTTCGATGGCCGCATCTTTCAATTGCTGCTGCCGTGTGTCGCGTATTTCTTTTAATCTTTCAATGGAACCATGTGACAAAAATGAATTTCAACTCACTTTTTTTATTGATTGACTCATCAGTCAATGTCGACAAGTGTACTGTCAGTTGGCAGGTATTGTCAACCTTTTATAAATGATATGACCCAATAACTGATTTTCGGTCAGATATACTTGCCTGCCATAAGTGAGCAGTTCCGCTGTAATGAGCATTGAAAAAGCTGAAGAACGAATCTATCGGCAGATTGGTTCTTCAGCGTTCCGCATTATTTATTCAGTAATTAGCGGTGCAGTCTTTTTTCAACGTCTTCTACAATATCCTGCACGGAGTTTCCTTCAATACTTACTACCGGGAAGTCAAACTGGTCGATGTTGACATCACTTAATGCCCGCACCACGCCTATATCATAGCCGGTCAGATTTTCATCACTTTCAAACATTTTCACTTCATGGCCTTTTTCTTCCAAAGCCTGTTTTACATCATCAAAAGGATTTTCTACTGCAATTTTAGCCATAGTGTATTCCTCCTCATAGAATTTCTTTATTGCTTCGTGTTTTATACGTTCCCGCTCTTCACGTAATTAAACATGTGCACAGTTGTACAATTAGCTTCGGCAGACTTGCGCAGCGATTTGTTTTATGAAAAGGGGGTAGTTTACTATTACAGACCATAATTTATGCACGGCCTGAAAAACCTATAAGGAGCGGACAGTATATGTTCGGATTAAAAGATCTCATCGGCTTAATCATTTCTTGTTTTATCATTCTGCCTGTCGTTACGTTCATTCGCGAAACAGGTTATTTCATTATCAGCGGTCTGTTAGGCGCAAAGAACCCCAGACTTACCATTGGATCAGGCCCCAGGTTTTTTAAATTCAAATTTATCGATATACGCAGATATTATCACGTGTACAGCTGGTTCTCTTTTGATTCCATAAAAGCTAAAAGCAAATTCGCATACATTAGTATTTATGCCGGTCCGATTCTGATTAACGCCGCGGTGGCATTAGTGATTAACGCCCTGTTGGCAAATGACTTTTTTGAAGACTCCAAAACGTTCTGGAACCGTTTTATATTTTACGTTTTCTATTTTGTGCTGTTTGATGCCATTCCCATGAAGACCGTCAATGGCAAACCGAATAACGGCATGATTATTTATGAACTTCTGCGCTACGGGAAGCGAATAGATTATAATGAAGATCCAATTATTCCCGGTACTACAGAAGCAGAAGAAGAATATCAAAAAGAAGTGGAAAAGATGAAAGAAATTAAATGGAAAGAAGTCGAGGAAGAAGAAACCTTTTATACAGATAAGAAAGGATGAAGGTTCATGATAGTAAGAGAACATGATAAGTCATTCAGTCTGGTTGCACAGCATCATCACGGACAGCTGGCGGGGTATTTGATGCAAAACTTTCGAGAAGATATGTTTCCGGATGATAAATGGAAAAATTCTGTGCTGACTGCGATTACGAACCATGACATCGGCTGGCATTCATTTGATGAACAGCCTTTTTGGAATGATGCAAAGGATGTTCCGTTCGGCTTTACGGATTTCCCCCTCCTGCCGAAAATTCTGCTTTACCGCAGCGGTATTGACAGGGTGGAAAAAATTGATGCATATGCAGCTATGTTATGCAGTGTTCATTACGAACAGTTCATCGAAGGCAGTGGAGAAAAAGAAGCCAGAGAGTTTATACACGATGAACGCCTGCGCAGGGAGCGATTGTCCGAAAAGATAGAAGGATTTGATGCCGTTTTATTTGAAAAACATTTTGCATTGCTGCAGCTTGGCGATAATTTTTCTTTATACTGCTGCCTGAATGATCCGGGCGCCGATAAAATGAATGAACATCCGTTCTTTCAGCAGGGTATTCCATCGCCATTTATTTTCCCTTCACTGCCGAAGGAAAAGATCGGCATCCGCTATACTGATCCACATACAATTCGGATTGAAGAATTTCCGTTCCGTGAAACCTTTGACGTGAAAGTGAAACAAAAAACTGTTCTAAAAAAAGATATAGCGGATCAAGGTTTCCAATCTGCTTATGCTCATGCAATGTACGAAACGATTACATTGCGCATTGCAGCTGAAGACAAATAAAAAAATGCAGAAAGAGGAAATTGACTCCCCTTTCTGCATGAATCGATATTATTGTTCTACGCTGACTTGACCAGCCAGTTCTTTCAGTGCATCTACTTTATCAGTCTGCTCCCATGGCAATTCGATATCAGTGCGGCCAAAGTGGCCATATGCTGCTGTCTGCTTATAGATCGGACGACGAAGATCCAGCATTTTGATAATGCCTGCAGGACGGAGGTCGAACAGCTCACGGACGAACTCGACCAATTGTGTTTCAGACAGTTTACCTGTATCAAACGTATTGATGGAAATGGAAACCGGGCTTGCCACACCAATTGCATAAGCCAGCTGAACTTCACAGTGCTCTGCCAAGCCTGCTGCTACGATATTCTTTGCAACATAACGGGCTGCATAAGAAGCAGAACGGTCAACTTTTGTCGCGTCTTTACCAGAGAATGCACCGCCGCCGTGACGGGCATAACCGCCGTACGTATCCACGATAATCTTACGTCCAGTCAGACCGGAATCACCTTGAGGGCCGCCGACTACGAAGCTTCCTGTCGGGTTGATGAAGTATTTCGTCTGTTCATCGAGCAAGTTTTTAGGCACTACTGCATCGATGACTACTCTTTTTATATCCTTCTCGATTTGATCGAGCGTCGCTTCCGGGTGATGCTGAGTCGAAATAACAATGGTGTCGATGCGTACAGGATTATTATCTTTATCATACTCCACTGTCACCTGTGTTTTACCGTCAGGACGCAAATAAGGAATCAGTTCCTCTTTACGCGCTTCAGCCAATCGGCGTGCTAATTTATGTGAAAGACTGATTGGTAAAGGCATTAATTCCGGCGTTTCATTACAAGCATAACCGAACATCAGCCCCTGGTCACCCGCTCCGATTGCATCGAGCTCTTCATCTGACATCGAGCCTTCGCGTGCTTCCAGCGCCACATTGACACTTGCTGCAATTTCAGGTGATTGTTCATCAATGGATGTCAGCACAGCTGAAGTTTCATAATCAAAGCCGTATTTCGCACGCACATAGCCGATTTCCTTCACTGTATCACGAACGACTTTCGGGATATCTACATACGTTGATGTAGTGATTTCCCCCATTACTAATACGAGACCTGTAGTGATGCTCGTTTCACACGCTACACGTGCATTTGGATCTTCCAGCAAAATTGCATCCAGAATTGCATCTGAAATTTGGTCGCACATCTTGTCAGGATGGCCTTCTGTCACTGATTCTGATGTAAACAGTCGACGATTTGTCATGTATGTTTCCCCCTATTAAGCAACTTGATACGGTACTCTCATAAGTCCCTGGTAAAGTTCCACGCCTAGACGTCAAGCATATACCATAAGGATTCAGGGCCGGAAAATATAAAAAGCCCTTCACTCATATTCAATCCATGAGTAAAAGGCAAAATTTCACGCGCTGCACCTTTCACTCTTATCGTCCAAGGAATTAAACCTTGCTTCAGGTTTGGCACCTTCGCGCGAGACATACGTCTTTTGCAGGTTGCCGGGTTTCACAGGGCCTGTACCCTCCACCAACTCGGGATAAGAGTATCCGTTCATGTCACATCGTATTAAAAAGTTTGCATTTTGTCAAACTTTTTCCCCTGAATCACTTGAGTTTTCAATTAGTATAGATTATTATTCTTAATGTGTTATACTATTTACGAATTAGGATATTCTCATCTAAATAAAAATTAAACGACTACGCAAAGGACGGTATGTAAACATGATATCTGCAAAAATTGATGATAGTTTAAAAAGTCTTCTAAGTGGAAGCAACGTGACGATCCAAGCGTCTGTGGCAGAGTTGACAGAAAAAGCAGCAGCAAGAAATGAAGCACAGCTTTCAGCAGACGGTGCAGTCGCTGCGCGTACTGGTAAATATACAGGACGCTCTCCTAAGGACAAATTCATCGTAGAAGATGCAGTGTCTAAGGATAAAGTAGACTGGGGCAACGTTAACCGTCCGATTTCTGAAGAAGTCTTTGATTCATTATACACGAAAGTGATTGAACATTTAGGGAAAAAAGAAGAACTTTTCGTATTTAAAGGATTTGCGGGTGCAGATAAAGACTCCCAGCTGTCGATTCAAGTCATCAATGAACTGGCTTGGCAGAACTTGTTCGTTCACCAGCTGTTCATCCGTCCGACTGCCGAGGAATTGAAATCACACGAAGCACAATTCACTATTTTGGCTGCTCCTTCTTTTAAAGCAGATCCCAAAGTGGATGGAACAAATTCCGAGACATTTATCATTGTATCTCTTGAGAAGCGAATTGTCTTAATCGGCGGTACTGAATATGCGGGAGAAATGAAAAAGTCCATTTTCTCTGTTATGAACTTCTTGCTTCCTGAACAAGGAATTCTTTCTATGCACTGTTCAGCCAACGTTGGCGATGAAGGTGATGTAACATTGTTCTTCGGTCTTTCCGGAACAGGTAAAACTACACTTTCAGCAGACGCTAACCGCAAGCTGATCGGAGACGACGAGCACGGCTGGTCCGACAACGGCGTATTTAATATTGAAGGCGGCTGCTATGCGAAATGCATCAACCTCTCAGAAGAAAAAGAACCAGAAATCTTTGGCGCCATCCGTTTTGGTTCCGTATTGGAAAACGTAGTGCTGGATGAAGATACCCGCATTCCTGACTATGATGATAACGCGCTGACTGAAAACACACGTGCTGCATACCCTATCGAATATATCGATAATATTGTTACACCATCTGTTGCAGGTCACCCGAAAAACATCATCTTCTTGACTGCTGATGCTTCCGGCGTATTGCCTCCAATCTCGATTCTTACTAAGGAACAGGCTATGTACCACTTCCTGAGCGGCTTCACTTCCAAGCTTGCTGGAACTGAGCGTGGAATTACTACACCTGAACCAACATTCTCTACTTGCTTCGGTTCACCGTTCCTGCCGCTTCCTGCTGCGACATATGCAGAGATGCTTGGGAAGAAAATCGAAGAGCACGGCGCGAAAGTATTCCTGGTCAACACAGGCTGGACAGGCGGAATTTACGGTGTAGGTTCACGCATGAACTTAGGCTACACACGCACAATGGTGCGCGCTGCTATCGCCGGTAAATTGGATAATGTAGAAACGAAAAAGAACGAAATCTTCGGATTAAATATGCCTGTGGAAATCGAAGGCGTGCCAAACAATGTACTGCACCCTCGTTATGCATGGGAAGATCCGAATGAATACGATAAAGAAGCAAATCGCTTAGCCGATGCGTTCCGTGAGAACTTCAAGAAGTTCGACCACGTGTCAGAAGATATCGCAATCAAAGGCGGACCGCCAGTAAGAAACTAATACCATAATAAAAGAGGCTATCCATGAAGTCATCAGACCTTCATGCGATAGCCTCTTTTTGGCATGGATAACGGCTATGAACTCACTGCAGTGCTGGGGGCGAATGGCTGTGCAGCCTGCGTTCTGCTCCTTTGCATCATGAATGGATTACATAATCTGACGTCTTTGTGATAAGAGAAGCAAAACGGCATTGAACTCACTGCGGCGCTGGCGGATGGCTTCCGCAATGAGCCAGACAGGAAGTACGCCTGTCAGTCTCATCGCTACGCCTACCGCTTGTAAGGCGCCTTCGTTTAGTGAGCGGAAATCACTTTGGCTACTGATTTTTGAAATGTGACGAGCAAGTGCTGTGCAGATGGTTTTCTGCTTTTTGCATCGAAAATGGAATACACCAGTTGCCGTCATTGTTATAAGAGAAGCATAACGTCCTTGGACCCACTGCGGCGCTGGCGGATGGCTACGCAATGAGCCAGACAGGAAGAACGCCTGACTGTCTCATCACTTCGCCGACCGCTTGTAAGGCGCCTCCGTTCAGTTAGGGGGAAGCAGAACATGACACGTCATTTGCCAAAGCATACGCTAGTCGTCTAGTAGTCACTGAACTTCATCTCTTTTAAAAGAGTACTTGGATTGCATCCACTCAGCAGCGCAGGCACAACTGCGGGGTCGGCCGAAGTCATGAGACAACTGGCGTGTTCTTTGCCAGCTGGCTCATGACGTAAGGCAATCCCCCACGTGCCTGCGCGGGTCCTAAGAGTGGACTGTTGCTAACTACATCACCCGACAATGAGTCGAGCAACGACCCTAACACTAGAACCAGAACGGCATTGAACTCACTGCGGCGCTGGCGGATGGCTTCATCAATGAGCCAGACAGGAAGTACGCCTGTCAGTCTCATCGCTACGCCTACCGCTTGTAAGGCGCCTTCGTTTAGTGAGCGGAAATCACTTTGGCTACTGATTTTTGAAATGTGACGAGCAAGTGCTGTGCAGATGTTTTTCTGCTTTTTGCATCGAAAATGGAATACACCAGTTGCCGTCATTGTTATAAGAGAAGCATAACGTCCTTGGACCCACTGCGGCGCTGGCGGATGGCTACGCAATGAGCCAGACAGGAAGAACGCCTGGCTGTCTCATCACTTCGCCGACCGCTTGTAAGGCGCCTCCGTTCAGTTAGGGGGAAGCAGAACATGACACGTCATTTGCCAAAGCATACGCTAGTCGTCTGCCAGTCACTGGTCTTCATCTTCATTAAAAAAGCAACCTGGATTGCCCCCTCTAAGCAGCGCAGGCACAACTGCGGGGTCGGCCGAAGTCATGAGACAACTGGCGCGCTCTTCGCCAGCTGGCTCATGACGAAAGGCAATCCCCCACGTGCCTGCGCGGGTCCTAAGAGCAGACACTCGCTGACTTCAATCCCTGACAACCGATCGAGCAACGACCACAAAACTAGAGCCAGAACGGCATTGAACTCACTGCGGCGCTGGCGGATGGCTTCCGCAATGAGCCAGACAGGAAGTGCGCCTGGCTGTCTCATCGCTACGCCGACCGCTTGTAAGGCGCCTCCGTTTAATAAGTGGAAAGCAGATCATGACACGTCATTTGCCAAAGCATACGCTAGTCGTCTGCCAGTCACTGAACTTCTACTCTTTAAAAGGGTACTTGGATTGCTCCCACTCAGCAGCGCAGGCACAACTGCGGGGTCGGCCGAAGTCATGAGACAACTGGCGCGCTCTTCGCCAGCTGGCTCATGACGAAAGGCAATCCCCCACGTGCCTGCGCGGGTCCTAAGAGCAGACACTCGCTGACTTCAATCCCTGACAACCGATCGAGCAACGACCACAAAACCAGAGACAGAACGGCATTGAACTCACTGCGGCGCTGGCGGATGGCTTCCGCGTTTAGTTAGGGGGAAGCAGATCATGACACTTCATTTGCCAAAGCATACGCCAGTCGTCTAGTAGTCACTGAACTTCATCTCTTTTAAAAGAGTACTTGGATTGCATCCACTCAGCAGCGCAGGCACAACTGCGGGGTCGGCCGAAGTCATGAGACAACTGGCACGCTCTTCGCCAGCTGGCTCATGACGTAAGGCAATCCCCCACGTGCCGGCGCGGGTCCTAAGAGTGGACACTCACTAACTTCAACACCCCACAACTAGTCGAGCAACGATCCCAACACCAGAGCCAGAACAGCCTTGAACTCACTGGCCTGCTTCCCTTTTAAAAAAGTAACCTAGATTGCTCCTGCTCAGCAGCGCAGGCACAACTGCGGGGTCGGCCGAAGTCATGAGACAACTGGCGCGCTCTTCGCCAGCTGGCTCATGACGTAAGGCAATCCCCCACGTGCCTGCGCGGGTCCTAAAAGCGGACACTCGCTACCTTCAATGCCCAACAACCGATCGAGCGACGACCCAGACACCAAAGCCAGAACAGCATTGAACTCGCCAACTTCAACAACCAATCGGCCCCTGCCTGCTCCCATGCACACTTAAAAACCCTGCTGCCGCATCCAATTCACTGCATCCTTCACCAGCTGCCGGTTCATCTCTGGAGGGATATAATGAGTAAAGCCCTCCAAATACCACGTTTCATATTCCTTATCTGCCTCACGCAACGCATCTTCCAGCATTACCGCCTGCTCAAACGACACATTCGTATCCAATGTTCCATGAATAATCAATATTGGAATATCAATATCCTGCACCCGGAACAATGCCGTACGTTCTCTATATGCGTCGGGATGATTATTCGGTGTGCCGCCGATCACGCGCTTCATCATGCGGCGCATATCTTTACGCTCCTTATACGTAAACACGACGTCTGAGACGCCTGCCCACGTCACCATGGACGTCAAATCTTCTCGCAAAATAGCCGTCCATAACGCCATGATGCCGCCTCTCGAAAAGGAAAACAAATGGATTCTGTCCGAATTGACAGCCTGTTGCTGCTTAAGTACCTCTACTCCCGTAATCGCATCATTACGGTCCTCTCCTGCAAACTCATCTTTCCCTTCCCCGCCGCGGTTCCCCCGATAATAAGGTGCAAATACCACAAGCCCATGAGAAGCGAATTGTGCAATCCGCGCCGGGCGCACCATTCCCACATGCTGAATACCGCCACGTAAATACAGCAGCCCGTCATACAAACCTTCTGCCTTAGGTGATGCCAGCATCCCTTTTACCAGCAAACCATCTGAGTAATACGTAACTTCCTCTAATGTTACGTGGGGATTCGGTGAAGGATATTCTTTACGGCGAATGATCTGGCCGTCAGTCTGTTCGACCATGTGCTTCCACCCACTTCCTAAGCTCCGCCATGCCGCGGTCTTTCATATGGAAGCTGAGATTTGTGCAGGCATCGAGTTCGGCGTCTGTCATCCAGACGGCCCCTTCCGTCTCCAGCAATGTAAATTCATTTTCCACATGTGTAATATCGCCGGAGAATACTGCCTTACAGAATGGAGGATCAGTAAAAACGACGTATTCGGCAAAGGAATGGACGTTTTTAATAGTTACTCCCGTTTCTTCCAATGTCTCCCGAATAGCCGCTTGTTCGATTGTCTCTCCAGGCTCAGCTTTTCCGCCCGGGAATTCGATTCCCCGTACGCGATGTTTTGTCAGCAGCCAGCGGCCGTCGTGCTTAATGACGACCAGCACGTGCCGCGATTCAATATGATGTTGATTCGGGCCGAAAGTCAATTCAACGCCAGCCCCTTGCAAATCTTCAAATTTCAGCAATTTACGTCACGTCCTTTTCTTCAGTGTAGCGGAAAAGGACGTCGTGAATCAACGAAAGAGTGGTAACTGCTCTATAAAGCGTTTTGATTCATTGTCTGTATATTCATGGATTAATGCAAAGACCTTTTTCATGCGAAGATCGATATCATCATTGTCCCTGTCGTAGTGATACGGCACATAGGGCAAATGCGAGCGCAGAAAGTTCCTGAATTCGAGCCGGTCAATCTGTTCAAATAACTTTTCGAAAATCGGGTATGCTTCTTTCGTAACTTCTACTTTATATTCCCACGTAGAAGAATGCGGATCAAGAAGTACTTGTTTATGGTTCAGCGATATATACATCGTGTATTTTTCTTCGTTCATAATCATCCTACTTTCTTTTTTAACGTAGCATGGCTTGTTTTGTACATATTATTCTGCATTAAAAAACCTATTAACTGTTACGTTAATAGGTTCCGTATTATTACATGCCACGTTCTTCATACACGACTTTTTCCACTGCCAGCGCCACATTAATATGCACGTTGGGATCGAGCGGATGCGGCACGAGATCATCGCGCTTTGTACTTTCCACAATTGCCTCAGCTGCTGCAATCAGCATCGGGTATGTGATCTCTTTTGCGTTCGCATTTAATGCGCCGCGGAAAATTCCCGGGAAACCAAGGATGTTATTGACCAGACGGCCGTCTGCTGCATAGGCTGCACCTGCTTCGAGTGCCGCATCCGGCGCAATTTCAGCATTTGGATTCGACAAAGCTAAAATGATCTGTCCTTTGCGCACCATCTCCGGTTTAATCAGATTGGCAACTCCTGTTGTCGCGATGACTAAATCACAAGTTGCCATGATTTCCTCCATTGAGTCAACCACAGTTCCGCCGCACTCGGCCAGCATGTCCGCCGCTCGCGGGTTTGGATCGGAGCCTTTCATTTCTGCGACGCCGTACGCCATAAGCATCCGGCTGATTGCCAGACCTGCTGCGCCTAAACCAATCTGACCGACTGAGGAGTTTTCCAAATCTACACCGACATGTTTACAAGCCGTGAGTGCCGCCGCAAGTGCGACAACCGCAGTGCCGTGCTGATCATCATGCATAACAGGAATCGGCAGTTCTTTTTTTAAGCGCTGTTCAATCTCGAAACAATGCGGGGAGCCGATGTCTTCCAACAAAATCGCACCAAATCCTTGATGGATATGCTTTATTGTCTCTACCACTTCATCAGGATCACTCGTATTCAGCAGGATTGGAATCCCGCTGATGCCGACGAATTGGTCAAACAATACAGCTTTTCCTTCCATGACCGGCATGCCTGCAACCGGACCAATATTACCAAGCCCTAAAATTGCCGTTCCGTCCGTAACGATGGCGACTGTATTCGATATGCCTGTAAAATAATTTGCCTGTTCCGGATCTTCCTCGATTGTTTTGCAGACACTCGCAACACCCGGTGTATAGACTCTGCGCAAATCTGCCAGTGAACGAATCTCATGTGCTGCCTTCATATGAATTTTTCCGCCTTCATGCACCTGAAGCACATCATCCGTCACGGCATGCACTTTAATCCCATGCTTCAAGTTTTCGATCGCTTCCACGATTTCTGCTAAATGCTCTTTATCATTACATTGAAGCGCAATTTCCCGGATTGTGGAAACAGTTCCCACTTTGATTGTCTGTATATCTCCGATGTCACCGTTAAGCTGTCCGATTGCCATCGTGACTTTACCTAAATTTCCCGGTTTGGAAGGTGTTTCGATAATTACATTACGCAAAAATTGACCTTGAGCCATAGTCAGCCCACCTCCTGCTTAGTTTCATATATGTATTCTACCAGTGTTTCTGATTACTTCCATCAAAAAACACACATCTCAAATCATACATGAGATGTGTGTTTGCCAATCAAGCCCTGATATCAATGGACACACCTTTGGTAGGATGTGCCGCAGGCTGACTTTCAAGGCCATTCAGCATTTCTGACACAGCAGAAGCATCCATTGAAAGAGCTTTATTCATAATACTCATTTGAACGGTTGACTGCAGACTTCTCAACTGACTGGACATAATTGAACTAATATCCATTTCGTTCAACCCCTTTCTCATGTTCACTTCTTAGTATCGGTCAATTTCTTGCTGAATGAAGAATATTACTCGTTTGTTTCACCCAGGAATGCATTCAGCATCCATTGATGCTTCTCTACACTCTGATAAATAGCGTTCAGCATATCTTCTGTCCTGTCATCCGAATCTTTCGATGCAAATTCCATTGCTTTTTTCAGCGACTTCATCGTTTTATCGAAATCGTCTACTAATGTTTGGACCATATCATTCGCCTTTTCCGTCCCTTTTGCTTCATCGACAACGGACTCATTCAAATGCTGGGCTAATGTCGCAGTCGGTTCGCCGCCTAATGTCAGCACACGTTCTGCAATTTCATCCATATGCACAGTTGCTTCATTGTATAGTTCTTCAAATTTCGCATGCAGTGTGAAGAATTGATTTCCTTTTACATACCAGTGATAGTTATGAAGTTTCGCATACAGCACTGACCACGTGGATACTTGCTTGTTTAACTCTTGAATTAATTCTTTAGACATAAAAAAACACTCCTCTGATTGTTTTAAGCTTCTCTCTGTTAATTTACCACGTTAGCCGGTAAACTAAACCTACTTATATCGGAAGGTGATCTCTTTGTTGAAAAAAGTCTTAGTAGCACTGATCCGTTTCTATCAAAAGTTTATTTCGCCATTATCTGCCCCTTCTTGCCGTTTTTATCCGACTTGCTCCCACTACGGTGTCGAGGCTATCGAAACGCATGGTGCGCTTAAGGGCACTTGGCTTGCGGTAAAAAGGATTTTAAAATGTCATCCTCTTCACAAAGGCGGATTTGATCCGGTGCCTCCCAAAAAGTCTCATAAGAAATAATGATAACTAGGTTGCAATCATAAATCATATCTTGTATGATGAGAAAACAATCTAAATAGTAATCATTCCGATTACGTCACGGAGGCTTTATAATGAAAATACGTTTTCTGCTGCTGGCGGCTTTATTGCTCGTTTTAAGCGGATGCACCCAGAACAAAACCAATGAACAAGATACGAAGACGTCCGACAAGTTACTGGTTTATACAACTGTCTATCCATTGCAATACTTCACTGAACGCATCGGCGGGGAATTTGTGGATGTGAAATCCATCTATCCGCCGGGAACAGACGAGCATGTGTTTGAGCCTACACAAAAAGATATGATGTCACTTGCAAAAGGTGATTTATTCTTTTATATCGGATTAGGTTTAGAAGGCTTTGTACAAAAGACAGAAAAAACCTTGCAGAATGAAGATATCCAGTTCGTTCCGATCGCAGATTCTATTGATCCTGAAGAACTCGAAGAAGGACATTCACATGAAGATGAATCTGAAGAAGAACATGAGGGACATCAGCATGAAGATACAGTTGACCCTCACGTTTGGATTTCTCCTTACCTCAGCACGAAGCTTGCAGAAAAAATTACGCAGGAGCTTTCAGATGAACTTCCCGAGCATGCTGATTTTTTCAAACAGAACTTTGATGCGCTTTATGATGAACTGGAAGAGCTGGACCGAAAATATAAAACGATGGCGGATGCCGCACCAAACAAAACATTCTTTGTTTCTCACCAGGCATTCGGCTACTTGGCAGACGCCTACGGTTTACAGCAGCTGGCAGTTTCAGGTCTGGACACACAAAATGAACCATCGCAAAAACAGCTCGCGGCGCTAGTAAAAGAAGCAAAAGAAAAAGACATTCAGTATATCTTATTTGAACAGAACGTCAGCTCAAAATTAGCTGAAGTCATCAAAAAAGAACTGAATGCCGAAGCATTGACGCTGCATAATTTGAGTGTGCTCACAGAAGAGGACATCCAAAATGAAGAAACATACTTTACACTTATGGAATATAATTTGGATGTATTGAAAAAAGCGTTAACTAATTAACAGTGGAGTTCGCCTCCACTGTTTTTTTACAGCCATTTTTTCAATTCAAAACGCATCAGCTTGTTGGACGCATTGCGCGGCAGCTGCTCGACAAAGTGAAATTCTTTCGGCAGTTTATAACGAGCCAGACGCAGCTCACAGAACTTCAGCAGTTCTTCTTCATTCGCTGAACCGACAATGAACGCAACAGGCACTTGTCCCCACGCCGGATCTTCTTTGCCGCATACTCCTGCCTCACTGACGGACGGGTGTGCGAGCAGAATATTTTCCACTTCGGCAGGATAAATATTTTCTCCTCCTGAAATGATCAAATCTGCCCGTCTGTCCACGATGAACAAATACCCTTCTTCATCCAGATAGCCCATATCGCCTGTCGCAAGCCAGCCGTCTTCAGTCAAAGCCTTCCTCGCCTGTTGACTGCCAATGTATCCAGGCGTAACATGAGGCCCTTTAATCAGCACTTCCCCAACTTCTCCTGGATGATCGGTATCTTTAATTGCAATTTGATTAAAGAACAGCGGTTTGCCGGCAGAACCGAGTTTACGGGCCGCATCCGCTTTCCCGAGTGCAGTTGTCTGAGAAGACGTTTCAGTCATGCCGTACGTCTGGAGAATTGGCAAGCCGCAGTCAGCCGCACGCTCCAGATAATCGAGCGGCACCGGCCCGCCACCGACCAGCATCGTCCGGAATACAGGATGTGCTTTACACTCTTGCTTTTCCATCACACGAACAATCTGATCCAATGTCAGCGCAACAACTGACATGGCGGTTACATGTCCCGCGATAATTTGTGCCGCAGCTTCCTCTGCATCAAATTTTTCATACAGCCGCATTTCCATCCCGTAAATCACTGAACGAATAATGATCGACAGACCGCTAATATGAAACAGAGGCATCATGCACAGCCAGGAATCCCGGTCAGTCAGCCCTAGATTGAGTGCAGAAGCCAATGCACTGGCCGTATGATTTCCCGCAGTCTGTCGCACTCCTTTTGGAACACCTGTTGTGCCTGACGTGTACATAATGGATAGCGTCTGATCTTCCATCCATAATTCCTTCACAGCGAATTCGGCCGTATTTGACTGACGCACTGTTGAATAAAGCAGGCATGGCGCACGAAGTAATTCAGGCGCAGAATGAATGCGATCGTCAATCAGCACCATCTTCGCTTCCGAATCGTTTACTTGCCAGCGCAGCTCCTCTTCCGTCAACCGGTTGTTCAGACAGACGACTTCCGCACTCAACAGCCAGCACGCATGGATAAACAGTACCGTTTGTTCATTGGACTGACTGAGAAGTGCCACCCGGCTTTCAGGCTCGACACCCAGATGATGCAGCTGCTGTGCAATTTCCAATGCTTGATCATACAGCTCCCGGTACGACCAGTGTACTTCACCGGTAACCAATGCAGATGCATCCGGTGTCAATTTTGCCCGTTGCAGAAGCCAATTTGGAATCATCATGATGTACCCTCCAATAAAAAATGACGTAATGAAAAAGCTGCCTGTAGCAGGCAGCTTTGTTGTTTAAGGGAAGCGCGGGAATTGATCGAAGTCCGGCTTGCGCTTTTCTTTAAACGCATCGCGTCCCTCTTTCGCTTCTTCCGTTGTGTAATAAAGCAATGTTGCGTCTCCGGCTAATTGCTGAAGTCCAGCCAAGCCGTCTGTGTCTGCGTTCATTGCTGCTTTTAGGAAGCGGAGTGCAGTCGGGCTCTTGCCAAGCATTTCTTCACACCACTGAACCGTTTCATCTTCAAGCTGCTCGTACGGGACTACTGTGTTGACTAAGCCCATGTCAAGTGCTTCCTGCGCATCATACTGACGGCACAAGTACCAGATTTCACGCGCTTTCTTATGTCCGACGATACGTGCGAGGTATCCTGAGCCATAGCCTGCGTCGAATGAACCGACAGTAGGTCCTGTCTGTCCGAAACGTGCATTGTCAGCTGCGATTGTCAAATCACATACTACATGCAGTACGTGACCGCCGCCGATAGCATACCCTGCAACCATTGCGACTACTGGCTTTGGAATTACACGAATTAAACGCTGCAGATCCAATACATTCAAACGCGGAATTTCGTCATCTCCAACATATCCGCCGTGACCGCGAACGGATTGATCGCCTCCTGAACAGAAAGCTTTCTCCCCTTCTCCAGTGAGTACGATAACGCCGATCCGCTCATCATCTCTTGCACGTGAGAATGCATCGATCATTTCCATTACAGTTTTTGGACGGAATGCATTGCGCACTTCCGGACGATTGATTGTGATTTTTGCGATACCATTGTACATTTCGTACTTGATATCATCATATGTACGAAGCGTTTCCCATTGACGGGTCATAGTTAATTCCTCCTCAGTCTTTATATTGTTTTCAAATAACTCTTTACCATTGTAGCAAATTGTCGCGGTTTTTCCACGTGAATTGCATGGCCTGCGTCTTTTATCGTTTCATGCTGCGCATTCGGCAAGATGTTCATCATTTCCCGAGCAATAGTTTCAAATTTCTCGTCTTTACTGCCAGTGATCAATAAAACAGGAAGTGTCAATTGCTCAAGCTGTTGCCAGTAAGAAGGCTGACTGCCCGTGCCAACGCCCCGCAAACTGTTCGCAAGACCCATTGCCCGCTGATTCAGCCGTTCATTCCGTACCGCCAGCTGACGGCTCTCTGACAGTTTTTTCTGGGAATGAAACAGGGGAATATCCTGCCAGAAGTCAGTAAACTTTTCGATTCCTTCACTTTCCACACGGTCTGCAAGCTTGCTGTCTGCGGAAATCCTGGCAAGCCGTTCATCCGCTGTCCGCAAGCCCGGTGAACTGCTTTCGAGGATAAGGCATGCCACGTCTTCAGGATGGCTGACTGTGTAACCAAGAGCGATGCGTCCGCCCATGGAATAGCCAAGAAAGACAGGCCGATTCACTTTAAGCGTCTGCAGCACTTCGCGGAGATCAGCGACCTGTTCTTCCATACGGTAACGTTCAGCTGACAAAGGTGCTTCCGTCTTACCGTGGCCGATCAAGTCGACTGTAATTACATGGTATTCTTCCTTCAGATCCCCGATAGTTTCCTCCCACGTGGCGGTTGATCCCGTGAAACCGTGCAGCATGACAAGAGCAGGCAGCCGTTCATCGCCAAATCGCGCAATGTGCGTTTCTACCCCTCTGACATTCAGCCATTCAGTTGCCAACGCGTTCCACTCTCCTTGCAATTTCACGCCATACAGCGCGGTGTGCTTCGACGTTATCCGCCCGGACGGTCTCCACTTCAATCATCCGCAATGCAGCATTTTTTTCGGCTTGCATCGTTCGTTCAAATGCTTCGATTGTATTCACTTCGTCGTATTGCGCTTCATACATCGCGGCGAGATGACCAAACTTCAAATTAGTTGGCGTGCCGAATAATTGCTCATAGTGCATTTCCACAGAGGCCTGCGGTAAATAAGAAAAGATGCCGCCTCCATTATTATTAATCAGGACAATTGTCAGATCTGTCTGCTGCAGCCTGGAGATGATCAGACCGTTGATATCATGCAAAAATGCCAGATCACCAATTAATAAATAGGTTTTGCGTTTCCGGCCTTCCTGAATGCCAAGCGCAGTCGACACAACGCCGTCAATGCCATTCGTTCCTCTATTGCAGAACAATGAAATGTCCCTGCCTGTCTTTTGAAAATGGGTATCCAGATCCCGGATCGGCATACTGCTGCTGCATACGACATCTGAGCCATCAGGCAGATTGGCAATGAACTGACGAACAAAATGGCCTTCGTCTCCGGCAAATTGCTTGTCTTCATTCATCACTTCAGCGGAAATGTGATTGGCTTCAACCCACCGTTGCGTGTAGCTTGTACGTTCACGTTCCATAAGGGCTTGTTGCCAGACACTCGCATCACTTGCCTGCAGATGATGTGTCGTTAGGCCAATCGGATCCCGGTAGTTGGGTGAATCATCGACGACAATATACGTTTTGGGACAGCTCTTCTGCAGAAATAACAGCAATGGTTTCGATACAGGCTGCGGACCAAAACGAATGACACAATCCGGCTGAACGCGCGCACTGAACACTTCACTCTTCAGCAAGGCATCATATTGATCGATGCATAAATCCAGGCAATCCTCCGGCACTTGTGAACGCAAATTAGATAACGGATCACATAAAACTGGCCACTGGAGAGCTTTGGCGAACTTCCAGAAGAGGTCTTTGCAGAGTGTCGGCGGCTGTTCGCCCACTACGATAATCCCCTTGACAGAACTTGTAATGGCCTGATGAAGCAGTTGTTTCATTTCATCAGTAACTGCCAGTTCTGCAGCGAGCTGCTGCTGAACCCGGGTTTCAGGCAAAGCGGCTTCTAAATCTATCAGCAGCGGTTCGCGGAACGGTATATTCATATGAACAGGTCCCTTCGGCGCAGTTTTTGCCACAGAAAGAAGCCGAAAAGCCCGCTGTTCCATATAACGTAAAATATCTTCGCGGTGCTCCGGTATAGGAAAGTCCACGCTTTCTTTTACATGCTCCCCAAACATACGAATTTGATCGATCGCCTGCGGAGCACCCACTTCACGTAATTCGTGCGGACGATCCGCTGTGATGACAATCAGCGGCAGACGTGCGTAAAATGCTTCAGTAACCGCCGGGTGATAATTCGAGGCAGCTGTTCCTGATGTACATAACAGCACAACAGGCTTTCCTGTTGCTTTTACTAAGCCCAGCGCATAAAAAGCAGCTGATCGTTCATCTGTATGGATATATGTCTGCATGTCCTTGGACGCCGTCAGGGCATAAGCAAGCGGTGTCGATCTGGAACCCGGACTGATCACCGCTTTATTCGCTCCTTGACGCAGCAGAACACTCGTTAAACGAAGCACATAATTGGTTAACCCTGTTTCATGATCATTCATGTAAACGTCCTCCGAGCGCGCGTAACACAGGGCGGAACTTCACCCATGTTTCCGCATATTCTTCTGCAGGTGCAGAATCGGCTACGATCCCCCCGCCGGCGTACAAATACGCATCTTTGCCGGTCAATAGACCAGACCGGATGGCTACTGCAAACTCCCCGTTGCCCGCTGAATCTACCCAGCCGATCGGTCCTGCGTAAAAGCCGCGGTCCATCTGCTCTTCTTCCCGAATGATTTCCAGCGCTTTCTGACGCGGAACCCCTCCAAGGGCAGGTGTCGGGTGGAGTGCCTCCACGAGACGGAAAATATCCATATCTTCCGCAAGGTCTCCTTCGACAGGCGTGAATAAATGCTGAATGTCCCGCACCTTCAGCAGCTTAGGGGTTTTGCTCACTTGAAGTGAAGTACAGAATTCCGAAAAGACATGAGTAATCATATCGACAACATATTGATGCTCTTCCCGGTTCTTTTTATCGCGCAGCAGAGTTTCCCCTAACTGCTGGTCTTCCTGCGACGTTTTTCCGCGTTTAATGGAACCCGCTACACAGGCAGAATAGGCATGTCCTTTTGAAATCTCCACCAAGCGTTCAGGTGTGGCTCCAAAGAACATGTCATCGCCAATCTGCAGACCGAAATGATAGCTCGCTGATTGTTCATTCGTAATCGTATGCAAAGCTGCGGCCTTTTGGAATTCCTCTTCAAATGTCAATTTTATCTTGCGGGCAATGACGACTTTTTCTGCGGCCTGTGCTTTGATTTGTGATGTTGCCTGCTCCACTGCTTTCATATAGCGATCAGTGGCCAGCTCCGTTTGTTCCAGCAGAGCCGGCTTTCCATGAAATATGAATTCATCTACTTGGGCAATGTGAATCAGCCGGTCACGCTCTTGACGCAGCGCTTCGAAATCAGCAGCCGCTTGCGGTTCTTCTGTGATGTAATTAATGGACACGTACGTTTTTCCTTTTTCAATTTTTAATTGAATTAAAGGCACTGTGAAATAAGCGGCAGGAAACGCATTCCACTCATCATCCTGACGTGTGCCGGGATCAAAAGAAAATCCTCCGAATAAAACCGGATCTATGTCTTTCTCTTCTTTAATCAATCCTTCGCATAATGATTTCCATTGTGCAGAAATGGATTGAAAACGATCGTTCTCTGCGGTGAGAACAGTTGCCTGTCCCAATCCGACAAGCTTCACTGTTTTATCTGCATTTTGCCAAAAGAAACGATGGCCGCCGTAATGTGACAGACCCGCTTCAAAAAAAGCCAGCGGACTGAGCGTCTCCACTTCAATTGTTTCCGTAAAAAAACGAGAATCAGTGCCTGTTGCCGGAACCGTCCTCTCTCGATCGGTCAATTTCCGATTCATCCCACTCTCTCCTTATCATCAAGCATATGTTTTTCGACATTTTACGTTCAGACATACGTTCACTGAACAATAAGTACCTCTATTCTAGCACATTGAAGCCTTTACTTTATATGATATTGACTTGTTAAGTTTAGGGTCATTCGACAATTATCTTAAGCTGCTGCCTCTTCATACCTAACTGCTTGCTTTTGTTGTATAATAACTAATGATGACTTTATATAAGGAGAGATTACCCGTGCAACACACAATAGAAACAGATACCGGCTGGCGAATCTGGTGGCAGCTGACAAGGCCCCACACATTGACCGCTGCGTTTGCCCCCGTCTTTTTAGGCACTATGATTGCACTGCAATACGGTCCGCTTCATTTTCCGTTATTCCTTGCGATGCTTGTCGCCAGCCTGTTTTTACAGATGGCGACCAATATGTTCAACGAATACTATGACTTTAAAAGAGGCTTGGACGATGAGCATTCTATCGGCATCGGCGGTACTATCGTACGCAATGGTGTTCAGCCGAAAACGGTATTGAATCTGGCGCTTTTGCTGTATGGCTTAGCCGTTCTTCTTGGAATTTATATTTGTATGGGAACCTCCTGGTGGCTTGCCGCGGTAGGTTCTGTTGCGATGCTGATTGGCTATTTGTATACAGGCGGCCCTTATCCAATCGCCTATACGCCTTTCGGTGAACTGGTTTCAGGATTCGTTATGGGCATGCTGCTGATTCTGATTGCATTCTACATTCAGACGGGAACAGTTACAGGGAATGCAATTCTTTTATCCGTGCCAAGTATGCTCTTAGTCGGCGCTATTATGCTGGCGAATAACATCCGGGATATCGTTCAGGACACTAGAGGCGGCAGAAAAACAATGGCGATCCTGACGGGGCGAAATAATGCCGTGACGATTTTGGCCGCATTCTTCATCGTTTCTTATGTCTGGATCATTGCACTTGTATTGACAGACCATGTATCTGCCTGGGCATTACTCGTACTGATCAGCATACCCAAACCGCTACATGCAGTGAAAACGTTCAGAAAATATGAGCAGCCATTACAGGTAATGCCTGCCATGAAAGATACAGGCGTCACCAATACACTGTTCGGCCTGCTTCTTGGAATCGGTATCCTCATCGCACACTTCATCTGAATAAACTGTAATAGAAACGTCTACACTTCAAAAGGTAGGCGTTTTTTTATTGGAAAGGTTTACTCTTCCTCCTAAAAAGGGAATGACTGAAATAAGAAAGACATACAGAAAGGACCGTGACGACTTTGTTGACTACCAAACAATTACAGCAACTAGAAAAAGAATTACGTGATATGGAGGAACGTTTGACTGAAACTGAAAGCGAAACAAATATTGTAAAAACTGCGCAGGAAGACGTGGGCGAATTGTCCATGTATGACAATCATCCCGCAGATATGGGAACAGAATTATATGAACGTGAAAAAGATATCGCACTCAATACACATGCGGAAGGCGAGCTGGAAAAGGTCCAGAAAGCGCTCCAGGCTATCAAGGATGGCACGTACGGAACTTGCGAGGTATGCGGCAAGGAAATACAGGCGGAGCGGTTAGAAGCCATCCCCTACACTACGGTGTGTATCGAGGATGCGCAAAAAGATGTCCCTGATGACAGGCCGGCAGAAGATGATCTGTTAATCATGGCGGAGCCTAATTCGTTCGCTGCCAGAAGACAAGGCGAGGCCAGGGATTATGAAGACAGCTTCCAGGAAATCGCAAAATCAGGAACTTCCGAAACGCCCTCAGACTTCATGGGCAATGAAAATCGTGATTATGAAGATCTATACGACGAAGAAAATGAAGATGGTGCGGAAGAATATGAGGAATTTGCAGTAACCGATATCACAGGTGAACCGGCCGGCATTGTCCACAATGAAGAAGTCGCCGAATATGAAGACGAACTGGATGAAGCCGGAATGGAATCTCCATTAGGCGATATCCCCTATCATAAAGGTGACAGCTATATCGATTCAAATAAAGACAAGTAACAAAAAAGGACATCCCTTGAAGCACTGTGATGTGCGGGGATGTCCTTTTGCCACCTTTTAGTATGCGAGCATGCGCAAAGCATAGTTTGCATTCTGGAAAGGCACCGTTAAGAATCCACTTTCCTTACTGCTTGATGCAGTAAAATTGACGAAACAAAAAAGGTATTGCACAGATGTGCAATACCTTTTTCAATATGACCCCTACGGGATTCGAACCCGTGATACCGCCGTGAAAGGGCGGTGTCTTAACCGCTTGACCAAGGGGCCTGAATATTATGGCGGAGAAGGAGGGATTCGAACCCTCGCGCCGCTTTCGCGACCTACACCCTTAGCAGGGGCGCCTCTTGAGCCACTTGAGTACTTCCCCATTAATAAAAATTGGCTCCGCAGGTAAGATTCGAACTTACGACCGATCGGTTAACAGCCGATTGCTCTACCACTGAGCTACTGCGGAATGGTGGGCCTAAGTGGACTCGAACCACCGACCTCACGCTTATCAGGCGTGCGCTCTAACCAGCTGAGCTATAGGCCCCTAATGGAGCGGGTGAAGGGAATCGAACCCTCATCATCAGCTTGGAAGGCTGAGGTTTTACCACTAAACTACACCCGCATTTATGGTGGCTCAGGACGGAATCGAACCGCCGACACAAGGATTTTCAGTCCTTTGCTCTACCGACTGAGCTACTGAGCCACTAATGGTATTTTGACAATGACGCTTGTAAAAGCGTATGTAATAAATGGCGGTCCCGACGGGAATCGAACCCGCGATCTCCTGCGTGACAGGCAGGCATGTTAACCGCTACACCACGGGACCTTGGTTGCGGGGGCAGGATTTGAACCTGCGACCTTTGGGTTATGAGCCCAACGAGCTACCACTGCTCCACCCCGCGATAATATAAATGTCTCTTGCTTACTTAACGACTTTATTATCTTAACATAATAACTTACTAAAGTAAAGCTAAAGTTTAAGTAAATATGGCGGAGGAAGAGGGATTCGAACCCCCGCGGGCTTTAACACCCCTGTCGGTTTTCAAGACCGATCCCTTCAGCCAGGCTTGGGTATTCCTCCGTGGTATAAGTAAACTGGTGGACCTTGCAGGACTCGAACCTGCGACCGGACGGTTATGAGCCGTCTGCTCTAACCAACTGAGCTAAAGGTCCTTAGATAGCGGCGGAGGGAGTCGAACCCACGACCTTACGGGTATGAACCGTATGCTCTAGCCAGCTGAGCTACACCGCCATAATTAGTCAGTCTTAAATTAATATTGGTGGAGCCTAACGGGATCGAACCGTTGACCTCCTGCGTGCAAGGCAGGCGCTCTCCCAGCTGAGCTAAGGCCCCAATAAGTGGTCGGGAAGACAGGATTCGAACCTGCGACCCCTTGGTCCCAAACCAAGTGCTCTACCAAGCTGAGCTACTTCCCGACAGTATATGAATAATGTTGTTTAAATTATGGCGCGCCCGGCAGGAGTCGAACCCACAACCTTCTGATCCGTAGTCAGACGCTCTATCCAATTGAGCTACGGGCGCATATATAATTGGTGCCGAGAACCGGAATCGAACCGGTACGGTAGTCACCTACCGCAGGATTTTAAGTCCTGTGCGTCTGCCAGTTCCGCCACCCCGGCAGGAGTGGTAAATTAAAAGCGGAAGACGGGATTCGAACCCGCGACCCCGACCTTGGCAAGGTCGTATTCTACCACTGAACTACTTCCGCATAAAAGATGCGGGTGAAGGGAGTCGAACCCCCACGCCCGAAGGCACTAGATCCTAAGTCTAGCGTGTCTGCCAGTTCCACCACACCCGCGATATGTTACGGCAAAAATAATGGTGAGCCGTACAGGATTCGAACCTGTGACCCTCTGATTAAAAGTCAGATGCTCTACCAACTGAGCTAACGGCTCGTACTAAAATGGTGCCGGCGAAAGGACTTGAACCCTCAACCTACTGATTACAAGTCAGTTGCTCTACCAGTTGAGCTACACCGGCAAGTGTAGAATGTATATGGTGGAGGATGACGGGCTCGAACCGCCGACCCCCTGCTTGTAAGGCAGGTGCTCTCCCAGCTGAGCTAATCCTCCTGGGTAAAATTGCGACAAACTTCGCATTACTGCGTCAGCTGTATTCGCTTATGATATGTTTATGTGCGCAGCTTCTTTTTCTTCATGATCTTTTGACTATGTATGGCATATCCAATTGAAATCTTAAGAAAAGAATTGCCTGGCAATGTCCTACTCTCACAGGGGGAAACCCCCAACTACCATCGGCGCTGAAGAGCTTAACTTCCGTGTTCGGTATGGGAACGGGTGTGACCTCTTCGCCATCATTACCAGACTGTTTGTCCTCTTAGCGGACATTTACTATTGTAACACTGTTTAAAAATAAAGCAAGTGTTATTTTAGTAATTTAAGTGAATTTTTATTCACTCAAAACTGAATAAAAGACATTGGGTCATTCAAGTAACTTCTTTTTATAATAGGTTAAGTCCTCGATCGATTAGTATCTGTCAGCTGCATACGTCGCCGTACTTCCACCCCAGACCTATCCACCTCATCATCTTTGAGGGATCTTACTTACTTGCGTAATGGGAAATCTCATCTTGAAGGGGGCTTCATGCTTAGATGCTTTCAGCATTTATCCCGTCCATACATAGCTACCCAGCGATGCCTTTGGCAAGACAACTGGTACACCAGCGGTATGTCCATCCCGGTCCTCTCGTACTAAGGACAGCTCTCCTCAAATTTCCTGCGCCCGCGACGGATAGGGACCGAACTGTCTCACGACGTTCTGAACCCAGCTCGCGTGCCGCTTTAATGGGCGAACAGCCCAACCCTTGGGACCGACTACAGCCCCAGGATGCGACGAGCCGACATCGAGGTGCCAAACCTCCCCGTCGATGTGGACTCTTGGGGGAGATAAGCCTGTTATCCCCGGGGTAGCTTTTATCCGTTGAGCGATGGCCCTTCCATGCGGAACCACCGGATCACTAAGTCCGTCTTTCGACCCTGCTCGACTTGTAGGTCTCGCAGTCAAGCTCCCTTATGCCTTTGCACTCTGCGAATGATGTCCAACCATTCTGAGGGAACCTTTGAGCGCCTCCGTTACTCTTTAGGAGGCGACCGCCCCAGTCAAACTGCCCACCTGACACTGTCTCCTGCCCGGATCACGGGCAAGGGTTAGAAGTCCAATACAGCCAGGGTAGTATCCCACCAATGCCTCCTCCGAAGCTGGCGCTCCGGAATCCAAGGCTCCTACCTATCCTGTACAGGCTGCACCGGAATTCAATATCAGGCTACAGTAAAGCTCCACGGGGTCTTTCCGTCCTGTCGCGGGTAATGCGCATCTTCACGCATATTATAATTTCACCGAGTCTCTCGTTGAGACAGTGCCCAGATCGTTACGCCTTTCGTGCGGGTCGGAACTTACCCGACAAGGAATTTCGCTACCTTAGGACCGTTATAGTTACGGCCGCCGTTTACTGGGGCTTCAATTCAGAGCTTCGCTTGCGCTAACCCCTCCTCTTAACCTTCCAACACCGGGCAGGCGTCAGCCCCTATACGTCATCTTACGATTTTGCAGAGACCTGTGTTTTTGCTAAACAGTCGCCTGGGCCTATTCACTGCGGCTCTCTCGGGCTATTCACCCTACCAGAGCACCCCTTCTCCCGAAGTTACGGGGTCATTTTGCCGAGTTCCTTAACGAGAGTTCTCTCGATCACCTTAGGATTCTCTCCTCGCCTACCTGTGTCGGTTTGCGGTACAGGCACCTCCCGCCTCGCTAGAGGCTTTTCTTGGCAGTGTGAAATCAGGGACTCCGGAGATAAATCTCCTTGCCATCACAGCCTAGTGTTATATGAGAACGGGATTTGCCTCGTTCTCCACCTCACTGCTTAGACACACAACCAACTGTGTGCTCACCCTATCCTACTGCGTCCCCCCATTACTCAAACGGCGGGGAGGTGGTACAGGAATATCAACCTGTTGTCCATCGTCTACGCCTATCGGCCTCGACTTAGGTCCTGACTAACCCTGAGCGGACGAGCCTTCCTCAGGAAACCTTGGGCATTCGGTGGAAGGGATTCTCACCCTTCTTTCGCTACTCATACCGGCATTCTCACTTCCAAGCGCTCCACCAGTCCTTCCGGTCCAGCTTCAACGCCCTTGGAACGCTCTCCTACCATTGACCATTCGGTCAATCCACAGCTTCGGTGATCTGTTTAGCCCCGGTACATTTTCGGCGCAGCGCCACTCGACCAGTGAGCTATTACGCACTCTTTAAATGATGGCTGCTTCTAAGCCAACATCCTGGTTGTCTGGGCAACGCCACATCCTTTTCCACTTAACAGATACTTGGGGACCTTAGCTGGTGGTCTGGGCTGTTTCCCTCTCGACAATGGATCTTATCACCCACTGTCTGACTCCCAAACATAAATCATCGGCATTCGGAGTTTGTCTGAATTCGGTAACCCGGGATGGGCCCCTCGTCCAAACAGTGCTCTACCTCCGAGATTCTTTCGTTTGAGGCTAGCCCTAAAGCTATTTCGGAGAGAACCAGCTATCTCCAGGTTCGATTGGAATTTCACCGCTACCCACACCTCATCCCCGCATTTTTCAACATACGTGGGTTCGGGCCTCCAGTCAGTGTTACCTGACCTTCACCCTGGACATGGGTAGATCACCTGGTTTCGGGTCTACGACCCCATACTCATTCGCCCTATTCAGACTCGCTTTCGCTGCGGCTCCGCTTTCTCAGCTTAACCTTGCATGGAATCGTAACTCGCCGGTTCATTCTACAAAAGGCACGCCATCACCCATTAACGGGCTCTGACAATTTGTAAGCGCACGGTTTCAGGTTCTATTTCACTCCCCTTCCGGGGTGCTTTTCACCTTTCCCTCACGGTACTGGTTCACTATCGGTCACTAGGGAGTATTTAGCCTTGGGAGATGGTCCTCCCGGATTCCGACGGAATTTCACGTGTTCCGCCGTACTCAGGATCCACTCTGGAGGGAATGCACTTTCGACTACGGGGCTTTTACCCGCTGCGGCGGACCTTTCCAGGTCGCTTCGTCTAATGCATTCCTTTGTAACTCCGTATAGAGTGTCCTACAACCCCAAGAAGCAAGCTTCTTGGTTTGGGCTCTTCCCGTTTCGCTCGCCGCTACTAAGGGAATCGATGTTTCTTTCTCTTCCTCCGGGTACTTAGATGTTTCAGTTCTCCGGGTGTGCCACGAGTATGCTATGTATTCACATACACGTACTGTCCCATTACGGACAGTGGGTTTCCCCATTCGGAAATCTTCGGATCAAAGCTTACTTACAGCTCCCCGAAGCATATCGGTGTTAGTGCCGTCCTTCATCGGCTCCTAGTGCCAAGGCATCCGCCGTGCGCCCTTTCTAACTTAACCTATAAAAGGTCCAACGTCATCCTAGCGATAGGAATCAGAAGGTTAAAAAGATTGCTTGAACTGCATATGACTATGCAATTCGGTTGATTACTTGATTACTTTCAATGTCGTTTTATCCAGTTTTCAATGAACAAATAAATGGTGGAGCCTAACGGGATCGAACCGTTGACCTCCTGCGTGCAAGGCAGGCGCTCTCCCAGCTGAGCTAAGGCCCCGGGAATAAAAAGAGAGAAGAGTTATGGTGGGCCTAAGTGGACTCGAACCACCGACCTCACGCTTATCAGGCGTGCGCTCTAACCAGCTGAGCTATAGGCCCCTCTTTCTATGTATGAAGTTCACAAGAACCTTCAAAACTGAACGCAAAACGTTAACGTGATGAATCGAAGATTCATCTTCCGAATGTTTCTGTCATGTTTCAGACAAGAGAACATAATCCTTAGAAAGGAGGTGATCCAGCCGCACCTTCCGATACGGCTACCTTGTTACGACTTCACCCCAATCATCTGTCCCACCTTCGGCGGCTGGCTCCCGTAAGGGTTACCCCACCGACTTCGGGTGTTACAAACTCTCGTGGTGTGACGGGCGGTGTGTACAAGACCCGGGAACGTATTCACCGTGGCATGCTGATCCACGATTACTAGCGATTCCGGCTTCATGCAGGCGAGTTGCAGCCTGCAATCCGAACTGGGAACGATTTTGTGGGATTGGCTCCCCCTCGCGGGTTTGCAGCCCTCTGTATCGTCCATTGTAGCACGTGTGTAGCCCAGGTCATAAGGGGCATGATGATTTGACGTCATCCCCACCTTCCTCCGGTTTGTCACCGGCAGTCACCTTAGAGTGCCCAACTGAATGATGGCAACTAAGATTAAGGGTTGCGCTCGTTGCGGGACTTAACCCAACATCTCACGACACGAGCTGACGACAACCATGCACCACCTGTCACCACTGTCCCCGAAGGGAAAGGCATGTCTCCATGCCGGTCAGTGGGATGTCAAGACCTGGTAAGGTTCTTCGCGTTGCTTCGAATTAAACCACATGCTCCACCGCTTGTGCGGGTCCCCGTCAATTCCTTTGAGTTTCAGCCTTGCGGCCGTACTCCCCAGGCGGAGTGCTTAATGCGTTAGCTGCAGCACTAAGGGGCGGAAACCCCCTAACACTTAGCACTCATCGTTTACGGCGTGGACTACCAGGGTATCTAATCCTGTTTGCTCCCCACGCTTTCGCGCCTCAGCGTCAGTTACAGACCAGAAAGCCGCCTTCGCCACTGGTGTTCCTCCACATCTCTACGCATTTCACCGCTACACGTGGAATTCCGCTTTCCTCTTCTGTACTCAAGTCCTCCAGTTTCCAATGACCCTCCACGGTTGAGCCGTGGGCTTTCACATCAGACTTAAAGGACCGCCTGCGCGCGCTTTACGCCCAATAATTCCGGACAACGCTTGCCACCTACGTATTACCGCGGCTGCTGGCACGTAGTTAGCCGTGGCTTTCTGGTAAGGTACCGTCAAGGTACAGGCAGTTACTCCTGTACTTGTTCTTCCCTTACAACAGAGCTTTACGATCCGAAAACCTTCTTCACTCACGCGGCATTGCTCCATCAGACTTTCGTCCATTGTGGAAGATTCCCTACTGCTGCCTCCCGTAGGAGTCTGGGCCGTGTCTCAGTCCCAGTGTGGCCGATCACCCTCTCAGGTCGGCTACGCATCGTTGCCTTGGTAGGCCGTTACCCCACCAACTAGCTAATGCGCCGCGGGCCCATCCTTCAGTGACAGCGAAACGCCGTCTTTCAACATCTCTTCATGCGAAGAAATGGATCATTCGGTATTAGCCCCGGTTTCCCGGAGTTATCCCCATCTGAAGGGCAGGTTGCCCACGTGTTACTCACCCGTCCGCCGCTAACTGTTGGAAGCAAGCTTCCAACAGTTCGCTCGACTTGCATGTATTAGGCATGCCGCCAGCGTTCGTCCTGAGCCAGGATCAAACTCTCCATAAGACCGGTCGCCGATTCGCAGCGGATTGCGTCGTCAGTTTCACTCGCTCAGTCGGTCACGTACGTTAGTACGCTCCCTTCTTCGCTCGATCACTTCCTAGCACTCCACTACGACTCGACACCCGATAGAATGAAAATTCGATTAGCTCGAGTTTCATTTGCTGGCATCAATTAAGATACTCATGTTGTTTATGTCATCGCTAGATGCATAAACTGTATTTCGTTAACGTTTTGCTGTTCAGTTTTCAAGGTTCGTGTTTGTCGTCTGTGTAAAAGCGACTTCTCTATATTACACTCGGCATTTCAATAAGTCAACAACTTTTTAAAAAAAGTTTTTTGGTTGTTTTGTTTATGTCCGAAGCGACAAGAACTAATATACAATAGATCCGTTATAGAAATCAAGCCTTTTTTAAAAAAAGTTTTTCTTTTAATCTTTTTACATCAGCGATAAACAGCAGAACCCCCGTCAATACAACGATTGCGCCTATTGTTTGAAGTGTTGTTATTTTTTCGTGCAAGATAAAGTACGCTGCTATGGAGGCGAATATCGGTTCAAATAAAGTCGCAATCGATACGACATTCGTGCTTACCCACTTCACCGCCCAGTTAAATAATGTGTGACCCAGCAGGTTTGGCAGGATGGCCAGCGCCAGAAACCAGCCCCAATCCGAAGCAGGGTAACCAAAAAACGGCTGTTGAATACTCACCACATAAAAGAACAAAGCAATAGAACTTACCGAATAGACAAGAAATGTGTAGGTAACGAGTGATACTCTCTTGCGTACATTCTGTCCTATCAATAAGTAGGCTGTAACGAACGCGCAGCCAAGTAAAGCAAGGATATCTCCAAACAAAGCAGCACCGCTTACTTGAAAGTCGCCCCAGCTGATAATACAACTGCCGGACAATGCAATCAATACAGCTGTCAGCATTTTGCCTGTGATGATCTCTTTAAAGAATAATGCAGTGCCAGCCAGTGCGAATATCGGCTGCAGCGTAACTAGTACGGTTGAACTGGCAACAGAAGTGTAGTTAAGGGATTCAAACCAAAGTATAAAATGAATAGCTAAAAACACTCCTGCACTTACAGTGAAAATCCAGTCTCTTCTATTCAGTGTTTTCACTTCGTTGCGATAGGAAAGTAAAAACAGCGGAAGCATAATAACTGCAGATAAAAACATACGATAAAAGGCGATGACTCCTGCATCTGCTGTCGCCAGTTTCACAAAAATAGCAGAAAAGCCGATTGTGAGTACACCGATTGCGATTGGGATATACGGATGGATGGCGGGTTTATTCAAAATATCACTTCTCTTTCTGTCTCTTCTCCCATTACAATAGAATAAAGGGATGTTTACGGATATCTCCCCCTCGGATACAGTATAGAGGCTGTCTTCGTAATCTGTCAGTAAAGGAGGTTAATTCATGCTCACACTGCTAAACGAGTCTTTTAATCAGGAAACACTTCTTAAAATAGGCGTCGCTCTCACCCTTAGCATCATAATGGGTGTGGAAAGAGAAATCAAAAAAAAGCCGATTGGATTAAAAACCAGTGCCGTCATCGCCACATTCAGCTGCCTGCTGACGATTATTTCAATCGAAGCTGCCTACCTGGTCCCCGCACGTGATGATATTAATATTACGATGGACCCTTTACGTCTGTCTGCACAAATCGTCAGTGGAATCGGTTTCCTTGGAGCCGGCGCCATCCTCCGCAGAGATAACGACAACATCACCGGACTTACTACTGCCGCAATGATCTGGGGGGCTGCGGGAATTGGAATCGCGGTGGGCGCAGGTTTTTATATCGAAGCAACCTTTACAGTAATCAGTGTAATGATTGTTATTGAGCTGCTTTCACCATTCCTGAGCAGGTTTGGTCCAAAACGATTACGGGCAAAAGAAGCGAATTGCACCATCATCATTACTCAAAAATCCAAAATTGACGATCTCGTACTTTATTTACGGGAAGAGAAAATGGAAATCGATCATATGCGTATCCGACAATTCCAAACTGATCAGCATCAATATCGGCATGAGCTGAATTTCAAATTAATAGCACAGCCAAAGAAGTCCACCACTTCCCTATATGTGGAATTGACGACTTTGCCTTACGTAGAGTCTGTAGAACTCGTAATTTACCCATAGAAAAAGCCAAGTCGCATTGACCTGGCCACTGTGACTGAAGATTGAACCGTATGTACGGGTCTGTCTTCAGTCTTTTTCTATCATACTTATAAACTGCTCTTCAATAGAGTAAGAACTTCTTCTTGAGATAATTGTGCAAAACCGCCAAGCGGACCGTTAACTGCAGCTTTCTCCGCAATCAGCTCCAATTTCGAGTCATCGATGTCATAGTCAGCAAGTGATACGGGTGCGCCGATTTTCTTCCAATAGGCACTCAGACGATCGATTCCTTCCATCGCAATCTCTTTATCGGTCTTACCGGCAGGCTCCACACCGAACACATTAACTGCTAATTGCACATAACGCTTCGGATTTTTCGGGAACGTCTGCTTCATCCAATGCGGGAATAAAATTGCCAAACCCCCTGCGTGAGGAATATCGTAGACAGCCGATACAGCGTGTTCAATATCATGCGTGCCCCAGTCTCCTCTCGTTCCCATCGATAAGAAACCATTCAAACCCCATACCCCCGCAAACATCATGGCTTCGCGAAGCTCTATATTTTGAGGGTCTTCCACTAATTGTTCCCCAATCTTCATCACTGAACGGAGAGCCGCTTCACAGATTTCATCCTGGAATACAGTATTTTCTGCTGTGTGGAAATATTGTTCAAAAATATGCGACATCGTATCCACGATACCGTTAACCGTTTGGTCCAAGGGTACAGTCAACGTGTATGCAGGATCCAGTATCGAGAATTTCGGATAGTTCAGCGGTCCTCCCCATCCATATTTCTCCTGTGTTTCTTCATTAGTGATAACAGAACCTGCATTCATTTCTGAACTGGTCGCGGTTAATGTAAGAACCGTGCCAAACGGCAATGCTTCAGTAGGTCTTGCTTTGCCTATGACAAAGTCCCAAGGATCACCATCATATTTCGCAGCAGACGCAATCAATTTCGTGCAGTCGATAACAGAACCGCCGCCCGCTGCAATAATGACGTCGATTTGGTGTTCTTTACACAGATCAGCACCTCTTTTAGCTGTCGTCAACCGGGGATTCGGCTCGACACCGGCCATTTCCACCACTTCAAAATCATTTTCATTCAGAAGCTGCAATAATTCATCGTATAATCCGTTACGCTTAATGCTTCCTCCGCCGTATACAAGCAGCACTTTTCTGCCATACTGTGCGAGTTCTTTAGGCAAACGCTGCAGCTGGCCTTCACCGAATAATAATTTAGTCGGATTATTAAAAATAAAATTATCCAATTCGTACGCCTCCTTCTTCCTATTCCCTATTATGAAAAAGATGTATTTATGATGCAAGTATAGTGTTCTGAAAAGAGGATATACTTTTTACAGGAGGAGATAATATGGAAACACTGCAAAAAGTTACACTGGCTATTGCGCTGATCGGCGCTTTAAATTGGGGAGTTGTCGGTATTTTTCGCTTCGACGTCATTGCACAGCTGACAGAAGGAGCTTATCAGCCGCTGGCCCGTTTTCTCTATATTGTGATCGGACTGTCAGGAGTCATCGCACTGCAGGTTCTCTTTACGTATTGGCGCAGGGAAGATGATCCAGAACTCGAGAAAGCCCCTTCTTCATCAATAGAACATGTGTAAATCGGATGTCCCGGAAGTCATGCTGCTTCCAGGGGTATCCTTTTTTAGTTTTGTGTACTTCAGAATGCTTCGTTGTGAATGAATGCAGACCGGCATCTATGGAGGCATTGCGGCTCCAGCAGGGTACATTTCGGGAAAACACCGTTTGCATGCGATCCCCCAATACATATTGAAATAAAAAAGAGCCCTCACCGGAAGTCGTTTCATAATGACTTCCGGGAAAGCTCTTTTAATTAGTATTAAACCCAGCCACGGAAACGGCTTGCTTCCGCTGTTTTGCGTACACCGATCATATATGCAGCCAGACGCATGTCAATATTGCGCGTAGTTGCCACATTATATACGTTTTCAAATGCCGTAACCATCTTTTCCGTCATTTTCTCACGTACTTCTTCTTCAGACCAGTAGTACCCCATATTATTTTGTACCCATTCAAAATACGATACTGTTACGCCGCCTGCACTTGCCAGCACGTCAGGCACAAGCAAAATACCGCGATCTGTCAGGATTTTTGTCGCTTCAGAAGTAGTCGGGCCATTCGCCGCTTCTACTACAATGTTTGCTTTAATGTTATGCGCATTCTTTTCAGTGATCTGATTTTCGATTGCAGCCGGCACCAGAATATCACATTCCATTTCGAGCAATTCCGCGTTTGTCAGCGTATTGTCGAATAAAGTAGTGACGGTCCCGAAGCTGTCACGACGATCAAGCAGATAGTCAATGTCTAAGCCATCCGGATCATGAAGCGCGCCGTATGCATCGGAAATACCGATAACTTTTGCTCCTGCATCATGTAAGAACTTAGAAAGGAAACTGCCTGCGTTACCGAATCCTTGTACGATTACACGAGCGCCTTTCATATCAATATTACGGCGCTTTGCCGCTTCATTGATAATAATCGTTACCCCTTCAGCTGTCGCACGGTCACGTCCGTGAGAACCGCCGAGCACAACCGGTTTCCCCGTAATGAAACCTGGAGAGTTAAATTCATCGATTTTACTGTATTCATCCATCATCCATGCCATGATCTGGGAGTTCGTGAACACGTCAGGTGCCGGAATGTCTTTTGCCGGTCCCATGACTTGACTTAACGCACGCACGTAGCCGCGGCTTAAACGTTCTAATTCGCCCATGGACATTTCACGCGGATCACAGATGATGCCGCCTTTACCGCCGCCGTATGGCAAGTCCACAATTCCTGCTTTCAGTGTCATCCACATAGAAAGCGCCTTCACTTCATCAGCGTTAACGCCGGGGTGATAACGGACGCCGCCTTTTGTAGGGCCGACTGCATCATTGTGCTGTCCGCGGTATCCGGTAAATACTTTTACTTTCCCGTCATCCATTCGGACAGGAATACGTACTTCCACCATACGAAGTGGTTCTTTCAGTAGTTCATACATTCCTTCATCATAGCCTAGCTTTTCAAGTGCTTCTTTGATAACAACTTGCGTAGACGTAAATAGATTCAGGTTTTCTGTCATTGTATGGTTCGCCTCTTTGTTTGGTATTGTCTTTCACGCACACATTATAACACGGGCTGACCGAAACATCCACCCATCAATTCCAAACCTTTTCTGAATTTATCTTTCGCGCAAAAAAGATCGGGCATGAGAACCTGTTTTATGCGGCAAATACTGTGCGAATCTTTTCTAGCGCCCAGTCTAACTCCTCTTTTGTAATGATCAGCGGCGGGGCAAATCGAATCACTGTGTCATGCGTTTCTTTGCACAGCAAACCGAGTTCTTTCAGCTGCTCACAATAAGGACGTGCGCCTTCTGACAGCTCCATACCAATGAACAGCCCCCGGCCCCGCACTTCTTTAATGGCAGGATGGGATAGTTTCTGCAGTTCAGACATGAAGTAATTTCCCAGTTCTTCCGACTTTTTCGCCAGTTCTTCCTGCTCCAATACATCAATTGCTGCGATGGATACTGCGCACGCCATTGGATTCCCGCCGAATGTTGAACCATGTGAACCTGGGTTGAATACGCCCAGTATGTCATCATTTGCCAGTACACAGGAAATAGGAAATACGCCGCCGCCAAGTGCTTTACCTAAAATATACATATCAGGCGTAACATCATCATAGTCACATGCAAACATTTTTCCCGTACGGCACAGACCTGCCTGGATTTCATCTGCAATGAATAGAATGTTTTCTTTTTTACAAAGCTCGGAAGCTTCTTTCATAAAGCCTTCGGGCGGAATGACAATCCCCGCCTCACCTTGGATCGGTTCAATCAGAAACGCCGCAGTATTGGCAGTAATAGCCGCTTTCAACGCTTCAATATCGCCGTATTCAACCAATTTAATTCCCGGAAGCAATGGACCGAACCCTTTTTTATATTCCGGATCGGATGATAATGAAATTGCGCCAAGCGTACGGCCGTGGAAGTTTCCGACGCATGCAATAATCTCCGCATGATTGCCCGCTACGCCTTTTACGTCATACGCCCAGCGTCTGGCTGCTTTTAACGCAGTCTCCACGGCTTCCGCTCCGGTATTCATAGGCAGCACCATGTTTTTTCCCGAGAGCTTTGCCATCTTTTCGTACCATGGGCCCAGCTGATCATTATGGAACGCGCGCGAAGTCAGCGTAACTCTGTCCGCCTGATCTTTTAACGCCTGAATAATCGCCGGATGACGGTGGCCCTGATTCACAGCGGAATACGCCGCCAGCATATCCATATATTTCGTGCCTTCCGGATCTTTTACCCACACACCTTCCGCTTCTGAAATTACAATTGGAAGCGGATGATAGTTATTCGCGCCGTATTTTTCTGTTTGATCAATAATCGCAGTCGTTTTTGTCATATTCATTCACTCCTCCACATTCTCTAGACCGGTTCACAGCATTTCTGAAGTTGTTTTCCCCTGCATATGCAGCTGCAAGTAATCCGGACCGCCAGCTTTGGAATCTGTACCTGACATATTGAAACCGCCAAATGGCTGATAGCCTACGATTGCCCCTGTACATCCCCTGTTGAAATACAAATTCCCAACGTGGAAGTCCTCGCGTGCCTGTTCAATGTGGCGGCGGTTGTTCGTAATGACCGCGCCCGTCAAGCCATAGTCCGTGTCATTGGCAAATTCAATCGCTTCGGTAAACGAGGAAGCTTTTGAAAGCGCCACAACCGGCCCGAATATTTCTTCCTGAGAAATGCGCGCTGCCGGATCCACATCTGCAAATACAGTCGGTGCTACAAAATAACCTTTGGAATCGTCACCGGTTCCGCCGGCAATCAAACGGCCTTCTTTCTTGCCTATCTCAATATAGTCCATAATTTTATCGTATGCCGCCTGATCGATAACCGGTCCGGCAAGATTTTTGCTATCGGCGGGATCTCCCCAGTGGAACGCCTTCGTTAATTCTTCTACGCGTTTTACCACTTCATCGTAGACCTCTTCGTGAATAATTGCGCGGGAACATGCTGAACATTTCTGACCGCTGAAACCAAATGCCGATTTTACGATAGATTGGGCAGCCAGTTCCAGATCTGCTTCGTTATCGACGACAATCGTATCTTTTCCGCCCATTTCCGCAATTACACGTTTCAGCCAAATTTGCCCGTCATGAACTTTCGCCGCACGTTCAAAAATGCGCGTACCTACCTCACGGGATCCTGTAAATGATATAAAGCGGGTATCTTTATGATCGACCAGATAGTCTCCGATTTCGGAACCTGATCCTGGGATATAGTTGACAACACCTGCCGGTAAGCCGGCCTCTTCCAGCACTTCAATAAATTTATACGCAACCACTGTAGCGGTGGACGCCGGTTTCAGTAGTACCGTGTTACCTGTAACAAGTGCTCCAACTGTTGTGCCCGCCATGATCGCAAATGCAAAGTTCCATGGTGAGATGACTACCCCTACACCAAGCGGAATATAATCGAATCGGTTGTATTCACCCGGTCTGCTCTCGACTTTCATGCCATCTTTCAATGTAAGCATCTGTCTGCCGTAATATTCCAAGAAATCGATTCCTTCCGCCACGTCAGCATCCGCTTCATTCCACGGCTTGCCGGCTTCTTTCGTAAGCAACGCGGAAAACTCAAATTTACGGCGTCTGACGATTGCTGCGGCTTTAAACAGCACATCCGCACGGAATTCAGGCTTTACTTTTCTCCACGTCTCAAATGTTTCATTCGCAACAGTCATCGCTTGCTCAGCTAAGCCGCGGCTCGCCTGCGAAACATTCCCGATAATTTCTTTTTTATTTGAAGGGTTGCTGGACGCAAGCTTCTGATCGGTCATGATGCGTTCTCCACCGATAATTAACGGGTAGTCTTCACCCAAGTAGCCTTCCACCGTCTTAAATCCCTGCTCGTATGCTTTGCGATTTTCTTCAACCGTAAAATCTGTAAAAGGTTCATGTTTGTATGGAATCATTTGGAATCAAATCCTCCTTTTAATTAGGGCGCAAAATATATTTGCGTTTGATAGCGTTTACATTTATAATGATGCAAGAAAACATGGCGCTTTGCAAGTGATTTGAAGAATTTTTTTCATATTCTGCTAATTTAGTAACGGGTACGCTATTAGGAATACGTTAGGAAGGTGTACAACATGAATGCCCAAGATAGATTACTGCACATATGCAATCAGTTTGCCGTCGATCATGCAAATATCGGGATACACGCCGTCGATGATTCAGGGCGGACGATCATTTATAATCGTAAAATGAAAGAAATTGAAGGGCTAAATCTTGAGGATATAAAAGATCATTCGTTTGTTGAGTTGTTCAATTTTGATAAAAATGAAAGTACGCTGCTAAAAGTGCTGCAAAGCGGTGAACCCCAGCTTCGCGTAAAGCAAACGTATTGGAACACAAAAAAGACGGAAATTACAACGACGAATGACACGTATCCTGTTTATCACAAACAGCAGCTAGTCGGAGCGATCGAGTTTGCACAGGATATTACAGCACTAGAAAAATTCGTGCTGCAGCCGCTGCGCAAAACGCAGGCACCCGTGACATTCAATCAGCTGATTGCACATTCTGCTGCTATGAAATCAGTAATTTCCACTGCAGAAAAAGCAGCTTCAGCCAAATTGCCTGTGCTCTTAATCGGTGAAACAGGAGTCGGCAAAGACCAGCTCGCTGAAGCAATACATTATGATGCGTCCGCCGAGGAACAGGTTTTCCGCACTTTTCATTGCCTTCATGCAGATACAGACAATCTGCAGCAACTTGAACAAACCTTGCAGGATGAGCCTCCGATGACATTATTCTGTGAACGGATCGACGGATTGCCGATTCCGCTGCAAAGAGCATTGTTATATGTCTTGCAGCAAACTTCCTCTCACCAGTTTATTGCCAGTATTGGAGACGATCCGGTGGAGCTCATTTCTTCGGGCGCATTACTGAAGGAATTATATTATTTTTTTGCATCGTTCACGATACGGATCCCCCCGCTGCGCAAGCGGACTGAAGATATTATTCCATTTGCGGATGCCTATCTGAGCCGCAAGAAGGAATCACTCGGAGCGGGGCTTATGCAAATTGATGAAGAAGTGAAGGAGCTGTTTTGTTCATACAGCTGGCCCGGAAATCTGCGGGAGCTTGCATTGCTGCTTGACGAAGTGTCGTCTATCCGGACAACAGAAGAGACATTGACAATCGGGATGCTGCCTGCCCAATTCAGGCAGAAGGCGGAGGCTGCGTCAAATGAAGCGCTGCAGCCGGGCGATTTCATTGTAAACAGCAATGCTGCGCTTCCGCCGCTCGATCAATATTTGCGGGAGGCGGAACGGTATTATCTTCAAAAAGCGATGAAACTGCATAATGATAATATCACCAAAACCGCAAGTTCTCTTGGGATGAGCAGGCAAAACTTACAATACCGTCTAAAAAAGCTGAGAGAATAAAAACACACGAAAGCGGCAAAATGCTTCCGTGTGTTTTTAATGTCCGGCTTGCTCGATCCAGTCCTGTAACTTATCCTTTAATGAGTTAAAACCATCTTTGTCCTGCTGATCCACGCGCTCCTGCAGTGACTGACGGGAACGGTTATGATTCAAATAGGAACTGGGCGGTTCTTGCAACGCACGAATCGATAAACTGATTTTACTTGCTTCATCGTCTACATCCAATACTTTGACGCGGACTTCCTGCCCTACTTCCAAAAAATCATGAATATCTTTTACGAATCCATACGTGATTTCAGAGATGTGCACTAACCCTTGCGTTGAAGCATCCAGTGATACAAACGCACCGTACGGCTGTATTCCGGTTACTTTCCCGGTCAGCTCATCTCCTACTGCAAATTTGTGAGACATGCATAACAGCTCCCAATCTAAAGTAGTATCTATTCTGCCATTCTGGCCGCTTCATAGTATACCATATTTCAGGAATTTGAACAAAAAACCACCATTCAAATGAATAGCGGTGTACATTCTGAGTTATACAATATGTTTGGCTTCATATTTAACTGCCATTAGCTTATAGGAAATATCCATGCATTTCTCTAAAGGTATCCAAATTTCATAGGTATGCTCATAGACATTACGAATGCATTTGGCTAAGTCTGCCGGGTGGTCAATCCGGTCAAGTGCCGCCACTACTTCTGCTATTTCTGTGTCATATGCGTCTTCCCCTGCCCCGAACGGATTCCATTGCTTCAGCAGTAAAACAGCTTTTCTGTTCATTTCTATGGTTTGCACGATTCGTCACCTTATTTGTGTTTTCTTTTTATCATAGCACAGCCATCCATAAGAAAAAAGAAAACTGTTATTCGCGTTACGTGTCAGCCGGGCCAATAAAAAAGAACATCCCGGTCAATCGACGGGATGTTCTTGATTGGCGTTCTGCCGACGTTCACGCAAAATACGCTGTTCCAGCTCTTTCGTTTCTTCTTCCTGCCGCTTGGACTTCTTAATGATCCAACGAAATACGATCAGCATCAGTGTCATAAAGATGACGAAAGAGATAGCTGCTGGAATGTATTCTGACTTATCTTCAGGAAAATAAAGAAACGGCATCAATAGAACGAAGTCCATGATAGTTTCCTCCTATGAATCAAATACGATTACTTTTGAATAATTTCAATTGATTCGATTTTGATATCTTCTTTCGGCTTGTTGTCGCGGCCGCATTTTGTATTGGCGATGCTGTCGACAACGTCCATGCCTTCCACTACCTGTCCAAAGACTGTGTGCTTCTGATCTAAGTGAGGTGTTCCGCCGTTTTCTTCATATGCATCAGCAATCTCATCCGGCCAGCCGCCTTTTTTCAATTGGGCTGCAGTAGCGCCTCCAAGTGAAGATGCCTGTACAATAAAGAACTGGCTTCCATTTGTGTTCGGGCCTGCATTTGCCATGGACAGTGCGCCGCGCAAGTTGAACAAGTTCATTGTGAATTCATCCTGGAATGTATTTCCGTAGATACTCTCTCCGCCCATACCTGTTCCAGTCGGGTCTCCGCCTTGAATCATGAATTCAGGAATAACACGGTGGAAAATAATTCCGTTATAATAGTCGTTTTCAGCGTGTGTCAGGAAATTTTCAACCGTCTTCGGCGCATGCTCTTTAAAGAGCTTTATTTTGATCGGCCCCATTGTCGTGTTCATCACAACAAGTGCTTCGTTCTCTGCTACTTCAGTCGATAATTGTGGATACATGATATTCCTCCTCTGATTTGCGTGCCTGTTCGTTTTGGTGCATGTTTTGTATATGGAAACAGTCTATCATATATGGCTGGAAAATTCGATAATTGTAACTGTGACAGTTAGTTGACAATATGTTTTAGGAAGGGATAAAGCGCGGCGCTGAGGGGAAAAAGCGTTGATCATTAGTGGAAGCAGGGCGGGTTCGCTCATTAATTCGTATAAGCGCTCATAGTTCATGTGTAACCGCTCAATGTTCATCGCCAGCCGCCCTATCGCGATCCGTAACCGCTCACACTCTGCGCTGAAGCGCTCTATGACGAGCTGTAACCGCTCATTGCGTCATTGCGCGCTCCCCCGCCCCCCAGCGTTTCTAGATCTTGATCGCACTCATACACTTCAAGAGTAAATAAGCGTCAATAACTTCAATGAGTTCTGGCATTACAAGTAATTTCATCCTGTGTACATCAATTGACTCTGACTGCAGGTGTAGGCACTATGTTTCCTTCGCCCGGCGAATTGTTTTATACTAATAACCAATTACTGTTCTACAGAAGGAAGGTGGCCGATTTTGAGTCGGCATAAGAAAAATTTTATTATCATCTGGGTGACCAACTTCCTGGTTGCAGGGACGATGACAATGATTATGCCTTTCCTTTCGTTATATATTGATACGTTCGGAGATTATTCAGAGGCATATGTCCAGAAATGGGCGGGTCTGATTTTCGGGGCCACATTTATTACCGCGCTGATTATGTCACCTATTTGGGGGCGTTTTGCGGACCGTTATGGATTTAAGCCCATTTTATTAATTAACGGCTTCGGGATTGCGACTTCTGTATTCTTGATGGGATTCGTCGATTCAGTGGAAGTCTTTTTTGTTTTACGGCTGTTGAATGGCCTTGTATCCGGTTTTCTGCCGACTTCACTTGCTTTTATTTCATCGCAGACACCCCGGGATGAGGCTGGTAAGATGCTTGGCACGCTGCAGATGGGCGGTGTCGCAGGTATGCTGTTCGGGCCGGTGCTGGGCGGACTGATGGCAGACAGCTTCGGTTTTGAATATACATTTATCATTACCTCCGTGTCTGTTGTGATCGCGGCACTCATTGTATTGATTGGGATAAAAGAGGAAACACGTGTGAAAGCACGCAAAGTCGTAAAGTATTCCAGGAAGGTAATAATAGGCGGATTATTCAAGCACCGTCTGATGTTTAACGTCATGATCATTACAACATTGATACAAGTCGGGAACTTCAGTATTCAGCCGCTTCTGTCGCTCTATGTAGCGGATTTGACACATGCGATGACCAATGTGGCGTTCCTGGCAGGATTAACGTTCAGCGCAACCGGTCTTGGAAACTTATTATTCGCCAGATACTGGGGGAAAATCGGTGATGATATTGGCTACGAAAAAGTACTTGGTATTTTACTTATCATGTCATTTGTCTTTATTATCCCGCAGGCATTTGTATCTTCTTTATGGCAATTGGTTCTGCTGCGGTTCCTGTTCGGTATCTCGACAGGCGGCATGATTCCGATTACTACAGCACTTGTCCGCCGGGAGGCACCTCTTGAAGTGCAGGGAGAAGTGATGGGTTATAACACCAGCTTCCGGTTTCTTGGGAATATTGTAGGACCGATTTTCGGCGGGATTGTCAGCGGGTATATCGGTATTCCTTCGGTGTTCATCGTGACCGGTGTACTGTTTATGATCGGTTATTTATTGTTAACGCTGGCGATACGCCGGCCCACACAGGACTTCGAGCATTTTCTGGAAGACCGGCAAGTTGAAGCAGATCAGCACATATAAGATTGACCCCGTAAACAAAGTTTGCGGGGCTTTTTCATGCAATGATCCAAACGATGGCTGCCGATATATGTTATATTTTTCTAAAGTATCATTAACGTGCGATGGATGGGAGGCTGCTTAGTTGAAACAAATAGTCGGCTTGGTGATTACACTTGCTTGCGTTCCACTGTTAGTATTTATTCAAAATCAGATTCAGGCCGAGACTGTACAGACAGAAACACTGCAGGCGTCTATCCGCGATGCAGTGAAACTGGACGTCCCCGTCATGCGGTCGCCTATACAGATGAAAGACCGCAACGGTAAGCTTTTTGCGGAAGAATATGTTGAATGGCGGCGGCCGATTGACTTGCAAGATATGACGTTCTTCACTCGTCAACTATTTTTAAAAAGTGAAGACCGGACGTTTTATGAACACCGCGGTTATGATATCGCCGCCATTATTCGTGCGTTTACAGTCAACGCAGCCGCGGATGATAAAAGGCAAGGCGCTTCTACCATCACTCAGCAAGTCGTGCGTCTGCGTTATTTATCGACCGAAAAAACATATGAACGTAAATTCAAAGAACTGTTTCTCGCTGCAGAACTGGAAAAACAGTCGACGAAGGACGAGATTTTGGAAATGTATTTGAATGAAATGTATTTCGGCAATCAAGTATACGGAATTGGCGGAGCGGCAACCTATTATTTCAGCCGCCCGTTAGAAAAGCTGAATGAGGCAGAAATTGCATTTTTGGCGGCGATTCCGAATAATCCGTCGCTCTATAATCCAATCAAGCATTTCGATAAAACGAAAGAACGCCAAGTACGGCTCCTTCGGGTGCTGACGGACCAGCAGGTGATCACGCCTGAGCAATTTGAAGAATACCGTCAGCTGCCGATTACTTTACACGTCAAGAAAAAAGAACAATTTTATCCGATGTACAGCTCATACGTATTGGAAGAATTGAAAGAACTCATTGCGCAGACGGAGGGACTGGATGCCTCTATGCAAAAAGCCCGGACACCTGAAGAGCGGCAGCGCTGGCAGAATGAAATTAATAGACGCACGCGCGATGTCATCAGCAAAGGCGTGACGATTGAAACCGCACTGGATCCCTCGAAGCAGCAGCATGATGAAAATCGGCTGAATGCACTGATTGGAACCGGCGGCGTGCAGGCCGGAGCGGCTGTCATCGATAATGAAATGCGGGAAATCATCAGTCTGTATGCCGGTTCTGGCTATAAGAAAACCGATTTCAACCGCGCCTATCAGGCAGTGCGGCAACCCGGGTCCGCGATTAAGCCGTTCCTTGTCTACGCCCCGTTCTTTGAAAGTGGCCCTTATCACGCCGACACACCGGTCAACAGCAGCAACATTTGCATAGGCGGCTATTGCCCAACGAACTTTGGCAATTATCAATTTGGCACCACTTCTGTGCGGGAAGCCTTTCGCAACAGTTATAACACAACGGCTGTCCGCCTATTGCAGCGTGTAGGCATCGATACGGCATTTGCTCATCTGGAACCCTTCCACTTCCGGCACTTTGTCGAAGCGGACCGCACTTATCCTGCCGCTCTTGGCGGTTTTTCAAAAGGCGTTACACCGCTTGAACTGGCGGGTGCGGCTACCGGCTTTATTGACGGAATGTACATACCTCCCCGCGCTATCCGTTCAGTGAAAGACTCTACAGGGGAAGTGCTTTATAAATGGAAGGATACGACAAAGGCGGTCTGGTCCCCTTCCACCGTCAGCAGTATCCGGTCACTTATGCAGGAAGTCGTGCTCAACGGCACTGGTGAAGGAATTGCACATACTACTGGTTATACTGGAGCAAAAACCGGCACGACAGATTCATTCAAAGACTTGTGGGCAGTCGGCATGAACGACCGCTATACTTCTGCGGTATGGATTGGCTATGACCGGCCGAAACCGATTCCGCGTCTGCGTGACCAGAAAATTCATCTTCGCGCCTTTTCTTCCACGATGAGACCATAAAAGCCTTGCAGGTCCGTTAACCGGATCAGCACGGCTTTTCATATTACGTAGTCGGATTGGCCAGCGGAATGCTCGCAAGCACTCCATTATACAGACGGAACACGATATAAATAAGCCCCGCGAGCAAAACACTCCAGATAATGATTTGGAAGAAAATTAATCCGACAGTATGTGTCAGCGGCATGAACGGACTTAATGTATATATGACGTAGACGAAGTAGATAAATGTGGTGACGCTGAAGATCAGCACCAGCGCTTTCCATGATTGAATACCGGCTAATGAAACCAATGCCCCGATGAAGTAAATTAAGGCACCCGACTTCGATGCGCTGTAAGAAGCATCCGCCTCTTCTTTCAGGAAAAACAGTAACGCCGTCTCGTGAATCGTAACAGCAATCAATTTTAAAGCCGCGATGACCATAAAGAATAACAGTGTATACATTGTTAATAAGAAAATCCGTAATTGCAGATCGGATAAAAACTCGCGCATTCCCTGGTACAGACCGATTTCTTTAAAGAAAATCAAAGTCTCACCGACACTGTACACACCGAACGTCAGACTGAACAGGACAACGCTGACGAATGGCAAGTAACTGAATAAATATGGATTGTTCATACTGCACCTCAAAAATATTTTTTCACCCTCCTAATAATATAAGAAGGAAGTCGAATAAAGCAATAATTGGTCAACTGTCGGCTATGCAATTTGAAATGTTTTACGCTATACTAACAAATACGCCCACGCATATAACATGCACCATTTACTTTTACGATGAAAGAACATGTACGGAAGGAGGATTCTCTTGGAATTCGTGTTATTGATTTTTTTACCTGTAATCTTCGCGTTATTTGTTCCTTTGGCATATAAAAGAATCAAAGGAATACATACGGGTTGGTTCGTTTTACTCGTCCCGCTGGTGCTGTTTGGCTATTACGCCGGCTTCTTGCCATTGGTGATGGATGGCGGTCATGCTATTTCTGAACTGCAATGGATTCCTTCGCTTGGTATTGTATTTACATCATACATAGATGGTCTCAGTTTATTGTTTACACTATTGATTACCGGAATCGGCTCACTGGTCGTATTGTATTCTGTGTTTTACATGGACAGTAAAAAAGAGAATCTTGGAAGCTTTTATGTTTACCTGCTGATTTTCATGACCGCTATGCTTGGGGTTGTTCAGTCGGACAATACGATGACACTCTATTTGTTCTGGGAGTTAACATCTATTTCATCCTTCTTATTGATCGGCTTCTGGTATACAAAAGACAAATCACGCTTTGGTGCGCTGAAGTCGATGATGATTACCGTGTTCGGCGGATTGATGATGCTCGGGGGCTTTATTTTACTTAATATTATGGGGGGAACATTCTCTATCCGGGAATTAATCGCCCAGGCTCCTGAACTTGCAAATCAGCCCTACTTTATGCTGGCGTTAGTATTAATCTTGTTAGGCGCGTTCACCAAGTCAGCACAGTTCCCGTTCTATATTTGGCTTCCGGATGCCATGGAAGCGCCCACACCGGTCAGTGCGTATTTACACTCCGCCACGATGGTTAAGGCGGGTATCTATTTGGTTGCACGTTTCACGCCAATTTTCGGGTCATCGTCCGTCTGGATCTGGCTCGTCACAGGAATCGGGTTGCTGACGCTGTTCTGGGGATCATTCTTTGCAGTAAAGCAAACCGATTTGAAAGCGATTTTAGCATTTTCAACAGTCAGTCAATTGGGGCTGATTATGTCGCTCCTTGGTGCAGGCGCTATTTCTTATCATACGACTGCAGCCATATTCAGTTTTGCGACATATGCAGCGATTTTCCATTTGATTAACCATGCGACATTTAAGGGCGGTCTCTTCATGATTGCAGGTATCATCGACCATGAAACCGGTACCCGAGATATCCGGAAGCTTGGCGGGCTGATGAGTATTATGCCGATAAGTTTTACGGTTGCATTGATCGGTTCATTGTCAATGGCCGGCCTGCCTCCATTCAACGGATTCCTCAGTAAAGAAATGTTTTTGGAATCTATGGCAGCACTTCAACACTTTGAACTGTACAACTTTGATACTTGGGGAATCCTTTTCCCGATTGTCGCTTGGATTGCAAGCGTCTTCACGTTTACGTACAGTCTGTATTTTGTTTTGAAAACATTTATCGGACAGAAGAAATTCGAGCAATTGCCGAAGCAGCCTCACGAAGCACCGATTGGTATGCTGGCAGCTCCGATGATCCTGGCAAGCCTGGTTATCATTATTTTCTTCATACCGAATCTGGTCGGCAAATGGATTATTAAACCGGCCGTCATGGCGGTTCAGCCTACATTGTACGCCAGCCCGTCTGCTGTCGATATTCACGTGAAGGCATGGCATGGTTTTGGTTCAGTTGGCTTATGGCTTACGGTAGGTGTCATCGTATTCGGCACACTGTTATATCTGACTATTCCAAAATGGCAGCCGTTCTATCGTATCCAGCCGGACAGGCTGTCGCTGAATGCAGGGTATGACGCGTTAATGCGCGGAAGTGAAAGAGGAATGAACCGCGTTTCCCGTCTGTATATGACAGGTAAAATCCGAACGTATTTATTATATATGTTTGCTTTCCTGTCTGTTTCGATCATCGCGGTGCTGTTCATCAAAGATGCGTTCATCGTTGATATGAACAGTTTTGCAGCGATTACGTTGTATGGCGTGCTGAATGGACTGGTGCTGCTGCTATCAGTCGGCTTCGTCGTATTTGCGAAGTCACGTCTTGCCGCCATCATTGCGCTCGGCGGCGTCGGTTATTCCGTCGCATTATTCTTTGTGATCTTTAAAGCGCCTGACCTGGCATTGACACAGCTTGTGATTGAGACCGTGTCTGTTGCATTATTCTTGCTGGCATTTAAACATTTGCCCGCACTTCAAACACACGGCGAGACGGCAAGCCATAAAGTCGTCAACCTGATTGTTTCATTAAGCGTGGGTGTGATGGTGACATTAGTTGCCTTATCCAGCCACTCACAAAAATTAATCCCTTCGATTTCGCAGTACTACAAAGACACGGTCGCAACAGAAGCCGGCGGCGGAAATATCGTCAACGTCATTCTCGTGGATTACCGTGGATTTGATACGCTGTTTGAAATTGCAGTTCTCGCTATTGCAGGGATTGCGGTACTGGGCATGATTCGCCTGCGCGTATCGAGAAAGGAGCCGACTGATGAAAACAAATGATGTCATTTTACAAACCGCAACAAAAGTAGTGTTTTTCATCATCTTTCTGTTCTCGGTTCATATCTTTTTCGTGGGTCATTATGCACCAGGGGGAGGATTTGTCGGCGGCTTGCTGACGACAGGTGCTATCGTATTGCTGCTGCTCGCGTTTGATTTGAAAACGATCCAGCAAATTCTTCCTTTCAACTTTACGATCGTTACGGCAATCGGCCTTGTGCTGGCTCTAAGTACGGCGGGTGCATCAATTTTCTTCAATGTGCCGTTCTTTACGCATGCATATGATGATTTCAATTTGCCGTTATTTGGCAAGACTTCCCTTCATACCGCTATGTTTTTTGACAGCGGCGTGTACTTGGTAGTGGTCGGCTCCGCCATCACGATAATCCAGTCGATTGGAGGCGATGACTGATGGAATTTATTTTATCCATTCTCATTGGTGTGCTGTTTACGGCGGCCGTGTACTTGATCCTTTCAAGAAGTTTATTGAAAGTCATTTTAGGTACCGGTCTGCTCAGTCATGGTGCCCATTTGCTCATTTTGACAATGGGAGGTCTTGGAGGTTCAGCACCTCCAGTATTGATTGACGGTATAACGGATTTCGCAGATCCACTGCCTCAGGCGCTGATCTTAACGGCGATTGTCATCAGTTTTGGTGTGACAGCGGTCATACTCGTCATGGCGTATCGTATGTACGCCGTACACCAGACAGATAATATGAATGAATTGAGAGGGAATGATGAACATGATTAATCTTCTTTTATTTCCGATCATTATTCCTTTCTTTTTCGCGATGATTTTAATGTTCTTCAAAGAGCATGTGGTCATCCAAAGAGTTTTGACACTAATCGGATTGGCTCTCAGTCTAGTTGCTTCTTGTTGGCTTGTCGCGACAATAAAGACCGAAGGAATCCAAACCGTGACGCTCGGAAGCTGGCCCGCACCATTCGGTATATCCATGGTGTCGGATATGTTTTCCGCACTGCTCGTCACAACAACGATTTTGATCACGTTCTTTGTTGTTTTGTACAGCTTTTCATCAATCGGCATAGAAAGAGAGCGTTTTTTCTACTACCCTGCCATCCTGTTCATGATTACAGGTATTAACGGGGCTTTCACGACCGGGGATATTTTCAATATGTTCGTATTCTTCGAAGTGCTGCTGATCGCGTCGTACCTGCTTATCGTACTGGGCGGCGAAAAAAGACAGCTGCGCGAATCCATCAAGTACATATTGGTGAATGTAATTTCATCTGCGATTTTCGTCATCGCGGTAGCTTATTTGTATTCCGTGGTCGGAACATTAAACATGGCGGACATTTCGGTGAAGATTGCTGAAATCAATCAGCCGGGAATCATTTCCGTCATCGCCATTTTGTTTTTGATCGTATTTGGTATTAAAGGGGCAATCTTTCCTTTGTATTTCTGGCTCCCCGGATCGTACGCTGCACCGCCGATTCCTGTCTTGGCATTATTTGGTGCCCTGCTGACAAAAGTCGGTGTCTATGCGATCACGCGGACCTATACTTTATTTTTCGTTCATGACATTGGGTTCACCCATCAATTCCTGCTCGTTCTGTCGATATTGACAATCATTGCAGGCTGTATCGGTGCCCTTGCATACTTCGATTTGAAACAAATTATTATTTACAACATCATCATCGCAGTAGGCGTCATTCTGTTTGGCGTGGCTCAAATGAACACGGCAGGACTGGAAGGTGCCGTCTACTATTTGATTCACGATATGTTAATTAAAGGTGCGCTGTTCGTGTTGATCGGGATTATTATTTATGTGACCGGCACATCGAACTTGCGTGAAATGGGCGGTCTCATCAAGACGCACGGCACGCTGGGCTGGACGTATTTAATTGCGGCTTTCGGTCTTGCCGGCATTCCTCCGTTAAGCGGATTTATCGGAAAGGTGCTCATCGCAAAAGGCGCATTTGAAGCAGATCATGCGTTCAGCAGTGTGATCGTCTTGGCTTCGAGCCTGATTGTGCTGCTGTCTGTTATACGGATTTTCATTTATGCCTTTTGGGGCCCGCAGCAGCATGTATTGCCAGCCCGGGATCAGCGCGTATACCGTCAGATGATGCTGCCGGCAGTCATGCTTGTACTCATCACAGCGGCGTACGGTGTCGGTGCGGAATGGCTCATGCCATATATGAAGGATGCTGCTGATGTGCTGGCGGATCCGTCAATCTATATAAATGCGGTGTTAAAGGAGTAGAGGTCAATGGCTTTTCAGATACTTTTAAATTTCTTCATTGCAGTCGTTTGGATGTTCATGACAAGTTCATTGACACCTTCTACGTTCATTATTGGGTATATTATTGGGTTGTTGATGATTATCATGACGCGCCGCTATTTCAGGAGCCGCCTTTACGTCTGGCGGATCTGGTCTGCATTGAAACTGACCGCAATCTTTTTGCGGGAGCTGATCATGTCGAATATTTCTGTGCTGATGCTGGTTATCAAACCAGACCTATCGACGATGCAGCCAATGTTCTTCGCGTTGCCGACTGAACTTGAGCAAGATTGGGAAATTACGCTGTTATCAAGTTTAATTACATTAACACCCGGCACGGTCGTTGTTCATGTTTCCGATGATCAGCGCACACTGTACATCCATGCCATTGATGTAGATGACGTGGATGAAGCAATTGACTCAATTAAAAACACATTCGAGAAAGCCATTATGGAGGTGAGCCGGGGATGAACCTGTTTTATTCTGTCTGTCTCGTGCTGGTCATCTTGTCTATGCTCGGATTGCTGTATCGTGTATGGAAAGGGCCTTCTGTTCCGGATCGGCTCGTTGCACTGGATGCGGTTGGTGTCATGCTGATTTCCGCTATCGCACTGCTGTCCATCCTGTTTGATACACCCTTCTTCATCGATGCAATTCTGCTGATTGCGATTATGTCGTTCATCGGTACGGTGTCCTTCTCTAAATTCATTGAGAGAGGAGAGATTATCGAACGTGGATCTGATCGCTGATAGTATTATCATATTGCTAGTTACTGTGGGAATCATGTTTACGATTGTCACCGTCATAGGGATTTTACGGCTGCCGGATGTGTATACACGTGCGCACGCTGCATCGAAAAGCGCCACGCTCGGTGTCATGAGTTTATTGCTCGGGGTATTCTTCAACTTTTGGTGGAATGAAGGCCATTTCAGTATTCAGCTGCTGCTCGGTATCGTCTTCTTATTCATCACTTCTCCAATCGGCGGTCACTTGATGACACGTGCTGCTTATATGTCAGGAGTTCAACCGACAAAGTTAACAGTCGGGGATGATTTAAAGAAAGCGATAAAAAAGAAGCGCGAAGAAATAGAGAAAACCACGCAGGAGGATTGATCCTCTCTGCGTGGTTTTTTTAATAGTATGGATAATAAGGATAGTAAGGCGGGTAATACGGATAGTTATAATAAGGCGGATAATATCCTCCAAAGCCGCCACCGTAACCGTAGCCGTAGCCCGGCGAAAACGCGTTACCGAGGAATCCTCCGACTAATCCGCCAAGGAATGGCGCTCCGAATCCAAAACCTCCCCCGTAGCCACCGCCGTGACCGCCTCTGTGGCCGCCTCCGTAACCGCCTCTATAACTGTTTCTTGTCATTCAAGCTCCCCCTTTCCCTTTATCCTATGCCCGCTGATAAAAGTGGATTGGGGAAAGAGCCCAACTGTGATTATTCCTGTTCTTCTGTTTCAGCAGCCAGACGCTCTACAAACGTCGCCAATGTACGCACCATCACGCCTGTCGCGCCCTTAGGACCAAGCACATGCGAACTCGCCGCATCAGAAGTGCCCGCAATGTCTAAATGAATCCAAGGTGTATCGCCGACAAATTCTCCAACGAAGCCGCCGCCGAAAATCATATGGCCATCGCGCCCAGGTGAGTTGTTCAAGTCCGCCACATCACTTTTACGAATCCGCTTACGGTCATTTTCCGTTAACGGCAGCCGCCAGATGAACTCCCCTGTTTCCTCCGCTGCCTCTTGGAATTGCTTATAGAACTCATCATTATTTGTCAGTGTGCCAGTTTTGTCATTGCCAAGCGCCACAATGACACCGCCTGTCAATGTCGCTACATCGATCAAATACTCTGCACCTGCCTGCTTCGCATATGTCACCGCATCAGCCAGCACTAAACGGCCTTCCGCATCTGTATTCAGCACTTCAATCGTCTTGCCGCTGAGCGAGGTGATGACATCATCCGGCTTGAATGCATTTCCAGAAATCATGTTATCAGTAGAGGCGATGACCGCAATGACATTCTTTTTCGGTCTGGACTCTCCTATGATGCACATAGCGCCCAGAACGGCTGCAGCGCCACCCATATCACCTTTCATGCCGACCATGCCTTCACGGGGCTTCAGTGAGTAGCCGCCCGTATCGTACGTAATTCCCTTGCCGACTAACCCAATGACATCTTCCCACTGTTCCGTAGCCTGATATTTCAGCACGATCAGCCGAGGCTCTTCCACAGAACCTTGGTTTACTGCAAGAATTGCGCCCATGCCTAGCTCTTCCATCTCCGCTTTGCCAAGAATATCGATTTCCAGATCATAGCTGTCTGCCAATTCACGTGCATAATCTGCCATTTTAGCCGGTGTCAATAAATTCGGCGGCACATTGACAAGTGTCCGCGCTTCATTGACTGCATGCGCATAAATCATACCGACTTCGCCTGCCGCTTTGACACTTTCCTCATCTGACGCCGTAATGAAAGTAACTGAAGTGAGCGGCACATCTGCTTCGTTGGAGGATGTCTGGAACCCTTCATAGACGTAAGAACCCATGCCAATGCCTTCCGACGCCAAGTATGCGACGTCATCGCAACTGATTTCGTCATTGCAGAACGGTGCTGTCCAGACGCTCACAGTGCGCACACGGTCTTTGTGCAGCTGTTTGCCTACTGCTGCAAACAGTTCGCGCAGCGGCTGCTCAGCAAGCTCCTTTTGCTTTCCTGCACCTACAAAGTAGACCCTCTTGTAGGATTGTTTCGATAATGCCGGCATTTTTGTAATCGCTTTAAATTTCTGCTGAACGTCATGCGATTTAATCCAGTCCGGAAGAGATGGATGGAATGCTTCGGCAAACTGATCAAAGCCCTCTACATTTTCCGGGTGATCGGGCACTCCGATAATAAGTGCATCTACTTCTTTTTGATCAATTGCGGATGCAGTTTCTACGTTTATCATCTGTTGATCCTCCCTTTTCTTTACGGTTTCCCCCTACTAGTATAGACTAGTCAGATTAGCACTTCCAACCACAAGGATTGTTTGGTTTTCTCAACGATTCGCTGATCATTATGGTATACTGATTGCTAAACTAAGACAGAAACGGAGTGGAATCACTTGGCAATTTTTGAAAACATACCGCTCCTCGCAGCGCTGTTCGCCATTCTATTTGCCCAATTCGTAAAAATACCGATTCATTTTTTATTGACACGTAAACTGGATTTCGGTCTAATGACTTCTACTGGCGGCATGCCCAGCTCCCACTCAGCAGCCGTCACCGCACTGACGACTGCAATTGCGTTTGAAGCCGGTCTGGATTCCCCTTTGTTTGCGGTTTCTGCCATCTTCGCAGTCATCGTCATGTTCGACGCGACCGGCATCCGCTACCAGGCGGGACAGCAGGCCGTCATCATCAACCAGATGCGGTCTGATTTTCAAGTGTTCGTCGACGATATCAAAGGCTGGCCGAAGAAGGACAACGAAACCAAAATTCAGGAACTCAAAACCTTGCTCGGCCACAAACCAAACGAAGTATTCTTCGGCGCCCTGACAGGAATTCTTATCTCGATCTTTACGTATACCGTGATTTTGTGAGTGGAAAGCACGTCGGTTTCTGGTTTCAGAAAAGTAACTGGCTGCTGCTGCGTAAGCGTTGTTCTGCTTTTATTTCGGGTCATGATAACACAGGCCGACGTCATTGTAATGATAGAAGCTAAACGGCATTGAACCCGCTGCGGCGCTGGCGGATGGCTTCCGTTTAGTGAGCGAATGTCGTTTAGGCTACTGATTTTTGAAATGTGACGGGCAAGTGCTGTGCGGATGTTTTTCTGCTTTTTGCATCGAAAACGTAATACACCAGTTGCCGTCATTGTTGTAAGAGAAGCAAGACGGCATCGAACTCACTGCGGCGCTGGCGGATGGCTACGCAATGAGCCAGACAGGAAGACCGCCTGGCTGTCTCATCACTTCGCCGACCGCTTGTAAGGCGCCTCCGTTTAGTTAGGGGGAAGCAGAACATGACACGTCATTTTCTAAAGCATACGCCAGTCGGCAACGGGTCACTGCACTCCTCCTCTTTTATAAGAGTACATGAATAACTTCCACTCAGCAGCGCAGGCACAACTGCGGGGTCGGCCGAAGTCATGAGACAACTGGCGCGCACTTTCGCCAGCTGGCTCATGACGTAAGGCAATCCCCCACGTGCCTGCGCGGGTCCAAAGAGTAGACACTCGCTAACTCCAATCCCCGACAAAAAGTCGAGCTACGATCCCAAAACAGAGACAGAACGGCATTGAACCCACTGCGGCGCTGGCGGATGGCTACGCAATGAGCCAGACAGGAAGACCGCCTGGCTGTCTCATCACTTCGCCAACCGCTTGTAAGGCGCCTCCGTTTAGTTAGGGGAAGCAGAACATGACACGTCATTTGCCAAAGCATACGCTAGTCGTCTACCAGTCACTGCACCTCTTCCCTTTTAAAAATGTAACCTGACTTGCTCCCACTCAGCAGCGCAGGCACAACTGCGGGGTCGGCCGAAGTCATGAGACAACTGGCGCGTACTTCGCCAGCTGGCTCATGACGAAAGGCAATCCCCCACGTGCCTGTGCGGGTCCAAACAGCGGACACTCGCTAACTTCAATCCCCGACAACGAGTCGAGCTACGATCTCAAAACAGAGACAGAACGTCATTGAACCCACTGCGGCGCTGGCGGATGGCTACGCAATGAGCCAGACAGGAAGTACACCTGGCTGTCTCATCACTTCGCCGACCGCTTGGGAGGCGCCTCCGTTCAGTAAGGGGTAAGCAGAAGATGACACGTCTTTTGCCAATGCATACACCAGTCACCAAGCAGTCACTGAACTTCTTCTCTTTTAAACTACAACCTAGATTGCTTCCACTCAGCAGCGCAGGCACAACTGCGGGGTCAGCCGAAGTCATGAGACAACTGGCGCCGCACTATCGCCAGCTGGCTCATGACGTAAGGCAATCCCCCACGTGCCTGCGCGGGTCCAAAGGGCTGACGCTTGCTACTTCAATCCCCGATACACAGTCGAGCTACGATCCCAAAACAGAGACAGAACGGTATTGAACCCACTGCGGCGCTGGCGGATGGCTACGCAATGAGCCAGACAGGAAGTACACCTGGCTGTCTCATCACTTCGCCGACCGCTTGGGAGGCGCCTCCGTTCAGTAAGGGGTAAGCAGAAGATGACACGTCCTTTGCCAATGCATACACCAGTCACCAAGCAGTCACTGAACTTCTTCTCTTTTAAACTACAACCTAGATTGCTTCCACTCAGCAGCGCAGGCACAACTGCGGGGTCAGCCGAAGTCATGAGACAACTGGCGGCGCACTATCGCCAGCTGGCTCATGACGTAAGGCAATCCCCCACGTGCCTGCGCGGGTCCTAAACGCTGACACTCACTAATTACAAACCCCAACACCCAGTCGAGCTACGACCCAGCACAAAAAAACGGAGCTGTAACAAGACGTCGTAAGCTACGACTTCCTGTACAGCCCCGTTTTTTTCATGTCCAAACATAACAAAACGCATCAAAACATCTGATACCCCATCCTGCGCAGCGCCTTCATGACAAAGCCTGCGATAATTGCGCCGACAAGGCCACTCGCCAAGATTACGATATCCACTGCATGAAGCGACATAATGTTCGCCCCGAGCTCACTGAAAGCAAATCCAGGCTTTGTAATGTACTGATACATCGGAACATCATCAATAATGAAAACTACGATTATCGGATACACAATTGCCATAAGCCACGTCATGCGCAGCAGCATATTCACTAAAAAGCCGATACCGAAAAACATAACGATAAATATTAAGATCGATAGCAAAACTTGTGCTACAGATATAGTTTGCATGCCTGCTAACCTCCAGTTCATCACTTCAACATTTTACAGGATGACCCGACAGCTTTCAATAGAACAAGACAGAGAACCGCAGACGTTCTGTGCAGTTGTCATGAATTCTTAAAATCTGACAGCCGAATTTACCCGCCAGGCAGGCTCCCAAAGTTGACTTACTTCTATTATTGTAGAAGGCATAAAAAAACACCCGCCGAAGCGAGCGTTTTTCAAAGACATTATAAAATGTTGAATTTACCTTTTTTGATCGTTAAGCCTAGGCCGCCAATCATAAATAATGCGCGGTTATCAATCATTTTTTTCATAAATGACGCTTTTGCGCCTGTCACTTTTTTATCGAATACGACACCGATAGCGTCAGAATCGCCAAGTGAGCAAACACTTCCTTTTAGATCCGGTACAAATTCCGCTGTCGGCTTGCCCTTCATCAGTGCGATGATGTTATTTGCGATCATATCCCCTTGCTGCATAGCAATCTGTGCAGTTGGAGGATATGGCCGGTTGATTGCTTCGTTGATCATCAATGCACAGTCTCCGACTACGAATACATCATCGAATCCTGGCGCACGCATATCCTTTTCAACTTTTACTCGTGCACGCATGTTTTCAATGCCTGATTCTTCGATTAAACGGTTTCCGCGGACACCCGCTGCCCATACAACTGTACCAGCTTTAATGAATTCAAATTCATCTTCACCTTTTTTGATCTTGACGCCCTCAGGAGTTGCTTCTACAACCGGCGTACCGATAGAGAATTCTACACCTTTCGCGCCCAATTGGCGGACTGCATAATCCACTAGTTCAGGATCAAAGCCCGGCAAAACCATCGGTGCGGCTTCTACACATAATATGCGCACCTTTTTAGCAGGTACGTCATATTCTTTACATAGCTCTGGCACACGGTCTCCAAGCTCACCTAAATACTCGATTCCTGTGAAGCCTGCTCCGCCGACGATAATTGTCAACCGGCTGTCGTCTTTGACTTCTTCAGTAGACCAAGTAGCAAATTGATATTCCATATGATCACGGATTTGACGTGCAGCATTGACGTTTGCAATGGAAAGTGCATACTTGTCCAACCCTGGAATGCCGAATGTTTCACCTTCAAAACCAAGTCCGATTACTAGATAATCGTATGTATGCGATCCAAGATTTGTCTTTACGCTCTTTGTCGCCACATCGATTCCAGTAACTTCTGCCTGGATGAACTTTACTTTATTACTATTGATGACACTTGAGATATCATAGCGCACCTGCTCTGGCGTCAATGTGCCTGCAGCCGCTTCGTGCAGCCATGTAGATTCATAATGATACTCATTTTTATTGATGAGAACGATGTCCGCCTCATCTGCACCTAATGACTTTTGTAAATTGACAACGGTCATCAAGCCACCGTAACCTGCTCCCAATACTAAGATTGTCGGTCTTTTCACGTAAATCGAAACCACCTTTGAGTTTATTAAATGCCGAGTACGTGTAAAAACAATCTTTCATTGGTTTTACGCAGTGCCGGACATTTAGTTTAATATTAATATAAACTAGCTTTCATTCTTATAGTAGACCTTTTGGGCATATTTTTCAACCGAATTATTATTGTGCAAATAATCAATTATGAACCGTAATATGCCTCCGGTGTAAAAAGACAAAACTGATCCCGCTTCATTCTCAAAGTGTGGCAGTCTGTTTATTCACAATCTGCTGGTGCCCCTGCTTTTTTAGCAGTTCTGAATGAAGTCCCGCATCCGCAGTTCGCAATGGCATTCGGATTGTCAATGGTGAAGCCTCCGCCCATCAAAGACTCCTTGTAATCCACTTTTGTGCCTTCCAAAATGGCTGCATCTTCATCTTTGACCAGTACAGGAATACCATGCGCAGTATAAGAAATATCATCATCTTCTTTTTCCTGTGCAAAGCCTAGACCATATGTTAATCCGCTGCATCCTCCGCCATTGACGGATACGCGCAGAAATGAACCTTCTTCTTCATTATGAGTCATCATTTTTTTTACGTGAAATGCCGCTGCTTCTGTAATTTCTACTGGATTCATCTATATTCACACTCACTTTCCACGATTTGTTTTATCATATCAATCTTTTTCACCGTATTGCAAACAAATAGTCCCCCTAATAGGTCTTTTTTGCTGTATAATAAGACTCAGAACAGAAAGGAATGATGACTGTGGAAATCAGCCCATTTTACGATAAGAAAATGCTTTGTTTACTTTGTAAAGAGCATTTTTCTACTACCAAAATCCGTTCACGTCAAGTAAGAGTTATTGATCACGACAGCGATTTTAGACCCATTTATATAAACAAGGAAATTAACCCTATTTTTTATAATGTTGCCGTATGTCCGAATTGCGGTTTTGCCTTCACTGATGATTTTGCACCTTATTTCGCACCAGGCACGAAAGAAATGATCGCCCAAAATATTACTGCCAAGTGGCGCAGCCGTTCATTTGGAGGGATCCGCACGAAAGAACAGGCAATTGAAGCCTATAAGCTCGCGTATTTAAGCGCCAATTTCAAGAAAGAAAAACACTTGACGATGGCAGGTATGATGCTCCGTATCGCATGGATTTACCGGGAAGATGAAAACCGTGCAAAAGAGATGCGGTATCTGGAAATTTCACGAAATTTGTACATTCAAGCTTTTTCTGAAGGTGATTATGTCGGCACTCAGATGTCCGAAACCCGCGTTCAATATATAATTGCCGAGTTGTCGTGGCGCATCAATGACCGTGCGGAAGCAATCCGGAACTTTTCCAGAGTCATCGAAACACAAAAAAGATCCACTGAGCCCACAGTTATTCAAATGGCCAAAGATCGCTGGCAAGAAATCCGGGATGAAGAAACCGCCATAAAGGCAGTTAAATAATCAAAGCCGTGCAAAGAAGATGAAACTTCCTTACACGGCTTTCTTGTTAAATAAAAATTAAAAGACCTGTTCGACTTCTACAACGCCTGGCACTTCTTCAAGCAATGCACGTTCAATACCGGCTTTTAATGTAATCGTTGAGCTTGGGCACGTTCCGCATGCGCCTAAGAGACGCAACTTCACAATTCCTTCGTCGATATCCACCAGTTCGCAGTCCCCTCCGTCTCGCAAGAGGAATGGGCGCAATTTATCTAGCACTTCTTTTACCGGCTCATATAATTTAGTATCTGTTGTCATTGTAATCACTCTCTCCTTTCCTTATACTTATTATAAACTGCCCAGCAGAAAAAATCCAATAATGAATCGGAGGTTTGACTTTTTATGACCCAATCACCAGTAACCATTGAAGTTTACGGAGCAGAAGTGATCTGTGCAAGCTGCGTAAATGCTCCTTCTTCCAAAGATACGTATGAGTGGCTCGAGGCGGCAATATCAAGAAAGTACCCTGAACAGCCATTTACGATTACGTATATTGATATCAACTCAGACATTACTGAACCCAGACAGCAGGAAATTGCGGAGAAAATTCGCGATGACGAGTACTTTTATCCTCTAGTTATGATTGGCGGCGAAATGATCGGTGAAGGCCACATTCAGCTAAAACCGGTTTTCACTGCACTGGAAACACATGGATATCAATCCCAATAAATTGATAATCAGACGAATTAATTGAGAACAAGCATGTTGGTTCTTCCGTCTGCTTTGCACGAGAAGCGTGCCGTTCTGTGATGAACGGCCGCTTCTTTTTATGTATCTTCCCACAAGCCGGGCTGACGATTTTGCCCTCTATAAATTCTCAATTTAAAACTACTGTCGCACCCGGCAGCAAAACAAAAAGAGCTTTCAAAGAAATTCGCATGGCGGCGACTTTCCTGAAAACCCATTCTGTATGTTGCATTTTAACCGTTATGCCATTTGTACATCCACAGCAATCCGGATTTCATCAGACGTGCGATTCTTCCTGTAACGGTACGATCCGCCAAGTACGCAAATCCTTGTTTCTTTCCAAGTGAACCCATGAAGCCTTTTAACTTCAGCTCTGGCATTTCCGGCATTAACGGCTCGTCCTTCCAGACCAGACGCAGCACTTGTACAATCTGCTCTCCCTGAACTTCTGCCAGCTGGGCACTCGGCGCATGCGGAAGCGCAGCGACATCTCCCACTACGTAGATGTTCGTGTAGCTTGGAACCTGATGGTACTGGTTGAGCACGATACGGCCCGAACGGTCTTTTTGAACAGTGAGGTCTTCAATGACTTTGCCGGGCTTAATACCAGCTGTCCAAACGACAGCGTCGATGTCGATCGTTTCTTCATGATTATATAGAACTGATTCGCCCACTTTGGTGATATTTGAGTTTGCGACCACTTCCACGTCGTTCTGATCAAACCAACCCTTTACGAAGTTACTTAATCGTTCAGGGAAGTCACGCAAAATACGCGGACTTCTGTCAAATAGTTTAATTTTCAAATCAGGCCGGCTCTCACGTAATTCACTTGCCAACTCGATTCCGCTCAGTCCTGCACCGACAATACCTACCGTCGCACCGTCGCCAAGCCCAAGTAATGTCTGATAGGTTTTGCGGGACTTCCCAATCGTCTGAATGCTCAGTGTGTGTTCTGCAGCACCCGGCACGTTATGGAAGTTATCTTCGCTCCCCAGGCCAATTACGAGCTCATCATACGGAATGGCACGGCCATCTGCCAGCAATACTTCATTTTCCTCCGGCTTGATTTCCTGAATCTCACCTTCTATCACTTTCAGCTGGTCATGAACTGGAATGGCTACCCGGACATCAGAATCAGGAACTGTTCCTGCCGCCAGTGCATAAAATTCCGTTTTCAAACTATGAAACAGGGTACGGTCTACAAGAGTAATTTCTATATCGCTCGGCAATTCTTTATTCAGCAAACGCAGCAGAATTCGCATATTACCATAGCCGGCACCCAGTAAAAGTAATTTTCTCATATAGTTCTCCTTCTATGTCTATTTTCATGTTGCATCTCATTTGTTATTATAACAGTTTGTGATGACTTTCACAATATACCTAGTTCGTTGACGCTTACGTAAAAAAAGAGTACCATTTCTAATAGGCGAGGTGAGAAAGATGAATCCCATCGTGGAGTTTTGTATCAGCAATTTGGCGAATGGTTCTTACCCCGTATTCGAGACATTGGAGCGGGATCCAAACATCGATGTGCTGGAATACGGCTGTTTAAGTTATTGTACAAAATGCAGTGATACGTTATATGCAATTGTGAACGGTGAATTAGTCGAAGCGGAGACCGCGGATGAATTGACAGCACGAATTTATCAGTTCATTGAAGAGAATCCACTTTTTTAATAGCATAAAAAAACAACGGATGTCCCGGAAGTTGCCAAACTTCAAGGTACATCCTTTTTTATGCGGTTTTACGTGTTCGCAGTGATTGAGCAATGTGCGGAATTAGCTTTCCTGCTCCCTTTTCTGACAGTCATTTAGCGAAAAAGCTGCACAGGAAGTTGTTGCGCTTCTTGTGCAGCTTTTGTTTATTTCGGCCAATCGGCAAGACCGGATAAAATATATGTCGGACGCTTTGCTTTTTGCAGCACTTCTTCCATTGGTGTGACGCCGGTGGCAACGTACGCCGTATCGATGCCATAGCGTATGCCCGCCATAATATCTGTATCATAATTATCTCCGATTAATATCATCTCTTCTTTTTCATAGTTCCCCTGCTGCTGAATGAATTCAAGCATATACGGCTCAGGTTTACCTACGACGAGCGGCGATGTTTCAGTTGCCGCTTCCATCAGCTTCAGAAAAGATCCGTTGCCGGGAACCAGTCCTTTTTCAGTCGGAAATTTAATGTCTTGATTGGTGCCTAAAAAATGCGCTCCATTGCGTATCGCAAGGCAGGCTTCAGCAATTTTTCCGTAAGTAATCTGGCGGTCAAGCCCCATCAGCACGATATCCGGATTGGCGTCCGTGAGTTCAATCTGTTCTTCTTCCAACGCTTCTTTCAGTCCCGCTTCTCCAATCATCATGACGCGGGCGCCTGCATAATGCTGCTTACAATAACGGGCAAGTGCTGTCGCTGAATTCATAATACGATCCACTTCCGTCCGGACACCGAACCTCGCTAATTTCTTTTGCTGGGCTCCCCGTGTCAGCGCGGCGTTGTTCGTAATGAAATATGTATCAGCACCTTTCGCCTGAAGATCTGTCACAAAATCCACTGCTTCCTGAATCGGTTCACTTCCGCGATACATTGTGCCGTCCAAATCAAAACAATACGCTTGATACTGTCTCATCATTCAGTTGGCAGAAACGCTGAAACCGGTCCTAATTCATTCGTCAAATAATCACGGACTTGGCCCGGGAATAGCTTGAGCTCATTCAGAGTTTCACGAATAGATGTTTCAACAGCCTCTGTATCGACTTCCATAAATTGGCGAACAATCATCGGGCGCAATGAAATAAACGCTTTCAGCGGTACTGACTGTTCAGATTGAATGACTTTTTCATCTTCGAGTATATCGATAATATCATCATAACTCCCCGGATCACGCATAATAAACCCGTCAATCATCGAGTTTCCTACATCAATAATGCCTTCAATCAAGCCATGTGCAATTCGCTCCACAGCCAGTTTGTTTACTTCGTTTTGCTGCCAGCTTGATTCCTTTTCAAAGATGCTTATCAATTGCTCCATATACGCTAAAGTCTTACTGATTTTATTTTGGTCCACAAAATACATAATGTTCTTCCTCCTCGTTTACTTCCTGTCTCTATCTTACCATATTTTCAACGAAACAAATAAAAGCACAGGGCTAATTTTAGTCTGCCCGGTGCTTTTATTTTTATTGATTTGTAATAGAAGCAGTCGCGGATTCAGATTGTACTTCTTCTGCTGTTTCCGTTTCAGCGGATACAGGTTTTACTTTTCCGATCTTCTTCAGAATGAAATACGCACAGCCGAAATTGCAATATTCATAAATATAATCCTGAACTGTGCTGATTTTCGTTTCATAAGTAGATTTGGAATTACGATCTTCAAAAAAACCTTTTAATCGTAACTGCCCGTATCCCCAGTCGCCTAAAATATAATCATACTTCAGCAGCACTTCGCTAAACCGTTCATTCAAAGCTTCTTCATCGAAACCTTCACGAAACTCTTTCGCGATCTCGTACTGCGTATTCTCTAAAATAACCATCTTCTGCTTCACTTCCATTTACCTGCTCGCTTGCTCTTCAAGTTTCAGCAGCTCTTCACCTTGGCGCTGTTTCTCTTTCGCCGAAGCATTAACTTGCTCGTCTGCGTGGTAGCTTGAGCGTACAAGCGGCCCTGCCTCACAATGAGAGAACCCTTTAGACATTGCAATTTTACGCAATTCTCCAAACTCATCAGGCGAATAATATTTTACCACTTTTGCGTGCTTTTTTGTCGGCTGCAAGTACTGGCCGATCGTCATGATATCGACATTATGCGCGCGAAGATCGTCCATGGTTTCAATGATTTCTTCCACTGTTTCCCCAAGTCCGACCATCAGAGAAGACTTCGTCGGGATCTCTGGATACATTTCTTTGGCACGTGCCAGCAGTTCAAGTGAACGGTCATACGTTGCACGCGCACGAATTCTAGGTGTCAAACGGCGTACAGTTTCAATATTATGGTTCAGGATATCCGGTTTTGCGTCCATCAGACGCTGCAGGTTCTCCCGGTCGCCGCCCATATCAGACGGCAGTACTTCAATACTTGTGAATGGATTTTTCCGGCGGATGGCACGGATTGTTTCTGCAAAAATAGCAGATCCTCCGTCTTTTAGATCGTCACGCGCTACGGCAGTTACGACGGCATGCTTTAAATTCATTAATTCGACAGATTCCGCTACGCGTTCCGGTTCAGCTGTATCGAGTTCATTCGGCAGACCTGTCTTTACTGCGCAGAAACGGCAAGCTCTTGTACATACAGCACCCAAGATCATAAAGGTAGCAGTACGCCGCTCTCCCCAGCACTCGTGAATGTTCGGGCAGCGCGCTTCTTCACAAACCGTATTTAAGTTTTTCTCACGCATTAACTTTTTTAGACCTGTATAGTTCTCGTTGGTGTTCAGCTTAATCTTAAGCCAATCCGGCTTCTTTATATGCTCTGTTTTTCTTCCAGTCTCAGGTTTGCATGACAATGGTACCGACTCCATTCTGTTAATAAATTCTTCTCATGTCAATGTAACATAAATTCAGAAAACGTTCAATTACAGATAGTGCCGGCTTCAGACGACGGTGTGAATATATCGGGTACGGAAGATCTACTGCCGAAACTTTCCCGCTTTTCATATAAAAACACCTGCAGCTAAAGCCCGGCTGCAGGTGTACATATCATTATTCAATGTTGAATTTCTTTTTGAATTTACCCAGTATTGTAGCATAAAAGATGCTGATAAATAGACCGCCCCAGATGATCATCACGCCGACCAGCATCATGAGGATTGCAGAACCGCTCATTCCTGTATCCATTTACAGCCCCCCTTTTTCATCATAATCGGTAGTGATTCTAGTGTTGTTTTTCCATTTCAGTGAAGTGAACACAATTGACATTACAAATGCGCCAATCGCTACCGGCCAGCCGATCGTCCATAAGAACGACGTCGGATACCCTTCATAGTTTTCTGCCATATTGTCTTGGATCAGGAAGAACAGCATAGTTCCCAATACTAACGGTGTGATGAAGATTAATGAAAGCTTCCACCACCAGCCGAGCTGAATATCTGAAACTGCATTGGCATGTTTCTCAAACACGCCAAGCTTTCTGAATACCCAAGCCAGTAAGATCACTTCGACCAGACCGATGACAGCAATACCGAATTGGTTGATGAAGTAATCTGCGACATCCAGGAAGTAGAGTCCGCCTTTCGTTGCGTACAGCATCGAGATCGCTGTAGAAAGTCCGACACCGATTGTTACTGAACGCCGTCTTGACATATTGAATTTATCAGACATACCTGCAATATACGTTTCACAAATCGAAATGAGTGAAGTGATACCTGCAAGGGTTAAGGACAGGAAGAAGAATGCGCCGAACAGGCCGTTTAATCCCGGCATCTGATTGATGATTTCCGGGAACACAACGAAGGCGAGCCCTACACCGGCCGTGGCTACATCTGCTACAGCCACGCCTTGATTTGTTGCCATGAATCCAAGCACTGCGAAAACCCCGATACCCGCAAGTAATTCCACGGAGGAGTTTGCGAAACCTGTAATGAATGCGTTATTTGTAATATCCGATTTCTTCGGCAAATAACTTGAATACGTAATCATGATCGCAAATGCGATGGACAAACTGAAGAAAATATGGCCGTAAGCGGCAACCCACACACGCGGATTCAATAGTTTGTCGACATCCGGTTTAAAGAATGCATCTAATCCTACCATAGCACCGTCAAGTGTAATCGCACGAATGACGACGAATAAGAACAGTAAGAAGAGAACAGGAATAAATATCCGATTCGCCAGCTCGATTCCTTTTTTGACACCGCCAAGCAAGATAATGTAACAAATAACCCATACCAGCAAGAGCGGCAATACTACGCCACCGACTAATCCGCCGACTTCTCCAGGATTATCTGCTAGTTTCAGAACATCTCCAAAGAAGAATGCTTCAGGATCTTTCCCCCATGATAAACCGAATGAATAGACCGTGTATTTCATGGCCCATGCAATAATGACCGCATAGTAAGTGGAAATTACAAAGGATACGAAAATTCCCCACCAGCCAAGAAATTCTGTCTTCTTACCATTCAGCCGGAAAAATGAAAGCGGTGCTGATCCCCGATACTTATGACCAATTGTGAATTCCATAATCAAAATCGGAATACCGGCTGTTAAAAGTGCAAATAAATACGGGATAAAAAATGCGCCTCCGCCATTTTCATACGCGACGTAAGGAAAGCGCCAAATGTTTCCGAGTCCGATTGCCGAACCGACCGCAGCCAATATAAAACCGGCTCTCGTTCCCCACTGTGAACGATTCTCCATACAACGATCACCTCTCTTTTTGTTATTTTACAAAACTTATTACCATTCAATGTATTCTGACAACTCTAGTTCTGTATATTTAGTATAAACAGGACAATTCAAGATGTCAAAACAAATTTAGACTAAGAATGAAGGTTTTATCACTCTTAGTCTAAATCATAATCTTTATGCAGTTTGCGCTGCCCGCTGTTTCCCTTTTGCGTTCCAGTACACAAATAAAGCTATCAGAATAATAATAACCGCCGCAAGTCCAATCCATACGGAACCAGTCACACCAAGAGTGAAGTATCCGGCGACCGCCACACTGGCTGCCACAAGCGCATAAGGCAACTGTGTCGCCACGTGATCGATATGATTACAGCCCGCTCCCGTAGATGAAAGGATCGTTGTATCTGAGATCGGTGAACAATGGTCCCCAAATACCGCGCCTGCCAGTACAGCAGACAATGCCGGGAGCAATAATTCCGGTGCCGCATTGACCATAATTGTTCCTGCAATCGGCATGAGAATACCGAACGACCCCCATGACGTACCTGTCGAGAATGCCATCAGTCCTGCTAATATGAAAATCAAAACAGGCAGGAAGGCAACCGGGATATTCAGCTTCTCTACCATAGTAGATAAGAAGAGGCCTGTATCAAGTGTTGCTATCAATTCTGTTAATCCCCATGCAAGGATTAAGATTAAAATAGCCGGCATCATTGCTCTGATTCCACTAATGAACGCACGCCCCATCCAGGAAACGCTTGCCGTTTCATTCTCTTTCATTTGCAGTGCATACAGCAGCATCGCAAGCAATGTGGCAGTAATGCCCCCGGTTACCAGAGAAAACGGTACATCTGTATTCTCGAAAATTGCCCAAATATCGAAGATCCCCGCCTCTTTATAACCTGTGTAAATCATCATGCCGAGAGTTACAGCAATCAGCGTCACAATCGGCGCGACGAGATCACGGACTTTACCGTGTGTATGCTCAGGAAATTCCTCTTTCAGTTCGCCGGGAATTTCTTTTTTTGGATCATACAATAAACCTTCATTGTTCGCGCGATCTTCGTGCTTTTTCATTTCAAAGAAATCATTGTTTGTCCAGGCAAAGAAAAAGACCATGGATAACGTAGCAATGACGTAGAAATTCATGGGCGCCATCATGATGAATGCTGTCAGCGGTGAATAACTGACCGCTGCCGTCGTGCCCAAAATCAGTGCAAGCTGTCCAATCAGGAATGCACCCCAGCTGGAAATCGGTGAGACAACACAAATAGGGGCAGACGTAGAGTCAATGAAATATGCCAGTTTCGCACGTGAAATCCTGTGCTGATCGGTAATCGGTCTGGCAATCTGTCCAACTGCCAATGCGTTGAAATAATCATCAACGAAAATAGCAATTCCTAGAATCATAGTCAGCAGCTTTGCACCGCGTTTCGTACGGATGCGTGTTACCGCCCAGCGTGCAAACGCCGCACTGCCTCCTGACAGGCTGACAAATGCGGTAATGACACCAAGCAATAATAAAAATAACATAATGAATATATTATATGTATTCAAACCGCCGTCCCAAAATGAAATAGTCACAGCTGTCCAAATACCTTTCAGCGTCTCCAGCGGAGCAAATTCCGCAATAAGTAAAGCAGCTGTAAGAATGCCTGCTCCTAATGATAATAATACTCTCCTCGTCACCAACACCATCACGATGGCGATAATAGGAGGCAAAATAGAGACCCACGTTCCGATCATTGTAATTCCTCCTCTTTCTGGTTGATAGATGATATCGAAATGCAGAAGGTCTTCTGAAGGGCGGAAAGACAGCACCAACAACGGATTGCTGATATTGCCAGCAAAAAGCCGACTCCAACAGGTCGTTACGAACGTGTGGGAGTCGGCCGGACAATATCTCTGCTGGTCATTGAGTCATGTACATCAAGTGCAGGTCATCTGGCTACTGTAGCTCTCCATACATTTGTCGCTGTATGACAGTGTCATTCCTCTTTGAAATGACCCCAACTTGAGAAGCGGACTCTTCTCAAACTTCGGCACTGCCTCCTTTTGCTGGCGGTCTTCGACGTCACTCTCTCACCAGGTACTTATAAGCAATGCAGCCTCTACGTAAGTCTCGATATTCTTCTTGTATCAGTGTAGCAATAATCGACATTGTTCACAATACCTTTTACTCCGTATCTTCCAGAGGCACTTCTATCTGTGCGGGTGTCTGTTCACCCTTTGAATAAATTTGCGGAACTTTCCCTCTGATTAAGCCCATGGCAATGGGAATTTCCTGCTCTACAACACTTTTGCTGGTCGCTAATGGCACAATAATTTGTACATTGACCTGCAATTTGAGATTCACTTCCACATACGCATTATTGATTCCAAATTCCCGTATATTCGTATCAACAGTGGCATGGACATCCCCAACAACATGAAAACGGATGGGGATTTTCGGACCGAGGTTACCGATCAGCGGGATATTGGTCGCCTGACCGAGCGGTACGAAGAAGACGATCCCTTGCTCTTTCTCCATGCGATCGGGATTGTATTCAAGATCACCAAGCGGCGGCAGCATATCCAGATCTCCGCCTTCTGCACGTTCCAGATGATCTTCTACGAGCTGATGGATTTCGGACATCACCTGGCTGATGATTTCCGCGTTAAATTTCGTTGTCACCGTATCTTTCGTGTCATCCGGCACATTCTCAATGATTTCATTGACATCATAGACACTGGTGGTACGGTTTTGGATAGCCTGGCTTATGACGTGACTCGCTATTTTTTGAGTTTGGACTTCGGCATATTGTGTATAGATCGGGGTCAATTGTTTATTGACAGTGTAGAAAAACATAGCGACTGCCACGAAAATAGACGGAATGACAAAGCGCAGGATATTTTTGCCGTAGTGATGTCTCTTCGGCCGTTTTTGATTCGTATAAAACCGCATAAATACGCCTCCTGCTACACATTATGCGAAGCAGGAGGCGTACATACTAGCCTTCATTAAAATATTTTCTTCCGTACCAGCCGAGCACATCACGAAGCATTTCCGGCATGATATATTCTTTCGGAGCTTCTTTCAGCAGCGGAAAAAAATAGCCGAACGTAAACATATCGAGTGTTGCAAGAGTATAGGTGCTGCCGGGTTCCACCAATCGGTTTCCTGCGAATAATTGTCCGTCGCTGTTAAGGAATAAATGCTCATGAATCATGCTGCCCATCAATGTGCCGCGGAAACCCAGACCTCTGATCGGCAGTTCTGTCCATTTGGGATCCAGTGACTGCTCGTAGATTGTCAGCAAGTCCTCTCCGTCTAAACGAACTAGGCATGGATTGATCGGATGCGGCAGCAGCGAGTGGAGGTCACCTTTCGTCACCCAGCCTTCATCCAGACTGCCGAGAAAAATGCCGGCGTTAAACAGCGCACAATCTGCATCCAAATAAGTCAGCAATGCACGGCCAAACAGCGAAGACAAGGGACTGTTTCCTGTCAGCCGCTGCGGCAGGGCGGACGGATTATAAAAAACAGGCACTTCCAAAGCTTCTTCTCCTTCATTCAGATAGCCGTTCACTTCTGCGACATCTTCTTCTGTCCGCTTCATTAACTGTGTCGGGAACACTTCTGCAGTCATATGAAGTACTTGATTCGTCATGCGGTCGACGTCCACCTGGATGTGGCCGACATAATGACCGAACTTTTCGGCTGCTGCAATCAACGTGTCGTTGTGCCATTCCCCATTCTGGAGTAAATGGTGAGTATGGCCGCCTAAAATGACATCGAATTCTGGACGTTCCGCCGCAAGCAGACGATCTTCATTGATGCCTAAATGCGACAGGCAAATCAGCACATCGCATTGCGGCCGCAGACTATTAGCCACTTCTTTGAGCGCTGCATGCGGCTCCGTAACGCGCCAGCCCAGCTGCTCATAGAACGCATAATACGGCGCAGTGGCACCTGTGATGCCGATCCGCACGCCGTCTGCCGTCTCCAGAATCTTTGATGTCTTCGCCCAGTAAGGTAACGCACCGTCCAAGTCTGTTAAATTACAAAGTACCACGTCAAACTGAGCATCTTCATACAACGCATTCAATGATTCTTTCGACATCGTGATGCCTTCATTATTGCCGATTGTCACGGTATCGTACTCTGCTTCATTGAGCAGTTCAATATTTCCTTTGCCTTCCGTGCCTTCAGTAAATGGGTGGGATCTGTCGATATGATCACCGATATCAAATAAGAAAACCGCTTCTCCCTTTGCTTCCGCCTGCTGCTTGCGCTGTTTCAGAAAGCGGGAAATCTGCGGCCAGTTTTCAAAATGACTATGCACATCATTCGTATGATAAATATGAATTGTCGCTACTGTTTCTTCCATATACGTCAACCCCAAATCCCCTCATAGATGGAACGCAGTCCAAAGACGAGTAAAATGATGCGAATGACCAAAACCAGCGTATCTGATTTCATTTTGCCATTCAAATACGCACCGAGCATTCCGCCGAAATATGCGCCTGGCACGACCGGAATCGTATAGAGCCACGGCACATGCCCGAGAGAAATATGCGAAATTGAATTTACGATGGATGACAGGAATACCATCAGCATCGATGTGGCCACTGCTACGTGCGGAGGGAAAAGGAACAGCAAAATCATCGCAGGAACGATCATGGTGCCGCCGCCGATTCCAAATAACCCCGATGTCAGTCCAATAAATAATGACAGGAGGATGGCAAACCAGATCGGATAGCCGTAGATATGCGCCTTACCCTGCGGATCTGTGAATGTCACTTTCCTTCCGTTTTCCACAAACCAGCGAATCGGCTTCAAATATTTTCTCGTTAATAACAGTGTAGACAAGACAATTAATAATATGCCGAAAAATAGATTAAATGATTGCAAACTAACATTTTTATTGATGAACGCGCCAATAATGATCCCGGGTATACTCGCTGTAAAAAACAGCAGGGCACTGCGGTAATCGATTGTCCTGACTTTCATGTATGATATGGTCGAGCCAAGTCCGTTCGCGATCATCATAATGACCGATAAACCGACTACACTTTGTGGCGTGATATCAGGAATTAGGCCAAGATTCAGCCCGACAAATAATGTGACGGGCACCAGAATTGTTCCGCCGCCGAGCCCGGCAATCGAGCCGATTACACCCGAAGCCAGACCGATTAAGGCCAGCACTGCAAATTCCATTACTGATCCCCCTCAAATAAATCCAGCTGCTCGGTGAGTGGCTGACCATACTCTATGTTGACCAGATCCGCGAATTGCTTAGCGTTCTTCGCAGCATGCTGACCGGAGTTGTTATTAAATATAACGAATACTTCCTGTGTTTGTTTTTCAAGGTGTTTGACGACATCGCGCATACTCTCTAATTCTTTTTCATTATAATCATAAAGGTAGCGCACTTTACGCCACGCTTTACTGTCTCCCATTGTATTGACCCATCCTTTGTCATTGCGTCCATGAAGACGCAGCAGCACCTTCGGATCGGTCGCAGCCGGCACGAGCGGCACACTGCCGTCCCCAACCTGCGGCTCATCACAGACAACATGGATGATGTTTAAACTCTTCAGGAAATCCAATGTCTTCTCCCGGTAGGCAGGTGAGTACCAAGATTGGTGGCGAAACTCTACCGCAACCGGCAGCGGCTGTAACTGATCATGCACATAGCGGATACGGTCGACGTTTTCTTTCCGGCAATCAAACCACGGCGGAAATTGCACAAGGATCATCGCCAGTTTCCCTGCTTCCACAAACGACGTCAATGACAGCTTGAATTGTGAGAACATCTCCTCTTCAGAATCATACGGCAGCTTCCCCCGCTGATGGCCGGTAATACCTTGATAGGCTTTCACAATGAACCGAAAATCAGCAGGAGTTTCCTCCGTCCATTTATCCATCACTTTTTTGGATTGTATAGCATAAAACGTCGAATCAAGTTCGACAATTGGAAAGTGTTTGCTGTAATCAATGAGCTTTTTATTCGCTATTGTTTTTTCATTATACAGGCTTGGATGGTCTCCCCACCCTGTCAGGCCAACATGTATCACGGAAAGTTCCCCCTCCTTTTAGCTTTCATTCAGTGTATCATATCTCATGTGTTTTCGGAAAAGTCATACGCTGCAGCTCACTTTTTCCTTTTTGGAGTTTCATTGCATAGACTTCTGCTATTTGCGCTTATTTTCTGGGTGGGGCGGGGGTGTTTGGTGTGCCGCTGCGCTATTTGGCGACGGGACCGCGCATTCTCTTCGCGCAATAGCATTATATCTCGCCGCGACCAAGCATTACATTTCTTCCAAATCAAACACACGCGAAAAAGCGTCCCGGGTTATTGCACCCAAGACGCTTTTTCTATCCTTACTCCCGCCACGCGCTCATGCCGCCGCGCACATTCGTTACATTCGTATACCCGGCTTTTTTCAACTGCCCTGCGGCATTCATGCTGCGCATGCCGCTTTGACAAATCAAAATGATTTCCTGCTCTTTCGGTAATGACGCCATCTGATTTTTCAACAGATTCAGCGGGATGTTTTTGAATAACGGAATATGACGCTCTTTATATTCTGCAGGCGTACGGACATCTATAAACTGAACGTTACGGTCTTTCATTCTTCCTTTTAATTCTTCTGTTGTGATGATGTTCACGCCTTTTGCCGGCTTCATTCGCCAGACTACTGCTATGACGATCAGCGCAATGAAAATCCAACCCATTGTTGCGGCCTCCCTTTAGTGTGTCCATTCCATGATGACTAGGATGATTCCCATCACCACAAACGCTGCATGGCCTATACAGAAGCGGGGAAATAATTTCTTTTCCATTTCCTCCGCCGTTTGAACTGTACACGATCTGCAGAATAAGAGCTGTTTGACTTTATTCATGCGTCCAATGCGGCCTGAACACTTGCCGGATCAAAGCCGAGTATCCATTTGCCGTTTAACAGTGTTTGAGGCACACCCATCTGTCCAGTCGTTTCAACCAGGCGCTGCCCTGCCGCCGAGTCTGTAGTGATATTAATCGTTTCATAAGGCACATGAATTTCCTCAAGATAATTCGTCATCATCGTGCAGTATGGACAAGTAGATGAAACATAAACTGTTGCTTTTGCTGTCATTTGAAAAACTCCTTTTATCTAGTTAGTATCTTCATTATATACCCCCACAGGTATAAAATCAACGAATTGATTTCACTTATGAGACTTTTTCTCTTCGGCTAACTACTTTATTGATCCATACAAAAAAATCGGAGTGTCTGAAATTCACACGCCGATTTTTATTGTAGTATAAACGAAACGCGGGTCCGGCAGTTGATACTGAAGAATTATCTGCCTGCCGTGTTGACTGTATCACCAATTAATTTATTTTTCGCTTGGTTATATTGGTCTGTTAATTGTCCGACATAGTCTTTGATCGGCTGTACTTTATTGATTACGCCGATTCCCTGACCGCAGCCCCAAATATCTTTCCACGCTTTTTTGCTGCCCTCTCCGCCAAAATTCATTTGGGAAGGATCACTTTCCGGCAAGTTGTCCGGATCCAAACCGGAAGCACGAATTGATGGAGCTAAATAATTTCCGTGTACGCCAGTGAAATAGTTGCTGTAGACGATATCATCAGAAGTTGCGTCTAGGATCGCTTGCTTATATTCATTAACGGCTCTTGCTTCTTCTGTCGCAATAAATGGTGAACCAATGTAAGCAAAATCTGCCCCCATCGCTTCTGCCGCTAAGACGCTTCCCCCGGTTGCGATAGAACCGCCAAGTACCAGCGGCCCATCAAACCATTCGCGGATTTCCTGAATGAGCGCAAATGGACTCTTTGGCCCTGCATGCCCTCCAGCCCCTGCCGCTACCGCAATTAAACCGTCTGCGCCTTTTTCAATGGCTTTCTTTGCAAACGTATTATTAATTACATCGTGCAAGACGATTCCGCCATAGCTGTGTGCAGCCTCGTAGACATCTTCTCTTGCACCGAGTGATGTAATTATGATGGGAACTTTATACTTCACGCAAAGCTCCATATCTTCCTGCAGTCTTTCATTTGACCGGTGAACAATTTGGTTAATCGCAAACGGCGCAGCAGGCTTATGCGGATTCTTCGCATTATAATCTGCCAGTTCTTCTGTAATTTCAATGAGCCATTCTTCAAATTGAGCGATCGGTCTTGCATTTAAAGAAGGCATGGAACCGATAATCCCCGCTTTACACTGCTCGATCACGGTCTTTGGGTTACTGATAATAAACATAGGCGAAGCAATCACTGGAATACTCATACTCTTTTTCAATTCTGCTATATTCATCTTGTACACTCCCCTTTATTCGTAAGCGCTTTCAATTCAGTGATTAAAAGAATAATGTAAAAAATCCCGTACATTCTTCAATTAAATTAAATGTAAGCAAGCATACGATGCATGTATATACATGTATTGTACCGCTTTTTTTTGACTTGTCAATCAATTTAGTAATATGACTTTCTTATTTTCACTTCTTCTGGCGTGAACCATTATAAATCAGCGGAATCTAGTTTATTCCTCTGGCTTCAGATTTCCAAATCATCGATGACATTTTGTAGATCATGCAGTTTATTTAATAAGTCCATATACTCTTCTTTGCCCATAGCTCCTTCAATTTGTTCCTGTACTTTTGTCCAGATAGGTGTCGCATTGTTCAATTTCTCATATCCGGCAGCCGTCACAGAAACCACTTTTGTCCGAGAATCCTGCGCAGCACGCTCAATAGTTACCAGCCCAGAGTCCTTTAAAATGTTCAGGTTACGGGTCACGGTTGTTTGGTCAAGCAGCATGATTTCACTCAGCTTACTTATAGAAATGTCCGGCAACGTGTAAATATTCCCAAGCATATAATACTGTGTGATTTTTAGCCCTGTCGGTTTCAGGAGTTTATTGTAAAGCTGCGTCAGAGATCCTGACACCGTCCGCAGATTCGCACAAGCGCACACTTCAATCACGTAATTCGCCTGTTCTTGATCCAGTTTTTTCTCCATGCCTGTCACTCCCTGCTTTACATTTTAAAAAAGTTCCGGCTAATTCATTATTGATATCGTAGCATTTTCATTTATCCATGTATATACATAGGCAAATGAAAATGAACGTTTTACTGTGCGGCTTATAACTCTTTCACCAAATAAAAAAACTGGCTCATCCTTTAGATGAGCCAGAAATTTGTTGATTTATCCGATTGAACCTTCCATTTCAAACTTGATCAGTCGGTTCATTTCTACCGCATATTCCATCGGCAGTTCTTTTGTAAATGGCTCGATAAAGCCCATTACGATCATTTCCGTTGCTTCCAATTCAGGAATACCGCGGCTCATCAAGTAGAAGAGCTGCTCTTCGGAAACTTTTGATACTTTTGCTTCGTGTTCCAATGAAATGTTGTCATTCAAGATTTCATTGTACGGAATCGTATCAGAAGTGGACAGTTTGTCCATAATCAATGTATCACACTCAATGTTGGCACGAGCTCCATCCGCTTTACGTCCGAAGTGGACGATTCCGCGGTACGTTACTTTTCCGCCGTGTTGAGAGATAGATTTTGAAACAATAGTAGAAGACGTGTTAGGTGCCAAGTGCATCATTTTCGCGCCGGCATCCTGATGCTGTCCTTTACCTGCAAGTGCGATGGATAATGTCAGACCGCGTGAGCCTTCACCTTTTAAGATGACTGCCGGGTATTTCATCGTCAATTTAGAACCGATGTTCCCGTCAATCCATTCCATCGTTGCATTTTCTTCACATACTGCACGCTTTGTTACCAAGTTATAGACGTTGTTCGCCCAGTTTTGGATTGTCGTGTAACGGCAATATGCGTCTTTCTTGATGATAATCTCAACAACCGCACTATGCAGTGAGTTCGTTGTGTAGACAGGTGCTGTACAGCCTTCTACGTAGTGAACGCTTGCGCCTTCGTCCACGATGATCAGCGTACGCTCGAACTGTCCCATATTTTCCGAGTTAATACGGAAATATGCCTGCAGCGGAGTCTCAACTTTCACGCCTGGCGGTACATAGATGAATGAACCACCTGACCAGACAGCAGAGTTCAGCGCTGAGAATTTATTGTCAGAATTCGGAATAACTGTACCCCAGTACTTCTTGAATAGTTCTTCGTTTTCAAGAAGTGCAGAATCTGTGTCTTTAAAGACAATTCCGAGATCTGTAAGTTCTTCTTTCATGTTGTGGTAAACCACTTCAGATTCATACTGTGCAGATACACCTGCCAAGTATTTTTGTTCTGCTTCCGGAATACCCAATTTATCAAACGTACGCTTGATTTCCTCAGGTACTTCATCCCAAGAAGTTTCTGTTGCTTCAGATGGTTTAACGTAATACGTGATTTCATCGAAATTCAATGAATTCAAGTCTCCGCCCCACTGCGGCATTGGCTTGCTGTAAAAAATCTCAAGAGATTTTAAACGGTAATCCAACATCCATTGCGGCTCTTCTTTCATAGCAGAAATTTCTTCTACTATTTCACGTGTCAGACCGCGTTCTGAACGGAACACAGAAACGTCTTTATCGTGGAAACCATACTTATAATCACCGATTTCGGGCATTTGTTTCGCCATTATTATTCCTCCGTCCCATAATTGCTCGTACTATGGCCAAGGTCACTGCGACTCGCCAGAGACTCCCTTTTCCATCGCCTTCCAGCTCAATGTTGCACATTTAATTCGGGCAGGGAATTGCGCGACACCCGAAAGTGCTTCAAGGTCATCGAGATCAACCGACTCGTCCAAATCTTTGCCTAACATCATATCTGAAAAGGTATGAGCTAATTTTACTGCTTCTTCTGTTGTCTTGTTCTTGATCATTTGCGTCATCATGGAAGCGGATGCCATTGAAATAGAACACCCTTCGCCTTCAAACTTCGCGTCTTTGACGATATCATTTTCCACATTCATCGTTAAATGGATGACGTCACCGCAAGTTGGATTGTTCATGTCAATCGTGACATTCCCATCATCCAAAATGCCTTTGTTTTTCGGATGTTTATAATGCTCCATAATTACGGAACGATATAGTTGATCGAGTTTGTTAGTAGACATCGTTAAAATACTCCTTTGTTGTGCGAAGTCCTTCCACGAGGCGGTCTACGTCATCCGTGGTGTTGTACAGGTAGAAGCTGGCACGTGCAGTAGAAGAACATTGAAGCCATTTCATCAATGGCTGTGCGCAATGGTGTCCTGCACGAACAGCTATACCGTTCATATCGAGTACAGTTGCGACATCGTGAGGATGGACATCATCCAAATTGAATGTGACCAATCCTGCGCGCTTTTCTGGATCTCTTGGACCATAAATGGTCAAGCCGTCAATTTCAGACATTTTATCCATCGCATAACCAGCAAGTTCATGCTCATGTTTTTCGATGGCATCCAAACCGATCTCTTCCAGAAAATCAATCGCTGCACCAAGTCCGATAGCTCCTGCAATAATAGGTGTGCCGCCTTCAAATTTCCAAGGCAGTTCTTTCCAGGTAGATTCGTATAATCCGACGAAGTCAATCATTTCGCCGCCGAATTCCACAGGCTCCATATTATTTAGCAAATCCTTCTTACCATAGAGGACACCGATGCCGGTAGGTCCGCACATTTTGTGTCCGGAAAATGCAAGGAAGTCGCAATTCAGATTCTGTACATCTATTTTCAAGTGCGGTGCAGCCTGGGCTGCATCCACACACATTACTGCTCCATGCTGATGGGCAATTTCTGTAATTTCTTTAATCGGGTTCATCGTGCCGAGAACGTTGGAAACGTACATAATAGAAACGATTTTCGTTTTATCTGTAATTGTTTCGCGCACTTTATCCAGCGATAATGTGCCGTCCTCTTCTAAATCGATATATTTCAGCACAGCGCCGGTTTCTTTAGCGAGCTGCTGCCACGGAATGATATTGGAGTGGTGCTCCATATGCGTAATGACGATTTCATCGCCTTCCGAGACGTTCGCCCGGCCATAACTGTCTGCTACTGTGTTGATTGCTGTAGTAGTACCGCGCATAAAAATTACTTCTTGCGTGGATTTGGCATTAATAAATTTACGGACTTTCTCACGAGCTCCTTCATAGCCGTCTGTCGCCCGGTTTCCAAGTGTGTGCACCCCGCGGTGAACGTTGGAGTTGTCCTGACGGTAATAGCGGTCGAGAGCTTCGATTACTTGAACAGGCTTTTGAGATGTTGCCGCACTGTCCAAATATACAAGCGGATGCCCGTTAACTTCCTGATCTAATATAGGGAAATGATTGCGGATGTCTTTACTGAGCATTAGCGCACTTTCCTTTCAATAACCTCCGTCAATTGCTTTCTAACTCCTTCAATCGGCAATTTGCTGACTACCGGAGCCAAAAATCCATGAATAATGAGGCGTTCTGCTTCTTCTTTTGAAATCCCGCGGCTCATAAGATAGAACATCTGCATTGGATCTACACGTCCAACTGAAGCTGCGTGGCCTGCTGTTACATCATCTTCATCAATGAGCAAGATTGGGTTTGCGTCGCCGCGCCCTCTTTCGCTCAGCATCAGAATACGTGACTCCTGCACCGCATTTGAGCGGGTAGCTCCTTTGGCGATACGGCCAATACCGTTAAAGATTGCAGAAGACGATTCTTTCATAACTCCGTGCTTCAGGATGAAAGCGTCCGTGTCCAGTCCCCAGTGGACGATTTCAGAAGTGAAGTTTTGTTTCTGGCTGCCGCGGCCTACAACTACAGATTTCATATCACTGGATGAGCCGTTGCCGACTAAGTGCGTAATATTTTCGGAAATCGTATTGCTGTCATTCATCAGACCCAGTGCCCACTCGATGCGAGCGTTTGGTCCTGCTACTCCGCGACGGTTGACGTAAGTTGTCATTCCTTCAGCTAATACGTCGACTGCACCGTAGACAATTTTCGCATTATCCATAGCAAATACTTCGGATACGATGTTTGCCTGTGTTTCGGCGTGCTCCATAGTAGAAAGGTAGTTTTCTACATACGTAACGGAACTGTTCGCTTCAGCCACGATCACTGCGTGGTTAAACAATGATGCTTCTTCATTGTCATGAATGAACAGTACTTGCAGCGGATCTTCGATAACAACGTTTTTAGGAACGTATACGAATACGCCGCCGTTAATTAATGCTGCATGAAGAGCTGTTAATTTATGCTCATCTACTTTCACGCCGTCCGTCATCAAGTACTTCTGCAGCAGTTCGCTATGTTCGCGGGATGCTGTGAAGATATCCGTCAAAATAACGCCTTGCGACTTCAGGTCTTCTGATAATGAAGTGTATGCAGGTGTATTATTATGCTGTACATAAATGTTTTGCTGCTGTTCATCATCAATTAATGTCTTCGCTTCTGTCGGAAGTTCCTCCAGCGCCGCGAAGTTTGAACTTTCTACTGTATGTGAAGGGAATTCCGTGAAATTCCAATTAGTAATTTTTGTTTTATCTGGTCTCGGCATTTCGAGCACTTCAGCTTTCGCCAGAGCATTCGAACGAAAATCTGCCATCCAAGCAGCTTCCTCCACTTTTGCGGAATAAGAGCGGACGTCCTGTTCGGTCAATGCCAATGTTGTTTCAACCGTCATTTTAAGTCGTCCCCTTTCTTATGCTTCTTGTCCAACTGTCTCGTCTTCAATACCAAGCTCTTCTTTAATCCAGTCATATCCTTGGCTCTCAAGTTTCTCAGCCAATTCAGGTCCGCCAGTTTTGACGATTCTGCCCTGCATGATGATGTGCACGTGATCCGGCTTGATATAGTTCAACAAGCGCTGATAGTGAGTGATGATCAGGCAGCCGAAACCTTCGCCGCGCATTTCATTGATTCCTTTAGAAACAACTTTCAATGCATCGATATCCAGACCTGAGTCAATTTCGTCAAGTACTGCAAATTTTGGTTTCAACATCATAAGCTGAAGAATTTCGTTGCGCTTTTTCTCTCCGCCTGAGAAACCTTCGTTCAAATAACGTGTTGCCATATCTTCATCCATTTCCAGGAACTCCATCTTGCTGTCCAGTTCACGGATAAATTTCATCAAGGAAATTTCGTCGCCCTCTTCACGACGGGCATTCATTCCTGAACGCAGGAAATCTGCGTTTGTTACGCCAGTGATTTCACTTGGATACTGCATTGCAAGGAACAAACCAGCTTTCGCACGCTCATCCACTTCCATTGCCAGAACGTCTTCTCCATCAATTGTGATGCTTCCAGATGTAACTTCATATTTCGGGTGTCCCATAATTGCAGATGCAAGTGTGGATTTCCCCGTACCATTGGGACCCATGATTGCATGGATCTCATTTGTATTTATTGTTAAGGTAACACCCTTCAAGATTTCTTTGCCCTCAATTTGGACATGAAGATCTTTAATTTCCAAAGTTGCCATTCCAATACCTCCAGTATGATCACTTGAATGGTTTATCCATTCTCTATTTAGTATCATTCTAATCTTAACCCATATTTGATTCGGTTGCAAATGTTTAAGAATCATTATAAATTATAAGCAAATTCATTGATTCTATGGGCCTCTATGAAATTTCACAGTTTATCATTTTTCAATTGACAACTAATGAATGAGAATCAACGAGAGATTAGTACATAAGAATTAGACAGAAAAAAGCCAGTCAAATGACCGGCTTTTTCTCTGTACTATGCTTTTTTTGTAAAACGGTCGACGATCATTGCAAGTGCGCCGTCGCCTGTAACATTTGTTGCTGTTCCGAAACTGTCCTGTGCCAGGTACAGCGCAATCATTAACGCCACCATAGCGTCAGTGAATCCAAGCATGGTGGAAAGAAGTCCAGTTGCCGCTACTACTGCACCGCCCGGCACACCCGGGGCTGCAATCATCGTAACGCCCAGCATGAAAATAAATTGCAGATACATGCCAAAGCTAATGTCGAATCCATTCATCAGCATGACGCCGATAGAGCAAGACACAATTGTGATCGTACTGCCTGACAAGTGAATAGTCGCAAACAGCGGCACCGCAAAATTTGTCACCCGTTCAGAAGCGCCGGTCTTTTTCGCCTGACGCAGTGTAACAGGAATCGTTGCGGCTGATGATTGCGTGCCGATTGCTGTTAAATAAGCAGGCAGCATCGTTTTCATCAGGACAAACGGATTACGTTTATTCAATGTACCCGCCACTGTATACTGGAATGTCAGCATAATCAGATGAAGAATGATGATCATGACAAATACCAGGATAAATACAGACAATACATTTGCCACTTCACCGGTATACGTCATATTTAAGAAAATCCCGAAGATATGAAACGGCAGCAGCGGAATGATTACGACAGAAATAACTTTGTCGATAATCAAGTTAAACTCTTCAAAGAATGACAGCATCGTCTTTCCCTTAATCGCCGCCATGCCAATTCCAAGCACGAATGCCATGAGCAGCGCCGTCATAATTCCCATCATCGGCGCCATTTCCATCTCAAAGAAGGCTTCTCCGGCAGCACGTGCACCTTCCGCAATCTCTGCATCAGTGGATTGATGAATAAAATTAGGCAGAATAGTCGATGCCGCAGCATACGCGAGCAATCCTGCGGTAATGGTGGAGCCATAGGCAAACGCTGCAGACATTCCCAGCAGCTTCCCTGACCCCGCCCCGAGCTTCGCAATACTTGGCGCGATAAACGCAATAATGATGAGTGGCACAATAAAGTTCAAGAATCCGCCAAACAACATATTGAACGTGGCTGCTAATCGAACGAACCAGTTCGCGAAACCTTCATGAATCGCGGGCAGCAATAATCCAAGTCCGATCGCCAGCGCAATGGCTATCAAAATACGCCAAATAAGCCCTAGTTTAAACTTCACAATACGTCCTCCTCAAATACACATATGTATGACTGAAACAACACAACTTTACCACAAGAGCGGGGAATAGAGAAGAAAATATTTTAGTTTATTTAGTGTCTTTGCTGCGGGGATGAGCGGGTGGCGGGCGGCTATGAGCGGACGCGATGACGCATTGAGCGCGTGGACGGCAGCTATGAGCGGGTGTGAAGACGCATTGAGCGGATACACGACAGCTATGAGCGGAGGCGATGCCGCATTGAGCGCCTGGACGGCGGCTATGAGCGGGTGTGAAGCCTCATTGAGCGCGTGGACGGCAGCTATGAGCGGACGCGATGACGCATTGAGCGCGTGGCAGGCAGCTATGAGCGGATACACAGCAACTATGAGCGCGTAACACCATATATGAACTCTATTTCCAATATAAAAACCGGCAGCTGCTCCAGCTGCCGGCCTTCTATTCATTATTTTACTGGAACTACTGATCCAGACCATTCTTCTACGATGAAATCTTGGATTTGTTCTGAAGTTAACACTTCTATCAATGCTTTGATTGCGTCGCTGTCTTCGTTACCGCTCTTTACAGCGATTACGTTAACGTAAGGAGACTCTGAATCTTCCAAAGCGATCGCATCTTCCATTGGATTTAAGCCGGCGTCGATTGCGAAGTTTGAGTTGATCAATAATGCGTCGCCTTCATCATTTTTGTACAATTGCGGCATTAATGCTGCTTCGTAGTTTGCGTCAAACTCCAAGTTCTTCGGATTTTCAACGATATCTTCTACTTCCGCCTTCACTTTTTCCACATCGTCAGCAAGCTTGATCAAACCTTTTTCTTCAAGCATAGCCAGTACGCGCCCGTGATCCGCTACAGAGTTACTGATTAAGATCGTTGCACCATCAGGAAGTTCTTCCAATGAATCATATTTCTTTGAGTAGACACCGATCGGCTCGATGTGAATTGCACCTGCATTGACAAAATCATAACCGAAATCTGCAATTTGACTCTCTAGATATGGAATGTGCTGGAAATAGTTCGCATCCAATGTGCCTTCATCCAAATCTTTGTTTGGCAGTACATAATCTGTGTAGCTCTCAATCTTCAAATCGTACCCTTTTTCAGCCAATAGTGGCTTCGCCTTTTCTAAAATTACTGCGTGCGGCGTGTTGGACGCTCCGACTGTCAAAGTCGTTTTGTCGCCCTTTTCTGCGTCATCTGCATCCTGTGCCGCATCTTCGCTGTTATCATCTTTTGTGCCGCATGCTGCCAGTGCCAGCACAAGTGCCGCCGCGAATAGACCAAATAAAAACTTCTTCATCTTCACATTTCTCCCTCTCCATTACTGGATTATATTTATGGTTGACAGGTTTCCCTGAAAATCCTGTTATCGCTTGTCCATACGTTTTACAAAGAAATCACCGATAAACTGAATGATGAATACGATGATCAAAACTAAAATTGTCGCCATCATCGTCACATCGCCGCGGTTACGCTGGAACCCTTCCAAATACGCAAGTGTACCGAGTCCCCCGGCGCCGATTACCCCTGCCATCGCTGTATATCCGACCAGCGCAATTGACGTCACTGTAATCCCAGACACTAGCGCGGGCATGGATTCAGGCAACAGCACTTTGAAAATGATGGTAGAAGTTTTCGCACCCATTGAACGTGCCGCTTCGATAACTCCTTTATCAATTTCTTGCAGCGCAATCAGCACCATGCGTCCGTAGAACGGTGCTGCGCCGATAATTAACGCTGGCAACGCGGCATTCGGTCCGCGCATACTTCCAATAAGCAAATTAGTCAGAGGCAGCAATAAAATAATCAAAATGATAAACGGAATGGACCGGAACACATTGACAAATGCCCCTGTAAAGACATTGGTGATTTTATTGGCCCAGAGTTGCCCCGGACTTGTCAGGAATAGCAGCAAACCGAGTGCGACACCAAAAATAAACGTGAATAACGTGGAGTACGCGGACATATAAAGTGTCTCGCCCGTCGCCGCCCACATTTTCTCCCAATTGACGTTCGGGAACCACTGCTCAATCATTCTTCAGCACCTCCGTCTTCACTTCATTGGCATCTAAGAAAGCGATCGCTTCATCAACAACCGCCGCGTCCCCTGCCAGCTGCAAGACCAGTGTGCCGTACGCGCCGTCCCGTGTAGTCGAGATATTTCCCTGGACGATATTGACCTCAATCGGGTATTTCCGGATCAGCTCAGCAAGGACAGGCTGCTCTGTACGCTCCCCGATGAAGGCTAGCTTAATCAGCTTTCCGTGTGGAGTTTCCTCCTGCAGGTGTGCGATCGCTGCGTCTGTATCGCCAGTGTCGGTCACCTGTGAAATAAAACGCTTTGTAATGTCAGCCTGCGGAGATTGAAAGACGTCGAGCACGTTGCCGATCTCCACGACCTTCCCTGCTTCCATGACTGCTACACGATGGCAAATCTTACGGATAACATGCATTTCATGCGTGATAAGGACAATAGTCAGTCCAAGACGTTCATTGATGTCTGTCAATAAATCGAGGATTGCATTTGTCGTTTCAGGATCAAGCGCGGATGTCGCTTCATCACAAAGTAGTACTTCCGGGTCATTCGCAAGTGCGCGCGCGATGCCGACACGTTGTTTTTGACCGCCTGATAACTGTGCGGGATAAGCTTTTTCACGGCCAGTCAACCCGACCAGATCTATCAGTTCTTTTACTTTTTGCTTGCGAACCGATTTTTTCACACCCGCAATTTCGAGCGGGAACATAATATTCTCTTCCACGGTTCTTGACCACAGCAAGTTAAAGTGCTGGAAGATCATACTGATTTTCTGACGGGCATTGCGAAGACCGGCTCCTTTTAATGTCGTCATTTCCTGTCCGTGAATCATAATGCTGCCGGACGTGGGTGTTTCAAGACCATTCAGCAGCCGAATCAAAGTACTTTTTCCTGCACCACTGTAACCGATGACGCCGAAAATTTCTCCTTCTTTGATGGTTAGCGATACATCATCTACCGCGATTATTTCTGAACGGTTCAAATGGAATTTTTTATGAACGTTTGTTAGTTGAATCATTTTCTGCACCACCTCATGTAATCCTCTTTCATTGTCTTCTAACGCCTGCCGGAGCTTAACGGCGTCTTTCGCTTTTGGTAATAAAAAAACCTTTCTGCGGACAAGCAGAAAGGCCGAACGTATAAGTCATTATGTACGTTTCCATTTCTCTCATCTGTCAAAGCGACTTGCTCTGAGTGAATTGGCACCATTTCACAAATGTGACGGTTGCCGGGCTTCATAGGGCACTTCCCTCCACCGCTCTATATAAGAGTTTTGTATTCAGTTGATTACCCTACTTATACCACACATTGAATTCCATTGTCAACTGAGTTTCCCGAGTAGAAACGGCACGGATTGAAAGGCATAAATCTTTTCAATTGGCTGCCCTTTACGATGAATGAGCAGGCACGGCACACTTTCGATTTCATATTCAATTGCAATTTCCTGAACATAGTTTAAATCTGCTTTTCCGATAGGTAACTTCGGACGCATCGTTTCAATTACATTCAGCATTTTGGAAGCAACTGCACATGTACCGCACATCGGGGTAAATAAATAGAAAGCGGCCACTTGCTCTGCCGCCTGTGCACGCTGCCAGTCTTCTATTGTCCAGTTATTCATGAGGTCCACCTGCCAAGTAGTTCGGATGTACTTTAAAATTGGCGGCCGCTAAAATGGCAGCCAATAATTTGACGGGGGTCGTTTCCACTTCACGGTAGAGACGGTCCGTATATAAATGTCTCGCTTCCGGATACAGTTGTTTGAAGAGCTTGCGAATAGAATCGCCTGAAGCGTCCGCATCCAGAAAAACGAAGAGTTCCTGTTGTTCGTAGGGTGCCAGCAGTTCTTCAATATGGTACGGACTGATGGTGCCGTTAGTACAGAGAATCTCCACCGGCTCAGCAAGGATCGGCAACAGCCGCTTGCGGTCGGAGCCGCCTTCCACAATTAGAACTTTCGTGTCCATGCTGTTTCCTCCCAGCGTATAAAAAAAGCGCTGAAACGTTCCAGCGCATTTAAATTTCGGTATTATTCAGCTGTCATTTCCTCGTACTGCTCAGCTGTCATTAACGCATCAAGTTCAGCTTTGTCTTCGATTTCGACAACAACCATCCACGCATCTTCATATGGAGATTCGTTAACTAATTCCGGGCTGTCTTCCAGATTTTCGTTTACTTCCACAACTTTACCAGTCAGTGGAGCGTATAATTCTGAAACAGTTTTCACTGATTCAACGCTTCCGAAAGGCTCGTCTGATTTCAATTGATCGCCTACTTGCGGCAATTCAACGAACACGATGTCCCCCAGTTCAGACTGTGCGAAATGTGTGATTCCAATTCGGTATTTACCGTCTTCTTCTTTTACCCATTCATGCTCTTCTGAATAACGCAATTCTTTTGGTGTGCTCATGTCGTTACCTCCAAAATTATAATAGTTTGTCTTTATTCAGTTTGCCATAGTTCCCCTGTAAAAACAAGAAACTAAATCATTTCTTCCACGTTTCTGAAAACGCGGTTTCATTAAATCCGACGGTAACTTTTTGGCCGTCAGAGACGATCGGCCGTTTAATGAGCATCCCGTCCGAAGCGAGCAATGTGATTTTTTCATCGTCTGTCATAGTTGGCAGTTTGTCTTTTAAGTTAAGCTCACGATATTTCTTGCCGCTTGTGTTGAACAACTTTTTCATTTCAAGGCCGGAGTTCTTGATCATCGTGCGCAGTTCGTCTTCGCCTGGAGGTTGTTCTGCAATGTTTTTTTCCTCGAATGAAATCCCTTCATTCTCAAGCCATTTCTTCGCTTTGCGGCACGTGGTGCATTTTGGATAACCGTAGTATGTCATAGTCATAATGGAATCCTCCTTTTTTTCAGTATAGCAAATAAGCGTATGCTGATGCCAACCAAGCGACGGGTCACTTTTTTTAGACTTTGAGAGGCTGGAGTTTGGCCAGGGGCGGGGATGGGCGCTTCGGAGGGGACGCTTTCCCGGGGGCCCGCGGTGAGCCAGCCAGGTCGCGTTGCTTCCTTTGGCTGTCTCGCCTGTCGGGCTGATCCTCCGGGAGTCGCCTCTCCTGCGCGCCAATCCCTTGCAACGCAAGCGGGTGATACTTATTGATGCTCACTGAATTGGAGTTGTAATCGTTATACAAGTATCTGAACTTGAACTTCATCAGGTTCTAAGACAAAATTAATTTCCAAACTACTTATAGGGCGTAATCCAAGTCCCGCCGCTATTCACGCAGGATTGAAGCGGGGCTGATGGCGGCTCCCAATGGATTAGCCAGAGCTTCAACCCGCACCACAAAAAAACGCCCCACACAGGAGGCGTCTAGTGTACGTTATGATTACACGATGTATTTTTCTGCTTCGATCAGCTTTTCTGCCGCTTCACGCTTTTTCGCAATCAGGTTGTATGGATTGTTACGAGTCAGCTTGCGCAATGCAGAGAGCATCATGCGCTGGTTGTCGCCGTCGACTGCTGCGAGCAGTATTTCTTTCGCCGCCGCTTCGATGCGTCCAAACGCTTCCTGACAGAAGATTTGTGTATAAAGAAGCTTTTGGTTCTCTTTCTCTTCGCCGTTTTTGCTGATCGCTTTTTCCGTACGCAGCAAAGCAGACTCCATTCCGAAAATGTCGTTGGCGATGTCTGCGATGTTGACCAGGATTTCTTGTTCCTGATCGAGCTTCGTGCCGTAGCGCTGTGCTGCCAGTCCTGCGGCAAGGATACCGACCTTCTTCGCATTCTTCACGAGTACTCTCTCCTGCGCCAATGCTTCGTCGCCCACTTCTTCAGGCATCATCATCAACAGCTCTTCCTGCAGCGCCTGTGCCTGCTGCAGCAATGGCAGTTCGCCTTTCATTGCTTTCTTCAGGAATGTCCCAGGAACGATCATTCGGTTGATTTCATTCGTACCTTCAAAGATCCGGTTAATACGGGAATCGCGGTAGATGCGCTCCACTTCGTACTCTGCCATGAAGCCGTAGCCTCCGTGAATTTGAACTGCTTCATCGGAAATGTAATCCAGCACTTCGGATCCTACCACTTTGTTAATGGAACATTCGATAGCATATTCCGCAATGGAAGCCGCCACTTTAGCGCCATCTTTTTGCTCATCTGGGCTCATCGCCGCATTGCGCTCTTCAAAGTATCCGACCGTACGGTAAATCAAGCTCTCTGTTGCATACAGCATAGAAGCCATCGTACCGAACTTTTCTTTCGTCAAGTTGAATGAAGAAATCGGTGTGTCGAACTGCTTCCGCTGATTCGCGTACTTAATAGCCAGCTCAAGTGCACGCTTCGATCCGCCGATTGTACCTACTCCGAGTTTGTAGCGTCCGATGTTCAAAATATTGAACGCAATAATGTGGCCGCGCCCGATTTCTCCTAATAAGTTTTCCACAGGCACTTCTGCATCTTCGAGGATTAATGTACGTGTAGAAGATGATTTGATGCCCATTTTCTTCTCTTCCGGCCCTACAGAAACACCCGGATAGTCTCTTTCTACAATAAACGCCGTGAACTTTTCGCCGTCCACTTTCGCATATACGACAAAGACATCAGCAAATGCAGAGTTTGTAATCCATTGCTTCTCACCATTCAATACGTAGTGAGTGCCTGCAGCATTTAATGTAGCAGTTGTCTTGGCACCCAGTGCGTCAGAACCCGAGCTTGGCTCCGTCAATGCGTAAGCGGAGATTTTCGTGCCGCTTGCAGAGTTCGGCAAGTACTTCATCTTTTGCTCATGATTACCGAACAGTACGATTGGCAGCGTACCGATTCCCACGTGTGCGCCGTGAGTAATCGAGAAGCCGCCAGCTACGGATAATTTTTCCGCAATCAATGCAGACGAAATTTTATCCAGTCCAAGACCTTCATACTCTTCCGGAATATCTGCCGCAAGAAGTCCCAGATCGCCCGCTTTCTTCAGCAATGTCACGGAGTTTTCAAACTCGTGATTTTCGAGCTTTTCAATCAGCGGCGCCACGTCATTTTTAACGTACTCTTCCGTTGTTTTGGCAATCATTTTTTGCTCTTCTGTGAAATCTTCCGGTGTGAATACGCGTGATGCGTCCATATCCTCCGTTAAAAATGCTCCGCCCTTTACGAATTCTGTCATAGTGTTTCCCTCCATAGCTTTAGTCATAGTATTTCCCCCTGTTTGAACGTTTTTTTATTTATAGAACTTCAAATACTCCCGCTGCACCCATTCCGCCGCCGATACACATCGTAACGACACCGTATTTTTTCCCTTGACGTTTCAGTTCATTAATTAATTTTAATGTTAAGACGGTTCCTGTGGCCCCCAGCGGATGACCTGTCGCGATCGCACCGCCGTTGACATTCACTTTTTCCATATCTAGTCCAAGCTCACGGATGACAGCAAGTGACTGGGAGGCAAATGCTTCATTCAGCTCCCACAGATCGATATCTTCAATAGAAAGCCCTGCAATTTTCAATGCTTTTGGCACTGCTTCAATCGGCCCGATCCCCATGATTTCGGGTGGTACGCCGCCTACTGCGAATGAAAGGAATTTCGCCAATGGCTTCAATCCGCGCTGCTCTGCAACTTCTGAATCCATGACCAAGACCATTCCAGCACCGTCAGACGTCTGTGATGCGTTTCCTGCCGTAACAGAACCTTTGGCTGCGAACGCGGGGCGCAATTTACCTAGCACCTCTGTGGTTGTTCCCGGGCGCACGCCTTCATCCATCTCGAAGATCATTTGCTGCTCCTGATACTTGCCGTCGTCACCGACAAAACGCTTCGTAACTTCAACCGGAACGATTTCATCGACAAATTTTCCTTCTTTAATGGCTGCTTCTGCACGCTTATGTGATTCTACTGCGAATGCATCCTGATCTTCGCGGGAGATGCCATACTTTTGCGCCACTTGCTCCGCTGTATGTCCCATTCCCATGTAGTATTCAGGAGCTTCTTCCGCTAATTTAAAGTTTGGACGAATCGTATTCCCCATCATCGGCACCATACTCATCGACTCGACGCCGCCCGCCAAAATTGCTTCTGAGTGGCCAAGCATAATACGCTCTGCCGCATAAGCGATAGACTGCAAACCTGACGAACAAAAACGGTTGATCGTAACGGCAGGTGTCGTATCCGGTAACCCAGCCAGCGCGCCAATATTTCGCGCTACGTTCATTCCCTGTTCTGCTTCAGGCATGGCACAGCCGATAATTACATCATCAATCGGCCCGTCATAATTTCCTGCACGCTTCAATGTTTCCTTTATCGTCAGCGCCCCGAGATCATCAGGACGGACAGTCGCTAAAGAACCTCTTCCTGCTTTTCCTATCGGTGTTCGAGCACCGGCTACAATTACTGCTTCACGCATTCTGTTTCCTCCTTTAACTATCTCTCATCAGTTACGTAACGGTTTGCCCTTTACAAGCATATGCTGCATGCGCTGCTGCGATTTCGGCTCTGCCACCAAACTTAAAAATGCTTCGCGCTCTAAATCTAGTAAGTACTGTTCATCGACACGCGTGCCATACGGAATTTTACCGCCTGCCAAGACGTATGCCAGTTTCTTCGCGATTTTCAAGTCATGTTCACTGATGAAACCGGATCCGTACATCCCTTCAGCTGCCAGCAATAACGTTGCATAGCCTGAATCGCCAGTCACTGGAACTTTCTCTTTTTTCGGCGCTGTATAGCCTGCTTCATATAGAGACAATGCCGCTTGCTTCGCATCGTAGATCTGATGATCGGGATTGACGCTCACGCTATCCGCAAAGTCTAAGAAGTTATTTTCTCTTGCTTCATCGGCAGAAGTTGATACTTTTGCCATCGCAATCGATTCAAACACTTTATTGGCAATGTGCTGGTAATCAGTCGGCACACCGTTCGGCAAACCTTTTAAATGTTTCTGATACAGGTTGACGTTACCGCCGCCGCCTGGTATTAAGCCTACCCCTGCTTCCACTAATCCCATATACGTTTCCATAGATGCCTGAATATGCGCTGCCGGCAGACAAACTTCCGCCCCGCCGCCAAGCGTCATTTGGAACGGTGCTGCAACGACCGGTTTGCTGCTGTATTTAATTTTCATCATCGCATTCTGGAATGAACGGATTACAAAATCGAGTTCAAAGATATTATCATCCTGTGCTTCCATCAAGATCATGCCAAGGTTCGCACCGACACAGAAGTTTTTCCCCTGATTACCGATGACAAGCCCTTTAAAGTTCTTCTCCACTTCATCTACTGCGAAGTTGATCATCTGAATGATATCAAGGCCGATCGCATTAGATTGTGAATGGAATTCCAGTAATGCTACGCCGTCTCCAAGGTCAATCAGGCTTGCACCCGAGTTTTTCTTGATAACACCATGTTTTTTCTTGTATTGCTTAAGGTTGATCGCTTTTTCATTCACTTGTACAGCCTGATAATCTGAACCGTCGAAGTAGTACAGATCGCCGTCTATTTCTTTATAGAAAGTTTCATAGCCCTTATCGAGCAGCGACTGTACGAAAGCAGGAATTTCTTTGCCCTCTTCTTTCAGCAGACCGACAGACTTTTGCACGCCGATCGCATCCCATATCTCAAACGGTCCCTGTGACCATCCGAAGCCCCATTTCATCGCGTTATCGATCGCGACGATATCATCGGCAATCTCACCGTGAAGCTGTGCGGCGTAAAGCATCGTCGGTGTTAACGTATTCCATAAAATCTCTCCTGCACGATCTTTAGCGTAAACCAGCGTCTTTATCTTATTAGCCAAACCTTTTTGCTGCTTCGCCATTTCAATTGAAGGCGCTTTCATTTTCTGTGTAGGAATATATTCAAGCGTTCTCATATCCAGTTCTAGAATATCGCGGTCTTTCTTAACATAGAAGCCTTGTTTTGCTTTTGCTCCGATCCAGCCATTCTCAATCATTTTTGTTACGACATCTGGCAGTTCAAACGTTCTCTGTTCATCGCCGGCCGTTTGATCATAGACGTTTTTCGCAACATGCATATACGTATCAAGCCCCACTACATCCAATGTACGGAATGTCGCGGATTTCGGACGTCCAATTAATGTGCCGGTAATAGAATCGATTTCACCGATTGTATAGCCGCGTTCAAGCATTTCGTGCAATGTGACTTGCAGGCCGTACGTGCCAATGCGGTTAGCAATAAAGTTCGGAGTATCTTTCGCAATTACGACTCCCTTGCCTAAACGATCTTCGCCGAACACTGTCATGAACTCCACCACTTCTGGCGATGTCGTCTGAGTAGGAATAATCTCAAGCAATTTCAAGTATCTTGGAGGATTGAAGAAGTGTGTTCCAAGGAAGTGTTTCTGAAAATCTTCCGAACGTCCTTCTGCCATCGCTTCAATGCTGATGCCTGATGTATTAGATGAAATAATTGTTCCCGGTTTTCGTACGGTTTCAATCTTTTCATACAAACTCTTTTTAATATCTAAGTTTTCAACGACGACCTCAATGATCCAATCCACATCTTTCAATTGATCTAAATGGTCCTCGAAATTTCCCGGTGTAATTAATGAAAGGTTATTCTTCGTTGTCAAAGGTGCTGGTTTCTGTTTCAGCAATTTCTCCAATGCTCCTGCTGCAAACTTGTTGCGGAATTTCGGATTTTCCGCCGTTAATCCTTTTGCTTCATCATCCGCCCCCAACTTCGGCGGTACGATATCCAGCAAAAGAACAGGAATCCCAATATTGGCCAAATGCGCTGCAATACCAGAACCCATAACTCCAGATCCTAAAACTGCCGCTTTTCTAATTTGATAAGTCACGTGCAATCCTCCCTTTTCAACTTTGAATGAATGCTCATTCATTTCTGGCGTAAAAAAAATACGCGTTGCTTATAAATGCTAGTATAAATCATTTGAAACTATTTCGCAATATTTAATTGCTATTTAATCAGATTTTTTAAAATAAGCAATAAAATACCCAATGCTCTATAATCATTGTACACTATTCATTGAATGGAGGCGATAATTGTGAAACAAATTACATCTGCAGAAGAATTCAACGAAATCATTGCAAACGATCAGCCCGTACTGGTGAAGTTCGAGGCAGACTGGTGCCCTGACTGTAAGCGCATGGATATGTTTATCGATCCGATTGTGGAGAAATACGATAACTATACATGGTATGAAGCGGATCGTGACGTTATTCCTGAAATTGCTGAAAAGTATGAAGTAATGGGGATTCCTAGTCTGCTTATTTTCCAGAACGGTGAGAAGCATGCACACTTGCACAGCGCGAATGCCAAGTCCCCTGCTCAGGTGACAGAATTTTTGGATGGCGTAAAGATCTGAACCGTTGATTTCTGACACACGAAAATGCTGAGAACCTTCTCGTTCTCAGCATTTGTTTTATTTATGTGTGATTTTTGCAGGCTAAGATCGCTTGCCCCGATGTTATGAGCGCTTGACTTTTGACATTGAGCGCGCCGCTTGATGTTATGAGCGGCTAACCGATAACATTGAGCGCTGGCCGGGATGTATGAGCGCCCAGCCGGCAACATTGAGCGCCTGCCGTTGTTTTATGTGCGCCCAGCTTTTCATCCAGTTCCACTTATTAATGAAGGAGGAGTGTTACATGTCCAAATATATAGACGTCCAAGGCAAGTCTCAGTATGACCATGATATTCACCCCGGCTACCGCCCCTCGGCATGCGGGCCTGTTACAGCTTTTGTTTTGCTGCGTTATTTCTTCCCGGCCGATCAGACTCCTTCTATTAATGAACTGTATAAAAAGCTTGGCGGCACGAAGATAGGTCTGCCTGCCTGGCGATTTGTCCGCAGGTTCAGACGTTTGCTTGGCGCGGATTGGACAGTAAAAATATGCGATGTGCAGCAGGCGATGGAGCAGATTGACGCGGGCCGCCCCGTTGCAGTGAAGTTTGATAAATGGTTCAACTTCAGATGGCGCGGAAATTTTTCATTTGATTATCACTGGGTAGTGATGGCCGGTTATGAATACGTAAAGGGTGACCTTCACATTCTTGTCCATGACCATGGCGGCAGAAATCGCGATAGCCGTGTCCGGTCCATTCCCTACGGCATCAATCAAAAAATCGTGACGTTCATCAAAATCGAACCATCAAAACGGTGAAACAGCCAGCCCCTGTTTTGCGATCATGGAGTAGCCCTGCTCTTCCATGATGGCTGCCGTGTCAGCCGTGAACTCAGGAATGACCAGCTCTTCAAGCGGATCATCGATGATAATTTCACAATGGATGGCGGCAAGCTCTCTCGAAATCATCAGCATGCCTCCATCGGCTGCCAGCTTCTTTTGAATACCTGCAGTTAATTCTTCCCGTGCCGCAAGCACACCATCCACTGAACCGTACTCCTGAATCAGCTTCAGCGCCGTCTTTGGCCCAATTCCTTTTACACCGGGATAACCGTCACTCGCGTCTCCCGTGAATGCTTTCATATCAATGAATTGTGATGGTGTAATTCCATATTCCTCAACGAAGCGCGCTTCATTGTATTCGTCGTACTGTGTAAATCCTTTCTTCGTCAACGCAATCGAAACATCAGGCTGCAATAATTGAAGTAAATCCTTGTCGCCCGAAACTACCGTCAGCTTCGCTTCACCTTTCCATGTCTCAATCAACGAACCGATTAGATCATCCGCTTCCATATTCGGAATCCCGTAACTCTTCCATCCCAAAGCTTCAGATACTTCTCTGGCCATGTCGAACTGCGGAACCAATTCGGGTGCAGGAGCCGGCCGGTGTGCTTTATAGTCTGCAAATAGGTCATTGCGGAATGTTTTCGCTCCCATGTCCCAGCACACCGCCAAATGAGTCGGCTGAAAAATGGAGATGGCACTCATCGTATGCCGCGCAAATCCCTGGACGCCATTCGTCGGCACATCCCATGCATTGCGGAAAAATTGTCCGCTGTGTGCCGTCGCAAAAAACGAACGGAACAATAACGCCATTCCATCCACTACTAAAATATGAGGTTTATTTTCATTCATCTTGTTCCACTTCCTTTCCTATAGTTTAACACAGCTGACGAATGAAGAGAGGATAAGGTCAAATGACCAACAGGCTGCATATGATAAAACGAATAGAAAAGGAGGCGTTATCATTTGAATCCGCAAGATGAGTATATGTGGTATTCGCAATACCCGGCGCAATCTTGGCAAGAAAACGAGTATCAAGGCTTCGCGACGGCACAATTATTTTCCCCTTGGCAATCGTGGTTTCCAGGGCAGCAAAGTTCACAAGGGTTTCCTGGATCCCAATGGTTTCCGGGCATGCCGAGTTTCCCTGGTTCACCAGGTTTCCCGCCACAGCCGGGTTTCCCAAGTTCACCGACTTTCCCTGCACAACCGAATTTTCCGGGGCAGCAACCGAATCGGCCGGGGCAAGGCGGGCAGGCTGCTGCACCTACAACCGCGCCGCCCAGTCAAATCCCGAGCTATCCTGAATTCCAGACGTTTGCGGTAGATCCCGGTGCTATTTCGGGCTGCCTGTACCGCTTTACCTACGTATGGACTTCCAGGAGACGCGGTTTCTGGTTCTATCCGACATTCGTCGGCCGACAGTCAGTGGCAGGATTTCAATGGAACGCAAACAGATTCCGATGGGAGTATATCGGGATTGACTTGCAGCGGATCGATGCGTTTCGATGCGTCTGACGCTGCAGGTGCAAATAGAATTGAAGGAGTGATGGTTTGAGTCAGCAGGAAGAAGAAATGTGGTACCCTAAATTGCCCGATGGTTATCCGGGACAGCAGCCACAATATGAAATGTATCATCAGCAAAGCCAGCCGCAGCAACCAGGATATCAGCAGCAAGGGTGGCCGTACCATGCGCCGCCAAGTCAGCCGAACCATTCATGGCAGCCAGGGTATCCGGGGCAGCAACAGCATGGTTATCCTGGGCAGCAGCCTGGGTATCCCGGACAAACAGGCTACCCAGGGCAGCATGGTTATCCCGGACAGCCAGGATTCCCAGGATTCCCGGGATATCCGCCGCAGCCTAATTTTCCGGGACATCACGGAAATCAGCATGGCTATCCCGGCGGACATCACGGAAATCAGCATGGCTATCCCGGCGGACATCACGGAGATCAACACGGCTATCCGGGACAGCATGGCGGCCAGCGCCCTGAGCAAAGTGCACCTACATCCGCACCGCCGAGCCAGACGCCAAGTTATCCGGATTCCCTATTACGGGCTGTGGATCCGGGCGGCATAGCAGGCTGTCTGTACAGGTACACGTATGTATGGACGTCTCGAAATAAAGGATTCTGGTACTATCCAACATTTGTAGGCAGAACCTCCATTGCTGGTTACCGATGGGATCCGCGTCATTATCGATGGGAATATTATGGACTGGATTTACAGAAGATTGATTCATTCAGATGTACGTAAGCGGAATTCCGGTGTATGTTTTTATTCTATAAAGCAAAAAACCTGGCAAAATTGCCAGGTTTTTTATTTGGTTGCCGCTTCATGCCGCGATCAGAGTAATCTCTTCTGTTATTAATTTAAGAAAATTCCAGCACTGCATGCGGAGGATGTCTATTTCTTCGGCTCAATAATAGGCAGTGGTTTGTTTACTAAGGAAGGCGGCAGTGGTGTGATAGCGCAAAAACAATTCAAGTTCACAATAATACATTTCTTTGTTTTCCGAAGTGAATAAAGTTCTGTACAGGAGTCAGTCGGATACCCCTCCATATCCACACCTTCAAGTATGGTCAATAATGCGCAGCACGTCTCAATATCTACTTTTTCTACCCGGAAATATGGTGATTTTACGCCGGAGCAATAAGCGCCAAACGGCTTGTGTAATTTGCAGCCTGTAAGTTTGAAAGGAATTGTATCGTGGACGGAGCGTTTGCAGACAAATTGAAGATCGGCACCCAGTTTGGAAAGACATTGTTGTTCTTCAAGCAGTTTTTTCATCGAAAGACATATGCATTCAGGATGATTCATGATTTCTCTCCTTCCATTGTCATAAACACATTCTACCTATATATATTACAAAGATTGACGCTGAGATAGGCAGTTGCTTGTGGGTTTGCAATAGAAGCATACTGAATGGTGTGTACGCGCTAATTTAAAACATTCTCTTATTTTGCTTTATTAGCAACATAAACTGCATACGGAATTAAATTTTTAGCTACATCAAACGCCAGTTGGCCATTCCCTGGTCTCCAATTCACTTCAAATATCCAAAGCTTATGATTTTCATCGACACCAATATCTATTCCTAGCTCATCGAATTCAACGTCGTATAATTTTTCAAATTCATTTGTGAACCGTTCGGCAAACTTTCGTAAAATCTTTCGGATGTTTCTGCTTTCCCCCTCGAACTCCCTTTCTAAAAAGGATGAAAGCGTGCCCATGCTGCCGCCGCGGGAAATATTGCTCGTCACTCTGTCCTTGGCTCCAATTCGAGGATAAATGATTGTAATCATCCATTTTCCCTGCCCGTCTTTTTGCACATGTATCCGAAAATCATACGGATTCCCTTCTTTTGTCCGGCATAAAATATACGGCTGCACCAAATACGCCTGATCACTTATGAGCATCTGCAAAACTTCCGTCAGTTCTTCTTTATTCATTGTTTGGTGTTTTGCCCCTGAAATCGTACAGTACTTTTTCCCATCCTGTTCAATAAACCAGATACCTCTCCCCTGACTTCCGGAAACAGGCTTTACAATTACTTTTTCATATTTTTTTAACGCGTCAAACACTTCAGCGGCATTCACAATTGTGATCGACGGAATCAAGTAATCTGCGAACTCCGGCATTTTCTCAATCCGTTTGTAGACATTCATTTTATTCCCGATTGAATAAGATGTGAACGGAATGAGATCTTTAAGCTGCTGATAGACTTTTATTTCCTCATCCGTTTTCATGCCCACCGCGTTGAAAATGACATTCGGAAATGGCAGGTCTTTCTGCAGCCACTCGCCATTTTCATAGACATAGCCCATAATCCGGCGTGCGGTAAAATTTACATCTTTCGGTGAAAAGTAATAAAATCCAACACCTTCCATTTTAGCAACCGCTGCACAGGCAAAAGCTTTCCTCACATTTTTCGGATGTTTCCTTGTATGCAACATTCCTACTGTCACCATCTCTATCTCTCCTCTTCAGGTTCAATATAAAACCTCAAATTTTTCGCGGCTTGTAATGCGTTTTTCTTAGCTTCTTGCGATGAATTGCCGGTCGCCATAACATATCCGTATCTGCTTCCCATCGAAACGGCCGGTGTCATATAGGCACCTTTTCGGGGTTTCACATATACTTCCCGCACCCCTTCCTGTCGCATCGCCGCATTCTTTCCTGTTACCTTCAATAGATATCCATACGTGCTGATAGTAATGTAGTGTGTATACAGATGACGTTCGTGCTTTCGTTTCAAGTCAACTTCTTCACCCATAAACAGTTTTAACGTCTCTTCCATCAAGTTAATACCGTATGCTTCTTCAATCATCCGGTTCATCGCGCCGCCGGATATCCGCGGATTTAACTCAATCAATTTCCATTTACCCCGCACATAGCGCAATTCTATATGGCACGCCACATGCTTTGCGCCCAAGTCGTGACAAATAGATTCCACCGCCTGATAAAGCGTGGCATATAATTCTTTCTCGAGCTGGAGCTGAAAATCATAACCCGTGATAATGAACTTCAACTCTTTTTTAATATCTTGCTTGATTACGGCGACTATATGAAGTTCGCCATGATCAACGACTAGCTCCACCAAATATTGCGGTCCATCCAAATACTCTTCTACTACAATGTTCTGATTTGGATACAGTTTCAGCATCCGCCTCATCATCGTCGTCATTTCTTTTTTGTCTGCTGCCAGATAGACATCCCTTGACGCTTTCGATAACGGGGACTTAATAATGAGCGGAAAGCGGTGTTCTTCTGCGATAAACTGCTGCAGATTATTTTCCGGATTATAAACAGCAAACATCGGTGTTACTGGATTATCAGCCAGTGCGGTTCTGGTCAGCACTTTATCTTCCATCTTCCTGTAGGATTCCCCTGAAATCTTCGACAGACATAATTCATTCATGAGCAATGCCGTCATCGATACAAACGGATCTACAAAGCTGAAAATCCCTTTAATCTTGCGTCCCTGCTTCTGTAAGAGGCGGATATTCGCGCGAATCTGCTCCTCCGTCAATTCACTTACGTGGATCATTTCCGTGACGTCTGGGAATTCCAGTCTCTGATCGATGAATTTCACATTCTCCGTCAGCAAAACCGTCACATAGCCCATTCTATCCGCAGCTTTTATCGCTTCCCTGCTCGAACCACTTTTCGTAGTTTCCACAAAAACAATAGTATTCATTTTTTCACTCTCCTCAGCCAAAACCTATACATCACGTGCAGATGCAGAATGAACAAAATAAGTGGCCACTTGTATTTTTTCATTCTCTTATTCATATGAAAATGCACTGTAAGTCTGATAGGCCTTAGAACAAGCCACTATAATGTTTTCAGCATTCTGTCATTTCACATGTAAAAACCGGGTAACTTCACAGGCAGAATACCTGAATTTAATAAAATAACCTTTGTGCTATTCTGATAATTAAGTATAATAAAATAATAACTGTATCTATAGCAACCGCATGTCAGCCAGCAAAACTGTGCGTGATACAACCAATTCATCATTTAAGGGGAGATCAACTATGACAGCAGCAACAGAAACTATTATTCAAGCCTTAAGAGAGGTATTGACTGAAGAACAGGTGACTATCAATAAAACCGTGCGTGAACTTCACGGAAAAGATGAGTCTTACCATACAATGAAATTACCGGATATCGTGGTATTCCCTTCATCCGCCGAAGATGTGAGTCACGTTATGCGCGTCTCCAGCAAGCACCGCGTCCCCGTCACGCCATACGGCCTTGGCTCCAGTCTGGAAGGTCACGTCATTCCGGAAAACGGCGGCATTACGATTGACTTTTCCCATATGAATCAGATCCTCAGTGTGCAGGCTGAGGATTTTCTAGTGACTGTACAGCCCGGAGTCACTCGTTCTCAGCTGAACAAAGAACTGAAAAAACACGGCTTGTTCTTTTCTGTCGACCCGGGCGCTGATGCCACACTTGGCGGAATGGCAGCAACGAACGCAAGCGGAACCACTTCCGTGAAATACGGGATCATGCGTGATCAGGTCCGTGATCTAGAAGTCGTACTGGCAGACGGCACCATAATCCACACAGGCAATAAAGCGGCAAAATCAGCATCCGGTCTTCATTTAAACGGATTATTCGTTGGATCGGAAGGTATTCTTGGCTGCTTCACAGAGCTGACATTACGCGTCTATGGAATTCCGGAATTCACGACAGCAGCACGCGCTTCCTTCCCGACTGTAAACGATGCAGTGGAAGCGGTTGTATCGATTTTACAGGCCGGCATCCCGATTGCACGCGTCGAACTGGTCGATGAGCCATCCATGAAACAAGTAAATCTATTCAGCGAAACAAACTATAAGGAAAAACCCACACTGTTCCTTGAGTTCCATGGCAATGAAGCCGGGCTGCAGCAGGATGTCGAATTCACCAAAGAAATTGTTGCCGATCATCATTGCGAAGATGTGGCATTTGAAACGGATAACGCAGAGCGAAATCGGCTATGGGAAGCCCGCCATAACCTTGCCTATGCATTCATCCATTCACATCCCGGAAAGAAACTGATGGTGACGGATGTTTGCCTGCCAATTTCAGAACTGGCGGATGCAGTGAATCACGCGCGAGAAACAGTAGAATCCCTCGATATGCCCGCAGGAATTGTGGGCCACGTAGGTGACGGCAACTTCCACGTACTTTTAATGATGGATGTGAACAATCCTGAAGAAATTGCCAAGGCTGACGAACTGAACGAAAAAATCGTTCTCTACGCATTGGAGCGAGGCGGTACTTGTACAGGTGAGCACGGTGTCGGGACAGGCAAACGGAAGTACCAGGAACAAGAACACGGCGCTGCTCTAGTTGTGATGGAAAAGATTAAACGGGCACTCGATCCGGACAACCTGCTTAATCCAAATAAAATTCTTCCACTTGACAGCACGGAGACAAAGCTATGAAAGTTCTTGAAATGATTGGTTCCATCGCAGGGAAATACTTTGCAGTGTGGGTCATTATTACCGCAGTCATCGCATTCATGTTCCCCGGTCCTTTCTTGGGGTTAGGCGCGTACATTACGATTTTGCTCGGCGTAGTCATGTTCGGAATGGGGCTGACATTGCGCGCAGCTGACTTTAAAATTGTTGTGACGAATCCGTTGCCGGTCATCATCGGTGTCGCTGCCCAGTTCGTCGTTATGCCGCTGATCGCATTTGGCATCGCGTACTTATTGAAGCTGCCTCCTGAATTAGCGGCGGGCCTTGTGCTGCTCGGCTGTGTCCCGGGCGGCACTGCATCCAACGTTATGGTCTATCTGGCAAAAGGAAATCTTGCGTTATCAGTCGCGATGACCTCACTTTCCACATTGCTCGCGCCAATCGTCACGCCGTTATTATTGTTAGTGCTGGCCGGACAATGGCTTCCGGTTGATGCCATGTCGATGTTTAAATCCATCGTTCAGGTCATTATCATACCAATTGTTCTGGGACTGCTTATTCAGCGGTTCTTTCCCGGGGCTGTCGCAAAAAGCGTCTCCGTCGTTCCAATTATCTCCGTCGCTGCGATTCTCATCATCGTGGCTGCTGTGACGTCTGCCAACGGCGGGAACGTCGCAAGTTCAGGAGTAATTGTGTTTATCGCAGTATTCCTGCATAACGGACTGGGGCTCCTGCTCGGCTATCTCATTGCGTTATTGCTTGGTTTGAATGAAAACGACAGACGTGCGATTTCACTCGAAGTCGGCATGCAAAATTCCGGTCTCGGCGTCGCACTCGCAACTGCCCATTTCGGACCGCTTGCCGCCCTGCCAAGTGTATGGGGTGCAATCTGGCATAATATTTCGGGCCCTATTCTTGCAACGATCTGGTCAAAGAAAAAGACTGGCGGGGAAGATTCGGATATCGCAATCAAACGCGCAAAAGTAGATTTATAACCACTTATAGAAAGCACATCAGGCTTCGATCTCTTAAGAAGATTTCGAAGCCTGATGTTTTTTGTAACATTTTATTTTCCAATATTAATTTATTGTTACAATTGCCGGATTCAATGGTTAGCGCGCGAATAGTGTGCTATGTTTAGGCTATATAGGCGGAATATGGAAAACCCGACAAATTGACATGGAGAGATTACTTTGAAAAGAAAATGGCTTGTCGCTTCATTACTGGTTATTTGGATTGCAGGAGGCGTAATTTTATGGCAAGACTGGAATTCCAGAGAATATGCGCTTTCTGACAGACCGCAAGAAAACGCAAGTAAAGACTCAGCGGTGACTTCGGCAGAGGCCGTAACGGAAGTCGAAACAGAACAAAAAATAGAAAAGACCTCCATCAGTACAGCGACAATCGGGATGGTTGGAGATGTGCTGCTGCATAATCCCATCTATACATATCCAAGCTTCGACTTTGCCTTTGAAGCGGTACAAGAGAAAATGACCGGAATCGACTTCCTGCTGGCAAACCAGGAATCCATGCCGGGGGGAACGGAACTTGGACTGTCCACGTATCCGAAATTCAACAGTCCTAAGCATATCATTCCTGATCTGCAAAACGCAGGTGTCGATATGATTACTCTTGCCAATAACCATACGTTCGACAAAGGTGAAATCGGGGTGCGGAAATCTATTGAACACGCGCAAGAGTTCGGGATGCCGTATGTCGGGGCTTATGAATCTTTCAAAGACCGTAAGACTCAGCGAATTGTTGATGTGAATGGCATCAAGATTGGTGTATTGGCATATACGTACGGAACTAATATTACACTCGACCTGCAGGACAAAGAATACCTGGTCAACTATATCAACCGGGATCGGATAGAAAATGAAATCCAAGAGATGAAGCCGCTGGTGGACGTTACGATTGTGTCGCTGCACTGGGGTCCGGAGTATCATTTAGAAACCTCGGAAGACCAGGCTGACCTCGCGCAATTCGTCTCAGATGCAGGTGCCGATGTCATTTTCGGGCATCACCCGCATGTACTGCAGCGCTATGGTGAAGTCGGCAACACAAAAGTTTTCTTCTCGCTCGGCAACTTCTACTCTGCCCAGCCGTTTGATTACACGAATTTTGGCGGGATTGCCAGATTGTCAGTGACGAAGGAACAAACAGGCGACCTGACGGAAGTGACAATCGATGACCCGCGGTTTTTCCCGACAGGTGTCATCAGGAATCAGCAGAACCGCTTTAAAGTTGTGCCGCTGCATCAGGCGAACGCAACGATTCATTACAGTGAAGAGTGGGTCGAAAGCCACGTTGGCGTGCCAAAATGGTAAACGAAAAAACAGTACAGGAGCTGTCCGTAAAGTCTTTGTGACTTTTCCGGGCAGCTCCTTTGCCGTTATTCAGCGGGTATCAGAACCGAAGCATAACGGCTGCTTGTCTTACTTTCCTGACACGGTCTTCACGTCTTCCACGAGCAATTCATTTTGGCTCTTCGTGATGCCATCGTACTTTTTCACCACTTCTCCTTTTGGACTGACTAAATAAAAGAAGTAACTGTGTGCACGCTGATCCAGTGCACCTTTTTCCAATATGGAGTGAAACGTATTCATGGAAAGATCCCGGACTGTTTCAAAATCATAACCGGTTAAAAAACTCATGGTACTAAGATCAGCTCCATAATCCATGGCATAGTTTTTCAGCACGTCCTGCGTATCCCTCTCCGGGTCAATGCCAAACGAGATAATTTGAGGTGTCAAACCTTCTTCTTTTAACTCCTCTTGAATACTGACCATATTAGCAGTCGTGCGCGGACAGATGGTCTCACAGTTTGTATAGGAGAAATATGCAATCCACCAGTCCCCTTTCAGATCCTCCAGGCCGAGCGGTTCATCGTCTTGGGTGACAAATTTGAAATCGGGCATCATCTCGGACATATTCGTTTCGATTGTATGATTGCATGCGCTGAGCATGAGTGTGACAGCGCAAAGAAATAAAGCTGCTCTTAATTTCATGAACATCCTCCCTAATCATAGTATGCCGAAACGAAGGAATACACATTCCTTCATTTATATGCATAACTTCATTTTCCAGTCTATCTCTCAAATACCCGTTTATACATTCTCCACACTCTTCCCCATTCCAATAAAATTGCAGGATTTTCAGCGCAGTGCAGCACGCTTCTATTGACGTCACCTGCGCTGCAGCTTTTATTTTTTCATTACTTTATATCAAAAACTGAAAAAAATACAGATGTATAGTATGAATCTGTCTAAATGAAAGGATTTTGGGTAAACATAAGTGTGTATGCTTTACCAAGCGAAATTATATTTCATTTATTATGTATGAGGAGGGATTATGATGGCAGATCATCAGCCACCGAAAGATGTGAATAACAAACCGCAGCATGAGCAAGACATGGGCCGAAGAAACTTCCTGAAGAACACTGGGTTAGTTGCTGGCGGACTTGTGGGGGGATCACTGTTTGGAGGTCTTCTGACAGGCGGATTGGATAAGAAAAACAATAAAACAGATAACCAAACAGCTGGAAATGACAGCAATAATGCACTGGAAGTTACACAGGCACGACAATTCTTCACGCGTCATCAGGATTTTAAAGTATTGATGGCCTCCACAGAACAAATTCTCCCGGAGGATGAACTTGGCCCGGGTGCAATCAAACTGGGTGTCCCCTACTATATCGACAAACAACTGGCAGGCCGCTGGGGCATTAACGGGCGTGACTACCGCCACAGCCCGTACGCAGTAGATTTGAAAGAAGCCGATCAAACAGCAGGTCCAGGCGGTGAACAATCCATTTTGGACCGCGGCAGCATTTTCTTGCTTGGTCTTCGTAAAATGGACGAAGAAAGCGAAAAACGCTTTAACGTCACATTTGATCAAGCAAGCGAAGAACAGCAAATCGAGATTATGACTGATTTTGAAGCGAACAAAGTCGCTATGAAAGGCGTAAAGGCATCAGAGTTCTTCATTTTATTGAAACAGGCAACATTGGAAGGCGCTTATTGCGATCCACTTTATGGAGGGAACGTGAATATGGAAGGCTGGAAGATGAAGGAATTCCCGGGTGCTGTAGCTTCCTATGCAAATGTAATTGAACTGGACGAGTTCCAAAAGATGGATCCAGTCAGTTTAAGAGACTATCAAGGACATTAAGAAATGAACGATAAGGAGGACATGCAATGGTAAAAAAATTAGAAAAAGTAGATGCGGTCATCGTCGGTTCCGGTTGGGTCGGAGGAATTGCGGCAGCGGAACTGACGAAAGCAGGATATAACGTCGTCGTGCTGGAACGGGGTAAAAACAAAAAGCACGAAGACTTTATCGGAACAAAAGATGAATTACGCTATTCCAAGCGTTATGACCTCATGCAAGAACTTAATAAAGATACAATTACATCGCGAAACTCAATGAGTAAAGAGGCAATGCCTGTACGGAATAATATGAATGCACGCCTTGGAAACCATACAGGCGGCGCAGGTGTCCACTGGAACGGCATGGCTTTCCGTTGGCTGCCATATGATTTCGAGATTTACAGTAAAACAGTCGAGCGCTATGGCAAAGAGAAAATCCCAAAAGAGTCGACGATGCAGGACTGGGGCATTACATACGACGAGCTCGAGCCCTATTATGATAAATACGAGAAAACAGCGGCCATTTCAGGTGAAGAAAACCCGATTGGTCCCCCTCGTTCCGATAAATACCCAAATCCACCGATGAAAGAAACACCGAACATTCGCTTATTCATGGATGCAACGAAAGCTCTTGGCTATCATCCGTATCGCATTCCGTCCGCTAACGCTTCTCAAACGTATACCAATCCAGACGGGGAAACAATCAACGGATGTGTATACTGTGCATTTTGTGAAGAATACGGCTGTGACTTCGGTGCAAAAGGTGATCCAATCGGTACGGTGCTAGCAACAGCAAGGAAAACCGGCAAGATGGAAATCCGCAATGATGCCTTCGTCAGCCGCGTAAGTCATGACGGCAAAAAAGCGAACGGGCTAGTGTATACGGATACGACAACAGGTGAAGAATTCGAGCAGCCTGCTGATCTCGTGGTGCTTGCAGGTTTTGTTTTCACCAACACAAAGCTCCTTCTGACATCCAAAATCGGAAAGCCGTATGATCCGGTAACCGGTCAGGGGATCATCGGGAAGAACTTTACAGGCCACTTTAATAATCTGTCGACCTATATCGGTGCACGCGGATTCTTTGACAATAAAAAGTTTAACAACTTTATGGGCACAGGCGGACTCGGTGCAACGATCGATGATTTCAGCGGCGACAATGAAGACCATACGAATCTCGACTTCCTGCACGGTTACGAAGTGCACTACAGTCAGCTTGGAACACGTCCGATTGCGCATAACTCGGTTCCTGAAGGCACGCCGGGCTGGGGTAAAGAATTTAAGAAGCAATCATTAAAATATTTTAACCGTAATTTATTCATCACAGCCCAAAGCGGCTTCTTGCCAAACAAAGAATCCTATATGGACCTGGATCCGACGTATAAAGACGCGCTTGGCAATCCTCTTCTTCGCGTTACTGTTACTTATGCAAAACAGGATATCGCCCGGGCAAAAGCCGGTGTAGCGCGCTGTGAAGAAATCATGAAAGAAATGGGCGCGGACAAAATAAATGTCGATGTCGTAAAAGATGATATCGTGTTCGACCATAAATTTTACACGGACCACTTCTTCGGCGGTGCAATCATGGGGGCTTCTCCTGAAAATTCCGCAGTCAATACGTATTCACAAATGTGGGATATGGAAAACCTGTTTGTTGTGGGCGGCTCCTCATTCCCGCATAACAGTAACTATAACCCGACTGTTACAATTGGGGCATTCGCCTACCGTGCAGCGGAAGGTATGATCAAGTACTTAAAAGAAGGCGGTAATGTAGCCGCAAAAGCTCTAGAGAAAAATGCCTGATTATAAATGAAATAAATACGCCTTCCCCTTGTATAGCGTAACAGGGAGAAGGCGTATGTTTGTGTGAGTATATGCAATGCCGAACATCACTTAATATGCAATATAACCTTCTCTTTCAAACTGGAAAGGATTGGCGAACGCTCGATTGCAATCGCCGCAATTTCAGAAAGATGTCCTTTATTCGTTGTTGACTCTGCAGACAGGCTGATCATCGGTTTGGTAATACCGCTGTCCCCGCTTTTAATTCCCAAAAATGGCGCTTTGTCGCATATTCCATTAAAGACGATTTCTGCTGAATCTACCGTGACGCCTTGCTGATGGGCCTCCAAATGAAATGTCACACCGAAACTGGTAGCTGCTGCCGCAATTAATAATTCAATCGGCATCACTTGTTTTTCTCCAGGCTGCGCAATCCCCTGCAGGTCAATCTCCTGCAAGTCTTTCGTTTCCAGCGAGATCATTTCCCCTACAACATATCGGCAAGTACCCTGCCATTCGCTGATCGCAAGCGACGGATCTTTTTCTATCAGCTTCTTTATTTCTGTCATGATTTTTGTAGTACTCATATATAGTGCCTCCTGCTTCTTAGTTGTGTATCCATTATACATGTCACAGAAAAAATTGATATGGCTGGAAGTATTGAGACGGGAAGTTCTGTCCTGCACACTGCTGATATTGAAAAGTAAGCCGAACAAATCATAGCGTATTTTTAAGAAATCGTTAACTGAGTGGATTTTAACATCTTTTGGAAAAGTAATCAATGAACAGATTCCCCCAAGTTTGGGCTTCCGGGACTTGCTGTGATAATAACTGCCCGCAGCCAGGCAGCACCACATACCTATTCACCCTTATCTGTTTAAATGAATCCGTAAAAAAAACTGCAAGCACATTATGCTTACAGTTTACATCGAATAATTATGATTCTTTTTCCCATGTACTTTCACTCGACCATCTCACTTCTCAAACATACTCTCAATCAACTCTTCCATATCCTCCGCAGCATGCATTTCTTTTGACTGAAGTGCATCCAGCACGCCATTCTCCATAGCCTCTACACTGAACTTCTCTGTCTTCTCTTCCACACAGCTGACGAATGTTGCGTATGCTTCTTGCAGCTCCTTGCCTTCTGTCTGAAATGCATTCGGAATTTCCAGGGCATTCATGTCTGCCAGTATTTGCTTGAACTCTTCCACTTTCACTAGCCATTGTTCTTTCATTGCGGGAATATCAAGCTCTTGCTTTTCAATGAATTCTTCGGATATGCCTTCATATTCTTCTGACGCTATAATCAAGCGTTCATGTAATCGAATGATTTTCTGTAAGTAGTCTTTTCTGCTGATTGCCATAGTATCATCTCCTGTGTTGAGTATACACGAATGGTGTTTCATCATGCATCTCTTAAAGCAATCAGGAGAGGCTAAAGTGAAACTTGTATGCAAGAACACCGGACCGGCTCTATATAGCGAGCGGTTGGTTGATGGCTTTGTGCTGAAGTGATGCCGGCCCGGTATCCTCTTTATGATATGCCCCATTTTGTCTGTTATGCCTTTGTAGATATAACGAAAACCAGGCAGGCTCTATTGCGCGAGCGGCTGGTTGACGGCTTGTATTGAACAGTTGCCCAACCTGGTTTTGTTGAGAGATGCCGGCATCACCCCCTTTCATTTCATTGAAATCAGTCTTTTACTGTCCACGGTTCGGAGTCTGTATTTCTTCCCATAGTAAATACAATCTCCGCCACGCCTTCACGCCCATAGTGATAGCGAAGTTCTGTCTGATTCGCAGACAGCGGCGTTGCCCGTCGATAGGCAGCTTCCAGGAACAGTTCGCCCACCCTGGTGGATTGTGCAAATGCGGCAGATCCGGGTAATTTATTTCCGTTCAGCAGCTGATCGTATAAATACAAATCAAAATATTGCTCTGGTGTATAGTCCGCCTGCAGCCGGTCTGTCAGATAATCCATATAGATGGAATCAGTGCCTTCTTCCGTTGCAAGACCTACGACTTCCCCGAAAATTTTATGGACAGGTGTAATCGTAGCCCCTTGCACGGTGCCTTCAGCCGGGAAATGATTCAGCAATAAATATTCCCGCGCGTTCAAAAGCTGGTCGTATCCGCCTGCAATCGTGACGTTGTTCTCTTCGTAGCGCTTCATCAAGTCAGATGATAATTTATTGCCATTGATTTTCAGCTGACCGTCTTTCAGCACGACACGATCTCCCGGAACCGCCACTATTTCATAGTAAACCCCCGCATATGTCGGCAAATGACTGCTCGTATTCGTCAGTGTGCGGACGATATCCCCCGGTTCATAGACAATAGCATCGTACATATCTGCCTTCCGCTCAATCACGGTATGAAATGTATCGGTACTCCACTGCAATGAAAATGCTTCACTGTCTATAAACAATAATTTGTCAACATTCTTCACTTCGGGCAAATTGGCGAATTCTTCATAATCAACGTTCGATAACTGATTCTTCTTTTGCAGTGCAGAAATTTGTGCCATATCATCGAGCGGATCATACGGTGTGCCCGGTCCTTGATCAGAAGACAGCTGATTGTCCGAGATCAGATTAAACACCAGCAGCAAGGCGACTGCCGGCAGAGCGGCCGTGACGAGCAGTGCCTGCCAGGAGAATGTTCTCTTCCGCGGAGGCTGAAGGTTTTCATGCACCCGTTGTTTGATCCGGCGTTCCTGTTCCGTTGTGTCTCCCATCATTTGGTCCAGCTTGCGTTTAAAATCGTTCATAAGTTTCTGCCTCCTCTTCCGCGAAAAACTCTTTAAGCTGCAGCTTTGCCCTGCGTAACCTGGTTTTGACGGTATTTTCATTCAACCCGAGAAATTCTGCAATGTCTGCGATCGATTGCTCGTCATAATAATATAAAAGCAGCGGTTCACGATACTTGAGCGGCAGCTGGAACAGATGCTTTTCAAGTGAGGCCAGCTGCTCCTGTTCCAATAATTGTTGTTCTGAACTTTTGGACGAAACAAAAATGGTTTCGAACACCACATCTTTTTTATGCTTCCAGGAGCGCAAATAATCTTTCGCACGATTGGCTGTCATTTTCGTTAAATATGTTTTAATAGATGCCTCATTGCGGAACTGATCGCTTTTCTGGAAGTACGTAACGAATACTTCCTGCACCACATCTTCCGCGGTTGACCAGTTTTTTACGTATAAATACGCAATACGCACCAAATAGCGCGAATGCTCATTCATTATTTGATCCATTTCATTCATTTTCGTTACACACTCTTTTCTATGGCCATCTCATATCTCCGTCAACATACTGTACAAAATCTTCAAATGACCTTTTTTCTGTCAGACCAAAGCGATTCACTTCATAATTAGACTTCTCTCTATTGGCATACCCTTCCACTGTCGTGTAACCGATTAATAATCCTACTTCTTTTGCGGCCGCGATAAACTCTTCATTATATTGACCATACGGGTACGCTATAGAAACTGCTGAAGGCACATGCTGCAAGTTTGCCAGTAAGTCTTCGATGATTTCTTCTTGCGAGTGTTCAAAAACCACACCTGCCCCGCTGTCTGTACCGAGCTCATGTAGTGCGCATGTATGAGCTTCAAATTGAAACACATCGTTCATTTCTTGCAGGTCCTCAGCATTCAGATATTTCAGGAGGCCACCGCCATCAAACGCCGGTGCGCCTTTTCCTCTATCTAAACGAGCTGAAATGATATGGTGAGGAGAAGTGAATCCGTACTGTTTCAGAACAGGATAGGCATATTTTTTCGATGATAATAATCCGTCATCAAACGTAATCACTACTGATTTCTCCGGAACAATCAGACGTCCTTCCAAGTAATCATACAACTCCTTTGAGTTCAGTGCTGTAAATTGTCTGTCTGCCAAATAGGCCATCTGCTTCTTGAAGTTCTCCAATGAAATGGTGCTGATCTCTGTTTTCATCAATTTACGCGGCAACACCTGATGATACAGCAGGACAGGAACTCCTTCGTCAAGTGCCACTGACGGCTTATGAATATAGCCTGCACGCTCTCCGATTTGGATCGTGTACCACTCCCCCTCCTGCTGCACGATCGGGTATCGATATCCTGCCTGTAATTGCAGAAAGACTTCACTTTCCACATCGGCTTTCGAGTAAACCGGCGTTTGCCGTTCTGTCTTGACAGCACCTGAATCCGTATGCAAAGGCACTTGCAGTACATTTTCTTTTACCGTTGCTTGCCCTTTACGAATAAAAGCCGCCATTTTGCCAAATCGAATTTCATAATACTCTTCATCTTCATCAGTAACCGCAATCGGCTGATTCGCTTTCAGTTCACCGATTGGAATGAGATTGTCTTGCTTCATATAAATTGGCTGGTTGTTTTGCAGTGTCAGCACCCGTTCAAATTCTCTGTCTGTGACGGACGGGTTACTTTGCACTGTTTCCGCAAATGCTGCGGCTGATTGCTCATGGAATAACGGTGTTTCATTAAGATTCCATTTTGCCCTATCCTCCATTATAAATAAGATCAGGCTCGCAAGTAACAGTACACAGCTATATATTCTCTTCATGTGAATCCCCCTATAATCATTTGCGCACCGTACAGACGGAGGAATCGGAAAAAAGTTTCAAAAGTTTTTCAAAATGTTTTCGGCAAGGAATGAATCTAGTGCAGAGTCGGCAAAAAGTCTTTCCCCAGCATAGAAAAAGCACCCTTCCGTTCTTCTAAGAACGAAAGAATGCCTGGCATATGGTTAATTTACTTTGCGGCCTGTCTTTCCTGCCTTGTCCCAGTAATCGTCACGGATTTGCACTTTCAATATCTTTCCTGAAGCAGTTTTTGGTAGTGCATCGACAAACGTCACACCCGTCACTGCTTTAAAATGCGCCAGATTCGATCTGGAAAAATCGATAATATCCTGCTCGGTGGCTCTTGCACCGGTGCGCAGCACAATATACGCATGCGGTGTTTCTCCCCACTTCTCATGCGGAACCGCAATCACAGCTGCTTCTAGAACGTCGGGATGATCGTAAAGCACACCTTCTACTTCTATCGACGAGATATTCTCCCCGCCGCTGATGACGACGTCTTTCTTTCTGTCGACGATATTCACGTAGCCGTGTTCATCGATTGTTCCCATGTCGCCCGTCATCATATAGCCGTCACGCAACACTTCGTTCGTTGCTTCTTTATTCTTCCAATAGCCTTTCATGACGCCATGACTGCGCACCGCAATTTCTCCGGCCTGCTGACCGTCATGCGCCACTTCATCCCCATGGTCATCGACTATACGAACTTCCGCGCCAATCATTGAATAGCCTGCTTTCGCCTTCAACTCTATCTTCTTGTCGTCCGGCAAATGTGCCACCGTCGAACGGATGCCAGAGAACAGACTGAGCGGAGATGTTTCTGTCATGCCGTACACCTGAATGAATTCCCAGCCAAGCTCTTGTTCCACGCGTGAAATGAACGATGGCGGCGGAGCAGACCCTGCAACAATGACCCGAATCTGATGATCAAATACTGGCTTATGCTCCTCGCAATACTGGAAAATCGAATTTAACACGGCCGGTGCCATATGCAAAATTGTTACTTTGTATTTTTGTATTGCATCAATAATTGTCTGCGGCGATGTTTTGCGGAAACATACTTGAGATGCTCCGTTCGCCGTATAATAAAATGGAGACCCCCACCCATTCACATGAAACATTGGCAGCACATGAAGCAATACGTCTTCATCGGTCACACGCAAATGATGCATTGCGCTCATCGCATGCAAGTAATTATTGCGGTGCGTCAGCATAACCCCTTTTGGATTACCAGTTGTACCGCTCGTATAGAGCAAGCTGCACACATCGTCTTCTTGCACATCCGCCCGTGCGAACGGTTCATCAGAGAAAGAGACTAGCCATTGATCATAATCTATAGTGGAATTTTCGTCTGATTTATAATGTACAATAATTTTCTCCACCGTTTCGAGCGAGTGCTCGATCGGTTGAATGAGATGATAAAGTTCTTGATCTACAAATAATAATTTCGACTCGCTATGATTTAAAATAAAAGCATAATCCTCAGGCTTCAGCCGTGTATTGAGCGGCACCATGACACTGCCTGTCTGGTATAATCCGTAAAACCCTTCCAGCATCTCAACACTGTTTCCGCATAAATACGCCACATGATCTCCTTGTTTCACGCCAGCATCACGCAACCCCCGTGACAGCTGATTCACTCTGCCGGATAACTGCGCGTATGTATACGAGCGTCCATGTTCTCCGAATATCGCTTCCTTATTGCCATACAACGAAACTGCCCGGTCCAGAAAATGTGTCAATACTAATGGAACATTCATCCATATCCCTCCTCTTTCTATTTTTCTATTATAGAGTAACCGCTTCCAATTATCCATATTTTCAAATATTTTAAATCCCTCTACAGGATAATAGAGGGATTTATTTCTATTTCGGCCGGCTGGAAAAGCTTCCATTACTGCGTTCCTGCTACGGTCTTCAAATCTGCCACCAGCAAATCATTTTCTGCATCACTCATGCCATTATATTGTTTCACTATCTCACCGTCGGGATTGATCAAGTAAAAGAAAAAGCTGTGTGAACGCTGATCAAGCGCACCTTTTTCTAGTACTGCCTGAAACGTATGCACCGACAGATCTTGAATCTCTTCAAAAGAATAGCCTGTTAAGAAAGTCATCGTATCTGTATCCGCTCCATAATCTTCCGCATATTCCTGCAAGACTTCAGGCGTATCCTGTTCAGGGTCAATACTGAATGAAATAATAGGAGGCGTTAAGCCTGCGCTTTTCAATTCTTCCTGAATACCGACCATAGCGGCAGTTGTTCTAGGACATACCGTCGTGCAGTTCGTATAGGAGAAGTAAGAAATCCACCAGTCGCCTTTCAAATCATCCAGTCCGAGTTTTTTATTATCTTGCGTTGTATAGTCAAAATCCGGAATCTTCTCGGATCTGTTCATTTCAATTTTATCAGTGCAGGCACTTAAGAACAAAACAGCTGCCAGGAGGATGAATAGTGAACGTATTTTCATAGATATCTTTCCTCACTTTACTATGTATAGAAGAAAGAGAGAGCATGTCATGCCCTCTCTCCATTGAGTAATTATTCGTTTACCTTACGCCTTTGCTTTATCCTTATTGGGAATCAGCTGACCTCCGCCATTTTCGAGGAACTTCAGCATACCTTCCGCAGCCCGGTAAGCCAGGGCACCGACTGTCGCTGTCGGATTGGAGCTGCCCATATGAGGGAATGCAGAAGCTCCGACTACGAATAAATTATGCATATCCCAAACTTGCGAATAATTATTCACTGCTGACGTTTCCGGATTATCTCCCATAATAACACCGCCGCCAGTATGATCGGAAAGTGAAGTCTTATCAAATTCTGTTTCGTCCGTTATTTCGGGAACAGTAATATGATCTGCACCCATTTGCTCAAGCAAGCCTTTTGCCTTTTGGTGGGCATATCTGACAATATTACGGTCTTGGTCATGGAATTTGGCGGTGACACGCAATAATGGATCACCGAAAATATCCGTATATGTCGGATCCAAATCCATATAATTTTCGCGCCAAGCAAGTGCGCCATTTTGCTGCTGGACGTCTATACGGCGGTTTGCATAGAAGATCGATTTATCTTTAAACTCCTTGCCCCAAGACGGTACGCCTGCGGGAACATGGTTATTCGTAATCGGTCTGTCTCCTCTTTGGGAAGTACGCAAACAGAAACCATGAAGGAAATCGAGTTTCGAATGATCGAGCTGCTCAATATTGAAATCATCCAGTGTTACGCCTAGTGCACCCGTTCCTGCATAGCGATTGAATTTTTTCTCATCAAAGAATCCGCGAACGCGCGTATGTGTCAAGTTGCGCTGGTGCGCCGTCAAATGACTGCCGATGACACCAGTTCCGTCAACCGGATTATACGGCTTCCCTATTTTGGATAAAAGCATTAAACGGGTATTTGTAAACGTAAAGCCCGCCACGACAACCAGGTCTGCAGGCTGGATGAATTCTTCACCGGTCTCAGTATCTACGTATTTAATACCGACAGCTTTCCCGTTCTCGTGTTCGATTCGAACGGCGTACGCGTTATTGCGCAATTCATAGTTACCGGTTTTATGAGCAGTAGCCAGCACCGTGGCAATTGGATCGGCTTTCGCTCCGAAGTCACAGCCGAACGCTTCACAAAATGCGCAGTACACACATGCATTGATTGTTTCGCCGTCAGGATTCGTATACGTTTCTGAAATATTAGCAGAAGGTATGCGGTACGGATGATAGCCTAATTCTTTTGCTGCTTTCGTAAACGTGCGGATGATATCCGTTTCTTTCATCGGCGGTGTCGGGTAATCATCTGACCGCTGACCCGGACGCAACGGATCCGGTTCGCCGGAAATACCGGCTGTTTTTTCAAACTGATCATAGTAGGGCTCAAGCTCATCATATGTAATCCCCCAGTCCTGCATTTGCATATCTTTTGGGATAATCTTTTCGCCATACTTTTCCACAGTTTTGGTGCGGATTTCAAAATCAGTCGGAAGCCAGCGATACACCATGCCGTTCCAGTGTACACCCGAACCGCCAGTAGCTGTTCCGTTGATCGCATTCGTATCATTACTGCGGTTTGGTGTCGCTGTTTCTTTCAGCGTATTGCGGATGGTCAATGTCTCCTTGTTCAGTTCCTGGAACATGACTTTCCGGACATCGTAGCGCAGTTCATCTTTCGACCCGACGAAATCTTGCCGGTCCTGTGCATGCCCTCTTTCAAGTCCGACGACTTTATATCCCTTTTTTGTCAGTTCAGCCGCCGTAATTCCACCGGCCCATCCTGAACCGACGATGACTGCATCTACTTTTTCTAATGTTTTTACCATTCTGTACTCCCTTTCTCTTCATTTATTTTGGCTGGTAATCTGTCAGGCTGACCTGATCCATTTTCACAAACTTATCTTCTTCAATCATATTGGCGTAGGACGCGATCGCTCCAGGATATTCTTTCATTTTCCAGCCTTCCATATTTCTGTTGCCGCCGTATAACGGATCAGAATATGCACCTTCAAGAGTCATCGAACGCAGTAACGCAAAGAACCCTTTAGAATTAATTCCTTTTATATCCACTTTACCGTCAGCAAAGTCTGTCATAATTTCCAGCTGCTGTTCTTCCGTTGCCTTGACGAAATTTGTGTCAAACCGCTTCTGGCTTTCCATCTCCATCGACCGTAATCCATTGATGAAAATCTGCCCGCGGTTGAGACTTGAATCCGCAGCCGTAGTATTGCCGTCTTTAAAAGGCCCCTGTCTGTAATCCTTTACGTTTGAACCATAAGGACCCGCCAGCTGTTTGTCGATATAATACGGCACGCCCAATTTAATGGCTCCCGGACCATTATGATCCTCCGGAAAAATTTGTTCGACCGCCTGCTCCAGAATTGCAAAATCGGCAATACGTGTAAAGAACATCCGCGCCTCTTCATACCGCTTCTCTGTTGTGCTTCCTTTACCCCCAGTCGAAGCCGTATCATTCTCTTTTTGAGACCGATTCGCAAATAGACCTCCAAGCAGCGCGCCTCCAGCAACACCTCCGACAGCAATCCCTGTGTTCTTGACGAACGTACGGCGACCCGGATCGGCTACTTCATTCGTGTTTTTTGGATTGTTTGTATTCTTATCTGCCATTAACATTTCCTCCCTTTTATGTATTACCGGCAACTGATGCAGATGCCGACGAGACGTAACTGATCATCCTAGCGTGAACCACATATTTTTACAATAATAATTACTATTTAACATGGAATATAACACACTGGTTATTTTGTGATACTCTGTTTTGATTCTTTTAAACTATAGATTTTCTTTATTTCAGCAGAGACGGCAGACCCGGCAATACATCTGGCAGCTGTCAATATTTTTTAGTTTGATTTATCTTACAGGTAAATTTGCGGATTAGTCACATCATCCCGTCTTTTCTTCATACACTATTAATGAGGTGAAAAACATGGCGAGAGTCAAATACAGAGATTCGGACATTGATTTGATGGCCAGGATGATGAGAGCAGAAGCAGAAGCGGAAGGAAATCAAGGAATGTTATACGTTGGAAATGTAATCGTGAACCGGGCGATAGCGGACTGTTTAGATTTCAGGGACGTACGGTCAATAAATGATGTTATCTTCCAAATACAAGGCAATAATTATTCATTTGAAGCGGTACAAAAAGGAAACCTGTTCTATCAACGGGCAAGAGAATCTGAGAGAAGACTGGCTAAGCAAGCTTTGACGTACTGGAGAGAGCATCCTGCCCACTATGCGCTTTGGTATTTTAATCCGTATGCGCCCTGCCCGCCTACATGGTACAATCAGCCATTTACCGGTCAATTTAAGAACCACTGTTTTTACGAACCGCAGGCCGGCACATGTGACAGTGTCTACATGGGATAATAAACATACTACCTCCTTGGATTCAATTGTACATTTTATGGGAAGATGATAAACTATACCTATAAAAGAGTAGTTTCCATGTGCTCATTTCGGCTGATATGTGCCAGGCGGTCAGGCTGAAGCTCATTTAACTCAAAAAGTAACCACCCCCACACTATGAGCTAAGGGTGGTTACTTTTTTCTATGATTATAAAAATTTCTGTGGCCTTCTATGTATGGGCACAGATTAAACTGGGGGATTTCAAGTGCAAATTATTACATCACACGTCAATACCGACTTTGATGCGCTCGCTTCTATGGTTGCGGCGAAAAAACTGTATCCGGAGGCGCAGCTCATCATTTCCGATAAATTAGAAAGCCGGGTGCAACGTTTTCTAAATATGTACCGGGATATGTTCGACTTTGTCCCAAATGCACGGATCGACTGGGATGAAGTGACAGAGATGATCATTGTCGATGTGGCCTCCTTGTCAAGGATCGGCACGCTGCCTGATGATTTTGATGCATCCAAGCGACATATCATTGTCTATGATCATCATCAAAAAGGTGATAAAGACGTGCAGTATGATGAAGGCATCGTAGAGTTAACAGGTGCAGCTGTCACGCTTCTTCTTGAGGAAATTAAAAAAAGAAACCTGCCTATCACCAGTCTGGAAGCCTCTTTATTCGGACTTGGTCTGTATACGGATACAGGAAATTTTACATATGCAAATACAACGGCACGCGACCTGCAGATAGCGGCCTATTTACTGGAACAGGGAATGAGTCTGGAAATGGTGCAGAGCTTTGCGGAAGAGACCTTGACGCCGGAGCAGCAAGGATTATTGGACGGACTTCTATCCCACACGGAAATTTATGAACTGGATGGACTGGAAATTGCGGTGAGTACGCATGAACTGGACAGTTTCCAAAACGGCTTGGCTCTCGTGACATCGAAAGTACTTGGCGTAAAAGGAACAGACGCCGCCATTACCGTAGTCAAAATGAAGAACAATGTATTCATTGTAGGCCGCGCCAATTCTGAACGGATTACGCTGCAGCCGATATTAAAGAAACTTGGCGGCGGCGGTCATCAGCATGCCGGTTCCGCTGCGGTAAAAAAAGGTGACAAAGAGCAGATTCTTGACCAGATTGTCAACAGTCTGGAATCTATGCTGCGTCCTGCTATTACAGCGAAAGAACTCATGACCAGCCCGGTGAAAACTCTTGCGCCTGAAACTACCATTGAAGAAGCAGGCCGCCGTATGTACCGTTATGGTCATTCCGGTTATCCTGTTGTCGAAAACGGTCAGTTAGTCGGCCTAATTACGAGACGTGATCTGGACAAGGCCAACCACCATGGCCTCGGCCACGCGCCGGTCAAAGCGTATATGACGACAAAGCTTGTAACGGTCGGCCCTGATACTGTACTCGAAGAAATCCAGGAACTCATTATCAAGCATAATATCGGACGGCTGCCGGTCATTGCAGACGGAGAACTGATAGGGATTGTTACCCGGACGAATATTATCGAAGTGCTGTACAGTGATATGCTCAACAATCCAGCTACACCCGAAACGCAAAATTCAAATGACCTGACTGAAAAAATGGAACAGCATTTGCCGGAAGACGTCTCCCAGCTGCTGAAGGATATTGGTGAAACGGCGAGCCGCATCGATACACCTGTTTATTTAATCGGCGGCATTGTACGGGATATTTTGCTGGACAAGCCAAATCACGATATCGACATCGTCGCGGAAGGCAGCGGAATTCGGCTTGCGAAATGTATGCAGGAAACGCATGGCGGAGAAGTAATTGAGCACGAAAGTTTTGGGACAGCGACATGGATAACACCATCCGGCCTGCCGATTGATATGGTATCGTCCAGACTCGAATACTACGAACAGCCCGCTGCTTTACCGCAGGTCGAAACGTCAATATTAAGTGATGATCTGCAACGGCGCGATTTCACTATTAATGCTATGGCAATCCGCTTGAATGCAGAAGCGTATGGGGAATTAATTGACCCGTTCGGCGGACAGCAGGATCTGCAGGATAAAAAAATTAGAATCCTTCATAATATCAGCTTTATCGAAGACCCGACCCGTATTTTCCGTGCCGTCCGCTTTGAAGAGCGCTTCGGATTTTCAATGGATGAGCAGACCGAAAACCTTGCGCTGGAATCCATCGATAAAGTGATTCATCTATCGCCGCAACGAATAAATGAAGAAATGAAACGTTTATTTACAGAAGGTGATCCGCAGAAAATAATAAAACGTCTCTTTGAATTGCAAGTCTGGCAGCAGTTTGGCGTAAACGGCAAGTACCTGCAGGCGTCCTGTGAAGCAGCTGACCGGCTGCAAACGATTTACAGCGGCCAGATACAAAATGACAAGAACCTGGATGTCGATGAAAATCCAAATTGGTTCAATTTCTTTTTACTGCCGTTTTACTATAACGACAGTCTGTATGCGGCAGATACGTTTACATTACGGAAAAACCGCCGAAAACTGCTGGAGGAAGTAACGGACTTAACACGACAAGACCAATGGGAAGCTGCCGTTCAGCCCGAAGAATACCATCAGTTTCTGCATGACTATTCTGATGAAGCCATCCTGTTTACCCTGGCAGCCCGTCAGACGGTGCAATCGCAATCCGTGCTCAAATACTTGCACAACCGCAGCCGGCTCCAAAACTATTTGAATGGTGCGGATTTAGTAAAAGCCGGACTCAAACCAGGCCCCGCTTTCTCAGAAATTCTCTACCGGCTGGAGATCTGCCAGCTGAGCGGAGACGTTTCTTCTGAAGAAGACGCACAGAAATGGCTGGAAGCATACGTAAGCAATAATCAGCAGGAATCTGTGTAAATTCAAATACCCCGAACTTCATCCGCTGAAGTTTGGGGTATTTGTATCGTATATCGCTTAATGAGAACCTGCTTTATAACCGTCTTTATCATAACCGTATTTATTATAGCCATTCTTGTCATAGCCCAGTTTACTGTAGCCTTTCCGATCATAGCCGTTCGTGTCATAGCCCGATTTATCGTACCCTTCGTCATCAAGACGCGTACCGTTCCGATGGACACCCTGCGGAGTGAAGCCGTTGCTGTCAAACCCTTTTGTGTCGTATCTCGTGCCATTCGCGTGTTTGCCGTCGCGGTTAAAACCATATTTGTCGTAGCCGAAGCGGTTATACCCTTCTTTATTAAAGCCGTTTACATCATACCCTTGGGGATTGAAGCCGTTCCTGTCATACCCCCTTCTGTTTCGCCCGTTCCTGCCAAAGCCTTGTCTGTCCATACCTGCTTTATTAAAGCCTTCACGGTCATAACCTTCCCGGTCGATTCCATGCTTATTAAAACCTTCCTGATCATAGCCTTCCCGATCATAGCCGAGCGCATTAAAGCCCGATGCATTATACCCTTCGCGGTCATACCCGTCCAGATTAAAACCATTCTGATCATAGCCTTCTTCGTCGAACATCTTATCACTGATATGCTCTCCGTCGAGATTGAAGCCATCCTGATTGAAGCCTCTGTAATTATAGCCGTCCTGATCATACCCCGCGTGATCGTAGCCAAAATCATCATAGTACGTTCCATTGAGATGCTTTTCTTTATAGTCGAAGCCTCTGCCGTCATACCTTGTGCCGTTTGCATGTTTGCCTTCCCGGTTAAAGCCTCTTTTATCGTAGCCGAATTTATTATAGCCTTCCTTGTTAAAACCGTTTATATCATAGCCCAATTTATTGAAACCATCGCGGTTGTAACCTTGTGCAGTCAATCCGTTACGGTCAAATCCGTCCTTATCGAAGCCCTGTTTATTGTAGCCTTCTCTATTAAAGCCACGGATGTCATAACCTTCCTGATTGTAGCCGTTCTTGTGAAAACCTTGACGGTTAAAGCCGTTCGCCTTATAGCCTTCTCTATCGTACCCTTGCACATTATAGCCTTCTTTGTTAAACCCTTGCTCATCATAGCCGTAGCGGTTATATCCTTCGCGGTTAAAGCCGTCTTTATTAAAACCTGTCGCCTTGTAGCCTTCCCGGTCATAGCCCCGGTTATTGTAGCCATTTTTATCAAAGCCTTCTTTATCAAAGCCATACTTATCAAATCCGCTCGAATTATACCCTTGCTTATCGAATCCATGACGATCATAACCGAACTTATTATATCCTTGTCTGTCGAAACCCTCACTGTTATAAAAAGTCGTGTCTTGTACAACGTTTCTATTTTTTAACGGATCACCGTAGTTCATGACGTACCTCCGCATAATAAATTATCGAATTCTATCTCTCTATGCATCATACTACAAAAACCAAGTAAACTCACCAAGTTTTGCAGTGTGACGGTGTACAGGTGCTGCGTACAATGAAAAACAACCGTTTTACAAACAGCAAAAAAGATTTTTATATTACAAAAAAGACGTTCATTGCTGACCATAGCCGGCAATGAACGTCTTATTATTTAACTTCATTAAACATATGCTTCTTATGCCATTTAAAATACGGCTTGTTCTTCTCTGTTCTGCGCACTCGCATCTTCCCATGCAGTCCATACTTTTCATATTCATCTTCTGGTATTTCGGATGAAATATGAATTCTGCCTTGTCCGTCAAACGCGATGAAACCTTTCTGATAAAGTGCGTCATGGTTTCGGCAAAGCAAGAGGCCGTTATGCGGATCAAGCCGTTCACTGTCCGTACAGTCTTTCCATGGTTTTGCATAGCTGGCTTGAAGCAATTCAGGCATGTCGATGTCGCAAAGCGCGCATTTTCCGTTCCACAGCGGAAACAGTTCTTTGCGGAATCGCTGATGCCCCGTCCGCACTTTCATTTTCGCCTCTGATTCAGTTTCGGCAAGCAGCGGAATGAGAAAATTATGTTCTTTCTTCCGCACAATACTGATGGCAAACTCTAATTGTTCATCATCGATTTCATATATGTTCAAGTCCGCGATCAGCTCAACCAGCTTGTCTGTCAGTTCTTCATTGCACGGGTAAAGATAGCCCTGATTTCCATTGGCATTATCTTGAAACGGAGAATATTTTACAGGCAGAAGCGGAAGGATTTCATCGAAATACTGCGCAATCGTCAGCGGTTTTTCCAGTTCATAATACGCAGCCTCAATCAGATAGCCGTCTGCGTCTTCACTCCCTGCAAGTGGAATCGCAGAAGGTTTCCGCTCTACTCTGTATGCTGATTTCGCCACGCTGACAGCAACAATATCTCCTTTCACGTAATGAAAGACACGGTCCCCTTCGCGCACTTCTTTCATCCGTTCCCAGAAATGCTGCGGATTGCCTATACTGTCCTGCCGCAATGACCAAAGTACACCTAATTCTTTTTCCTGATCGTATGTACGTCCTTGCATGACGATATAACTTTGCAAGACTCTTCACTCCTTTATGAGCTGCATTATGCCTCTTTTACATTAGTATACTAAAAATGGCTTCTTGTGGGGGGTAAAAGAGTAGCTGTACTGGGTATTAGCATAGATGCGCCTAAGGTTTTTAGGTGTTCTCCTATTCTCTTTCAAATAGTTCATCTGCAAACTTCCTTCCACGCAACTTACCTAATATAGAATGCAAGTCACTGCGGGGGCTATTGTTCGTATATCCTCTGCATGATACGATTCAGCCAAGAGCTTAAAAAGAGGTGATTACAATACGGCTGAATATCGAGGAATCCATAAATTATGAAGAAGTAGAAATTACGATTAGATGCCCCGGAGTGGATAAGCGCCTATCCCGGCTGATACGGCAGATCAATCAAATGATGTACAGCTTCACAGTTAAAAAAGATGATGCTGTACATATAATAGAATCTGACGAAGTTTTGTATATTGAATCAGTCGACAATACATCCTTTTTATATACAAAGGATGATCTATTTGAAAGCGAGCTGAAGCTGTATGAGTTCGAGAGTCAATTACTGGACACCAGCTTTATACGTGTGAGCAAACAGGTGTTGATCAACACGTCCAAAATTGACAGTGTCCGCGCATTATTAAACGGCCGATTTGAAGCGATATTGGAAACCGGTGAAAAAGTAATCGTGAATCGTCATTATGCAAAATTGTTTCGAAAGCATTTTCTGGGATGAGGTGAATCATATGAAAACTAGTTTAGTCTATATAAGCGCGGCTTGCTTTGCATTTACATTCAGTTCGATCGTCTATTATCTTTTTCGTCTGCTTGCTGTTTTTCCACCGCTGACAGAGAGTATGAGTCTCTCATTGTTCATTATTTGCACGATCATTACCGGTCTCATTTTCCTGTCGCATCAGCTGCCGGTTGAGAATCAACTATTGATTTATGTGTACGAAGCGGGCTGTGTAGTCGCTGTTGTAACTGCAGCTGGTGCATTTTTTGGTTTATATCCGTTTGGCATTTATTATACAGTGATGACTGTGCTGTCGGCATTGATCGCATACGGTTCAGTTATATTGCTAATCTATTTGAATACTAAAGCAGATGAGCAGAAAATTAACCAGGCAATTTTGCATAGGAGGAAGCTGGATGTCTAATATCATTGAAGTTGAGAATGTAAGTAAGTCATTCGGTGATGTGAAAGCGGTCGACAATATTAGCTTCTGTGTAAAAAAAGGCAGGCTGTTTTCATTTCTCGGAACGAATGGTGCCGGAAAATCAACGGTCATTTCTATTATTTTAACAGTGCTTCACGCAGACAGCGGAAACGTGACTGTCAATGGCTACAGAGTCGGCAAAGAGGATGAATTAATCCGAAAAGAGATTGGTGTCGTATTCCAGGATAGCTTATTGGACCCCTTGCTGACGGTTCTTGAGAACTTGGATATACGCGCACAGTTATATGGGATGACTTCACATGAACGAAAGATCGCGATAGAACAGTGCGCTAAAATTGCAGATATCCATGACATCATGAAACGCCGATACGGCAAATTATCGGTGGGACAGAAGCGAAGAGCAGATATTGCACGTGCCCTTCTTCATCTGCCGAAGATCTTGCTGCTGGATGAACCGACGACAGGACTTGACCCGAAAAGCCGCCAGCATATTTGGAACATGATCGAAAAACTGCAGAAAGACCATGGGATGACAGTTTTTCTGACGACACATTATATTGAAGAAGCCGCCAACTCTGATTTTGTTGTAGTGATGAAAAAGGGACAGATTATCACTGAAGGGACACCCGGCGATTTAAAACATAGATACTCTGCTGACCGCTTATTCATCAGAACGGCCAACCATCATGAAATGCGAACGCAATTACAGAATGAACAATTAGAATTCAAGGAAGAAAACGGCGGATTCACTGTCAATCTTTCAAATACATTAGAATCCATCGGCATATTAAACAGATATAAATCACTCATATCATCATTTGAAGTACGAAAATCTAGCCTAGATGATGTATTCATCCGAATTCATGATAGAAAGGACGTGTAGGCGGTGTTTGTACTCGCTAAAAGAAATTTGCTGATATATTTCCGTGACAAATCTGCGGTATTTTTCTCGTTGCTCGCTGTATTCATATTGATTGCATTATACGTATTCTTTTTGGGTGATCTGATTGCCGAAGGCGTACCCGACTTCCCATCCAAGCATTGGCTTCTCCAGTCATGGATCATGGCAGGCGTGCTGGCAGTAACCAGCGTAACAACTACTTTAGGAGCATTCAGTGTACTGGTGAACGACCGGGCAACAAACGCCTACAAAGATTTCCGTGTTGCACCGGTTAAACGCTCCGCTTTACTTGGCGGTTACATCATCAGCTCACTGTCCATTGGATTTCTCATGTGCATCATGACCCTTCTCGCAGCAAATACTCTCCTCTATATAGCTGGTGACCCATTACTTTCATTTATGCAACTGACTAAATCTCTGGGCGTTATTCTTCTGGCTGTTTTGACTGCCAGTTCCATGATTTCTTTTCTTGTATCTTTCTTCCGGACAACGAACGCATTTTCCGCCGCCAGCACGGTAATCGGCACTCTCCTCGGTTTTCTGGCAGGCATCTACATTCCAATCGGAACGTTGCCTTCATATTTACAGACAATCATAAAAGTTTTTCCTGCATCGCACGTTGCCGCTCTGCTTCGCCAAATTTTCATGGAAGCTCCAATGGCCGAAGCGTTCGCCTCCGCACCGCACGAACTGAAGGAAAATTTCCAATTGAACCTTGGTGTGTTTTTTGAATTCAGCGGCTCACAAGTCTCCCCTTTATTCAGCGTCCTGTACTTACTCATCACAGTTATAGTATTCTTTATTCTATCAATTTTTGTGAATACATTAACTACTAGATCATAATATGTAATCGTATATGGTAGTTTAATTAACATACGCAATGAACACAAGCCAGACTTCCAGACAGGCTCGTGTTTCATCTGTGGTATGATTTATATCATTCATAGAATTGTACTAAACGAAGAGGTGATTCCATGAATTTCATCGCTTGGACCATCATTGCGTGTGAAATCGGCTTTTGGGTGGTTATTCTGGCTGGGCTACTGACACGGTATCTATTCAACCGTAAAAGTCTAGGTTTATTTTTTCTGGCGCTCACACCTGTCGTCGATTTGATATTGTTAATCGTGACTGCTGCAGATCTTTATAACGGCGCAGTTGCCACACAAATTCATGCCATTGCGGCGATGTATCTCGGTGTATCAATCGCTTTCGGCAAAAGCATGATCCGTTGGGCGGACGAACGTTTTCTTTACTACATCAAGAAGCAAGGCACAAAACCCGAGAAGAAAACAGGATATGCCTATGCACGCCATTCCATGAAAGGCTCGCTGCAGCATGTGCTGGCATATGTGATCGGCGGAGTTTTCCTGCTGGCAATGATTTACTTTGTGGGGGATGCCAGTAAAACCGAAGCACTGCTTCAAATGTTAAAATTATGGACACTAATTTTAGCGATTGATCTGGCCATATCGCTTTCCTACTTCGTCTGGCCGCGGGCAGGTAAAGAGAAGTGAAATACGCATAAGCCGATCTCAGTTGAGAATTGGCTTTTTTGCTGTTTCCCGCTGTTTTTTATTCAGATTGGGCGGGTTTGGCGCGGTGTACACACCAGTTATCTCACCGCCAGCACTATAAAATACCAACAGCAATCTGCCGAAACTTCTGTAATTTGGAAATTTAGTAATCGTTACTTCTTATATAATCTAAAAATACGCTCTTCACTCATTCAAACTATTCATTGCGGAACTAGGCATTTTTAACGTATTCATTTTAATTCTGTTTACCTGCTAAAACGCCGGGTACAAAACTAGTACATTAAAAAAGGACGTGATCGTATGAAAGCAGTAACATTTCAAGGCAAGAAATCTATGGTGACAAAAGAAGTGAAAGCCCCGGAGATTCAGGAAAACAGTGATGTGATCGTACGCATTACAACGAGCGGAATTTGCGGATCGGATTTACATCTTTACCATGGCGGCATCGTACCGGAAAAAGATTATGTAGTCGGCCATGAACCGATGGGTATTGTCGAAGATGTAGGTTCCGAAGTGAAAACTTTAAAGAAAGGCGACCGTGTCGTCATTCCTTTTAATATAGGGTGCGGGGAATGTTTTTTCTGCCAGCATGAAATGGAAAGTCAATGTGACAACTCGAATCCTCATGGCGAAGTGGGGGGATTGTTCGGCTTTGCGGAGCCAAACGGAAACTTCCCGGGCGGCCAGGCTGAGTATTTGCGCGTTCCTTATGCCGACTTTACATCGTTCAAAGTACCGGAAAACAGTGAATTGGATGACAAGCATCTTGCATTGCTGTCAGACGTTATTCCAACAGCGTATTGGAGCGTTCTTCACAGCGGCTTAAAAAAAGGAGATACAGCCATCATCCTCGGGTCGGGTCCAATTGGCTTAATGGCTCAAAAATTCGCCTGGATGCAAGGCGCAAAACGAGTCATTACAGTTGACCATGTCGATTATCGTTTGGAGCATGCGAAAAAGACCAATAAAGTAGAAACCTATAATTTCAAAGAGCATGATGACATCGGCAAGCTGCTGCACGAAGAAACAGAAGGCGGAGCAGACGTCGTAATTGACTGTGTAGGAATGGATGGAACGGTGCAGCCGGGTGAAACATTCGGCTCTAGCGGTGATAATCAATTTGGAACTATCAGCCCGATTGTTACCGCTTCAGAAGTAGTCAGGAAGTTTGGCACTGTCCAATTAACCGGAGTTTATGCGACAGAAGCCAACAACTTCCCGCTCGGCGACTTCTTCACCAGAAACGTTTCCATCAAAATGGGACAAGCTCCTGTGATCCATCTAATGCCGGAGCTGTTCAAAAAAATTGAAGCAAAAGAATTTGACCCGACAGATATTATTACACATAAAGTGAAACTGGAAGATGCAGCAGATGCTTACTCCATTTTCGATAAAAAAGAAGACGGCTGTATTAAAGTATTGATCCAGCCATGAGTTGTAAAAGCGCGATGTACAGGCATCGCGCTTTTCTAAGGAAATGCCAGGTCCCGACACAATTCAAAATAGTGTCGGGACCTGGCATTTCCTTTAATTTTTAGATGCGTGCGACCGACGATGCAATGTGTGAACCCGTTCAGCTAATTCGGGAACTGGGCCTTCCACTTGAGCATCGCGAATGATTTCTTCAATCGGAAGCGTATGAACTGGCGAGAAATCAACACCCAGCTCGTTCTTCCACACAGACAACTGTTCTGATGAGCTTGCATATACAATCCGCCCTAAGCCGACGAATCCATGTGCTGCAGAACACATCGGACAGTGTTCGCCTGACGTGTAAACGGTCGCCTTCTCCCGTTCTTCCACCGCCATGTTCTGTGCAGCCCAGCGCGCTAAAGCGAATTCCGGATGCTGCGTCGGGTCACCGCCACCTACCCGATTCCGGTCTTCCGCCAGGACCTTGCCTTCTGCGGAAACAAGAACTGAACCGAACGGCTCGTCCCCGTGGTCCACCGCAATTTCAGCCAATTCAATGCAGCGCTCTAAATGCCGCAGATCTGTTTCTGATACCATGAATGAATCCCTCCTCGTTCTACACTTCCCTTTATCACGTGAAGTGTAACATTCATTCAATAAATATCCTGTCTGACAAAAATATTATGCTTCTTCCTTCCAATTGTTCAATTTCTCCATCACTAATTCATATGTTTTTTGCGAAACGTCAGGGAGCGTCCCGCCGAGCGCTTGCTTCGCCGCATGAAATCCTTCTTCAATGGCATTCTTCAGCACTTCAAATGTACTTTTGTCTCCGCCGGAAATAGCGTTGGCAAATTCAATTATGCGATCACTGACATTTTCAGCGCTGAACTCTCCGCCGTCACTAATGGCCGCTTCTGCCTGCAGACGTGTTTGCTCATCTACGACCACTTCTTTTTCCCCGCTCAGTGCTTCTTTCATCGTAATTCCTTGTCTCTCCAAGAGTTCCCGAACTATATTACGCAGGTTTTCATAGGCTTGTTCACTTTCCGCTTTTAGTCGTTCAATCGTTGCCGTATCTGCTTTTGCCGACGGCTTCTCGTACGTGACGCTCTTAACCGTTTCAGACGGTATATACTGATCGACCGGTTTATCGGGAGCAGATGAATTTTTATTCGCGGCCTTGTCATTTTCCGCTGCAGGCTTTTGTGTTTGAGGGGTTCTAAAAACAGGTTGACCCGGTGTAATCTTCATTTTATTTCCTCCTCTTTTCATATCACACTATTCTGTTATTATATCGGTCAGAAATAGATTTTTTATATGGATTCAAATGAATAGCCGGCTTTGCACGGTACGCCTTGTCTATTGCACGGTACGGACGAAGATTGGCACGCTCATTCACACCTTTAACGCAGCCCTCTGTATAAAAGCAACGGACAGTTATCTGAGTAATCACACAACGAGGCATATTACCGCTCTATTTGTGCTAAAATAACAATAGATACATAGTTCTACAAAAGTTAATTCAGTCAATTCTTAAAAGCATTTGGAATTTCTGTAAGAGGTGAAAAGATTGTGAGTAACAGAGTATTTGTTTTGCTGTTGATCATTTTAGGATTCAATACACTTAGATACGGCACCTATCATTAGGGGGGATCTGAGAGTATATATTACTCCATCTCCTTCTGCCTGAATCTGTTAGCTATACTTTACGTACTAATCCCGAAAATGAAATCAAATCCCGTCAGCTCATAAAATTCTTTTTTTGGGGCAACGGCGCATGATGATTGAATCAAGACTGCGCCGTTACCATACTGGCTCACAACATGCTGTCTGTAATCCACCTATTTTACTGAATAGAAATAGAAGACGAATTCCGCAAACCTAATTTGGAATGACTCCCGCATCAGTTAATCCATTAAAAAAGGAGCGTGCAAAATGAATGCTTACCAAAAACGTTCTGTCTATATTTCAAGCGCAGTACTTGCTTTCTTTTTAGTATTATCCTTAATCACAAGTCATTGGGGATTCTTCTTATGGGCTTTATTGTCTGTGTTTATGATATTGATGACTGCGTTTACCACTAAGACTGACAAGAACAACGACGGGAAGTAAGAAATGAAAATGCTCTGGGGTAAACCTATATGTGAAGCGTGTACTAATGAAAGTAAAGCGTGTGGAAGAAACGAAGGAACATTCATTTGCGGCGACTGTTCCAATAAAAAAACCGATTAAATTAATAGGTACGATTACAAAATAATTATTTGTCACCAGCTGGCGGATTGGAGCATATTCTTATGAAAAACTTCATAATCATTTTCAAGGCAGTTGCTTTGGCAATGGGTGTGAGTACACTTGTTTTAAATATATTGGGCGATTTATCTGCAGATACTGCCATCACCCTACTGTCAATCGGTGTTTCCTGTTTAGCAATTGCACAGCTGCAAGACAAAGAAAAGTAAGCAGCTTTTATGGCACGTGCCATGTCCTGATAAATTGCATAGACATTTGACACTTGCATAAAAAGGTATATTACATTCATTCGCTTCAAAATTCCCGTTTCCACAACGGCAGGAACCATTTGACGCCGCGACGGTTGACGGGAAGCAGTTTCATGTCAGCAAATAAGTGGCTGATATAACCCGCCGTCCCTGCGGCAATAAGGCCGTCGACGGGCCATTGTGCGTACAGCTGCTTCAAAATATATACATAGAAAACAATGCCTAGGATAGAGTGCGTGTAGGATCGGTGCGGCAGAAATGAAGCAATGATGATATAGCTGCCCGCGAGTAGAACGCCCGGCGACTGATCCAGGACAAGCCCTAGTAGCATGACGAGGATACCGGTAATCGTAAGCATCCTCCGTTGTGTAATCAGGCGCGAAACAATAAGCAGCAGAAACCCGATGCCGCCGTACAAATATATGTCGCTGCTCAGCCCGTATATAACCGTCTGATAGATAAGTGTCAGCAATATGACCATGCCGGCGGTCTCCATGAGCCATTTGCTGACTTTTTTGCTGAGTGTGATGCTATTGCTGGCGAGCCCGTTCGTGTCGAGGTCCGGAACAACGCCGGATATTCCACCGACAGCCGCGCCGATCAATGCGGTTCTGATATCCGGCTGCACAGCGTACCCCGCGATGGCACCAACAGCTGTGCCGACAAATAGATGTGAAGTCCCTTTCATATGTAAACCTCTCTGGATGTATAAAGTACGGCCGAATCAAGAACATATATTCGTTCCGTCAATTCCAGTATAAACGATTTAGGGATGAAAAGGAAAACATTGCGTGTGCAGTTCCCAAGCCTTCCATTTTAGAGTTGTTCTGCATTCGTTGTAATTGCGGTTGTGCATTAAAAATAAATAATAAAGCCTAATTTCCCTTTTAAAAGCTAGGGAAATTAGGCTTTTGATGTTCCACAATTGTGCCCCATCGGGATTGTGGTTAGAACCCGTTGATCTGCGCTGCAGCCGGACTCGTGTCCTATGGGCGGGCGGTGAACCACACTCCTCGCTTCGCTCGCTAGGTGTTTCACCTATCAAAGCAGAGATGCGCTCCTTCTCGCTGCGCTTCACTCGCAAAAGCCGTTCTTCGTTACGGCTCTCGCTGATCCTCCCAGTCGCCGGCTTCCGCTACGATCAACTAAGCGACTACAAATAAGCTTCTTCAACAATCGTAGCCGTTAGTTAGATAGCGGAATAGTGGTTGGAAACCGTTGATCTGCGTTGCAGCCGGACGCGTTCTGGAGGGCGGGCGGTGAACCACACCCCTCACTTCGCTCGCTGGGTGTTTCACCTGTCCCGCTGATCCTCCCAGAGTCGCCGGCTTCCACTCCGATCAACTAAGTGATTACGAATAAACCATGCTACACAATCGCGCCCGATTATTGAAGATTGTTATCCAACTAAAGTGCCTTTAGTTAAAGGATATGTATTAAGCAAAAAGGATCCATAATAAAACTGTAAATCCTAAAAAGAATATCCCAAATAAAAAGGAAAAAGTTTTAAAGATAATAATTTGATATTTATTTGGTACAAACTTTTCAGAAATTAATAATAGAACACTAAATATCACTTCAATCCAAGTTAAAGTATTAAAAGTAAAGTCATCATCTTCTCGATATTTTTTAAAAGTAACATAAAAAGTATTTCCTGCAATAAATAATAAAAATAATGAGCTCATTATCAACATATATATATTCATTCAAAACCTGTCTTCCGATTTGAGTTTGTATTTTAACTAATTTGCAACTCTTATTAAGTATTTATTTACAATCACAATTACTATTTATGAACACGTGAAAGCGTTCATAAAATGGCCCGATTGTTGAATAAAATAGAATTCCAATTATTCCCCCATCTATATCTAGTTTAACATAAAAATTCCAAGACCCTGCAAGAAATTAGTGTTATGAAATACTTTTAGCATTGGTATTAACGACATCATATAAATTAATGCAGCAATTTCAGCTCAATTGTACAACCCGTTAAGGCATTGAGTCACAATTAAAAAGGAGACACCAGTTCATATGTGAATTGTGTCCCCTCTTAGACTGAAGTTTAACGTTTCTTCCCTGACTGACAACCGAACTCATTTCTATTAAAAATACTTCTTGTAAAAGTCATACCTTAATTTCCCGCTGAGATGAGCATAAATTCTCGTCGTCTCACTCTTTTCATGACCTAAAAGACTTTGAATTATTTCAAGTGGAGCACCGTTGTCGACCATATGTGTAGCATAGCTATGACGTAATCGATGCGGGTGAATGGTCTTTTTAATTCCGGCACGCTTGGAAATTCGTTTGACAACGTATCTTAAAGTATCCACACTCATTCGTCGTATTGGTTTACGTTCTGTGACAAATAAAGATGGTTCTTCATCATCGCGCTCATCTACATATCTTTTCAACCAAATCGCACAGCGTATATTGAAATATACTTCCCTCTCTTTATCACCTTTCCCATGGACAATTACCGAGTTTCCTGCAAAGTTAATATCGTCACGATTTAATTTCGCGATTTCGCCTATTCGGCAACCTGTTGAATAAAAAAATTCAAATAGTGCATTCTCCTGTGATGTGTGACAGCCTTCTCTAAGAAGCTCAATTTCATGTTTGGAAAGAAACTTTGGAATCCGCTTTCCTAGTTTAGGCTCTTTTAATTTTGCAGCCGGATTTTTTAAAATAAACCCTTCTTCATGAGTCCATCTAAATAATGGCTTAATAAAACGTACACGGTGGCCCAAACTCGATGGTTTTAAATGTACCCCCACTTCACCCAAGTATTGTTTAAGATGATCCGCTGTAATTTCGTCCATGGGGATATTACCTAAATAACGCATTAGAAGATTACATTGAAATCCATACATTTTTAATGTTAGCGGCGAGTAGCCTTCAATTCTTTTATCGAACTGATATTTTTCCCAAGCTTCTGTCAACAACATATTTCCACGCTCCCATACTATGAATCAAGTAAATACTAAGTATCAATTTAATTAACCGATCCATCCCTGCAAGATACTAGTTTTCAAAAACATAATCCACTCAAATATGTTGACAATACTCTCTGGTTTAGCAAAGTGAGTAGGGCTACAATTCACTTCCGAAATTTACCTGGGTCTTCAATTCTTGCAGAAATAACTTCTCCACAATTTAAGCAGAAGGTAAATATTTTATTCGATCCAACTGACATTTTTTTGTCTAGCGGTTTAACTGCCATAAAATCGGTACCCTCTCCAAATTCAGTGCCATTACATTTTGGACATTCATTTTTATTCATTTGCAACATCTCCATATAATTAATTAATTTTTATGAGTCTATCGATATATAAATTTAAGAAGGTATTCGTTTGTTGATCTGGCAACTGTGAAACTTAAATCAACATTTTTCCAGATAGAATTGGATTGAAAACACAAGGCAATCATTTTACTCGTTCGGATAAAGATTCTGATATGTCTCGACTGACTGTTTTATTAAATCCTTTAAAACATTCGTATCAATATCTGCTAATTTATTGACATATATACAAGCCTTCCCCTTCGTATGTTTACCAAAGCTTTCTAATAACTCTTCCCTTTCACATGACAGATAAAGACTAATTTTCGCTTTTCTTGGAGAAAAACCGACTAAAGGTGCATCCCCTTCACGTCCTGATGCATACTTATAATGGTAGCTGCCAAAGCCTATAATACTAGGACCCCACATTTTCCCTTTATAATCCGTCGCCTCTTCAAAAATTTCTAATAACTGATAAGCATCTGCCTTCTTCTTTTCATTTTCCATCATTTCAATAAATTCAATTACACTATTTTCAGTTTCTTTCATCTTACGTTCGGTCATATATGCACGCTCCTATTCTCTAATCAAATTATTGATTACATAATCGGCCGGTTTGACAGTACCTTCCTATTCATCCGGTATATACAACAGGTTAACATAACAATCGTCCCCGGAAGCTCTTAATTCCTCAATTAAAAAAGCTTTTACAAAAGGCAACTCTTCCTCTTTTGATAGTCAGATACTTTTTTAAAAAAGTTTCATAAAGGTGCCAGGTCCCGACACAATTCAAAATAGTGTCGGGACCTGGCACCTTTTTTATTTCTGTTTGATATAATGTACAGCTGCTTCATAAACGGCTGGGGCTGCATGCTCCCTGACTTGTTCAAGTAATTCACTGTGATCTTGAAACGTCAGGGTTTCTTCGCCGCCATTATATTTACGATGGTAACGTTCGTCATTAATCGAGTACGTACCGCCATCTGTTAATTTAGCAATGAGCAGCGCTTTGTTGAATGAAGATTCTGGGCTGTGATGGATCTGCTGTTTCACACGATCCAAGTGCGCCCAGCCTATCGAATCAGGATAGAGGCCGTAGCGAAGTTCCCAGCTGTCGTCTTTTAGTTGTTCGAATACCATCGTACCTTTTTCGGTCGATTCGCTCCGCAAGCGGAATGTGCCGGCAGGTGAAGTGACGGGTTCACCATCTAATGCGACAGGCTGCATGACAAGGTTGTTGCCGAAACCACTGTCGATCAAGTACAGAGTATCTTCGTATTCAAACAAGTTCACGACGTGTGTCCGGTCTAAGACGTAGCTGTCCCGCGGCGGCGGTGCCCAGACAGTGGCTGCGGCAAGCTGTACCGGAAAGCCCAGATCTCTAAGTGTGATATGGAGCAATCCATTGAGTTCATAGCACAGACCGCCGCGTCCTTGTTTGATCATTTTATATTGAAGGTATTGCTCGGTAATAGGTTCTTCATTCGCAAGCAAAACATCAAGGTTTTCAAATTCGAATTGCTGGGCGAAAAGCGTCTGAACCTGGCTGATCTGCTCAAGCGGTGTGCCGGTAAGTGTAAGCCGTTCCGAAATCCATTGCAGCATATTTCATCCATCCTTTCTTCAGTTGCGCTGACCACATCATAGCAAATTTTCTTGCGATGATAATAGTATGACGTGATGATTATTGTGCAGGCACCCAAATAATATGTAAAAAATATGAAACTATTCCGTAAATTCTCCGTCTGTACGCTGATGTATAAATACACAATAGAAAGGGAGTAAGTAGATGAAAAAAATCATTATGATAGCAGGTGCGCTTTTACTCGCGCTTTGTCTTCCATTATCCAGCACCGCCGCTAGTAAGCAACGATTCTCAGACGTGCCTTCTACAAAGCATTTTGCGGAAGCGGTCAATGATTTAGCAGAACGCAATATAATTGGAGGTTATCCGGACGGCACATTTAAACCGAACAATTCAATCACACGCAGACAAGCCGCTGCGATTATTGCAAAGTTGATCAAACTGGACACAAAGAATGTCAGCGATCCGGGCTTTTCGGATGTCTCGACAGCAAACGGCTATCACGGAGCAATTGCCGCACTCGCGGAAGCGAATATTATTGGCGGTTATTAAGACGGACGGTATGGACCGAATGATCCGGTGAAACGAGGGCAATTAGCATCCATTCTCGTGAAAGCATTCGACTTGCCGCGCTATAGTGTTTATGAATTGAAAAATCCGTTTAAGGATGTTCATTTACTGGATTCACACAGCCCCAATATCCTGACCCTTTATAAACTGGGCATCACAACAGGGACATCGCCTGACAAGTTCAGCGTGAACGCACCTGTAACTAGAGGGCAAGCAGCTAAACTAATGAAAGCAACCGAAGAGAACAAGCCAACCACGATGGTAACGTTAGAAGCAGAAACGCTCAGACTGGATGAGCTCCAGTTTGTTGCTTACAAGACAGATACCGATCTATATAAGTCAATCGAAGTATATGGAAAACCAGGTTATACAAAAACGAAGATTCAGCTCATCCCATTGAAAGAAGGGAAAGGCACACTCCACATCAGAGGCACTCTGTCAGACAAGCCAATGAATAAAAAGTTTTATGTCTATATCAAAAAAGTGAACGGTGAATTAAAGCTCACATTAGAAGAGACGGCCGATTATTTGCCGACCGAAGCATTGCTGCAAGTAGCTCCTAATGAAGAAGTTAAAAACGTCAGTCTTTCTACACTGGATGGAAAATTAGTGTCTGACAATGTATCATTCGGAAAATGCGCCGGCTACGAAACTGGGTTTACTTGCATTAAAATCGAAGAACCCGGTAAGTATATTGCAACGGTACGATTCGCTGCAGGCGAAGACGTACGTTATGCGATTGAAGCAAAAGTGCCGGAAATGGATAAATTTCAGTATGATATGAAAACTTTAAGAGAACGAACAACCTATGTATTTGACGTAGAAAGAATATTCGATGGGTATGATTACTATGATAAGGAAGCAGCAAAAATCGCCGTTGCGGGTCCGTCTTTATTTCATGGAACCTGAAGCCTCTTCAAGTCTGCTGATCGGATCAGATTGCAGAAATAAATACTGGAAACTTTTTTACTGTAGTTTCTATTTCTATTTTAAGACGAGATTTATTAAAAACGTTATGATAACAGAACTTTGCATAGCTAAAACACTACTGCCAACAAAAATCTAATCACCATTTCCAATACACAATACTTCTCCAAAATATAAAACTAATAAATGCCAAAATCATTAATCCAATAAAGATTAGAACATATTCCAACTGAATCCTCTTCGTACTATCAAGTGGCCAGTTTGAAGCACAAATCTTGTACCGTTAAAGCATCCGTTTATACAATCGGCCTTTGTTTTTATAATAATTCTATAAGAGTTGAGACTACGAAGTAAGTTAGGAGTCCCGCAACAAAATAAAGAATGTTTTTCCTTATAGTTTATTAAGATTCTCCTTTCTTAGGAATAAGCCCATATTGCGGTATTGGTGCGATTACTTGTGAAGCAGACGCCCCCGTTTACGGAAGAAATTCTTTCGATGTGATGTAAAGATTATGTAAATGTTAGTTTTGGCATTGTAAATAAGCAGAACGTATAATATAGTCTCAATATCGAAAAGCAATATTGAGGTGCAATATCAGTGTTTGGGGGTGATAGTTTGGAAGATAAAGTATTACGAAAATTGTTTCTTGGTTTTATTCAAATACACATATTACATCACGCAAAAGAGCATCCCATTTTCGGAGTATGGATGTTAGAAGAACTCAGGGAACACGGTTATAGTATCGGTTCTGGAACTCTCTATCCTATTCTACATTCAATGGAATCTGATGGACTTCTAATAAGAGAAGATAAGAACGTGAACGGGAAAATCAGAAAATATTACACGACAACTGAAAAAGGAGATCTAGTCCTTATTGAAGCCAGAAAAAAGGCTTATGAACTCTTCAAAGAAATCAAAGATTAACAAAAGGAGCTTACAATGAATCATTCTAAACAAACTAGTAGAATTAAATCATTTTTGGAGATATTTTTAATTTCAACACGGCTTGGGCTTACCTCTTTTGGTGGACCAACAGCTCATTTAGGTTATTTTCATGAAGAATATGTCCGAAGAAGAAAGTGGATGGATGAAAAGAGTTATGCAGATTTAGTTGCTTTATCACAGTTCTTACCGGGTCCGGCCAGTAGCCAAGTGGGTATTGGCATTGGTGTTATGCGGGCAGGTGTATTAGGTGGAATTACATCCTTTATTGGTTTTACATTACCTTCAGTAATTGCACTTATCCTTTTTGCTTTACTGCTCACTGGAACTGATATCGGAAATGCTGGGTGGTTACATGGATTAAAGATTGTGGCAGTTGCAGTAGTTGCACACGCCATTATCGGAATGGCCAAAAACTTGACGCCTGATTTAAAAAGAAAAGCCTTCGCCCTATTTGCACTTATAGGGACTCTTCTTTGGCAATCAGCTTTTACTCAAGTTGGCGTCATTTTAATTGCAGCATTCTTTGGGTTCCTTTTATTTAAAAAACATGATGTAGTTGAAGAAACAAAATCAAGTTTTCCTATTACCAAAAGAGTCTCTGTGATCTGTCTCACGCTATTTTTCGCTTTGTTGTTTCTATTCCCCGTTTTAAGAGAAGTAACTGGATCTTATTGGGTAGCAATGTTCGATAGTTTTTATCGTTCCGGTTCTTTAGTCTTCGGTGGTGGTCATGTCGTTTTGCCTTTATTAGAACAGGAACTTGTACCAATGGGTTGGATAAGCGAAGAGGCTTTCTTAGCAGGTTATGGTGCGACCCAGGCAGTACCAGGACCGTTATTTACATTTGCGGCCTATCTAGGAACTGTTATGAAAGGTTGGCAGGGCGGTTTAGTCGCAACGTTAGCAGTTTTCTTACCTGCCTTCCTTCTTATTCTTGGCGCATTGCCATTTTGGGATAGTTTGCGTAAAAACCCTAAAATTAAAGGTGCAATAATGGGTGTAAATGCAGCAGTAATTGGAATTTTAATCTCCGCTTTTTATTTTCCGATTTGGACAAGCTCTATTTTAGCACCTGTTGATTTTGCTTTAGCTGCAATTTTATTTAGTATGCTTGCCTACTGGAAGCTTCCCCCTTGGGTTATTGTTGTTTCTGGAGCTATAGGTGGATCTCTCATGACCTTAATTTAAATGGTCATATCTAAATACTAAAAGACTAACGAGTTGTTAGTCTTTTAGTATTTACCAAAACTCAAGAATTTGGCCCTTTAGCAGAATTATCCTTTTTCCTGAATTTTACACATTTGCAGTACAGGTTGTCCTATCGCAAATATGCCGATTAAGGAACAGAAGATATCTCAAAACTTCACACTAGTATTCGCGTAGAATTTTAATTAATTCGATGTTATTTTTTTAATGAGCTTGCAGAATATATAAATTACGAAACGTTTCGGATCGAATGTTAGTGAGAAATTCTTTGGTTTAGCAGTTGTAAAATAAACTATATTGATCTCTATAAATAAAATGAGTGCGACGTTTTCCATCATCATACACAGCTTATTTCTGCCTTTTGAAAATGGACGCAACCTTTTCTGCAATGTGTAATTTTCTTTTAAAAATGAAATGACTGATTAAAATATGTAATGTAAGAATAATTGCTGAGCAATCTGCTAATACACACAAATAAAAATAGTGAAGTATGCAAAATACTGCTTAAAACAAGTGCAAATCACCGGTCAAAGTAACACCTAAACCGCACACATCAAAAAAACGACTGGAATCTCCCCAGTCGTTTCACATTCATTCAGAAGAAATATAAACCGACACTTATAATAACTCCGCTTACTAAGAGAATGAAAATACAGTAGCCCATAATATCCTTTGCGCGGAGTCCTGCGATGGCGAGTGCCGGCAATGCCCAGAACGGCTGAATCATATTTGTCCATGCATCGCCCCATGCAATCGCCATAGCTGTTTTAGAATAGCTGACGCCTAGAGTTTGCGCGGCATCCAGCATAATTGGAGCCTGCACTGCCCACTGGCCGCCGCCGGATGGCACGAAAAAGTTAACAAGTCCCGCCGCATAGAAAGTGAACAGCGGGAAAGTAGTGTCACTCGAAATAGAAACAAACCATTCGGACATGACACCAGCTAACCCTGAAGCAACCATCATCCCCATAATTCCCGCATAGAACGGAAATTGGATGATGATACCGCCGGCTGTTTTCACTGCGGTTGTAACAGCTGCAAGGAAACGTTTTGGTGTACCGTGGAAAATAACGCCAAGAATTAGGAAAATAAAGTTTACGATGTTTAAGTTTAAATCGAACCCTTTTGTTATGAAATGCTGAATGAGATAAATAAGACCGATTGCGCCGATCAGCATGGAAATAATCAAACTGTTTTCAAGTCTGCTGGCCGGGGTATTATCTGTACTTGCTTCCATTTCGATATGATCCTCCAACAGCTTAGGATCGACAGTAACGGTATCTTCTGGCTTCGGCATCATAAACCGGTTCAAAATGGGAATAAGAATGAGCAGCGTAATAACAATTATTACGTTATACGTGGAGAAGATGGTTTCAGAAGTTGAAACGACACCCATTATGTCAGCGAATGGATGATCTGCGGTGGCTATCGATAGCGGGATGGATCCCCCCAGGCCGCCATGCCAAATAATCATACCTGAATACGCACTTGCAATTAACAGACGGCAGTCGACATTTGTTACTTTTTTGGCAATTTCTTTCGCGAATAGAGCCCCAATGACCAGGCCGAAGCCCCAGTTAATCCAACAAGCAATCAGCGCGACAACTGAAACGAGGATGATTGCCGAGCCAGGTGATTTCGCCAAGCCCGCAAGTGTACTTAGCAGTTTCTTAAATACCGGACTGATAGCCAGCACATACCCCGCGACCAGTACGATAACCATTTGCATTGTAAACGCTAAAAGCCCCCAGAAACCGTCTCCCCAATGAACGATCATGTCAAGCGGCCCCGAATCGGTGAATCCAAGCCCGAGCAAGAATACAGCCAACGTCAAAATGGCTACGAAAATATACGGGTCCGGTAAGTAGCGTTCCATCAATGCATTGGACCACCTAATTAAAAGTTTCATAATTACCCCCCTCTATAATTTTTGTATGTCTTATAGAATATTCCGCTGAATCGGCCTATATGCGTCAGAGTTGTGAATCTGTCTGTATTTGGATTATCGGGGCGCAGCGGGACGCTTACATAGCGCGGATACAACACAGGCCGGCGCGGCGGACTCGGTTTTTAGCGCGATCCTCTACCTCAATTCATCCACAGTCTCTTTGAAAGTAGTTAGACACTAAACTAGCTAGTTGATTTTGCTTGAAAAGGGGCGTATGTTATTTTATAGAAAACTTTGTGAGAGTGTTCTTCCCATTCAGTTCACCCTACTTACTATGTATAAATTTCTATGTAACCTACTAAATGCGTGTATAAAAAGGAGTGTTTTTCATGGCGGGAATTATGGAAGGAAAAGCAGGTTTGGTCACAGGATCAGGTTCAGGGATTGGCAGAGCAGCCGCTGTTGCATTGGCGAAGGCAGGCGCAAAGGTTATGATATCGGACGTCAGTGAAGAGGCAGGACAAGAAACGGTTGAAATGATCAAGAATCTAGGCGGGGAAGCAGCCTTTTTCAAATGTGATGTCAGTGATGAGGAGCAAGTAATCGGACTTGTAAATAAAACCGTTGAAACATTCGGCAAGCTGGACTTTGCGCATAACAATGCAGGCATTAACAAGGGATTAAAGCCCATTGGAGAAATGGATTCCAAGGATTGGGATATTACACTACAAGTAAATCTCTATGGCACGTTTTACTGCATCAAGCATGAGGTCAATGCGATGCTTAAAACGGGCGGCGGTGCCATTGTTAATACGGCGTCAGGTGCTGGTATTGAAGGTTCACCAAACATGGCTCCTTATACTGCCTCTAAGCACGCCATTGCCGGTCTGACTAAATCAGTTGCCTTGGAGTACGGTCAGCAAGGCATTACGATCAATTCCATTGCGCCGGGTGCAACGATTACGCCTGCAATTGAATATTGGGCAAAAACTTCTCCCGAACAATATGAAGCTGTGCTTTCATCGCTTCCAGCCGGTAAAATGTCTACCGCAGAAGATCAAGCAAATGCGGTTGTGTTTCTATGTTCGGACCTTGCAAAATCAATCAGCGGCGTGACGCTTGCTGTGGACGGCGGCTATACTGCGGGTAAAATGCAGTCTTAACGTGTGAGAAAATAAGTATGAGAAAATAAATTGCATACAAAAAAAGAGATCAGAAATAAAACCTGATCTCTCACTGCTAGTGCTATTCACGGGCTGGATTCCCTCTTTCAACAGCACTTCAGAATATTAATTGAGTATGTTGTGCACAAAGCTCCAGGAATCTGCATCGGTCAGCTCATCCAGCTGCACTTCAAGATTCCCGCCTAAATAAACAGTCTCCCCCTGGATAGCTACAACCATCGCCTGCAGAATCGGGCCATTGTTATTGCGCTGGTACACATCGCCTATTTTAGGTACATACGTTTTTGGTGTATGGATTTCATGCAAGACTTGTTTTTGTTCATGTATATAATCTGCATCCTGATTTTCCACGTCGATGATGTTTGCGCCTTCTTCCAGCCCAGGGATCATCGTCCAATACTCGTTATGCTTGATCCCGTTGGACTGATTACTGATGACGCCATATGGTTCAATTGAAGAGACGATTTCCATCGCATGAAGGTGATGGTGATCCAGAGAATCTGGCTGAGGATTGATAATTAAAATATAATCTCCGACCTTTGCCTTGACGTCCTTGTGCAATGTGTATCGTTTATGATTGACTATAAAACTGTCCATATGCTTTGGTTTATACAGCGTAATTTCTTTAGCTGTTGCCAGCTGCTGTTCATAATCTTCGAGCCGAACGAGGTGAATCGACTGCTTAAAAAATGCTTTGACAGAATAGACTTTATGCAGCTTGTTTTTATAGTAAACAAATTGCCCTTTTCTGACATTTAATAAATTCAATGTGTCTCCCACCTTGTTAAAAATTTTATTTAGGCTGCCGCCTTTTCATGCAATCCCATTTCACGCTGTCCTCAATCATCAAATGAGGACGTATATCAGAATACAGCCTCAAAAAAGCACCTATTGCTTGAAACCTTCATGAACATGTAAACATTCATGTTGTTTCTTACATAGGTACTCTACATTGCCATCTTTAAACACGTAATTGCCAAAAATCAGCTGCGTACGGAATACCAGTACAATTCAGAACTGTTTCTGTATTATACGGAAAACTGAACCCATTTAATCAACTGCTTGGTTTTTCTTTTTTTCCAAATACGCCGTACGAATTTTATCAAGTTGCTGCTTTTTATCAAATTGGGCTGGCTTGTTTTTTTCATGATACTTTGCCACAGCCGCCTTACCTTTGCTGTCTAATTGATACTTCCCCATTTTCCTCACCCGCTATTCTTGTTGTCTTTGAAAGCTATCTATTCAACACAGTAGCTGTATCTGATGTTAATGAAATAGACCCTCTTACTACATTATTATACCCCTAAACCTTTCATATATCAGTAAAACTGTTTAGTGAATATTTGTCATGGAAACCAGCTGTATACGCTGGGTAAAAGAACAGTAACCACTTGGGAACGTTGAGTTACTGCGTCAGGTCATCAGCCATGCAGTACTGTGTTTTGATTACACTCTCACCACCGGCTCCATCACCGTCAGCGTTCGATTCACCGTATCCATTTGAACATTGGCTCCAATAGGAATTGCCGCTTTATAATAGCTATGTGCAGTCGCCAGGTTGGTCAATAAAGGTTTTCCGAACGGAACTAGAAATTCATTGATCAAATCCGCGTAGCTTTTCCCGTAGGCTGGGTCACAGTTCGTGCATTGTCCCATAATAATTCCTGCGCAGTCGTCAAATTTCCCTGCCATCGCTAAATGGTTTAAGTAGCGATACACCGTATTGACCGGTTCATGTGTTTCTTCCAAAAGAAGAATTCTGCCTTCAGTATTGATTTCATAGGACGTGCCTAAAGTGCCTAGAAACGACGTGAGATTACCGCCTACAATTTGTCCTGTGGCATTTCCGGGAACCGTTCCAATTAGCGGAACGCCAGGCGGGTTGATAATTTGCCAGGGCGCGGTGATTTGTGACGCCGCTGAAAAGAATTGATTAAAATTATATTGTGGAGTTCCCGGATTAAAATCTAACAATAACAAGCTTTGTAAACCGATGAGATCTGCATACTCAAATAACGCATTTAATAAAATCGTGATATCACTGTATCCCGAAATGATTTTAGGGTTTTGTTTAATCACGTTGAAATCAAGGTACGGCAAAATACTGGCAACCCCGACTCCGCCGCGAGCTGGTAAAATACACTTTACATCCGGATTTTTAAACATCTTCATTAAATCCGAAGCCCTTTGCTGGGGAGTTGCTGCAAGAAAGCCATTAGCAGAATACACATGATCCCCCACAATGACTTTATATCCCATCGTTTGCAGCATCCGAATCCCTTCCGTAATACGATTGGCCGCCATTGGACTTCCAAGCGTCACAATCCCTATCGTGTCGCCCCTTTTTAATTGCTGCGGTTTTGTCGCCATGAATCAGCAGCTCCTCTCCCCGTGTGAATCGCACAAACATATTCTTATGTAATAGCATATGTGTGCAATTCTACTTTGGGGACACTTAAAAAAGTTCGCACACCACGTAAGTTCACTAAAGATGCAGAAGAATTTTTTCACTTGTTCAGTGAACGCGAAAAAATTCCGCCAGTTTGCATAAACCAGCGGAGTCTTTTTATTACAGCATATAGCTCACGAGTATATGTACAATTAATTACCCGCGATGTTTAGGCACCATGTGAAATTATCCCAGGCGGAATACCAGCCGGTGAAAAGCTCGTGCGAATCATCCCAGCGAACCTCAAATTTCTTATGACCGTCTACTTCTACCAAATACAGCGCCAGCGTAGCGTCTTCCTTGGCTGTCGCCAGCTTCATACCGTTTTGAAGTTCTTCTTCAGTAAACGGCACATCTGAAACCGAACGCAGCTGTGCTTGTTCAAATACTTGCTTGTTACTGATTCTATAATTCATAAAGACCCTCCACTAAAACATGTATTCTATCTATTCAAACGTACTCCTTCAGTAATTTCAAAAGGTACAGAACTACATTTTATACGTAATTACTCGTGAAATCAAAGGAGAAGTGTATGGCGTGCAGGATTTGATCGTCGCCGATGATTCTATTGCCCCTTTTGTGTCGGATGGCAATACTTCCGCACCCGCGTTTTTCATAGGCGCGAACATTGCTGACTATCTGATAGAACAGGAAAAGCTGCGTCCCGAATAATTTGGAAAATATATCTTACTGCATGGTGCCGGATCCCAAACAGTTTTGGGGTCTGGCTTCTTAGTTGAAAAATCACAATGTAAAAAAGTGTATATGTATGGAAAAATTGAATTCATCGGGTTTATGTTTATATGATATGATTTATGCAAGAAGAGAAAGTCAAAGCAGAGGGATAGGACTATGTTTATACTATTATTTCTCACTGTGTTTGTTCTGGCGATGGCCGTTAAAAAGCTTGGACATAAGCCAGTGATTTCCACAGTAGCAGGTGCTCCCCTAATGTCGATGGGCATTGCATGGAAAAGCGTCGGTTCCGTCTATTTTCCGGCTGCAAACAGCGCCGTATTTTATGTGATTATTCTTGGCGCATTTTGGATACTGATTCATTACCTCTTCGATGTGTTTCAGAAAGATTTTTATTTGCTTCATGTGGAAGATCCTATATCGAGTTTTTCGATTGGCACGTGGATTGCATCCGTGTCGATTATACTTATTTTGCTGTCAGATAAAAACACATTCGGTTCAATGGAAATTCTATTTTATATAAATTTTACGTTTTGGTTACTCTATATTGGACTTGTCATCAGAAATTATATGTTCATTTTTACAAATCTAAAAAAGTATATACAGCAAATTCATGGCGGATTGCTGCTGACATGCGTCTCCACACAATCCATTGTCATTTCGGGCTATCATGTGTTTGACCGTGCGGATTGGACAGGACCGGCCGGCAGTCTGCTCATCATTGGCTCACTGTTTTATATACTGAACTTTTTGCTGATTGTGTACCGTTATGCAAGTGCTTCGGATAAAGACTTGACGGTCAACTGGATTAATACGAATTGTATTTTACACGGTGCAATATCTATTACAGGCGTGGCACTTACACTAGCTTATCCTGCGGCACCCTCTCTAATTTACATCGTGTGGATTCTTTCATTCATTTTCTTCCTGGTCATCGAAATAATTGAAATTATATGGGCTTTTCAGCGGATTCGGAAACTCGGCTGGCGTCAAGGCATCTTTGTCTATTCACCAACCCAATGGGCTCGAGTGTTTACATTCGGCATGTTTCTTTTCTTTACCGAACAAATTCCCGCCGGCCAGCATCAATGGATCGATCTGTTGGCACAGCCACTTCAATTTTTCTTGCCGGCAGTGATTGTACTGCTAATTATCGCTGAAGTTACTTTGATGGGCTTGCAGATATACCGTACACTGCGGGCGGACAGTACGGAAGCGTTTGTTTAAGCTGCTTGACAGCCGATTAATAAAAAGATGCCAGGCACTCCATTGCAATTGGAGTGCCTGGCATCTTCAGTTATTCTTATAACACCCCTTTTTCTTACTCTATGACTTGCACTTCATACTTCTGCCAGCCCCCCGTGAAGCTAAGCACTCCTTACTGGATTATCTTCGGAATACAGTATCCGATTCACGTATCATTCATACTTTTCTTCTCATAAACGAGAGTCCGTTTTCAGGTAAACTCCATTGGCTTCTTGCTTTAACAATTGATGATTTGACCGATAAACTGGACATTACTTTCATTTCCACTTGAACAAATTTTACTAATATGTTAAAGTACTAAACCATACGGCTTTCTTAATTTATTAAAGGGCGACGTCCGTTCTTAACATACGTATGTCAAAGTCGTTTAAAAATCAGGATTTACTTTTAATTATATACAGGAGGTACTTATGCTGAAGTTTGAGAATGTATCAAAAGTGTACGATGGCGGATTTCAAGCTGTGAAATCTGTCAACTTCGAGATTGCTGAAGGTGAATTGCTTGTTCTGATAGGACCTAGTGGTTCAGGCAAGTCTACTACTATGAAAATGATTAACCGGATTATTCCACACACAAGTGGAAAAATTTCTATCAACGGCAAAGATATCAAATCTTACAACGCCGCTGATCTCCGCAGAAATATCGGTTATGTCATTCAGCAAATCGGGCTTTTCCCTCATTATACGATCGAAAAAAATATTTCCATTGTACCCCAGCTTAAAAATTGGGATGAAAAAGAAATTAAAACACGTGTACGGGAACTGCTTGAATTAGTCGGACTGGATCCCGAAATTTATACCGCACGTTATCCGAAAGAATTATCAGGCGGACAGCAACAACGTGTCGGAATTGCGAGAGCGCTTGCAGCGAATCCAGAAGTTATTTTAATGGATGAACCTTTCAGTGCGCTTGACCCAATTACACGTGAGCAATTGCAAGAAGAATTAATTAAGCTGCACAAAAAGTTAAAGAAGACCATTGTCTTTGTTACACACGACATGGACGAAGCTTTAAAGATGGGCGACCGTATTGCTATTATGAAAGACGGCAATTTACTTCAGTTAGACACTCCAGAGAAACTGCTGCATGAACCCGCTCATGGCTTTGTAGAAGAGTTTATGGGTAAGCATCGAATTATCCAAAACCCTGAACTTATGCCTGTTACTGAAATAATGGCAGAGAAAGTAGTCACCACCCGTCCTGCCACTTCTCCAGAACGAGCCCTTTCGCTTATACGTCAACGAAAAATTACGGATCTTCTCGTCGTAGACGATCAAAGAAAGCTGCTTGGCATTGTTTCTGCTTACGATTTAATCAAAAATTTAGAGGGCATCAAAACCATTGATGAAGTGATGAAGCCAGCTGTACCTTTCTTAGTGCATACAGCGACAGCGAAAGATGCCATTATCATGATGGACACTTCACCGTTTGGCATGATCCCCATTGTCGATGAACATCATATACTGACAGGACTTGTCAACCGCGGCTCCTTACTTTCTGCGATGTCTAGTCAATGGACAGATAAGGGGGCTGATCTCCATGAATAATTTAAATATATGGCAACAACTCGTAGAACAAACAAAATTACGATGGCCGGAAGTTCTCCAAGCGACATCTATCCATATTCAACTCGTCTTCTTCTCGATGATCCTCGCAGTGCTCATTGCGGTAACGCTCGGAATTCTCATTACACGCGTACCTAGACTTAAAACCGGAGTCCTTGGTGCGGCAGGCATTATGCAAACGATCCCTAGTTTAGCTGTGCTTGGTTTTATGATTCCAATTTTCGGAATCGGCGTAAAAACAGCAATTGCTGCGTTATTTCTTTACTCGTTATTGCCAATTATGCGAAATACCTATACAGGGATTAAAGACGTTGACCCTGCCACAATCGAGGCTGCGAGAGGTATGGGTATGACAAACATGCAAATTTTGTTTAAAGTAGAATTGCCTCTTGCAATTCCTATTATTATGGCCGGAATTCGAACAGCTGCGGTTATTAACGTGGGTAATGCGACACTGGCGGCATTCATCGGAGCTGGCGGACTCGGTGACTTCATTTTCCTTGGAATTACACGTGGAATAGACGGATTGATATTACTTGGTGCAATTCCAGCTGCGATTCTTGCGATTGCCCTAGAAACGTTCTTTAGCGCAGTCGAACGCTGGACCACGCCGGAAGGATTGAAATGATGCTGAAAAATAAACGTATACTATTGCTCGTCACGATCTTACTTGCCAGCATGCTTTCAGGCTGTATTTTCAATGAAAAAGATTCACTTAGACTCGGTTCCCGAAATAATACGGAAAGTATTATTTTGTCTAATATCATGGGACAATTAATTGAGGATCGGTTAGGTGTAGATATTATTTACAAAGAAAACCTTGGCGGCTCGTCTGTCGTCTGGAACGCTATGACCAATGGCCATATTGATGTCATCCCCGACTATACAGGAACCATCGTGGTGACGTATTACCAGGAAGAGCCTGGAACGGCCGAAGAGACATTAGCTGCGACCAAACGACTTGTCGCGGATGACCATATCACCGCACTCGGTACGTTCGGATTCAATAATACGTATACACTGGCACTTGATGAGGAGAAAGCTGAAGAGCTGGGTCTTGTGACATTTAGTGATTTTGCGAAAGTTTCCAAAGACTTTACATTAGGCGCCGTGTTCGAGTTTATTGACCGGCCAGATGGGTTACCTGGTTTCGAGAAGGAATATGACATCGAGTTTAAAGATGTCAAAGGAATGGATCACGGCATGATGTATCGTGCGATTGGTGCAAACGAAGTAAATGTCATCAACTCCTACACGACAGATGGACAGCTGGCGATTGCGAATCTGCGTGTGTTAGAAGATGATAAATCGTACTTCCCTCCCTACCATGCACTGCCGTTAGTACGGGATGAAACGCTTGAAGAATACCCGGAACTCGAAGAAATACTCGGTCTTCTAGAAGGTAAAATCGATGAAAAAACGATGCAAATCATGAACGGAAAAGTCGATAATGACGGCATCATGGTCGAACTAGTCGCCAAGGAATTCTTGGTGGATCACGGGTTCATTGAAGAAAAGTGAATGGAAACAGCGCATCCTCTTATGCAGATGAGGATGCGCTGTTTTTTTGGTGCCAGGTACACACACAACTTCAGTGCAATTCAGAATAGTTTCCAAATTGTGTCGGGACCTGGTACCGTATCCAATTTTACTCGCCATTCTTCATTCGGGCTTCATTCAATTGCTGCCTGATCACATCCAAGTGTCCCTTATCTTGCTCAATCGTATCTAATTCTTCGTTGTATTGCTTTGCATTCACAAACGCGTTCTCGGCACGCTCGATTGCATTAAATGCATGCTCGATGGCCATTTCCTCCGGATGAGACATCGCTTGTTTCACTGCACGATCTGCTTTCTCTACTGAATTGCCAAAGAACGTACCCGGATGTTGCTTTTTCCAGCTCTGACCAAATTCTTTTCCCATACACTTCGCCTCCCACATGTGAAATAACTGATAATAAACGTAGTATCGCCATTTACAGCGGAAGTATGCGCTGGAAAATTTACAGGAGAACAATGGCTGTTTTGTGCGGGGAGCTCATATCTAAGCATACTTATTCAAGTGCAGGAAACACTACTGACTAGAGAGGAGCGATATAAACTGAAACGGATCTGGCTTATTTCTTTCATCGCCTGTATAGGAATACTTTACCTGGTTTTGTTCATCGATCATTGGGATCCAGAAACGAATGCAGCAAGCACAGCATCCGCATCTGCAACTGGCAAAGACAAACTGACGACAGAATTAGAATCATTCAGTAAAGCGCATCAGATCCCCGCGGTTGATGCAAAAGTCGACAGAGTCTGGAAAGCCATCCCCGGCTATAACGGATTAGAAGTGGATCTGGAAGCCAGTTACAGGAAAATGAAAGCAACTGGCAAATTGGATGAATCAAAAGTCGTTTACAAAGAAACTTCCCCCGCTGTACATTTAAATGATCTGGGCCCCCACCCCATTTTCAGAGGTAATCCAGAGAAACCGATGGTGTCTTTTTTAATTAATGTTGCCTGGGGTAATGAATATATTCCTGAAATTTTGGATGTACTGAAGAAGCATAAAACGAAAGCCTCGTTCTTCTTCGACGGCAGCTGGGTAAGGAAAAATCCCGATTTGGCTACACTAATTTATCAAGAAGGGCACGAAATTGGAAATCATGCATACAGCCATCCCGATTTACAGCAGAAATCAGTAGCTGAAACAATGGAAGAGTTAAAGAAGACAAATGAGGTCATCATAAAAACACTCGGGATTACATCGCCGAAGTGGTTCGGTCCGCCCAGCGGCAGTTTTAATCAGCAAACGGTTGAAACGGCAAGCCAGCTAGGAATGCATACCGTTTTATGGACGGTAGATACAGTCGACTGGAAAAAGCCGGCGACTGATGAAATGGTGAATAGGGTCGTATCGCAAGTGGAGAACGGCTCGATGATTTTAATGCACCCGACTCAACCTGTAGCGGAAGGAATGGATGCTATGATTACACAAATCACAGAGAAAGGTTTTCGTCTGGGGACCGTCAGTGAACTGATGAGTGAAAAACGTGTGAACGGAACGGAGTGGAAATAACGGACCAGGTCCCCAAACAATTCGGAATATTCCCGAAGCTGTTTGGGGACCCTGTTTCTGCATTTATTTTTTCACACGCTTCACCAGTCCATACAGCTCCTTCCCTGAACTGTCCACTCGCTGGATCAAGCCAATATCTTTTGCATAGTATTCGATCATGGATTCTTTACTCCACGGGAAGTAACTTTCAATGACCAGCACATCACGATACTCTGTACCGCGAACTGTTTTCTTTCCGTTCGTAGAGGTAATCCACCCGTTACCGTAACTGACCGGCCCCACATCATCCTGCCCATGAATCTGTGTCACCACAAAAGGATGCGGGATATATTGATCGTAATGGGCCCAGTCATCGTATCCTTCCCCGTAGTACGAGGAATTCTGCACAAAGCCCAGTCGGGGAATGTCTTCATATTCCGTCTCATTGGTAATGCGCCAGTAGTCCAGGCCGTTCTCTTCTTTGCCCTCGTGATCGTGGCGGTATGTGCTGGAGCCGTCCGTGTAATAGTACGTATAACCGGCATCCGGCATAATATTCATCATCCTTGCTGTCATTGCGCAGGTCAGAAATGCGGCGAAATGCGCACGGGTAATCAGCCGATTTGGTTTGAATGTCCCGTCCGGATAGCCGGTGGCGACGTTATTGGTCGATATCCTCATAATATCTGTATGAAAGTCCGAATTTCTTCCTACGTCACTGTACGATGGCACATTATCCGCTTTATTCTGCACCTTCAAATGAAATGCCTTGCTCATCAGCCGTGCCATGAATGCACGGGAGATGCTGGATTCCGGTTTGAAATTAGCAGCCTTGGAAAACAATCCTGCCTTGTACGCTGCAGCGATTTCCTTGTAATAAGGATGGGTTTTCGGTACGTCCTTGTATCCGGGGTCCGCTAGATCCGTCATCGGCAACTCGAGCACTTTGACGAGCATTGCCGCGATATGCTTCTTTGCAATCGGCTCATTCGGCTTGAACTTGCCGTCCGGATACCCGCTGATGATGCCGAGATCCGCCAGGTAATTCACTTCCACGTACAGCGAAGAACTGTTCTTTTTCATATCTGTAAAACTTGCAGCTTCTGCATACTGCACCGTTCCGGTAACCGCCAGCAAAAAAATCGCACATGCCGCCATCCACTTTTTCAACAATCGATTCGCCCCCTTTATGTATTCATATTTTTGCTCACTCTATATTTATATGTTCATCATTAGTCACATATCACAAATTACCATTCAGTTGATTGCTATCTTCCATTTATGGATTCTCTTATATGATCCATACCCTTTATCCCGTCTGTGTAAAACAAGACACGAAACTCCTGAGAGTTCCGTGTCTTCTTCAGTCTGGACTGGTTCTAGCCCTGTTATTTTATGCACTTGATTCCTCTTGCGTTGTGTGAGGACTAGGCATCCTAGTTATCCTCCACCAACACTTCAAAAAAGGACCTGTGCGGGAAACATTCATGTTGGTTCCTCAGGCAAGCACCATTTTTCAAAACGTGCCGCCAGACAGTATCTCTACATAAATGAAGATTTTCTGCAGACTTGGCACTTCATACATTTACTTAAAATTTTCAGCTGGCCCTATTTCCATGGCGTATGCATCATATAAAAAGCTGTCTTCACTTTCATGGGCTGTCACACTGTATCGCACTTCTTCTCCATTTTCAAAAATGACCGTTGCAATATACTCTCCCGGCTGTTCCATCATAATATAGGTGAAATTGTATTCATTTCTTACAATCATTACATCATCAGAGATTTTCTCTCCGTCTTTCTTGGCGAGGGCTATATTTTTCACGGTTTTATATTTCGTATTGAGCGCTACCTCGTTCGGCAGGGAATCATCCGTTTTTTCTAACGTCATACGCAGTACGCCGGCCTCTTTTTTCACATGAACATAATATTTCTGATTCTTCCATTCACCTTTGGCTGTTCTTCCTCCAAGTACAATTCCACCTGTTCCTTCTTTGATCGGAAATAGTTGAACTTGATCTTGTATGCCATTTTTCCCTTTCACTTTTACCGCTCGAAATGCGCCAGAATTTACTTGATCAGCGACAAACGATTCGATGGTATCCCATTCTAAATCGCCTGCTTTCACCGTCACGGCATTCTTCATTACTGCCTGCTCCGCTGCCACAAGCATTTTTGAGGCTTGCCCTCTTGTTATCGATGCGTTCGGGCTGAATGTTGTAGGAGAGGTACCCGAAGTAATGCCAAGCTTGTAAATAACAAGGACGTCTTTTGTAATGCCAACTTCTCCTTTGAACGGATTTTTCAGCTCTACATCACGAGGTAATTTGAATGCTTTCACAAGAATCGCCGCCATATTTTTACGCTTAATCGGCTCATCCGGTTTAAAACTACCATCTGGATACCCGCCGATAATTCCTTCTTCCGCCATTCTCGCAATCGCCCTATTAAAACCATATGATTCGGGTACATCTGTGAATTTCTGTTCTATCCGATAGGATGTATCCAGACCAATCATCTTCGCAATAATCGCCGCAGCTTGTCCGCGCGTAATCGAGTTCCCCGGCTTAAACGTGCCGTCCGGATAACCTCCTATAATGTCACGTGCGGCTAGCTCATTCACCGCATTCGCAAAATGCTTTGACGGCGGCACATCAGAAAACACTTGCTTACCGGCTGCTGATCCTGATAACGGCAAACTGAATGCCAGTAAGAATACACCAACTACTGCAAATAACTTCTTCATTTCTTTCATCCTCTCTAAACATCTAAACTTTTAATCAGCGTATAGACGGAGGATTCCCGAAATAGTTTCAATCGTTTTAAAATAAAATTAAGAGAAGTGCACAAGAGTTTGAAACTAAAAACTATATGTTCCAATGATATTTTTTAATAATAAAGGTGTGCTTAAAACTTTCATGATTGTTTACACATTCACGTTTGTTTTTCACAAAGGTACCGATTTCCAATCCCGTCTACATAAAACAAGACACGAAACTTCTGTGAGTTCCGTGTCTTCTTCAGTCATGACCGGTTCTAGCCCTATTAAATTTATGCACTTGATTCCTCTTGCGTTGTGTGAGGACTAGGCATCCTAGTTATCCTCCACCAACACTTCGCTCCCGTCGCTCACTTTTACGATCCAAACTTTTTGGGCTTTATCATAGCGCACTTCATTAATCACGTTAAAGGAAAAGTATTCCTGTTTCTTCTGCTTGATCGCCAATGCCACGGCCTGCGATTCAGAAAGCACTGCGTCTGCCGGTTTATAATCAGGAAGGACTTCCACGAATTTCGCTGAACCCTGTGCAGGATATGATTCTTTCATTTCGCCTGAAACTTCTACTTTCACTCGCTGTCCTACTGTCAGGTCATTCGCTTCATCAAATGAATAATAAGCGGCTTCTTCTGTTCCTCCAGAAACGAAAATACCACCGTCCGACACGGCCATGATGTACCCGCCAACTTCTGCCGGTGTATCGGTTGTATCTTTTTGGGGGCGGATGATAGCGGACAAGCCTGCTTCTTCAACGGCGCTGCCTAGCTGCTCGAAGTGGAACGTATAGTCAGGAAACTGCTGCTCCAGTTCTTTTTGCTGCGCTGCTGTCAGGAAATCATGTCCGACTTCTACATCACCTGTCACCGTACTGACCGATAAAGAAAATGTACCTCGCTTTTGCTTCAGGTCCTGAAGCACTGCCGCCACTTCATCCTGAACTGCATGGAGATCTTCCCGTGTATATACACTGCGGAAGATATAAATCGGCGCAGCCAAAATTTCACCAGCATCCACTTTCTTCTGCAATAAATCAACGACTTTCTGCAATCGCTCGTCAGGTTTCTTCACGCCAATCCAGACACCTGACTGCGCGTCTCCATACGTCTGGTTTTCCAAGAAAAGAACTCCTTCTTTTTCAAACGCATCATGACTTCCGTACACTTCTTCCACCACTTCAATGGCAATCGGTCCTTCAATCGCTTGCATCGCGACGTCTTCTTCCAGCTCTTTAGATGGCTCGCCGAAGAATCCTCCCGTATAATCCGGACTCTCTATCTGCTCGCGAGCTATACGATCACGCGCCGGCGACTCTTCCGCAGTCTGCTTCAGTTCCGCAATAATTTCACGGCCGTCTACCGTTTTTATCGTTTGCCAGCCACCCTGTTGACTGGAAACACTAGGTTCCTTAGTGCCCGTTCCGCAACCACCGGCCAATAAAGCAGCGCCCAGTACGAATAGCCAGATTGTCTTTTTCATTTTTACGCCTCCTGTCTATGGTAGTTGACTGAGAATTATTGGAAAGGTTACAAACTAGGTTTGAAAATCAATGAAAAATGCCCTTTGTAATAAACATCCACCTTTGCTTCCACACACCACGTGTAATCAGTCCATTAAAATAAGTAAATCTACTCTTCTACATATTTTATAAATTTCAACATACATCGCCTGTCTATCATGTATAGTTTAAATGAATTCAATTATCTGCATACCTAATACAATATGAACTGGAGGCGACATACAGTGAGAAACATCATATTAACGACTGAGAGCGGTGCCGATTTGCCGGAGTTTTTAGCGAAAAGACATAATATACATGTAGTATCTATGCATGTAATCATGGATGGTCAGGATTATTTAGATGGTCATCTGCCCGTAACAGAAATATTTGATTTTTATGATCGCACAAAGAAGATACCTTCCACTGCCGCTACAAATACCCATGAATATCAGGAGTTTTTCAAAAAGATTAGAACCGAATTTCCTGATCATCCAATCGTTCATATTGGCTATACATCAAAGGCGTCTGTTTCGTTTCAAAATGCATTAACAGCCGTAAAAGACGCAGAGGATATTTATTTAATTGATGCATTAAATGTTACAGGCGGATTAACTGCGGTTATTATGTATGCGGTAGCGCTGCTGGAGGAAGAACCTGAAATGGATCCCATCAGTTTGCTGGAGAAAATCGAATCAATAGTTCCCAAAACGAAACTTGCCTTCGTTCCTGGCAGCTTAGATTTTTTACGGGCTGGCGGACGAGTCAGCAATATGGCGTATCTTGGCGGCGCATTGTTAAAAATCAAACCATGTATTGAATTAGTAGAAGGAAAGCTTGTTTCGACTAAAAAATACCGCGGGAAAATGAGTAAAGTTGCTGAAAATTTACTGCTAGATTATTTGCAGCAATATGATGTAGATCGACAACAAATTTATTTTATATACTCCATCGGACTTAGTGAAACTATCAAAGAACGGATCAATGAAATTGCATTGGAAAATGGATTTGAAAATTGTCTTTGGATGGAAGCAGGCGCCATGATCTCGACACATTCTGGTCCTGGAGGATTTGGGATTGCAGGGATAGAGGTTTAACGTTTAAAAGGTATTTAAATGGAGTGCCTGTGCGAGAAAATTTCATGAATGTTTGTTTCTTACACCTTAAAAAGAGTCTGTCCACATTAGCAGACAGACTCTTTTTGCACATATGGTATTTAACATCCTATATACAAGACTTACTCTTTAAACAGCAGCACCTTGCTGTTCGGGTACGTAGGGAACTGATTCATTGGAATCGTCCAATCCTGCTCCGGTACAGCAAATTCGTATTTATTCACTAAGTGGTCAGAAAAGACACGCAGGCTATGAAGAGTTATCCATTCCCCCGCACAGCGGTGCATTTCTCTGAACTTCCCGCCGCCTTGCGCAATCATTTCATATTCCTCTTCGTATGAAATGTCTTTTGCTCTCCCTGCGTATCGCCTGACATCAAATTGTTCAGGAGAAGCGATTGTACGCTCATCATGGTTGCTTCCGTAAATGTCCAATACTACCCAGCTATCTTTAGGAATCAGATACCCGTCAATTTCTACGTCACTCACAGCAATCGCCGGCAGCATTGGGAAAAATGGATAGTAACGGCGCATTTCTTGAATGAAAGAATCTTGTAAGCCATCAAAATCAGCTTTTAACTCTTCATAAATATCTCTTCTGGCAAATAACGCATGCCCCATTAATGCCACCCAAACGGTCAAAGCTACAGTTGGACGAATGATATTCAATAATTCGACTGCTGCTACTTCCACAGGTAATACTTCCCCGTCAAGGTCCGTCGCATTGGCAAAAGCATATAAAGCAAGATGTTCTTTCCCTGGCACTGGGTGCTTTCGTGCTTCTTTTATAAGATCTTGTGCCCATTTTTCGGACTCCTTGCGATCTGTTATTCCTTTTATATGGTCTACAGGGGATGTAACGGCACCACTAATCATAGAGATTTGATTTCTTGCAAGCTTATCTAACGTTTTTGAATCAAATGATTCCAAGTTGATGCCAGACCATTCAGAAATGGAAGTAAACAGTACCTTATTAGCGAGGTCAAACAACTCAAATTCTCCGTGTTGTTTCGTTAATTCCTTTGATAATTTCTCCGATAATATTTCATGGTACGCTTCCATTCTTTCCGGAGACATTAAATCCATGAAATAGTTCTTGCGATGATGGTGTTCTTCGCCATCTAAAGTCTGCACGCCGCCTTCACCGAATAACGTTTTTAAGACCGGCTTTGGCATGGCCCCAGCTCGTTTAAAGTTTTCCGGATTATAAAATTTACGGGACGCTTCTTCCCCATAAATAGCAGTGATTTCTTTAGTTAAGAAAGTAGCTTTAACAACCGGCGCATCCACTTCTTCACGAAGTTCTCCCAAAAGATTATATCCTTTATCAATCAGTTCCTTCACATCAGTTAATGTAACTTTTGTTTCAGGTATTTGTTTCATTATTTTTCACTCCTGTTTTTACGTATATACCTCATTTCGTACTTTTTGACTTAAAGCTCTATTACCTGATATGTAGTTTAGTAAACATGGCAAGGCACCAGGTCCGCACACAACTTAGTTGAAAATACCTGTGCGTGAAACTTTCATGAATGTTTACACATTCACGTTTATTTCTCACACAGGCACCTTATTTCAGTTCTCTTTATCTTTAAACCAGTCCCGTCCCCACTTTTCGATACTCTTCCAAAACTCTTTTTTCTTCTTGTCTTTCTCTTTTTTCTTCTCTTTCTTTTCTCTTTCTTCCTTTGTCTTTTTCTTCTGCTTCTTAAGCTCTTTTATTTCTTCATCAATTAACGATAAATCAAATTTCTTTGCAGATAATTCGCTGGCTGATTTTGAAACAACTTGCGCGAAAATGGGCGGTGCGGTAAAGCTGCTGGTAGTTGTTAAATAATGGTCGGCGTCTGTTTGATCATAGCCGAGCCAGACCGCACCAGCAATATCCGGTGTATAGCCAACGAACCAATGATCTTTTGAACCGTCCACTCCTTCAAACGGGAGCTGTGTGGTGCCCGTCTTCCCCGCCACTTCCATACCAGAAATTTGTGCTTTTGTCGCAGTACCTTCCGCTACAGCTCCTTGCAGCATATAGGTCATTTGCTGTGCAACTTCCGCATCTGTCACGTGTACAGACTCTCCCTGCCACTTTCCAAGCACATTTCCTTCCGAATCTTTGATTTCTGTAATCGCATGGGCTTCCTCCATCACTCCATCATTCGCAAAAGCGGAATACGCTTGAGCCATTCGTAAGGGAGAGGTTCCTTTATCCAGTCCTCCAAGCGCCAATCCAAGCGTACGGTCATTTTTTTCTAATGAAATTCCAAACCGTTTCGTTGCACTCACGCCGTCTTTGATGCCAATCTGATCCAACAGCCAGACGGGAGGGATATTATACGATTGGGCGAGCGCCTCGTACATGGTCACTTCCCCTCTATATTGCTGATCAAAGTTTTTCGGGGAGTATCCATCCATATCGATCGGTTCATCCACAAGCAAATCCGACATATGGTATCCTTTCTCAAGTGCCGGAGTATAGACGGCAATCGGCTTCAATGTAGATCCAGGCTGACGAATGAGGTCAGTCGCATTATTGAAGCGTTTCTGCGTATATTCCCCTCTTCCGCCGACTAACGCCAGAATCCCGCCTGTTTTAGGGTTCAAGAAAACAGAGGCGCTTTGTAAGAGTTGATCTGGCGTGCTCTTCGGAAAATATCTATCATCCGCATACACTTCTTCCAGCGCATTCTGGATCACTGGATTGATTTCTGTCGTAATATGCAACCCGCCGGACAACACTTCATCTCTCGTCAAACCGTACATATTCACCGCTTCATCCACTACACGGTCGATATAATACGGATATTTCTCTTCATAATCCGGCACTGTCGATTCGCCAAGTACCAGTTCCTCTCCAATCGCTTCATCGTATTCTTGCTGGCTAATATACTGTTCACGCAGCATCAATGACAACACCAGATTCCGTCGGTTCACCGACTTTTCCATATTCTCCGTTGGCGCTAAATACGAAGGAGCTTTAATAAGCCCTGCGATTGTCGCAGATTCGTTCAACGTCAACTCACTGACATCCTTCCCGAAATAAGTCTGCGCTGCACGCTGAACACCCCACGCACCGTCGCCAAAATAAATTTGGTTCAGGTAACGTTCCATGATCTCCTCTTTCGAATACACCCGTTCAATCTTCTTTGCGAGGATCAGTTCCTTGAATTTACGCGAGTACGTGCGCTCCTGCGTCAAAAATACATTTTTCGCAAGCTGCTGCGTAATCGTACTGCCTCCTGACACGATTTTGCCTTTGAACGCATTCTCGAGCAAGGCGCGCCCCATTCTAAAATAATTAATGCCGTGATGTTTGTAGAACCGTTGATCTTCCACGGCAATAACGGCTTCGACCAGCGCATTCGGAATCTGATCGATCAATACACCTTCAATAGTCGAATTCGAAACCTTACGGATGACTTCTCCATCCGGATCGTAAATAACCGTCGATCTCGGTGCGGGTTCTTCGAGTTTACTTACATCGCTGAATGTGATGAAAACATTCAGCATGAGCAGCACACAAAGGACTGCAAGCAGTACACCGATACATGCGAAACGGATGATCTTTTTCTTCAGGCTAATTTTCTTTTTTGGCATTTTTTTACGCTGTTGTTCTTTATATTCGGATCTTTTCATATTGGATTCACCTGCTTTATTGCTGCGGAGTTTTATTTGTTGAATATAGCATAGTATTGACGATGGGGGTGTTTGAAAGTTGCGGTTTTTGTCTTTTGGGGGATTTTGGTACGATAATAGGTGCCAGGTCCGCACACAACTCCAACACAGTTCAAAATTGTTTCTGAATTGTTTTGGGTACTCTATTCATTGCAGGGCTTTTCTTCCCTTTTAATGATTAAAGGTACCTGCGCATGAAATTTTCATGATTGTTTACACATTCATGTTTGTTTCGCGCACAGGTACCTTATTTTAATTTATTGAAGGAACGGCGCCATTAATACTTTTCCTGTTCCGCGGTAGACATTTACCAATCCTTCGCCTGAAGCCGCTGAACCCATAAGTGTTTTTCCAGAGCGTTCGACAGTAAATTCCAAACCGCCTGACCAAGCTATCGCCATATTCCCATCGACTTTCAACTCATCATTTTCTAACTCGATTTCGATAAGTTCCTCTCTCGCTACGGGAGATTCCAGTGCAATCGTTCCTTGCCCAGAAATCCCCAGATTGAAAAGGCCTTCCCCGCCAAGTGCAGCAGAAGAAAGATTTGAGCGCATCACGGCCTTATGTTTCAATCCTGAATCACAAGCTAAAAAAAGTCCATCTTCAATGACAAGTGACTGATGCCACTCGTCCACATCCAACAGTAAAATATGCTTGTACGTTGGTTCTAAAACAAGTGTACCCGTTCCCGTGTACTCAGGCTTGATGCTCGATTCTTTGGTCATTTTGCCTCTAATCGTCTTTCCGATAAAGTCTCCTACTCCCTTAAGCCCAGTCGTTGCTTTCACCTCTCCGGCCATCCATTGCATGGCCCCTGCCTGAATCGTAATGTTAGACTGACTGACATCGCAAACGAGCTGTCGTCTTCTTACATTCATTTCAGAAGCATAATATGCCGATTGAGCCGTAGCATGATTGATACTTAACTCTCTTTGAAACTCTACTACTTTAAAAGGGCCAAGCTCTTCCTTCACTTTTACATTCTCATTATCTTCAAAGTTTTTAATAGTAAACAGAATAATCGCCCGCTTTCTGATTTTCTAATTTGATTGAAAGGTAGTGGTAATTATAACACTATATTTTACTTAACTGATTTTTATAAAGAAAAGTCTGTACAGTATATAACTTCCACACGAAAATTGGTTTTGTTTACCTGTGCATCACAAAACCCGAGGACTACTCTGAATTATTTTTGAGTTGTGTGATGCACAGCGTTTGGCAGGCTATTTAAAGTTTACGAATCAGTCAGTTTACAATTTGGCTTAGTTGATTATTTCAAACCAAGCTTCAAAAGTAGGACTACCAATAGTACACGCGAAACTGCCATTTACAATTACTCCTTCTTTTTCTGAGGCATTGAAAAGTTCCCCTTCTTTAACGTCATATCCATTCGTTTTAAAGTCTTTTTTTGCTTTTACAATTATTAGTTCGTCATCTGGTATGAATATTTTAAACATATTTTTCCCTCCCAATTATTAATTAAGATTGCTTGCAGACCCGGCACCCATTATATTTATTTAATATTATCAGCCGGTCCTACTTCCATGGCCACTCCAGCATATAAAAAAGAATCTTCATTTTCAAAAACGCTCACACTGTAACGCGCTTCTTCCCCATTCTCAAAGCGGACGGTTGTAATATACTCACCTGGCTTTTCGATCGTAATATACGTAAAATTATATACAGTTTTTTCAATCTTTACGTTGTCGGAGATCGTCTCTCCATCTACTTCAGCAAGAGCTATATTTTTTACGGGTTTATATTTTGTATTGAGTGATACCTCAGCCGGAAGAGTATCATTCGTCTTTTCTACCGTCAAACGTAGTTCGCTGTTCTCTTTTTTTACATGAATATAATACTTTTGATACTTCATATTCAGTTCCGCATCTTTCCCCCAAATGACCACTCCACCTGTTCCTACTTTGACCGGAAATAATTGAACTTGACTTAGCCTGTCTTCTTTCCCTTTCACTTTTACTGCACGAAATACGCTCGGATTCACTTGATCATCGATAACCGCATCGATCGAATCCCATCCTAAATCGCCTGCTATTATCGTCACGGCATTTTTCAGCATGACTTGCTCCGTCGCTGCTAGCATTTTCGCGGCTTGCCCTCTCGTAATCGATGCGTTCGGACTAAATGTTGTAGGAGATGTGCCTGTAGTAATGCCGAGCTTGTAAATAATAAGTATGTCCTGTGTAATGCCAATTTCTCCTTTGAACGGGTTTTTTACTTCCCCATCACGTGGTAAATCAAATGCTTTCACAAGAATCGCAGCCATATTTTTACGCTTGATCGGCTCATTTGGCTTGAAACTGCCATCCGGATAGCCGCCAATAATTCCTTCCTCCGCCATTTTCACAATCGCTTTATAAAAACCGTGCGATGCCGGTACATCTATAAATTTCTTGCCTTTCACATCCGACGTACCCAGACCAATCATCTTCGCAATAATTGCAGCAGCTTGTCCCCGCGTAATCGAATTCCCCGGCTTGAACGTGCCGTCAGGATAGCCTCCTATAATATTACGTGCTGCCAGATCATTCACTGCCTCTGCAAAATGCTTCGTTGGCGGCACATCAGGAAATGACTGTTTGCTTGCGGCTATACCCGATAAAGGCAAGCTGCACGCAAGCAATAATGCACCAACTATCGTCAGTAATTTTTTCTTCATTTACTCTCATCCTCTCTAAATTGTAGAATCTATTCTGGTAATCAGCGTATAGACGCGAGAATGAAGAAATAGTTTCAAAAAATACCCAGATGAAAGCTACCTGTGCATGAAACTTTCATGATTGTTTCTTGCGCAGGTACTTTATTTTAGCGAATTGTGTGGGGACCTAGTACCTTCTTTATGCGTACCAGGTCAAAGAATACAATTCGCAATCTGTCTTAATTCTAAAAATGCATCTACCAAATGATTTATTAACTTCTGCGCATTATCTGCTTCATCAGCATGGGAGGAGATATTAATAGAAATCGTTTGATCCAATAAAATATAAGCGAGTCCAAATCCGCTTTCAACGACTGGGCCGAATATCCGATACTTCACATTGTCATAAGCCATACCACTTGTCGAAATAAAATCATGACGCAATGTCAAATAGCCAGTGTCGCTAAAGAGTGCTGGTCTATCCGTCATACCGATGTCTGCCCCGTGCAACTCATACATTTGCTCCAGGCCGTACATATGCCTTTCAACGCCGAATCCTTTACGGCATCTTATGATTCGATCTGTATGAGCCGCGCTCGCCTTTTGCATTAGGGCATACAACACTGCATTATTCTCTTCACCGTTTTCAATTGCTTTCACCAAGTTCAGCTTCTCCATACTGGTCGCTCTCGCACATTCTGTTCTTCCTTCATAAAATGCACGGACTGAAACGGGTTCATAAACGCTTCTACATACGCCAAACGTTCTGTACTGTGCAATTTGTAAGGCCATATGGAAAAAAGCGTCCGGACTAATATTCATGTTTTTGATTTCATCTGAACCAAAGCTGTTGAAGATTCTCGTTTTAATAGAAAACTCTTTTTTGACCCTCGCATGATTTTTTTCCAATCTCATTAACGACTTCTCAATCTCCGCAGATAATTCCCAATGTTGTTTTTCCATTCGAGTGGGTTCAGTCGTATATATTGTTTCAGACTCTTCACTTTCCAGACCTTCATTTACATAGCTGATGACAGCAAACATCGTCGTACCGTCCACCGAAGAATGCTCGATGCTATAACCCAGTTCACCTTTTTTAGTAAGGATTACCTGGATTGTTTTATCAAAGTATTTGTTCGTTCCATTTAACATTAAGTTCTCAATCGCTTCTTCGGAATTACTACTTTCTTCATCCATAGACATGACAATTAGCGAATCCGCTATCGTTTGTAGATGATCTGCATTCGCTTTAGATACGGTGAGTTGGTCATATATCTTCGCAGCTTCGTCTCTTTTTGCAGTTGTAAAAATTCCTACGTTGGCGCCTTCACTTTGGTCTTCTTGAAAGGTTCTTTCAATAGCATTTGCGATTTCACTACTACAATAAATTTCACCTTCACTATTTGTTACGTTCACTTTATAAACATTTCTTTTATATAAAATAATGACATGGTTATTTCTTTTCTCGAATGCCGCTAGTCTAAATTCATCTCTTTCTAATCTTGGAATGCGAATGGACTTAAAAAAATTCTTATATTGACTCATATCTAGGGGCACACCATTTTGTATGACTGGCGCTACTTCGCCATCAATTATTAAATGATATAATTCCGTGACTAAACGGATTACCCTTCCGGCAAGTTCCGCACGCGTATATCGATTTTCATGTTTTTTATTATCTAATAAAATATTGAAATGCATGCCCGTTGGCAAAGGTTCGCGGAAATTTAAATACATATCATCCCATAAAGGCTTTAGCCAACTACCTTTAATATTGACATTCAATTCGCATAATTTTTTTTGAAGTCTTTCTGCGTCTCCACCTGCTTTGAAGAATTGGTTAACAACCTTCGTAGTTTCTTCAAGTTGTTCATCATTTAAAAGAGGTTCAACCCATTCAAGAAGTTTCTCCTTTGTACTCGTGTAACCGAGCACTATAATTCATTCATAAAGATACGTTTCTTTTCAAATTCTTTCGGCATCCCCTCTATACTCTTCCGAGATAATGTGCTAAATTTTTTGCATATTAGATAGGAGGGGGTTTTTTTATGATTGTTTTGTATAATTTTGGAATTGGATTGAAAGAGTATGAAGAGCGGGGATTGCTCAATGAATTTCCCTTATTTACACATTGTCCTAACTGCCAATGTCATGCGCCTGGAAATCTACATCGCCACGGTTTTTATTGGCGTAATGGAGTCACAGAGAAGCACGTAGTGAGACGAATTCCGATCTGCCGTCTCAGGTGTCAACGGTGCAGGATGACCATCTCCGTCTTACCCGACTTCCTGATTCCCTATTTTCAATACACCCTGCGGGCAGTACTTTTGCGAGTAGTAGAAATTCTAGAAAAGAAGATAAAAAGTGAGGGTCGCCAACTACTCCGCTTTCATCTGAATCGATATCTTCGACAGGTCAAGTGGGTGCATAGCTATTTTGTCGAGCAAGGGGAAGTCCGGGGGCTTTCAAACGATAAAAGAAAAGAGGCCACAAAATACATGAAAAGGATCCTCGATTTTGGCGAATCCTCCTTCTTGCGAAGGAGCCAGGGTCACTTATCAAGATATTTTATGGCAAATTAATTCTACCACAAATTCGACGGAAATCTACATATTCTAGATACCACATAACCTTTTCATAGCCATGAAATGCAGGTGAAAGTAGAATAGTATTCATGGATGACCGGTCGTCCTTCTACTAAAAGGAGGAAGATTCCATGAACGAAAAAACACGAGATGAAGTGGCCTTGTTTCGCTATGGGCTGATTGCCCCGCTTGTCAACCAGCAGGTGGAAGCAAAGAGTTATCTGCAAAGAATTGAAGAGAAAGTACATACCATTCCCTACTATGGAGAACGGAGAATTGCCGCAAAGACCGTACAGGAATGGCTGCGCCACTACCGGAGGGATGGCTTTGACGCATTGAAACCCAAAAAGCGTGCAGACAGAGGGATCTCACGCAGACTTTCAGCAGACGAACAAGATCATCTACTGGAAAAGCGAAAAAAATCTCTCCATATGCCAGTCAGCGTCTTCTACGAACAACTGATTGAACAGGGAGAGATCAACAAAAATGAAGTTTCTTATTCCACTATAAACCGATTAGTGAAAAAACACAACTTGACAGGGAAACATCGTGTCTCTATGAAAGAAAGAAAGCGATTTGCGCACGATCAAGTCAATGTATTATGGCAAGCTGATTTATCGCATGGTCCCTATCTTTCCGCCCAAGGAAAAAGCAGGAAGACGTTTCTGATTGCCTATATAGACGACTGTTCCAGGCTGGTGCCCTACGGGCAGTTTTTCACCTCGGAGAAGTTTGACGGGCTACGTGTCGTTACAAAGGAAGCGTTGATTCGGCGTGGTAAACCTGCCATTATCTATGCGGATAATGGAAAGATCTATCGATCGGAGACCCTCCAGTATGCCTGTGCACAACTTGGAATCACTCTCGCTCATACGCAGCCATACGATCCTCAAAGCAAGGGGAAAATTGAACGGTTTTTCAAGACGGTGCAGACTCGGTTCTATCCTCTTTTACAGTCTGACCCTGTAGAGACAGTGGACGAACTGAACATCCGCTTTTGGCACTGGTTGGAAACGGATTACCATCGTCGTGTCCATGCTTCATTGGATGGTCGTACACCGCATGAAGTTTTTCAATCGCAACTCGATCAGGTCGTGTTTTTGGAAGACCCTGAGATATTGGATCCTGTGTTTATGAAACGGGAGCAACGAAAAGTAAAAGTGGATAGTACCATTACGCTGGATAAGAAGCTCTATGAAGTTCCACAGCGTTTCATTGGGCAGTCGATTGATCTGCGGTTGGATGGCAAGGGTGTCTATATTTATGAAGAGGACCAGCGAGTAGGCGAAGCGATACCCGTCCATCTTCATGATAATGCGCATGTGAAGCGGTCACGATCTCCTTTTCAACCGACTCTAGAGGAGAAGGAGGATACACGTCATGTATAAATCCTTCTATTCATTGGCACGTGTGCCTTTCTCTAAAGATCTGACATCTACCGAAGCCTTTCCCTCTTCTGATTATCAAGGAGCGCTAGGCGCCCTTCAGTATTTACAAAAGACCAAAGGCATGGGACTGATTATTGGGGAGCCAGGGGTAGGGAAAACGTTTACCTTACGGTCTTTCAAGGAATCACTGAATCCTTCTCTGTATCATGTCGTCTATTTTCCTTTATCAACAGGCGGAGTGATGGATTTTTACCGCGGACTCGTCTACGGGCTGGGTGAGGAACCGAAGTTTCGGAAAGTGGATCTCTTTCGGCAAATCCAGCAAGGGATTGAGCGGATGGCGCACGAACGAAAAGTCACGCCGGTCTTTATTCTGGATGAAATGCATATGGCCAAGGACGCGTTTCTGCAAGATATTGCCCTCTTATTTAATTTTCAGATGGATTCACAAACGCCGTTCATCTTGGTTTTGGCCGGGTTACCGCACTTGAAAACCCGATTACAATTACAGCATAATCGTCCGCTCTCTCAGCGGCTCATCATGAAATATGAGATTCATTCCCTTCCGAAGGAAGAGGTCAAGCAGTACATCCATCACCACTTGACGGCAGCGGGTGCCCACCTGCCCATTTTTAATGAGAACGCGTTAGAAGCCATCGCTTTACATTCTCAGGGATGGCCTAGAGCTATCAATACGTTGACCATTAACAGCTTATTGTTCGGATCGCGATTACAAAAGGAACAGATTACGGAGGAAGAGGTACGGCTGGCCATTGAGGATGGTGGGTTTTCATGAAACGAGGTATTTTATTGTTTCACCAAGAGAGCGAAGAATGGAATATTTGGGTCGGTCACACGTGTTATTGGGTGTTCCCAGGTTGCCACCTCGACCTGAAGATCGACCAACAGTATCTTCCAGCTGTGCTCATGAAAGACGCGGAGTGGATTATCGCCCTCCTTGGTGTGGAATTTCATCTTCGTGAAGAACAAATCTATAAAGTTCGTGTGCAAGCATGCGATTATGTATCCGTCACTGAGGCCCCTTTTTGAGGGGCTTTTTTTAAGGAGTCTGCTGGATTATCATGAAAAGTTTTTTGCATATTGCCAATCAATGTGAAAAACTATGAAAAAGTTTCTCTTATCTTGGCTGAATTACTGTGAATATAGACTACTGGGTTAATGTGCTCGGTTACAGTACTCGTTAATGGCGGTATTGGTAAAGGTGGTAATTCATTTTCGTAAGCAAATGTCTTTTTTATAATAATTAGCCCCTTCATGATTCATTTCTAAGCAATTATCATTTTTTACGCTAAAAAGAAGATCGGATTTCCAATCTTCTTTTCGAGCAATTTATTTATGGTTGTCTTTTCATCCAATAAAATCGTTAGACCGAAATCAAATATCATTCGCGATATGCATTGATATTAATTGTAAACAGTTGGTTTGGCTATATCAAACATTATAACATTTTTATGTTCGGCGTATCTTTAAGTGTGGGGAAAACGATTTTTACTTTTATTAGGAAATGTAATTAAAGGTACCTGTGCGTCAAACTTTCATGATTGTTTAAACATTCACGTTTATTTCTCACACAGGTACCTTATTTTTCAAGTCGTACTAATGTTTTTTCAGGTATTTTAATCTGTTCAATGTCAAAGTTATTGATTCGAAGAGTTATCACGCCTTCTCGCTTTTCAGCTTCTTCACCTACCCAACAACTATACAGTTCAAAATAATCACCTTTTTCAAGGTAACTGTCCATAATTTCACATAGTGCGATTAGCTTCTCTTTTGATTCGGCAAGCATTTTTGGGCTCATATATTCCGAAATCTCGATTCCCCAGTCACTTGATACTTCATAAACAAAAGGAGTGGAAAATTGATATTTTTTCACATCTCGTTTGGTATATTTGTCTGAAAAACAGTCTCCGATAATCATTATATAATCTGACTCTTCATCGCTAAGAGGGATTTCCACATTACATCCAATATAGCTTGCTAAGCTCATATTCACTCTCTCCTTTTTGATCCTAATTAATCTTTACAAACTTGTTCCACTCAACTGCCCCTTTAGTTCAATAAGAAAAAAGCTCTACTCCTTCTTTAAGTAATGCGTTCTCCATTGCCCTTCTATAAGCATTTTTGCTTTTATCGCTTGGCATGATTCCATTGGGATGAACTTCAAGATTAACTTTGTGATTAATCAATGGCTCATTAAGTGACGTCAAAGATCTAATATAGAAATCTTTCCAGTCAAAACGACCATCATCGGGTGCGATTGCTTCGGTACCAACAATAGGTATTAAACCTTTATCCACTAACATTTCTGTTAAATAAATTTTATTATAATCATCGATTATTTTATTGAAGAGTGTAGATTTCCCAACACCACTAGGCCCAAAAACAAGTAAAATCTCATTTTTTTCAGCAACACTAATCTTATTTTTAAATTCTTGATATGCATTGATCAATTTAGGATGAGCAACAGTTAGTTTTTTAAAGTAATCTATTTTATCATTGGCTGATTTTAGAATCAGTTGTTTAGGAAATAGCTGTCCATCCATATCTAAAACTCCTCATAGGCGACGTATTTTTGGGCATCAAAATCTACCTGTTTTTTTGAAGAATTAATTTGAGTTTGAGTTTTTTTCACAATAGAAAGATGTTTTCCTTCTGGAATATGAACATTACCAACCTTTTCATTACTTTCTTCATTAGTAACTTTTGCCGATAATCTCGCTGCTTTATCCCTTAAATGTTGTATTTGGAGTACTTCTTTTAATTCCGCAGAATCAAGGAATTTTGCAATTATTGTTCCTGTAATTTCGATTGAATTTCCAGCATTCCTCATTCGTTTCCTAATTTCAATAGTAGCCATTTTTATCTCTTTTTCGGTACGATTTTCAAAGAGCATGAAATTTTCTGACCGAAGTTTAATCCAGTATTTATTTACATAGGCATATGCAATAGACATATCAAATGGATCATACCTTACATATACACTCTGTCCTTCCAGTTCCGGGTGATCAAGCATATCTCCCCAATAATAAATGTTATTAATACGGACTCCTCGTCCAGGTTGAATTTTTGCCTTTTGTTTTGATGTGGATGGCAAAGTCATTATTTCAAATAATTCATCATATCTAACAAAGGTATGTTCTCGCTTACCCGTTTTGTACAATCGATTTTCATAAAAATTGCGTGGAGAAGTACCCAATGTTGAATGTATTTGCTGATCATATATTTGATAACACCATTCATCCATCATTTCGTGTAATGAATCAAATGTCCAAATGGCATTATGTTTAGGATTGAATTTCTTAGTTACCACTCTAACTTTCTTCATTATTTGTGTATTCCCCAATAAATTATGGATAAATTCAGTGTTAGTTGTCCCAAACATTCTTTCACAAACAGAACCAAATTTAGGCTTTGCTCCTGGCCGCTGTGCTTTAGTTACGTTATATTTAGCTAACAATGTATCGAAATAAATACTATGAAATTCTTTACCGCCATCTACCACTAACATTTTGGGTAATCTTGAATTTCTCTTTACGCATTCCCTTAAAACCATCATACAAGATCGATAACTTGGAGGATCAAATGTTAAATAGAAAGCTAGTACTCTTCTGGAATAGGCATCAATCAATAAACTGAGCCAAGGCCTCCCCAAATTTTCAAGTGTCTCAGAACAAATTAATTCAATATCTAGTTCCGTATGGTCTAAATGACAAATCTGGTATGGAAAGTCGCCGTGTCTAGGAGTAGTTGTTTGTAGCTCGAAATAGAATTGTTCTGTATCATATGCAGCTTTCGGTCCTTTCCTTTTTTCAGTTTGAACATGAATAGGCCTCTTTTTTGATTCTTTCCAGAACGTAACGAAGCTAGGGGGAGTCCATCCTTTTTCTATACATTCTTGATAAAATCGCTTATAGATTGAATTAAGATTAGAACTGCGTGGATTTTCATATTTCTCCTTAATATATTTATCCATTAATTCGATAACTTTAGGAGAAAGCTTTCGTTCCCGATTGCCTTGATTATTTCTTTTGTTAATTAAACCTACATAACCATTTGTTTAGTGCAAAATAGAAGTACATAGTTTTGAAATGAAAAAGTACATAACATTGCAACGTAAGTTTCAATAAAAAAAGGCTTGCCAGCCTCTTCAAACTTCTCTACTGTATTGGTGTCGAATCAAAACCAGTGGAGGTTGAAAGGAATGCTGACAATGCCTGAAATTAATTGTATCAAACTAATGAGAAATCAGAAATCATTATCTATCAACAAGATATCTAAAACCTTAGGAATTAATTGGAGAACTGCTAAAAAGTATGCTGATGGTGATCTATTACCTAAAGAAGCAAAGAGAAAAAGATCGGGAATGATGTATAGAGAAAAATGGGGAGAAATTGTTGGAGATTGGCTTTGGGAAGATCAGAAGCTTAAAAGAAAAGATAGAAGAACTAATAAAGGAATTTTTAAGGCCTTGCAAGAGATGGGATTCGAGGGGTCCTATCGGACTGTTTCAAACTATATTCAAGAATGGCGTGAAGGAAGAGAAGACCTGGAGGATGAAACGAAAGACAAAAGCTATGAGAGACTCATCCATCCCCCTGCTGAGGCACAATTAGATTTCGGATTGATGCAAGCTGTGCAGGATGGAAAATACCGAGATGTTCATTGTTTGGTTATGACGCTTCCTTTTAGTAACAGTGCATTTGCCATCCCATTGCCAGCAGAAAATCAAGAGTGTCTTTTACACGGTATGAAACTTATCTTCGATCAACTTGGTGGTATTCCAAGAACAATCCGTATTGATAACATGAAAACTGCAGTGGTGAAACCAAGGAATAGAAATGAAGAGGCTGCTTTTACCCAAGAATTTTTACAGTTCGCCACTCATTATGGATTTGAACCACAAGCCTGTAATCCATATTCTGGTCACGAAAAAGGAAATGTAGAAAATAAGGTGGGATATGTTCGATATAACTTTATCACTCCGGCCCCTGTTATAGAGGACTTAGACCACTTGACAAAGCTACTGCAAGAGCAACTAACGACAGATCGACAACGTATTCACTATAAGAAGCAAGTTCCGTTACAAGAGTTACTGGAGGAGGAGCATCAATATCTTTTAGCATTACCTGAAGAAGAATATCCAGTATTCAAAGAGGAGAAAACAAAAGCGAATAAGTATGGAGAAATCACGTTAGATAAAACGAAGGTGTATGTTCCAAAAGGATATAATTACAGTCAATTATCCGTAGTGAAGTACTGGGATCGCTTTAAGGTGGTGTCTCCTCACGGAGAGCCGTTATATCAAGACAACCGACCCTATATGCATAAGAATCGCGAGATTCCTTGGCAATCCATCTTGAAAGCATGGTTGAGTAAACCACGGGCAGTAAGCTATTCACGTTATTCAGCTTATTTACCTGGTCGACTCTTTGAATATCTAAACATCTCTAATCTTTCGATTCGCAAAGAGCGTATTCAATGGATTATCGGGCTTTTAGCTACGTATGAAATGAATGAAATCAATAATCAATTCTACGAACTCTTAAGTGGTCAATCGGACGAGTTAAAAGAGCCAGATGCGCATCCCTATAACATTGATTGGAGCAAGTATGATCAGCTTCAGAGTGCTCCTCAGATTGAAGGTGAGGGGAAATGACCCAAGATTTACAGACCATGTGCAAAGCATTGCGCTTAGCGCACGTGCATGATGTTTATTCAGATATCCCATTTGAAAATTCTGCTCAATTTCTTGAAGCTTTATTAAAAAAAGAGCTGCAGTTACGGGAAGAAACGAAAGCCGAGAGATTGATTAAGAAAGCAAGATTTCTGCAAAAGAAGTCCCTTTCGGCATTTCAATGGAATGAACAGATTCATTTTCCCTCTCATATTGATTCGCAAGAATTATGTACGTTAAGTTTCATCAGGCGCAAAGAGAATGTCATTCTAACCGGTGCGCCCGGTACAGGAAAGACTCACTTAGCTACGGCCATTGGTTATGATGCGTGTAAAAGAGGGCTTGAAGTACGATTTTACCGGGTTTCAGATCTAGCAGAAGCATTGGAGAAATCCTGGCAGGAGGGAAAGTCAACGCAGTTTAGAGCGCGTTTTAAAAACGTAGACCTTATCATATTGGATGAAATGGGGTACATACCATTCAATAAGGAAGGGGCAGAACTCCTCTTTCAGCTGATTTCTGACTGGTACGAACAAAAAAGTTTAATCATCACATCAAACTTGGAATTTAGTCAGTGGAATCGCGTTTTTAGCGATTCTAGATTGACTGCAGCATTAGTAGATCGGGTGATACATCATGCCCATATATTGAATTTTACGGGAGATAGTTTTAGAGTAACAAACGCTTTATCACGTCAAAAATAATACTGAAATGAAGGCTGGCAAGCTTATGTATTTTACTTTGCATTCTTCTGCACTTTTATCTTGCAAAACACAACCATTTCCAAATTGACTTTCGGCATCTTTGTATTTCTTCACCCAATCTCTAAATGTTCTTGGACTAACCTTTAACTCTGCTAAGGAAATACCATTCCAATGGCTTTGCAAAACACTATATTTACGATTAGCCTCTTCCAAGCTTTTTGGCGAAGCACTAAGTATTATGTCTATAACTTCTTGGGAGGTGGTGGATTCATCATTAGAATCAATAAGGGGCTTTATTGTACCTTCTTGATATAGTTTTTCAAAAAGGGCATGAGGGATTTTAACTTCCCGTTCTCCATTCATGATCGAGATATTCGATTCATTTATACTTAAAATTGTACAAGGTTCTGCTGACCATAAAAGAGGTTGTAATGGGTAAATATTGAGGGTTGATATATCTAAGATATCTTTTACATTTGCGCTAGTCATATTGTAAAAAGCTTCCGCAGATTCTTTACTTTCATATAACGAGAACTTATCGAAATCAGTGATCAAAGCGGCCTTGATATCAGCATAAATCTCATTTTGTGCGAGTAGATGGTAAATATCATCTGCGTCAAAATCAAACTTCATATTAAGTAATCTTTCAAGATTTATACCTGGTTTTTCTGCAACCAAGTTAATAATAAGGTCTTTCCTTGTTTGAGAAACATCGATATTGTCACCAATTAGATAATCTTCCAAAAATCTAATATTCCTTTGAAGTGTCCAATCAATTTCATCAGAGGTACGAATTCGAAAAGATAATCCACACGCTTTTGCATACTCTTCAGCGGGAGGACATCGGAAAGCACCTGTTTCATCCATACTATATCTACTCGGATACTTTAGGATCAAGTTGGATAATTCCTTTGTGGTCTTCCATTCTTCATAACCTACCCAATTTTTTTCAATAACGAAAAAGTCAGGAGTGTAATAGTGGCCAATATTACGTCCTTTATTTTGATATCGTATTAGAAAAGTTTCTGGTTGGTCATAATACTCAATGACATTTGAATCGAATTCCTTTTCATAGATAGCTGCTAATTCAAGGGTTCGACTCTCAAACTGAATAGTTACGCCCATCTTTTGACTAGGATAAGAACCGGAAACATTTTTGGCACTTGATCTTACTTTTCGTGATGGTTCTGAACTTCTTATACTTTCTATTTTTCTTATTACCTCTTCCTGGAGATTCATTTCAAGAAACAGTTTCATTAATTCCTTTTTCAACATTATCCCTCCCAGCTTTCTTAGTTTATTATTGTGTGGTCAACGATGACTTTTTCTCTTTCCAATAGTCTTGGTACGTTTTTTCATGTAATTTCCCTTCACCGATAATTCGCTCAACTTTCCCACTACTTGGATAAGTACCCCGTTTCACTAATATATAGACCGCATTATCAATACTTTTTATCAAAGTTTTATTTTTACTTAGTTTATTTTCCTCTATGGCATCTAAATAGATTCTTTTTATTTGTTGGCATTCGTTTGGGTACATTTGTGTTAATAGCTTCCTATCACACTCCGTCAATTTTGCAATCTCACTTAATGAATATGGTTTCTTTTCTGCGATAATTAAATTAATGAATCTCTGGATTTTTTGGTGATCTTTTTTTGTTCTTTCAGAAATAACTATTCTTCGAGAGGGATCACCATTTAATGTTATTTTCGATTGCTCCATATTTATGAAATCAGCCAGACTAAGCTGAAGTTTCGATGTAATGTTTATCAGAGCACTTAATGGAGCGAGATTAGCCCCTTCCTTCCATCCCCATAAAGTCGACTTGGAATAACCAAGGAATTCAGCGGCTTGAGTTAAAGAACCATCAAAATAACTTTCTAAATAAAAGGATATTGAGCTTGAAACATGATGATTTCCAATTGATAGGTTGATCAATTCAAAGAAAAAAGCTCTCATTGAATCATTGGTCTCATTATTGTAAGTCACATCTTTGTTTTCCTTAAAATTGCCTAGCCAGTAAAAACATTTTGTGCAGTAACCTGGTATACTCTTTCTTTCTAGTGTAAACATGCTAGACCCACAGTATGGACATACACTCTCTAGAATCCTGTTGTGAATAATACAATTGCGAAAGGGTTGAAGAGCCCAACTTAGTCTTTCATACACAATCTGTTTACTTTCCAAATCAGCTTGAAAACAGGAAGGACACCAATGTCTAATACTTTTTAGGAACCCCCTAAATGGTACTAATTCTCGGCAATTAACAAGAGTAGTTTCCCCAATATCTTTTCTCTTTGTTAAAAACGTGAATGCTTCAATGAAATCTTCTGCAATTATTCCATGGCCGTTAATGGCAGATGCAGATTTATAAAAACCATTTCCACCATTGATCACAATATTATTGATGTATTTTTTGTCTAATATCGGTGTTATTAAATTAGCCATAATATCACCGACAGTTACACAGTGAGCATCCGCCACTCTAGATATATAGCTTGTAAGGGACTCAACTTCAATTGAGCCAAGACCGATCGGTTCTATAGAATATAAACAACTTCTTTGCATTTTTTTGACACCCCTATTTTTAATTTGTTTATTTACAGTCCAAATAAACTATAAAAATAGAATTGTCTACTACTCTTTCTTTTATGCATGTAAGACCAAATTCTTTCAAACAATCTTTCTATTATATTTTTGATAATAAACTAAGAGAGCCGGAAAATTGTCAGCTCTCCTCATCAGCGAAAATCATCTTTACCAATAAGAAAATAGTTTTGAATAGTCACGTTGCTTTCTTGGTCAAAGCAATATTAATCAAATTAAAAAATATATTGGTTTACTTCACCACAGCTTTTAGTAACGAATAAAAGAGCTAAACCACGGGGATTTAGCTCTTTTAATTCTATATTCGTTTTCCTCAAGCTTTCATTTAGCTGAAAGTTCCTCTTCTGTTACCCACTTGTGGTTAGTTACTTCTTTACCACCGGTTGTCGGAGTATAATCGATCATGTATACAGTAGTTTTTTCATCTGAATCAATTTCGGCTACTGCACCTTTCATCCCTTTCATATGGTCTGCCTCAACTGTGACCTCAGTACCTGGCTCCAGCGTTTTATCATCTGTGTCCTTAATTTCCTCTTGGATAACCCATTTATGGTTCTCCACTCTTTCACCGCCAGTTACCGGGGTATATGAAATGGCGTAGGCTGTAGTATCATATGCCCCCACAATTGTTGCGACTGCGCCTTTCATTCCTTTCATATGATCAGTTTCAATGATTGCTTCACTTCCGACTTCAAAGGTTGGATTTTCAGCCACCTTTAAATTTGCAGGAACTTCACCTGAACCCGAATGATTCATTTCCATTTCCATATCTTCATGTTTCGGTTCATTATTAACGTCTGTGTTGTTCTCATTGGTCGTTTTATTTCCACATCCACTTAAACCAATAACCACAGCCAGACCTAGAAAAAATAAATGCTTCTTCATTTGTCTAATACACCTCTGATTTCCTTAAATTAGTTAAGAATGAAGCTATCCCAAGAAACCGTTAAAATTTCTCAGGATAGCTCCTTCGTTAAAGTTTTTGTAACGTTTACGCCACCGCTTTACGGCACGCTTCGGCACATTTGCGGCAAGCTTCGGCACAGCGTTTGCAGTGATCCACTTCATGCTTAGCACACTCTTCCGCGCAACGGTCGCAGACCTCTGCACAAAGCTCTAAAATCTGTTTAGTGAATGGACTATTACGCGTTATCGCCTGCGCAGCGAATGCACACACATCTGCACACTCCCGGTCCAACCGAATACATTCAGCCATCATCTTAACGTCTTCTTCTTTCAGGCATGCATCGTAACAAGTATTGCATTCCTCCAGGCATTCTAGAATCACCTTAAGGGTTTCTGCGGAATTCATATTCATGGACTCACCTCCTGATTTCTCGTTCGGTGTAATTTTTCCCGGAAGGCGTTAATTTAAACAGGAAACTGGCATCTCCTTAAAAAATCCTTATTTCTTATTATGAATTTCAATCAAATCATTTCCCATACCAATAATATTCACTTAGTCCTTCTGCAAGCGCATCAACACTTCGATGAAGTTCTGCAACTGTATTATCGACTCCGCCAATTTCTACAATAATAGAATTCGGAGAAAGGTCTTGATTATAAACTCCATTCCCTTGGCTTTTATCCTTTTTCAATATACCTTTTGACAGTCCTGGATATTGCGTGGAAATAATATTATTAACTCCCTCAGCAAAAGAAAGATTCTGAGTGAAATCTTCATGCCCTGTCCCAACAACAAACAAAAGCTGTGCATAGTCTTCTCCATTCAACTTTACGGTTGTGGAATCCTTCCGTAAGGAATCCCGATGTAAGTCCAAGAAAATGTCTAGATCAGCATTTTCGTTGCGTGCTTTCCTAACAATATCCCCCGAAAGCTCATAAGAACTGTTATAATCTAATCCCCGTAAACTTAGTTCCTGAACAATATCAGTTGGATTTACTTTCGTTCCTACACCTTTTCTTTCCAATGCTTTCCCTAGCATTTGACCAACTAATATCATATTGGCCTTTGAGTGATACGCTTCTTCCGGTTTGTTTGCACCTTTTAGTAACGGTAAAAAGGATTCGCGGTTATGGGTGTGATATATATACACGACATCTCGCCCAAATGTCGAATTTATGGCGTCTTTTGTAAAGCTTTTGGGCGATTTCATATTTGCAAAGATAGCATCAAGATCTTTGAATGCAAGTTCCCTATCTTTTAAAAGATCCTTCATGTTAGGTTTGAACTCATCTCTACCTGGTTGTTGCTCTATGCTCTTCATGACTTTTTTATCTGATGTACTATTTGTAGAAGCGTTCGACTCTGTAAGTGAATTCGTACTACCAGAATGGCTGTCTAACATTTCCGTTCCAAAATCCGAAAACGAAGACTCTTCTCTAGGTACAGAATTCTTTTCATTGTTTCTATCATTCCGATAATTGAAAGCAAGCAAGGAAACGATCAGTAGCCAAATAAGGAATAATATAATTGCAAAATATAAAAGGATAGCTAACAAAGACTTTTTCTTTTTCTCTGAATACCGCTTGATTTTGGGAAACATTATGTGACCTACCTTTAGAAAGAATGAATATTTTTCCTATGATGAATTCTAAAACAGCCAGTGTGAACGACTCACACTGGCTGTTACAGACTTTCACACGCAATTGATTTGAATGATGTTTATTCGACTTTTACTTGTCCCATCATTCCGTTGTCTTCATGTTCAAGAATATGACAATGGAACATATACACACCCTTATGCTTAAACTGTATCGCTATTTTAACCGTCTCATCGGGTGCTACTGAAATACTGTCCTTCCATCCACGTTCATTTTCCGGCGGTGCTTCTCCATTCCTGGAAATTATTTTAAATTGTGCTCCGTGAATGTGGAACGGATGAATCATGCCACCCATCATATCCGGTTTATTGTAAATTTCCCACACTTCCGTAACCCCTTGCTGTTGTGTAAAGTCAATTCTTTCCGGATCAAATTTCTTTCCATTTATCCTTACCATATTCATCATTCCAAAGAGTTCTATCTTCTTTGTGACTGGCAAGTTCATTTCTTCGTCTGTCAAAGTAAAATCATTCATTTCCCCTGGAATTCTACTGACCGTACCGCTTTGGTCAGAAACCTCAAAAGGTAAAAGGACTGCCCCTTCCTCATCTATTAATGCCAATTCATCTGTCGTATTAACCTGTGAGAAATCAACAATAATTTCTGCTCTCTCGGAAGGGGTCAAAGTCACCTCATTTAAAGTAACCGGTTCATTCAACAAGCCACCATCCGTTGCAATTTGAACAAAGGGATCCCCAGTATTCAATTTAAATGTGAAATTCCTAGCATTGGATCCATTTAATAAACGAAGACGCACTTTCTCTTTGTTTACAGTCAACTTCGGATTCAGCGTCCCGTTGATTAATAGTGTATCGCCGATTGTACCGTCTTCATTCTTTGCAATGCTGTAATTCAATTGTTTCTTATCATCAAATTTCCGATCTTGCAATATCAAAGGAATATCATTCTCACCATAAACACTTGGCAATCCAAGGCTTTTCGAATTATCATCTTCAATATAAATCAAACCAGCAAGTCCATTGTATACCTGTTCCGATGTTTTTCCGTGAGGGTGAGGATGAAACCATAAAGTTGCTGCCTCTTGCGACACTACAAATTCAATCACTTTTTCTTCTCCCGGCTTTAGCGCATCATGCGGTCCACCATCCACATCCGCAGCTACCTCCAGCCCGTGCCAGTGAAAAGTGGTCTCTTCGTCAAGCTCATTTATTGTTCTAATTTTAACTTTGTCGCCTTTCTCGAAGCGGAGCATCGGACCTAAAAACGATCCGTTATATCCATACGTTTCCGTTTCTGTCTCATCGAATATTTCAGTCTTTCCTTTTTGTGCCCGAACCGTATACACGACATCTTCCTCAGCATCCTGTTCAAGCATAGTAGGGATTTTCAATTCATTTTCCCCCGTTGAGTCATTTAACATGATTACCTCGTCATGACTCATATGCCCTTCCATCATATCAGCCATAGTGGAATGGTCCATTTCCTCCATCTCATGATTCATTGCCGAATGATCCATTTCCTTTTCAGTCTGGGCATTATTACTACAACCACTGATTATCAATATACTAATTGCCGATGCGGCAACTTTTATTTTCAGACCCATCATTTATTTCCCCTTTCTTTCTTTCTTTATTTATTACTTTTTTCAGCATAACAGGAAGATATGAAAAAAATATGCACGCGGTGGTTGTGTCTAAAAATCGTCATAATTCATGCATGAAAATTGCAAATGGACGAAAAGGTTTAAGGAAGAATTAAATAAAATAAAGACACCCATCTCTTCTACAAGATGGGTGCCATTAATTAAAATGCTTTTATCTTCCGGAAATCACACTATATACTGCAGCTGAAAATTCTGCGCGTGTCGCTTCTTTCCCGATACTAAACTTTTTTGTTTGAAACACTGTGGTCTGATCCAATATTTTTAAAGCATGAATTGACTCGGAGGCCCAGTGACTTGCTGGTACATCGTCATATTCGGATGGGGCTTGCACTTCCCCATCCATTTGACTTTGAAGGTCAAACGCACGGTCAACAATTGCGGCAAGATGTGCACGTGTAAGCTTGTCGTTTAAACCAAATTCTCCAGTTTCATACCCTTGAAGGATTCCTGCTTCATTCAGTGCCGCGATGTCCGCTGCAAAATGATGATCTATTGCAACATCCTTGAATGTCACTTGTGTTGATGCTTCTAAGTTAAGCTCACGATTTATCATTGCTGCTGCTTGTCCACGTGTAATTGACTTTTCAGGTTTGAATGTGGAATCTTCGTACCCCTTTATGACACCGATCTCGTTTAATGCAATGATTGCCTCATACGCAGGATGCTCAACGGATAGATCTTTAAATACTTCGCTCATCTGTTCAGCTGACTTTACCTGAAGTGGGTCAAAAGCTACTTTTGTAGTTGCAATACGTTTTGCACCGGCATACTTAGGTGCCCAATAAGGATCTGTTTTCAAATCTGCTTTAAGAACTCCACGGCTCTTGGCTGAGATAAATTCATTATTCCCTAAATAGATTCCTGTATGGGAAATTCCTTTTTTATAGGTATTAGCAAAAAACACAAGATCACCAGGCATCAGATTTTCCTTACTTACTGAAGTACCGACTCTGAACTGATCTGCAGATGTTCTTGGCAAACTAATGTTAAATTCGTTAAAGACATAGCGTATATACCCAGAACAGTCAAAACCGGACGGAGTAGTACCTCCAAATTTATATGGCGTACTATAAAACTTTTCAGCATAAGATGCAATCTCATCTGAATTTGCCGCGCTTACCTTATTTAAAATCGTAAATTGTATCGTGCCCATAAGAAACATAGCCATTACTAATTTCAAAACACGTATTTTCATTTTCCACCCCAACTGTTCGATTATCTATCTATTTATTTTGCTTTATTTCTAGGTTAACTTTAACATAATAAATATGAATTCCGCTTTACAGTAACATGACATTCATATTACTAATCTTAGGATTTTTTAAGGATTTAAAATGCAGAAATATGGGGGAGATTCATTGAACTTCTTTCCATAAAAAAACGCCTAGATTTATATTCATCTAAGCGTTTTGGTCATATAGTTTTATTGGTAGCTGCTAATTTAGATTCTCAATAAGTTCATTTATCATCTTTTCATCCATGGGTCCAAGTATCTTTTGACTAATTACCCCATCCGTGCCAATTATATACGTGGTCGGAATCGTTATGATATTGTACACATCCATTACTTGCCCATCAACATCCAGTGGGATAGGAAAAGTTAGTCCATACTCTTTGACAAACTTCTCAATACCTTTCTCCCCTGCTATCTCTTCCGACGTCATATTAACTGCAATGATTTCAACATTTTCAGCTTTTTTATTTTTATTATAATAATTTTGCATATGCGGCATCTCCACCTTACAAGGCCCACACCATGACGCCCAGAAATTAAGAATAATTTTTTTCCCTTTATAATCCCTCAGCTTTACAATTTCACCGGAAAGCGATTGAAGTTCGAAATTCGGTGCTACATTACCTATTTCAAGTCCTTCTTCTTGTTCAACTGCAACAGTACCAATCAGCTCGGCTGCTTCTATATTTGAATTGACCATTTTAACAATTGATGTAATGATTATTAATGCCGTTATTATTATACCTGCTTTCCATTTCTTCATATTCATCCTCCGAACAAATTTTTCAAACAAGCAAGGTAAGGAATTAGCTAACAATAAATTGACCAATCATTCCCACTTCTTTATGCCCTGGAATAGTACAATAAAATTCATAAATACCTGCTTCGGTTATCGTAAATGAAAGTGTCTCAGTATTTTCAGGCAGAGCATGTAGATGTATCAATCCTTTACTTTCTCCATGATTATGTTTTGATTGGGTGATCATGTTAAATGAAGAAGTCCGAATTTCAATATCATGTTCGATATTATCCAGATTTTTAAGTGTCAATGTGACGAGTTTATCTTTCTCAACAATGATTTTATTTCTTGAGTACTTCATATCTGCAGTTTCCAATACGATTGTTTGACCTTTATTATGAGCACTTTCTATTGTTTTACTCGGCAATTCTTTTTGACCTTCGAATCGCTCAGCAATTGAATTACTACCCATCACCGTAAGAAATGTAAAAGTTGCCAGCGTCAATGGCTTTAAAATCCATTTTTTCGATTTTACTTTTGATCCTTTTGGTGTTTTTAAAATAGGAATAACAAATAGAGTACTGAAAGATAGAAGTAAGAAAATTTGAATGAGACTGATCGACTGGTCCACACGAATCATCTCACCCACCATCGCCCCCATCATTCCACCCATTAACCCAGCCATAAATCCCTCTAATACTGAAAGCATCCCAAAACAAAGTCCACATAATGAGCCCGCCAAAACACCAATAGTTATGGAGAAGATTGTTGAAAGGAATAGGTCGCCTTGATAAGTTACACCAAGTAGAACTCCCGCAGTCAAACCTACATTCATGCCATAGAACATTGAAATGATCATTCCACGCATGATCCCTATTGTTTTTTTCAAATTTACAGCCCATATAACGACTATGAATGTTAACAAACCGAGAGAACCTAATACAAAAAAATGATAATAACCCATTGATCCTCCACCTTCATTGTAAAGTTATGGTTGTTTATATATTATTACAAAGGCAATATACCTTATAAGGGTATGTTCCAAAACTAATCTAAATGAATGCAGTTGGAATTCTAAATCGCGTGTGAAATGGAGATCAATGCATAATCCTTGCACATTTAATGGGTATAATGAACACATACTGAAAATTGACAAGAGAAAGGAGGTAATGATGTGTCAAACCATTCACATCATCACCACGAATCGGAAAAAGATTCTTCATCGGGGCTACATCATGATCATGATGCTCACCATTCCCATGAGGAACATCATTCTCACGGGGAACACAGCTCCCATGGAGGGCATCACGATCACCACGCACATATGGTAGAAGATTTCAAAAGGCGCTTCTATATTTCGCTCATTGTAACAATCCCTATATTAATTTTGTCGCCAATGATTCAAATGTTTTTAAATGTCGACTGGCGTTTTACAGGGGATATGTATATTCTTTTTGCATTATCCTCTTTTGTATTCTTTTATGGAGGTTGGCCATTTCTTGTTGGAGCAAAGGATGAGATAAAAAGTAGAAACCCTGGAATGATGACATTAATTACTTTGGCCATTACGGTTGCCTATGTTTATAGTACAGCAGCGGTTTTCGGCTTTGCAGAAAATGACTTCTTCTGGGAATTAGCTACCCTCGTCGATATTATGCTCTTGGGACATTGGATTGAAATGCGTTCTGTCATGGGGGCTTCAAAGGCATTGGAAGAGTTAGCAAAACTGATGCCTTCAGAAGCACACCTGATCGATGCCGATGGAAATAGTAAAGAGGTTGATGTAACGGAATTGAAACAAGGGGACCATGTACTCGTCAAGCCTGGTGAGAAGGTACCGGTTGATGGAATGATACTGGAAGGTAAATCGACTATTGATGAGTCGATGCTTACGGGTGAATCGGTTCCAGTGGAAAAAGAAGCTGGATTAGAGGCGATTGGTGGATCGATTAATGGGGAAGGATCCTTAGTGATCTCAGTCATGAAAACCGGCAGTGAGACGTATCTTTCACAAGTAATCACCTTAGTTAAGGAAGCACAAGAATCAAAATCGCGCGCACAGGACCTTGCCAACCGTGCTGCGAAGTGGTTGTTTTACGGTGCACTCGCTGCTGGACTGATTACGTTCATTATTTGGATTTCACTAGGTTATTCCGTTTCATTTGCCATGGAAAGAATGGTGACGGTTTTAATCATCGCTTGTCCGCATGCTTTAGGGTTGGCAGCTCCGTTGGTTGTAGCAGTTTCAACATCAATCGCAGCTAAAAATGGACTTCTCATCCGAAATCGGGCCGCTTTTGAAGGCGCCCGAAACATTGAAGCCATCGTCTTCGATAAAACTGGCACACTAACGAAAGGTGAATTCGGTGTAACCAACATGTACACATTTGGGGACTTCGGTGAAGAAGATGTCATTTCCTATGCATCAGCAGTCGAAGCTCAATCCCAACACCCTCTGGCGAAAGGTGTCACTAGGAAAGCAGATGAGATGGGCATCCCTCTTCAACGAGTGGAGAATTTCCAATCACTGACCGGAAAAGGGCTCGAAGGAACAGTAAATGGAAAACAGGTTATGATCGTCAGTCCTGGTTATGTAAGAGAGTTGAACCTTAAATTCGATAAAGCCCAATTTGATCAGTGGTCTTCGGAAGGAAAAACAGTGGTATTCACGCTGATTGACAAAAAACTTGCCGGTATGATTGCACTTGCGGATATCGTCCGCGAAACTGCTATAGACGCAGTCAATCAGTTAAAAGAAATGAATATAAAATCAATCATGCTTACAGGTGATAATGAAAAGGTAGCGCATTATGTAGGTGCGCAACTCGGAATGGAGGAGATTTTTGCTGAAGTCCTTCCACACCAGAAATCCGAAAAGATAGAGCATATCCAAAAAGTTGAAGGTCTTCGAACTGCGATGACTGGAGATGGCGTAAATGACGCACCCGCTCTTGCCAAAGCAGATCTAGGCATTGCTGTTGGCGCGGGTACAGATGTAGCCATAGAAACCGCCGATGTTGTTCTTGTGAAAAGCAATCCACTTGATGTTGTAAATATTATCAAGCTTTCAAGGGCTACCTACCGTAAGATGACTCAAAACTTGTGGTGGGCTGCAGGATATAATATCGCTGCAATCCCGTTAGCAGCAGGTATTCTCTATCCTATCGGCATTGTCCTAAGCCCGGCAGTTGGTGCAATCTTGATGTCACTTAGCACAGTAATCGTGGCAATCAATGCCCGTTTGTTAAAAATCTAATTCGAACAAATATAATATGATATGATTATAAAATTTTACACAATTAAAATTGTGTATAGTCCATTTAGTGAATCCCCTAAAAATACAGTTTATAATTAATTCGAAAGGGAATCCTTAAAACAGTATATATTTGTTCGAAGGAGATAGGTATATGTTTGATTATACTGTTGAAACATCAAAAAATATGGAAGAAGCTGTTACAGCCGTAGAAGAAAGATTAAAAGAGGAAAATTTCGGTGTCCTGTGGAAACTTGATTTAACTGCAAAGTTACAGGAAAAAGGAGCGGATTTTGATACACCATATACCGTACTGGAAGTGTGTAATCCTAAGGAAGCACAACGCGTGCTTTATGAGAATTTACTTGTCGGATATTTTCTACCATGTAAGATTGTCATCTATGAAGACAATGGAACAACGAAAATTGGTTTACCGAAACCAACGTCTTTAATTCAAATGATCCAGAATGAAGAGATCCAAGTAATGGCTGAAGATATAGAACGACGGCTCATTTCATCTATTGATAAGGCAATTTAAATAAAAAAGATGTCACATACGAAAAATCGTATGTGGCATCTTTTATGATTTCAACTGTATAAGCATTGCAACATGTCATGCGTACGAATGCAGTCCTGCGATAATCAAGTTAACCGCAATTAAATTGAACATGATGATGACGAAACCGATAACCGCAAGCCATGCGGATTTCTCGCCTTCCCACCCACGTGATAGCCGAAGATGTAGATAGGCTGCATAGAATAACCATGTAATGAGCGCCCATACTTCTTTCGGATCCCATCCCCAAAATCTGGACCATGCTTCATGTGCCCATATCATTGCGAAAACAAGGGCACCAAGGGTAAATACAGGGAATCCGATGAGGACGGATCTGTAACCAATTTCGTCCATCACTTGGGAGTTCGCCTTTTGGGCGAATGGCTGAAATAATGCTGCAATCGGACGACGCAAAATAAGTCTCAGCAATAAATAAAGGACTATGCCTGTTCCAGCAGACCAAACGAACGTCGTAAGCGTCTTTGCATTAACGATTGAAGGCATTTCAGCCAGTGGCATTATCTTGTCCGGAGTAAGTGATTCATACTCATTCATCCCGAATAATGGCGGATAATTATAAACTATTTCAGCTGACTGTTCATTTTTATTAATATAGGTGAACTTTGCTTCATACCCCATAATCGCAAAGGTCGAAGATGACAAGATGAATCCCACAACAAGCATAAGAGTGAACATCACTGATTCCAACCAAAAACGTCGCTTGGATCTTTTCGTCAGGTCGATGTTTTTCAATAGAAATACAAGACCTGCAACTGCACTAATTGCGAGTATTGCCTCTCCAATTGCAGCTGTTATTACATGAATCGTCAACCAGTAGGTTTGCAACGCTGGTATTAATGGGGCGAGCTCCCTCGGGAACATACTTGCATACCCAATCATCACAACAGCTAGCGGCATTGCAAACAGGCCAAGTGAAGGAGTTCGGTAAAGGAAAAACAGCAAGATGAACGCACCAACAACCATCATTGCAAATGCAGTGATGAATTCAAACATATTACTGACGGGTGCATGAGCGGAAGCGATCCATCGTGTGATAAAATAACCAAGATGAGTCATAAATCCAATTATCGTAATACCGATTGCAATTCTACCCCATCCATTATTTTCATATGACTCTTGTGTTTTTGCCCCTTTTACCGCTCCACCAAAGAACAGTGTTGCCACAAGATATGCGATAAATGAAATGAACAGTAAGCTACCACTTAAAGAAGCTAATTGCATTAGTACTTGTCCCCTTTCATCCCTTGCGAATCTAATCCGGAGTCTTGCCTATCTTCATATTGAGGCAAGTCAGCGTAGATTCTCACTTTATCAAGCTCCTTTTTCAAGCCGAACCAGTTTTTATTCGTATGTCCTGCAACGAGAAGTAGATTTCCTTCGCCCTTTTGAATCCATATTCTCCGATGGTTCCAATAGGAGCCTTGTGCAACTCCAACCATGAAAATAATACCCCCTAGGAGCAATATATAAAGAGTTTTGTCCTTCCGTACAACAAGTCCTGTGATGTCGCGTGTTTCCGCGCTGACAAAATTCACTTTATAATCATTCACTTCCGTCTCAAGTGTCTGACGGATAGCGACAAAACTGACTTCACCTTTCGGCTTTGTTGAGGTTACCATCTTAAATATAAATGCCGGGTTATTAGGAATCGGTGATTTAGTCACCGGTTCTCCGTCTTCAATCCCGCCATAGTCCGGATAGAATTCTTTCAGTTCAACCGTTGCACCTTCGTTTAGTTCATATAATCTTTCGGGATTGAGAAGATCCACTGTAAATTCACCAAATGACTTATCCGTTTCCTTTTCAGTCAATTTGAATGTCATCGATTTTAATTCACCAAGACGGTAATCCATTTGATATACGTTGAATCCATCAAAGCTCAGCGGCTTATTGACAATGATGGAATAGTCTTTCACAAACTCCATCTGATCTGACTGACCTGGAAGACCCCCTTCCGTGTCTTTATACAAGGTGACATCTGATTGGTAATTTTTCACGATTGTCCCGACTCGATCTATCGCCTGACCGAAAGTAGCGTCTTCTTCCTTTGAATAAGTCTCTATTATGAACTGGTTGTTCTTTAAGTAGTATCCTGGTGCACCTGGAATGGCACGCGTTTCTTCTTCACGCAACCAAACTGTTTCATCGACATAAAAACCAGGCAGAGTTCGTAATAGAACAGCGAATAGAAAGATGATCAATCCTGTATGATTGACATAAGGACCCCATCTGGAAAACCGGCCTTTCTCTGCCAGTAGCGCTCCATCTTCTGTCTTCACGTTGTAACGTAGCTCTTTAAGCTTCTCCTCTGTCTTTGCAAGTGAGCTATCGGAATCAGCTACTGTTCCTTCAGCATAGATCCTTTGTTTCTTCAAAAACGAAGTATGCCGTTTCGTGCGTTGCTTTTTTAATGATTTATAGAGTGGAATAACCCGATCAATACTCGCAATGATGATGGAAGTACCAAGCATCCCAATCAGAATGATGAACCACCAGCTATTGTACATATCGTAAAATCCAAGCTTGTAATAAAGGGTTCCTGCAAAACCATAATGCTTTTCGTAATATGCTAAGATATCTGTCTCAGTAGTTGCCGGAACAAAAAACTTCTGCGGAAAAATCGTACCTATTGCCGATGTTACAAGGACGGCAATAATGATATTTATTCCTACCTTTACACTAGAAAAGAAATTCCATATTTTATCGACAATCGACCGTTTATATGTTTGTGATCTTCTTGCCGACCCTTCATATCGCATGTCAATAAGACTACTTTTCTTCGCTTCTTCTGTCTGAGGGCGTCCGCACTGCTCACAAAGAACCGTGCCAAAAGGGTTTTCATGTCCACATTGGCATTTGATTTTACTCATTTATCATATACTCCTTAATAGCATTTAATTTACTGTTAAAACCCCATGAAATCTCCAAAGAATGGACTTAGCCACGTAATAATGAATGTCAATCCATCAAAGAACAGTAGAATCCCAAGTGCAATCATGATGTATCCGCCAACTTTGGTAATTGTTCGGCTGTATTTTTGAATCCATTTAACACGGGTAATGAAAATGGAAAGCAGGAAAAACGGAATCGCGAATCCAAGAACATAGGCAATCATATACCAGATGCCTGAACCTGGATTTTGAGAGGCAAGCATGAAAACGGCACCTGTTATTGGACCTGTACAAGGAGTCCACCCTGCTGCAAACGCTAACCCGATAAGAAATGTGCCAAAATAGCCTGCCGGACGATTTTTAAAATGAAGCTTTTTCTCCTTCATTAGGAATTCCGGTGTAAAAAGACCGATAATCATCAAACCGAAAATAATGATAAAAATAGAACCAATTTGCCGAAGCAAATCCTGGTACTGAATAAAGAATGTACCGACCCAAGAAGAGCTAAATCCGAGGAATATGAAAATTACGGAAAAACCAATTAGGAACAAAATCGTGTGTATCATACCGTTTTTCCTTATTATTAATTTATCTGATTTCATTTCATCCAGTGACATGCCTGTAATATAAGAAATGAAAGCCGGATAAAGTGGTAAAGTACAAGGTGATATAAAGTTAAGAAGACCCGCTCCAAATGCTAGAAACAAATTCAGATCAGTGAACATATACGAACACTCCTTATAGAAAAAAGCAATTTGCTAGATCATTCGTTACATCCCCCAATAAGCCAACGTATCAAATAATCCGATCAACACAAGCAGCAATCCTGCTGATCGTTGAATGGCACGGCCGATTTTCATACTCTTCCTCATAATTCGGCGGTCTGTTTCAAAAAGCCATATAATCAGGAATAAAAGGATAAGGGGAAACGATGTTGCAATTCCAAAGACAGCGGGGAGTACGAGACCATAAGTGGTTGAGGAAACGAGTGGCATGAGCCAAACAAAAAACAAAACAAACATTGTCGGACAAAATGCAAGTGAAAAACTCGCACCTAACAAAAAGGAGCCGAGCTTCCCTTCTCGCATTCGGACCGGTATATGTATACTCAGACGCTGAAAAACTTTCAGTTTTAATACTCCCAATAATATAAGACCGGTAAAAACGATTAGAGGACCGATCGCTTTACGGAAAAGCGGGAAGTATTCCGTCATCTTGGATTCAAATGTTTGACCGAACCCCCATGCTAACAGCCCAAATGCGCTGAAAACGACAACCTTTCCAGCAATAAAAGCAAATATTTCGAGCCAATCTGTCTTGAATTGAACCGTACGATTGCCATATAGAGTGATGGCGCTCATATTCCCTGTCAATTGACAGGGTGCAACAGCGCCAACCACTCCTAACAGTAATGCAACCATAAGTGGAAAATCTGCGTACGAATGAATAAGGCCCGTAACAGGTTCTGTAATAAGATTACTGATTTTTGACAAAAATCCATACACTGGAAATCACCAACCCTACATTAATTTAATAACTCTCCATTTTTAGCAAGGGTTTCCCATTTTACTCCTTCGTCTATTGTTCTATAAATGTCATTCGTAAATGTAGCAATTACTATCTCCTCTTGATCATCTGGATTAACCGCAATAAATACGATTGGCGTGATTTCGTTTGGAAGCGGAATTTCCACTTCATTATTTCCTTCGTAATCAAAAGAGTTCAGCTTGACAATTTCATTCACATAACTGGCATACAGTCCACCTGTTTCAGTCAACATTACATATGTAACCGTTCCCCACTCATTTATAGGAGCAAAGCTTTCACCATAGTCACGCGAAAGAAATAATCCATCTTTACTACCGATTGCAATCAATTCTTCGCGTGAAGGATGTGCTGCTAAATTCGAGATGAACTCGGAATCGAAACCATTCATTAAAGCTTCCTCCCATGATTCTCCCTCATCGAGTGAATAATGAAGGCCCGCAGGCATTTCTTTTGTCGGCATTTCATTCAATGCATAGATGGCATTTGATTCATATCCGACTGCCATATAGTGAAAATCAATTTCACCGTAAAACGCCAATTTCTCAAAACTCGCACCATGATCTGTACTTTTCACAAGTCCAAGTGGATTTTTAAGTTTTGAATTTGGTTCCGGATGTCCGCTTGAAAAGAAACCTTCACGTACTGCTTGGAAACCCATATAATCATGCTTTTCACTATTCGCTTCTTTCCAACCATCTTCACCATAGGCATAGAGCCCTTCATGTGTTGAAATGACCACTTCAGGAACTCCATTTATATAGCCTAGACCATGTAGATGATCAATTTTACTGTTTTTCAATTCCTCAAACGCGAAGGTATCATCCTTAGTCGCATTGCATGCAGACAAAAGCGTAATCATGCCCGCAATGCCAATATATTCCGCTATTTTTTTCATCATTTTCAACTCCTTCAGTTCCACTTATAACCGATTCCCCACACTGTTAACAGGAAGTCATTAATCGGGAAACCCGCAACCTTTAGCTTTTCCCTTAAATTTCGAATGTGCGAGTCCACTGTCCGAATATCTGTGAATGTGTTATAGTCCCACGCTGTGCTTAAAAGCTGTTCACGTGTAAATGTTCTTTTCGGGTGGGTAATTAACGCTTCAATAATATAAAATTCCTTCAATGTTAGCTGCACTTCTATTTCTTTGTAAAGTAATGAATACGAATCACTATTCAATATGAAATCTCCATACACTGTATTGCTGTTTTCCGCGATTTCGCTTGAGGTGCGGCGTAGTAATGCATTCACTCTCGCCACTAGTTCCCTTTCATCAAAAGGCTTCGTGATATAATCATCAGCCCCAAATTCAAGGCCCTTTACGATGTCTGCTTTATCTGTCCTTGCAGTGAGCATTATTACCGGAATGGTCGATAGTTCTCGTATTTTCTTGCACACTTCCCAACCATCCATATCAGGCATCATTACATCCAATAAAACGATATCGACCTTTTCTCTCCTTACTATTTCTAGTCCCTTTTTCCCGGTATCCGCTTTTATACATTTGAACCCATGGGGCTCCAAAAATAGCCCAAGTAAATCGAGCATTCTATGTTCGTCGTCTATAAGCAAAATCGTTTGCATTTGTTCAACTCCTTACCTATTTAAATCTTAATTGTAAATTCGCTGCCTCTTCCGAACTCACTTTTCACTTCTATCGAACCTCTATGTGCTTCTACCAATTCCTTCACGATAGCAAGTCCAAGGCCTGATCCGCCAAATGTTCTTGAGCGTGATTTTTCAACTCTAAAAAGTTTCTCGAAAATCATATCGATTTGTTCTTCTGGGATTCCGATTCCTTCATCCGCAACTGTAATGACTGTCCTATTTTGTTCTTTGTAAATTTTAAACTGAACAGTTGTGTTTTCATTTGAATACTTCAATGCATTATCCAATAGATTCAATACAACCTGTTCCAATCTCACCGGATCTGCGTGAATTGTAAATTCCTCATTACAGTATAAATTTAGATGAACATTCTTCAATGCAAAAGAAGGTTGGACAAGTCGATAAATATCATCAGCGAAGTTTCGTGCTGAGAAATTCGACTTTGAAACTAAAAAAGTTAATTCATCCATTTTTGCCAAGTCCATTAAGTTTTTCACTAAATCTTTCATTCGATTAGATTCTTCTGCAATAATCATTAAATAATGATTTCTTTCTTCCTCAGTCAATTCGTGCCTCATAGCCACTTTTAAATAACCAATCAAATAGGTTAACGGGGTACTTAATTCATGGGAGATGGACGCAAGAAACTCATTTCGATCCTTTTTCATCCTTTCCAAATCATTAGCCAGTTTCCGAATTGCAACCGATAATTCACCAAGCTCATCATTGCCTCCTGCTGGAAGGCTAACATCGAATTTCCCTTCGCTTAATTTCTCGGTGGCTTCCTTCATTCGAATCAAAGGCCGAGTAAGAAATTTGGACAAAATCGAATAGATGATAAACAGGATGACAATAATCGCCACTCCTGCTAAACCGAAATGGAAATTCAACTTGCGTACTAGCTGTTCTATTGGTTCAGTGCTTTGGAACATCAGCACATACCCCAAATTATTCTCGTCAACCTTATATGGATGGGCACTTATGATATACGGAGAATCTTCCCAATCCGTTTTGATGACTTGATCATCTTGAACTGAGGAATTTTGTAAGATGGGTAGTGATGGAAAAAGGCTTTCCAGCTTTCCATCCGAACTTCGAATGACATCACCGTTTTTGTTGGTAATGATAACTCCCCTGTCCCCTTCGGCTTCCATTAATACTATGTGCGTAAGTGTTTCATCAGAATAATGATCTATTAAGACATTTCGATGGTTCGAACCAGTCGCTAACAGACGAGAATATTCTTCATCCACCCTTGTATGAACTATATTTTGGTGCAAATACATCATCAGAACTGTTTCTAGTACAAGGAAAGAAATGATAAAGTAAGCAGCCAGTTTTTTCGAGATTTTATTCAATACAGTTTATACTCCTCTCCCCATGCAATTAGTATAGAAAATAATTATCAAAAAAATATGCAGACGAAGGTATAATCGCTTAGTTCGCATGAATTAATGACTTCTTTGTGTCTGCACACTTTATTCAAAACTCTTTAGTATAGTAATCATTATAAAGACATTTCAGCATACGATCCGTTTTGTAGACTTTGAAAGGAGCATTTATCATTGAGCAACAAGAAGAGGAATCGCTTTATTTTTAGGGTAATCACATTATCCCTTCTAGCAGCAGCCACTATCTTTACAATTTACACTGGTTTTGCAAAAGAGAAATTCGATGTATTAAAAGTCGGGGATTATGCCCTGGATTTTGCACTTGTTGATTTGGACGGAAATGAACATCAGCTATCAGAGTATAAAGGACAAGGAGTCTTTCTTAACTTTTGGGGGACTTGGTGTGCTCCATGTAAAAAGGAAATGCCTGCCATGGGGCGACAATACGAGGTGTATAAAGATCAAGGAGTCCAAATTTTAGCTGTCAATATCGCTGAATCTGATTTTAAAGTTCGTACATTCGCTGGACAATATGGGATGACTTTCCCTACTTTAATCGATAAGACAAAAAGCGTGATGCAAACTTATAATGTTAAACCGCTTCCTACAACTATTCTCATAAATCCGGAAGGTAAGATTGTAAGAATTATTACAGGGGAAATGTCGGAAGATGATATTAAGGGATATATGGAAGAGATCAAGCCGGGTTGAGAAACACTTGAAAATATAAAAAGCAAAGACGTCAAACGTTTTAAATAGAAGTCCGCTGGCACCAAACCAGATGAATTCTTTCTTCACACTAACCAATTTAGTTTTAGGGACACATTATCAATATTTCTAAGTGTCCTCCTTTTTTCTTACTCATTTCACATAGCGCCCATAAGAGCTTTCCTGAATTTTTAGGTATAAAAAAACACCTTCGCAGGCGCATTTAAAACTCAATAATTCCTTTGGCTGCTTCTAATAACTCGATTGTGATATTCCGGATCTTCCTCGTCAGCATCAAAGACGACAGTCCTATCTACATACGGGGCCAACCAGGTATAATCATGCCTCATATCTGTCCATGTCACGATAAATATTTTCTTTACTTTTTTCATGACCAAAATATCATTCAAGAAATCCTCTTTCAAATCGTTTTTACTACTACAGAATGAATCCATTGGATAAATTATTGCAAAGTCTAACTGCTGGGCAGTATTACTCCATGTAGATCTTGTAAATAACGAATCGAAATAAATCCTCAGTCCATTTAAATTATACAATCTTCCAGATGTGAATTTCTGATTTAATTTAACTTTGTAACCTGCATGATCAAGTTGCATAGCAATGTTTTGCATGGAATTTGATCGATATAAGCCCGTGATAAACTCTTTAGATTCAGAAAGCAGTTTTAGGACCAATGAATGTTTTTCGTATTGATGTGTTCCTTTCAAAAGTATAACCTTCTCATCTTTTGACTGAATAAATTCTGTAGTTTGTATAATTGCATTCTTTCTGTTATTATTCATCTTTTCACCCCCTCGTATAAGGTATTTGTCTATAAACACTATCTCCCCTTTAATATTAACAGATTATACCATAAAAAAGCGATACCCGTTGATGGTTCACTATTTATCATCATCATTTTTCTCTTTACAAACATTACTCATATGTATTATGTTCTGTACCAAACTCATTTTACTGAATTGATTTATCAGATTACATCTAACCATAACCAACTCAGTTCAATTATATTTTTAAGTATATTCCTGCCAAAAATAAAATTAAGTATATCCTTGCCAATGCGGCAAAGATATACTTAAAGTCACATAAATGCTGGTGGGTTACCCATATACATCAATATGGAGACGGTGGGAGTCGAACCCACGTCCAAAGGCTCTGCTACTTCAGCGTCTACGCGTGTAGATTGACTACTTGGTTTCGCGCAAGCATTCTGCCATCAATCAGGGCGTCCTGTGCGCTATTCCGGGAATCTCTTATGACATCCTCAGAATGCAGATGTCATCGTAGCTCACTATAAGTGAACCTTACGCCTCCACATGAGCGATGGAAACGGAAGGTAGATTCAACAGCTTACGCTGCGAATGCTAGGTTGTTGTTTGTTTTGCCAGTTATTATTAACTGTCGTTTCTGACGGAGACGATCCCTCCGACGCGCAGCTCAAGCCCAGACCACCCCTGTCGAATCCGTAACGTCCCCGAAGGAAAGTTCGGAACCCGGGCCCGTTTCACTTAGAACGGCGGGTCGTACTTGAAACTAACTATAGTATATAATAAATCGGTGCAAATATCAATCTTGCTGTCTGGCTTTGAATGCCCGCTGCATATCGCGCTTGTGCTCTTTTTCTTTCAGGTCCTGGCGCTTATCATAGAGCTTCTTCCCTTTACCTACACCAATCAATACTTTGGCGAAGCCGTTCTTTATATACATCTTCAGCGGTACGATCGAATACCCTTGTTCTTTCATCGTCCCAACGAGTGACTTGATCTGCTTTTTGTGCAGCAGCAGTTTCCGCACGCGGACGGGATCATGGTTGTGGATGTTTCCCTGCTCATACGGACTGATGTGCATATTGGAAATCCATGCTTCGTTATTACGGATTAAAACAAACGCATCACGCAGCTGGACTTTGCCTTTGCGGATGGATTTGATTTCTGTGCCTTTGAGCACGATTCCTGCTTCAATCGTTTCTTCAATTGCGTAATCATGGTTCGCCTTCTTATTCACGGCGAGCACTTTACCGGTTCCTTTGGCCATGCAACTTCCTCCCCCTGACAGAAGACCGGAGACACGCTCCAGTCTTATTTTTTCTTAGGCCGCTTTTTCGATTTCTTCGGCATACCTTCGTAAAACTTTTTCTTTGGTTTTTCGTACTTTTTATTGCGCTTGTCACTGGAACCCTTCGCTCCGCCGCCAGCACTCGGTTTTCCGCCTTGGCCTCTTCCCTGGCTTCTTCCTTTGCCTGATGCACCGGACTGAATGACTTTTGGCGATGCTTTGCGGGAGCCTCTGAAGTTCTCTTTCATGCCGACGATTTCAAAGTCTACTGCCTGCTCTTCCGGCTTCACCGAAATAACACGCACTTTCACTTCGTCTCCAATACGGAATTGTTTCGCTGTGCGTTCTCCGATCATCATCATTTGGCGATCGTCGAAACGATAATAGTCGTCGTTCATGTTCTGGACATGCACAAGTCCTTCTATCGTATTCTCCAGCTCTACAAACATACCAAAGTTCGTGACCGATGAAACGACACCTTCAAACTCTTCCCCCACTTTATCCACCATAAACTGTGCTTTCTTCAATGCATTCGTATCACGTTCTGCATCGACTGCACGGCGTTCGCGGTCAGACGTGTGCTGCGCAATTTCAGGAAGGCGTGCTGTCCAGTGTCCAATTGTAGATGAGGACAAGTCTTTTTCAAATAAATACGTGCGGATTAAACGATGCACGATCAAGTCCGGATATCTTCTGATCGGTGCCGTGAAATGTGTATAGAATTCCGTCGACAAACCGAAGTGTCCGAGACTTTCCTGATAATATTTCGCCTGCTGCATAGAACGCAATAACATCGTGGAGATGACAGATTCTTCCGGCAGCCCTTCAATCGATTCTACGATTTCCTGCAATGCGCGCGGATGTACTTGGTTGCCTGAACCTTTGACAACGATCCCGAAATTCGTCAGGAACTCAAAGAAGCGCTGCAGTTTCTCTTCTTTTGGATCTTCGTGAATTCGGTACAGGAACGGAACTTGCAGCCAGTGGAAGTGCTCTGCCACAGTTTCATTGGCAATCAGCATGAACTCCTCGATTAGGCGTTCTGACACGGTGCGTTCCACAATGACCACATCTGTCGGCCATCCTTTTTCATCCACCAAAATTTTCGATTCTTTGAAATCGAAATCGATTGCGCCGCGATCTTGACGCTTCTGACGGAGTATAGCTGCCAGTTTCGCCATATCGTTCAGCATTGGAACGATTTCTTTATACTTCTCGGATAACTCTTCATCTTTATTGTCGATGATTTCATATACGTCTGTGTATGTCATCCGATAATTCGAGTTGATGACACTCGGATAAATTTCATGTTCGACCACTTTTCCGTTATGGTCAACTTTCATCTCACATGTCAGTGTTAAACGGTCTTCTCCCGGATTCAATGAACAGATTCCGTTAGAGAGACGGTGCGGCAGCATAGGTATCACGCGGTCCGTTAAGTAAACGCTTGTGCCGCGGTCTGCTGCTTCTGCGTCCATCGGAGAGTTCTCCGTCACATAGTAGCTGACGTCTGAAATATGAACAAACAGGCGATACGATCCGTTTTCTTCTGTGAATACTGAAATCGCATCATCCAAGTCTTTCGCGTCGGCTCCGTCAATCGTCATCGTCAAGTCATTGCGCAAATCTCTGCGGCCTGCGAAATCGTCTTCCTGGACTGTTGTCGGCACACTTTTTGCGTGTTCCATCACTTCTGCAGGGAATTCAACTTCAATGCCATGCTTATGAATAATTGACAAGATGTCCACGCCCGGATCATTTTTGTGGCCGAGTATTTGTGTCACGATGCCTGTTGCGGACTTTTCGTCGTTTGGCCAGTTGGTAATTTCAACGATCACTTTTTGACCGTCTACGGCTTCCAGTGAATGACCTTTTTCGATATAAATATCCATCGGCAGTTTTTTATCATCCGGCAAAACAAATCCAAAACCGTCATGTGCCTGGTAGGTTCCGACGACTTTCGATGTTTTGCGTTCGACAATTTTTGTGATAGCACCTTCGCGGCGGTCACCGAATGAACTGCCCGATACACGGACAAATACAATATCACCGTTCATGGCACCATTAATATCGTGCGGCGGGATAAATACATCGTCACCTTCCACGTCTTCCGGTACGACAAAGCCGAAACCTTTTGCGTGCCCGATGAATTTACCGCGAAGCAAATTCATTTGTTCAGGGCTGCCGTAGCGATTATTGCGTGAGCGAACGACTTTTCCGTTCTGTTCAAGCTGTACGAGCGTTTTTACCAATTCTTTAAATTCTGCCGCCTGTTCCAGACCGAGTTCTTCTTGAATCTCATGGACAGTGGACGGCTTATAGGATTCTTCTTTTAGTAAAGAAAAAATCCGTTCTTGTAATTCATTTTCTTTTGAATCCAAACAATCATCTCCTCCTATTCTTCCTGTCAGTTATATCTTCCCCTGTTTTCACTCCTGCCAATCAAGGGATTCTAAGAATTTCAGCACATTTTCGTGAAGCTGTGCTTTTTCCGGGCCGAGTGTAATCACATGTCCGGATTCTTCATACCACTGCAGTTCTTTGTACGTTGATTCCGCTTCATCATAAATGATTTGGGCAGACTGCGGATCGATTACTTCATCATGCCGTGATTGAACGACCAGCAGCGGTGTATAAATATGGCTGACTTCTTTCCGCACGCCCTGGACCATCGACTGCAGTCCGTCGAGCCCTGGCATGGATTTCGTTTTCAACTCGTTCATTTCTTCGGTAATTTGTTCTTTTGGCATGCCGGCGAACTTTTTGTAGTCGCGCGCATATTTCAGCACGCCTTGCCACATAAGGTCCGTCGTTTTCATCGTCATCGGTGCACACATCGTTACGATGCCTGTAAGCGGAAATTCCGATGCCAGCTTCAATGAAAATACCCCGCCGAGCGACAGTCCGGCAACTGCGATCTCTTCATATCCTGCCTCTTTTAACTTATTATATGCACTCAAAACATCTTCCCACCACTGCTCCGGGTTCGTTTTGATCAGCTCTTCCGGCGGCACACCGTGGCCACGGTAATGCGGTGCGAGTGACGTGTAATTATGTTTTTCAAGGAAGCGGCCAAGCATCCGCACGTCCGCAGATGTTCCTGTGAAGCCATGCAATAATAATACCGCACGTTTTCCATGTTCAAAGAAAAATGGCTTCGGCTGGGCAATTCGCATGTTTTTCGTTCCCTTCTACGAAAAGCGCCTGACCGTTCAAACTTGGTCAGGCGCTTGCATTTTATATTTTCATAATCGCAATGGTTAAGACAAAGAATAAAACAGATAAGACGATTGTCGTTCGCTGAAGAACGAGGTCTAATCCGCGTGCTTTTTGTTTTCCGAAAAGTTGTTCTGCCCCTCCGGAGATGGCTCCTGACAGTCCCGCACTCTTACCGGATTGCAATAATACAACTACAATTAATGCTATAGCTACGACTACAAGCGATGCTGTTAAAACGGCATGCATGTTTTTCCACCTCCAAAATAGCAAGTTACAACATTTCTATTCTAACAAAGCTGATGCCCCGGCACAACCTTTTGTTACAAATTATGCCGATTCACCAGCTATTGTACGATTATTTATTCAAATTATAGAATGTGTCTTTGCCGAGGTACTGTGCCGTTTCAAATAACTGATCTTCGATACGAAGCAATTGATTGTACTTCGCCACGCGGTCTGTGCGTGAAGGTGCGCCTGTTTTGATTTGACCGGCATTCGTCGCTACGGCGATATCTGCAATCGTTACGTCTTCTGATTCACCGGAACGGTGTGAGATGACAGCAGTATAGCCAGCGCGTTTCGCCATTTCAATCGCATCGAACGTTTCCGTTAATGTACCGATTTGGTTCACTTTGATCAGGATGGAGTTGCCGATTCCTTCTTCAATTCCGCGTGATAATTTCTCTGTGTTCGTTACGAACAGATCGTCACCAACTAATTGAACTTTGTCGCCGATGCGCTCAGTCAGCAGCTTATGTCCAGCCCAGTCGTTCTCGTCCAGACCGTCTTCAATGGAGACGATTGGATATTTTTCGCAAAGCTCTTCATACCAAGCGACCATTTCTTCAGATGTTTTGCGCACATCTTCGCCTGCAAGGTAGTAACTGTTTTGGTCTTTATCATAAAACTCGGAAGAAGCAACGTCCATTGCCAGCAAGATATCCTCGCCCGCTTTATAGCCTGCTTTTTCGATCGCTTCAATGATCGTTGTCAATGCTTCTTCATTCGAGCCAAGGTTTGGAGCAAATCCGCCTTCGTCTCCGACTGCTGTGTTCAAACCTTTGTCATGAAGGACAGATTTCAGGCTGTGGAAAATTTCCGTTCCCATGCGAAGTGCGTGACGGAAAGATTCTGCACCTACCGGCATAATCATGAATTCTTGAATGTCGACGTTATTATCCGCGTGCTCTCCGCCGTTTAGGATGTTCATCATCGGTACAGGCAGCTGCTTTGCGTTGAATCCGCCCAAGTACTGATAAAGCGGCACATCAAGATAATCTGCTGCTGCGTGTGCGACTGCCATGGATACACCAAGAATCGCGTTCGCTCCGAGCTTTCCTTTATTATCCGTACCGTCCAGTTCGATCAATGCTCTGTCGATAACGACTTGATCTAACACTGAATAATTTTCTTCCAGTTCGTCAGCAATCACTTCATTGACGTGATCTACTGCTTTCAAGACACCTTTACCATTGTAACGATTTTGATCACCGTCACGAAGTTCTACCGCTTCATACTCACCAGTAGATGCACCGGATGGTACGATGGCACGTCCAAATGCGCCGCTTTCTGTGAATACTTCTACCTCTACAGTTGGATTGCCTCGTGAATCGAGTACTTCTCTAGCTTGAATGTGGGTAATGATTGGCATGAAGATCTCTCCTTAGAATAATGGTTTGCCGGTCATTTCAACCGGTTGTGGTATTCCTAACATTTTCAACATCGTAGGTGCAAGGTCCGCGAGTATGCCGTCTGTGCGCATTACTGCGTCAGGAACCGTAACGATGACAGGCACAGGATTTGTCGTGTGGGCTGTCATTGGCTGTCCGCCGATGGTGACGACTTCGTCCGCGTTGCCGTGATCCGCCGTAATAATAGCTGATCCGCCTTTCGCAGATAGTGCATCGATGATTCGGCCGAGACACTCATCGACCGTTTCTATCGCTTTGACTGTCGGTTCGAGCATTCCGCTGTGACCGACCATGTCCGGGTTCGCGAAGTTCAGAATAATCGCATCCTGCCGTTCAGCTTCGATTTCCGCAACGAGTGCGTCCGTCACTTCATAGGCACTCATTTCAGGCTGCAGATCATACGTCGCAACTTTTGGCGAGTTGATGAGAATCCGGGTCTCCCCTTCGAACTTCTCTTCGCGCCCGCCGCTCATGAAGAATGTCACGTGCGGATACTTTTCTGTCTCCGCAATTCGCAGCTGGCGTTTGCCGTGGTCTTCGAGCACTTCGCCGATAGTCTTTGTCAAATTGACATTATGGAATACAATGTCACCAACTACTTCATCATTATAATGCGTAAAGCCTGCAAAATGTAAGTCCGTAAATTTTTTCACGCCTGTATCAAAGCCGTCGAAGCTTGGTTGTGTCAAAGCGCGTGACAATTGAATCGCACGGTCCGGACGGAAATTGAAGAAGATTACTGCATCTCCGTTTTCAATCGCAGCGACCGGCTTGCCGTCCTGCTGTATGACAAAGGGCTCGACAAACTCATCATGTATTTCTTCGGCATAAGAAGCTCTGACTCCTTCTTCTGCTGATGCACAATGCGGGCCGATTCCGTACACCATGGCGTCATACGTCTTTTGCACACGTTCCCAGCGCTTATCGCGGTCCATCGCAAAGTATCTTCCGGAAACCGTGGCGATTTGGCCGACGCCAATTTCCTTCATTACATCTTCCGTACGTTTAATATACGGAATAGCAGTTGTCGGGCCGACGTCGCGGCCGTCGAGGAAGGCATGCAAATAGACACGTTCCACACCATGTTCCTTCGCCATTTTCAATAAAGCGAATAAATGTTCATAGTGGCTGTGTACGCCGCCGTCAGACAGCAGTCCCATCACGTGAAGGGCAGATTTTTTTGTCTTGACATGTTCCATCGTCTCAAGCAGCGCAGCGTTTTCAAAAAACTCGCCGTCACGAATCGATTTATCAATTCGTGTCAGGCTTTGATAGACGATGCGGCCTGCCCCTATATTCAAGTGGCCAACTTCAGAGTTCCCCATTTGTCCTTCAGGCAACCCTACCGCTTCCCCGCAAGCTGTTAATGTTGCATGAGGATAGTTTTCCCACAGCAAATCGAAGTTCGGAATCTTAGCATGCGCCACCGCGTTGCCATACGTTTCATCCCGCAGGCCGAAGCCGTCGAGAATAATGAGCGCAACTGGTTTATTCGACATGAGTTCCAGCCTCCACTAATTGAACAAATGCGTCCGGATCCAGGCTCGCTCCGCCGACTAATGCGCCGTCGATATTATCTTTGGCAAGTAATTCTGCGATGTTTTCTGGCTTTACGCTGCCGCCGTACTGAATACGGATGGCATCTGCCGCTTCTGCCGAATACAGTGTTTCGATTTTATGGCGGATCGCCGAACATACTTCATTGGCATCATCGGCAGTTGCTGTCTTGCCTGTCCCGATTGCCCAGATAGGCTCGTACGCGATGACTGCCTGCTTCGCCTGCTCAGCAGTGACACCCGAAAATGCTTTTTTCACTTGTGCGGACACGATAGAAACCGTCTCGTGTGCTTCACGCTGTTCTAATGTTTCACCGACACAAACAATCGGCACCAGGTTGTGATTAAATGCGGCCAGTACTTTCTTATTTACAGTATCGTCTGTTTCATTGAAATACTGACGGCGTTCAGAATGCCCGAGAATGACGTAGTCTACACCCAGGTTTTCCAGCATTGCCGGGCTGATTTCACCCGTAAACGCGCCTTCATCTGTGTCATGCATTGTTTGAGCGCCTACTTTGATCCCCGTCGTTTCAAAGCGCTGCAGCAAGTCATTAATGTACAGCGCAGGCGGGCAGATGACTGCCTCCACTTGATCTGACGCTGTGAGCTTTTCTTTTATGTGTTCTGCAAAATCCGCAGCTTCACCGGACAGTTTGAACATTTTCCAGTTGCCTGCAATTATTCGTTTACGCAAAAGAATTCCTCCTCATTCTCTATCTTGTAATACGGCCACTCCCGGCAATTCTTTACCTTCCATGAATTCCAGTGAAGCGCCGCCGCCAGTGGATACGTGATCCATCTGGTCTCCTACTTCAAACTTTTCGACAGCCGCTGCAGAGTCTCCCCCGCCGATGACGGTATAGGCAGCTGTTTCTGCCATTGCGTCTGCCACTGTCTTCGTACCGTTCGCGAAAGGTGCCATCTCGAACACACCCATCGGTCCGTTCCAAATAACAAACTTGGAATCCTTAATGACTTCCTTATAACGCGCTGCTGTTTCAGGCCCGATATCCAGACCCATCCAGCCTTCTGTAATGCCTTCTACTGAAACGGTTTTCGTTTCCGCATCAGCCGCAAACTTATTTGCAACGACTGCATCAGTAGGCAAGTACAGATTGACTGATTTTTTCTCAGCCTTTTCGATGAAAGACTTTGCAAGTTCCACTTTATCTTCTTCCACTAGTGAATCGCCGGTTTGGTATCCTTGCGCGCGCGTAAATGTGTACGAAAGTCCGCCGCCGATCAGCAAATTGTCGACTTTGTCCAATAAATTATCGATGACGCCAATTTTGTCTTTCACTTTCGCACCGCCGATAATTGCCGTGAAAGGACGTTCAGGATGAGATAATGCTTTCCCGAGGACATCCAGTTCTTTTTCTAATAAGAAGCCGAGAACGCCCGGTATGTACTCAGCAATTCCTGCAGTGGAAGCGTGTGCACGGTGCGCCGTTCCAAATGCATCATTGACGAAAACATCTGCGAATGAAGCATATTGCTTGGACAGTTCTGCATCATTTGTCTCTTCGCCCGGATTGAAGCGGACGTTTTCAAGCAAAATTACGTCGCCGTCTTTCATTGCGGCAATTGCCTGCTCCACTTCTTCACCAATAGATGAATCCAGTTTTTTAACCGGCTTGCCAAGCAATTCGGACAATTTTTCGCCCGCGTTTGTCAAGCGCATATCTTCTTTCACTTCACCTTTAGGACGACCCAAATGGCTGGCCAAAATGACTTTTGCCCCTTCTTTCGTCATATGTTCAATTGTCGGCAAAGCCGCTCTGATCCGTGTGTCGTCCGTTACCTGTCCATCTTCCATCGGCACGTTGAAATCCACACGGCAAAATACGCGCTGGCCGCTTAATTGAATATCTCTGATTGTCTTTTTCATACCCATTGAATTACGTCCTCCTCCAGTTAAATACAAAAAGAGGAACGGGTTTCTCCGTTCCTCTCACCCACATTATTTCATTATAATCGGTTCGCATGGGAATGGCTACGATTTATAACACTTTCCATGGAATTCTCGTATTATAGGCCTTGTTCGCTCATATAACGCGCTAAATCGATACAGCGGGCGGAGTATCCTGATTCATTGTCGTACCAGGAAATCACTTTCACCATATTGCCTTCCATAACCATTGTTGACAAACCGTCCACTGTGGAAGAGGCTGTGTTGCCATTGTAGTCAATAGATACTAACGGCAATTCACTGAAGAACAGAAGATCCTTCAATTCGCCTTCCGCCGCATTCTTCAGCGCGCCGTTCACATCTTCCACTGTTACTTCTTTATCCAATTCCGCTACGAAATCAACAAGTGAAACGTTTGGTGTCGGTACACGCACAGCCATTCCGTCCAATTTGCCTTTTAGTTCAGGTATAACTTTTGTTACCGCTGATGCCGCGCCTGTGGATGTCGGAATCATCGACACGCCTGCAGCACGCGCACGTCTGTAGTCGGAGTGCGGAAGATCCAAAATGCGCTGGTCATTTGTATACGAGTGAATCGTCGTCATCATACCGCGCTTCACGCCGAATGTATCATTCAGTACTTTCACGACTGGCGCCAGACAGTTTGTCGTACATGAAGCATTCGATACGATGTGATCAGTCGCTGCATCGTACGTTCCTTCATTTACTCCCATCACAAGCGTCGTCATTTCACCTTTCGCCGGAGCAGACAGAATCACTTTTTTCGCGCCCGCATCGATGTGCTTCTGCAATGCATCTGTCGAACGGAAGACACCTGTACAATCGACTGCGATATCTACACCGAGGTCTTTCCATGGTAAATCAGCAGGATCTTTTTCCGCGAATACGCTGATCTTTTTCCCATTAACAATGAGGGAAGATTCATCTGATTGAACCTCCGCGTCAAACACACCATGCACGGAATCATATTTCAATAAATGAGCAAGCATCGCTGCGTCCGTCAAATCATTGATTGCCACTACTTCCATATCCTCACTTGCAAATGCTTCACGCAGCACCAATCGTCCAATTCGTCCAAATCCATTAATCGCCAGTTTTACTGTCATCTGAATCGCCTCCATTAAAGTGGTTATTATCTTTTTGCCTTTCGGGCATTACATCCTCTTGATCAATGACAGCATTTTTTCTGCTGCCCCTTCATCAGTTACTAAAATTGTCTGAGACGGTGCACTTGCCAAATACGACAGCAGTGCTTCCGCTTTGCTCGCTCCGCCAGCTACCGCAAACACTAACGGTACATTCTGCAATTGTTCCATCTGAATGCCGACTGTGCGGATTCTGTGAACAATTTCGCCTTGCTGATTGAAATAAAATCCGAATGCTTCTCCTTTTGCCTGCTGATCCGCAAGAATCTGCTGTTCATCTTCAGGAGAGTTTCGCAATAAGGCCATTTTCGCTGCATCTCCAACTCCGTGAATGACGCAATCCGTTTGGCTGTACAAATCCAGCATCTCTTTTGCGGCCGGCTCATGCTGGAATACCGCATGCGCTTCTTCGCTGAGTGTATCAGGATAATAAAACGCTTTATATGATGCATCGCAAGTTTCTGCGAATGAAGCCGCAATTACATTTGCCTGCAAGCCCAGTTCCTCTCCTACGCCGCCTCTTGCCGCGATGAACAGCACATCTTTCAGCTCTTCTGTCGGCATGAATGGAGGAACTGCAGCCACCGAACTGCCGCCGGTTACTGCGACAATCTTAACGTCTTTTACATGGGTACTAAACTGCTTGGCGGTTTGCATGCCAAGTAATTTCTTTGTTAAAGCGGAATGATCTGCATCACCTTCGACTACAAATACGTTTCGGATCGCCAGCTGCTCTGACAGCTTATTGGCAAGCTGCCGTCTGCCCGACTTTTCCTCCATCGTATCATGTAAAACAAAGAGCACTTCTATACCTTTTTCTGTAGCGGACACGCCTTCTTTTGCGATGTGCACCAATTCCTGATCTTTCAGCAGTTCAAGCATTGTCCGTGTTTCCCGCTCAGAATACCCTGACATGGAACTCAATGTTCTTCTGCCGACAGGCCCGGACGCTTTGATCAGTTTCAACATATGGTACCGTTGCTCAATCAGCAGCGGAAGTTCCGGTACAAGTGCAAGTTGTGCTTCGGTAAATGATACGTTCAATTACATCACTCTTTTCAAGTGGGTTGTTTTTGATCCCTGTTGTATATTATTGTCCCACCTAGGGTAAAAAAATACTATACACGAAGTATAGCATGCACAAGATTAAAACGCAATAAAGAAAGCGCTTTCAATTCTCAATTAATTCCAAAATATCTATATAGCCAATATTTCCATATGCCAATACCTGCCCATCCTGTTCAATGACTGGGATCATCAACATGTATTTTTCATGGATTTCGTCATCTTCTTCTATATTGATAGTTTGCCACTCAAGCGGATAATCCTCCGCGACCAGCCGCAGCATCCGTTCCGCTTCGTCACACAGCTCACAGCCCCGCCGTGTATAAAACTGAATTTGCATAAGTCATTCACCTCATTTTTATTATCATTACACGGAATTGGGCTAATTTCTAGAGAAGCGCTCAATCGGTTGTTGAGGCCGCGCCAACCCAACCAAAAAAAGCGGCGACAACTCACCAACTCGAGTCATCGCCGCTTCACGCACATCAAACTATTACCAGCTTCTGCCTGCGCCGCCGCCACCGCCGGATCCGCCGCCGCCGAAGCCGCCAAAACCTCCTCCACCTCTGTTTCCGCCGCCAAAACCACCGCCGCCGGGGCCTGGGAAGAATATAGGTCCGCCGCCTGACCGGCCGCCCGGACCGCCGCGGCCGCCTCTTCCTCCCCCGCCGAAAAAGATGCGGAAGAGAATGTAGAGAATAACGATAATGACGAAGAATGATGGAGTGCCTATGTCTTCGCCGCCTTGCTCAGGGTACGTGACCGGCAATTCATCGCCTTCAAGCCCGTACTCTGCTGCGATTTCATTATAGAAGGCTTTATAGACTTCCATAATCGCGAGATCCGGCTGCTCATCGCGAAGATAAGGCATGGCCAGTTCGTCTATGAATCGTCCCACCTTGCCGTCGGGAAGCGCGCCTTCGAGTCCGTAGCCGGTAGCGAGATAGAATTCGCGCTTGATGCCGGCTGCCTCGTCTTTTTCAGTCGAGACGACCAGCAGCGCGCCATTATCCATGTCTTTATCGCCTAACTGCAATTCACGCAGCGTGCGAAGTGCGTACTCTTCAACAGGCTCGCCTTCCAATGAATATACTGTACGGACAGCGAGTTCTGCCTTGGTTGCTGCCTGCAGACGGATACCGTACTCGCGTATTTCTGCTTCCTGTGCGGGTGATAAAATTTCCGCGTCATCTACTACTACTTCTGTAATCGCATGAACTGTCGCAGTACCGGTAAGGGCAACCAGCGCTGCGATAATGAACATGCAGAAGCGGTTAATCACTTCACGTCATCCCCGAAATCGACTGATGGCGGTTGTTGCGCCCCTTCGACCGCTTTGAAGTATTCTTTTTCGTCAAATCCAAAGATAGAAGCGATAATTTTTCCCGGGAATCGTTTGACTTTCCGATTGAAAACGGAAACTACGTCATTATAATCTTTTCGCGCAACTGCGATGCGGTTTTCCGTTCCCGCGAGTTCATCCATTAACTGCTGGAAGTTCTGATTGGCTTTTAAATCCGGATAGTTCTCGACAACGACGAGCAGCCTGCTCAATGCGCCTGAAAGCTCGGAGTCTGCGGCTGCCTGTTCTTCAGGGCCTTTCGCACCTGCCATCTTGCTGCGGGCTTCTGCAATGTTCTCCAGCACTTCTTTCTCATGTGAGGCGTACCCTTTCACTGTATTTACTAAGTTTGGAATTAAGTCCACTCTTCGCTGTAATTGCGTTTCGATCTGCGCATACGACTGATCGACGTCCTCTTCCAAATTGACTAACTTATTGTACGAAGGAACGATCATTATCGCCGCAATGACCACTAACACGATAACTCCTATAAGCGGGCCTGCTATTCTCTTCATGGACCACTGCTCCTTTCTCTCTCATTAGTATGTACTTACCCTTCTTCTTTCACTCGCCAAACTTCCGGCAAGGATATATTCCATACAGAGTTTTTGGAAACAGGTGGGTGATCAACCAGTTCACTTCCTATATATAAGCATACTATACGAATAATATGATTCCTCAACCGAAAAAACCCAGCCAATCCGTCTTTAAGAATATTTTTCATTCCATGCTTTACAGATTATTTTGAGTGAGCTATACTAATAAAGTTGCGTGAAGGAAACAATTTTACTGCGAATCATGCGTTAGAGTTGCGTGAGGGAAACTAATGTTTTATATTTACACTAACATTAAAAAACTATACTGATTAATATGTAAGATAAATACTATTTTCCTTTTACCATAAAGTTGCACGAGGGAAAGAAAAAAGGAGGAAACCTGATGATTTCACCGATAACGGTTAACAATATTTCCGTTTCATATGACGGCGATGAAGTAGTAAAAGACGTATCGTTTTCATTCGGTCCCGGCAGCCTGATCGGAGTGCTCGGTCCAAACGGCGCCGGCAAATCGACTTTAATGAAGGCGATGCTCGGCTTAATCCATAAAGATCACGGAGATGTGAAAATCGGCAGTAAGCCGGTCGATTCTATGCGTAAACAGATCGCATACGTTCCGCAGCGTTCCAATATCGACTGGAACTTCCCTATCATCGTAAAAGACACGGTGTTGCTTGGGACGTATCCGAAGACAGGTTTATTCAGACGTCCGCGCAAAGCGGATAAGGAATGGGCAATGGAATGTCTGAAACAGGTAGGCATGGAAAGTTTCGCGAACCGCCAAATCGGTGAATTATCCGGCGGGCAGCAGCAGCGTGTATTCCTTGCGCGCGCACTGGCTCAAAATGCCGATTACTTTTTCCTGGATGAACCATTTGTAGGGATCGACGTTTCCAGTGAAGAAATTATCATCGGGATTCTGCGCGAACTGCAGGCTGCCGGCAAAATTATTTTCGTCGTTCACCATGACTTATCCAAAGTGAAAAGTTACTTTGATGGACTGATTCTTATCAACAAAGAGCTGATCGACGCCGGCCCTGTCAACGAAGTATTCCAGTCAGATAATATGACGAAAGCATACAACCGGGAATTTATGCTTGATGGTTTGGGGGTCACACCGTAATGGAATTTATTCAAGACATCATGACGTACGGTTTTCTGCAGAAAGCTCTGATTACGTCGGTTATGGTCGGTATCATTTGCGGAGTCATCGGCAGTTTCATCGTACTTCGCGGCATGGCTTTAATGGGAGACGCAATTTCCCATGCGGTGCTTCCGGGTGTGGCTATTTCCTATATGCTCGGCATTAACTATTTCTATGGTGCGGTACTGACAGGTGTGCTGACAGCATTCGGTATTGGCGCGATTTCTCAAAACAGCCGCATCAAAAATGACTCCTCTATCGGAATCGTCTTTTCCGCAGCATTCGCACTTGGAATTATTTTAATTACACGGGCAAAAAGTGCCACGGACTTAACGCAAATTTTATTCGGTAACGTATTGTCTGTCCGCAGTTCCGATATGTGGGTGACATTAATTATAGGAGCCATCGTCATCTTGGTTGTCGTTCTATTCTTTAAAGAGCTTCTCGTTTCCAGTTTTGATGAAACGATGGCGGCAGCTTACGGCTTGAAGACGCGTTTGATTCACTATGCCATTATGTTTTTACTGACTTTAGTTACAGTCGCTTCATTACAGACGGTCGGTGTTATTTTGGTTGTCTCTTTATTGATTACACCAGCTTCCACCGCCTACCTGTTAACGAACCGCTTATCGGTCATGGTGGTGCTCGCCGCATGTTTCGGTGCGGTATCTTCTGTCATCGGACTGTATTTCAGTTTCTTGTACAATATGCCATCAGGGCCTGTTATTGCATTGGCAACGACAGCGATTTTCATTCTGGCATTTCTGTTCTCCCCTAAGCAAGGGGTCATTGTCAGCAAGTTTCGTTCAAAATCTAAACGCAAGGCAATTGCCAGATAAGTTACCTACAGAATTAACCGCCACGGCGGAAATATACATTCATTATCCACAAAGGAGTAGTATTCATAACATGAAAAATTTAGCAAAATGGCTGACATTGTCTTTGCTCGCTGTCTTTATGCTGGCAGCGTGCGGCAATGATGATGAAGGCAAAAAGACAGAAGGTGCGGATGACGGAGACAAGGCAGCAGAGGCTGGCGACAAACTGAAGGTCGTTACATCGTTTACTATCATTGCGGACATGGCACGTGAAATCGGCGGAGACTATGTAGAGGTCTACAATTTGGTGCCGACTGGAACAGACCCTCACGAATATGAGCCATTGCCGAATGATATCAAAGCAGCGACTGACGCTGACGTATTATTCTATAACGGACTGAACTTGGAAGGCGGAGAAAAAGGATGGTTCTTCAAAATGATGGACTCCGTCGGCCAGAAAGATGAAAACATCTACAGTTTGACAGAAGAAGTTGAACCGATGTATCTCGGCAGTGAAGACGGCCGAGAGGAAGAAATCAATCCGCACGCATTTATCGATCCGGCTGTCGGTGTGAAAATGGCCGAAGCTATGCGCGACGCTTTGATTGAAAAACACCCGGCGAACGCCGACAAAATCCGAGAGCAAGGCGATACCTATGTTCAGCGTCTGCAGGAACTTGACGATGAATTCGCCGAACGTATCGCAACTGTACCAGAAGAAAACCGTGTGCTCGTTACCAGTGAACGTGCTTTCCAATACTTGAATGACCATTACGGCCTAAAAGAAGCATTCATCTGGGAAATTGACACAGAAGAGAACGGTTCACCTAAGCAGATTAAAGAACTCATTCATTACATTAAAGAACATAAAGTTCCTGTCTTGTTCGTAGAATCCAACGTGGACACCCGTCCAATGGAAACTGTTTCTGCAGAGACTGGTGTTCCGATTGCGGAAAAGCCGATCTACTCTGATGAAATCGGTAATCCCGGTGACGAGGTCGATACGTATGTGAAGTATTTGACCTACAACATGAACCTAATCCATGACGAATTAAGTAAAGAACGATAAACACTTCAGTCAACCAGCTGAACAAAAAGGAAAGCCGCACTCCCCTGCGGCTTTCCTTTTTTATTTGAAAAAGCCATTGTGTATATAAGTCTTCACTTATATAATAATTATATTACTTAATAAAGGAGAGTTCTATGAATTCTGAACAGATGGAACGCTATTTAAAAACTATTGGCGACAAATCCAGATTGCAGCTGCTGAAGGCTCTTGAACGGGGGCCGTTATGCATTTGCGACTTGAACTTATTACTTGATGTCTCGCAGCCGGCAGTCAGTCAGCATATGCACAGACTGAAGAAAGACGGTGTTGTGCACGATGAACGGCGCGGACGCTGGGTATACTGGTCGCTGAATACGCACCACGCCCACCATGGTCTGCTGCTGGAATTACTGAAGCTGCTGCCGGTGCCTGCAGCTGAAGAGAGCCGGGAGGAAAACGCATGCAAATAATACTCGCTTTCATCATCTTCCTCCTGACTCTGGTGTTCGTTATTTGGCAGCCGCGCGGATTATCAATCGGCTGGTCCGCAATTGCCGGGGCGATTCTTGCGTTGCTCGCAGGCGTCGTCAGCTTCACGGATGTAATCGATGTGACATCGATTGTATGGAATGCCACATTGACATTTGTTGCCCTCATTATCATTTCTTTAATTTTGGATGAGATCGGATTTTTCGAATGGTCTGCCTTACATATGGCGCGTTTTGCCAAAGGGAGCGGCGTGCGGATGTTTCTGCTTGTCATCTTGCTCGGCGCAAGTGTATCGGCTTTATTTGCGAACGACGGTGCAGCTCTGATTCTGACGCCGATCGTGCTCGCCATGGTGCGTGCGCTCGATTTTAAAGAAAAGATGATTCTGCCTTTCGTTATGGCATCAGGCTTTATTGCGGATACGACCTCCCTTCCGCTCGTCGTCAGTAATCTGGTGAACATCGTATCTGCAGACTTTTTCGGCATTGGTTTCGCAGAATACGCGAGCCGGATGATCATACCGAACTTCTTCAGTCTTGGCGCAAGTATTCTTGTGCTGTATATTTATTTCCGCAAGTCCATCCCAAAACGATTTGATGAAAAATTATTGCAGAAGCCTGCCAGCGCCATTCGCGATCATCGCATGTTCCGGATTTCCTGGGTTGTGCTCGGTGTCCTGCTGACCGGCTATTTCATCAGTGAATCGCTTGCTCTGCCCGTTTCATTCATCGCGGGATCCGTTGCGATTGTGTTTTTGCTGATTGCGCGGACAAGCGATGCAGTGCAAACCAAAACAGTAATCAAAGGCGCACCGTGGGCTGTCGTGTTTTTCTCTATTGGAATGTATGTAGTGGTGTATGGGCTGCGCAACGCTGGGCTGACATCCGCTCTGGCCGGATTAATCGAGTGGACATCGAGTCACGGACTGTATGCAGCTACGATCGGCATGGGCTTCATCGCGGCTGTTTTATCTTCCATTATGAATAATATGCCGACCGTCATGATTGACGCGCTGGCGATACAGGATGCGGTGGTTCCGCCTGATGTACGAGAAGCTTTAATTTACGCCAACATCATCGGCTCAGACCTCGGTCCAAAGATGACACCGATCGGCTCACTCGCCACACTGCTGTGGCTCCACGTGCTGTCATTAAAAGGTGTGAGGATTTCTTGGGGCTATTATTTCAAAGTAGGAGTCATCCTCACCGTGCCGACGTTATTAATTACACTGACCGGGTTATGGTGGTGGCTGACAGTACTGTAATATGGCAGGCTGGTATTGACGTGAGGACGGCTTATTAAATAATTGGGCCAGATGGTCAAACATACAGAAAATAACAAGCTTGTAGACTATCCAAAGAAATTGGTTATTGGAAATGAGATGCTCTTGACAAGTCGTTGTAAAGATAGTGTATGGTTTAGGATTCTCCCTGCAGAACCGGACGCTTTCCTGAGGGGGCGCGGCGGACTCGCCAGAATTGCGTTGGCGATTACGCCTGTCACCCTGATCCTCCAGGAGTCGCCGGTTCTTCCGGGAGAATCCTTGAGTTTGTGTCCGCAGGTCAGTCAGTGTTCGTCCAGAAATTGGAGTATGGTAAGTGACTCTATCTGCGCGGTGTGGGTGGAGCTATGAATTGCCTGACTGAATGGACAACAAAGCGATTTTTTTCTCCATTCAGTTCATCGAAATAGTTATAGTAGCTAAAAAATTACCGCTTTCTAACTTCAAAAACGGACGCATTGTATCAGACAAGTCTACTCGGCTTTCACTACTTGCAGAGGGCTATCAAACTGTCTTATGTACACTAAGTCCGGCTGCAGCGCAGATCAACGGTTCCAAACTACTACCTGACTAACTGGGCGCAATTATTGAATAACGATTACGCTATTAAAGAGCCGGATTCAAAATAACTTGATCGAAAAATTGCGGACTCCCACTTATATGGGAGTCTTTTAAGGATTAATCGTAAATCACATTTTTACCTTCTTCAGTTAACTTCTTCAAAGACTCCAGCATATTATTTATTTCCTCGTTGGAATGTCTTTCCCATAAACCTAATTCAGCTACTATTTTCAAAGGAGACTTTGACCTATACGAGCGTGTCGGATTTCCCGGAAATCTTTTGTCAGTTACATTCGGGTCATTTTCAAATTCACCTAGTGGTTCTACAATATAAATTTTTTCATTTGCCTTACCTCTTGCTAATTCAGCCCCCCATTTGGCAGCTTCTAGTGTTGCGGTAAAGTATATATAGTTAGCTTTTTTATCTTGGTAATTTGATAAGTGCTGCGGTTCTAATAAATCACCAATGTTTAGTTCCGCTTTAGTACCGTGAAAAAAAGGACCTTTATCTAATACATCTTTTTTGTCTTCCATTCTTATACCCCCTATATTTTTGAGATTGATATATAAGTATAATGCCCAAAAAATAAAAAAACAGTCTATAAATAAGTTGAAAATAACGATATAATTTTAGGAGAGAGGTTTTGTGTTAAAAAAGAACTAGTAATCAATCGGGCGCGATCCTAAAATAAGGGTTAGGCCGCTAGAGGGCAAATTCAGATAAAGAAATGATTAGTGGGAGTTGAGCGATCTGGTCAAAACAATAACCTTTTCATTTACCAGCAGTGCATTTGCAGGTACTGAGGCCAAGGAGACATTTACGTTTGACGAATTAGAGATTGATGAAAGCTTGGATGAAAAAGAATTAGAAATTGAAATAAATCGAATTTATAAAGCATGGATCTGGGATAAGCTTAATGTATCGGGGAGTATCGTTATAGACGAACCTGGTACCTATCAATAACGTTTGTCCTATAAACGGGTGCGATTTACAGTAGATATATATTACTGCTTACGGTCAATATAAAACGCACAGACATAACAAGTCTGCGCGTTTTTTGCTATTTTCATTATTAATTCATATATAGTACATATACTTATTCGCAGGTATTGCCGCTTTCCACCCCCTCTGTCAAACCCGTCAGTATTACAAAGGACATCCTCTTGTTATTCTCTCATCGATTATTCGTAAAGCGTCCCAAAAAGTCCTGCAAGCGTTCGCTATGGGGATTCAGCAAAATTTCAGACGGCGGCCCCTCTTCCTCAATCACGCCTTCATTCAAGAACACAACACGATCCGCAATATCGAGCGCGAAGTCCATCTCATGTGTCACAAGAATCATCGCCATCTCGCCTTCTTTTGCTAGATCACGAATCACTTCTAGCACTTCCCCGACAAGTTCGGGATCCAGTGCGGATGTAACCTCGTCAAACAGCATGACTTGCGGCCTCATCATCAATGCACGCGCCATTGCGACACGCTGCTTCTGACCGCCTGACAGCTGTGCAGGGAACAGCCCGATTTTATCCCCGAGACCGACTTTCTCCAGCATTTCGACTGCGGTCTCCTTCACTTTTGCTTTACTTTCATTCTTGACGATGACAGGAGCCAGCATACAGTTTTCAAGAATCGTCATATGCGGGAACAGATTGAAATGCTGGAATACCATTCCGATATCGCCGCGGATAGAACGCAAATGCTTTTCATCTGCCGTCACCCATTCGCCTTTCTTCTGCATCATCCACAAATTTTTTCCATTCACTTCGATGGCACCTGATGTAGGCTCTTCGAGTGTCATCAGCATCCGGATGATCGTCGTCTTTCCGGAACCACTCGGCCCGATCAGCGCCACTTTTTCAGACGGCCTGATATCCAGGTCAATCCCTTTCAAGACTTCCGTTTTTCCGAATGATTTGTGTACGTCTTTATATTGTACAATCGGTTCCACGATCTGATCCTCTCCTTCTTCTCAATTGCTTACGCTAACGTTTTTTTGTCGAACCGACGATTATATTTCTTCTCTAATTTATTGATTAATAACGCAGACGGGTAGCTCAGCAATAGGAAGAACAATGCCACTACCGTTAACGGCTCTACGTATTTGTAATATTGTGCACCGTAGTCATTGGCGATGTGAAGCATAGCTACCACACCGATTGTCGAAGCTAACGGCACTTCTTTGAACATGATGATCAAGTAATTTCCGAGCATCGGGATGGTCGGAGGAATCGCCTGCGGCAGAATAATCTTCGTCCATTTCTGGCGTGTCGACAGGTTCAGTGCAGTCGATGCTTCCCACTGGCCTTTATCAACAGACTCAATTCCTGAACGATACACTTCAGACATATACGTGCTGAAATGAATGCCAAGCCCTAAAATAGCAGCCACGAATGGATTAAGGGATACCCCCACGACAGGCATCATCGGCCATGCATAGTAAATGAAAAATAACTGTACAAGCGGCGGTGTCGACCGGATAAATTCCGCTATCCAGCCAAACAGCCAGCGCACCGGACGCCAAGGCAGGCGGTTCAAAAATACCCAGACAAAGCCAAAGACCGCAGCGAATAAATAGCAAGCCAGCGTCAAACCGAGTGTAATCCATAGCCCTTTAAAAATCAGTGGAATAACGGAAAAAAATACGTCCCAACTCCAAGTCATCAGCTAGCCACTCCTTTCTTCGATACGATTTCCATTTTTCTCGTGAAGAAAATCAATGGCAACGCAATAATAAAGTACATCACGAGAAGAAGGACGTACACAAGCGGAGATTCCGACAAATGCGTACTTCTGTAAATATTCCCGTAGTACAGTAAATCGGTCAGTCCGATTAACGATACCAATGATGTTGCTTTTAATATTTGAATTAAGTAATTGCCGTATTCAGGAAGCATCATGCGCAGTGCTTGAGGAAGGATAATATGGCGCATACGCTGAAATTTTGACAGATTCAAAGCAATAGATGCTTCCGTCTGTCCTGCCGCCACTGCCTGTATCGATCCGCGCACAATTTCAGACATGTATGCTCCGTAGTTCAGAGAGATCGCCAGCACTGCTACCCATACATCGCTTCCCAGGTGGATATTAAATAATCCCGGCAGCGCGTAGGAGAACCAAAACAGCTGTACAATCAGTGAAGTTCCCCGAAAAATTTCTACATAAAAACCTGTGAATCCTCTCACGAGAGGATTCGTATTGACACGCGACAGACCTGCGACGAATGCGATAATACTTGCACAAATAATCGACAGTATCAGTACTTGCAGCGTAATGCCTAACCCTTGTACGACAGCGGAAAAAATATCGGGTAAGGAACTCACAAAAACCACTCCATTATAGTTGTTTTAATTGTATTTACATCATTTTGCGAGAAAAAAGTCATGCCGCTGTTGGGCATGACCCGGTTATACTCTTAGTAATTATCGCCGTTACATACACTTTCTGTCGTAATATCGCTCTCTACAATATTCATTTCCTCAGTAAAACCGAAAGGCTCGATCAGTGCCGCAATTTCACCACTGTCTTTCAATTTTTGCAGTTCTTCGTTATATGCTTCGCGTAATTCATCATCATCGTTCAAGAATGCAGCTGCACCATAACTTGGTACCCCTTCAATATCTGGTTGTTCAAAATCCGTAACAAATTCAAGTTTTTCATTATCGGCTGATTCTAAAGCCATCTTAATCGTCATTTCTGTACCGGTTGTCACCGCTGCACGCCCTGATTCGACTGCGGAGAATGACGCGGGAATATCCGGAACCATCATAATCTGGTCTTCTGCTACCCCTTCACGAATCATGAAATCTTTTTCTGTTGCGCCGCTCATGACTGCTACTTTGATATCCGGGTTCGCAGCAATATCTTTATAACTCTTCAAATTCATCGGATTGCCTTTTTCTACAATCAGGCCTTCACCATACGTAATTTCCGGTTCACCAAATGACACACTTGAACAACGATCCGGCGTAATCGCCATACCCGCTGTAATGACATCGAATTTCCCTGCTCCCAAGCCCGGGATCAATTGGCCGAAATCAGACAGCTGACCGTCTACTTCGTCCACTCCCAAGTTTTCAAAGACCGCTTTGGCAATAGCTACCGCTGCCCCCTGCAATTCGCCATCCTCTTCATACGCATACGGTTTCTCATTGGCAAAGCCGACTTTGACAACGCCCTTCTCCTTCAAATTATCCAACTTACTTCCACTTTTATCACTTGCAGAATCTGAATCCCCATTACCGCAAGCTGCCAGTAATAAAAGCATCATCACCGCCAAAACACCGATCGCCGATTTCTTCATAATTCTCCTCCTTGATTTTTTCATCAAATTCTTTTTTACTTAGTTGATAGACTACCATAGTTAAAATTTGAGTTCAAACTGTTTTCGGCGATTTCTTTATTTGTAAAACTATGGATAATAACAACAAACGCTTTCGTGACAGCGTTTACACCATTCTTTTTTCGACAGTAATTCGTCTAAAATTTATTTTTATATAGGTGAAAAGACAGAGTTTTTTCCTTTTTACCATTCCACTTAGATTAATCCCCCAATGTATCAATAACCGTCCTTTTTTCCGCAGTAGTGAATTTATAATGAAAATGAAGAAAAATAAAAGAACACAACTCATGGGTAAGCTCCCAAGAGTTGCGTTCTCCCTATGCTTCATTAAATAAAAAATCAGCGGCTGCCCGCAGAATCTGTAAAGATCACTGCAGACAGCCGCTGATTAGATTAAACCTTGATGCCCTCGGCGGGAGTCGAACCCACATTTTAAGCTTCGGAGGCTTACGTGCTATCCATTGCACCACTATCCGCTCCAAGGGTCTATAAACGTTATTATATCAATGGTTTAAGCTTGTTTGAGTACTTTTCTATGCGTGTTATACCTATATATGATGATACTGATATAAGCAGGGAATTGCAAACAAATAAACACCACTAATATATTTTCTTCATCAAAGTTCTTCATTTTCATATAGCTAGATATATTCAAGTAGTATGAAGTAGCTGCCATTGCACTATTGTGTTTCTCTGTATACTTCTTAGATTTCCCATTTTCAACACTCCATTCTCCTCCAGTGACGTGTGGATGACCTAACATCCCTCCTTTAGCTAGGAAAGGGAGTATATAAATGTGGAAATTAACCCCGCCTACACACCCTATATATAAACATGCCGCCCCGACCCAGTTGGAGTCGTTATTAATTCACTCTCAATAACATCACCTGCTAAACCTCTCCTATTCACTAGTGCCAAACAATACGATTATGGAGGTTTAGTAATTCCCCTACACATTTTGTATTCCGTACTTTTAGAAGCAACTCTAATTAATTGCATCAACAAGGAACGGATCAATGGCATTACAATACTTGAATATCACTTACCAATATCTATGCTCATGGGTTACACGAAGCTTTTAATGCAATTCTACGAGCTGAATAATCTTTCATGGGAAAACATGCGGTAAACTCAAAACGCAGGAATACTTTTGAGAAAACTATTTTACATAAGGTTATGATCGAACAAAATATGATATTGACTTCTACGTTGCTTTGAATTAGTCATGCAAATTCTTCATCAAAGCTTATTAGTCCAATCACCAATAATCGCTATACCTTATTACAAATGAAAACAACCTTCGATTAACATGTGACCTCTAACCTAATCCCTTTCACTCCAACAGCCTACACAACGTTCCAGTGCCAATTGATAACGTCTAACTTATACGCTTACAGACTTGCCTTGCTGATACCACTCAATAGCTTAGATAGCTCTCTCTCACTTATTACCATGTCAAGTGATCACCAATTTTCGGTTATTAAATTTCTCTTCTCTTCTTAGCAATCCCGTTTCTCTCTCTGGCATTGTAAGGCTAACCCTCTTTTTAACTGTGCCAAGTTGGCAAAGATATTCAGCAACTCTTCATTAGAAGGGACACAACTAGATATCTCATGTACAAGCGACACATCGCCTTCTTGTAGCTACGATAGCACCTTTTGCAGTTATTCTCGTCACGCTTTATAAACGCTATATGGTAAGCCATTCATTTCCTGTAGCGTTTGAATAGATTAACATTGCCTTCTGATACATTTAAATATTCGATAATGACTTTTTGAAAGCCAAAACTTCCGATTTTGTATATCATGATTGCATCTAGTTTGGATTCGTCATGTCTGCCGTTTATCGGGTTGGACATCTCTTGTCTGTTGCTTAATGTTATTCCAATAATGCCACTAAAATACACCCCAAAAAGCATCGGTATATAGCACCGATGCTCTATTTCCGAGTACGTTTCATCATGAGAAATAATGACTTCCGCTTCGCATATCCTAAAACCAGTATTCAATTCTTATTGAACTAAAGCACCCGTTAGTTGAAGAAGGATTTCATAATTTTAGGCTATTTTCGTAAAGTATTTTAATCAAGAAGACCATTACCAATGTACTCAAAAGTATTCACATCAGCATAGATAATCACATTGTTTGGACTGCCTAAATTTTTAGTAGGGAAATCGATTAAATAGACTTCTTTCCCTTCATATGACTTATCATCAATGTCAATTATCGTATATTCATCCATAATAACTTTGGAGACTTTCCCATCCTTCCAAGTACCATCAATCCATTCTTTTTGTTTTACCGTAAGTTGTTCCCAAACAACTTTTCTAACATCTTTTTCGTTATTTTCCTCATTGAATTGCTCATTATTAACAATGTTTTGGTCATCGCTATTCTTTACTTGCTTATTCTGGTTAGAACAAGCGAATAAACCTAATAAGAGACACGAAGAAAGAATAAATAGAATGGTTTTCTTCAAAATCAACACCTCCTTATTCGATTAGACGACAATCTCCCTTATTCGTTTCAATGCTTAGTCTGCTCTATTGTCAACTGGTCCGCATTTTAGAATAAGTTAAACAACGCTCTTAAACTAACCTGCTCCGTTAGTTGAACAAGGAAATTAACACTAACCTTCGATACAGCCTATTATTTCAACGCAAACAGAAGTTGCCGCCTCATTCCATGCACCGATATCTTACTACTCAGTATACATATCATCCCTTACAGCTGCAGTATTAACCTTTTGCAGACTGATAATTGTACAAAGAAAATCCGTGCTAGAACTGTTGGGATACTTAATGGTGAAATCTCAAAGAATGGCTCTACATCAACAAAACATATCTTAATCCTTACCTTCGATCATAAATGATTTCTGTCCGTTTGAGACTCCTCTTCGCTCTTGTTAACGTGCTTCGGCTTATCCCCGTAATATTTTCCACTTCAGTGAATGATTCTGTTTCCAGTAACTTCATGGCGTGGTCTATTTGCTTTTTAGTGAACTTCTTCGGACGTCCTTCTTTGAAGTTTGGATTCAACTTCGCAACAGCTTTCCCTTCGGCTAAACGTTCAACGATCATATCACGTTCAAACTCCGCAAATCCAGATAAGATTGTTAGCATTAGCCTTCCGTACTTAGTATCTTCTACAATACCCATGTTAATAATGTGTACCCTAACGCCTTTTCGCATTAATTCTTTAATAAGGGAAATACCATCTTCCGCTGTTCGAGCAAATCGGTCTAGCTTAGTTACCGTCAAGGTATCGCCTGCTTCTAGTTTTCCAATTAGCCTTTGGAACTCTTTTCTATCTTTCGATGTTCCTGTAAACTTTTCAGAATAGATGGTAGTGCAGTGACCCTTTTCTTTTAGTTCTGCAATCTGTCCTTCTAAGTCTTGCGATGTACCCGATACCCTTGCATATCCGTAAATTGTCATGATATTTCCCCTTCACTTATGGTCATTAGTTATGACTATGATAATAAGCTGAATCTATCACATTCGCACTCTATGGTCAATACTGTTAAGTTATGATCACGTCAGTGTAACGCCTGAATGAAAACGATGGAGTACTATCAATATCATGATTTGAGTAATCTCGGTATGACTAGTAACATCGGAGACGCAAAAAAGCCGAGCATCTTTTCAGCTCGGTTTCCTTACTAGACAAAGTTGAGGAGTAGGCAGTTTTTGGGGAGGCAGCTTATTCATTTTAAGCTAATAAAATCAGAGTTTTAATAACATATGTAACTATTTCATGAATTACGCACCACATGTTTAATCAACCACTTCAACAAACAGAAAAGAAGAGCCTCAATTAAGTGACTCCCTAGGAAATACTACTGTTTTCTAATCCTTTTAAACACTTCAAGCGGATTGTTTGTGGTTAGCTTCCATTTAACAGGCTGTCCTCCCTCAAACAGTTCATCCCATTCCTTGCGTTCTTGTTCCTTAATACAACGGTGTTCATGCGTCAACCCAGCCATCAATTCTTCAACTGTAACTTCCTTTGTCATTTCCATAATAAGACCATTAACTTTTAGGCGTTGCATAGCCTCATCGCCATACTTATCTTCATACTCCCTAATCTCGTCGCTAATATCTTCCATCGTCGCTAGATATTCATAATACCCTTCAGCATTGCAATACTCGGACGGCTCAACATTTGGTTTGTCTGCAAAGGCAATACCTTGCTGTTCTCGATGTACTAGCATAATCTTCTTGGCGGCTTGATTCGGTTGTTGCACATCCCCGATTTTCCCTGTTGTTTCACATGCTTTAGGTTCAGGTTCAGGTTTAGGCTCAGGTCCAACTGCAGATGGGTTTGATTTAATAGAGCCTTTAAATCCAAAGTACCCCAAGAGCAACTCCCACATCGGTGCATATTGCTTCATAATTTTCAAGTTTTTTACTCTGTCAGTATCAGATACATTAGTAATATTCTTTTCTCTTTCCCTTGCAAGTTCCAATGAACGTTCTCCATACTCGTCCTTATAAACCTGAGTCATAGAAGAAACAAACATGTCCGTCAAGTCTATTGCAAACTCTGAGATTTCCTTGTCTCGTATACTTTGAAGGTAATCATGCATCCCTAGATCACTTTCTTGAATCACACAGAGGTGGGCATCATAGGAGAATTTAAGTCCTAACTGCTTCTGTAATTCCTGATCAAATTCACGCTTAAAAGCCTTTACCTCTTTCTTCTTGGTTTTGAACAACTCATTGCTTTTAATCCCATGTTTAGCAAGAAGAATGCTTCTAATACTAGATATCTCATTAATCTCTTTTTGCTTAAGCTTTCTATGACTATTTTGGGTAGTACATCCCCATAATTCCTTCTGATGAATAATTACTTCTGCCTTAACCAACTTACTGAAGACCGATATAAGACCTGCTTTCAAGCTTTTCATTGATACCTGGAGAAAGTCATCCAGCATCTCAATGTCAGTATCAGCCCTGTTATAATCCTTAATCATTTTACTGAATTGCTTTTGAAGTTTCTCTAGACGTTCACCTTTTGCAACATATAATGCACGAAAAAGCTTTTCATCGACAATACCTAATTCTGTGAGCCACTTAGTAGCACTCATTGGTCTAACTTTATTATCATTCTGAATCAGATAGTTTATAACGAGCGAATTCAGTTCGAATTCACCTACTAATTGTCCTTGACCATTTTTAGATCTATTATCCTTTCTCGGAGCTTTCTCGGTAAGCTTTCCGCTACATCGATAGAATGTTTCTCTTCCTTCTTTGAAGCGTTTGACCAATTCAAAATTCTGTTCTGCTGTTCTAATAACAGCATCCCTAGTATTCGGCATAAGTTTTCCATACCGTTTATAACTTGCCTTTTGAGACTTTGTTCCGTATTTCTTGACAAATTCTGCTGTGCTAAAAATCTGATCCACCCTTAACCTCCCCTTCTTATGTTTTATTTTCTGTATTCAAATCATATATCTGAACGCTCACTTTTATTTGATTTTAATTAGTGTTTAAGGTCATAGGAAAGTATACAAAATCGACCTTATAAATATATTTATTATTAATACCCCGATTCTGTATACTATCTAAACCTTAGATTAGTTAGATATTATCTAATGATGCAGGGTCTTAGAGTTTTCAAAAATGAACTTCGAAGTCCAATACATATTTCTTATGATAAGGGTATTCGATCCAATGACAGTTGCCGCTTATATACGGTCGTTTCCGAGATGCCTTCTGCGTAATTCCGCTCTCATAGAGGGGTAATCTTTCATTATCGTTTCACTGTAAGTAATTGTCATAGCTTCTAGTAACGACTAACATAATAATACTTACAATATTGTAATGCAATAGATTCATCTATTGTTCCCCTTGGAAATATTTAGTGTTCCAAAGACATGAACTATTGTATACACGTTTCGAGATTTACTATAGAAATACTCATTATTTAGGTGTTTTTATTAGTTGAAAGGTACAATAAATCCGTCTCGTATCGGAAATTCTGACAAAGTGTCGGTGTGAAGTAAGGTACTCTCCGCCGCACTCTAATGTTATAAGGTACATATTGACTAGAAGCCGATTATGTTTCCAATAATATCAACTGTCTTCTTGATTACAATTTGACCACGTAACACGATGCCGCCTATGTATCTTAGCATATCTCCACCCTTTTATCCATTACATTACACGAAACCCATAATATGTATTACTGATACAGTAACACAGTAAAAAACGCTTATACAGTTGTCCTAGGGCTAAGAAGAATTGTTAATGCTATAGTAGACAAAAGCTATAGGATTCTTAGTTTCTCAGCGGATAGTACGCTCAGTAGCAATGCTCAATGGGCTTTCTCAACCCATACCAATACCAAAGGGCATGGAAGCTTCACGCTTCAAATCGGATGGAATTGAGCTTGTAAGGGGGTTACAACATACGAGAAGAAAATAACCATCTCCGCCGTTTGAAAGTCTGGATACAAGGATTCAATGGAGCGGCGGTAATATACTTCTATCATTATTCGGGTTGTTTCAACTCATTGATTTTATCAAACATAGAAGTGATGATGTTCTACTGTAAGTAAAAAGATTACTACCTGTTCTCAAAAAATGACACTTATGATAAGCTCAGCTTATTAAGCGTAACAAGATTTAATTCCTTATGAGATAATAGTTAACACGAATAAAATGTAAAGGGTGTGGTAGTACATGGAACCAACAATCTTAATTGGGTTATTTTTTATTACAATATGTATTTTTGCAGTGGGTCTGTTAACTTTTCTATTACCTAAGAAAGTTAGGAAGTTTGTTTGGGTTATATTGGGCATCATTTTAATTTGTAGTTATATCTATCAAGGGGCAATTAGACCTTTGATTATAGGGCAACAAACTGGAAAAGCCATAGAAGTATTAGAAGGTCATTTAGAAGAAAAATATTCAATGGATTCATGGGCAATTACAGATACAGACGATTTTAAAATAGAACCTGTTATAAATCTTCATGTGATTTTCGATAGTGAGCCAAAAGTAGTTTATGAATATACAGTTGAAGATACAGTGGTAAGGCAAGTAAGTATGTGGACTGTATCAGGCACATCGGTTGAAGAAAGTGGAATTGAACCACAACATGCAGAGTAATGATAAGAATATGTGAATGGTTGTACTTCAACTGATGGGTGTGTTAGTTCAAGAAGAATACCACAAAAAGGACCGTAAATGGTCCTTTTCTTAACGAAACATCACAAGATCGTCTAATAGAGCCAAAGATTAAAAGAGATAGGCATGGTGAGTCTATAAGTAAATTGATAGGAATGAGTTGTTTACTACCAATAAATGAAACTTATTCATCATTGAGAACGTTTCAATATCAGGACTTCCATTGTATGGAAACGAGACAGAGAAGAATATGAAAGGAGAGTGTTTTTGGAATGAAAAAGTGGCTTGTATGGATTCTAGTAATAAGTGTCTGCTTAAACTTGTACCAGTTTGGTAAGGATTTTTGGGTGGGACTGTATACGCCTACCGAAGAGGATAGGGTAATTTTAGGTGAGATGACGCAGTTCGTGGTGGAAAGCGAAGAATATCGAAAAATCGCTGAAACTGAGAAAATTTATGCCATCACAACGGGTGTAGATCGTAATAAGGGTGGTGGGTATCCGTTTCATTATGATGTAATGGTAAAAACAGATAAGGAATCATATATCTTCTACTGTATGGACAAGACATGTTCAGATATGGAAATCGGAGGTTGGACATACTCCAGATACAGTGAGGATGAACCAGTATTACCGCTAAAGAAATAGGCAGAGCTGTCGCTGATGATTTATCAACAAGATTAATTGACAGCTCCAATACAAAAGAGATAGGCATCCTATCTCTTCAGATTTCCATATAAGATTGATTCTACAATTGCAACAGTCAACAATCGAATCAGCACACACACTTCCAAACCTTCCTATAGGCGCTTCTGGACGGCGTGGCATCCTACGCAGTTTAGGGTTACCCCCAACACCTGTCCATCGAAAAGTTTGATGCACTTATTACTAATTAAATCTCAAACTCCATACATCTATATTTAGCAGTACCTTCAGTCCACTTTAGTTGGTTGTATTTTGGATTAAACAAATCAATAAGATACTGCTCGAGGTTATCTATTTCATATTTGCTATAGAATGGCAATAAGTAAATTTCCGCCCGCTCTATTTCTTCGGAAAAACGCCTTGTATTTCCACTTTTCCCTGCCATATGGTCAATAACCCTAGTCAGAACTTTACTGCTTCTTCCTATATATAAAAGATTCCCTTTCCTGTCATAAAGCCTATAAATACCGTTTGCTTGGACTGGAATTGCACTGCGCTTTCTTATTTCTTTAATTCCCTTTTCAATGTCTGTTCTATCAATCAGAAAAATCTTACCATCTGTATCAATTTTTATCATTTCAGATAATCCCCCTCTTATTTAACAACCAAAAGTGATTACTTATCAGTCCGAAAACCCATATTAATACGAAGGGTTTATTCAAATCCCTTTTCAATTGCCTGTTCAAGATCTTTTCCGTATATTTGAACATATCGCTGTAGCATCTCAAGGTCACTATGCCCTGTAAGTCTTTGCAATACAAACAAGTTTACACCCGCTTCAACTTTCAACCGACAAAACGTCCTTCTGAAAGCGTGTGGACTCACTGTAACCTCGTTCTCAACCTTTGATACTACACCACAGTGTTTCAACCGTTCTTGAACCGTACGGGGGGTTATAGGGGCGTTCCCAACGCTTATAAACAATGCATCAGTCTCTAGCACACCACGTTCTTCAACATACGCTTTCATAACTGCCTTTAAGCGCTTAGTCATTGGGACACGTCTTGCATAACGGTTCTTTGCTTGTTGAATGATGACTTCTCCTTTGCCATCAAATGCAATGTCTTGAACATTGAGTGAACAAAGCTCTTTAAGGCGTAGTCCAACATGTGCAAAGGTCAACATAATTGCAAGATCACGGAGACCAACAAATTGAGTTATGTCTGGAGTACTTAACAATCTTTCTAATTGTCTCTTTGTAAAGGTTGCTCCAACTGTGTGACGTACCTTAAGCTGTGATACTCCATCAAAAGGATTTTCATCAATATAACTTTTCTTCATACAGAAATTCATAAAGGTTCTACCTGCCCTCATTCTTGCATTGATTGAGGAGACCGCCCTTTTATGTTCCAACATGTATTCGATCCAATTCTCAATATCATTTGCTTTGATAGTTCTCACATCATCCATTAAGACCTCCATATCAGCAAATGCTCTAGATAGTCCTTTAAGTTCTTTAGTATAAAATTTTACTGTGTCTGGTGAAAGCCCTTTAATTTTACAATGCTTAAAAAATTCTTCTGAAGCTTTCTGGAAGTCTTGAGACGTTATTTCCTGCCGTTGAACAAGTTTTTCCAATACGTTTGCACTAACTGATTTTCTTCTCGACATCATTTATGCCCTCCATTGCGTGTTATTCGTTGCGTGGTACTAACGAATGAAAAGCACCCAAACAAAAAAGTCCCTATGCTCGTAGAAAAAACTCTACAAACATAGGAACTCATTGATTTCGTTGTATGCCCTCGGCGGGAGTCGAACCCACATTTTAAGCTTCGGAGGCTTACGTGCTATCCATTGCACCACGAGGACTAAACATGTATGATAAAACTTTAGCCATGATGACTCTGCAAGAGAATAAATTATTTAATTCCCTAAGAGACATCTTCCATTATACCGCAGAATATAATCAAATGCAATGTGTATTTTCAAGGCAAATGATTTGACCTTTGTTGACCTTAATAGGTAAAATACAATTATAGTTGAAATTCAAATGGATTTCAACCGAACGAATATTATGAAGTCATTAAAGGAGGAAGTCTCATTGAATCTAATTCCTACAGTTATTGAACAAACAAACCGCGGTGAACGGGCGTATGACATTTATTCTCGCCTATTGAAAGACCGTATTATCATGTTAGGCAGCGGCATTGACGATAACGTGGCAAACTCCATCGTTGCACAGCTGCTATTCCTCGAAGCTGAAGATCCGGAGAAAGACATCTCCATCTACATCAACAGCCCGGGCGGAAGCATCACAGCAGGTATGGCTATCTACGATACAATGCAGTATATTAAACCTGACATCCGAACAATCTGTGTAGGTATGGCAGCATCTATGGGTGCATTTTTACTGACAGCCGGTACAGAAGGCAAGCGCTACGCATTGCCAAACGCCGAAGTAATGATTCACCAGCCATTAGGCGGCGCACAAGGTCAGGCAACTGAAATCGAAATCGCAGCAAAACGCATCCTGCACCTTCGTGAAAAACTAAACCAAATCTTGGCAGACCGCACAGGCCAGCCAATTGACGTTATCGCAAAAGACACAGACCGCGACAACTTCATGACTGCCGAACGCGCAAAAGAATACGGACTAATCGACCACGTTCTCGAACGCAACGAACTGAAGAAATAACACCATCAAAAGGTTGTCTAGCAAACCATCAAACGGCTTGCTGCGGCAGCCTTTTTTGTTGTTCCTAAACGAACAATGCATAACCAATATAGTCTCGGGTTTAACAGAAGCATCTGCATTCTGACTTTAGAATATGACACCAGTTGATCGGAGTGGAAGGCGGCGACTCAGGGAGGATCAGCCCGACAGGTAAGACAACCAAAGGAAGCGTCAGCGACCTGGGTGGCTTACCGCGGGCCCTCCTGAACGCGTCCGCCTGGAACGCAGTGAAACGATGCTTCCCCTTTTCCGCTTTAACTCTCTTGTAAACGCAAGAATACGAAAGAACGCAAGGCCGATTGAGCGGATAACCAACCAGTATGAGCGCTTGCAAAGCCCAATTGAGCGCTGGACAAGAAGTTATGAGCGGTTACCAGTACACAAAGAGCGCTCGCAAAGTTACTATGATCGCTTATCCAGATTAATGAGCGGCTGGCCTGACTATTTTACAAATCACGGTACAGCACTCATTACTCCAATAACCAGCACAAGTGAAACGGAGTGGAAGGCGGCGACTCAGGGAGGATCAGCCCGACAGGTAAGACAACCAAAGGAAGCGTCAGCGACCTGGGTGGCTTACCGCGGGCCCTCCTGAACGCGTCCGCCTGGAACGCAGTGAAACGATGCTTCCCCTTTTCCGCTTTAACTCACTTGAAAACGTAAGAATACGAAAGAACGCAAGGCCGATTGAGCGGATAACCAACCAGTATGAGCGCTTGCAAAGCCCAATTGAGCGCTGGACAAGAAGTTATGAGCGGTTACCAGTACACAAAGAGCACTCGCAAAGTTACTATGATCGCTTATCCAGATTAATGAGCGGCTGGCCTGACTATTTTACAAATCACGGTACAGCACTCATTACTCCAATAACCAGCACAAGTGAAAAGCAGCGGAAGGCGGCGACTCAGGGAGGATCAGCCCGACCTGGTTCGCTCATCGCGTTCCCCCCAGCTACGGAAAACCACAAAAAAAGATGACGAAACCTCACAAGGTCATCGTCACCCATACCCAAACTTATCCTCACTGCTCACTTTCCACTAACTCCGCCAAATTCTGAAGCGCCAAATCCTCATCAATACCATCCGTACTCAACGTAATCTCCGTACCCTTGGCAATCGCTAAACTCATAATTCCCATGATGCTCTTCGCATTCACCTGGCGATTATCCTTCTTCAAGTAAATATCCGCTGTGTACTTATTCGCTTCCTGTACAAACAATGCTGCCTGTCTAGCCTGTAAACCGGGTTTAATACCTACTTTAACTGTTTTTTCTACCATATTGTGTGCTCCTTTTCTTCCTCTTCTATAGAAGGATCTACTATTAGTTTCCACGCAGCCGTTCTGCGATTTCTTCAATCTTGCGCAAACGATGATTCACTCCGGACTTGCTGACCGGCGTGCCGGTGACCAGCTCACCCAGCTCTTTTAACGTCACGTCTTGATATGCTACGCGCAAGCGGGCGATTTCCTGCAGTCTTTCCGGTAGTTGATCCAAACCGATCGTCTGCTCAATCAGTTTAATATTTTCCACTTGTCTCTGCGCAGCGCCAATTGTTTTATTCAGATTGGCGGTTTCACAGTTCACCAGCCGATTTACACTGTTTCGCATATCGCGCATGATTCGTACGTCCTCGAACTTCATGAGGGATACATGGGCGCCGATAATGCCAAGAAAATCGGAGATCTTTTCCGCTTCCTTCAAGTATGCAATAAATCCTTTTTTTCGTTCTATGGACTTTGCATTCAGGTGGTAGCGATTCATTAACTCGACAAGCGATTGACTGTGTTCCTGGTAGCTAGAGAAGATTTCCAAGTGATAGGAAGAAGTCTCCGGATTATTCACGGAACCTCCTGCCAGAAAAGCTCCCCGTAAGTATGCGCGTGCACAGCAATCTTTTTCAATTAGCTGTGCATCGATTTTATTGATCATTTGAAAGTCATGCGTCATGATGGATAACTCTTCTAATAAATTCTTTGCCCCTTCTCGGATTCGGCAAATATAGACGTTATTCTTTTTCAGACGCATTTTTTTGCGTACAAGCAATTCCACTTTATACGGATATAATGCTTTCACGTTCGAGTACAGCCGGCGCGCAATTGCTGCATTTTCTGTCTGAACGTCAAGGCTCAATTGTTTATTGGAAAAAGACATAACACCGTTCATGCGGATGAATGCAGCGATTTCAGCTTTCGTGCAGCAGTCATCCGCTTCGATCTGCGTCAGCTCTTTCTTCGTTTTGGATGCAAAAGACATGATATTCCCCCTTTTCGGCGATCTTCATATCTATCCGCCTTCTACGTTCTCTCTATATAGCTCATCAGCATTTCCGATACATCCGTTGTTTTGTGCATGACCGTTCCATCAATGATGGTAGCAATCTCCTGCACAAATACTTCCGGCACCAATGCCTGCAGCTTATCCAAATCGTTTTCCACGAGCCATGGCTCATCTTTTTCATTGAGGTTATGCGTGCGTCTGAACGCCTCTGCGTTATTTACAAGCACTGCATCAAGAAACGGTTCTCCCGCGTGGTCATAGAGCGCCTGCACGTGCTCAGAAGCGGTATAGCGGTACGTTTCTCCACGTTGTGTAGTTAAATTACCGACATAGACCTTTTTCGCTGCACTTTCCATCACCGCGTTACGGATGTCCTCGACTAAAAGTGTGGGCAAAGTACTAGTATACAAGCTTCCCGGTCCAAAAACGATTAAATCTGCATTTTTTATAGTTTCTGCTGTTTCAGGTAATGGTTTAACATCTTGCGGTGTAATGAAGACTTTACGGATTTTCCTTCCGTAGAGAGGAATTTTTGATTCTCCTGTAATTATTGAACCATCTTCAAGCTCCGCATGCAAGGTTATCCGCTGATTTGCAGCAGGCAATACTTTTCCTTTAATATTCAGCACAAGACCCATCTGCTCTACCGCACGGGCAAAATCGCCGGTGATAGTCGTCAGGGCTGTCAGCATTAAATTTCCGAGAGAATGTCCTTTCAAGCCATCCGAACCGTCAAAGCGGTACTGGAACATCTTCTCGATCAGCGGCTCTACATCTGAAAGCGCTGCCATAACCTGACGGACGTCTCCAGGCGGCGGGACTTGGTACTGGTCGAATAAACGGCCTGAACTTCCTCCGTCATCCGCCACAGTGACAATGGCTGTCACGTGAATCGGATGACGTTTTAATCCCCGTACAATATTGGAAAGCCCGGTACCGCCGCCAAATACGACGACTCTTTTCATAGTAGTGGATTGCATAGTAATGTCAACCCTTTCTTTTTTCAACATCCCGATGCGAGACACGTGTCGGGTACTCATCCTTGAAGACACCTGTGAAATATTCAGCAAGCGTCACGGAACGGTGCTGGCCGCCTGTACAGCCGAATGCGATTACTGCCTGGCCCTTTCCTTCCTGCTTATACTGCGGTATCAAAAATTTGAATAAATCCGTTAACTTCTCAATCAGCTCTTTCGTATCCGCCCATTTCAGCACATAGTCGGATACTTCGGAATTCAGTCCTGTCAACGGACGCAGCTCCTCCAAATAAAACGGGTTTGGTAAAAATCGCACATCAAACACGACATCCGCGTCAATTGGCATACCGTGCTTAAATCCGAACGACACAAAATTCAATGTAAAGTTCGGTTCACCGGCTTCAGAGAATTCGCTGATAATCTTTTCGCGCAACTGCTTCGGTTTTAAATGGGACGTGTCGATGATCGACCGGGAAAGTCCTTTCAGCTCCGTCAGCAAAATGCGTTCCTTGCGTATTCCTTCGAGCAGCACACCGCCTTCAGATAACGGATGTGATCTGCGTGTTTCTTTATAACGTTTTACAAGCGTTTCATCATTTGAATCCAGGAACAGCAGACTTGTCTTGACGTCCTCCATCTTAAATAAGCCTTCGAGCGCTGTAATCAATGAATCAAACAAGCTTCCTCCGCGTGTATCCATTACAGCGGCAATACGTCTCATTTGGTTATCGGATTTCATCATCAAATCCAGGAATGTCACAAACAGTTCAGGCGGCAGATTATCGATGCAATAAAAGCCCATGTCTTCAAAGCACTGCATGGCCACCGTTTTTCCCGCACCCGACATACCTGTAATAATTACGACTTCATACTCATTTACACTTTGCTGCTGATCCATAAAATTTATTCACCTTCCATTGATTGTTGGAGCGATTCACGCAACAAGCGAAATTGCTCTGTATAATAGAACGTCCCATACTGCATACCTTTCTGACTGACCGCAAAGAGCAAATTCATGCGGTCTCCTTCCGCCATAGGTAATGTATGCAAACTTTCCAACGGATGCCATTCCAATTCCCCTTCAACGGTTGTCTCCAGCAGTTCACCAGAGTAATCATGCGCAATAAACGTAAAGAGCAGCCATTCGTTAAGCAGTTCTTTTCCTTCATCATCCATGATCATCATCGTATATACACCTTTAAGATGAGGCGCCGCAGCCTGTGCACCTGTTTCTTCTGCAAACTCACGCTGAGCCGCTTCATAGACAGATTCACCTTCGTCTATTTTACCGCCCGGCGCCACATACCAGCCACGTCTCGGTTTCTTCAGCAAAAGGACATGACCATCTTTCACCACGAGTAAATTAGCAATTTTTTGCATATGTAGTTCCCCACTTTTCAAGTATGTATGTATAGTATACAATGGTTTCTTCCAAAACGACAAAAAAAGGGGGCTGTTTACGGAAGTTTATACCGTAAACAGCCACAAAGTTGCTATATTATGAAAAGGGGGGGTGTTACTTCTACTTATTATCCCCGCTTTATATTTCCAGCATATTACATACAGGTTACGAATTCATTACCTGATTATGCTTTAGCCTCAACCTCATCCATCAGCTCTTCAATATACTTCTGAGCTGCCTGTGCCGCGATACTGCCGTCTCCGGTTGCCGTAACTACTTGACGCAGCAATTTTTCACGAACGTCACCCGCCGCATAGATGCCCGGGATTTTCGTTTCCATGATTTCATTCGTCTCGATATAGCCGTTCTCATCCAAGATGCCCAGATCTTTAAATGGCTCTGTCAATGGATCCAGTCCGATATAGACGAACATTCCTTCTGTCTCGAACTCACGCTCTGAACCATCTTCTGTTGACACAAGAGTGACGGAACCGATCTTGCCGTCTTTTTCATTCACTTGCTTTACTGTAGAGTTCCAGATAAAGTCGATCTTTTCGTTCGCGAATGCACGCTCCTGAACGATTTTTTGCGCACGCAATTCATCACGGCGGTGAATGATCGTTACTTTATTGGCAAACCGCGTCAAGTATGAACCTTCTTCAACTGCAGAGTCTCCTCCGCCAATTACGACGATATCTTTATTGCGGAAGAACGCACCGTCACATACTGCACAATAACTTACGCCGCGGCCTGTCAATTCTTCCTCACCCGGAACACCGATCTTTCGGTAGTCCGCGCCTGTTGATAAAATGATAGCGCGCGCTTTATAAGTTTTCTCGCCTACGTAAATGGTCTTGAATTCACGGCCGTCTTCAATTTTCGTTACGTCACCGTAAGCATATTCTGCCCCGAATCGCTTCGCATGTTCAAACATTTTCGTTGAGATATCCGGACCGAGAATACTTTCAAATCCCGGATAGTTCTCGATTTCTTCGGTATTAGCCATTTGACCGCCCGGCATGCCTCTTTCCAGCATCAAAGTAGACATATTTCCGCGTGCTGTATACACAGCCGCTGTCATTCCGGCAGGCCCTGCCCCTACAATAATTACGTCATAGATTTTATCTTCTGTTGTCATTGCAGTTATTCCTCCTTCAATATATATACCTGTATTTTGTTCTTTCACTACAGGCTTCGTTCCGCTTGCTGCAAAGCATATCACTACTTAAAATCGTACGAGAATTCCCGGTCATTTTCAACTTAAATGCAACATCTGTTTCCGATTCACTCCTCTGTATAAGGCAGAAACTGCAACAATTCCTTCACATACTTAGAAAGCGTTGAAACTGATACTTGATATTGTTCTGCAAGAGACTTCTTTGTCACACTTTCATCGTGCGAAGCCTGGAACATATAATCTGCAGCCGCCGCAATCGCCTGAACGTTGCTGAACGCATATTGCTTTTCCAGTGCGTTTTCACATAATGTGAACCACATCTGAAACAGCTGCACTCCTTGCTCATCAAGCGGTTTATATTGTTCATAAAGCAAATCGCAAATTGCCAGGGCTTTTTGCAGCGCTTTCTCAAAAGCATCTTCCGCTTTGAATGAATACTCCAGACTGTGTGCCAGAAACAGCTGCTCCGCCGCGCTCAATTCTTCCACGTTAATATAGCCGGGATGTGAGAGTATCTCCTGCAAATGCGAGGACTTTCCCACCAAATATAAACCGAACATTCTCTCACTGCGGTATGGATTGGATATCTTTTCAATCAGAAACGGTACATTCTCTTCAAAGGAATCTGAATCGAGTGCAGCATCGGCTGATCTCCACGGCTCAAAGCCCTCTTTCGTGGGATCCATCTCCAGAAGCTTTTCGTATGCCTGCTCTGCTATTTTACGGTTTCCTGTAAAATAGGCAGCATTCGCCAGCCAAAAATAATAGCCGATATCGCCTTCAAAACCGCGTTTTTGCAGACTGCGCAGCCAATGATATGCTTCTTCATAACGGCCGATCAGCGCAAACGTAGCGCCCAGTTTATAGCGCTGTTCAAATTGATACGGCTTTATTTTGGATAAAAGATTCATCATACGCTTCAGGCGTTCATGATCTTTACGGTAATAAAAGAATACCGCCAAATTGCACAGCGCATGGATATTCCCTTTTTCTTCGCGCAGCACATCATACAGAATATCTTCTGCATGCTGTTCTTCGCCGATATAGAAATACGCAAGTGCCAGATTGTTGTGAACGGCCCAGGTTTTTGGATAGTCCAGCAATAATTTCTCCAGCACAGCAATTGCTTCCTTAAAGTCTCCCTGCTCCATCATTCGGCGTGCTTTCTCTTGTACGAACAGCACTTCACCGTCTAGCTGTTCCCCTTCTTCAAGGAACATCTCTTCCTGATCGGCAAATTCTGAGATCTCGTGTGCTTCTTCCACGAACAGGCCGTCCGGTGCCATTTCCACATACTTCAGGGCATATTGTTTCGCTTCACGCAGCAAACCAAGATGCGCGTGAACTTCCGCTAAATAGAAGGTCGTTTCTTCATTGTCCGGATCCAGATCATCTGCGGTCTGCAGCAGCTCATACGCATCCTCGAATCGTCCGACTTCCATGATGAACACGCCATACTCCATATGAGTCAGTGCATCGTCGGGATTCAGATCCAGCGCACGCTTATAATATTTTTCCGCGTCAGAAAACTGTTCGCGCTGCATCGCTTGCATTGCGCGTTTGCGATAAAAATCACCGTCAGGCAGAAATGATATAATTTTATCTTTTGGTAATCGTTGGTTATTTTTCAATCGAACTCCTCCGAAAAAGTAAGAGGAACGCACTGGACGTTCCTCTTTGCAATCTATCCTCTAGTATAGCACAACTGTGTGTCACGTCATTCATTTGCTTTTCGCAATTCACGTTCTGCCATTTCTTCGGCTGTATAAATAATTTTCACAGGATTTCCTCCGGCAAATGCCCCCGCTGGAATATCCCGGTTAACGAGTGAAGCCGCAGAGACAATCGCACCGTCGCCAATTTTGATACCGGGAAGGATCGTCGTATTGGCCCCGATCAATACATTATTGCCAATTTCCACATCACCGATCCGGTATTCATCAATTAGGTATTCATGCGCCAAAATCGTCGTATTAAAGCCGATAATGGAGTTTTCTCCGACAGTAATCCGTTCAGGAAACATGACATCCGGCACGACCATCAGCGCAAATGCTGTATGCTTGCCGACTTTCATGCGCAAAAACAGCCGGTAGAGAACATTTTTCCATGAAACGATTGGTGTATACCGGGCAATCTGGATTACGATAAAATTCTTCGCTACTTTACCTATCGAGACAGTACGGTAAATATGCCAAAGGGAATTCGCCTCCCCTTTGGAAGGATGCCGTTCAGTGCGTCTCATAGCTTAATTCCTGCAGTCAGCTTCAATAAGTCAGACATATAGCGCAGCATATAGTCAGGCTTAAATGTCTGCAAATAACTTTCTCCTTTTAACGCCCATGCGACCGCCGCAGTCCGTACGCCTGCATTTTGCCCGCCCAATATATCATGAAAATTATCCCCGATCATCAGCGATTCCTCCGGCGTACTTCCAAGGCGTTCCAGTGCCAATAAGATCGGCTCTGGATCCGGCTTCGGATTCGTAATATCATCCAGGCCGATCACCGTTTCAAAGTACGGCGCAATTCCAAGCAGACCGATACCTCTTTCCACCATGTCGCGCTTTTTAGTAGAAACAACGGCCATCTTCAGACCAAGATCGTATAATTTGCGAAGCGTATCTGTAACACCTTCAAATTCCGTAATATATGCATCGTGATTAGCTATATTCCATTTTCGATATTCATCGATTAATTGATCTGTTTTGTCCGGAGCGATCGATGAAAAGGTATCATACAATGTAGGTCCGATGAACGGCAGCATGTCTTCCCGCTGAAAACGTCCTGGAAAATGATGATCCAGCACATGCTGGAAAGAAGAAAGGATTAATTCATTTGTATCTGCCAGCGTTCCATCGAAATCAAATAATAATGTGGTAATCGGTTGATTAGTCAACAACAGCTTCCTCCTTCTCGTGCGGCCGCTTCCACAACACACTCACTGACAAAGTCAGCGCAATTGCAGTCACAAGCCGGATGATCAATAATGGCCAAATCGGTATACCGAGCGGCAGGAATAATAGTGTATCCTCAATAACTGCGTGGCATGCCATCAGGAAAATGAAAGCCAGTGTAATATCGCGCTTTGACACACCGTCTTCCCGAACCGCCTGAATCATGACGCCGGCCCCATATGCAAGCCCAATTAATATGCCCGCCACCAAAGTCATCGACGCATTTGGCTTCACACCGATCAGTTTCGTAAACGGTGCCAAACTATTTGATAAACGATCCAAATAATTGCGGTCTTTCACAAACTGCACAAACAGCATCAGCGGAATCACAATCATCGCAAGCTGCAACACACCAAAAGCCGCCTTTTCCAAACCGAGCAGGAATATTTGGACAAACCCTTCCGGAACAGCTTGCGCTTGAGGTGTCAGTCCATATTGTGCAATTTCAGAACCGCCTGTCCAAAACAGATTGATGATGATGCCTGCCAGCGCAGCGAGTCCGAGGCGTACGGCAAGCACCAGCCATAACTTGACTCCTACTTTAATCGCAACGGCTGTTTCGATGAACAGATTATGCGCAAAGCTGATCATCATCGCAATAATGAATACTTCTTTAACTGTTAATTCTAATGAAATGATGCCGGCAATTCCGGCGTATAAGTTCAGCGTATTTCCAAGCACAATCGGCACTGCCGCTTCGCCGCGCAAACCAAAAACTTGCATGAGCGGCTCAATCAGCTGCACTAGCCAGGGCAGGACCGGTGTGAATTGCAATATGGTTACGAGTAAGGTGATAGGAAAAATAATTTTACCAAGCGACCATGTTGTCTTCAGTCCCACCTGCAGGCCGTCTTTCATTGTGCTGGAGAGTGCAATATTATTTCTGTCTGTCATCGTAATTCTCTTGTACTTTCATTACATAACGCCGATACAGCAAGATCGCAAGCCCTATCACAACACCTGCGACGGATACCATTTGCGCCGCACGCAGACTGCCGATGACATACAGGCTGTCTGTTCGCATGCCTTCAATGAAGAATCGTCCGATGGAATACCAGATAACATAAAATAAAAAGACTTCCCCGCGCTTCATTTTCAGCACTCTGCGGATTACCAGTATGAGAATGAGTCCAACCACATTCCACAGTGACTCATAAAGAAATGTAGGATGATAGGTTACGCCTTCAATCGTCATTTGATTCATAATCCAATCCGGAATGATGGTGTTTTCTTTAAATGCTTCCGAAACCGGTCCGCCATGTGCTTCCTGATTCATAAAATTGCCCCAGCGTCCGATAATTTGACCAATCAACAAACCGGGTGCTGTAATGTCCGCAACTTTCCAAAACGAGACGCCCCGCTTTTTACAGAATATTGCTGCAGTAATTACGGCCCCAATCAGCGCACCGTGTATCGCGATTCCGCCGTTCCAAATCTGAATGATCTGTCCGGGATGTTCCCGATAAAAATCCCAAGTGAAAATGACGTAATAAATCCTTGCACTGATGATGGAAATCGGAATGGCCCAAATGAGCATGTCCGTCAGAAAGTCCGGGTGCATCCCGCGCTTCAGCATTTCACGCTGAACCACCATAAAACCTAATATAATCCCAAGGGCAATCAGAATACCGTACCAGCGAATTTCTAAGCTGCCGATACTGACCGCGACAGGATTGATTGCTAACATTGATACATTCACTTAGTCGCGCCCCTTTTCCATCAATAGTTCTGCATTGTCTGCGATCGCTTGATCCAAACGCTTGGTAAATTCCTCTGCCGCATTAAACCCAAGACGTTTCATTCGATAATCCATGGCAGCCACTTCGATGATGACCGCAATGTTCCGGCCCGGTCTGACCGGCACTGACAGACGTGTAATTTGCGAATCCAGTATTTCTACCTTTTCTTCATCGATGCCTAGACGGTCATAATGTTTTTTCTCGTCCCAGATTTCTAAATCGACCGCCAGCAATACCCGCTTATCGTCTTTCACCGCACTCGCTCCGAACAGCGTCATCAAATCAATAATGCCGACCCCGCGAATTTCCAGCATATGTTTCAGCAGCTTCGGTGACGTTCCAATCAGCACATTATCGGACACTTGGCGTATTTCAACTGAATCATCCGCTACCAGTCTATGCCCTTTTTTAATAAGTTCTAACGCCGTTTCACTTTTACCGACTCCGCTGCCGCCCGTAATCAGGACACCGACACCGTAGACATCCACCAGTACGCCATGGACTGTCGTCATCGGTGCGAGCTGACCGACCAGATAGTTTGTCAGCATGCCGGAAAATTGTGTAGTCTTATAATCCGTACGCAAAACAGGAATGTTTTTCTCTTCCGCCAGCTGGCTTAATTCCTTCGGTCCTTCCTCACCATGCGCGATAATGAAGGCAGGTGTATCATGCGAACAAAGCCGTTCCAGCCGTTTTCTCCGCGTAATGGCCGGCAATGTTTCCAGGAAAGACATTTCCTTGCGGCCGATCAACTGCACACGTTCTGCAGGGTAGTAATCAAAATAGCCGGCCATTTCAAGACCCGGCCGTGAAATATCGCTCATGTGGACTTGCCTGTGAATACCCTCATGCCCCGCAATCAATTCAAGACCAAAACGGTTCATAATATCTTCTACTGTTAATTCACCCATGAAGTTCCTCACTTTCTACTGCAATGTACATATTTTTTATATTTTATGCTAAAACAGGCTGCCTGCGTTGGCAGTCCGCATTCACCATCTATTTTACCATGAAGGAAACGAAAAGAAATGGATTACTCTTTGGGCTGACCGCCTTTTTGTATCCTTCTTCGATTCCTTCTCTATATAAAGGATAAAGGAGAGTGGACAAAATTGACACTAATCATTCTTGATGCAGGCCATGGCCCCGATACACCCGGCAAACGGACACCCGACGGAAAGATGCGGGAATTTCATTTCAATTCAGCAGTAGCTGCCCTCACAGGAGATTTTTTAACAAAGGAAGGTGTTACGGTTCGTTTTGCACATGAATCCTCCCGCGATGTGCCGCTAAGCGAACGGACTGCACTGGCCAACCGGCTGCAGGCCGATGCCTTCGTCTCGATCCACGCCAATGCTTTCGGCAGCGGCTGGAGCACAGCACAAGGAATTGAGACATTCATTTATCCGCAGGCAAGCACAAGTTCCGCCGCACTGGCATCATCTGTGCAAAAAGCACTGATCTCCGCCTGCCGAAGACCGGACCGCGGCGTAAAGAAAGCCGACTTTGCTGTACTGCGAGATACGACTATGCCCGCTATTCTCGCTGAATGCGGCTTCATGTCTCACCAGACAGAAGCCGCCCTGCTGCAAAACAAAACCTATCAGCTGCAATGTGCGAGAGCGATTGCATTCGGAATTTTGTGCTGGGATTATGGCAGGTGAAATAAAGTGAGTTTGGTAAGGAGGATCGGAGGTGTATTTGTGCATTGAGCTTCTGCTGCAGACGGGTAATGAGCGGTTGCGTTGGATGTATGAGCGGTTATCTTGGGATATAGAGCGCTTGATGCAATGGTATGAGCGCTTGACGAATGGGTAAGAGCGGTTACACAGCAGCTATGAGCGGGTGACACGGACGTATGAGCGGTTGCCTTGGAGTATAGAGCGCTCGCCGAAAGGGTATGAGCGCTTGACGAACAGTTAAGAGCGGTTACGCAGCAGCTATGAGCGGGTAACACGGACGTATGAGCGGTTTGGCCTGTTTCCCTCCCATAATTTTCCCAATCCAATAACAGCCATCGCTAACATTGATCAGCGCCCCCCCTTCACTGCCACCAAACAAACCAAAAAACACCTGTATCGCCGAAAATGGCGGTACAGGTGTTTTTTATGATGTCATGACATATCGACAGAGTTATAGCGGACTAGTACGGAGCCTGTTTTCGACTCGCCTGTAATATGCAGCGGCGGTTTCGTTTCATCTTCCGTGTTCTTGCTGAAGCGAATGGTGCGGTGCAGGAACTGCTCCTGTTCCTCTACGCGGGATACATCTTTCAGCTGCAGATCGAGCTTCCCCATATTGGATGTAATTTCACCTTTCACGCTCAATGAAGAAGGGAAATACATTTCGACTGCGCCACTGATAGACTTGGCTTCCAGGCTTCTTGCGTGTAGTGAGGTAGTAGTAAGAGTGACATTGCCATTTAATGATTTGGCATCTACTTCATTCACTTCTCCATCGACATACACGCGCCCGTTCAAGGTTTCAGCTTCCAGTTTGTCACCGGTCACTTTCAATAAACGGACCATTCCGTTAGCGGTTTCGAGTTCTGCTTCTTCAAATGTTGTGTCAGCACATTCAATTTTTCCATTGGCTGTTTTAATGCGCAAATCCTTAAAACCGACTCCTTCAGCCGAACAGCCGCCGTTCAATAAACGGACGGACAGTTTATCGTACATTTTCCCGGCCGGCACGTATAACTGAACATTTACCTGCAGCATTTTCAAGTCACTGCCGATACGCAGTTTATTGCCGTCTTTAACAAACAATAACTTATCAAGGAAATGGCTGAGTGCCTCTGCTTCGGAATCATTATTGAAATGCTTTACGGAGAACTTCGCCATGATTTCCTCATCTTCTGAAGGATGCAGTTCAACAGTTCCGTGATCGATATGAATGATCAGTTCTTCCACGTCTTCCGCAGATTTCTTTTCCGTATGTGTAAAGGAGACTGATTTGCTGAATGGTGCTTCGAAATCGAACTCTTTCACACGGTGTACGGCTGTATCCATGAATTGCATGAAACGGTCGCCTGCTGTCATGAATTCTTTACGGATATCTTCAAAAAAGTCATCAGCTGAAGAACTTTCTTCAGGTTTTTCCTGATCTGGCTGTTTGCTCATCGCTTCCAGCAGCCGTAATGCTTCATCCGCTGTAATTTTTCCTTCTTCGAGCAGCGTAAGTATTCGTGTGCGTTCATTTTGCATTTCCGGATTCCTCCTCGTTTTGAACAATCTTTTCAGTACCTGTCTATTTATACGGTTAAGCAGAAAGAAAGTTTCATTTTCTGCTTTTTCCCGCTTTTTCGATTTGTTCTTTCATCCGGTGCCGGTCTCTCTCCAGTATCGTGCGTAAATACTTTCCTGTATAAGAGGCTGGTACTTCTGCCACTTCTTCCGGTGTGCCGACTGCGATGATTTCTCCGCCCTTATCTCCGCCTTCAGGTCCAATATCGATAATGTGATCAACCGTTTTAATTACATCCAAATTATGTTCGATGACGAGAACGGTATTTCCTCCATCAACAAGGCGCTGAAGTACTTCGAGTAACTTGGCGATGTCATGAACATGCAGCCCTGTCGTCGGCTCATCCAGTATATAAAACGACTTGCCGGTCGAACGTTTATGCAGCTCGGAAGCAAGCTTGACCCGCTGTGCTTCACCGCCCGACAGCGTAGTCGCAGGCTGGCCTAATTTTATATAGCCTAGCCCCACATCGACAATCGTTTGCAGTTTACGGCTGATTTTCGGGATATTCTCGAAAAACACTGCCGCTGTTTCAACTGTCATCTCCAGCACGTCCGCAATATTCTTTCCTTTATATTGCACTTCAAGTGTTTCGCGGTTATAACGTTTGCCGTGACATACTTCGCACGGCACATAGACGTCAGGAAGGAAATGCATTTCGATTTTAATGATTCCATCCCCACGGCATGCTTCACAGCGGCCGCCTTTTACGTTAAAGCTGAAACGTCCTTTTTTATAGCCGCGGACTTTTGCTTCATTGGTCATCGCGAAGACATCGCGGATATCATCAAAGACGCCTGTATACGTGGCGGGATTTGACCGCGGAGTCCGGCCGATCGGTGACTGGTCAATATCGATTACTTTTTCCAGATGCTCAACCCCGCTGATGCTGTCGTATTTCCCGGGCTTCTGTTTGGAACGGTTCAGTTTCTGCGCCAATGTTCTATGCAGGATATCATTGACGAGTGTACTTTTACCCGAACCCGAAACACCTGTCACAGCGATAAACTGCCCGAGCGGGAACTCCGCATCAATATGTTTCAGGTTGTTTTCTGAAGCGCCTTTGACTACTATGCTGCGCTCATCTCGCGGTCTGCGTTCAATTGGAAGCGGAATGAATTTCTTGCCGCTTAAATATTGTCCAGTCAATGATTTCTTATTCTTCATCACCTTGGCCGGTGTGCCTGCAGCAACTATTTCACCGCCCGCCACGCCTGCACCAGGGCCTACGTCAATTAAATAGTCAGCCGCCATCATCGTATCTTCATCATGTTCCACCACAATCAGTGTATTGCCAATATCGCGCATGTTTTGCAGGGTTCCTATCAGCCGGTCATTATCGCGCTGATGCAGTCCGATTGACGGTTCATCCAAAATATAAAGAACACCTGTCAAACGGGAGCCGATTTGTGTGGCCAGACGGATACGCTGCGCTTCCCCGCCGGACAATGTGCCTGCAGAACGGGACAGGTTCAAGTAGTCCAGTCCGACGTTCACCAGGAAGCCCAGCCGTTCCTGAATTTCTTTCAGAATCATGTCAGCAATTTGCGCGTCTTTCTCAGACAGCTTTAATTGGTCAAAGAACTTCGTCGTCTCGACAATTGAGCGTTCAGTTATTTTACCGATATGCTGTCCGTCAACCAGCACCGAAAGAGACTCAGGCTTCAAACGGTATCCTGTACAGGAAGGACAGGCCCGCTCGGTCATATATTTGCTCATCTGCTCACGGATATAATCAGACGATGTTTCATGATAACGGCGCTCTACGTTGCGTAAAACTCCTTCAAAATAAATATCACTGTCACGTGTATTGCCGAATTCATTGGTGTAGCGGAACCGGATTTTCTCTTTGCTTGAACCTTTTAATAACTTCTCCAGATCCGAATCAGCCAGTTCACTGACCGGCACATCCATCGGAATTTTATAATGCTTCGCAACGGTCTTTAACAGTTCCGGATAATATTGAGAACTTGTCGGTTCCCATGGGGCGACTGCATGCTCCTTTAATGACAGGTCACTGTTCGGAATGACCAGGTCCGGATCGACTTCAAGTTTCATGCCGAGCCCGTCACACTCTGGACATGCTCCGAACGGACTGTTGAATGAAAACATGCGGGGTTCCAGTTCCCCGATGGAGAATCCGCAGATCGGACATGCATGGTGCTCACTGAAAAACAGTTCCTCTTCCCCGATTACGTCCACCAGAACATTACCGTCAGCGAGCCGCAAAGCGGATTCAAGCGAGTCACTGAGCCGTGTCTCAACGCCTTCTTTCATGACGATCCGGTCAATGACAATTTCAATTGTGTGCTTCTTGTTTTTATCCAGGTCGATATTGTCGTCAAGGTCAATCGTTTCACCATTGACCCGCACACGCACATACCCCTGTCTTTTAATATCTTCAAACAGCTTCGCATGCGTCCCTTTACGTTCGGAAATGATAGGCGCCAAAATTTGAATTCTCGTACGCTCCGGCAATTCCATCACACGGTCCACCATCTGCTGAATTGTCTGTGTGGAGATTTCTATGCCGTGATACGGACAATGCGGTTTCCCCACTCTTGCATACAGCAGGCGCAAGTAGTCATAAATCTCCGTCACCGTTCCTACTGTCGAACGCGGATTTTTACTGGTAGTTTTCTGGTCGATGGAAATCGCCGGAGACAGTCCTTCAATGGAATCCACATCCGGCTTATCCATCTGTCCAAGGAACTGGCGGGCATATGCAGACAACGACTCTACGTAGCGGCGCTGTCCTTCCGCGTAGATCGTATCAAAAGCCAATGAAGACTTCCCTGACCCCGATAAACCGGTGAGTACAACTAATTGGTCCCGGGGTATTTTGACGGTAATGTCTCTCAGGTTATTCGCTCTCGCTCCTTGTATTATCAATTCTTTATTTTTCATAAGGACTCTACCTTTCTGCCTTCAGTTCTATTACGGTATCGCGTAACTCTGCAGCTCTTTCGAAGTCCAAAGCTTTCGCTGCTTCTTTCATTTCTTTTTCTAATTTCACCAGCAATAAGCCCTTTTCGTCTTTTGACAGCTTCTTGCCTTCTGTCACGCGCTGCAAATAGGATTCCGTTTCTTCCGCCACTTGCGTCGCACGAATCGCTTCGCGGATTGGTTTGATAATGGTCGTTGGTGTGATGCCATGTTCTTCATTATAGGCAAGCTGGATTTCCCGGCGGCGTTCTGTTTCTCTAATTGCCTTTTGCATGGAATCGGTCATTTTATCTGCATACATAATGACGCGTCCTTCCGAGTTCCGCGCTGCCCGGCCAATCGTCTGAATCAGAGCGCGCTCTGAACGCAAGAACCCTTCTTTGTCCGCATCCAAAATTGCCACCAATGATACTTCCGGTATATCGATTCCTTCACGCAATAAGTTGATTCCAATCAAGACATCATACGTCCCGATGCGCAGTTCCCGGATAATTTCTGTCCGCTCAAGCGTCTTGACGTCAGAATGGAGATACTGCACTTTGATGCCGATGTCTTTTAAGTAGTCCGACAGATCCTCTGACATTTTCTTGGTCAGCGTCGTGATCAGCACCCGTTCATTGTGCTCGATGCGCAACTGAATTTCGTCCAGCAGATCATCGATTTGTCCTTCGATCGGCCGCACCTCAATAATCGGATCCAGCAAACCTGTCGGACGTATAATCTGCTCGACCATTTCATCTGTATGCTCGATTTCATAAGGGCCCGGCGTAGCGGAAATATACATCGCCTGTTTGATATGGTCTTCAAACTCTTCAAACATCAGCGGCCGGTTATCAAGAGCGGATGGCAGACGGAAACCGTGCTCCACCAGCACTTTTTTACGTGCCTGGTCGCCGTTGTACATACCGCGGATTTGCGGCAACGAAACGTGACTTTCATCGACTACGATCAGGAAGTCATCCGGAAAATAATCCAGCAGTGTGTATGGCGTCGCACCCGCTTCACGCAATGTTAAATGTCTGGAATAGTTCTCGATGCCGGAACAGAAACCCATCTCCCGCATCATCTCCAGATCATAGCGCGTCCGCTGCTCCAGACGCTGCGCTTCCAGCAGCTTATCGTTGTCACGCAAATATTTAAGCTGTTCTTCTAATTCAATTTCTATATTTTCAATAGCCTTCAATAATTTCTCTTCACGCGTAACGAAGTGGGATCCCGGGAAAATCGCCACATGATCACGGTCTCCAATCACTTCACCTGTTAAGGCGTCAACTTCCCGGATACGCTCGATTTCATCCCCGAAAAACTCCAGGCGGATACAGCGCTCATCCCGTGATACCGGAAATACTTCGACTACATCTCCTCTTACACGGAAAGTACCGCGTGTGAAATTGATGTCGTTGCGCTCGTATTGGATATCTACCAGTGTCCGCAGCAGTTCATTGCGCGGGATCTCCATGCCTTTGCGCAGCGAAAAAACCATTTCGTTATATTCTTCCGGCGAACCGAGACCGTAAATACATGATACCGATGCGACTATCAGTACATCATTGCGTTCAAATAACGCACTGGTTGCTGAGTGGCGCAGTTTATCGATTTCATCATTGATGGAAGAATCCTTTTCAATGAATGTATCCGTCTGCGGCACATATGCTTCTGGCTGATAAAAGTCGTAGAAGCTGACAAAGTATTCCACCGCATTATCGGGGAAAAACTCCTTGAATTCACTATATAATTGACCGGCCAGCGTTTTATTGTGAGCGATGACCAGTGTTGGTTTGTTAATTTCCGTCAGTACATTGGAAACGGTAAATGTCTTTCCAGTTCCCGTCGCACCGAGCAAGGTTTGATGCTTTTTACCTTCTTTTATTCCGCTGACAAGGCTTGCGATCGCTTTCGGCTGATCTCCCTGCGGCGTATATGGTGCCTGCAATTGAAATGTTTCGTTCAAATGTTTCCACTCCTATTCTTGAACACCTGATCCTTCTATTTTACCACATCCGGCGCTATTTCTAAAGAAATAACGAACGTACGTTTTAAACGAATCATATTATGTATTGTATTGTACCCGTAACCGGCTGAAAGAAACTTCCCGCGGCGGTATGCAGCACATAAAAAAACACTGCCTGAATTTTCTTCAGACAGCGTGCAGTAATAGATTATTTTGATTTCAGTTCATAACTTTGTTCTTTTGTAAATTCAATCAGTTGCTGTGTATACAGGTTGAATGCTTCTTCATCGTTTCGATCCAACGCATCGTCGATCAATTCCATGATTCTCGTTTGCGTTTGTTCCCAGTGAATATGTTGCAGAAACAGATCCCAATAGATTTCATTCAGCAGCTTTTCCGCTTGGAGAGAAGTGCTGTTATTACCTACCGCTTTCAAAAATTCAGCATATGAGTTGTTATTATTCATCTCTCTCACCCCTGATACCTTTTAGTAATTATATATGCAACTGAACTACAAATGCAACAGCTTTTTAACTATTCTAACTTTTGAATCACTTTACCCTGACTGAACAATCTTTTTACTAGGCAGATATATTCAGACAATTCCGTCACTGAAATGAAATAGTAAACGAAGTGATCAAACTTTCATAATCTCTTATATTTCTCTTACTTGCTCTTTCGTCAATCGAATCGTAGCTTCCCCGATAATGACCGCGATAAGAGCAATCAGTACCGGCGTTATGCCCGGTCCATATAGAGGCAGAGCTGCTGCCAGCAGAATAACCGCCTGCAGCCAGATTAACTTCCTCACTAACGATCGGACGGCTCTGATTTGAGACTTTTCCTGTTCTTCCGGATACAGTTGATCCATCGTAAATTCGACGCCGCTTTCAAGTGCCAGGATGAGCTGCACTGCGGTTGCAAATGCGAGAGCTCCTACGAAGATGAAAGATACAATCGGCAGCGGAATCAGAAATGCGCCGAGAGCGGACAGTGCAGTTAACCTGAGCCACAGCCAAAACGTATCGTCCGTCCGAATGAACGTCCGGACAACCAGATAATTCTGGACATCGCGGCGCCTGAAAGTGGAGCGTTTCATCACGAATTTCAGCCAGCTTCGTTTACTGACCGACCCGACCAGATGCGGAACTTCAGTGAAATAATTAGCAAACCGATAGAAACGCATCATACGGTTCTGCTCCAATTCTATAAACTGTTCATATGGAAACGGAAAGCGTTCGGCCTGTTTGTCCCAAAACTTCGCATATAGAATCGCTGCCGCTATTCCGATGATCACGACAACCGGACTCCAGGTAAGTCCAAAGTAAATCGTTAGAAATGCCAAAACAAAACGAATTACGCGGTCAGTCCAGATAAAGTTGTCATTTGCAATTCGGACATTATACTCTGTCCCTACAAATAAACCTTTGCCAGCAATTATTAGCAGCACTACAAGGAGATAATCAACCCCTGTGCCGACTTCTGTAGCTTTCAATAAAGGAAGTGCCACTACCATGGCAATCAGCGGCAATGGCAGCTGTGAGAATGCAGACCATGTCAATGAACGTTTCATATAATTGGGCAGCTGATTCTCCAGCGGCAGAAAGAAAACGATGTCAGCCGGTTTAAGCAACGTCGTCGGTGCAGCTTTCATGAGCAGTAAAGCAATAATCACGGACACAATCAGTGCGGAAGGGAACGTCGCGGGCACTTCTTTCAGCCATTCACTGTACGCATAGCCCCCCGCTCCAATCGCGAACATGAAGACGATAGCCAAATGCCCAGTGAATACATAGCGCATATATTTCTGCAGCTCATTGACGTAATGAAAAAACCGCTGCCCCCAAATATCATGCATGTTGTTCATGATCAGTTTCCTCAGTCATCGCGATATATAAGTCGTCAAGTGTCGCATCTGGGCGTCCGAATGCTCTCCGCAGATCATCCATCGTTCCGTTCGCACGCACACGGCCTTCATGCAGCAGAATAATGCGGTCGCAATACTTCTCTGCCGTCGCCAATACGTGTGTCGACATTAAAATAGAAGCTCCCGCATTTTTCCGTTCTATGATTTGATCCAGCAGCGCACGAATAGCCAACGGATCCAGACCTACGAATGGCTCATCAATAATATATAATTTCGGTTCCACAAGAAATGCGCACATGATCATGACTTTCTGCCGCATACCTTTAGAGAAGTGGGCAGGAAACCATTTCAAACGTTTTTCCATGCGGAATTCTTTCAGCAGTTGTTCTGTGCGAATTTCAAATTGCTGCTTGTCCAGCCCGTATGCCATTGCAGTCAGCTCTAAATGTTCCTGCAGCGTCAGTTCTTCGTATAATACCGGTGTTTCAGGAATATAACTGAATGATTGGCGATATTGTGCTTTGTCGCTGAACGTCGCACCATTGATTTTGATGGTTCCCTGCAATGGGTTCATCACGCCGATAATATGTTTGATTGTCGTACTTTTACCTGCGCCATTCAGACCAATCAAGCCGACCAATTCTCCTTCTTCTATCTGGAATGAAAGGTCATGCAAAACTGGTTTGCGCGTATAACCGCCTGTTACATGTTCTAGTTCTAGGATTGCCATTCTATTTCCTCCTGTCTTCTGTTTTATTTTAGCAAAGAAACTGTAAAATTGCTTTATTCGCCTTCGTTAACTATCTGAAAATATGCTACAATACATCCAAACATGAAAGGAAGTGTAGAAATGACCTCATGTATTTTCTGCAAAATTGTAGAAGGAACGATTCCGGGAGAAAAAGTGTATGAAGATGAGCACGTCATCGCTTTCATGGACATTATGCCCGTCACAAAGGGGCATGTACTCCTGATTCCAAAAACTCACCGTGAAAATCTTTATGAGTTAACTGAAGACGAAGCGGCGAATTTATTTAAAGCGGCACCGAAAATCGCCCATGCACTGAAAGAAGAATTTCAGCCGGCCGGAATGAATCTGGTGCAAAACAACGGATCTTTTGCAGGCCAGTCCGTCTATCATTTCCATATGCACTTCATTCCCCGCTATGATAAATCTGACGGACTGAAAGTAGAATTTAATACAAAAGTAGAGCAATATCCGATGGACGTACTGTCTGAACTGGCTGCTGGCATCTCCAGACGTCTGCAGCAGTAACAGATGAATGAAAAGAACGGAAGAGGTCGGGATTTCTTTCTGCATTGCCAACAGCGGACATTCTCTCTTCCGTTCCTTTTTTCTGATCTGCCAGATGAAATACTTTTGATTGCATAATAATTAATATATTATCTTGCTCATTTATATCAGAACATGCTTTAATAAAATAATAACTACTAAAAAGGAGTGTTTTCTATATGAAAGCGTCTACATTCTTTATCGGTCTGGCCGCAGGTGCTGTTACCTCAGCTGTCACCGTTCTATACTCTACGCCAAAAGCCGGCAGTGAATTGCGGTCAAGCGTGAAAACCGCGTCATTAGAATTAAAGGATAAGTTAAAAGATGTAAAAGGCCGAGTGGCTGACCTGAAAGACTCTGTGACAGATTTATCAGAGGATGCAAGGGAACTTGTTCCGGAGACTGTGGAAGAGATGAAAGTTTCCGTGGCAGACTGGAAACGTTCGACGGAACATAATAAAAAGCGGCTGGAGAAAGAAATCTCTGCGATCCAGACAGCATTGGATGATTTGGAAAAATCGATCAGCACCCGCTGATTCCCCTGTCTCTGTGAATCAGGACAGCACCCCGCTTACCGGTATGTAAGAAACAACTGCAGAATATAAGCGGTATTCCGCCTACTATTCTGCGGGTACTTACACCCAATCTTAATTATTTTATTATTCCGTCTTTTTTATTTGTTGCTTTTTTGGTATAATAAATAAAAAGATTGAAAGAAAGCAGGTGCCAAGATGGCAGAGCAAAACATTTCACGTAAAGATGCGATGATCTTTAACCAGCGTGTCGCCCAAATGTCGAAAGCATTATGGAAAGCCGTGGAAAAAGATTGGCAGCAATGGATAAAACCTTATGAACTGAATATTAATGAACATCATATTTTATGGATTGCCTACCACCTGGAAGGCGCCACGATTTCAGACATCGCTAAATTTGGCGTCATGCATGTTTCGACGGCTTTCAATTTCTCAAAAAAACTGGAACAGCGAAAATTATTATACTTCTCCAAGAAAGACGATGACCGGCGCAACACCTACGTGACGGTTACGGATGAGGGGAAAGAGCTGCTAATTGAAATGAATGCGAATTACCATAACGAAGAATACAGCATTCTTCAGGGCTCTCTCCCGCTCCGCGATATTTATGGAAAATTCCCTGAATTCCTTGAAGTCATGTCTGTTTTACGAAATATTTACGGCGATGATTTCATGGATATTTTCGAGCGCGGGTTCAAAAATATTGAAAGAACCTACGAAGACTCGAATGATTACCTGCAAAAGACTGAAGTAGAGACATAAATGTGAGTCATTCGCAGTTTGCTTTTTTCCTTTTGCCCGCAAATTCTGCTATGATAGTACAGAAGCAGAAAGAGGAGGTCTAAAATGGTTATAGCGATCACCATTCTTTTTTCATTGTTCTACTTATATCAAATTAATAAAATGACATTTGCTCTTTGCCAATCTAGAGAGATTCCGGAAGAAAAGCAGCCGAAAATTTACCGGACTGTAAACATTCTGATTACCATCCTCATTTTATCCTTATATGTAGAAGTATTCTTCAGTGCCTGACACTATGTATGCCCGCCCCATTACTGGAGGACGGGCTTTTTTTTAGTACAGGTATGCTGCACCGACAATGATCAATAGAATGAACAAGACAACAATTAGAGCAAAGCCGGATGAACCTGACCCACCTTGAGTGTAGCCGCTCATAAAGGCACCCCCTTTCACACTGTATCCTATGCGAATACAGAAAAAAGCGGTTGGGCACTCTTCGGAAACATGGAACCTTTTTATTTTTCATTCGTTATATGATATAGTGTTTACTTGAACAATATTCAGACTTAATATGTAGAGTAGGGGAGTTAATTACATGAAAAAGAAGATGGCAGCATTTACACTTGCAGCTTCGGTTGCAGTACTATCCGCTTGTTCTGGCGGCGGCGATGAAAAAGTTATGACGTCAAAAGCAGGAGACGTGACGAAGGATGAGTTCTATCAGGAGATGAAAGCTTCTGTTGGTGAACAGGCTCTGCAAATGATCATCTTAGAAAAAGTACTTGACGACAAATACGATGTAGATGATAAACAAGTAGATGCAGAGTTCGATAAGAACAAAGAACAGCTCGGCGAAAACTTCGAAGCTTTCTTGGCTCAACAAGGTCAAACGCCTGAGAGCTTCAAGAAAATGATTCGTTTGAATAAATTGCAGGAAGCTGCATTGACTGATGGCGTGGAAGTTTCTGATGAAGAGTTGAACAAACGTCTGGAAGAATCTCAATCAGAAATCAACGCCCGTCACATTTTGGTTGAAGACGAAGAAACTGCTAAAGAAGTAAAAGGAAAGCTGGATAAAGGAGAAGACTTTGCGAAAGTAGCAAAAGAATACTCCACAGACCCGGGTTCTAAAGACGAAGGCGGAGACCTTGACTGGTTCGGATACGGTGTAATGGTTCCTGAGTTCTGGAACGCTGCATACGACCTGGAGCCGGGCACAATCAGTGAACCGGTTCAATCTGACAACGGTTTCCACATCATCGAAGTAAAAGAAAAGCGTAAAACAGATGATGAGAAAATCACAGATGAAAAGAAAGAAGAAATCCGTCACGAGCTACTGATGGAAAAAGCTGATGAAAACGAGCTATTGGCTAAAGTTTCTAAGCTTGTCAAAGACGCTGACGTAAAGATCAAAGACGAAGATTTGAAATCTGCGCTTGATCTGTTCAAGATGGACGAAAAACCTGCTGAAGAAGATGCTCCAGCTGAAGACGCTCCGGCTGACGATGTGAAAGTAGAAGAAGAAGGTAAGTAATCATTCAAAAGGTCTGTCCTGGTAATTTCCAGAGACAGACCTTTTTTGTCGTTATGAAACTAGCGCTCTGCTGTTCTGCAGCGTAACTGGTTCACACGGGTGGATGGCTTTGGAACGGGAGAAGAGAAACGGCATTGCAGTCACTGCGGCGCTGGCGGATGGCTGCGCAATGAGCCAGACAGGAAGATCGCCTGGCGGTCTCATCACTTCGCCGACCGCTTGGAAGGCGCCTCCGTTTAGTTAGGGGGATGTCACTTTAGCTACTGGTTTTGGAAATATGACGTGCAGGCATCATGCAGACCTCTTTCTGTTTTTTGCATCATGACTGGATCACATGAGTTGACGTCTTTGCGATTAGAGAAGTAAAACTCCATTGAACTCACTGCGGCGCTGGCGGATGGCTTCCGCAATGAGCCAGACAGGAAGTGCGCCTGGCTGTCTCATTGCTACGCCTACCGCTTGTAAGGCGCCTTCGTTCAGTTAGGAGGATTCAGAACATGACACTTCATTTGCCAAAGCATACACCAGTCGGCAACGAGTCACAGCATTTCTTCTCTTTTAAACAACAACCTGGATTGCCTCCCCGCAGTAGCGGAGGCACAACTGCGGGGTCGGCCGAAGTCATGAGACAACTGGCACGCTCTTCGCCAGCTGGCTCATGACGAAAGGCAATCCCCCACGTGCCGGCGCGGGTCCTAAAAGCTGACACTTACTAACTTCAATCCCCGACAACGAGTCGAGCTACGACACCAAAACCAGTGACAAAACGGCATTGAAGTCACTGCGGCGCTGGCGGATGGCTTCCGCAATGAGCCAGACAGGAAGTGCGCCTGTCAGTCTCATCGCTACGCCTACCGCTTGTAAGGCGCCTCCGTTTAGTTAGGAGGAAGCAGAATATGACACTTCATTTGCCAAAGCATACGCTAGTCGTCTACCAGTCACTGGTCTTCATCTTCATTAAAAAAGCAACCCGGATTGCCTCCGCTCAGCAGCGCAGGCACAACTGCGGGGTCGGCCGAAGTCATGAGACAACTGGCGCGCTCTATCGCCAGCTGGCTCATGACGAAAGGCAATCCCCCACGTGCCGGCGCGGGTCCTAACAGCGGACACTCCCTAACTCCAATCCCCGACAACTAGTCGAGCAACGATCCCAACACCAGAGCCTGAACAGCATTGAACTCACTGCGGCGCTGGCGGCTGGCTTCCGCAATGAGCCAGACAGGAAGTGCGCCTGTCAGTCTCATCGCTACGCCTACCGCTTGTAAGGCGCTTCCGTTTAGTTAGGAGGAAGCAGAACATGACACGTCATTTGCCAAAGCATACGCCAGTCGTCTACCAGTCACTGCACTTCTTCCCTTTTTAAACAGCAACCTGGATCGCTTCCGCTCAGCAGCGCAGGCACAACTGCGGGGTCGGCCGAAGTCATGAGACAACTGGCGCGCTCTTCGCCAGCTGGCTCATGACGAAAGGCAATCCCCCACGTGCCTGCGCGGGTCCTAACAGCGGACACTCCCTAACTCCAATCCCCGATAACTAGTCGAGCAACGACCCCAACACCAGAGCCTAAACAGCATTGAACTCATTGCGGCGCTTGCGGATGGCTACGCAATGAGCCAGACAGGAAATACGCCTGTCAGTCTCATCGCTACGCCTACCGCTTGTAAGGCGCCTTCGTTTAGTTAGGGGGAAGCAGAACATGACACGTCTTTTGCCAAAGTATACGCCAGTCGTCTACCAGTCACTGCACTTCTTCCCTTTTTAAACAGCAACCTGGATCGCTTCCGCTCAGCAGCGCAGGCACAACTGCGGGGTCGGCCGAAGTCATAAGACAACTGGCGCGCACTATCGCCAGCTGGCTCATGACGAAAGGCAATCCCCCACGTGCCGGCGCGGGTCCTAAGAGTGGACTGTTGCTAACTACATCACCCGACAATGAGTCGAGCAACGACCCTAACACTAGAACCAGAACGGCATTGAACTCACTGCGGCGCTGGCGGTAGGCGCCTCCGTTTAGTTAGGGGAAGCAGAATATGACACTTCATTTGCCAAAGCATACGCTAGTCGTCTACCAGTCACTGGTCTTCATCTTCATTAAAAAAGCAACCCGGATTGCCTCCACTCAGCAGCGCAGGCACAACTGCGGGGTCGGCCGAAGTCATGAGACAACTGGCGCGCTCTATCGCCAGCTGGCTCATGACGAAAGGCAATCCCCCACGTGCCGGCGCGGGTCCTAACAGCGGACACTCCCTAACTCCAATCCCCGACAACTAGTCGAGCAACGATCCCAACACCAGAGCCTGAACAGCATTGAACTCACTGCGGCGCTGGCGGCTGGCTTCCGCAATGAGCCAGACAGGAAGTGCGCCTGTCAGTCTCATCGCTACGCCTACCGCTTGTAAGGCGCTTCCGTTTAGTTAGGAGGAAGCAGAACATGACACGTCATTTGCCAAAGCATACGCCAGTCGTCTACCAGTCACTGCACTTCTTCCCTTTTTAAACAGCAACCTGGATCGCTTCCGCTCAGCAGCGCAGGCACAACTGCGGGGTCGGCCGAAGTCATAAGACAACTGGCGCGCACTATCGCCAGCTGGCTCATGACGAAAGGCAATCCCCCACGTGCCGGCGCGGGTCCAAAAAGCGGACACTCCCTAACTTCAATCCCCAACAACCAATCGAGCAACGCCCCAACACACCCGACAGCTTATTCAAACGTAGGCTTATAAAACGAACGGTTATCCAGCGGGAAGACACGCTCCGAGAACTCACCCGGCGCAGTCTTCGACATTACACGGTTCAGCATATTCATCTTCGCATCTATATTATCGATATAATGAAGAATCTCCGCCTCCTTCAGCATCGGACGCTTCGGACTTCCCCACTCCTCTTTCCCGTGGTGAGACAGCACCATATGCTGAAGCAGCATCAACTCCTCGCCCTCAATCTCCAGCTCCTCTGCGGCCTTAGCAATTTCATTGACCATAATCGTAATATGGCCGAGCAGATTTCCTTCGATCGTGTACTGCGTGCCGACTGGGCCTGACAGCTCAATGACCTTCCCGATATCATGCAAGATGATTCCGGCATACAGTAAATCCTTATTCAACGTCGGATACAGCTCCGCAATCGCCTTGCCAAGTTTCAGCATCGACACCACATGATCAAGCAAACCGGACACATAGTCGTGGTGGTTTCTTGTTGCCGCCGGATAGAGCACGAATTTCTGCTGATGTTTTTTCAGCAAATGGCGCGTTATGCGCTGAATTTGCGGGTTTTTCATCTCAAAGAAAAACTGCATCAGTTCATCGAGCAGCACTTCCTTGCTCTTTTCAGCAGACGGGACTAAATCTGCGATGGATACGCCTTCATCTTCTTTGACCGGACGGATCGCTTTAATGCGCAATTGGTTCTTGCCGCGGTATTCATGAACTTCCCCGCCTACTTTTACAATCGTTGCGCCTTGGTACATTTGCGCCTGCTCTTCACCTGTATCCCAAAGTTTCGCTTCAAGATCCCCGCTTTTATCCTGGAGAATCAATGTCATGAACGGACTCCCCTGCTGCGTGACACCTTTTGTTGCCTGCTTAATTAATAAATACATGTCAACAGATTCGCCGACTTGGTGTTCCATAAGTTTTTTCATCCATGAATCTCTCCTTTTACTTTTGGTCCGATCTCGATCACGTGGGGCTCAGTTGACCACTTCGACTTCATCTCCTGATGGCAGGTGAAGTACAGAAATTGATGAGATGGCTGTAACTCGTTCAATATTTCTATCATACTTGAAAGTCTTTCATTATCAAAGTGAACGAACGGGTCATCCATGATAATCGGAAACGGGGCCTGCTCCGATAGTTCATAGGCCAATGCAAGACGCAGTGACAGGTAAGCCTGCTCTTTCGTTGCCTGACTCAGTTCATTGATCGCATAGGATTGTCCTTCAGCCGTCACTGCCTGGAAATATCCCGCAGCTGTCAGGCCGAGCGTCGCGTAGCGGTCAGCCGTCAAACGCTTGAACCATTCATTCGCCTGCTTCAGAACGGCCGGCAATTGATGTTCTTTCCACTCGCTCATCGTCTGACGGATCGATTCCCTGACCGCTTTTCGGATGACCCACTGGGCACTCATTTCCTGCAGCTCTGCTTTTCTAACTTCAAATAACTGCTGAAGTTCGCTGTATGTTTGACTTGCGCCCATTTGTGACAGTTCATGTTCTACTTTGACTTGCTCGTCTACTAGGGCCGTCACTTCTTTGCGGATCGCCTGCAGACGAGTTGCCGTTTCACTGCGCTTGCGCTCAAGTTCCGGTATCGTCCATTCATCCGCTGCCGGCTCTTTCGCATATAAGGACAGCTGGGCTTCGACTTCTTTCAGCTGCCTTTTCAGTAACTGGGCTTCCTGATCTTGCTGATAAGCCGTGAAGAACGCTTCTTTCTCTGACACGCCCGCTGCATCAAACAGCTCCTGAATTTCAGCTGTCACAGATCCCAGCACAGCTTTTGCTTCCTGCAGCTGATCATGGATTTCTATCATGTTCTGATCCCGTGTTTGATGTTTTTCCTGAAGACTGTTCTGGCGCTGCAGTTCCTGACGCAGCCGCTCGTACAAACCTTCTTCCGGCACGGGCCCCAGTAATTTTTCCGCCTCATGCAGCAATGATTGAATATGTTCAGCCGTTGTGTGCAGACGCTGCCGCCACGTGCGCTGGTCATCTGCAGTATCCTGGAATTCACGCAACAGGCGGAAGCTTTCCTGAATATTATAAGTCGGATCAAACGGTGCATCTTGCAGCAGTTCCTTCATCTTCAACACTGTCTGTTGCTTCTGATCATAAAGCTGTTCCATTTCCGATGCATACTTTTGTAATTTATGGTCCAGCCTCTCAATTTCTGTATCTAACTGACGCTGATCCCTTCGATGCAAATCATCCCGTTCAGCCAATTTTTCAAGTTCGGCCGCCAATGCTTCATGATCCCGAATGAAAGCTTGCTGATCCGCTGCTGAATCCGGCTGTTTTTTCAACAGCCAGATACCGGCTGCCGCACTGACTAATCCAAGGAGCGCAAACAGCCATTGCTGCTGCAACACACTATATGCTGTAATTGCCAGTCCGATGAGCAGAATGACGAACGGCATCTGCTTGCCTGTGTTCTGTCTGCTGTTTGAAGATACGATGAATTTTGCCTCTGCCAGCTGACGCTGAAGTGTTGGCCAGGCCGCAAGTTTTTTCCGCTCTTCTTCACTTAATTGAAGACTTTTCAAACGTTCTTTTCGCTGCTCGGCCTGCTGACGTTCACTTTCCGCTTCCGCCAGCAGGCGCTGAACTGCTTTTACCTGCTGGTCTGTCTGTCTTTGTTCTTCAAGCACCGGCTCCAGCTGATGTTCCCGTTGAACTGATACATCCATGTGCTCTATTGCCCGCTGCTGCTCGTCGCTGAGACCCAGGCGATTCGTCAGCTGCTGCTGTTTCTTTTCAAGCAGCCGAATTTCTTGTTCAGCTGAAAGCCGGTCATTACGCAGCCTGTGCCACTCCGCTTCCTGTGCTGCCCACCGTTCCAGTTGCTGTCTTTCATTTTCAGGCCGCAGTCCGATGAAGCCAGATTGCAGATCTTCTGTTTTTTTCTGCAGACGGGTGATTGTTAATTCCAGCTCTGATTGTTTACTCGCCAATTCTTCATAGCGGCGTATACCGGCTGCGGGGAATTCAACAGTCAGGTGAGAAAGTTGTTCCGCCAGCTGACTGCGCTGCTGCTGCAGCGGAACGACTTGCATCGCGATACGCTGTTCCTCCGACTGCCTGTACAAACGCTGTTCTTCAATACGTAATGCAGCTATTTGCTGATCCAATTCTTGCTTACGGACAGTCAGCGGTTCATATGTTGAAAGTTTCTGCTGTTCTTTTTGCATGGCCTGTTCGAGCTCACGAATTTCAGTCAGCTTTTGGTTCATAGGCGGAATTTTACCTGTCTTCTTGAAAAGACCTCCCATTTCTTTCTCCATCTTTTTCTCGACTTTCCACAGCGTGTCGAGTCCGGTTGTGCCTGATGCCAGTAATGTGCGGCTCAATTCATTTTCATCCATTTTCTCGAGACCTTGCAATTGAAACAGCGAGAATGAGTAAATCGATTCAAATGCCTGCCGGTCATATCCCCTCAGCAGACGTTTCAGCTCTTCTTCCGGCGCAGTGCGTCCGTCATCAAAACGGATACTGACATCTCCGGAAGACTTTCCGCGTATGCGCTCGATCATCCAATTGCCAAATTCATGATCCTCAACATACAGACAGCCGCCGTACTTCCCGCCGGTTTTTGGCTCATAGCGCAGCTCCTGCTGATTCTTTTGAGGAAACCCGAATAAAATGTGAAGGATGGCTTGCTGGATTGTCGTTTTACCTGCTTCATTCGGTCCGTACAAAAGGTTCATGCCGGGCTGCAGGTCAATTTCCAAGTTTTCATGCTGCCCGAATCCATACAGCAGGATTTTTCGAATTTTCATACTAGCCCTCCTTCAGCATTTCGTTTTCTAATAACTCTGCGGCCTGCTGCTTCCACCTTCGGATATCTTCCGCGGTCAGCGCTTCGAGGTAACGACCTGCTTTATGGCCGTACACCTCTTTCACCAGCTCTTTCCAGTCGTCCGCCTGCCAAGAAAACAGCGTTTGTTCAACCGGATCAAGCAATGTGCCGGAGCGATCCGACTGGCGGGCAGACGGCCACTTAATGGATGAAATCCAGACAAACGGCTCCATTCCTTCATACTGCTCCCGCAAAATATCAAGCCACTCTGATTCCGTAGCTGCCAGATCTTCAGCAAGTCCTTCCGTATTCTCCATTAGTAATTCCACGACGATATTTCCTGTATCCGCCGTCAGATGATCAATTGCATCCTGGCAGGCTGAAATCCAGTCATCTGCATATTCAATCCCTTCGCAGGATACCGTCAATGAAGTGAAGACGATGTCTGACGTACCGACGAATTTCAGCGAAGCTGTATGATGTGTCAATGAAACGTCGTAAAAACCTTTCAGCCCCTGTTCATTTCGATGTCGTCCCTGAATATTGCCGGGATAGACAATGGGCGGGTCCTCTGACAGTACCTGACGTTTGTGGATATGACCGAGCGCCCAGTAGTGATAGTTCCTATCCAACAGTTCACTGACAGTAAACGGAGCATACACCGCATGCTCCGCATCCCCTGCCACGCTGCCGTGAAGCAGTCCGATATGGATTCCGTCCGTTGCTTCCGGATAGTGCATGATCATCGGATCTTTGGCATGGCGCTGCGGGTAGCTGAAGCCGTGCAGATAGATGTGATCTCCCCGGACATTCAGCTGTTTTTGTTCTACATCTGCCGAAAAAACAGCTACATTTTCAGGCAAAGAAACTCTTGTCCACTTGCCTGCCAGATGGTCATGATTGCCGTAGGAGATAAAAACAGGTATACCTGCGTTTTGCAATTGCTGCATGCCCTGTTGAAAACGGATCTGCGCACGCAGGCTGCGATCTTCTCCATCATATAAATCGCCGACGATGACGATAAAATCAGGCTGTTCTTTAACAGCATAGGCAATAAAACGGTCGAATGCGGCAAAAGTTGACTGCTGCAGTCTTGCCAATTCAGCGGGCCCTGCTGATGCCATGCCTTTAAAAGGGCTGTCCAAGTGCAGGTCAGCTGTATGTAAAAAACGGATCGGTTTCATTGGTTGCACCTCTTCCACGAATACTCGTTCTCTATTTTACCATAGTCCTTCCATTGCTGGAAAGATTGCATAGTAAACAAATTACATTTTTGGCTGATGCAGAAGTGCCGTGCATTTATGGAGATAAAAAGAAAAACCCGCCATCATAAATTTATGACAGCAGGCTTCCCATGTTATTCTTTTCCGAGCTGGATAGCTTTTTTCAAGTCTTTTAAAGAACGAGACGGGCCATACATCAGTACCCCGCCACGGTATACCTTCGCTCCGAACCAGCCTAGGATAAAAATCGTTACAATCATAATCCCAATAGACAATATAGGTTCCCAAAGCGGCAGATCAAGCATGCCGACACGCAGGAACATGACCAATGGTGCAAAAAACGGGATGAATGATGTAACCTTCAAATAACCCATTTCCGGATTTCCAAGCCCTGTCGCCGCAATGATAAATGCCGCTACTACGAGCAGTGACATCGGCATAATCATTTGCTGTACGTCTTCTGTCCGGCTGACGAGCGAGCCGAGCAGCGCCGCAAGTGTGGCATACAGGAAATAGCCTAGCAGGAAGAAAATCACGGCATAGATCAGTGTGCTTACTTCCAGATTTTCGAGACTGAAGAATGCCGACAGTTCATTTTGTTCTCCGGAAGAAGACGATGTATAGGCAAGGAACCCCGCTGCTGCGTAAATCAGAATTTGCACAATGCCGAGCGAGCCGATTCCGAGTACTTTTGCAAACATATGCTTAACAGGAGATACACTTGAAATCAAAATTTCCATGACCCTTGATGATTTCTCTGTCGCCACTTCTGTTGCAATCATGGATGAATAAATGATGACTGCAAAATAGATGACGAACATCAAAACATACACGAGAACACGTGCCTGATTCAGCTCATCCTCTGATTTTGCAGTATCCGAGATATTTTGTTTTTCAAATTGAATCGGCGCAAATAACGTAGATACTTGTTCACCAGATAAAGATAATTGCTCCGCCTTCACTTCGGTCTGAATGTTTTGTAATGCATCCTGCAGCGCCGATGGAAGGAACTGATCCACCATACTTGCTGTTGTATAAGTCGCTTCAATCGTTTGTTCAGCATTCAAATCCAATTCCATAAAGGCCGCGATTTTCTCGTCCTTCACTTGCTGCTGAAGCTGCTCTTTTGATTCATCTGTAAGCTCGAGTGAAATCCCTTGTTCATGCTGCTGAAGCTGATTGTGCAGCCGGTCGAACAACAGACCGCTCTCATCCACTACCAGCACTTTATCATCTTCCGAATTTCCAAACAGCTCACTTGCTTTGTCAATAAGGCTGGGCAAATTGGCAAAAAGGAAAATTCCTGCCACCATAATAAGCGTTGTAATAAAAAATGATTTCGTTTTAGCTTTAGTCAAAAAACTTTGCTTAAAAATAATCCAAAATTCACGCATGCTCTTCCCCTACTTTCGCAATGAATATATCTTGCAAAGATGGTTCTTCTATTTCGAAGTGCCGAACCGGTCCTTTTTGCAGTGCCGCCTGCAACAATTGATGCGCAATCTGCTCGTCTTCCACTTGAAAGACCGCGCCTTCCAATGAATGATGGGCAGCCGTGACGCCTTCTGTCGCTGCCAGCTCTGTCAGCGGGAAATCTGCGCGGATTCTGACATTTTGTTTGCCAAATGACCGTTTAACATCACGCAGCTTGCCACTGACCAATTGCTGTCCATGATGAATAATGCTCAGTTGTTCGCATAATTCCTCCACGTGATCCATGCGGTGACTGGAAAATAATATCGTGGCTCCGCTATTGCGGAAATCAACTATTGCTTTCTTGAGCATCTCTACGTTCACTGGATCCAGCCCGGAAAACGGTTCATCCAGAATGAGCAGTTTTGGATTATGAAGCAATGCCGCGATGACTTGAATTTTCTGCTGATTTCCTTTGGACAGCTCCTCTACTTTTTTATTCGTATAATGCGGCACCTCAAATCGTTCCAGCCAATGAAGCGCCGCGCTCTTTGCAGCTGCCTTTTTCATGCCGCGTAACTGGCCAAGGAATAATAGTTGATCGAGCACTTTCATTTTTGGGTAAAGCCCGCGTTCTTCAGGCAAGTAACCGATCATCGGACTCGTCTCATAGGAAATCGTGCGGCCATTCCAAGAAATATTGCCTTCCGTGGCAGTTAATAAGCCCAAAATCATTCGGAATGTCGTTGTTTTTCCGGCGCCGTTTGCTCCTAAAAAGCCATACATCGTTCCTTCTTCCACCGTCAGTGACAGCTGATCCACTGCGGTAAAGTCCCCGAAACGCTTGGTGACTTGTTCCAGCTGTAATGCCATGCAGTTCATCTCCTTTACTAATCTCTCTATCTCGTTCTACGATTCAATTGAAGATATGTTTCATATTTTTAACTATTCCCTATTTTATTATAACGGAAGCATAAAAGAACAAAGGGTATGTATCTGTGAAATACAATGAATTGCTATTCATTGCGGATGATTCATAGTATACTGAATTAAAACACAATGGAGGAGATAGAATGAAAACTTATAAACTCACTGCCTATGAAAAAGACGGTTCTTTAATTACTGAGGAGACTTTTACTGCTGAATCGGATGACGCGGCAAAAGAGCAGGGCAATCAGCTGCTGACGGAAAAAGATCTTCTCGAGAAAACGCATCGCCTTGCTTCCCCTCTTGGAAAGCTATTATTATTCCATTCGTGAATCATTCCGCCTTCGAATATACTAATAAAATACTATGACAATACCCGGCATCCCTTGATGATTTATCAGATCATCGGGGGATGTTCTTTATTCAATTCACTGATAAGCCGGCCGCCATGCTTTTAACAGCTGCAAAAAAATAACAAGATTTTTCACTTAATTTGTGATACGCTATGGTCGTCAAGAAATCGTAGAAGGAAGTGACTCGTTTGAACATCGCTTTAATTGCACATGATGAAAAAAAGGCTGAATTAGTCAATTTCACAATTGCTTACGAGCAAATTTTTGCAAAACATTCTCTTTACGCAACGGGCACAACGGGATTACGCATCATGGAAGAAACCGATCTTTCCATTACGCGCCTTATGTCAGGACCGCTTGGCGGGGATCAGCAAATTGGTGCGATGATTGCGACAGGTAAGCTGGATCTGATTTTGTTCTTCCGGGATCCGCTGACTGCACAGCCGCATGAACCGGATGTGAGTGCTTTACTTCGATTATGTGATGTATACGGCATTCCGCTGGCCACTAATCTGGCTTCAGCTGAGTTACTGCTGCGTGCCGTAGAAAAAGGCTATTTCTCGTGGAGAGAAACAGCCGCTAAATATCAATAATTCCTGGTGAATGACGGTAATAGATATGGACCGGTACGCGTATCTTTTCTTCTGCTGTACGCGCCGCAAGGACCCGGCATCCAGAATAACAATAATTTCACTGAAAAGGACACGCGGTGTATTGCGTGTCTTTTTTATTATTGACCAGTAAAATTCGGTTTTCTTTTCTCCACAAAAGCCTGCACGCCTTCGCGGTGGTCAGCTGTTTTGCGCATGGCTGTCTGCGCTTCGCTTTCAAGTTTTACTATCTGCTCAAGTTCTGCAATTCCCGCTGCGTGGAGAATTTTCTTCGATGCTGCCATGGACGCGGTTGGCGAATGCAAGATGAGCTGCGCGCGCTGCTGTGCTGTGTTCCACGCTTCTCCGTCCGCTGCCAGTTCGTCGACCAGACCAATTTGCATCGCAGTTTTTCCGTCCAATACTTTTCCGGACCAGATAAGTTGTTTCGCTTTAGCCGTGCCCACACGTTCTTTCAGGAAGAAATGTCCGCCACCGTCTGGAACCAGTCCAATGCCGATGAAATTCATTGCAATCTTACTGGATTCTTCCGCGATCACCACGTCGCAGGCAATCGCGATGCTGCATCCCAGTCCCGCTGCCGCTCCGTGCACAGAAGCAATCGTAATTTGCGGCATACTGTACATAGCCAGTGCCAGCCGCGACAAGTCGACCATAACGTCTTCCATTTTCATCGGACCATTCGGATCCAGCATTGCTTTAACGTTACCGCCGGCAGAAAACGCGCGGCCTGCTCCTCTAAACAGCACGACTTGTACCGCTGAATTATCCTTTAGCTGTTCTACGATATCAGCTAATTCTTTCATCATGACCCCGTCCATTGCATTCATTGCGTCCGGCTCGTTAAACGTCACCGTTGCCAGTCTTCCTTCGATAGCCAGCTCAATCTTTTTTGTCATAAGTAACTCCCCCTTTTTATGAATGGTTATTCATTCATTACATTATACACAATTACCTGAGGATTTGCATAACTTTCTCGTAAAAAAACCCAGCCACCTCCATGACCGGGTTATTACTCATTCGTTACTTGTTTGAACGGCCGGAAATATTTCTTCCAGGAAAGCGATTTTGCGGTCAATCGCTTCTTCAAATCCCATTATATACGCAGCCGGTTCCTTTGGGTTGTGGAACTGTGTCAGCTTGCCTGTCGCCGGCTCCATAAACTTACTCGAAGCACCGCAGCCAAGTCCGATAATCGTCTGCGCTTCTTCCATAATTAAAATATTATAGAGACTTTCTTCGCCTGGCTTTGAATAGCCGACATTCTCGAGATTCCCTAAAATGTTTTTCTGGCGGTAGAGATAATATGGAATATAGCCATTATCATGCGCCCATTCTTCACCGCGCTTCATCATCTTCCCTACCGTTTCACGATCAGCCACTTGATACTTGTCTTTGTTGCGTGTCATTTCAGAAGCACGCTTGAACGATAATGTGTGAATCGTCAGAGATTCGGGCTGCATCTTTTCTGTTTCGGCAAGTGAATGTTCAAATTCAGCCAGACCTTCATTCGGCAGTCCGATGATCAGGTCCATATTGATATTACGCATCCCCTGTTCGCGGGACAGCCAATACTTGTCAATGGTCTCCTGCACTGAATGATGACGGCCAATTGCCTTTAGCGTTTCATCCGTATAGGACTGCGGATTCACGCTGATACGGTCGATGCCCCATTTTTTCAGCACTTCCAGTTTCGGAATGGTAATCGTATCAGGACGTCCGGCTTCGACTGTCACTTCACGCACCTGCTCCATATAAGGGAATGAATCCGTCATCGTTTGATACAGCGCATCCATTTCATCCGCTTCGATTGACGTAGGTGTGCCGCCGCCAAAATAGATAGTCGTGATGCGAATATTATGTTCCTGCAGCCATTTGCCGATCGCACGCATTTCCTCATGCAAACCGTCGAGAAATGTCTCCACCCGTCCATTTTTACGATGAATTGCATATGCAGGGAAAGTACAGTACGCACATTTTGTCGGACAGAACGGAATTCCGATATAAATACTCACTTCTTCTTTTAATGAATACAAATCGGGAAGTGCAGTAAGCTGAACATCTGCAATTTCCGCAATTAATTCACTTTTGCGCTCCGAAACGCGATGGCGCTTCTGGAGTAACAGCTTTGCTTCGTCAACGCTGTACCCGTCCTGGCGATACATATGATACAGCTTCGTCGGACGGATACCTGTCAATATTCCCCACTCCTGGTCCATTCCGGTTGCCTGTTCCAGTGCATCAAGCAAGACATGGGAATACATTCTCTTTCGCTGGCGGAGCTGCTCGCGTTCTTTTGTTTCCTTCACATCTTCAGAAAAAAGGGATGTAACGTGTTGCCCGTTCCATCGCAATTCCGCGGATATATTCGGCGTTTCATCATATTGTTCAGAAAACTGCACGGAGATGGCAGTTTCTTCTGGCTTGTCCGTGACGATTTTAGATTGTTCGAAAAATAAATTGGCCAAATGTGTGAACATGCGGATCCAATCTTGCGGGAATGGCTGGTTAATATATAATTGCTGCATCGTTCTCTCCTACTCTCCATCTGTTCAAAAAAACCGGCCATGGCCGGTTTCGATGAATCTATCAGTTAAAACTTTCGTATAAATCTTGTACAGGCTTCAGCACGACACGGTTAACTTCCTCAATTAATTCACTCAACTTCATTTCAGCTGTAAGCATCGCCATGATCGTCGGGTTTTCCTGCGCCAGTTGTGCTGTTTTCTGCGCATGCTCAAGCTCTTCGCCTGCAATCTCTTCACCCGCCATTTGCTTTTGCTGCAAATTCATCTGAATTTCACGGAAACTTTCGAATAGCACGCGTGCTTCTTCATCTGACTTCACATCTTCCATCGCTTTTTTCACCGCGATATACTGATCTGTCTTGCGTAACGTGGATTCCAACTTATTCATATCATCATAAATATTTACTGTCATACAATCTCCTCCTACAATCCATTTAGTGTAAGTGCGATAATTCCTTGCACGATTCCGATTACGCCGCCAAGTAAAGCGCCCAAAACCGTAATCATCTTAAACTCTCTGCGTGAAATACCGAGCACCAGATCTTCTAAAACCGCCACAGGGAACGTATCTACCTGCTCTTTCACCATTTCATCGAGCTTCAGTTTCTTTAATGATTCTTCCAGCTGCGCTTCCGCCTGTGCGAATAAAAAGCTGACAATCTTCGGCGTGACATTGGCTGCAGTCCACGTAGACCCCTGCGGCCAATATTGCACAAGACTATAATCCAGCCGGTCTCTTATTGCCAATTGATTCAGTGCGTAGTTTTTCACTGATTCAAACACACTATCAAAGTCGAAACCGGACGTCAACTGCTCCATCGGCTTCTGCTGAATATTGCGCCATTCTTTATAGATCAGCTGATTCAGTAACTCCTTTGTTCCGGGAGCATCCACAAAGCGCAGTGCCTCCCGCTGTACTTTGCCGACAAGTGAATCTGATTCTCCAAATAACATATTCAGCATACCGCCGAATGTTCCTTTGGAGTTCAGGAAATCATCTATCAGCTTTTGGAAGGTTTGCCTTCCTTCTGCGGAATCGATAAATTGGCCGGCGCGCTGCAGAATAAAATCAGCGGCCAAAGGAATTCTATCTTCAACTTGCTGCTGCCATCGAAGCGGGATAACCTCTTCGACTGTGCCCGCCGTCACTTTGGACTTCATATCGTGTAGCTGAATATCAATTAATGTCAGCAACTTTTCTTCCACTTGCTCAGGAAGTTTATCCGCACCCGCAAGGCCGAGCCAGTCATTCAATGTTTTATCGGATTGCAGGACGTATTGATCCATTTTGCCCTGAATAAACTTCTCCACCCGCTGTTGCATTCCGGGCGTCAGCATTTTCTTCCGGAACAGATCAGGCGTCAGGAGATAATTTGTTACTGTCCTGCCAAGCTGTGTCGCCAATTCATTTCGGCGTTTCGGTATCAATCCGGGTGTAAACGGCAATCGGGTCTTTCCGATATACTTTGCTTCATGTGGCCTGAAAAGCATCTTAATCGCCAGATGATTTGTCACCCCGCCGATTAATGCGCCAATAAACGCCATGAACAAAATAGTCAGTACTATTTTCAATCGCTTCACCTAATTCCACTTGGTCTTCGTTCCAATTATAACAAAAACCTGCTGAATGAAAAGGAATTAGGGGCCGGGATTTTTGACTTTACATTTGACAGCTGTTCAGGTACGTTGCAAGTAGGTGTTGCTCACACGATTGCCAGGTTAGACGACATGATATAAGGAGGCTTTCATTTCATTGAAAAAAGAAATTACTGATCACTTAGGAAGAACGGTTGTGTACAACTTTCCGCCAAAACGAATTGTTACATTATGTCCGGGTATTACTGAAACACTGTTTGGCATCGGGCTTGAAGAAGAAATTGTCGGCCGTACGCGCTATTGTATTTATCCGGAACAGGCAAAAACTGTTCCCGCTGTAGCCGGAACAAAAGATTTGCAGCTGGAAAAGATCCATGCAACAAAACCAGATCTGATTATTATGGAAAAAGAAGAAAACACACAAGAAATGGTTGAAGAACTTTCCGCTTTTTATCCGGTGTATGTAGCAGAAGTTCAAAAGATTGATGAAGCGTACCGGATGATTACCGACATGGGCATCCTGACAGATCGGGAAGAGCAGGCACGTTCGCTTTGTTCGGATATTAAACAGGCTTTCTCGGAACTTCCGGCTCTTCCAGCTGCACGGGTCGCCTACGTCATTTGGAAAAAGCCCTATATGGCCGCAGGTAAAGATACATACATCAACTCGTTACTGCAGGAAATGGGGTTCATCACGCCTTTTGCTGAATCAGCTGACCGCTACCCTGCCTTAACGGAAGAACAATTTAAAGATGCGAATCTGGATTTAGTATTACTGTCGTCAGAGCCCTATCCGTTTAAAGAAAAACAGCAGGCAGAATTTCAAAAGATGCTTCCTGATTCAGCCATTCAGCTGATCGACGGTGAAATGTTCTGGTATGGCGTACGGATGCTCGAAGGAGCAAAATACTTTAAAGAGTTTCCTTTTGATGTCTGATTTACTTCGTTCCATTAAATATAGTAGACATCCGGATTGCATGCTCCATCTCATCATGTAATGCGATGAATAGCGGGTCATACGCCGCTTCAAACGGAATAGTCAGGAACATTTCTTTATATTGCTCCACCGCTTCCAATTCATAGACCAGCGCATTTTTTGCTGATTCTTTTAAATTGGTGCAAGGAGCCGGCTTTTTCGGATTTGGCACAAATGTTCCAGTCATCATATAATGCAGCTGCTGGAACATTTCATAGTGACTTTTTTCATCTTCGTATGCATGGCGGATGAATTCCCGCCACAGCAGATCATCCGTCAGCTGATACATGGACTTATAATAAAAATATGATTTATACTCTTCCTCGATCGCATTGCGCAGTTGAGTAACAAACACACACTCATCCTTTCGTTCCTTTTGGCCAGTTTATGAAATGAACGGACAGGATATCACTACTTACCAAGTAAAGGAGAGAACACTATGCTACAACATTTCAGTTATAAAAAAATGTTCGCAGACACTGATTTGCCGGGCTGGACGATTTCGTTTTATTATAAAAATAAACAATACACCGGTGACTACCATAAAGACGGCACAGTAAATTGGACAAACGGCACACCGCCCGATGAAGATCAAGTGCTCGGAATGGTCCATGATCTTATGACTTTCCACGTCTATGAATGATACGTGCCTTAACTGACCATCCTCTTAGTAGAGGAGGTGCTGTTATGGGTAAAGAACAATCTAAAGGCAAGCAGCAGCTGGAGAAAGAACGAATGAAAATACAAAACCAGAAAACCGAAAATGTTTTCGAAGACAAAAGCCGTGTCCCAAATGAGCAAAACGCCTTTAAAGAAACACAGCCGCGCTACGGTGAGTAAAGAAATACTGACTGAAACTGAAGACAAATTCCGCAAAAAGGGAATTTGTCCTCAGTTTTTATTTTCCTTCATATCCTCGCGGCGCCTTCAAACGCCGGTCAGCGATACAACTACGTATTTTGTCAGCACCATATCTTGTTAATCGTAAAAATATTTTTTCTATTGTATAAGTGAATGGAATTGTATTTTCTGCCTATATAAATTATTATAAGAGATAACTAACTTTACTTTACAGGAGGTGTACGCTTTGTTCTTTTCCCTCATCCGGGTTAAGCGCGAAGCTATTATTTGGATATTGCCATACGCTTGGCAGCATTTGCTGCCTTGATCGCTATCACCGCTTTTTTTGTTGCGTGTGAATTTGCAATCGTGAAAGTCCGCTCATCGCGTCTCGATCAGCTGATCGATGAAGGAAATAAACGTGCGGTTCTTTCTAAAAAAATTGCCGATAATTTAGATGAATATTTATCAGCTTGTCAGCTAGGAATTACGATTTCGGCTCTTGGTCTCGGTATGCTCGGGGAACCGACAGTGCGCATGATGCTGGAACCGGTTTTTGAAACACTTACGCTGGATGCCAATGTCGAAACCATTCTTTCATTCACCGTCGCTTTAGCGATTGTTACCTATTTGCATGTCGTGGTGGGAGAATTAGCTCCAAAAACCATCGCATTGCATAAGGCGGAGGAATTGTCCTTGTCACTTGCGGTGCCCCTGAATCTATTTTACCGGCTGATGTACCCGATCATTAAAGGAATGAACGGATCAGCACGACTCGTTACACGATTGCTAGGCTTCAAATCCATTTCCGAATTAGAAGTAGGTCATACCGAAGAAGAATTGCGAATCATCTTATCCGACAGTTTGCGCAGCGGTGAAATCAACCAGGCAGAGTATAAATACGTGAACCGGATTTTCGAATTTGATGATCGTGTCGCTAAAGAAATCATGCTGCCTCGAACGGAAATGATGACTGTAGATAAAGAAATGACATTATCTGAAGTATTTGAACTGATGGATGTTGAGCAATACACACGCTATCCGATTATCGACGGCGATAAAGACCATGTCATCGGATTGATCAACATGAAAAATTTATTGACTGCTTATATTAAAGATCCTACAAACGGCAGCAAGTCAGTCGTAAATTATATGCAGCCAATTATTCGGGTCATCGAAACCGTTCCTATCGGAGATTTGCTTTTGCAAATTCAGCGTGAACGTATACATATGGCGGTTCTTCTCGACGAGTATGGCGGAACATCCGGCCTCGTTACTATAGAAGATATATTGGAAGAAATCGTTGGCGAAATTCGGGACGAGTTTGACCTCGACGAATTGCCGGAGCTTCAAAAAGTCGGCACAGACCATTACATCCTGGATGCCAAAATGCTGATTGAAAATGTGAACCATGCATTGAACATTGAGATTTTGGAAGAGGATATCGATACGATCGGCGGCTGGTTTATGGACCAGCGTTTTGAAGCAATACAGGGTGAAAAGATTATCGAACAAGGGTATGAATTTACTGTAAAAGAAGTGGACGGACATCATATCCTCTACCTCGAAGCTAAAAAACAGCCGCCTGATCCGGCAACCAATGAAGCCGCCGATACGTCACAATAAAAGCTTTCCCCTACAAAGGGAAAGCTTTTATGTATTCGTGAGCCTGAACTATAAGTAAAGAAAGGAGATACTTTATGAACAAAAAACAAGAAAACTGGCTCTTGTCCATGTGGGCTGCCGCACTCATCGCCACGCTCGGATCCCTTTATTTTTCAGAGATCAAAGGCTACATACCTTGTACGATGTGCTGGTATCAGCGAATCTTCATGTACCCGATTGTCTTGATCGGCCTGCTCGCACTCATTCAAAAGAATACAACAATTGCCTGGACAACCGCTGCATTTTCCTTTATCGGAGGCTGCATCTCACTCTACCATTACGGTATTCAGAAACTGTCCCTCTTACAAAATAGTGCCCCAGAATGCGGAGGAGTTTCTTGTACAGGCACATATATCAATTATTTCGGCTTTATTACAATTCCCTTTCTGGCACTGGTAGCATTCGCTTTTATTTTCATCGCAAGTCTTGTACTCTTAAAACATACAAAGGAGTGAACCACAATGAAAAAATTATTAGCTATTGGCGGAATTATTGTCGTAATCTTTATTTTGATCATCGTCCTCAATAATAAGTCCAATGAAACAAAACTGGCGGACAACCCGTATGGCAAGAATAATCTGCAGCAGTCCACTATCGATTTGCTGGACAATGAAAATTATCAGAACGTCGCGCTTCCTGAGGATATTTTTAAACAGATCGAAAGCGGAGAACCGACAACGGTGTATTACTTCAGCCCAGATTGTCCGCACTGTATGGACATGACACCGCGTCTTATGCCGATCGCAGACGAATATGATGCGCACGTCTATCAGTACAACTTGCTTGAATTCGAAAATGAATTAAAAAGCGAATATGATATTACCGCATGGCCTACTCTTGTACATTACAAAGATGGAAAAGAGCAGGGCAGAACAGTAGGCTCACAGCCAGACGACCAGATCAGAGCATTCTTTGACGAATTTGAAAGCAACTAAGGAGACTATTCAGATGACAAGTTTTCATTACACGACCCGGCAACCCGGCGAGACCATTGAAAAATTATTGAGAGAACAGTGGCAGGGCGGCAAGAAATCCGTTCACCAAATGCGCATGGATAAAAGCGTAACCAATACAGAAGGCGAGCCGGTGGAATGGAAAGAACTGCTCCCTGAAGGAACTGAATTGATTTTCGGTTTTAACGGTGTGCATTCTTCCTACAAACCCGAGCCATTTGATTCACTTCGTGTCCTTTGGGAAGACGAGCATGTACTCGCAGTCTACAAACCGGCAGGGCTTTCTGTTCACCCTGAACACGCTCCCGGCACCGGCACATTGATGAACGAGGTCATGGGATATATTGAATCTAAAGGCGGCACTTATGCAGAACATATTCACCGCCTCGACCAGCATACGGCAGGCATTCTGCTCATTGCGAAGCACCCGCTTGCAAAAACGATGTTTGACCGGATGCTGGAACAGAATCAAATTGAGCGGTACTATACTGCCGAATTAGAAGGACAGCTTAGAAAGCCACGCGGCACAATCAATATGCCAATTGGAAAAGACCGGTATCACGCCACAAGACGCAGAGTATCTCCGTCCGGCCAATCCGCTGTTACACACTTCAAAGTGCTCGAACGCAAACCTGACACTACTTTGGTCGAGGCGCAGTTAGAAACTGGCCGCACACACCAAATCCGGGTTCACTTTGCGCACCTCGGACACCCCGTAGTCGGTGATCAGCTGTATGGCAGTGAGACAATCGCAAGAGGACCCTATAAACTGGTCGCTTCCAAAGTGGCATTTACACATCCAATCACATCGGAAGTAACCGTACTGGAAACTGAATAAAACAAAACAGAGCTGTCCGTGCCGCCGTACTCTTACGACCTCATGCGACAGCTCTTTCTTGTCTCTCCGCCTAAAATTACAATTGCTGCGGAAGATGGAGGAGACTCTGATAGGATCAGCGTAAATCCGAATTACCGGACAGATGTCTTAATTTCTGCAAAGTGCACAGATATACGGCAATCCCCAAATAGATACCCACTCACAATCCCCTGCAATTACACATTAAACTTTCACTTTTTAAAAAAAATGCCCCTGAAGTGCGTTGACTTCCGGGACATTCCATTATAATTACTTCACCAGCAACTGCTGAATACTGCTTTCCAGCCGCTTATCCACTTCTTTCGCATCTTCAATATGCTCCACGATCAGCTCATGTGCTGCAGAAAATAGCGAATTGGCTTTTTGCAACTCTTTTTGCATGAGAGCGGATAACTCATTTTGTTCCACAATCATCTTTTCAATCGAAGATATATCCAATTGACTTTCTTGAACCGTCTCCAGAATATGATCAATTTTAGAGGCAGTCTGTAAACTGACAGCCACTCCCTGTTCGATCAGCTTGGAACTTTTCTTCGTCTCCTCAAGCGCCTGGAGAATTTCATCCTTAAGAGAACTTGTCAGCTGCTGAATGTCTTTCGTGCTGGAAGACGTACTTTCCGCCAGCTTCCGTACTTCCTGAGCAACAACTGAAAATCCTTTGCCATACTCACCTGCCCTGGCAGCCTCTATGGAAGCATTCAGTGCCAGCAGATTCGTTTGGGCAGCGATATTTTCAATCACACCGACAATCGACTGAATCTCTACCGAGCGGTCGCTTAACTGTGCCATGCTTTCTCCCGTTTCCGCCATATGCGCACCTAAGTCTTTCATGACCTGAGCAGTTAATCGGACGTCCTCTGCTCCATGTTCTGCTTCTTTCACCATATAAATTGATTTTTCTTCCAATGAACGGCCGTTATCTTGCAGCTGTGCAGATGAGTCTGTCGTTTTCTCACTCAGTTCCTGTATGATATGAAAACTGTCTTCGATGCTCGATACAGCTTCGCCTAAAACATGATGCTGCGCGTTTACTTTTTCATGCTGGGCCACTGCTGCAGTCAATTCTGTCTCTGCCTGCTTAAAACGCTGTGGATCCGGCTTCTTCTCCTGAATAGGCGGCATCTGAATGTTTATATGCTCATTCAGCGCGCGCCGCTCGGGCTGTCTTCTGAATATCCCCATCTTGTTCACCCCTGCCAGTATTTGATCGATCAGAATGTGTCAGGATCAGATCCCGTACGTTCATCGCGATGTAATGCATTAATCATTGCCATATCAGAAAGTGTTAACTCAAAATCAGCTATTTCACTGTTTTCCTCAATACGGCTGAGAGTGACAGATTTAGGAATAACAATCAGTCCGTTTTGAATATGCCATCTCAGGATAACTTGTGCAATCGTCTTGTCATACTGTGCTGCAATTGCAGCAAGGACAGCATCTTCCAGCAGCTGTCCTCTCGCTAATGGGCTCCAGGAAGTCACCGCGATTTGGTGTTCGCTGCAGAACTGGCGCAATGATTCCTGCGTCAGGCGCGGGTGTATTTCCACCTGGTTCACCATCGGAGAGATATTTGCTATCGTAAAAATTTCCTGCAGATGCGATTCATGATGGTTGGAAACTCCTGTAGCACGGATTAGTTTTTCATCATACAGTCTCTCAATCGCACGATATGTATCTACATATTTTCCTGTCACTGGCCAATGTGTCAAATACAAGTCTAAATAGTTCATATCCAGTCTGGTCAATGAGCGTTCAAATGCGCGTAAAGTCTCATCGTATCCTTGTTCATCATTCCATACTTTAGATGTTATGAACAAGTCTTCACGGGCAATGCCAGTATTGCGGATTGCTTCACCCACCACTTGTTCATTTGCGTAAATAGATGCCGTATCAATTGCGCGGTATCCTGCTGAAACCGCTTTCTCAACTGCCTGCATCGTTTGCTCCGGTTCCGTCATTTTGTATGTGCCTAAACCAAACTGCGGCATCTGCACGCCGTTGCTCAGAATGACCATTTGATCAAAAATAGTCGCCATGTAAATTCCTCCTTTATATACTCTTAGTGCAATTGTACCTTACTTCATAAGATTTACGAATACTTTTTCGATATAACAGGTTGATTTCTTTCAAGAAAACGAATATTATGGTCTGTGGTCATAAATATGTTCGTAATCTAAGGAGAGAATATAAAGTGTTTCAATTAAAGAAGAATCAAACGACGGTTAAAACGGAAATACTGGCTGGGATGACTACATTCCTGACAATGGTCTATATCGTGATCGTGAATCCGATCATTTTGTCAGATGCCGGTGTCCCCTTTGACCAAGTCTTTTTAGCTACTATTATAGCTACTGTGATAGGCACATTATGGATGGCTTTATTCGCCAATTACCCGATCGCAATCGCGCCCGGCATGGGGCTGAACGCGTATTTTGCCTCTGTTGTCATCGGATCTGACGGCCGGCTTGATTATTTGACCGCGTTTTCTGCAGTCTTTATCGCGGGTTTGATCTTTGTATTATTATCCATGACATCTTTCCGGGAAAAGCTTATTGAAGAAATACCCGAGAATCTTAAACATGGAATTACTGCCGGAATCGGCCTGTTTATCGCATTTATCGGACTGCGCCTGTCAGGTCTGGTAATCCCCCACGAGTCCAATATCGTGCAGCTTGGTGAACTTACTTCACCTTCCGTCTTGCTGACGCTGTTTGGACTGATGGTCACTATCATTTTAATGAACAGAAACGTCTACGGAGCAATTTTCATAGGGATGATTGCAACAGGTGCAGTCGCCTTCTTCACGAAACAGCTGAAGTTTGAAGGCTTCGTGAAAATGCCTCATCTGCCGGAAGGAATCCTTGTATGGAATCCTGTCCAGGCAATGGGCGATGTCATCTCATACGGTTTATACGGTGTCGTACTGTCGTTTCTGCTCGTGACATTATTTGATACAACCGGCACGATGATTGGTGTTGCTAAACAGGCGGGATTGATGAAAGGCAACTCCTTACCGCGCGCACGTCACGCCCTTTTAGCAGATTCAGTGGCCGCTACAGTAGGCTCCATGGCTGGAACAAGCCCCACATCTGCTTATGTCGAATCGTCTTCTGGTGTAGCGGTGGGCGGCCGCACAGGACTGACTACATTAACAGTCGCTGTGCTGTTCATTGCTGCAGCATTCTTCAGTCCGGTCGTCAATGCACTGTCAGGTGTAGCTGCCATCACGGCGCCTGCTTTAATAATAGTAGGGAGTCTGATGATCGGCGCAGTGAAAAATATCGACTGGGATTCATTCGATGAATCATTCCCAGCATTCCTAGTAATTTTGACGATGCCGCTCACTTCCAGTATTGCGACGGGAATCGCATTGGGGTTCATCACGTACCCGCTGCTGAAAATTACAAAAGGACAAGGAAAGCAAGTCCCCTTGCTTCTTTATGTCTTCGCTGTGCTTTTCGCTTATCAGCTGTTATTCCTGCCGCATTAAGATTTGTTAGTAACCTGTCACATAATCTGACGAAGAACATTTCATTTACACGATTTTTACGGTATACTGTGTAAAGGACTACTGATTTTATAGGAGGTACAAACAGATGAGATTAATCCTTATTATGGCTGTTTGTTTTGCATTCTTATCTGCAATCCTTACAGGCGGATACGAAAACAAACCAGGCGAATCAAAAACTAAGTAAAAAAAACGGGATCGGCTTATGGCCAATCCCGTTTTCTTTATGTTAAATGTGCAAATTTCTGTTGACGAAGCGCTTCATAAATCAGGATGGCCGCTGTATTCGACAAATTCAACGATCGGATATGCTCGTCATTCATCGGTATACGCAAACAGCTTTCTTTAAACTTCTCCGTTATTTCATTCGGCAGTCCTGACGTTTCTTTTCCAAATACAAAGAAAATATCCTTGTCCGTATCCGAATAATCAAATGTATCATAACTTGTCTCACCGAATTTTGTAATGAAATAAAACTCTCCCTGCGGATAGGCATCCAAAAACTCCTGGATTCCCTCATGATACGTTATCTGAACATGCTCCCAGTAATCAAGTCCGGCACGCTTGAGCATCTTATCCTCCGTTGAAAACCCAAGCGGCTTTATTAAATGAAGTGCCGTGTCAGTGCCGGCACATGTACGTGCAATATTTCCCGTGTTCGCAGGAATCTGCGGTTCGAATAATGCGACATGAATCGTCATCTTACTACCTTCTTTCAATTAATATACAGCTGTTCCATAGCTTGCGTAATTTCAGCAAGAACAGACTCATCTTCCTCACTGTCCAGGCTTCTTGCAAGACCTTCCTGTGCTTCTGCAGTTCCAATTTGTCCAAGCGCCCAAGCAGCTGTACCTCTAATCATAGGCCTTGGATCATCACGCAGTAATCTGGTGAGCTCCGGCACTGCAGCCTCCTCCTTAAAATGCGCCAGAGCAATCAGCGCATTCCGCTGAATCGGATTTTTTCCGCGCCACGAACCCGACATATGACCGTACTGTTCTTTAAATTGCCGGTTTGATAATGTCAGCATAGTCAGCAGCAGCGGCTTAACACGCTCAGGCTCCGGCGTAAATGCCAGCTGATGGGTATGATTCATCCCTTTATTTTTCGGACAAACGGTCTGACATGTATCGCAGCCATACAACCGGTTACCAATCTTGTGCCGAAATTCTTCGGGTACAGATTTCTTTGTCTGCGTCAGAAATGCAATACAGCGCTGAGCATCTAATTGTCCCGGCTGCACAAGCGCGCCTGTCGGACATACATCCAGGCATAAATTACAGTCCAGGCACTGATCTTCCATTGGCTCATCAGGCGCAAACGGCAGATTGGTGATCATCTCACCCAAATATACATACGAACCGAATTCCGGTGTAATGATGGAACAATTCTTCGCTGACCATCCAATACCCGCACGTTCCGCCACTGCCCGGTCTGCAAGCTCACCTGTATCCACCATCGAACGCAGACGTGCATCCGGCACTTTGGTAAGAATGAATAATTCCAGCTGTGCAAGTTTGTCCCGCAATACCGTATGATAATCTTCACCCCAGGAAGCTCTGCAAAACATTCCTCGGCGTTCCCCTCTTTTTCCGCGGGGACTGTCCGTCATTTTTGACGGATAGGCAACTGCTATAGAAATAATGCTTTCGGCCTGATCCAGCAATAAAAGCGGATTTGTTCGTTTTTCCACATCTGGCTCTTCAAAGCCGGATTGATATTTCAGTTGCTGCTGTTGTTTCAGACGATCTTTCAACTGTACAAACGGGGCAGCTGTCGTAAAACCAATTTTGTCAATACCAATGGACGTCGCAAACGTTCGTATTTCATCCTGTAACTGAGCGACATTCACCATTCCCCGCCTCCCTTATGATAAGATGAAGTAAAATTACAAGCAGGTGATCCCGATGCAACTTACTGTCGATCCTTCTATATTTACGAAGATTCCTGATTTCAAATTAGGCATAATCTATTATAACAAAACAATCGTCTCTGCATCACCTCAGATGCTAAAAGGCCGGCTTCAATTATTTCAGGAACAAATTTATTTTGAGCTTTTAGATAAAGAGTTCACAGATTTCCAAGGCCTCGCGGAATGGCAGGCTGTCTGGAGAACACTTGGTGCCGATCCTGCCGTCCGTCCTCCTGCCCTGCAATCACTGATGCAGCAAATCAGAGAACATCACTATACTCCATCTTTCCACAGTGCGGAGGATCTGAACATATTCTTTTCACTGCAATATGAAATCCCCGCTGTCATTTATGATACCGATAAAATAGCCGGGGACATCACACTGTCCATTGGAACTGCTGATGACGGCTATGAAGGCCTGAACAATGAATTCAACACCTTTGACAAACTGTTGCTGCTCAGCGACGGATACAGCCCATTCGGCAGTCCCTACGTCGACTCTATACGGACAGCTGTAACCGAAGAAACAGAAAATATTTTACAGCTGCTATTCATTCATCCTTCATTAGACAATGAGAAAGCTTTACAATTAACCGAAGCATGCGGAAAAATGTTTACCAGCATTAACGGCGGTGACTATACCGCTTTCCTGGCAGATAAACAACACCACTCCTGCACAATTACAAATGAGGTGGAATCATGAATATCACATTGGCTGAAGCGATTAAATTAAAAAGCATACTGTCTAAACAACTTCGCGAACTGGAAGCGGAAGCACATCGTGTCGCTTTCATCACGGTTGAAAAAGGTGCGGCGCGACCAGCCGTTACACGAACACTGGAAGCTGTAGAAGCCGAAATGGATCAGGTGAGAAAAGATCAGCGCAGACTGGATTTTCTAATTTACGCAGCAAACAGTACACATACGGTAGAATTTGAAGGCCAGCACATAACACTGGTCGAAGCCATCGAGCTGGCAATTCAGCTGCGTGCGAAATCTTCTTTCTATAAAACATTTTCACTGGCAAATAAAGAAGAGATCCAATATGGCTTTGCAGAAGCCGCGACAGTCTACCGTATCGCATTATTTGATCCGGAAGAATACCGTCTAAAAGCACAGCGAGCTGAAAAAGCGGCACATCAGCTCTCCAATCGAATCAATATGAAAAACTATACCATTGTTTTGGATTTTGACGGTTCCAATTACTTCTGACCTCAAAAAGGTGAGACTCCTTTTTGAGGCATAGAGTGACGATTGTGAAAACCTACATGATGAAACCAATCACTCATCACCCTTTACACATTGACCCATGACCAATAACCATCCATGTCCACGGCAATGAACCTTACTGCGCAACACCCTTTCACATGAATCCTCTATGGCCCGCTGTCCCTCTTTTTGATGGGCGGCGGGTATTTTCATACTTCCTGATCATAGTTCTATTTTATATAATGAAGAGTTACATCTCTTAGGACGTATACAGAGATAGGGATCACTTCATGATGGTTTCTAGCACTGGCACCTGAAATACAATTACTAATTCTGGATGTGATAAAAAGTTCCGTACCATGCTACATAAATTTCATCATGATGGGCATCATAACCTTTATCTAACTTAATGACTTTATGGGAGGTCTTTCATTTTGAATATAACGGAGAGCACGTTATCCATTTTTGCTTTAGGCGGCATAAATGAAATTGGTAAAAATATGTATGTGCTTCAATATGGAGATGACATCATCCTCATAGACTGTGGTGCCAAGTTCCCGGATGAAACCCTATTAGGCGTGGATTTAATTATTCAGGATATATCATACTTACAAAAAAACAAAAATAAAATCCGTGCCTTGCTTGTAACTCACGGGCATGAAGATCATATCGGCGGTATTCCATACTTACTGAAACAGCTAAGTATTCCCGTGTATGCCACTAATTTGACGCTCGGATTAATTACACTGAAATTGAAAGAACACGGGCTTTTGCGTGCAACGGAACTTAAAATGATTAATGCCGATTCGAATATCGAAGCCGGTGCGATGAACGTGACATTCTTTGAGGTAAATCATAGTATTCCAGATTGTCTGGGTATTGCCATTCATACGCCAGAAGGAACTGTGGTGCATACAGGCGACTTTAAGTTTGATTTAACACCTATAAATGGGAGGTATCCGGATTTTTATAAACTCGCTAAAATTGGTAACCGCGGGGTGCTGCTTTTATTATCCGAAAGCACTAATGCTGAAAGCCCGGGTTTCACACAATCTGAACGTATAGTTGGCGAACATATTGAAGATGCATTTCGAAAGGCCGACCAAAAAATATTTATCTCTACATTCGCATCAAACGTTTATCGTGTTCAGCAAATTATTAATGCTGCCGTAAAAACAAATCGAAAGGTTGCTTTGCTCGGCAGAAGTATGGTAAATATCGTATCAGTCGCAGCGGAACTAGGATATTTAACAATACCTGATGGCACTTTGATAGAGGCAAATGAAATCAATCGGATGGCACCAGATGAGGTTGTCATTATTTGTACAGGCAGTCAAGGTGAACCTATGGCAGCATTGTCCCGGTTATCCACTTCAAACTACCGTCAAGCATCTGTAGTGGCTGGAGACACCGTTATTCTTGCGTCCAGCCCTATACCTGGCAATGAAAAAAGCGTGTCGCACATCATCGATAATTTATTCCATTTAGGGGCCAAAGTTATCTATGGATCTGGCAGCACATCAGGTATGCATGTTTCAGGACATGCTTTCCAGGAAGAATTAAAACTCATGCTTACCTTGTTGAAGCCAACCTATTTCATTCCCATTCACGGTGAATATCGTATGCTTCAGCAACACCGGACATTAGCCGAATCGGTTGGCCTGAAAAGTGAGAACATCTTCATTATTAATAATGGAGATGTAGTAGATATTACCAACTCTGTTGCCACTCAAATGAGACGGGTACAAGCTGGTAATGTTTTCGTGGATGGACTGGGCATTGGAGATGTCGGGAAAATTGTATTGCGTGATCGTAAATTGCTCTCAGAAGAGGGAATGCTGATTGTTGTAGTTACCCTAGCCAAAATGGATTGTAAAATCATATCAAATCCGCATATAATTTCCCGTGGGTTTGTGTATGAACGTGCTGCGGAGGATCTCTATAATGAAGTGAATCAGCTAGTTATTACGATCGTTAACCAATCACAACGATCAAATGGAGATAAACGAAATGAATTAAAACATAACCTGAAGAAGGCAATTGAAAACCTGTTATACACCCAAACAAAAAGAAGGCCGATGATTCTTCCGTTCATAATTGAAATATAAACAGACAATCAAAAGCCTACTATTTTTTTCATTTTGCCCGCAATAAAGCTGAATGATTATTTCATCACTACTCTTTAAGCACGATACGTTCTCATAACCTGTAAAATGGAATAAGCCCCTTTTTATAAAGAAAAGCGACGATATTCAAAAAAGAATAAGGAATTTTTTTGAGAAAGAAACGTTTACAGTAAAATTGATGATGTGCTTTTTTAAGATCTCTCCATTGCTTGCAGTTTTTCTGTTGTCTGTATCGTGCAACATCAATGAGCTTTATCTTATTATTAGGAGTGATGATAATATTACGCAAGTGAATGTCTGAAGGATTTAAACCTAATTCCGAAGCCAGTGACAGTGCATAGTCTGTTTCTTTAATATGATCAGATGTAATGTGAATCCCGTGGGTCATACATTCAAAAAGTGTATGACCTTCAATGTAATCCATAACAATATAATTCAATCCGCTTTCATAAATAGTTGGAAAATAATCAACCTCTTGAAGTAAATTGTATATTTCAGATTCTTCTTCAGCAATGTACGCAGAATTTGGAAAGAACACTTTAATTGCTTTACTTGATGATTGAATTCTGAAAACAAATGCACTTCTCCCCGTTCCTACTAGCTTTAAAGAACTATCTGAGCTGATTAAGTGATTTTTCTTATTAATGATGACTGAATTTACAAGTTCTAGATAATTATTCAAAGTGCAACCTCCAATTACTTTAAAAAATAAAAAAAGACGCTATAACCAATTCCGGTCATAACGTCTTAAATAAAAATGACCTTACCAAATAATCGGTAAGGTCTCGCAAACAACAATTGTTGCCAATAAAGCCGGGGATTCATATCCCGTATTGACGACTTTACTGTATTAGCTACTCCCCTTAGTGGAAGTTGAATATTTTATTTTGTATAGCTACTATATGTGTAAATGACTTACATGTCAATCTGTTCCGACTTCCTTTAGCTTTTTATTGTGTTTTGCAAGATAAAAGTGCAGAAGAATGCAAAGTAAAATACATAAGCTTGCCAGCCTTCATTTCAGTATTATTTTTGACGTGATAAAGCGTTTGTTACTCTAAAACTATCTCCCGTAAAATTCAATATATGGGCATGATGTATCACCCGATCTACTAATGCTGCAGTCAATCTAGAATCGCTAAAAACGCGATTCCACTGACTAAATTCCAAGTTTGATGTGATGATTAAACTTTTTTGTTCGTACCAGTCAGAAATCAGCTGAAAGAGGAGTTCTGCCCCTTCCTTATTGAATGGTATGTACCCCATTTCATCCAATATGATAAGGTCTACGTTTTTAAAACGCGCTCTAAACTGCGTTGACTTTCCCTCCTGCCAGGATTTCTCCAATGCTTCTGCTAGATCTGAAACCCGGTAAAATCGTACTTCAAGCCCTCTTTTACACGCATCATAACCAATGGCCGTAGCTAAGTGAGTCTTTCCTGTACCGGGCGCACCGGTTAGAATGACATTCTCTTTGCGCCTGATGAAACTTAACGTACATAATTCTTGCGAATCAATATGAGAGGGAAAATGAATCTGTTCATTCCATTGAAATGCCGAAAGGGACTTCTTTTGCAGAAATCTTGCTTTCTTAATCAATCTCTCGGCTTTCGTTTCTTCCCGTAACTGCAGCTCTTTTTTTAATAAAGCTTCAAGAAATTGAGCAGAATTTTCAAATGGGATATCTGAATAAACATCATGCACGTGCGCTAAGCGCAATGCTTTGCACATGGTCTGTAAATCTTGGGTCATTTCCCCTCACCTTCAATCTGAGGAGCACTCTGAAGCTGATCATACTTGCTCCAATCAATGTTATAGGGATGCGCATCTGGCTCTTTTAACTCGTCCGATTGACCACTTAAGAGTTCGTAGAATTGATTATTGATTTCATTCATTTCATACGTAGCTAAAAGCCCGATAATCCATTGAATACGCTCTTTGCGAATCGAAAGATTAGAGATGTTTAGATATTCAAAGAGTCGACCAGGTAAATAAGCTGAATAACGTGAATAGCTTACTGCCCGTGGTTTACTCAACCATGCTTTCAAGATGGATTGCCAAGGAATCTCGCGATTCTTATGCATATAGGGTCGGTTGTCTTGATATAACGGCTCTCCGTGAGGAGACACCACCTTAAAGCGATCCCAGTACTTCACTACGGATAATTGACTGTAATTATATCCTTTTGGAACATACACCTTCGTTTTATCTAACGTGATTTCTCCATACTTATTCGCTTTTGTTTTCTCCTCTTTGAATACTGGATATTCTTCTTCAGGTAATGCTAAAAGATATTGATGCTCCTCCTCCAGTAACTCTTGTAACGGAACTTGCTTCTTATAGTGAATACGTTGTCGATCTGTCGTTAGTTGCTCTTGCAGTAGCTTTGTCAAGTGGTCTAAGTCCTCTATAACAGGGGCCGGAGTGATAAAGTTATATCGAACATATCCCACCTTATTTTCTACATTTCCTTTTTCGTGACCAGAATATGGATTACAGGCTTGTGGTTCAAATCCATAATGAGTGGCGAACTGTAAAAATTCTTGGGTAAAAGCAGCCTCTTCATTTCTATTCCTTGGTTTCACCACTGCAGTTTTCATGTTATCAATACGGATTGTTCTTGGAATACCACCAAGTTGATCGAAGATAAGTTTCATACCGTGTAAAAGACACTCTTGATTTTCTGCTGGCAATGGGATGGCAAATGCACTGTTACTAAAAGGAAGCGTCATAACCAAACAATGAACATCTCGGTATTTTCCATCCTGCACAGCTTGCATCAATCCGAAATCTAATTGTGCCTCAGCAGGGGGATGGATGAGTCTCTCATAGCTTTTGTCTTTCGTTTCATCCTCCAGGTCTTCTCTTCCTTCACGCCATTCTTGAATATAGTTTGAAACAGTCCGATAGGACCCCTCGAATCCCATCTCTTGCAAGGCCTTAAAAATTCCTTTATTAGTTCTTCTATCTTTTCTTTTAAGCTTCTGATCTTCCCAAAGCCAATCTCCAACAATTTCTCCCCATTTTTCTCTATACATCATTCCCGATCTTTTTCTCTTTGCTTCTTTAGGTAATAGATCACCATCAGCATACTTTTTAGCAGTTCTCCAATTAATTCCTAAGGTTTTAGATATCTTGTTGATAGATAATGATTTCTGATTTCTCATTAGTTTGATACAATTAATTTCAGGCATTGTCAGCATTCCTTTCAACCTCCACTGGTTTTGATTCGACACCAATACAGTAGAGAAGTTTGAAGAGGCTGGCAAGCCTTTTTTTATTGAAACTTACGTTGCAATGTTATGTACTTTTTCATTTCAAAACTATGTACTTCTATTTTGCACTAAACATTTATAGATAAACATAGATTCAAAAAGTGAAATGATCTTCCCATCCCTCTTGTTTTTACTACACATAAGGATGCCATAATTTAATGGTACGTTTACATACAAAACATGTTTCCAACATATAATCCTTCGATATTACTTACAGTGTATTAAATTTACTGGCATTTCTTTTACACTTCAGAGAGTGTGGAATAGAACTTAATGCCAGTCCGATTGCGGTAGCTTTCTTACAGAACATTTACTATTACAAGAAGTAAGTATCATCCATACTTTAAAATTCCAACTTTCAATCCCTCAATATTTCACAGTAGATTAACAAAATAATTATTATATATATCATTTCGCAAACCAGTAAAAGAGATGGAGCTAAACCGCTTTTCAGCAATATAAATCCATCTCCTATTACAACACAACAGCTATTTAATGGCACAGCACTTTACACATCGCTTATGATTTAGTTCTGGGTTTCGTTGGATCCCCTTTTGGAGATGGCAGATCAGTGGTTTCGGCTAGTTTCATTAGATAATATGTTTCCTCGCGTGCCATATGATCGGCCATTAAGGGAGACAGGGTTCCAAGCGTTTCTTTGTTTATTCGCATTTCCTCCAATTCTTTTAGAAACGTTTTAAATATAGTCATTTCTAAATTTATGTTGCTGTGGAATTTATCTAATGCTGGAAACTTCATTACATTCGTACGTAAAAACCCAGCCATCTCAATAGCACTTAAATAAAAGGCTTCCCACTCTTTAGCGAATTTCTCACTTTTCTTTTTAAGTTGTTTTTCTACATTGTCTAAATTTTCATCAATTGCATCCGCATGTCCCGCAGCATCCAATAACCACAACAAGTCATGATGAAGTGAATGTACAGTTGGCAGCTTTTCTCCCTTTTCCAGACAGGTAAATATACGTATAGCCTCTTCGACTTCATTCACCATGTGATTTATGAAGGTTGGTGATAAAGAAATTTTTATCTTTCCCACTAAATGTTGTTCTATCAATAATAATTTAAACTTCCGAATTTCTTCACTGGCTTTCTTGGCTTCTTTAGTTAATTTTATAAGGGATTGTTCATCCAAAGATTGCCTTGCGGTTGCAAGATGATAATCAAATAATTCGATATAGTAACTAGCTGTCTTAATATTTTCTACTTCCTCCGGCGCTAAGGAATCATGCATAAAACGTCCGTGATCACCTAAGATCTGCAGCCAAAACCGCAGTTCAAATGAAGCCTCCTCAGAAAAACTTTTCAATAATATTCCCCCTCCGTTCCTTATGACCACTGATAGATTATCCTCTGCTGCTCCAGTTATTTGCAGCGGGCATCCGACATGAGTAAAATCTGTAAATGCGAAAGCCTTCTCTGATAGAAGCGTTATGCTAAATGGCTTTTGTAACTGGTTAGAAACCGCACTTTATTGAACCAAACCTCAATCGTGGCTACAGTCATTCAATTTTTCAGTGACCTGCCAACTCTACTTTCCCAGTGTATGATGTTATGATTTTTTTATGAAAATGGGATGAGGAAGGAAAATTGTGAATGTGAAATTCTAAAAATTGCACAGTTCCAAACTGTTGTTAAAAAGCTCTGAACTAACCCGTCATCGTCGCCTACGGGTTCAACTATTTCCGGTATATATACTGGACGATGGATCAGGTGCGGCGGCAAGTGCTGAAAGAATTGCACGCCTATGGCGGGAAAAGTGCAGGCAAATGCGTCATGTACTGTTTAAACCGGCGGCTAAATGGAGTATAAAAGAACGCTGGTATTTGAATCGCTGTTTTGGATGACTGAAAAATGTACGGCAGGTATATGAACTGTTAGAAACGTACTGCGAATGGTTTGACTGGACCATGACAGCTGTGGCTGTGGTGGGGAAACGTCTGAAGGAGTTTTATCAAGAAGCGGAAACGAAGCAGATCTAAGCATTCTAAAAGGCGGTTAAGACATTTAGGAATTGGCAAGCGGTAATACTGAACAGCTTCATCTTCCCTTATTCCAGCGGTTTATTAGAAGAGATTAACCATAAAACGAAAATGATGGAACACAATGGGCGCGGTTCCCGACGTTTCGATCTCTTTCAGGCGAAGATTTTATTAAACATTCAATATTAATATATGAAGGGGCATTTGGGATGACGCGAATTTCCCCCACCCCGATATTTGACGTTGACCCAACATAGGTTCTAAATCAAATTGAGTCTACACCCCAACAAATATTATAGAATCCAAAATAAAAAGCATCTGCAAATGTTGATAGATCAACATTTGCAGATGCTTTATTCTCGCTTCAACGAGATCTGATGATACCCGAGGCCGGACTTGAACCGGCACGCCTCGCGGCATCGCATTTTGAGTGCGACGTGTCTGCCATTCCACCACTCGGGCACGTGTAAAAAACTATATAAAATATGGAGGCGGCAACCGGAATCGAACCGGTGGTAAGGGTGTTGCAGACCCGTGCCTTACCGCTTGGCTATGCCGCCAACATAGTGGAGCGGAAGACGGGATTCGAACCCGCGACCCCGACCTTGGCAAGGTCGTATTCTACCACTGAACTACTTCCGCAAAAGCTACTGGGGTAGCTGGATTCGAACCAACGAGTGACGGAGTCAAAGTCCGTTGCCTTACCGCTTGGCTATACCCCATTAATGGGGCGGACGAGGGGAATCGAACCCCCGAATGTCGGAACCACAATCCGATGCGTTAACCACTTCGCCACGCCCGCCATGTTATAATCACTTATAGTAAAGAAATAAATGTTCAATATTTTCAGTTGTATGGGGCGGACGAGGGGAATCGAACCCCCGAATGTCGGAACCACAATCCGATGCGTTAACCACTTCGCCACGCCCGCCACAATAATTAATTTAAGGAAACAGGGGCAGTAGGAATCGAACCCACACCAAAGGTTTTGGAGACCTCTATTCTACCGTTGAACTATGCCCCTAAATGGTGGTGGGGGACGGATTCGAACCGCCGAACCCGGAGGGAGCGGATTTACAGTCCGCCGCGTTTAGCCACTTCGCTACCCCACCAAGAAGGATGCCGGCGAAAGGACTTGAACCCTCAACCTACTGATTACAAGTCAGTTGCTCTACCAATTGAGCTACACCGGCATATTAAATGGTGGCTCAGGACGGAATCGAACCGCCGACACAAGGATTTTCAGTCCTTTGCTCTACCGACTGAGCTACTGAGCCACTAATGGTATTTTGACAATGACGCTTGTAAAAGCGTATGTAATAAATGGCGGTCCCGACGGGAATCGAACCCGCGATCTCCTGCGTGACAGGCAGGCATGTTAACCGCTACACCACGGGACCTTGGTTGCGGGGGCAGGATTTGAACCTGCGACCTTTGGGTTATGAGCCCAACGAGCTACCACTGCTCCACCCCGCGACAATACTATTGAAATACATATGGTGGAGGATGACGGGCTCGAACCGCCGACCCCCTGCTTGTAAGGCAGGTGCTCTCCCAGCTGAGCTAATCCTCCTGGGTTAAATTGTTTTCGCTGCTAAGAAATATTAATTAAAATGGTGACCCCTACGGGATTCGAACCCGTGATACCGCCGTGAAAGGGCGGTGTCTTAACCGCTTGACCAAGGGGCCGTATAAAGTTGAGAGCGTATATGTGAATCTGGCGGAGAGCAAGGGATTCGAACCCTTGAGGCAGCGCAAACCGCCTACACGATTTCCAATCGTGCTCCTTCGGCCACTCGGACAGCTCTCCAATAATGGCTCCGCAGGTAAGATTCGAACTTACGACCGATCGGTTAACAGCCGATTGCTCTACCACTGAGCTACTGCGGAATAATATGAAATGGTATTATTGGTATGACACAAGTGACTTGATTCACAGACCAGCGACGTCCTACTCTCACAGGGGGAAACCCCCAACTACCATCGGCGCTAAAGAGCTTAACTTCCGTGTTCGGTATGGGAACGGGTGTGACCTCTTTGCCATCGTCACTGAACTGTTTTTAAAGCCATGATTATTATACCAAACTGAGTGGGAATGTCAAGTGTTTTTTCAACACTCTTTGTTCACTCAAAACTGAATAAAAGACATTGGGTATTTCAAGTAATTTCTTTTTATAATAGGTTAAGTCCTCGATCGATTAGTATCTGTCAGCTGCATACGTCGCCGTACTTCCACCCCAGACCTATCCACCTCATCATCTTTGAGGGATCTTACTTACTTGCGTAATGGGAAATCTCATCTTGAAGGGGGCTTCATGCTTAGATGCTTTCAGCATTTATCCCGTCCATACATAGCTACCCAGCGATGCCTTTGGCAAGACAACTGGTACACCAGCGGTATGTCCATCCCGGTCCTCTCGTACTAAGGACAGCTCTCCTCAAATTTCCTGCGCCCGCGACGGATAGGGACCGAACTGTCTCACGACGTTCTGAACCCAGCTCGCGTGCCGCTTTAATGGGCGAACAGCCCAACCCTTGGGACCGACTACAGCCCCAGGATGCGACGAGCCGACATCGAGGTGCCAAACCTCCCCGTCGATGTGGACTCTTGGGGGAGATAAGCCTGTTATCCCCGGGGTAGCTTTTATCCGTTGAGCGATGGCCCTTCCATGCGGAACCACCGGATCACTAAGTCCGTCTTTCGACCCTGCTCGACTTGTAGGTCTCGCAGTCAAGCTCCCTTATGCCTTTGCACTCTGCGAATGATGTCCAACCATTCTGAGGGAACCTTTGAGCGCCTCCGTTACTCTTTAGGAGGCGACCGCCCCAGTCAAACTGCCCACCTGACACTGTCTCCTGCCCGGATCACGGGCAAGGGTTAGAAGTCCAATACAGCCAGGGTAGTATCCCACCAATGCCTCCTCCGAAGCTGGCGCTCCGGAATCCAAGGCTCCTACCTATCCTGTACAGGCTGCACCGGAATTCAATATCAGGCTACAGTAAAGCTCCACGGGGTCTTTCCGTCCTGTCGCGGGTAATGCGCATCTTCACGCATATTATAATTTCACCGAGTCTCTCGTTGAGACAGTGCCCAGATCGTTACGCCTTTCGTGCGGGTCGGAACTTACCCGACAAGGAATTTCGCTACCTTAGGACCGTTATAGTTACGGCCGCCGTTTACTGGGGCTTCAATTCAGAGCTTCGCTTGCGCTAACCCCTCCTCTTAACCTTCCAGCACCGGGCAGGCGTCAGCCCCTATACGTCATCTTACGATTTTGCAGAGACCTGTGTTTTTGCTAAACAGTCGCCTGGGCCTATTCACTGCGGCTCTCTCGGGCTATTCACCCTACCAGAGCACCCCTTCTCCCGAAGTTACGGGGTCATTTTGCCGAGTTCCTTAACGAGAGTTCTCTCGATCACCTTAGGATTCTCTCCTCGCCTACCTGTGTCGGTTTGCGGTACAGGCACCTCCCGCCTCGCTAGAGGCTTTTCTTGGCAGTGTGAAATCAGGGACTCCGGAGATAAATCTCCTTGCCATCACAGCCTAGTGTTATATGAGAACGGGATTTGCCTCGTTCTCCACCTCACTGCTTAGACACACAACCAACTGTGTGCTCACCCTATCCTACTGCGTCCCCCCATTACTCAAACGGCGGGGAGGTGGTACAGGAATATCAACCTGTTGTCCATCGTCTACGCCTATCGGCCTCGACTTAGGTCCTGACTAACCCTGAGCGGACGAGCCTTCCTCAGGAAACCTTGGGCATTCGGTGGAAGGGATTCTCACCCTTCTTTCGCTACTCATACCGGCATTCTCACTTCCAAGCGCTCCACCAGTCCTTCCGGTCCAGCTTCAACGCCCTTGGAACGCTCTCCTACCATTGACCATTCGGTCAATCCACAGCTTCGGTGATCTGTTTAGCCCCGGTACATTTTCGGCGCAGCGCCACTCGACCAGTGAGCTATTACGCACTCTTTAAATGATGGCTGCTTCTAAGCCAACATCCTGGTTGTCTGGGCAACGCCACATCCTTTTCCACTTAACAGATACTTGGGGACCTTAGCTGGTGGTCTGGGCTGTTTCCCTCTCGACAA
>NZ_CP015349.1:1080000-1440000 GCF_002109365.1 Sporosarcina sp. P37
CTTCCAGACCGGGATGATGAAAATCCACAATCTTTCCGCAATCGTCACAAATAATATGGTAATGATCATGTGTTACAAAATCAAAACGACTTGATGCGTCTCCATACGTCAGCTCTTTTACAAGTCCTGAGTTTTGGAAAACACGTAAATTATTATATACAGTCGCTACACTCATATTAGGAAAATCCGCTTCAAGCGCTTTATAAATCTCATCGGCAGTCGGATGTGACTGAGAAGTGATCAGATACTCCAAAATCGCATGTCGTTGCGGAGTAATTCTAACACCACTTTCTTTCAATGTAACGAGCGCATCTTTCAAGAACACTCCTGGCATCGTAATGCACCTCACTTCATAAGGATTACTTCTTTATAATCATTATAATTAGTTTACTCAATGAAGGAGTACATTGTCAACTTTTCTGCCAATCATCCGATATACTTCAATAACCTTTGGCCAAGTCGACTTGATTAATAAGATTTTTATCCCCTGACAGCCATTTATTAAGATTGGTATCCATAATATTAAGAGATCGTTTGACATATTGATCAGACAGACTTGACATATGCGGTGACACTGTACAGTTCGGCAATTCCCAAAACGGGCTGTTTTCAGGTAATGGTTCTGTCTCAAAGACATCCAGGACGGCATGACGGATTTCATTCTGCTTCAGTGCATCCAGGATATATTGCTCTTTGACAGCATCTCCTCTGCCGACATTCATAAAGATGGCCGTATCTTTCATAGCCCGAAAATGCTCCGGCTGATAAATCCATCTCGTCTGCGGTGTACTCGGCAGGATAGAAATGACATAGTCCGCTTCCGGCAATTTCTCAAAAATCTCCTCTAATGAAATTGTTTCATCCATAAAAGGGCTCTCATGGCCTGAACGGTTGCAGCCAATCGTATAAACATGGAATGCCTGCAGCAGCCGGCCGATTTCTCCTCCGATTGCCCCGGTTCCTACTATTATAGCCGTAGAATGGTTTACCTCACCCGGCAGCGTATCCAACTTCCACTTTTTCTCCGGCTGCCTTTTATAAATACCCGGCAGGCCGCGTTCAAGCGACAATAAATGTGCCAATACCGACTCTGCTAACGGCATTTTATGTACGCCGTGCGAGTTAGTAACCATGATGCTCCGCTTTTGCAGCGCTTCAAGCGGTAATGTATCGACTCCCACTGCCGCCACCATTACCCACTTCAAGGCGGCCGCTTTCACAATATGTTCATCCCTCAGGTCGCCTCCATCTGTCACGATGACCTCAATATCATCTAAGGGAACCTCATCAATTGCAGTCGTGTAAATAAAATCAACATCCGGATATTTCACTTTCAGCTGTTCTTTAAAGGTTGTTTTAATTTTAAACGTGAATAACACCTTCATACGGCTGCCCCCTATTTTGTCAGTTGTCTCAATGTCGTCAGCGCATCTTCCACATGGCCTTTCACACGGACCTTCCGCCACTCTTTCACTACAGTGCCTGTTGGATCAATTAAGAATGTCGACCGTTCAATTCCCATGTACTCTTTGCCGAAATTCTTCTTCAGCTTCCACACGCCGTATGCCTCTGCTGCTGCGTGATCTTCATCTACAAGCAATGAAAACGGCAGCCCGTGTTTGGCAATAAATTTTTGGTGAGATGCTGCAGGGTCTGGACTTACTCCGAGCACTACCGCATTCAAGTCTTCAAAGTCTGGCTGCGCATCGCGAAAATCACAAGCCTCTGTCGTGCAGCCCGGCGTTGCGTCTTTCGGATAAAAATACAATACTACATAGTTTTTCCCTTTAAATTCTTCTAATGAAACCATTTCCCCGTTTTCATTAGGCAGTGTAAATGCAGGCGCTTGTTTTCCTTCTAATTGATTCACTGATAAATTCCTCCTTTATTCTATGGAAGCATGTCGCATAGTAAAATCACTTCATACTTATCGTATCGGAAGTATTTGAATTTTACAATTTACCTATACTTCAACCGGAAAGTAGAGACTTCACTCCATTTAATGCTAAAATGGATAGCGTACAATTGATTTGGAGGAATTCACTTATGAACCGAAAAAATTCAGAAGCAATCTACGCAGAAGCACTGGAACATATTGTCGGAGGTGTCAACAGCCCGGCAAGAGCATATGGAGCTGTCGGCGGCGGGGCTCCTACTGTTATGGAACGTGCAGAAGGTGCTTATTTTTATGACGTTGACGGTAACCGATATATTGACTATTTGGGGGCTTATGGTCCAATCATTACCGGACATGCGCACCCCCACATAACAAAAGCGATCACAAAGGCAGCGGAAAATGGTGTTCTGTATGGTACACCTACCCGCCACGAAGTACAATTCGCGAAAATGCTGAAAGAAGCGATTCCGGGAATGGATAAAGTGCGTTTCGTCAATTCAGGCACCGAGGCCGTCATGACAACAATCCGTGTCGCAAGAGCCTATACCGGCCGGACAAAAATCATGAAATTCGCAGGCTGCTATCACGGCCACTCGGATTTAGTGCTTGTCGCTGCCGGATCTGGTCCAGCAACACTAGGCACACCGGATTCTGCCGGCGTTCCATCATCTATCGCGAAAGAAGTCATCACGATTCCGTTCAATGATCCCGAGAGCTATAAAGCGGCAATGGAACAATGGGGCGATGAATTGGCTTGTATTTTGATCGAGCCTATCGTCGGGAATTTCGGTATCGTCGAGCCAAAGGAAAGTTTCCTCGAACTTGTCCATGAGCTTGCTGGAAAACAGGGCGTTCTGACAATTTACGATGAAGTCATCACAGCTTTCCGTTTCCATTACGGAGCAGCACAAACATTGCTTGGCCACCAGCCTGATCTGACTGCGTTCGGGAAAATTATCGGCGGCGGCTTACCAATTGGTGCCTATGGCGGGAAGAAAGAAATCATGGAACAGGTCGCTCCGCTCGGCCCTGCGTATCAGGCAGGTACAATGGCAGGAAACCCGGCATCTATGCTTTCGGGAATCGCTTGTCTCGAAGTGCTGCAAGAGCCAGGTATTTACGATGAAATGGATCGTCTGGGCGGTTTGCTTGAAGATGGAATACTTGAACTGGCGAAGAAATACAATATTAAGATGACGATTAACCGTCTGGGCGGGGCACTCACATTGTTCTTCACCGATGTGACTGTCGAGAATTATAAGCAGGCAGAAGCAACTGACGGGGAGATATTCGGACGCTTCTTTAAGGAAATGCTGAAAAATGGTGTGAACCTGGCGCCGTCTAAGTACGAGGCATGGTTCCTGACTACTGCCCATACTGAACAGGATATAAATGAAACACTCGAAGCGGTTGAACGTTCATTTAAAGCACTTTGAACTGGAACAATTGACCGTTGCCCGCGTATATTGTAAAGTAGCAAAAAAGAGCTTTTTTAGGAAAGGAATTACCCAATGAAACTTGGTGCCCGCGTCTTTAAAACGGGTATTGCGATTGTTTTTGCCCTGTTTCTCGCACAATTACTCGGATTGCCTACCTCAGTATTCGCAGGTATTGCGGCGATTTTCGCAATCCAGCCTTCTATTTACAGATCGTACTTAACAATCGTCGAACAGCTGCAGGGTAACTTAATTGGCGCCACTGTCGCTGTAGTATTCACACTTATTTTCGGACCTCAGCTAGTGGTAGTCGGTTTGGCTGCCGTTATTGTTATGACGATTATGTTAAAGCTGGGTCTTGAAAAATCCATGTCACTTGCACTCGTTACAATGATTGCTGTAATGGAAGTAAAAGATGAAGCCTTTTTAACGTTTGCACTTCTGCGTGTCGGTACTATATTAGTAGGTGTCCTCGCAGCATTCATCGTGAATTTGGTATTCATGCCGCCAAAGTATGAAACTAAACTGTTTCAGGCCATTCACCAGGCACAGGATGAAATTATTCGATGGACCCGTCTTGCCGCCCGGCAGGCTTCCGACCACACTGCTATGAAGAAATCGCTGAGTAAATTAAAGGAACGTCTCATTCAGATTGATCAGCTGTACTTGCTGTTTAAAGAAGAGCGCAGTTACTTCAAGAAAACTTCCGCTACAAAGGCAAGACGGCTCGTCGTTTACCGGCAGATGATCGGGACCACACGCAGCAGTTACGATGTACTTAAGCGGCTGGATAAGTTTGAAAATGAACTCATCAATCTTCCCGAGCATTTCCGTATGATGATTCAGGAACGCTTGGAATCATTGCTTGTCTATCACGAACAGCTTCATTTGAAATTCGTCGGAAAGCTCAAAGCCGATCTTGATGACAACGAGATGGAAAGCGATTTTATACAGCGGCAGGAAGTAATGAATATTTTCGTAAAAGAAATTGCAATCACAAACGAAGAAGAAGAATTTTCATCTTACCATCTGCTCCATGTTCTCTCTTCCATGCTGAACTACGAAGAGCAGCTGGAACATTTGGATACGTTAATCACTTCCTATCAAACACGTTTTGAAGATGAAGAAAACGTGCTCGAAGATGAATTCTATTAAAAAACGGCAGAAGACTTTTTTAAGTCTTCTGCCGTTTTACTTATCCGCCGAGTTCCTGTCGATTGAACAGCCCGGCATACGTGCCGTTTTGCTCCATCAATTCCTGGTGGGTGCCTGATTCTTTTAATTCTCCGTGGTCAATCACATAAATACAGTCTGCATGTGTGATCGTAGAAAGACGGTGCGCGACAATTAATGTCGTCCGCTCTTTGGCCAGCCGATCAAGCGACTCCTGAATGAGCGCTTCACTTTCCAAATCCAGCGCTGACGTTGCTTCATCCAAAATAAGCAAAGCAGGATTTTTTAGGAATACACGTGCAATCGCGATTCGCTGTTTTTGACCGCCCGATAACTTCACACCGCGCTCACCAACCCGCGTGTCATACCCTTCACTCAATGTTTCGATGAAATCATGAGCATTCGCCGCTTTTGCTGCAGCGATTACCTCTTCATCCGACGCTTCCGGTTTCCCCATCAGTATATTGCTTTTAACAGAATCACTGAATAGGATTGAATCTTGAAGCACCATCCCGATCTGATCACGCAGAGATTTCACTTGAATATCCCGGATATCATATCCGTCGATACGGATTGCACCAGCTGTCACATCATAAAATCGCGGAATCAGACTGATAATGGTCGATTTTCCCCCGCCGCTCATTCCGACTAATGCCGCCGTTTCTCCCGGACGGATTTTCAAGCTGACATTCGACAGAACCTCTTCCTCTTCATAGGCAAAACTTACGTGATCAAATTCGATTTCACCGTCAATCGGCGGCAAGGCTTTTGCCTCTTCTTGATCCGTTACATCATACTTTTCATTCATTAAATCCAGCACTCTGTCCATAGAAGCAAATGACTGTGTTAAGGAGGTAGATGAATTAACCAGTCTGCGCAATGGTGAATATAACCGTTCAATGAACGCGATGAACGCTACCATAGTCCCGACAGATAATGAGCCATTAATGACTTGATAGCCCGCATAGCCGATGACGAGTAATGGCGCTACATCAGTTATGGTATTCACAACTGCAAACGCTTTGGCGTTCCAGCGCGTGTGCTCAATCGCGCGGTCCAGGAATTTATTATTCACTTCATCAAAACGTTCCTGTTCTTTGTCCTCAATCGCAAAACTTTTGATGATACTGACACCCGCCACACGTTCATGCAGGTAGCTTTGCACATCGGCAAGCGACTGAGATCGTTTGCGCGTCAATTGGCGCAGCCTGCCGAAGAAATATTTCACGCTAAATGCATAGAACGGGAACGCAATCAGCGTAACGAGAGTCAATTGCACATCCAATGTCAGCATGATGATGATCGCAATAACAATCGTCGCCAGATCCAGCCAGACATTCATCAGGCCAATCATAACAAAGTTCTTTGTCTGCTCGACATCATTGATCACGCGTGAAATCACTTCACCCGCGCGCGTATTGGAATAAAAACGCAGACCTAGCTTCTGCAAGTGACTGTACAATGACTGACGAATATCAAAAAGGATTTTATTACTTACATATTGTGCATAGTACTGGCGATAATATTCGACAGGCGGACGAATTAAGAAGAACACGATAATGGTGCCGCCAAGCCAATAAAATAAGTACTTTGTTTTATCAGGGTCACTCATCGTCGGCGAACCGATAATATCGTCAATTACAATCTTAATCAATAATGGCAAAAACAAAGGGATGGAAAATTTCACAACACCGATCAGAACGGTGAGGACAATTTGCCAATTATACGGCTTTACAAATTGAAGATAGCGTTTAATGCTTTCACCCATTCTGCCCCTCCTAGTAAAAAAACCTGACTTGCATGAATGCAAGCAGGTCTAGCACTGTTCGTCCTGAATTCGCTTATAGAAATCATAACGTGATGTCCATACGTCAATGAAGTCGGGTGCAAATGGACCTTTTCTCTGTTTGATCCAGCCCAACAGCTTGTTCAAGTTATCCTGCAGGATTTGATCGATCACTTCCGGATAGTTCATTTGACGTTTATGATCCGCATACTCATCCTCATCCAGGATCAGATAGCTCATGTCCGGAAATACTTTTACGTCCAAGTCATAATCAATATACTTCAAGGATTTTTCATCGTAGACAAACGGTGAACTCATATTGACATAATAGTAAACACCGTCTTCACGCAGCATGCAAATGATGTTGAACCAATTTTCTGCATGGAAATAGCAAATGGAAGGTTCACGCGTCAGCCATGTGCGTCCATCCGATTCCGTAACGAGTGTGCGTTCATTTCCCCCGATAATGATATTGCGTGTGCCTTTTAATACGAGCGTTTCTTGCCAGACACGGTGAATTTTGCCGTTATGTTTGTAGCTGTGGATCTGTATCGTTTCTCCTTCTTTTGGGATTGCCATTTTCTATACCACCTTTGAGCTGTGTTCCACCGCTCTTGCTATCTGTTCATTATACCAACTGCGTTCCCAAATTTAAAACGATTCAACCATCTATTTCATAATTCATTGTGCCGGGTAGGTCTGCCGCATCCTTTTTCGCATAAGAAAACCGGTAGAAATGGCTTATGTTAGCCTTTTCTACCGGTAGTTGGAGCGTGCATTCAGTTTGAGTTATTGTTTTGATTTGCACGTGCTCCAGAAGCCTGCTGCTTGTTCGCTTCTGATTTACGGTTTTGCTGTCTCACTTGGTTGACATCTGTTTCAGATGCAAACTCCTCGTTCATAGATGATTGCATCGCGGACGAAGAAGACTGCATATTCTTTGCAGACTGTGCATTTTGCTGACGTACTTGATTGACGTCCGTCTCGGAAGCGAACTCTTCATTCATCGATTGCTGCATCGCAGATTGCGCGTTCTGCTTTCTCACCTGATTTGCATCTGTTTGAGATGGATCTTGCTGCGCGTTGTTTTTTGGTTGCTTTGGCATGGATTATTCACCTCCGTACCCCTAATGATGTCCAATCGGCAGACATTTATTCAGGGACAGGTTATGAATTTTTTACCATTCCATCTGTTCAATGATCTTCAGGACAGGTTTTGATTTAGGCAGTGCTTCCACTTGCTGTTTCGTGAAGAACTGCAAATCTTTTTCGAATGGCTCACTGTCCAGCTGCGCACGATATACATGAATGTCCCATGTAATATGGGAAAAGACGTGGGAAAACCGTGTCAGCTCAATACTGTTTTTTAATTTTACATGATGCTCTTTTTCAAATGTCTCGACAGCGGGCGCATCCTGCAGCTCCGTCATCGGGAATTCCCATAAGCCTGCGAGCAGGCCGGTGTCCGGTCGTTTTTGCATCAGCCAGTTCCCTTCTTCATTTTGAATCGCAAATGCAGCCAGTGACACATGCTTCATTTTTTGTTTTTTTATTTTGATCGGCAGTTGCTGTTGTTTTCCTTCTGAAAATGCGATACAAAAATCACGGACCGGGCATAATAGGCAATGAGGATTCGGCGTACAGATTGTCGCTCCTAGTTCCATCAGCGCCTGATTGAAGGAAGATGGATCTTCTTCGGATATTAATTCCATCACGGCTTGTTCAAACAGTTTTTTATTGCGCGCCAAGGCGATATCTTCTTCAATCAATAAAATTCTCGACAGCACCCGCATAACATTTCCATCCACTGCATGTTCCGGCACACCATAGGCAATACTTAAAATAGCACCTGCTGTATAAGGTCCTACTCCTTTTAACGTGGAAATCTCTTTTCGGTTATTTGGCACTTGTCCTCCATACGTTTCAACTACTTCGCGCACACCCGACTGCAAATTACGCACTCTGGAATAATAACCGAGCCCTTCCCACATTTTCAAAATATCCTCTTCCGGTGCATCTGACAAATCCTGCATAGTCGGAAATCTTTCAATGAAACGTTCATAATACGGGATAACGGTTTCTACGCGCGTCTGCTGCAGCATGACTTCCGAGATCCAAATATAGTAAGGATTATCGGTTCTTCTCCAGGGCAAGTCTCTTTTTTCAGCTTCATACCAGCCCAATAAGGCGTCTTGGAAAGCCTTCTTCTGTTCAATGATTTGCATAGGGACCTCACTTCTTCATGTAAATACTTTTAGTTATCTTGATAAAGGGTATATAATTATTAATAGCATATAACTCTTCCGGTAAAGGAGTGATAATTTGGATACAGGCACACATATTGTGATGGGAGTCGCAATCAGCGGGCTTGCACTGGCGGATACCGTTGTAGCCACTGAGCCCGCCACAATGAGCGCTGTTTTTGCGGGTATAATGGTCGGTTCATTAATTCCTGACATTGATACCGTGCTGAAACTGCGGAACAACGCTGTTTATTTACGTAATCACCGCGGCATTACACATTCAGTACCAGCTGTTATGCTATGGCCGCTGCTTATTTCCATTTTGTTAACGTTCATTATTCCGGGAGCAATCTTTCTCCATGTATGGGCTTGGACATTTTTAGCGGTATTTACACATGTATTTGTTGATATATTCAACTCGTATGGCACACAGGCTCTTCGGCCATTTTCTCAGACATGGGTTGCCATCGGTGTTATCAATACATTTGATCCGATTATTTTCGGACTTCACGTGATTGCAATCACGGCGTGGATAGTTGGCACAGAGCCTGTCGTTACGATGTCTACACTCTATATCGTCATATTTCTCTACTATCTGTTGCGTTTCGCTGTCAAACGTGCAGTAAAACATGCTGTAAAGAAGACCATTCCAAATGCGAAAGAAATATTTATTGCACCGACAATGAACTTCTTCCAATGGCGGATCGCAGCTACGACAGATGTAAATCATTATGTAGGACGGGCATACGGCCGTTCGATTACATTATACGATCGTTTTGACCGTGAAACTATGCCAATGTCTCCTCAAGTCGAGGCAGCTCTCAAAGATCAGAACATGCAGGCATTTGTTTCGTTCTCCCCTCTGTATCGCTGGTCAATTTCGGAAGTCGATGACATTTACGAAGTACGCCTGATTGATTTACGTTACCGCAGTAAAGGATATTATCCGTTCGTGGCGGTTGCGCATGTCAATGAAGATCTCGAAGTAGTCAATTCTTATACTGGCTGGATCTTCTCAGAAGAAAAACTTCGAAAAAAGCTGAATTTTGCTCCCAATAACTAAAGAACGTTCGTGCAGATGCACGAGCGCTCTTTTAGTTTATTTTCCGCTTTTCACGTCTTTCAACATAGCAATCGGCAAGGCTTCCTCTGCTTTTTCTCCGCCTAAGCGATAGCCCCAGGCGAACAATCCTTTTAGATAATCCACTTGGAAGAAAACACCGTCATCCCCTTCAATCCGGTAGATTTCGCCGGGCTTAATCGTCGCGGGGTCGACAAGGTAGGACTGAACGAGCACTGCTTTTCTTTGATGCACTGCATATTCACTGACCATGCCCATCTGTTCCGCTTTACGCGCTTTCTCCATAAGATTCGCAATTTCAGTGCGAAGTTCATTTTCATTCATTTTACTGTAATGTTTTTCAGTATCCATCTTCTTCATTCCTTTTCATTTCAATAAATTGGTCAATCTGACTCAGCGGAATCCCTTTTTGGTACATCGATTGTTTCACACGCTGTCTGAGATCAGAGCCGGCATATTTGCTTTGATAGCGTCTCCATGCCTTTTCCCCAAATGCGGACGTAATTTCGGACCATTCATCCTCATCACGTTCAATCGTTACATTGCTGAGAACTTCTGATATTTGCTGATAGGAAAATCCTTTTCTTGCTAATGTGTTTTGAATCTTCTGCTTCACTTGTGCAGGCGGCTGCTGACTGTTTGAACGCATCGTTTTTTCAGCAAGCTTCATTGCATTAGCCAGTTGATCTTCCATTGTATATTCCTCCAATGCTTGAGTTTGAAGTTCTTTGGGTATACCTTTCTTATAAAGGGATTGCTGAATCGCACGCGGACCCTTCAACGAACTGTTTTTTTCTGTACGAACAAGCGCTTCAGAAAATGCTTCATCATCTAAAAAGCCTAATCGCTTTAATTTTACAATCGCTTCGAGGACAACTGCTTCTCCGTAGTCTTTTTCAAGCAGCTTCTTTTTGACTTCCATTTCACTTCGCATTCGAAATGATAAATAATGAAGCGCTCTGTTAAACGCTTTTTCAATCTGATCTGCATAGACAATTTCATCCGATGCCCAGTCGTCCAGTGTCATTCCTTTTGTAAGTTCAAATTTCACCAGCACCGATTCATGGACACTGAAAGCATATTGACCGTCAAGGAAAATATTATAACGTTCGCTATCTCGTTTTTGTTGTGATATTTTGGTAATAAGCGGCACGTTTCCATCACCTACTTTGTTTTAGTATAACGCTTCTTACGGTGGCGGTCAGCAATAGTGTATTAATTTTCAGGAGAATGGAGGGAATCTGTTATGAGAGTGGTTATAACAGGGGGAACAGGATTCATTGGCAGCATCTTAACTGAGAAATTAAAGAAAAAAGGTCATGAAGTCATTATTTTTACCCGCAAGCCTTCTTCACACCATAATGGAGTTCAATATGTTCAATGGCTGACGGATCACGCTTCGCCTGAAAATGAAGCGGGACACGTGGATGCATTCATTAATTTAGCGGGAGTCTCCATTGATGACGGGCGATGGACAGAAGAACGAAAAAAGCAAATCCGCGACAGTCGGATGACGGCTACACAAGAAGTATTACGCATCATGCGGGTGCTGCCAGCTAAACCAGAAGTATTAGTGAATGCGAGCGCGATTGGAATTTATCCGCCTTCGCTCACTGCTCAATATACTGAAGACTCGACGGCAGTCGGTGATGATTTTCTCGCCAAAACCGTCTATGATTGGGAAGGGCTTGCCCGCCAGGCAGCTGAACTCGGTGTACGCACTGTCTGCACACGCTTTGGAATAGTGCTTGGTAAAGACGGCGGTGCACTCCCACTGATCAAACTGCCTTATCAATTATTTGCAGGCGGCAAAATCGGTTCAGGCAATCAGTGGTTTTCTTGGGTACATGTAGAAGACGTTGCCAATGCAATCATTTTCTCATTGGAAAATAAGGCAGTGGAAGGTCCGGTTAATGTCGTGGCTCCAAGCCCGATGCATATGAATGCGTTTGGTAAAACGATTGGGAAAGTCCTGCACCGGCCGCATTGGTTCCCAGTTCCCAGCTTCGCAATGAAAGCGGCATTAGGTGAAAAGAGTATAGTTGTTTTGCAAGGGCAGCACGTGTTGCCACAAAAACTGCTTGCCAACGGATTTACATTTGATTATCCTTCATTGCGTCCAGCGCTTGAAAATTTATTGAAATGACCAAGAATGTTTGTCAAGACGTGCTGACGTGTTGGCAAACGTTTTTTGTTTATTTCCATACATACAAAGAGTGTATTGGCACATGCTTATTGAAAAGGAGTGGTGCACAATGGCTCATCATCTGTCAGGAATTTTACTGGCATCGTGTTTAGTGGTGTTCGGAGTGGTCATGAACCCATTCACGGTACAGGCACAGGAATTTCATTGGGGATTTAAAAAGGCTACGGACGGAGTTCCCCCTTCTGCCGGTGCAGAGCTGGATAAATTGCTTGATGATTACGGGGCAATTTATAAAGGGAAAGAAGATAAGAAAGTCGTGTATCTGACGTTTGACAATGGATATGAAAATGGATATACCGAAAGCATTCTGGATACATTGAAAAAAGAAAAGGCACCTGCTACGTTTTTCTTGACCGGCCATTATGTAAAAAGCGCAAGCGATTTGGTTAAACGCATGGTGAAGGATGGACACGGTATTGGAAACCATTCGTATGACCATCCAAATATGGCAAACATATCTGAACAGCAAATGGAAGAGGAATGGAAGAAGCTGGACGAAATTCTTTATGCTGCGACAGGTCAAAAGCGCACGATCTACGCCCGGCCGCCTGAAGGTGTATTTAATGCAAAGTTACTGCAAAAAGGAAATGAACTTGGTTATCGGCATATTTTCTGGTCCGTTGCATTCATCGACTGGCATCGGGATCAGCCAAAGGGAAAAGCCTATGCCTACAATGAGCTGATGAATCAGCTTCATCCGGGAGCCGTAATCTTAATGCATACCGTCTCCTCCGATAATGCTGAAGCGTTGCCTCACTTCATTAGAGACGCGAAGAAGCAAGGGTATAAATTTCATTCACTTGATCAGTTAGTGCAGGAATATGAGAAAGGAAATACTGTTACACAATAAATAAGAGACCTTATCTGCAGGATTACCGACAACAGATAAGGTCTCTAATTATTTGTTTCATCTTCAATTTGCATTTTATATTCGTAGTTATCCAATGTACTTCCCTCTATTGGACTGTTACGGATCCCCTCCTTCGTTGTCACGTGTCTAGGATTCGATTCGTCTTTATAACTACGACCTCCTTTTCTTTTGATTAATCATACTATACCAACTATTCAGTCATTTGTAAAGCGTTTATATAAAATAATTTGTATTTGATATCTTTCATAATAGTTTGCAAGTGTTCCGACAGAATCAGATTGAAAAAAATGGCCTTTTCGTATACGATATCAATGACAGAAAGAGGTGGACGTATGGACAATTCACAGAATAAAGACCAAGTCGTTGAACTGAAAAATCGATTCAACCAATTCATTGAAACCCTGGAGGCAATTGAACCTGAAAACACCGACCTAAAGGATATAGATCGTTTGATCATGTTACTCGATGAATTAGAAGAACAGATGGACAGCACTAAAAAATAACATATACTAACGGGGGATTTTGAGATGTACATAGAGACACTTGAGAAGAGTATGTATGACCTGGTTTGCGAAACGTCTACGAACTTGCCGAAAGACGTTCGGCGCGCAATTCTTGCTGCAAAAGAAAAAGAAAATAAAGGCACAAGCGCTGCAATGAGCTTGGATACTATCGCAAAGAACATCAATATGGCGGACGATAAACTGTCCCCGATTTGTCAGGATACAGGCCTGCCTACATTTAAGATCAAAACTCCGGTCGGCGTGAACCAATTGGAGATCAAAGCTGCAATCGTGCGGGCCATTGAGGCAGCTACGGAAAAAGGGAAACTTCGCCCGAACGCTGTCGACTCATTAACTGGCGACAACAGCGGGAACAACTTGGGCATCGGCCTGCCTGTTGTAAAGTTTGAACAATGGGAAGAAGATTATATCGAAGCAAAACTAATTCTTAAAGGCGGCGGATGTGAAAACAAGAACATCCAGTACAGTCTGCCTACTGAATTAGAAGGCCTTGGCCGCGCGGGACGCGACTTGGATGGCATCCGCAAATGTATCCTTCATTCCGTCTATCAGGCACAAGGGCAAGGCTGCTCTGCCGGATTCATCGGCGTTGGGATCGGCGGCGACCGCTCTTCAGGGTATGATTTGGCTAAAGAACAGCTTTTCCGTGACGTAACAGACCGTAATCCTGTTCCAGAACTGGCACAGCTTGAAGAGTATGTGCTGGAAAAAGCAAACCATCTTGGTATCGGCACAATGGGCTTTGGCGGCGAAGCGACATTGCTTGGATGTAAAATCGGCGTTATGCACCGCATTCCTGCCAGCTTCTACGTATCCGTCGCATATAACTGCTGGGCATACCGCCGTATGGCAGTGAACATCAATGCAGAAACCGGCGATATTATGGACTGGCATTATAATGAAGGCGAGAAAATCGCATTCGAGCAGCCGGCAGAAGAAACAAAATCTACCGCACGTATTGTTCACCTGCAGGCGCCGATTTCGGAAGAAGAAATCCGTGATCTGCGCGTAGGTGATGTGGTGAAAATTTCAGGCCGCATGTACACTGGCCGCGATGCGATTCATAAGCACTTGATGGACAATGACGCACCGGTCGATTTAAACGGTCAAGTCATCTATCACTGCGGTCCGGTAGTTCTCAAAAACGAAGAAGGCAAGTACGAAATTAAAGCTGCCGGCCCGACCACTTCCATTCGTGAAGAACCATATCAGGGAGATATCATGAAAAAGTTCGGTATCCGCGCTGTCATCGGTAAAGGCGGCATGGGGCCTAAAACTCTCGCAGCTCTTCAGGAGCACGGCGGAGTGTACTTGAATGGAATCGGCGGCGCTGCACAGTATTATGCTGACTGTATTAAAGAAGTAGAAGGCGTAGACTTGCTGGAGTTCGGTATTCCAGAGGCGCTGTGGCATTTACGCGTAGAAGATTTCACTGCAGTCGTGACAATGGACTCTCACGGGAATAGTCTCCACGCTGACGTCGATAAATCTTCACTCGAAAAGCTATCTCAATTCAAAGAAAAAGTATTCAGCTAATAAAAAGGCAGCGAACGGTCATGACCGTTCGCTGTTTTTTTGAAATTAGAAAATTGACATGTACGTATGGATAAATTAAATCTTCAGCGAAAGACGCTCCCCTGACTCACCTTTCATCCTGTCACTTTTATACCTTTTCAACTAATTTGCATTAATTGGTCATTTGAGTATCACTTCTCTTTGAGAAATGATATACTGTAGATAATAACTATTACAACTTCATATTCATTCTATTTTAATGCCCGTAAAGTCGGCTCTACTAACGTAGAGTCGACTTTACTGCTTTAATCAGAGTTTTGAAAGTGAATTTCATTATCAATTAGGAGGAGATATAATGACTACATTTGCGAAAGAACAGCCTGATAAACAGGAACAGACGATTGACTGGTCTGCGCGATTTGAACTTATCGCAGCCATACTATCCGGTATTCTCATTCTAGCAGCATGGCTTTTAAGCAAAAATAGCGCTGATACTGTTTCCATCACGCTATATATCGCGGCGTTCTTAATAGGAGGCTACGCAAAAGCTAAGGAAGGCATCGAGGAAACGATAAAGAATAAAGAGTTAAACGTTGAGATGCTGATGGTTTTTGCGGCTATCGGTTCAGGGATTATCGGTTATTGGGCAGAAGGCGCGATCCTTATTTTCATATTTGCTATCAGCGGCGCACTGGAAACCTATACACTTAATAAGAGTCATAAAGAAATTTCTTCTTTAATGGAAATGCAGCCTGAAGAAGCGTGGCTGATCATGGAGGACGGCAGTGAAAAAAAGGTCCCTACCGAGTCGCTGTCAATCGGCGCTGTGCTGCTGGTTAAACCGGGTGAAAGAATCCCCGTGGACGGCCAAGTGCTTAGCGGCATCACTTCGGTTGATATGTCTGCTATCAACGGTGAATCCATTCCAGTAACAAAGCAGGAACATGATGAGCTATTTGCAGGCACAGTGAATATCAGCGGGGCAATCCGCATGACGATGACCAAGCCAAGCTCGGAGACACTTTTCCAAAAAATCATAACTATGGTGCAAAATGCACAAAGTGAGAAGTCCCCTTCCCAGCAATTTATTGAACGCTTTGAAGGTTCTTATGTAAAAATCGTATTGGCGGCAGTAGTTATTATGATGTTCCTTCCCCACTTCCTGTTTGGCTGGGATTGGACCACTACATTTTACCGTGCGATTGTCTTATTAGTAGTTGCCTCCCCTTGTGCATTAATGGCTTCGATTATGCCCGCAACACTTGCGGCTGTTTCCAACGGAGCGAGAAAAGGTGTGTTATTTAAAGGCGGCGTGCACTTAGAGCACTTAAGTTCATTGAAGGCATTCGCATTTGATAAGACCGGAACACTGACGACAGGCAAGCCTGTAGTGATGGATTTTATCGTACGTGAAGGCGCAGATAAAAATGAAACCCTTGCTTTATTTGCAGGTGTGGAATCCATGTCCAATCACCCGCTGGCGAGAGCAATCATTAGCTATGCGACTGAGCTCGGAGTGGAGCCTGAACGCAATCTTCATATCGAAGACGTCCCCGGGTTCGGTATTAAGGCAGAAACCGCATCAGGTGACATTCGTATCGGGAATCCTAAATTCGTTGGGCCAGAGCTGGCGAGAGAGTTTCAGAACGATATAGCGTCTGCGCTTGCCAATGAAGGTAAAACCGTCATTTTCATGAGGGATGAAGAAGGGATCGTCGCATTGGCTGCTTTGCAGGATACTTTGCGGGAAGAAGCAATCTCTGCCATTAAATCACTTCAGTCACTCGGACTTCGGACCGTCATGCTGACCGGCGATAATGAAAAGACTGCCCATGCAATTGCCGGCGAGGTGGGGATGGACTCGTACGTAGCGGAGTGTCTGCCGGAAGAGAAAGTGGTTCACCTCAAAAAATTATTACAAGAGCACGGCACTGTCGGGATGGTCGGCGACGGCATTAACGACGCACCTGCGCTCGCCACCGCCACGTCAGGTATTGCAATGGGCGAAGGAACAGATGTAGCGCTTGAGACTGCAGATGTCGTTCTAATGCAGAATGATTTAAACCGGCTGTCTTACGCTATTAAGCTTTCCAGAAAGATGCAGCGGATCGTTAAGCAAAATGTATTCTTTTCAATAGCTGTAATCGCGATTCTGATCATCTCAAACTTCATGCAGGTAGTCGATCTGCCGATGGGTGTAATCGGACATGAAGGCAGTACCATCCTGGTCATTCTGAACGGCTTGCGTATGCTCAATAAAATTCAATAAGAAAAGAGGCTGGGACAAAACTAAAAATAAAGTCCGTTCCCCTGCGCTCCAAAAGGCACGCTTTCCGCGGGGCGCGCTTGAGCCTCCTCGTCGCTGGCGCTCCTGCGGGGTCTCAACATTCGCGCTAAATCCCGCAGGAGTCGGCCTTTTTCCGCTCCGGTCCACTCAAATGCTTTGCAAAGTATTTATTAAAAAATAGACATAAAAAAGCGTAAGGGAATAAATAAACTCCTTTACGCTTTTTTCATATTATGTCCCAGTCTCTTTTTATGAAGCCGCCGGATGTTTTTGGTCATACCGTTTTTTCATTACCGCATTAATCGTACCGCCGAGCAGCAGAATAATGGCTGATAAATAAAGCCACATAATTAACACGATGATTCCTGCAATACTTCCGTATGTGTTTGCATAGCTCCCAAAGTTACTAATATAGAACGAGAAGCCGAGTGAAGTAAGAATCCATCCGATTGTCGCAAATACAGCGCCCGGAAGTATACTTTTAAAATGCAGCTTGATGCCTGGCACGAGCCAGTACAGAAGAGAAAATACTGCAAAAATCAGGAATGGCGGAATGAGAAAACGCACAACTGTCCATATTGTCAGGAATGAATCCTCCAACCCCATGAATGAGAATACAAACTTCCCGATCGGTTCACCAAAGATCGGTAACACCAATGCAACGATAACCGTTGCAATCAGCATAATCGTAAAGGCAATCGATAACCCCTTAGTCACGAAGAAGTTTCTATCATCGTCCACTTCATACGCCAGATTTAACCCCTTTGTTACAGCCCCCATGCCCTTTGATGCTGACCAGATCGTCGCTAAAATACCAATAGACAGCAAGCCGCCGCTTCTATTGTCAAGCACTTCGGAGAGGACCCCTTCAATTAAAGCAGCTGTGCTTTCAGGAGCATACTCACGGATGAATAAAAAGATTTGACTTTGATCTAACTGTAAGTATGGCAGTAACGTAAAAAGAAAGATTAATAGCGGGAATAATGACAAAAGGAAAAAGAAAGCCAATTGTGAACCGGCCGCTGAAATATCCAATTCTTTCATACGGATAATCAAATGTTTAAAAAACCCGCTCGTAGTAGACGGATTAAAATCATCTTCTTCTCCGTCCTTTATATCCTGAATAAACTCTTTTACTTTTTCAGTGTTTGATTCAGGCTCAGAATCTGAAGGAGGGGCACTTTTTTGTTGATTCAACTGATGTGTCCCCCTTTCATTTATTTTTTTTACTGTTATTGATTCTCCAGAGGTATTACGTTTTTTTTTTGGACCATCGGAGGCAGCGTTGCATCTTTATTTGCTGAAGCAGTGGATGCAGCTGTAGAATCATCTTCTATAATTTGTTCGTATTCCGATTTTGAATCGGAAAATGCTTCTTTTGTATCCGCAAACATCTCCTTCACTTGCGGAGTCAGCGTCTTGATTTCATCAACTTGTGATTTGATATAATTGACATCACCTTTCACTTGTTCAATGAGTGTTTGCATTTTTTCTTTTTTCTCTTGGAATTCATTTTTTACAATGTCTGGATTTTCTTTGTAATATAATACTTTCTCATACGACGTTCTTGCTGTCGTAATCGTCTGCTGTCTAGTTGCGCGATCCAGCATACTTACCGCTGCACCAAGTAATGCGCCGCCTAAAACATATCTCCCGAATTTACTTGAACCCATACATTTCGCCTCCTTGTTCACGTTTACGTCTCACTTCATTATACCCATACTGCCGGTTACCAAACAATCTTTGTTGCACTAAATTGAAAAAAGGCTTGACGAATCGTTCTATTTTTTGGATTATTAACAATAACATATACATATAACAAACTGTAGAGAGGAGTTGATTCAGACGACTTTTGTAACATATACAAATACTAAGAGAAATTGGAGGGGATGAAATGGATTCGATAGAGAAGTTTTTGACCAGTGCGTCTGATTTGATTTGGGGACCCCCGCTGCTCATCTTACTGATTGGTACCGGAATTTATTTATCTATGCGCTTAACATTTATACAATTACGTTTACTGCCCTATTCACTTAAACAAGTTTTTTCGAGAAAGCACGATAAAAAAGCAGACGGAGATATTTCCCAATTCCAGGCACTGATGACTGCAATGGCTGCAACAGTTGGTGTAGGTAACATCGTCGGGGTGGCTTCTGCTGTCGTGGCGGGGGGACCGGGTGCGATTTTCTGGATGTGGCTGGCCGGATTCTTCGGTATGGCAACAAAGTACAGTGAAGCAATTTTAGCTGTTAAGTATCGTGTCAAAGATTCAAACGGCTTAATGGCCGGCGGTCCGATGTACTACCTCGAACATGGTCTTAAGCAAAAATGGCTCGGCGTATTATTCGCACTGTTTGGCGCCTTGGCTGCTTTTGGCATCGGGAACGGAACGCAATCGAAAGCCGTCGCAGATGTCATGAGCAGTACATTTGCAGTGCCGCATTATATTACAGGAATTGCATTGCTTCTGTTCGGTGCACTCGTTATTCTTGGCGGCATCAAGTCAATTGGCCGGGTAACAGCATTTTTCGTGCCAATTATGGCTTTATTTTATTTCATTGCCGGTGCGATTGTTATGGTCTTAAATATTGAGCAAGTTCCAGCGGCATTCGGTCTGATTTTCACGGATGCATTTACAGGTCAGGCAGTTGCAGGCGGAGCAATTGGTACAGTTATTCGTTTCGGTGTAGCCCGAGGATTATTCTCTAACGAGGCAGGTCTCGGTTCCGCACCAATCGCGGCTGCTGCAGCACGTACAGACCTTCCTGGACGCCAGGCGCTTGTTTCTATGACACAAGTATTGTTCGACACGCTGATCATTTGTTCAATAACGGGTGTTACGATTGTTATGAGTAATCAATGGAAGGATACTTCCATTGACGCTGGTGCATTGACAGCACAGGCATTTGGATCATTCCTTGGAGGCATTGGACCCATTTTAGTCTCTATTGGACTGGTATTCTTTGCTACATCCACTATTTTGGGATGGAGTTATTACGGAGAGAAATGTTTCCAGTACCTCTTCCCTAACCGTGCAGCGGTTCTTGCATACCGCGTAGTATTCGTACTGTTCATCTACGTGGGCGCAACGGCTTCACTGGATCTCGTATGGATTTTAGCAGACGTATTAAACGGCTTGATGGCCATTCCGAACTTAATCGGTTTACTTGGGTTGTCGGGTATTGTCGTGATGGAAACAAAACGTTTCAAGAAGAAAATTGATGATGAACGTGAAGAAGCACGCAAATAACCATTCACAGTTCAGTTGACAGCTTATCACTTTCGTGAAATGATGGATTTCATAAGACAGAAAGGCGGTACAGACATGGATTTATCTACAAAATCACCTGAGAATATTTCATACATGATTGAAAAAATTAAAGAAAAGCTTCGTATGGTAAATGTTGATGCGATGAAGTCTGATAACTTCAGCACAGAGCAGTATGACGACTTGAAATATATGTATGACATGGTCATGAAACGCGAAAACATCACACCGAATGAAATGCAGGCAATTGCAGCAGAACTGGGTTCTATGCGCAATTAAAAAAAAAGCGATTCCCATATGGGAGTCGCTTTTTTATTGCGGTGATACAGGTGTTCCATCCTTCAGTACGAGCGGCTGAATCAGCACTTCCACCCGGCGATTTTTACTGCGGTTTTCTACTGTATCATTCGGTACGATCGGCTTGTACTCCCCATACCCTTTTGCGCTGAACAGATTGGGATCTACTTCATTGTTCTGAACGATGATCTTCAGAAACTCCACAGCACGCATGACGCTCAGTTCCCAGTTAGAGGAATACTGCGCATTATTGATTGGTATATCGTCTGTATGTCCCGTGATGACGACCTGACGCGGTCTGTCGAGTGCCAGCAGCTTAGAAATATCGTTAGCCAGCCTTTTATACTCAGGCCTGATGGCAGCTTCCCCTGACTTGAACAGTACACTGTCACGAATCGTCAGCAATAATCCTTCATTTGTCAGCTTAGTGTCAAATTGATTTTCCAGTTCATTCACCGCAATATACTCATCCAAATCATCTTGTGTCTCACCAAGAGACTTCTGATCTTCCATATAAGAAGAGTTTTCATCCAGCTCGCCTACCGAATCGTCCGGAACAGGCGTAGTGGTCGGCGCATTCTCACTCATAATTCCGCTGCCGCTTTCGAATATTTCACTGAAAACTTTCGACACTTCCGCAAACCGCCCTTCATCTACCGAACTGCTCGCAAACAGTACGATAAACAGCGCCAGCAGCAGCGTCAGCAAATCGGCGTAGGGCAACAGCCACGATTCGTTGATATGTTCTATTTCATGTTTCTTTTTCTTACGCTTCTTCGCCAACTTTACCAGCTCCTTCGCCGCCGTCAATAGCCAGCTTCTTCCGGTCTTCTACAGATAAATAAGATGCCAGCTTTTGTTCGATGACACGGGGCGCTTCCCCTTCGAGCACAGAAAGAATCCCTTCAATCACCATCGTTCTTTGTCGTACCTCTTCTTTTGATTTTCGTATAAGCTTATTAGAAAATGGATGCCATAAAACATAGCCTGTGAAGATACCGAGCAATGTGGCGATAAATGCCGCAGAAATCGCATGTCCCAATGCATCAATATTATTCATGTCCTTTAGTGCGGCAATCAGTCCGACAACCGCCCCAAGCACCCCTAATGTAGGTGCGTATGTTCCGGCCTGCGAAAAGATTAACGCGCCGACAGAATGACGTTCCTGCATTGCTTCCACTTCTTCACTTAGTACATCACGTATGTAATCAGCATTTTGTCCGTCAATCGCCAAACCCAGTCCGTTCTTCAAAAATGGGTCATCAATTTCATCTGTTTTCGCTTCGAGTGCGAGCAATCCTTCACGGCGTGCGATATCAGCCCAGGAGGAAAACAGACGGATCAGTTCAGCATCTGACGCAAGCTTTTGCTGGGTGAAAATAATTTTAAATAACTTTGGTATTTTTTTTAGCTCATTCATAGGAAATGCGATAACTACTGCAGCAATCGTTCCTGCGATGATAATCAGGATAGCGGCTGGATTCAATAGTGCGTCGGGTGTTACTCCTTTTAGAGTCATACCAACCAGTAACGCAATAAATCCTAACGCTAAACCTATAATAGTGGATAAATCCATACATACAGCCTCCAAGTACTACATTCTTCTTATTACTTCGGCCATCAAGCCCTGTTCTTTAGGGCAAACTGACGACTTTTTATAGGAACTTCCGAGTATTTCAACCTATCTTAGTTACTTTAACGTTGCGAACTTCAATTCATGATTGATAGTATGTTCATAATACGTAAAAAGGAGATGTCATGATGAATCAATTCCAAGAGCAACTTTCTAATTATGCCGACTTAGCTGTGAAGGTAGGTGTAAATATTCAGCACGACCAATATTTATTCATCAGCGCTTCTACCGAAATCACTTCATTTGTTCGGCTGATTGTCGAAAAAGCTTATGAAGCAGGTGCACGGCAAGTTTTCGTAGACTGGACAGATGATGCAGTGACACGCCTGCGCTATGAAAAGGCACCGGCTGATTCCTTTGGAGAATTTCCGTCCTGGAAACAGATGGAACGTGAACAGCTGGCTGAAAAAGGGGCCGCTTTCATGTCAATCGTATCACAGGATCCTGACTTACTGAATGGTATCGAGTCCAGCAGAATACGTGACAGTCAGAAGGCTGCCAGTAAAGCTCTAAGCAAATTCCGACAAGCTATGCAGGCTGATAAGTTCAGCTGGACAGTCATTGCTGCTCCCTCCGTCGCTTGGGCGGCAAAGATTTTCCCGGATTTAGCCGCAAACGAACAAGTCCCTGCCTTGTGGGATGCTATCCTGCGCGCTGTTCGGGCTGATCAGCCGGGACCAGTTGATGCATGGCGCCGGCACAATGAAAACTTGCATGAGAAAGTGGATTATCTGAATGGTAAACATTATCATAAACTCCATTATACAGCTCCAGGAACTGATTTAACAATAGAGCTTCCTGAAAAGCACTTATGGTGCGGAGCGGGGAGCGTCAATCAGGCAGGCAATGAATTCATGGCGAATATGCCCACTGAAGAAGTATTTACAGCTCCGTTGAAAACAGGTGTCAACGGTATTGTAAAAAGTACAAAACCACTTAGCTATGCAGGCACGATTATTGACGGTTTCACGATTGAATTTACAGACGGCCGGATTACAAATGTATCTGCTGAACAAGGCGAAGAAATGCTGAAACAGCTTGTCGATACAGATGAAGGTTCACATTATCTTGGCGAAGTGGCGCTGGTGCCGCATGATTCTCCAATCTCTAATTCCAATATTTTATTCTATAATACATTATTCGATGAAAATGCTTCGAATCATCTGGCAATCGGAAGTGCCTATGCGTTTTGTCTCGACGGCGGAAAAGAAATGGACTCTGATCAGCTGCAGGCCAACGGTTTGAATCAAAGTTTGACACATGTCGACTTCATGATAGGTTCCGGGGAAATGGATATTGATGGAATACTTGCAGACGGTACTGTGGAACCCATCTTCCGCGCTGGTAACTGGGCATTCTAAAATCCGTCACTTTTCACGCAAAGTTTGTGTAAGCACTTAAAATTTAGTGCAAAATCGTGTATAATAGGCTATAGAACATATTACATTTGGAAAGAGGGGCTTACGAATGGGCTTAATGTTTACAACAGTTATCGGATATACAGTAGTTCTTGGACTGGCATCTTGGTTTACAATGCACTTTTTAGCTGGAGCATTGGATTCATCTGACTCAGTTATTATCGATCCAAAACCTGAAGGCAGAAACTAATTTTCTTCTATTCCAGTTTTAATGGATATGGATTTCATGATTAGAGCCGCCTGATTGGGCGGCTCGTTTCTTTTACTTACAATTAACAGTCCAGGAGGGATATTTACATGACGTCATTAACCGATATTATGAATTACAATCAATCTTTTGTTGAAGAAAAGAAATACGAAGAGTTCGCTACTACGAAATTTCCGGATAAGAGAATTGTCATTCTTACTTGTATGGATACAAGATTGATTGAATTGCTTCCAAAAGCAATGAATCTTAAAAACGGCGATGCAAAGATCATTAAAAGTGCCGGCGCTATTATCACACATCCATTCGGCGGTCTAATGCGAAGTATTCTGGTGGCAGTCTATGAACTCCAGGCAGACGAAGTATACGTGGTCGGCCATCATGACTGCGGGATGAGTTCCATCAATACAGAGCACATCGTAGGAAACATGATTGAGCGCGGTATCGATCCCGCCATGTTTAAAACCCTGGAGTATTCAGGCATTGACATGGAAAGCTGGCTGCATGGTTTCAGTGACGTAAATGAAAGCGTGAAAAAGAGCGTGGATGCTATCAGAAACCATCCGCTGATTCCTGCAGATGTATCTGTGCACGGACTTGTCATTAATCCTGAGAACGGAAAGCTGGACGTAATTGAAGACGGTTACAAAGTACAAGTGGCTCAAACAAATAAGTAACGGCAAAAACCGGCATCTTCTAATCGAAGAGCCGGTTTTTCCATATAGTCATCCACTTTTCCCAAAGGGTCTTGCCCTTTCAATAATCTTCTTCCACTATTGCATACATATAATGGTCTTCCCACACACCGTTAATAAATAACAGTTGCCGGAGCAAACCTTCGCGTTGAAATCCCGCCTTTTCCAACACCTTGACAGATCCCCCATTACGCGGCGATACATACGCCTCCACTCTGTGCAGATTGACTTTTTCAAACGCAAATTGATTAATCAGACGGACTGCCTCCGTGCCTATTCCCTTCCCCGCCTGCCCCTGATCAATGGAATATCCGACAAAGCCGCTGGAAAACGGTAAGCGTTTGATGCTGTAAAGAGAGATCTGCCCGATGATCATACTCGTCTGTGAATCAAAAATCCCGAAATTATATTCTCTCCGATCACGCATTTGATAGAGTGATTCACGGATTTTATCACGCTGCATTGCCACTGTGTAATACGCATTATCATGCCTTGGTTCAAATTCGGTCCAGTATTCTTTATTGGCAATCAGCAGCTGAGTAAACTGATAGGCATCATCTTCCGTTAAGATTCGTAAATAACACTGCTCCCCTTCGAGTAAAATCATTTTTCCTCATCCTTTTCAACGCATTCTGTTCTTACCGTTTTTTATCCGATTATTTTGAAAGCAGTGAAGTATTCCCGCCACTTATGTCATATCAATAGTTTCTATTATAGTATTCTTCATACGCACAAGACAATAGAACGTCACATTTTCTCATTTGTAAAGGAAAATTCATACTTTCCTCATCTATCGATCCGTATTCTCTGTATACTGTTCTTCAGGAGGATTTTATCATGCTAAGAATTATTTTGATGGCACTTTCGTTGCTCATCATGATTGGAACTCACATCGCTGCAAATTTGATTCCGCTCAACGGACTGACAACTTGGGAAATTGCTAATCGTGTACCGGTTCTATTCATGCCTGCTGAATATGTTTTTTCAATTTGGATTGTTTTGGATGTGCTGCTGGTCAGCTGGCTGTATATGTTTTTTAAATCATCGGCCAAACTTACTTCACCGGTTGCCAATTTGCGGGCATTCTCTTTCTCAGTCAGCTGCTTTTTAAATATCGCCTGGTTATTACTATGGCATTATGGCTATTATTACTGGGCTATCGTCAGTGTCATATCTTTGCTAATTTGTTTATTAGTGCTGTATTTCAGTTATCCAAAATTGGAGGACATGAACCGGCAGCGCCTTCCGATTTCGGCCTATATGGGGTGGATTTTCATCGCAGTCATCGCAAACTCTTACTATGCTTTCAAATTCCATGACTGGACAGGATGGGGTTTGAGTGATCCGCTTTGGACCGTCTTCTTTTTAACCTTAACTGCAGCCATTGCTCTACATTTTATGTATCATTACCATGACTCTATGTTTAATCTCATTATCATTTGGTCCTTTATCGGAATAGCCATAAAAAACGGAACGGATGAATTATTTGTTTCAACAGCTGCTCTGTTCCTTTCGGCTGTCATCGGGTTCATTTTATTCATGGGCCGCCGTTTTTCCAAGTCCATACAATTATAGCACGGCTGCAAATTGTGCAGCCGTGCTTTTTATGTAATGATAACGTAAAGTAGGGTATAGGTTAGCGTATGAACTATCATGCTATGAAGTGGAGGTTATACTATGTCAAATTCTAAATTATTGGCTTCACTTAGTTATTTCAGTGTATTTTTCGCCCCTCTTCTGCTTCCGATTATTATCTATTTTGTGTCAGACGAATTTGAAGTCAGGCGTCATGCGAAGAAAGCATTAGTTTCTCATATCGTTCCGCTGGCTCTGCTGATTGCTGGTTTCGTACTGATGTCTTTTTCGATTTTTTCCTTTAACGCTGATGCCATTACGACGGCAGACAGCAATATGATGTTCTGGGGATTCATCCCTTTCCTTTTCATTGCTTTGTACAGTTTGTTATTCGTGATCGTGCTCATTTGGAATGTCTATCAGGGTGTCAAATTATTAAAGTAACCGGCCGGAAGAATAGGCAAATCATTGAAATTTATTCCGCAGAGTATGATATAGTAGTGATGAATAACTTGTACGGAAGAAAGGACTTGTAAACATGATTGTAAAAAATGATGAACAATTAGAAGGCCTGCGCGCAATTGGAAAGATCGTGGCAGAAATCCGTGAAACGCTGAAAGATGCAGCAGTGCCAGGCATCACAACGAAAGAACTTGATGAAATGGCAGGCCGCTTGTTTTCGGAAAAAGGCGCGGTTTCTGCACCTATCGATCAATATGACTTTCCAGGCTATACATGCATTAGCGTCAATCACCAGGTAGCGCACGGTATTCCCGGAAGCTACGAAATTAAAGACGGAGATCTTGTGAATATTGACGTTTCAGGATCCCGTGACGGCTATTTCGCAGATACTGGTATCTCATTCGTCGCCGGGACTCCTGATGAGCAGAAACAAAAATTATGCGATGTAGCCAAATCTTCTTTGGATCGCGCATTGCTGAAAGTAAAAGCAGGTGCAAGTCTGAGCCAGATCGGCAAGGCAGTGGAGCGCGAGGCGAAAGATCATGGTTTACATGTCATCAAAAACTTAACAGGCCATGGTATCGGTACGTCTCTTCACGAAGAACCGCAGCATATTTTGAATTATTATGATCCTTGGGATAAAGAGCTGCTGAAGGAAGGAATGGTTCTGGCGGTCGAGCCGTTTATTTCGCAGAAAGCTGAGCACGTGATTGAGCTGGATGACGGCTGGACATTTGTTACGCCTGACAAATCGCTTGTAGCACAAATTGAACACACAATTGTTGTTACGAAAGATCAGCCAATAATTCTGACGAAGCTGGATTGATGATTATGGGTATGTGCGGATATTCCGCGCATGCCCGTTTTTTTCAGGAAATAGCAGACTGCACCATTGATTAACAGCCATCCTTGTTGCTGAACTGAGTGCCGCAGCGTGAATGAATTGAAATGAAAAAACTGAAGAACATCTCCATTGTACTGGATGATGTCTTCAGCCGCTGCACATTGTCATGAGGACAATGTGCTTTTTATTATTTCTTTTTCTTTACTTTTGGTTTTGATTTCTTTGGGGCAGCTTTTTTCATTTCATCCAAAGTTTTTGAATTACCTTCTATCAGCCGGCCGTTATACCAAACTTTCTGTATAGTCTCGATTCCTTTTGATACTTTGCGGTAATCGCGTTCTTCCGGATATGAAAGTAATGTTAGAACTTCCCCGTCTGCTCCTGCGCGGCCTGTTCTGCCGGACCGGTGCAGATATTGTTCAACTGTATGCGGCACGTCCACATGAATAACATGTGTCAGCCCTTCGATATCCAGTCCGCGCGCCGCCAGGTCGGTAGCGATCAGGATGCGGATCGTGCCTTTTCTAAAGTCTTCCAGCGTTTTCTGACGATCGAGCTTTTTCATATCAGAATACAGAACTGCAATCGGTGCATCATTGTACAGCAGTTTCAGTTCTTTCATACGCAGCTGATCTACGTTATTCATGAATGCCAGAGCACGGACGCCAGATAATGCAGAAATTCCCCGAAGAATATCGGTCTTTTTGCGCTCATCCACTTTTACGTATGAATGAATGACTTTTCCGATGTTTGGAATTTCATCCGCATTAACTTGCAGACGGATCGGATCTTGCATCAGCTCTCTGGCGACCAGTTCAATTTCATCAGTAATCGTCGCGGATACGACAGCTAACTGACGCTCAGGATTAGCCGCTTCGATTAAACTCTTTACCAGGACGCGGTATTCGCGGGACAGTAATTGATCGCCTTCATCGATGACCAGATATTGTATATCATACATTTTCAGCTTCCGCTCTTTAACCAGTTCGTTCAGCCTTCCTGGTGTTCCCACAACAATCGTCGGCTTTTTCTTTAGCTGCTCGATTTGCCGCTGCTTATTTGCACCGCCAATCAATTGTGTCACAGTCACAGAAGTCCCTTCCACTAATTCGCGGATCACATTGACAATCTGCATGGACAGCTCCTGTGACGGTGTGATGATCAGCGCCTGCGTCTTCTGCAGATCACCGCTGACCATTTGAATTACAGGCAGCGCATAGGCTAAGGTTTTTCCTGTGCCCGTCGGAGATTCAGCCACCACATCTTTGCCCGCCAGCATTTCGGGTATCATCTGGGACTGTATCGGCATAGGCTGCTTAAATTTCCATTTTGTGCGCAAAGATTCATTCAGCTCGTTTAAAAAAGTCATTCGGTTCACTCTTTTCTTTAGTTGAGGACTTCAACCGGTTATTTTTTTTGAAGCTTCTTTTTCATCTTCTGAATTTTAGGCACTACTTTTACAAACATATTGTAAATGAACGGTTTATACACTTTATCGATTTCGCCAATAAATTCTGTCACGCCATCTACCTGACAAAAGCTGTTTTTGAAATTATACAATCCGTCTTGTTCACTGTCGAGTACGAATACGCCGCCAAGGTCATACTGCTCTGCGCCGATCTCCAATCCCCACTTCATCATTTCAAAGTTCATCAGATAACTGGGGTTCAGATTTCTCTTCGTATTGGAACTGCCTGCGTATAAGTAGTACAACTTCCCGTTATAGTTAATGGTGATTGCTCCGGCCAGATAGTCATCTTCATGCTTTGCAAGATAAATACGCAGACCATCGAATGCTTCTCGCATTTTCACAAAGTAATCATATGACCGGATGGAAATTTGATTACGGACAGACATCTCTTCATGAATTTCAAAGAACTTCTTCAAATATTCATCGCTGCGCGAATAAGAAATCTCCACACCTTTACGTGCAGAGCTTCGGATTTTACTTCTCGTTCTGCCCCGGAATTTCAGCATCAGTGACTCTTCATCTTCATCAGTCAGTTTTACAATCATATTATATCGGGGCTGGATTAACTCTTCTTTCCCTGCCCCCTCATTGCGTACTATGTAACCGGCATTGCGATATAACTGGTCCAGCTCTTTCGTATATAACTGCTCTGGATCCATTTTTAGTGCAAAGGCTTTGTATTTTTTGACAAGCACTTCTGCCTCTTTCAATAATTCCTCAACCAGCTGCTTATCATGCAAATCACAAATAGGGCCGCGTGGTGCATACAGCAATGAATAACCGCCCGGAACCTTTCTGATCAGCAAAGACATAGCTGCTGCGATTTCACCGTCACGCTCCACGTATACTTGCTCGTTTCCCCAATCATCTTTTACATTTGCCCAGTTGGGATCCTGTGTAATGGAGCGATATGGGGAATTCCTCATAAACGTTTCATATCTTTTGACATCTTCTGCATTGTTCTTATCCAAAATCGGCACTGCTAAAACACTCCCTACATTACTATAGCTCCGTACAATTTTCGTTTCTGTATTGACAAAACACCGACGGGTCGTACAGGCACAGCTCTATTAAGTGTAGCCTACTGTATTTTTCAAGTCAAGAAACGGGGAAATACAGCGATCCAGGGTTTCGCAGCGCATTCACAAATTAAGTAAATTCTTCTATTAAATTCGTCTGGCTATTCCGTTCTTAATCAGAATAGCCTATACTGTAAAAAGGGGAAAAAGGTTTCATATGTTAAATTGGCAAAAGGGGGCTATACATATTGAGGGGTTCAGTACGCAATAAATTGATAGCGCTTGCAGCGTTAGTCATTCTTATTCCGTTATTTGCTGTAGGGATCGTCAATTATTATGTCGCAAAGCAAGAGCTGGAGAATGTCGGGGAAATGGGATTACAGAATGGAACTTATGCTGTTCTGGACTTAATCGATGAACTGAATGCGCAAGTGGAAAATGGCACACTGACACTGGAAGACGCACAGGAACGCGCGAAAGAAAAGATCATGGGGCCAATGAACGCTGACGGCACAAGACCTTTGAATAATCCTGTGAAGTTTGGGGAGAACTTCTACTTTTATGTAGTAGATGAAGAAGGCACGTTGCTTGTGCATCCGCAAAAAGAAGGAGAAAGTCTTTACGAAACAAAAACGAAAGATGGCCGTTATTTTATTCGTGAAGTGATTGCTAAAGCTAAAAGCGGCGGCGGTTACGTACAGTACGACTGGCCATTGCCCACTAATTTGAATGTCGAAGCACCAAAGATTACGTATAGTCTGCAAGACCCGGATTGGGGATGGATTGTCGCTGCCGGGACATATTTAGTGGACTTCAATGCAGGCGCTAAAAATGTATTATGGTATACACTGCTATCTGTAGTCATTTCAGTCGTTGTGGGAGTCGCGTTATTCTCCATCTTCTCAGGCAGACTGACATCGTATATTAAAAATATCCGGCTGATTACAGCTGAAATTGCAGAAGGTAAACTGTCAGGTGACGACATTCCGATCCGTTCAAGAGATGAACTCGGGCACTTGGCCGAAAACGTTAATACTATGAAGAATAATTTGAATGAAATGGTAGGCCGTACAAGAATTTCTTCTGAACGCATGAGAACGTCCTCAGAAACACTGAGCGCCATCACAGAAGAAGCAACAGCCTCCGCTGATGAAATACACAGCGCAATTACCGAAGTCTCTTCAGGTGCTGTCCTGCAGTCAGAAGAAGCGGATGTGGCCATCACAAAAGTGAATCATCTGTCCGCGCTGATATCGAATGCTTCCGAGCAGTACGAGCACGTCGTAACCGAAATGCGCAGCATGAATGATCTTCAAAACACCGGCATGCAAAAAGCCGAAGCGCTGGAAGAAAACTCCCAGACTTTCAACGTGGTCATTAATGATCTTCAAGGAAACTTCGCACAGCTTGTTTCCAGAATGAACGAAATCCAGGCAATCGTCCAAACCATTTCCTCCATCTCCGAACAGACCAATTTGCTTGCATTAAATGCCAGCATAGAAGCTGCCCGCGCAGGTGAACATGGAAAAGGATTTGCCGTTGTCGCAAATGAAGTCCGTCAATTATCGGAAGACACAAATGAAGCAACGACAAGAGTCCGCGATTTATTGGTGCATATCAGAAAAGATACGACTTCTGCTGAAAATCAAATGAAACACACACTGGATTTATCCAGTAATCAGGAAGACACCATCCTGGAAACCAAAAATGCGTTCGAGCAATTATCCGATTCCATCTCCAACATCACCTTGCTGTTGCAGACTATGGAAAATGATATGAACAGCATGGATGAAAATCGTCAAAATGTGGTACAGGCTATTGATCAGATTGCAGCAGTTGCCACCGAGTCGGCAGCAGCCACCGAACAGGTCAATGCATCAATCGATGAACAGAAAGCTGCAATCAGCACCATCATGCACGCATCCCTTGATCTTCACACAGAAGCAGAGAATATGCATGATCTTGTAGACCGGTTCAGCTAAATTACAGAATATAGATGTCCGCGAAGTCACAGTGCTTCAGCGGACATTTTTTGCGCGGTGAAAAGTCTAAGACTTACATTATAGGCCGCCGCATCCGCCTTCTTTCATTCACTGACAATGAAAAAGCTGTCCGGAGAGTCATCAGGCAATGACATTCCAGACAGCTTGTTTTCATTCTTCTGCTGCATTTTTATACTTCTTGAAGTAATTAATTTGCCGCATCAGCAAGTACAGTTTTCGCTTCATATGTTTATCTTTTCGATAAAACAGCGGATTGCCGTATCTGCCCTCTTTGATCAGCGTGCGGATTTCTTTTTGCACCTGCGGATTATCGACAAATTTATTTAATACAGCTTTGGGAACGACGGTGAATAAGAAATGATCGTCTAAATAGGTTAATGGTTTTTCTTTTCCATATACAAGGTCGTCCACTAAGTATTTTGCCATGTTCTCTCCACACTGGGTAATGTAGTAGCTTGAACGTCCTTGGCGAATATTCACTTCAAACACTTTAAATTTGCCGTCGCGCGCATCATACTTCAAGTCAAAGTTTCCGTAGCCGACGTAGCCGATTGCTTCAAGGAATTTCGCAAGCTTCGTCATGACCTCTTCATTGTAACGGGTGATCAATGCGGTGTAGTTTCCGATTGCTGTCATCGCACGTTCCTGGAGAACAACTTGTGCAAATGTGATCAGCTGCGGTTTTCCGTGCTGGTCGGCATAGTAGACTGCATCCCACATGAATGTGTCATCGCCTGGAATGAAGTCCTGGATAATCAGATCTTCCTTATAGCCACTGGCTTTCACCATCTGAATAATCCGGTTGATCTCCTCGTATGTATCGACTTTATAAATCTTCTGCAGCCCTTCAAACGGATGGCGGTAATACTGGACTCCGTCACTTGGTTTGATGATGACAGGAAACAGCACTTCATCTGTAAATGGTTCATCAGACAGGCACGAGTGGAAATATGTGGAAGGCGTGTCGATACCGTGCTCTGCACATAATTCATAGAAATTCTTTTTAATATATACCGCATTCATAATTTCTTCATCGATGTAATTAAACAGGAAGTCTTCTTTCAAAGCTTCCCGCTGTTCGATGATCAGCCGCACATACAAATCATCCGTCCCGACAAGTAAAAGCTTTTGATCTGCCGTGCGGTACTTTTTCGCCACTTCCCGCAAAAACTGTACGAACACTTGCGGATCATGTAACCCTTTATTCAGTTCTTGGATATCTGTAATCGTACTATAGCTAGTAAATGGCAGCGGCTCTCTTCCAACGATTACCGGCTTAATGCCATATTCTTCGTGAAATGAAATCGCCATATTATAGGCATTGATATTGGTTCCGACAATAATCGGAATAAAAGGATGCTTACTCATAAATTCCTCCAGCTGACGTTTTTCCATTTAAGTGTAGATGCACTGAATTCGTAAGTCAAGAATGTACAGCTGTTCACTAGCCGTATGTTTTGTAGACTTGATTATGAGTAGTATATAACTCCCAAGGATAGACTCGCGGCGGCTTGGACACAAAATGCAGCGTTTCTTTTGTTGTCGGATGTTCAAATTCAAGAGTATGCGCCCATAGCGCGATCTGCTCTCCAGGTTTATTGAATGCACTTCCGTATTTCTGATCGCCATACAAAGGAAACCCTTCAGTTGCCATCTGTACACGGATTTGATGAGAACGTCCTGTATGAAGACGGACGCTCACTAAACTTTGGCCGGAACTGTTTTCAAGTAACTGATAATCCAAGCTTGCCGTCTTCCCTTCAGGATGGTTTGGTTTTACACTGTATACTTGATTTTTTCTGCGGTCCTTATACAGATAGTGCTTCAGGGTAGATTGCTTTTTCTTAGGCACTCCACGCACAACCGCTAAATATTTTCGGTCAATCGTCCCCCGGCGCAGCTGATCTGATAGACGGGAAGCTGATTTGGAGGTTTTAGCAAAGACCATTACACCGCCGACTGGGCGGTCAAGACGATGGACAAGACCTAAATAAACATTCCCCGGTTTTTGGTAACGTCTTTTGATGTCTTCCTTCAATAGTGTGAGCACATCCAAATCGCCGCTTGCATCTTCCTGAACCGGTATATTTACAGGTTTCTCTACAACTAATACATGATTATCTTCATATAAGATAGGAATCTTCATTTGGTTAAGTCCTCTTCCTTGATAAGCTTCATTAAAGCCTGGCACCCTTCCAGCACCAAGTCATACGTTTCCTGGAAATCTCCGGTGAAATATGGATCAGGCACATCTTTTTGATGACTCGTGAGATCTAAAAATCGAAGAATGCGCGGATGTCCGTGATCGCCGAACAGCTTGCGAATATTGCGGATATTTTCTGCGTCCATTCCTATAATATAGTCGAAGCCTTCTGCGTCGTTTGGCGTCAACTGACGCCCGGCCATCCCTTCAGCGGACACTTCATATTCCGCCAATTTAGCAAGTGTGCCTTCATGCGGTGACTTCCCTATATGCCAGTCGCTTGTTCCTGCAGAATCCACTTCGATTTGATCCGTCAGCTGCTCATCATGGATCATTTTCCGAAAGACCCCTTCTGCCATTGGTGAACGACAAATATTCCCTAAACAGACGAATAATACGCGTATCATACTATTCTCTCCTTTATCTTCGTATTTCTACTCCAGTATACATCATTCATCGCAATCCTTCAGTTGATCACAAATAATGAAGAGCTCTATTTCTTACGCTCTGCGAAATACTTTTCGCAAGAGAATTAAGTCATAGTTATTTATATTTTATAAAGTATGATATGATAGGACTTAAATATCAAATTAACGGGAATGATATAGGTTAAAGGAGGTCTGCTTGATGCAGATTGTATTCGAAAAAACATGGGAAGCCACTTTGTCAGATCAGCAAAAACAAGCATTCATTCATCAATTCGAACTGAAAAAATCAGTTGGGGCAGAAGTGACAATTACTCCCATCCTGCTGAAACGAAAGCGAAACGGCGGTTTAGTTGCTACGGTATTTCTGCAAAATAACCGCCCAGACGTACTGTCTCTTCGTGAAACTGCCGTTCATGTACTGAATGAGCGGGAAGAACTGGCGGCTGAAGAGAACTTTTCACTGAATCTGGATATCCCAGCTTTTACAGCCACTCCCTGGTCGTTCGTATTCTTGCCTGCTTATGTCGAGACAACAGAAGAGCCGAATGACGGATGGAAAGTCATTATGAAATAATGTAAAAGCAGCTGCTCCAAAAGGAACAGCTGCTTTCTTATGCTAAATCTACATTATGATGAACTTGCTGCACATCTTCTAAATCTTCCAACGCCTCGATCATTTTTTCAAACTGTTCCTGTGCTTCTTCGTCCAATGAAATTTCATTTTGCGCAAGCATCGTTAATTCAGCTACAGAAAATTCTGTAACACCTGCCTGGCGGAACGCTTCCTGTACTTCGTGAAATGCTGACGGATCTGCATATACAAGTACTTGACCGTCCTGTTCTTCGATATCATTTGCATCTATATCCGCTTCCAGCAGTAATTCCAATACGTCGTCTGCTGTTTTTCCTTCAATTCCGATTACAGCTGAAGGATCAAACATATAGGCAACAGAACCGCTGACACCCATATTCCCGCCATTTTTACCGAATGCGGCACGCACTTCTGAAACTGTCCGGTTTACATTGTTTGTCAACGCATCAACAATCACCATCGAACCGTTCGGTCCAAAGCCTTCGTAACGTAGTTCGTCGAAGTTTTCTTCACCGCCGCCTTTAGCTTTTTCAATGGCACGGTCGATGATTGCTTTCGGTACGCTGTATGTTTTTGCGCGTTCCAGCACGAATTTCAATGCCTGGTTAGATTCCGGATTTGGATCTCCTGATTTTGCTGCTACATATATTTCACGGCCAAACTTCGCATAGATTCTGCTAGTATTCGCATCTTTAGATGCTTTCTTCTCTTTAATATTATTCCATTTACGGCCCATAGGGTGCACACTCTTTCCTTTAGTTATAATGGTATACTGCTACTATTCAGTATACCAATTGATTTTTGACATGAAAAGTAAAAAAGTTGAAAAGTTTCTTTCTCAATTACTGTTTGCAGTTTTTAAACGTACGTCAAAATACTGAAGTTAGTCAGTCTCGGCACCGTTATTTGGGAAGCAAGCCAGATCGCTGCGTAAAAAGGAAATTAGTCAGCAGTCTCTCTATCACTAGACATTACGCATTGCAATTCCTGCTTACTCACACTTAAAAATTTAAAACCCTACTATTCTAATTTGTATTGACTATTTTCAATTGTCTGGTAAACTAAGCATATTATAAACAGTAAGCGGAGGGATGAAATGGTTACATTTGAATCGTGGAATGAGACAGCTGTGCTGCCGGTGTTTCCTGCGGATTCTGAGACAAAAGGGGCTGCTGAAGTGTTGCAGTGGGCATACAGCCACTATGGGGAAAAACTCGTCTACGCCTGCAGCTTCGGCATTGAAGGTATTGTATTGATCGAACTGATCTCACGCATAAAAGCAGATGCCAAAATCATTTTCCTGGACACCAATTATCACTTCAAGGAAACATATGAAACAATTGAAAAAGTAAAGAAGCGTTATCCGCAGCTTCACATTCATATGCAGCAGCCCAGACTGACCATAGAACAGCAAACTGAACAATACGGCCTTGAACTTTGGAAAAACAACCCGAATCTATGCTGTGACTTGCGGAAGATTAAGCCGCTGGAAGAAGCAATATCCCCTTCCGCCGCCTGGATATCAGGGTTGCGGAGAGAACAATCCGAAACGAGGAAAACAACAGAGTTTTTAAATTTGGATCAGCGTTTTAAAAAAATCAAAGTATGTCCTCTCATTCACTGGACATGGAAAGATGTTTGGCGCTTCGCCCATAAACATGAACTGGATTATAACGTATTGCATGATCAAGGTTTCCCAAGTATTGGATGTGCAACATGTACGAAGCCTGCATTTACTGAAGAGGATATGCGTTCCGGCAGGTGGACTGGAAGCGGGAAGACTGAATGCGGACTGCATACGTAAATTTTTTTACATTTAAAGCCGAGTATTTCTATATGACTTATTAATTAAAAAGGATAGGTGTTTACAAATGACAACAATACAACCACATGGCGGTACTTTAGTGAATTTATACGACCCTTCTGCATCGATTGAAGGGGTGCATAAAACGGTCTCCATTGATGCAACATCCGTAAGTGACCTGGAATTAATCGCAACCGGCGCATACAGTCCGCTGACCGGATTCCTGACTTCTGAAGATTATTATGCAGTTGTTAATGATATCCGCCTGGCAAACGGCGAGGTTTGGAGCCTGCCTATTACACTGCCTGTAAAAGACAGCTCGGCTTATTCTGTAGGCGACACTGTGCTGCTAGATTATCAGGGCGATATCTACGGCACACTGGAAATAACCGATATGTACGAACCTGATCAGCAGCTGGAAGCAGAAAAAGTATATAAAACAACAGACCGGGAACATCCGGGTGTTGCGAAGCTGCTTGACCGCGGTCACATCTATCTTGGTGGGCCCGTCAAGTTAATCAGACGAATCGAACAGAAAAATTTTGCGGAGTTTTACTTTGATCCGGCAGAGACACGCAATGCATTCCAAAATAACGGCTGGAAAACGGTTGTTGGTTTCCAAACCCGCAACCCGGTACACCGCGCACATGAGTACATTCAAAAAACCGCACTCGAAATTGTGGATGCACTTTTATTGAATCCATTAGTCGGAGAAACAAAGTCCGATGATATTCCCGCAGATGTGCGGATGGAGAGCTACCAGGTGTTATTGCGTGACTATTATCCTGAAGACCGGGTCAAGCTGGCTGTCTTCCCTGCCGCAATGCGCTATGCGGGACCCCGTGAAGCGATTTTCCATGCACTTGTGCGCAAGAACTACGGCTGCACCCATTTCATTGTCGGCCGCGATCATGCCGGTGTTGGAGATTATTATGGAACCTACGAAGCACAGCAAATCTTCTCGAACTTTACGCCGGAAGAAATCGGCATCACTTTGCTATTTTTTGAACATAGCTTCTTCTGTACAGCATGCGGCAACATGGCGACCGCCAAAACATGCCCGCACACCCGTGAACAGCACGTGATTCTTTCGGGGACGAAAGTACGTGAAATGCTGAAAAACGGTATTCTGCCTCCAGCAGAATTCAGCCGTAAAGAAGTAGTCGATGTACTGATCAGCGGCCTTAAAGAAAAAGAACCGGTGAAGTGAGGAGAGATGAAATGACAAAGAATATCGTATGGCATGATCAATTAATCTCAAAAGAGGAGCAACGTGCAAAAAATCGGCACCATAGTGCGGTCCTTTACTTCACGGGACTTTCAGGCTCAGGAAAATCTACAATCGCCAACGCGGCTGCCCGCCGGCTGCACGATCTTGGAGCCAATACGTACGTGTTGGACGGCGACAATGTCCGTCACGGATTGAATAAGGATTTAGGTTTTTCTGACGAAGCACGAAAGGAGAACATCCGGCGGATCGGTGAAGTCTCCAAATTATTCATCGACAGCGGTCAGCTCGTTTTCACAGCATTCATCTCCCCTTTCCAGGAAGACCGCGACAGTGTCAGACGTTTGGTGGAAGACGATGAGTTTGTCGAAGTCTATATCAGCTGCCCGCTTGACGCATGCGAAGAACGCGATCCGAAAGGTCTGTATGAAAAAGCCCGTGCCGGTGTAATTCCTGAATTTACAGGTATCTCATCGCCTTATGAAGCACCTGAAAACCCTGAGCTGGTATTAGAAACTGATAAATTTACGATTGAAGAATGTGTCGACCAATTGATCGGCTACTTGCGTGATAAAAAATGGATTAATTAAGGAGTGATTGGAATGGGAAAAATTTGGCTAGTCGGAGCGGGTCCGGGAGATCCCGATTTATTGACCGTCAAAGCGGTGAAAACAATACAGCAAGCGGATGTTATTCTTTACGACAGACTGATCAATCAAGAGATTTTGCACTATGCAAAGTCGGACGCGGAGTTGATTTTTGTAGGGAAGCTTCCAAAACATCATTTCGTCCAGCAGGATATGATTAATTTCTTATTGGTTAAACATGCGAAGCAAGGTAAGCAAGTCGTACGTCTGAAAGGCGGCGACCCTTTCATTTTCGGCCGCGGCGGTGAAGAAGCAGCGTTTGCAGTGGAGCATCACATCCCATTCGAAGTGATTCCGGGCATTACGTCCGGAATTGCCGCTCCTGCCTATGCAGGTATTCCTGTCACACATCGTGACTATAGCGCATCATTTGCAATCGTCACAGGTCATCGTAAAGAAGGTGCGGATGAAGCGGAGAAATGGCAGGCACTTGCAAAAGGCATCGATACCCTTGCTATCTATATGGGTGTCAGTAATCTCCCATATATCCAGAAACAATTGATTGATCACGGTAAAAATCCTGACACTCCTGTAGCTTTCATTCACTGGGGGACAACAGATACACAGCATACAGTAACTGCTACGCTGTCTACTATGACAGAAACTGCCCGACTTGAAGAAGTCAAAAACCCCAGTATGATTGTGATTGGAGAAGTGGTCCGGCTGCGTGATGAATTACAATGGTTTGAAGAGTCCGCTAAAGAACGCCGATTACACGAGGCAATGGTATGAGAGCCATTCTATATATTTGCCACGGCAGCCGCGTAAAGAAAGGACAGCAGGCTGCTTTGGCATTCATTGAGAAAACGATGGAAACAGCAGCTGCCCCTATTCAGGAAGCATGTTTTCTTGAATTGGCTGAACCTTCCATCGCAGAAGGCATCGCCCGCTGCATCGAACGCGGTGCAACTGAAATCGTTGCGATCCCCTTTTTGCTGTTGCGTGCGGGCCATGCAATTGCCGATATTCCCGCAGAGCTTCACGAAGTCATGACACATTATCCGGAAGTGCCTATCTATTACGGCGACCCGATTGGTGTGGATGAACGAATGGTCGATGTACTGATTGAGAGATTATATGAAACAGCAGACGTAATTCCTGACGGCGCCGCTATCCTGTTGATTGGAAGAGGCAGCAGTGATCCTGCAACAAAAGAGGACTTCACGGCTATTAAAAGAAGCTTTCAAGAAAAAACCGGCCTGCAAAATGTCAGTGTAGGATACTTGGCAGCGTGCGGCCCATTCTTCGCAGAAGAGCTTGAGCGCCTGTTAAAACAGCAGCCGAAGAATCTTTACATCTTGCCATACTTATTGTTTACCGGTATTTTAATGAAATCAATCGAACGGACACTAAAGACTATCGAAACATCAACCGCCATTCATCTGTGCCCCGCATTGGGTTATCATCCGGCCATTCATACGATTTTGAATGAAAGGGCCAGTGAAGCGGCAGAAAGGAAGCGTGGACTGTATGTTCCCCATCATGCTTGAGAATATGGACCAGTCAACAATCGTGCTGGTCGGCGGCGGTCACGTCGCGTACCATAAAGTGCTTAATCTGCACCGCTTCGGCATTCATCCAACCGTCGTAAGCCCTGTATTTCACCCCTCATTTACTAAATTAGCGCAACAAGGGATGGTTACTTTAAAACATAAAAAAGCAGAATGGGAAGATGTAAAAGATGCTTTCCTCACGCTGCTTGTCACGGATAGTGAAACAGTAAATGATCATCTGGCAAAACTATTAAAAGATGCCGGAAAACTGGTAGTCCACGCGTCCAATCCAGCCCTTGGAACTGCCCAAATTCCCGCGGTCACGACACGCGGCAAACTGATCATCAGCGTCTCTACGAGTGGTGCAAGCCCTTCTCTGGCTAAAAAAATCCGCACAGAAATTGCTGAGACGTATGATGAACGCTACGAGGACTACCTGGACTTTTTGTCAGATGTACGGCAGTATGTAAAACGGAATGTGGCTGATCGGGCTGAGCGCAGAAGCTGGCTGAAAGAAGTAATTGAACCAATTTATCTCCATAACGCCGAAGAGCGCCAAACATTCTTGAATGATCTCCAACGAATTTTCCCTGCCGAACAGCTCATAAATTCGTAAGCATGGAATATGAAAATGCAAAGTTTTACAGTCTGCCCATTCAAACCAGCCGTCTGTGCCGATCTAACCTCATCGCACAGGCGGCTATTTTATTGTTTATTCAGCCGCCGCTGCAACACAGTATTCCCTTCTTTTCGCACGTTATAAATAGCAATTTCAGTTAGAAATTTGTTAATTTCAAGTAAGCCATCAGACAATTTACGTTGGAATATGCGTAATTTAATCGGACAGTTACAATTGTTCGCCAGATTATTCATTATAAATAACTTTTATGTGGGCAGACTATAAGTAAATAACTTTAGTTAGGAGTCATGAATATGAAAATGCAGGACGGGCAAAAAGGGAACAGCTATAAAGAACAGCAAATGAAACAGCAGCAACAGCAGCTGAAAGAAAATCAATCGCAGGCGGAACAGCAATTTGACACCAAAAAGAAAATGGCTTTACAGTCCATGCAGCAAGCTGTACAATCGCTTCAGCAAATGTCGTCTATGTCTGATCTGGCAACCTTGCAGCAAGCACAGCAACAGCTGCAGCAAGCGGTTCAGCAGTTAAATTATATGCAGGGAATCTCGATCACACAGTCCACGACTGCTGAACAGCAGCAAATAGAACAGGTGCAGCAGCAGATTGAGCAGGCGGCGCAGACACTTCAGCTCATCCAGTCCCTAAACAGCGGAAATCAAAGTTTTAAAAAAGGATAAAAAAACATCCGGGACTTTCATGTTGATGAAAGTCCCGGATGTTTTTTATTTGTGAAATGATTAGTTGATTCCATCAATGAATTCACTGCTTCTTTTATCTCCTGATATCCCGTACACCTGCAAATATTTGATTGCAGCCACTCTTCTGCAGCTTCCTCATCAGCATCAGGATGATTGTGTACTAATGCATGACAATTCACGATAAAACCAGGTGTACAAAATCCGCATTGAATCGCCCACTTATTAACAAATGCCTGTTGAACTGGCGAATGTAAAAGTCCTTCAATTGTCGTGATCGGCAAATCGACTGCCTCGACAGCCAATGACAGACAGGAATGGGTTGGTTCTCCGTTCACGAGCACCGTACACGCACCGCAATCCCCATTTTCACATGATCGTTTGGCACCAGTTAATCCAAGCTTTTCCCTTAACGTATATAGAAGTGTATCCGCATTCCGAACAACCGCTTCCTTTGTTTCCCCGTTTACATGTAAATGTATAAAAGACTTAGACGCTGCATTTTGTATGTTCATTCTCCCATCTCCATTTCTTCCATGACATCCAGCAACACATTTTTCAGCACAAACGCCCTGTACTCTCCAGAACCTTGAAGGTCATCCACGATATCGGATGGAAGATGCGCCATCGCCGTTTCAATTCTTTTTGACACCGGGAGTGACGAATCATTTAATACGTTTTCCATTTCATCGGATCTAAAAGGATAATCACACACACCGCTAAATGCAACACGCAGCTGGCCGTCCTTAACAATCGCAGCCGCTGAAACGACCGGATAGCCAACTTTTGAAAATTTTGTTCTTTTAAGACTTACATACGGCAAGCTAGTATACGATGCGTCAATAATGACTTGAAGAAGTAACTCCCCTGAAGTAAGATTCATTTTCCTGTCAAATACAGATGTCAGCGAAACGATCTCCTCACTATTTCCCTTCGTTATTTTCACTTTCGCATCCGTAAGCAAAAGTGGCAAAACACTTTCCTTGTATATCAATTCGCTGTTTATATTTCCGCCGATTGTAATTTTATTTCGCGAGGTATGATCCGCGATTTGTCTGACGGTTGCACCAAGGAGCGGAAACAGCTTTGAATCTGTAATTTTATTTAATGAAACTGCCGCTCCAATGACCAACTCATCGTCCCGTTTCTCCAACACATTACATTCCGGAATCCCTTTACTGTCAATTACTGCATCCGCATGGATCTTATTCACACGCGCAAAGGTTATGAATTCAGTGCCGCCAGAAATTATTACAGCCTGCTGACCTTGCTTATGCACTTCGTTATATGTCTTCACCGTGTCTGCAACGGAGGATGGTTTAAAATACTGGAAATCAAATGAAATCATTTTGTCCCCTCCTTCTTAGTGTGCCAAATGGATTCGGGTGTGAGCGGCAATTCGTTTAATTGCACTCCTGCTGCAGCAGAAAGGCTATTTGCCAAACATGCAGGTGCTCCAATAACACCGTATTCCCCGATACCGCGGGCGCCGAAAGGACCATCTATTGCAGGAGTTTCGATAAAATCAATGTGATATTCAGCCGGCTGCTCCCCGTAACGCAGCATCGGATAATTTCGGAAATCCGAATTTTGAACAACACCGTTGTCATCAAACACAAACTTTTCACTCGTCGCGTAACTTAAGCCCATATACATGCCGCCGCGCATTTGTTGTGCCGCCGTCATCGGGTTAATGATGGTTCCCCCGTCGAGAACCGTGACACCTTTTACAATAGAATAGGTGAGATCTTTTGTGTTCAATTCAATTTCCACAGCCTGTACACCAACCGACCACCAGGGCCCGGGCTTTCCAAAACCCGTTTGCTGATCCATCGGTGTTAAATGCCGCTGTATATGTTTTCCGATTCCTACAATTTGACCTTCAATGGAATGTCCGCTCGGATACGTATACCCTAAAGAAATATCCTTAATATCCACACCCAGCGTTGGATCGGGTTTTAAGTAAACTCTCCCGCCGCCTACATCTAAATCATCTGGAGCACATTGAAGCACAACTGCAGCTGTTTTTTTCAGCTGGGCAATTGCATGATCGGCGGCATACACAACAGCGCGTCCTGCCAGAAAAGTTGAACTGCTCGCGACTGTTCTCCATTGATGCGGATCATATTGTGTATTCACTTCCATTGTGACGTGAATTTTATCCATATCCATTTTTAGCTTTTCCGCAAGAATTTGGCCAAGAATCGTTTTTGTTCCCTGTCCCAGCTCTATAGCAGCACAATTTAAATTCACACTGCCGTCTGCTTCAAAAATGATTATAGCGCCCGCCTGTGCATTTGTTGCTGTTGTAGACGTCTTCCAAAAGGCGCTGATTCCTTTCGTGCGCACTAAATCTTTACCACTTTCAACTTTTCGGCTTTCATCCCATTGAATCAGCTCTTTTGCACGGTTCATACATTTTTCCAAATCCCCTATATTATTTGCCGTTAATACCGTTTGTGTCGGCGTTGTATCTCCTGGTTTTATGCCATTTATCATACCAAACTGAAGCGGGTCCATATTCAATTTCTCAGCCAGCTGATCCATTGTCCGCTCTACTGCAAAAGTCAGTTCCGGATGTCCATATCCCCTGAATGAAGTGGCAAAAGGATGATTCGTATACATGCAATACGAATCACACCATACATTTGGTATGTTATACGGCCCTGTACAATCGAGCGCCGCCGCCCGCGTGATTCCTGCGGCTTGATCTGAATAGGCCCCTGAATCGATTAGGTACGTATATTTCCCTGCAAGTAATTTTCCTTCTTTTGTCACGCCAAGCTGTACGGTTGCATCAAAGCCAATACGGCAAGGCGCCGTTGTCATATCTTCTTCCCGGTCAAATTCCAACTTTACTAACTTTCCGCCGACTGCCTTTGATGCTAAATAGGCCAGCGGTTCCAGCTGAACTGTGCCCTTCCCGCCAAATGCACCCCCAACCATCGGGATATGCACGAGGATATTCCCTACATCAACATTGAAAAATTGATTCAGCACTTTTTTGATGGTAAATGGCGACTGACTGCAAGTATGGACGATGACTTTACCCGCCGGATTAATTTCAACCCTTGTGCTTCTTGTCTCCATTGCAGCGTGATCCGAAAGATTAAACGAATAAGTCTTTGTTATCGTTTCCTCACTTTTCGCCCACGCCTCGTCAAAATCTCCTTTACGGATTTTAATATGGCTTCCAATATTTGTAGCTGCTTTCGGATAGACGTCACTTATTATTTTTGTGTATTGTTCGGCATTTTCATGTACAAGCGGGGCATCTTTTAGAAATGCTTGTTGAACAGAGTTCACAATAGGCAAAGGATCATATGCAACCTTCACTTTCTCGGTCGCCTGTTTTGCCTGATGTTCATGGTCTGCCACGACAATTGCTACAGGTTCGCCGTAATAGCGGACTTTTTCAAATGCCAGCGGCGGCCGGTCTGCTAAAATCGGTCCAATATGGTACGGAAACATTTCACCTGTAACAATCGCACGCACTCCGGGCATTTTCCATGCTTCCGCTGTATCTATAGAAATAATCTTGGCGTGAGCTTGTGTGCTTTTCACAAGTTTCGCGTGCATAAGGCCGGGAGCCGAATAATCCCCTACGTATCTGACTTTTCCAGCCGATTTCTCAATTGCGTCGATCCGCTGTTCAGGCTTTCCAACAGACGTCCATATTTTATTCGCCATACTGATCTCTCTCCTTTGCAACAGTTAACGCACAACGATAATTATTGTGTTTGCGTCGATCTCATGAGCTGAAGCGTCCATAATTTTTTCAAGTGTCATACTCGTTTTTTGTAATTCCGTTTGATCCGTCACCACAAAAACAGGGGCGCCGCCGCCTTTGATTGTTTCGGGTTTCACCGTGATGACTGCAGCTATTGTCGCTTGCTGATTCTCCAATTCACTCAACTCCCAATTATCCTGACTTCAAACATGCCTTCGCTTTAAGCCGCATATTTTTCCGTTTTATGAATTTCCTTTATCCGCTTCCTTAGGCATCCGGATGGCACTGTCCAGAATTGGAACTTTATCCAAGACCGCCTTAATTTGATGAAATTCCTTTTCCCGCGGCAAGAAAAACAATGCGATTCGTCCGTCCGCCATGTCCCGTTTCGTAAGCGGAATTAAAGCAGGTTCGCCCGAGTCAAGATAACTCCCAAGAATAGTCGCCACGTGATGTAACATCGCCTGTCTCTGCCCTAGGAATGATAATGTAACAATGCTGTTTTGATTTTTCGGAATGACTATTGCGCCAACCGCTTGTTCGGTAATAATTTTCCTCGTATCCTCCAGCCCAACGTTTTTAATTAATATATCGCCAACAAAAAGTGTCGGTCCTTCAAAACGGACGGGGGCTTCTGTAACATCCGCAACGTCCTGCAAAAACTTACCTGACATATTGAACTTCACGATAATAAGCATGACTATTCCGCCAATAATCCCAACCCAGAATGAAAATACCGCACATAACGTAGTCACCAGTGCCGTGAACATCACTAAGTAATTTCGGCTTTCAAATGCTTGGGCCATCCCTTCAACGAAAGGGGCTCCCCGCTTGACAAGTTCAAAGGTGTCTATTTTCTCCAGCGACTCTCTTTCCATTTTTCTCACTTCCCGGAACTGGGTCGCTGCAAGTCCTAAAAATGTAACTGCCGTCCAGTCAGACTCCAGAACGGCCGGGGTCGCTACAGCACCGATGAATGCGGCGATAAAGCCAAAAGAAAGATGAATAATTCTTCCTGTCGGGTAGGTGGGATATTGCCGGAAATCAGTACGCAGCAAAAGCATTCGCGCGAACACCCCAAAAACTACACCGACTACGACTGGAAGTAAATACGTACTCACATGTAACACCCCCAATTAAAATATAGTTCTGTCGTATTCTAACCAAAAACAAGACAAACTATAATGTGGGGATGAATTTAAAGAAAATGAATACCAAGGTAACGTAAAGGAAACAGTGAATGGAAAGAAGGAAGGTGTGAAAATGCAGTCTATTCAACAAATGATTCAAACTGTCTTGGATGATACCCGGCCAACCGTACTTGCAATGATAGTTAAGGTGGAAGGATCCTCCTATCGGAAGGAAGGTTCATGGATGCTTCTTCAAGAGAATAACGTGCGGATCGGAATGATTAGCGGCGGTTGTTTGGAAAATGATTTACATAACCGGGCGGCCCAACTATTCAACACAGGCAAAGCAGAAACGGTTCGATATGATTTAAGCGCGGAAGATGATCTCGGGTGGGGGCGCGGTGCAGGATGCAATGGTATTATCACAATCCTAATGCGTGATATTGACAGTGATTTCCGGCGGATCCTGCATATTGCACATGTGCAGGTACTGGCTAAAGAACCTGTATATTTCCTCCAGTCATTGACAGACTTCAGCCGCTATGGGTGTACTGCGTTAAATGGATCTCAGTATGGAAAAATACAATTAAAACTCCCTTTTAACCTAAATACAATGGCCCCGTTTCAGGAAGCAGCCAAACAGACCACTATTGGCGAAGAAATAGTGTATTTCCAGCTTATTTGGCCGCGGCCTGTTCTTTACATAATCGGGGCCGGCGCGGATGCCAGGCCGCTTGCACGACTTTCCGGGAGTGCCGGCTATGAAGTGCACCTCCTCGATTGGCGGAGCGGTGTCTGTAATGAAGTGCACTTTCCAACGGCAGCATCGATTCAAATTGGCGATGTCGCAAAATTAATTTCAAATGTAAAATTCAGTCCGTTGGATTCAGTCGTGCTCATGACACATGATTTTCAGATCGATGTTGAAATCGGACGACATTTACTCGGACAGAAATTGCTGTACTTCGGAATTTTAGGGTCAAAAAACAGGACAGAACGCATCTTTGACGGGGAACTTCCAAGTAGTGTTCATTCACCGGCAGGAGTGTCTATCGGTGCAGATGGACCTGAAGAAATCGCCGTCAGCATCATGGCGGAACTAATTGCCGTCAGAAGGGGGAAATCACTATGAAAATCGCAGGCATTTATCTTGCCGCCGGAAGCAGCAGCCGAATGGGAACACACAAATTGGCACTTCCCGTTGGCACCAGGTCTCTCGGGAGCTTGGCGCTGGAAACTGCATTAGATTCACCGCTTGATGAAATTTACGTCATCACAAGACATACAGATAATGCAGAATGGATCCCTCCGCATATGAAACAACACGCTAAATGCACAATTATTACATGTCCCGCTTCTTGTGAAGGGCAGTCTGAATCCTTGCGATGCGGCATTCAGCAAGCACAGAATCATCATGCGGATGCAGTGCTTGTCATGCTGGCGGATCAGCCTTTTATAACGGTTCACATGCTTTCTGAAATGATCATATGCATGAAAAACAACCCCGGCTGCAAATTCGTGGCTACTTCATTTGACCAGTCAATTACGCCTCCTGTTTTACTTTCTTCCTCTATGTATCCTGACCTATTAAAGGTACGAGGAGATAAAGGAGCACGTTCGATTTTGCACGGGGACTTTCTAAACCAGGGGAAGCTTTTACCGTGTAACGACAAGAGACTAGTATTTGATGTTGATACGATAGAAGATTACAAAACATTGTAAACCATTGAATGAAAGAATTAGCGGTAAAGCTCTGACATGTTATAAAAATCGTATAAAAATCTGCCCGCCTGATAGTTCATCTGTTTATTTTCCAATTTAAAAGCAGCGCGATTCTCATCGCACTGCTCTAAACAATTCATACCGTATGGAAATTTGTTCCGTCTGTCGTTTCTCCTACAAATCCCGCGCGAATCACAAAGTCCCCAAAGCGTTCGCCATCATTCCGTTCTTTTGCATAGCGCTTCAATATTGGTCCCAGCTCATCCAAAATTTCTTTCTCCCCAATATTTTCGCGATAAATTTTGCTTAGTCGCTGGCCGGCAAAGCCGCCGCCTAAATACATATTATACTTGCCCGGTCCTTTTCCGATAAAGCCAAGTTCTGCAATTGCCGGACGTGCACAGCCATTCGGGCAGCCCGTCATACGAGTCACAATTTCTTCATCACCTAATCCTGCTTCATCCATCAAACCTTCGATTTGGGTAATCAATGAAGGCAAATATCGCTCTGCTTCCGCCATCGCCAGACCGCAAGTCGGCAATGCCACACACGCCATGGAGCTCCTGCGCAATGCAGATTGTTCGACGGGTGATTCAAGATTATACTTCGCAATAATTTCCTCGATATTCTTTTTATTTGCATCCGCTACATCACCGAGCACAAGATTCTGATTTGGACTCAGACGGAAATCACCTGTGTGGATTTCGGCAATTTCGCGAAGCGCCGTCATTAATTTATAATTCTCTGTATCGCGTACACGTCCGTTTTCAATAAAGAATGTATAGTTCCAGCGATCATTTGCTGCTGCTGCCCATCCATAACGATCGCCATTATGATCGAAGCGGTAAGGCCGTAATGCTTCCAGCTCCCGGCCAAGACGGCTGTGCAGTTCTTCTTTCAGCCAATCCAGTCCGCGTGAATCGATGGTGTACTTGAATCGTGCATATTTCCTTACTGAACGATTTCCATTATCACGCTGAATCATCATCAAGTGCTTGGCAACTTCCACCACCTGATCGGCAGGAACAAAACCTATTAGCCGTCCCAGTTGCGGATACGTTTGCTCATCGCCGTGAGTCATTCCCATTCCGCCGCCTACTGCCACATTAAAGCCGATCAGCTTACCCTCTTCTGCAATCGCAATCAAACCGACATCTTGAGAGAATACATCGACATCATTCATTGGCGGCACAGCAATGCCTATTTTGAATTTTCTTGGGAGATACGTAGCACCGTAGACCGGCTCTACTTCTTCCCCTGTCGTATCCACAATTTTTTCTTCATCCAGCCAAATTTCATGATAAGCGGTCGTCTGCGGCAATAAATCCTGGCTCAGGCGCTTTGCCCACTCATATACTTCAGCATGAATTGGAGACTCATTGGGATTCGGACTGCACATTACGTTACGGTTTACATCACCGCAGGCAGCGATGGAATCCAGCAATGCCTCATTCATTTCCTGGATATTCTTTTTCATGTTCCACTTTAATATCCCATGCATCTGAAATGCTTGACGCGTCGTTAATTTCAACGTGCCATTGCCGTATTTATGCGCCAGCTCATCCATCACCAGCCATTGCTTCGGCGTTGCAAAACCTGCAGGTGTCCGCACACGAATCATGAACTGATAGGCAGGCTCCAGCTTTTGACGCTGACGTTCGGTCCGCAGATCACGGTCATCCTGCAAATAGCTCCCATGGAATTTCATCAGGCGGTTGTCATCACCCGGAATCCCTGCACTGATGGAGTCGTTCATTGTTTCAATCAGACTTCCGCGCAGGTAATCACTTTCAATTTTAATTTCTTCTACATCACTTGGTGGCCCATCCTGTATGTGTACAGGTTTTGTTGTTGAAGACATGTTACCAATCCCCCTCGAATTAATTAATAAACATCCCGCTGATAACGTTTCTCCTGAATTAATTGTGTCAGGAATTCTTCGGCTTCTTCCTGCGTCTTGCCGCCTTCCTGCTGAAGGATTTCGAGCAGTGTCGCATGGACATCTTTAGCCATATTCTTCTCATCACCGCATATATAAATGACTGCGCCATCTTCAATCCATTGATACAGCTCTTGACTCGCCTGTTTCATTTTGTGCTGTACATATATTTTTTCATCTGTATCACGCGAAAAAGCGACATCCAGACGAGTTAACGAGCCATCCTTCACATAGTTTTGCCATTCAGTCTGATAATAGAAATCTGTCACATAATGCTGATCGCCAAAGAATAACCAAGACTTTCCTTGTGCCCCCGTCTCATTCCGTTCTTCAATGAATGAACGGAAAGGCGCAATCCCCGTACCCGGCCCGATCATAATAATCGGAGTTTCAGGATTCGCAGGCAAACGGAAGTTATCATTTTTGTGTATATAGATTGGTAACGTATCACCCGGCTTAAGGTTTTCCGCACATTGGCTCGAGCATACGCCATGCCGGTCACGGCCGTGCGCTTCATATCGCACAACCCCGATTGTTACATGCACTTCTTCCGGATTCGCTTCCAGGCTGCTGGCAATCGAATATAATCTGGCAGGCAATTTACGAAGAAGCCCAACCAACTGCTGCTCAGCAGCCGAAACCGGTCCGAAGTCCTTCAAGGCATCGAGCAAATCGCGTCCGTCAATATATGCGCGCAGTTCATCCGCTCGTTCTTTATCAAGTAATTGCGTTAACTTTTCTGATTCAGTATAATTTGACAGCTTTTCAAGCAACGGCTTTGTTAATACCGTCACTTCAAAATGATTCAATAACGCAATACGAAATGCACGGCGCTCGCCTTGTGTATTGACCTCAACAGTTTCTTCTGCATTCCAGCCGCCAACTTCGATAATCTCATCGATTAAGTCGGAATTATTTACAGGAAAAATCCCTACACTATCCCCCGGTTCATACGTTAGGCCTGAGCCCTCTAAGGAAATCTCCAAGTGACGTGTTTCTTTATTCGACCCGCGGCCGTTCAGATTTATGTTCTCCAGCACTTCTGCTCTAAACGGATTCGTGCGTGAATATTGCGCGGAAGATACGGGCTCTGCGGCCATAGCTGCAGCTGCGGATTGACCGCCAGTGTTGATTTCCAGGGAAACTTCTACTGCCGCCAGCCACTGTGCTGCGGGTTCATCATAATCTAAGTCACAATCTACACGCGGCGCCAATTGAACGGCCCCCAACTCTGTAAGTCTCTGATCGAAATCGGCGCCTGTTTTACAGAAAAATTCATAGGAGCTGTCACCCAGTGCCAATACCGAATAATGAAGATGATCCAGTTTCGGCGCACGGCGTCCATGCAGGAATTCGTAAAATGGCAGGGCTGTGTCTGGCGGATCCCCTTCCCCATGCGTACTCACAACAAGTAACAGGTTCTCAATTTTTTTTAATGCATTCGGTTTAAAATCACTCATTGACTGAATTGTCACATCAAAAGATTGTTCTTTTAATTTAGCTGCTGCCTGTTCTGCAATTCCCTGTCCATTGCCCGTCTGTGAACCGTACAGAATGGTTATTTCCTTCACAGCAGCCGGAACTTCAATCGTCGGGCGTTCCAGAACCGCCACTCCGCCTGACGGCATTGCAGCTGAACTGGCAGCTGTTAAATAACCGCTCAGCCAGCTTTGCTGTGATTCTGTAATACTTGGCAACAGACGATTGAGCAATTCCACTTGTTCTTCACTAAAAGGACTGTTCGTTACTTGTAACCCCATATTCATCACCCTCGCAACCTCTTATTATATTTTCGTCATCACGCATCGTTCAAAAAATCCGACTAGACTGACAACTATTTTTACAATGTGTTCATTGTATTACGATTATTCCTATTAGTCAAGTAGGCATTTAAAGTTTAAAGAACGTGAAAAGATCATTGAATCAGCAGCTTTGGGATGCGGCTTCGCGCCTCGCCAGAACGCATTCCATAGGGTATGCAATAGTCACCCCTTCTGCGCGTTAATCCTATAAGTTTAGTAGGTGATATTTTTTTGAATTGAATAAAACGTTCATTGTCATTTTGTTTTCTATGCAGCACAAAAAAGATGTCCCTCCGAAGCGCTGCCGCTTCCAGGACACCTTTTAATCAATTGGTAAGTTGTGTTTTCGTACGATTGTCAGCCTTTCGGATCCAGGCTGCCGCTGCAATGATCACAAGTAAGCCAAGCTGCGCCATGATGGTTTCATTGGTTGGATAGAAACCGATAAAGTCGATGATCGGCAATCGCGGCTGGACAGTTGTATCAATGACGTTGTTCAGCTGCAAAGTATGCAGACTGACGCCAAGAATTTTGAATGCGAGTACATATATTAATATCGTCGCCACTGCGAAGAAGCGATGGATTGGAATGCGATGGCTCAGTTTCATGAAAGCGAATGCCACAATAGCCAATATGGCGACTGCAAGCAAAATACCTGCAACAAATTCTATTGTGGACATCTTAGGTGCGATGCCCGCATAGAACACAAGCGTTTCCGCACCTTCCCTGAATACTGACAGAAAACTGACCGATGCCATGGCCAGAACACTGCCCTTTGAAATCGCTTGGCCCATTTGCCTGGAAATATAGCGATTCCAAGACACGACATTGGATTTTTGATGCATCCATGTGCCGACACCGATCATTAATGCCGCCGCGACAAGTCCGATGTAACCTTCCATCAGCTCCCGGTCATTGCCGATCGTGACGGACTGTAAAACTGTAGACATCATGACAGCCGCCAAAATACTCAATGTAATACCGGCAGCAGCACCTATATATACCCATTTCCGCATAGCCTGCTGGTTGGCGTTCGTCAAAAATGACAATAGCGCCATGATAATCAGTAACGCTTCAAGACCTTCACTCAATAAAATCAGTGCGGAGTCCCAAAAGCTGAAATTATCATTCGTTTGCAGCAGCGCGATTTGCTGTTTAAAATCCTGCAACTGACGATCTGCCGCCTGAACATCGTAGTCTTTGTTGGATAGTTGGCCAATGATTAATGGCAATGTATTTTCAAGCTGTGTATATAGAGCGGCATTCTTCGTACGTACTTCTCCTTCTACATTCGGCCAAATTTGAATAAATTCGCGCAAAGAATCTTTCGCTTCCTCAAACTGTCCGTTTTGCAGAGATTCAGAGCTTTGATCGAGCAAGGCTGTTAATGTCGCAAGTGAATAGTCTTCCGCAGCCGCCTCTTTCAACGTCCCATTGACAAACTGACCGACAGTTGCTGCTAAGTCGTCATACTGTGATTGAAGCACTTCTAGATCAGGCTGTTCTTCCGCCAGGGTGATTCTGATGAACGCCATACTCGTCTCAATCGCGCCATATGCAGATATATTCTGCTCCCGAACCGCACGCTCATTGCGTGTCCACGCAGAAATAAATTGTTGATTTGCTTGCTCAATTTCTTCCAGTGCCCCCGAGCCGATTGCCTGCTGTAAAACGGTAAGCGCCGGCTCCATCGCTTTGCCAAATTTCTCGCGCTCGGCTGGCTCATCCACTGGGTTTTCTGATTTTTCAAGTTCATGCAGAGCTTTGGATAATGAACTTAATAACGCGCCGCGTGATGCTGAATCAGCTTGTAAAGCTTCCTGTAACGTTTTGTCGATTTCTTTTGTGAACTTGGAACTCTCCAGTTTCTGCTGCTGCCAAACCATTTCAAATTCTTGCAGGGAGGCTAAGGCTTCTTTATCGTTTTCCTTTTTCGTCTGCATTATGGAATCACTGATAGAAATATACAGATCACTGTAATTGATTTCTGTTTCCGCGAATGCCGGGCGGATCGGCAATAACGCTATGATCATGAATACCGCCAACCATTTATATAATCGAGAAGAGTGAGTCACCGATAAAGCCCCCCTTTTGTACCCCAGGGAAGCAGGCAAATAACGCACTGCCGCGATGAGTAATGTATTCATTTAATTTATCTTCCCGCCCAAAACTGTTTTGAATGGCGATAAATTGTTCAGGCCGTTTCTGGAAGGATACGAACAGTAATCCTGCGTCGAATGTGCCAGTTGAATCCACCACACCCGAACTGTAAGAGAACGAACGGCGAAGGATTTTCTGTTTCGCCTTCTTCGCTAATCGGACATGGGAAGCGTCGGGCAATACATAGTTGCCATTTGCATCTTTCTCGTTCAGATCCACCTCGTCCATTTCATTCTTCTTTCCCAAAGGAGCGCCTGTGTCACGATGGCGCCCAAATGTTGCTTCCTGTTCCTGAAGTGCGGTGCGGTCCCACGTTTCTAAATGCATCTGAATTCTTCGGACCGCCATATACGTTCCGTTGGTCATCCAGCCCTTTGATTCACCTGCGCCGATCCAGGCAACTTCATTCATCTCTGCTTCTTTAGCGCCATCCGGATTTACAGTGCCGTCTTTAAAAGCGAATAAGTTCCGCGGTGTTTCTTTCTTCTTGCCTTTCATCGGATAGGAATTGAAGCCTGCCTGCGTCCACTTTAATGTCACTTTACCGGAAGCCGCCCGCACTAAGTTCCGTACCGCATGAAATGCAACTTGCGGATCGTCCGCACATGCTTGAATGAAGATGTCCCCTCCTGTGTAGGCAGGGTCGAGCTGATCTTTAGGAAAATGCGGCAAGTCCTTTAATTCAGCGGGGCGCTTTGCAGCTAACCCTAATGACTCTTTTTCAAACAGCGACGGACCAACTCCGAACGTCAGCGTCAGGTTGAAAGCATCAAGCCCCGCCGCTTCACCTGTATCTTTTGCAGGAATCAGCCCATTGGCAGAAGGGTCGGCAATCTGCTCTCCGTTCATCATACGCACAGTCAAAGGTGTCCACATTTTAAATAAATCCATCAATTCCTTCTGTGAGTTTACCAGTGCATTTAACGAAGCGAAATACACATAGCTCTGACATTCAGTCGCAATTCCTGATTGATGTTTACCATAGAAGTTGACTTTATTTTTCGTGCGCGGATTATCCTCTTCCACTGCCATTCCAAATACATTCAGCATACTTCCGAGACCCGACGCTCCAATTACGACGCCTGCAGCACCGGCTCCCGTGTACTTTAGCATTTGACGGCGTGAGATTTTCTTTTCATAGAATTTTTCTTCGGTTCGATCCGTCATATTATCACTCCGTTACGATGCCCATCATACTTAATGGCTCACCCAGTTGATTGACTGCTTCCGACAATGCTTTAGTATCTTCTTTTGTCAGCTCTTCATATGATACATAACCGCCATCCCCATCTTCATAGTCAGCGAGCAGCGCATTAATTGTTTCGAATTTTGTCTGCAGTTCTTCTGTCAGCTGCTGATCTTTCGCAGTCATTTTTTCTTTCAGGATTTCATAAATTTTCTCTGCGCCTTCGATATTTGCTTTAAAGTCATACAGATCCGTGTGGGAATAAATTTCTTCTTCCCCGCTAATTTTAGAAGTGGAAACTTCATTCAATAAATCGACGGCTCCTGTGATCATAAGGTCTGGAGAAACTTCAACCGTTTCCACACGTGCGCGCAGTTCTTTCGCGTCTTTCAGCAACTGATCTGCAACGGTCGCATAACCTTCTGTCGTGATTTCCGCCCATAATCCATATTCAATTTTGTGATAGCCCGACCACTCTTCTTCACCCTGTCCCTCTTCTTGCACATCTGCAAGACGTGCATCGATTCTTGGATCCAAGTCGCCGAAGCTTTCTGCAATTGGTTCCGATCTTTCAAAATACATTCTGGCAAGCGGATAGATTTTCTTTGCCTCTTCGATGTCGCCTGCTTTGACGGCTGTCACGAATTTCTCTGTACCTATAACAAATTCATCCATCTGTTCAAGCGCAAACTGTTTATAGGCTTCTGTTTCTGCCGTTAAATCCACTGCTTCTGGCGTTGCTTGTTCATTTCCAGCAGGCTCTGCAGCTGTACCGCATCCCGTTAAAAGAATACCTGCCGTTAAAGTAAAAGCTGTAACTAGTTTTCGTTTCATTCTGCTTCCTTCTTCCTGCTTTGTAATTTCTTTTATCAATGATAATCGTTCTCATATAAATGTCAATAGGAAGTAAAAGGTGATATATGTATTTTTCTAGTATTAATTGTGTTTTTGAACTATTTACGAGATACTATATTTAACAATTTGTTTGGATGCAGGGCAGCCGTTTCTTTTCAGTAAGGTGTAACATCTCACGAGGTAATACGTCAGCTTAGTAACCAATATGAAGGGAGGGAATCAGTGTGAAAAGAAAAATTAATAGGAAAGAATATGATTTTCTTCGGCAGGAATTTTCTTTTCTTCAGCGGCAAGGCAAGATAGATGAAGCAGGTGCCAATGAAATGCTGGCATTATACGAACCTAAGGGCGGAGCCAATTTCATCCGTATCCTGCTGGTTTTCGGAGCTGTTTTAGTCGGGGTGGGCATTTTGAGCTTCATCGCCGGCAACTGGGCCGGCCTAACGCCATTCTTTAAATTCGGTTTAATCGTCGCCGGAATGCTCGTTTCGTACTTTGCCGGTTACAAGCTTGAAGATGACTATGAACGGACATCACGCAGCATGTATTATATCGGGGCCGCCATTTTTGGTGCAGGGATTTTCCTGATCGGTCAAAGTTTCCACTTGCAGCATACGGTTTACACGGATTTTCTGCTGTGGGCTGTCGGAATTCTGCCACTGGCCTACTATTTGAAGGATCAGCTGCTTGCTGTGTTTGCCGGTGCATTTTTAATTATATACAGCTTCAGCGCATTCTCCGCTTATGATCCAGGAAGTTTTGGTCCTTACTGGCTTGTGCTCTTGATTCCCGTATTATTTTGGATGAATGAAACGCGTTTTGACAGAAAAGGATCATTATTTGTTATGAATGTCTTACTGAGTACTTCCTTTATAGGGAATATACTGGAGCTATTCCATGCAGAGGAATGGATATCCGCAGCAGTTATTTTTGTTATAGGTGTCCTGCTCGCGGTATTCCCTATCAAACACTTTCATACAGAATCTGTCTGGACCGGCTCCGTCATTTTCGGCATCACCGGTATCATGCTGACATTCCCGTTCATATGGGATAATTTGCGATTTGGAGATTCAGCGCCTCATATATTTGCTGTTTTATTCGTTATCTTATTGATCTATCTCCTGCGAAAAGACAGCTTGCCGGCTATTTTGATTACCTGTGCGTTAATCTATCGGTACTACACAGATATAACATATGATTTCATGCCAAAATCATTATTCTTTATCATTGGCGGGCTGCTGTTAATCGGTTTTGGATTCTGGTTTGAAAAATCACGACGAGAGACGGTGAAGCGTCATGAAGAGTAAACGGAATCTATTTCTTGTTGCCTTAATCGTCCCCATTGTCATTCTTCTAGGAATGACCTGGAAGCCATTATTCACACTGAATACAGGTAAATCCATCGTACTCGAAACAGTGCCGGTTGATCCGCGGGATATATTATATGGCGATTATGTCAGTCTTCAATTCGCTATTGAGGAATTCACAAAAGAAGATCTCGATCCTTTGCTTATCGAGGAGTTCTCTAGGCACGATACCGGCAAACTTACAGTATATGCAGTTCTCGAGCAAGAAGAAGGAGATCTGTACGGGTTGAAGAAGGTCACTCATAAAAAGCCGGCCGATGGGTTATTCCTAAAGGGAGATATGTATTATTACGGCAATTCAGACGCGGATACAGATCAGACATATTTCGCAAACTTCCTCCCAGATCGCTTCTATGTATCGGAAAATACGGGAATGGAACTGGAGAAGCTTTCTCGGGAAGGCCAGTTGCTGGCGCTCTTAAAAGTGCGTGACGGTTTTGCCGTGCTGGAAGACATCAGGTCCAAATAATATTTCACTATACATCTCAACAGGCGTGTACCTGTTGAGGTGTTTTTATTTGCTTCAAACAATTGAAAGGTACAATAGCCATATCATCCTATCCTTAGGCATTTACTCACACTGTGATAATATTGTAACTATTTTTCAAGTTTATACCCTGTTCAAAACTACTATTTTTTATTATACTTTGAATAACTAACAAAAGGAGATGGAGCGCACTTTGAAGCCTGTTTCGAAATTAGCATCTAAAATTTTAGTCGCTGTCCTCTTTGTCACGGCAATTGCTGCAGGAGTCACTTGGAATTATTTACAGCCTTCTGGAAGTAAAGAGGTCTCTTTTGCCCAGATGGAAAAACTGATAGCAGAACAGTCAGGTGCTGGTGTCTTATTAAACGAATCGGCTGATGGGAAGCTTTCCATCACACTTGACAATACAACGTACAGCACGATGGTTCGACCGCAAAGTACATTAGTGGATGACTTAGTACAAAAATACAATGTATCTTATCAATATAAAGCAGCAAGTTCCGCTGGCGGATGGATTTTTGGCGGACTTGTATTAGCAGCCCTTCTCACTTTGTTCATTCTTCATAAAAAAGGAAAGCTAAATATTGGCGCAACCGGCATGAAACACCAGGCGTCCAAAGCAACTCCCCTTCCGGATATCACGATGGACGATATTGGCGGGATCCCAGAGGAAATGAAAGAAGAGATTTTGCAGACATTAGAAGTGTTTAAACATCCCGCTGCTGCAAAAGAGATGGGGATCGCTTTACCGCAAGGAATTCTGCTTTACGGTCCTCCAGGAACAGGAAAAACCTTACTGGCCCAGGCAATCGCAAAAGAAATAGGCGCCACTTTCTATTCTTCAAGCGGTGCAGCCTTTACTGAATTATTTGTTGGCGTAGGAGCCTCACGTGTTCGGACACTTTTCCAAAATGCGCGCAAACAAAAACCTGCCGTTATTTTTATTGATGAAGTGGATGCGCTGGCAGGGAAACGAAAAGAGCACGGCGGTGAAGAATCCGAAAAAACGTTAACGGAGCTGCTCGTTCAGCTAGACGGCGGAAATGATAATGAGGGTATTTTATTCATTGCGGCAACTAACCGGAAAGATATGCTTGACGACGCATTTTTACGCCCCGGACGAATCGATTTCACTTTCAATGTGCAGCTGCCGGATACAAAAGGACGCCGGGAAATCATCGATATCCATACGAACGGGAAAACATTGGCTCCTAATGTGGCAACTTCGCTTGATACACTCGCAGAGAGCACTTCTGGATTTTCGGGCGCAGAGATCAGCGGTCTGTTTGAAACAGCAAGCCGCCGGGCTATTCGTGAAGGCCGTAAATTAATCGAGAAGAAAGATCTGGACTTTGCAATTGACCGGACGATTCTCGGAAATACAGCACGGACATTGAATGACCAGGAAACTAAACGCCGGGTTGCTATTCATGAGGCGGGCCACGCGATCATTGCTGCGTTAACGAAGCCGGGTTCTGTCAGAAAAGCGACAATCATTCCAAGAGGCCAGGCACTCGGCTATGTTGCCCCTATCCAAAAGGAACTGCACTTGTCTACTGCCAGTGAACTGCTCGATCAAGTCAGCATGATCTTAGCAGGCGGTATTGCAGAGCGTTTGTATCTGGGTGAACACAGTATCGGGGTCGGCGGTGATGTCGAACAGGCGAAAGATATTTTGGAGCGTATGGTGAATACCGGATTATTCCAGGAAGGTTTCTCCTTAATCTTCAATAAAGCTGAAAAAGAAGAAAAAATGCAGATGCTCTTTAATCAAGCTGCGAAAAAGACTGAAACCTTAATTAAAGATCATGCCTTTCAATTCGAGGAGCTGGTCAACGCGCTTTATAAAGAAGAAACACTTGAAGGTGAAGAAGTACAGCGGATTGTGGAGTTAACGGCTCCAAAAGAAGCTGCAGTATATATGTAAGAATTAAAAACAGCAGTCCCGCATTCAGGGACCGCTGTTTTTTTCATGCGATGTTTTATATAAAGCAGGAGCTACCCTATCTGTTTGACGGGCAAAACGGATGATCTGGTTTCTGCTATCATCGGCCAGCCGTCTTTTATACGCAAAGAAATTAGCGGCTCTGGGACCGGTGCATGAGGACGAATAGTACGAAATGAAAACTTCTTGTAAAAAACCGTCAAAATCAGTGTTGCCTCAAGCATTGCAAAACGCGACCCGATACAACTGCGTGAACCGCCTCCAAACGGAAAATAACTGAACGGTGAATAGCGTTTGCCTGCAGCAAACCGTTCCGGATCAAAGGATTCAGGGTTCGAAAAAACCTCTTCATTGCGATGAATGGCGTACGGACAGATCATAAACGTACTGCCCTTTTTAAAAGATTTTCCAAACATTTCAAGTGGCTCTTTAAGCTCCCGGTAAATCAGCCAGGCTGGAGGATACAGCCGCAGCCCTTCTTCAATAATTTGCTGGGTATAAGGTAATTTACTCATCCAGTGGAACGGATTGCCTGCAAGCTCTGCCGTGGTCAATTCTTCCGACAAACGTTCCTCCACTTCCGGATGTGCAGCAATTTCTGCAAACAGCCAGCCTAATAAATTGGCGGTTGTTTCGTGTCCCGCAAGCAGCATAGTCATCATCTGGTCCCGTACCTCTTTATCAGATAACACGTTTCCTTCTTCATCTGTTACTTCCATCATCATACCGAGCAGTGTTCCGTCAAACCACTGCGGATGCTTTTTGGCTGCAGCCAGCACGTCGCCAATCATTGCCTCCAGTGTCGAAATAGCCTCCTTATGCCGCTGATTTGTTTTTGTCGGGAAAGCGGCAGGAATCATCACCGGACTGAACAGAATTTTGACGCTTTGCTCAATTGTTGCTGTGACCGCATCTGCAAGTTTTTTCTCTTCCGCCGATACATCTGCAGAAAACATTGTTCGTGTAATGATCGACAGCGTCAGACGCATCATTACATTATGTATATCGTACTCACGCTTTTCTTCAAGACGTGCAGCGGCTTTCTCAGCTTCATCCACGATGGCATAGGCATAGCTTTCCAATGCATCTTTGTAAAATGCAGGCTGAACATATTTTTTCTGCTTGTTATGCCGTTCGCCTTCTGTTGTCAGCAAACCTTCCCCCACCGTCCGCTGCAAAACCGTTGTTGTCCGCCCTTTAATAAATGATTGATCCTGACGTATTAATATTTCTCTTACAGCTTCGGGACTGTTGACGACAAAAGTCGGTGACATACCTGTTTTTAATGAAATAACGTCGCCAAGCGGCTGAACACGTGTAAAAAAACGAATAGGATCACGCACAAATTCCAAGTAATTCTGTATGCGCGATGTATCGATATCCTGTACCTTGACCATAAACTCTCCTCCAGACGTTGCAAACTTATACTTCTCCCCATCTTCCGTATGTCTGCAGATATTCTGGACACAATAATAAAAAGGAGGTGGGTCAATTGGCAAAAGACGTATTGTGCGAAGTCACAAACTGCCACTTTTGGGAATCAGGCAATCAATGCAGTGCTGAAGCAATCAAAGTGGTCACGAGAAAAGGCAAAAAGGCGAAAGACTCAGCCGAAACAGATTGTGGTACATTCCTTCCAAAAGGATGATCCGCCAAGCAGCAGCCATGCAATCATGCCTGGCTGCTTTTTATTGCAGTGCCGGGACGGCGCATGGCTTCCCAGTTAACGGCAATAACGCTAAGAATCGCGATCAATCCGCCAATCGCTGACAATCCGCTCGGCAGCTCCTGCAGCCATACCCAGGCTACTATAATCGCAATGACCGGCTCTATGTAGAGAAGACTGGAGACAGCACCCGCGTCAGCAAGTGACAGTGCAGTAGACCATGTAACATAAGCAATAGTCGCTGGGATGATCCCCATATAGACTGTCGACAATGTCGCCTCGAGCGTGGCTCCCTGGATTTCATTAAGTAATCCCGGTGTGAAATAGAGAAATGGCAATGTACCTGCCCAAGTGAAATATGCCGTCAGTTCAACCGGTGTGTAGCGTTTAAATAAAGGCTTTTGAAAGACAAAGAAAATAGAAGTTGAAATAACAGCAGCGATAATAAACCAGGCACCGGCTGAAACTTCAAGTGTTCCTTCTGCACTTCCGGCTGTTATCAGCGCGACTCCTGCTAAACCAATTGCCATACCGATCCACCCAAGTCTGCTGATGGTTTCATGTAAAAATAAAACCGCGATCAGCGAAGTGAAAATGGGGACAGTGGCGATGAACAGGCCGGCTGTGCCAGCTGATACTGTTTGCTCTCCGTACGTTAAGCCAAAATGATAAATACTGATGCCCGCGAATCCTAGCAGCAGTATTTTCCATAGATCTTGGCGTGCCGGGAAGCGAATTTTTGTCCCTGGCCACAGTGCATACAAAATGAATACGAATGAAGCAACCAGAAATCTTGTTAAGACTAAATGGCCCGGTGAATATCCCCCGAGCAAGCTTACCCGGATAGCCGCGAAACTTGATCCCCATGCGGTAACAGTGAATAATCCCAAATAAAATGCTTTCTTATTCATAACGGAACTTTCCTTGGCCAAAAATCAGGTCATGTGCATACGTCATTTCAACTTAAATGTGGCGGTACAAAAGGCAACTAACTCATCCCGTTCATTAAACAGTTTTCCTTCCACCAATGCGGTAGTTCGTGTTCTGTTGATGACAGATGCCTTTGTATAGACCGCTTCCTGAACGACCGGCTTCAAGAAATTCGTAGCCATCTGAATAGTTGCAATTTCATCCGTGCCAAGTGACCGGCAAAGCACGCCCATCGTCGTGTCCAAAATAGACATATATATTCCGCCGTGAATAGTGCCGCTTATATTATCAAAGTCTTCTCGATAAGGTAAATATAATTCCACATCGCCTTCTTCTAATTTTTGTATTTGTGTACCAATAAACTTCCAAAATGGACTTGACTCAAAATCCTGCCGTAATCTTTCCAGATAATCCACTTTCGTTTCATTCATTTCGTTACCTCCAGAAAATGTAGTTATGTATTCTATACCATATCGTAAAGCAGTTCAGATAATAATTCAAAGAATTCTAACTTTACAAGGGGTACTGCAACTTTTTTATTTTTTTCTGCAAAAAAGTATTTGTTTTTTATTCATTTTCCTTTATAATGAAGACAATTTCATAAGTTTTTTAATTTAGGAAGAGTAAACCTGTGAGCATCATGCCACCCAAATCACCTGTTATGTAATGGAGTAGAGTTCATCTCTATACTTATATATACAAGCGAAACAGAGTAAAGGTCTCTCTCCAATCTGTCATGTTTGTGCTTTTTCATGTGGATTGGAGGGAGATCTTTTTTCATGCAATCACGAATTTCAAAGATTATATACAGAAAGGACGTATGTTACGGTTGGAAAATAAGCTGAAGCTCTACGGCTTTAACAACCTCACCAAAACTCTTAGCTTCAATATTTATGACGTGAGCTATGCGAAAAGTAGACGGGAGCAAAGTGAGTATATCGCCTATATCGATGAGCAATATAATTCGGAACGATTAACGAAGATTTTATATGATGTGACCGAGATGATCGGAGCTCATGTATTGAATGTCAGTAAACAAGACTACGACCCGCAGGGAGCCAGTGTGACGCTGATGATTTCAGAAGAGAAATTTCCCGCATCACAAATAGACCCGTCCTGTAATCAGGGAGCCATTCCTTTTCCTCCCGATAAAGATTCCGTCGTCAGTCATTTAGATAAAAGCCATGTGACCGTCCATACGTATCCCGAGTATCATCCCGATAATTCCATTGCGACGTTTCGGGTGGATATTGATGTTTCTACGTGCGGGGAGATCTCGCCGTTGAAGGCATTAGATTATTTGATCGGGAGTTTTGACTCAGATATTATTACAGCCGATTATCGCGTACGGGGATTTACACGTTCTGTTGACGGTAAAAAGCTGTTCATGGATCATGCCATGACATCGATTCAGGATTTCATCGACAGAAAGACGCTGGAAAAATACGATGCGATTGATATTAATGTCTATCAGGCGAATATTTTCCATACTAAGCTGCTAATTAAAGAAATTGATTTGCAGGAATACCTGTTCAATAAAGATGTCTCGGAGCTGCCTCCAAAAGAACGTCTTCAAATCTCGCATAATCTGCGGAAAGAGATGATTGAAATATACAGCGGTTCCAACGTCTATGAAAATGAGTGAGGAGAGAACATTGACACGATCACAACACCGCGTTCCTATTAAGGAAGCATTGCAGCAGTATCAGGAAGCACGTGTCGTGCCGTTTGATGTACCAGGGCACAAACACGGACGAGGCAACAGAGAGTTGGCCGACTTCCTCGGAGAAAGCTGTCTGCATCATGATGTAAATTCCATGAAGCCGCTCGATAACCTATGCCACCCTGTATCTGTCATCCGCGAAGCTGAAGAATTGGCGGCAGATGCTTTTGGTGCAAAGCATGCATTTTTGCTCGTCAACGGGACTACGTCCGCTGTTCAGGCAATGGTCATGACCGCCTGTAAAGCCGGAGAAAAGATCATTATGCCGCGCAACGTACACCGCAGTGCGATCAATGCGCTGATTTTAAGCGGGGCCGTGCCGATTTATGTGAACCCCGGCGTGCAGCAGGACCTCGGAATTCCGCTTGGCATGTCGGTGGATGAAGTGAAAAAGACCATCATGGATCACCCCGATGCGAAAGCGATTCTGATTAACAATCCGACGTACTACGGGATTTGCTCCAATTTACAGGCAATAACGGATCTTGCCCATGAGCACGATATGCTGGTGCTGGTGGATGAAGCACATGGCACGCATTTTTATTTCAACGACAAATTGCCAGCTTCCGCAATGTCAGTCGGTGCGGATATGGCCTCTATCAGTATGCACAAATCCGGCGGTTCACTTACCCAGAGTTCATTTTTACTGATTAATAACGGAGTGAGTGAAGGCTATACACGGCAGATTATTAACTTGACACAAACAACGAGCGGATCATATCTTTTGATGTCATCTCTCGATATCTCACGTAAGAATCTGGCGCTGCACGGACAGGAAATTTTCGATAAGGTCATCAGAATGGCACAGTATACCCGTGATGAAATCAATCAGATCGGAGGATATTATGCCTATTCCAAAGAGCTGATCAACGGTGATACCGTCTATGATTTTGATGAATCAAAATTATCGATCCATACACGCCAAATCGGACTGGCCGGCATTGAAGTGTACGATATTTTGCGTGATGAGTATGATATTCAAATCGAATTCGGAGATGTGGCGAATATACTTGCTTATATTTCCGTCGGAGACCGGACGCTTGACCTTGAACGGCTAGTTGCTGCCCTGGCAGAAATTAAACGGCGCTATAAAAAGGATTCGGGCTCTTTATTCGATCATGAATACATTACTCCTGAAATTGTCCAGACGCCCCAGCAGGCATTTTATGCAGACAAGGAAGTACTGCAGTTAACAGAATCTTCGGGACGCATCGCAAGCGAATTCGTCATGTGCTACCCGCCCGGCATTCCGATTGTGGCGCCCGGAGAACGGATCACAGATGAAATCATCGCGTATATCGGCTATTGCAAGGACAAGGGGTGTTTCCTGACAGGGACAGAGGATACGCAAGTCGAACGGATTAACGTAGTGAAGGAGGACACCCGATGAATTTATGGTTTACAGAAGATCATTCACCGCATACCCGTTTTTCCATTCGCGTGGAAGAACATCTTTATACTGCGACGAGTGAATTCCAGAAAATTGATGTCTTCCAGACGACTGAGTTCGGGAAGATTTTAACTTTAGACGGCTATGTCATGGTGACGGAAAAAGATGAATTCATTTATCACGACATGATTGTTCACGTTCCGATGGCGACCAATCCATCGATTGAAAAGGTGCTCGTCATCGGTGCGGGCGACGGCGGAACTGTACGTGAATTAACGAGATACCCGTCAATCAAACGAATCGACATGGTTGAAATCGATCAGCAAGTCGTGGAGGTATGTCAAAAGTTTTTGCCGCAGACCGCCGCACAGCTGACAGATCCGCGCGTGCATCTCTATTTTGAGGATGGTCTGAAATTTGTACGTCAGCAAGAGAATTCCTATGACTTAATTATTGTAGACTCTACCGATCCATTCGGGCCGGGAGAGGGCCTCTTCACAAAAGAGTTTTACGGTAATTGCTATAAGGCGCTGAATGAAAAAGGGATTCTAGTGAATCAGCATGAAAGTCCATTTTATGCGGAAGATGCACGCGGAATGCAGCGCGCGCATAAAAGCATCACGGGATTCTTCCCGGTCTCGAAAGTTTATCAGGCGCATATTCCAACCTACCCTTCCGGACATTGGCTGTTCGGATTTGCATCCAAAAAATATGATCCAGTGGATGATTTGAATGCGGATGCCTGGAATGCTCTCGGTTTACAAACAAAGTATTATAATCCCAAACTGCACGTCGGCTCTTTTGCATTGCCGAATTATGTAAAGGAGCTGCTGATCCATGCTGAATAAAAATATTGAAACCTTTTTAGGTTTTGAAGCAGATTATGAGGAATCATCTTTTGTCATCTTCGGAGCACCTTTTGATTCAACCACATCGTTTAGACCGGGTACGCGCTTCGCCAGTAAAGTGATGCGCAGCGAATCATTCGGACTCGAGACATACAGTCCGTATCAGGATGCAGATTTGACGGATTTCGCGTTATTTGACGGCGGCGACCTGGAACTCAGTTTCGGCAACACTGAACGCGCATTGGCACAGATCGAAGAATTCACTGCGCAAGTTCTGAAAGATGAAAAGATCCCTTGCATGATCGGCGGCGAACACTTGGTGACATTGGGCGCTGTCCGTGCGGCTGCTAAAAAATATCCTGACTTGCATGTCATCCAATTCGATGCACATACCGATTTACGTGAAGATTATTTGGATCAGCGTCTGTCCCATGCCACAGTCATACGCAGAATTTGGGACTTGCTTGGTGATAAGAAAATCTTTCAATACGGCATCCGTTCCGGCGACCGTCTTGAATTCGAATGGGCAGCCAAGCAGCATGTGTTTATGAATAAATTTAATTTTGACGGTCTCGAAGATACAGCGGCAAAGCTGCAGGGAAAACCTGTGTATTTAACAATTGATCTGGATGTGCTGGATCCTTCCGTATTTCCCGGAACCGGTACACCCGAAGCAGGCGGTGTAAGTTTCGTTGAACTGCTGCAGGCGATTTTAACAGTCAGCGGCCTGAATATTGTCGCCTGTGATATTAACGAGCTGTCCCCTGTCTATGACCAAAGCGGCGTGTCAACCGCCGTTGCCTGTAAAGTGTTGCGTGAACTAACCATAGCAATAAATAAAAATAATGAAATTGGTGGTGTCAATAATGAGTAAAGCATTAATTATTGGAGCAGGCGGCGTAGCATCTGTCGTCGCGCATAAGTGTTGCCAAGTACCGGATGTATTTGAAGAAATCTGTATCGCAAGCCGTACAAAGTCTAAATGTGACGCGTTAAAAGAAAAACTGGACGGCGGCCGCACCAAAATCCAAACTGCACAAGTGGATGCGGATAACGTGCCTGAACTGGTTGCGTTAATCAATGAATTCAAACCTGACATCGTCATCAACGTTGCATTGCCTTATCAAGATTTGACAATCATGGACGCTTGTCTTGAAACAAAAACGGACTATCTTGACACAGCAAACTACGAGCCGCTCGACACTGCGAAATTCGAGTATAAGTGGCAATGGGCTTACAAAGAGAAATTTGAAGAAGCGGGCATTACCGCATTACTCGGCAGCGGTTTCGATCCCGGCGTAACAGGCGTATTCTCTGCCTACGCTTTGAAGCATTACTTTGACGAAATTCATACGATTGATATCGTGGATGCCAACGCCGGTGATCACGGATATCCTTTTGCTACGAACTTCAACCCAGAAATCAACATCCGTGAAATCACAGCAAACGGCCGATACTACGAAAAAGGAGAGTTCATCGAAACCGAACCTCTTGAAGTGAAACGTGTCTATGACCTGCCTGAAATCGGACCAAAAGATGTCTATCTGTTATACCATGAGGAATTGGAATCGCTGGCAAAGAATATTACAGGAGTAGAGAAAATTCGATTCTGGATGACATTCTCCGAAAAGTATTTGACGCATCTTCGCGTGCTGGAAAACGTCGGCATGACATCCATTGAGCCAATCGAATTTGAGGGACAGCAAATTGTTCCGCTGCAATTCCTGAAAGCGGTTCTGCCTGACCCTGCTTCCCTTGGGCCACGCACAAAAGGAAAGACTAATATTGGCTGTATTTATCAAGGCACGAAAGACGGCGAACCAAAAACATATTACGTCTATAATATTTGCGATCATCAGGAATGTTACCGCGAAGTAGGCTCACAGGCTATTTCTTATACTACAGGTGTGCCTGCTATGATTGGCGCCATGATGATGCTAACAGGCAAGTGGAAAAAACCAGGTGTCTTCAATATTGAAGAATTTGATCCAGATCCATTCATGGAAGCATTGAATGAATATGGATTACCTTGGCACGAGGATTTTAATCCTACTTTGATCGACTGAGGAGATTACTATGAACTTTGATATACAAGCAGTTCCTTCACCCAGCTATGTCGTTGATGAAAAACTGTTGCTCGCGAATTTAGAAAAAATGAAATCAGTCATTGATCAAACGGGATGTAAAATTCTGCTTGCGCAAAAAGGTTTTTCCATGTTTGAAGTTTATCCGTTAATTGGCCGGTATTTACACGGGGTGACATCAAGCGGTTTATTTGAAGCGCGTCTTGGTTACGAAGAGATGGGTAAAGAAGTGCACACCTACGCTCCGGCTTTCCACGAAGATGAGTTTGATGACATTCTGCGTTATTCTGATCATCTGGTGTTCAATTCATTTGCGCAGTGGAAGCAATTCAAGAACCGTGTGCAGAAGCATGATCAGCCGATTGAATGCGGCATCCGGATTAATCCCGAATACTCAGAGATTGAAACAGATATGTACAATCCTTGCTTTTCATTCTCGCGGTTCGGTGTCACATTAGAGAACTTTGAAGCAGATGAGCTGGATGGCATCACCGGACTGCACTTCCACACGATGTGTGAACAAAACTCTGATACGTTGTGGCGCACGATTCAAATTATTGATGAAGAGTTTGGTCCTTATTTACAGAAGATGAAGTGGATCAATTTCGGGGGCGGCCATCATATTACACGTCCTGATTATGATATCGAAACATTAATCCGCTCCATTCGATTTATGCAGGATAAGTATCAGCTTGATGTGTACTTGGAGCCAGGCGAAGCCGTTGCACTCAACACAGGATTCCTCGTTGCCACCGTGCTTGATACCATGCATAACGGCATGCCGATTGCCATTCTTGACACATCAGCTTCGTGCCATATGCCAGACGTTCTTGAAATGCCTTATCGTCCCGAAATTATCGGTGCGGGAAAGCCTGATGAAAAAGCACATACGTATCGTTTAGGCGGTCCGACATGTCTTGCAGGTGATGTGATCGGCGACTATTCGTTCGATCAGCCGCTGCAGCCAGGCGACCGACTGGTATTTTGCGATATGGCGCATTATTCTATGGTAAAAAACAATACATTTAATGGTGTCAACCTGCCGTCTATCGTCCTGCATACTGCGGATAATAACATCAACGTCGTAAAACAATTCGGCTATGAAGATTTCAGGCAGCGCCTATCATAATAAAAACCGGTTCGCTTTTATGTAAGCGAACCGGTTTTTTACTTATAATAAGAAGAATCCGATACCCATGATTAAGTAGGCTGAAAATAGCACGAGCCCTTCAAACCAGTTTGACTCCCCGTCATGACAAATATTGACGACCAGAAATGTGGCGGTAATCATGGCAATCAACTCAGGCCAGGTGAATACAAGCGGCATTGCAGTAGGCATCAATAACGAAATCAGGACAAGCACCGGTGTTACAAACATTGCTATCTGCAATGTAGAACCGATTGCAATCTCGACCGATACATCCATCTTATTTTTCATTGCCAATGTAATTGCAGATGAATGCTCTGCCGCGTTTCCAACGATTGCGACGATGATGACACCGATAAACAATTCTGTCCAGCCAAACTTTTCACCCAATGTCCCGAATGTATGCACGAGTTTTTCAGAAACATATGCAACGGCTACTGTTGCAACTAATAGTACCACTATGGATTTCTTCTTTGTCCATTCCGGCATTTCATCTGTTTCATGATTTTCGGAACCGAATACGCCTCGGTGTGTAAATAACTTAAACACCAGACCTGCCAAGTAAATCAGGATGAGTATGATGGAAATACCAATACTCAAATTCAGACCTGTTTTAGTATCCATCGTCATCGAGAAGACTTCCGGAATCACAAATGCCACGACAATCGCAAAAATCAATAATGCAGAATTAAATCGAGCATCGAAAATATTAAAGTTCTGTCTTTTATGCTTCAAACCACCTGCGAAAAAAGATAGACCTAGAACCAATAATAAGTTACCTAAAACAGAACCTGTCAACGATGCCAGTACGATTGCAATCAATCCGGCTTTCAATGTAAATATTGAAATTATGAGTTCTACCGCATTGCCGAATGTTGCATTTAATAAACCGCCAATCCGCGGTCCACTGACAATCGCTAAACTTTCTGTTGCTCTTCCAATGAATCCAGCCAGTGCAATAATACTGTAACAACATAGCGCAAACATCCATAAATCTGGCCAATTCAAGAGTGACGCTATAAACACTAAAGGTACTCCTGTAAACGCCATGACAGTAAATACTTTATTCAGCTTCCCCACCTCATCCCATCATCAATTTGTTATCATCATTCCCTGATTACCGTCTGAATAAACTGGTTAAAAATTGGTTGTACACCATACCTGCCCGTGATCAAGGCGCCCGCTGTTTTCCTCAAAAAAATACGGCAAAGTCCCAGTATCAGACTTTGCCGTAATATGAAAACTTATCATTCAGCAATCATTTATTGTTACATTTTAACTCTTCATCTTCGGATCCAGTGCATCACGCAAGCCGTCACCCATTAAGTTGAAGCCTAACACAGTGAGCATAATCGCAAGACCCGGGAAAATCATCGTCCATGGAGCATTTTGCAAGTAATCTTTGGAGTCTGCCAGCATTTTTCCCCATTCCGGATACGGCGCCTCTGCTCCCAGACCGAGGAAACCGAGTGCTGCTGCTTCCAGAATCGCTGTAGCAATCGCTAACGTTCCCTGAACGATAACCGGTGCCATCGAGTTGGGCAATATATGCGAAAACAAAATGCGAAAATCTTTCATACCAATCGCCTTTGCCGCTGTAATATATTCATCTTCTTTAATACTCAGCACTTTGGATCGTATTAACCGGCCAAAGTTCGGTACGTTGATGATCGCAATGGCAATCAATGCGTTGCGCAAACTTGGTCCCAAGACAGATACAATCGCAATCGCCAGCAGAATCGAAGGGAATGCGAGCATGATATCGAAGATCCTCGAGATAATCGTATCCACCCAGCGTCCGTAATAACCTGCGATAATACCAAGGAAACTTCCCACTACAATTGAGCCGACTACAGAGAAGAATCCTACAGATAATGAAATTCGCGCACCGTGAATAATACGCGAGAAGATATCACGGCCAAAGTCATCCGTTCCGAACCAATACTCTGAAGAAGGAGGCTGCAGTCGATCTGCCATCAGCTGTTCATTGATCCCTTCTTTTGTGACCAGCGGACCGAAGAGTGCAAGCAAAATGAAAAATAATACGATAAATGCTCCTGCGACCGCCACTTTACTTTTGCGAAAACCTATCCAAGCTTCCCGCCAAGGTCCTGTTGTCTTTTCCAGCTGTGCTTCTGCCGCTCCATCTACCTTAGGCGTTAATTCCGACATGAACTGTTCCTCCTTCCTCAATCATACTTAATCCTCGGATCAATCAGTCCATACAGTAAATCGACAAACAGATTGATCATTACGAAGATAAATGCCACGATGAGGATTCCTGATTGAATGACAGGATAATCTCTAAAGTTAATTGCATCATAGATATAGCGTCCGATTCCGGGCCAGGCAAAGATGGTTTCTGTCAGAATGGCCCCTCCCAGAAGCAAACCCATCTGAAGACCAATAACTGTCAATACGGGAATCACCGCATTTTTCAGCGCATGCTTATACACTACCCAAAACATTTTTTGACCTTTTGCCCGTGCCGTACGAATATAGTCAGCACGCATTACTTCAAGCATACTCGAACGCGTCATCCTGGCGATAATCGCCATTGGAATTGTTGCAAGTGCTAATCCGGGCAGAATCAAATGTTTAAGGACTTCCCATAATTGATCAAACCTGCCCTGGATTATCGTATCAATTATGTATAAATTGGTTATGGCTGAAACAGGATCCCGGACATTTTCACGGCCCGTTGTCGGCAGCCATTGCAATTCAATGGCAAATGCCCACTGCCCCATTAATCCCAGCCAGAAGATCGGCATGGATACGCCGATTAATGCCAATACCATTGCTGAATAATCAAACCATGAATTTTGGAACCAGGCAGAAATAATGCCTGCATTGATACCTATAACTACTGCAATAACCATTGCAAATAATGCCAGCTCTAGCGTAGCCGCCAAATAAGGCCAAATTTCGTCCGCCACAGGAAGTCGCGTACGCATGGATTCCCCTAAGTCACCTTTTAAAATACCGCCCAGATAACTGAAGTACTGCGTATACCAAGGCTGGTCGAGACCCAGTTTAATCGTCAGTGCTTCTACCGCTTCTTTTGTTGCCTGCTGCCCTAAAATTACTTGTGCCGGATTACCGGGTATTGCACGTATCAGCATGAATACTAAAAATGTCATACCAAGCAGGACAGGAATTAGCTGCAAAAGTCTTTTAATCGTATAGTTGAACAACTCTTTCACCCCTCCGGCTCTTATCTCTTCAACCAAAGAAAGGGAGAATGCTGAATTCTCCCTCTTCTCGATCCATACAATTTACATCGTGCTTATTTGAATTCTACGTTGGATAACAAATCAGACCCAGTAGGATGAGGAACGAAACCAGTTAATTCTTTTGCTCCGCCCAACAATGGAATGGAGTGAGCAAGCGGCACCCATGGAGCTTCTTCGTGAAGAATTTCCTGAGCTTCCTTGTATAACTCATTACGCTTGTCTTCGTCTACTTCTGTCTGTGCTTCTAGGAATAGTTTATGTGTTTTATCGTTCTTGAAGTATGTGTAGTTATTGCTTCCGATATTATCTTCATCCAATAGGACATACAGGAAGTTATCCGCGTCACCGTTATCACCTGTCCAGCCTAGCATGAACGCATCTGCGTCTCCCTTGCTTGCTTTATCCAGGTACGTTGCCCACTCATACGAAACGATTTTTGCTTTGATTCCGACGTCAGCCAAGTTACTCTGAATAGCTTCAGCCACTTTCGTTCCGTCCGGCATATATGGACGCGGAACAGGCATTGCCCATAGTTCCATTTCAAATCCATCTTCAAGACCTGCTTCTTTTAATAGCGCTTTTGCTTTTTCAGGATCATATTCATATCCTTCGATTTCATCATTGTAACCTGAAATAGATGAAGGCATCGGGTTCTTTGCGACTTCCGCGCGCCCTTCAAAGAATGAGTCAATGATTGTCTGCTTATCGATTGCATAGTTCATTGCCTGACGCACTTCTTTTTTATCAAACGGCTCGCGGGTTACTGTCAGCCCAAGGTACCCCACGTTCATAGAAGGACGCTCAAATAACTGTAATTTGTCATTGTCTTCAATTTTCTGACCGTCAGCCGGATTAATTCCGTCTGCCAAATCAATCTCACCGGAAAGTAAAGAGTTCAGACGCGCAGAGTTATCCGGGATAGACTGGAAAATAACGCGATCCAATTTCGGAAGTCCTTCCTGCCAATAGTCTTCGTTCTTTTCAATGGTGATCGTTTCATTTGGCTTCCACTCTACAAACTTGAATGGACCTGTGCCAACAGGGTTACGCTCATATTCGTCATCGCCCTTCTCAAAAGCTGTCGGACTTGAAATCGCAAACATGCTCATGGCGATATTTTTCAAAAATGGTGCCTGCGGACGCTTCAATGTAATGATGACTGTTGAATCTCCATCTGCAGTTACAGATTCGATTACGTGCTCTTCGTCATCTTTGAAACCGCCAAACATCGAGTTATAGTATGGGAATGTATCTGAATCTCCATTAGCCCAGCGCTCAAAGTTTTTAACAACTGCTTCCGCATTGAAGTCTGTGCCGTCGTGGAACTTCACGCCTTCTTGTAATTGGAATGTATATGTTAAACCATCTTCACTTGTCTCGTACTCTTTTGCAAGACCCGGCTGAACTGTCGTATCCTGCTCCCCAAAGTTCAGCAATGTTTCAAATAAATTCACTGTTACCTTAAATGTTTCCCCTTCTGTAACACGGGATGGGTCAAGAGATGTTGAATCTCCGCCTCGTCCAAATACCAAAGTCTTATTTTCACTGCCCCCTTTGTCTGCAGTGTCTTTGTCCTTGCCGGTGCTTCTTTCTTTGTCATCGCCGCCGGAACAGGCTGCCAGTGCCGTTGACAATACAAGAAGCATGATCAGCGCGAACGACCACAATCTCCCTTTTCTCATACAGATCCCTCCAATTGTTTTTGTCTTTCTATATCATCGTCGCCTTCCGCCGTGTAGAGATGGCAGGCAACAGAATGACCGGTACTTTCCTCTGTTAACACAGGGGTGATTTTCGTACAAACATCCATCTTGAAAGGACAGCGGGTGTGGAATGAACAGCCGCTCGGCGGATTCGCGGGGCTGGGCATATCGCCTTCTATAATGATTTGTTCCTTATGATAATTCGGATCCGGCACAGGCACTGCGGATAATAAGGCCTGTGTATAAGGATGAAGAGGATTTGCATACAGCTTTTCGCTTTCTGTAATCTCCACAATTTTCCCCAAGTACATGACTGCTACACGGTCACTGATATGACGAACGACCCCGAGGTCATGTGCAATGAAGATATACGTCAAATTGAATTCCTTCTGCAGATCCTGCATCAAATTTAAAACCTGTGCCTGTATGGATACGTCTAAGGCAGAGACCGGTTCATCCGCAATAATTAATTTTGGATTGGTCATCAATGCACGCGCAATGCCAATTCGCTGACGCTGGCCCCCGCTGAATTGATGCGGATAGCGTTTCGCATGATATTCGCTCAGTCCGACAATCTTCAAGAATTCCACAACTTTTTTACGGCGTTCTTTTGTGTTGCTAATGCCGTGAACAATGAGCGGCTCTTCCAATATTTTCCCGATTGTATGGCGAGGATTTAATGAAGCATACGGATCCTGAAACACCATCTGGATATCCCGACGGACTTTCCGCACTTCATTCGCCGGCAGTTTTGTCAAATCTTTTCCTTGGAACTCTACGACGCCCTCTGTCGGTTCAAGCAGCTGCATGATTGTCCGGCCTGTCGTTGATTTGCCGCAGCCGCTTTCACCTACAATGCCGAGCGTCTCACCTTCATTTACATGAAATGAAACATCGTCGATTGCTTTGACATAGCCGACAGTTCTGCCGATCAATCCTTTATGAATCGGAAAATATTTTTTTAATCCTTCAACTCTCAGCAGCGGCTTGTTCATCTGTGCCCGTCACCCCTTCTTGCCCGTCATATAAAAAGCATCTGGTCTGGTGATTGTCAGCGTTTTGATATAGTTCTGGAGTTTGCACCCAGCACCTAGAGAAAGCGCTTTCACACCTTGCTGCGAATCTGCAGCCCTTTTCGATGGAGCCCGGCTTCGGCACATTGCCCGGAATAGAATAGAGACGGTCTTTTTTATCCCGCATATCCGGCACCGACTGAATTAGCCCCCGCGTATAAGGATGACACGGATTTTCAAATATGTCTTTGGTTGTCGCTTCTTCTATCACTTGGCCTGCATACATTACTACGACACGTTCGCAAGTTTCCGCCACAACTCCCAAGTCATGCGTGATTAATAGAATCGCTGTATTCATACGTTCATTGAGTTCGCGCATCAGTTTTAGAATTTGGGCCTGAATCGTTACATCCAATGCTGTTGTCGGTTCATCTGCAATGAGAACTTTAGGATCACACACAAGTGCCATCGCAATCATTACACGCTGACGCATACCGCCCGAAAGCTGATGCGGATATTCTTTCATAATTTCTTCCGGACGGGGCAGTCCGACCAATTTCAGCATTTCAATTGCCCGCTCTTTTATTTGCTTTTTCGACCATTTCTTTTCATGCAGGGAAATAGCTTCTGACATTTGATTGCCAATTGTAAAGAGCGGATTCAATGATGTCATAGGTTCCTGGAAAATCATCGCTACATCGTTCCCGCGAATTTTTCTCATTTCCTTTTCGGATTTTTGGAGGAGATCCTGGCCTTCAAAGAGGATTTTCCCTCCAGTAATTTTGCCGGGAGGACTTGGAACTAACTGCATAATAGACAGTGAGGTCACACTTTTCCCACAGCCGGATTCCCCCACAATCCCCAAGACTTCCCCTTCTCTTACATAAAAGTCCACGTGATCTACTGCTGGAATTTCTCCTGAATCCGTGAAAAAGGTCGTTTGCAAATCCTCTACTTGTAGTAATTTTTTTCTTTCGTCCATTTGCTCACCTTTTTCTATTTTTCTGAAATAACTCATTACTCACTATTATACTTTTTTTCTCATTAAACGCAAGATGCTTTTTTGATAAAATATTATATTGGGAAAAGTCTGCAAAAATACGAGAAACGCTATAGGAAATGTTATACCTAGGCGTTTCTCGTATCTAACTGTTTTTTATAATATTATATCTATTCTATCACTTGTATATTGATTCACGCTGCCAGATTGCCTTTCCATCTACAAAATCCGGCGCTTGTAAATCTAATAATTTATATAAACTTGGTGCTATATCCGTCATACTAATACGATCCGTTATTTCGCCGGGGGGTATCTTTGGGCCTGCTGCAAATAGAATAGGCCGCAGACGCGGACGTTCAGGATCTCCTCCATGACTCCCCATTTCCTGCGTTGGTTCAACAGCAATTTTCGCATCTTTTCCCATCAAGTATCCCGGGGCAGCAGTTAGAAACACGTCCCCGCTATTCTCATTGTGTATTTCGTCATATTCCTCAGTCCCTGCCACCCACACTTTTTCATATGGAGAGACTTGCCCTTTTTTGCGGTCAGATAATAAGAGGATGCCAGGATAGGAATACGCAATATCGGATGAACCGGTGAGCCAGCGCAATATCGGATGGGCTGTTTCTTCCGGATCTTGTATTAGACTTGAAAACACCGTTCTGCCAGTAAATACTGAAACGATTTCATTCCTCACTCGATCAAATTCTTCCGGTTCGACAATCCCCTTTTTTTCCCGGCCTTTTAAATTCACATACACATGTGCTATCGTTCCGCTTGCTTCGGCATAAGCTTTCGTTTTCGTCTGATCTATTACTCCATTCTGGTCCTTTACAAGTAAACCAGCCTTTTCGAGCTCTTTATTCGGCGACAGTCTTGTATGAATCGGTTCGAGTCCGTGATCTGATACGATGAATAAATGGTCTTCCGAATTCATATTGTTCCAGATTCTCCCGATCGCCTGGTCTGCTTGACTGAACGCCCAGCTGACATACATCTCTTTCTCCAGTATATTTGCTGTCACATACCCAGGCTGGGCTGGCTCTCTCAGCAGGTATTCATGCAATTCATTGTCTACTACAGGGTAATAATAAAACAGCAAGTCAGGACGGTACTGTTCTTTAATATACAAACTGACATCCGTAACCCAGTCAGTAAACCGTTCTCCTGCCTGTTCATATTCTTCCCTTGTAATGTCTCCATTCGTAAATGCGGTCAGCTCGTCAGCAGCAGGGTAAAACCCAAATCGCTCGTCAATATCTTCGGCGAACTTACCCGGCCCCCTATAAAGGCCGCCCATTACAGTTCCCTGAAACAGCTGTAACTCTTCGTTATTATCAGGGTTCTTCTTAAGTTTCATATAAAAACCGGCACTGTCCAATGATGGCACGTCCAATGCCGCCGCAACCCAGTCTTCCACAAAAATTTCTTCTCCAATTTCCTTTTGATTCATGGACAGATAAAACTTTGGTTCATGTTCATCCGTTCTTAACACATATAGCTGCAGTGACGGAGAATTTTTAATATCCAATGAAATTACGGCTTCTTCAACATCCATAGAGCCCGAAGATAATTGTTCTGCCCGCTCATCTTCAATGGGTGAAAAGCTTAGGTCATGAAGCTCCGAGTCCGCTAATGTGCCGCCTGAATAAACTGCATACGTCGCAGCAGAAGCGTTATCCGGATTCGAGTCAGGAAAAGCAACAGTGGCCGTCACTTTGCCTTGATCCCTCGCTTCCTTCCATATAGGCGTGACTCCAAGTGTTTGTGAAAATCCGCTCTGATCATCCTTAACTTTTTCACCTGAAGAATGAAACTGATTACTGACAATACCTGTTTTTGCAGGGCCTGCACCGGTTGCCATTGCGGCATGTGACGGCGCGGTCAAAGACGGGGTGACCGTAACAAAATCCGTTGCATAGGCTGCTTCTTGCTGGAACTTCTGTAAATTTCGCATAACTCCCTTGTCCATATAACGTTCCGCATCCATATGACCTAATCCGTCGAACGATACGACGCTGATAGTTCCAGTCGGTTCCGCTGCCTGGACAGACAGTTCATTTGTTGTACTTAACATAGTGATAAAAATAATAATGAAGACGTTCATTCGATTCATCATAGTGGATTCCCTCGCTTTACCGAACTATTCCCTTCAAGAATTCACGGTAAACTTGCTAACTAAAACTGATGCAAAATATCCCATTGCGCCTTCACGCCACAGGATACTTTGCTATTTTATAGTTGAAGAGCAAATTGATTCACTATGTCGCCTTCCAGCCATTTCGCACTCTTTGCAAATAATTCGTCTTCAAAGGCATAGCTGGAGAAAGTGTGATCAGCTTGATCAATATACTGTTCACGAACCGTAGCGGCTGTTTTGCGTTTATTGAACGAATTAGCATACCGTAACGCATGCTCTTTTGGTATCTGCTCATCCGCTTTTGCATGAATGATATGTGCATGTCCGGTAAATGAACGAACTGCTTCGATCGGATGATGTTTTTTCAAATCTTTCAAGAACGTTTGACTGATCATGAAACCATGATGATCATGACTTCCTGTCGCTGCAATTTCACGAACCGCTTTTGCTCCAAGAATCCCAGTGATATCTTCATATGGCGCCCCCACCGGTGACCAGAGGATTAGCTTTTTAATACGATGGTCAGCTGCAGCTGTCAATGAAGCTACAGCACCTCCAAGACTATGACCGACCAGTGTAATGCGATGTTTGTCGATACCTTTGATCGCACTCAGATAATCCACCACATCCCGTACTTCCTTCAGCTGATTGCTTAGCGTCACATCCGAGTAATCCCCATCACTTTCCCCGCAGCCGCTGAAATCAAAGCGGAACACTCCGTAGCCCCGCTCCGTAAAATAGCGTGCCGCCTTCACAAACAAACGATGCTCTCCTACTTTACTGCCAACGAAACCATGCACAAATAGCAGAAGCGGGATGTTTTCTTTTCTATATTCAGGAAGATGCAAAGCACCTGATAAATTGTTTTCACCAGAACGAATCGTGATCATCTTTTGCATTCCTTCTCCACTCCCGTCAATATATATTATTCCAACATGTTTAATAGGTATTATATATTGACAGAAGCCGGAAGTCAAATCACTCATCAGATTTATGCAAAAAAGCCCCCTTTGTCAGAGAGCTTTCATGCATATACCAATTATCAATCGTAATTAGACAGAGAAGTATAAAATATTCTTTACTTCACAATACCGAGCGTATTTAAAAACACAATAATAATCGTCAATGGCACAATCCACTTCATTAAAAAATGCCATAACGGATAAAGGCCAGCAGACTCTGTATGATAGAGCGTAAACTGTTCTCGGACAAGCACCTGGTCCATCTTATGGGCGATAAACAGTGCAATCAGCAGACAGCCCGCCGGCAATAGAATATTACTCACCAAATAGTCTGTTGCATCAAATACACTCTTATCAAATATCATTATTCCGGACAGTGCACTTGACGATAATGCGGAAGGTATCGCCGCAAAGAAAACCACTGCCCCAATCAGCCACGTCACAGATCTCCGAGACCGTCTGCCGCTTTCCGTCATTGCCGCCACAATAATCTCATACAAACTGAACGAAGATGTCAGCGTTGCGAATAAGAATAAAATGAGGAATAATGCCAAAAAGAGCTGTCCGAACGGAAGTTGTGAAAATACTGCCGGCAAGACCATGAATAACAGCTCCGGACCTGCTGCCGGTTCCTGACCGAAAGCGAAGACTGCAGGAAAAATTGCCAGTCCCGCCAAAAGCGACACAAACAAATTCATTCCGACAACAGATGTTGCTGATGATGTCAGACTGACATCTTTCTTCAAATATGAACTGTATGTCACCATACATGAGAATCCGACCGCTAACGAGAAGAACGACTGTCCGAGCGCATACAGCACCGACTCTCTCGTGATGCTCGAGAAATCAGGCTTCAAGAAGAATGAAACCCCCTCCATCGCGCCCGTCAATGTCAATGAACGTACAACGAGAATGATGAAAAAGATGAATAATAAAGGCATCATATACTTATTTGCCTTCTCGATTCCGTTCTGGACACCCGACGATACGACCAGCACATTAATCATCGTAAACAGCAGTAAACCGATCAAAGTAGTTACGGGGGAACCGACAATCGAACCGAATTGTTCCGAATAAGAGGCTCCTTCATTAATGATTTTGCCGCCTACAGCCAAACCGCTGTACACGAATACCCAGCCGCCTACTACACTGTAGAATGATAATAAGAGAAAACATCCTGCCACGCCGAGCTTACCGATCCATGGCCAGGCGCTTGACGGGGCCAGCTTCTTATACGCGCTGACCGCCTCTTTGCCGGAACCCCTTCCGATGATGAATTCCGAGATCAGCATCGGCAAGCCGATCAGGACAGTGAAGACTACGAACAGCAAGAAGAACGCTCCACCGCCGCTCATTCCCGTGACATACGGAAACTTCCAAATTGCTCCAAGTCCAATTGCTGCTCCCGCAGAGGACATAATAAATCCAAGTTTTGATGACCATTGTTCTTTACGACGTTCCATAATTTCACCCATTTTCTTTACTTCTGCTTATTACAGTTATACTGTACTGCTTCAGCAGAAACAAGGGGAAAATGGTTTTCGTGTTCAGATTCCTTTTGATGATTCATCTGCTTCCATACAATGTTTTCGCCAAAAAGAGCATTGGCCAGACGTTCACAGTTGCGCTGATCGAAAAAATCGATATACTCGGTCGCCTTGTTAAAGAACGGATTTTCAAATCTCTTTTCTCTAATAAGAGTATCAAGATAATCAAGAGCCTCATCTTGATTGCGCGCTTTATAACCAAACAGATCGGTATCCAGATTCAGATAAGACCCCCGATTAGCTAAAAACTCTTCCTGGTCAAAAGTGTAGAAGATAATAGGTTTATTCATATATATGAAGTCCCAGCAAATACTGGAGTAATCTGTGATGAGCATATCTGCATCTTGAAGCTCTTGCATAATCAGTATTTCATCAAAGCTGAAAAAAGATATCTTGCCGCTTATAATACCGTTCTTTCTGAAGTGCTTTTCATATCGTTTCATGAAAGGATGCAGAATAACCCTTACCTCCAGTTCCTGCTCTTGTACAATCCGCTGCAGCCTGTCACTTTTTAAAAGTTTTGCAGTGGATTGAAAGTATGTGCTTCTCAGAAATTCTTCCTCCGTCAAATCAAACAGCCACTCCCGCCATGTGAACATTAGTAACAAGCGCTTAATTTCAGTTGGAGGATGATCAGGAAGAAGACGGTCAAAACGCGCCATGCCTGTGACAACCAGCTTATCATCAGGTATGCCCCACTCATAACGCTTAATAGAATATTCATACTCCGAAGCACAATTAAAGTAATTGCATCTTTCCAGCAGAGGTACATCTTCTTTTTGGATTAAAATTTTCTTAAAGCATTCGATGCCGTGACTGATATGCAACATTACCGTTTTTTTATTTAATGAAATGAACTTATCTATATAAGGCGCTAAATCATAAATAATAGAATGCCCATGAACAGTATAACTGGCTCGGAAAAACAGTAAATAATTTTGGAAGCTTCCAAGAGGGACAGCTTTCGGAATCTGATGTTTTTTTATATAATCAAATCGCGGATCATACATCCAGTAAATATCCATTTGATCAGAGAAGTTGTTCACAGCATACTCATGGAATACTGCAGCATTATCTTCATATTTTTCTCCGAGATTTCCGCCAATCAGAAGAATGGTATCATGATCATTACGATAGAACAGTTTAGCCAATATATAAGCCAGTAAAATTTTTACATAGATCCATCCCGTCTCCCATGCACGATATTTTTTCAGCCGCATATACCCACCTCCAATGCTCTTTCTATTTCCCTATTTTCTTACACAATAAACCAATATATGTTTCCCCATCAGTTTTTCAGGGTAAAAGAATACAGCTGTAAAAATCGAAAAAAGCAGAAGGGAGATAACAGTCATGATGAGAAAGATACTTTTCATTTCCGATCATGGTGATCCATTGGCACCGCTAGGCAGCCAACAGGCTGGCGGCCAAAACAACTATGTCAGACAGCTGGCTTTAGCTTTAGAGCAAGAAGGATATGCAGTAGATGTTGTGACGCATTGGAATAGCATGGACACTCCCCAAATTGAATATTTCGGTTCCGCCTGCCGAGTCATACGATTTGCTGCAGGAAAACATAAATTTATACCGAAAAACGAGATGTATCGTCTGATTCCTGAGTTTTTTGACGAAATGTCGAATACGATACATTTTACTGGTTATGATGTTGTGCACACTCATTACTGGTTATCGGGGCTTATCGGTTCGCTTATTAAGCGAAAGACGGGCCTTCCCTGGGTTCACACGAATCACTCGCTGGGCATCGCAAAAAAGAAAGCAACAGGCAGCTCGGAAGCACTCCGCCTTCTCACGGAAAAAATGATTCTGACTTCAGCAGATCTGATCGTAGTAACTTCTCAATCTGAAAAGCTGCTGATTAAGGAATTCATTGAGAATCCCGCTCCTATAAAAATTATCCCTATAGGGGTCGATAAGGCGTTTCAAGCGACCCAGCCAAAATTTACAGTTTCACCTTACTTTGCATTCGCAGGCAGACTGCAAACGACAAAAGGTATTTATACTCTTCTGGAGGCATTTGAACTGTTTATGAAAGGTCGACCTTCCACAGACTGTACTAAGCTGATTATTGCGGGCGGAAGCGAATCATGCATCTCCCCTAAGAGCCACTTACCTAACAGCCGTAAGCTTCGTGAGGCAATTGACGGTTTCGAACACAGAGTAAGATTTCTGGGCCCACAAAATCAAAAACAACTTGCCCGATTATTTACTAACTCCATCGCAACTGTTGTTCCATCCTATTATGAATCATTTGGTATGGTTGCCGCGGAAGCTCAAGCATGCGGAAGCCCTGTTATCGCTTCAAAAGTGGGCGGACTGAAAGACGTCGTGAAACACCGTGTAACTGGATTGCATGTGGAACCCCGTAATCCAGTCCAGCTGTCACATGCCATGTCTGCTTTACTGAATAATAATCATCTTACGAACAGACTCAAACAGAGAGCCATCGCTTATGCACAGCAGGAATTTGACTGGAGTGTACTGGCTATTAAAATGAGTAAGGCTTATAAAGGAGTTACCAATGATACGAAAATCATACTTGCTGGCAACTGATTTGGATAACACGTTAGTAGGTGATCCAGAAGCGCTGAAACATTTATTTACATTTTATAAAGAGAAGGAATTCGATCCCGGATTGATATATGTAACAGGCAGACATTTGAATTCAGCACTTTCGCTCATCCAACAAGAAAAATTACCGTCGCCTGATATCCTGATCACTGACGTAGGAACAGCTATTTACCATGCTCCTGATTGGTCTGAAGATAAAACATGGGCCACTTGGGTAAATGAAACGTGGCTGCCTGAAGATGTTTTATCAATATCCAAAAATACACCCGCACTTGTACGGCAGAAATTGCCCCATCAAAAACGTATTTCTTTTACAGTGCGCTCCAGACAGTCAAATATCGTACAAGCCATTCAAGCTAAACTCTATGCTCATAACATTCCCTGTCATCTCGTTTATAGTTCGGGCTGTGATTTAGACATACTGCCAGAACGCAGCGGGAAAGGAAAAGCAGTAGAATATGTTCTGCAAAAATACGCTAAAAATGATGTAAAAATTTTGCTGGCAGGTGATTCGGGCAACGATGTCGACATGCTGACTTTAGGGTACCCTGCCGTCATTGTCGGCAACGCTCAGGAAGAGCTTTCCAAGTTACCTTCCCACACGCTGCTGTACCGGGCTGTTGAATATTATGCAGCAGGCATAAAAGAAGCCTGGGATCACTTCTATCCTGCAGCTCAACAATAAAAACCAATTGGCATCCAATTGGTTTTTATTGTGCAATATTTTGATTAATCAGCTGTCGATAAGCATGTAATTTTTTATGATACAATGTTTTATACGTAGCAAGACTAGTATTTTCAATTGCATGGAAATCAGCCGGATTAACTACCCCGTAACGGCTATTCAGCCTGCGTGCATTTTTCCACGCCGTTATTTCGAAGGCCAAATTCATTTCATCTTCCTCAATGAGTATCTTCAATAGCTCAGGAGTATGCAGAATTTCTTCTTTAGTATGACTTTTTTTCATAGTGAATATTTCAATAGTTCTTGCTAAGGATGCCTCCAATGCCGGCAAGTCTATCGCGTGGCCTAACTCATGCAATGTAATAGTTTGTACATACGTTTCAAATGAAAAGAGAGAAGCCATTTCTTCATAAGCAGTATGTAACCGTTCCTCATCATATCCGATATATTTCCCTATAAAATTATAACTCATATTGATCCCATCATGAACTTCACGAAGCTCTTCTTTCATACCGACTATTTTCATAACGTCAGCAATGCATTGCCGTATATGCAGCGGCAGCGCCTGATTATTCATCCCCATACACCCTTGTTTCTCTTCTGATTATATTTCTATTATTACTCATTCTTCCTATACGAATTATACTGCCGCAGAGTGTTACTTTCAATATCCACTATGATTACATGACATATCACCGTATATAATTTTCAGTAATATGTTAAACCACTAACCTATTTCACCAAAAAACACTCTTGAATTGAAGTTTCAATTCAAGAGTGTTTGTCATGTCACTATTTACCTAAATTTTACATTTATACTATTGCAGTCTTTCAATTATTGTCTCGTTGTCTGGCACGTGCTTCTCCGCCTTTACGGCCAGCTTCTTCACGGCTCATTTTGCCATTATTGTTGTTGTTTGAATTATTCTGTTCAGCTCTAGCTTCTCCGCCTTTACGGCCAATTTCCTCGTAGAATTCCTGGCCGTGGTTGTCAGCGGTCGCTTCTCCGCCCTTGCGTCCAATCTCTTCGTAGAATTCCTGATCATGATTTTTAGAGGTAGCTTCTCCACCTTTACGTCCCGCTTCCTCGTGACTCATTTTGTGGTCATTGTTGTTGCGATTGTTACGGTCAGCCATTTTTAAATTCCTCCTATACCAATAATCATTTTTAGCTCGTCGACAAGCTTATTGGATATATTCCCACCATCCAAAAATTAAAACAGCAAATTTGTGATTTTTTCATTTTCGTAATAAAGTCTTAGAAAATCACTGAAAGATACTCTTTTTTTAGTAGAAAGCGATCATTATTTGCAGAATGCAGGATTAGTGGTTTTATTCTAAATATAGCGGGATGAACCCGTCAAAAAAGCCGGGCATACCCCGGCTTTTCTTGCTCTATTTAATTTTAAAGATATCTAAAACCCTTATCCTGTACCTACTATTTGAAATCAGGCAGATTACACTTTGTTCGTACGATTGCCCGCCCTGACTTCCCCGCCTTTGCGGCCAATTTTCTCGTAAAATTGTTTATCATATTTTTCGGAAGTCGCTTTTCCACCTTTCCGGCCAATTTCTCTATAAAATTCGCTGCTGTGCTTTTGGGCTGTAGCTTTTCCGCCTTTCCGCCCGATCTGTTCATAAAATTGTTTGTCATGTTTTTTAGAAGTTGCCTGTCCGCCTTTACGTCCCGCTTCTTCCAAAGTCATTTTCTTCTCTTGTTCAGTGCTGCGCTGGTTAGTCATATATAGTATTCCTCCTAATATTCGATTTACGAAGCTTAGTGAATATATTCCCAATCAGCTGTTTGCTAAACACCAGACACCCTTAAGGCAATTGCATGACAGAAAGATTCATGGAGTTAAAGACACTGTTTATTTTTTATTTTCTCCTTACAAGCCGCTTTGGAAATAGGTATACTTTCAACGGAATAAACCAACTTATTGAAGAACGCACTGACAGAAAGGAGCATGGCATATGGGACGTGATGAACATAAAACCGGCAGTAATGCGTCTGGCTCTTTACCGCAGACACCGAAAAACCAAAAGATCGCTGCACGTGATATGAAAGAAGAAATCGCACGGGAGCTGGCGGAATTACGAAAAAGCCCCGCACAAAACAAGCGTAAATCCTAATGTGTGAGTGTGATCATATGGTGGGTTGTTTTTTCATTCGCATGCATCTGATATGATCCATGGATTGAAAACTGATATGTTGCTAAAACTGTTTTAATTGATCACTGAAAAACCCAAAAACAGGATGGATAACTATCCTTTGTTTTTGGGCTTTTCATCCTTAAGGCAGGATTTGCTCATCTATCAGTTTTTCAAGCTGTTCATCCCATTCTTCAGTCAGAGTATTCCACACTCTCGTGAAGCGGGAGTTTTCTGTACGATTGAATACATAAAACTCCACACAAGGAATTTGCTGGTTCATTGTCACTTGCGGGTTATCAATGTGAACGACAACTTTCTGCAGTGAACCTTCAGCAGCTTCAGCGCCGGCAGCGAGAAGCGCTGTACGTAATTGTTCATCTTCCAAAGCAGCCGCTTTATTTTTTTGTTCGGCGGCGAGCCGGAAAGGTTTTAGTTTTGATGTAAAGACTTTCTCTGGCTCTTCACACAAGATTTTATCATGACACACACTGTAATAGAACTTCCTCTCTTCTTTTTCAGGAGGATGTTCAAAAATTCCAGATTGCAGCTGTGCCGCCCCTATCCCCGTCAATTCAAAGTGTCCTTTTCGTAATTCAATCATTTTCCCCGCCTGCATTTTGCGGAACAAATTTTCTGCGAATAACGGATCTACGGCAAGAAACTCTGCGATCATTTTGGAATCAGATACTTCAAGTTTCTGGATTGTCAAAAGGATCATTTTCATTAAAATATCCATCACGGTACGTGTAACAGTAGTATAGGTTATCGTCAGCACATCTACCGGCAATCCCCAGCTGTCTGACCGCAAAATTTGTATATCTGACTGTTTTTCCAGTTCTTGCTGCAGCTTTTTTCGAAGTGAATCCACGCCCTCACCTGCCTTCTGTCTGTTCAATTGTTCGCAGACCGCCTTGATTCTCTACAACTTTCTTCAGTTGTTTATACATTTCCCTTGTTGAAGCATTTTTCGTTCTGACAGTGAACATTTCTGAACTTCCAACGATTATGAGTAGTTCTCTTGCGCGCGATAACGCTACATTTAAACGCCGGTAGTCTTTAGCAAATCCGATCTCCCCGCCTTTTTCCCCGTGATTTCTCACAAAACTTAAAATGATAATATCCATTTCCATGCCTTGGAACTTATCTACGGAACCAGTACGGCAGTATAATTGCTGCGGCCGAATCTCCTGCTGAATGAGGCGGTCGATTCGTTTCACCTGTTCGCCATAAAAACTGATGACACCCACACTTTTCTTTTCGTCAGGTTTCATCAGGCCTGCCTGTTTTGCATGTGCTGTTGCCCGTTCGATATCCAGAAGTGTATCCCGGACAATTGCCAGCTCACCTTCATTGAAACGGCTTGTGCCGCCTTTGACCCGGTCTTCGAAGAAAGCCGGTGTATTTGGTGTATCCAGCCACAGCAAATGATCGTTTCTTGTGATTGTACTGCTTTCCAGAAGATGATCTCGCATTTGATCTGAATCAGGGAGTCCGCATTGCAATTGGTAATTGCCTTCTTTGTAAAATGGCGCAATGGTTTTCATGATGTCTTCGTGCATACGGTATTGAATACTGAGCATCGTTTTATTTTGTCTGGGCAGCGTTCGGAACAGACGCTCAAATAATGATTCATTCAGCAGCTTCTTCATTTCCCGCTGAATTTCCGGGTCTTTTTGCTGATCCACCAGTTCATCCATCGTTTCCTGCCCGACCAGTGGCGGCAATTGGTGGTGGTCACCGACGAGAATAACTTTTTTACCTTTTAGCATCGGCAGCAACAGCTCTGGCGGAGTGGCTTTTGATACTTCATCGATAATGACTACATCGAATACAGGATATTCATCCATGAACTTTTTAGAGGCGGAAGCGACACAAGTTGTGCCAATGACATTTGCATGATCAATATACAGTTTGCGGATTTCATCAAGATCATACTCATTAGCTTCTTGTAGCAGTTCTTCCCACTGGGCCTGAAGCTGCTGCAGGACAGGCAATTGCTGCTGTTCTTTCGCGACTGCAGCCTGTTGCTCCTGTGCTTGTTTTACATCCTCTTCAATTTGCTCTATTTGCTTTTCTATATCCGGAATCAATTGAATGGTCAGCTCTTGGATTTCCTCCTGCATTTGATCGTACTCTGTTTGAAGTTGCTGCACTTTTTTCTCTTCTGCAGCCATTTCCGATTTCTCTTCATCCAGCCGGCGGTTTATTTGTGAACGCTTTAGCTCAGAAGTCGTCATTGATGCGGTCAGTTGCGTCAAGTTTCTCATCTGCTGTCTGCAATGCTGAATATGCGTCTCCAGCCGGGAAATTTCTTCTGTCAGCTGCTCTTGTTGCCAATGCTTTTCAGGCGGCTTATTTTCTTGCATCCAGTCATTCATATGATCTTTCAGCTCTTCATTTTTTGTGTGCAGCTTCTGACTTCGCATTTTTATTTGATGCGCATGGTTTTGCATTTGCTGCAGCTCACTCTGAAGAAAAACAAGGATTTCATTCTTTACTTCAGCAAACACTTCAATTACAGATTGGACTTGTTGCTGCTTGAGTTTCACTACTTGATCGCCTGCTATTTTTTCTTTTCCGTAAAACAATGACATTCCTTTTGCAATTTTTTGCAGCACTTCTGTCTTTGCGGATGAAATCTCTTTATTTTGTAATACTTTTTTCGTATACGGATTAATTAAAAATTTACCCAGACGATCAATCATATCGTGCATTTCCTGAACGGTTCCGAAGTTTTCTGTCGAACGCGCGGTAATGCTTTCTAAAGGGTAGCGATGAGTCTGCAGCAGGGTTTCGGTCTTTTGAATCGCTGTCTGAAAACGGTCGTGCAGCTCTTTCCATACTTGATATTCATACGTATACTCTCCGCTTTCAATGGACTTGATGATTTTTTGCAAGTCATTGATGCGCAATATGATATGGATAGGCAATTCGATGTTTTGTTCAGCTAATATGTTTTGGATTGCCTGCATTTTTTTATTAGTGATAATTTCATCATGCGCTTTTTGAAATGATTGTTCCAATCCGGAATCTTTCTGCAAGGCTCTTTCCAGCTCCTGCAGTTCCAGTGAATTGCGCTGCTGTTCATTTTGCCATGCTATATATAATTGAATCCGCTTCAATTGTTTCTGCTCTTCCAGCGACCTTTCCAATTGTGCAGACAGCTGCTCTTTGTCAGGCTGCGAATCTAACTGAAGACGCAGCTTTTCTATTTCTGCTGACTGCTGTTCGATTTCCGTCTCTAGTTGATGAATAGCCTGACTTTTATGCGTCCTTCTCCGCAGAGATCGATCCAGCAAAGATTTCCCCGATACAGAATCTGACGTCAGCTTCTTCAGCGTTTCTTTTACGGCGTCCTGCGCGCGCCTGGTTTCAATTAACGCCGATTGCCGTTCTATTTTTTGATCAATTAAGGCAATTAAATGCTCAGTGCGTTCCTGCAATTCTGATTCCTTTGTCTGAAACATTGCACGTGTGGCTTGAACAGCTTCCATCGTTTCATTGCGCCAATGCAGTGCAACATTTTCCTCCATAAAGCGTTTGCCTTCTTCTTCAATACTCTCAGACCGACCATAACGCAAAATACGGGTTGCCGGATCTGTCAGCAGCCGGCCAAGCGCATTATCGACTGCGAGATTTGACTGCGATGCGACAAGTGTCCGCAAGCCCGCCTTGACGTTCTGATAGCATATTTCCGAAATTACCGTCGTTTTCCCTGTGCCGGGCGGACCCTGTATAACAAACAAATCATGAGCTTTCATCGCACCTGTTACCGCTTCACGCTGAAATTCATTCAAGTTATTGTGGAATTCCAGCTGCGGCTGTTTATTTGTAATTTGCACAACCGGCCGCTCTTCAAATAAAACCTTTTCCAGATTTGCATTCGCGGCCAATCCGTCCTGCAAATCTTTAAAACCTTTTCGCAGTCGCCGGATTTGACTTAATTCAGCAAAATTTGTAAGTACCAGCTCTTTATTTCGTGTCGGCAGCCATTGTTCTGAACGCGCTTTTTTTTGAAATCGCTGATTCAGTTCCACAATAATCACTTTCTGTGCTTTTTGTACATCGACAATTTGGCCAATTTCAGCAGACAGTTCACTCATCTTCACACTGAAGCCGCGCAGCTGCTGCCAGTTCTTTGTCTGGAGATCTTTACAGTGCAGGCGAAGTTTTGTGAAGTCACTTGTGAAACTCGCTTGTGTAAACGAACAGCTGATATCCGCCACATCTGCATTCTTTTCTGCTATTTGCAGATAGCCTTCCCAGCTTTCGATTCGCTTTTTTACATATTCAGAACGTTCTTCCGCAACCGGTAATTCACGCAGCTTCGTATAAAACTCGATGGGCAATGCAACCCCGGCCCGATTCAGCCGGAACTTCACTGCCATTTGGAGCCGCCGATTCGTCTGTACAGGTTCTCTCGCTCCCCTGACATGAAAACCGGTGGCAACCAGACCATCCGGTTTCAGCACACATTCCATCACGGCAACGCGCTGCTGCACTTCTTTAGCGAATTTTATATTAGTCTGCGGATCAAAAAACATCGCATAGGATTGATTTCCCATGCGGTTTGCGGGCTTCTTTTCAATATATACATCAAAAGCAGACTCCGAAGAAACGAAAGCCTGTTCACTCAGAAACCATTGTTCCAATCCTTTGCGGGCATTTTTCGTTATCTCAAGACTGCAAGGTATCATTTCTATCGTTTTTAATTGGTTCATCATCGTTTATTCTTTTCATGATAGGGCTGTACTTCAGCAAGATGGACCGTCATGCTTCTCCCTGTTAATTCCTTGTTCAAAGCTCTCACCTCAGTCCTCTATTATAGATCATAAGTGCATTTACCGCGAGTAAGAAAAAACATTAACAAATTATAAAATTAATTTTTAAAAAGATGTTTAGGAATAGTTTGCCGGGGTATACTAGTAATACAAGGCGAACTGAAGGAGACAGCGAGGGTAGTTTAGACGCCGGCTCCGGAGGAGATGCACAGCCTTGGCGGAAAATTTTCTTTACTGGCAAGTGGTACACTCGGTTCGGGAATCTGTTTTGTAAGGTTCCAAACAGAAAGACAGGTTTACCAGGTAATGCGAAAGAAGTTTTTTGTGTAAGTGCAAGTGAAGTGACTGCTTTAAAGAAGTATAAGCAGTGTAAGACGTATACTGCGAGCGTACAACATCGTCAGTATGGAGTAATCGCAACATAAAATTTTCCGCATAGCAACAGAAGGACAGCCGGCAGTCGAGAGGTTTCGATTGTCGGCTGTTCTTTGTTTACTCCCCTTGAAAATTGGATTGTTTAGTCTGAATGAAACCGGGAAAACAAAGTATAAGATTCTATCAAACAATTACGAGGAGGAGTTTTTTATGAAAAAGCGAATGGCTTTGACAGCAATCGGTTTGGGAGCGGCCTACTTAATGCGCAACAAAGAAGCACGTGAAAAATTATCACGCCAATTCGATGAGTTCAATGAAACACCAATGCGTGGAGATCGTTCAAATCATAATCAAAAGCCAGAACCGAATAAAGGGTTACTCGGAAGATTTCTAGATTGATTACAAATTGACCGCAAAGGAGCAGATATTCATGGGTGAAGAAAAAAAAGTGTTTACCGAAAAAGACCGTTCAAATGCAAAAGGCGGATATATGGACAACCCGGAGAATTTGAAGACAGATAAGGAAAGTATTTATGACATGCATAAGGATATGCAGACTGTAGATGCCATTCCTTTAGAAGACGTTCGCATGGAAGAGGAAGAAGAGCGGCACCACCGTAAAACAAAAGACCGTTCCTCCAGTGAAGAGAAATACGAAGGGGAATAATCCCGTTCATTACAGATTGCGGACGGTTAAATTTAAAATAGAACATAAAAAACGGCGCCTTAAAAATTAGACGCCGTTTTTTTATTTCATTTTTAATAATGCTTCTGATCCCGTCATCCCGGCCGTAATTCCAAATTCTTCGGCTTCAAGCGTTACAGATTCAAGCGGTGCTGCAAGGAGCTGTTCAATCGTCTTCACTCCTACTGCACGGCCCGCAATGATTTTACGGTCCGCCAGCACACTGTTGAGCAAACCGACATCGAGTGCACCGCACATGATATATCCTTTGTCGTTTGAAACCGTAAGCAGCGTCGTTTTCGGCAGCTTCACTGTGACTGCTTGAAATGATTCGCCATTAATCGATATCTTCTGGTGTTCAATCAAGACACCCACCCCTTTCTTTATCAGCATATGACGATTCAATAAAAATGTGCCAAGTAAAAAATCCCGTGCACTGTAAATCGCCTCACCTGCACTGCTGTCAAATATCATTTTTTATTGACAGCCTACTTAATGGGAGTATTATCCTAATTTCTAAGTTTCGCTTTAGATATCTATCATTTTTTATCCAAAACAAGAACTTAAGTCTTATGTTTTTTGAAAAAAACAGCAAAAAATTCTTGTAATCTGCTTGCAGACACTTTATTATAGAAAAATGTTGCGAAGAAGATTCGTATCAAGCAATTATAAGGAGTGTGGCCTGATGGAGAACATTACAAGAGAAGACATTTATACATTCGTGGAAGAAAACAACGTGAATTTTATCCGTCTTCAGTTTACTGACATTTTTGGCATGATTAAGAATGTAGGGATTCCAATCAGCCAGCTCGATAAAGCATTAGATAATAAAATGATGTTTGACGGATCTTCTATCGAAGGTTTTGTTCGTATTGAAGAATCGGATATGTACCTCGTGCCTGACTTGGATACGTGGATGGTATTTCCATGGCCGTCTGGCACAGGCCGTGTCGCACGCCTGATATGCGATGTGTACTTGGCAAATGGAGAGCCATTTTCAGGTGATCCGCGCGGAAACTTGAAACGCATCGTAGAAGAGATGAAAGAGCTAGGGTTCACTGATTTTAACCTGGGTCCTGAACCGGAGTTCTTCCTATTTAAATTAGATGAAAACAAACAGCCGACAATGGAACTCAATGATCATGGAGATTATTTCGATTTGGCGCCGATGGATTTAGGCGAAAACTGCCGCCGCGATATTGTGCTGGAACTTGAAGCACTAGGCTTTGAAGTGGAAGCTTCACATCATGAAGCCGCGCCTGGGCAGCATGAAATCGACTTTAAATATGCTGATGTTCTGACTGCCTGCGATCATATTCAAACGTTTAAACTGGTCGTGAAAACGATGGCACGCAAACATGGTTTGCACGCCACGTTTATGCCAAAGCCTTTATACGGTGTCAGCGGCTCCGGAATGCACTGTAACGTCTCATTGTTTAAAGACGGTGAGAATGTATTTTATGATGAAGAAGGCGAGCGTAAACTGAGCGAGACAGCCTATCAGTTTATGGCGGGCGTTCTTGCACATGTGCGGGGGTTCACCGCAATCACCAATCCGACAGTCAACTCGTATAAGCGTCTCGTTCCGGGTTACGAGGCACCCTGCTACGTTGCTTGGTCCGCACAGAACCGCAGCCCGCTTATCCGTATACCGGCCTCCCGCGGAATGAGCACACGCGTGGAAGTCCGTTCTGTCGATTCATCTGCCAATCCGTACTTGGCAATGGCCGTTATTTTACAAGCTGGACTCGATGGCATCAAAAAGAAACTGACACCTCCCGCACCCGTAGACCGCAATATTTATGAAATGAAGATGGAAGAACTTGCGGAAAACGGTATTGAAACTTTACCGACTGATTTGGATCATGCATTAATTGCGCTGTCAGATGATAAGATTATCCAAGAGGCTCTAGGTTCACACATTTATGCAAACTTCAGCGAAGCTAAGCATCAAGAGTGGGAAAGTTACCGGATTACGGTGCACCCATGGGAAATTGAACGTTATATGAAAATGTATTAAATAAAGTAATGGAACGGCTGTCTGCACAGCCGTTTTTTTATAGGCTGAAATGGGTAAGATCAGTTCTATTGTTCATTAGTCTTTATCGGTTTACTATAGGATGATAAGGAGGTTTCGGTATGGCGACAATTTGGTGTAATGCCTTATTTTATACAATGCAAAGTGAAGGACATACAATAGAAGCGTTAGTGACGAAAGACGGGAAAATTACAGCAGCCGGATCATACAATGATCTGCGTAATCTGGCAGAACATCAAGTGGATCTGCAGGGGGCTTTTGTTTATCCCGGATTCATTGATAATCATATGCATATCATCGGCCAGGGGGAAAAGCTGCTGCGGCTTGATTTATCTAAAGTTACTTCAACTGCTGACATGATGGATATGTTACTTCGTGCGGCTAAGGGGTTGTCAGAGGATGAATGGTTCATTGGCGAAGGCTGGGATGAGAATATGTTTCCCGACAGAAAAATCTTCACGCGCTATGAACTGGATATGGTTACCGAATCCCCTATGCTGCTGAAGCGTACATGCTGGCATGCAGCCGTTGTTAATTCAAGGGCATTGGAACTGGCGGGTATTACGAAGGATACGCCTGATCCTGAGGACGGCGTAATTGAGCGCGATGAGAACGGGGTGCCTACGGGCTTGTTGAAAGAAGGTGCCATGCAGCGTGTTCTTCAGATTTTGCCTGAACCGACGGAAGCTTATGTAACTAAAGCTTTGGAAACTTCCGTCGATCATCTGTTGTCTGTCGGCTTGACGGGTGCCGTTACAGATGACTTAGGTTATTACGGTCAATATCAGACACCATTACAGGCTTTCCATAACGTATTGGGCGGCAAACGGAAATTTCGTGCGTATTTATTGCGCCATTTCAGTGTGTTTTCTGAATTGATGGAGGATCAGGCAGTTTATAAAGGACCGTGGGTGGAGCCGGGAGAAATGAAGTTTTTTATAGATGGTGCTTTTGGAGGCAGTACCGCATTATTAAGCCGTCCGTATGCAGATGATCCGAGGAATTCAGGTACGGCAGTAGTAACTGACGGGGAGCTGGAGAACCTCGTGAAACTTGCCCGGCATTACGGAGAAGCTGTTGCCATCCATATGATTGGTGATCTCGCAGCGGAAAAAGCACTGGACGTCATTGAGAAGCACCCTGCACCTGCCGGCAAAAAAGACCGGTTTATCCACGTCACTTTACTGCGTGACGACCTGGTTGCACGTATGGAAAAACTGCCGATCGTTTTAGATATCCAGCCTGCTTTCGTTCCTTCTGATTTCCCATGGATTGCAGACAGGCTTGGACATGACAGGATGGACTGGGCCTATGCATGGAAAAAGTTCCTTGACAGACGTTTCATTTGCGGCGGAGGTTCAGACGCGCCGATTGAAGACCCGAATCCTCTGCTCGGAATCCATGCAGCAGTTACGAGAAGATTGCCGATTGAGCAGCACGAAGGATATTTGCCTGATGAGAAACTCAGCCGCTACGAAGCTGTGCAACTATTCACTTCAGGCGCAGCCGCCACAATTGGCAAGACAGATTCACGCGGACGCCTGGCGGTTGGATTCGATGCAGACTTCACTGTATTGGCTGAAGACATTTTTACTGTAAGTGCCGATCGGATTCCGGAAGTCGCCGTAGAGAAAACTATTGTGGCAGGCGAAATCATGTATCAGATACATTCCTGACATTTGTTTAGTACAGGCACGAAAGGGAAAACCTTTTAAAAAGGAGGTTTTCTCTTGGAGTTGTTAAAAGTGAACGGACTTCCGGTGCGCTGATGGTGCCGTATGTTGGCTTGGTAACGCTGGCATTAAATTATTCCACCTGGCAATTGAATAAATAAGGATATATAAAAATGTCCCTGCCATAGAAGATGGCGGGACATTTTTATTGATAATGGTTTTGGCTGTAATTCATACGTTCCGCTGTTCGATAGGCATCGTACATTCCCCAGATCCAAACGATTGGATAGGTGATGAATCCGATTCCTACAAACATCAGCAAACCGTTAATTCCTTGTAAAATAATGAGCAAAATTCCTTTAAGAATTTGTCCATTGTAAATTTGACCGACACCAGTCCAGAAAAAACTCAGCACGGCGGCAATACCCGGATGCTTAAACATGTCATCTCCCCTTCCTGGCTGTTAGTTTTATCATACAGTATGGAGAAAGGAGTTGACAAGGTGTTTGCAGTCTAATTCTTCAGAAGCGATCCCTATCCAATTCATCCTCTTGCACGTCTGCGCCGCCTTCACGCTTACTGTGCTCCGGCAGTGTCTGACTCATTCTGAATGCAGGATCGCCGCCATTCAGCTCTTGATCTGTAATACTTAATCCATTAGCACCCAGATTTACGTCTGTGCTTTTTCCGTCTCTTCCATAGAAGTCTATGTTCTCCATATAACTGCGCCTCGCTTCACCTGAATCTACGTAAAGCAGCATGCCGCCCTGTTCAATTTCACGGTAATAGTCAGACGTATCTTCTGTCCCTAATCCCAGACTGTCGATCATACGCCGCACGTGATCTTCTCCTGAAATGAAGCCCATGAAACGGTCCCACCATGAATCATCTGCTGATTTAATCTCTGCATCTGTCCGATTTTTGACCATAGTCAGCTGGTCATCATTTTTCACTACCACATAGATATCCTCTTCAGCCCATCCCTCCTTTTTCAGCTCTTCCACCCGGTTCATCAGTTCTGTTTCGTTATGGTACATGCCAATATATCTTTTCTTACCCATTTTGTATCTCCTCCTGTCACTGATCTTCCTATTGTTATATTTACCCCCAATACTATAGCCAAAAACATTCCGCATGATGTATAGAACATCCGCTGATGAGAAACCCTAATAAAAAGGAGTGATTGGATGCTGGAGTTAGATACTTCGATTGAAGGCAAATTGGCGTGTTTTGGGACATTACGGGATAAAGTCGATCAGCACGGTTACCACTTTGGAGGAGGATGGGATTATCATAAAGGCAGTTTTGATTCAATCCTCCACCGTGAAGGCGGTGAGACGATTTATTTGCGTCTGCCTTTTGAAGCATATGACGGAGAACTGGATGATTTCAACACATTCATTAGATTCAAAAAGCCCTATGTAATTAAACATGTTGTCAATACAGGGTTGGATCGAGACGCAAGTTCATTGATCAGCGGTTCGTTTAATCAATTTCAAGAACCACTTGACCGCGATGCCCAAATCCGCGATAAAAGCCGATGGGAAACGGCAGGCGAACTGGCAATAGAAGAAATTTTACAGTACTTGGAATGACAAAAGGATCTTTCTGCCCTCTATGGCAGAAGATCCTTTTTGTTAGTTACTGACACCATGAAGTTTTTCATCCATTTCATCAGCGCTCAGCACTTGTTTCGGATGCTTCTCAAAAATCGGTTCCAGTTCGCCCATCAATTCTTCCAGCTCGGCAGCCGTGGAGAATAGTGTTTCGAAGGACTTTATCTGTCCCCCTGCTTCCACTATCAGTCTCAGGCGCTGCAACGGTTCTCTTCCTGAAAGGTCTTCGTCCGTCATAATAGGTTCTTCGCCGGCATAATCATCTTGCTGAATCCATGTCGTTCCTGTGTTCTCTGCGCTTTCAGCAAACGAAAGAAGTTCTTCTTTGTCCGTAGTACGTTTCATGGAAATCCCTCACTTTATCCGTTTTCCATAGTGTTCCCCTTTGAAAATGGTTAAAACCATTATTCCCCTGCTTCGTTCGCAAAGTATAATTCTCTGTGCAGGCCGCAGCCTGGGTTGAAACGGGCTTCACAAGCCGGGCATGCGTAGCCACTTTGGAAGTATTCAGTAATCGTCAGTTCATGCCCGCAGTTTCCGCAAAGCACTGCTTTTTCGTCAAATCTATTCACAGGCCATACTGCAGAATTGCCGCATCCTTTTTCTTCGTGGCACAGATGACAAGGATAATAAGTCTGGCAGCAGCAGAATTTGATTGCGATCCGGTCGGTTTCAGCAGCATAATGAATGCATCGGGTTTCGTCATCAACCAGCAATCCCCGAACTTCCGGTGTGTATCTTTTCAAATGGATCAGCTCCTCTTATTCCCATCATAAAAGCAGCGTATGAGAGATGCAATAAAATTACATGTATATAGCAGACAGGGATCTGCAGTTCCGTTTCCCGCAAAAAAAGATGCCCTGGAAGCCATGAACTGACGGCTTGCCGGACATCTTTCGTTACATTTCTTTATGTGTAAATGGACATTTTCCTGTTATAGGCACACAATCGTCTCCAATAAAAAACTGTTTCCATTCATTATGTTCGGGATCACCGAAGTGGCTGATGTCGGGATGTTTTGGCAGGTTATCCCACACTTCCACGCGTTCGCGCACTTTTTCCCGGGAATTGATGCCGCCTTTTTCTGTCCCGGTCAGCCCTTTAAATATTTTTCTCGGCTGGAATCCGATGACCATCGCATTTCCTAAATCACGGGTTTTTCTTTGTTTATAAGCCGGCGCATTACCGAATGCAAATATAGGTTCTCCGTGAAAATGAAAGTCCCATAGATAGTGATCGGGATCACGCGGAGCGTCTGCAGGCCATTCCATGGAATCTTCCTCGTGTACATACTGAAGAATATCCCAGAATTGCTTTCGGTAGTCTTCAATGGAACCTTCTTTTTCAAAAGGTTCTACAAACACAAACAAACCGTGCCGTTTATGTTTGGGATTTTCAAAAAGTGTTAAAAATGACTCCAATGCCTGCGGTAAGTTGGACCAGTCATCCTGTGAAATATATGCATACCGCAGTTCGCCTTTATTCTCGCCGGCCATGCCGAAATAACACGGGAAAGTTTTATCCGTCACTATATCGCGAAACGTCTGATACTCCCTGCGAAGCCAGTCGGGCAAATCTTTTCGTTCTTGAAAGTCTTCCTTCGTCAATAAAGCGTTAGATGTTTGTATCAACGTTTTATCCTCCTCTGACAAACTATGCTGTATATCTGTTACCCCAACTCTCCAAAACGAAACATATAAAGGTAGTGGATGTTAATTTATACTCGAATCATAACCTGCAAAATTACAATAGAATACTCATCTATAGCCTATACAGGATACGAAAGATGAGAATTCTTTATGATTTCTTTAGTTAGGTTCTAATAAGACTTCCTCTACATCGCTGCCATCCTGATTGACTCGATACAGGTGATAATCCGGTGTGCGTGCACCGAACTCATGATCTACCATGAAGTATATTTTATCATCAGGTCCGAGTACAGGTTTCGATGCAGACTCTTTCAATGCCGTCAGCTGTTCCGTCTTATACGTTTTCCAATTAAACGTAAAGAGCTCATACTCAAAAATACCATTAGCCCCCGTCCCCGCCACGGCCTGATAGATGATAGTCTGTTTCTCGGGAAGCAGAAGGAAGTCGTATACATCTTCTGCCTCAACAGGACTGCTGATGACTGACGTTTCATTTGGTGTATCCAAAGGAATTTCAAATATCCGATCATTGCTGGTAAATGATATTTCCTCTGTTTCATCGTATGCATCATCATTCGTCTGAATATAAACAGAATTTTTGACAGCAGATACTTGCAGGGAGCCCATACTGTATTTCTTGAAGTCAGTATGCTTGGTATGAAGCTTGTTTTTCATATCGTAGCTGTGTATATCAAAATCATGCGGATGTTTGGACGCAATCGGTGAGTAATTCGTATAGTCATCTGCCTGTAAATAAAAAAGTGTGTCTGGATTTTTTGGATCAAAAGCAATTTCTGTTATGATGTCGGCAGAAGTATAGATCGTTTCGGCGTCTAGTGAATCCAAATCAATCAGATGAATTTCTGAACCATTGTGACCTTCTAAGTCTTTACTCTGTTCAACATAAGCAAGCTTTTTTCCATCTTCCGTGAATATCATATCCGCAATCGCCCGCTCCACAGGCAACTGAATCATCATTTCCTGTCCATTCAGGTGAATTGTGGCTTGACCTTTATGATAAGTAACAGCAGCAATTTCACCAGTTGGAGAGACTGAATAGACATCTGTCATCCCCTCTTGTTTTTCGTTTTCATTTTTATTGAATAATACACCCAATGTAATAAGTACCACAGTAATGATGGCAATAGAGCTTAATATAATGACCAGCGATTTTTTCATAGGACGACTCTCCCTTCTATTCATGATATCCAGATGACGATCACTGCGACTATGCTCAGAAGCTGAAAAGCTGCTACACTGTATGCTGTCTTCTTGCGATGGGCCGCCAATAAGCGAAGCTGTATTGCATAAAGAACAGCCCATATAACTAGCGGAATTGCTAACAGCAGCAATGACGCGCTCATCTCTGCTGCAAATATCATGAATGCCCAGAGTAAAAATAGAGAAAGTGCCATTACCAAAAGACCAACAGTAAGATTGACGAAATGTATTCTTTTTGCATCTTTTTGAAGCGTTTGACTGGATGAGGGATAGTCATAAATAGTCGTGCGATACACCAGAATGATTGAAAATAGTATGATGCCAATCCATAACCAGACTAATATACTGGAATAAGGTGAATCCACATATCCGGCAAGCAAACTTCCATAGATTGCTAAAAGAATGTGCGCAATCAGCAATCCGTTTACCATCAGGCGACGGTTTAATGCCGCCACAGGATGCATTGTTAAAGTCAGAATCGATGCACTCACCAGAACTGCTAAACAAAGCCAGATCATTTCTGCATCTCCTATGATAAATAACTGGAGAAGATAGGTAGAGTAAATAAATAACAGTGAAACACCTGCGAGCCCAATCATCATTTCACGACGGTAAGGATACATCGCATGCTGAAGTTGCTTGCCGACTTCCTTTTCATCACCGAAATTTTCCATGGCCATCTTCATCGCCTCCTCTTCTGGATATCCTTGCTTTTGTAAATCTTCATATGCACAATACAAATGACTGAGTAATTCCTCTTTCAAATCTTCCCGTTCTTCTGCATTACAGTCTGTTTGTTTCACCACTATACTAATAAAACGTTCAAATGCCGGAATCATATCAGACCATCCGAACTTTTATGGACAAGGGCATTCATCCATTCCCAGTTTTCCTGTTTGGTTTCCAGCGCCACGCCGCCTTCATTGGTAAGACGGTAATATTTCCTGCGTCCGTTTTCCCCTTCTTGCCAGTAGGATTGAACCCACCCCTTTTTCTCCAGCCGTTTCAAAGCTGCATATAATGTCCCTTCACTCATCTTATACGTATCATCGCTCAACTCTTTCAATACTTTCACAATTTCATATCCGTATAGATCACGCTGAGCGATCAGCGACAATAAAATCAAATCTATACTGCCTTTCATCATTTCCTGATCCATTTTCTTCACCTCTTTTACTACATGCTAACACGATGTACATCGTAATACAATGCATTAAAAAACACCCTATCGAAAGTAGTTCGATAAGGTGTTGTATTATTGTATAGGTTTCGGATTTTCCTGCAGCTCATCCAGTGTCTGCATAACGATTGTAACTGCCTGACTCAATGCGCTTCCTCCGCCCAGTGCGGCGGCGACACCTACCGCTTCCAATACTTCGCCAACCGTACAGCCATTATCTATACAGCCTTTCGTATGATAGATGATGCAGTATTCACTATGGGCATAGACGCTTACCGCCAGCGCAATCAAATGCTTGTACTTCTGACTGACTTCTCCTTCTTCAAAACATACTTCAGAAAAAGCATGGAATGATTTCATTAATTTTGGCACTTGTTCGCTCATCGCACCCATACCAGTTTTATAATCTGCCAGCACTGCATCTGTAAATGTATAATCTTCCATAAAAATCGCCTCCCGTATTGGCGTAGTATGTCCCCTTTTTTGTTTGCTATGCAGTGATTATGGAAATGATATAGTCAAAGACAAGCCTAGGAGGTGCGTGATGAAAGTTGTGATTACAGGTGATACACATATACCCGGCAGAGGTAAGAATTTGCCGGCACGTTTACTGGCCGAATGCGATACAGCTGACTTAATCTTACATACAGGTGATTGGAAATCGATGGAGGCGGTGCAAATGTTTTCGGAATTTGCGGTAGTTAAGGGCGTATCAGGAAATGCAGATTCTGAAGAAGTCAAAAAGTTATTCCCCTTGCAGCAAGTGATTCAAGCAGGTGATGTGCGAATTGGATTAGTGCATGGGCACGGGGAGAAAAAGACGACGGAGAAACGCGTTATTGAAGCATTTGAAGGAGTGCCTGCCGACGTAATTGTCTTCGGACACTCCCATATTCCTATGCTTCGTTATATGAATAAAACTCTTCTGCTGAATCCCGGATCTCCCACTGACAAACGGAAGCTGCCGCATTATTCATTTGCCATATTGCATATTACCGAAGAAATTCGGGCAGAGCTCGTGTTTTTTAATGATAAAACGTAATGAATGGAATAGTTATTCAGTACGTCCAGCCGCGTGTATATTGAACCGCGGATTCGATTTCGGCACCAAGTTCCTTCGCTGCCCTGTACGGCCAGTACGGATCGCGCAATAATTCCCGTGCCAGCAATACAATGTCTGCACGGTCATTTTGTAAAATTTCCTCTGCCTGAAGTGCGGAAGTAATCAAACCTACAGCGCCTGTCGCAATATTTGCCTTCCGGCGTATCGTATCTGCAAATGGCACTTGGTAGCCAGGGAACGCATGAATCGCTGCGGGCACTACACCACCCGAGCTGACATCGACTAAATCGACACCCTGTTCTTTCATCCAAACTGCCATTTCAGCATATTGTGAAGCATCCATTCCGCCTTCGCGGTAGTCTTCTGCTGAGATTCTGACAAATAGCGGGCCTTCCCAGACAGAACGGACCGCGTCAATCACTTGCCGCAAAATACGGTAGCGGTTTTCTGCCGATCCGCCATATTCATCTTCCCGGCGATTGCATAAAGGGGTCAGGAATTCGTTGAGCAGATAGCCGTGCGCACCATGAATTTCAATAACATCAAAACCGGCCTTTTTTGATCGGATGGCCGCCTGCTTGAACGCTTCGATCGTTTCTTCTATATCTGCCACGGACATTTCTGCAGGTGTTTTGTATTCTTCATTGAAAGCAATCGCACTCGGCGCGTAAATCGTTCCGTCTACTGCTGCTTTTCTTCCCGCATGTGCCAGCTGGATGCCCGTACGCGCTCCATGCTGTTTCATCAAACGGACTAATTCAGCTAATCCTTCCACATGATCATCTGACCAGATCCCTAAATCTTCACTGGAAATCCTTCCTTGGGGCTGCACCGCAGTTGCCTCTACTATTATGAGGCCTACCTGTCCTACTGCACGGGCCGGATAATGAGTTTTATGCCAGTCTTCTACTTTTCCGTCCTGGTTATGCGAAGAGTACATACACATCGGTGACATCGCGATCCGATTTTTGAACTCTACGCCGCGTATGGTATAAGGGCTGAATAATTTTGTCATGAATGATTCCTCCTTCAGTTATTGCTACGGAAAGTATAGCAAACCTGAAGATTTTTTTAATGAATGAGGATTTCCTTAATTACTTTATTCGATTATGAAACAAATGGAAGTTCCGAAACGTATACTGCAGTATAATTGAAATGGAGGTTATGTTTCATGAATCCACTTATTTCGGCATGGACACAGCCAAAAGAAACGATTCGCTATGTTTTAGAATACAAAACTTGGAGTTATAGTTTTTTCATCCTATTCTTATCTTCGGTCAGCATCGGCCTGACTTCGTTTTGGGGAACGGATTTATTACTTGATCTTCCGTTATTCATTATCGTAATCCTTGGTATTCTGTCTGCTTTTATCGGAGGGTTGATCAGTCTGTTTATTGCTTCCGCATTATACACGTGGGCAGGCAAGTGGCTTGGCGGTGCGGGAAATTTTAATGATATGCTGCAGATGGTGCCGATTGCCTCTATACCATATATTTGGATGATGCCTATTTATCTGTTGCTTATCATTTTATTCGGTAAGGATTTATTTATAGATACAGTGAATGCTGCGGAGCCGGCTATATTCTCGACGATATCTGCCGTTTTATTGTTTACGAATTTGCTGACATTAGGAATAGGTATTTTTAGTACAATCATTTTATCCAAGGGAATTGGTATTGTTCATCATTTCTCTTCATGGCGCGGATTCGGTACGGTTATGATTATATTCGGATTCTTTTTGGTGCTGCTTATTCCACTGATCTTGCTGCTGGTGTTTATTTTGTCTGCAGGCGGTATATAGTAAGCAAAAACTCCAGACGGCTTCACATGGGAATCGTCTGGAGTTTTTAGACAAAGCGTATGCAATTTTATTTATTGACCATTTTCATAAATTCTCTCATTAAGCCAGGAAGATCCGGCCAGGCATGTCCTGACACGAGGTTTCCTTCCGTATGAAGATCTTTTTCAATGTATGTGGCGCCTGCTGCTGTAACATCCGGCTTACAGGCAATATAGGCTGTATATTCCCTGCCTTTCATAAGATCAGGAATGACGGATAATACTTGCGCCGCATGACAAACCGCTGCCACGGGTTTATTCTCCTCAAAGAAATGACGGACGATGCCCGGTAATGAGTCATCCAAACGAATATATTCAGGCGCCCGTCCTCCCGGGATAATGAGCGCATCATACTCAGCAGGATTGACATCTTGAAAAGCAATATGTGAATCCAGGCCATACGCAGGCTTTTCTACATACGTTTCCATTCCGTCAACGAAGTCATGTGTAACTGTATATAATTTTTTCACAGAAGGTGAAGCAATAGTCGTGTCAAATCCTTCTTCCAGACAGCGATAATACGGATAGAATATTTCCAGCGCTTCTACGGCATCCCCGCCTAGAATCAATACTTTTTTGCTCATATTCATACACTCTCCCTGTTCTGAATTTTGCTGCTACTTCACTTCTTTCGACAATTCCATAGATAATCCTCTTTCTTTCTGCAAAAATACCCGCGCTATGTATATCTATGGCAAAACAAGCCATAGTACGAAAGAGGAGGGATGACTATGGAGAGAGATATTAGGCATTTGTTCCATAAAGGGACAATCAATGAAGAAATGGGCTTGGAATTTGAAGCCAGTGCCGAAGAAGCAGCACGCGCTAGGGAGAATTCAAGTGGAAAAGAGTATCGCGACGCGCTGAAAGAAGTCTATCGTGCAACAGAAGATAAACGGTCAAAGAAAGAATAATGTTCCCCTTACTACGCGGGCAAAACTCCTGACAGCAATGCAATTGTCAGGAGTTTTTGCCGGCGCTGTGCTGTTTTCGTTTTTGTCTGCTAATCATATACTGCTCAATCATGATTGCGAGAATTGTGCCCGTAATCAATCCGTTAGATAATGTAGAAGCTGCAATGGCTGGAAGTTGGGACAGACTTTCTGCCGGTACGAACATTGTCCCTACACCCACCATCAGCCCGAATGCCACCGCTTGCCGTGCGCGTTCTTTTTCTGGATCGGCATCAAGTTCATCAAACGCCATGGACACCATCTTCGTAAAGATTGCGAACGTCACTGCATAGGCGACAGGAGCCGGCAATGCGGCAAATATGGCCATGACACTAGGGAACAGTGTAATGAGAACGAGCAGCGTACTGCCGATAATAAACGGTTTGATGGAAGGCATTCGTGTTGTGCCGACAAATCCCGCAGAACCTGAAATCGGAACCGAGCCGATTGCGGAAAACACACCCGCTAGCAGATGGATAAATCCTGAAGCGAATGCTCCTTGGCGCAAACGGTCAGGCGGGGTGATATGAAAGGAGTGTTTCAATAAATGTTCCATCACACGAATGGAGGCCAGCATGTTTGCAACTAGCAATAATGTAATGAATACTGCCGTAACGAGAACACCGCTGTCCCACACAGGGTTGCCGTAGACGAACATTTTTGGCAGCTGGATCAGCTGATCTGAAACTTTCGCTACAGCAGGCGTTTTGCCGAGTGCCAGGAAAATCCCCCACCCGAGCGCAATGGATATCAGCACGGCATACTTCGAGACAGACGGACGTTTATTTGCCATCGCAATAAATGTAATCAGCAGAACGATAAGACTCCCGACCGTAATGGCAGGATCCAGATGGTCCCCTGCTTCTTCAACACCCATCATTCCTTTAATGAATGTTCCGCTCAACTGCAAAATCAGCAGCATTAAATAGGTAAATGTAATGGCGGGTGTAAATAACGCCTTCATTTTCGTGATGATGCCAGTGGCCGCTAATATAATAAACAGTATACCGCTGTAAAGCATACCGCTTTGCAGTGCCTGCAGAGCATCTGTTGATGTCGTATAGAAAATGCCGACCATCCCGGCATACACTACATAAATCCCCCACCATAATCCCGCCGGCCCTTCGTTGATTGGCAGCCTGTGCCCGAAAAATGCCTGAATCAGACAGGCGATGCCGAGCAGGAATATTGTTCGTTGCATGAACAGCGATGCGGCCATCGGATCCATACCGAATACATGTGAGATGGCGATGGGTGCTGCAATGGATGAAGCGATGAGAAAGACGGCCCATTGTATGCCGCCTGCCAGATGTTTCATGATGATTCCTCCGATAATGCTTTGCCATTTAGAATTCTTATAGTATACCATGAGAAAAATGTTTTTATCGTATCCGAAAGAAAACAGATAAAGGAACATTCATCAGCTGTAAAGGCAGATGCGTACCACTTATTAAGCACCTGGTGTCAATTTATGCTGCGGAAGGTTGGTAACTCAATATACAAAAGACTGAAGTCAAACCCGCAGTGTGTACGAGTTGGCCTTCAGTCCCTGATATCTATAGACGTTTTACTTATTTACCTTTCGGCTGCAATATAAGCACACGGCTGTCTGGAAGATTCTCTGTCATGAGAGTCTCATGATAGTTGCCGAGTGCCCAGTCTTCTGCCTGGTCGTGGAACCATTTGGATTTCATGTGCCCGCTTTGTCCCGGTCCTACAATGTGGTAGGTTTTGGACAAGTCGGCTAAATCTGCGACGAATCTCCACGAGGCCCCATGGTTGACAGAGCCGTCGTCTTTAAATGCGGCAGCCTGTACTGTAATATTTGAACCGCCGATCGGTTGTTTTTTCGGATTCAATAACTTTTCGAATAAGGGGGATGCGCTTGCCAAAGGATGCGGGAATGTCAGCTGGTGGTAATCTCCCCATGTCCATTTATCCTGATTATCTCCGAAATCATTGGCGATGTTTTTCATCGTGTTCGCGAATGAATCGTAGACCCATTGATCGATCCCCGCCTTCTCTTCAAGCCACACGCTTTCTTCGCCGTTATATCCTTTCCGCAATAATTCATCGGTAATTTGGTTTTTACCCGGCATTAATTGGTAGACATCCGCAGGCATTTCATCACGGAACATATCGAGTTGCAGTTGCTTCATCCACTTATGGAAAATCAAAGGTGCGCTGCTGTCCTGCGAATCCACTTGATCCCATTGCTGCAACATATTCAATGTATCTCTAAATTCTCCTGACTGATCTTTTTTCTGTACAGAATCAATCATGGCATCAAGAAATTCTGCAGCGTAGAGATTTTTTTGATCCATCTGCAGTTTCATCATATCTTCCACAGTAAAGTCATCTTTTTCTCTCAGCACTTCTACAATTCGTTCAAAACGGTATGGCTGTGCCCAAAACTTCGTGATGTGATACGGATAGTTTTCATCCGCCACTTCATTATTGGCAGTGGCGATAAAGCCTTCTTCGGGATTCACTATAGTCGGCAGTTCGTCATATGGCACATAGCCTTTCCAGCCATATTTGGATGAATCACCGGGGACAGCCAATTGTGCATCACCTTGTTTTCGAATAGGTATACGGCCATTTGCTTTATACGCGATCGTGCCGTCTGTGGAAGCAAAAACAAAGTTCTGCGCCGGCGCGTGGAATTTTTCCAATGCCTTCTCAAAACTGTTCCAATCGGAAGAAGTATTCATCTCCATGATTGCTTCCAGCTCTAATGTCGGCTCAAGTGCTGTCCACTGCATGGAAAATGATGCACCTGGGTTTTCTTTCTTATACATGACGTCCGAAATGATGGGCCCATGCCGTGTAACGATGACTTCAAACGGTATTTCTTCTCCGCCTTTGACTTGGATTATTTCGTTACGAATTTCAGCTTTTTCCCATTGTCCATCATACCGGAACAAGCCTTTTTTACTTGGGTGCGGCACTTCAATATACAAGTCCTGCACGTCTGGACCGACATTCGTAACGCCCCATGCGATATCTTCATTATTTCCTAAAATAATGCCAGGTATGCCAGCAAATATTACGCCTTCAACATTCTGCTTCGGTGATTGCAAATGCATCTGATACCAGATGGACGGGGTGCTGAGGCCTAAATGCGGATCGTCTGCAAGCAGAGGTTTGCCTGAAGCGGTCTTCTTTCCGGAAACTACCCAGTTATTACTGCCATTGAATTCAGGCGGTGACAGTTCCGGAAGAAAACGTCCTGCCACTTCTACTGTATGTTCTTTATTTGCCGTCATAATGGATTCAGCGTTTTCGGGATACGTTAGAAATAAATCCTTCATTTTTTCTTCGGGAAATGCATGGATTGCCCAGTGGCGGAATGCCTGAGGCTGCCATCTGCCGCCGAGGTCATAGGCCATATATTTACCGATTGTCAATGAATCCACCGGTGTCCACTCTTCCGGTTCATATCCCAATAGCGCAAATTCATAGGATAATTTTTTTGATGATTTAGCTTCCTCAATGAAAGCATTCACACCTTCCGCATACCAGCCAAGCACTTTCTTCGCATGCTCTCCATAGCCGTCATACGAGGCTTCTGCTGCACTTCGAAGACTGAATGTGCGGAACAGCTTATCCGTATCTACTGCTTTTTCACCAATTACTTCCGCCAGCCGGCCGCTTGCCTGTCTGCGTGCGAGATCCATTTGGAACAATCGGTCTTGTGCCTGTACATATCCTTGCGCCCGGTACAAATCTTCATCCGATGCGGCGTGAATGTGAGGCACACCGTTTTTGTCCCGTGCAACGACTACTTCATCATCGATAAAAGAGACTTGTTGCTCCCCCGCTTCAAGCGGTCTTGACTTCGAGATGTAAGCGTTTGCAAATATTACTGCAATTACTATTATAATTGACAGTATACTCAGTCCCCACAACGTAATTTTTCTTACTTTTCCCATGTGCTGACCCCCTTCTTTACCACTTAGTATACTAGTAAAATTCTAAAATTACTTTAGTTATATTGGTTCAACAGGAAATAACCAAAATGTACAATCTGAACAATTATTGGCTGACGTAATTTTCACGTCATATTCCTATTTAGTTTTGAAGACATACAACGCAAAAAAACATGCTGCCGTCTGCCGGGCAGCATGTTCTTGATTCATTCAGCGGGACTCGAAGATTTTTTGGATGATGTGATTATTATTCGCTTTACCGAAATTTTTGTGTATGCAGCTATTCGGCTTTTCACTCAGAATGGATGCGAAGCTTTTCGCGAGTTCGGCCTCCCCCGCCACATGCACTTCTTTCCATCTGTGTTTCTTTTTCAATGTGCCGACGACAGAGCCCATATCCTTATAAAAGCGGTCTAAGTTTTGTTTCAGGCGTTGGTCAAAACCGTCCGTGTGTCCTCCTACTCCGCGCTGAATGGAAGACTTCACCCCTTTTTGCTCTTTCCAGACGTCAAGGCCTGAATCAAATTCATAGACAGTTTCATCATGAACTCTCCCCATCGCCGTATCCAAAATACGTACATCGCTGTAGCTCGGGAGTATTATTCCCGCTTCTGGATATGCTTGTAACATATACTCCAACTCATTTGTCATCGCCTGACTTTCCCAATGAAAGCTAGTCTTGACCGCAACTTGAACATAATGGACAGACCAGATTTTAGGTTCTGCCGCCGCAAAAATGATGGCCCCTTTTGCCAGATCATTTTGCTTATCTTCAATTTCCTTCATTACATCTTCTTTTACTGAACGGAATGCAGTCAATTCTTTTTCATCGCCTGATGCGACCAAGTATTCATCCAGACGTTTCAATCCCGATTTCAAATGAATTCTCCATGCAGCCTGCTGCTGATCACGATCTGCCGGATTTGTGTTTAAGTATACAGACAGCACGCAACGATCATCACAGCGAAATGCCTTCAACATTTTCAACTCTTCGCTAATGTTCATCCATTCATCCTCCTTATTCCCTCAGACATAGCATGCCCGCAGATATGAATATTAGAACGAAACATCAGCTGTGAATTTTTTCAAAAAGAACAGCCACTCTATTTACAAGTGGCTGTCTGAAAAAATATGCAAATAATTCCGCGGCTTCTTTCTGATGATCTATTTCCAGCACGATCATTCCGCGTTCAACGCATCTGCGTATCACTGCAGCTTGTTCAACAATTCTTTAGTCAGACGGTTCAGTTCTTCTACGTCCACCTTTTCATGCGGAAGATCGTCCACTTCATACTGCTGTTTTACTAACAAAATTCGCTCGACACTTTGGTTGATCCTTTGTTCTGTAATCGTCCCTTCATCTAATGCGTTGTGAAGTGCCGTAAGCACATCCGTTACCGGCTGGTAATCATGGCCGACCAGCAAAATGTCTCCTCCCGCCAAAATGGATTGAATGGCGGCATCACCTATCGAATAGTTTTTTCCGATGGCACCCATAATTAAGTCATCTGTAATGACTACCCCATTAAATTGTAATTCATCACGCAATAGCCCTTGTATCACCGGCTTGGAAAAAGACGCGGGCGTTTTTGGATCATAGGCCTGAACAATCAAATGACCGACCATCACTGCGTTTATACCCTCCTGAATTGCTTCCTTAAAAGGCAGCAGCTCCACGTTCTGCAAACGTTCTTTTGTGTGACGAATTACCGGCAATTCAATATGTGAATCTACACTTGTATCGCCATGACCCGGAAAGTGTTTGACGACGGGTATAACACGCTGAGACTTCATGCCTTTTGCCTGTCGGATTCCCGCTTTACTGACGAGCTTTGCGTCAGAACTGTAGGAACGGTCGCCAATCACAGGATTATTGGGATTGCTGTCCACGTCAAGTACTGGTGCAAAGTCCATATTCAATCCGAAAGCGCTCATCTTGCGGCCTGCTAATTCTCCCGCTTCAAACGCATATTTCCCCGATTCCGCGTTACCGATTTTACGGCTGGAAGGCGACTTCATGATTTCTTTCGGCAATCGCGTCACACGGCCTCCTTCTTCATCCGCACTTATAAACAATGGAGCTTTTGCATCTGCGTTGGCTTGTTTTAATTCATTGATTAAAGTGAGCGACTGTGTGACTGATACGAGGTTACGTTTAAATAAAATAACTCCGCCCACATGCGTTTCTTCTATAAATTTCTTTGCCGCAGAGTCAAGCCGCGGGCCTTGTACACCTATCATAATCAATTGCCCGAGCTTTTCATCCATCCCCATATTTTGTATAACGGACTGTATTTCAGCGCTCTGCTTATGAATGACAGCAATTTGTTCAGCAGTTGCGTCTGCGTCTTCTGAAGCCGAAAAACGTACAGCCAGTTCGTACTCGTCATTCAAATTATAGACGGCAACCCTTTGTTCATCTGATTCGCGGTATTCATCCGGCGCACCCAGCACCTCTTCTGCAGCGGCTTCTGTTATCGTTTCCAATTCAGGATGAGAAGAACGCATTTCGCAGATCAGATTGTTCGCTGTTAAGACCAGTTCAAGCTTAGCTTTTTCATAAATCGCATAGTTTCCGTTATCTGCATGTATTACTTTGTCGGGTTCACCCAGCTCATCGATGACCTGTGGATAGGTGGTCATCCCTGCTTGCCAGCGCTCATCAGACAGCCGTCCTTTTTCAGCCGCTTCACGGGCAGAAATAAGCAATGATTGGATTTGTTCGTTTTGATGTTGTTGTTGATCTGGCTGCAAAACATGTTCGGGCTCTTCATTGGAGCATCCTGTTATGAATAGAAAGAGTGCACTGACGATGAGTAACAGGAAAGTTCTATATACTTTTCGCATAGTCCCACCTCTCCTTTTAGTCATGATAACATTTTTCAGACAACTTCAGGAATTCTCAGGCACCGTATAAAAATTTAGCTTCCGTCCATCTTAGTCAGTAGGAGGTGGATGAATATGACGAATAAAAACAATAAGAAAACGATGAATGAAAGAACGCACAATCCGCTGGGTACGTATCAGAATAAAAACAAAGAAGCAAGCAACAGTAATAATCAGCATCCTGAAGGTTTTTCACAGGAAGAATTCTCTGCAGAATTTGGTTCGAGACCGAGAAATGAGAAAAAGAAGAATAAATAAAACAACTGCCGCTTTCTCTGAGTCAGAATAGCGGCAGTTGTTTTATTTTATTACCCTTCACTGACAGTCAATTGCCGTTTTCCATACCATGCGGCTGCCTTACTGGAAATAGAAGCGAGCACCTGCTGGAATAACATACCGAAAACAACAGGCATCGCAACTTTCGCAGGGAAGAAGGTAGTAGCAATGACAACACCTGTAGCGATATTACGCATTCCGCCGATAAACATGAAAGTCGCGGCAATCTCCGGATTTTTCCACAGTACGTGCGCAACCAATAAAGCAGCCCCGTAACCGGTCAGCGATAACATTAGCACGACTGAAATTATTCCAATCAGCTCAAGGGAAATGGTCTTCACATACGGTGCAACCGCACTGCCGTTGATCGCAACAATCGCGAACAGGCTCAATTTGGAAAATGGAGCTAACCGGGATCCCCATACCTTCTGAACATTGCCTTTCGTCAGTTCATTCAGCGTAATACCGAGTATCGTCGGCAGTACAATCATCCATAATAAATTTAGAATCATTGCTGTCATATCGATTGTGATACTTTCCCCGACAACTACATGAAGAATTGCAGGCATAATTATAGGTGCAAGCAGCGTATCAATTAAAATAATGGACAGACACAGCGGTAAGTTGCCCTTAGAAATGGTTACCCAGATTACACTCGTTACACCCGTCGGAATAGCGACAGCTAATACAAAGCCGACTGTCAATAAATGATCATCAAAAAAGACAATAGATAATAGATAAGCCCACGCTGGCATCAAGATATGCAAAAAGGCGATGCTTACGAGTACAACGATGGGATGTTTTCCCACCATCCGCAGCTCTTTTACATTCATACCTAGGCTGCCTACAAATGTCATGAAGGCAAATAGCCAAGTAACGATAAATAATAACTGCTCTCCCACTGAATGGAACAGCACACCCACTACTAAACTTAACGGTGTCAATATTGCGATCCATCGCTGCAAAAATGTATTCACTTTGCCTAACATAGATGTTCCTTTCCTCGTAACTGTACTGTAAATTATCAAAAGTTCTCTAATTCTTGTAATGATATGATCTTATAGTAACATACTCAAACGCCTGGTTATAAAATGGGCATGTGAATTATTTAGGGATACGGCAAAAAACCTGCAGCCGATGATCGCTGCAGGTGATAATTTATTTACTTAGTTTGTGTATGACAGTACTGCATATTTGCTGAAGTTTTTCATTGCGCTTGTCGCTTCTGATTTCTCGGCATATTCAAAGATCCTTACATTTTCTGATTCAAATAAAGTGATTACCCACATGTTTTCCAGTCTCCTTTTGTTTTATATTCGGTGATCTAAAAATAATCTATGGCTTAGTTTGTATAAGAAAGTACTGCGTATTTACTGAAGTTCTTCATTGCATTTGTCGCTTCTGCTTTTTCCGCATATTCAAAAATTCTTACGTTTTCTTTATCAAATAATGTAATGACCCGCATGTTTACCGTCTCCTTTTCATTTACATTCGTTTATTGTCATAAAAGCTAAGGCTTAATTTGTATATGATAGTACAGCATATTTACCGAAGTTCTTCATTGCGTTAATCGCTTCAATTTTCTTATCGTATTCAAAGATTCGTACATTTGCCTGTTCAAACAATGTGATAACCCACATATTGTACAGTCTCCTTTTTGTTTGGCAGCATATTTCCTTGAATGGATTCTGCTGACCAATTTCTTTTGTTACTCCTATCATACGCTGTTCTACAACAAAAGAAACGGCTATGTGAAGGTTTTCACAATTCTTTCAAAGTCAAAACGCTTACATATGGCAGTTTTGTGTCTGCAAGCGTTTTCTTGTTATTGGAAATGAACTTATGCATGATTTAATTAAAAAGTTTAATCTTTTTATCAACATAAACATCGGCGCTTGGACAATATACATAATCAGGTATCTAACGAAGCCAGACAGCCCAGGCCATTTTCACATAATAAAAAACCCGCAGCTGCAATCGCTGCGGGTGATGTGTAAAGTTATTATCTTGTGTATGACAGAACCGCGTATTTGCTGAATTTCTTCATTGCGTTCATTGCCTCTACCTTTTCCGCGTATTCAAAGATCCGTACATTGGCCTGCTCAAATAATGTAATTACCCACATGTTTCTCAGTCTCCTTTAATTTTTATATTTTTATGTTCATGCAAAATCTTTTTTATTTTGTATAGGATAAAACAGCGTACTCATTGAGCTTTTCCATGGCAGCAGTTGCTTCTGCTTTCTTTGCATATTCAAAGATCCGTACGTTTTCTGTTTCGAACAATGTGATAACCCACATGTTGTTCAGTCTCCTTTTTGGTTGGTATTTTGATTTTCTTGGCGGCAACCAGACGTCAACTTCTTTTGTTACTCTTAGTATACGCCTTTCCCCGCATGATTTGGTTACTTTGTGAAGACCTTCACAATTCATTCATAATCAAAACGCTTACATATGACCACTTTGTGAATTCGCGTCACAAAAGGTTTAGCGTGTTCTTATATACATATCTGTTTCCCATCTGAACACTTTACTGGGTATATGACATATACTGTGATGAAAAGTACAACGAAGGGAATGAGTGTAATCGATCAATCTGCTTCTAATTTTATGATGATGTGCTGTTATCAGCCGGTGTATTTCTGGCCCTGTTTCCCTGTCATGCCGCCTATGCAGCAGATTCATCACGCTGGAGGCCCTTCTGAACCGCTGCAATGTGCCCGGACTGATTTTGGACCGATGCCTTTTTCGACGAATATAACTCAAGCTGCGAAGCGCAATAACACGTTCCGTACTGCCTTGTGGACAGGAGATCATATGCAGCTTACTCTTATGAGCATTGCCCCTGGTGAAGATATTGGGTTGGAAGTCCATCCCCATGTCGATCAATTCCTTCGATTAGAAGAAGGCAGCGGCTTGGTTCAGATGGGACCGACAGTCAATCAGGTGAATTTTGAGCGGAGAGTTGCTGACGATGATATTATTTTGATTCCGGCGGGAACGTGGCACAATCTCACAAATACAGGCAGTGTACCGATAAAGTTATATTCTATTTACGCCCCGCCGAATCATCCGCGCGGCACAGTTCATGAAACAAAGGCTATTGCAGAATCGATGGAATCATCTCACGATAGCAATAAGTAAGCTTGATGGCGCCTTCCATACGGATTTTGTTTCAATGGGCTTGGAACAGCGCTTTAAAAATACTCAAAAAAGACAAGACGCTATTTGAAAGAGGGCGTCTTGTCTACTTTTATAAACAAAGTGAGTGTTTGGCGATCAGCATTTTCTTCCAGTCAGTAACAGCATGTTTTATTCATCACTGCTACATTTGGATCAATTTATTACAACTGCTGAGATGCAGGGACTTTTGAGTTTTGCAGCGGAAGGCAAATATCAACTGTCGTACCCATTCCCAGCCCGCTTTTAATATGAATAGCGCCATTATGTTCTTTAATAATTTTGCGGCTAATCATTAGACCAAAACCAGTACAGTTCTTCTTGTTGCAGTAAGACGGTTCAAAAAGATGCATCATCTTCTCATAAGGGATACCGGCTCCCTCATCTTTTATCGTGATATGAACATGAGATTCATTTTTTTCATAAGTGATATATATGTTTCTCTTAGAAGCTGAAGCTTCAATGGCATTTTTAATAATACGTTCAAAGACCTCTTGAAGTTGAATTTCGTCACAGCAAATCGATAATAAATCATTATTCGCCCTTAAAATTATTCTAATGCCTTTACGTTCAGCCAAGTCATTCATCTTTTTAACAGCACACTCTAAGATACGCGCAATAGAATTTATACGAAAGCACACGGATTGCGTTTCCGCAAGGTTAATAAGTTTATTTACTGCTGCTTCTACTTGATCTATTTCCGAATAAATTATTGAATAATATTCAGGCTTATTTATACCCATATTCAACAGTTGAACAAAACCTTTAATAGAAGTAAGTGGATTTTTAATCTCATGGGCTACTCCTGCAGCTAATTTTCCGACTAGCTGAATGTTATCGTCCGTCAGGAATGCTGTATCCGCTTCTCGCAGTTGTTCATTAACCATGTCATGGTCATATGAATTTCCTGTGTTTTCCTTGCTCAATTGATTATTATATTTGCTCCCCATGTTCATCCCCCCACTCAGAACTTTGTTCACTTTAAGCGACCCCTTATAGAAAAAAAGACAATGAATATTACCCGATATCCATATGTCTTAAATTGCCTTTAATATTCTCTTGTTGCTTTTCCGTCATTAATTCGACAACCTGATGAACAATTTCTAATTCCTTTTTACTTAAAACTTTCCCATCCCAGTTCAGTTGCTGCTTTTGAAGAGATTCAACGGAATCAGGAACATTCGTTAAGTTTAATATATAATCTGTTGAAACTTGATAAAGTTGCGCTAAAGCCATTAGCTTATCGATAGGGGGATTTCTATATCCCCCTTCATAACTTGCATAGGATGATTTGGCCAGCCCTATTTTAGATGCAACCTCCTGTAATGTCAGCCTTTTCTCCAAACGAAGCGTTTTCAGGCGTTCTCCAACAGTCAATCGTAAATCCTCCCTCTTTATATAATGGTCAGTTCAGCATTGCCGACTTGCGTATATTCTTGAATACGATCAGATATCGTTTGTATTTCAAAACTAAACATCGATATTTTTTCTTGAATCATCTCCACTTCATCTGAAGTGATATGATGGTTTGGTGTGGCAGAGTAATGCGCAAACGTTCCAGCCAACCGGCCTGTGTCTGTAAAGAATGGTATTGAGGTACAAGACCTGAAACCGTATTCAAGTATGCCTTCTTTAAATTTTGCCCAAAGTTCGCTTGTCCCAATATCTGAATGCACAACTTCCTGTGTAAAAATAGCTCTTCCGCATGAAGCACAATCTTCATCCAGTATTCCCTGTTCATTAATAATTGTAAAGAAGTCAAAGAACTCCACTGGAATACTGGGACCTGCACCATGAAAAACTAAATTGCGTTCTTTATCATAAAACAACAAAGTAACGTAAATATTATCCAATACTTGCTCCAACTCTAAGCACATCCGGCCAAGCGCCATTTTGATTTCTAAGAAATCCATTTCACTTTTGGTAATTACATCATTAGCAACGGCATTCGCTAAATGAACTTTTATATCTGTTTCCTTTTTACCCAGAAGGGGATTAATTATTTTTAGCTGTTCTTTAATATTTTTCTTTAAATTATACTCCTGTAAACATTCAACTATAGTTTGACCTTTTGAACCATTCATCAATTTTATCAAGCCCCTTGTAAATTCACAAATAGTTTTCTGTCTATTTTTATTATAATATATACTATTAAATCTGAATAGTAGTAATAATATATTCTTCCGTGGGTTGGCAGACTATTCACTAAGATAGGATATACTTTTCAATAGCAGTTATTCGGCTCCACAACCTAGACTGATCGTTAAATGAATACACTCCAGTACCCTTCATCCCGTGCAGCAGTTAGAATTCAGGAATCAAAAATCCCCCGTACTGATTCGTCCGGGGGCACATAAAGTATACATTTCAATGGATTCTGAACAATATTACGCTTCTTACATGCGATGCTATTTGGCTCCGTTTTTACGGTCAATTACCTTTTTTCCTCGAAAGAACACTTTACTAATATCTTCAGCACTGGTAATTTCCAAACCCGGAATACCTTCTGACACCAGGAAGTTGGCATCCAACCCTTGCTCTAATCTCCCAAAACTATTTTCCCGGCCTAATAATGCTGCGGGATTTGCAGTAAGTAATGCCAATATTTCATTTTCACCATAGTGATTTTCTTTTAATAGTTTCATGGCGGGATGGGCAATTAACATGAATACATCAGGTCCCCTTAATGCCTGATCGGTAAATGGCAGCCACGTCACTCCTTGATAAGGCGGCAAATACGCATCAGTTGAAATTGAAACAGTAATATTATTATTCACCAGTGCAAGAACATCTTCTGGAGAATTAGGAGGCAAGTGCGTCCCCCCATGGGAGTTGCAACTATTTCCACACGCTGTTTTGAAGCCTGTTTGATTAACCCGTCCGTAATGCCATGTGCATGGTGTAAAACATCCACTCCGGCATCCAATGCCATTTTTATACTGGACTCACCCGCCACATGAACACCAATCCGCTTTCCGCACTGATGATAAATTTCTGCAATACGTTTTAATTCCTCTAACGTATAAATGACTTCTCCTGCCCTTGGAACTTCATCTGCCGTAAAGTTTGCCGGTGTTGCATTAATAAATAAATTTTCACCTGGGTAGTCACTTGCTCGTGCAATCATTTGCACCACATTCAGGTCCATTAAATCTGATTTCCCCACGGCTTGCGATTGAGTGACTGCCGTGAAATGGACTAACTTCTCGAAGCCTATTGATATGCTTGTCGCTGCAAATGAAACATCCAGCGGCATATTCAAAACAGCCTTCCGGTAATCGCTGACAGAAAAGTCAAAGCGCGGATGTCCGCATATTTGTTCTCCCAAAGCAGTTATTCCCGATGACAAAGCATCCAAAAGAAGGTCTTTACCCACTTTAAGATGGTTAATTGGCAGGTCAGGATACAGTGAAGATGGTGCAAACTCCAATAGATGCGTGTGGCAATCGACTAATGAAGGCGTAATAACATAAGCCGAGTAATCAATCACAGCGAAACCGGGATATCGATTTTGAAGCCTATTCCAATTCCCCACATCCAGAATTTTGCCGTTTTCTACGGCCATAGCACCATTTTCAATCGTCCCCAATTTGCCGACAGTAATAATCTTTCTCCCTCTAATGATATAACCGGCATTGTTCATCTAGTTCACCAAAAATGGCGTTAAGAAGACCGCCAATGCCCAAGTAGTTGCGAATCGAAGGATCAGACCAATCAATGCGGCTTTTAGAGCTTCTTTATCATTGAGATTGGATGTTTCTTGCCATGTTACCGGTACCTGGCCAAGGATAACGGATAATGGCAAGCCTGAGTTCGCCAATACAAATGCCCCTACAATTAATCGGGGATCTACTGTGCTCGATAGCTCTGCAAGCTGGGCAACCGCCAGTGTAGGTGCGGCGAGTATTGAAATAATTCCCGTTGTGGGTTCAATACTCATAAATGTTAAGACAGTGGACAACGATGCTTCAATGGCACTCCAAACACCAAAAAACTTGAACGCCCCTATAAAGAAAAATACAGCCGCAACTGCCGGAATGATGAGCAGCAAAAGAAGCTCTGCTCCCTCTTTTGCTGAAGTAAAGACGGTTTGAAGAAATCTGGTTTTCGGGGTGAAACGGGGCAAATGCTTTAATTCCACTCCTTTTGTATCTCGATAAATCGTTTTTGACAGAATAAACGGAACCGCTATTATAGGGAGGAATATTGAGAAGATCACAAGCGGAAATGCATGAATACCGAATACGGATAACGCGATGAGTCCTAACACTAATGTCGCAAAAGATTGAGGAGATTGAATCATTGTCGCTATTGCAATTTTTTGCTCATCTTTGGTAGCGTTAGCTTTGACAAGAATCGGACCAGAAATTTTTCCGGCCGCATTAATATCACCGAGGATATTATAAACACTTGGGATGATAACAGATGGATTAATTTTCAGCCATTTCATAACGGGAACAAATAGTCTGATTAAGCCATCCGTAAATCCTAGCCGTTCCAATAAACGCCCAAAAATCACACTGACGATAATCGCGATGCCTACCTCGCTTGTTAAAAACACATCTACTACGATTGGTTTTACTTCACCAATTATTGTATTAAAGAAATTGGCCAGTGAATTAGGCGCGAATAATAAAATAAGCAATGAAAGCAGCACTAACAAGACCCCAATTATCTCAAAAAGATGCCATTTCGTTCTTGAGGACTCACGATTAGTGGATGCCTGTTTATTTTTCATATCATGACCTCCTGCCGTTTTACTAATTTATGTGCGAATGCAGAAGTTTGTGTTTGTCTGGATACAGAGCACCTTCCCGTCAAACGAATAGGCAGACAAAATACCTTTGCCCGCGTTCTATTTCATAATCCACTTCATAAAATGAATATATACCACCACTCATTTTAACTAAGGAGATTAGAAAATGTATGCCATTCATTATTTTGAAGACAAAGTTGAAGTGCTCAATGTAGCATCACGGATCATACCGGCTGCAGATGAAAGTGTGAGGATCAAAGGGCGTAACGGAAAAATCGTAAGTGTTGAAAAGGTCGGAGAAACTAAATATTTTGTAGTTGTCGAATTCGAGAAGATCGTTGAAAAAAGCAGCGCAAACTTAAGTAAATTTGGTATGAAAAGAAAATGACCATCTATGGTTACGGTGTAGTATGACCATTCAAAGTGCCTGTGCAACATGGAGCTCCATGTTGCACAGGCACTTTGTATGAAGGTGTAAAGGTTGCTGACAAGATGTAGAATTGATTTACAGACAGAGAAGGCGGACCTCCCCCATGTTATGATAGTAAGGTAAACTTAAACTTATCAGCGGAAGGAGAAAAACTAGTCTCCAAGCCGCAAATCAAAGATATGAAAAGAGGAGGAATCGTACGATGATTATTCATCCAATCAAAGCCTTTGCTGATAATTACATATGGTGCATTCAAGAAGAAACAAAGGCAGTTGTAGTTGATCCGGGAACAGCAAATGATGTCCTGGATTTTCTTGAAGAAAAGCAGCTTCGCCTGGCTGCCATTCTTTTAACGCATAAGCATGAAGACCATACCGGCGGGGTACTTGAGATTATGGCGAGACATCCAGAATGCCAGATATATGGACCGAAAGAAACGGAAACCCTGGCAAATCATGTGGTAGAGGAAGGCGATACCTTTAACTTGCTGGGCCATCCTATTCAAGTCTTCGAAACGGCGGGCCATACACATGGCCATATCAGCTTTTTAATGGGAGACAGTCTTTTTTGCGGAGATGCCTTGTTTTCAGCGGGATGCGGCCGAGTTTTTACCGGTGATTACGAAGCCCAATATGAAACCTTGCAGAAATTTAAACGCTTGGATGAGGATATACATATTTATCCTGGTCACGAGTATACCGAAACTAATTTACGCTTTGCATACGACACGCAGCCAGACAATGAAAAAATCTCCAACGCATTGAAAAAAGTCCGTGACTTGCGTGAAAAAGGAGAGCCAACACTCCCGACAACGATCAGCAGAGAGAAGGAAATTAACCTCTTTCTTCGAGCGGAAAAATTGGAAGACTTTATTGAATTGCGCAACGCCCGTGATGACTTCTAAGGGGATTCAAGTCGGAGCGCAGAAAAGGTGTTCAAAGTAATCACTGGGTTGTTGTTTCTTGCCGAATAATCAGTGCCTGGCACAACGAAAAAAATGTCAATCACCTTCGATAGGATTCGAGCTGTGACAGGCACTTTATAAATGTTCTTCAGTAATTGGGCCAAGATGGTCAAACATACAGAAAATAACAAGCTTGTAGATTATCCAATGAAATTGGTTTTTGGAAATGAGATGCTCTTGACAAGTCGTTGTTAAGATAGCGTATGGTTTAGGATTCTCCCTGCAGAACCGGACGCTTTCCTGAGGGGGCGCGGCGGACTCGCCAGAAGTGCGTTGGCGATTACGCCTGTCACCCTGATCCTCCAGGAGTCGCCGGTTCTTCCGGGAGAATCCTTGAGTTTGTGTCCGCAGGTCAGTCAGTGTTCGTCCAGAAATTGGAGTATGGTAAGTGACTCTATCTGCGCGGTGTGGGTGGAGCTATGAATTGCCTGACTGAATGGACAACAAAGCGATTTTTTTCTTCATTCATTTCATCGAAATTGTCATAGTAGCTAAAAAAATTACCGCTTTCTAACTTCAAAAATGGACGCATTGTATCAGACAACTCTACTCGGCTTTCACTGCTTGCAGAGGGCTATCAAACTGTCTTATGTACACTAAGTCCGGCTGCAGCGCAGATCAACGACTTAGAACCATTATCCCGTTAAAAATCAGCTACTTTAAATAACCAGTAACTGTATATAATCGTATCAAATGTACTTATATAGCATCTATGATAAGATAAAAATTAATAAAATTATGGAGGACGATAAAATGAACCAAGTACTCGTTGAAATTTGTTTACGTGTTAGAGACATTGATGCTACTTTAGATTTTTATACAGAGCTTTTTGATTTTGAAGTAGCAAGCCGAAGAGAATTCCCTGAAGATAAATTTGATTTAATTTATCTAAATTCACCAGGTTCTTCCGTACAAATAGAACTTACCTACAACTATGATGCAGAACCGTATGTAATAGGAAATGGTTTCAGTCATTTAGGCGTAACAGTAGATGATTTAGAAGAAATGCACAAGATTTGTAAAGCTTCTTCTTATGAAACAAGTGAATTGAAAGGACTTTCAGGCGGAACACCTTCTTACTTCTTTGTTACTGACCCTGACGGCTATAGAATTGAAGTAAAGCGTAAGCACTAAGATACGGTACCAGGTCCCAACACAATTCGGACACTATTCTGAATTGAACTGAAGTTGTTTGTGGACCTGGTACCCATTATTCCAACTCTATCACCGCCACACACACTCGACATGCGTGGACTGCTGACGGTAGACAAATAATGAGACGTGCGTGTCTTCACCTATACCCAGATTAATACTTATTCTTTGTCTTTAGTAGTTTACATCTGATCCCCATAAATCTTGGATATGAATTATTTTTAGGAAACACAGGTAATACTTCTTCATTCGGTATTGGTTCAATCATCTTTTCTATAATAAATCCTTCGCTACAGAGAGTATTAACATAATGTTCCAACGATCTATGAATATGAGTTGTTCTATGCTTTACTTTTTCTGTTGCAATTTTAAATGCTGATTCAATATATAGTTCCTCTTTATAATTAAACCAATTTTCATCAAAGTATTCCCAATAGACTGGCCAATAACAAGGATGGGTTATCGTAAATACAAAATGTCCGTTATTCTTAATAATATCTTTTATAGACTTTATTACTGTAGGCAATTCAGCAACATCCATCAGAACCATATTGGCAACCACTAAAGAGTACGTACTTTCATTATTAAATTTTGCAAATTGTTCTATAGAGTAATTCTGAAAACTCATATTTTCTCTTTGAAAGTTTTCTGCAGCAACTTCTATACTTTTCCCACTTAAATCAATTCCTATTATTTCATCAGAGTAGTTTGCTAAATAACTTGTTAAATTACCTGTACCACAACCAATATCTAGTACTTTTTCTTTGTTACATGGATTTATCAACTCCAATATACATGGCTTAAGAATGTGTTTTAAACTTAAATCTTTATTGTCTCTAATTTGTTGAAATCTAACGTCTGAAATCTGATCCCATTCCAAAGCAATATCCACATTCGTTTTTCTATTTACTTTCTTCATTTTGAATAGTTCCTTCTTTATTAATTTTATTGAATTTAATTAAAAAGTTAGTAAGATCATTTGCTATATGGAAGGGATACCCGTCGGAACTATCAAACTCTTCGATAAAGTGCTTTCCATTTCTTTCTTTTCCTATAGCTACTTTACTATCAATTCTATCCGTTCTGACAATAGTAAATCGGGAGTTAGGAGTATAACCTAATTCTTCATATGTATAAATAGTAGCACCATCGTTTTCAAGTTTTTTAGTAAGTCCAATATTACTTGCTATAATTATAATCAATTCATTGTTTATAGCTTTTTTAAAAAGAAGTTCCTTTATTTCTTTATCTTTATTTGCCCAACTCATGTCCCTTGTAAAAATCGTTACCCTTCCACCTTTACTAATCCATTGAAGCATATAGTTGTTTATTTCCTCCTCATCCTTACAATAAATTCCTTTCTCCCTGTTATTCAGCTTCATCTCCCAAATAACTGCTAGAAAAAAAAGCATGATTGCTAAACAAATTAAAAAACCCATAAAGAAACTTGAGGGTTCATCTTTAGCTTTCATCAAAAAAATAATACCTATGAGGGATCCTAATGTTCCCAGGTGACCAAACCATTTAGTATACATGACCTACATCCCCCTCCCCTTTAGTAAATCATTGATTATTTGCAATTCATCACCTTAAGTCTACCATATATATAGGTACTCCGTCCGATAATTACAGGAGGAATAGTTGTCTGAATCTTAAACCTCATTCACATAGTGAGCAGTGCCTGTGCGTCACACAATTAAGACACGATTCAGATTTGTATTTAAATTGTGTATCACACAGGCACTCTTTACTAATTGCTTTGGAACTGATACCAATTACTAATTTCAGCAGCTGGTATCATGTACTTCCTCTTTATTTTCCTATTTTCACTACTTTTGTGCAGGAAATCTTATCATGTAATGACGATTTGTCTTTATAAAAAAAAATAAATACAAGTGCAAAAGGAAAAAACGCCAGTGAAAAATATTTTATTGCAGTTCTCACAGTTATTTGTATTATACTAAATGGTTTATCCTTTGTAGATATTATTTTTAGCCCCATAATTTTCATGCCTATATTACGCTTGATTAAGGTGATACTTATAATTTCTATAATAATTAAACTTAGTAAAGCAGGTACTATTATTTCAATTATCTTCAGAAATTCTAATGGCAGGGTAATTACATCTAAAAATACTGCCGGCAAACATATCATGTACTTTAAAAGCCAAACTATTAACCATCCTGAATCTTGATCATTTCCGAATATGAAGTAACTTGGAAATATCAGTGAGGTGATTCCCCCAAGTAATAACATTGATGGAAAGAGAATTATCACTCTATTTAAAATGTGTGCAGTTATTCTCTTTCCTATCATATTAAATTACTCCTTTTTCATCGTGACATATCCAGCCCGCCGAAATATATCAACAGTATATTTTCGTCATTTTCTCTCTATTAACCAATTCTGCTGCTGCGATTTGAGGGAACTAAAACACACCTATATATTCAGTTAAAAGCCTTCAATATTGGTATTCCTGTTCCTTTATTTTATAAACTTCCGAAAACACACCACTCAAACCCGCATTCCTTCGTTCCCTTTTAAAATAAAGTCACGCTATCTTCCCCTCATTTTCACACATTTCCGGTCACGTTTTGACCACTTTTCACTGCTTTTCTCACGCTTTTTGCTCACGTTTTTTTTCGATTTAAAAAGAAGTTTTGTACGTTTCAGATTGTGAAAGGATAGTAGTGACAAGGGTTCAAGGGATTTTGGGTGCGAGACTTTATTTTGGGGCTACAATTCTAACTCTATCAACACCACACACTCCACATGGCTTGAGAGGACAGAATGAATTTCATTTGAGTATGTCCGTTCTCAGAAACATATCCACGATACTATTTGCACTATCGGTAGACGGGAACATATCAACTACATTACCTTTTTGTTAATAATAATCGCGTCTTTCCATATCTTCTTCATATGCAGCTAAAATTCGCTGATACTCTTTTGGGTCATCATTCTCACAGTCAAGTTTTATCACTCGATCCACGATAGGCTCTAAAGAATCCGGGTTGTACCAAGGTTCCTTAATAGTAAGATATATTATTTTTTTAGTTTTTTGACGTTCAGCCATTTCTTTTAACATCTGAATTTCCTTTTCATTTTTAGTTACACTTTGTATTGGCCATACAATCATAAAACCGAAAGCATAATCATCGTATTTGTCACTACTACTTTTAGTGGTCAGATTATCAAAGAAAATTGTAAGATTTGATAATTTCATTGCTTGCCCGTATTTCTTCGGTACTTTAACTTGATAAAGTTCAGCCCAACGGAAGAAATTCTCCATTCCATCTTTTGATGTATGAATTAAATTAATCAGCCCTTTCAAGTTCCCATTATCATTTAATGCTTTAAGAAGAGCTTGATGCTTTTCCTTGTCAGCAATACCGCGTAGCAACAATGTTTTTTCTATTTCATTACCCATGAAATCCATAATTTGATTATATGCATTTTTTACGTCAGACATATTATTCACCCCTTTACTAATAAAAAAATCACTATTTATTTTTTGAATATACCCAAAATAAAATGCTATCTGTTAGCCTCAAACAAAACAGCGCATCTTCAATTGTTGGCGATTCAATAATATTCTCATTCCTGTGGGTCCCATAATCAGACATCATAGAGTAAACCATATAAATTGTTTTGGTCTTTGTCAGTTTTCCATCTTTATTTTCATTGAAAAAGTCTGCTAAATCCTCTTTTTTCAGGTCTGACTTAAGAGCCCTATCTAAGTCAGCAACCGTTGCAGTTGCACTGTCTCCGCTGGTGTTAAAGACACCTCTCATCCACTTTGCGAAATTTTCAGTCCCTTTATATTTTGAAAATATGCTTACAATACTTGTCCTACATGATTCAATACAAGCTCCTGAATGCCCTTGTGTATAGGCATCAATTGCAGATTTATAAGCATCATATACTTCTTTATGGTTACTTTTTATCCATGACTCAACAGAAAACATCTCACTTACTCTGGCAAAGTCACTTTCCATGCAAGCAGAAACTGTAATTTTATCAAATTCAATAGCTATACTTAACCCTAAAATCTCATATAGTTTTGCTATCTCTTCAAAATCTTCATCGCTATCCTCAGAAATATATCTTACATTGAAAGATTTAGTTATTTCTTTTAGTAGATTGATAATATCCTCATGCCTGTTTTCCTTATATAAATCCGAGAATATACTATCTAAACCTAGAAACACATCATATTGATCATTATTGTTTTCAAATTTCTGTGAATGTCCTTGGTTGTACCAATATGGCACCAGGTAATCAACATATTTTACGTAAAGGTCATTTAGCCCCACGCATTTTAATCTGGCCTTAAACTCTGAATTTTTCCTTATAAAAAAGCCTGGTCTGCTAACAATTTCTGCAATTTTTGAAAGAATTATTTCTTTATCATTCATTTTTTCACCCCATCTATGTTCATAAATCTATTGCTTTTTCAAAGCAGATAAAACCATCTCCAAATACTCCTGCCAATAATCATTATCCCCTTCCATGTCATGAAGCCAATAGTACATTAACAGTATTTCAAATTCTTGCTTTCTTCCTTTTGTGAAGGATTTTTTCGGCATCTTTCTATATAGGGAATCGAGATTAAAAAGATTACTTTTTTGCTTGTAATCATAATCGTACTTTCTCCAAGTATATTGACTCTTCTTTCTATGCGTTGATGGCCAAACATCCTCGTTTTCAAAAAAACTATTTACCCAACCATAAGCAAAGGCAAGCAGATTAACCTGATACTTTGCCCATGTCTTGTCAATCCAATCAGTTATTTCTTCTGATATCGATGGTATTCCGAAATTAAATCTTTGCTCGCTTTCAACTCTATGATAGTCTTTAATAAAAAGAAAAAGCATCTCTGTTTGGTCTTTAAGAAATGGTAACTTTTTAATGAGCTGGGAATAGCAATCATAGGAAGCATTTCTAAATTCACTATCAGTACTATACAGAAAGAAGAACTCATTCTCCTTCATAATGTTTCCGATGTATCTGTGCACTTGCTTCCCGTATTCATTGTAAATTCCAACAACCCATTCTCGAACTTCAGGATCATACTCCCTAAGCTGCTTCCGATACTTCTCTAGCTTTTCATTATGGAGTACTGTTTTTCCTCCAGTTTCCGTAATATTCAGATAGTTATTAAAATACTCGAATACATAATCAACGCAGATTTTCATATTTTGTGCACGTGCATCAATATCAAATTCATTGAGTTTATCTTCCTTTTTTCTTCGTGCAATGTATTCCTCGATACTTAGCATTAAATCTCTCCATTATATTTAAATTAAACTTCAAACTCTTCGGTATTGTGTTTTGCAAGATAAAAGTGGCTCTTACGCGAACTTGGGGAATAGGCATGGCCAGTAGCTTTAAATGTGATAATTATTTTTTTAGAATATCATTATGTCGATAGAGCACCCTTTTTTCCAACAACTTCAGACTTGCTCGACCATAGGTAATCCGCTTGATTGTTTTCAATCGGTTGATCTGGCCCTCTAGTAAACCGTTACTGTAGGAATGGGTAAAGGCGTTCCGGACAGCTTGCAGGTCACTCCGCAGGCGTCGCGCGTAATGAAGGAACGGTGAAGCCCGGTCAGAGAGCTGAGCGGCAAGCCATTCCAGGAAGCCGGGGTAGTCCCTTGCCGTAATGGATGCGCGCAATGCCTGGACGGATTCGTAGAATGGACCCACGCAGGGATACAGGGAGAGACCGCGATGTAGGATGATGGCATCCTCTGCATTGAGCTCCCTTTTCTGCTTCCAGATCACAGCGGCGAATCTTCTTCGCGGGATGGAGTCCGTCCGAACTGCTCCATACTTCCGCTCTTTCCGTCTTGATTCGACCAAGGCGCGGACCGCCGAATAGGTCCCTTCATATCCCTTCCCTTGTATGGTTTGGTGGATGAATCGAATCGTATGTCCTGCCTGCTCAAGCCGTGTCACTTCCTCCGAATAGCCATCGATAGGCTTGGCCCTTGGCCTTCGATCCATAGGGGGAGTTTGCAGATCCAGGTACTTCTGGATGGTCCGACGATCCAATTGGTACTCCCGGGAGAGTCGGGAGATGTTCTTGCCGTCTGCGTGCTGCTTTTGAATCTCCTGGATAAGCGACCATTTCCTCTTCTGTCTCTCGGATGCTGCCCTTTCCCGGGCGGTCAAAGGGATGGCTGTCTGCTCGGCAGCCGGTTCCATCCAAGTGATGGAAGTAGGCACAAGGGTGGCAAGATGCACGTCGACCTGTTTCTTCGCATTCCGGATGAAATGCCAACGATCATATACCTGGTGGATGGCAGGGTTTGCTTGGGTGATGGCTTGACGAAATGCGGTGTAGCCGTCTCGGCTGACAACCTGGATGAAAGGATGACGTTTCAGCCAGGCGGTGACAGTTTCGGGCAGGCGATCGGGCAGCAGGGCCAAGGGGACCCCCTTCTGATGATCGCAGATCATCGTACCGTAGGTATGGCCCTTGCGAAAAGCGAAATCATCAATCCCTAGGAAAGGGTGACACCTCAGGTGTTATATCTGTCCGGTAGATCAGTGACAACAGTGCATCATGGCTGGCAGGAATATGGATGGCATGGGCGATCTTTTCGGCAGTGAGGCAGCTAGTGGAGAACGCAATTTCCCGAAGGATGTCTTCGGCCCGTTGCGTTCGATGGCGGTTCGGCGAAAGCCCTTCAAACCTTTCCGTGAAGACCTTCACGGGACATTCCGCATATATGCAGAACCATTTTCGGGTGAGAACTAACAGTTCCACAGGCCGGCCATTAAAAGGCTCGTCCTGCAGCTTACGGGTATAGCGGCTATGGGGTCGGGTACTAGACTGGGAGCATGTGGGACAGCAGGAGGAGGATCGGGTACTTTGAACAATCAGCCGGATCTTGTCGGAAGTGGATTCGGCGTGAAGCAGTTCTAGAGAAGAATCGGGAGGTGTCCAGGTGAGAAAGTTCATCATCAAGCACTCCTTTCTTTTTATTATATCAATCTAGCATCCCCTAAGTCACCTCCCCAAGTTCGCGTAAGAACCATAAAAGTGCAGAAGAATGCAAAGTAAAATACATAAGCTTGCCAGCCTTCATTTCAGTATTATTTTTGACGTGATAAAGCGTTTGTTACTCTAAAACTATCTCCCGTAAAATTCAATATATGGGCATGATGTATCACCCGATCTACTAATGCTGCAGTCAATCTAGAATCGCTAAAAACGCGATTCCACTGACTAAATTCCAAGTTTGATGTGATGATTAAACTTTTTTGTTCGTACCAGTCAGAAATCAGCTGAAAGAGGAGTTCTGCCCCTTCCTTATTGAATGGTATGTACCCCATTTCATCCAATATGATAAGGTCTACGTTTTTAAAACGCGCTCTAAACTGCGTTGACTTTCCCTCCTGCCAGGATTTCTCCAATGCTTCTGCTAGATCTGAAACCCGGTAAAATCGTACTTCAAGCCCTCTTTTACACGCATCATAACCAATGGCCGTAGCTAAGTGAGTCTTTCCTGTACCGGGCGCACCGGTTAGAATGACATTCTCTTTGCGCCTGATGAAACTTAACGTACATAATTCTTGCGAATCAATATGAGAGGGAAAATGAATCTGTTCATTCCATTGAAATGCCGAAAGGGACTTCTTTTGCAGAAATCTTGCTTTCTTAATCAATCTCTCGGCTTTCGTTTCTTCCCGTAACTGCAGCTCTTTTTTTAATAAAGCTTCAAGAAATTGAGCAGAATTTTCAAATGGGATATCTGAATAAACATCATGCACGTGCGCTAAGCGCAATGCTTTGCACATGGTCTGTAAATCTTGGGTCATTTCCCCTCACCTTCAATCTGAGGAGCACTCTGAAGCTGATCATACTTGCTCCAATCAATGTTATAGGGATGCGCATCTGGCTCTTTTAACTCGTCCGATTGACCACTTAAGAGTTCGTAGAATTGATTATTGATTTCATTCATTTCATACGTAGCTAAAAGCCCGATAATCCATTGAATACGCTCTTTGCGAATCGAAAGATTAGAGATGTTTAGATATTCAAAGAGTCGACCAGGTAAATAAGCTGAATAACGTGAATAGCTTACTGCCCGTGGTTTACTCAACCATGCTTTCAAGATGGATTGCCAAGGAATCTCGCGATTCTTATGCATATAGGGTCGGTTGTCTTGATATAACGGCTCTCCGTGAGGAGACACCACCTTAAAGCGATCCCAGTACTTCACTACGGATAATTGACTGTAATTATATCCTTTTGGAACATACACCTTCGTTTTATCTAACGTGATTTCTCCATACTTATTCGCTTTTGTTTTCTCCTCTTTGAATACTGGATATTCTTCTTCAGGTAATGCTAAAAGATATTGATGCTCCTCCTCCAGTAACTCTTGTAACGGAACTTGCTTCTTATAGTGAATACGTTGTCGATCTGTCGTTAGTTGCTCTTGCAGTAGCTTTGTCAAGTGGTCTAAGTCCTCTATAACAGGGGCCGGAGTGATAAAGTTATATCGAACATATCCCACCTTATTTTCTACATTTCCTTTTTCGTGACCAGAATATGGATTACAGGCTTGTGGTTCAAATCCATAATGAGTGGCGAACTGTAAAAATTCTTGGGTAAAAGCAGCCTCTTCATTTCTATTCCTTGGTTTCACCACTGCAGTTTTCATGTTATCAATACGGATTGTTCTTGGAATACCACCAAGTTGATCGAAGATAAGTTTCATACCGTGTAAAAGACACTCTTGATTTTCTGCTGGCAATGGGATGGCAAATGCACTGTTACTAAAAGGAAGCGTCATAACCAAACAATGAACATCTCGGTATTTTCCATCCTGCACAGCTTGCATCAATCCGAAATCTAATTGTGCCTCAGCAGGGGGATGGATGAGTCTCTCATAGCTTTTGTCTTTCGTTTCATCCTCCAGGTCTTCTCTTCCTTCACGCCATTCTTGAATATAGTTTGAAACAGTCCGATAGGACCCCTCGAATCCCATCTCTTGCAAGGCCTTAAAAATTCCTTTATTAGTTCTTCTATCTTTTCTTTTAAGCTTCTGATCTTCCCAAAGCCAATCTCCAACAATTTCTCCCCATTTTTCTCTATACATCATTCCCGATCTTTTTCTCTTTGCTTCTTTAGGTAATAGATCACCATCAGCATACTTTTTAGCAGTTCTCCAATTAATTCCTAAGGTTTTAGATATCTTGTTGATAGATAATGATTTCTGATTTCTCATTAGTTTGATACAATTAATTTCAGGCATTGTCAGCATTCCTTTCAACCTCCACTGGTTTTGATTCGACACCAATACAGTAGAGAAGTTTGAAGAGGCTGGCAAGCCTTTTTTTATTGAAACTTACGTTGCAATGTTATGTACTTTTTCATTTCAAAACTATGTACTTCTATTTTGCACTAAACAGGTATAGCTAATCGTTGGTCCTATACCGGTTCTATCAACATATTTTCCTTTTAAGTTCTCATACTCTAATCCTGCTTTAAGCACAAATTCTTTCTTTTGAACTGAGGGAATAGCAAGAGTAATACCTACTTTATACTTTCCTTTATCGAAGCCAATGCCTTCTTTTCCAAGTCTACCAAAATCAAACCGTCCATTTTCCACTAATGACTTATTCTGTGCCAAAAGTAAGCCATAAAATACGGTACCAGGTCCCAACACAATTCGGACACTATTCTGAATTGAACTGAAGTTGTGTGCGGACCTGGTACCCATTATTCCAACTCTATCAACGCCACGCACTCCACATGACTGCTATGCGGGAACATATCCACTGGCTGCACTTCCTTCGTACGGTAGCCGCCATCCTCCAAAATCCGCAAATCACGTGCTAATGTGCCCGGGTTGCAAGATACATAGACGATTTTCTTAGGTTTATATTCCAAAATGGTTTCCAACAGCTTCTCGTCACAGCCTTTACGGGGCGGATCGACAACGAGGACGTCGAATCGCTTGCCTTGGGCGTACCATTTCGGAATGATCTCTTCTGCCGGTCCTGCCTCGAAATGCGCATTCTTACTATCATTCAATTCTGCATTGCGCTTCGCATCTTCAATTGCCTGCGGTACGATTTCCACGCCGTATACTTCTTTCGCCTGTTTAGCTAAAAATAATGAAATGGTTCCGATGCCGCAATATGCATCAATTACACGTTCTTTACCGGTTAAATCCGCATAATCAAGCGCCTGCTGATACAGTACTTCCGTCTGTACAGGGTTTACTTGATAGAAGGAGCGTGCGGAAATTTCGAATTTCGTGTCCCCTATCCGGTCGATGATCACATTTGATCCGTACAAATTGATGGTTTCATTTCCCATGATGACGTTTGTATTCGCCGTATTCACGTTTTGCAAAATCGACGTCACATTTGGCAGCTCCTGTTTAATCAGCTCCACTACCGCTTCTTTCTGCGGGAATTTTTTGTGGCGTGTTACCAATACAACCATCACCTGACCTGTCTGCCGTGCTTTTCTGACGATTAAATGACGCAGCATGCCTTTATGTGTGTGTTCATCATATGTCTCGATTCCTAGCTGCTGCAGCTTATATTTCAGCATTGTCATCAGTTCGTCCGCTTCTTTCGTTTGAATCAAGCAGACATCCGTATCAACAATTTGGTGGGTACGTGCTTTATAAAATCCGGTAATCACACGGTCATTTTCCGTATCAAAAGGAATCTGTGATTTATTGCGGTAGCGCCACGGATCATCCATGCCTTTTACTTCATGTACCGGCACATCGGGCAGCTTGGCAATTCTGTCCATGACATCGCGCACAGACTTCCGCTTCTGCATCAATTGTCCCTCATAGGACAGATGCTGCAGCTGACAGCCCCCGCATGCAGGGAACACATGACATGGCGGTGTTACGCGGGATGAAGATGGTTCCACAATATCCAGCAGTTTTGCGAATCCATACTTTTTCAATGTTTTTACTACATGCACATTTACTGTTTCTCCAGGCAGCGTCCCTGGAATGAATAATGGATACCCATCCACTTTCGCTACTCCTGCTCCGTCATGTGTCAGATCTTCTATAATTACTTGTACTTTTTCATTTTTATTTACTGCAAAGCTCATGATTTTTCCTCCATCTTTCAGATACTCATAGTGTACCATGCCGCGCAAATAAAAAAACAGACGCGATTACACGTCTGTATGTTCACTCTCTGTATGTTCATTTCTTGTCACCGCATCGTCTTTCAAAACGACAAAGAACGATAACGCGATCCCTGCGATGATAATGAGAAAAGGTGCGTAGAAAATCAAAAATTCATCCATCAGAATGCCCCCTTATGCATGGTGATCTTTTTTCCCTTTTACATATTCTTTGTTGAACAAGAACATGCGCAACAGCAAATACAGTGACGGGATCAACAGCATTAATCCAAATATGAACGCTGTTATTAATGCAACCGCCATTGCCTGATTCGTAAAGCTATCGTAAATAGTCAAGTACGGATAGAGCAAGTACGGATAATGAGATGCGCCATATCCGAAGAAAGCGAACAGAAATTGTCCCGCCAGTAATCCGAACGCAATTCCATATTGCCGCTTTTTCCAGATGAGGAACACTGTCCCGAGGAACAGCAGGAACGACAGCAGGAACATTGGCCAGAACCGTTGGATGTTCTCATAATGCAGAGGATTATGTTTGCGCAGCTCGAAGATAATTCCGCCAGCTGCAATGATCGTCGGCAATGACCAGATGAGCGCATATTTTCTTAATAACTGTGTGGCCTCCACATCTTTCGCTTTATTTGCGTACCAAGTTAAAAAAGTCGAGGAGATATAAAGTGTCGCTGCGATACTGAGCACTACAATTGACCAGGTGAGCGGACTGCTGAATAATTTCCAATAATCCAAAACAGGCTGGCCATCTACTATCTCGATAAATCCGCCTTCAGATATTGTCAGTACAATCGACAAAGAGGCAGGCAGCAATAAACCCGATGCACCATATGCAAAAGAGTATCCTTTATGTCCGCGGGCGCCATATGTTTCAAAAGCATAATACGAACCCCGGATCGCCAATAGAATAATCCCAAAACTGACAGGCACCAGCAACGTTGTTCCATAATAAAAAGCAGTTTTAGGGAAGAACCCGATGATTCCTACGAAGAAGAACACCAGAAATACATTTGTAACTTCCCACACCGGGGACAGGTAGCGCTGAATGACATCGGTTAAAACTCTCTGTTTTCCCGTCAATAAACTGTACGCATTGAAAAACCCTGCTCCAAAATCAATCGCCCCAATCACAATATAGCCGAAAAGAAATACCCATAATACGGTTATTCCCAGAATTTCAACAGTCATAGGATATCACCGCCTTTCTCCTGCTGACGATCTGCAATTTCTTTTTCAACAGGATTTCGTATGAACATCCGTCTCAAAACCACGACACTGCCGATTCCAAGCACCAAGTATAGAAGCGCAAAGAGAACAAGCATGGTAGGCACTTGCCCGCTTGTGGTAGCCCCTTCAGCAGTACGCATGATGTCACGCAGTATCCACGGCTGCCGTCCCACTTCTGCCATCCACCAGCCAGATTCGAGTGATATGAAAACGAGCGGCCCGCTAAGCACGATAAGCCAGCGGAATAATCGGGACTTTACAAACGGCCATCTCCGCCACATTCCAAGCAAGTATACAGCTGACAATGTCAGCAACAACATCCCGATTGTCACCATAATGTCAAAGAGATAATGAATGTACAAGGGCGGTGTATCTTCTTCTGCAAACTGATCTAACCCAATGACTTCCGCATTCGGCGTGCCATGCGCCAAGATGGAAAGCGCATACGGGATTTTAATGGCATATTTAACTTCCCCATCATCGAGCACTCCGTAAAGTATCAAAGGGGCATCTTCTTCCGTTTCAAAATGCCATTCAGCCGCTGCCAGCTTTTCAGGCTGATACTCTGCTAAATACTTTCCTGATAAATCGCCGACGAGCACCGCTGTCACACTGAAGATGAAACCGACTTTCAAAGTCAGATACAATGCTTTCTTGTGATAAATATGATTTGAACCGCGCAATAGACGAAACGCTGCGATAGCTGCCAATAAAAAAGCAGTCGTCATATACGCTGTCCCGACCACGTGCGCTACTTTTGTCGGCATGGCCGGGTTAAACATGGCCAGGAGCGGATTGACATTGATCAGTTCACCGTTCACTAAGTCAAAGCCCCGGGGTGCGTTCATAAAAGCATTCACAATCGTAATGAAAACTGCTGAAAATGAAGCCCCGAGAGCAACCGGAATAAGTAATAAAAAATGTTTCTTCTGATTTTCAAACCGATCCCACGTATATAAATAAATACCAAGGAAAATTGCCTCAAAAAAGAACGCGAATGTCTCCATGAATAATGGCAGCGCAATCACATTGCCCGCGAGCTCCATAAAACTCGGCCACAGCAATGACAGCTGTAATCCAATTGCCGTTCCTGTTACGACTCCAACAGCTACGGTAATGACAAAACCGCGCGCCCAGCGTCTTGCCAGCAAAATATAGTGCTCGTCGTTTTTCTTAATACCGACCCACTGCGCCAGCATAATCATGAGCGGGACACCAACCCCGATCGTGGCATAAATAATATGAAATGATAAGGTCAATTCGGTTAATACTCTAGAATAAAAAACTGAGTCCACACAGCGCACCTCCTGTTTTTATGAAAATAATCTTCCGATGATTGATAACAGCATGATGCCGGCAACTATAAATGCCAGCCACATCAGGCGTCTTTCCTGTCTTTTATACATGCATCCTCACTTCCTTAGCCAGTCCTTTTTCATGTTTTCCCCTAAAATCACTTTTCATAACCTATTTGTTGAAATTTAGACGAATATGCATGACCACAGTTCATATAATTGTTATATACTAATTGATTAACTCATTTTACTTGCAAATTGAGTAAATTCACAGTATAATGGGTTAACTAATGAGAGGTGAAATATATTGAAAAGGGTAAAAAGAAAAGTATTAGCGTACATCACAAAAGGTGAAGGCAGACACCGGAAACTGCTGGTTTACGAACAAAAAGATCATCCTGAAGCAGGTTTACAAGTTCCAGGGGGTACCATCGAACGCAATGAACTATTATTGGATGCATTATATCGTGAGATTGAAGAGGAATCCGGTATCGTGCGTGATGAACTCATACTAGAAGGTAAAGTAAAGGCTTCAAAGTTCTTCCCGGAAGACAAAAATGTGATTTATGAACGTACTATTTTCCATTTTTCCTATGTAGGAGAAGAGCGGAACGAATGGGAATATAACGTCGAAGGTGAAGGTAAAGACGCAGGTCTATTATTCAGCTACCGTTGGATGCCGTTGCACGAAGTGCCAAAGCTAGCTGCTAAACAAGGAGAAGCGATTGAATATATCTGATATGGACCTGATGCAATGCGCATTACATCGTTCACACCCAATTAATTTTGCACAATAAAAGACTATTCCACCCGAATGCTACATCTTCGCTTGGAATAGTCTTTTTGCTTGTTTTTTATTTAGTCGGTTTCACTTGATCTTGCAGCCGCAGCTTATGCAGAGGCACAAACATTTCAATATGCTGGTACAAGTTCTGGAAAGTCGCCGGCAGCCTGCCTCCGTACTCTCCATCCAGATTTAATTGCACTTCGTCATGTGAAGTCACAACGATCTTCTCTGCCTTGGCAGAAACGACAAGCGGATCATCCAAATGTTCTCCTCTTGAAGCCAGCGTGACGACACGAATAAACTCCGCGATATTACACTTTTTCAATATAAGCAATGTGAAATAGCCGTCATTGATGCTGGAATCAGGCGCTAATTTCTCAAATCCTCCGACCGAGTTGGTCAATCCGATCAAAAACATCATCGCTTCTTCATCAAACACTTTGCCGTCATACTCGATACGAAGATGACTCGAATGTATGGAAGGCAGCATTTCAATGCCTTTCAAATAGTAAGCCAATTGGCCAATTACGGTTTTCAGACGGCTTGGCACTTCATATGTCAATTCCGTCATTCGGCCGCCGCCTGCGATATTGATAAAATAACGGTCATTCATCATACCGACATCGACTGGCGTTGTTTTTCCCTGACAAATAATATCTACAGCTTCATCAATTTCTCTTGGAATTCTTAGAGCTCTGGCAAAATCATTCGTTGTTCCCATGGGAATTAAGCCGATTTTCGGACGTTTCTCAGAATGCCCGACACCCGCTACTACTTCATTAAGCGTCCCGTCACCGCCAGCTGCAATAATCACATCGAATCCTCTGCGGACAGCTTCTCGCGCGGCAACTGAAGCATCGCCTTCACATGTAGTGGCATGAGCTGAAGTTTCATAGCCGGCTTTCTCTAGTTTCTCGAGGACTTCTGCCAAATGCTTACGGAATACTTCTCTTCCTGCAGTAGGATTATAAATGATCCGTGCACGTTTCATACACTTTCCCCTCGATCCTTTCGCGTCTGATTCTTCAGACCTTTACCATTATAATATGGTTTCCTCTTTATATTTACTTCACTTGCTGTAAAACGGGCAGCCATGCAGAACGTATATCTTCATAGACAGCCAGCCAGTTGGCAGGTTTTGCGGTATATTCCGACATCAGCTGCGAATAAAATGCTTTTTGCTTTTCTTCAAAATCAGGCGATTCTTCAGCGGGCAGCTTGGAACGTCCTTCCATTACATACTTCTGCAGGATCGGCGCACGGGGACCCCACTTCTCTATTGCCTCACCGGCTGAATTCAGCAACAGATAAATTGGAATGGACCGTCCGCCATTCGTCAAATACTGATCCATCAATTCCGGATTCTGATCCCGCAATACAGCACGCACTTCGATATTTGCCGCTTCCCCAATCCGGCGCAGAATTGGGTTATTCAGCATTGCATCGCCGCACCAATCTTCTGTAATTACTAAGACATGGGGTTGCTTTTCCTTCAGCAATTCAATAAATTCATCGTCTTGCGGCACCTCAAACTCATTATAGATCAAAAAACTATTTTCTTTTTGTGATTCCATATTGTCCATATACGTTTGAAGTGATACCGCTTCTTCAAAATATTGTTGTTCTGTTTTCAATACAATCCCCTCCTGTTCAGCATAGAAGTTCATAAGGAAAAAACGTCCAGGATCGGACTGGTTTGTCTCCCCTGGAACGTTTATCAAATAGTTGACAGATTAGCGTTTCTTTATTTCTTCCATCAATAATTTATTGACGAGAGGCGGGTTTGCCTGTCCTTTTGTTGCTTTCATGACTTGTCCCACTAAGAAGCCAACTGCACGGTCTTTACCATTTTTAAAGTCTTCGATTGATTGTTCATTCGCATCGAGGATCTCTGTAATGATCGTGCGAAGTGTGCCTTCGTCAGAAATTTGAACGAGTCCCTTTTCCTTCACGATATCAGCAGGATTTCCGCCTTTTTTCGCAAGGTCGACAAATACTTTCTTAGCAATTTTAGAAGAGATTGTACCGTCCGTAATTAATTTTACAAGCTGCGCCAGATTTTCAGGTGTCAGCGGCGTGTCATGCAGTTCTTTAGACTCTGCATTTAAATACGCGGATACATCGCCCATCAGCCAGTTTGAAGCGAGCTTCGGCTCTGCTCCGGCTTTTACTGTTGCATCAAAGAAATCAGACATTTCTTTAGTTAATGTCAATACGTGTGCATCGTATTCTGGAAGATCCAATTCCGATACATAACGTGCTTTACGTGCGTCCGGCAATTCAGGGATTTCCGCGCGCACACGGTCGACCCACTCTTGATCGATATGCACTTCCGGAAGGTCCGGGTCATTGATGAAACGATAGTCATTCGCACTGCCTTTAATACGCATTAATACTGTATCTCCGGTTGCTTCATCATAACGGCGTGTTTCCTGCTGGATCGTTCCGCCTGACAGCAAGATTTTTTCCTGACGCGCTACTTCGTTTGCAATACCGCGGCGGATAAAGTTGAAGGAGTTCAGGTTTTTCAATTCTGTTTTCGTGCCGAATTTCTCTTGGCCGAATGGACGCAATGAAATGTTGGCATCACAGCGAAGTGAACCTTCTTCCATCCGGACATCAGATACACCTGTATACTGGATGATCGCTTTTAGCTTTTCTAGGAAAGCGTAGGCTTCTTCCGGTGAACGCACATCTGCTTCTGTAACGATTTCAATTAGCGGTGTTCCTTGACGGTTCAAGTCGACTAATGAGTAGCCGTTTTCTGTATGTGTCAGTTTACCCGCATCTTCTTCCAAGTGAACACGTTCAATACGGATTTTTTTCTTTTTGCCGTCCACTTCAATTTCAATCCAGCCGTTAGATCCTACGGGGCGCTTGTCCTGTGAAATCTGATAGGCTTTTGGATTATCCGGATAGAAGTAGTGCTTACGGTCAAAGTTCATGATTGGCGCGATATCACAGTTTAATGCCATCGACGCTTTCATTCCGAACTCGACTGCTTTTTTATTTAATGTAGGCAAGACACCCGGATAGGCGATGTCTGTCACATGAATATTTTTATTTGGCTCTGCACCGAAATGAGCGGGTGCGGGAGACATGATTTTAGTGTCTGTCTTTAACTCTACGTGGATCTCTAGTCCGACAATGGTTTCAAAGTTCATGATTAGTTCCCCTCCTGAATCGATGGAGTACGCTTGTGGAAGTCCGTTGCTTGCTCATAGGCATGCGCCACTTTATACAGTGTTTCTTCATCAAAATGCTTACCCATGATCTGCATTCCAACCGGCAGGCCGTTAACGAATCCGCATGGTACAGAAAGCGCCGGACGTCCTGTCAGGTTTGCAGGTACAGCCAATACATCGTTTGCATAATGAACGAGCTGGTCTCCGCCTGTTTCACCCAGTTTAAATGCTGTCGTTGCCGCAGTTGGCCCGATAACCACATCATAGTTTTCAAATACAGAATCGAAATCCTGCGCGATCAATGTGCGTGTCTTTTGTGCACGCACGTACAGATCTTCGTGATGGTCCGCACTCATCGCGTACGTACCGAAAATAATACGTTTTTTCACTTCATCGCCGAATCCTTCCTGACGTGTACGGAAATATGCCTGCTCCAGACTTTCTGCATTCTCCGTATGATAGCCGTAACGCAATCCGTCGAAACGGGACAGATTGGATTGTGCTTCCGAAGAAGATAGTACGTAATACGTAGTTGGCGCATACTGAATATGCGGCAGTTCCACTTCTTCACAAACAGCTCCAAGTGATTCCAGCACACGAATTGCTTCTTTTACAGATGCTGCGACGTCTGCATCGACACCTTCACCCAAATAAGGCTTTGGAACCGCCACTTTTAAACCTTTAATATCGCCTGTAAGAGCCGCTGTGTAGTCAGGAACAGCTTTCGCTGAAGATGAACTGTCATTGTCATCTTCACCTGCAATGACGCTTAGCAATAATGCATTATCTTCAACTGTGCGTGACAGCGTACCAATTTGATCGAGTGACGATGCGAATGCAGTCAAACCGAAACGGGACACACGACCATATGTAGGTTTCATGCCGACAATTCCACAAAATGCAGCTGGCTGACGAACGGATCCTCCTGTATCTGAACCAAGTGAAAGAGGGACTTCTCCCGCTGCAACTGCTGCTGCAGATCCGCCTGATGAACCGCCCGGCACGTACTCTGTATTCCATGGGTTCAATGTGTTGCCGAAGTACGAAGTTTCAGTAGTGGAACCCATTGCGAACTCGTCCATGTTAAGTTTTCCCACGTTGACTGCGCCAGCCGCTTCTAATTTATCCATTACCGTGGCATTGTACACCGGCACGAAATTCTCCAGCATTTTACTTGCACATGTTGTCGCCATATCTTTTGTTACAATATTATCTTTGATTCCGATCGGTACACCGAACAGTCGTCCCCGTGTGTCTGTTGCTTCTTGATCAAGCTGTTCTGCACGATTCGCTGCCTCTTCTTTGGCAACGTGAATAAACGCATGAATTTTTTCTTCCTGCTGTTCGATCGTATTCAATGTAGCTTCTGTTACTTCTTTGACCGTAACTTCCCCTTTTGATAAAAGCGCTTGAAGTTCTGCGGCTGTTTTGCTTGTTAACGTCATCACTTTTCCTCCTACTGTCATTGTGCCGTGAATGTGATTCTATACTGCATATTCCGATTACAGGATATCTGGTACTTTGATCAATCCATCTTCCTGATCTTCTGCACTAGCCAGCATTACTTCACGATCCAAGATATCTTTTGGCTCATCTTCACGTAAGACGTTGATCATAGGAACCGGATGAGTCATTGGTTCGACACCCGTGATATCTACTTCTTTCAAATCACTGACACTTTCAATCAAATCTGCTATTTTCGCAGAGAAATTTTCTTTATCTTCCTCAGAGAGGCCAATACGGACGAAATCCGCAAAATATTTGACGTCTTCTTTTGAAAATGTTGTCATACATCGTTCCTCCTCAATTTGCAATCGTACAATTAATCATACCATTTAATCAGTTTCTTGAAAAGTTCGTGCTGCTGCCTCAGATATCAATATCCATACACATGGACAAACGGTTCTTTTCTTTCATTGTCATTCACAATCAGTACTTCAGGTCCATTCACTGAAGTGACACTTACTTCAATCGGAATGTCTTTAAAGTGCGTTTTTACTAATGAAGTCAAATATTGCGAGAAACCTATCAGTTCCGTCTTTCCGAAAAACTGTATAGGAATTTCCACATGCAAGGAATTCAATTTCTGATCTTTATAGAATGCCGTTCCGATTACATTCACAAAACTTGGGAAGTAATCATCAATGTCTTGCTTAAAGTTTTTAAAAGTCGTATTCAAATCTCTGTAATTTCCGGTCGATGAAGAGGCCGGAAGCAATACGTACTGCTCGTCCACTTCTTTCCAGCCCGTGAATTCACTTTTTCCTTTTGCAGCAAATGAGGTCGCAAAATAGGTGCCCGGTACGATATCATTACGGCTTTCCTGCTTAAAAAGCCCGACTGCAATAGGAATATCAGCAAGCTCCGGTTTACTGCGCAGCCGGCTCAAAATAATATCTGCCATTTTCTTTCCTTTTTCTTCAATCGTCCGATCATCGATTTTCCGTTCACCGCCAGCACGCGGGTAATAGATGGAATTCATCGCAAGACCGATGGACATACCCGCCAATTTGACTTTTTTATCGTCTGTCAGCTGCAGATAGTTCTGTTCTACGATGTGCGCCAAATAGATCGGTGCTTCGTCTGCAATTTGTGCAGGTGTCATATCTTCAGTTATTGAAGGGTTTAACCCCGCCTCAAAGTTTGATTTCCTGGAAATCCATTGCTTTGCTGTATCCCGGTCGATGTACTGGCCTTCCTGATATAAATAATCTTTCGGGTCAAAATACAAAGTGGAAAGACGAAGTAAACCTTCTTCGGTTTCCTGGATATCGTATTTTGTATTTAAATTATTGACGACAAGCCCTCTGCTTGCACTTTTTTTGAATGGTACAGGCGTCCGGTAATATTCTTTTTTGATTTGAGTTTCAGGAATCAGCACCATTTCCTGGTCACTTTCTTCTGTTTCCTGAAGTACTTTTTCTGAGTCATCATTAGGTGCTGGGACACATCCTGTCAGCAAAGCAGCTGACAGGATGCCCGAAGCAAGCCATTTAGTCGTTCTTCTCATTCGTATCCACTCCAAGGGCTTCAAGCATGGCTTGTTCATCCCAAATTTCAATCTCTAATTCTTTGGCTTTCGTCAGCTTCGAGCCTGCATCCTCACCGGCAATAACCAGATCTGTTTTCTTGCTGACACTGCCGCTGACTGTTCCGCCAAGCGATTCTATCTGTTCTTTCGCTTCTCCGCGAGTTAACGCAGTGAGCTTCCCTGTCAGTACAATTGTCTTGCCTGCAAACGGCCCAGTAGTCGGTAACTCCTCCCGGGCAGCACCTTTATAGACAGTATTCACCCCGTATGAGCGGAGTTTGTTCATGACGTCCTGCACTTCTTCCGTGCTGAAATAGGTCGTGACCGCATCTGCTACGATTGCACCGATTTCAAAAATGTTTACAAGATCTTCATCGGTTGCTTGTTCCAGTGCTTCAAGTGTCCGATATTCTTCTGCAAGGATTCTTGCAACTTTTTCGCCCACATGACGGATTCCCAGTCCGAACAGGAGTTTTTCCAGTGAATTCTCTTTGGATGTATCAATAGCGGCTAAAATATTGGTTGCGGATTTCTCGCCAATTCGTTCCAGCCCCAGCAGTTCTTCTTTAGTCAATGTATACAGATCAGATACATCTTGTACAAGATCAGCTTCATACAATTGTTCGACAAGTTTTTCGCCGACTCCGTCAATATTCATCGCTCTTCTGGAAACAAAGTGAATCAGCGCTTCCTTCATTTGAGCAGGACATTTGGGATTCACACAACGCAATGCCACTTCTCCCTCGATCCGTACGAGCTCCGAATCGCATTCAGGACAAGCTTCCGGCATATGGAAAGGTTCTTCTTCACCCGTCCGCTGCTCTATCAGCGGCATCACAACTTCAGGAATAATGTCACCCGCTTTTCGCAGTACGACATGATCGCCGATTCGTATATCCTTTTCCCGTATTAAATCCTCATTATGCAAAGATGCCCGTCCAACTGTCGTACCCGCAACGCGCACCGGCTCAAGAATCGCAGTCGGTGTGACGACTCCTGTTCGCCCTACACTTAACTCGATATCAAGCAGTTTAGTCTGCACTTCCTCTGCCGGGAACTTATAGGCAATCGCCCACTTAGGGCTTTTCGCTGTATAGCCGAGCTGTTCCTGTGACTCGAAATTATCTACTTTAATGACGATCCCATCGATTTCATAATCGAGGGACTGTCTGTTTTTTGTCCAGTATTCCACGTACTCCAGCACTTCTTCAATGGTTGCACAGCGCTTGCGCTCTTTATTTGTCGTCAGACCCAGTTCATCCACTTTGTTGAGTGCTTCAGAATGACTGTCCAGCCCATATACTTCCGCATCTCCGCCAACAGCATAAATGAACACGGCAAGATTGCGGCTCGCAGCAACTTGGGAATCGAGCTGCCGGAGTGAACCCGCGGCCGCGTTCCGAGGGTTCGCGAACGGCACTTCACCCGCTTCATCCCGGTCTTCGTTGAGCGTAACAAATGACTGTTTCGGCATATAAGCTTCTCCGCGCACTTCAATTGTCAGCGGTTCGTTCAGTTTCAGCGGCACCGTTCGAATGGTTTTCAAGTTCGCAGTAATATCTTCACCAACTGCACCGTCCCCACGTGTGGCCCCCTGCACTAGCCGGCCTTCTTCGTACTGCAAAGAAACGGCAAGTCCGTCGATTTTTAATTCACATACATATACCGCGCTGCCAGCTGCTTCTTTCACCCGTCTGTCAAAGTCCCGCAAATCTTCTTCGTTAAATGCATTCGCCAGGCTAAGCATAGGGTGACGATGAACGACTTTACTAAATACCTCAAGCGGCGCCCCGCCCACGCGCTGTGTCGGAGAGTCAGGATATATTAGATCAGGATGTGCTTCTTCTATAGCCAGAAGCTCCTGCATTTTTTCATCATATTCTGAATCGGGAACGATCGGGGCATCCAAATCATAGTAGGCATGTCCGTATTCACGCAGAATTTTATGGAGTTCTGCCACTCGCTTCTCCAGTTCCAGAACATCATCCATCGGTTTTCCACACTCCTTAGAGACGCTTTATTCTTTTTCAATCGGTGCAAATTTAGCCAGCAGCCGTTTAATGCCGACCGGATTCGGAAAGGCAATGTCCAGCTCCATATCATCCGCACTGCCCTTGACACTTACTACTGTGCCGGTTCCCCATATCTTATGGGAAGCTTTGTCGCCTGGTTTCCACTGCATTTTCTCTCCGCCAGATTCATTATAAGCAGGACGCTTAACTGCTGGACGTCTTGCTTTTGGTTTTGGCGCTTGAGCAAATGGTACGCTCATACCGTTGCCGTCTGCGAGCAGTTCTGTCAGTTCTTCTGAAATTTCATTTAGGAAACGGGACGGTGAATTGAAGTTCGACTTACCAAACAGCATACGGTAGCCTGCGCAAGTCAAGTACAGGCGCTGTTCCGCACGTGTAATTGCAACATAGGCCAATCTGCGCTCTTCTTCCATTTCTTCCGGATCAGCAAGCGCCCGAATATGCGGGAATATATTTTCTTCCATGCCGATAACAAAGACGACCGGGAATTCAAGACCTTTAGCTGCGTGCATCGTCATTAGGACGATCTTTTCAGCAGAAGAGTTCTCTTCATTATCCAGCGCATCAATATCCGCGACCAGTGCAAGATCTGTCAGGAATGCAATGAGTGTAGGCTCTTCGTCTTCTTCCTCTGCCCGCTTTTCGAATGCTTCTGTCACCGATAAAAATTCCTCGATATTTTCAAGACGGCTTTCTGCTTCGATCGATTTTTCATTTTCCAGCATATCGCGGTAACCCGATTTTTCAATAACTTCTTTTACCAATTCCGTGACAGATAAGAATTCCTGCATCTGGGAAAATCCGTCGATGAGTTCACGGAATTTCACTGCTTCTGTCAGCGCTTTTTTCGGCAAGCCCATGAAATCGACTTCCTGCAATGAATCGAATATCGAACGGTCATTTTGCAATGCAAAAGTTGCCATTCGTTCAAATGATGTGGCCCCAATGCTGCGTTTTGGTTCATTGATAATTCGGGCAAACGCAAGATCATCGTCATTATTGGCAATTAGCCGTAAATAGGCCAGCAGATCTTTAATCTCTTTTCGGTCATAGAACTTCGTGCCGCCAACAATTGTATAATCCAGATTTGATTTCAGTAAATATTCTTCAATGAGACGGGATTGCGCGTTGGTACGATACAGTATCGCAAATTGATCGAGCGTTAATCCCAGTTCTTCTTTTAATTCAATTATTTGCTGAACGACGAATTGTGACTCATCTTTTTCATCGCGCGCTTTATAAATAGAAATTAATTCGCCTTCCGGATTTTCTGTGCGTAATTTCTTGTCATAGCGGCTTTTATTATTAGTGATGACTTCATTTGCCGCCTGTAAAATCCGCTTCGTGGAACGGTAATTCTGCTCCAGTAAAATGACATTCGCTTCTTTGTAATCTTTCTCAAAGGACAGGATATTGCCGATGTCCGCTCCACGCCAGCGGTAGATGGACTGATCGGAGTCACCTACTACACAGATGTTACGGAACTTCGATGCCAGCATCTTGACGAGACGATACTGCGCATTATTTGTATCCTGGTATTCATCGACGTGAATATACTGAAATTTATTTTGATAAAATTCCAGCACTTCCGGAACGCGTTCAAACAGCACGATCGTCATCATAATCAGATCATCGAAATCCATTGACTGATTTTGACGCAGTTTTTTCGTGTAGCGCTCATAAATATCCGCCACTGTCCGTTCATGCGGATTTTGAGGGTTGGCATTTTTCCGGAATTCCGCCGCGTCAATACATTCGTTTTTTGCATTGCTGATGATGCCGAGCATCGCACGCGGGTCATTTTGTTTCGGGTCAAGGTTCAGTTCTTTCAATACGCGTTTCATCGCAGTCAGCTGATCGGCACTGTCTAAAATGGTAAAGTTTTTGGATAAGCCGATACGGTCAACTTCCCTGCGGAGAATCCGTACACACATGGAGTGAAATGTCGAAACCCACATACGTTCTCCTGAGCCCGCCCCAAGCAATCCGTCGATCCGGTCGCGCATCTCACGTGCTGCTTTGTTGGTAAAAGTAAGCGCCAGTATATTGGAAGGGTACACTTGTTTCTCCACTACTAAGTAAGCAATTCGGTGTGTCAATACACGGGTCTTTCCTGAACCTGCACCCGCCATTATGAGCAATGGCCCTTCTGTTGTCTTAACGGCACGTGCCTGTTCGGGATTCATGCCTTTCAGTAAATCCTCTGATAGTTTATTCATATTAGTACCGCCTTTTAGGAACATTTGTTCTAATTATATACTACTCACACAGATAAAGGAACAGATTTCACAGCACTGACTGTCGCTAACGCGGCTTTTAAATCATCGTATACAATATTTCCAACTACGACCGTGTCTGCTATGGCTGCCATTTCTTTTGCTTGTTCGGCTGATCGGATTCCGCCGCCATAAAAGAGCCGCGTATTGTTCAGTAATTCTTTCGCTGCCTTTACAAGCTGCGGATCACCGTATTTTCCGCTGTATTCCATATAAAATACGGGCAGTGAAAATAAATGTTCTGCCATGCGGGCATAAGCCTGTACATCCTCTTCATCCGGAACAGTGTTCACTCCCGTAAGCTTTGCCGCTGTGCAGCCGGGATTCAGTATGCAATAGCCTTCTGTCACAATTTCATCAAAGTTCATCATATGACCGTATTCACGAAGGGCTTCGTGATGCAGGCCATTCAGCCATTTTGAGTCAGTCGTATTTAAAATTGTCGGGATAAAGTAGTAGTCAAATCCGGGTGTGACAGATTCCACGGTTGATACTTCAAGGGCAAGAGGGACAGAAAAACGGCGAAAACGCGCAAGCAGATCCAGAACGTTTTCTAATGTGACACCGTCTGATCCGCCAATAATAATTCCGTCCGTTCCGGATTCCGCTACCGCTTCCAGTTCGTCATCCGACAGTTTTTTGGCAGGGTCGATTTTAAATGCATGCCGCCATGTTTTATAATCCATTTTTATGTCCACCTTCTTTTATTGTATTGGTTGTATGTTCGTTTTGTTGTAATGCGGAGCGCTGGACAGCCGTCTCTGCTTTTGGTTACATCCAGCTCCGACGGCTAGCCCCTAGGGACACTTCTGTCTGTCATCGGCAGGCAAAGTGCGCCTGCAGATGGCAGACCTCCAGTGCCTGCCGGGGCTGGACAGCCGTCTCTGCTTTTGGTTACATCCAGCTCCGACGGCTAGCCCCTCGGGACACTTCTGTCTGTCATCGGCAGGCAAAGTGCGCCTGCAGATGGCAGACCTCCAGTGCCTGCCGGGGCTGGATAGCCGTCTGCGCTTTTGTTTAGTATACCAAAAAAACCGGTGGGGGTTGTGTCCCTGGCCGGTTCTGTTATTTGTTTTTTGTTTGGTTGTTTTGTAGTTCCGGGTAGAGGCGGTCCAGCATGAGGTTGTAGCCTCCGGATCCGTAGTCTACGCAGCGGCGGATGCGGGAGATGGTGGCTGTGCTGGCGCCGGTTTCTTGCTGGATGCTGTCGTACGTTTTTTTCAGCCGCAGTTTATAGGCGACGTCCAAGCGCTGTGCAAGTGACTGGACTTCACTCATCGTGCAGATGTCGTCAAAGAACTTGTAGCACTCTTCCACATCTTTTAGCTCCAGAATTGCTTTAAACAGCTGATCTATTTGTTCACCGCGCAGTTTGTCTATTTGCATGTATTCGCCCTCTCTCTATGTCGATCTTACGGAGTATAGGTGACGGAAGAAGAAGGACCAGATAATGACGGTATGATGTGGATCCAAGTTTTACCCGCTGTTAATTTCACTGGTATGCCCTGTTCCACCGGTATCAAAAATCCATCTTTATTTTGCCATTCAATCGTTTTAGCGATCCCTTCATGAAACAGCATGGCAGTGCCGCCTGATTGTAAATCAATTGCGAGCCGCCCTTCCCGATCCGCTGTTTGATGATCCATTTCCATCACAATTACATTCGCCAGTTCTATACGCCGCTCGTTTATCTTATCGACTGTCTCGATTCCTTTGACAGACCGATAATAGCGATTCGCCGACTCATCATACTGATACGTACTGATATAATTCGGATCTGCACTGTACGATACTTGAACTGATGATGCGATATCCCCTATTTTATCACTTTCGTTGGGATTAAGGAAAGAAAAGGACGGCAGAGCGGAGATCTTTTCAGAAGCATTCGCAAGTGTAAACGCCTCTTCGATATGCTGTTTTGAAATATAGGAGTTATGAGGTGCTCTGCGATCAGCTGACCGTTCAAATAGAGTTCCGTCATGACTCATACCGTTTACTTGGTCAACGGCCCCGGCATCCAGCAATTTTTTCGCATCCGGACTATATCCATGGGCGATATAAAACGCATCCATTCCTTGTGCCAGATGTACAAAGTAATCCCGGGCGCTGCGAACCGGACCCAATTGTTCGGGTACTTTGCTTTGGAATAATGCCGCGTAGCGTGTGATTTGCCCTTCTGCCAAAAATTCATAGATTTGATCGGCATCAGCCAAACCTGACTGCGGGCGTGCAGCCGGATGATTACTGATCGTCGCCAAAATCGGCCGGTGATCAGCAGCTTCTGTTCTGACCTCACCTGTAAAGCTATAAGTCTTACTTTCGGGCACTACTTCTTGTGTTTCTGCGGACTCTGGCTCTTTTGATGAACAGCCTGCAAGACACAGCAGACTGACTGCAGCAGTTAAAAGCAACTTTCGTTTATTCCATATCAATACTACTTCCTACCTTTCTGTATTAGGAATTAAGCGCTCATTTTTCAATACTTGAAAGACACCAACCGGCGTAATCCGCACATAAGGCAGGTGAACTGACTGAAGAAATAATAGTGTATATACTGCATCTCCATGGGCGTATCCACGTTCTTCCAATGCCTCTTTCATAGCAAGTTCTTCTTCTATGATCATTTCCATCGGCTGATCGGACATCCTGCCTGAAACAGCAAGCGGCAACGTTTCTATAATCGCTCCATTTTCAGCCAGCACCATACCTCCGCCAATTTTCTTGATTTCATCGAAGGCTCTCTTCATTTCTCGCCAATCTTGACCAATCAATAATACGTCACCTGTATTTGAATAGGAAGACGCAAAACCTTGCAGATTATCAGCAAAGCCCTTCAGCATCGTGTTGATCCGCCACTTCCCGTGTTTGTCAAGAAGCATCAAATAGCACTCATCGCCCGATGGAATAGTCGGATTAGAGAGATCCAGTTCACTTTCATACACTTTCGTAATTACATCATTGACCATTTGAATTCCTGTCGAAGACGAAAATGTGAAGTCTTCTTTCGTCAATTCGTAATGCAGTTCAAAAACAGGCATTGCATTCCAATCCACCGCTTGAAAGACATTTGATGTCTTGCCGTCCCTCAATACCCAACGGCCTTTTGATAATACGTCTGTTGGCACAGGATTATGTTCATCTTCTAAGAAGTTTACTGTCGCATACCTTCCTGTTGCTATTACACTATGCAAATCTGTAATATCATAGTACCTTGCTACATTATAGGAAGCCATCTGATAGGCATCGATCGGCGATACACCCGCATCAAGAGCAACTTGAATACACTGATCCATCACACCCTCCCGGTAGAATGCAGGAGTCGATCCGTCCGTTGTCATCATCAGATGATCAAATACATCCCATTCCTTCTCCACGATGCCTTTCAATAAATCCGGCAGGTCGGGGCGGATGGAGGAATAGCGCAAAGTAACAGCATAGCCTTGCTGCAAGCGGCGTTCCACTTCCTCTACTGTCATTGCTTCATGATCACCGTCTGCCCCTAGCAGTTTCATCCGCGCAAGTGTACGTTCTGAAGCACCTGGGAAGTGTCCCTCTATTTTCTTGCGAAGCCGCTTAGATTCAATCAAAGACTGCATGATATTCTGATCGCCCCGCAACAGCCTCGGCCACCCGGTCAGCTCCCCCGTCATCAGCACGTCAGGCCGCTCCATCCATTTCGCGATGCTGTCAGGATTAAACAGTTCCTTTTCATTTTGCAAAAGGGTTTGAGAGTCGACACGTGCCCACCAATAAAATGAGAAAGGCAATTCATTCAATTGATCGATAAATGTAAAAGCTGTTTGCTGATCCAACACCGAAAATAAAGTGAGATTATCCGATAGAAAAGTAGTTGTCCCCCGGCGTGACGAATAATCGGCAAATGTTTCCGGGTTATACAGCTGGGAGGGATGTACATGCGGCTCAATATAGCCGGGCACTATTTTCTTGCCCGTTGCATCGACACGCTCTGTTCCTTCGAGCATCGCAGGCATACGATCCCCGACGTACACAATCCGGTCACCCTGAATCCAGATATGTCCCTGCATCCATTTTTTAAATATAGAGTGCAGGTAGGTAGCATTTTCAATTACAATATCGGGTGCTTTCTTCCCGTCAATAATCGCCAGCTGTGACTGTATTTCATCGCTCTTCCACATGCTTAACACCATCCCTTTATAGTAGTGGGCCATTCCCTTATCAATATGCTTTATAGTAACATAGCTATCGGATGTAGAGTAGGATAATTCGGTTGCTTTGTCCACAAGCGACTTTTCATTCACCCACACAAAATCTGCCTGTTATACACATTACTAACAAGTTACTCACATTTTACCCACCGGTAATTCACATATTATAAAAAACACTGTGGATAAACGATGTTTATTAACATTTCAAACTTATTGCATTCGATATCATACTCGAATGGCATGACGGAAAGCACAGCTAATCAGTTGTATCTATCACAGAAAAAAGACTGACACCGGAAGTATAACTCACTTCCGGTGTCAGCCCATATAATTGATCGTTTATTCAAATGTGCGCCATCCGATATCAGTGCGGTGGAAGAAACCATCCCATCGCTGTTCGGCAAGACCTGTATAAACTTTTTCTTGCGCTTCTTTTAATGTATCTGCTTTCGCTGCGACGAGAAGCACACGTCCGCCGTTTCCGACGAAATGGCCATCCGCCTGTTTCGTTCCAGCGTGGAATACGTCGAGACCTTGTTCAGTCAGTACGTTCAAGTCGGGAAGTGCATGGCCGTTTACTACATCGCCCGGATATCCTTCTGATGCAATGACGACACCCAGCATCGCTTCTTTATACCATTCCAGTTCAAATGGCTCTCCCGCCATCAGTGCTTCCATGAACTTTCCGAAATCCGACTTCATGCGCGGTAAAACGACCTGTGTTTCGGGATCGCCAAAGCGTGCATTGAATTCAATGACTTTCGGACCCTGCTCAGTCAATATCAAACCAGCATATAGTATGCCTGTGAAAGGAATACCTTCTTCAGCCATTGCATGGACGGTAGGTACAACTACGCGGTCATAAGCTTCTTGAACGATTTCATCAGAAATTTGCGGAACGGGGGAATAGGCCCCCATGCCTCCCGTATTTGGCCCCCTGTCTCCGTCATAAGCACGCTTATGGTCCTGCGCGATCACCATTGGATAGATTTGACCGTCATGAACAAATGACATATAGGAAAATTCTTCGCCATCCAGGAACTCTTCTACCACTACGCGTGATGAAGATTCACCGAATTTTTGATTGCCGATCATATCGTCGACCGCATCCAATGCTTCCTGCAGTTCCATCGCCACAATCACGCCTTTTCCGGCAGCTAAACCATCTGCTTTAACAACAATTGGCGCACCTTGCTCCCGAATGAACGCCTTGGCTTCTTCAGCGTCCGTAAATGTTCCATATGCAGCTGTCGGAATATCATACTTGTCCATGATTTCCTTGGCAAATGACTTACTGCCTTCAATACGCGCTGCTGCCTGGGTCGGACCAAATACCGTCAGTCCTTTATCCAGGAAATAATCAGCGATTCCTTCTGCTAACGGCTGTTCAGGCCCGACGAATGTTAACGTAACTTGCTTGTCGATCGCAAAATTTGCCAATGCTTCAAAGTCCGTCGCAGCAATCGGCACGCATGTTGCATCCTGCTGCATCCCGTCATTTCCTGGCGCTACAAAGACATCCGTTACAGAAGGTGCCTGGCTGAACTGTTTAGCAATCGCATGTTCACGGCCGCCACTACCTATTACAAGAACTTTCATGTCCATCTTCCCCCTGCATTCTTAGTGTTTAAAATGACGTACACCTGTGAATACCATCGTAATACCGTATTCATTTGCTTTTTTAATGGAATCTGCATCTTTCACAGAACCGCCGGGCTGAATAATTGCTGTAATACCCGCTTTTGCCGCTGCTTCGACCGTATCATCCATCGGGAAGAATGCATCAGAAGCAAGTGCAGCTCCTTTTGCGCGTTCCCCCGCTTGTGTCAGTGCAATATTCGCTGCACCTACACGATTCATCTGTCCGGCACCTACACCGATCGTCATTTGCTCATCTGTCACAACAATCGCATTGGATTTAACATGCTTGACGACTGCCCATCCAAGTTTCATCGCATTCCATTCTGCTTCGGTCGGCTCACGGTCTGTTGCCACTTTAATGTCTGCTTCTTCAAAACCGTATGTGTCAGGCTGCTGCATCAGCAATCCGCCTTCTACTGACACCGTATTCCATTTGTCTTGTTTTTGCTGTTCAAATGAAATCGTCAGCAGACGGATATTTTTCTTCTTCGTCAATGTCTCAAGTGCTTCCTCCGTAAATGAAGGTGCAATGATGATCTCAAGGAAAATGTCTGCAAGCTGCAGCGCCGTTTCCTGGTCAACTTCTTTATTCAATGCAATAATGCCGCCAAAAATAGACGTGGAGTCTGCTTCGTAAGCTTTTTTGAATGCTTCTGCAATCGTGCTGCCTGTGCCTACTCCGCATGGATTCATATGCTTAACTGCAACTGCTGCAGGCTCAGTAAATTCCTTGACGATTTGAATAGCTGCATTAGCGTCCTGAATATTATTATAAGAAAGTTCTTTTCCATGAAGCTGTTCCGCGTAGGCAATGGAGAAATCAGATCCAAGCGGACGGCTGTAAAATGCTGCCTGCTGATGAGGATTTTCTCCGTAACGCAATGGCTGCTTCAACTCGTATGTATAAGTTACTTGCTCAGGGAATTGCTCGCCTGCCAGCTCTGTCAGATAACCTGAAATTAATGCATCATAAGCTGCTGTATGGCGGAAAACTTTAGCGGCGAGACGGCGTCGTGTTTCGAGCGTTGTCTGACCATCTGCTTTTAATTCATTCAGTACTGCTTCATAGTCTGCTGCATCCACAATCACTGTGACATAGGCATGGTTCTTTGCCGAAGCACGAAGCATTGCCGGACCGCCGATATCAATATTTTCAATGGCATCTTCTGCCGATACATCCGGTTTTGAGATAGTTTCCTTAAATGGATAAAGGTTGACGCAGACTACGTCGATTGGCTGGATACCGTGTTCTTCCATTTGTGCCTGATGTCCGGGATCATCTTGTTTCGCAAGCAATCCGCCGTGAATCATCGGATTCAATGTCTTGACGCGGCCTTCCATAATTTCAGGGAAACCGGTAATTTCATCCACTGCTGTTACCGCAACGCCATTGTCTTTCAAATGCTTCATCGTGCCGCCTGTAGACAATAATTCATAGCCTAGCTGTTCAAGTTCTTTTGCAAATTCCAGTATTCCGCTTTTATCCGATACGCTCAAAAGTGCGCGCTTTTTCAAAGGAATCCCTCCAGTTTATAAAAAAAGCCTGTCTTGACAACAGGCTGATCATTTTTTAAATAGGTTCTGCAATGTTTCTGTGTATAATTCGTGTTCAACGGCATGAATGGCGGAAGCTGTTTTCACTTCATCGCCGTCAATAACGTCAACTGCCCTCTGTGCAAGAATAGGGCCTGTATCCATCCCTTCGTCTACAAGATGAACGGTGACACCCGTTACTTTGACACCGGCAGCAACTGCTTGTCCAATTGCATCTTTGCCCGGAAATGAAGGCAGCAGCGATGGATGAATGTTAATGATTCGCTCTGGATATGCAGACAGTAACACAGGACCGATCAGCCGCATATAGCCGGCCAATATCAGCCATTCTGCACCTGTTTCCTGTAATGCTTCCAGTACAGCCTGCTCATACGCCTGTTTCGTCTCAAATTCACGCGGACGAAACGCGGCAATTGGAATACCGGCCTGCTGCGCCCGTTCATTGACATATGCATCCGGCTTGTCTGTCACCATCAAAACAATGTCAGCTGGGATGCGCCCTGCGCGGCAAGCTTCTTCCAAAGCGGCAAAGTTGCTTCCGCTTCCTGAAGCGAATACTGCAATTTTCACTTTATTCATTTTGATAATGTCCCGTCGTGTTCACCAATGAACGTCACGCCTTCTGACTTGGTTACACGTCCGATCACATAAGCATCTTCGCCATGAGCTTTTGCAATTTCAATGGCTTTTTCAGCTTCCGCTTCCGGCAGCGCCACGACAAATCCGATACCCATATTGAATACGCTATATAGATCGCGGTCAGTTAATTCGCCTTTTTCTTTCAGCATCTGGAATACAGGAAGTACCGGCCAGGCACCCAAATCTACTTCCACTCCAAAGCCGTCTGAAAACATGCGCGGAAGGTTTTCAAAGAATCCGCCGCCCGTAATATGCCCCATGGAATGAACGTCCAATTTTTGATGCATTTCGAGTACCGGCTTTGCATAAATCTTTGTCGGTTTCAGTAATACTTCCGCCACTGTCCCCAACTCCTCATAGCCTTCAAGCGTGCTGCTGATATCGGCACCAAGTTGTTCAAATACGATATGGCGCACTAACGAATAGCCGTTTGAGTGGATTCCGCTTGATGCGATACCAACCAATACGTCTCCTTCTTGTACACGCTCGCCTGTTACGAGTTTACTTTTTTCACAAGCACCGACAGCGAAACCAGCCAAGTCGTACTCATCTTCTTCGTAAAGCCCCGGCATTTCAGCAGTTTCTCCGCCTATCAATGCAGCGCCTGATTGCACACAGCCGTCCGCCACACCTTTGACGATTGCCTCTACTTTTTCAGGAACTGCTTTCCCAAGTGCTACATAGTCAAGGAAATACAATGGTTCTGCGCCTTGCGCTACGATATCATTGACGCACATTGCCACACAGTCGATCCCGATCGTATCATGACGGTCAGCCATGAAAGCTAATTTCAGCTTTGTCCCGACGCCGTCCGTTCCTGAAATCAGAACGGGTTCCTTATATTCGAGCGCAGATAGATCAAACATTCCGCCGAACCCGCCAAATGCACCTGCCACCCCTTTACGGGATGTTCGTGCTACGTGAGACTTCATCCGTTCCACTGACTCATAGCCAGCTTCAATATTGACTCCCGCTTTTTCATATGCCTTTGACATGGAAAAAGGCCCCCTATCGCATGATTTCTTTTTCGTGCGGCATTGCCGTATCCGCATAAATTTCCGTTGGATACTCGCCTGTGAAACAAGCCAGACATTGGCCGCAATTTTTCATCTCCGATGATCTGCCATTAGCTTCAAGCATTCCTTCTATAGACAGGAATGACAATGAATCTGCACCAATCTCATCGCGCATCTCATCCAATGTACGGCCCGTTGCAATTAATTCTGATTCAGAACTAATATCGACCCCGTAATAACATGGAGCAATTAGAGGAGGTGAAGCAATCACTACATGTATTTCTTTCGCACCCGCTTCACGGAGCATCGCGACAATACGTTTTGATGTTGTGCCGCGGACGATTGAATCATCAACCATTACGACACGCTTGCCGTTTACTACCTGATGCACAGGCGACAGCTTCATCTTCACGCCCTGTTCGCGCAACGCTTGTGAAGGCTGTATAAATGTTCTGCCGACATAACGGTTTTTAATCAATCCTAGTTCATATGGAATTCCGCTTTGTTCAGAAAATCCGATGGCAGCGGATATACTTGAATCCGGAACGCCTGTGACAACATCCGCACTGATTTGTACTTCGCGTGCCAATTGCTTGCCGCAGCGTTTACGCGCAGCATGTATATTGATGCCGTCAATATCTGAATCCGGACGGGAGAAGTAGACATACTCCATCGAACACATCGCGTTATCCGCCGCTTCTGCAAATCGTTCAGACGTCAGTCCGGTATCATTAATAATCAATAATTCGCCGGGTTCAACGGAACGAATATGTTCCGCGCCGATGATGTCAAATGCACAGGTCTCTGATGCAACAACCCATGCGTCTCCGATTTTCCCAAGAGATAATGGACGCATAGCGTTTGGATCTTGTGCAACCATTAATCCTTCGTCTGTCAGCAAAACAAATGCAAATGCACCTTTTAAAATACGAAGAGCTTTTTTTACTCTGTCCCGCTGATTGAGCGAACCGCTGCTGCGTTTAATTAAGTGAGCGAGCACCTCAGTATCAGACGTACTTTGGAAGATACTCCCCTGACGTTCCAAATGTTCTTTCAGATCAGTTGCGTTCACGAGGTTGCCGTTATGCGCAATCGCCAGGCTGCCTGTTGTTGAACGGAAGACGAGCGGCTGCACATTCTCTATACCGCGTCCGTCCTCTGTCGTATAGCGGACTTGCCCGATGGCGCCGCGGCCATGCAGCGAAGAAAGGTTCTCGCTTGAGAATACTTCGTTGACCAGACCTTCGCCTTTGACAGCCTGGAGACCTTTCTCGCCTTTGACGACGATTCCGGCTCCTTCCTGCCCGCGGTGCTGAAGTGCATGCAATGCATAATAGCTGAGCTGTGCAGCATCTTCATGACCCCAAATACCAAATACGCCGCACTCTTCGTTTAATCCTCTGAGTTCAGCAAGCATGCGATTGCTCCTTTCCAAGCAGTGTGGAATTCTTCTACCGTCCCTTCTACTAGGACAGTTCCTTCTGCGTCTTTGATGACAAGTTCTTCATCATCTGTCACTGCTCCGATTTTCACTGCATCCTGAACCTTAGCTTCAAACGCAGCCACTTGTTCTGCGTGTACAGTAACTAGGAAACGTGATTGTGTTTCACTGAATAATGCTGTAACTGCTGAACCTTCAACTGTTACATTTGCGCCCAGACCGCGTGCGCCAAATGCACTTTCACAAAGTGCGACAGCAAATCCGCCTTCTGACAGATCAGCTGCAGACTGTATTAATCCGGCCTGAATCGCTTCCAGAAGCTGTCGCTGGCGTGCTGCTTCAATATCTAAATCGATTGCAGGTGATTTACCGAAGATTTTCCCTTCAATCATCTGCTGCAGCTCACTGCCGCCAAATTCTGTTTCTGTCTGACCGATTAAATAGATCGCGTCTCCTGCTTGTTTGAATCCTGGCGTTGTTACCTGGTTCAAATCATGAACGATACCTACCAAACCAATTGTCGGTGTCGGATAGATCGGCACCCCGTTCACTTCATTGGAAAGGGATACGTTACCGCCGATTACCGGAGCGTTGAGTTTACGGCAAGCTTCTGAAATGCCATCCGCAGACTTTTCCAGCTGCCAGAATACTTCCGGCTTATCCGGGCTTCCGAAGTTCAGGCAATCTGTCAGTGCGATTGGCTCTGCGCCGGAACATACTAGGTTACGTGCTGCTTCTGCTACCGCAATCTTACCGCCTGTTTCCGGATCCAAATAAATGAAACGTGAGTTACAATCCGCTGTCATCGCAATTCCTTTATTCGTTCCTCTTACACGCACAACACCTGCTGAAGCTCCCGGCGCGAGGACTGTGCTCGTTCTTGCGCCTGTATCAAACTGATTGTAGACCCATTCTTTTGAAGCAATCGTCGGACGCTGCAATAGATCAAGCAATGTCGTTTTCAAATCAGTTACTTGCGGTTCTTTATTTTCCATCGCCTGGTTTTCTGCAAATGATGCAGGTTCCTTCGATTCTTTTTGATAGCTTGGTGCATCTTCAGCCAATAAATCTGCTGAGATTTCTGCAGCAACTTCCCCTTTATGAAGCAGGCGAAGCATTTTATCGTCTGTAACCCGTCCGATTGCCACAGCATTGATGCCATATTTCGTGAATAACTCGATGACTTCTTCTTCACGGCCCTTTTTCACAACGATGAGCATACGTTCCTGGGATTCAGACAGCATCATTTCATACGCCGTCATATTCTCTTCACGCTGCGGTACAAGATCCAAGTTTAACTCCACGCCATAGCCGGCTTTAGAAGCCATTTCTGCGGCTGAAGACGTCAGACCTGCTGCACCCATATCTTGAATACCGATCAGCGCATCAGATTTCACTAATTCCAAACAAGCTTCCATCAATAACTTTTCAATGAATGGATCTCCCGCCTGCATAACCGGCAGTTCTTGTTCTTCTTCAATTGTCAGTTCGGATGAAGACATCGTAGCGCCATGAATTCCGTCACGGCCCGTTGTCGCACCTGCGTACAGAACCGTATTCCCGACTCCTGCCGCTACTCCTTTTTGAATATCTTCATGATTCAATAAACCGACGGCCATTGCGTTAACGAGCGGACGCTTAGAGTAGCACTGATCAAACTGCACTTCACCCGCTACTGTCGGAATCCCCATTGTATTACCATAACTTGCGATTCCCGCTACCGCTTCTTCGAATAAGAATTTATCACGCGGATCTGTTAAATCACCAAAACGCATAGAGTTCACTAATGCTACCGGACGTGCTCCCATTGAGAATACATCACGAATAATTCCGCCTGCACCTGTTGCCGCTCCGATAAAAGGCTCGATTGCAGAAGGCGAGTTATGCGATTCCATTTTGAATACAGCAGCCTGATTATCACCGATGTCCACAATACCTGCACCTTCACCAGGCCCTTGCAGCACGCGTGCACCTTCAGTCGGGAATTTGCGCAGAACAGATTTTGAGCTTTTATATGAACAGTGCTCTGACCACATGGCAGAAAACAATCCTGTTTCCGTATAGTTCGGAGTGCGGCCAAGCATTTCTTCCGCACGCTCATATTCTGCATCTGTCATGCCCATTTGGAGATATAAACGATTATCTTTGATTTGCTCCGCTGTAGGTTCGTGATTAATTGACATGCTGTTCACCCCGATTATTCATAATTGATTGGAATAATGCTGCTCCATCTGTTCCGCCGATCATTTCTTCCACTGCACGTTCAGGTAGCGGCATCATCCCCAGCACATTACCTTCTTCATTCGTGATGCCTGCGATTGCTTCTGTGCTGCCATCTGTATTTTCTTCTGCATACGTAAAAATAATTTGATTATTAGTTTTTAATTTCTCCACTGTCTGTTCATCCGCGTAATAATTACCGAATTCATGTGCAACAGGCAATGTAAGAACCTGACCTTGTGTATAGTCTTTTGTAAAAGCAGTGTTGCTGTTTTCCACTCGGATTGATTCTTGAGCGGAACGGAATTTCAAACCGCGGTTACGCAAGAAGCCGCCCGGAAGCAGGCCTGCTTCCACCAAAATATGAAATCCATTACCGACGCCTAACACGGGTTTGCCTGATTCTGCAAATGCCTGAAGCTGTTTGAATGCAGGAGAACTTTTTGCCAGGGCTCCCGGACGCAGGTAATTTCCGTATGAAGTGCCTGTCGGGAGAAGAACCGCATCGAATTGATCGAGTTGACCGGCTTCTGTATGCCAAACGTATTCAACATCTTGCTTTACTGTTTCCTCAATCGCATGATACATATCAAGATCACAAGTAAGACCTGGGAATACTAGAACGGCGAACTTCATTTGCTGGCAACCTCCCCGATTTCAAATCGAAAATCTTCAATGACTTTATTGATCAGCAGATCGTTGCACATTTCATTCACGCATGTTTCGATTGACTGTTCTGAACCTTCCAGCTCCAGCTCGATTAATTTACCAACCCGTACACTTTTCACTTCTTCGTAGCCCATCTTTTGAAGTGCTTCAGCTGTCGCGATTCCTTGTGGATCTACAACACTTTCACGCAGTGTTACATAAATAGTTACTTTCGTCATTGTCGGTTCCTCCCAAAGTGGAAATAATAGTTTTTTTTAGAGCAGTGATTAATCTTGCCAAATACCAGACTGTTCAATTTCCTGCAATGTTTCTTCCAAATCATCCGTCATAATCGTTACATGGCCCATCTTACGCTTTTCTTTCGCTTCTGCCTTTCCATATAAATGAACGGACCAGTTTGGATAATCTGCAACACGCTTCTGGAGCGGTTCCACATGTTCTCCCAGTACGTTCACCATGATGGAAGGTGCCCAAAGTCTCGGCTCACGAAGAGGCCATCCGCAAACCGCACGGATATGCTGATGAAATTGCGAAATATTACATGCTTCAATCGAATAGTGCCCGGAATTATGCGGACGCGGCGCTAATTCATTAATAATGATTGCACCGTCAGGAAGAACGAACATTTCAACTGCCAATGTACCGACTAACTCCAGGTGCCCGGCGATTTTCTCCGCTGCACTTACAGCTTGTCTCAAAACGCCCTCATCCACTCGTGCCGGTACGATTGATTCGTGCAATATATGATGCTTATGAATATTTTCCGCGATCGGCAGGCAATATGTCTGCCCCGCCGGATTGCGCTGTATAATAACTGATATCTCTCTTTCAAACGGTACGAACGCTTCTGCTATACAAGCAGAGTGTGCAAACAATTCTTCTGCACTGCCCAGCTCATCTTTTGTTTCAAGTTTTACTTGGCCTTTACCGTCATACCCGCCAAAAGCCGTCTTGACGATACATGGAAAGCCTACTTCATCTATTTTCTGTTCCAGTTCTTCAAAGCTGTCAGCTGTTACATACGGCGCTACAGGTGCACCAGCCGCTCTGATCTCCGCTTTTTCATTAATGCGGTTTTGTGTAATGCGGACTAATTCAGCTCCCTGTGGCACATACGCCTTCTCTGTCAGCCGTTTTAATCCTTCGTAATCAATATTTTCAAACTCAAATGTAATAACATCGCTCACTTTGCTTAATTCATTCAACGCTTCCTCATCGTTATAAGGAGCTACAATTTCAATATCTGCCAGTTGGCCGCAAGGGGAGTTCTTTGTGGGATCGAGAACTGCGATTTTGAATCCTGCTTCTTTTGCCGCAAGCCCCATCATCCGCCCCAATTGTCCTCCGCCGATTATCCCGATGGTCTGTCCAGGCTGAATCATCTTCAATTTAGTTCACCACTGCTTTCCATCGCGATTTTCTTCATTTCATCGCGCCTCTGCTGCAGTCTGCTGCGTAATTCTTCATCTTGTACACTAAGCATTTGAGCTGCAAGAAGTCCGGCATTTGTAGCGCCTGCTTTACCGATCGAAACAGTAGCCACCGGAACGCCGCCTGGCATTTGTACGATAGACAGCAGAGAGTCCATTCCATTCAATGCTTTGGACTGCACGGGCACACCAATAACAGGAACGAGCGTTTTTGCCGCAACCATTCCCGGTAAATGGGCAGCTCCGCCTGCACCTGCGATAATAGCATGCAAGCCTTTTTTCTCGGCTTGTTCTGCATAGTCAAACATGAAATCCGGTGTACGGTGGGCCGACACTACTTTCTTTTCATAAGGAACGCCCAGTTCATCTAATATGTCGCATGCATGCTTCATTGTTTCCCAGTCGCTCTTACTGCCCATAATGACACCAATCTTCGGTTCCAAATCCAATCCGCTCCTTCATGCACAACAAGATTTTATGTAAAAAATAAAAAGGTCCTTGAAAACTCCACTTTTCACATGCACAAAAAGCAGAACTTTCAAGGACCTTTACTAAAACGAATATACAGCCATACATACTCAGCTATTCTTCGTGATTATCCAAGAAAAATTGCTTTCCCACATAGTGTAGACATTTACGGTGTCTTTGTAGAAACGCAGCAGCCAATTCTGCAGCATATACGGGGAACTCATTTACTCTTATTATATTATCAATTAATACATAATCCGTCAACTTAAATCCGAACATTATATTATATGTCTTTTATAATCATTCGTCTTTAAGTTGCCATCTGATTAAATACACATCACTTCTCCTGTCAGCTGCAGTTATTGGCTAGTTTTAACCCCTTGAAACTGAGTTTGTTGCCTGACAGGTATATACTCTTCCCCTACTTGTTCAAATAAAGGCTTTTCCCGCCGGGCAACAACAGTATATCCCAAACTTTGAATTCGCTGCAGGCACTCTTCCAGTGTCTCATCTTCATTTCTGTCAAACCACATTTTCTGTTTACTCATTTAAATAATTTACCTCTTTTCACATTCCGCACCCAGAATCCGCCGTGTATCGACTTAGGTTCATACGATATAATAAACGCCTTCGGATCCAGATCCGTTATCGTTTTATACAGCTGCATTTCATATTTACGCGGTGTCAGGATCTGCATAGTGGAGCGGCCTCCGCTTAATCCATTAGCTGCAGAGTCTGTAACCCCATAACCGAGCCGGCGCAATTCAGCAGGTATTTCTTTATTTATATCCGCTGTTATAACATTAACTGTAATATAGCCAAGTGCCAGCCGCTCTTCAATTTTCGATCCAATGATAACACCTGATCCATATCCTACTGCATAAGCAATTAAGTTTTGAATTTGATCCAAATTGTCAAGAACCAATCCAAGACCGATAACATAGACAACTGTTTCTACCATACTCACTATTGCAGCAACATAACGATAACCTTTCAGAGTCAGAATTATCCGTACTGTCATAAAGGATACATATATAATATTGATTGAGAAAATAATTAACACCATTAACATTGCCCCACACCTTTCCACAAGTAGAATAATCGTATCGCGCATGAGGTAAAAACTCAAGGAAAGATTTTTACTATTTACTAATTATTAGTATGGCCGATTTTTTCTTTTCGCGGACTGTATTAGGGGTGATGGAGGTGTGTCAGCGGATTGTGCACCGCGTCCGGGTGCTTGTCGAGGAGGAGGATTGAGAGGAGATGCCGTGTGAGTATGAGCGCTTGGACGGAGGGTTAGAGCGGATGCCGCGCGAGTATGAGCGTTTGGACGGAAACATAGAGCGGATGACGCGTAAGTATGAGCGCATCGCCGGAGGCATAGAGCGGATGCCGAACAAGTATGAGCGCTTAGCCAGAGGCATAGAGCGGATGACGAACGGATATGAGCGCTTGGACGGAGGCATAGAGCGGATGCCGCGTGAGTTTGAGCGCATCGCCGGAGACATAGAGCGGATGACGCGCGGGTATGAGCGCTTAGCCAGGGGCATAGAGCGGATACCGGGCGAGTATGAGCGCTTCGCCGGAGGCTTAGAGCGGATGTCGCGTGAGTATGATCGCTTAGCCAGAGGCATAGAGCGGATGCCGAACAGGTATGAGCGCTTGGCCGGAAGCATAGAGCGGATGCCGAACAGGTATGAGCGCTTGGCCGGAGACATAGAGCGGATGCCGAACAAGTATGAGCGCTTAGCCAGAGGCATAGAGCGGATGAACTGGAGTTATGAGCGCTTGGCTGAAAACATAGAGCGGATACCGACCAAGTATGAGCGCTTGGCCGAAGAGATAGAGCGGAGGCCGCCCAAGTATGAGCGCTTGAACAGCCGGTATGATCAAACATCCAAAAGAATGAGCGGCCAACAGAAAAAATTCTCTCAAAACACAAAAAAGCCACTCCCCAAAGGGAATGGCTTCGCTTGCCTAGCAACGTCCTACTCTCACAGGGGGAAACCCCCAACTACCATCGGCGCTGAAGAGCTTAACTTCCGTGTTCGGTATGGGAACGGGTGTGACCTCTTCGCCATCGTTACTAGACTTCTTGAGTAAAGCTTGTTCACTCAAAACTGAATAAAAGACATTGGGTCATTCAAGTAACTTCTTTTTATAATAGGTTAAGTCCTCGATCGATTAGTATCTGTCAGCTGCATACGTCGCCGTACTTCCACCCCAGACCTATCCACCTCATCATCTTTGAGGGATCTTACTTACTTGCGTAATGGGAAATCTCATCTTGAAGGGGGCTTCATGCTTAGATGCTTTCAGCATTTATCCCGTCCATACATAGCTACCCAGCGATGCCTTTGGCAAGACAACTGGTACACCAGCGGTATGTCCATCCCGGTCCTCTCGTACTAAGGACAGCTCTCCTCAAATTTCCTGCGCCCGCGACGGATAGGGACCGAACTGTCTCACGACGTTCTGAACCCAGCTCGCGTGCCGCTTTAATGGGCGAACAGCCCAACCCTTGGGACCGACTACAGCCCCAGGATGCGACGAGCCGACATCGAGGTGCCAAACCTCCCCGTCGATGTGGACTCTTGGGGGAGATAAGCCTGTTATCCCCGGGGTAGCTTTTATCCGTTGAGCGATGGCCCTTCCATGCGGAACCACCGGATCACTAAGTCCGTCTTTCGACCCTGCTCGACTTGTAGGTCTCGCAGTCAAGCTCCCTTATGCCTTTGCACTCTGCGAATGATGTCCAACCATTCTGAGGGAACCTTTGAGCGCCTCCGTTACTCTTTAGGAGGCGACCGCCCCAGTCAAACTGCCCACCTGACACTGTCTCCTGCCCGGATCACGGGCAAGGGTTAGAAGTCCAATACAGCCAGGGTAGTATCCCACCAATGCCTCCTCCGAAGCTGGCGCTCCGGAATCCAAGGCTCCTACCTATCCTGTACAGGCTGCACCGGAATTCAATATCAGGCTACAGTAAAGCTCCACGGGGTCTTTCCGTCCTGTCGCGGGTAATGCGCATCTTCACGCATATTATAATTTCACCGAGTCTCTCGTTGAGACAGTGCCCAGATCGTTACGCCTTTCGTGCGGGTCGGAACTTACCCGACAAGGAATTTCGCTACCTTAGGACCGTTATAGTTACGGCCGCCGTTTACTGGGGCTTCAATTCAGAGCTTCGCTTGCGCTAACCCCTCCTCTTAACCTTCCAGCACCGGGCAGGCGTCAGCCCCTATACGTCATCTTACGATTTTGCAGAGACCTGTGTTTTTGCTAAACAGTCGCCTGGGCCTATTCACTGCGGCTCTCTCGGGCTATTCACCCTACCAGAGCACCCCTTCTCCCGAAGTTACGGGGTCATTTTGCCGAGTTCCTTAACGAGAGTTCTCTCGATCACCTTAGGATTCTCTCCTCGCCTACCTGTGTCGGTTTGCGGTACAGGCACCTCCCGCCTCGCTAGAGGCTTTTCTTGGCAGTGTGAAATCAGGGACTCCGGAGATAAATCTCCTTGCCATCACAGCCTAGTGTTATATGAGAACGGGATTTGCCTCGTTCTCCACCTCACTGCTTAGACACACAACCAACTGTGTGCTCACCCTATCCTACTGCGTCCCCCCATTACTCAAACGGCGGGGAGGTGGTACAGGAATATCAACCTGTTGTCCATCGTCTACGCCTATCGGCCTCGACTTAGGTCCTGACTAACCCTGAGCGGACGAGCCTTCCTCAGGAAACCTTGGGCATTCGGTGGAAGGGATTCTCACCCTTCTTTCGCTACTCATACCGGCATTCTCACTTCCAAGCGCTCCACCAGTCCTTCCGGTCCAGCTTCAACGCCCTTGGAACGCTCTCCTACCATTGACCATACGGTCAATCCACAGCTTCGGTGATCTGTTTAGCCCCGGTACATTTTCGGCGCAGCGCCACTCGACCAGTGAGCTATTACGCACTCTTTAAATGATGGCTGCTTCTAAGCCAACATCCTGGTTGTCTGGGCAACGCCACATCCTTTTCCACTTAACAGATACTTGGGGACCTTAGCTGGTGGTCTGGGCTGTTTCCCTCTCGACAATGGATCTTATCACCCACTGTCTGACTCCCAAACATAAATCATCGGCATTCGGAGTTTGTCTGAATTCGGTAACCCGGGATGGGCCCCTCGTCCAAACAGTGCTCTACCTCCGAGATTCTTTCGTTTGAGGCTAGCCCTAAAGCTATTTCGGAGAGAACCAGCTATCTCCAGGTTCGATTGGAATTTCACCGCTACCCACACCTCATCCCCGCATTTTTCAACATACGTGGGTTCGGGCCTCCAGTCAGTGTTACCTGACCTTCACCCTGGACATGGGTAGATCACCTGGTTTCGGGTCTACGACCCCATACTCATTCGCCCTATTCAGACTCGCTTTCGCTGCGGCTCCGCTTTCTCAGCTTAACCTTGCATGGAATCGTAACTCGCCGGTTCATTCTACAAAAGGCACGCCATCACCCATTAACGGGCTCTGACAATTTGTAAGCGCACGGTTTCAGGTTCTATTTCACTCCCCTTCCGGGGTGCTTTTCACCTTTCCCTCACGGTACTGGTTCACTATCGGTCACTAGGGAGTATTTAGCCTTGGGAGATGGTCCTCCCGGATTCCGACGGAATTTCACGTGTTCCGCCGTACTCAGGATCCACTCTGGAGGGAATGCACTTTCGACTACGGGGCTTTTACCCGCTGCGGCGGACCTTTCCAGGTCGCTTCGTCTAATGCATTCCTTTGTAACTCCGTATAGAGTGTCCTACAACCCCAAGAAGCAAGCTTCTTGGTTTGGGCTCTTCCCGTTTCGCTCGCCGCTACTAAGGGAATCGATGTTTCTTTCTCTTCCTCCGGGTACTTAGATGTTTCAGTTCTCCGGGTGTGCCACGAGTATGCTATGTATTCACATACACGTACTGTCCCATTACGGACAGTGGGTTTCCCCATTCGGAAATCTTCGGATCAAAGCTTACTTACAGCTCCCCGAAGCATATCGGTGTTAGTGCCGTCCTTCATCGGCTCCTAGTGCCAAGGCATCCGCCGTGCGCCCTTTCTAACTTAACCTATAAAAGGTCCAACGTCATCCTAGCGATAGGAATCAGAAGGTTAAAAAGATTGCTTGAACTGCATATGACTATGCAATTCGGTTGATTACTTGATTACTTTCAATGTCGTTTTATCCAGTTTTCAATGAACAAGAAAAAAGCTTTGAACACTCAAAAAATGAGCCTTCAAAACTGAACGCAAAACGTTAACGTGATGAATCGGAGATTCATCTTCCGAATGTTTCTGTCATATTTCAGACAAGAGAACATAATCCTTAGAAAGGAGGTGATCCAGCCGCACCTTCCGATACGGCTACCTTGTTACGACTTCACCCCAATCATCTGTCCCACCTTCGGCGGCTGGCTCCCGTAAGGGTTACCCCACCGACTTCGGGTGTTACAAACTCTCGTGGTGTGACGGGCGGTGTGTACAAGACCCGGGAACGTATTCACCGTGGCATGCTGATCCACGATTACTAGCGATTCCGGCTTCATGCAGGCGAGTTGCAGCCTGCAATCCGAACTGGGAACGATTTTGTGGGATTGGCTCCCCCTCGCGGGTTTGCAGCCCTCTGTATCGTCCATTGTAGCACGTGTGTAGCCCAGGTCATAAGGGGCATGATGATTTGACGTCATCCCCACCTTCCTCCGGTTTGTCACCGGCAGTCACCTTAGAGTGCCCAACTGAATGATGGCAACTAAGATTAAGGGTTGCGCTCGTTGCGGGACTTAACCCAACATCTCACGACACGAGCTGACGACAACCATGCACCACCTGTCACCACTGTCCCCGAAGGGAAAGGCATGTCTCCATGCCGGTCAGTGGGATGTCAAGACCTGGTAAGGTTCTTCGCGTTGCTTCGAATTAAACCACATGCTCCACCGCTTGTGCGGGTCCCCGTCAATTCCTTTGAGTTTCAGCCTTGCGGCCGTACTCCCCAGGCGGAGTGCTTAATGCGTTAGCTGCAGCACTAAGGGGCGGAAACCCCCTAACACTTAGCACTCATCGTTTACGGCGTGGACTACCAGGGTATCTAATCCTGTTTGCTCCCCACGCTTTCGCGCCTCAGCGTCAGTTACAGACCAGAAAGCCGCCTTCGCCACTGGTGTTCCTCCACATCTCTACGCATTTCACCGCTACACGTGGAATTCCGCTTTCCTCTTCTGTACTCAAGTCCTCCAGTTTCCAATGACCCTCCACGGTTGAGCCGTGGGCTTTCACATCAGACTTAAAGGACCGCCTGCGCGCGCTTTACGCCCAATAATTCCGGACAACGCTTGCCACCTACGTATTACCGCGGCTGCTGGCACGTAGTTAGCCGTGGCTTTCTGGTAAGGTACCGTCAAGGTACAGGCAGTTACTCCTGTACTTGTTCTTCCCTTACAACAGAGCTTTACGATCCGAAAACCTTCTTCACTCACGCGGCATTGCTCCATCAGACTTTCGTCCATTGTGGAAGATTCCCTACTGCTGCCTCCCGTAGGAGTCTGGGCCGTGTCTCAGTCCCAGTGTGGCCGATCACCCTCTCAGGTCGGCTACGCATCGTTGCCTTGGTAGGCCGTTACCCCACCAACTAGCTAATGCGCCGCGGGCCCATCCTTCAGTGACAGCGAAACGCCGTCTTTCAACATCTCTTCATGCGAAGAAATGGGTTATTCGGTATTAGCCCCGGTTTCCCGGAGTTATCCCCATCTGAAGGGCAGGTTGCCCACGTGTTACTCACCCGTCCGCCGCTAACTGTTGGAAGCAAGCTTCCAACAGTTCGCTCGACTTGCATGTATTAGGCATGCCGCCAGCGTTCGTCCTGAGCCAGGATCAAACTCTCCATAAGACCGGCCGCCGAATCGCAGCGGATTGCGTCGTCAGTTTCACTCGCTCAGTCGGTCACGTACGTTAGTACGCTCCCTTCTTCGCTCGATCACTTCCTAGCACTCCACTACGACTCGACACCCGATAGAATGAAAAATCGATTAGCTCGAGTTTCATTTGCTGGCATCAATTAAGATACTCATTTTGTTTATGTCATCGCTAGATGCATAAACTGTATTTCGTTAACGTTTTGCTGTTCAGTTTTCAAGGTTCATGCCAGTCGCTTTCTTGACTGTTCCACTACTATATCAAAGAGATTTTCAACTGTCAACAACTTTAAACATCTTTTTTCAATTTCTTTTAATTTTATTTTAGAAGCTGATTCATTCCGCTTGGCATATATCCGATTACAGCTGTAAAAAAACCGCCCCTCCATTGATCGGAGTGGCGGTTTGTCTTTATTTGATAAATATGAAGTATAAGATGAAGATCACAAAGAGACCGTACATAATTGGATGGATTTCTTTTCTTCTGCCGCTCACCAGCATCGTGATAGGGTAAAAGACGAAACCAATTGCGATACCTGTTGCGATACTGTACGTCAATGGCATAGCAATAATCGTGAAGAAAGCAGGAACCGCAATTTCAAAACGATTCCATTCAATATTACCCAGCGTTGAAACCATCAGCACCCCTACGATAATCAAAGCTGGGGCCGTAACTGCCGGCGTGATGACCAATAGCAGAGGCGAGAAAAATAATGCCAGTAAAAACAGCACGGCCGTAACAATAGAAGCAAAGCCGGTTTTGGCACCTGCCGCAACACCCGCAGTAGACTCAATATAGGAAGTGGTCGTGGATGTACCCATCACAGATCCTGTCACCGTTGCCAATGAATCCGCCAGCAATGCTTTACCTGCACGCGGAAGACGGTCATCTTTCATCAAACCAGCTTGTGTAGCAACCGCCACCAGTGTTCCCGCTGTGTCAAAGAAGTCCACAAAAAGGAATGTAATGACGATCACAAGGAATTGGGTGGTCATTAACGAGCCAGGATCGTTGATGATCGCATCGAATGCAGCGCCGAATGTTGGAGTGACCGGCGGAATTTTATCCACTACTTTATGAGGAACTTCTATAAGACTGACGAGCATTCCTACGACAGTCGTCATAATCATTCCATAGAAAATAGCACCTTTGATTTTCCGCACCATCATGATGACTGTGATGACTAATCCGGAAATCGTCAATAACGTGGGGCCTGCCGTTAAATCACCCAGGCCGACCAGTGTATTTTCATCCCCTACGATAATCTTTGCGTTCTGGAGACCGAGGAATGTAATGAACAAGCCTATCCCCGCTCCGACGGCAAATTTCAGCTGAGCCGGAATTGCATTAATGATCTTTTCCCGCAGCCCTGTTAATGAAAGAACGATAAAAATCAGTCCAGAAAAAAGGACGCCTGTTAATCCTGTTTGCCACGGAATACCGTATGTCAGCACTACCGTGAAAGCGAAGAATGCGTTCAGACCCATTCCTGGCGCTAACCCTATCGGATATTTGGCTATCAAGCCCATAAACAATGTTCCAACAGCAGCTGAAAGTGCCGTTGCGACGAATACCGCGCCTTTGTCCATACGCATGGAATCAGGTAAATCAGGAACAACGTCAAGAGATAACATGATCGGGTTGACTGCTAAAATATAAGCCATGGCTAAAAACGTAGTAATTCCGCCAATAATTTCGCGACGATAGTTAGTACCAAGCTTTTCAAACTCAAAATATTTTTTCATTGTGACCTTCCTTATGCTTAGTATGTAAAAAGAGGCAAGCGAAATAACTTCGCATGCCTCTCCTTTAATCCAATAGAAAATAATCTTCTATTACGGATCGTAGTCGAAACATTTACGGTGTTTCGGTAGAGACTTCCAGGCCTTATTCCCAGCGTTATACGATCATATTTTGTTGTTTATCTTATTCCCACTCAATCGTGCCAGGAGGTTTTGCCGTAATATCATATACTACGCGATTCACCTGGTCGACTTCAGACGTAATGCGGGTACTGATTTTCTCCAGTACATCCCAAGGTATACGAGCCCAGTCCGCTGTCATCCCATCCACTGAATGAACCGCTCTGATACCGATCGCATAATCATAGGAGCGCTGTTCATTTCGGACACCGACACTGCGGATATTCGGCAGCACTGCGAAGTATTGCCAAATCGAACGGTCCAAGCCTGCTTTTGCAATTTCATCACGTAAAATGAAGTCAGCATCACGAACGATTTCCAGCTTATCTTCTGTGATCTCACCAAGTACACGAACTCCGAGACCCGGTCCAGGGAATGGCTGACGGTTCACGATTTCTTCCGGCAAGCCCAATTCCGCTCCAACTGCACGCACTTCATCTTTGAATAAAGCACGAAGCGGCTCAATCAGCTCGAAATCCATATCTTCAGGCAGGCCGCCTACATTATGGTGAGACTTGATAGTGGCAGATGTAGCAGTTCCACTTTCGATAATGTCTGCATAAATCGTACCTTGCGCTAAAAATTTAATACCATCCAGTTTAGCGGATTCCTCATCAAACACGTAAATAAATTCATTACCGATAATCTTACGTTTTTGTTCAGGTTCTGTAACACCCGCCAGCTTGTCCAGGAAACGTTTGCGCGCATCCACTTTAATGAAGTGCATGCTGAATTGTTCACTGAAAGTCTTGACAACACTCTCGACTTCCCCTTTACGGAGCAAGCCGTGATCGACAAAGATACATGTCAGCTGATCGCCGATCGCCCGGTCGATTAAAGCAGCAACGACAGAAGAATCTACTCCGCCGCTCAGTGCGCATAATACTTTGCGGTCACCTACTGTCGAACGGATCTTCTCCACTTCGATCTCGATGAATCGTTCCATAGTCCAATCGCCCTTGGCTTTACAGATTTCAAAAACGAAGTGCCGTAAAAAATCTTTGCCGTGTTCTGAACGGTGCTCTTCGGGATGGAATTGAATTGCATAGATCTGTTGTGCGTCGTTGGAAACAGCGACGATATTACCTTCAGAGTCCGTTGCTGAAGACGTGAACCCATCTGGTAATTGTGCTACATGAGCACTGTCCTTCACCCAAACGTTCTGCTTCTCTGTTTGTCCCGCGAACAATGCAGATGTGGTATCCACTGTAACCAATTCTTCTTTTCCTTCGCCGTCCGCATTCACTTCCACTGTACCGCCCAAATGCTCGACGATAAGCTGCGTTCCGTAACTGATGCCCAGCACCGGAATACCAAGTTTTAATATTTCCGGATTAATATCATACGCTGCTGCATCTCCTGCAGAAGCTGTACCCCCGGAAAGCACGATACCGACCGGATTCATTTCTTTCAATTCCTCAACAGTCGTTGTATGCGCATGTAACTCACTGTACACACCAAATTCACGGATCGTACGCGTGAAGAGCTGATTATACTGACTGCCGTAATCGAGAACCACAATTTTTTCTTGTTCGACTAACAAAGGAGCATTTGACAACTGATCCACCTCTTCCAATTTTTTAGTGCTGATTCATGCCTCAACTACAAAAGACGCGTAAGAAAGTCAACTTTCCACGCGTCTCTTCCGCCAAAGAATACAATTCATGCTATACGATGACGATTGACGTTCAGTAGTGCAAAATATGCCGAGGTCATATCAAATATTGATTCAATACATATTTTACGCATATTTCGCTAAAAAATCAACATGTTGTACTAATAATTAAATCTTCCCACACTTCATTTAACTTATCCCAATCCTGCGATTTCCAGTCGTTGCCGTAAATTCCTTTTTCATAGGCTGCTGTTAAGACCGACATGCGTTCTCCGCCGTAACGTTTATCCACTTGGTTTGCATAGTTTGAAAGTGTCATGCCGGCTTCTTTCGGCATGCCGGTACGGTCGAGCTGCCGCAATAATTGTCTATATTGCTGTTCAAACTTCTCTCGTCCATTCGGCTGAGCATGTAATTGTCTGACATGCCACCCAGGCAGCCAGCCGCTTCGTTTACTAAATACGACAATACCTGCAACGGCAGATGCGACCAGAAGCGACACATACAGCCACCACTTAGTGAAGAGCCATACCAGCTTCTCTTTCAGTTCGTTAAAAAATGGCGCCGGCTGTCCTTGCTGCTTTTGGAATTCTTTCTGCTTTTCCGCTGCCGGCTGGACAGGCTTTTGGATTTCCTCTTCTTCTTCTTGGCTGTCATTTGGCATGTCATATGTAATATCAGTCGGGTGCGTAAAACCGATGGTCGGCTCAAACGGCATCCAGCCAATTTCCGGTATATACGCTTCCACCCACGAATGTGCTTCGTCGTTGGTTACACGATATACACTTTCCCCTGACGCTTTTAATGCCGGTTCACCGGGAGCAAACCCCTTTACCCAGCGTGTCGGCACGCCTGCGGAACGGAGCATTACTGCCATAGAAGTAGAAAAATTGTCGCAATAGCCTCTTTTCGTCTCAAATAAAAACTGATCAACATAGTCCTGTTCATCTTCCGGCACTGCTACATTTTGCGTGTCATAGAAAAAGCCGTTCTTTTTGAAGTATTGCTCAATGGCTTTTGCTTTGTTGTAAACACTCGTTTCTGTTTCCGTAATCGACAGGGCCAGCTCTTTTACCCGCTCAGGCAAGTTTTCGGGTAGCTGTAAATAACTATTCAAATCCTCTATAACTGTTTCATAGTTCACCATCTCCGGCTTTTGCAATTCGGACAGCATATATTCAGGAGCCATATACTGTATTTCATATTGCTCCACCTTCTCCTGAAGACCCATCAGCAAATACAGGCGATTTGCATCCGTTTCATGCATCAGATCTATGCCGGCAGGTTCGGATATTTTCGTTGTCCCATATGGCGCGGCAATGAACGGCAGCGGTTCTGCAAACTTCAGTACTGCTGATGATACTTCCGCTTCTTCCGGAGTTGCATGCAGCTCTTCGCCGGTCGATAATAATTTTTTATTCATTTCCCTTTCCTGCAGCCAGCCCTTTGAAGTATAGGTGTCCTTTGTTTCAATCCGCCAGTATTGACGGTCTTCCACCGCAGCTTCAAACACAAGTCCGTGATCTTGAACGAAGGCTCCGCCAAGCTGAGAATCATCCGGATCATAACCTGCTTTTGCCTGCCCTTTGTCTGAAGCCTGATCTTCGGCTCCGCTTAATGATAATAAAAACGGCACTGGGTCCGGCCATGCCGACGGATGTACAGGGGCGTTTCTGGAGAATAACCCTACAGCCCCAACGATCAGCATGACTGGCAAGAAAAGAACCAGCATGCGCCTCGGGCGAAGTGAGACTCTGTCATTGCCCGCCAGCTTCAGCGCTGTAAGACACCCGGTAATGACCATTCCTATAATCATAATCCTGACGATCGAAGAAGATCCATCGTACGGAGTAAACGTATCCAGAACAGAAACAAACAGCACAGTAATGCCAAAGAACATCATCATGCTCTGCCGCACTTCAATCCAATGCCGGATTAAATATGCGATCATCCAAACTAATGTAAACAGCAATAACGTACGGAATAAATTTGACAGGTCACCCAGCTCGCCCTGAAACAACAGCAGAATATTGCGCTGCACATCCCTTAGGATTATGCCAATCGTCTTGAGCGACAGTGACAGCTGATTAAAATACATGTAATGAATCGACCATGCGATATAAAGAAGCTGGACCATCCCGCTGATCCACCAAGGCAGACGCGTCAGCGCCAAAATGAAGAATAATGCCACATACAGCAAAAAGAGAGCAGGGTGGCCAAAATCAGTCAGCTCCATAATCGGAATAAACCATTCCCACAGTAAAATCGCGCTCAATACGTATAAAAATATAAGCACTTTCCAGCTCATTCGTTGTTTCTTCATACTGCCACCGCCTCTTTCAGCGCCACGGCACGATCAGACGGGTGAACGAATCGCACTTTGACGCCCAGCTGCTTCACTTGGCTGACAACCGAATCCATTCTTTTTACTTCCTCTTCATCCGTAATCATCACAAAACAAACCATGCCTGACGGATTACGGTAAAAATGCAGCACCCGGCGGATAAAATCTAAGTGAAGAGCGGCTGTAACAACAAGCAACGCGTCTTCAGATACCGCCTTCTCCGTCGGCAGCAAGACGCGGTGCGCATCATCAGAGTGAATTTTAGCCAAGTGAACTAATGCCTGTCTGGTCTGATCGGCCGATTGCATACGCGGAAATAAGGATGGCTGAGAACTCGCTGTCATGAATGTCAGCTTGGCCTGATGCTCTCTTGCTGAGACGACTATGGACGCAGCGAACTCTACTGCGTCTTCAAACGCCTCTGATTTACCGCAGTCAAGCAGCACAGTATATTGTTCAGAACGCTGCTCATCAAATTCCTTCGTCATCAGCTTCGAAGTGCGCGCAAATGATTTCCAGTGAATCAGGGATATTCGGTCGCCGGGCGCGTATTCCCTTACACTCGAAGGAGTCGTTGCATCCTTTGCCGGCGTATAAGCTGAAAGCCGCTGACCACCGCTTGTTCCGCCAGCAGCTGACTGATACATTAGACCGGTTACGTTCGGGTAGACCAGGAACGTGTCATGCACAGCAAATACTTCTTTTTTTCTTATCCAATTAAAAAAATCCACCAGTTCAATTTCAACCGCAGGCAACGTATATTCGCCGCGTGTAAGATCCTTCAGCACATAAGAATATTCGTATGTCCTCCTGAAGCCGATCAGCGCCATTTGCCTCACTGTCCGCGTCTGTTTCGCATGTATCCGTTTATCCGCAAGAATTATATACGGCAAAGGAAATGGCCACTTTCTTTTAATAATCAGACGGATCACCGCCTGCCCGTTACGCATTATATGGCGGTCCTCAATATGCCGTTCCACACGTATATCACGCATTGGATACAAATATAGCAGGATGGAGTACGCGACAAATGGCACCAGCATGTAGAAAATAAACCAGCTGACAAATCCTCCCTGAAATTTCGCGAATGCATAGGCGGTTACCCCGATTGCCAGAACGCCCGCTAACCGGCCGAATGATTTCAAATGTTTCATATAGTAGCAGACCTGCGGTTCACCGGCACTTCCAGCCGGCCAAGAATATCCCTGATGATGCCCGCGGCTTCCACCCCTTCATATTTAGCTTCCGGACGCAATATCAGCCGATGTGAGAAGGCGTATGGCGCCAAATATTGCACGTCGTCCGGCAAAACAAACGTACGCCCTTTCACAAATGCATAGGCCTGGCACGCTTTCATCAATGCCAATGCCCCCCGCGGACTGACACCCAATGCAACTGAATGATGGCGGCGTGTCGCTTCTGCGCAATCTACTATGTAAGAAATAACTGTGTCATCTACCGTGACTTCCTGCACATCCCGCTGTAATTCGAGCAATTCTTCTACTGTCAGAACAGCTTTAATTTGATTAACCGGAATCTGCTGTTCCGCCCGCTTCAATAACTCCATTTCCTGCTGTTTAGTCGGATAGCCCATTTTCAATTTAAAAATAAAGCGATCCAATTGCGCTTCGGGCAGAGGGTAGGTCCCCTCATATTCAATGGGGTTTTGGGTCGCCATGACAAAAAAAGGTTTGGGCAGCTGGATAGTTGTGCCATCGACGGTAATCGACGCTTCTTCCATTCCTTCCAGCAGCGCCGCCTGTGTTTTTGGGGAGGTTCGGTTAATTTCATCCGCCAGTACGATATTACCGATCAGGGGACCCGGACGAAATTCGAATTGCATAGTTTGCGGGTTGTAGATCGAAACACCCGATACATCAGAAGGAAGCAGATCAGGCGTAAATTGAATTCGTTTAAACTGGGCACCGATTGATGTAGCAAGAGCTCTCACCAGCATAGTTTTTCCGACACCCGGCACATCCTCCAGCAATACGTGCCCTCCTGCCAGCAGCGCCGTAATACTTAATTCCGCAATATCACGCTTGCCGACAATGACTTTTTCTATATTATTCAGCAGTTGTTCGATCCTTTGTGAATGCATAATTGTTCTCCTCCGCCACGAACTGAATCCGTTTTTATATGAAACCATCATACCTGAAACAAATAAGCCCGACAAACAGAAAAACTGCCGGCCCTTTATCTGATAAAGGCCGGCAGTTTTCATTTCCAAAAGTCATCAAATACAGTGATTGGCAAGTGCCGCTTATGGGCAGACCGCAAATAATGTCCTTCTATTTGTTTGCGCGCTTCATCCGACACTTCTTTACCTTCAAGATAGTCATCGATTTCTTCATACGTCACGCCCAGCGCTATTTCATCAGGGATAGCTGGCTTATTTCCTTCCAGATCAGCTGTCGGGATTTTATTGTACAGATGCGGCGGGCAATCCAGCGCTTCCAGCAGCTGTTTCCCCTGACGCTTATTCAGCCGATAGATTGGCATGAGATCTGCTGCGCCGTCACCAAATTTCGTGTAGAACCCTGTAATCGCTTCAGCCGCATGGTCTGTTCCAAGCACAACGGCATGATGAACCGCCGCCGTTGAATATTGGACCTTCATCCGCTCGCGCGCTTTCTCATTGCCTTTATCAAAGTCGGTGATGTGGAGACCAGCCCTGCGAAGAGCCCGCTCGCTGGCATCCACGGCTTCTTTAATATCCACTGAGTAGACGATCGACGGCCTGATAAAGCGCAGCGCATCCTGGCAGTCATCTTCGTCGAATTGAACGCCATACGGTAAACGTATGGCGTAAAAGCGGTATTCTTCTGTACCCGCCTGTTCATTCAGCTCGTCGACCGCCATTTGCGCCAGCTTGCCGACCAGCGTGGAGTCCTGACCACCCGATATGCCAAGTGTGAATCCTTTCAGAAATGTATTCTTTTTCAAATAATCTTTCATGAAATCAATGGAAGTGCGGATCTCTTGCTGCGGGTCGATTTCCGGCTTCACACGTAATGTCTGGATAATTTCTTGCTGCAATGTCAACGTTTCCACTTCCCTTTCATTGGTTTGTATAGTTGTCCACCATCTCATGCACTTCTTCTATATTGCGTCTTTTGTTGTCCCAGCACTTCTGACTGAGGTCGACCGGATATTCTTCGGGGTTCAATGAACGTTTATATTCTTCCCATAGCAACGAAAGGTTGTCCTGAGCAAATTCCCGGATTTTATAGACAGGCGGGTTTTCATAAACAACTTCTCCGCTGCGAATAACTTGCTGATGCAAATTGACCGCTTTAAAGTTCGTTACAAACTTTGAGATGAACGTATGCACAGGGTGAAACATTTTGATGCGCTCTTCTTTTGTCGGATCTTCATCATGCATCGTAATATAATCGCCTTCCGCTTTACCGTTCTCCAGGTCTATGATCCGGTATACCTTCTTGCGTCCAGGCGTCGTCACTTTTTCAACATTGGCAGATATTTTAATCGTATCCATCATCTCTCCGTCACCGTTTTCGATGGAGACGATTTTATATACCGCTCCAAGCGCCGGCTGATCATAAGCCGTTATCAGCTTGGTGCCGATTCCCCAGACATCGACTTGTGCGCCCTGGGCTTTCAAGTTTAAAATTGTATATTCATCTAAATCATTGGAGACGACAATTTTCGCATCCGGGAAACCTGCTTCATCCAGCATTCGACGTGTTTCTTTGGAAAGGAACGCAATATCACCGCTGTCCAGCCGCACCCCAATGAAGTTAATGCTGTCGCCAAGCTCTTTTGCTACCTTAATAGCTGTCGGAACACCAATTTTCAGCGTATTGTATGTATCCACTAAGAACACACAATCTTTATGACGCTGTGCATAGACTTTAAATGCCGTGTATTCGTCTTTATATGCCTGGACAAACGAATGCGCATGTGTGCCTGAAACGTCCAAGCCAAACCGTTTGCCGGCGCGCACATTACTCGTTGATTCGACACCGCCGATTACTGCCGCACGCGCACCCCAAATAGCTGCGTCCATTTCATGCGCTCTGCGGCTGCCGAATTCCATCACGACGTCATCCTTTACCACTTGTTTAATGCGGCTTGCTTTAGTGCTGATTAACGTTTGATAATTGACAATATTCAGCAGCGCCGTTTCAATCAGCTGCGCTTCGATTAGATTTGCTTCGATGCGGATAATCGGTTCATTTGCAAAAACGAGCTCTCCTTCTTTCATGGAGTACACATCGCCTGTGAAACGGACGCCTTTGAGGTAGTCAAGGAAATCGTCAGCGAATCCAAGCTCTTCGCGCAAGTAGGCTAAATCACTTTCTGTGAATGAAAATTCTTCAAGATACTTCAATACATGTTCGAGACCCGCGAATACCGCATAACCGTTGCCAAACGGGATTTTTCTGAAATACACTTCAAACACGGCTTTCCGTTCATGAATTCCGTCTGCCCAGTATGATTCGGCCATATTAATTTGGTATAAATCTGTGTGTAACGCCAAGCTGTCGTCTTGATATGATGAAGTCATAGTCGTCTCCTTCTTCCGTTGCAATAATAGTGTCATTATACACTATTTTCCCTGTTTCTCAGCAAAGTAACCACCTGCGCATGAAATGTTTTCTGAAACTTTTATGTAATTTAATCGTAGAATTATTACGGGGGGATGAATATGCTCATTTACGCCATAGTGTTTATCGTGTTTTTCAGTTTTTACATTTTACAGAAATTACACGGCATTGAGAGACGGCTGGCGCGTCAGCAGTCTATGCTCGAGCAGCTGACAGAGGGTCTGCCGGGACCTGCCGTTGATGATGATTCTATTCGTTTGCTGATTATACAGGGGGAAACTGTGAAAGCAGTAAAGCGGGCGCGGGAAGTGTTCGGTTTTTCCTTGCTTGAAGCGAAGCAGTACGTCGATCAGCTGCAGGAAGAAATTGGTCCGCGGCAGTAAAAAATATAAACGGAAGGCCCATCTCTGCGGGATAGGTCTTCCGTTTTATTCAGTGAATTTCAATAACTGTTCCCGTTTTCTGCGGAACTTAGACTGCGGAATTCTAACAATCATCTATTACGATGTACATTGCTTTTACAGGGCCGTGTACACCGATGACCAGATTCATCTCGATATCTGCAGAGTTGCTTGGACCCGTAATAAAGTTGATGCAAGATGGAACTTGCCCGCCTTCATCCAGTTTCTGCCGGATCATATCCGATGCCTGAGTAATTCTTGGAACCAGCGTACTTTTCGGAACCAGCGCGATGTAATGTGCAGGCAGCAGGCTGACCGAACGTCCTTTATCCGCACTGCTGAACAGGACGACTGTACCTGATTCCGCAAGGGTCATGTCGCTGAACGTAATGCCGATATTGGCCTGCTCGGCAAGCTCAATATTTTTATCCCCAAGAGAAACATCCCAACTATTGACGGTAATTTGTTCTGAAGGCCATATGGTATCCAGCAGCTCATCTAATCCATATTCTGCAAATCGGTCATCTTTCCAAAGCGACAACGGACCCCCGCCATATCTGTTTACTGCTTCATGCAGCACGGCGGGCAGCTCAGCTTTCTTTGTCTCAATTAAATCGGTATGAATTTGTTCGCACTGTGCACGCAGCACTTCCAGCAATCCATCGGCCGAAGCATCCTGCAGTACTTTGCGTTGCGGCTGATATTTCCACACAGGCTTGTCTGCATTCATTTTCGGTTCACGGCCTAACTGCGCAGCGATTGATGAGAGGAAACTTTCGCGGTTTTGAATGGTTCCGGCCATAGTCATTCGCCCCCTTTCTGATCATAGAACCAGTCCCGGAAACGGGTGTTGCCGACTGCCGGGAATTCCCGCAAATCTGTCCATTCTTTCAATGGACCGGGACCTGTTGAAATCCGGTCATTTTTCGTCAGCGGCTTCATTGCAGCAGCCGCCATCTTCGCTCCCATGGAATACAGCGGATTGGAAGACGCACCAATTCCAAATGCTTTCATCGCAAGCCGTTCGGAAATAGGCGAACGCCCTTCTTCTTCAACGATGATTCTGCGATGTGTATGAAGCAGTTCATGAAGAGGAATTTTCACAGGACAGGCATCTGTGCAGGCTCCGCATAATGTGGAAGCAAACGGCAGCTCTTTGAAGTCATCATATCCGCCGAGCAGCGGTGACAGTACCGCGCCGATTGGACCTGAATAAATCGAACCGTACGAGTGGCCGCCGATATGACGGTACACCGGACAGACATTGACACAGGCCGCACAGCGGATACATTGCAGAACTGACTGGAACTCTGTGCCGAGAATTTCGGACCGGCCATTGTCAACGATGACCAGATGGAATTCTTCCGGACCGTCCGCATCCCCTTCATCACGCGGACCTGTCAAAGCAGTCACATAGCTTGTCAGCTTCTGTCCGACTGCACTTCGGGTCAATAAACTGACAAGCACTTCAAACTCCTCAAAGGAAGGGACCACTCTTTCCATGCCCATCACGGTGATTTGCGTTTTCGGTAATGCAGATACAAGTCTCGCATTTCCTTCATTGGTCACCAGACTGATTGAACCCGTTTCCGCTATCGCAAAATTACAGCCCGTAATACCAATATCCGCATCCAAAAATTCTTGACGAAGCTTTTCCCGGGCATGCAGCGCCAGTTCCTCGGGCTTGGATGTGCGGCGGTACCCCAATTTTTCTTCAAACACTTCCCGAATCTGTTCTCTGTTTTTATGAAGCGCCGGTGCTACGATATGAGAAGGCGGATCATGATCATCTATTTGCAAAATATACTCTCCCAAATCAGTCTCAATTACTTCGCAGCCCGCTTCTTCGAGAACCGTATTCAAATTAATTTCTTCCGTGACCATCGATTTCGACTTCACAACTTTCTTCCCGCCTTTTTTCTCGATGACCTCCCTGACGTACGCGCTTGCTTCTTCGGCAGTCTTGGCGAAAAACACATGACCGCCGCGTGCTGCCACATTTTCACTCAGCTGATGCAAATAATAGTCCAGGTTTTCAAGCACATGCTGACGGATTTCTTCTCCATGCGAACGCCATTCTTCCCAATTCCCCAGCTCTTCCGCTGCATCGAGCCTTCTGCCGTGCAATCGTTCTTGTGCGCCTGCTACTGCCTGCCGCATAAATTCGTCAGAAATATTATCTTTAGTACGATCCGTAAAGTTTTTCTTGCTGAATTTCATAGCCATCTCGCATCACCTCATTTCTGATTTATTCGTGACTGTTCAGCACTTGCGCGATATGCATGACCCGGATCGGCTTACCCGAACGCTCAGCGCGTCCTCCGATATTCATCAGGCAGCCGCAGTCTGCACCAATTACATAATCTGCTTCCGTCATGATGGCGCTGTTCACCTTCTCATCTACCATCTGTTCAGAAATGTCGCCCATTTTAACGGAGAATGTTCCGCCAAAGCCGCAGCAATTATGTGCGTTCGGCAACGGGATCATCTCGAGTCCCTCCACTTGCGCCAGCAATTTCCCCGGCTCTTCCTTTGCGCCAAGTAATCGGGTCATATGGCAGGATGGATGATACGTTGCTTTTCCTGTCAGTTTCGCTCCTACATTTTCTGTCTTCAGAACATTGACAAGAAATTGCGTGAACTCATACGTTTTGTCTGCCAGCTCTTGCGCTCTCGGCAGCCACTTCGGATCATCCTTAAATACGTCCGGATATAATTTAAACATCGCGGCACAGGACCCGGAGGGGGTCACTACATAGTCAGCTCCTTCAAATGCCTTGATCATATTCTTCATAGCGGATTTTGAGCTTTCTACATATCCGCTGTTATAGGCCGGCTGTCCGCAGCAGACTTGGCCTTTAGGAAATGACAGTTCACAACCTTGTTTCTCCAATACTTCCGCCATGTCTTTGCCGGTCTCTGCATAAAACATATCCACCAGACAAGTAATAAATAAACTTACTTTCATTTTCATTCACCTCATTTTGGGAATTTTTCTAGTCAACAGGTCATCAGATGACTTAATTATTTTCTAGCATACTATAGATCTTTTCATATGAACAGACGTTTACTATATTTTCTGATAAAAAAATCACCCGCATATAGAACGGGTGAAACGGATTATGGATGTAACGTGCGCATATACTCGGATAAAACTGATTCTACATTTTGTAAATGTGCCTGCATATTCAGTGCCGCAGCATCAGGCGATTGATTTTTGATGGCTGTAAGTATTGCTTCGTGCTCTTCATGCAGACGGTCTGCGGCCGCAGTCTTCGAATACAGACAAATTCTTCGCGTTTCTCTCATGGATTCACTCATTAAATCTGATACGTGATTCATCAGACTGACCAAGATCGGATTGCCGCTTGCACGGGCAACTGCAAAATGAAAATCTAAATCTGCTTTTTCACCCAGGACGATATCGCCTGCGTGTTGTTTCATTTCAACTAGAGCTTCTTCCATCTTTACTAGATCCTCATCTGTTCTATTAACAGCCGCCGCGTGTGCAGCCCCTGCTTCTAATATTTTTCGGACGCCAAGCAAATGAAAAACATCTTCTTCGCTCATGAGCATCGCGCTATGAAGAGGGAACTTCAGGCCGTCTGATGAAAATTCCAATACATACGTCCCTTCCCCCTGACGCATTTCAATTAAGCCCATCGCCCGTAAGGATGTCAAGGCCTCCCGGACAGCCGATCTTCCTACATTGAAATTTTGTGCCAGCTGCTGGACAGAATCTAATTTATCTCCAGGCTTTAATTTTCCGGACCGGATCAGATGAACCAATGCATCTGCTACTTCTTCATATATCTTTTTAGGCTTAATCTGCTTATATTGCAAGTCATTCACTCCTGTCTCCAGTATTCATTATAATCGATAATTTGAATGATAGGTTACAACATCTAAAAATTTGTGACAGACAGGCAGATACAAATAAAAAAGAACCCGCCATGGCTCTTTTTTAATTTATATATTTATCCCGGACATCGCGCACTGTCCGCAGAAACCGCACGAGGTCTCTGATGCACGCACTGCGGTATCAGCCGGTTCAACAAAGTCCTGCAAATTCCTTCTCCAGACAAAGTAAGCGTTCTTTCCATTGGAGCCCATCACGATAGCCGGACAGACTTCCGTTTTTTCCAATGACCCGGTGACACGGAACTATCAGCAACAAAGGGTTTTTTCCAATTGCCGATGCAACGGCCCGGACAGCAGCCGGACGTCCGATTGATTCTGCGATATCTGAATAGGCAGCAGTTTCGCCATAGGGAATGTCCCGCAGCACTTCCCAAACAGCAAGCTGAAATGACGTGCCGATGCTATCGAACGGTGAAACAAATTGGCGGATTTCACCGGACAAGTACTTGCTGATTTCTGCTGCAGCATCCGATAATCTGTCTGCATCCTGCATAACTGCCGCTTCACCAAACTGCCTCGACAGCCAGTTTTTCATACGTTCTTCACTGCCTTCTCCAAGACCGATGTAGCAGACACCCTTTTCAGTTGCAGCAAGCGCAACAAGGCCATGCTCTATATCAAAACTGTTCCAGTAAATCATCATCAGCACCGCCTTTCATTCAGCCGAATAATTTTAATCCTACTGCACCTAAAATAATGAGTGATAAGAAGAACAGTCTCTTACCACTTGCCGGCTCCTTAAAAATCAATATCCCCATTAACACCGCACCTGCTGCGCCTAAGCCTGTCCATACCGCGTAAGCAGTACTCATCTGAATTTCCCGCATAGCCAATGACAGAAAAACAAACCCAAAACCAAAGATTCCGACGATCAGTAACAGGCGTTTTACGGAGCGGTTCTGTAAGTAATAATTGATGCTCATTACACCGAAAATTTCGCCAAGACTGGCAATAATTAAATAAACCCATGCCATTGTCAGCCGTCCCCCTTCTGCTCTCCATGTTCATCTGTCGTCATTTTAATACCGACAACCCCAATGACAATTAATCCAATGAAAGACAGCGTAATCCAGGTGAACCCTGCATGGAAGACAAATATATCAACGAGCAGAATGGCTGCGGCTCCTGATCCTGTAAAGACTGCATAGACAGTTCCTGAAGGCAGTTTTTCACATGCTTTTATAATGAAGTAAAAACTGAAAATAATCGCTGCGCCCGTTCCCGCCCATTGCCAGACCGTTTCCGAGTATCGGAGACCGACAACCCAGAAAATCTCTACAACAGCGGCTAATGCAACATACGCCCAAGCCATTATGAAAATCCTCCTTCACCGATACATATTGTCTATCAGTATAGCAATAATTTTACTGAAATAAAAAGACATCAATTGATGATTGAATGGAAACTTGCATCCGTTATTTACACATGATAGAATGAATTCGTCAACACTTTTGCTTATATTGTGAATATTCTTATCGAGAGAGACGGAGGGATAGGCCCGGCGAAGTCTCAGCAACCAGCTCAGGCACGGTGCTAATTCCAAGGGTGAGTCCACCTTGAAGATGAGAATAATCTATACACTTGTATGTTCGGGGGCCTATTCGAAAAGAAGAGGTCCTCTTTTATTTTTTTCTGAAGGGATGGATATTCATGACAAACAGCGGATTAGAAACGAGATTAGTACAACTAGGCAATCACAGTGACGAAAAAACAGGGGCGGTTAATCCGCCAATCTATATGTCGACAGCCTACCATCACGACGGGCTCGGCAAATCTACGGGGTATGATTACACGAGAACAAAAAATCCCACACGTTCTGTACTTGAAGATGGAATCGCAGATTTGGAGTCCGGAGATCAGGGATTCGCGTGCAGTTCCGGTATGGCAGCCATTCAGCTCATCTTATCTCTTTTCAAAACCGGGGACGAACTGCTTGCGCCTGAAGACTTGTACGGCGGTACGTACCGTCTGTTTACTCAATACAAAAATACGTATAACATCACGACAAACTATCTGTCATTTGAAAATGTTTCAGAAGTGGAGCAGGCTATCACGGAACGCACAAGAGCTATTTTCCTGGAGACGCCTACGAATCCATTAATGCAAAATATTACAATCAGCACTTATGCAGAGCTCGCCAAAAAGCACGGACTGCTGCTCATCGTTGACAATACATTTCTGACCCCTTATTTCCAGCGTCCGATTGAAGAAGGAGCAGACATTGTCATCCATAGCGCGACTAAATATATCGGCGGTCACAATGATGTGCTTGCGGGGCTTGTCGTGGCAAAAGGCGAAGAATTATGTGAACGACTGTTTACTAGCCATAACGCCATCGGAGCGACACTGTCTCCATTTGATTCTTGGCTGGTAGTACGCGGCCTGAAAACTTTGCATTTGCGCATGAAACAACATGATGCCAATGCTAAAGCGATGGTCTCCTATTTGGAACAAGAACCTCTCATTTCAGATGTACTGTATGCAGGCGTCGGCGGCATGCTGTCGTTCCGTGTACAGAACAGCGAGTGGGTCGGTCCGTTCCTGGAGAATATGAAGTTAATTTCATTTGCTGAAAGTTTGGGCGGAGTGGAAAGCTTCATTACCTATCCGACTACGCAAACGCATATGGATATACCGGTTGAAGAACGGAATCGCCGCGGCGTAGACGACCGTCTGCTGCGTTTCTCTGTCGGCGTGGAAGAGGCGGAAGACCTGATCGCTGACGTCAAACAGGCCCTTTATGCTGCAAAGGAAGCTGCAGAAGGCGTGAAGATACAATAAGTAAAATAAAACAGTCCGCACAGTCAGAATGGAATCGACTGTGCGGACTGTTGTTTTCGTGTGATGGATTAATGCGCCTGCTGCCATTTTTTCTTTTCGCTTGCATAGACTACTGCCGCCGGTGCTGCGATAAACACCAGCGCCGCGAGTCCGGCCGCCATGCCTGTCAGTTCTTTGCTTCCAAATGAAAATCCTGCTGCCGCACCTAAGCCAATTCCCGCCAGTACCGCCAACGCAACAATCTTATACATAGTAGATCCCGACCTTTCAATTATAAGACTCGATCGTCTCTCCGTGTTATTCGTTGCTTTTAGCATACTCCCATTGAGAACAATTTTCAAGTGCAATTGAGAATCTTTTTCAACGAATTTTAAAATATACCCCAATGTATGGTCCCGCGGTTAATTTTATGAGCGGAAAATGCACATAGAAAAACCGCCCGGGCTGTAAATACCCGGACGGCTGAACTATTATTATTTTTCCAGCAATTTCAATGATTCACGGTTAAAAGCGGGGATGTCATCCGGCTGACGGCTTGTTACAAGCTGGTTCTGACACACCACGACTTCTTTGTCTGCATATTTCACGCCAGCGTATTCCATATCCACGCGAATAGATTTATAACCTGTTGCATCGCGGCCTTCCAGCGCTTTTGCTGTGATCAGTAACTGCGGACCGTGACAAATAGCAAATACAGGTTTGTCTGCATCCATGAATTCTTTGGCGAATTTCACAAAGCGATTATCTGCGCGCAAAATATCCGGAGAAAATCCTCCTGGAATAAACAATGCGTCGTAATCAGATGATTTGGCATCATCGATTGTTTTATCGATTTTCACCTTTGTATTTTCCTTCAAACCGGTCACTTCTGACCCTTTTTCCGCACCGATCACTTCTACTTCGTGACCAGCTTCCTTATATGCGGCGGCCGGTTTCAGGTATTCCGAATCCTCAAACATGTCTCCAAGTACTGCTGCAATTTTAGCCATAATGCTACTCACTCCTTATATGATGTTCTGCAAATACTATTCCACAACTATAAGTGGTCTAAACATCATCCAAGGTCGAGCTCTCCTTCAGCGTTTAAGTGAGCGTTAATATTTACTGCATCTTTCGAGAAGACATGTTTGCGGTTGCCCACTTGAATTTCCGTGCCTCCATAGGCTTTACCAATTTTGATGCAGCCGTCTGCCCGGATTCGTCAGGATTTCTACATGCACTTGTTCACGATGTAATTTTAATATCTCCAATGCTTGTAAAATCGCCTCATCTACCGTGTTCGCCTGGACCGTAACTGCCCTTTTCAACACGACCACCTCCGCCTATAATCCTATTACTTTTATAGTATCATATCGGCGTCGCTTCATTAAAAAAATATTCCAATAATAACTAACGCAGCAATAATATAAAATCCTACGACTCCTATTACATCTGCTCCGATTACAGGTTTCTTTTGGAACACATCAATAAGTTCAATGTCATCACGCAGTTGTTTCACTTCTTTGCGCAGTTCTTCCACTTCCTGATTCAGAGCGGTAATTTCTTGCGTCTGCCTCGTGATCAATTCTTGTGTTTCCGGGTTGTTCACATGCGTTTCCATACATGATCACTCCTTCTCGTTTCATTACTCTACGTTTGGCAAGCAGGCAAAGATTCAAGATGCAGCAGAATTTTACATTTGCATTTTTACATAGCCGGGTGTATGATACATCTACAGGCTGTATTGCTCGTACGACATTAAGTTTTAACCTTTAAGCTGTAAAAGGGAGTTTATTACGAAACGGAAATGGCATGCCGGGTTCCTTTAGAGCAGCCCGGACATACAGGAACGTTTTCCGCAAACACCCACTTTGAGGAGTGGTGGTTTAAAACTTTCTATGACTAAACTACGGCAAAGACGGCTTACATAAAGACATAAAAACACCTTCCATTTCGTATGGAAGGTGTTTTTTGTCTATGTGCAGTGCGGGATTGACTATATGAAGGTTTATCCCTCTTGAATATTTGCTGAATCTGCTTCCCCTGTGAAAAATGTGTCGGGATTTTCAGCTAGCCTTTGCTTATAATCTGCATAATCTTCTTCGGAAACTCCAAAGGGGATATGGATATCAAATCCCTTTGCGTAATCCAGAAGGTCATCCAGAGTTAATTGGCTGGAAACCTCAATCAGATCAATTCTCATTAGCGTATCTTTTGTATAAGGCCTTTGCGTATCAATGAATACGAGTGACTGCAGGAATGCCTGAACGATAGGACTGTTTACTATCAGCAATGTGAATACCGCATCAAGATATTTAGTAAAGCTTAGAAAGTAACACGTATCATCCAGCATCACCGGTTTATTATTGATTGGCATTACTAATGAAAAATTTGATTTTTTATACATACCTGCAATTGCCACTTTATAAGGAGCGAACGAATAGTCTCCTATCCCGAAAATAGAAAAATCCGGCTTTCCTTTATAAATGGAGGATTTTCTTTTATCCAGATACCCCCTATTGTCTTGCAAGTACTTCCACAAGTTCGGGGATTCGTCTTTGATATATAACGTATCCTGGCCAATTTTCCGCTGAGTAATTATGACTTTTTTTCTGGTTTTATTAGGAATAGTCTCCTTTTTTAAATCAGAACTTTTTAACAAGTTATAGACATCCGTTTCCTCTATGTCTGCATACTCTTTAAAGCCGTTTAGTAATTTACCCTCTTCCGTCACGGTAAGTTCCATAATTTTGGAACAATCATGCTTTACACCTGACCGCCAAACTAATGGAGAAACATTATCTATTGCCGCACTGAGTTCATAAGATTCAACGTCTGATACAAACTTTTGATTGACCCAGCCGAATGATTTCATCCTGGCATCAGGATCTGACAAGCTGTAGACGTCGCAAGTATTTACGCGGACTTTCCCTTTTTCCCCTAACCTGACCAAGAAAAGTGACGCATCTGTAGCAACATCGAACTCTTTTTTCGCGTCAAAGTTATACAGTTCCAATGTAGTAATGTTCCACTCCTGATTGGACAGCGAATGGACAATGTTTTTGGCAATAGAATTTTTACAAAGCATAGCAAGCGTCCCTTGTTTTGTCTTGTTCAACAAAGTGAGCAGCTGGGTAATAATGTACTCTGATAAATCGAAATTACTCTTCCCCGTGATGGCATCCAGTCCGCTGTATTTTTTGAAGTTGGATTTCTCCGGCATATTGGCAGAGCTTAATGTGCTAAGTTCAGCGACAGTAATCCAGGGCGGATTTCCAAGCACCAGTACTTCCCCTTCCCCTTCAAGCAGATGTTCAGGAAATGTATGTGTGAAAAAATCGTCCTGATGTATTTCCATTGTAAGTTTATCTCTTCCTAGAAACTTAACCGGGTTATTTTCCAAGATGAACTTTTTAAAATATATTTCATATTGCTTTTGAATTTCTACCCCATATACCCGATCTATCTCTTCAAAGTTCTGCAGGGCGGCGCGGATAAAGTTCCCTTTTCCGAACGTAGGCTCTATTAATACAGCTGGGCTGATTCCCTTTTTCAAAAGAACTTTACAAACTCTGTCAGCCAGGTCCTCAGGAGTTTGAAAATCTCCAAACTCTCTAATTCCCACTTGCAATTCCCCATCTTTATATGACTCTTTCCAAAACCGGACTTCTTCGCTGTCTTTAAAGAAGTTACTGATTCCGTAAGCATCCCGCATTTGTTCATTCAGCAGACTCACATCAGATGTTTCATACGACTGAACGATCTGTTCCCATACTTTCAGACTGTTGTTCATACGATTTTTTCAATTCCATCGATTGATGAAGGCATATCTACAATTCTCTTGTACTGAAGTCTCCATTGCAATGCATTCGAGACCGTCAGATAGCCTTGCTTAGGACGATTAGCCAAAATTTCATTGGCCAGATGTGTATAGACTATTTCATCTCCGGGAATGTTTTTATCCTCAAAGAAAGCAAACAAGTCATCCGCATTCCCGTCATTGTCTAAAATCGTGTTGATCATTTTAGTCGTTTGGAAATCAGCAGTTCTCGCTTTATCAATAAACGCACAGCTGACAAATTTGAATGTGGCTGTCCGCGTGACTGGATCATCGACTTTTTCATAAACGAACAACAGCAGATTATAACCGAGGCCGTAGATTTTTTGGCTCGCGGATTTGAAAGGACATGAGGATTGGGGCTGTCTTGCGGATGTAACTTTAATATCAGTCAGAATTTCTTCCCCTGGCAGGTCAATACCGCTGGCAGAATTCCCCTTGGAGAACGAGTACTTTTCAGTCAGATACTCTTTAAACTCATGCTCAATGTAAGTGCCTACAGCTTTCCCGTCAGTCGTACCGTACAAATGCGGGACTTTCACCTGCTCCTGATACATACAGAAATTACGCGCTTCTGTTTTTATCGTGTCGATTGTCAGTTCAATAATGGATCCGTCTGTCTCTTCAATTGCACTGACCGTATTCAGATCTTCCCTTTTCATTCTGTATCCCCCGTTTCTCATCAACCTTAATTATACCTGCCTGCTCTCTTTGTAACAAGGAAGAGGAAAGCAGAAGAAAAGAGGCTGGGACAAAACTAAAAATAAAGTCCGTTCCCCTGCGCTCCACTCAAATGCTTTGCAAAGTATTTATTAAAAAATAGACATAAAAAAGCGTAAGGGAATAAACTCCTTTACGCTTTTTTCATATTATGTCCCAGTCTCTCTCTTCCTTGTATTAAAAGTTATGCTGCATTTCGGCAAGCTTCTGCGCATTTGCGGCATGCTTCCGCACATTTTTTGCAATGGTCGTGTTCGTGCTTTCCGCATTCTTCGGCACATGCATCGCAAATTTCCGCACATAATTTCAAAATTTTGTCTGTAAACGGACTTTGCCTTGTAATCGCCTGAATAGCATATGTACAGACATCTGCACATTCACGGTCTAATCGTATACAGTCAGCCATCATCTGCAGATCTTCTTCTCTTAGACATGCGTCGAAACAATGATTACATGCTTTCACGCACTCCTCCAATACCGTCAGTACTTCTTCGTATTTCTGATTCATTTGATCGCCTCCAAATGGTATGTTATTTTCACTCTTCCCGCATCTTCTGACTGATAAACCATATATGTTGCCGTTCCTTTTTCATTGAAAGCACTTTCAATTATTGGTTATAATAAGCAGTATGAATAAAATAGAAACGAATGAGGTGTTCTGCATGAAATTATTTAAATGGACAGGCCCATTGGAAGAAGCAGGAAATCTGCCGGAAGAAACTCGTGTGTCATTGATGAATAATGACGAAGAAGTGCTTGTATTGCAAGAAGCGGAAACGACAACGCTCGACAATGCGGTTGAATACGAAATTTTAGACCAGAGCGGTGATTTGCCTTCAGGACGTTTTGCCGTTTTGAATAATATTCCTGTAACAGAAGAAGGCCGTGAAATTTTTGAGCAGCGCTTCAATAACCGGGCACGTCTGATTGAAGCGGAGCCGGGCTTTGTTGCGATTCGGGTACTGCGTCCTGTCAGCTCCGATACATATGTAATTCTGACGATGTGGGAAGATGAAGAGTCATTCCATAATTGGCAGTCCTCACAGGCATACGGTAAAGCACACGCGAAACGCGGCACAAAAGAAGGTGTCGATCAGCGCCCTAATATCTTCCCAAGGCCTTCTTTTGTAACGACTTATAAAAAATAACGTATAAAAAAATGATATCTGCAGAGACTACTTCTGAATACGAAAACAATATGAGGAGTGAGTTTCTGTGGGTATTTTAGATGGTAATCCAAAAGATCAACCGTTGCATTACGGGGAGATCACAGCTATTTGGTCATTTATGGGTGCAAACAACGGTCTTATCAGCGGCTACGAAGCCTTCGTTAATCATGCAGAAGATCCAGAGTTGATCCGGCTGCTTCAAGAAGCGATTAAGATGATGAAAGCGGAAAATAAGGACTTCGGTAAAGTGTTGAAGTCAAATGGCATCACGCCTCCGCCTTCTCTGCCCGAAAGACCCGAAGCTAACGCAGAGGATATCCCAGCCGGCGCACGCTTTATGGATCCGGAAATAAGCGGAGCCATATCGATTAACGTAGGACAGGGCCTCGTTTCATGCAGTATGGCAATGGGTCAGTGTCTGCGTGAAGACGTGGCGGCAATGTTTGCAAAATGTCATATGGAAAAGACTGCATTCGGCGCTAAATTGCTGAGCCTGAACAAATCAAAAGGGTGGATTATCCCTCCGCCGCTTCACCTGAACTAATCACTGCAAAACTTCGCTGACCGTCTATCGTAAGCGGAGTTTTTTCATGTATAAAAGCTTTGTTTCTGCTCACTCTAATCACGTGGATGAAAATCGTCTAACAACACAAAAGGACGGGGATTCTTATGAAGAAGCAGGAACGAAAGCAGCGGAAACAGCATTCTCAGAACGAAAGAACACAACAGCCGGAAAACGTGGAGTTTGGCGAAGAGTTTACTTTTGATGAGAAACGGCAGCAGCCAGACAGCATGCCAAACAAAGAGCGGCGAAACCAAAGAAAATAAGAAAAAAGAGTTATTCAAGAAGTCATCTTCATGACTTCTTAGAATAACTCTTTTTTTACTGCGGATGATGAGGATAAGCGACAGCTTCGCAATGGTTATTCTATCGACCCTGCCCCTTGCAAATCGACATCTACATGGATTGTAAATTCCATATCTGCATACGCTTTTTCCCATTCAGCAAATAAACTTTCTTTATGCAGACGGGTAGTACGAAAACGCAATCCAAACCCTACAGGATCCAGTTTCTCTTCTTGCATTTCAGTCAGGAAATGTTTGATTTTCTTTTTCATTTCCTTTGATGCCAGACGATTATATTCCTCTAAATTTGAAAGCAGTATTTTCTTGTTCGCCTCTTTTATAACGCCCTTTATTTTGAAGTGCATTTCTATGGCATCAGGCGTTGTATTTCCATTCTTAGTAACAAAGCGATAGTTCATCTTACTTTGGCTAACATCTATTAACAACTTAAGATCCTCGTCTTTAACCAAATACGTAAGTCCTGATGCACCTTTCAGCAATGAATTATAGTATTTCGTTTCAACGGTGGATAATACTTTCGGGTCGCGCTGATGGTCTACTACAACAGCATTATTCACTATTAGTTCATCATGCTTATCATTCGTTTCAATTAACGGTAGCACCGGATTAATACCTTTTGCCAAAACTTCCCTTCTCAATTGAAATAAAAAGGTAGTTACAATGAACGGACTTTCATTTGCAGTTCTTCCGAAAAAGTTGAATAATGCAACCGATGCAGGCGCTTCGGTCGAGGGCTCTACTTTTAAAACGGTTTCCGCTGAAGGTCTGGCACCTGCAACGTACGCAATTAATTGGATATCTCCCCGTCTAATAAAGTAATCCATAAATGATTGCATATGATTCGTCAATAATTTCTCGTTGACGATTATCGTTTTCATATGACCAAGCTCCAATACTTTATCCACATGTGTTTCCAGCATCCGAATAGCTTCACCCACCGATTCTCCTTCACGGGAAAGATAAGCGTAACTCGGCTTATTGCTCTCTTTTATCGCTCCGAATGGAAGGGCAACTTTCAGCGTGACTTTATAACCATTTTCCAGATGTTCAGCCGGATCAATCGCTATCGCGGAGACGAATAGAAGCTTATCAATATCTTTAAATGCACAACCTGACTGCAGCAATACACTGCTCATACACAACATGACGGCAAACCATTTAGTAATTAAGGGGAGTTTCATGACCTTGCCCTCCTGTTCACCAGCAGCATGAGTATCATCAAACCGACAAATACGATTGGAATTAACTGAAAGAAATACTGACTGTAAAGAAATAAATCATAGTCTGTCACTTTTAACGTTATAAAAAATGCGGCAGTCCAAAACACTATAATTACTGCTGCCATACTGCTGTACTTACGAATACCTGCACTTAACTTTTCCATGCCGAATACACTTTCAAACAGCTTATATGCAACATGCCAATGCAGAATAATATTTACAAATGCCACAGCCAGGAAAAGAATTAAAAAGATAAAAACTACACGCTCAATTACTCCATACTTCATCCGAATGGAATCACTGGTAAGAATCCATGGATAAAGAATATTTTCAATATCATCAAATCCTAATACGCCTATTGGAATAAAGTAGCTTGTGAAGACTGTAAACGTGCCCAAAGAGAATACAATCAATGCTTGTTTTATGCCAAATTTCATTCTTTTCTTAAGTAATGAATTGAAAATAATTATATCGAATGCCCCAACAAAATAGAAAGCTGTAGTGGAAAACACAAGATAACTTGGCGGATTGTCAATATACGTCATAGCCAGCACAACATAATCCCAATTCATTTGTTCTGCAAAGTAAATCTTCACCACATAATACACTGCAACCGGAAAAAACAGGATAAAAACGAGTTCAAGCATATATAATACGTTTCTGCTTTGCATGATTAAGCTATAACTGATTACTATGACAAACATCGAAATGACTGTATATACCGACATTTCGGGTGTCAGAAATCGCAGAAGAATATCAATATACGTAATTAACGTCTGAAAACCTGCAGTGTACCAAATACCGCCAAGGAAAAGCAGGACCGGAACTTTAATCCATCCGCTAACATACTGCGTCAAAATTTCGGGCAAACTTTTTCCTGGAAACGCTTTGAGCGAAGTAATTAAAGCCCAATTCATAAATACTCCAAAAAACAATCCCATAATAATTGCAACAATCGCCCCGTCTTCACTTTTACTGAATAAGATTCTGGGGCCCGCAGCAATAAGATTTGCGGCCATATTGGATAACAGTAAAAAATAAACAAAGCGGCTCATGAATCATCCGCCTTCAATTCTTCCCGGCGGTTTTGCCAGAACATCCGTAAATACGGCTCACCGTAGCTGTCTTTGTTAACTAAATACAGCATCAATCCCAATAATCCTAGCAGTGCACCCGCCAAACCAAATACCGTCGTATACAGTAATAATAAAAAACGGCAGACCCTGATGGCATAACCCATTTCACTGATCGGTATAACGAATGTGGAAATCGCCACCAATGACACAACGATTACCATAATATTGGAAGTCAAGGCAGCTTCTACTGCAGCGGTTCCGAGTATCAGTCCGCCGACTGTGGTAGCGGTCGCACTGATTGCATTGGGCAGCCGTATGCTCGCTTCCGTCAACAGTTCGATAAATATCAGCATGAAAAATACTTCAATAAAAGACGGATACGGTACGCCAATTCGGCTGGCCGCTACGGTCAGCGCGAGTTCCGTTCTGAAAATATCCGGTGTATAGGATGTCACTGCTACGTATAACGCAGGCAGCGTAATACAGGTAAACAGCCCTCCATACCGAAGAGAACGAATTAATATCGAAACCCAAAATGGATAGTATTCATCTTCCATAGACACCATAAAATCAAAAAACACTACAGGTGCAATTATGGCATGCGGACTTCCATCCACCATGATAACGACTTTACCTTGCGCCACATTGTGAAGAATCCGGTCTGGTCGTTCAGTCAGCATACTGGTGGGAAATAAACTGTATTTCTGGCTATTCAAGTAATACTGTAAATCCCCCGAGGCCTGAACCAGCTCGACTTCCAATGACTGAATTCGTTCCCTGACTTTTTCTAAGCGCCCTGGATGCACTTTTCCTTCGTCATAGACTAATGCGATATCACGATTAGAAATATCGTTCAACTGCATCGGTTCAATAATTAAAGACGGTTTATGATAACGTTGCCGAATCAAATTTATATTTGTTTCTATACTCTCACTGAGGCCAAGCTGGGGTCCATGAATTGTCGGTTCCATAATAGCATCCTGGACTGTATTCGCCGCTACTAATTTTAGTTCAAGTAATGTGATTTGCTTATCCATCATCACAAAAACATTGCCCTTCGTGATTTCGATTAGCACTTCCTGATCCCCTGTCGGCATTTTGGTATCGTATGGCAGTGATTTTATATATTCTGAAAAACTATGTTCCTGTGACATCTCATAAAAAGGCTTAATCAGGATTTCCTGAAGCTGAGCCATATCTACCACGCTTTTTAAATACAGCAAATGAACAACTTTTTCTTTGCTTTTCAATGTCTTTTTCACTATATCAGCAGAAGGTGCCAATCCTTTGACAAGCCGGTTAAAATAAGCCGGCATTTCTGTTTGTCCCGTTAATTCATCCACACTTATCACTTCTTTCTGATCACGCTGATTGAATTTCAGTTTGTCCAATCCTTGGAAACTTTAATCATTTATAAATTTTCTTTTTGCCATTTTCTTCTGAAGTGAAAAGTTGTATATATCGTGTTTCAGATGAACAAAAACCGGTTATTATACAGATAAAGACTGTTTCTTACGCGCGAAGAAGAGGAGGAGTATTTATGAATTTGGCTGCAATTGGAGTTCCCGGATTAATCATTATTTTAGTGATCGTTCTAATTTTATTCGGCCCCCGCAAATTACCTGAGGTGGGATCAGCTGTAGGTAAAACGCTGGCAGAATTTAAAAAGTCTGCAAAAGACATCATGGACGATGATGAAGAACCGAAGAAGATTGAAACTAAAGAGCAAGTGAAATAATTAGTTGTTGTTACAGCAAAAAAGCCAATCGCATGTGATTGGCTTTTCCCCTTGTTATAAGATTGACTTTCTTTTACTGGATGGGGGAATCTGCAATTCTTCCCGGTACTTACTGATCGTCCTGCGTGAAATTGTCACTCCTTGCTCCTTTAAGAAAAAGTCGGCAATTTTTTGATCGGATAAAGGCTTTCGCTTATCTTCATCTGCCACGAGTGCTTTCAGCGCTGCTTTGACAGACGATTGCGAAACACTTTCTCCGTTTTGCGCTGCAAGCTTGGACGTAAATAATGAACGCATTTCAAAAGTTCCCGCTGGTGTTTGTATTACTTTATTCGACACCGCCCGACTGATTGTCGATTCATGCATTTCGATACTGTCTGCAATATCTTTTAATGTCATAGGCTGTAAAGCTTCACGGCCTTGCCGGAAAAATGTTTGCTGTTTTTCCAGAAGATCCGTGACGATACGGATCATCGTAGTGCGCCTCTGTTCTATACTCGTTAATAACCATTGCGCCTGTTTATGATAGCCTTGCAGGTAGTTAGAAAGTTCAGACTTCCCTTTCAGTGAAGATACATATTCCTTGCGCAGACTGATCTTTGGCAGTTCCTGATCATTCAGATGAAACGTCAGCTTGCCTTGTTTTTCTTCTACGATCACATCAGGAACCATAAATTCCGTCTTTGTATTTGCAAGCTCCGGGCATGGTCTGGGATTCAGCGTTAATAAAAAGTCATACAATTCCTTCACGTGAGGCATTGTGATATTCATCCCTCTCGCAATATCCTGCCATTTCCTGTCCGCCACAAGCGGTAAATAATCCGCAATGAACGTTTCAGCAAATTCAGGACAATCCTCGCTCTGCCTGGCCTGCAGCAGCAGACATTCCCGCAAATTGCGCGCACCGATGCCAGGGGGACCAATTTGCTGCAGCAATTCAATTCCTTTTTCCACTCCCGTAACTGACTGCATTTCTGCTGATAGATAGCCGTTGTCATCCAGGCTGTGAATCAGCCGCTTCAGAAATTGCTTCGTTTTCTCATCAGGAAAATTGACATTTATCTGTTGAATCAGCTGGTCACGTTTCCCCTCTTCATCCTGCTTCACCCATTCTTGTGAATCAGATTCTGAACTGGCATACGATCGGGTGATCCGTTCCTCAAATGAATGATCTAGTTTTGGCTCTGTTAATTCAATAAGAGGATTTTCCAGTTCCTGCTCCCGAATATATTGTTCCAAGTCATATGTGCATAATTGCAGCAACTCAATAGCCTGGCGAAGCTCTGTTGTCATGTGCAGACCCAACTCCTGCTTTTGCCGAAGGACCATCTCCATAGCAGTTCCCTCCTAACGTACATTACTTTTAAAGATAACAATTGGATGCGCTTTCATTTATATTCATCTATCATATCATGCTTTTCATCTGTTGATAAAATTTTTTAAAAAAACAGCAAGGAAGCCAGTGCCCCCTTGCTGCGTTCTATTCATTCCACCTGTTGCGTCCCTGTTTAATCCAAGAGGAAATAGTAACTGTACGCGCTCCCTGGTACCTTACCGCACTTTCTGCATCTTTAATCTGATGATGTTCTTTATCCACTGTTACGCTGGTTCCGTATGGGTTCCCGCCAGCTAAAAATATCGAAGGATCAGAATAACCCGGCGCTGCAATAATTGCACCCCAATGCATCATTGTCGTGTAAAGTGCCTTAATGGTCGATTCCTGACCGCCATGCGGATGATCAGCTGAGGACATTGCACTGACTACCTTATTAACCAGCTTGCCTTGTGACCAAACTTCTCCTGTCCCGTCTAGATATTGTTTCATCTCAGATGGAATATTTCCAAATCTTGACGGCACACTGAAAATGATTGCATCTGCCCACACTAGATCCTCGACCGTCGCTATAGGCACATCTTTCGCTTCTTCTCTATGCGCTTTCCAGGCTTCATTTTTGTCAATTACATCTTGTGATGCCAATTCCTCCACACGCAGCACTTTTACTTGCGCACCGGCCTGCTGACCGCTTTCCGCTGCCCATCTGGCGAGCTGATAATTCGTGCCTGTCGCACTATAATATATAACTGCTAAATTTACATTCGCCACCGACGGCTCCCTCCTTACATCTATTGAACAGCCAGCAACTATCCTCATTCGGTCAATAATTGACTGAATGAACCGCTAACTGTTTCTGGCCAAATAAAAATCATGCACTTTTTTTACCAATATAGTTTTCTATTCTACTGGAACTAGAGTCCGCTGGTTCCTTATTTCCCATTGGGGCGCTGTTTTATCCGTTGAACTTGCCCACTATTTATTACTTTACTAGTTGTTTTATGTATGCGTTCTCTTATAATTATATATTATTCATATTTCCTATTCCATGCTAAAATGGATATAACGAGTCAGAAAGCTGAGGTCCTTATCCAATATGAATAGTATTACGAAACGACTCATTCTATATATAACAGGATTATTTTTATTATCGTTAGGTGTCAGCTTTTCAATACAGGCAAACCTCGGCGTCTCCCCCGTATCATCTTTAGCATACGCGATTTCACTCACTTCAGGATTAACTATTGGGACTACCACTGTATTAGCAAATATTCTATTTGTTTTTATTCAGATTCTGTTGACAGAAAAACGTATTGGACTGCGTGAATTCATCGTTCAGCTGATAATCGTATTTCTATTTGGTGTTTTCATGGATCTGACACTGGCAATCGTTCAATTATTGTCTGCTCCTGAAACACTGCTGGGAAGATACATATACTTAGCAGTCAGTCTGTATGTTATTTCTGCCGGATTGCTGGCCTATTTCACCGCGAAATTACCATTAATGCCTTACGATGCCTTAACGTATGTTATTAGTGACCGATTCAAAATGAAATTTGGGAAAGCAAAGATCACCAGCGACTTGCTGAATGTAGTATTGGCAGGCATCATCTGTTTAGTATTTATCCATACGCTCGGAGCTATTGGAATCGGTACTCTATTGGCAGCGTATTTCATCGGAAAGATCCTTGGTTATGCCATGCCTCGTTTCCAGCCCGCGCTTCAGAGCTGGGTACTTACTAGCAAAAAGGATTTGACGGCAAAAGAAAAAGAATTGCCTGGGCCCCTGCACAAATGAACGTATAGTACAAAAGGAGATGTTCCGTAAGTCGAAGCAATACGGCTTCCAGGGCATCTCCTTTTGTGACTGGGAGTTATAAAGTTTAACGCTGCGGATGACTTCTGAAAAAGTTTAGGTTGATGAACGAATAAGGGCTGCCTTACCGCCCACTGTCCTACATGCTAATTATTTCTTATATACTAAACGAAACTTCTCACAAACGACCGGCATCGTGTCGTAAAAATCCCCGTTGATCTCTTTCAGCTCTTTCGTAAAAAATGCCTCATGGACTTCCCTCCAATAGCGAAGAGAGCGATCCCCTTCCCCTTCCAGGTATGCATGCTCTTCCGTCACTTCATTGAAAGGAACTACTTCCACCGATGTCGTTTCAACAATTGCTGCTGCTATGCCGTCACCATCGAGAATAATATTATGAAGACCCGGCTCGGGCAACGGTTCATTTTCCGCTTGATACAGGAGATAGTTCGATGCGGTTGCCGTTTTAACTCCTGCTGCCGTCAAATTCAACAAATTATCCGCCATCTCTTTTGAATCACCAAAAGACCATGCTTCGTAGCGGTCAGGGGCTTCGGGCTGAATTTCTTTATATTTTTCCCACATTTGAATGACCGATTTTCTGCTTACGTACTCTTTCCATGCAGTGATTCCGCCTTCCAGCACGACTGCATGATAATTACGGTCAGAAAGAATGGCTGCGCATCTGGCCGCAGAGTTTCCTGTCGTACACGTAATCACCATTTTTTTGTCGGCCGGTAATTCCGGCAGGCTTTGGCTGTGTTCTTCTTCTAGCTGAAATATGTTGGTTTTCGGCAAGTTCAACTCTTGGACAGCATCACCTTCAATATGAAAATGATTGTATTTATCTTCTGCACGCACATCCACCAGCAGAAAATCCTCCCGAGCTTCTATTTTCTTATATAATTCTTCCGGAGTAATTGTTGCAGCCATAGTTATTCATTCTCCTTATCTTTCAGTTGATGATTTCTATTATACCTTCACCAGACTGCTTTTTGGGAAAGTTACTGACAATTTATATTTCTGTGGTATATGTAAATAATTCATGTTATCAAAACAAAAAAGATAGGTATCCTCCAAGTATGTAAATTAGAGAACGTCCTATCTTTTATCAGTGTGTGTTATCCTGTCGAAAGTTATACATTATTTTTACTGAAATTTCGCCAGCATACTTCGACGGCATCATTTATGCATTCACTTGAGCAGGTTCATGCCATGGATAATTGTTCGTTAATACCGTAGCCAAATCTTTACTTTGCTGCTTTCTCATTTTACGGATTTCAGCCCGCTGCGGTGCGGTTTCATGCAAATATTTTTCCTCTTCTGTTACAGGGATAACACGGGGAACGGTTAAAGGCTTTTTATCTTTATCCAGTGCCACAAACGTTAACAATGAAGTCGCCGCAATTTTACATTCGCCGGTAGCCAAATCTTCCGCAATGACTTTCACGAATATTTCCATGGAAGATGTCCCGGTCCAAGTCACATACGACTCAAAGCATACTGAATCGGAAGGACGGATCGGATACAGAAAGTCAACAGAATCCATAGATGCCGTGACACAATCTGCTCTGCTGTGCCGAGCTGCAGAAATCGATGCAATTTGATCAATATCGCTCATTAAACGTCCGCCAAACAATGTGTTATGATTGTTAACGTCGTTCGGAAACACCCTGCTCGTACGTACGACCCTTGATTCCCGACACTGCTTTTCTAGTTTCATTGTAAATGAAGCCTCCTCTGGATTGTGCAGCAAATTACTTTATAAGTAATTTGAAAAATTAAAATATTCCTTTTTTGTATATCATCTAAATATACACCTCGTTCACACAACTGTCAAGAATAGACTTCCATTTACATTTCTTCTATTGATATTACTTGCTTTCTTGAAGCATTGGCAGATCCTTTTCTTCCAACAGACCTGTTTCCAGCAGACCTTTCATAATTCCATCCTCAGCGCATGATGCTGTAATAAAATCAGCAATTTCTTTTAACTCAGGAATTGCATTATCCATTGCAATACCAGTGCCAACGGTCTTAATCATTTCCATATCATTTTCACCATCGCCGAATGCGTAGCTGTTTTCGACAGGGATCTGTAAGTATTCGAGCATCTTTTGAATACCTATTGCTTTTGAGGCGCCATTAGGCAGCATATCGACTGAGCATTCATCCCACCGAATAAATGTATAGTCTTTAAATACATTCATATACTCTTCCATTTCGTTAGGACTGGAATAGATCTGCACCTGATTAACATCGGAATGAACGTATACTTGCGGGTCTACTGGCGGATAAGGTATTTTCAAACGAGATGTTCCTCCTTGTACGAACGGATGCGCATCGGCATTTGTTACGAACGATTCAAACGTGGCATACGTTAAACCATGCCCGTTTTTATGGGCAAGCTCTGTAAGCTGATGCAGGATTTCACGCTCAATAGGATTCGAATAGATTTCTTTCCCTTCCAGTACAGCATGCTGTCCGTTCATAGATATATAGGAGTCGAACGATAACTCCTCCAGCAGCCATTGAAACATTAGCGGTGCCCTGCCTGTGCAAATGACAGTATAAATTCCTTTATCTTGCAATGCTTTAAGCGATTGCTTTGTCGATTCTAAAATTGTTTTATCATGATTCATTAACGTTCCGTCCAAATCAAAAAACACAATTTTTTTATCCGAATTCATTTTCGTTTCCCCTTCCTTCTATTCGTTTACTTTCAATTTTCTCTTTCTGATCTATCCGTACATCGTCTTGCTGACGCTGCATGCCAGGCGGCTATATACCATGTAGTCTACCAATTCATTTGGTAAATTGCTGTGAAATTGCTTAAAGCACGCTGATTTACCAATGCAGGGCACAGAGTCAATTTCGGACTCAAGATTGAGGAGGAAGAAAACATGAAGGGATAGTCTGGAGCAGGAAATCCAGTGAACTGGAGCTTTCTAGAAATAGTTAGGCACTATTATAGTATAGTTATACAAAGGGGGAATACAGTATGCAATCTGATCAATACATTCGCCGTATCCGTTTGAAACGTGATTCTGTTCCATCTTTTATTGACTATCCGTTTCATTTGCCTAGTATATGCACTTTAGAAGAGTTAGAACTTCATCCAAATGTTACTTTCTTTGTAGGCGAAAATGGTACAGGGAAGTCTACACTGCTCGAAGCTATCGCAGTGGCAGCAGGTTTCAATCCTGAAGGCGGTTCTCTGCATTTCAACTTTTCTACGTATGATTCACATTCTATATTGGACGAATACATCACTCTCATCAAAGGCGTGATTCGCCCCGCTGACGGTTTCTTTCTTCGTGCCGAAACGTTCTATAACCTGGCAACGACGATTGAGGAGTTGGACAGTTCACCAGGTCCGAGCCCCCGTATTATAGACGGTTTTGGCGGGAAATCATTGCATGAACAGTCACACGGCGAATCCTTTTGGTCGACATTCATTCATCGCTTTAGAGGTAACGGAATCTATTTATTGGATGAACCGGAGTCTGCACTATCTCCCATGCGTCAACTTTCTATGTTGAGCAGGATTCATGACTTGGTTGGCAAAGGTTCACAGTTCATTATTGCAACACACTCACCGCTGCTCCTATCCTACCCTGACGCGAAGATTATCGAATTTACAAATGAAGGTGCACAGGAAGCGACAATAGAAGAGACAAGCCATTACCAAATTATGAAGCAGTTTTTTGATGATAAAGATCGAATGCTGCATTATCTGCTGAAATAAATTCAGACGATAAAAAGCGATTATTTCCTCGGAAATAATCGCTTTTTGACTTTATTCTTTTCCGTTTTTATTCTGCACTTCTCGCCTTGCTTCTTTCTTTATTTCTTCCACTTGCTCTTCAGCTGCCTTCGCTGCATCGTTTGCGATCTTGGATGAACTCCTATCTTGGCCATGTTCAGGTGTATCTGCATAACTTTTTGTCATTTCACACACTCCTGTCTGAATTTGTAACTTTATTATTCCCCAGTTACTCAAAATAAAAACACACATTTTAGAATACCTGATTTTTCATGCTACAATGAGGGAAGAATCTAAGAAAGGTGGACTCCTTTGTGCGCAAGAAATTGTCTATCTATATACTCATGCTGGTGATCGGCTTCACTCTTTTATTTTTAGCTATTTTTCTCGATCTGCCTGAAAAAGTCATGTGGGCACTTTTGGCGATTGCTGTCATATTAAATCTAACAAGCGCTATTGCTGCAATGCGTATCGGCTTACGAGAAATGAAACCTGGAAAAAGATAAGTCTGTTTGAAACCGAAAGAAGAACAGCAAGTCAGAGCCGCCAATGCAAAAGAGTAAAGTAAAAATTCGTTTAGGAACTGAACGTAACTGGTAATTGAGTCCGGCGTTTAAGAGCATAATAAAAAGAATGTCCCGAAGTTACGAACTTCAAGGGCCATTCTTTTTTACTAAGAATTATTTTCAAGAATTTCTGTTCAGAGTCAGCAATCGTAAACGCACTGTCTAATGATCACACGAATGCTTCCTATCTTATCAGGCTAACATTCGCTTCCGGACATACGACTTGAATCCATCCGCCGAATACACATCCCGCTTCGGTATAATATACGCACTTACCGTACTCGTGTACACGTAAAAATACTCCGCATCTTCTCTCAGCTGCTTTATTCCCGTCCACTGCACAGCTGTTTCGCCTACAGAAGTCTTATCCGTAATTCCCGGCTTGTTCATCTTCATCAGATGCTCTCCGACTAATCCTTCATTCTTGCCTTCTTTCAGCATCTTACGTACCTGCCGGGTAATATGAAAATAAAAATACTTCGGATAGAAGATCACCCACAATACCGCTGTGATTCCAAATGCAGCAAACAATGGCCCTTTTGGCATCTCCGTAAATACAGATAGGAAGTATGCAAACAGCAAAAATATTAATGGGGATATGTATCGTTGCCACTGCAACGAGTTTTTCCCGACTTTAGAATGTTTCACATGATACAAATTGAACGCAACTACATCTTCTTCCGTTAATTTATACTGAATCTCCATAGGATCCTCCTGCCAAGTGCGCGGTGTCATTTAATAGCAGACAGCTTTTCTTTTCTGCGTCTATTACAGTCAGCGATGTATTATCAATTGTTACGGCATATTGTGAATCCTCCATCAGCGCAGCTATAATCCGTTTGATGAAGCTCCCATGGCTGACAATCAGCAGACGCTGATCAGGATTTTCGCTAATTTTTTCATTTACAAATTCAAGTCCTCTGGCAATCACGCTTTCTGCCGTTTCAAATTTCAAATCCAGCTCCCGCCACTTTGGCCCCCATTTCTGCAGCCGCTCCTGTTCTGTCGTTCCTTCAATCAATCCGCCGCTTCTTTCGCGCAGGCGGTCATCTTCGACAACAGGTACGCCGGATTGTTCCGCAAGTAAATCCGCTGTCTGCCTGGCGCGTATCATTGGGCTGGTGAAGATAATATCCCACTTTTCTTCGGCCAGACGCTCCGCCAATTTCCGGGCGGTTTCTACACCTTCTTCATCCAGCGGTATATTCGAGCTTCCCTGTGCGCGGCCTTCTTTGTTCCAAGTCGTCACGCCGTGTCGAATAAAGCCAATAATGGTCAATGAAATCTCCCCCTATATATTCGGTCTGAATGCCGGCGTCCTTTTAATCCACAAGTAATTCAGTGCTACCCCAAGCAGCAGGACGAATGCTCCGAAGTAGAACGGATAATCCACATCAATGTCAAATAATGCTCCCCCTATAACAGGTCCGAAAACATTACCGATACTTGTGAACATCGAGTTCATTCCGCCTACAAATCCCTGTTCATTTCCCGCGATTTTGGACAGATAGGAAGTGGCAGCAGGACGGATGAGGTCAAACCCTACGAAAATAATCATCGTTACCGCAAGCACAGCGAAATAACTTTGCACGAATGTTGCCAGGAACACGAGAAATGCAGAAAATATCAGGCAGAATAAAATCAGTCTCTTTTCACCAATTGTTCTCGCAAGTTTATCAAAAAGCAGCACTTGTGCAACGGCTCCGACCAGTCCGCTTCCTGTAATGATGATGGCGATATCTTTTGGTGTGAAGCCAAATTTATGGTCAACAAACAAACTGAAAATCGATTCAAACGAAGCCAAACCAAAAGATAAAATAAGAATAATAATAAACACAATAAAATAATGCGGAGCAAAGATACGCTTTAATCCAGGCTTACTTTCGTCCTCCGTCACCGCTTCCTGATAGCGGTCAGGCTCCCGCAGGACAATGAAGGAAAAGACGGCTGCAAATAAAGCGAGTCCGCCCGCAAAAAAGAACGGGACCCGCGTGCCAAAGCCTGCTAAGAAACCGCCTATTCCCGGGCCGAGAATAAACCCTGTAGAAATAGCCGCCGACATGAAGCCTAATGCTTTGGAACGCGTTTCCATTGTAGTGATATCTGCAATAAACGCAGTCACAGCCGGCATGATGAATGCCGCACTGATGCCGCCTAAAATACGGGATGCAAAAAGAACAGGTAATGTTTGTCCAATCCCGAACAGGAACTCGGATGAACTGAAAATCACCAGGCCGGCTACAATCATTTTCTTTCGGCCGAAAGTGTCAACCCACCTTCCTGAAATAGGAGAAGCGAGCAGCTGGGCCATGGCAAAAATCGCAACCATATAGCCCACTACCGTACCGGTTATATGTAATTCGTTCATTAATCTCGGCATGACAGGAATAACCAGTCCAATTCCTAAAAAAGCAATCAGTAAATTGGTCAACAGCAGCCCTAACGTAATAGATTCCTTTTTCATGTACTCTCTCCTACGTTCTTTCTAAGTTGATATTGGAACATCATAGCAAGCACGGAAGGAAGTTACAAGAAGTAAAGACGTGTGTTATTCATGTTTTACCACTTCAAATTCAAAAAATGTTCAATAAGCTGCCGTCGTGCAATTTCAGCGACCGGCCAGCACTGAATTTCAGTTACAATTTGATCACGCGTGACAAATCCTTTGACAAATCCATTCAGTCTGGCAGCAAAAGTGGAATTTCTCATAGACTGTTCAGTTGGATAGAGTGATTGTAATTGTTCGAGTATTTTTGGGTAGCGTTTTATATAATACTTTTGATGGCGTTCCTCAGCTAACGTAAAGTGAGCCAATGGTGTGATTTCTGTTTCAATTATTTCACCGAGTTCTTTTTCCATCTCCGCCTTCACCAGTTCAATAGTCCGTTTTTGCTGTTCGTTATGATAGCGCAGCGAGGATACATACTGCTGTCCCTTATATTGATCGCGATTTGGATAATGATTGCGCCAAAAATGAAGCAGTATTTCCTGAAAGCTGCTTATTGCCGGATCAAAATCAATTTCCACTGTTTCTGTATGATCAGCCATCGTTCTATACGTCGGATTTTCCGTTGTTCCTCCTGCGTAGCCTGTTCGAGTTCGTATGACAGCCGGCAGACTGCCAAACCGGGCTTCTGGACCCCAGAAACAGCCCATACCAAACGTCGCGGTTTCGAGCTGTCTATTGGAGATTAATTCTTTCTCTGCTTCAATGACAGTAAACAAGCTGATTCACTCCTTTGCTTAGTTCTACTATACCAAAAAATGACGGTAAAAAAACAGAGTCCATTTGGCTGGGACTCTGCATAAAATATATGATGACTTTTAATGTTTTTTCCATTCTTCCTTCAACTTGCTGTACACAATTAAATCATGATAGTGATCATACAGGAATTCTCCGTCACGGATGACCCCTTCTTTATGGAAACCTAAACGTTCAGGTATAGCGAAACTTTTCCTATTACCTGCCCCGCATCTGATTTCGACACGGTGTACATTATATTCATCAAACGCATAGTCAAGCAGTGAAGATACTGCGGCTGTCATAATGCCCTTTCCCTCATACGCTTCCGCAAGCCAATAGCCGATGCTCGTTTGTTTATTTACATAGTTCACCGAATGAAATCCGGCCATGCCGGCTAACTCGCCCTTATAAAGAACCCCTGCCTGAAATCCATCTTCCTCAGCAAATTGCCGCAGCCACGCAGTAATAATCGGACCGTACTGATCTGCACTTTTTATTGAATCGACCCACGGCAGCCATTCCCGCAGATGCCCCCGTGATTGATCGACCAAAGCAAACAGCTCTCCTGCATCTTTTTGGCTCATTAATTTCAAAGATATATCATCTGTTACATGATGTACAAACATAGTTAAGCTCCTTTCGTCATATACCTGCTGGACATACAAATTCCCTGAATAGCTATATGATTATGCCAAGTAATTAGAGATAGCCATAATACTAATAAGCAGTCTGCTTCAATATACTCGGAGCGGCTCACTATTATTTCTGGTCCACCTCATTCATCGCGAATATCTAAACCCATCATTGCCGCAAATTGCACGGCTTGAACCGAAGACACAATGCATCCGTCCAAATCTTCCATCGATATGGTCATATGTTCAAATTCTGACGTTCTTAGCTCCACACCTTTCAGCGGTGTTTCATCAAAACTGCATGACTCTAAGTTACATTCTGCAAAATAAGTATGTTTTAATTTACAGTCGAAGAAGTCCGCATCTTTCAACTGACACGTTTCAAACCATACCCTCTCCCACTTTGCATGGACAAAGGCTGACAGATTGCATATACATTCTTCAAACAGAACGCCCGTGAACCGCGCTTCTGTAAAGTTTACACCGAGCATTTTACAATTGTGAAAACTGGCGCGGTGAATACTGATCCCTGTCAAGTCCGCATTGGAAAAATCACAGTTCTCAAACCGTACGTCCGTTAGAAATAATCCGGGTAACACCGAACCTTGAAAGCTGGTGTTCTTAATGTGCGCAGCTGTAAAATGAGCACGCTCAATGGTCTGTCCATCCAGTCTGGAATCTATAACGCTGGCGTTCAGTACATAAGGATCCTCTTCATGCATTGCATCCTGCAATTGTACAGATGTCAATTGTTCTGGTATTCGGGGCTGATTACGTTTCATTTTACCGACTCCTTATTCTAAGTTCTGTTACAGGACTTACAATTATGTACATGGTATTATTGCGAAAAGGGGTGACGATTATGGAAATCAATGATCAAGCACGAAAACAGCTTCTGGCTCAGGTTGAACATCTGTCCGATGAAGATATTAACCGGAAACCAGCCGAAGACAGATGGTCCGTTAAACAGATTTTGCAGCACCTTTGCCTCATGGAAGGCGGGGTAACGAAAATTATACAGACCCGGCTCGCCTCCAATGAGCAAAATCTGGCCACAGATAAACCGATTCAACTCGCTGTTCAACGCTCCACCAAAGTAGAGGCACCCGATTTCGTAACACCCACCGGGGACTTTTCCGCGCTTGAGGAATTGAAAGCGCAATTATCAGCCACCCACTCTGCATTACATGTGTTGGCAGAGAACACGCCTGCTGAACATTTGGAAGTGAAATCTCATCCGCATCCTGTTTTCGGCGAGATGAATCTCAAACAATGGATTCCTTTTGTAGGGTATCATGAATTGCGTCATATTGAACAAATTAAAGAAGTGAAAGAACAACTTGGTATTTGATAAAGACCTCTGCTGCAACTTTATATTGCGGCAGAGGTCTTTTCTGATTGCTAGTGAATATGCTGAAGTGCCTGCTGTATGCTGGCGAAAGTTTTCAGCACTTCTGCCGGATCCTTTACTGCTGCCAGTTTTCGTGCAAGCTGCGGTGACACACCTGTAATGTAGAGCTGACTGCCCATTAAATCCAGTACTTGCTGAATTTCCAGCAACCGGTCAATCGATGTGCCTTCCTCCCAATATAGCCCCGTAATATCTAGAAGTACATGATCCACTTCCCGGGAATGTACGAAGTCGCTCAGTTTCATGATTAAAAGATTAAAGCGTTCCTCATTCATTTGACCAATTAATGAAACGGCAGCGAGATTGTCATAAATCATCATGATCGGCAGCATGAGCTGTTCGATTTCATTGTCTTTACTATGTAATTCTTCTATCTGTCTGTATTGCACCGAGACGTCTGTCTGCGTACCAATGAAATAGTCTTTGCCTTCGATCACAACCGGACGGATACTGAGACGGTTCCAAAACATTGTCCCGTCTTTTTTATAATTCTTCAGTACGACTGTAATTGGCACTCTCTCTGAAATTGCTCTTCTGATTTTCATCACACTGGACGGATCCGTATCTGCACCTTGAAGAAATCTGCAGTTGCGGCCAAGCGCTTCTTCTTGCGTGTATCCCGTCATAGTTTCAAAAGTTTTATTAGTATAGATTATAGGATTGTCTTCAAGGGAGACGTCGGTAACCAGCGCCGAAACCCGGCTGCCGTCAATTAACGCTTCCATCAGCTGTCTTTGTACTGTATCCGGTAAGTTTCTAATTCTCTACACATCCCATCCATATCAAATACTTGTTATTGTTTTATCGTAGCATATGCTTTTGCGTTTTGTATAATAAATTTGAATAGTTCGCCGAATTTCTTTTTAAAATAAACAGACTGGGACAAAATATAAAAAAAGCGTAAAGTTTATTCCTTTACGCTTTTTTATGTCTATTTTTTATTAAATACTTTGCAAAGCATTTGAGTGGACCGGAGCGGAAAAAGGCCGACTCCTGCGGGATTTAGCGCGAATGTTGAGACCCCGCAGGAGCGCCAGCGACGAGGAGGCTCAAGCGCGCCCCGCGGAAAGCGTGCCTTTTGGAGCGCAGGGGAACGGACTTTTTTTAGTTTTGTCCCAGCCTCCTCCGTTTTATATACGTGCAGCCTGCATCGCTTTGAATTCTTTTTCCGAACATAACACAAAATGTTCAGGAGCAACCTCGCGGAATTCTACTTTTTCATCCGGCCCATATTGATGGTCTTTCGGATTATACGGTCTGCGTACACGTGAACGCTCATAAATAGGATCCGGCAGCGGAATTGCTGACAGCAAAGATTTTGTATAAGCATGCATTGGATTTCGGTATAATTCATCTGCCGGGGCCATCTCCACCAGTTTACCAAAATACATTACACCGATCCGGTCAGAAATGTATTTCACCATCGACAAATCGTGTGCGATAAATAAATACGTCAAACCTTTTTCTTCCTGAAGCTCCTTCAGCAAGTTCACAACTTGCGCTTGAATGGAAACGTCCAATGCAGAAATGGGTTCATCTGCGATGATGAATTCAGGGTCAACAGCCAATGCACGGGCAATTCCGATGCGCTGGCGCTGGCCGCCTGAAAATTCATGGGGATAACGCTCAGCATGTTCACGGTTTAATCCAACGGTTTCGAGCAACTCAATGACACGTTGTTTCCGCTCTTTCTTGCCTTTCACCAGACCGTGTATATCCAGTCCTTCTGCTATAATATCCAGCACTTTCATCCGTGGATTCAAAGAGGCATAAGGATCTTGAAAGATCATTTGCATCTTCCGGTTCAAGGCGTGATTTTCTTGTTTGCTTTTCGGTGCGTGAACATCTACTCCGTCATAGAGAACCTGTCCTGCCGTTGCATCATACAGTCGAATCATAGTACGGCCTGTTGTAGACTTGCCGCATCCCGACTCTCCCACCAGGCCAAATGTTTCGCCGCGCTTGATTGTAAAGCTGATATCATCAATTGCACGGACTTCAGATGCTTTTCCTGCATTAAAGTATTGTTTCAGATTTCGCACTTCAATTAATTGGTCTGTCATTACACAGTACCTCCAGTCTGATCGACATAGTATCGACTGCCAGGGAATGTTTTCATCCGCTCAATAATCACCGCAGGCGGTTCAACTTGCGGCGCCTGTTCGTGCAATAACCACGTCGCTGCATAATGCGTGTCACTCACCTTGAAGAATGGCGGCTGACGCTCCATATCAATTTTCATTGCATACTCACTGCGCAGTGCGAATGCATCCCCTTTTGGCGGATTCAATAAGTCAGGCGGCGTCCCCGGAATTGCATACAGCTTTTGATCCGCCAAATCCATGGACGGCATTGAGCTAAGCAATCCCCATGTATAAGGATGCTGCGGATTATAGAAGATTTCATCAACTGTGCCGATCTCCACAATTCTGCCGCCATACATCACTGCCACACGGTCTGCAACGTTTGCTACAACGCCCAGATCATGTGTGATGAAGATGATAGATGTATCAATTTTGCTTTGAATTTCTTTCATTAATTCTAATATTTGCGCTTGAATGGTTACATCAAGTGCCGTCGTCGGCTCATCAGCTATCAGTATTTTCGGGTTGCATGCGAGCGCAATTGCGATAACGATACGCTGACGCTGACCGCCTGAAAACTGGTGAGGGTACATTTTATAGCGATTTTCAGCATTCGGAATACCCACGAGATTCAATAATTCAATCGTTTTTTCCTTAGCCTGTGATTTATTTAGCTTCTGGTGTTTTAAAATCGGCTCCATGATCTGTTTGCCGATCGTCATCGTAGGATTTAATGACGTCATCGGATCCTGGAAAATCATTGATATATCTTTTCCGCGTATTTTCTGCATATCCTTTTCAGGAATTTTCGTTAAATCTTTTCCTTCAAATATGATTTCGCCGTTTTTATATTCGGCACTTGACTCAGGAAGCAAGCGCATGATTGATTTTGTCGTTACCGATTTTCCTGATCCTGACTCTCCCACGATAGCGAGTGTTTCACCTGTAAGCAAATCAAAGTTCACTCCACGGATCGCTTTCACTTCACCTGCAAATGTATGGAAGGAAAGCTCGAGGTCTTTTACTTCTAAAATTTTTGTCAACTTGCTCTCCTCCTCTTAATCTTTCATCTTCGGATCTAACGCATCGCGCAGTCCGTCACCAATCAAGTTAAATGCAATCATTAAAATACTGATGACAAGCGCCGGGAACAGAAGGACATACGGCTGGTTCTCCATCACTTTATAGCCATCATTAATCAATGTACCTAACGATGCCGCCGGCGGCTGAAGCCCGATTCCAATAAAGCTTAAGAATGCTTCAAAGAAAATCGCGTTCGGAATTGTAAACATCGTATTGATGATGATAATACCAAGCATATTCGGCAATAAATGTCTGGTAATAATTTTTCCATCCTTAGCTCCAAGTGTGCGTGAAGCAAGAACGAATTCCTGGGATTTATATTTCAATGTTTGGGCACGGACAATCCGTGACATTCCAATCCAGCCGGTTATGGTGATCGCGACAATGATTGCAGCTATACCCGGATCCATAATCATGATCATTAAGATGACAACAATCAAAGTCGGTATGCCGATTAGTATTTCAACGATCCGCTGCATAATGTCATCGGTGCGGCCGCCGAAGTATCCTGAAATCCCGCCGTATGCAACACCGATGACCATATCAATTGCCGCTGCAACAAATGCGATAAACAGGGATACACGAGTACCTTCCCAGAGCCGTGTAAATAAATCGCGGCCGAGACCATCTGTACCGAACCAATAATATTCATCGACCTTTTTCATTTCATACAAGTTTACTTTTTTACCTGCGAGTTTACCTTCTCCATCAAAGAAACCTGTCGCTTCAATCCCCGGAATTTTAGGAGGCAGGTTGGCATGGCGCAAGTTTTGCGCATCGCCGGCATGCCCAGTTAAATACGGACCAATTAATGCCATCAGCCCAATCAATAATAGTATGACCATACTGATGATCGCGGCTTTATTTTTACGAAGACCAAGCCATGTATCTTGCCAAAAGCTCAAACTTGGTTTTTCTATCCGTTCTGCTTTATCAGCGTCAATTGTGATTCGTTCAAAGTCTTCCTGCGTTATTTTCTTTTCTTCAAATTCGTTGCTCATTATCCCTTACCTCCCGCCACGCGGATACGCGGATCAATAATTCCGTATAAAATATCCACAATAAAAATAACTAAAATAAGGAAGGCAGAGAACAATAGCGTCGTACCCATAATTGTTGCATGATCATTCGTCATGATAGACGATACGAATTGTTCACCAATTCCCGGAATAGCAAAAATTTGTTCTACAACGAGCGAGCCTGTAACCAATCCGGCAGCCAATGGCCCGAGCACTGTGATTAATGGAATCAGCGCGTTTCGGAAAGCATGTTTAAAAGCGATTTCGAAACCGTTCGCTCCCTTTGCTTTAGCCAATATAATATAATCTGAATTTAATACTTCTATCATCTCAGTCCGTATGAAACGCGCGGATAGGGCTAGCGGCCCCATAGCGAGTGCAAGCGATGGCAGGACACTGGACTTCCAACCGTCATTCCACAAACCGACCGGTAACAGATGCCATTCAGAAGCAATCCAATACTGCAGTAATGACGCAAATACAAAGGACGGAATGGAAATACCGAGTATGGCAAAGAAGGTGCTTCCATAATCCCAGAATGTATTATGCTTCAATGCTGCAAGCATACCAAGCAGGATTCCGACAATCGTCCCGAAGACCATCGCTTGCGCTCCCAAGATTAAAGAAGGTTTCAATCTTGTAGCCAATAGATCGTTGACACTTTTCCCTTTAAATACAAAGGACGTTCCCAGATCACCTTTTGCCAAGTTCTTCATATAAATTGCGTATTGTACGGGCTTTGGTTTATCGATCCCGTACTTCTTTTCAACAATCGCTTTCTGTGTATCATTTAATTTGTTATAAGAAGCGATTGGTGAACCCGGCAATGTTTGCATGAGGAAAAAAGAGGCCGTTGCAATTAACATCAGCGTTATGAACATATATACTATACGTTTTCCAATATACTTAACCACGGTACGTTACACCTCCAAGAAAGTTTCTTTCTGTATATTCATTTAGCTATTCTACAATTTCCGACAAAATGCACCATTTGAAATATTTAAACTATTCGATGTTACTAAAAAGAGAGTATATGGAATATCAATTCCCATATACTCTCCCCTATGAAACTTACATACATACTTTGCTGCTATTATTTACCGGAGATGTATGCCCACTTGTATGAGTAGTCTGCTCCAAACGGATGATCTACTAAGCCTTTAAAGTATGGCTTGTGCAGGAAGATCAAACCACGCTGATAAATCGGTGCGATGGCAGCGTCTTCATCAAGAAGAATTTTCTCGGCTTTTGCAAATGCTTCATAACGCTCCTTAGGCTTAAGTGCCAGCTCGCCTTTGGAATCTTCAATCAATTTATCGTACTCAGGATTAGAGTAAGACATTAAGTTGTTTGTGCCATCTGTTACGAATAGATCCAAGAATGAAATCGGGTCTTGGAAATCCGGTCCCCAGCCTGATACTTGAATATCATAGTCTTGGTTACCATCTAAGTCAAGACGTACAGAGAACGGCACTTCTTTCAATGAAATTGAAAGACCTTCTAAATTTGTTTCTAATTGAGATTTGAAGTACTCGTCCATTTTCTTAGAAAGCTCAGTGTCTCCACCCAGAATTTCTAATTTAAGAGAGTCAACACCCAATTCTTCTAAACCTTTTTTCCAGTGTTCTTGTGCTTCTTCCACATTATACTCCAAGTGGTCTCCGCTCAGCTCACGGAAATCTTTTTCATCTTCATCAAATGCAAAGTTTGTTGGAACTAGGAAGTTCGCAGGCAATGAACCGTTAGCCAGTACTACATCAGCCATGTCATTTTTCTCGAACGCTTTAGCAATTGCTTTACGGATATTTTCGTTCGCAAGTGGTGTTTTTTCTCCACCGCGCTCTTGGTTAAACTTGAAGTAGAATACAGACGTTTCCGGCTGAATTACTGCTTCCGCGTCATCACGATACTGCATAGCCAAGTCGCCGGAAACTCCTGCACGATCTAGCTTGCCATCCTGATAAAGCTTTACTGCAGTTGCAGAATCTTTTACAACGTTTACATGAATTTCATCAAGCTTTACGTTTTCTGCATCCCAGTAATGTTCGTTCTTAACATACGTCCAGCTGTCACCAGTACCATCCCATTTTGTTAAAACGAATGGACCGTTTGACAGAAGATTTTCTGAATTTGTTGCGTATGCATCAGCTTTAGAAGTTACGAACTCTTCTTTCAGCGGGTAGAATGTTCCAAATGACATCAGTGACAAGAAGTAAGGTACCGGACGCTCCAGTGTTACTTCAAACGTTTTTTCGTCTACAGCCTTAACTCCAAGCTCAGACACTTCCATTTTTTCTTCAGAGATAGCTGTCGCATTTTTTACTACGCCAGACATCATGAATGGTCCGTATGGTGAACCTGTAGCCGGGTCGATTGCACGCTGCCAAGCATAAACGAAATCGTCAGCTGTAACAGGTGTTTCATCAGACCACATTGCATCGCGAAGTTTGAATGTATAAGTCAGTCCATCCTCACTTACTTCTGCTTCTTCAGCAGCCATTGCAGGTTCAGCAATATTTTCCTGGTTTAAACGGTATAAACCTTCATTGATATTGTTCAATACGTTGAAGCCAACCTGATCTTCTACGATTGATGAGTCAACAGATGGAATAGCAGCAGATTCAGCCAAGTATAGTACTTGCTCAGCGTCAGGTTCTCCGTCTTCGTCTTTCGGATGCTGTTTTTCTTCAGTTGCCTCTTCGTTGTCCTTGTCATCTCCGTCCGCTGCCGGCTTATCTTCATTTTTGGATCCGCCGCATGCAGCCAAGAACATACTTAGCACTAACGTGAGTGCCATAAGTAAAAGCCACTTCTTATTCTTCAAATTGTTGACCTCCCCTTTTGTTTTTGAAGTACTAGCTTTTTAATTATACAAGAAAAACATATAAATGTAAACGCTAACAACATAATTATCTTAATTTTAAACTATTGATGAAGATTCTACACAATTTGACCCGTTTCTTGTATGATATACAGTAGTTGCTTACACTATTAATGAAAAGAAGGATTTCAATGAACCGTAATGTTATTATATTTCTTATATCTCAATTGATGATTATTATCGCAGCATATTCAGTATACGGCCGGATCTCACTGCTCGGCTATATTAACACTTCATTTTTCGTCAGTGGTTTTCTGCTCTTTATCGGCGGTGCAGTATTCATTATCCGTACGGGTTCTTTCGACTTTTTCATGAAAAGTACACGGAAAGTATTTGCGCCTAAAGGGCAGAGAGAAGTGCTCGATTCCATGCGTGCTCCCAGTGAAGCAATGTCAGCGAATCCGGCATGGTTTTTTATAGCCGGCTTGCCTGCTTTTGTTCTAATGATTGTTGCGCTTGTGGTGTATTATATACAGCAATAAGTAAGGATTTTTTGAACAAATATACTGAATGGAATAATCGTCTTAACTCCCTGACGGATATATGTACTGAATGTTCACCAAACGCTTTCATTTTTCTCTTATTATTTTCTAAAAACTATTACATACATAAGAGATATGTTTTACCGATGTTCTCAATATTAAAACGCAGCGTTCCTTTACAGGAGCGCTGCGTTATTTCCATTATTTACGGTCTTCTACTTTCAGTTTGCCGCCATCATTAAACGTAATCTTGACTTCGAACTTTGTATAGTTCGCATCCAGATTAAAGACTTTCAGCACCTGATCAATTGCCTCTTCATTTGTACTGTCTTTCGTCAGACTTAGCTGTTTCACTTTTGGATATATGTCGTCAAATGCTTCCTGCCCTTTCAAATGCACGTTATTTACTTCGTCCTCTACTTTCGCTTTTACAGGCTCATTTTCATCTTGTTCAATTTCTGCTTCGTATTCGATGTCCTTGTCATATGAAACCTCTACTTCAATTTCTTTAAATGAAAGCTGCTTCATATCTGCTTCCATATTGCCTGCCGCAGAATCTGCTGATCCTTCCGTTTCGCCTTCACCCATAGAATTTTGCGTTGTCTCATCAGTGGCAGGTTCTAATGGCTGTTCCACAGGCGCTGATGCTGCATCTTTGTTTTCTGTTCCCGTGTCTTTTGCGGCGTCCGTCCCGCATGCCGCCAGACTGAGTGCCATGACAGAAATTCCGGTCAGTAATGCTCGTTTCATTATAAATTCCTCCTGTATATTGTATTCCTTATAGTAATTCCCCGATTTTCATTATTTAATCGATTAGTTTTATTTAATGAAGGGTATGTTGGTAAGTAAAGGAGTGAATCGAATGGACAAAAAATACCTGGCAACTGCAAAAGAGGCTATTGATTCGATTGAATCAGCTGTTCCAACAGAGAGACATTTACGTCGGGCCCATGCGGCCGGCATCGCTTTTGATGCCGTGTTTTTGCCGACCGGTGCTGCAATGCCCTGGACTGTCGCAGCCCATTTACAAAAAAAAGAAGTGCCCGCTGTCGTTCGTTTCTCTCACAGCTCCACAAGTGCTGATCCAAACCAGCGGCTGAATCCAATTAAAGGTATGGCGGTTCGCTTTGAATTACCTGATGATAACTTTACAAATCTTACAATGGCCAATATTCCAATCTTCATCAGTAAAACACCTGATGCATTCATTCGCCTAATCCAGGCACTTGGCGCTTCGGGCTCCTGGCCGCAGCGCTTCGAATCATTGTTGCAAGACGCCGAATATAAAGCATTCGGCACTATTTTGAAGAAGATCAAACCGTTTCGCAATTATGAGACCTTACATTATTACTCCATCCATGCATACTACCTAGTGAATCAAGAACAGCGGAAACAGGCTGTGCGATTTGAATGGCAGCCCCTGCCTCAAAATGACCGGACTTTATCAGGCAACTCTATGGAAAACAAACTTATCCGAGAAGTAGAGTCAGCGGAAATCCCCATACGCTTTCGTCTGCTCATACAGCTTGCTGAAAAAGGGGACCCAACTGATGATCCTACTGTTATGTGGCCTAATGACAGAAAGAAAATTGAGGCAGGCATCCTTACATTGACTGCCGTGCGTGCCGATAATGCTGAATCTATTGTCTTTGATCCGACAGTGGTAGTTGAAGGTGTAAAGTGCAGTGAAGATCCGGTTCTGCACTTCCGCTCTGCCGCCTATGCAGAATCAGCCAGACGGCGCGGTGCACTCGAATAGATTCATATAAGAGAACGCCCGCAATCTATTGGCGGTAATAATCCGATGTGATAATTTAATATTTTCACCAAATATTTCACACACAGTTTGTCAATTCTTTCAATTTCCATTGTATTTTTAAATTATTCACAACCGTAATATAAACAATCATACTTTTATACCGTATTGATAAACTTGATTTTTTCATCACACCCTTGTTAAACTAGCATCGTGTCAATTCAACGTGCGGAATAAAAGCAATTCTTTATAAATAAGAATTCACCAGTCAGACTGGCAGAAGGGGTTGACTACTCACTACAAGGAGCTGATGTGTATGACAAAGGAAGAACAAATGATACTGGATAATACAGTAGATGAAGAAGAAAAGGATTACACCCTGGACCGTGTGCCAATTGAAGACCGGACAAAAAGCTGGCTAAGCATAACGAATATTACATTCGGTATCGCAACTGCCATCTTTTATTTTCAAATGGGCAGCGTGATGGCCTTGCAATTTGGCGCACCAAACGCCATCGCTTCTGCAATTTATGCAATTATCGTAGCTGGCTTGCTTGGTACAGTAATTGCATATTTATCGGCTAAATCGGGCATGAATGTCAATTTACTCTCGCGGGGCGGCGGTTTCGGCTATATTGGCGCCTCACTCACCTCTCTGATTTACGCTTCAAACTTTATTATGTATTGTGCATTTGAAGGCTTGATACTTGTCTCAGCAGTTCATCATTTCGTTCCCGGTTTGCCTGAATGGGTTCTGATTGTGGTATTCGGAACATTAGTCATTCCGCTTAACTGGTTCGGAATCGAACAATTGGACAAGCTGCAGAAATGGTCTATGCCAATATTTATGATATTTCTCGTTACAGCTATCGTGGTCTCTTTCATTAAACCCGCAGTATACACCGGATCTGTTTTCTCATACATGCCGGAAGGAGTACAGTTTGGCGGTACAGCCCTGTTATTCTGTATCGGTATGCATAACGGGATTATGGGATTAACCGCTTTACTTGCTTCAGACTATGCACGTTTCTTAAAACCTTCAGACCGAAAATTCGGTTCCCTTGCGATTGGTTTTATTCCGCAGATTTTCTGTTACGGCGTGATGGGCGGACTTGGAATATGGTTTGGTGTACGATTCCTCGAGAAGGATCCGGGTGTCTACATCGTTCTGCTGCTCGGTATCGGCGGTGCATTATTCACTATGCTGACGCAGTTACGAATCAATGTTACCAATATTTACAGCAGTTCACTTTCATTGTCCAATTTCTTCGAAAATGTGCTTCGTTTCACTCCAGGACGCAGATTTTGGGTTGTCGTCTCCGCTGTTACCGCCATTTTACTGATGCTCGGCGGAATTGTGGATCATCTGGATACCGTAATGACTTTCCAAGGGGTGTTTTTATTCTCCTGGGCTGCTATCTTGGTGACGGATGCACTCATCGTCAAAAAGTGGCTGAAAATTGGACCTGATTATTATGTGGCACGACAGAGATTCCTGTATAAATGGAACCCTGTAGGCGTCGTATCACTTCTTGCAGCCAGCGCATTTGGTACAATTGCCGCTTCTGGTCTGCTTGGAATATTCCTGCAGTCAACCGCAGCATTTTTTGCCGCGCTGCTTGCAGCTATATTGACAGTAGTCATCGCCGTCTATACGAAAGGTTCATATTATTTACAGCGTGAACCAAACGATATTACCGCAGAGGACAGAATTAGATAATAACTGGTTAATACAATCAAAAAGTGCCTAAAAGACCAATACTATGGTCTTTCAGGCACTTTTTCATTTACGTTCTTCCGACAATCCTGTGCGTTTAATATGTCCCCAGTCACGCTTCCCTCTTAATGCACGAATAATTCCTTCTGCGCGCCAGAACAGCGTCAGCGGACGGTACCAAAACACTTCGGTGAGCGACAGCAAAACCAGGCGCAGCAAATCATTAATTTTTGGATAGGTGTTCCGGCTCCATGCTTCCAGTAAAACAGAGGTCATAGAAAACAATGAGCCATACAAGATAAATAATAAGCCCAGTATCGCCGCAAAGGCTATATAGACCTCTCCCATGAAGAAAGAGAGAACTATATAAGCATAGCCTGCCAGTTCAATCAGCGGCCCAAGCAATTCAATAAACAAGAAATACGGAATAGACAACAACCCTACTGTACCGTACTTCGGATTAAACGCCATTTTCTTATGGAGCCAAAGACTCTCGGCCAACCCCTGATGCCAGCGGCGGCGCTGGGTGCGCAAGTCTTTAAAAGAATCTGGAGCTTCCGTCCAGCAGACAGGATCTGGCGTAAAGACGATTTCTTTATCTTCTTTGCGATCCGCCAGTTCTTCATGAAGCTTGACTACAAGCTCCATATCCTCACCGACTGTATTTCTCGCATACCCGCCGGCTTGCAGCACCCATTTCTTTGAAAACACACTGAATGCACCTGAAATGATTAACACGAGATTAAACTTACTGAGCGCCATGCGTCCCATCAGGAAAGCACGCATGTATTCTATAATCTGCATCCTCACAACAGCTGAATCTGGAAGCCCTTCCCTGACTACCTGTCCCATTTGTATTTCGTAACCATTCGCAATCCTTACGTTGCCGCCTGTCGCTATCACTTCCTTGTTTGACTCCATAATCGGCTTCATCACCCGCAGCAATGAATTGCGGTCCAGAATGGAGTCACCGTCAATTGAACAGAAATAAGGATACTGCGACACGTTGATCCCAACATTAAGTGCATCAGCTTTCCCGCCGTTCACTTTCGTAATCAGCAAAAGATTCGGATGCATAACAGATTGATACATCGCCTCAATTGGCTGCGTGGCAAGCTGCTGATTCACTACTTTACGAATCGGCTTCATATTGAAATGCTCAATCACAATGTCTTCTGTATTATCCGTTGAGCCGTCATTCACCACCAATATCTCAAACTGCGGATACTGCAGCGCCAATAACGAATAAATATTACCGAGCACCCCTTCTTGCTCATTATAAGCAGGTACAATGATAGTGACAGGCTGTGTATAGATGAAATCGACTGCTTCCTCATCTGACAGGTTTTTCTGCAGTTTCCGCTCTTTCATCAGCTGTGTAAACGCGATGATCAGCATAGACGTGTATGCAAAAATGACAGCCAGCATATAAATCAGCAGGATATAGTCGACAAATGCAAATACTGAAGAAGTAATAGCAGGTAAATTCATCTCATTACTCCTTTCCGAACATTTCTTCCGCTACATCCACGGCAAACTCATCTGATGATGTAGTGATGACAGAATATAGTGCTTGCTGACCGTTTCTTAATGACTTCATAGATTTCGCAGCCTGGGCACGAACTTGATAGACGGAATCTCCTATCAATTGATTTAATACAGGCAGCGCATCTTCTGCCGGGGCGGATCGGAGTATTTTCGCTGTCATCAGACGCTCTTCCCATACCGGTGAATATGCGAATTCTTTATACAGCGTCAGAACGTCCGCAACTTCGAGCTCGGCAATACTTTTTAGTGCCCGTATGCGTAATTCTTGATTTGTGCTGTCCAGACATTGATGCAGCAGAGGCAGCCAATCCAAGTAATAGTTGACTCCTGCAATCTCAATCAGCGTCAGTTGAAGCAACTCAGGCAATTCATCGAATTTCTCACCCAGTAAATCGATCTGTGATTTCTCCAATTCTATAAGAAGCTTTTTATAGTCAAATTCTCCAAGCGGAACTTGCGGACAAATAAAATGAGCAACGAATTCAGCTGCAGAAAACCTCGCAATAATCGCGTAAATGAGTAAATACTCTGTTTTAGAATATTTTCTCTTTCGTTGCGGCTGTTTCAATACTTCTTCCGCAATAAAAGTTAAATTAAATAATTTTATTTTATTTAGCGTATTAATACGGACTCCTGCACTCCGGCTGTTTAATTGCTTAGTGTAGTAGCCGGACATATATCGCTTTGCGAAATCATTCATTTTTCCGCTGATGTCTTCGGATGCAAAATGATAGCTGAGACGGAAAAATAATTCATCAATTGCTTCCAGTTCCACAGTGTGTTTCGGCATAAGTGTTTCAGCCTGCAGATTATCTCTAAATAAGTAGTCATACCATTCGTCCTGGCGCTCTTTAATATAATCTGCAATCTTTTCTTTCTTTTTTACTTCTTGAATACGGTAGTATACAAGAACAAAAAACATAATAAAGAGAATGAGCAGTATGAACAGGATGATCAGCAGCAGCGTCAATAATAACTTATCCATAATAAATTCGGTTCAACACTTTCTTTATTTGCGCTTCAAATAAATTCGGATTAAATGGTTTCGTTATATAGTCATCTACTCCGTGTTCATAAGCGAATATCATTTCCGCTTCATTCTTACGCTTGGTCATCATAAACACATGATACTTTTGTGTATTTGGTAATTGCCGCAATGCATAGAGCACTTCCAAACCATTTTTCCTGGGCAGTATATCGTTCACGATGACCAAATGTGTATGGGAAGACTCATACCAGGCAGAGTCCAAAAATGACTGTCCGTCATGAAACACTTTTATTTCCAGTTCAAGTTGTTTAATCGATACGCGTTCCACCAATTTCTGAACGACCGTCGTGACGACAGGATCTTCATCAATTATGCTGATACGTATTATCTGCTGCTCCAGTTTTCTGAACGAACGTTCTTTGACAAACGGAGTATTTCCGGTTAATTGAATTGCACGGTTTACTGCGTCAGATCCCGTCTGCAGTATATTTTCCAGTGTTACGTCGCCATTGCGGATTTCAACAACTGCAATCCCTACCCGATATGTTCTGGAATCTTCCGTTTGACGCAGCCTTTCGATGAACACATCCGCTTCTTCTTCTCTTGTATTTGCCATTAAAATAATATCCGGCTCACCTGCCGGAAAACTAAACAGCAGATCTGAATCCCTGATTTGCCTTAGGACTAACTGTTTGATTGCCGGGCTGTCCGGACTTTTCACGAACACCAATGTGAATGTTTGCCGAAAGCGTTTTGTATTTGCTTTCTGCCACATGAAAAACTGCGGAAAAAGTGCTGCATCCACTATATTACGTTCCTTATTTGTCATTCTCATTACACCCTTCGTCAGCAAATCAGCTGCTGGAATATCTATACGTAAGTTTTTACTGCGAGAGCCCGCGGAGTTTTCGTTATTGCAAACGGTATTCCGTATTACTGATTTATGCAGCTATCCGTACTCTTTGGGCTGTAAAATAGAGCAAGGCAGCAAAGAGAAAACATCGGATTAGCTGCCAACTATCCTTTAGTCTTTCTTTCATAGGTTTCATCCAAAATCGTTTTCATCATCGGAAAGTATGTCAGCCAATAAAATGCAGACACATCCTCCGCAAAATATTTATAGACGTTATGAATTCCCTGCCATTTCAAAATTGGCTGTTTGTCAAAATCCGCATAATCTCCCGCAAAATAATACGTGCGGGTTTGATTCTGGTGCAGCACAGCAGGGAATGTTTCAGGTATATTAGCTCCCTGCAGCACACTGCGTCCTTTTTCAGTCAGGTCAAATTCATACGTTGCCAGCACTTCTGTCTGCTCTGCCGGTTCTACCACGTCAAACCAATAAAGATAATCAGAGGAATAGACATCAGGAAATTTCTTTTTCCCTGCTGCCGTCAGCTGGAAATGGGCAGCACTTTTATTCTCTTGGCCATCCAAAACAATAATCTGCCCTGACGTATGGACAAATACCAGGCCTGGCCCGGCAAAAACCCACTCTTTGTCCGTCTGATTTTTATATCCTTCTGCAAGCCATTGCGGTATTTCTTCATTTGCTAAGTCCGAAAAGTAACGGCCGATCCACCCCGTCCACGTTATCCCCAGACTCTTCTGCATCACGATACTGACTTCTTCACTTGTAGGTGATGCAAAGCTGTTAAATTCCGCTATTAATGTTGTGCTTTCCGCTTTACTGTCCATCAGCTCATTCCACTCCGGTAATTCCATACCTCCGTAAATAAGTTCAGAACGCTGACCATCGGGCTGCTTCTTTACATCATCGCTGAATACTCCGTATGTGTCAGCCACATAAATCATATCCAGAGGGCGTGCGCGAAATGGCTCCAGCGCTTTCTGCTGAAACGGGTCAAAACCATAATAATCAGTAGTAAAATCATACAATTCCCCATCAGGGCGGACGACTTTCTTGCCTTTGAGTATATGAAACAGCCCCTTGTGCTCACGAAAATCTTCTTTTGCAACAGATTTATCGATAACTGCTATATCCAAAACTCTCTCCTCTTTGACAGTCCAATAAATCCGTGGTGAAAGGACGAGGAAGATCAAAAGTATGGCTATCACTATTTTTTTCACTGATCTGTCTCTCCTTCATATATATATCGACAACCGTTAAATAACCATATTTTAGTATTATTATATCATCTACTACTCTAGCAAACAATTACTTAACAGAAATTTATTAGTCTATATATACTATACTTTTTCACATCTCTTGATGTAAAATATAATGGTAGGCCTAAACTAATGTGTATAGCAAATTGACTAGAGGTTAACAGAGAAAGGTGAATATATTGACTAAAAAGGGACGAATTATTTGGGTGGCGGTATTTCTATTGGTTATTACTAATTTTATTTGGCTCAAACCTATGTTGACTATGCGTGCTGATCAGCCGAAAGCAACTTGGCTTTGGCACACTCATCAAATAACAGACAGATCCGATGATTTAATTGATTTTATGAACAGAAAAAATGTTTCAATACTTTATTTGCAAGTGAATACAGATATACCCGACGATGCGTATCAGCATTTCATCAGACAGGCAAACGAGCATACTATAGAAGTTCACGCCTTGGACGGTGCTCCGCATTGGACAACTGATCAAAAATCCGTTCAAGACTTTTTTCGCTGGATAGAAACATATCAGTCGGTGTCCGATGAAACAGAACAATTTGCGGGCATACACTTAGATATCGAACCTTACATCTTACCAGACTGGAATACCGACATACAAAAGACCATAGACAGCTATCAGCAAAGCATTCATTTGGCCGCAGGTGAGGCAGCTCTCCTCAACCTCCATTTCGGAATCGATATTCCCTTTTGGTTCGATACCACGTTTTACACAACTTCTATGGGCGAAGGGGTATTATCTGAGTGGCTGATTGATCAGTCAGACAGCATTAACGTAATGGCATACCGCAATAAAGCAAACGGACGAAACGGGATAATCAGCTTAGCGCAAAGCGAAATGGATTATGCGAGCCAAGCAGGAAAAGAAGCACGCATCGCGGTGGAAACAAGTAAGTCTTTTGAAGGGGATTACTTGTCTTTCTTCGGCAAAAATAACGCGTATATGGATAAGCAGCTGAAAGAAGCGGAGAATGCATTTAATCATTCCGAAGAGTTCCGAGGGATTGCGATTCACTCGCTGGAAAGCTGGATGAAACGGAAATAACTATTACATACGCAAAAAGCCGTCACCTTTGGAAAGGGACGGCTTTCGTATTGTATTGTAAGGCATCAGAGATTCAGGCTTTTCCGTCTTGCTCATAAAATACAGGCGGCACTGAACCGAACACTCGGCGGTGGTAAAGCATTGGATCTTTTTGCTTGTCAATGTGCAAGTCAACGACTTCACCAATAATCACTGTATGATCTCCCGCTTCAATCGTTTGGAATGTTTTACATTCGAATACGCCGAATGCATCTTCAATAATTGGAACACCGCGGTCGGACATTTCCCATTTACATGTAGAGAAACGGTCTTCTACACGGCTGGCAAACGTACTGCAAAGTTCTTGCTGATTTCCAGCCAGTACGTGAACCGCAAATTTACCGCCTTCTGTAAATGCTTTAATAGATGAAACTCTATGATCAATTGACCACAAGAGAAGCATGGGGTCTAAGGATACTGAAGCAAACGAGTTTACTGTCAATCCAACCGGCGTGCCGTCTTCTGTTACCGCAGTGACGACTGTGACACCTGTAGGATAATTCCCCATAATTTCCTTGAATAAGTTTTGTTGTTCTTCTTTTTTCATAAAATATTCTCTCCTTTATTCATTCGCTACTTCCAGTGACGGAACATGTCCAGTCCACTTGAAATAGACAGCTCTTTTCCCATCATAGCACTTTTTCCGTCATTATTCATTATTCTCAGCTTACTTTATCCTTTTCTATCAGTTTATGCACGCGTTGACCCATCTGCCATGCTGTATTGCATACTGGCTCTCAGCATTTATTGTGATTTTCTTTCTGTTTTCACTAAACTGGGTACATCGTTTAATCATTATTTTCCTTTTACAACAGATGATAAAATGAATTATTGTTCCGGGATAAGACGAAAGTTTCATTTAACAGGTTCAATGTTTACAAGATCAAATACCGGATATTATACACATAGCAAATCTATCAAACAATTAGAGGAGGATACCTTAAATGGATCTAAATAAGCTAAAGAAAAACAATTTATTAAAAATTGGAGCAGCAGCAATATTATCTGTCGGCGTCCTCAGCGCGTGCGGAGATGATGACCCGGTCATTGATGATAATGACGATATCGATGTAGATCAGCCGGCTGATGTGACGCCGAATGATGACGCAGATACAGAGCCCGAAGTAGATATGGAACCGGACACTGAAGTCGATCCGGATGCGGAAGTTGACCCAGATGCCGAGGTCGATCCGGATGCAGATGTAAGTCCGGAAACAAAATAAATTATTATATTTTCACAAAGATGAATAGTACAAAGCAGCCGAAGAATCAAATTCGGCTGCTTTTTCCTTTTATATAATGTTTGATGCAACAATTCCTAACCGGTCACGTTCAATGACTCCGAGTTTATTCATATGGCGACGGAAACTCGCCATAACAAATGTATGCATATTTGCTTGTGTTGCGTAATAAATAAACCACGGAATGGATGGCAAGTAGTCATGAATTGCGACAATGACCTCATTAGAACCCGGAATCTTCCGGAATTCTATTCTGCCGCGTTCATTGGAATCCGGATCCATTAACAGTCCTCCCGTAATATAATACAGTGAACGGTCTTTTGTGCTGCGGTCTGCAGAATAACTCAAGGCAAGCAGTGTCCGGTTACCAAGAAAGCCGATCCGGCAATTCAACTGATCATCTACATCGGTCTTAATCCAAGGATTTAAAAAAGCAGCAAGCCATTTGACATAATAACGCGCTGTTTCATCAGCAGTCCAGCTGTAAGGCAGCTCAATACGCTGAACTGAACGTACGTCTTGTTTAAGCGGCCCCATTGAAGGTTTTCTATTCGAGCGATTCTTATCCTTACTTTCTGCATCAAGCGCTTCTTTTGCCGCTTGCATAAAAGGGATCTTGCCGTTACTGATACCTTCCAAGTAACGTGATGGGCTGACAACCATTGGGTGTCGCAAACTTTCAACTAACGGATAGACAATCTCCTTAGGCGTCTGTGTAACGAGCCGTAACCATAACCTCGATAAATTCAACGAAAAGAAAGGCACATCTATCATTCGCGATGATTTCCCTGCTGCTTCAGCTGTCTTTTCCATCATAGACTTATATGTCATCACTTCCGGTCCGCCTACATCAATTGAGCGCTGTGCAGGTTCAAAATCCAGTATCAGCGAACTCAATGATTTAATCACATCTTCAAGAGCTACCGGCTGGGTGTTTGAACGTGTCCACTTAGGTAAAATCATTACCGGCAGTCTCCTGACAAGCTTAGACAAGATGGGAAACGATGAACCTTTCGGGCCGACTATCAATCCTGCACGCAATGCCGTAACAGGCACATCATACGAACGCAGAACCCTCTCCACTTCCAAACGGCTCTTCAAATGGCGAGATAAGTCTCCAATCTCTTCATCTGGAATAATACCGCCTAAATAGACGATTTGTTTGATGCCCTGCTTTTTAGCAGCCTGCGCGAAGTTATCGGCTAATATAACATCCATGTCTTCAAAAGTGCCTTGAGTCAGCCGAGCTGATTTCAGCATGGAATGAACGAGATATACAGCAATATCTGCACCAGCAAGACTTTTTTCTGCATCCTTCATCGAAAACAGATCACAAGACCGCCACTCCACATCTTCAGTACTTTGCCTCTGATTCCCATTGCGTGATAAGCCGATTACTTTTGCTCTTCCTTTAAGCTTTTTCAATAAATTATTGCCGATATAGCCGCTGGCACCAGCAACGGCGACAACTAAGTGATTTTTCCCCATAATATTCCGCCTTTCCTCGTACGTATACAATCAAACTACCCGCATTTACTAATCAGTAAGCGTAATTGTCAATTTAATACTTTCAGCAAGCGCAGTCTTTGCTTTTCATATCAATATTCCTTATACTAGATTAGAACGATGAAAACTATTTTTGTTTTTATAGTTTTTCTCTGTATATAACGATAGGGGTACGATAGATGAAAGCACGCATCATGAAAGCTTTTTTAGAAGAGATTCATGAAAAAAGCATGAAATTTACAATGGATGACTTAGCCCGCAGACTGGGCATCAGCAAGCGCACATTGTATCAGCACTTCTCTTCTAAAACGGAAATATTAGACGCAATTATTGATTCAACTTTACAGGAATTTGACGAGAAGACAGCTTTGATCATGCAAGATCCGCAACTAGGCTTGGTAGAGAAGATCAAGCGGGCCATTACGGTCATCCCTAAATATAATGATTTTTATAACTGGCAAATTCTTGATCAGATGAAAAAAACGCACCCTGCGCAATGGGAACGCGTTCACGCTGCTCTTCACGAATGGGATGAACTGCGTGAATTGATTGAACAAGGAATCCGTGAAGGGATTATTGCCAATCAAAATGTTCCGTTGCTGATGAAGCTGATCATCGACGCAACAAACTCCACACTCGACCGCAAGTTTTTCTACGAGAACAGCATTACGGTAACCGAGGCGCTGGACTCTATTGTCGATATTCTGCTGTTCGGTTTTATTAAGAAGGACGACGGCGTAAAAAACTGATAAAACAAAAATAGTTTTTAGGTTTCACAAAAAATTGAAAGCGAGATGGAATTATGAGCCTCCACGCAAGTGAGGTAACGAATGAAAATTGGCAAGAAGTTGCCTATTTATCCGTTCATGAAAACCAAAAGAATTTTATAGAAAGCAATTCATTTTCACTGGCTCAATCACAGTTTGAACCTGAATGGAAATCTGTTGGATTATATGATGGAGAGGAGCTCGTTGGCTATGCAATGCATGGGCGCGAAGAAAAAAGCGGCCATGTGTGGCTCGACCGCTTCATGATTGATCAGCATCATCAGGGAAAAGGCTATGCCAGCCGATTCCTTACACTTCTATTAACCAGAATGGAAGAAAAATATCAATGTGACATGATTTATTTAAGTATTTATCCCGATAATAAAAAAGCACAGCGTTTATATGAAAAATTCGGATTCGTACTTAACGGAAAAATAGACGATGCAGGTGAATTCCCTTGTCTCATCATGGAACTTGATCTGCGGAGGAGCCCTGTGCAATGAGCCTTTCTTCACCCAAATTGGATCGGATGGACACTGAACCGGTAGGACGTATTTTTTTGCGCTATTTAATTCCTTCAACAATTGGCATGCTGCTGATGGCAGTAAATATTGTGGCGGACGGCATTATGGTCGGTAACCGATTGGGTGCAGAAGCTTTAGCGGGAGTCGGAATTTCGGCTCCCGTTTATACGATCTTTTTTGCCGTATCTCTTTGGATTGGCATTGGCGCCGCCACAAAATATTCCATGGCAATGGGTGTCAGGGATAAACAGAAAGCCAGATCCATTTTCACACACGCCATTTTATCAATTTTCTTAATTACTATCATTCTGGGGCTAACCGCATTTATTTTTCGGGAACCTCTTGCTTATGCACTTGGAGCTAATCCAACGACGTTCCCTTATGTTTCTGATTACTTATTTGTCATTTTATTGTTCGGATTTATTTTCACTGTCGAGAATACATTCAGTATTTTTGTGCGAAATGACGGCGCGCCCACCCTTTCCATGGCAGGCTTAATCGTCACGTCTGTCGTTAACATCATACTGAATTATGTGTTTCTCTTTATTTTTGATTATGGCGTTACAGGCGCTGCGCTGGCAACCATCATCGCTTCTTTCCTCGGTATGCTCGTGCTGGTCACACATTTCTTTAGAAAGAGCAATAATTTACAATTGGTGAAGTGTACGTTTAATAAAAAGCTGTTCACTGCGATCATTTTCATCGGATTCCCAAGCTTTCTTTCCGAATTAGGTATTTCAGTTTTTACTATTTCACATAATATTGCATTTGAACGCATGGCCGGTACAGAAGGCGTTGCGGCATTCTCCATTTTGAACTATGTGCACAGCGTTATGCTGATGCTTTTCCTCGGAATGGGAGGTGCGATTCAGCCGCTCATCAGTTATTACAACGGGTCAGGTAACCGCGTGCGGATGAAAGAAACGATGAAAAAAGCCACATTTACAGTTGCAGCTGCCGGCATTACATTCTTCTTAGTCGGACAATTTGCTGCAGGCCCCATCGTGTCTATCTTCGGAGACTTCCCTAAAAACATCGGTGAATTGGCCGCAACGGGAATTAATTTATTCTTCATTGCGTATTTGTTTACAGGCACAAATTTTGTGATGATGACTTATTATCAATCTGTCGGCAACGTCCGTATGGCCACATGGATCACGGCGTCACGAGAAATCATCATTATGCTGATTTTCCTGATGATCTTGCCTCGTTTCTTTGGATTGAACGGTATTTGGCTGTCAATTCCCGCATCAGAATTTATCGTGTTTGCCGGGATCTATTGGTATCAGCGAAATGCTGCACGACATTCATTACCTCAATAAAATCACGTCGGCTCACCGATTCACTGTACCCGCCTATGCAGATTCTCTAAACGACAGCACCCCCTGACATCGATGTGTCAGGGGGTGCTGTTTTATAAAGATTCTTTAATCACACGCTTATAATTCAACACTGACAGCAAGCCAAATATCGAGTACAAAGCCGTGTAGATCAGCATAACGATAATCATTGGTGTCACCATTTCAGCACCAAATAGGAACCAGCCAGATTTTACAGCAAAATAGCTGTGGCATAAACCTGCGGCTAATGGGATACCAAAGTTGAACAACTGTTTCCTCTGAATTCCTTTTAGTAAATCAGATTGTGTAAATCCAAGTTTCCTTAGAATCGTGTAATTTGATTTTTCATCTTCACTTTCATCCATTTGCTTGAAGTAGAGAATACAACCGGATGTGATGAGGAATGCGAGCCCCAGGAATCCCACGATGAACATCACCATGCCTACGCTTTGTTTCTGATTACTTTGCTCTTCATATTTCGATTCATGCCCTGCCCATATATTGATTTCCAGCTTATTAAAAATCGTATTGGCGTTCTCAACCTCGTTTTTGTCATCGATATCCACTCCGTAATACTCCGTGAATTCCGATGTGAAGGAAGTATCTTTATCTTTTTGCATCCGTTGGAATAGTTGATCGTCCACTACAGCAACTGGAAAAGCGGAGGTTATACGAGTTGGCAGTAGAGCCAAATCCTCTAGACCCGTTAATGTCAGATCATATGCGTGTTCTGTGCCTTTAAACACCACCTGACGATCTGCTTGGAATTTCATAAACTTTTCTGCAAAAGTATCTAAATTGATAAAGCGCACTTCGTTCTCCCCTACATTTACTGCCGGTACTGCTTTCTCACTGATTACAATCATATTGGTATCGGCATAACTCTGTCCTAACGCAACCTCTTCCGTAATGGAAATTACTTGTGACAAATCCACTGGTGATGTTAATAATTCCACCGCTGTCTCTGTATAGGCGATACCTTCCTCTTCCAATGCCTGCATAAATTCCATCGCACGCTCAGTATTCGGAATAGTAAAGTCAGCAGGGATTGTCTGCTCCACTGTTTTCTCCACAGAGTAATAGGAAATATAACTTAACGACAGCAGCGCAATTGATAATGCAGACAATGTGGTAATGATCATTAACAGGAATGAATTGGATTTCATTCGGAACATAATCGAAGAAAGAGATAAGACATCACGGACATTCAGATACCCGCCTTTACGTTTACGGATCAGATTAAAGATGAAACTTACCGATCCTTTATAAAATAAATAGGTCCCGATAATCACAGATGCCAGTATGACGATCATTGTCAAGAATAGATAATTGCCCAGAATTTCACCGCTGAACAGCTTGGTTGATAAATAATAGCCAAACAAAATAAGCAAGATGCCAAACACGCCAATGACTGCTTGAAATTTCGTCACCTTTTGCACCCGCTGCTGCGTAACAGATGTTGCACGGAACAGCGATAAGATACTTTGGCGTTTGATGAATATTGCATTCATGATCAAAATTAATAGATAAATTGCCGCAAATACTACCAGTGTCTGCAGCAATGCCTCCAAGGAAAAACGCAGCGCCGCAACATCTGTCACGCCCGTCACTTTAAAAAGAATGATCATCAGCAGCCGGGACATCGAAAAACCGAGAAAGATTCCAACGAACAGTGAGCCGATATATAATACAAAGTTCTCGACACTCAGAATACGAAAAACAGTTCCTTTCGTCATACCGATTAATTGAAACAACCCAATTTCCTTGCTGCGCCTTTTTATAAATAAGTTGTTGGCATACAGCAAGAACACTGACACAATAACTATCAGTAAAACCGATCCTGATTTAATAGCTGCAGCACCTTTCACCCCGCCATTCACATCATCCAATGCAGGATCGAATTGCAGTGTCACAAACGAAAAGTATAGTCCCACACTGAAAACCAGTGCAAAGATATACACATAATAATGCTTAAGATTTTTCTTGAGATTACGAAATATCAGCTGGTTAAGCGTCATTCTTCACACCGCCCAGTACACCTTGCGTTTTGATAATGTCATTGAAAAACTCGTTGCGGGTCTGATCTCCTTTATACAGATGTGTATAAATCTGCCCGTCTTTAATAAACACTGCACGCTCACTGAAACTCGCTGCCAAAGGGTCATGTGTAACCATAACAATAGAAGTATTACGATTTGCATGTAAGGCACTCAGTTTATTGAGCAAATCCGATGCAGCTTTCGAATCAAGAGCCCCCGTCGGTTCATCCGCAAAGATGATGCTTGGATCGTGTATAAACGCACGCGCAGCAGAAGTTCTCTGCTTTTGCCCGCCTGAAATTTCGTTCGGGTATTTGTCAGCAATATCCACTATCCCGAGTTCTTCTGCTACTGCATGAAACTTTTCATCAGCTATTTTTTTAGCTATTTTTTGCACTGATAACGGCAGCAGAATATTCTCCTTCACCGTTAAAGTATCCAGCAAATTATAGTCTTGGAAGATAAAACCCAAATGATGTTTACGAAATTCCGACATTTGCTTTTCTTTCATTTGGCTGAGATTTTGCCCTTCAATGCTGATGGTTCCCTGACTCACGCGGTCAATGGTAGAAAGGACGTTTAGCAGCGTCGTTTTTCCAGAGCCGGATGCACCCATAATGCTGATAAATTCACCTTTATTCACTTGAAGGTCTAATGCGCTGAGTACTTCTTGCTTATTAAATTTATTGCCGTATGTTTTATATATTTTCGTTGCTTGCAAAATTACCATGTCCATCACTCCTTGTTAGTTCTATCTTAATCAACCCAAGAACTTTTCTCCTGTCTTTGAGATGACAATTTGAAAAAGCATGTGACAGTATCGTCACATGCTGTAAGTCGGGAAGATTAGCAGAGAGGCTGCCAAGGACTCTCGGGTGAAGATTTACACTTCAAAGGAGACGCAGTGAACTGCCTGTCCGCACTTAGGCTGAAAATAAGTTCAATGACAACATTGCCGTCAGCGTATGATTTACTTTACATGCTTACCTTTCATTCCCCCTATGCATTTATCATGCGAATCCATTCATTTTCTTTCGGGAAGGTCAATGTAAATCGCGTTCCTTCTCCTGGCTCTGATTCGACTTGTATGTCGATCAGCAGTGATTCTCCCACTTGTTTTGCCAAATACAGGCCCATTCCTGTAGCGGCGTGATTTCCGTGGTCCGCTGTTCCTGTAAACCCTTTGTCAAAAATTCTAGACAGGTCTTTTGAATGGATCCCCTTTCCGAAATCCTTTATAGATAACTTCGTAACGTCCTCGGCTGACGTACTCCGAATGCGAATGTCTGATGAATGACTGTATTTTACTGCATTCGTCAGAAGCTGTCTGATCATGAAGCCAAGCCATTTGGCATCAGTCAGCACCGTGTCCGTTTCCAGCGACACTTCAAATCCGATATTCTTTTGCATACACCATTGCCTCAATGACTTAATCTCTTGAAACAGCACCTTCTGCAAATCTATTTTTTCGATATATAAATCATTTTGGATAAATGGAATACGTTTTTGATGCAATTGCTGATCGAGTAATAAATGAATACGAAGCCATTCATACATCAGCTGTGAACGAAGAGCAGCATCTTCTATTCGTTCGATCATCAACTGCATTGTTGTCAGCGGCGTCTTTACTTCGTGGATCCAGTTCAGAATATCGTCTTTCTCCTGCTCAACGCTGCTTTGCAATACTTCCAGCCGCTGTGTAAACAACTGATTTTGTTCTGAAATTCGTTCGGAGGCGATATGTTCAAAAGGGCTGTCGGCTTCCGGCAGCATAGTTAGGTCAAATGACGAGTCGAGCGTGTTCAGCTCCTTATAAAACCGGGTTTCTTTCGTGTACCGCATAATCAAAAACAGCAAGAAAGACAAACAGGATAGAAATACTATATAAGCAGCAGATGTAAATGTAATGCCAGTGTCCATATACCCTATCGCCAAAGCCAGCAGCTGCAAAAACAGAAAGAATACAATCCATGCAGCCCGTTCTTTCAGAAATAGCTGCTTCATAGCATTTCTTCCTTTGCCATATAACCTTGTCCTATCTTTGTCTCAATCACATCAGTCAGTCCAATTTCCGCAATGCGTTTACGCAGTCGATTGACGTTGACAGTAAGCGTATTATCGCTGACAAATCGTTCATCATCCCACAGTTTGGTGATGATTTCTTCTCTCGTCACAATTTCATTCTTCTTCTCAATCAGGACTTTCAATATATAGATTTCATTTTTGGTCAGCTCAATCGTTCCGTTCTCATTCGTCAGTGTCCCTTTAACAAAATCCACTGCCGCACCGCACCAGGACTTCACTTCCAATATCTGTTCGATGTTGTAATTATAGACACGGCGCAATATCGCCTGGATTTTCGCTATCAGCACATCGAAATGAAAAGGTTTTTGAACGAAGTCATCAGCTCCAAGCTGCATCGACATCACCATATCCGTCGGGTGATCACGCGAGGACAGAAAAATAATTGGCACGTTGGAATGCGCGCGGATCATCCGGCACCAATGAAAGCCATCATACTTTGGCAATTGGATATCTATAATCACCAGATCCGGCTTGAGTTCCATAAATTCCTGCAATACATTACGGAAGTCTTTAACTCCTTCCGTTCGGTAAGACCATTGCGTCAGGCGTTCTTTTATTTCGGCAAATAAGGTTTGATCATCTTCTATCAGCATAATCGTAAACAACGGACTCACCACACTTTTCTTCAGTGCTTTTAGTGTATCCTATCTGAAGACAAAATCAAAACAGCGGGCGAATGAAGGCAACCTTCATTCGCCCGCTGCTATTTTCATTTCAAATAAAATAATCCTCCGCTAACTATGTCCACTGTAATTCGCGGCTTAAACCGCTCTTCCATCGCTTGTTTCTCCACATCATAGTATTCAGGCTTCTGCTCCTGGCCTTCATAGAAATAATCCAATACCGCCTGATCTCTTTTCCAGCGCTTTTCTGCTTCTTCAATCCATGACTGGTCTTCGCCTTCAATGATTTGATCGATCACTTGATCCAACCGGTCGATTCCGCGGGCAGGTGTGATGATATAAGGCAAATGAAATACCTGTTCAGACGGTTCCGATGATAACTGACGAGTGCATAGAGTCTCATGAAATCCGTTCATCACGGCGCCTGTCATCAAGTTCATGCCGATTGAATACAACATTTCTTTCGTCTGATGGCTAATAAACGATACTTTATAATTTACACCGATCCAAGGCGTAAGAATCACTTGACTGTGTGCGTCCGAAATCCGCTCATACATTTTCACATACCGGCCCATTTCCTTTGTCACCCGAAATAACTGATGCAGACGCGGTGAACCGAGATGGATTGCCTCGCCTTTTATCCCGCTGTTCAAATGTTGCATGTCTGTAATCAGTGTAAGCTGTGCGGGATTCGGTGTTTCGTTGACACTTTCCACATACCGCCAATAAAACGGCCGGTTCATAATCTTTTTATCCATGTCAATTGTCAGCTGTACGGTGAGATAATGTTCATTTCCATGGAGTACTTCACAGTGATTTTCTTTAAAAAACTGATGGAGAAAAGTATGGATCTCTTGTGCGTGCATGAATCCGCCTCCCTCATATAGATTGTTCCTTCATCGCTAAAATATTGTCCAGCTCCCCTACCACCTGTTCAAATGTATCGATTTTTCCTTGCAGCACTTTCAGGATATGATCATCAATCGTTCCTTCTACTGCCAAGTTATAAATTTGCACATCATGCTCCTGACCTAACCGGTGAACCCGGCCGATCCGCTGTTCCAATTTCATCGGATTCCACGGCAAGTCATAATTGATCACGTGATGGCAAAACTGCAGGTTAATCCCTTCCGCACCGGACTCTGTTGCGATGAGCACCTGCGCCTGCTGCTTAAAGAGATGTTTAATCCATTCACGGCTGCTTTTACTCAATTTGCCGTTGAATATGACGTTCGAGATTCCCTTTGCATATAAATAGTCACTCAAATACAGCTGTGTCATCCGATATTCTGCAAATATAATCACTTTGTCGTTCGCTTTCGCAATTAAGTCTGCTGTCATTTTAGCTTTGGAATGCACTGGCAGTCTTTCCAGCTGCTCGATCACTTGATTTACGCAGCTAGTTTCTTCCGGCTTCGTGCACTCGGCCAGCAAGTTCATCAATGTGCCAATCACTGCATCCGGACTGCTGCACATTTCCCTTTGTACAGTCATCGTCGTAAACGCATCCGCAAATACGGGTGAAATCTCTTTTAATTGGGATAAAGCCGTATACACTTGTCTTTCATCGGCTGTGAATTCTACAGGGATGGATTGTACCTGACGCGCAGACCATTCAATGCCGGTATCTTGCCGCCTGTTGCGCACCATAACCTGACTCACTAGCTCCTTTAAATACTCATCCCGTTCTTCATCCCGATTTTTCGCTGAAAATATAGCAGAAAACGATTCAAAATTACCGAGATGCCCCTGCTTAAGCAATGACACCAAATAGAATAATTCAAAAATATCGTTCTGGATGGGTGTTGCAGTCAGCAGCAGGCAAAATTTCTTTTTTAGACTTTGCACAAATTCATAACTGATCGTTTGATGATTCTTTAATTTATGGGCTTCATCCACAATGATTAAGTCATAATCTTGCGCATAGATTTTTTCCTTATGCGGACTGCGCTTGGCTGTATCCAAGCTCATGACGACTACATCCACATAATCGAGCTCATAGTTCTTTTTGTACAGCAGTGCGGGGATATGGAATTTTGTATACAGCTCCTCCACCCACTGATTGACAAGAGAAGCCGGCACCAGAATGAGAACTTTCTTCACAAGTCCGCGGAGCAAGTACTCTTTGATAATCAGTCCTGCTTCAATTGTTTTACCAAGTCCCACTTCATCCGCTAAAATTGCTTTGCCGTTCATTTCCTCGATCACACGTTCAGCCGCTTCTATTTGATGCGCTAACGGTTTAACGTTCGGCAGATAAGCGAGCGACTGCAATCCTGTAAAATTAGTAATTAAGTTATTTTTCGTGATGGTATAGCACATATTATATAAATTCCAGCTGTCAAAAGGCTCTTTGTTTTCCAGCCTCTCAATAAATCCTTCTTTCCATGAAGACGATCTTTCAATCAGCATTTGCATCACCTCAATCAGCCATAATGTTTTCATTAGAATGTCCCAAAAAGACAGACTTATGAATAACGCAAAAAACCCTCTGCAATTAGAGGGTTTCAATTATCTGTCCATTATATTTCAAATGCTGTAAAACTGCCTTCCTCGTCAAAATCTGTTACATGCAGTACGCGGTCTGAAAATGATTCTGGGATTTTCGTATCCTTGCCCAGTATAAGCGAAAGTACGCTGAATTTCTTTTGTTTTTTCATTTCATTAAATTCCTTCAGGAAGCTGTCACTGATCTCGTCTTCTCCATCTGTAACGAAAATTACATCCGCATTTTTGAATGCACTGCCCCCGATGACTTTTAGTGCTTCCTTCAGCGACAGAGTGAAGTCCGTGCCGCCGCCTAAATACGTGCGGGCAAGACGTGCGAGTTCACTGGAAGTGATCTTGCCTTTGGCAAATGTTTCTAGCTGCACGGTCGTAGAAAATAATAGCACACATAAATCTCGGCGCTGTTTTTTCGCTATGGACAGAAGCGCTAAGATAAATCCTTTCGACTGATTATCAAGCAGTTTCATACTTCCGGACTGGTCGAGACAAAAGACAATGGGACCTTTACCAAGCTCTTCCCGTTTTCTCTGGTCGTACTGCATCGTCTCCTCTTCAGCTAAACGCCGCAAGAAGTCTTTTTTTGTTGAATCTTGCGTATACAGCCCTAATTCTATTGGCAACAATCGTTCTATTTCATTTCCGGTCGTCACACCTCTCCTTTCCATGGACTCTGCATAATTCGCTTTTTGTTTTTTTCTCGCCACTTCTTTGAATCGGCCTGCCCATTCCGCAATTTCTTGCATCTTCGGGTTTGCTGCCAATTGATCAGCAACAGCCAGCTGTTCGCGCAGCGGCACCTTTTTCAGATCCGCTTCCCCTTTACCGGCGCTGCTTCCGCCCATTAAAGAAATCAGGCTGTCTTTTACCTTGATGGTTTCTTCTACCGCTTCATCCATCGCCTGCAAAAAACGCTCTCCACTCGTTTCAAGCGTCAATTCAAGTTTGTCATTCAATTTATCGGATGCTTCTGCCAGTTCCTGAACCGGCTCATCTATTTCATCCATATCTTCCGGGGTTGCCTGCTCTATCGGCACATTATCCTGGAGCGCTTCAACAGCCTCCATCTTCTCCAGCAGTTCCTCATCCAGCGCTTTCGCCTCCGCAAGCCACGCGTTTATTTTCTCACCAAACTTCACTGTACATACGGTCGCTGCCAGATCATCCAGCCGGGTGAAATTTCTATATTCCTCAAAGCGTTCATCTTTCATTATTTTCTTTAAAATCGTCTGATTTGCTTTTAGTGCCGGATGAATGCCGCCTGCCACAATTCGCGGTTTCATTTTATACAGTGCCGCCCAAATATCACCAAGCAGCGCTTCTGCAGTCGGCAATTGCCCTTCGTCTCTTACCTTCTGCAAACCGTCCGACATCCCGAACAGCTCTTTAAACCGTCGTTTATCAAATGCGTCTGTATTCAGTACGGAGCGATGATCTCTTACGATTTTACTTCTTTTCATAAAAATCGCTCCTTTCACATTCTGAAAAAGACTCCATGCTGTCCGTCATTTTCGTTCTTCTTGCCGGCACTAGTGCCATAGTAGGCAGTATCTAATCTGCTGCTTTCCACTTCGTTTTTTAATGCGGTTATTTGGCTTTGCAGTGTTTTAATTTCATCCATACGGCTTGAATTTCTGTCGTTCAATGTACGCAGTTCCGCTGTCAGTGCATTCATTTTCTGAATGGCTTCCATACCTGCTTCAGCCGACTGATCGCGCACTGCTGAGTCATATATTTCATTTGCTTCGTTTTCAATAGCTGAAAGTCTTCGTCCCACTTCATCTTGCGAATGCCGGCCAATGATGTTTGAGACTGTTTCTTTTTGATCCAATGTTTCCCACAGTGCATGTTTTAAAATCGCAATATCATTGACTTGAACGCTTTCCCTTTGTTCGATTAAAGCTTTTGCCTGGAGAACGCACAGTGATTGCTTGAACCGGCGGTCGGACGGCTGAATCCCTTCGTCCAGAAGTTCTCTGCGAATCGTGGATAACGTTTCATATACTTCATCAGGAATTTTCACGTTTTCGGTCATGGTCTGTAATTGCTGCAGTTCTTTCAACTGCATAGTCGGTGTTTCTACGTCTTCGCCTTCGTATTTCATCATCGAGACAAAGTTCGATTCATCCGCAATAAAATTAATCTCAAAACGCAGGAGGAACCGGTCGAATAACGCTTCCAGGCCTTCTCCTTCCTCCGGATATTCGTTAGACGCACCAATAACAGACATTAACGGCACTTCGACGGGAGAGCCATCGTTATAGAACAGCCTTTCATTAATCAGTGTCAGCAGACTGTTCAGAATCGCGGAGTTCGCTTTAAAAATTTCGTCTAAAAACACGAGATGCGCTTCAGGCATTTTCGCGGCAGTATTACGTTTATACACACCTTTTTCTAAATCTTTTAACGACAGCGGGCCAAATACTTCCTCGGGGGTACTGAATCTGGTCAGCAGCCATTGAAAATACGATGTTCCCTCCACAATTTTGGCCAATTCTACTGACAGTGCGGATTTTGCAGTGCCCGCTGGACCGATCATCAGCATATGCTGCTTGGAAAGAAGCGCGACCAAAATCCCTTCCACTTCGCTTTCCCGCTCAAAAAACTTTCCGTTTAATGCGCGTTTTATTTCATACAATTTCTGTAGTGTATTCTCCATATGTGCATCACCTCAATTTGTAGTGTTCATCAGTTCATCCTTTTATGTAACAGTGTGACTGTAACGCGCTGATTTTAACCTCTTTTCATTAATTTCTGCAGGACGTTTTGTATCATGTCTCTGTATTCTTGTATAACCTTTTACATTAGCTTGAAATATAGTGTTTCTCTCTCCTGAATACATCTCTTCTACTACCATTACCCTTTTTACTCCATGTCAACTCCTATCGCTGAATATTTTTCAAAAAAATAAAATGAACATAACGTTATACAAAATTTATACACGCGCATAGTCATCCTTGGAATTAAGGCTTTGTTTTATATGGTATAATTGCCATATTAGAATCTGTTACAGGAGGTGGATCAGACATGACAGGAAGTACTAAAAATGAAAAAACAGTGTTAGTTGATCATGAAGAAAAGACATCATTGGTGAATGCAGCTGAATTTCTTGAGACGATGGCTAAGAAATTGAGGGAAGAAGGCACCTTTACTTTGACTCACAATGGACAAACACATAAAGTGACACCTGCTTCATCAGTAGTGCTAGAAATCAAGCTGGAAAAACAGCTGGATAAGAACAAGCTGGAAGTCGAGCTGGAGTGGCGCGACGGCGACAATGAAAAGGACGCAGGCATTTCAATTAGTTGAGTCTCTCAGCAAACAGAAACAGCCGCACTGGCAATTCATTTAATGAATTGCCAGTGCGGCTTTGCAGCAGAATGTTTTCATCTTTTGCCGTAATCATTCATGATTCAGCTTCCGACTGTAATGGCGCTTCCCCTGTTCTGCAAAGTAGCCAGTATGCTTAATGCGGCGAGATAACTAGTCTTCGGATTATTCGGCATTGGCTCATTTTCTATAGTCAGGTTCATTTTGCCGAAATCGCCGCTTGCTTCAATGGTATGCGTATTTCGCTGAATGTTCGGGTCCGCGATGACACGTACTTTTGTCTGTTCCGCTCCTAAACCTGCAATCGATAATAATAATGCTACGTTGACGTTTTTAGGAAACTTATCAATCGCCTCCAGCGCAAAACCGTCAAACATACAGTCCTCTGTATGTTTCACTTCAAGCCCTAATGACTGGTATGATTTTCTCGTTGTAATACTTACTTCCTTCAAACCGCCCAATGCATTCGCTGATTGCAGAAGATCCAGTCCGCCCACTGCACCCGACGGCAGATAAATGTGCTGATTATGCCTATGTGCCTCTTCTTTCATCTTTTTCAAAAAATTCGTGTCTTTGAATGCTCCAATACTGCTGAGTATCAGATCTTTTTTGTTCTTCAAAACTCCCTCCATATGCTCCACAGCAACATCTATTGTCGCCGCTTCCACAACCAGATCGACAGGAGACTGAATGAATTCTTGAAAGTCCGTATAAAATGCGGGCCCATATTGCGTTTCCAGACGCGGCCCAACTTTCTGATTTCTTCCGAATATAGAGATAATCTTGCCATCTACCTTTTTATTTTTATTAATACTTTCCAATAAATACTGCGCAATATTACCGGTTCCGATTATACCGATTTTCACTTTACAACACCTCTCCCTTAAGTATATACATATTTTCAAGAAATCGAAGGCTTACTAGCAAGATACCCTTCCAAGACATAAACAACACTATAAATGAATAGGATGGTATTGATTGCAGCAAAAAACAGGAGGAATCTGCTGATGACAGGGTACACGGATAATTATGAGCGCGATACGTACGGAATTATTGATTTTTGGGTGCGCAATAACTTTGAGCACGGGGAGTTTTTTGACCGTGAAATCAGTCACCATGAATTGGAGCTAGCCCGTGCCAATCAGCAAATGGTGGATCGCATGGGGAAAATCTTTAAAAAGACTGAATCTAAAACGGGGGATATCGGCTTAATCATCGATGAAGCAAAAAGCTCCACGAAAGAGTTTAGAGATTTACTTCTTCATACAATGGATCGGGCACTGCATTGCGATGTCATCATCTCCACACCTACTTCACTTCTCGACCATATGATCAGAGAAGCGGAAGAAGCGGAGAAAGTATTCAAACTGATTGAAACGAATTCCTATATTACGCCAGCTGACGCCACGATTCATGAAAGTAATTTCTGGCTTCGCCAAATGGTCGATCATTTGATATTCATCAGTCACTATGTAGATGCTTCTAACTACGAACTGCATGACCAAGTGCGTGCAATGACGAGAAAGTTTGAAAATCTCCTGTTACAGGCACAATCTTTGAAAACCATTATCCGCAGACCGCGCAATGAAGTTTCACCGGTTTTGAATACGTTCAATCAGATGGTAATAAAAGAAGCCAAAGCGCTCGAAGCCTTTAAATTGGAATTAAGTGAGCTCATTAAAAATTGTGCAGCGGTTACGACTGCACCGCCTGATTTATTGGAGCATATTGCGCGTGAAGCACATCACCTGTGGAGAAACTTAGAAGACCAGATCGTAAACTAATACTATGAATACGGCGACATGCTCGCCGTATTCAAAAAGATTGCCAGCGCAGTTCAGACGCGGGCAATCTTTTTCTATTTCACAATTGTCACCGGACACTTTACATGCTTCATGACTTTATGGCTCACACTGCCCAGCACCATTTCCTGAAATGCATTCAGACCGCGGCTGCCGATGACCAGTTTATCAATCTTCTTTTCATTGACATAGTTTATGATTTCCTGACTCGGGTTGCCTTTGAGCATAATAACTTTCGCATCGACAGCGGCTTCACGTGCAAGCGCTAAAATTGGATGCATCTTCTGTTCCCGTTTCAGTGACAGACTTTCAGGACTTTGCGACAAAAGTCTTTCATCCTTCGCCTTGCTGTAATCCTGTACATAAATGATCTCCAGCTGCACTCTTGGCAAGTACTCCGCCAGCATAATCGCATGTTCAGCAGCACGTACCGCATTTTCTGATCCGTCAATTGCCACCGCAATCTTCATATCGGTTCCCCCTCAGAGTAACTTTTCGTATAGTTGTTCACTCGACGAATTCAACCCTTGAATTGTAACGGCTACACCTTTGCTTTCCAGCTTTTGCACAACTTTCAAGATGGCGCCGACTGCCGATTCATCCCACAGCTGGCTATTTTCAAAATCAATAATAATCTGCTCTCCCTTTACCTGATCAAACGACTGAATAAACTTCGTCGTAGAAGCAAAGAACAGCGGGCCAATAATTTTATACACTCCTGCTTCATTCACTACGGTCACGCGCGAAATCTTCGCGACGAAGAATAAAGCACTCAAGACGACACCTATGACTACACCGATCGCCAGATTATGCGTATATAAAATAACCGCAACCGTGACGAGCATCACTGCAGACTCAGAGCGCGGCGCTTGCCTTAAAAACTTGAATGACCCCCAGTTAAATGTCGTCATCGCAACCATCACCATGACTCCCGCAAGAACCGGCATAGGAATTTTGATGACCAAATCCCCCAATACAATAATCAAGAACATCAAAAACGCACCGGCAGTCAAAGTAGATAAACGTCCTCTCCCGCCCGATTTAATATTGATTACGGATTGGCCGATTAACGCACATCCTGCCATACCGCCAAAAAATCCTGTAATGAAATTGGCGATGCCCTGTCCTCTGGCTTCACGGTTTTTATTGCTGGGCGTATCTGTCATATCGTCAAGTACTTGAGAAGTGAGCAGCGATTCGAGCAAACCGACAATCGACAGCGCCAAAGCATACGGCAGAATAATTTTCAGCGTCTCAAAGTTCAATGGAATATCCGGCAGGAAAAATGTCGGCAATGAATGCGGCATCGTCCCTAAGTCACCGATAGCCTGCAGCTTCACACCACTGAGTAGTGCAATCGCCGTCATGACAACAATGGCAATCAGCGGTGCGGGGATTGCCGTGAAAAAACGCGGCACCGTATACACAACTATCAGTGTGGCGATGGCGAATAGATACGTCATCGTCCCTGCTCCAACTAAGTATGGCAATTGCGTAATGAAAATCATAATACCGAGCGCGTTCACGAATCCAAGCATGACGGAATTCGGGATAAAGCGCATTAAATTCGCCACACCGAGTGACCCTAATATGAATTGTATAATACCGGTTAAAACAGTGGCTGCGAGTACATATTGCAGTCCGTGATTCGCCATCAGGCTGACGAGCACCAATGCCATTGCACCCGTTGCGGCAGAAATCAGACCCGGCCGCCCGCCTACAAACGCAGTAATGACGGCAATGGTAAACGAAGCATAAAGCGCCACACGCGGATCAACACCAACGATGAACGCAAAAGCCAATGCTTCTGGAATAAGTGCCAGTCCTACGACAATGCCTGCGAGTATATCCGCACGCGCATTCCCAAACCACTGCTGTTGTATAGTTTGCATAGTGTGCTCCTTTCTTGATGTTAAAGCAATTATATAAATAGCTGTTAACAGCATACCACCTATATAAAAGATTAGAGTTACTTCCACTGTAAATCAAGAAACTATACCCATATATCACAAACAAAAAAGTTAGTCTTTCCGCCTATTTTGTAGAAAATAGGGTAAGTAAAAGGTATAGTAGAAGTAGCTAGTTTATTAAAAAGACAGAAGAGGTGATAGGTGATGGGCAAATTTAAAAGTATCAGAGGTAAGTTACTGACAGGTTTCTCAGTCGTCATTGTCTTAATCATTTTACTTGGCATGTTTATTTTTTCTACACTGCTGGCAAATAACAAAGCAACTGAATCTATTTTGAAGAAAGAGCTCCCTTTACTGATTGCAGATGAACAGCTCGCACTCGATATGGCGAACCGGATTGCCGCTTCACGCGGTTTTATACTGACAGGTGAAACGAGTTATAAAAACGTATTTGATCAATACACAGAAGACAGTATAAAACATCAAGAGAACGTGAAAAGAATTGGCACGTCAGACGAAACTATCGATTTGATGAAAAGAACTGTGGAGTGGCGAGAATACATAACAGAAAATGTCTTTGCTGAATATGAGCGTGGAAACGAAGAATTGGCACAGCGTAATTTGCTCGCTTCAACTGACGATGCGCGCGAGCTGATGGCTTCCTATGAAAAGGCTGCTGAAGACCGTGAAACGATTATTATTGACATCGAAAAGAATTTACTGTCGAGTGGAAATAATACGTTGATTCTGGTTACCAGCATCATCGTTCTCGTAATCCTTTTGAGCCTGGCCGTAGCTATTATTACCGCCAATTCCATTTCCAGACCGCTTCACCTCGTTATGGAGCGGATGAAACGGATTGCCGGCGGAGATTTAAGCAGTGCGCCATTAGAAACAAACTTACAAGATGAAGTCGGACAATTAATTGAGTCGACTAATGAAATGAGTGCGAATACGCATAGCTTGTTGGATGAAATACATAAAGTAGCCCAGACCGTTTCGTCCCAAAGTGAAATGCTTACTCAATCAGCAAGCGAAGTAAAGGCGGGTACTGCGCAGATTGCCACTACCATGGAAGACTTGGCATACGGCGCGGAATCTCAGGCTACAAACGCAAGCAGCCTATCTTCTTCGATGGAGACTTTCGTATCAAAAGTGATTGACGCTAATGAAAATGGCGTTTATATTCACCAATCATCAAGCGATGTGCTCGAAATGACAAATACGGGCAGTCAGGTCATGAACTCCTCCTCTAAACAAATGAAAATCATTGATCAGATTGTGCATGACGCTGTCGTTAAAGTAGAAGGGCTGGACAAGCATACGCAAGAAATATCCCAGCTCGTTTCTGTCATTCAGGATATTGCCGCACAAACGAATTTATTGGCATTAAACGCGGCGATAGAGGCAGCACGGGCCGGCGAGCATGGAAAAGGTTTTGCTGTAGTGGCAGATGAAGTACGGACCCTGGCGGAACAGTCTTCTGCATCGGTAACGAATATTACCGGTATCGTCCAACAAATCCAGAATGAATCCAGTTCTGTCACGAACTCACTGCAAGAGGGATACAAGCAAGTAGAAGAAGGTACAAATCAGATAGAACGTACAGGTGAGACGTTTAGCAGCATTAGTGAGGCTGTCACCGAAATGGTTCATCGGATTCGCAGCATTTCTGATGATCTACAAGAGATTTCTGAAACCAGTCAATCCATGAGTGGTTCAATAGAAGAAATTGCAGCGATTACAGAAGAGTCCGCAGCAGGCGTGGAGCAGACTTCCGCCTCTTCCCAGCAAGCAAGCAGCGCCATGGAAGAAATCGCGGGCAACTCCAGTGATTTATCAAACCTTGCAGAAGAATTAAATGAATTAGTACGCAAATTTACATTATAAGAAACCAAAAGCGTCTGCCATTGCGCAGACGCTTTTACGTATTTTACTTTATGTCAGACAGTTCACTGTTTACGACCCATTTGTGATTCTTCACTTCATCTCCGCCAGTGGTCGGCATATAGTCGATCATATAGACTGTCGTATCTTCAGATGACTCAATGACCGCTTCTGCACCTTGCATCCCTTCCATATGATCAGCAAGTACAGTCACTTCTGCACCGTCTTCAAATACTTCTTCCCCGGCGCCTTCTATCTCTTCGTGAACGACCCACTTATGATCTTTCACTTTTTCTCCGCCATCTGCAGGCGTATACGTAATGACATATGCAACCGTATCATATGCGCCTACAATCGTTGCTTCTGCGCCTTTCATCCCCGGCATATGATCTGTTTCAATAACAGCTTTACTGCCTACGGGAAATGCAGGATCTTCTGCCGTCTGCAGCCCTTCAGGCACTTCCCCGTCGCTCGCATGCTCCATTTCAATATCCGCTTGTGGTGATTCTTCTTGCGGTGTTTGCTCTTCTGCAGGTTTTTCCTCATCCGCTGTATTAGCGCCGCATGCCCCTACTACGAGAATGAGGGAAGTGCCAATTGCCAGCATAGATTTCTTCATCATCGCTTCATCCCTTTAGGTTATATTTTGCCGGTCATCTTCCGGAATTTACTGAGTCCTTTCATGAATGGACTATTTTTATTCTTCCCGCGAAAATTGAGGCAAAACATATATTCAGGAAGTCCTTAAAAACTCCTTATTTACGGACTCACGCATATCCCCATTGTCAATGATCCTGCCGTTACTTCACTTCTATTTGCCCCATCATGCCGTTGTCCTCATGCTCTAAAATGTGGCAATGGAACATATACACACCTTTATGCTTAAACTGTATCGCGATTTTCACTTTCTCACCGGGGTGAACGGCTATACTGTCTTTCCAGCCTCTTTCATTTTCTGCAGGTTCTGCTCCGTCTCTTGAAATGACCTTAAATTGTGCTCCGTGAATATGGAACGGATGAATCATTCCGCCCATCATATCTTTCTTGTTGTAGATTTCCCATACCTCTGTAACACCTTGCTGCTGGGTAAAATCTATTCTATTCGGGTCAAATTTTTTCCCGTTAATTTCCACATGGTTCATCATGCCAAACAGTTCAATATGTTTAGTAACCGGCATGTTCTTTTCTTCATCTGTTACAGAAAAATCATTCAGTTGTTTTGACGTTTGTGCAACCTCTGTTTCTTCATCTGACACTTCAAACGGCAAAAGGACGGATCCGTCTTCATTAACTAACGACACACCTTTTGATGTATCTGCCTTGGAAAAATCAACTACTATTTCTGCCCGCTCAGAAGGCGTCAGTGTCACTTCGTTCAATGTAACCGGCTCATTCAAGAAGCCCCCGTCAGTTGCGATTTGAACGAATGAATCTCCAGTATTTAATGAAAACGTGTAGTTCCTCGCATTTGATCCGTTAAGTAAGCGGAGACGCACTTTTTCCTTCCCTACTGTTAAGAAAGGATCTGCTGTACCATTTACTAATAACGTATCGCCTATCGTTCCGTCATCGTTCATTGCCGTTTTATAGTCTAATTGGCGCTGCTCCGTAAAGAAGCGGTCCTGGAAAATCAAAGGAATGTCATTCTTCCCGTATTCTTTAGGGATTTCTAACTTGTCCGAGTTAGCGTCTTCAATATAAATCAATCCTGCAAGACCTTTGTACACTTGTTCTGCGGTCTTGCCTTCCGGATGCGGATGGAACCATAACGTAGCAGCCTCTTGTGTCACTTCAAACTGTATAGTTTCTTGTTCACCCGGTTTAAGTGTTTTATGGGGCCCGCCATCTGCTTCGCCGGACACTTCCAAGCCATGCCAATGAAATGTTGTCTCCTCGTCCAATTTATTTGCGGTGTGAATGGTGGCCGTCTCCCCTTTTTTCAATTGAAGAACGGGTCCTAATAAATCTCCGTTATATCCTAACGTCTCTGTCGTTATACCATCGAAAATTTCTGCTTCACCTTTTTGGGCCGTCACCGTATACTCTGTCCCGCTCGCTGCTTCACTTGTCAGTAACGGCGGAATGTTTAGTTCATTCTTTCCTGAAGAGTCTTTTAACGGCAATACATTATCATGACTCATATGTCCATGGCCCATTTGGGATGAGTCCATCATAGAATCGTGCATTTCTGAATTGTTTTGATGCATCATATGCTGATTAGTCTCATCCTTAGACTGCGTATCGTTGCTGCAGCCGCTTATAAGCAGTACACCCATAAGAAAAACGAAAGCTTTATTTTTAATCCTCATTGAACTATCCCCTTCATCTGTTGTATGTAAGTGCAGTATAGCAAGAACTTATGAAAAAACTGTGCACGCCGATGATCTATGTCTGCAATTACGCTTTGTTGCGGTATGCTCCTGAATAGGTTTACTTGAATCTGATGTAAAACGAGCCACACTATGTATCACATTCCCCAATACGTAATCGTATCAAGCAGGCCAATTGTCACTAATAGGACACCGGCTGCCCGCTGAACTATTCTTGCCGTTTTCATACTGCTTTTCATCACATGTCTTTTTGCGTCGACTAGCCAGATGAAGAAAAATAAAGCGAGCAGCGGAATGGATGTAGCAATACCAAAAACAGCCGGCAATATAAATCCGTGCGGAGCAGTCACAGCTAAGGGCATTAACCATAAGAAAAATAAGACAAACATCGTCGGACAGAATGCCAGCGAAAAGCTGACTCCCAGCATGAAGGAACCTGCTTTTCCGTTTCTTATTTTAACGGGAACATATTGCGTGATTTTATTTAGAAAACCTAATTTCATGACACCGAGCAAAACCAATCCAGTAGCGATGATCAGCGGACCAATGAATTTGCGGAATAACGCGAAGTAACCGATTAACGCGCTTTGAAATGTTTCTCCCAGCCACCAAACGAGAAATCCGAGCAAGCTGAAAACGGCTGCCTTCCCTGCTATAAAAGAAGTAACTTCTGCTATATTTTCTTTTAATTGAATGGAACGATTTCCATAAAGCGTAATGGCACTCATATTTCCAGTGAGTTGACAAGGCGCTGCAGCACCGAGCAAACCTAAGAGCAGAGCTGAAATCATTGGGCTGTTTTCGAACGTTAAGAGCAAGGTATTCACCGGCTCGGTAATGAGTTGACTTATACTCGATAATAAATTATACAAAGCAGCTGACACCTTCCTTATAAATCTTTCAGCGGATCTTCACCCGCTGGCAGCATCACCGGACAAGCGGGCAAACTACCCGCATACTTGTTTCCTTGCTCATGCTTATTTAGCTCCACTTGTATCCTATCCCCCATACAGTTTTCAGGAATTTATCATTTGGAAACTCTGCATTTTTTAATTTATCGCGCAAGTTTCGTATGTGCGAATCCACTGTCCGTATATCGGTATACGTATTATAATCCCAAGCGGCATGCATTAATTGCTCCCTTGTTAACGTCCGCTTCGGCTGAGTGATAAGCGCTTCAATGATGTAGTACTCTTTCAGCGTCAGCTGGATACTTTTATCTTTGTAATGCAGTGAATACGAGTCGCTGTTTAACACAAAGTCACCATGTACAATATGTCCTGAATCCTCTATCGGAGCACGCCGCAAAACCGCGTTCACCCTGGCGATCAGCTCACGTTCATCAAACGGCTTCGTGATATAGTCGTCCGCCCCCGTATTCAAGCCTTTCACTAAATCGTTCTTATCTGTCCTGGCAGTAAGCATGATCACCGGAACATCCGAAAACTTGCGTATTTCCGTACAAACTTCCCAGCCATCCATATTTGGCATCATAATATCAAGCAGCACCAAATCAACCGGCTCTTCCTGCAATCGTTCCAGTCCCTCCGGCCCGTTAGTCGCCTTTATGCAACGAAACTCTTGCGGTTCCAGAAACAATTCCAGTAAATCCAACATTCTGTGTTCGTCATCTATAAGTAAAATTGTTCGCATCTGCCTGCACCCCAATCATCAGATTGTAATTATGAATGTACTGCCTTTTCCTGCTTCACTTTTTACTGTAATCGTTCCGCCATGTGCTTCAACGAGTTCTTTTACAATCGCCAATCCTAATCCCGAGCCCCCAAATGCTCTGGAGCGTGATTTTTCCACACGATACAACTTATCAAAGATCCTGTCGATTTCATTGGATGGAATCCCCATTCCTTCATCCGTTACTGACAAAACCGTCTGCTGCTGCTCCTGATAAATTTCCAATGTGACTGTCGTCTGCTCATCCGAGTATTTCAATGCGTTATCCAGTAAATTCAGTACGATTTGTTCTAATCGAATTCGATCGGCAACTAGCTGAAAATCCTCTTTACAGCTCATGACCAGCCTGATTTTTTTCATGTCAAACGACGGAGCCATGAGGCGGTTCATATCCTCGATAAATTCTTGTGCTGAAAACTGGCTTCTCGTTACCGTGAATGTGACTTCATCCATTTTTGCCAGTTCCATCAAATCTTTGACTAAGTCCTTCATGCGATTGGATTCTTCTGCAATAATCTGCAAATAATGATTCCGCTTCCCGTCAGACAATTCTTCTCTCATCGCCACTTTCAAATATCCGATTAAGTAGGTAAGCGGTGTGCTTAATTCATGAGAGACAGATGCCAAAAATTCATTGCGTTCCGTTTTCATTTTTTCCAGATCTGTTGCCAATTTCATTATTGCCGCTGATAATTCTCCCAGTTCATCATTGCTCGCCCCTGGAAGACTCACATCAAATTTTCCTTCACTCAGCCTTTCTGTCGCTTCCTTCATGCGAATCAGCGGCCGGGTAAGAAACTTCGACAGAATGAAGTAAATAATAAATAAAATTACGATACTAACTGAGCCTGCCAATCCAAAATGCAGATTCAACTTTTGAACCAGCATTTCAATTGGCTGGCTGCTCTGAAACATCACAACATATCCCGATTGGCCTGCGCCAGCTTTATAAGGGTGAACACTTGCGATGAAGGGTGAATTCTTCCAGTCCGTCACTACTATCCGATCTGTTTCATCATTTTTGCTAATTAGTGATAAAGCGGATGAAAAGTTCTCTAGGCTGTCAGCTGAGCTGCTGATGATTTCACGTTTTTCATCTGTAATAATGACTTCCCTTTCTTTTCCCGTTTCCATTAATACAATGTGTGCTATCGTTTTATCGGAATAATAATCTTCCAGCACATCACGATGATTGCTGCCGCTCGCAAGCAGCCGTGAATATTCTTCATCCACCCTTGCGTGAATAATATTTTGATGCAAATAAATCATTAATACCGATTCAAGCAGCAAGAAAATGATAATAAAAGAAGCCGCTAGCTTCGTTGAGATTTTATTCATTAAACCACCCCGTAAATACAGTATAGGAAAAGAATATGAAAAAATTATGCAGACGGACTTGTAGGAATACAGTCCAGCTGTCATATCTTAGCCATAGAAAAAGGATGCCCGGCTCTGCACTCCCCGGACATCCTGATCGATTGTTAGAACCTCGTTTTTGCAGGTTTCTTCATCGGCGACTTATTCATCAAATAAGAAATGAACGTCTCCTCCGTAAGATGAGGATTTGATGAATTCAGCAGAACCGCCAGATTCTTTGCATCATCCAGCGCTCTGTGGGCGTTATGCACCTGAATCTGGTGCGCTCTCAACAGCTGCTGCAGCTTGCCATTTTCAAACCCGTAGTTCTTCCATTTGATTTGCCTGACAGAGCAATACCAGTCCATGTCGAGCGTTTCAGGCAATAACCGGCTGACAAATCCCCGGTCGAATGACGCATTATGCGCGACAATCCCGTCAGCCCGGTCTAGTATTGTCAAAATTTTATCCATATCCAAAGACTTGCCTCTTACCATCTGATCTGTAATACCTGTCAGGTTCGTAATAGTTGGTGATATGGAATAGAAAGGTTCCTGAAACTCGCAGTATTCATCAGCTACCCTGACTATACGATGATCTTCATACTCCCCGAGCATAACGCCCAGCTCGATCACTTCACTTGCTTCTGCACTCATCCCTGTCGTTTCTACATCAATGAACGCTATATGTTTTGTCATGTAAAAAACTCCTTTACACTCTATTTAAAACCGTATACCCGCGCGGTTCAGAATCATTTGTATCCTATTAGTATATCAGCATTTCAGCGCATTGTATGCGAATTAAACTGGACGACAGCCAGTACAATCTGGTTTATATGCATAAGTTGCGAGATAAATCGGCGTATTGTATACTAGGACTGCTTACATAATTGTCCGTACGGGTGCTTGAGTGAATCAGGCTGAGATTGCAGGTAAAGCCGCTGCTGACCGTTTATCTGATCTGGGTAATGCCAGCGTAGAGAGCATGTTCGATGGAATATACAAGGATCATTTCCTTCCACGGCCGTCTGCTCTTCAGACGGCTTTTTTGTATAGACAAATGAGAAGGAGTGAAAGATGTTGAAGAAGTTAAAATTTACCGATTTACTGATTACGATTATGATTGGCGTAGTATTTGGTATTCTCATGAAGTTTTGGGACGACCTATACACTGTCGTTAAACCGATCATGCCCGTGCTGCGTCAGTTGATTTACGGCATGTGGTTTATGGTCGGGCCTTTCGCTTTCTTACTGTTGCGAAAGCCGGGAACCGCATTAATTGCCAGTATTGCGGGTGCGTCATTATCTGCTTTTGCAGGTCACGGCATCGAAGTGCTGATCTACGGGTTTGCGCAAGGTCTTGCCGCGGAATTACTGTTTGCTGCTTTCCGCTATAGAAGCTATTCTGTTTTGACAGCTGGACTGGCGGGAGTCGCATCTTGCCTGGCCAGTTTTGGACTCGACTTGATTTACGGCTACGCTGCGCTTGAAACATGGGCATTGATTGTGAAATACGGATTGCGGGCAATCAGCGCATTTATATTTACCGGTATCTTTGCTGTGCTGATTGTCAAAGCTCTTGAAGCAACAGGTGTAACTTCATTAATACGGCCAGTTGATAAAAAAGAATATTCATTGCTGGACGAGTAATTGCAGAGGATGGATTCTACTATGAGTAACATCAGCGTCTCAGATTTACGATTAAAGTTTCCCGGAGAAGAATCATTGGTATTCAGGGATCTGTCTTTCTCCGTACAGCCGGGCGAAAAGGTCCTTATGCTGGGACCTAGCGGCTGCGGCAAATCCACCCTGCTGCAAGTGCTGAGCGGTATTATTCCAAACTCCATTGAATTGCCGATGAAGTCAAAGGCTATCAGTTTGCCGGATTCATGGGGGTTCGTCTTTCAGGATCCTGATACGCAGTTCTGTATGACGTATGTCGACGAAGAATTGGCATTTGTACTGGAGAATCTGCAAGTGCCGCGGGAACAAATGAAGACGCTCATAGAACAAGTGCTGAAACGTGTAGATTTGCAGCTGGAAGATCCTCATACAGCGATTAATGAACTATCCCAAGGAATGAAACAGCGGCTCGCTTTGGCTTCCGTTTTACTGCTTGAACCGGACGTTCTATTCCTTGATGAACCGTCTGCTTTACTGGATCCCGAAGGCACACAGCAAATTTGGTCTTCTATTAAAGAGGCGACTGCCGAGAAAACAGTACTCATTGTAGAACATAAAATTGATCTGATTGCCGATTGGGTCGATCGCGTCGTACTATTCAATGATCACGGCGTTATTCTGGCTGACGGATCACCCGCCGACATTTTTTCCGGCTATCAGGAGGAGCTGACCCGCTACGGCATATGGTATCCCGGTGTATGGGAAAAATATAAGGAATCGGAAGCTTTTCTTTCCTTAATGCAAAATCGCAGTCAAGTGAAGCCGCAAGAGAAAATTCTTCTCCAAGATTTTCACGGCTATCGGGGTGCCATACAAAAGATTTCCGTTGAAGATGCAACAGTTCAGGAAGGTGACTGGATTGCGATTGTCGGGGAGAACGGCTCAGGGAAGAGCACGCTGCTTCTGTCGCTTATGCAATTATTGCGAACTGACGGGATCTACGAAGTAAACGGTGTGCCGATTGTGCAGAAAAAGAAGAAACGGCAGCTTCCAGAAGGATTATCACTCGTCTTTCAAAATCCTGAACTGCAATTTGTGACGAACTCGATTGCTGAAGAACTGACGGTTTCGCTGCATGGCATGACAAAAGAGGATGCGGCAAGCTGCGCCAGGAATTTAATCGATTTATTCAACTTGCCTGGCACAGCTTCACGTCATCCTTACCAATTATCTACCGGACAAAAACGCCGCTTGAGCGTGGCGACTGCGCTCACCCCGAAAACAGATATCGTATTGCTGGATGAACCGACGTTTGGACAAGATGCACGGAATACATTTGCTATTCTGGAGAAATTGGAGAAATTGCGGACTGAAGGTATTACGATTCTGATGGTGACACATGACATGGAAATCGTGGAGAACTTTGCTACCTCCGTGTGGACTGTGGAAAACGGAGTATTGAACCCCCCTGCTGTTACAGGAGGTCTGCTGAATGCTTAATTGGTTCACGCCTGAACGGCAAACGTGGTTATTCCTCGTCAATCCTGCACTAAAGTTTGTGGTGTTTTTTGCGCTCCTGCTGATCACACTGCTTAATCAGAGTCTCTCATTTGCCATTTGGCAGGCCGTATTCTACGGCGCATTGTTCTATATATTCAGCGGCTATTCCATTAAGAAACTGGCTGTATTGTCAATTCCGCTGGCGATTTCATTTCTATCTACTGGTCTGACGATGCTGTTATTCGGTAAAGGTGAAGCTGTACTTTGGCAGTGGGGATTATTCAAGATTTCTGAGGAAAGTATACAGCACGCACTGCTGCTGGGAAGCAAATCTCTGTCATTCGGCTTTGTCGGCTTTACGTTTATCCTGACGATTCAGCCTGTGCTGTTTTTTTATGCTATGATGCAGCAGTTCCGTCTGCCGTCCAAGTACGCCTACAGCTTTATTGCATCATTCCGTTTAATTCCTGCTGTTACAGAAGAACTGCAGATTCGCAGAAATGCGCTGAGAGTACGAAATGTACGGTTTTCACGGGGAATTAAAGGGATCTATGAACGGCTGCAGTCATTCAGTGTCCCCCTGTTTGCGCAAAGCATCCGCCGCGCGCAGCGAATTGCAGTCGCCATGGAAGCAAAACAGTATCAGATGGGGGCAGCCAGGACGTATTACTATCCGACACGATACAGCCGGACGGACGCAATATTTTTGATTGTCATGACACTTGGGCTAACCGCCGCTGCGTTATTGGCTCTCTCGAGTGGAACGGACGCCAATTATATGTAGATACAACAGACCTTTATCTTAGTATAGCCGGTTCGGTTGACGGGGAGATAAAGTACAATTGCAACTCAAAAAACAATCGGTTCAGCGAATGTTTTATACTTGAATTAACAATAAAATAGCAAAAAAACGCACAGATTATTGCACACCTGTGCGTTTTTTGCTTACCGTATATATTAATATAAACTTCATATTACTTGTTCTGTAATTACTGCAGCCGGACGCTGGAGGGCGTGCGATGAACCACATTCCTCGCTTCACTCAAAAAAGCCGTTCTTCGTTACGGCTCTCGCTGTTCCTCCCCGAGCCGCTTTCCGCTCCGATCAACTAAGTGAGTACAAAAAGCGTATGCGACAATAGCGCCCGATAGTTAGATAGTGGTTTGAAACCGTTGATCTGCGCTGCAGCCGGACTTAGTGTACATAAGACAGTTTGATAGCCCTCTGCAAGCAGTGAAAGCCGAGTAGACTTGTCTGATACAATGCGTCCATTTTTGAAGTTAGAAAGCGGTAATTTTTTTAGCTACTATGACTATTTAGATGAACTGAATGGAGAAAAAAATCGCTTTGCTGTCCATTCAGTCAGGCAATCCATAGCTCCAACCACACCGCGCAGATAAAGTCACTTACCATACTCCAATTTCTGGACGAACACTAACTGACCTGCGGACACAAACTCAAGGATTCTCCCGGAAGAACCGGCGACTCCTGGAGGATCAGGGTGACAGGCGTAATCGCCAACGCACTTCTGGCGAGTCCGCCGCGCCCCCTCAGGAAAGCGTCCGGTTCTGCAGGGAGAATCCTAAACCATACACTATCTTTACAACGACTTGTCAAGAGCATCTCATTTCCAAAAACCAATTTCTTTGGATAATCTACAAGCTTGTTATTTTCTGAATGTTTGACCATCTGGACCGATTGCGATATTGGGGCATTCGCTATGAAGCAATCGCACCCGTTAACTGAATACTACTCCTAGTGAAAGTTCCATTAGTAAATTGTTTATAAACGTGTACATATGCGCAATTGATTACCATCAGGGTCTACGACTGTCATCATCCGAAGTCCCTCAAGATCCTCATTTGGAGGCTCAGGAATATGAATATCCTTTTTAATCTTCAATTCGTTGTACCAGTTATCAACATTGGGAACAAATAAATGAATTAATCCACCAACTTGGCAGTCACCAGTATGTTCGGTTAAGTAAAGTGTCATATTATCCTTCGTGATTTGAACAAAAACAGGAAAATGAGGTTCAAACCGATGCTCCCAATCGATTGTAAAACCCAATCTATCTACGTAAAATTCTATACTTCTTTTATAGTCAGTAATACGGAAAGCAGGAATCACTTTTTGCATAATTACACCCTTCTATTAAGTTTTTTCTGTAATATTCAGCATACACGTTAGAAATAAACGTACCATTACTGAAAAGGGGCTAATCCTTATTGAATAAAGCCTTGGCTCTCAATAAATCAATTATTCTTAGATCTCGTAAATAACTTAATACACTTAGATGTCAAGCCCTGTTTTTCAAGAAGAACTTCTCTCGTATGCTTTTTCTTTTGCTGAGTCCGCCATTAATATTCTCATCCAAATCAATAAAATTTTCCCTTACGAGTGAACGTAACCAATAAGCAGTTTTTTCTAATGAGTCATCAATTGGTTCAACAAGATCTTCAAAATTAGAAGGTATAGATTTATACTAGCTCCAGAACGTACTGGATTTCAACAAAAACTGGTTAATCTTCAATCACATCTATTAAATTCGTATGAATACTGACGAAGTAAGTTTCTAATAATTTCTCTAATCTGCCGTTAAGCTTGTGGTATTCGTCATCAGCCTTATTAACAACATGATAAAATTCATCTTCTTCTATCTCATCACTTTCTAGAGCAACGTACAGCCTCCACATTTCTCGTCCATACTTTTCCTCAATCATTGCATGGTCATGAGCACCAATTTTCTCAAGGATAGTTATTAATTTGTAAAAATAAAATTCAATGCTTATTTCTTCGATAGACGATTCAAGCCAATTCAGTAAAACTTCGTGTCCCCCACTTTCTAGCTCAGAGTAATATTGAAAAACAATAAGTGCTTCATTTAAAACCGTGTCTTTAGTTGATAAATCATTTTCACTTATAACTGTTACTACAGCGTTCCATATATTGTCGCTGTCTAACAAATCTTTTCTGTTCATTTTAGGTTTCATTGTATTCCCCTCTTTAATTACTTCCTTGCAACAATCTTACGCAAAATGGCCTGTTCAGTTAACAAGCCGTCCACTTGTCATCTATTTTAACACAAAATTCCTTTTTCACTATCTTCTCCACAAACTGTGTATTAGCCCCCTTGCTACTGCAATTTACCTTGCCATCCCTAAAACAAAGTTAATTGCAATTGATCTCCTCCCGTGTTTCTTCCCCTTCATCCCTTGCGTAATTTATATTCAAGGAATCGGTCAAAATGAAACATTTTCGTTCGTTTCAAGAAATTGAATAGTGCGCAAATTCAATGTTGACAAAACCGATATACTTTATTATATTAAACCTATTACTATTATAAGGATTTAAGGAGTTGAGTGCTTTGAAACTGTCAACGAAAATTACATTCGGTCTGGCGTTTGGTATTGTCTTCGGAATTATTCTAAATGTTTTTTTCCCGCACGCGGTTCCGCAGCTGAATGAATATGTGCTTTCACCAATCGGTAAAGTGTTCTTGAACTTAATTCAGTTCGTAGTCGTACCGATTGTCTTTACTTCATTAATTATCGGTTTTTCCAGCATCGGCAACTCCGAAAAAGTTGGACGGTTGACAGGAAAGCTGTTATTTCTTTATGTCAGCACAAGTATTCTTGCACTTGTTATCGGCTATATCACTGCGTCCGTGCTGAAACCCGGCAATATGGTTGGAAACTTGGGTGAATTGGCTCCCGGCGAAGCGAAAGAGGGACAAGGAATTCTTGAATGGCTGATTTCAATTGTTCCAACCAATCCATTTGAAGCATTCGCAACCGGAAACTTATTACAAATTATTTTTACAGCAATTATTGTCGTGATCGGAATTCGTATGGCGGGCAGTCATGCAAAACCGTTCATTTCCTTTATAGAAAGCGTTCATGTTATTGTAGAAAAAATTACGATGCTCGTACTCAAACTGTCGCCAATCGGTGTGTTCGCCCTAATCAGCTCTGTCATCGCCACTCAGGGTCTGGACATTGTGCAGAAGTTACTCGTCTATATTCTTGGGTTAATCATCGCATTAACACTAATGGCAATCGCATACTTCATCATACTCAGCTTCCTGCATGTTTCACCGAAGCACTTCTGGAAGAGCTTCCAGCCGACATTCGGCATTGCATTTGGCACAGCCAGTTCGAACGCTGCATTGCCGGTTGCTATTGAAAACAGCAAAAAAGCCTTCAAGATGAAAGAAGATATTGCTGGCTTTGCGATTCCTTTAGGGACTGCCCTAAAGCGTGATGGCGCATGTATCTTACAGACATTCAATGCTTTATTTGTGGCGCAGCTGTTTGATATCCAGCTGAGCGGCGCACAAATACTTGCCATTATTATCAGTGCACTTGTTGTGTCATTCAGCACAGCCGGCGTGCCGGGTGCAGGTATCATTATGATGTCTACGGTACTTGCGGCAGCCAATTTGCCTCTTGCTGGCATCGCGCTCGTCGCAGGTGTCGATCGTTTGACTGATGGTTTCCGTACGCTGCTGAACGTGTTTGGAAACACAGCCAATGCAGTAATACTGGATAAATGGGAAGAGAATTCTTCAGCTGCCCAAGCCGAAGCTCATAGCGCAGCGCCCGCTTACGCAACTGACAAAAGACACTGAAATTGAAACTGCCGCAAAATTGTCTTCCAGACATTCTGCGGCAGTTTCATTTCGGAGATTATGAATTATTTGATTTAGAAGATCCATACAGCATTTTTAAAAAAGGATTGTCCAAAACGTCGTGTCTGACATTCCGGACAATCCTTAATTCACGTACTATCTATTTAACTATCGTGACAGAGCAATTCACGTTTTTGATTACTTTCTGACTGACACTTCCCATTACCATTTTCTGAAGTGTGTTCAATCCGCGGCTGCTCAGTATGAGATGATCAATTTCGTTTGTGTTCACGTGTTTAATGATTTGCTGTTGCGGATTTCCCTTCAGGACTGTCACGCCCGCCTGTATTTCCTTCTCTTTCAATAATTTCAAGGCAGACTGTACCTTTTTATTCTGGTACCAGGCAAGGCTGTTCGGACTTTGTTTAAGCAGCCGTTCATCCTCTACTTTATTAAAATCAATGACATGGATTAATTCCATTTGCGCTTCAGGAAACTGTTCCACCAACATCATGGCATACTTTGTGGCACGCAATGCATTTTCTGATCCGTCTACCGCTACAGCTATCTTCATGAAAAGACCTCCTGACACTACTTTTGTTCCTTTGTTCACTTGAGGTTACAGGGCCTTCAATAAACACTCAAGTTTTCGCCACCGGCATTAGATTCGGTTACCATGATATATACCCATTTTATAAACTGGATAGACCTGATGAAATAAGAAAAATTGCATCTCCTAATTCAAAAACCATTCTATCAACTAGTTCCCTAAAAAACCAACTATTTGCCGCACTTTTATAAAGAACTTATAAAAAATACGAAAAAGCGTTAACTCCTATGTAAGAGCTAACGCTTTGTAAGTCGTTGTCCATCCAGTCAAGCCAGTAATAAACGGGTAGCCAATAAGCGGCCGCGAACCATAATTCCCGCCCAGGCAGCAAGGAATGCCTTGATGAAGCCGCCTATTAAAAATGGCACAAAACCTGCCATAATCGCTGCTGTCCAAGAAAGCTCTGCGATAAACTTCAGCCACACTGTACCGAAAGCTAATGCTACAAACATGCCAATAATATTGGCAACAATTGCATTCGGCAGCGTGAAACTGGTCCGTTCCATATAATAGCCGGTAATGAACGCCGTCGGAATGAATCCAATCAGGAATCCGCCGGTCGGGCCAAAGATTACGCCTAAACCTGAAGACATTCCAGAAAACACAGGCATCCCGACTGCTCCCATTGCCAAGTAAACGAGCACGGAAATTGTGCCGTAACGCGAGCCTAATATGGTAGCTGCCAAGCCGATCGCCAGCGTCTGTCCCGTAATCGGAACGAGCGGCAGCGGAATAGTCAGCTGTGCCATAATACCGATTATTGCCGCAAACAAAGCGGTCACAATCATCATTTTAAGTCTATTTCTTGAATCCATCATGTTGATATACCCCTTTTAGTAAACTGACATATTTATATTGTTGACATTCATTTTATCGTATGGAAGAACGTACGTCAACGCATTTTCAACAATTGTTTACTCAATCAGGTCATCTGATGATTACGGTGTTTCAGACTCTTTTAGCATACTCGCCGCTACTGAAGGCAACAAGCCTCCTTGCAAATATGCATCTTTTTCCATCCTATTGTCAATCCTCAGCAATACAGTAAAATCAATGGTTTCACCGTTCTCCCGCTCTGCTGTCATAACGCAGCGCTGTCCGGGAACGAACGTCTCATCTTCCACATCGAGTGAATATATTTCTGATCCATCCAAACCAAGCGTGGAAGCAGATTCACCCTCCGCAAACTGAAGAGGCAGCACACCCATCCCTGACAAATTGCTGCGGTGAATACGCTCAAAACTTTCAGCGAGGACAGCTTTTACACCGAGCAGTGACGTACCTTTAGCTGCCCAGTCCCGTGAACTTCCGGTTCCGTACTCTTTGCCTGCCAGTACAATTAAATTACGCTGTTCTTTTTGATATCGCTGCGATGCTTCAAATATTGTCACTTGTTCCCCCGTGCCTCTATGTATCGTATAGCCGCCTTCCGTACCGGGAACGAGATGATTACGAAGACGTATATTCGCAAATGTGCCGCGCATCATTACATGGTGATTCCCTCTGCGTGCGCCATAGTTATTGTAAGAACGGGGGCTGATCCCCTGCTCCGATAAAAATCTGCCGGCATCACTATTCAATGGTATATGCCCTGCCGGTGAGATGTGATCGGTCGTGACAGAATCACCCAGCATCAGCAGCGGAATCATCTTCTGTGTATTTTCTCTGATCGACACGCTTTGAGCCTTATCAAAATATGGAGCACGCTGAATATACGTAGAGTTTTCATCCCAGTCATACAGCATACCTTCCGGCGCCGGTATCGACTCCCAGGTTTCATTGGAATAAATACCTGCGTATTCTTCACGAAACAGGGAAGCGTCGACAGTTTCCCCAATTATTCGCTGCACAGTTTCCGCTGACGGCCATATATCCGCTAAATAGACGGGGCGCCCATCCGTTCCACTGCCAATCGGCTCCTCGTCAAAGTCAATATCGATTCGTCCCGCGAGTGCATAGGCAACGACAAGTGGAGGAGATGCTAAATAATTTGCACGTATCAGCGGATGTACACGCCCTTCAAAATTACGGTTTCCGCTCAAAATAGATGCTGCGACCAAATCTTTGTCCGCTATCGCTTCTTCTGCTTCAGGCATCAGGGAGCCGCTATTGCCGCAGCATGTAGCGCAGCCGTAGCCGTCTACGAAAAATCCGAGTGTTTGTAAAGATGTTAGTAAATTTGCCTTTTCCAAATAACGGGTGACGACCCGGGAGCCCGGTGTCAGCGTTGTCTTGACATACGAAGGCACATGTAAATCGTGTGCCGCAGCATTTGCAGCAAGCAGCCCCGCCGCCACCATGACAGAAGGATTGGACGTATTCGTGCAGCTTGTAATGGATGCCAGCACAATAGACCCGTCCTGTATACCTTCCGAGGATTTCACACGCTGCCTGCCATACCCGCCGTCAGCAACCGGTTCCGCCAAAATACTTTCAAATGACTGCTTCATTTCTGTCAGTGCGACCGTATCTTGCGGTCTTTTCGGTCCGCTGACTGTCGGAATGATCGTACTCAAATCCAATTCCATCGTCTCTGAAAACTGTGGCGCGTCGGAACTTTCATCCATGAACAAGCCTTGCGCACGCAAATATCCTTCCACGAGCGGAACAGAATCCTCCCGTCCTGTCTGGCGAAAATATTCCATCGTCCGTTCATCGGTCGGGAAAAAGCTCATCGTTGCTCCATATTCAGGCGCCATATTCGCTATTGTGGCACGATCGGTAACAGGTATATGACGCAGCCCTTCACCGTAAAACTCCACAAACTTTCCAACGACCCCTTTTTTACGCAAGGTATTTGTCACGGTTAATGCGAGATCTGTTGCGGTTACCCCTTCAGGCAATGAACCCGTCAGCTTCACACCCACCACGTCTGGAATCGTAAAGTATAGAGGCTGTCCTAGCATCGCAGACTCAGCTTCGATTCCGCCCACTCCCCAGCCAACTGTTCCAATTCCGTTAATCATGGGAGTATGCGAATCCGTGCCGACTAAAGAATCTGGGTATAGCCACTCTTTATTATTGTGTGTCTCTGTTCTGACACCTGCAGCCAAGTACTCCAAATTCACTTGATGGACAATACCATTCGCCGGCGGGACGACATGAAAGTTTTCAAAGTTTTTCTGTGCCCAGCGCACAAACGAATATCGTTCCGCATTTCGCTCGTATTCGATAGACAGGTTTTGTTCAAACGCTGTCTCATCTCCCGCATGTTCAATAATGACTGAATGATCGATTACTAAATCGACCGGTATTTGCGGGTTGACTAATAATGGATTACCGCCGCGTGCAGCTACCGCATCGCGCATTGATGCCAAATCGACGATAGCCGGAATCCCCGTAAAGTCCTGAAATACAATGCGCGCCGGTTTAAAAGGCACTTCCTGACCCGCAGTGCCGCCTTGCCAATTTGCGAGTGCGGCGATATGTTCATCCGTTATGTACAGGCCATCCGCATGACGAACCGCAGATTCAAGAAGCAGCCTGATCGTATAAGGTAATCTGTGTATTCCATTGAAACCAAGACCCTCCAGCCGTTTCAATGAAACATAGCTGAATTGCTTCCCTTCAATTAATAATTCGTCACGCACGGTACCGCGATTCCATCCACAGTGCTGTTTCATCCATTGCTCCCCCTTTATCTGCTGCTATGAGCCGATCAAAATCACAGCCAGCCCGGAACATAGCATCGGCCTTCGAGTATTCTTCTTGCCGTCCGGTCCAAGCCGACTGCGGCAACGTCTTTTCCATCGGCTGTTAACTCTACTGTCACTTCTGCTATTCCGTCCGGATGGCCAATTCGAATCTTTTGCTGCTGTCTCTGACTGCCGGCAACGCAGCATTCATTTGGAATCGTGCCATCGATCAGTAATGCAGAAGCTAAATTATACAGACCGCTGCCGGCGAACGTCCGATGAAATTTCCCCATGGAAAGCATTCTTGCAATGACGTCAATATCTTCTGCTTTGACCACAGCACCTGACGCAGTAAGATAATCACGCGGCGGTGCAACCAAGGCAATCTTCGGTATAGAAGGCACGTCCTTGGCTGCAGTAACAGTTTCTGACATCCCCGCAGCTACAGCGCCATGGAGACGCAATGTTTCAAGCTGTGTGAGTAAGTGCTGATTTTGACTGAGTATATGATTCGGCTCTGAACCATCCAATCCAAAATCCTGCGCTTTAACAAATACGAACGGATTGACGATATCACTGACTGTTGCGGCAATGGTCCGATCATCCATTTTTAATTGCGTACGCATATCAGCAGGAAATGCAGCTCCCGTTTTACCGCCGGCCGGTGACAAAATCGAAACACTGATTTTTGCACCTGTATGCACAATTCCTGCCATCAAATAGTCTCCATCCACTTGGGCTTCTCCGTCAGCAACAGGCACTTTAATCCGTATGAAACGATTAATATTTTCATTCAGCACAGTCACTTCACACATTCCGTCAGCAGAAGGAATCTTTGCAAATCCTTCATCTATTGCATACGCTCCGACAGCCGCCATTAAGTTCCCGCACGTTCCTTCAGAATCCACTACAGCCTCGCCAATTCCTACTTGGTAAAATGTGTACGCAAGACAAGCTTCTTCGCTGTCAGTTTCACGAATGACTATCACTTTGCTTGTGTGTGAGGTGCCGCTGCCCAGACCGTTTACTTGTGAAGGATTATATGCGTCAATTGCTGACATGAATATCTGTTCTTGCGCGTTTTTTGACTTCGGCAGGTCGCTTTCCTTAAAGAATACGCCTCTGCTCGTACCCCCGCGATATACAATACACGGCACCGTTTTTTGTTTCATGGCTGCTTCCTCCTTCATTCAGGAATAATTGTCTTGGCAATCTTTCCGTCCAGAGACTCATATTTTTCCAGTTCAATCGTTTCATATAGTTCACGGCGGGTCTGCATCCGGTCAAGCATATCCACTTGCGTCCCTTTATCGAAGATTTCCTGGAATACGATTTCAAATGCTTTCGCGGCTGCACGTAATGAAGTCACAGGATAAATCACCATCGAAAAACCGAATTCCTGAAATTCTTCAGCTGTATAATATTCTGTCCGCCCAAACTCTGTCATATTAGCCAGCAGCGGCACATTAAAAGCAGCCCCCACTTTTTCGAATTCTTCTTTTGTCGTCAATGCTTCCGGGAACAGCGCTTCTGCTCCCGCTTCCACATACAATTTCATCCGTTCCATGGCAGCATCCAGCCCTTCGACTGATAATGCGTCTGTCCGTGCCACGACGACTAATGAAGGCGCCACTTCTTTAATCGCCCGAATTTTCGCTGCCATCTCTTCAGCAGCAATTAACTTCTTGCCGTTTAAATGTCCGCATTTTTTCGGCAAATCCTGGTCTTCTATCTGCACAGCCGCTACATTTGCTTCAACCATTTCTTTGGCCGTCCGCGCAACATTCAGCACACCGCCAAATCCGGTATCGATATCTGCAAGAACAGGCAAATTCGTTGCACGCACTAATTCTCTCGCACGTTCCGCTACTTCCTGTGAGTGCAAAATCCCAAGATCCGGCAAACCACGGCTCGCAGTAAATGCCGCGCCGGATAAATACAATGCTTCAAAACCTACTTTCTTCGCCGTCAAAGCTGCCATACCATCATGTGCGCCCATGATCTTCAATATTTCCTTTTTACGAATAGCAGTTAAAAATTCTCCTGCCAGTTCCTTCTGCGTTTTTTGTTCTTGTACTAACCATGTCATTACTAATTCCCCTTTTCATTTTAAGAATAGAAAACCATCCAGTATCCATACATTGAAGCGAGAACGACGAGCAGCCAAATGACAAACGCACCTGATCCCAGCTGCAGTAAATCACGCTTCGTGAAATAACCATATTCATAACTGATTAAGTGTATCGGCGATTGCGTGATCAAAACAAAACCCGGAATCCCCATTAAAAACACGCCCATTGACAAATACAGAGGGTCATGCGAAGGAAATGCCTCGCCAATTGCTAACGCTACAGGCAGCATGATAGTCAAAAAACCAAGCACGTTGACGAAAAACAGCCGCAGCAGAGCAGTCAAGAGAAGGAGTGACAGAACGACCAAAAAATACGATTCCATCGACAGAACTTCAATCAGCTGTACAGCGAACCATTTCACCGCGCCTGTCTTAATCAGCATACTCGACAGCATCAGAGTTGCTGCAAAAAACAGCAATAAGTCCCAGCCGATCTTTCTTTTTGCTGTCTCCCACTGCCATATCCCTGTAACGGGAAGTACTGTCAGAATTGCACCAAACAGCGCAACGAGAGATACGGAAAATCCATGCAGACTCCCTGTCATCCACAATATAACCGTCAAGCCAAGAATCGCAAGAACCTTCCATTCGCTGCGCGACATCTGTCCGAGGCTATGTAATTTCTGTCCAATTACTTTTTCGAGTTCTGCGCCGTCGATTTGTTCAGGCGGGAAAACAACGAGAAAGAGCAGGAATAATAACAGTAAGAACAGAATAATAGGCGGCCCCATATACAGCAGCCAGCGCACGTAATCCAGACCTTGCGTCACTTCGCCAAGCAACCCAAAGGCATACAGCGTCGAACTTGCACCCGTTGCCACCACCGCACCAGATATTGGCACGATGAGTGTTAAGCCCACAAATAGTGATTTCGCCAGCCGCTCTACGCGCCCCATCGTCTGTAAATGTCTGACAATGCCATCCAGCACGGACGAGACCAAACTCGCTTTGCCTATATTGGACGGAATGAACAGTGACAAGATGAACATCAGCACGAATGAGAAAAACACCAGCAGCCGGCTCGAACCTTTCGATAAGGAAAGAAGTTTCAAAGACAGGCGGCTGGCGAGTCCCGATTCAATGAATGCACCTGCTAAAATAAACGTTGAAAATAACAGCCAGACAATCTCGGAGGCAAAATAACTCAATGTTTCCTCATACGTAAAGAAGTGCACGGAAAGCAATAACATCAGCAGCAAAGAACTGAATGCTAAAGGAAAGACCCCACCAATCCAAAGAACTTGGATAATGATGAGGCACGCGACGGCACGTAATACTTCTGAAGTCTCCACAAAGGGAGAAAACGTTATGATGTATAGTAAGACACTGCAGAGTACTAGCAGTCTTTTCTTTTTCGTCATCACTGTCATAAAATCACTTACATTGCTTCGCTGTTATTTTTTTGCGCTTTACGCTTCTTTAACCACGAGGAAAAGAACGGTAAGCCCAGTGAAATAAGTGTCATAAGAACCAAAGCGACAGTAATCGGTGAAGCCGTTAGAATTCCCACTGCATTCGGATACGAAACCAAACTCATCCGGAAATTCTGCTCCATATCTGATCCGACAATGACAGCCAGAATTAGCGGAGCTACCGGGAATTTCAGCATTTTCATGAACAGACCGACAAAACCAAAGATGATCAAAATCAGGAAGTCTACTGTGCTGTAACCAAGTGTATAGGTTCCGATAAACGCCAGCATCATAATGACAGGATATAATACGCGCGGCGGTGTATCTAGAATCTTTACAAGAATTCCAACCAGTGCAATGTTCAGTATGACAAGGAACAAGTTTCCGATAAACATACTGTTGATGAACGTCCATACCATATCGGGATTATTTTCAAACAATAACGGACCAGGCTTTAAACCGAGCATAACGATGGCACCGAGAATAACTGCAGTTGTTCCTGAACCCGGAATTCCCATGGAAAGCATCGGAATAAATGCTCCGACAGCTGCTGCGTTGTTTGAAGACTCCGGCGCAGCCAATCCTTCGATTGCACCTTCCCCGAATTCTTCCGGATGTTTCGATACTTGTTTCTCCATGGAATAACTCAGCATAGATGCAATTGCACCGCCTGCTCCAGGAAGTACACCAATCAGGAAGCCGATCGGGCCATTACGGATAATCGGCCATTTTGATCGTTTCCACTGCTCTTTTGTAATCCATATTTTGCCGACAGACTTTTTCTCTCCCACCGGTTTATTGATTGATAAGAAATTGTATAACACTTCTCCTACCGCATAAATACCGATAATGACAACGAGAAAATCAATACCTTCACTTAAGTGAACATTTCCCATCGTGAAACGGTAGACCCCTGTCTGTAAATCAATTCCAACTGTACTGATCATCAGCCCGATACACATCGAGATGAACCCTTTGACCATCTGCCCCTTTGCCAATGCAACAATGGCAGATAGCGTGAATACCATCAATAAGAAGTACTCCGCCGGACCAAACCGCAAAGCAAAACTGGCGAGCGGCTTAGCCAGAACAATAAAGCCGACAACTGCAATCAGTCCGCCGATCAACGAAGCAATTGCAGATATCGCAAGCGCCTGTCCGGCCTGACCTTTCTGTGCCATAGGATAGCCGTCAAACGTGGCAGCAATTGCCGATCCATCCCCCGGTGTATTCAGTAAGATCGAACTTCTCGAGCCGCCATACATCGCACCGTAATAAATAGCGGCCATTAAAATCAAGGCGCTTGTCGGCTCCATTCCGAATGTAATCGGGATCAGCAGCGCAATTGCGGTTGCAGGTCCAAGACCGGGCAGCATACCAACGACTGTCCCAAGGAACCCGCCGAGTGCGATCCAAAATAAGTTCATTGGTTGAATTGTAGTTAAAAGGCCTTCTAAGATGGCTTGTACATCTATTCCCATACCGGTTCCTCCTTTAAGGTAAACTTACCTGCAACAGTGTTCCAAATGCATACCAAGTTACGAACGAGAATGCGACCGCAATAATGATGTTAGACATCCATTTTTTGCGCCCATTCAATAAAAACAACAGTCCGGCAAGGAACAGAATAGTCGAATACAAGAAACCAATCCGTTCAAAGAGCACTGTATAAATCAGCATCAAAACAAGCGATACGAGCAAATACAATGGGGACTTGCCGATTCGCAAGGCACGGAAATCAGAGAACTCATTACCGCGCGCCTTGAATTCCTGAAAGAAATAGACAATCCCTGAAATAATTAAAATAATAGCAATCAAAAGCGGGAAATACATAGGACCATTCGGGTTTCCGAGATTTGATTTAGGTAAGCTGATAGCACTGATCAGCATAATGACACCGACAACAGTTGCCAGAATCGGGGTTATGTACCGGACCATATCGTGTTCCTCCTTCTAAGTGAACAATTAAAAAAGCGAGCCCGCTTTGAGCGGGACTCCAACTTTTTTATAAAACTTATTTCTGTAAACCAGACTCGTCAATCAGTTCTGTGTACATTTCTTTTTGTTCTTTTAAGAACTCTGTTGTTTCAGCACTGTCTTGATAGAAATCTTCCCAGCCGTTGTTTTCCAACAGTTGTTTCCAAGAGTCTGTTCCTACCATTTCACCAAACGCTTCATTCCAATATGCAATCTCATCTTCTGTCATATCTGGTGGCCCAAGAATACCGCGCCAGTGAGGGAAGACCATATCCACGCCTTCTTCTGTCCATGTCGGTACGTCAGGCAATTCTTCCAGACGTTCGTCAGCTGAAATCGCAACAATCTTGAATTTACCTGCAAGGTGCTGCTCGGCAGATTCAGACACTGCCATCGTCGCTGCATCGACGTGACCGCCAAGCAAGCTCGTCATGACGTCGCCGCCACTTTCATAAACGAGGAAGTTTAATTTTGTAACATCAACGCCGTATGTTTTAGCCGCTTTTACGAAAGACAAGTGGTCGTTGTTTCCAAGACCAGGAGCAATACCGATTTTTACGGAAGACGGATCTTTTTTCAGCTGCTCCATCAACTCTGTTGCGCTTCCATAAGGTGAACCATTTTTGACCGCTACGGAAATCCACTCTGTTGTTAATGTAGCAAGCGGCGTGAAGTCTTCATACGTGAGATCACTTTGCCCAAGCAAGTTATTCGTAATTAACAGACTGGAGTCAATAGCCAATGTATGTGCATCTTTTTTGGACAGATACTGCCAGCCAACTTCTCCGTTACCGCCCGGTTTGTTAATGACTGTCATACTCTGATCCACAATATCTTCTTCTTTCAAAATCTTTTGTATCGCACGTGCTGTAGCATCCCAGCCGCCCCCCGGTGTTGCCGGTGCGATGAATTCTAAATTCTTCTTCGGATAATCGGAAACATCTTTCCCTCCTGCACTATCTGATGAACAAGCCCCCAGAATAAGTGCAAATGAAAGTGCCGCTGCGCCTACTAGTTTTTTCATACTGTTCTCCCCTTTTCTATCTGATTTATCATCTGTATATAGTGTACTTTGTCATCTTACATCTGTAACCGTTTACAATTTTAACAATTCAAAAGACTTTAACTACATTTTGTTCATTATGTTCACGTGAAAAAAGCATCCCGAAATAGGATGCTTAAAGTTTTCTGTACAGCAGTCAGCGGAATCATATAAGTAATGGGCTGCTTCCATATACATCATAGTGACCATACGCCCAGCTTTCCTGCTGTATTCTATTCCTGTATGCTCACAGTGCGAAGTATTTCCGCTCCGGTCTTCCGACAATTCCGTATTCAAGCTCAGCCCTCATCTTACCTTCTGCAATCAAATGTTCTAAATATCTTCGGGCTGTTGTACGTGATGCACCCAGCCTTTCCCCCACTTCTTCTGCTGTCGTTCCTTCATTCAATGAATGGACGATATCCATCACCTTCTGCAACGTTAAAGGATGAATGCCTTTCGGAAGATTTGTTTCACTGTCTTTGACTGCCGTATTATGAACAAAAAGTTTATCAATCTGTTCTTGATCTGCATGGGGACTTTCCTTAAGAAATAGCCTTCTCTGCTGATAGCGCTCAATAACTTCCTTCAATTTGGCTAATTCAACTGGTTTCACCAGGTAGTGGAATGCACCTGCCGCTACACTCTGAGCAACCAATTCGCGGTCCGCAGCGGCGGTAATGACGATGAAATCCAGTAAAGGATATTGAACCTTCAGCTCCCGCACCAAATCAATTCCTAATTGGTCAGGCATATACACATCGACCAGCAGTAAATCCACCGGCTGATTTTCAAGCAGACCCCATGCTTCCTTCGCACGTAATGCCTGCCAGACTACTTTCACACCATCTATACTTTCTAAAAACTGCTGATGTATGGAGGCAATACGAAAATCATCTTCCACAATTCCCACATGAATCATCTGACTTCACCCTCCTCATTTTCTGCATGTTTTGGAATATAGACAGAAAAAACTGTGCCTTCATCTGTACCAGACACTTGAATGGATCCTCCCAGCGATTGAACAGCCTGCTGAACATTCGCCAGGCCAAAACCTCTTCCTGCAGCTGATTTCGTAGAGTAACCTTTTTGGAACAGTGTATCAAGTTGTTCTGCCTGAATTCCATGACCGTTGTCAGATACTTCAAATATAACATCTTCCCCAAAATCTAAGGTGAAGAATGAAACATGTCCTGCCGAATTTCCAGCGGCCGCTTCAAGCGCATTATCGATAAGATTTCCCAGAATCACAGTCAATGCACCTGTACCCAGCCATTTCGGCAATGATTCCAGACTGCTGTTGTCATCAATCTCAAAACTGACCTTCATCTCAGATGCCTTACCCATTTTGCCAAATAGAATCGCTTGAACATGCGCATCTTTAATATTTTCTAAAATAAACTGATTAGTATGATCACTAAAACTGATTTCCGTTTGAATGGTGCGGATGGCTTCCTCATATTTTCCAAGCTGTAATAGGCCTGAGATTAAATAGAGCTTATTTGTAAATTCATGTGTCTGTGCTCTTAGGTCATCCGAATACTTTCTGACTTCATACAGCGTATTTACGACTTCCGCCATTTCCGTCGTATCACGAAACGTAATCAGTGCGCCTTTTTGCATCCCCTCAAGCTGCAGCGGCATGGCACTGACAACCAGTCTTTTGGCGGAATAGACCATTTCAAAAGATTGAGTGACTGACCCATTTAATTCTGCGACAGAGGGTAAGTTTGGAAAAATTGTCTCTATATCATCTCCTTTTCGATTCGTATGAACGCCTAGAATAGAACGCGCAGCAGTATTCATCAGTGTAATTTCACCCGATGGATTTACTGCAATGATTCCTTCATCGATCGATGCCAATATCGCCTTTCGTTCCATATAAAAGTTCGCAATTTGTTCGGGATCGAGCCCAAATGTATCTTTCCGGATGGATTTAGCCAAACGGAAACTGATGTAAATTCCAAGGGCGAGGATAATCAGTGAGATAAAGAGTAGTTTTACTACACGATTATGTACAATCTCACGTAAATCCGACAGGAGATACCCCACTGTCACCACGCCAATAATCTGATTCTCCTCTTCATTATAAATCGGCGCTTTACTAATGACGGAGGGACCGATAATTTCGCTTGACAGCATGGAATAATTCGCCCCAAACACTATCGCTTTATAGCCATCTCTAAATGGGATTATCTCACCTATTTGATGTTCATCGGGCGAAGCAAGTATATGCCCGGCTTTATCTTGAATCACTATAAAAGTCGCATCCACTTGATTTGAATAATGTTCAATGACCGCTTCCAGGTCACCGGCTTTTTCTGCATCCGTTTTTTCTTCAAGACCTTCTTTAACTGTATCCATATAAGACAGCATTTTTGCAGTTTGCAAACCCACCGTATGACTGCGGTCAAGTAAGTTCAAATAGTCCGTGACGACAAAAACAATCAGCATAAGCGTCATTAAAAATAAAATAAGCGAAGTGACCATCAGCAATATTTTCTTTTGCAGTTTTGATTTCAGCATATTCTGTCACTTCCAGCTAAACGATATTTTTACCTCATAAAAACTTGTCCTGCACCAGCCAGCGCATGTATTTCTATTCTATATCACGCGACATCCGCTTACTCCGTGCAATCATAAATCTATCACGATGGCAGCAGTTGTCAAAGTCTTTTTATTCAAAGTACTGACAGCGCAGTCACAAACACCAGGAAAGAATTGCTAATAGAACTCTTCGGCTAAAACTCTGTATCAAGTATATCTTTCAAAATAGTTTAACAGAATTTTAGAAATGGAAAAGCATAAACTCCGTATATGAGTTTATGCTTATGCGTGCAATTCTTATTTTTTCAACCCATATAAAAACATTTTTGTGATTTCATCAGCAAGTTTTTCTGGTGTATGCGTGCCGGCCCATAGTTTTGTTTTAGCCAAATGTTCAATCGCGCCCACCATTGCAGCTGCTGCTACTCCGAGATCCAGATTGGTATGAAAATACCCAAGCTCTGCTTCTGCAATTAAATTTTGTTCGATTTGCTCTGCCATTTGCGCTTTAATATCACAAGCCTCCTCAGAGACAATAAATCCAATGCGCGCAACTTCTTCATCGTTCTGAAATAACTCAAAAACAGCCCGCAAACCGGATGCAATTCGCTCCTTCAGCCCTAATTCATCCATATCAGAAGGCAGCCTGCTTTCTGCAACCTGGTTTTGCAGTTTTGTTTTAAACATATCGATCAGTTCTTGAAATACAGCATCTTTACTTTGAAAATACAGATAAAATGTTGGCTGGGTGACATTTGCCTCCTTCACAATTTCACTGATTTTTGTCTTATGAAAACCATGAAGTGCGAATTGTCCTGCCGCGATTTCCAAAAGCAGCTTACGGCTTTTTTCGCCATCCGCCCCTATCTGCCGTCCCCTGTTCTTCAGTTGAAACACTCCAATCTTACTCAGTACATGAATTATTCTTATATATGATTAATTATACAGGGCAGGAAGAAGAAAACAAATTATTTCATCAAACAATAACAGGCATGATATATAATCCCATTTAACGATTCATTTTGTCAGTTACGTATATAAATAGATTATAATTGACAATTTGCAGAAACTATCGAATAATAAATAGTAAGCGCTTTCATTTTTGTCTAAATAATTGAATATACTGCGTTAAGGAGGGATTTTCATGAAACTGGCTAGAAATATTATTATTGCACTTATTGCAGGTGTTGCAGTCGGTCTTGTATTGAACATCTTTTCACCCGGCATTTTCTCAAAAGCCGATGCATTCTTATTTAAACCGCTCGGCACAATCTTCCTGAACCTGATGAAAATGCTCGTAGTGCCCGTGGTTTTCATTTCCATCGCACTCGGAACCGTCGGGATAGGGGATCCGAAAAAATTAGGCCGGATTGGCGGGAAGACGATTGGATTCTTCTTGATTACGACGGCAATTGCCCTCGTTATTGCAATCTCTCTTGGTCTATTGCTGAAGCCCGGTGAAGGCGGGAACTTTGAAACAGCTGCTGCCACATATGAAGCAACTGAAGCGCCCCCGGTTGCTGACACATTATTGGGAATCATCCCGACCAACCCTATCAGCGCTATGGCAGAAGGTAATATGCTTCAGATTATCTTCTTTGCAGCACTGGTCGGTTTTGGAATGGCGATGTTAGGTGCTAAAGTAGAAAAAGTAAAAGAACTGTTTGAACAAGGCAATGAACTGATCATGTACTTGATCACGTTTGTTATGAAGTTCGCGCCATACGGGGCATTTGGCCTGATTGCATCTGCCGTCGGAAGCCAAGGAGTTGACGCGCTTAAAGTCATGGGGATGTATATGACGGTTGTTCTGGGTGCGCTTCTAATTCATACGATTGTCGTCTATGGCGGCTCCATCGCACTCATCGGCAAGCGAAGCCCTGTCTGGTTTTTCAAGAATTTCTTCCCGGCACAACTCGTCGCGTTCAGTACAGCCAGTTCTGCCGCAACGCTGCCTATCTCCATGAAAACGGCACAGGAGAAGCTAAAAGTGCCTGAATCCATCAGCTCGTTTACGCAGTCGCTTGGCGCAACCATCAATATGGATGGCACCGCAATTATGCAAGGGGCCGCCGTCATTTTCATTGCCCAGGCTTATGGCATCGAATTGACGGTAGGTCAGCTGCTGACTGTCGTCTTGACCGCAGTACTTGCAAGTATTGGAACTGCTGCGGTTCCAGGCGCTGGCCTGATCATGCTGGCAATGGTTCTGACATCAGTCGGTCTGCCGGTTGAAGGTATTGCACTCGTTCTGGGAGTCGACCGTCTGCTCGATATGGTACGGACTGCTGTCAACATTACCGGTGATGCTGCATGTGCGGTCGTCGTTGCGAAAACGGAAGGCGTCTTGGGCGATCCCGATGCTGAAGAAGTTACAGGCGGTGCAGAAATTGCCTGAAATTTATTGAGTCCTTTACGGAAAGCAAACTATGTTCACTGAACATGGCGGCTTTCTGTACAGTTTTTTTCATGTCGAAGATTCAACAGACCTCCGCATTCACATTTCCAGCGGCCTGCTTCAACCGGATATACTTCTTCACATTCTAAACAGCTATAAGAGGTCATATGCACCATCTCTCTTTCTCGCATGTTTTTCAATTCTTCATCAGCTGTCTGCTATGAGTAAGTTTTCATTTGGATTATATTCGATTTATCGCTGGATCAATCTGCCGCACTAATCATGTTTCACCGGGCGTTTTGTTTTTTCATCAACTTTCATTTCATACATCGATTCATCTGCCCGCTGGATCAGCCTTTCGAAACTATCCCCATCATCAGGATAAACAGCAAAGCCGATCGATGCACTGAGAGGTGAAAGAGGTTCCATAGTCAGGTGTGACAGCTGTTTTGTTATATTTTGAATATAGGCAGCCTGGCATTCCGGTTCGACATTCGAAATCAAATGTATAAACTCATCTCCGCCCCATCGTACGACGAGGTCCCCTTTTTTTGCATTAGCCAGTAAAAGGCCGGCAACAAACTGCAGTACCTCATCGCCTTTTTGGTGGCCGTGTTTGTCGTTTATTTCCTTAAAATCATTTATATCAATCAAGGCAACCGCCAATTTGCCCCCGCGGCTTCTGCATAAGGAAGCCTGTTTTTTGAATGCTTTTTCTATAGTGAGGCGATTATATACATTCGTCAAAGGGTCTCTTTCGGCATAGAACCTTGCCAAGTCATATTGTTTTCCTCCAAACCATGCAATCAGCAGGAAAACTGCTGTTAACACAAAAAAGCTTGCTTTAAAAGAATAGCCCAAATACTGATGATAATAATAGTACCGCAAAATATTAAATAGTATCACGATACCGACAGCATACAATCTTCCTTTATACCCCATATAGAATCTCCAAAATTAACATACTTTTATTCTCCTATTACTAGTAAAAAATAGACGGAATGGATGAAAGTCAGCCCCGCTAAATGGACTGACGTAATTTATTTATTGAATTATACCCGTAACACACCACGGAAACCTCTGGCAGTATAATACGATTCCGCCCCATTATGGTATACAAAGACCTTATCATAGCGACGATCACAAAAAAGTGCGCCGCCCAGTTGTCTGACGTCATCCGGCGTTTGTACCCAGCTTGATGTTTTCCTGTCGAATTCTCCAAGTTTCTGAAGTTCTCTGTATTGTTCTTCCGTTAACAGTTCAATTCCCATTTCCATCGCCAGATCCGCTGCACTATTCTCCGGTTTGTTTTTCTTTCTGGAATCCAATGCCTTGCGGTCGTAACAAAGACTTCGCCGGCCGGCCGGACTTTCCGCTGAACAGTCGTAAAAAATATATTCATCCGCTGATTCATCATAGCCCACAACATCCGGTTCCCCGCCAGTTTTCTCCATTTTATGCAGCGACCGCAGCTTATCAGCATTTGCTTCGATCTTTGCTTGTACAGCCGTCCAGTCAAGGGAGCTGTGACGTTCCGTGTTTTCTTCAAAACGTTCTTTTAACGCCGAGAGTAAGCGTTCTTTCTGTTCTGATGATATGTTCTGATTGCTATTGCTGTTTGTCATATACTATTCCTCCTGATGATATCCATGTTTTGATTAGTATGTGCTGCTAAGAGTATCGTGAAACACAAAAAGACGTATCGCACCTGCAAAGAAGAGGGATTCACCAGCGGAAACACCAACCGTATAGAATACTTTTACATACCGTATGTATAAATATGGTATGATTACTGAAGAATATGAAATGAGTGATCCGGTATTCTATCGTCTTTATATGAAGCTGCATGAGTAATTATCCTGTTTTCCGAGAGGGGCTTTGACAGATGAATAAATATGACTCTATTTTGGCGGCCGTAGACGGTTCAGACGAAGCAAAACACGCCCTGCTTACATCAATTGAGATGGCAAAGAATGAGGGTTGTCCGAGACTTCACATTGTCAGTGTGATTGATGTATTCTCCATTTCTGAAGAGGATACGTCCTATCTTGAAAAAGAACAGCTGCGTGTAAATGATCTGCTGACCCGCTATAAAACACTCGCTGAAAACGAAGGAATTGAACATGTTGAAATTCACATGACAACAGGCGATCCAAAAGTCACAATTCCCGAAGATCTGGCGCCTTCAGTCAAAGCCCGTCTAATTGTATGCGGTGCACAAGGATTGAAAAATGCCGAGCACTATTTCCTGGGCTCTGTATCCGAAGCAATTGTTATGACCGCAGCATGTGATGTGCTGGTCGTTCGTCGAAACCGATAAAAACTGCAGAAAGCCTGCGCGACAGAAATGAGTTTCTTCTGTCACCCGGGCTTTCTTTATTTTACTTTTTGCGAATGATTTCCAAACCTTTCTGCTCCAATAAATATTGAAGACCTTCACGAAAATTAGTAAATGCCCGGAATTGATCGAACTTCCCCACATTGGACAGGACGAGGTTTTGCGCGAAAGCCGGAGAGAAACCAACAAACAATGTTTCTGTCCCCATCAGCTTCAGCACACTGACCAGCTCATTTATTTTTTCACTTAACAGCTCATACCCCATATTTTCCTCCACCGCAAGTGCGCTTATATCGGTAAAATCAAAAATCACCGTGTATACCGTGTTATCAGCGATTCGTTGAACAAGCTTATTTTGAATATGCATAAAGCGTCCGACTGAAAGCGCACCGGTTACAGGCACTAAAATGGTATCCGGCACGATGGATGGAATGATCGGTGCAGAGAGTTCTTCAATTAATTGTTCATAGACTATGATTTTTTCTTTAAGTTCCTTCACTTCTTCTGCTAAATTCATTTCTTTATTCAACATCATAACCTCCCCACCCTCATATAACTGCTTAGTATGTTCTAACGGTTTTTATTGGTTAATTATAGCATAGCTTCATCTGTTTGGACTTATAGAGTCATAACTAATGATTGAAACCATTCATTGAACACGCTACACTAAACTGGAAAACAATCTGCTCAAAAGGAGACTCTAAAACATGTCTTATCAGCCGGATACAAATGAAACCAAACATCTTATTCAGCAGCTCGTATCCATACCAAGTCCTTCAGGCTATACAAAACAAGTGATTGCATTTGTTGAAGATTTCTTACAGGAATACAATGTAGAGACAAAGCGCAGCCGCAAAGGCGGTTTACTTGCCACTTTACCGGGTAAAAATGATACAGAACACCGAATGCTGACTGCCCATGTCGACACACTTGGTGCCATGGTGAAAGAAGTGAAAAACAACGGACGTCTGCGGCTCGACCTCATCGGCGGGTATAATTATAACTCTATCGAAGGGGAGTATTGTAAAATCCATATAGCATCCGGCAAAACCATCACAGGAACGATTTTACTGCATCAGACCTCTGTGCATGTCTATAAAAATGCCGGCACTGCGGAAAGAAATCAGGCAAACATGGAAGTTCGCATTGATGCAAAAGTTCAAACAGCGGAGGAAATCCGGACGCTTGGAATCGAAGTCGGTGATTTCGTTTCACTTGAACCTCGCGTTGAAATTACGGACAGCGGCTTTATTAAATCCCGCCACCTGGACGACAAAGCCAGCGTTGCGATTTTGCTTCAGCTTATTAAGCATATTCAAACAGAAAACATCTCACTGCCTTACACTACTCACTTCCTCATTTCGAATAATGAAGAAATTGGCTATGGCGGTAATTCCAACATCCCTGAGGAAACTGTCGAGTATTTGGCGGTTGATATGGGGGCCATTGGAGACGGTCAGTCAACTGATGAATATACGGTGTCAATTTGCGCAAAAGACTCCAGCGGACCCTACCATTACGGACTGCGAAATCATTTAGTCGGTCTGGCTGTTAAAAATGATATAGCGTACAAAATCGATATGTATCCGCATTACGGCTCGGACGCTTCCGCGGCCATCAGGGCAGGTCATGATATCATCCACGGGTTGATTGGACCGGGAATTGATTCCTCACATGCTTTTGAACGGACGCATGGAGACTCCCTGCGAAACACATTGCAATTGCTGTATCATTACGTGCAATCTGATATGCAGAGCTATTGAGTGAAAAGCGGCTGCGATTTGTACTTTTGCCGCCGAATAGAATTGCCGGTCAAGGAACGGAAACTTTATAAAATACGGCTAAACACATACAGCAAAAGGACTAATCCACTGCATCTTGGATTCATTGACATTTCACATGAAATGTCAAATAATATTAGTAAGCGCTTTCAAAACAATTTGCTGGCTTCATATATCTTAATCTTATACAAACAGACAAACGCAGAATACTATGAATCACATCAAATACAACGAGAACGGTAATGTATCCCTGCGCGGTCAGCCGTTCTCATTAGGGAGCATACAGAAATGTCATTTACAAGTTTGGATCAGCTGATCAAGCTCGCAGATCAGGATCATACACCCATTCATGAACTGATGATTCAGTCAGAAATTAAACAAAAAGGCCTCACCAGAGAGACCATTATCAAAAAAATGTCGGAACAATTCACTGTAATGGAAGAAGCCGTGCGCAAAGGAACGAGCAGTTCCGTAATGTCGCGCACCGGATTGACAGGCGGAGATGGACATCGTCTGCATGATTATGCGGAAAAAGGACAGTCCTTCGTCCATCCCCTTACACTTCATACAGCAGCGAACGCATTTGCTGTTTCAGAAGTAAATGCCAATATGGGAAGAATCGTTGCTACGCCGACAGCAGGATCGGCCGGAATTCTGCCCGCCGTGCTTGTGCACGCACTCGACAGCGGCAAATTTACACGCGAACAAATTGTCTTGTCGATGTTTACCGCATCAGCACTTGGGTTAGTCATTGCAAATCGGGCCTCTATATCCGGAGCAGCCGGCGGATGTCAGGCAGAAGTCGGATCGGCAACCGGTATGGCTGCTGGCACACTGGTTGAACTTGCCGGGGGAACGCCGGTTCAAGTAGGGCATGCGATTGGTATCGCGCTGAAGAACTCACTGGGGCTCGTGTGTGACCCTGTCGCAGGATTGGTGGAAATTCCTTGCATCATCCGAAACGGCCTGCATGCCATTACTGCACAGGCCGCCGCGGATATGGCCATGGCTGGTGTGGTCAGCATTATCCCGCCGGATGAAGTCATTCATGTCATGCACGAAGTCGGCCAGCAAATGCCAGAATCCTTGCGTGAAACAGGAATCGGCGGACTTGCCGGGACACCCACTGGCCAAAAACTGAAAACTAAAGTATTCGGCAAAGAAAAAGAGCAAAAAGAAAAAAGCGGAGGCGCTCCCGCCAAATACCAGAGCGCCTATGAAATCATCGGCCCTGTCATGATCGGCCCTTCCAGCTCACATACTGCAGGTGCTGTGCGAATCGGCAATGTTGCATATCAATTATTGAACGAGCAGCCGATTCATGCAAAGTTTTCACTGATGGGTTCTTTCGCCACTACCTATCAGGGACACGGAACTGACTTGGCACTGTTGGCGGGTGTTATGGGGTACAATACGACCGATGAAAGAATTCCGCATGCAAAGGAACTCGCTGAAGAGACAGGATTAGAATATGAATTCACGAACCGGGTGCTCGGCAGCTACCACCCAAATACCGTACTCGTCGAGCTGACAGGACCGACCAATAAAATTAAAGTCCTGGCAAGTTCACTTGGGGGAGGTAAAATCGAAGTGCAAGAACTGGATGATTATCCGATAAAATTCTCAGGTGAACGTCCGGCATTGTTGATCCGCCATACCGATCAAAAAGGTGTAATCGCTGAATTGCTGGGTATTCTATCAAAAAAAGGAATCAATATTGCACGCATGGCAAATGAACGGTTTGCGATTGACGGACCGGCAATTACGATCTGCGAAATCGACAGCCGGGTGGACGAAGAAATGCTGACACAATTAAAACGTGACGTGCCTATCATTGACGATATTGTTTTGGTAGAGACAGAGTAATAAAACAAAGTAAAAATACCAGACCTGAAGACATATTATTTTGTCTCCGGGTCTGGTATATTTTTATCTCACTGCTACAGGATTACGATTATTTTTCCATCCACTCCGGTTTGCCAAAACCTTTAAATTCGGAATCGATGACTTCTAAAAACTGCTCAGACTCTACTACTTCAATGATATCTTTCGCAAATTGCTTATCTTCATTTTCTGTTTTCACAGCGACAACATTACGGAAACGATCCGGCATGTTTTCTAAAGCCAGCGCGTCCAATAAATCCATATTTGCCGCAATTGCAAAGTTCCCCGGAACCGCAGCCAAATCAGCCCCTTCTACAGAGCGGGGCAATTGCCCTGCCTCAACCGGCTGAATAACCAGGTTTTTAGGATTTTCTGCGATATCTTTCTCAGATGCCGTCAATTGGTCTATTTCTTTATCCATTTTTACTAATCCCGCGTCTTCTAATACATATAACGTTCTCGCTGCGTTGACGGGATCATTTGGTATCGTAATGGTTGAGCCTTCTTCAATCTCATCAAGTGAATCATATTTGTTTGAATAAATGCCCAGCGGCGCTGTCGGCACTATAATCAGCTCCGAGAGTTCCATATTATTTTCCTTCTCAAAATTCGTTAAGTACGTAATGTTTTGAAACAGGTTTGCATCTATATCCCCATTGTCCAATGCAATATTCGGCTGAATATAATCACTGAATTCTGTGATGGTCACAGTATACCCCTTTTCTTCAAGTCCAGGCTGAATTGCTTTTTTCAGCATGTCGCTGTAAGGGCCTGCTGTTGCACCAAAACGAAGGTTTTTATCATCATCCGATTTTTCAGCAGTCTTTTCTCCTCCGCAGGCAGCTAAAGCGGCTGCTGCCAAAGTTAGTATGAAAGCAAGTACCAGTTTCTTCATCATCCATCTCTCCCCTATTATCTTTTATCTATCATTTTTGAAAAACGGTCTCCGCTAAATTGTATCAGCTGTACAAGAACGATTAAAATAGCGACAGTAACCAGCATAATACTGTCATCATATCGGTAATAGCCAAAGCGAATCGCCAAGTCACCTATTCCTCCGCCGCCAACAAATCCGGCCATTGCCGAATAGGCAACCAGGTTGATCAAAGTCAATGTAAGTCCTTGGATAATACTTGACTTTGATTCAGGCAGCAATACATTCCAGATAATCATCCACGGCGAAGCCCCTGTTGATATAGCAGCTTCTATAACACCTTTGTCTATTTCACGCATCGATGTTTCAACAATTCTTGCGAAGAAAGGAATGGCTGCCACAGAAAGAGATACACTTGCTGCAGTTGGGCCAATCGTGTTCCCTACGATTAGTTTGGTTAATGGGATTAGTGCTACAAGCAAAATAATGAACGGAATAGAACGGACGACATTGACGAAAAATCCGACTATAGAGTTAATTGCACGATTCTCCAGAATTAATCCTTTATCCGTTGTAAATAACAGAACCCCAGGCGGCAGACCGATAACTAAAGCAATGGAAAGTGAAATACCGATCATATATAACGTTTCGCCGAAAGCTTTTGTGATATCCGGCATCAGTTCTATGATATGGGACACATCGAACATATTATCGGATCACCTCCACTTCAGCATTTTGTTCCAGTATGTATGCAATGGCCTGCTCTACATCTTCGCGCGCTCCCTGTAATTCCATCAAGAAAATCCCGAGTGCCCGTTCCTGAATATATTCAATCGACCCGTGCAGGAAATTCCCTTTGACTTTATACTTCTGCATCGTATCGGAAATTACACCTTCCATTGCGACTTCACCTTTAAACGTGATTTTTATCAATGTGCCGGCTAGGCCGGCAGTGACACTTTCAGGAATATCATAAGAAACCACACTGCTGATAAACTCCTTCGTCAAAGGTTGAACAGGATTAGCAAAAATGTCATACACCGGACCTTCTTCAATCACTTTGCCCGCTTGCATAATCGCCATCCGATCACAAATCTCTTTTACCACATTCATCTCATGTGTAATTAAAACTATTGTGATGTTCAACTCTTTATTGATCTTTTTCAGCAGACGCAAAATGGACATAGTTGTGTTAGGATCCAGTGCGGATGTCGCTTCATCGCAAAGCAGCACAGATGGATTATTGGCTAACGCTCTTGCAATACCGACACGCTGCTTCTGTCCCCCGCTCAACTGCGCAGGATATACATTGCGCTTGTCAGACAGTCCTACCATTTCAAGCAGTTCCATGACACGTGCCTCTATTTTGTCTGAAGGCATTTTTGCCGCCCGCAGTGCAAATGCAATGTTTTCGAATATCGTCTTTTGGCTGATTAAATAAAAGTGCTGAAAAATCATCCCTATTTTCAAACGTGCCTGCCGAAGCTGTGCTCCCGATAACTTCGTTAAATCTACATCGTCGATTAAAATAGTGCCGCTTGTAGGCTTTTCCAACAAATTCAAACAGCGTATGAGAGAACTTTTTCCCGCTCCGGAATATCCGACAATGCCAAATATTTCCCCGGTCCCGATGTCCAGTGATACATCATCTACACCTTTTACCACTTTATCTTTTGTCTGATACGCCTTAGACAAATGTTGTATTTGAATCATGTTCTCCCTTCTTTCTGTATCCCAGCAGTTACTAAGTACATGCAGCTGAAATTAATCTTTTATATTAAAAAACTTCTTTCATTTTCTAAATGAAAGAAGTACTGAACTATTCTCAGCTTATCTCTCAGATGGAAAACCATTCTGCAGGATTTGGCACCTTCCTTGTTTCATTCAAGGGGTTGCTGGACTTCATCGGGCCTTTTCCCTCAGTCGCTCTCGATAAGAGATTTCTATTAAATTCTATGCGTAAAATATATACTAGTCTGAATTAATTAAACTGTCAAGCTGATTCACGCTATATTTTCATAAAATCCGACTTTTTCTATCAGTATTATTTTTTCTCCATCGATTCATTGCATTATCCGGCATTGAATTACAATCCTTCTATTGTAAAGTCTAGTATGATCTATGTATACTTAACGCAAATACCTCATCAGAGAAAGAAGGAATAGACTATGGCTTTGTCCAATCGGTTACAAAAGCTCCCTCCGCATTTCTTTACGTTATTACTGGAAAAAGTAGAAAAGGCACAGGCTGAAGGCAGAGACGTTATTAATCTGGGACGCGGAAACCCTGATCAGCCAACACCTACACATATTATTAAAGCGCTGCAGGAAGCTGTTGAAGATCCGGCCACACATGGCTATTCTCCATTTAGAGGAACACTTGCGCTGAAACAAGCGGTGGCAGAATACTATCAGCGGGAATATAACGTCACAATTGATCCTGAAACAGAAGTTGCGGTACTCGGAGGCACGAAAATTGGCGTCGTAGAACTGCCGCTGGCTATTATGAATGCAGGCGAATTATTACTCCTGCCCGATCCGGGGTACCCTGACTATTTATCGGGAGTCAGTTTAGCGGATATCCGATTTGAAACGATGCCGCTGCGCAAGGAAAATGATTTTCTTCCTGATTATGAAGAATTAACTGACGAGCAGAAAAAAGATGCTAAACTGATGTACTTGAATTATCCGAGTAATCCTACAGGCGTGACAGCAACACCTGAATTTTATGAAAAGACGGTGGCTTTCGCCAAAGAAAATCAAATTGCTGTTTTACAGGATTTTGCGTATGGAGGAATTGGTTTTGAAGGCAAGAAGCCAATCAGTTTTTTACAAACTGAAGGAGCAAAGGATGTTGGCATTGAAATGCTGTCCCTCTCTAAAATGTATAATATGGCAGGCTGGCGCGTCGGCTTTGCGGTCGGTAATCCTGAAATAGTGGAAGCATTAAATCTGTTGCAGGACCACTTATTTACAAGCATCTTCCCTGCGGTTCAGCGGGCGGCAATCGAGGCTTTAACAGGCCCGCAGCAATGCGTAGAAGAGTTAGTGGCGCTTTATCAGAGCCGCCTGACAGTATTGCTCACAGAGTGCGAACGCATCGGCTGGGATGTAACAGCGCCTACTGGTTCATTTTTCGCCTGGCTTCCAGTTCCCGACGGATTTACAAGCGAAACCTTTGCTAATTTATTGCTGGATAAAGCAGATGTTGCGGTATCTCCTGGAAACGGGTTTGGCGCGCACGGCGAAGGATATATTCGCGTCGGTTTATTAGAGAGTGAAGAACGTCTGGAAGAAGCCGTGCGCCGCATCGAAAAGCTCGGTTTATTTAAGTAAGAAGACGCTCATCTTACATGAAGTAAATAAAAAGCCTCCTTGTGATCCCGTTATATTCCGGAATCACAAGGAGGCTTTTGTTGTGAGTGTACAAATAACTGCTGTCATTTCAAAAAGAAGGTCAGTCCAGATCCACACTATTTAACAATGCACGCACTTCATCAGTCGTATTCGTGCTCATCAGTTCATTTCTGAGTTCAGCCGCACCGCGGAACCCTTTAATATAAATCTTAAAAAATCGGCGCAGCGGTTTAAATAACCGCGGTTCAAGCTCTGTCGAATATTTATCAAAAAGATCCAGGTGAATACGCAAAAGATCCAGCAGTTCTTTATGATCATGCTCTCTCTTCTCTGTTTCAAATGCAAATGGATTGTGGAATATTCCGCGGCCAATCATAACCCCATCTACGCCATACTTTTCTACAAGCTCGAGACCCATTTGGCGATCGAGAATGTCTCCGTTAATAGTCAGCAGCGTATCAGGTGCTATTTCATCGCGAAGTTTCTTGATTTCAGGAATTAACTCCCAATGCGCATTCCCGTTGCTCATCTCTTTGCGGGTGCGCAGATGGATTGACAGATTGGCGATATCTTGCTCCAGCACATGTCTGAGCCATGTGCGCCACTCTTCAATATCTGTGTAGCCAAGGCGGGTTTTCACACTGACAGGCAATCCCCCTGCCTTCGCTGCCTGTATGATGGCGGCTGCCGTGTCGGGACGATTGATCAGACCGCTCCCCTTGCCTTTTGTCGCCACATTCGGCACAGGACAGCCCATGTTAATATCCAACCCTTTAAACCCAAGTTCCGCCATCCCTATGCTCATCTCGCGAAAATGCTCAGGCTTATCCCCCCATATATGTGCGACAATCGGCTGTTCATCTTCCGTGAATGCCAAACGGCCGCGCACACTGAAAATACCTTCCGGATGGCAAAAGCTTTCTGTATTCGTAAACTCGGTGAAGAAGACATCCGGCCGTGCCGCTTTACTTACAACATGGCGAAACACGACATCCGTTACATCTTCCATCGGTGCTAATATAAAAAACGGCCACGGTAAATCACGCCAGAAATTAGTGCTCATCGTTACGTTCAAATCCTCTCTTCATAACTTGCCTATGTGTATGAATACTTCAGCTTTCCTGAACATACATAAACTGTGCACAGGCCAGTCTTTCTATTATACAAAAGAAATGATGGTGAATTCCACTATCTTTTAGTAAGCATTGAAAAAAGCAGCTGTAACAATCATCCTGGCGTTTATTTGACAGAAGTAAAACCGCTGCTGTCAGATGAGCAGCGGTTTCGTATATTTTGCATAAAGAATTGGGTGTACTCGCTCTATCTGCGTCTTATTTTTTCACTGCCCAGCGCCTTCATCAGCGATATGACCATAAGCAGCATGACGAATGAAAATGGCAGGGCAGCGATAATGATCGTATTTTGTAAAGCGGACAGGCCTCCGACTGACAACAAGATCAATGCAATGGATGATTGAAGTATACCCCAAATAATTTTCACACTCGCAGGCGGCGTCAGCGATCCATATGTCGATTGCATCCCCAGCACAAATGTTGCCGAGTCCGCACTAGTCACAAAGAATGATGCGATCAGCAGAATAGCTATAACGGAAATGATAAATGACCACGGCAACTCATGGAACATTTCAAAGACTACCAGCTCTGTCGAAGAACTTGCGATATCCGCAATTCCGCTGCGCTGCATATCAACTGCAGTCGTACCGAATGCGGAGAACCAGAATGCACAAAGTAATGTTGGAGCTAAAAGTACGCCAACCATGAACTCACGGATCGTACGTCCTTTTGAAACACGTGCGATGAACATGCTGACGAATGGCGCCCATGAAATCCACCAAGCCCAGTAGAAAATTGTCCAATCGAACAGCCATTGCTGGTGCTCTTCATTGAGCGGTGCCGTACGAAGACTCATTTGGATCAAATTTCCTGCGTAGCCCCCAAGAGATTCAGTGAACATATTCATGATCAGCAGTGTCGGTCCTAAAATAACTACGAACGCAAGAAGCAGAACAGCAAGCACCAGATTTGTGTTGGATAAATACTTGATGCCTTTACTTAGTCCTGACCACGCAGATATGATGAACAGAACCGTAACAACAGCAATAATGATAAATTGGGAGAACGTTCCGATTTCAAACCCAAACAGATAATTCAGCCCTGCATTAATTTGAACAGCACCGAAACCGAGAGTTGTTGCCACACCGAAAGCGGTAGCAAAGACTGCAAGAACGTCTACCAGAATCCCCCATGGGCCATCCATTTTCTTGCCAAAGATCGGTTTCAATGTTGCTGAAATTAAACCAGGTGAATCTTTACGAAACTGGAAATACGCAAGTGATAAAGCAATGATTCCATACATTGCCCACACATGAAGTCCCCAGTGGTAAAATGATGCGCGCAGCCCTTCCTTAAATGCTTCATCCGTATTTGGATCTTCTGTTGCGGGATTAATGAAATGCGACAGCGGTTCAGCTGCTCCGTAGAAAACCAGCCCGATCCCCATTCCTGCTGAAAACAGCATAGCAATCCAAGTAACTGTAGAAAATGCAGGTCTGTCGGTATCTTTACCAAGTCGAATCTTTCCGTACGGACTAAAAATCAGAAAGATGCTTAATAATAAGAGTGCGGAAAGCAAAAGGAGGTAGTACCATCCAAAAGAAGAGGCGACAAAATTCTTCGCATTCACTGTAATTTCCTCAAAACTTTCCGATGCAAACACACCGTAACCGACCGTGACGATGATTAATGCAATCGTAATGTAAAATACATTTGATATTTTTCTCATGTTTCTCCTTTCAAAGATAGTTTATTTATTCGTCTGATGAACGGTTATATACTATACATATACCTTGACGAGAAAGCAAAAGCGAAAATTACAGGCTTTCATCAGCAGTGTTACGCTTTATTTTTTTTATAAAGCACTCTAAACATAGATGAAATATAACAAAAAGCGCAAAACAGATAAATAAATCCGTTATGATAAGGTAAAAGATAATAAATTAATTATGACCTAATACCTACTAAAATTCAGGCGCTGCTAATAAAAACTAAATATTGGAGGAATTACTATGGAAGTAATCATTGAATGGACATATAAAACACCAAAAGGTAAGGCAACAGTGTTTACGTCCGAAGAAATGCCTGCGCAAGAGGCTGTAATAATTGTTGAAGACATAGAAAAAACGGGCCGTGCGAAGCAAGTGCAATTTGTAGATCAGTATGACAGTTCCTGGACGCTGAAGGAATTAAAAGGCTACTTAAAAGGCATTGAGACAGATCCGCATAATATCACGATCTACTTTGACGGTGGATATGACTGGGACCAGAAAACTGCCGGGCTTGGCTGTGTCATCTATTATGACCAAAACGGAAAGTCATACAGAGTCCGGAAAAATGCATTCGTTCAGGGACTGACATCAAATAATGAAGCAGAATATGCCGCACTTCATCTTTGCTTGCAAGAGTTGGAGATGCTGGGAGTCCATCATTTACCTGTCCGGGTACTTGGAGATTCGCGAGTTGCGATTCATCATTTAAGCGAAGAGTGGCCGGTCATTGAAGAGGATTTATACAATTGGGCGGATAAGGTTGAAGCGAAGATGAACGCCCTTGGACTCCAGCCGAAATATGAGCTGGTTTCCAGGAAAGCAAATCACGAGGCTGACAAACTGGCAGCACAGGCAATGGCGGGTGTTGAAATTATGGCTACCAGTGAAAGATGACGGACAGCCGGCCATTACGGCGAATGATCCCGAAACAGAAAACGACACTGATCACCTTTACAATCCGGTGACCAGTGCCTTATCTCTTAATGAGTAAACATGTTAGTTATCATCGTTTTTCGTAATGGATACGCCGCGTTCCGCAAACACTTTTTGAGCAGCCGTCAGCGCATTCAGCACACTTGGGAACCCTGTATACGGGATCAGGTGCATGATGCAGCCTATGATCTCATCAGGCGTCAAACCGACATCAAGCCCTGTCTTGATGTGCATTTCAATTTGCGGCTTGCCCTGTGCGACAAGAGCAGTAATGGTCGTGAGGACCTTTTGTTTATTGTCGAGCCCTGGACGCGAATAAATATCACCGAACGCAAATTCCACGACATACTTAGTTAAATCCGGCGCAACATCTTTAAAGCTGTCGCCAATTTCCATCTCGCCCGATGGATTATCTTCACCTGATAGCGTAAGCTCCATTAATTTTTCCAAACCTCGCTGGTAACGATCTTCTGCCATATTTAAAACCTCCCGGATAATGTGACACGCCATATTGTCAAACGGCGATTGTACTCCCCATTGTACCAAACTTCGCCGTAAACCCAAGCTTTGTGCGTATATTTCGACAATACTTGCAATTAGACACAGATGTATATAACCAGTCATGCCGCGTCGCTTCATTTTCCGAAAGGTGTTCTATCGTTTATACTTAAAGAAATGATTTTCATTGGGGGGTCTGCATGTTGGAATTTAAAAGTATCGATGAACAAATCATCCAAAAATATAAAGATGATGAGACGCTGATGATTCGCCTGTTTGTACAGTGGTGTGCCAATCATAAGCTGGATCCGCAAGTTCTATACAATAAAGCGTATCCCGAACAAGGGGCAAATCAAGCGTTAAAGGATGTCATGGAAAGTGATGACGGTTTTGAAGAACTGCACATCGATAACGAAACAATGCTGGACGTTCTGCAGATGTTCGGAAATTATGACCTGGCCTTTATCGTGTCTGATGAAATACAGAAATTCAAACCATAAAAAACGCCTGTGCGAAAATCATTTCCCGTTCATAGATATGAACAGATGCGAATGATTTTCTGCACAGGCGGCAGTCTTTAAAGCGTATGATATTTTTCTTCAGGACTTCCCTGCTTTGACTTCTTCCTTCCGCCCGCCACCAGCACGGCAGAATACAGTACCAGTGCGATGCCCGCGGCCTGCCATGCTCCCAGGTGATCTCCGAGAAATAACACACCCGCAAGAACGGCAATAATCGGTTCAATAGTTGCCAGAATGGATGCCTTCCCCGCTTCTAAATACTTCAGCCCGGATGTGTATAATACATATGCCGCCACTGTAGAGACTAACGCCAGCAGCAACGCGGAGATCCAGACACCCGCTTGCTGGAATTTATCAGCCATTCGCCAGACATCACTCGTCAGTGACATAAACAGACCCATATAAAAGAACGTATATGTCGTAATCGTCAATGCAGAATACCTTTTTGTAACCGGTTTTGTAAAAATACTGTACAGCGCGTAGCAAAGACCCGATAGTATGCCCATCAGCAACGTACTTCCTGATATACTCTCAGATCCGAACGGCAGCAGGCCCACTACAAAAGCACAGCCTGCTATGGCAAATACAAGTGCCAGACCTTTGCGTGCAGTCAGCGGTTCCTTGAAGAAAATGCGTGAAAGGATTGTCACAAATAACGGGCCCGTGTACAATAACGTCACCGCAAGAGACAGGCTTGAACGCGAAAATACTTCAAAGTAAAAATAATTGAACAGCGCCAGACTGAAAATACCTGCACTTGCAAAAAACAAATGATCTTTCATCCGTGTCCGCAGCTGATTTCGGTAAAACAGGATCATTATCATAAATAAAAATACAAAGCTGAAAATTCCCCGAACCGCTACGACATCCCAGGCCGTAAAGCCCTGCGTATACAGCGGGGCTATAAATAAACCGATCAGCCCCCAGCAGACCGCTCCTGCAATTGTAAGGATGCTGGCTTTAAGGTGATGTGTCTCCAACCGTTTAATCCTCCATTATTTCTTTATCCAGTTCGCCTCCACAGGTATGCCTGCGTCCGCAAACAAATTATACACCGGACACCGTCTTTCAACTTCTGCTTTCAAGCGCTCAATCGCTTCCTCCGGTTCTTTCGTTTCGATCTCCAGCGTAAAACGGATCTTTTGGAAGTATGTCTTAACATTTTCTTCCCCCATCAGCCCCCTGACATCAACAATCCCGGTTGTATCGAAATGAAGAGCTGTAAAAGTAAAACCTTGCTCCTTAGCAATTAACGGAACCATCACTGCCTTGCATCCATTTAATGTAGCCGCCATATATTCAAGCGGTGTACCGCCAGTATCCGTACCGCCCAATTCCGCCGGCTCATCCATCGAAAATTCTTCAAAGTGACGAATCGTATGCGTTGAACGAATGCCTTCTTTCCATGCAGCTGAAGCGCCCATTTTTACAAGTGTACTATTTTTTGTCGACATATATACCATTCTCCTTAATCCATACTATTTTAATATGCATTGTAACATATAGAATGAAATAAAGAAATGAATTGTTTGAAAACTCTAAACATCCTATTCACTCACGTTTTTGCAATTCAAAAGATGATTGTAAAGTACAGTATATGGTAACTGCCGAAATGAACCGCCACATTTTGTAACTAAGTGATCGCTGATGCTTTGAAGCAACCAGATCAAAGAATAAACCTCCTCATCAAATTAGATTGATCAGGAGGCTTGCTTTTTTTTATTGCAATTTTACAATGGTTTGCAATTACGATCACTTGACACAGATCTGATTACATTTTACCGAATACTCTTTACTTCCTCCCCAATCGTCTTAGGAGCATCTTCTGCTACTTCACCTGTCTCCGTATGAAACTTTGAGATATTTTCTGCTGACATACTCCCAAAGTCCTTCACCATCCAGCGCACCCAGCCAACGGCCATTATTGCCATAATGAGGACAACAGGAACACCAGTAATGATGGCACTTGTTTTTATTGTATTTAAATCTGCGCCTATAAATATCATTGTCAGAGGTACAACTGCAAGCATTACACACCAAAATAATCGGTGCAGCGGATGCGGCTCTTCATTTTCACCGAGACCCGGCGTAGCTGTAGATGCCATAGTAAACGCGGCTCCATCCAGAGTCGAAGCCAAAAACAGAACAGAAACGACTGCAAACAATACCATGAAAACACCACTGAGCGGCAATGTTTTTAGAACTTCAATAATGGCGGCGTTATCATTTCCGCCAGCTAGCATTCCAACCATATCGACTTTACCGCTCATCTGACGGTCAATAGACAGGCTGCCGATGACGCCGAAAAAGAAGAAACAGCCTACACTGCCGCTGATCAGCGTATTCAGAATGACCGAACGTAATGTGCGGCCTTTCGATACTTTCGCAATGAATATTCCAGTAAACGGTGCATACGTTATCCAATACAGCCAGTAGAAAATGGTCCAAGACTGCGGAAATCCTGACTTGCCGATTGGATCAGTGAACAAGCTCATCTGCACGAAGTTTTGCATCATCTGTCCAAGCGCATTCGTACTGTTTGCAATAATAAACAATCCCGGGCCTACAATAATAATACCAATACAAAACAGTATAGCCAGTTTGGTCGTCATGTCAGAAATCCGTGCCATTCCTTTTTGTAAACCAATATAGGAACTTAATGAATAGATAACCGAAATCATTAGAATTAATAGCAAATTCATCTTAAATGAAGGTGTAAGACCCAGTACATTACTTAATACTGCAGATACTAAGGGTACGGAAACACCCAATGTAATACTTAGACCGCCAAAACAAATGAAGATGAACATAATATCTACAATTCTTCCGATGACACCCTTTTGCTTGATGCCAGTAATAGAGCTGACAATTGCGCTCAAGCTAAGCCCTTTGTTTTTTCGTACATAAAGGTGGTAACATATCGGCAGACCGACTAATGCATACAGTGTCCAAGCACTGACTCCCCAATGGAACATATTGTAAGGCAAAGCCATTTCAAACGCCCGCTGTGATCCGGGCTCAATACCGAGGCCCGGTGTATCAATATAATAAGCCCATTCGATAAATGCCCAGTACACTGTAGCTGAACCTAATCCGCAGGCAATCATCATAGAGATCCATTTAAAATTAGTATATTCAGGCACTGTGTTGCCTAAACGAATATTCCCGTATTTACTGACAGCCACAAACCCAAGTAACAGGATACCCAAAAACGTAAAGATCAGCGTGCTGGAACCGAACCATTCAGTCAACGAGCCAAAAATACTATTGGCTGCCTGCTGAGACTCTTCAGGCTTTACGTACAAGAAACCTACAATACTTAATACAAGAGCCAAACTCAAAGTGATCAGCAGCGTATCTATTTTCTTCGTCATATACATTCCCCATTTTTTATAGTATGTTATGAATTTATGCGGTACTTCGAAATCAATTCCTCATCCAATTCCACGCCCAGGCCAATACAATCCGGAACACGAATGTTACCGTTTTCAAGAGCGGGCAAGCTACCTGTTAAACTAGTGAAGAGCGGACTGTCGCTTTGAGAATACTCCAGTAAATCACCGTCTTTAGAAGCAGCCAGAAATTGAATAGTTGCTGCCAGCAAAATGCCAGTGCTGAAACCATGCGGCACAAGTTTAGTGCCATTCATCGAAGCGAGTTCAGAGATTTTTCTCATCTCGCTGATTCCGCCGCAGCGGGTTATATCCGGTTGTATGATATCTGGCTGTGCATATTTCAGGAAGTCCGCAAACTCATAGCGGGTAGTTAATGATTCGCCGCCGGCAGTTTGGGCGCCCGTTAAACCGGACAGTTTTTTATAGCCTTTCATATCATCTGCCAGTATCGGTTCTTCAATCCAATGAAGATTGAACTTCTCCAGGCGCTTAAACATTCTTGCAGACCTTCCGTATGTGTCCCATTTAGAAGCCAGGTCGATCTGAAGTTCAAAATCATCGCCCGCCTCTTCCCGGACAGCCTTTACAATTTCAACATCCGTATCGTCATCATCGCCAAGAATTCCGCCGCCAAACTTTAAGCTTGTGTAGCCCTGCTCAATTAACTTTCTCACAATCTTTTTGTTTTGAGCGGGAATGTCGTCCGGTATAAACGTCCCGTACGCCTTAATAGTATCCCGATACTTTCCGCCAAGCAGCATGTAAATTGGCACTTGATAAAACTGAGAAGCAATATCCCATAGTGCAATATCAATTGCACTGATAGCATGGATACCCGCTCCTCTTCTCCCCAAGTAATTAGAACCCCAGTACATCTTGTCCCAAAGCTTTTGGATTTCCAAAGGATTTTCCCCAATCAGCAAGGACTTCAAGCCAGTACTGTATAAATTAGAGCTGGGTGCTTCAATGATTGCTCGGGCAACCATGGGAGACGTGTCACTTTCTCCAATACCGACTAGTCCAGTGTCCGTGATCACCCGGACAAGAAGAGCGTCCTCTCCCCATGTGCACTCCTGATCAATCGGAGGGACGCGCAGTTCAATTACTTCTATATCTGTTATTTTCATTGGTGATTACCGCCTTTTTCAAATGAACTTCAACATACACTATTACCGGCTTTTATGTAATGTACAAACCTACAGACAGCAGTGCTCTCGCCCATGATGAACGGCACTGCAGGGCTAATTTTGCCCTGCTGTACTGCTTCCGGATTTATTCATTATGCATACATGTAATCTGATGAATCGCAGTCCTCTCAATCAGCGGCCAATCCATTTCAATCCCAAGTCCATTACCTTCAGGGGCATGTACATATCCTTTTTCGTCTGTTCGGATAGGATTTTTCGCGCCAAATTCCAATGGTTCGACAGGCACGGCCTGCTCAAAGAATAAACAATTTGGTGCAGCCAGCATCAGGTGCAGATTGGCAGCTTGGGAAAGTGTATAACCCCATGATTGCAATTCCGCCGTCATAGAATTCGCCTCAGCAAGTGCCATGATTTTTTTCGTTTGCGTGACACCGCCCGCCAACGTGGCATCAACTCGCACGCTAGACCAGCTGTCCTGTTGAATTCCCTGCTCAATTTGATTCAGATGCAGCAGTGTATTTCCTGCCGGGATAATCGGAATATTCACCTTCGTTCTTAACTCCTGATAACCCTTCAAATCTGTATCCGGCAATGGAGCCTCGAACCAAACATACCCAAGACGCTCCAATTCAATTGCCACTTTGAGCGCTTCCTGTCTCGTATAAGAACTTTCCACATCCAACATAAACTTTAATCCGGACCCTTGGAATTCTTTCTCGATTGCATAGACCAGCGCCAAATCTTCCTCCGCTTTGCACCATGTATGAAACTTAATGTATCGGTAGCCTTGCATTTTAAGGTCATGCACATGTTCGATATAGTCTTCTATGCTCGGCAGAAAAGGCGTACTGGCATAGGACAGAATCTTATCCCTTGCCCCTCCAAGCATCTGATACAGCGGCATTTGCGCATATCTTGCGGCAAGATCCCATAGTGCGATATCAATAGGCGACAGTGCCTGCGGTGTCATTTGAACACATCGGCTGGCCAGCAATTGATAGATTTCCTCCCGCTGTAAAGCTGATTTGCCAATCAAAAAGGGCAGTAAGTGACGGATTGATTCTGCCAGACTTAAATCGGCATTACCTTCTGTCCAGGATATCGCTCCTCCGCATCCCTCGTAGCCATCCTTTGTCCGTATTCTTACAATTGTATTTGTAATCGTCAGATCAGAGTAATGGGAGGATGTTTTGTATTTCGCTTCCGGCGTCTCCACGACATAGACTTGCACGTCGGCTATTTCAAGCTTCTTCATATAATCTTCTCCTATTCTTCTTTAATTCAGCAAATAGACATCAGGAATATTCGTATCAATAATATGCTTTTGTAAGGCCTCCGCTGCCACATTTATATCTTCAGCTGTAATCAGGATATCTACCAGTTCTTCATGTTCTGTCAGCCATTTTTCCAATGTCCCTGACTTGCTGTTTTGATAAACAAAATGTAAACGGATTCTGTGCACGATGCTTTCCCAAACTCTGATTACATTTTCCATTTCGGAAGCGGTTACAATTAATTCATGCAGCTGGATATCTAATTCGATAAAAGTCAGTAAATCCTCGTAATTAGCAGCCTTCCTCATATCTTCTACAATTCTTTTAAATGTTTCTTTATATTTTTCTCCCCAATTTTCAAACCCTTTTTTCAATGCATATGTTTCAATTTGAACACGCATAGGGAGAAGAAGTTCTACCACTTCCTCCTGTGAGATCGTGGCGACCCTTGTGTCTTTATAAGGCGACGAAATTAAAAGCCCTTCTAGTTCCAGCAGCAAAATTGCCTCCCGGACAGAAGTCCGGCTGACCCCTAAATCCTGTGCTAAACGATTCTCAGTAATTTTCTCCCCCGGGACTAGCTTTCCTTCGTATATTAAATTCCGAATCTCTTGTGCTATTCGATGCTTTAATGAAAACTTCGACAAATCTTTATTCATGCCATCACTCCTTACTCTCGACTCTTTGTCTGATTGTCGACAATGTACATGTTTTGATTATAGAGTCTGCTTTTCATTTTCAGTTTGCAAACAATTATTTTTAATTATTAGAATATAATTATCATCTAGAAAGCAGGCAGCAAAAAACTGGCGAGCCCAATAATAACCGCAAAAATAAAACTGCGCGAACCCAAGTTGCAAGAACATTGGCTTCACGCAGTTATTTCACTCTATAAAGTTTTGTGCAACGTTTTGCAATTATGTCAGTCACCGCTAAATTCTTCCCTACTCAACAAGCAAAAAATCTGCACTGCCTACGCCGACATCGACGTTCAAATGAATAGCGGTATCCGAATGATTGTACGCTTCATTCACATAGACACCTTTCCCCTTGGAAATGAAACCTTTCGTTCCGATACTGCCAAGCCCTTTTGAAACGGATATTTTAACTCCTGTATCTTTCGGCAAATAAATTTTCGCGTCGCCTACTCCCAAGTCGATGTCTGCATCAAAGCTTTCTTTCCATTCCCCGCTAAGATCTATAGCTGTATCACCGACACCCGCATCCACTGATAAATGTTTTAAGAGAATTCCTGCCATCTTCAGCTCGGAATCGGATACTCCTATTTCCACGTCAAGATTCACAGGCACTTCATTAGTCAGTTGAAGATTTCAGTTATTTCGTTTCTTCCGCAGCGCTGAAAGTCCTTTCATTTTCTGTTGAATTTCTACATAGCCTACATTTCTTTTATTCTTATAAGTTACGGTTGGATACCACTTCTTTATACTCGTATCAATGTCACCATCCACCCATTCCGTCGCACCGCCTTCAATCAGAAGATTGCCGGCGCCAAAGCGGATGTCAACATCCAGTGACTTTGCCCCGTCCTTTTCAATCGAAAATGCGCCGGAAACCCGATCTGCACTCCCCCAGTTATACACCCAAAATCCGACTGCGCCTAACAACCCGGCAGCCATTATAATGATCAGTATATTCCGCATGCAAGCACCCCTTTACACTATCATAGACGATACTCAGTAAAGTTGAGTCCATCCAATGAATGAACTGTATGTCAGTCTTAGGTCTGAGCGATACACTATATGGTGTTCCCGCGGGATTTATTTCATTCGATAAAGAATATGACGGCCGAAACGATTTGACAGTTGGCTATGTAACGACAACAAATAAGCTGCTTCGTCCGATTCTCGTGACGAAGCAGCTTATTTTACTATCTGCATCGGAATTTTCTAACTGCTGCTTACTGCATAATTAATTCTTTTTCTTCCATAACTTCAGGTTCTGAAACATCTCCAAAAATAGATCGTTCAAGCAACTCCGCTATATCATATGTTCCGACAGAATCTTCAACTTCAATGGCCTTTGTTCCATCAGACATCATGGTTAAACAATAAGGACAGCCAGAAGAGATGATACCGGGATTTACTTCAAGTGCCTGCTCCGTTCTTGCTACGTTTACACGCTGGCCTGTATCTTCCTCCATCCACATCATTCCTCCGCCTGCTCCACAGCACATTCCATTTTCACGGTTTCGCTTCATTTCAACCAGATTTACGCCTGGAATGGCCTTCAAGATCTCACGCGGCGGGTCATACACGTCATTATAACGCCCTAAGTAACATGAATCATGGAATGTTATCGTTTCATTAATTGGATGAACTGGCTGTAAGACCCCTTCTTTCACCAAGTCATATAGCATTTCGGTATGATGAATCACTTCTGCCTGGAATCCAAAATCCGGATATTCATTTTTAAAGATATTATAGGCATGCGGATCAACGGTGACGATTTTAGTAATACCGGCCTTTTCAAATTCTTTAATATTCGCTTCCGCCAACTCCTGGAACAAGAATTCGTTCCCCAGACGTCTTGGTGTATCGCCGGAGTTCTTTTCTTTATTTCCAAGGATAGCGAATTTGATGTTAGCTTTGTTCATAAGATGCACGAATGATTCTATAATCTTTTGCGCGCGGTTATCGAAAGCTCCCATTGAACCTACCCATAACAGATATTCAAACTCTTCTCCTGCTTTATTCAATTCCTTTACTGTAGGAACATAAAGATCAGGACGTGCCTCTCTCCATTTTTCCTTCTCTTTTCGGTTGAGTCCCCAAGGATTGCCTTGACGCTCTATGTTTGTCATCGCCCGTTTTGCATCCGGGTTCATCTTACCTTCTGTCATTACAAGATGACGGCGCAGATCGATTATTTTGTCGACGTGCTCGTTCATAACTGGACATTGATCTTCACAGTTTCTGCAAGTAGTACAAGCCCAAATTTCTTCCTCCGTAATCACATCGCCAATCAGTGACGGGCTATAGATATCTTCCGCCACAGCCCCTTCCAGGCCAGCCGCGACAGCAATTTGATTAGCTTTGGAATTAGTAAACGCAAATGCAGGCACCCACGGTTTTTGCTTTGTCACTAAAGCACCTGTTTCCGTCAAGTGATCGCGCAGCTTCGTGATCAGGTCCATGGGAGACAGCATTTTCCCTGTGCCTGCTGCAGGACACATATTCGTACAGCGTCCGCACTCTACACAAGCGTAAAAGTCAATCATCTGTAATTGATTGAAATCAGTAATTTTCCCTACACCGAGCGCAGGCATGTCTTCTTCACTTTCTGCATTCTCCATCGCTTCAAAATCAATCGGCTTTAGTCTGCCCGCATGATCCAGCCGATGGAAATACGTATTTACCGGTCCGGCAATCAAGTGAGCATGTTTGGATTGCGGAACATAGACAAGGAACGTCAATAAAATAAGCAGATGAATCCACCAGTTAACAAAAAACACGGCTGCAGCTGCAGTTGGAGACATAAATCCAAACACTGTAGCGACCAGCGACGCCATTGGCTCTGTCACTGATGCAGGATTTCCTTGCCAAATCATATTCATCCCATTCGCCATAATTGTCGAAAGCATCAGACCGCCAATGAAGATGAGAACAAGACCTGATTTCCACCCTCTTTTCAGCCTGACGAGCTTCTCGATATATCGGCGGTGAAATGCCCAGACTACTGCAACCAGAATTAGAAATACTACAATTTCCTGAAAGAATGTAAAACCGTTATATATAGATCCCAGCGGAAGGTGAGACCCTGGTTTTAGCCCTTTCCAAATCAGATCTATCGCGCCAAACTGCACAAGCAGAAAGCCATAGAAAAACAATACATGAATTGTACCGCTTTTTTTATCTTTTAATAATTTCTTTTGTCCGAACACATAGACCCAGATCTTTTGAAGGCGTTCCTTCACATTATGATCGAATTCTTCTTTTCTGCCTAATCGGACAAATTGAGTCCGAGTCTTAATTAAATACGTAAATAACGAAAGTGCATATAAAGTAATCCCAATGAATAATATCCAGTTGGCGATTAATAATGGCCCCATTGTCCTCTCTCCTATTCTTATCTATATAAATGATGAATAAAAGTATGTCATCTTGCTGTTTCAGTCAAAAGAACATACTGTTTTCAGCGATCACTGTCATTAATTAGCAAATCTACATGGCACGCGGCCATTTCAGAGCTTAATTGGTATGCTTTACCCCGCCTGAACGGCTACATTCAACTCTGTCTTTTTTATATACATTCTTACCGTTAATAAATGTAGAGATTACTGATATATCTTTAATTTTCATTGGGTCAATACGGGTCGGATCTTGATCCAGTACGGCAAAGTCTGCATATTTTCCTATTTCTATACTTCCCGTATTTTCTGCAATAGGATTCTATCCTATTGCAGAATGGACTGTTTGTATGAGACAACTGGGTGATTAAGGTTTACGGTACATCGTCACTACTACAGCTCCGCCGAGACCCAAGTTATGCTGTAATCCGACTCTTGCATTTTCCACTTGACGTTTTCCGGCTGTTCCGCGCAAATGCCAAACCAGTTCAGTGCACTGCGCTAAACCTGTAGCTCCAATCGGGTGTCCTTTAGACATCAGTCCCCCCGACGGATTAACTACATATTTCCCTCCATACGTATTATCTTTATTGTTAATGAATGCTTCCGCTTCGCCTTCACCGCACAAACCTAGTCCTTCATATGTGATTACTTCATTCGGCGTAAAGCAATCATGCAGTTCCACTACATCTACTTCTTCAGCTCCCAATCCTGCCTGCTCATACACTGCATTCGCAGCTCTTCGTGTCATATCCTGACCAACTAAGTTCATAGCTCCAGTAGTAAATGTCGTCTCATTATCCGTGGCCATTGACTGAGCAATAATTTCAACCGCGTCCTTATGTCCATGCTTCTGGGCAAACTCTTCGCTGCACACTATGACTGCTGCAGCACCGCATGACGGCGGACATGCACAGTAACGCGTCAAATACGGTTCGAAAATCATCGGCGAATTTTGGACTTCTTCCACAGTCAAAGGCTTATCAAACATGGAGTATGGATTGTGAATTGCATGACTCCGTGTTTTGACGGCCACTTTTGCGAATATATCAGGGTTCGCACCGTACTTTTCTATATATTCATTTCCTCCAGCACCAAATAATCTGGCAGCTCGTGGGGCATCCGGCGAAACACCGGGATGTAATTCTTCTAAACGGTCTACAAATGATTGAATAGGTGATGTTTTATCTCCATAAACGGTTCCTAGTGCTCCCGGCTGCATCTCTTCAAAACCGAAGGCCAGTGCGCATTCAACCACCCCGTTTTCTACTGCCTGCCGTGCTAAATATAATGCTGTTGATCCTGATGAACAGTTATTATTCACGTTGAATACGGGAATACCTGTCATTCCAACTTTATAAAGAGCTGTTTGTCCTGATGTGCTGTCCCCGTAACTGTAACTTGCAAAAGCGCTTTCAATTTCTTCAAAGTCGATTCCAGCGTCTTTTATTGCACCCCGGATAGCTTTAGATGCCATAATTTCATAAGGCTCCTGCTTACCAGGTTTAACAAACTTAACCATATCCGCACCAATTACTTTAATTTTTCTTTTCATTAGAAATTCCTCTTTTCCGCCGTTTAGTCTGGAAACTCCAGCATATTACACGAATCATTCTGTATTCCTATGATTACACGGTAATTAATACAGACTTGATTCCTTTTTTTCATTACTGTGATCTTCAACCAGCTTGCGTCTCAAGATTTTCCCGACTGCAGTTTTTGGCAATTCATCTCTAAACTCATAAAATCTCGGCACTTTATAAGTGGCTAATTTATCAGAACACCATTCTTTCAGTTCTTCTTCAGTGCAAGTCATGCCTTTCCTTAAAACAATAGTTGCTTTTACAGTTTCTCCCCTATATGAATCGGGAATGCCATAAACACAAACCTCCATAACTGCCGGGTGTTCGTACAGGACCTCTTCTACTTCTATCGGATAAATATTGTATCCGCTTGCAATGATTAGCTCTTTCTTCCGGCCTGCTATATAAAAACGGCCATCTTCATCCATGTATCCGATATCACCTGTGTACAGCCAGCCATTGCGAATGGACAAATTTGTTTCTACTTGATTATTCCAATACCCTTTCATGACTTGTGGCCCTTTAATAAGGATCTCACCCGATTGCCCAACTTCCATCTCTTCCGTTCCGGTTTCAGCATCTACGATTTTACAGTCGGTGTTCGGCAGCGGAACCCCTACACTTCCGGCTTTCCGCTTATCAGAAACAGGATTTCTATGGGTCACGATAGCCTCTGTTAGGCCATATCCTTCGATAATTTTTGTTCCCGACAGTTCTTCGAATTTACTGATCACTTCATTCGGCAGCGGAGATGTTCCGCAAGAACATATTCTTAAGCTCTTCAAATCATCTTTTGTCAGATTTTCATATTGCAATAAAGCTACGTACATCGTAGGTGCGCCTACGAAAATCGTCGGTTTATGTTCTTTTATTAAATTCAACACTTTTTCTACTTTAAATCTATCAACGATAATAAAGGTACCTGCGGAAAACACAGTTATATTTATATAACTCAAACCCATGATGTGGAATAACGGGGAATTTCCAAGAATGATTTCTTTATTTCTTTCCAAACAATTAAACACGATATTTTGATAGGCATTACTGACAATATTATAATGTGTCAGCATAGCGCCTTTAGATTTGCCGGTGGTTCCTCCTGTGTATTGCAATACCGCCACGTCTTCTTTAGGGTTTATTTCTACGTCGGGAAGCGGACCATGCTGTTCTTCCAGCAAGCGAGCGAAGCTACTCTCTTCCGTTTGTTCGTTGTCTACGATGATCCAAACTAACTGATCACCCAGTCCCAGCGCATCAATTTTTTCCTTTTGAACATTTTCACAAATCATGCCTGAAGCCTGCGAATCACTTAAAATCGGATGCAATTCTGAAGCCTGGTACATTACATTAACTTGAACCATAATACAGCCCAGCCGCTGGATCGCAAAATAGGCTACTATATATTCCATACGATTTGGCAGCATCACTGCAATGCGGTCACCTTTTCTGAAACCTTTGCTGTATAATGCCGCAGCCAATTTATCGCAACTGTTTTTTAAATCTCTGTAAGACAAGTGAATATCGTTATATATAAACGATTTGTGCTCTGGGAATTCTTTTGCAGATTTTTGCAGCATCTCGTAAATGGTCATCTCGGGTAACTTTAGCTCTCTTGGGATGTCATCCGAATAAATTTCATGCCATATCTTCTCCATAACTTTTGTCCCCTTTACGTAAATTGATTAAATGAACTTCGTGTGCAATTAGCGAGACTAATTCTTTTCGTGTATGATCTTAAAAACGCCTGCAGCTGTTGATATAATATTTCCGTCAGCATCTTTTATGACACCTTCCATAAAGGCGGTTTTGTAGGTTTTTGAAGTGATCCTGGCCTCGGCATATATTGTTTCTGTCATAATGGGAGCTATATAGTTTATATTTAAATTGATGGTCACACACCTCTTTTTAATAACAGAACGGAGCTGCATACTTTGGATAATATCATGCACAGAGGCGATCACACCCCCATTTACTGTCCCTACGAAATTGAGCAGACTGTCATGCACATCTAATTTCGCCTGCACATCACCCTCTTCAAATTTTGTTATTTGAATTCCTAAATGCTGTACATAAGGACTTTGGATAAATTCATCTTTTACTTCTACAAGCTTCATCGCAGTACTCATCGTTTTCCCTCCTTGTCAGGCTTCTTGACTGTGAGAATAAACGCTCACACAATGGTATGCATCTGATATCACACAGCCGCTCTTTATCTGTCAGTACTATGCTATTTTCCTTACTCATTACGTTTCTTTATCATCAGTTAACGTTCAACTTGCAGTCTTTCCAATACTTTTCACGCAGTTCTCTTTTCAGAATCTTCCCGGCTCCGTTCTTTGGCAGCGCTTCCATAAAGTCTACGGATTTAGGAACTTTGTAATTAGCCAGCAGCGGTTTGCTGTATTCGATCATCTCTGCTTCCGTCAGTTCGTGCGTATCTCTGACTACAACGACTGCCTTGATTGCTTCGCCCCATTTGGAATCGGGAATACCAATCACTGCTGCTTCGAGCACAGCCGGATGACTGGATAAGACATTTTCCACTTCAATGGAATAGACATTCTCGCCGCCTGTAATAATCATATCTTTCTTGCGGTCTACGATATATATATAGTGATCTTCATCTATCATTGCCATATCACCGGAATGATACCAGCCGGCTTTAATAGTATTCGCCGTTTTCTCCGGCGCATTCCAGTACCCTCTCATGATATTCGGGCCACGGGCAATCACTTCTCCAATTTCCCCGACCGCGACGTCAGCCCCTTCGTCATCTACCACACGAACTTCCACGCCAGGTATACCTTTGCCGACCGACGATAAACGTCTTTGCGCTTTTGCATCTTCGCTCACCACATGGTCTTCAGGTTCCAAGATCGTTAACACTGGCGACGCTTCTGTCATGCCGTAAGACTGATAAAACGCTACACCGGGAAACGCAGCCCTCACTTTTTTAAATAAGTCTGGGGACATGGCAGAAGAGCCATAGTTTATCTTTTGAATACTGCTCACATCATACTGTGTAAAATCTGGATCATTCATTACCATATTGATCATGGTGGGAACGAGTGAAATGACAGTCGGTCTGTAGGTTTGGACGGCTTCGAGGAACCCTTTCACTGTAAACGTTTTCAAAAAGCTGTGTGTTCCGCCGCCCCACGTCACGCCAATCGTTTTTCCGCAGTCCGCCAAATGGAACATCGGGGCCGCATGCAGGTAATTTGTCCATTCGTTATAGTTGAACTTTGTGGTTGTATGATAATAATTGCTGACTTGATTTCGGTGCGATAACATCACACCCGTGGCAGGGCCTGTCGTACCGCCTGTGTAGAAAATACACGCGATATCATCTTCACTGATCTCATCGTACGTCAGCACTGATGCGCTTTCGCCCGCAATGAGTTCCTCGTAACTTGCATAGCCATGTGTTTCGTCATCGGAGACGATGATCGATTTCAGCTGACTTTTTGCGGCCTGTTCCAGCTCTGGTATATGTTCGAGGTATTCGGGATGGAAAAACAAGACGCCCATTCCGGAATCTTCCACTATGTACGCAAGCTCGCGTCGCGACAGTCTCGTATTTAACGGGACCGCAATGGCGCCTATCGCGGTAATCGCGTAAATCAGCTCGACGTATCGAAAGGTGTTCAACAGAAAAATGCCGACCTTATCTCCCTTAGAGACACCCAGACCTTTTAGGGCTTCTTTTAACTGCGCAGTTCTGCTTGCCAGCTCGCCGTAAGTACAGCTGTATCCTTCATCTAAAATAGCCAATCGTTCGGGAATATGTTTCGCATTATACATCAGAGATTTTGTGATGATCATTTGATTCTCCCCTTTCTATTAACTAATGATTGTCTTGAATTAGAGCGCTGCGCCTTCCATCTGGATAAAACTGATACCATTTCAAACGAAGGGTGTCCGTTCTTCAACGCGGAGGCCCATGCGCTTAACATATAATAGACCATGACAAAGCCGTCTATGCGACTTTGAAAAGATCGGCATAGACGGCTTTGTTTACATAGCTTATAAACAATCAGTTTCTCTTACGCGCCGACTTTTGCTTTCTTAAATTCTTCGATCATCAATGGCACCACTTCAAATAAATCTCCAACAATGCCATAGTCAGCTACTTTGAAAATCTCAGCTTCCGGATCTTTATTAATTGCGACAATAATTTTCGAGTTCGACATACCTGCCATATGCTGAATAGCGCCGGAAATACCTACACCGATATACAAATCAGGCGTGATGACTTTACCTGTTTGCCCAATTTGCAATGAGTAGTCACAGTAGTCCGCATCACATGCACCACGGGACGCACCGACTGCACCGCCCAATAGATCAGCTAGTTCTTTCAAGGGATTGAAACCTTCCGCACTCTTCACACCGCGCCCGCCTGCCACGACTACTTTCGCTTCAGACATATCCACGCCTTCTGTCGATTTACGAACGACGTCAGCAATAATTGTACGCAGGTTAGTTACGTCGACTTCAACAGAAGAGACTTCACCTGAACGGCTGCTGTCGTGTTCAAGCGGGGCGATATTGTTCGGGCGGATCGTAATAAATAATAAACTGTCCTTATTTCTCACTTTCTCAAATGCTTTACCTGAATAAATCGGTCGAATGAATACTGCCTCATCGCCTTCTCCTTCAATAGAAGTTACGTCCGAAATGAGTCCGCTTGCCAGTTTACTTGCAATCTTAGGAGATAAGTCTTTCCCCAATGCTGTATGTCCAAAAACAATTGCTTCAGGGCTTTCTTGTTCATAAACCGCCATAAACCCTTGTGAAAACCCGTCTGAAGTATATTGCTGTAAATTAGCATGTTCTACCGTTACTACACGGTCCGCGCCATAGTGAATCATTTCTTCTGTAAATGATTGCACGTTCTCCCCCAGAAGAACCGCAACTACCTCTCCGCCGCCGGAAATCTTTTTCGCCGCCGCTATTACTTCAAATGAAACATTACGAAGTGCACCTTCCCGCACTTCTCCAAGTACTAACACTTTTTTCGTCATTTATAGTCCCTCCAGTAAAGAGTAATCTATTGTGATTACTTCTTATTCAATTAAATTACTTTTGCTTCATTGCGTAATAGATCTGCAAGCTCACTTACTTGATCGGCAAGCTCGCCTTCAAGTATACGTCCAGCCGCTTTGGCTGCAGGCAGAAAAACTTCAATCGTTTCTGTCTTAGCTTCTACATCATCTTCTTCCAAATCCAAGTCATCTAATTCCAGCTCTTCAAGCGGTTTCTTTTTCGCTTTCATAATTCCCGGAAGCGATGGGTATCGCGGTTCATTCAGCCCCTGTTGCGCGGTTACCAGAAGCGGAAGTGTTGTTTCAATTTTCTCTGAATCCCCTTCAACATCACGCACAATTTTAACGGCTGAACCATCGATTTCCAAATCTGTAATAGTTGTCACATAGTTTATATTCAATAACTCTGCAACACGGGGCCCGATCTGTCCTGAACCGCCGTCAATTGCCACGTTACCTGCTAAAATCAGATCTGCATCTTTATCTTTCAAGTATTCAGCGATAATCTTGGCAGCTGTAAATTCATCTGATTCATCCAAATCGTCTTCCGTGTTAATGAGTACCGCTTTGTCTGCACCCATTGCCAGCGCTGTCCGAAGCTGCTTTTCTGAATCCTCGCCGCCAATTGTGACTACTGTCACTTCGCCGCCGTTAGCATCACGCACCTCGATCGCTTCTTCAATGGCATATTCATCGTAAGGATTAATAATAAATTCTGCACCGTCTTCTGCAATTTCACCGTTCTTAATCGCAATTCTTTCTTCCGTGTCAAATGTCCTCTTCACCAGTACGTAAATATTCATTTTATCCCTCCGTTGGTCAATCTGTTCCTGACTTACATTTCTTTATATCTTTTGTTTATTTCAAGCGTGATTTTTTTAGAGTACTCCGTTATTACATCTACTATTGGCTGGAGTTCATCTACTTTATATTGGGCACACATTCCGACTACCGCGATAGAAAGATCCACCTGATTGTTGAAATTCATTATCGGAGCCGCGACCCCGAAGATCCCTCTTATTGTTTCATCATATGATATCGCGAACCCATTTTTCTTCACTTCAATCAGTTCATTTTTTAATGCCTGAAAGTCTTCTGGCGAAGTGTTGATTATCCGTTCGTTGGAATTGAAGTAGTACTCGGCATCTGCCTCATTGGCATAAGCCATAATACATTTTCCGTATGCCCCGTCCAGTAAATCGAAATGACGTCCTACAGATATCTTTACGCCGAAATTCTCATCCTCAACTTTAGACACTATTGCCGTTCTGTCACTCCGGACCTTGGAAACCAATAGAGAAGTCAGTCCGGTTTCTCTAGTGATTTTTTCAAGATAAGGGTCAATGATGGACAAGTCATATTGGAACTCTTTTGCCCGCTCACCCAATACCACCAGGTAAGGACCCAGTATATAGCGCTTAGATTGTTCATCATATTTTACGATGGACTGTTCTTGGAGCTCCTGCAATATCCTGAAACACGTCGTCGGATTTAAATCCAATGCATTAGCAATTTGGGTAAGTGTACTCTTTTGATACTTTTTCCTGCTTAATAATGTGATGATTCTAAAAGCCGTGTTTACAGCAGGTACAGAATACTTTCTAGCCGGTTTTTCCAAGTTTTTCATATTTATTACCCCTTAATCAGATTACAACAAGGATTGTATAATCCTCCTAATGCAACATTGGATTGTAAAACTTATTTTTCAACACCCACTTTATAATCTGCATTAGTTTCGATATAATCAAATATTTTTTGTCCTACGCTATCTTTTCTGCCTACCTCAATCTCTTCTACAATATGTGCCACTAATCCTACGGCTCTTGCTGCAACCGCAAAGGATTTCATCACGCGGTAATCAAATTCCATATCCGCCATGATCGCTCCAATCGCACCTACGGCATTCAGCGTAATAGATTTTCCTTTTCTTTCATTAAACTGCAAACTGATTTCGTTAATTGTTTCAGAGTTCTTTTTATAGAAACCAAGTTCCTTAGCCAGTTCAAATAATTTCACTGTTCTTGGATCTACCGGCCGGTGAATAGGATGACCAAATCCAGGCAATTGAATACCTCTTTCAGCACGGTCATCTAAAATCCACGTTGCCAGTTCCTTTGGACTTTTATCGTTGCCGGCTCTTTCCATTCCATCCTGAAGCATTTCTGCAACTTGTTCCATTGCTCCAAGATAAACTGAACCTGCTCCTAAAAGTCCGGCAGCAACTGCAGCCTGCACTGCTTCCGGAGCACCCAGGTAAGTTAAACGTGTAGAGATCGAGCTTGGTGTAAAACCATGTTCACAAACAGCAACCATAAGTGCATTTAACATTTTTGATTCGTTTGCATTTGGCTTTCTGTGTTTTGCACCCAAGAACGCCATATCCGCTAATGTGATTTCTCCAATTAGATCATCTACCAGATTATGCCCATGAACAAATACTTTATCTGTTTCTGAATAACCAACCTTAGTTTCAAATTTCATAGTAATTCCCTCTATTCCTATTTTTTATTTTAAACTACTTTTCAATTCCTGCAACAAGCCATTCTGATGATTGCCGTGCTTTGGTGATGGTTTATATTGTATAGTTTCAGACTGATCCGGATAATACCGAGTCGCAACATGATTTAATCCATCCTGTGTTTGAATTAAATTTCTTGCTTTATAATATGGATAGTCTGCTAATTCTCCTGCCTCTAACACTGGCGTAATACAGCAATCTACTGTTTGGGATAAATGAATCCATTCTTCAAAATCCCGGCTGAGAAATAATGACACCATCTCTTGATACACGGGATTTTCTTTTGACGGCGGGGTAAAACTGGACCCAAGCCACGACTCTTTCTCTACCGCCAGGCAGAAGTTCTCCCAAAACTTCGGTTCCAGTGCGGCCAGACTGATAAACCTGCCGTCTTTAGTTTCATAAAGGGTATAGCACACATGAGCACCATTTAATCTCGGCATCCCATGCTGTTCTCCGGTGGCTGATTCGATCAACACATGATTGGTCATCAAGGTAACCATTACATCTGCTATTGCTAAATCAATATAAGACCCGTTTCCTGTCCGTTCTCTTTTTAAGAGTGCGGCAACGATTGACTCACTCGCTGCCATTGCGCCTACTAAATCCGCCATTGTGGTAGTGGGCTGAACAGGTCTCTTTTCACGGTCCTTAAATTGAGACAGCACACCGCTTAGGGCCATATAGTTTATATCATGGCTCCCCAGATGACTTAACGGGCTCACCTGTCCGTATCCGGTTAATGAACAGTAGACAATGTCAGGTTTACACGTGATAACTTCTTCATAGCTGATTCCTAAGCGGCTGGTAACTCCCGGCCGGAAGCCTTCAATTACTACATCGGCATCTGCTATTAAATCCTTGGCAATCTGCTGATCAGCAGCCTCTTTCAAATTAAGTGTGATACTCTCTTTATTTCTGTTTTGGGCGCGGAAGAGATATTTATCTCCACCGTCTTTTTCAGCAGGATAACGTGCCGGATCACCAGCAGGGGATTCCACTTTAATAACTTCGGCTCCCATATCCGCCAGCCGTAATGTCGCATGCGGCCCCGGCAAGTATTGCGTAAAGTCAATAACTTTTATTCCTTCTAACATCCAGACACCCTCCACTTCTGACACAGTTATCAATTATCGTGTATCTTACTTGAGCTAAATGTCTTTCTTCCATTCGCCGGGCATTTACATAAGCGACGGCAAGTACAAAGCAATCTGCGGGAATAATATGATGACGAGCAAAGCAACTAATAGTACACCGATAAACGGAACAGCACCGCCTAATACCTTTCCGGTAGAAATACCTGACTGCTCACTTGTAATGAACAAGTTAATACCTACCGGCGGCGTCACCAGACCAATCTCCAATAACAGCACAAGTACTATTCCAAACCAAATCGGATCATAACCTAAACCGACAATTAGCGGATAAACTAGCGGGATTGTCAGCAACATAGTACCAATCAAATCCATAAACATTCCCATGATCAGATAAAGGATAATTATCAGCAGCAGAATTCCCCAAGTCGGGAAACCGCTATCTTCAATCGCAGTAACCATCGTATTTCCGATCCTGGTCATTGCTATATAATAAGAAAAGACATGGGCACCTATAATAATTGTAAATATCATGGTCGTTTGTTTTGTCGTGTGCATAAGGGCTTCAAAAATCAGTTGGAAATTCAGCCTTTTCATAACCAATCCAATGACAAGTGCACCAAACGCTCCAAAAGCTGCTGCTTCGGTAGCTGTCCCTGTCCCCGAATAGATAACATAGAGGACGAAGATGACTAATATAACCATCGGCCAGATATTCTTTAAGGAAACAAACCGTTCTTTCCAGGCAGCCCTGGGTGTTTTACTTTTATTTTTGAAAGATATAACTACGATGAACAAGCATAAAAGAAATGCGATCAGCAAACCGGGCAAAATACCTGCAACGAGCAATTTACCAATCGAGTTTTCCGTTTGAATACCATACAGAATGAGCGGTACACTCGGAGGAATCATTGCTGCCAATACACCGGTGGATGTCGCTACTAGACCAGCTGAAAAGGAATCGGAATAATTCGCCTTCATCATTTGCGGAATAGCAATTTGGGACATTGCTGCTGTCGCAGCTACACTGGAACCTGACAACGTTCCAAATCCCGCACTCGCCAACACTGTGGCAATCCCGGCCCCGCCAGGAACATGGCCAACCCACTTGATAACACTGTCAAACAACTCATCTGCTATTTTACTTTTAGAGATAAAATGGGCCATTAATACAAACAAAGGTATCGCGCTGTATACGAAACTATTGACACTTCGATAAGCAGTGGTTGCCAAAATTCCCTGTAATGTATCGAATCCTTGTAGAGTAATAATTCCTGCCGATCCTATCGTCAGCAATACAAATGCGATTGGCATTCCCGTAAGTAAAAGGATGATTAATACCAATATCAATATTCCTAAAACCATTTAATCACCTCTTTTTCAACTTGTTTAATCTAACTGCGTGCTGGCTGATCTTCTTACACCTCAACCTTTCCTCTAATAATCGCTATAGATTCCAGAAGTAAGTTTATGACAAGCAAGAAGACCCCTATTGAAATAATTAGTAAAGCGGGAGCCAATGGATAATGAAGTAAGCTAGTTGTGCGCACATCATTTGCAAAATAATCCATTCCTTTCAGATAATTTGCATATCCCAGCAACGAAAATGTTGTGATGGCCAATAGATTAGTAATAACTTTTAACACACTGCGTAATGGTTTTGGAAACTTCTCAACTATGAAGTCTACAGAAACGTGGCTTCCTTCTTTATAGGCATAACTGATTGACAGATATACAATGATCAGCAGCAAGTATTCACCTGTAATTTCAATAGTTCCTGTGATGGGGGAATTGAAAACAGATCGTAATACAACATCCATTACAATCCACATCATCATGATGAAAATGGTAGCTGCGGATACATAAGTAATTAATTTATCCAATCTCGTTAGCAGATTACTTAAAAACGTCATAACTTACCCCCCTGTCTAAAAGATTTGTATCGTTACCGTGCAAAAAGATTCACATGAAGCAGTTGGATGATGATAGCAGGGCTGTATTTGCTTTGTAATCTTTGCTTAAACGGAGTGCCCGTGAACAAACCGTTTAAGCATGACTGACATTTTACTTATTTTCTTTCGACTTCTCTTTAAATGCTTTTAGCGTTTCCTCAAATTCAGGATTATCTTTTTCTTTTAACCAATCCTGTTCAACGCTTTCAAAGAACTTGGACCATTTTGCTTTCTCATCTTCAGTTATTTCATGTATAACAATTCCCTTATCTTTGTACTCTTTGAAAATACTTTCAACGTATTCGTCCGTTCTTTCAGCATTACTCTTTGTATACTTTTCCCCTACTTCCAAAATTACTTTTTGAACGTCTTCAGAAAGACTCTGGAAGACATTCTCGTTAATAATAAGACCTGTTCCGGAACCTCCGAAATTAACACCCTTTGTACCGTACTTAACCAATTCACCCATACCATGGTCATTTAACGATTGGGCATTTAAGTTAATCCCGTCGTAAACACCTCTATCAAACGCCTCATACATTTCTGACAGTGTAATATTTACCGGTGTCGCATCAAGAGCCACTGTTGCTTTATTTAACACTTCGCCTGTCGTTCTGATTTTCATGCCTTTTACATCTTCCGGTACGAATACTTCTTTCCCTCTCGTCCATAACTCGCCAGCCGGTGCATTATAAGTTAAGATTGGTCTAACACCATTTTTAATGAAATCAGATTGTAATACAGGATCTTTCTGGGCAATTTCATGATATGTTACTGACCCTTCATAGCTCGTAGAATACAAACCTGGAATTCCTATTAGTGAACTGGTGATCGGCATTTTGTCAGGATAGTAAGTAGAAATATAGAATGATATATCTGCAACGCCATCACTTGTTAAATCATACAGATCTGCGGCCTTTCCTAATTGTTCAGCAGGATAAAAGTCAAATTCGACCTGCCCGTCTGTACGCTCCGTGATTTCTTCCATCATTGGTTTAAACACTTCAGATGTTAAAGAATGTGTATCAGACTGCGCGGTAGCAAATTTCAATGTGACTTTGTCTTTTTTCGCAGCATCATCGCTGCTTTCAGCCGAATTCCCGCATGCCGTTAAAACAAGTAATAAAAAAGAAGCGAGTATTGCCGTAATAAATTTCTTGTTCATTGTCTCATCTCCTATAATTCTTATTTGGTAAGTCAAAGCAGATAAATCTTCTGGATCGTATGTTTACGTCTGTCTGGTCAGATTTCAAGTCTTTGAAAACAAACTGTGTGTAAACGTTTACATTTGAAGGCTGCTACCAGCACTCCAAACTGACAGAGAGCAATTAAAAATACTTATTCGACAGTATCCGATAACTGCTTATAAGCAGCTGCATGATGATTCGTTTGGATGTTGCTTGTCTGCTGTCCAATAATTAATGATATTTTCACCAAGGAAAAAATATTACTGATTATTTAAAACGAAACTACCAAAACGTTGATAATTAATATTATTTTAATTTTACATGCAAAATAATGTATTGTCAATAATAATCGGAATATTAATAATAGTATGTTTTTATGGTATTTTAGTATAATTTAAAGGCAGCAGTACTTCAGCTGGCAGATCGTTGCCGTGGAGGTTCATCTGATTACTTCACTTATCTAATTATGCTTGCGTTCACCATTCCCTAAATTATATTTCCCTATTAACTACCATTTGGGTATATCGGATTCGCTGTCCCAATAAACTTGGCAGCCACGTTATATAATGGAACGGATGGTATGATTATGAATGACTTCTCGTTACTTTATGTTAGAAATTTCTTTAGACTCTCTGAGAAACATTTACAATAAAGTCGTCTCCCCTATTTCAATTGAGGAAACAGGAAGACGACTGGCAGAAGATGATCTTAAGTTGGATGATTCACTTATCATTCATGCACTCTATCGGCTCAAGAAAAATGTCCCTAACGCTTTCGCAACAATAACCCCAAATTCATCTTCCACATTACACTCTGCTACAACAATTGTTTTACCCGCACTAATTATCTTTGGGGTGGCTATGAGACGGACACCTTTACCTTTTTTGATGAAATTTATTTTTAGTTCCAATGTAAAAACTTTTTGACCTTCCGGCAGCTCTTCTAAGAGCAGGAATCCAATCGCCACATCTGCTAAAGTGAACACCGCGCCGCCCTGAGCAACCCCATACGTATTTACATTGTGTAAACCCAAATCCATTTCAACCCTATATGCATCTAAGCGCGTGAGTCCGGCAAGGCGTCCAAAAAAGTGCATCGGAACTTCCCCGCCAGCGCTCGCTTCAGCAGTTTTCGCATACGTTGAAAGAATATAATTTATTTCCTTCAATTCCTTGGGAGAAAAAGCATCCAGTTTCTTTTGTATTAAATCTTTAGCCGCCTGAACATTATCTTCCTTCATTCACAACGTATCCTTCAGATGGAACACCGATAGAGTTACTCAGATCTGACATCATATCAGATACATTGGCAACACTCTCCAAGGATAGAAGAACTTCAGAGAATGACTTACTTTTGTCTTCTGATAAAGGCGTAGCCAAATTACAGAATTTACGCTGCAGATCTTCCGTGCTGACAGGATTTTCGGGATCACCTTTTGGATAATAGGATTGTTTCTCAAACACTTCGCCATTTTTCAGGTGCAGTTTTACTTTGGCTCCCCATTTCACCGGGTAATCTTTATCCACTTCCGGATCCAGAACTGCCTCTACTTTACCCATGACTTCCCTAATTTCCGGATTCCATAAATCATCTTCATTGAAATCATTCAAGTTTGCACTTCCTTTAACTAATGCCAAGGCTGTACAATACTGAATGCTGAATTTTGATTCGTATTGGGTTTTCGGATTATTATTATCCGTAATATCCATTGTGGATTTATATGCGCCGACTTCCACTTTTGAAATATCTTCAACTGAAAACTCATTTTCCTTAAATATTTCAATCGCCATATCAATAGCAGCGTGAGTATGGCGGCAAGATGCGTGGATTTTAAATGAATTTTCGACTATTTTATGTTCTTTGCCAAGATTCAGCGTGATTTTTTCCGAATCATACTCATCGCTCATTGCGTTGAAGAAGCCTCGTTTTCCTTCCAGGATCTTCTTAGCACCCGTAAAGCCTTTTTCTGCAAGTACACTGGCCAGCAAGCCATTCATCGCAGCTTTGCCCGGATGCAGCTGCTTGGTCATAGCTCCATCTTCAATAAACTCCCAAAGACCTGCCGCTTGACTGCCCGCGTTTCCAAGTGCATTCACATAAGCCTCATCATCTAATTGAAGAAGCTTGGCTACTGCGGCCGCAGAACCGAAAGTCCCGCAAGTCGCAGTATTGTGCCAGTAGTAATAATGGGATGGCGATACGGCTTCTCCCACTCTAAAGCAAACTTCATATCCTAGCACAACAGAAAGAATTAGATCTTTTCCGCTTAATTCTTTCCATTCTGCAACCGCCAATGCTGCAGGAACAACAACAGTAGCCGCATGAATAATCGATGATTTATGAATGTCATCCAGTTCGACGATATGACTCGCTGCTCCATTTACTAAAGCAGCATTCATCACAGAAGACTTTCCTCCCGTCAGGAGCGTCGCCTGCGGGTTCCCGCCCATCACATTGACCGTGTCACTGATCATTTGAACAGGCGGTTTATTCACTCCTGCCAGCGCAGAACCGAAATAATCCAGTATACATAACTTGGCAAACGCAACTACGTCTTCCGGCAAGTCTTCATAGGTAAGCGAAGAAGAATACTTTGCTAACTTTTCACTTAAACTCATTGATATCCCTCTTTTCATTCGTTCTGGAATAATACTTCATTCAATAGGTACAGATAATCAGAAGGACCTTGGAAGCCCAAGTACGTGCTGCGCCACGAAGCTGACTACTAAGTTATTAGAGATCGGTGCAATCATGAACAACCGCGCCTCTCTGAACTTTCTTTCAATATGGTATTCCGCTGCAAAACCATAGCCGCCGTATGTGTCCATTGCAGCATTAGCCGCTTTCCATGCTGCATTTGAGGCCAAGTACTTCGCCATATTTGCCTCTGCACCGCCTTTTTCTCCTGAATCAAACATTTCTGCAGCCTTATCCCGCATAAGTTTTGCTGCTTCGACATCCATGTAAGATTGTGCAATTGGAAATTGGATTCCCTGGTTTTTTCCGATAGGACGATCAAACACAACTCTTTCATTCGCGTATTGTACGGCTTTATCGATGAAGTAATACCCGTCACCAATACTCTCTGATGCGATCAAAATACGTTCAGCATTCATGCCGCTTAGCACGTAGACGAATCCTTTGCCTTCTACACCAATCAGGTTTTCTGCAGGAATCTCTACATTTTCAAGGAAAATCTCTGTTGTCGCATGGTTAATCATCGTATCGATGTCACGAATAGTAATATTGTCTTTCTGATCGTTCATGTCTAATATGAACAGGCTTAATCCATCAGTCTTCTTTGTCACCTGATCTTTCGGCGTGGTTCTTGCCAATAACAGCATTAAATCCGAATATTTAGATCTTGATATCCAAATCTTCTGACCGTTGACGATATACTTGTCACCTTTGCGAACAGCAGTTGTAGTGATGCTGGTCGTATCGCTTCCTGCTGTCGGCTCAGTTATGCCGAATGCCTGCAGACGCAATTCACCTGTTGCAATTTTAGGCAAGTACCGCTGTTTCTGTTCTTCGCTTCCATGACTCAGCAGCGCACCCATCGTATACATTTGCGCATGCCCCGCTCCGGCATTTCCGCCTGATCTGTTAATTTCCTCGAGAATTGCACTGGCTTCCACCATGCCCAGACCAGCACCGCCGTATTCTTCCGGGATTAGCACGGACAGCCAGCCTTCATCTGTCAATGCTTGAATAAATTCACTTGGGTAGTCATTATTTTTATCAAGTTTCGCCCAGTAATCTTCCGGAAACTTGCTGCATAACGTCCGCACACTTTTTCTGATCAGTTCAATTTCGTCGTTTGTACTTTTAACTTTTACCATATGATGATTCCTCCAAATGTTTAGTATTTATTTTCCTGTCCAAACAGGATCTCTTTTTTCATTAAACGCATAGACACCTTCGAGACGGTCTTCAGAAAATGCACATTTGTAATATTGATCGAGCTCAATTGATAATGCTGTATTAATATCTGTCTGCAGCCCTGTATCCACAGCCTTCTTTATTGACTGAAGAGATAATGGCGCGTTTTTGGCAATCGTTTTAGCTGTCTCAATCGTCTTCTCCAGTAACTCTTCCATCGAAAAGACATCATTAGCCAAACCTATTTCAAGCGCTTTTTGAGCATCCAGCTGCTTGCCGGTAAATAAAAGTTCTTTTGCAATCGCCACCGGGACAGATCTTGGCAGCAGCTGCGTTCCGCCAACCCCAGGAATAATGCCCAGCTTCGCTTCAGGCAGACCCATCTTCGCATGCTCAGCTACATATCGAAGATCACAGCTTAAAATCATTTCCATTCCGCCGCCTAATGCATAGCCGTTAACCGCGGCAATGACAGGGTACGGGAATGTTCTGATCAGCTCATATGCATCTTCAAAAATATCATGCTGACGCTTCCATTGAACATTATCCATAGTTTTGCGCTCTTTTAAGTCGGCTCCGGGACAGAAACATCTCGTTCCGCTGCCTGTAATAATTAATGCTCTGACGTCATCTTTCTCTTTAAGCATTGTGACACATTCTATTAACTCTTCGGCCATCAATGTATTTAGTGAATTCATCGCATCAGGCCGGTTTAGTGTAATAATATAAACGAATTCTTCCGCATGGGATTCATCCAATACGATCGTTTTCCAATCAACCATTTTCGTTTGAACCATTTTTCAATCACTCCTTTTAAATTGCGGTCATCTTTACACTGCAGGAATTGAGTATCTTCTATTATAAGGTCCTGCTTTTAAAATATAGCTGGAATTCGGGTGTCCGATCACTTCCTCCAACAGCTTGGATGCTTCCAGCAGCTGATCTAAATCAATCGCTGTTTCGATATTCATGCTATGCAGCATATGAACAACGTCCTCCGTGCAAACATTGCCTGTTGCACCCGGTGCGAAAGGACATCCGCCCAGTCCGCCAAGCGCCGTATCAAAACTGGTTACTCCGGATTGGACCGCTGCTAAAATATTAGCTAATCCCATTCCCCTTGTATTATGGAAGTGCAAGTTCACGTCCAGGTCAGGATGCGCAGCGAATACTTCACGCAGCACGTCACTGACTTGTTTCGGATTGGCCATTCCGGTCGTATCCGCCAATGTTAAATGATTCGTCTGACATTCAGATACACTTTCCAAGATTGTCAGGATCCGTTCAATTGGAATATCTCCTTCAAACGGGCACCCGAACGTAGTGGCAATTGTAACGTCGAGCAATAAGTTATTCGATGCACAAAATTTATCGATGAGTTTTAGTTCTTCTAACGATTCCAGCGTAGTGCTTTGTACGTTTTGCTGATTATGTGTATCACTCGCTGAGAATACAAAATTGACTTGTTTCACACCAAAGCTCTTTGCGATTTCAGCGCCTTTTAAATTCGGCACTAACGCGATTAAGTCTGTCGAATTGTCCCCATCCGCAATGTTCGTGAACAGTTCACCGCTGTTCGCCATCTGCGGCACCCTTTTTGGATGAACAAATGAACCAAATTCAAACGATTTTATACCGGCACTTTGTAATTTTGTAAATAAGCGATTTTTTTCTTCCACACTTATGATTTTTTTCTCAAGCTGCAGTCCGTCACGCAAGACTACTTCATTTATTCTGACCGTTTTTGGAAGTTCCATCATACCTGGCCCCCCTACATGATTATTTCACTCAACCTCTATCGCGCTTGCATTTTTCATTTTCTTCGCCAGTTCTTGGTCAATATTATGAACAATACCTTTTGCAATAAGTTCGTCAATCTTATCTTCAGACAGCCCGCTGTCTTTTAAAATTGTCCTAGTATCTTCACCTAATAACGGCGGTGCCTTTTTGATTTCAATCGGCGTCTCCGATAAACTGATCGGCAATCGAATTAATCTCATATTATCGATTAATGGGTGATCGACCGGCTGCAGCATCCCGGTGCTTTGAGTTTGCGGATGATCAACCATGTGTGAGATTTTCTGTATAATTGAACTTGGAACACCAGCTTCATCAATTTTCTTCATCCAGAAATCCGCATCTTTCTTAACGAGAACACTTTCAATCTCTCTCGATAATTCCTCTCGATTTTCCAATCTATTTTTATTGGAACTGAATCTTGGATCACTTGCCCACTCTTCTTTACCGAGAACTATACATAATTTTTTAAATAGAGATTCATTGGAAATACCTATCATAATCTCTGATGTAGCTGTTCTAAATGCACCATACGGAGCGAAAGCCGCATGCCCTGCACCTAATTTAACCGGTTCCCGGCCGTCAGCCATATAGGACATCAAATGATAGTTCGTCCAGAAAACACCCGTCTCAAACAAAGAAGTTTCCACTTTCTGGCCAACACCTGTTTTGTTTCTGTGAAGCAATGCGGATAATATTCCTATAACTCCCCACATAGCGCTTCCCTGATCCAAAATAGATACTGCGGCTCTCGCAGGTTCTCCCCCGGCAGGTCCATTGATGCTCATAATGCCTGTTCCCGCTTGAACGATTGCATCATAACCCGGTTTATGACTGTCCGGGCCTGTTTGTCCATAGGCTGTTAAAGAACAGTAAATTATTTCCGGGTTAATAGACTGCAAATCTTCGTAGCTGAGCCCCATATCTTCGGTTTTACCCAGCCGGAAGTTTTCTACAAAAACATCAGCCTCTTTAACTAAATCTTTTACCAGTTCCCGGCCTTCATCTGTTTTCAAATCAATAATAATAGATCGCTTGTTACGATTTATCTGAAGATAGTAGACGCCTTCACCTTCCCACATCGGACCCATATTCCGTGAATCGTCGCCGCTCACCGGTCTTTCAATTTTAATGACTTCTGCGCCCAGATCGCCCAGTATCATCGTCAGGCTGGGGCCTGATATATTTGAAGTAATATCGATTACTTTCATACCTTCTAATGGTCTGCTCATGAAATCTTCCTCCATTCAGCTATGCAGTTACTGATGGTACTAGATACTTTACTCACAGTTTATACTGTTCATTATTCAACCACTTGCCGCCGTCAATCGTTATACATTCTCCGTTAATGAACGCTGATTTCTCGCTTAATAAGAATTCGGCCAAATCCGCAATTTCTTCTTTCGTGCCGAAGCGCTTCAGCGGGATGGCGTTCATAGCGCTGTCTGCCACGTTCTGATTTTCGATCAGCCGGGAAACACCCTCTGTATCACCAATCGGGCCAGGCGCAATGCCATTTACTCTAATCCCGTATCTGCTGCCCCATTCCACGGCAAGCGTTCTAGTCATCGCCAGCACACCGGCTTTAGCAGATGCTGAATGGATCATTCTCGGTCCTGCTCCCCACGCATAGGTGGCTATAATGTTAAGAATGCTTCCTTTTTGGCCTGTCGCAATCCATTCTTTTCCGACCGCCTGCGAGCAGTACCAAGTCCCGTTCAAAACAATATCAATGACCGATCTCCAGCCGTTGTACGATAGATCTTCGGCCTGACAGACAAAGTTACCTGCGGCGTTATTCACCAGAAAGTCAATCTGGCCAAAATTTTCTGTTGTTTTGCGAACCATTTCCTCTACATGAGCTGTCTCCCTGACGTCCATTTGAAACGGAAAGACGGATCCTCCCGATTGCTGAATTTCTTCTTTTGCTTCATTCAATCGCTCCGCATTTCTGCCGGTGATGACAACATTTGCACCTTCTTTTGCAAACTTGAACGCCATTGCTTTACCCAGACCGCTGCTGCCGCCTGTCACAATTACCGTTTTACCTTTCACGGAAACAATCCCCCTCTTTTTTCAGATCAGCGACATGAACAAAGATATTATTTATGCTTTTTAACTTCTTCTTTAAATTTATTCACTATTTCACTGTAATTAGCTTCTGTATGTTCGCTTATTAACGCTGCTTCCATTTCACTATAAAATTGCTTCCATTGTTCAGCTTCCTCAGAAGTTAATTCTCTTACAGTTATTCCTGCTGCTCTCAGTTCTTCTTTCACCGCATCATTTTCTTCGTCCAGAAACTTCGCGTAATCTTCAGTCACTTCATCTCCAACTTGCAAAAAGATCTCTTTTATATCTTCAGGTAATTTTTGATATACGTTTTCATTAATGATCAGCCCAGTAGCCAGTCCGCCAAAGGAAATGCCGTCCGTTCCATACTTGGCCAGTTCTGAAAAACCATAGTCATTCATAGAAGTAGCATTCAAGACGAGTGAGTCGTATACTCCTCTATCAAAAGCCTCGTAGAATTCTGAGGCAGTCAAATTGATTGGTGTGCCTTCCAGGGCAGAAATTGATTTATTTAGGGCATCACCAGTTACTCTGGCCTTTATCCCTTTAATGTCCTTCGGTAATACAATTTCTTTGCCTTTTGTCCAAAACTCATTCGGAAGAAGCGCGCTGCTCACTAGCGGTCTAACACCATTATTCAAGAAATCAGATTCCAATACCGCACTATCTTTATTCAGCATATGTAAAGCCTTCGTTCCCTCATAAGAGTTATCGTACAAGCCTGGGATACCCAGTAAACTGCCGGTTATCGGCATTAGGCTCGGGGTATAAGTTGAGACTATAAAGCTCATATCCGTTACACCATTACTGGTTAAGTCATACAGATCACCAGCTTTCCCCAATTGCTCGGAGGGATAAAAATCAAATTCAACTTGCCCGTCGGTTAATTCCGTTACCTTTTCCATAAACGGAACAAAAACTCCATCGTGTAAAGTGTGTGTTACTGGCTGCGATGCCGCTAGCTTTAATGTGATTGGTTTGGCTGATGCATCATCTGCACTTCCCGTTTCATTTTTCAGCCCATCCGAATTTCCGCACCCTGCTGCTGTGAGCAACACTGCAGATAATACCAAAGGTTTAAACATATTTTTCATCATTACTTTCTCCTCCTTTATTTGTGAAGCGGTATACTGCACGGTTACGCTGACTGTCATGTTGAGGGTTATCTTCATTCAGCAGAAGAGTAAGCAGTTCCAAGGAGTTATTGACTTTGTTGCTCTTACAACAAAGACCATTCCGGGACGCCGCTTTTATATCTATTGTAAAAAGGGGGGCTTCTGCTGAATAAAGATAATCCTCGGAATGGTTTGTTCCCAAAAAGGTCCTGTCAACCTTTTTGGGCCACAACCGATTCCACCGACTGATTATTTCTTGCGAACTTCAAACTTGGCCTGAACTTTGACTTCTCCGGCTTCGTTACTTGCCTTAGCTTCACAAATCCAGCGATCTTCTGTTTCATCCAGAACGCTGCCGGTAACATTAATCTTTTCTCCCGGTTTTGTTATAGCTTTGAACCGCACGCCAAATTTAGCCAGATCTTTTACCGGCACCCAGTCACCAATTGCCTGACCGATAAAGCCCATAACCATTAATCCGTGTGCAATTACGTCATCCATTCCGGCTTTTTGAGCAAAAGGAACGACAGTGTGAATTGGGTTGAAATCTCCCGACGCTCCTGCATAGCGAACGATTTGGGTATGTGTGATTTCCTCTTTTTCAAGTGTTGCAAATTGATAGCCAATGTTCATCGTTTTCCCTCCTAGTGCTTTTCAATAATAGTCGCCCGGCTAATTAACACTAATTCACCATGCTGATTAACAAATTCTTTCTTCATAACAATAAAAGTCATCGCTGCTTTTGAATACGCATCTTCAATAATGGCGTTAACTGTGATTTCATCCCCAGGATTCATTTCACCTACATATTCATATTCCTGCTCGCCATGCAGCACTCTGGCAACATCCAAGCCAAGAAGTGCTGAAGCAGATGACTGACCGCCCCAATATTCAACTACCGCGGCAAAAGTCGGTGGTAATGCCTCCCCGTTTAGATAACTGTCCCGCTGATCCCCAATCGCAATTGCAAGTTCCCGAATCTTCGCTTTTTCAATGGTATACGTATACGATTCCAGTTTAATACTTTTCAATCGTTCCAAGTTAGACGCCACATCGTTCAAATCAAATCTCTCCTCTCTCACAGTGATATTCATTCAATTTATCTAGCAAAGCATAAAATATATATTTAAAAATCACACATCATTAAACGAGCGGCTCGTACGGGAATACATCTGAACTGACTTCTAAAGGAGTGAAGCTTGACTGAAGAGCGCCTTTGATGTCACTCAGGCTTTCAACTGACCATCCTTCAGCATTATAAACAGAGCGCACCGGACGCGGCTGCGAGAATACCATAATTTCTTTTCCTCTGACACCGAAAATTTGACCCGAAACGTCTGACGCATCTTCTGAAGCTAAGAATGCTACAAGCGGCGCGATATGAGCAGGTGACAATTGCTTTAATTTCTTAACACGTGCCTCTTCTGCCTCTGTATCTGTCGGAATAGTTCCAATCAGGCGGCTCCATGCAAATGGTGAAATACAGTTAGAAGTTACATTATATCTAGCCATATCCAGCGCTGTTACTTTAGACAGACCAACAATCCCCAGCTTCGCAGCAGCATAGTTTGACTGCCCGATATTACCGATCAATCCTGAAGTTGAAGTGAAGTTGATAAAACGTCCGCTTTTCTGCTCTTTAAAGTGAGTAGAAGCTGCACTGATCATGTTGAAGCAGCCTTTTAAGTGAACTTGAAGGACAGAATCCCATTCACTTTCGCTCATTTTAAACACCATACGGTCTCTTAAAATTCCGGCATTATTTACAACAATATCGATTCGTCCAAACGCATCAAGAGCTGTCTGAACAATATTATTTGCGCTATCGTATTCTGCTACGGAATCATAGTTTGCAACTGCTTTTCCGCCCGCATCAGTAATTTCTTTTACTACCTCATCAGCTACTTTGGAATCTTCACCTTCACCGACAGAACTTGCACCTAAATCGTTGACGACTACACTTGCTCCTTCTTTTGCAAGCAGCAGTGCGATGTCACGCCCAATTCCTCTTCCTGATCCTGTTACGATTGCTACTTTGCCTGTTAAATTTGTCATATAAAACCCTTCTCTCTTCTATTTTTTATTTGTAAGCCCTTTCATTTCACATATCATTACAAACCTAATTGTTTTGCAATAATCACTTTCATAATTTCATTACTTCCTGCATAGACCGTTGTAATCGGAATGTCGCGATAACGTCTGGCAATCTTATACTCTTCCATATAGCCATATCCACCATGGAGCTGCATACATTCTCCTGAAATTCGTTTCGCCATATCTGTGATCCACCACTTCGCCATGGATACTTCTGTCACCATTTCTTCTTCATTGATTTGTTTGACAATCAAAGTATCTATGAAGGTTCTGCCAATCTGCACTTGCGTTGCAATCTCCGCAATTTTAAATTGGGTATTTTGAAGTTTGCTGAGCGGTGCTCCAAAAGCTTCGCGCTTTGTCACATAGTCAATAGTTAACTCAAGCATATCTTCTGCAGCCACCAGCGCATTGTTCGCAGATACAATTCTCTCCTGCTGCAGTTTTTGCATTAAGTATGAAAATCCTCTGCCTTCTTCACCAAGCAGATTTTCAACCGGCACGCGCACATCTTCAAAAATCAATTCCGAAGTGTCCTGGCTGTGCATTCCGATTTTATCCAGCTTTTTCCCGCGTGAGAATCCTGGCATACCTCTCTCAACGATTAATAAGCTTATACCGCGGTGAGCAGGCTTGATTTTTGTATCTGTTTTACAGGCCACTATGACTACGTCCGCATGAATACCATTCGTAATAAACGTTTTTTCACCATTTAGGATATAATGATCGCCGTCTCTTACTGCCGTCGTTTTGATGTTAGCCAAGTCTGAACCTGTTCCCGGCTCAGTCATCGCGATGGCCGCAATGCTTTCCCCTGTAACAAACTTCGGCAAGAATTTTTTCCTTTGCTGCTCACTTCCAAATGAATCGATGTACGGAACAACAATATTACTATGTGTAGATACTCCAAGAATTCCGGCACCGACTCTCGATAACTCTTCTCCTAGAATACTAGAGAATCCGAAGTCCAGACCCAGCCCGCCGTATTCCTCTCCAACCTCAGGGCATAAGAAACCATTTTCTCCAAGTCCCTCCCAGAACGAACGCGGAACGAGACGATCTTTTTCCCATTGATCATAGTGCGGCACCGCTTCTCTCTCAAGGTATTTCTGTAATGTTTCACGGAACATTTCATGCTCCGTAGTGAAAAACGGGCGCTTAGCCTTTCCGCTTTTCGTCATGGATACTGTGCTCATTTCATCATCTCCACTAATGTATTTTTTACCTACAATTTTACTTTCACTATGTTTTATCTATATAAGTGCCTAGCCATCAATTACTTAAATACAGGTTTTCTCTTTTCAAAGAACGACTGCACGCCTTCTTTAAAATCATCTGATTCAAAACACATACCTTGCGCGAAAGCTTCCAGCTCAAATGTGTCTTCAATATCAGATAACACACTGCTGTTCGTCAGTCTTTTCGTAAGACCCATTGCTAATCTGGGGCTTGCAGCCAATTTTCGGGCTGTAATTAACGCCTCATCCAGAACGCTGTCATCTTCATGCACTGCATTCACAACGCCTAACTTCTGCATTTGTTCAGCCTGCACTTTTTCACCCAGCAGCATCATTTCCATTGCGCGATGACGGCCGATCAGACGCGGAAGGAAGTACAGAGATCCCATGTCTGGCACAACACCAATTTTTATAAACCCTTGAATAAATACTGCAGATTTAGCTGCGTAGATGATATCGCATGCCACCGCCAGACTAAAGCCCGCTCCGGTTGCAACACCATTCACTACTGCAATAACCGGTTTTTCCAAGTTTAGAATGGACCTGATCAGTCCCTGACTCGTTTTTAGCCGGTTTCTTACTTGTGTCGAATTTAAATTCTGTAAAGCTTTTAAATCCCCGCCGGCCGAGAAAACGCTTTCTTTTCCAGTTAAGACAATCGTCTTTACGTCGTCATCACTTCCGACCACAGAAAAGAACTCCATCAGCTCGTCCCGCATTTCTTGCACAAGAGCATTTTTAATTTCCGGTCTGTTTAATGTCACTGTGCAAACGCCATTCTCGACATGTACACTAATAGCTTCATATTTTTCATATGCCATTCATATTCACCTCGCCCATTTCCAAAATTGTACGATCATTCTATTTCAATAAGTTTTGCTGAAGAAAGGAGAGTAATGTTCTAAAGGGCTGGCGTCTGTAATTTCTTTACTAGTAAAGGAAAATTACCGATAGTTAATCAACAGCATCTAAAGTTAGTCTTCAGAACATGTAAACATCTTTCTTAACTTCTGAACATCATTTTACATGCAAAAAAAGTAATTGTCAATAGTATTCAGAAAACAAAGAATTAAGTTAATATTGCTTTCAAAACGTTGTTAAATAAGCATTTTTATAACTTATTCATTTTTCACCAATGAAAAATAATATTTATTCTTGTGTTCTTTCAGAAAAAAATATTCTGGAACACGGGAACTTTCTTACAGATTTTATGCACAATACTTCTGGACTTTCATTTAGTAATATTATATAGTTACTTTCACTAACTAACTATTGAAGGAGAGTCATTACGTGACACCACATCAGCTATTCTTCCATCAATACAGATCAATGTATCGTCCTTATATCAATGCAGCTAATGACTGCTTGGGAAGGCATCAGCTGTTTACCGCACAATGGGCTGTAATGAAATACATTATCTCCACAGGACCACGCACACTCGTTGACATTGCAGCTTATCAGCATGTTGAAAAGCCAACCATTACACGGACAGTGCAAAAATTAATTGAACTTCATTATGTAGAAGTGATTCCTGGAAAAGATAAACGTGAAAAAAAGATCCAATTGACCGAACTTGGCCGGCAAGTGTCTGCGGACGTTGAAATTACTATTGAACAATTTCAGCTGAATGCTTTGGAAGGAATCAGTATCAAGGAACAAATGGAAGTCAGCCGCATATTGGAGAAAGTAAAAAACAACTTAGTAAAATAGGAGGATTGTTATGGCGGAAGAAAAGTTATGGACTAAGAACTTCATTATCGTGTCTGTTATCAATTTATTATTGACGACAGTTTTATTCCTTTTGCTTGCAACGATCGCATCGTACGCGGTCGAAAATCTTGACGCTTCAACCAGTCTGGCCGGTTTAATTTCAGGTATTTTTATTATAGGCATACTGATGGGGCGGTTAATCACAGGCAGGTTCATTGAGTCAATCGGCAGCAGGAAAATTCTGTTCATTGGGCTGATCGCTTTTATCGTTACGACCTCGCTGTATTTCGTTGCAATTAATGTTCCGTTATTACTGACAACCCGGCTGGTGCATGGATTCGCTTTAGGCATTGCCAGCACTGCCACAGGCACGATTGTTGCACAAATCATTCCGGTTTCCCGCCGGGGCGAAGGTATCGGCTACTATAGTTTAAGTTCTATTTTAGCAACAGCCGTCGGTCCATTTCTGGGTATTCTCTTTTTACAATTGTTCAGCAATTACCATGTCATCCTGTCATTAAATCTAGTTCTGGCAGGCAGCTGTTTACTGATTGCATTACTGGTGAAGACGACTGCAGTAAGCACTGCCCATAAAACTGATGAGCATCATGAAAAACGGTCTGGCATCAGCAACTATTTGGAATTTGCATCTATTCCCATTTCATTTGTCGCAATGATTGTAGGGTTTAGCTATTCAGGCATTATGTCCTTTATTTCTTTCTACACTGAAGAAATTGGACTGGTGAAGTCTGGAAGTATCTTTTTCATCATCTATGCCGCGGTAATATTAATATCCAGACCTTTCACGGGGAGGATACTGGATCTGAAGGGCGCTAATATTATTATCTACCCTTGTCTTATACTTTATGCAATCGGGATGCTGCTGTTCAGTCAGGCGCAGCATGGTTTTTCTATACTATTGGCTGCCGTGCTTATCGGGTTAGGATACGGTAACTTCCAGTCGATTTCACAAGCTATCGCCATAAAAAAAGTGCCTGTACACCGCTTGGGCCTTGCTACATCTACCTATTTCATCTTCTTTGATCTAGGCTTGGGACTTGGCCCTTATTTAACAGGATCTCTTGTCACGCTGACAGGGTACCGCGGCGTTTATTTACTGATGGTCTCCGTTATACTTTTGTCCATTGCACTTTATTACTTCTTACACGGCAGAAAAGATAAGGTTCTTCATCACGCAGTGCAATCTTGACTTTTCCGGTGAATGCATCCAATCAATGAAAGCAATTGCCCAGTGAACAAAGGAGTGTGTTCAATGATGTTATACAACGGCATTTCCGACTATAAAGATATTTTGCATGAACTATCTGCCCTTGCTGAAAAGCCCTATCACAGCGAAACTTGGAATACATTCAGAAGTATGATCCACGCAAAACTATCGGGTAATTCACTTGAAATGATAGAAACGAGCCTGTCCATTATAGAAGACACAAAGAAACGGGAACATGACTTAAAATTCTCAACGAAGACATTGGAAATTATCCAGCAAATTAATACCGAGGTGTCTTCCCTGGCACCACTTGATAAAATTTTAAAATTGAGCACGGACCGCCTCAGAACTATTTCAAAGGCTAATATCGCATTGATCGCACAAATTGACGCCAGTGAAAAAATGATACAAGTCACAGCACTTTCAGGTTCTACTGACGAAGTATTGCAGAATTTCAGGCAATCGGCAACTGCCGGGATTTGCGGTACAGTTATACAAACAGAAAAAATATATGTGCTGCCTGACGTCGAACTTGAAAAGAATTTGAATGATCCGCTCATTTCACTTTTACATCGTAAAGAAAATATTCGTTCATTAATTTGCGCACCGCTCGTTGTCAATAAGGAGCTGATCGGCATTTTTATCATCGCCAAAGATTATCCTAATCACTCATCCCCTTTTTTATTGGATGTCTTGAGCACATATTGCAATCAAACTGCAATCGCCATAAATAATGCCAGATTATATGCAAATGAGCTGCGTGTATCCAGCATGCACAAGGAACTCTTTCAGGAAGCCTTTAACGAAGGGTATTCAGGAGTCATCGCCAAGCTGTCTGCTTTTCTGAGTGAGCCCGTACTATTAACAGGCGAGCTTGGTGATGTAATAGATGTTCATATGTCTCCATCTGTCAGCAAGCTGCCACTGGAGCAGGTGTTTGACCTTCCTTTTCTGCGTAATGCATTTTGTTCAGAAAAAGAACCTTATGTGTCGCCTGCGGTGCTGCATGTAAACAAAGAGCACTCTTACAGCCTCATTCCCATTCTTCTTCACGAGAAAGCCGCAGCGTATTTACTCATTCCTAAGGTTTATAATGAACGGGATCACTTAGATTTGGTCGCCATAGAACAGGCGAAAAATATTCTTTCCTTAAAATTCACTCAAGAACACACCAGTATGGAAGTTGAAAACCGTCTGCGGCTCGATTTTGTACATGATTTACTGTTAGGTTTGGAAACTGAAGAAGATTTGATTAGAAGAGGCAGATATCTCAAAATTTCTTTTCAGCATCCCCGTCAAGTCATCATGCTGAATCCAAAAAACCGTTTGGATACTGAACACATCGGCTCCAAGCGACTCACACAGATTGCAGAGAAACTTCAATATGAGCTCGGCTTTTCAAAAATGCATTTATGCACCATCCATGGGACAAAATTAATCATCATAGCACCCGTGGGGGAAACAGATCAGCTGACTAGTAATATTTTTTCTTATTTTGAAGATCATTATCCCACTGTAGATATTTCAATAGGCGTCAGTAATGCTGTTACGGAAGTTTCCGACTATACTACTGGATATAACGAAGCCAAAAGAGCCTCACAATTTGTAGAGTTAATTGGAGGAAATAAAAGAGTTTTATATTATAATGATCTCGGTGTTGTCGGTCTTCTATTTGAATCTGCTGACTATGCTTCAATCATAGAATTTAAAGATAAATATTTAGGTAAATTACTTCACTATGAAGGACAGAATAAATCCGACTTGCTCTTGTCGCTACAAGTATTCTTAGACAACGAATCCGCCTATCAGGCATCTGCAACACAATTGCACGTTCACTATAATACACTCCGATACAGAATTGAACGGGTAGAAGAAATTATTCAGCTGGATCTGTCTAACGCACAAAATCGATTAAATCTGCAAATAGCCTTAACGATCCATCAGTTAGTCAATTCTTTTTCATAATTTTACCCATGATAAAAAGGGAGCGCCATGCAGTTACTTCCTGCATGGCGCTATCTTTTCACAAAACACAGTATATTAGTATGCATTTCACTGCCGCTTTACTTATTTTTCGCCAGCAGCGATACTGCAGCCTGTTCATATTCCTTTTTCATTTCACTGATTACATCGGCAACGGGCTGAATGTTCTTTACTGAGCCAACTCCCTGCCCTGCCCCCCAAATATCTTTCCAGGCCTTGGCTTTTGTTTGATTCCGATTGGTGTCATACTCTTTGAGATCTTCCAGCTTCGCCGGATCCAATCCCGCATTTTGTATACTCGGAATCAGGTAATTGCCATTTCCCGTACAGTTGTATTCATCCGTACATCCTATATTTGCTTAGATTTTAACATCTGCCCCTGCACGGTTCATTGGAGTATTCCAGATACTCTTCATGTAAATTATTGGCTCGAATAAAATCTGCCAAGTAATCTGCAAAAGGCTCCCCATGATCGATGAGCCGTTTCAAATGTTTAACTATGCTGATGATCTCGGTTTTCTTTCGCACGGGACTGTGCGCAGACTGATTTTTATAATAAAAAACTTCTTGATGAATCAGATCACCGGGTGAACACCCATTTTTCAACAGATGCTTAATTTTTTCTTCTTTTCTTTCGATGATGGATAGATATTTTTCTAATTCCCGTTCATACTCTTCACGTAAAAAGATTCCTTTATGATGCGAAGTGACAAAGTATTTGGCATCTGTCTCAAGTGTCTTTCTGGCTGATTGGATAAATTGATCGATATCACTCTCTGCATCACCGTAATACGGACCGAAAGAAGTCAGATCAATATCTCCGGTCAGTAAAATGCCATAATCCATGACGTACGGCGTGCAATAACCCTGCGTATGGCCGGGCGCATGAATAAACATAACGTCTGTCCCTGACATAGTAATCACCTGGTTGTATTCATGCGTTCCAGAAGCGTGCAATATTTTGGGGTCCACAACGGTATTGCCGTATGTTTTTTCTTTAAGGTCTTGTATCCATTTATCTACACCTTCTTTTCCATATACCGCATATAAACCTTCTGATTTTGCGAGTTCATGATAATCAGTAACTTTTTCTATATCATATTTGTTAATCAGCTTTTCTGCGTCCGGAAACAATTGCGCTCCCCACACGTGATCAATATGATGGTGTGTCAAATAAATCGTATGGACTGTATGATTTTTTTGTATATAATCAAACGTTTTAGTGCCTGACCCGCAGTCGATGAGAGTAGAATCTTCATTTCCAGCGATAATCAAGGAAGTGGATAAGGGAATACGACCTCCATTATCGCTCATAATTTCAACCGGTCCTATTTTTACATAAAGCACTTTCTTCTCCTCCTCTCATTCTTTGCCGGAATAACCGTAAGAAATTTCATCACTGGATTCCTCTTCACATTATCGTTTACTCATAAAGTCGCGTCAAACAATTTAAAATAGTCAAATTACTTGGAGTATCTTTCTAATAATATCGCATTTTGAATATTTAACTATGTATTAAACATACAAATCACATCAATAATTTCATAAGAGTTTTACATATCATGCAATGATACACGCGAAATTACATAACAGCGAACAAAAAAGAAGCCTTCCATAAGTTCGATAACTTAATGAAAGACCTCTTTATTTTCGTTCAGGAAAACATCCGCAAACTGTATTCAAAATACTTGCGGCCGCTGGTTATCCTACAAACATATTAGCAATCAAAATACTTACTAATGAAACTGCCCATGCAATGGTCGTTGGAATCGACCAGACCATGACTTGCTCCTTCACTTCCTTCACGCCAAGCATCCGGTTGACAACCCAGAACATGCTGTCATTGAAGTAGGAGAAAATCATCGCACCGAGTGCAGCGGCTTGCGCAGCCAGAGCCAGGTTAACATCCAGATTTACGACAATCGGTGCAGAAATGGATGCGGCTGTAATCATTGCTACTGTTCCGCTTCCTTGGATTAAACGAACAAGTGTCGCGATGAAGAATGGAACAAGTACCGCCGGCAAAGGAAGCAATGCCACTTGCTGTGCGATGTAGTCGCCCGCTCCGCTGTCACGAAGGACTTGTCCAAGCGCACCGCCTGCTCCTGTTACAAGCAGGATAATACCAGCCGTCACCATTCCTTCTTCCATACGGCCAAGTGCTTCTTCTCTCGTTAAGTGGCCTGCCAATAAATAGATGGCAGAGACTAATGATAAACCGACCGCGATAATCGGCTGACCTAAGAATAATAGATAGTCAATCCAGCCGCCTGTCAAATCCATGGCTACGAATGTTGTATTTAAAAATATAAGAACAATCGGCAATAAAATTGGAATCATAGAGCGGAACAATGAAGGCAGCTCCTTATTCCGTTCATCCGTCAGACGCACAAGTTCCTGATAGGCCATATGCTCATCAGGTCTTTCAAAATCGAGACCGTCTTCTGTCGGGATCTGATAAATTCGTTTACCTACCCATTTAGCGTACAGCACACCAGAAATGACAATGGGAATGGAGAATACTAGACCCCAAGCGATCATCAGACCGATATCAACGCCGAATATACCTGCCACGCCAAGCGGACCCGGTGTCGGCGGTACCGCATGATGCGTTGCAACTAAACCGACGGCCAGCGCTACACCAAGAGTGATGACAGATTTCCCTGTCTTTCTTGACAACGCTTTCACAAGCGGGTTTAAAATGACAAACGCGGAGTCCACGAATATAGGAATTGAGACAATATATCCGGCAATCGCCATTGCCCATTCTTCTTTGCGTTTCCCTACAGCACGGATCAGACTATACGCCAGACGTTCTGCAGCTCCTGACACTTCCAGAATTCTTCCAATCATTACCCCAAATCCGACAACAATACCGATAGACCCAAGCGTGCTTCCGAAACCTTTAGATATAGTAGAAGAAACCTCGATCGGATTCATCCCGCCGATTAAGCCTGTCAGCGACGCAGCAATAATCAAAGCTAAAAATGCGTGGATTTTCGTTTTTAACACTAGAAATATTAATGCAGCTACACCGACTACGAGTCCTACAATCATTTGCATTTCGGGTGTCATCTGTATCCCCCCAATTTCTGATTTAGTAAAGTTATTGAAAGAGGGTTTCCCCTCTTTCAACGGTTTATATTATAGAGATTCTCTTGTGAATTTCGGCGCATATTCAGCTGCCAGTTTAATACATTCTTCCATACTCACGCTTGCTGCAATGTTTTTCCACGCAATATCAAATGCTGTTCCGTGGTCAACAGAAGTACGCAGGAACGGAAGTCCATTCGTGATAGAAATCGTACGGTGGAAATCTGTCATTTTCGCTGCAATATGCCCTTGGTCATGATAAAGCGAAAGGACTGCATCATATTTGCCATTCAGTGCCTGGAAGAATACAGAATCTGCCGGAACGGGACCGTATGCATCAATGCCGTCTGCTTTAGCTGCTTCGACACCCGGTGCGATTTCGTTTACTTCCTCCATGCCGAACAGACCGCCTTCACCACTATGCGGATTCAGACCAGCGACTGCCAGCTTGCGATCTTCCACACCCAGACGCTGCAATGCCTGATCACAGCGGCTCAAGTAATCACGAACACGCTCTTTCGTCATTTGAGAAATCGCATCTTTTAATGACACGTGACGCGTCAAGAAGAAGATTCTCATGCCGTTTACTTGGAACATCGTTAATGGATCAGGTGCTCCGCCCAAGTCTTCCAGCATTTCCGTGTGACCGATATACGGAACATTTGCTGCTTTTAATGATTCCTTATTGATAGGCGTTGTAGCGATTGCCGCCACTTCGTCTGCCATTGCAAGTGCCACTGACTTCTTGATGAATTCAAATGCCGCTTGTCCGCATTGCGCCTGAACTTTTCCTGGCTCCAATGCATCGATATCAATATTGTTCATATCTAACACGTCTACTGTTCCGAATTCATATTTCCCTTCCTTCGGATCTGAAACAACGTTCACTTCTAAACCGGTTTCTGTTACGCCGATCGCTTTTTTAATCACGTCTGCATCGCCGACGACGAGCGGATTACACATTTCATAAATCTCTTGCTTCGCCAATGACTTTACGGTAATTTCCGGGCCGATTCCTGCTGCGTCACCCATTGGAATTGCTATAATTTTACGTTCGTTTGTCATATTACACACGTCCTTCATCATTTTTTGTCTGCAGATAAATCAGGCATTTATAGATCGACTGCTTTTCACCGACCATGCCGCCTTTTGTTACTACCGGGATCCCGTCAAACGTCCCCCCGATGAACTTTCCATAAGCAGCGAGCGGTATTACTTCTTCATCCAGCTGAATTGCTTCAGCACCGCTAATGGTAAATAACGCTGCCGTCACATCACCGCCACTGGAAAACGTCCCATCGATTTTCATATCACCATTTTGTACGATGGTATGTGTTACTTTCGCAAGACCCGACGTAATACGCTTCGCAAGCATTTCTTCAGTCGTGTGTTCTTCTCTTGCGATATCTGCCAGCGACAGGATTTGTGAGGTTGGAGATAATGTCGTCACGATTAATATTTCCTGATCTTTCAGCTTCTTGATCCCTTCATCCGTTGCACGCTTCACTTCCGCGTCCCATTTATCTGTCATCGTTGCCAATTGGGAGGCATCGACGTAAACAGGTGAAGAATTTGTTTTATCCATTAAATAGCGCAATTGCCGCCCTGTAAGACTCGTAACACTTCCCACGGTGACAATATATCTGTTCTCGTACAGGCTTCGTCTGGCCAGTACACGCGCAAACGCTGCGGACAGCGGGCCAGGATCCACCGGGAATAACGTACGCTCTTCCATCATTGCCATGGATTCGGCGATATTGCTGATTTCTTCATTCGTCACTGCGTCGATGACAATGATTCTCTTGCCGGCATTGATTTGCTCCGTCAAAGAAGCAGTAATTTTAGCTCTTCCCTGTAAGACATCGCCTAACCCAATATGTCCGATTTCATGCTGGCTCTGCTCTGCAATCACTGCGGGCACAAATGATTTAGTGATTGGGTTCATCGGATCTTTTGCTACGTCAGTTTCTTGAACCGGCACGCCTTCCACTAACAAATAGCCGCCTGACGTTACCCGTCCTGAGTCAGGATAAGAAGCCACGACAATAGCGACGCTTTCTTCGCCGGTACTGGTAAGCAATGCGTCAATCTCAGAACCTATATTGCCCCGGATCGTACTGTCAATCCGCTTGGCGATTACATCAGCTCCCCACAACCGAAGCTGCTTAAACGTATCTTGAACCCGCTCTTTTGCAACCGCAGCATCTACATACCTGCTGTCTGTATCTACACAAATCGATGTGAACTTATCCGATTTCGGCACCTGAGCACCAAAAATAATCGTGGCGCTTTTAAATCCTACTTCTGCAAGACGGACGCCTGTAGCGTTCGCACCCGTTAAATCATCTGCGATTATTCCGATCTTCATATACTCACCTACTTTGCAATAATAATTTCCACCAATTCGCCGTATTTCTCCATCAGTTCTTCAGATAACTGCCCATCTGTAATAATCGTGGATACATCTTCAAGATCACAGACTTTTGATAATGCTTTCTGATTAAACTTTGTTGAATCTGCGACCAGTATCGTTTCCGTGGCTGTTCTGATCATCGTCCGCTTCAGAGAAGACTTATCAATTGTAGGTGTAGTAATCCCAAACGAACTGTGGATTGCATTTGCACCCAAAAAGAACAGATCGACATGAATTGATTTTAAAATGTTTTCTGTCAGCGAACCGTACAGTGTCCCCGTCTCCGTCTGCAAACGGCCGCCGAGAATAATTACTTCTAATTTGCTGCCCATAAGCTCAGCTGCTATTTTAATATCATTCGTAATCACTGTCAGATGTTCGTGATTTTTCAATAACCGTGCAATTTCAAGCGTCGTCGTTCCTGAATCAATAAGCACAGTCATCCCTTCAGTCACAAAAGAGACAGCGCGCTTTGCAATCATCTTCTTTTCCCGGACAGAAATGTTCGATTTTAGTTCAAACGTCTTTTCGTGAATCAGCGCTTGTGACGGAACAGCGCCGCCATGTGTGCGAATCAGCTTGTTCTGCTTCTCCAGCACATCGAAATCCCTTCGTATCGTCATAGGCGTTACATTCAACACTTCGGAAAGCCGGATGATATCCACTCTTCCTTCCGTTGCAAGCGATTCCATTATTTTCGATCTTCGTTCTTTTGGAGACAATTCCATGACCTCCTGCGCACAATGTTCATCAGCATCAATAATTTGTTCTCTATAAACATAATTATGTTACTTTCAAACATATAAGTCAATCATTTATTATTATGTTCTTTCAATGAGCGGAGTATTCACATATATTTTTGAAAAATAATATAACAATCGATTAACATCAGTCAGCGTCTTATATGAAATCGGAGCTGGCATAAATGTCAACGTCTTGTCCTTTAGCCTTACTCAGGAGTGTTTGTATGAAGTCAGAAAAGCACAGTCATTGCGCTGAACACGAGTGTATAAAACACTGTCTTGACACCAGGCATGACACGCAGGATAATTTGAGATAACGAATAGTTGAGATATAACCATTTAAAAGATTTGGGAGAGGGCGATGGATGTGAGGAAGAAGTTGAAAATAGGAACGATGATCCACGGTGTCGGGGAGAAGATTTCAGACTGGCGGCACCCTGCTATGCCATCAGATGCAAGTGTAAGCTTTGAATTTTATAAACAGCAGGCCCAAACGTCAGAACGCGGGAAATTTGATTTTGTTTTCATCGCCGATGCTCTGTACATCAATGAAAAATCGAATCCACATTATGTAAATCGTTTTGAACCGCTGACGATCCTGTCTGCACTGGCAGCGGTGACATCAAATATCGGATTAGTCAGCACGTTATCGACTACTTACAGCGAACCTTTTTCTGCAGCACGGCAGTTTGCTTCACTGGATATGCTGAGCGGCGGACGCGCAGGATGGAATGCGGTGACGTCAGGACTAGAAAAGACGGCATTAAATTTCAGCAAAGAAGTTTCCGATCATCCAGATCACGCCACGCGTTACCGGATGGCCGCCGAGTTCGTCAAAGTCATGAAAGGCTTATGGAATTCCTGGGAAGATGATGCATTTATCCGCAATAAACAGACCGGGCAATTTTTCGATTCAAATAAATTGCATACATTGAATTATGAAGGCGAGTTCTTTTCCGTACAGGGACCGTTAAATATCGGACGTTCGCCGCAAGGGCAGCCAGTAATTTTTCAGGCGGGCTCTTCAAAAGCAGGCATTGCGTTTTCCGCACAAGAAGCAGACGCAGTTTTCGCCATTATGCCTGATTTAGAAGAAGCGCAGCAATATTACAGAGACGTAAAAGAGCAAACAGCTGCCGTTGGGCGTAATCCCGATGATGTGATGGTGCTGCAAGGAATCAGTCCGATTATTGGAGATACGGCAGAGGAAGCGGAACGAAAATTCCAGGAACTCGCCGGGCTGGTGACAATTGAGCAGGCACTCGCTTTTTTAGGCCGTCTGTTTGAGCACCATGACTTTTCTCAATATCCATTGGACGAACCTTTCCCTGAACTGGGATCGATCGGAAAAAATAGTTTCAGAAGCGATACAGATCGTATTAAGTCCGATGCACGCAGGCAAAACTTAACCTTGCGCCAAGTAGCCTTAAGAGAAGCCACACCGCGCACGCCGTTCATGGGAACCCCGGAGCAAGTCGCCAGTCTAGTTGAAGAGTGGTATAAACAAAATGGAGCAGACGGCTTCATGATCATCGCAAATTTGCCAAGCGAACTGGAAGCATTTGTTCACAAAGTAGTTCCCCTCCTTCAGCAGCGCGGAATTTTCCGGACAAAATACGAAGGGTCTACCTTACGGGACAACTTGGAGTTGCCTTATGCAGAACACAATGTGTCCTGTAATGCATCGCTTGTGTAAGAGCTTTATGAAATGTTCACACAAGTACTCCGCCACTGGGTTAATTAATTAGTACTTTCAATGATTACAGTATTCACCTGCCATTTCAAAAAACGGTTCTAATCATTTTTTACATGATCGGAACCGTTTTTGATTTCATTGTCACTGACTATTCTTAATGATCCGGCTCTGCTGCTGCCGAACCCCATACATTGATGATCGACCCAATTTGTGTCACATGTATAAATATGCCTGTATACACAGGCATAAAACATTCACCTGTGTCATTGGGGCCTTCACAATATCTGTCTAGGTGTATCGGGTGCTCGTACGTAATCTCAAATTTCCCTGCCTTTTTGCCGGTGAAGTGGAACATATTTGTGCCCGGCTCTCTCGTCACATCCGCAATCTGTTCATAATTTTCAGGCGAGATGCTGTACTTTCCTATAGTGTATTTATCGTTTTCTCCATATGAAAATGTCGGCTGCTCCCTCAACGTGCGCATTGTATAGTAGATTTTGTCTCCGGCGGCCTTGGCTTCGATTCCGTAACGAACTTCCTTCCCGTCCGCAAAGCGGACTGCGGCAATATATTCGCCCGGGTTGTCAATCTCGATGCAGATGAAGTAATTATCGCATACTTTAAATGCCATGCTGTCATTCATTAGCTTCCCGTCCATCGCAGACAGGGATACATTCCGTACATCTCCCGGAACATCATCGCCTTGTCCTGACCCGCCGAACATACTTAACCGTGCTATCGTCGGCAGCACATCCTCCGTCTCTTCCAGCGTCAGTTTCAGCTCGCCGTCTTCTTTTTTGACATGCACATAATTCTTGTCATGTTCCAAATCCGCAGTTTTGGAAGCTCTTCCGTGGAAAACGATCGCCCCTATCCCTTCCTTCAACGGAATCAGCTGCACTTTATCTTTCGTATAACCTTCTTTTCCTTTAATCAAGACCGCTTTGAATAATCCAGAATTCATTTCATTGTCCGTAATGGACTGGATCAATTCCCATCCTAAATCACTTGGTTCAAGCGTTACGACATTTGACGGTCTTGCATCTTCCGTCGCTTTTATCATCTTCGCGGCTTGCCCTCTCGTAATCGCCGCATTCGGGCTAAATGTGGAAGGCGTCGTTCCTGTTGTAATGCCCAGCTTGTAAATGATCATAATATTGGCCGCATGGGATGTATTCGGCGCAACGTCCTTGAATGGATTGCTGATATCCCCGTCACGCGGCAAATCAAACGCCTTCACTAAAATGGAAGCCATCTGCCCTCGTTTGATCGGATCATTCGGCCCGTATCGTCCGTCCCCATAACCGCCGATAATCCCTTTTTCCGCCATCGCAGCGATCGCTTTATAATAGCCGTTCGCTGTGGACACATCTTTAAAATGAGGATTCTTTACACTGTCCATATCAAGCTTGATCATCTTCGCAATGATTGCCGCGGCCTGCCCTCTTGTAATTGAACGGCTTGGCTTGAACGTGCCATCCGGATATCCTCCGATAATAGTACGCTCTGCCAGCTCATTCACCGCTTGTGCGAAATGCTTTGCCGGCGGTACATCTTTGAACAGCTGCTTGTCTGCTGCCGCGCTTGATAGCGGCAAGCTGCATGCAATCAGCAATGCGCTGAGCACGGTCATAAGTATTCTTTTCATGTTATTTCTCCCCTTCTGCTCTAACTCACCCCAGTTGTAGGCAGGCTGCCGTCTGTATGTGGCAGCGTACAGACGGAAGAAATGGAGAAAAGTTTCAAAAGTTTTACATTTTCTTTTTATGGGTAGTTTTTATTTTGGACTACTGCTTCTATTGTGTTAAGGAGCGCTTGAAGTGGAATGAACGATAAAAAAGCCAACCCCACAATTGGAGTTGACGCTTTATAGTTAGAACGGCTTGACTTACATCATACCGCCCATTCCACCCATACCGCCCATGTCAGGCATTCCGCCGCCGCCTGCTGGTTCTGGCAGGTCTGCTACTACAGCTTCAGTAGTCAGGAACATAGCCGCTACAGATGCTGCGTTTTGCAGTGCAGAACGTGTTACTTTTGTTGGATCCACGATTCCTGCTTCTACCATGTTGACCCATGTGCCTTCTGCTGCGTTAAAGCCGACGCCGACTTCTTCGCGCTTCAGACGGTCTACTACGATAGAACCTTCAAGGCCCGCGTTTGTTGCGATTTGACGTACTGGCTCTTCGAGTGCACGAAGTACAATCTTGATGCCTGTTGCTACGTCGCCTTCAGTAGATTCCAATAATGTTTCTACTTGCTTGTATACATTAACCAGTGCCGTACCGCCACCGGATACGATTCCTTCTTCAACTGCTGCACGTGTAGAGTTCAATGCGTCTTCGATGCGAAGTTTGCGCTCTTTCAGTTCAGTTTCAGTTGCTGCTCCGACTTTGATCACTGCTACGCCGCCAGCCAATTTCGCCAAGCGCTCCTGCAATTTCTCTTTGTCGAATTCAGAAGTTGTTTCTTCCAACTGTGAACGGATCTGCCCAACGCGTGATTCGATTGCATTCGCATCGCCGCTTCCTTCTACAATTGTCGTGTGGTCTTTCGTTACTACGATTTTCGCAGCGCGTCCAAGTGATGTAAGGTCAGCAGATTTCAGATCAAGTCCAAGATCTTCTGTAATTACTTGGCCGCCAGTCAGAATTGCAATATCTTCGAGCATTGCTTTACGGCGATCGCCGAAGCCTGGCGCTTTTACTGCTACTGCATTGAATGTACCGCGAAGCTTGTTGACAACCAATGTAGCCAATGCTTCCCCTTCTACATCTTCAGCGATGATCAACAATGGTTTGCCTTGCTGAACAACTTGCTCAAGCACTGGAAGGATTTCCTGGATATTGTTGATTTTCTTATCAGTAATCAAGACATATGGATTTTCAAGTACTGCTTCCATTTTGTCTGTGTCAGTTGCCATGTAAGCAGATGCGTAGCCGCGGTCGAATTGCATACCTTCTACTACATCCAGCTCTGTAACGAAGCCTTTAGATTCTTCAATTGTAATCACGCCATCGTTGCCTACGCGCTCCATAGCCTGTGAAATCAAATCGCCGACTTCTTCGTCTCCTGAAGAGATAGAAGCAACTTGTGCGATTTCCTGTCTGCTTTCGATTTCATCAGACACGCTTTGAAGACCTTCAACTGCAGAAATTACTGCTTGTTCGATTCCTTTACGGATGCCGACAGGGTTTGCGCCCGCAGTAACGTTTTTCAAGCCTTCACGGATCATCGCCTGTGCAAGGACTGTTGCAGTTGTTGTTCCGTCCCCTGCGATTTCGTTCGTCTTGGATGCTACTTCTGCTACAAGCTTCGCGCCCATGTTTTCAAATGCATCTTCCAATTCGATTTCTTTTGCGATTGTCACACCGTCATTTGTGATAAGCGGTGAGCCAAATTTACGCTCAAGTACGACGTTACGGCCTTTTGGTCCGAGTGTTACTTTTACAGCGTCAGCTAGTGTATCTACACCGCGCAGCATTGCGGTACGTGCTTCTTCGTTAAATTTAAGTTCTTTAGCCATTGTAAATGATTCCCTCCAGAATTTTCGTTTTGTATGATGGTCTTACATAACAATCAATTAACCGATAATTGCAAGGATGTCACTTTCGCGCAGAATCAAGTATTCTGTGCCTTCATATTTCACTTCTGTACCTGCATATTTAGAGAAAATAATGCGGTCATTCTCGGATACTTCGAGTTCAACACGCTGTCCGTTCTCAAGAACACGGCCTGTACCAACAGCAATTACTTTACCTTCTTGCGGCTTTTCTTTTGCAGAGTCTGGTAAGACAATGCCGCTTGACGTTTTTTCTTCTGCTTCGATTAATTCGATTACGATACGGTCACCTAGTGGTTTCAACAAATGAAACAACCTCCTCGAGATTATGGTAATAGTTATTTTTCTTAGCACTCACTTAAGTTGAGTGCTAACACAATTCTTATAATAAAGAATTCCACGTCTAATTGCAAGTAAAAACATTCGACATTTTCTTCTTTTGCCAAACCTCTTTTTTCGCGTTAAACTATTCAACATGTATGAAAGAAAGGTTGTGCACCGTGAAAAAATGGGTTGTTGCTCTGATGATCTTCATGACGTACGTGCTGCTGCAGATTGGCAGCATATTTCTTGCCCCTGAACTGATTGCTTATTTCACAGGCAAAGACTTGTCCAAAGTAGATGCTGTGTCGCAAGGCTTCGCCTGGACGCTGTTCATCACCCAAGGTATTGCATCACTCCTCATCGCTGTGATGCTGTTGCGCAATAAGCGATTCATTCCCGTCTTTAAAGGAAAGCCATCAGGATTCGGAGGCATCCTTCTCTGGGGCGTGCTCGGTTTCTTCCTTGCTATGGCAGGACAGATTATAGGAGCCGCAGTCGAGTCAGCGTTCGGTGTGCCTGCAGGCTCTGAGAATACGGAGATGCTGTCGAACATCGCAAAGACTGCGCCGATTATCATTTTCGCCATGGTACTGTTTGCACCGTTCCTTGAAGAAGTCGTGTTCCGCCGGATTATCTTCGGCGGCTTGTACACGAAGACGAACTTCTGGGTCGCCGCAATTGTCAGCGCCATCGTCTTCGCTGCTGTGCATAACGAGTTGCAGCATTTGCTGATGTACTTGATGCCCGGTCTGGCATTTGCGTTCGTCTACTATAAAACGAAGCGGCTGCTGACTCCGATGATTGCCCATTTCCTGATGAACAGCTTTGTCACTGCTGTGCAATGGAATGCGGATAAACTGCAACAATTACAAGATATGCAGCAGAGTATCGTATTATTCCTGCAATAAAAAAATCTCCTCGCTAATGAGGAGATTTTTTTATTGGTATGCAGAGGGTTAAATTTGGCTTGCGGTTCGGGGATGGGAGTTCCAGCAGGGGACGCTTTCCCGAGGGCGTGGCCCAAGCCGCTTCCTTCTCTTCGTTCAGTCCAGGGTCTTGGACTCACGCTGATCCTCCGGGAGTCGCCCCTGCTTCCACTCCCATCCCTACTTTTAATGTGTAGCGATATAGATCACTCACTGGCAGTAATGCCTAAATTATTGTTTTCTTTTAATTTATCTAAGTTCATAGTGCAAAAGTATAAAACTATTAGACAATATGTAATTACAAAGCATGTATAAGCACTGTCCATAATCTTATCTATTTTATATTCATCAAGTTTCAGAACTAAACAAAAGGATCAGCTGATTGCAAGTCCATAAGACACGCGTTCCCCTGTAACGTCGAACTGCGCCTCACCCGATTTCAATATCTTTACTGCGCCGCCATAACTTGTACCATTTTATCAATATCAGGCTTCGCTGTTCCTTTGACGTTCTCTGTCAGGATGCTGAAAATCAGTTCTTCCCCGCTCTTAGTCTTCACATAGCCCGACAGTGAATCGGTGCCGTTCAGTGAACCGGTTTTCGCTTGCACGTTGCCTCTGACGATTGGATTCGTTAAGCGATTGCGAAGTGTTCCGCCAAGCATTCTGTCATTGACTCCTGCGATTGGCAATGAACGTTCAAACGCAGGGTACCATTCTTTATTCTGAGCTGCGTACAGCACTTGTGCGATTTTCTCTGAAGGGATTTTGTTTTTATGGGACATGCCCGATCCGTCTTCAAAATACATGCCTTTCGTGCTGATGCCGTCTTTTTCCAACGTTTCTCTGACTGCACGCAGGCCTGCATTCCAGCTTCCTTCATTATAGACTGCACGTCCCATCGATTTTGCCAGAATTTCCGCGTGGGAGTTGTTGCTGTATTTCATAAATGGCATCATTAAATAGTATAATGACATCGATTTTTTCGTTGCGAGCAGTTCTGCTGTCGCTGGTGTTTTCCCGCGCGTTACACGGGCGGTCTTCTGAAGTGTAACCCCTTCTTTCGCCAGTGCCCGCTTAAAAACATCCGCCGTATAAGCCGTCGGATTGGAAACAGTAATCCACTGCCGCTTACCGCCCGAGTTCAATGGGACATTTCCTGAAACGATGATCGTATTCGTGCCTTGCTGGCGTTTCATCGTCACGGTATTGCGCTGATTTTTTGGTACTGTCCGTGTGCGGTTGACAACTTTGACGATATCCGTGTGCGGTGTCAATGTGACGGCTGCCGCTTTGCCGTTTCGTGTCGGCTTTGCTTCTGCGATGACAGTCCCTGCATCGTAGTCTTTATTCGGCGATATGGTCAGTGCCGATATTTGTGCTGCGTAATAATACGTTTCGTCTGCTTTATGGATACCCGGTGATAAACGCTGTGTATCGAACCACGTATCGTCCGCCACAATATGTCCTGTCACAGAATGGATGCCTGATTCGCGCAGCTGTCGCGCCAGGCGCAGCAGATCAGATTCCAGCAATGTCGGATCTCCTGTGCCCCGCAAATACAGATGGCCGTTAAGGACACCATTTTTCACCGTACCATTCGTCAGCACATCCGTATCGAATGTATAATCCTTCCCGAGCACTTCAAGTGCCGCCGTGGCCGTCAATACTTTCATATTGGAAGCGGGCGTTACGCCTTGACTGCCCCGGTATTGATAGACAACGCGATTGGAGTCTGCTTCACGCACGATAATACTGCTTCTCGTTCCCCGCATCCGCTGCCCCGTAATGACTTGATTGATGCCAGCTTCTAATCCTTTATAAGACTGCTGAGCCGCAGCTGCCTGATCTGCTGCTGCCGGAGCAGTAACACTTGCCATAATCAATAATGCGCCCAGCAACCATTTGCTCCATCTGCCTGGAGTCTTTTTTCTGTTCACTTGAATTCTACTCCCCCTATATGTTCTATTCCTCATTAGTTTACCATAGGGACTATGGAAAAAGAACCCAGTCCCGTTCTATTGTAATGGAAGCACAAAAAATCCTCCTGCCTGCGCAAGAGGATTAGCATTTGTTTATTTATCGTCAAGCTGATTCATCACTTCGTCGATCTGCCGCTGCTGTTCTGCTTTTACTTCTTCCAATTGGCGCAGATGTTCAGCTTTCTCGAACTTCCGGTATCCAAGACGTGAGATGACAATACTGATCTCATACAGGATAAATAGCGGAACCGTGGTGAATAGATGCGATACGATGTCGGGAGGTGTAATGAATGCGGCGAGCACGAACAGAACGAAGTACGCGACTTTCCGTACTTTGACGAGCACTTTCGGCTGCAGCACACCCAGACGGGATAAGAATAAAATGACGATCGGTAACTGAAAGACGAAACCGAACGGCAATAACAGGGAAAACAGGAAAGAGAAATATTCATTAATGCCGATTGTCTGTTCAATGTTCAATTGACCTGACAAGTTGATCATGAATTTCATGACATACGGCAGCAAGATGAAATACGAAAAGCTGATTCCTGCCAAAAACAGAAGAAAAGCAAATGGTATATAGGACAGTGTAACTTTTCGTTCCAACTCACGGAGTCCCGGTGAAATAAACGCCCAGAACTGATACATGATCACCGGTGAAATAATAACGATTGCCAGGAATACGATGACTTTTAAATAAATCACAACGGGATCTATCACATTAAACGCATTCAAAGTGACTTGTTCAGCCGGTGTATCAAATTGAATAAAATTAATCAGCGGCTTCGCCAGAAAGAAACTGCCGATTGCACCGACAATAAAGAAAACGACGATTACCATCAGCCGTTTTCGAACTTCATCTATATGTTCAATGATCGTTAAGTCTTTATCTGCCATCAGAATAACACCCTAACTCAGCGCACTTCTTCTTTCTTGTCTTCCGCCTTTTTTACGTCATCATCGTCGTCTGTAAGGCCTTTTGTTGCGTTTTTAAACTCACGCAATGAAGAACCGAACGCTTTACCGATCTCCGGTAATTTCTTAGGACCAAATATAAGCAATGCGATTACAGCGATAATCAGCAAACTTCCGATGCCTGGAGCCATGTTGGCCACCTCCTCATAATATGTCCATTCTACACGAAAACCTATGATTTTACTATCACCGCGGTCACGTTATTTGTGAATCTTTTACGTCGTTTTTAATAAGGTAAATCAATGTCTGCAGCTCACCGGACAAGTCAATTGTCTGAATGCGGATCGTATCCGGCACCGCCAGCCGTTCAGGGGTGAAGTTCAAAATGCCTTTCACACCGGTTTTCGCCAGACGGTCTGTCAGATCCTGCGCCACACGTGACGGAACGGTCAAGATGACCATTTCAATGCCGAGTTCGCTAATTTTTTCTTCAATCCGGTCAGGCGGGTAGATGGGAATATCATTCCTCTTCTCGCCTTCATGCGGCGCTTTCGGATCAAATGCCACGACAATTTTTGTATTGTGGATTTTCTGGAAGTTATACTTCAGAAAGGCGTTGCCAAGACTCCCGACCCCGATCAGCGCAACATTCGTTTCTTCGTCCTGATCCAGAGTTTCGCGAAAGAACTGCAATAATGAGTCGACGTCATAGCCGTATCCTTTGCGCCCGAGTGCTCCGAAATGGGAGAAGTCTCTGCGGATTGTCGCCGCATCGATTTTCATTGCTTCACTTAATTCACCTGATGAAATACGTTGTACACCTGCATCTGCATAGTTTCGTAAAAATCTATAATATAAAGGCAACCGTTTTGACGTTGCCTGCGGAATTCTAGGTTTATCCACAGCTGTGCCCGACCTCCAGTGTCACTTCAATAACCAACCCCTAAACAAGGGTATAGCCGCTTTTATCGTACAGCAGAACGGGGCCATTGTAAAGCCGATTATTGCATGGCGTGCTTCATTCCATTAAACTGAGAAGGAATAGAGGTGTGAGGCTTGATTATTTTACAAGTGAATGGATTGACCAAGTCTTTTTCAGGCACGGATCTACTGGAGAATGTCCGTCTCGAAGTACAGCATCGGGACCGCGTCGCACTGGTTGGACGAAATGGTGCCGGAAAATCGACATTATTGAAAATTATAGCAGGTGAATTATCTGCAGATGAAGGCGATATCATCATTCCGAAAGATATTCGCCTCGGATATTTGGAACAACACAGCGGACTTGATTCGGAATTGACGATTTGGGATGAAGTAATGACTGTCTTCGTGCCGCTGCGTGAAATGGAAAGCCGGCTGCGCTCACTGGAGCATCAGATGGCCGATCCCGCGGTATATGAAGACGCTAGCCGTTATGAACGCGTCATGACAGAGTACGATGAACTGCAGATCGCCTTCAAAGAAGCAGGGGGCTATCAGTTTGAAGCGGATGCACGCTCTGTGCTTCACGGCATGCGGTTTTACCCCGATGATTTCGAGAAGCCTGTGCATTTGCTGTCAGGCGGTCAGAAGACGCGTCTGGCGCTTGCACGAATGCTGCTTAGCAGGCCCGATCTGCTGATACTTGATGAGCCGACGAACCATTTGGACATCGAGACACTGAACTGGCTGGAGCGCTATCTGTCTGCCTATGAAGGTGCCATTCTTATCGTATCTCATGACCGGTACTTCCTTGATAAAGTGGTCAACACCGTATATGAAGTATCAAGGCGGAAAGTTACAAAGTACAGCGGAAACTACAGTGCTTATCTGGATGAGAAGGCGAAAAACTATGAGCGTGACCGGAAGTTGTTTGAGCAGGAGAAAGATGAGAAAGCTAAGCTGGAAGAGTTTATTCAGAAAAATATTGCGCGCGCTTCCACGTCAAAAATGGCGAAAAGCCGCCGCAAGCAGCTGGAGCGCAGAGACTGGATGGATTCCCCGGAAGGTGATGAAAAGTCAGCCAGCTTCTCCTTCACACTGGACCGGCCGAGCGGCAATGATGTACTGTCACTTGATGACGTAAAAATCGGCTATGGCTCGGAGCCCGTTTCAAAGCATATTAATCTGCGGATCTATAAAGGCGACCGCGTGGCATTTATCGGCCCCAATGGCGTCGGCAAATCAACATTGCTGAAAACGATTGTTAAACGCAATGAACTGATGGGCGGCGAAATTCGATACGGTACGAATGTGCAATTCGGCTACTATGATCAGAATCAGGCAACCTTGATCGGTTCTGGCACCGTTCTGCAGGAAATCTGGGATAACTGGCCACTGATGAATGAAAAAGATGTGCGCTCATTGCTCGGACGCTTCCTGTTCACAGGTGACGACATTGAAAAACTGGTCACTTCTTTATCAGGCGGAGAAAAAGCACGGCTTTCATTGGCGCAGCTGATGCTTGAGAAATCCAACACGCTCGTTCTGGACGAGCCGACGAACCATCTCGATCTCGACAGCAAGGAAATCCTTGAAAACGCACTCGACGATTTTCCTGGCACCATTCTGTTCGTATCTCATGACCGGTACTTCATCAACCGGCTGGCAACCAAAGTCATTGAAATGAGTGATGACGGGGCTGTGGAATACTTGGGAGACTACGACTACTATATTGAGAAAAAAACCGAGATGGAGGAAATCGCAGAAGCTGTGCAACTTGAACAGCAAACGAAACAACCCGCCGTCAAAAAGGAAATAGCCAATAAAGAACAACAGCGTCAGGAACGGCGTTTAACCCGGACTATAGCAGACATCGAAAAGAAGATGGAAGCTGCGGAACAAGAAATCGAAACTTTGCAGGCCAGGCTGCTCGATCCTGAGCTGGCGAACGATCACGTCGAACTGATGGACATCCAGCGTCAAATCGACGAACTGCAAGCGGTTCACGATGAACAATCTGAAGAATGGCTGGTACTGCAGGACGAGCTGGAAAATTTATAAGGAACAAGCGGACTTTCTAAGGAAGGTCCGCTTTTACCTGTTGATAAAACTTGTCCCGACAAAGTCGAGTACATTTGAAAACGCCCCATTGCTCCAATTTTTCACTCAGCATGACCGTTTTTCCGACAACAACCGACAAAACTCTCAATTTCTTCGCGATTATTCGTCATTTTCACTATTTCATTATAAACCTATCAGCCAAAAACCACTTTTATTCTCCACAATCTTTTCCACAGATAAAATCGCGATTTAAACACATATGAACATAGTTATGAACATTATCCACAGTTATTAGATAAACAATCCACAAAGTTATCCAAAATGTATACGGTTACGTCTTGCACATTACAGAACTTACCCACAAACTGTCCACAAATTGTGCATAAGTACGAATGTTCCCTATTGACAAATGAATATTCGTTTCACAAAAAAACACACAATTTGCTGAAAGTTAGCAAACTGTGTGTATCTGCTTAGATTGGCCGGAAACCCGGGTCGAATCGGGGCGGCCGATTTAGCTTTTCTTTAATTGTCCAGCTAAATCGGCCAGATGCTCGGGTCGTAAGGCAAAGCGGCTGTGCGGCAAAGTGCGCCGCTTCGCCTCTTTGCCTTACGCCTGCCGCATCTGGGCGGCCGATTTAGCATTTCTTTAATTGTCCAGCTAAATCGGCCAGATGCTCGGGTCGTAAGGCAAAGCGGCTGTGCGGCAAAGTGCGCCGCTTCGCCTCTTTGTCTTACGCCTGCCGCATCTGGGCGGCCGATTTAGCATTCCTTTGTTAATCCCATGAAGTTAACGGCATGCCGGGCCGTCCGTTCATTCGGAAATCGCTTCGCACACCGCTTTTCCACATTTCATAGCCAGCTGCGGCAATCATTGCCGCGTTGTCTGTGCACAATGAAATAGGAGGAACGTAAAATGGAATTCCTTCCTTTTCAAGCGCGGAGGTCAATGATTTTCTCAACCCTTGATTTGCAGCGACGCCTCCCGCTGCAATCACTTGTTTTACCTCATATTCTTTTGCTGCCTTCACTGTCTTGACGGTTAATACGTCCACAACACTTTGCTGGAATCCGGCCGCGACGTGACCGTGATTGATCTGCCCGCCTTTTTGCTCGATGTTGTGTTTATAATTGATGACAGCCGATTTTAATCCGCTGAAACTGAAGTCATACGAATCTGCTTCCAGCCAGGCACGAGGGAAGTCAACACTTTCCTCACTCTCCAATGCGAGACGATCCACTTGAGGACCCCCGGGATACGGCAGACCAAGCACACGGGCTACTTTATCATACGCTTCTCCCGCTGCATCATCGCGCGTCTCACCAATCAATTCAAATGAGCCGTGCGATTTCATCACAACAAGTTCCGTGTGGCCGCCGGAGACGATTAGCGCAAGCAATGGGAATTCCATTTCGTGAATCAGCTGATTGGCATAAACATGTCCTGCGATATGGTGCACACCGATCAACGGCAACTGATTCGCAAATGCAAAAGCCTTCGCTGCATTGATGCCGATCAGCAATGCTCCCACTAAGCCGGGGCCTTCCGTCACAGTCACCGCTTCCAGATCGCTTGGCTCCAGCTTCGCTTCACGCAAAGCTTCTTCGATGACAAGCGTAATCTGTTCAACGTGCAGACGGGAAGCGATTTCCGGTACAACACCGCCAAATTGCTTCTGCTGCTGAATCTGTGAAGACACAATAGAAGAGATAATCTCCGTGCCGTTTTTCACAATTGACGCTGCAGTTTCATCACAGCTCGTTTCAATTCCTAAAATATAATGATCTTTCCTCATGAGAACTCCACCCACATGACGAGACCATCTTCATGGTCGTCGGTATAATAGTTTTTTCTGATGCCGCCTTCCTGGAAACCGAGCTTCCGATACAACGATCGGGCCGGTTCATTGCTGACACGCACTTCAAGTGTCATTGTCTTCACTTCGTTTAAACGGCAAAGCTCCATCGCCTGACGCATTAAATCTTCACCATATCCCTTACCGCGATGCGCAGACAGTACAGCTACATTCGTAATATGGCACTCATCCAGAACGATCCACATGCCGCAATGTCCGACTACTTCCCCGTCGAGCTCTGCTACAATGTAATGAGCATAGGCATTGCCGGTCAACTCATGCTCAAAGATTTCTTCTGTCCAAGGCGTTGCAAACGATTCACGCTCAATAGCCGCAACCGCAGGAATGTCCTCCTGCGTCATTTTTCGAAATTGCACCTCATGACTCATGGGAAGACTCCTTCTTTGCCAAATTGGCTTCCGCCTCGGTTATCCGTTTATACTGCGGCGTAAACGTATGCACCGTCTCCGCCTCTTCTGTCTGCTGAGCCAATAAAATAGCAGAAGAAGCGCGCGGCACATTCATTACGAATGAAACAAACTGCGCCTGTTCGCCAAGATGCTCACAGATCATGGCTTTATGAATCTTTACGTCTTCACCGACAAATAGGACCGGTTCATTATAGTCGCGCAGCTGACCAAGCAAGTCTGCTAATGCACAATGCTGGTCTTCCAGTACATTTGCCAGATCAGAACCTTCCGCACGATAAACACCGGCATAGACATTAGATCTTCTCGCATCAATTAACGAACAGATCAGGCCCGTGTAAAGCTGTCCGTTCATTGCAAGAGCTTTAAGGCTTGAAACACCGTACAGCGGTTTTTTAAGAGTCCATGCAAGTGTCTTCGCAATCGTTACGCCTATACGCACGCCAGTATACGAGCCAGGTCCTTCTGAAACGGCAATCGCGTCAATATCTGAAGGCGTAATATCCGCTTTCCGGCACGCCTCTTCCACAGCGGGCATCGCACGCAGCGAGTGATTGACCTTCATCATGCTCGATTCTTCAATCAATAACACATCATCTTTGACAATAGCTACTGACAATGGGGAATTTGCTGTATCAATACCTAACCATATCATGTAAAAATCTCCTCACAAATGCGTGTAAATCGTTCGCCTTTTGGAATGCATTCAACTTGGCGGGAATCAGGTCCTGTATGATGAATCACTAATTCCAGACGCTGATCAGGCAGTTCATCTTGAATGAATTGTGCCCATTCCACCACAGAAATCGCATCTCCGTAAAACAGCTCGTCCCACCCTAAGTCTTCTTCGCTATTGGCTAACCGATACACATCCAGATGATTGAAAGGGTAATCCCCTTCGTACTGCTTCACAATTGTAAACGTAGGACTGCTGACTGTCCGCGTAACCCCAATCGCTTTCGCAAGGGCTTTTGTGAATGTTGTCTTACCGGCTCCAAGATCGCCTTCAAGTGTCAGCACGTCGGGTGGCCTCAGCCGGCGGCCAATCTCGGCGGCCAGCATTTCCATCTCTTCTACAGACTCGATTTCTTTCTTCCACACAGCCAACGCACCTTTCTCTTCCTATCATAGTACTAGTGTACAGAAAAACTGTTCAAAACAAAAGCCAAGAAGACGGCCCTGCCTGATTACAATAAAAAAACGATTGCACCGGTAAAGGTGAAATCGTTTGGAATGTTAAAATATGGCGGTCCCGACGGGAATCGAACCCGCGATCTCCTGCGTGACAGGCAGGCATGTTAACCGCTACACCACGGGACCTTAAAAAGAGCAAAAAAAAATTAAAGCCTAGCAACGTCCTACTCTCACAGGGGGAAACCCCCAACTACCATCGGCGCTGAAGAGCTTAACTTCCGTGTTCGGTATGGGAACGGGTGTGACCTCTTCGCCATCGTTACTAGACTTCTTGAGTAAAGCTTGTTCACTCAAAACTGAATAAAAGACATTGGGTATTTCAAGTAACTTCTTTTTATAATAGGTTAAGTCCTCGATCGATTAGTATCTGTCAGCTGCATACGTCGCCGTACTTCCACCCCAGACCTATCCACCTCATCATCTTTGAGGGATCTTACTTACTTGCGTAATGGGAAATCTCATCTTGAAGGGGGCTTCATGCTTAGATGCTTTCAGCATTTATCCCGTCCATACATAGCTACCCAGCGATGCCTTTGGCAAGACAACTGGTACACCAGCGGTATGTCCATCCCGGTCCTCTCGTACTAAGGACAGCTCTCCTCAAATTTCCTGCGCCCGCGACGGATAGGGACCGAACTGTCTCACGACGTTCTGAACCCAGCTCGCGTGCCGCTTTAATGGGCGAACAGCCCAACCCTTGGGACCGACTACAGCCCCAGGATGCGACGAGCCGACATCGAGGTGCCAAACCTCCCCGTCGATGTGGACTCTTGGGGGAGATAAGCCTGTTATCCCCGGGGTAGCTTTTATCCGTTGAGCGATGGCCCTTCCATGCGGAACCACCGGATCACTAAGTCCGTCTTTCGACCCTGCTCGACTTGTAGGTCTCGCAGTCAAGCTCCCTTATGCCTTTGCACTCTGCGAATGATGTCCAACCATTCTGAGGGAACCTTTGAGCGCCTCCGTTACTCTTTAGGAGGCGACCGCCCCAGTCAAACTGCCCACCTGACACTGTCTCCTGCCCGGATCACGGGCAAGGGTTAGAAGTCCAATACAGCCAGGGTAGTATCCCACCAATGCCTCCTCCGAAGCTGGCGCTCCGGAATCCAAGGCTCCTACCTATCCTGTACAGGCTGCACCGGAATTCAATATCAGGCTACAGTAAAGCTCCACGGGGTCTTTCCGTCCTGTCGCGGGTAATGCGCATCTTCACGCATATTATAATTTCACCGAGTCTCTCGTTGAGACAGTGCCCAGATCGTTACGCCTTTCGTGCGGGTCGGAACTTACCCGACAAGGAATTTCGCTACCTTAGGACCGTTATAGTTACGGCCGCCGTTTACTGGGGCTTCAATTCAGAGCTTCGCTTGCGCTAACCCCTCCTCTTAACCTTCCAGCACCGGGCAGGCGTCAGCCCCTATACGTCATCTTACGATTTTGCAGAGACCTGTGTTTTTGCTAAACAGTCGCCTGGGCCTATTCACTGCGGCTCTCTCGGGCTATTCACCCTACCAGAGCACCCCTTCTCCCGAAGTTACGGGGTCATTTTGCCGAGTTCCTTAACGAGAGTTCTCTCGATCACCTTAGGATTCTCTCCTCGCCTACCTGTGTCGGTTTGCGGTACAGGCACCTCCCGCCTCGCTAGAGGCTTTTCTTGGCAGTGTGAAATCAGGGACTCCGGAGATAAATCTCCTTGCCATCACAGCCTAGTGTTATATGAGAACGGGATTTGCCTCGTTCTCCACCTCACTGCTTAGACACACAACCAACTGTGTGCTCACCCTATCCTACTGCGTCCCCCCATTACTCAAACGGCGGGGAGGTGGTACAGGAATATCAACCTGTTGTCCATCGTCTACGCCTATCGGCCTCGACTTAGGTCCTGACTAACCCTGAGCGGACGAGCCTTCCTCAGGAAACCTTGGGCATTCGGTGGAAGGGATTCTCACCCTTCTTTCGCTACTCATACCGGCATTCTCACTTCCAAGCGCTCCACCAGTCCTTCCGGTCCAGCTTCAACACCCTTGGAACGCTCTCCTACCATTGACCATACGGTCAATCCACAGCTTCGGTGATCTGTTTAGCCCCGGTACATTTTCGGCGCAGCGCCACTCGACCAGTGAGCTATTACGCACTCTTTAAATGATGGCTGCTTCTAAGCCAACATCCTGGTTGTCTGGGCAACGCCACATCCTTTTCCACTTAACAGATACTTGGGGACCTTAGCTGGTGGTCTGGGCTGTTTCCCTCTCGACAATGGATCTTATCACCCACCGTCTGACTCCCAAACATAAATCATCGGCATTCGGAGTTTGTCTGAATTCGGTAACCCGGGATGGGCCCCTCGTCCAAACAGTGCTCTACCTCCGAGATTCTTTCGTTTGAGGCTAGCCCTAAAGCTATTTCGGAGAGAACCAGCTATCTCCAGGTTCGATTGGAATTTCACCGCTACCCACACCTCATCCCCGCATTTTTCAACATACGTGGGTTCGGGCCTCCAGTCAGTGTTACCTGACCTTCACCCTGGACATGGGTAGATCACCTGGTTTCGGGTCTACGACCCCATACTCATTCGCCCTATTCAGACTCGCTTTCGCTGCGGCTCCGCTTTCTCAGCTTAACCTTGCATGGAATCGTAACTCGCCGGTTCATTCTACAAAAGGCACGCCATCACCCATTAACGGGCTCTGACAATTTGTAAGCGCACGGTTTCAGGTTCTATTTCACTCCCCTTCCGGGGTGCTTTTCACCTTTCCCTCACGGTACTGGTTCACTATCGGTCACTAGGGAGTATTTAGCCTTGGGAGATGGTCCTCCCGGATTCCGACGGAATTTCACGTGTTCCGCCGTACTCAGGATCCACTCTGGAGGGAATGCACTTTCGACTACGGGGCTTTTACCCGCTGCGGCAGACCTTTCCAGGTCGCTTCGTCTAATGCATTCCTTTGTAACTCCGTATAGAGTGTCCTACAACCCCAAGAAGCAAGCTTCTTGGTTTGGGCTCTTCCCGTTTCGCTCGCCGCTACTAAGGGAATCGATGTTTCTTTCTCTTCCTCCGGGTACTTAGATGTTTCAGTTCTCCGGGTGTGCCACGAGTATGCTATGTATTCACATACACGTACTGTCCCATTACGGACAGTGGGTTTCCCCATTCGGAAATCTTCGGATCAAAGCTTACTTACAGCTCCCCGAAGCATATCGGTGTTAGTGCCGTCCTTCATCGGCTCCTAGTGCCAAGGCATCCGCCGTGCGCCCTTTCTAACTTAACCTATAAAAGGTCCAACGTCATCCTAGCGATAGGAATCAGAAGGTTAAAAAGATTGCTTGAACTGCATATGACTATGCAATTCGGTTGATTACTTGATTACTTTCAATGTCGTTTTATCCAGTTTTCAATGAACAAGAAAAAAGCTTTGAACACTCAAAAAATGAGCCTTCAAAACTGAACGCAAAACGTTAACGTGATGAATCGGAGATTCATCTTCCGAATGTTTCTGTCATATTTCAGACAAGAGAACATAATCCTTAGAAAGGAGGTGATCCAGCCGCACCTTCCGATACGGCTACCTTGTTACGACTTCACCCCAATCATCTGTCCCACCTTCGGCGGCTGGCTCCCGTAAGGGTTACCCCACCGACTTCGGGTGTTACAAACTCTCGTGGTGTGACGGGC
>NZ_CP015349.1:1442500-1882500 GCF_002109365.1 Sporosarcina sp. P37
AAAAGGCATCCGGTTCAGATGACCGAATGCCTTCTTACGTTATTCGACCTTCATAATCTTTCCGGCACACTTACCACAGCGGTATTTCGTGCAATCCATTCTTCTTCGTCTTGGGTAATCTAACCCGCAGGCTGTACAGCGGTACATGTGCAGCAGTGCTCTTTTTGCCGGGCGCTTTACAAGCGGCTTACAATGACGCGGCGAATTTGTTTGTTTTAGAAGCTGTTTGAAATCCTGATCACCGTGCTTATACCCCTTGCCTTCTAAATGAAGATGATAATGACAGAGTTCGTGTTTGATAATTCCGATCAGCTCTTCCTCATCATGGAGTTCAATGACGAGCGGGTTAATCTCTATAAAGTGATCGGCCAGCTTATAGCGGCCGCCAGTTGTCCGCAGTCTGCTATTAAAAACTGCCTGATGAAGAAATGGTTTATGGAAAACATCAATTGAAATACGTTCAACCAGCTGCTGTAGTTGTTCTTCTGACATGCTGATTCTCTCCTTTATTTCTTAAGAGGAAGCATGGACAATGCAATACGTCCTTTTTGACGGTCGACAGAGTCTATCCATACCGTAACAATATCACCCGATGCAACGACGTCCAGCGGATGTTTGACATATCCCTTCTTCATTTTGGAGATATGAACCAGTCCGTCTTCGGAAACACCAATGTCAACAAACGCGCCGAAATCCACCACATTACGGACCGTTCCCTGCAGCTCCATCCCTTCGTGCACATCTTTAATATCCAGAACGTCTGCTTTTAATAAAGGCTGAGGATAATCATCACGCGGGTCGCGATTCGGACGCCGCAGCGTCTCTATGATGTCCCGAAGCGTAATTTCCCCTACATCCAGCTGTTCAGCGAGTTTTGGAACATCTACCTGTCCCAGTGCAGCTGCTGCCTCTTCAGTGCCAAGCTGCGTTTTATCCAAGTTCAGTTCTTTTAATACTGCTTCTGCCACTTTGTAGCTTTCCGGGTGAATACCCGTTGAATCAAAACGTTCTGCCGATTCCGGTATACGCAGAAAACCGATTGCCTGTTCATAAGTTTTGGCGCCAAGTCTCGGAACTTTCTTTAAATCCGTGCGTTTTGTGAACTTGCCTGCTTCTTCCCTCGCCTTGACAATATTCTCCGCCACAGTTTTTGATAACCCTGAGACATACTGCAACAGTGAGGATGAGGCGGTATTGACGTTGACCCCCACTCTGTTCACCGCTGTTTCTACAACAAATGAAAGGGAGTCCGTTAGATTCTTTTTCGCGACGTCATGCTGGTATTGCCCGACGCCAATGGAACCGGGATCGATTTTCACGAGTTCCGATAATGGATCCTGCAGACGGCGCGCAATAGATACAGCACTTCTCTGTTCGACTTGAAGGTCTGGAAATTCTTCTCTCGCTTTCGCAGATGCAGAATAAACACTGGCGCCAGCTTCATTGACGATTACGTAGGAAACCGGCTTGTCCGCTTCTTTAATCAAATCAACGATGAATTTCTCTGTTTCTCGTGATGCTGTACCGTTACCGATGGCGATGATGGATATCGGGTATTTCTTCAATAAATCCATAATGACCTTTTTCGATGCTTCTTTTTGAGGTTTTGGCGGGTGCGGATAGATGACGGAGATATCGTGAAGTTTTCCTGTTTCATCTACCACCGCCAATTTGCATCCTGTTCTGAATGCAGGGTCCACGCCGAGCACGGTTCTCCCTTTTAACGGCGGCTGTAATAATAGGCTGCGCAGGTTTTCTGAAAACACATGGATGGCTTGTGTTTCAGCAGTTTCTGTCAGCGCAGTCCGCACTTCCCTTTCAATAGAAGGAGCAATTAACCGTTTGAATGAATCTTCCAATGCCTCTTTTATATATGGTGCTGAAGAGGATGGGTTGCGTTTGAGGTACATGCGCTCAAGATCGCCGACAATTCGTTCAGCCGGAAAACTTACACTGACACGCAATACGTCTTCTTTCTCTCCGCGATTAATGGCCAGCACCCGGTGAGGAACGATTTTATTCAGCGGCTCTTCGTATTCATAATAATTTTCAAAGACTTTCCGCTCGTCTTCTGCACCTTTTTTCAGCCCGGCCGCCAGTTTGCCTGACGCCCATGTGGTTTTTCTGATTTTTTCTCTCATCGCTGCGTCTTCTGATACTCTTTCCGCAATAATGAACTTTGCGCCTTCCAACGCGTCTTCTGCAGTATGGATTTCTTTTTCAGGATTGATATACGATTGTGCTGCAGTTTCAATATTTTCAGATGACTGCTGCATCAGTTGATCCGCCAAAGGCTCCAGGCCATTTTCGATAGCGATCATTGCTTTTGTGCGGCGTTTTTGTTTATAAGGGCGATATAAGTCTTCGATTCGCTGCAATACCGTCGCACGTTCAATTTCTGCTTTTAACGCATCATCCAGCTTTCCTTGTTCTTCTATTAAACGAAGGACTTCCTCTTTACGCTGCTCAAGGGATTTCACATAATGATAAGCGTCTTCAATGTCTTTTATCTGGACTTCATCGAGTGAACCTGTTGCTTCTTTACGGTAACGTGCAATAAAAGGTACTGTGTTGCCTTCTTCTAACAGTGCGATGACACTTGCCGTTTGGCGTTTATCAATTCCTGCACGGCTTGCAGTTGCTTCCATAAGATCTCTTGACAATTCAACCACCCTTTCTTCATTCCATATAATAGCATGTATTGAAACTAGTTTCCTGCGGCAGCCATTTATTTTCAGGCACAAAAAAACCGCTTCAAATTAATGAAGCAGGTTGGCAGCGATGAATGTTGCATCATCCTGATCTCCGATAGTATCTTCAATCTTCTTGTACAACTGATACGGAGTGGAGTTTTCCTGTAAATACTTTTTAGGGCTGCGTAAATTCACACCGTCTGAATGAAGGAAGAACCGGTCGTTACGATTATACGGGTACCGCTGCGCACGGGGTGTTTGCGGCCGTCCCGATAAATAGCCCATGACAGGCAGCGGATAAATCATTTGACCGTTTGATTGCAAAATATAGAGGCGGATATTGCCGACACAGCTATACTCCAACGTTTGCTGTGCAAAGTATACTTTTACAATCCCCACTGCCGCACCGCGCTTGCGAAGCATTTGTTTATTGCAGCGAAGCAATAAATCATCAGGCGATTCATGGTGGTAGGCTGCCAGGACTTTCGGAATCACTTCAGCAGATTCTTTCGCCTCGGTACCGCTTCCCAGTCCGTCTGCAATTGCGCAAATGAAATAATCTTCTTCTGAATGAATGTAGTACGCATCTCCAGAATCTCTATTGCCTTTTTTAGACTGTTGATATATATATGCCTCTACATAGTCATTCTCGAAAGTTTCCACTAATTCGCACCACCACTCGTAAGAATTGCTTCCTGTAGTTTTTTAATCGCTTTTCGCTGCAGCCGGGATACATGCATTTGTGAGATATCCAGCAATTCACCAGCTTCTTTCTGACTCATCTGATCGATATATGTATACTGGATGATCTGTCGTTCCCGCTCGCTCAAAACGTTCAGTGCTTCCAATACAAGCATGCGCTGGTCTGTTTTCTCAAAACCATCATCGGTTTCCCCTATAATATCGAGCAGTGTAATCGTTCCGCCTTCTGAGTCTGCATCCAATGTATGATCGATAGAGAGTGCCTGATAGCTTCTGCCCATCTCCATTGCTTCGAGCACTAATTCTTCGTCAGTGCCGAGATACTCTGCAATTTCATACACCATCGGCGAACGCTGGAATTCTATTGTCAGCGCTTCAACCGCCGCTTTAATTTTTGGTCCAAGTTCCTTGATTCGGCGGGGCACATGAACGGCCCACGTCTTATCCCGAAGAAAACGTTTAATTTCTCCAATAATTGTAGGGACAGCAAACGCTTCAAAGTTCCGGCCCTGTTCCGGGTCATAGCGGCGGATTGCACCTAACAGGCCGAGCATCCCGGCCTGCACGATATCCTCATGATGGGATTGGCCCCGTGAATATTTGCGCGCAATGGAATGAACCAGTCGTTCATAATGAAGGACCAGCTGCGTTTGTGCATGTTCGTCATTATTCTCCTGATAATCATGTATCCATTGAATAACTTGTGCTTTTGTTTCATTATCACGAGAAGACTGTTGATTTGACATGGTCCTCCCCCCGCTCTCTGCCCAAATACTTGGTCATGAAAACAATGACACCCTCTCCCTGGTCAACTTTTACTTCATCCATTAAAGTTTCCATTAAGTAAAGCCCTAACCCGCCTTCTCGCAGGGGAGAGTCTTCATTCCAGTCTTGGTAGGGACCGACCTTCTTCTTAGTTTCTTCGAAATTAAAGCTTTGGCCGTGATCTGTTACGACGATTTCAAGACGATCTTCGTAAATTGCACAGCCTAAAATCACTTCACCTTTTTTTTCATCAGCGTATGCGTGCTGCACCGCATTCGTCACAGCTTCACTCGCCGCAATCTTCAAATCTTCAATTTCATCGTATGTAAAACCTACACGGCTGGCAAGACCTGAGATCGCTAATCGGGCCACGCCAACGTATTGGGCTTTAGCTGGTACTTTAATCTCGATGTAATCAAACGCCTGCATTATCTTCGCCACCTTTTGATTGTTCTATCTCCATAATATCGCTGAGGCCTGTAATCTCGAACAAACGGTAAAGGCGCTGATTCAATCCTTTAATCACTAAACTTCCATTATTCGCTTTCACTTCTTTGTAAAAACCTACGAATACACCTAAACCAGTACTATCCATATAGTTTACTTCAGACAGATCCAGTTCAACTTCCATTCCTGCAGCCTGTTCTAAATTTGCCAGATGCTCTTTTAGCTTTGGCGCTGTATATATATCAATTTCTCCGATAATCTTGAAATTATGAACTAAATCTTTATCTACTTGCTCTACTTGTAAATTCATTTCGCCACCCCGATCGGTTTCTCTATTTTTAAGTGTCCACAGCTGCCTTGCCCGCTGTGCACTCCTTGTTTTATACCCACTTCCAAAATTATTAAACCTTTATTTTGTTTTTTTCAAAATAACCAGTGTGAAGTCATCATGCAGCTGGTAGTTTTGCATTTTGGAAAGTTCATTAAATAAATAGTCGACCATCGCCTGTGCACTTTCCGAGCGCACATCGCGAAGCAATTTCTCAATGACGTCCAATTCAATAAAGCCTTTTTCCGTTCTTGTTTCGGTCACGCCGTCTGTCATAATCGCAATAAAATCGCCATTATTCAGATGGACTGTCCGCTCTTCATACTCTGCTTCTTCCTGAACACCCAGCAATAACCCTTTGCTTTCAAGCAAGCTGAATTCATCCGCTGCTGCGCGATAAAAAATTGCCGGTTCGTGGCCAGCTGAAGAGTAGCGGAATATTTCATTATCTGTATCGTACTTTCCATAGAACATGGAAATGAACATCGAATCGGCAACGCTTTTTTCTACCATCTTATTGATGATGCGCAGAACTTCAGAAGGACTTCTTTTTTCGTATCGCATACTGTCCATGCCGAACTTCACCATGGACATATGCATCGCTGCCGAAATTCCTTTGCCGATAATATCCGCAACCGCGAGGCACACCTCATGTGTTGTATCATTCAGGAAATAGACGTAATCGCCGTTCATTTGCTTCGCCGGTCTGGAAACCCAGCCGATTTCCAGCCCCTCCACTACAGGAGCGGCTGTTTGTAATAACGTGTTTTGCACACGAACTGCAATGTCCATCTCTGTTTGAATGGCTTCCTGCTTGCGGATTAAACTTTGATGTTCTTTTAGTGCCAGTCCATAATGAATCATCATTTCAATTAAGAAATCGAAAGACACGCCTACATCTGCCGGCAAATCGTCGATCAGCTCTTCAATAGATGTCTTATGAATACTGATGACATCTTCCGGCGCAATATTCTTTTCAATAAAGCTTCGGCTGAATTGCTGACCCAAATAAAGGTCTTCTTCACCCTGGGAGCGCAGATAATTCTCCAGCATTTGCTTATACTGCTTACCGGCTTCCTGTGGCAATACTCCTCACTCCTAGTGCAACCATTTCGTCGCTGTAATAGTGGTACCGACACCCACTTCTGTTTCTATAGTAAAATCATCCATTAATCGTTTAACACCAGGCATTCCTGCGCCCAGACCTCCCGAAGTGGTATATCCGTCTTCCATCACTTTTTGCAAGTCTGAAATCCCCGGACCTTCGTCAGACGCTTTGATGATCAGCCCTGCCCGTTGACCGACCTTGACAGATTCAATTTCAATCCGGCCTTTTCCCGCGTATAAGTAAATATTTCTTGCCAGCTCACTGATGGCAGTCGTGATTCGGGCTTGGTCTACCGTGCCAAACCCTGTACTTTTGGCTTCATTTCGCCCTAACTGTCTGGCAGCAACAATATCCCATTCCGTTTTGATCTCTATAGAAGACCTGTGTTCCATGGTCAGGCCTCCAATTCTCTAGTCAATTTCTCTAACCCGTTCTCCAAATCTAATGCAGTGGTTACATTCTCCAAACGGATGCCTAATTCAATTAGTGTAATGGCTACAGACGGCTGAATTCCAGTAATAACAACCTTCGCGCCCATGAGACCCGTCATATGAATCACATCTCCCAAAACTTTGGCGATGAATGAATCAATGAAATCAATAGGAGTCAGATCGATCACTACACCGCGCGCAGAGGTCTTATGCAGCTGATTCAATAAATCTTCCTGGAATTGCAAAGCAGTCTGGTCATCTAATTCTACTTGTATCGATACAATCAATGTGTCTTTAAGTTTTAGAATCGGGATTCGCATCTTCATCCTACTCTTCCTCCTCCACAATTGTACGTCCTGTCATTTCAAGCGCTTTTTGCATACCTCTTCGCAATGTGCTTGTCGTCGAAAAGTCAGTCAGGTTAATGCCCAGTGTAACAATCGTCTGTGCAATTTCAGGCCGGATACCAACCAGCATACATTTCGCTCCAACTAAGCGAACGGCATCTGCAGCCTGGATAATATGGTGCGCCACCATCGTATCTACAACAGGAACACCGGTGATGTCCAGCAGAACCACTTCAGCACGCTGCTTGACCACACCTTCAAGCAAATTTTCCATAATCAATTTCGCACGTTCCGTATCGATTGTACCGACCAGCGGCATAACAGATATTTTATCAAATACAGGAATAAGTGATGCCGAAAGCTCTTGTAAAGCAATTTTCTGCAAGCTGTCCGTCCGCTCCCACTTTGTCGCATACTCTTCTATAATACTTTCACGCAAGGGGTTGATCCAGTTGGAAAATATACCGATTCCTTGACGCAAATTAGATTCGTCCAAGATACCTTTCTCGAAAAACAATTCATATACTACAGACGAAAATGTATCAATTGCACGGTTGATAAATTTAATAGACCAGCCAAAATGAATAATTTTCTCTGTGAACTCGTCCAATCGTTCCTTGTCCACTTGCTCGCGATTCGACAGATTCGATGTCATCAGTTCCGTGAACTCTCTGCTCGTTGTCGCTACCACAGCTGACGGCATTAACTCCAGAAAACGTTCATCGGTGCTTCCTTTCATAGACTCTATCCACCGAGTGGTGATTGTATCTATATTTTCGGATATACCTTTCTTCATGACTTCATTCATCGGTATTGATTCCTCCCTAGACTTCAGTTATCACTATTGTATCGAAAATCTGCAAAAACTACATGTTTTAACTTGTATTTATTAAAAAACTATAGAAAAACACTATAACCGGTTGGCTATAGTGTTTTTTTGAGCAGCCATTCGGCGCTGGTATCATTCTGCTATAAATGATGATTGGAATATGTATGCTAAAATTTAATAAGCCCGAAGCTTACCTGCAATGCTTCGTCGACTTTTTTCATTAACGCATCGTCTAAGTGTGTTATTTTGTCTGTGAGCCTCGACTTGTCGATCGTGCGGACTTGCTCGAGCAGGATCACTGAATCCCGCTCGAATCCATGCCGCGCCGCTGTAATTTCGACATGTGTCGGCAACTTTGCTTTTTGTATTTGCGCAGTAATGGCTGCCACAATCACTGTGGGACTGAACCGGTTGCCAATGTCATTTTGAATGATCAGCACCGGTCTGGTCCCTCCCTGTTCAGAACCGACTACAGGCGACAAATCTGCAAAAAAGACGTCTCCGCGTTTAATTGCCAACTTTTCATCCTCCGCTGACGCAACGTTCCACGGTATGCTGAGCTTCGAATTCCGCATATAAACATTCTGCCGCTATGTTGAGGTTGATTTGCGACATTTCCACATAACCTCTGATCATGGCTTCGCGTATTATGGAAGCTTCACCATTCTTGATATGTTTCTCACCTGTCATATAAACGAAATCTTCTTGCACTTGCTCCCATTGAAAGATTGCGTCTTCATTTTGCTGTTGCAATCTGGTTGAGGCTATACTAATTATTCTTTTTTCGTTTTTATCCGTACGCAAATCGAGCACCTCCGACAAACCCATCCCTTTATTTCTATATCAAATCTATCTTACCATTTATATTGTAGTATGAAAAGACAAGGTTTGAAGTCTTATGACAAGAAATACAAGTTTAGTCGTTAGTTTGTCGAAATGAATAGTCACTGCGTCATATATTTCGCCGGATAGTTTCAATCCTTTTACATGTGAACTCTGGGTATCCGCGTTGAAAATGTTACAGCGATCTCATACGGGATGGTGTGTAACCGGGCCGCCCATTCTTCCATGGTGATCTCTTCACTGCCTTGACTGCCTATCAGTACGACTTTTTCACCTTCAGGGTATTCACAGGGTAGACGGATCATGCATTGATCCATGCAGATCGTGCCGACAATTGGAACCCGTTTGCCGTCGATTAACACTTCCTGCCCTGTCAGCGAACGTTTTAATCCGTCTGCATAACCGATCGGCAGTGTACCGATCCATTCCCCTTCAGCTGCTTCGTACTTTCCGCCGTAGCTGATTTTTTCACCAGCCGCTGTTCTTTTCGCATACACTAATTCCGTTTCAATCGTCATGGCTTTTTCAAGCGGGAACGGCAAACATTTCGCCACTTCGTCTGATGGCGCGATGCCATAAAGACTGATGCCGTAACGGACTGCATCCAGTGCATATTCTGGAAATACTAATGCAGCTGCACTGTTGGACGCATGCACAAGACGCGGTTTTTCAGGCAGGCAGTTCACCAGACGCATAAATCGCTCAAATTGCCGCCGGGTAGGCTCCCGGTCTTTTTCATCCGCACGTGAGAAGTGTGTAAATATCCCGTCAATGGACAGAGGGGTTTCATTGATGCAAGCAATCAGCTGCATCAGCTCTTCCTCAGTCCGTACTCCGATTCTACCCATTCCGCTGTCGATTTTTACATGAACTCTGCATTTTTTATCAGCTATTTTCTGTCCGATGAGCTGTTTTACCCAATTTACGCTTGTTACCGTCAGAATAATATCATGCTCAGCCGCCACACCTGCGAACGAAACAGGCGAACAGCCCAGTACGAGAATGTCCACTGTCCGAATTATTCTTCTTAGCGTCATCGCTTCATCCGGTGTAGCCACGGCCAGCATTTCCGCTCCCGCCTCTACTGCAGCGGCAGCGGCCCGTGCAGCTCCGTGTCCATAACCGTCTGATTTGACGACAGCGATTAGTTTCGTGTTTTCAGGCAGAAAAGAAATGACCCGTTCAGCGTTACGCTTAATGGCAGCTGTATCTATAATTGCTCTGGTTGCACGATATTCTGTTTCGTTGAACATTTCGTTCCACCTCATTACAGGATAGACTGCTGAATGAATTAATTATCCATCCAACAGCCTATTCAAGTCAATTGATTCAGTTCCCCTTATTTCGACTCTGTTGCAGTCATCGAATTGGCGACGGTGATCAATTCTTCCTTACTTAACATATCCGACGCAACGAAGAATGCCATGCCGTTCGCTTCCCAATGAATCGACTGTTCCGTTAATGCCGCCACAGCGAATCCTAAATCGACCGGATCTCCTTCAATGGATACAGGCAGCTGATTCAACGGTTTTTCAGCAGGCTCCTGGATCACCACATATTCCTTCTCTCCGCTGAACGTCATGATAATGCGCTGGCCGCTCTCAATCTCTACACTCTTTTCATCTGACAGCGTTGTGCCTTCTAAATTAGCGGAAGGATAATAGGTTTGCTGATTTGCTTTCGCTTTCTCTTCCCCATCGTCTTTCGTTGATTCATTGTCATCAGATTCTGCCTGATCACCCTCTGCTTTTGGCTTTTCCATTTCCACTTTGTATTCAGCGACTTTATGTTCCACACCTAAAGCAATTTTGTCGAATTTGATGGCGATCTTTTCTTCCCCTGTTTCATCATGAATTGTCACCTTACTTGGCAGCAAGGTCTTTTTATCAATATGAATCTTCTGCGATGGCAATAGAGATTTATGATTATTGCGCGTTGCAGTTTCAAACACATATTCCTTTTCCTTCTCTTCCATTGTTGCATTCTTATCAGCCTTTATATCATCCGCCAGCGTCCCGATCAGATACCCCTGGCTGTTTTGTGCCGGCCAGTCACTTTGGAATTTATACGTTTTGCCTAATGACGGCGTAATAACAAACACGCCCTCCTCGTTACGGACGATCATCTGTGACTCATCACTGCCCGATTGTGTGACATTTACTTTGTAAAACTCCGGTTTTGTGTGCCATACTTCCACGCCGTACACCCGGGGCTCTGAACCTGTTTTGATTTCCATTGAGGCATTTAGTTCATAGCCTTTCGTTTCGTTCCACTTGCTGCTGAGTTTTTTTATTACATCTTCCTTAGAAGGCTTACCGCATCCTCCCAGTACCAGCATGACTGCTACGATTGCCAACAACATCATTTTCTTCCGCATTCTATTCATCCTTTCTCCAATCAATTCGGGTAGCTTATCTTATGAAAGGGATGAATCGAATATGCTAGCTTGTTTTAAATTCAGTTCAGGCACTGTCAGGATTCCATCAAAACCACCTGTGCCGCGGCGGCAGTTTGCGTGTGCGTGATGCTGATAAAGCCTCGTACAAGCTGCTTGCGGAAGTATAATACCGGGCGGCCGCCCGTTTCAGGGATGACTTCTATATCAAGGAAACTGCAATCGGCGCCAATACCGGTTCCCCGCGCTTTGGAAAATGCCTCTTTCGCTGCAAAGCGGCCTGCCAGATACTCCGTTTTTCGGTGACCGCTTAATGTTTCATAGGTTTGCAGCTCCCGCTCAGATAAAATCCGCTCACGAAATTTCGCATTGCGGCCGTCCAGACGGGCTATACGATCTAATTCTACGATGTCTAAGCCAATTCCTTGAATCACAATGAACATCTCCTTTCCATTCAAGTTGAATACTATGTATAATCAGTACAGAAGATTGAGGTGAAACCATGTTTATACGAACAGAAAATTTTTCACAGTATGTCCGCGCTTACCCTGTTGTAACATTTTTACTGGCACTAAATATTGGAATCTTCATCTATACATTGATTCCGGGTATTGGCGATCGGCTCTTTTTATTCGGTTTAGGTGATAACTTCCTCATTGCGAACGGTGAGTATTGGCGTTTAGTCACTCCGATGTTTTTACACGGCGGTTTTATGCATTTACTGTTCAATATGTTCTCACTGTTTGTTTTCGGTCCTGAACTGGAAAAAATCGCAGGAAAAGCACGCTTTATTACGATTTACATGTTAGCCGGATTATTCGGCGATATTGCAACGTACTTCCTGCAGCCTCCAGCTTACGCGCATGTTGGAGCAAGCGGTGCAATTTTCGGCGTGTTTGGTGCGTTCGGCGCATTGGTCTATTATACGAAGCATGCGTTCCCGCAGCTGAGACAGGTGATTCTGCCAATCATCGTCATCAGCATCGTGATGACGTTCGTCGGCACCAATATCAACGTGACGGCACATATCGCAGGACTGATCACCGGCTTTTTAATCGGGCTCAGCTTCTTCAATCCCAAGCGTATTGTGAGCTGGCGAAAAAGATAGCGCCATCCACCACCAGACAAGGTACACTTGTCTGGTTTTTTGTTATTACCTTATGGCCAGCAGAAACGAAGACTGGTGAAAGATTCGGACGCAGCTCCCAGAGCCAATCCAGCCGCTTTCTCATCTGCAATATTTAATCATCAAGAGCCGGACAAGATCAGCTGTCCGGCTCCGTTTGGAATTCTGCATTTTCCGGGTGGTACTCATACCAGGCCAGGAACTTCTCTGCTTCTTCCTGCGGCATATGCCGAATTGCCGGCGCATCGACAGTCATACCCGATTTGACATTCGCCGTGATCGTCGCAACATGTTTTCTTCGGTGGAAATAGTTTTGGTCCATCTCCATCGATTGTATTCGGGTCTTTTCGGTAAATACAGTCTGCCGGCTGATTATGCGGAAGCGCATAGTCAGCTGCTTCGGCAAGATCGTATACGCAGCGGTTTTATACTGCCAGACGCCGTGCAGCCAGACTAACGGAAGCAGCAACAAAGCGAGCAGGCCGTACGGGAAAAAGTGGTACGAAACAATCGCTATCGGAATCAATGTCAGAAACAGTTTAAAGCGGTAATAAAAATGTTTTCCTCGCCGGCCAATGCTCTCTGCCGGCTCACTGAAATCGATAGTTGGAAACAGCTCCTGCAGCGGTTCAATGATTCTGTTTCGCTTCGCCAATGGGAACAGTTTAATGCGGGAACCTTCCCCCACTCCGCCGGCACTGTTTATAACGACAGCGCCGTATCCGAAGAGCTGCCGGAGCGGATTTTCGGCAATCGTAATATTTTGCACACGTTTTAATGGAACGGTAACCCTTTTCCTCTCAAGCAATCCGCGTGTAATGACCAAATCATCTTTCTCGCGCATCACTTTAAAATCATAATTTGCAAGGAACGTCATGACAACTGAAAGCAGCCAGACAACCGCGAATCCCAGTAATACCATAATCGTTATGACGAGGACGCCAAAACGGATAAACGATTCCAATTCTCCAAACAGCCATTCAAATGGAATAAGTTCTTCAATTTGAGACAAAAATACAAACGCTCCTGATAAAATAACGCCAATTCCGCCTGAAGTGGTCGCAAGCATCAGCAAGTCGCCTGTCGTCATAGAAAAAATGACGGGTGCCGGCTGCGTACCAGCAGGCAGTTCCTCCGTATCTCTGATCAGCTGCCAATCATTCTGATCAGACCTTACAGGCATCGGTCCAATCATTCGTATTTTCTTTGCCTTCTGAATTTCCTGTTCAATCTGCTGCGCTGCCTCTTTCGTAATCGCGGTCAATTCTGCTTCCGCATCTTTGCCTGAAGACGAACCTGCTGTTTCGATTTTCACTTTCACCAACTGAAACGGACGGTGAAAGATTCCTTCCGTATAGTCAAGGCTTTGAATACGGTCGAAGGGAATATAACGCTTTTTCCGCACAAACAATCCCGATACTATGCGCAGCTCCTGATCTTCAAACCAATAATCGAAGCGGCGCCACTTTACTACGCCTGAAATCAAGATGGACAAAATCAGCACACCGAATAAGAGTAATGACCAGTACTCGGCATACCAAGGCGCCGTGCCTTCCCCTTTAAATCCGTTTACCACGACTAAAATGACAAATGGGCCGATCATCTCTTTCAGCGCTTTCGCTGTTTCCACGACGGCCGATATCCAATGAAGTTTATACCGTTGTTCAGACATCATCTTTCGCCACCCTTGCAAACGTGGAAATGCGATTGCGCAGTTCATCTGCTTCTTCCGTCACCAATGCAGGAATCAAATGATTGGTCGCGGCGGTGGAAATGGTGATAGATGCCAAACCATATTTACGCAGGATAGGGCCTTCCGCCGTATCGACATGCTGGACACGCACCATTGGAATAAGCGTGCGATTCACGATGAATAATCCGTGCTGCAACTCAATCTCCGCTTCGCGCACTTCATAACGCCAGCGCTCCCAACGAATTTTCGGGAATAAATAAATAGAAAAAAAGAAAAAGAAAAGTACAACAATTACAACGGCAATCATGATCCAGACCGGCCATTCAAATAAGTATGAGAGAAAGCCCAGACCGGCTGCCACGGCCAGAATGATCAAACTTTGTATAATCCCATATAATCTCCACACGGTTAATCCTTTTCTGGAAATCTGGTTTGCAGGTTGCTGTCTCACTGGATCCACCTCTTTCTGAGTTCCTGTCAGTATATTTGGAACAACTGACATCTCGTTTCATTCTAGTCGATCATATCATATTAAAAGCAAAAAAATCCGGGCTGCTAAAAAGCAGATCCGGATTTTGTAGTTTCTATTTTATCGCTCTGAACGATTACTGCTGCGTCTTGAAGATCCGCTGTCTCTTCTGCCGCCATCGCGCGGTCCGCTGCTGCGTCTCGATCCGCCTGAACCGCCGCTGAAGCTTCTTCCGCGTCCGCCTTGTGAACGTCCGCCGCTGCGGTTGCCGCCTTTATAGCCGCCCGAGCGTGAAGATGGTCTGCGTGAAGGAAGCGGGCGCTCTTCTGTAATACTTACAGGTGTCTCATCAACGTCTTTAGTCAATGATTTTAGAGCTGCTGCCACGATTTCTTTCGCATCATATTTCTCAAGCAATTGTGCTGCAAAACCAGCATAATCTTCTGAGTTTTTCTGCTCAATTGCTTCGCCAAGAGTTTCTACCGCAATTTTCTTCTGTTCAAGCAAAGCTTCATCAGAAGTTGGCGGCTTTAACGGAGTCATACGCTTCTTGGTTGTTTCCTCCACAATACGAAGGTAACCCATTTCACGCGGTGTTACGAATGTAACAGCGATTCCGCTTTTGCCTGCACGGCCTGTACGGCCAATCCGGTGAACGTAACTTTCAGGATCTTGCGGAATATCAAAGTTATAAACGTGTGTGACACCTGAAATATCCAATCCGCGTGCAGCTACGTCTGTTGCTACCAATACATCGATTTTATTGTCTTTGAACTGACGCAATACAGACATACGCTTCGCTTGTGTTAAGTCACCGTGGATTCCTTCAGCAATATAGCCGCGGATACTTAGTGCATGTGCAAGCTCATCGACACGGCGCTTAGTGCGTCCGAACACGATGGCAAGTTCCGGCTGCTGAACGTTCAATAATCTTGATAACACATCAAACTTTTCACGTTCGTGAGATTTCACGAAGAACTGTTCAATGTTTTCAACAGTCATTTCTTTTGATTTGATTTTAACAATTTCAGGGTTTTTCATGAATGTTTCTGCAATTTTGCGGATTGGAGCAGGCATTGTTGCTGAGAACAGCAACGTCTGGCGCTCAGCCGGCACACTTGCAAGAATCGTGTTGATATCTTCAATGAATCCCATGTTCAACATTTCATCCGCTTCGTCCAATACAAGTGTCTGAACGTTATCAAGCTTCAATGTTTTACGGTTAATATGGTCTAAAATACGTCCTGGCGTACCGACAACGATGTTTGGATTATTGCGCAGTGCACGGATTTGACGCCCGATTTCCTGTCCGCCATAAACGGAAAGAACTTTCGCGCGGCTGCCGTAGCCTACTTTATAAATTTCTTCTGATACCTGGATTGCTAATTCACGAGTTGGTGCGATGACCAATGCTTGAACCGCAGTACTCTTTGGATCCAATTTTTCTATGATTGGAATACCGAATGCTGCCGTTTTACCAGTACCTGTCTGCGCTTGCCCGATTACGTCGCGGCCTTCCATACCAAAAGTGATTGTTCCCTCTTGGATTGGAGTTGCCTCTTCAAACCCCATACGCAATAATGCCTTTTGTGTTGTTTCACTAATATTTAATTCTGAAAACTTCGTCAAAATATCCATTCTCCTTTATTTCTTCATTTGACAATTGGTTACATCTGCAAATGAAAGCGCGGCAAATTCGAGCCATGTACTTTGAAAGTTGGGAGCGTTTCCGATATATCCATCTCTGGGCTGAAAAAAGAATCTTCTAGAAGGATTCCTGTGGGTGCAGAGGGGTCATATCAATTACACCTATCGTAATTGCGTCCAGATTTTTATGCAGCACAATGTAAAACCTGTGACATACAAGGAAAGCCCGGTCCTTGCCGAGCGGTGAAAAGAGCAAATCATTGCTAGTTTGCCTAATTATCACCGTTTTATTCAAAAAAAAGTACTCTCCGTAAAATATAACGGAAGAGTGCCGTGTAAATGTATCCAATTCCTTTCATCATTCTACCACGGCTTACGAAAGACTGCAACGAATCCGCTTAAGTTCCATTAATCAGTCTTCAGTCAGAAACTGCAGGACTTCCGAAAACCATACATGGCGGTCGTCACTGTAGCAAATATGGTGTTTGCCGTGTTCAGAATAAATCAGATGCTTTTCTTGTGAGCCAATTTGTTCATACAGTGTGTCCGCCGTAACGGCCGGGACAATTCCGTCCTGCTTTCCCTGTACGATGCAGACTGGCGTTGTGACTTTGCGGTGATAAGGGCGCACCATACGGACGATGCGCAAAAACTCACCTGCCGCCCGAACCGGCGTATTCGCGAGTTTATAGCTGTATAAATGGTAAAACGAATCAGGCGGATAATTTTTGCGCCTCGATGACTTTATCATGACACCAACGTCTTCCAATAAAATCCTCGGGCTGATATACTTCGCCGCTGCACTCAGCAGAACAAGCTTTTTGATTGGATAGCGCAGCGACAAATACATAGCAATCAGACCGCCCATTGAAAAACCGATGACAATCACGTCGTCGACTTCTTTCCGCAGACGCTGCAATTCCAGTTCCGCCGCCATCATCCAGGATTTCGCCGATCCTTTCTGCATACCCCGCCCGAGTTCGTGCCCGGGCAGGACAGGCACAACAACTTTCCAATTGGTGTTTTCGCGCAAGAACAGTCTGAGCGGCGCAACTTCAAAAGGTCCGCCCGTGAATCCGTGAACAATCAGGACACCTGTAGTCACGATGTCTTCACGCGGAGCTTTTCAATAATCCGTTCCAATTTCATTCCTCTGGAGCCTTTGAATAGCACCGCTGTCTGCTCTGATAACTTTGGTTTTATTGCATCTGCCAGCAATTCCGTGTCATTCGAAGTCCACATGACGTCTCCGGGATAATCTGTCAGCTGGTCAGCCAGCCATTTCATCCGGGGTCCAAAGAGCGCGAGCCCCTGCAGATCCATTTCCCGCAAGTCTTCCGCAAGTTCTTCGTGATAACGCTGTTCGTCCGGACCAAGTTCCAGCATATCGCCAAGGACGAGCCATTTATTTTCTTTCACAGAAGTGTCCTTCATAAAACGGAAAGCTGCGCGCATGGAAGTAGGTGCGGCGTTATACGCGTCATTAATCAGCAATGAACCGTTGATCCCTTCCACCGGCTGCATCCGCATATCTGTCAAAGTCGTCTGTGCCAGTGATTTTTCAATCTGCTGTTCCGTCAACCCTAGTTCTTTTGCAATTAAGATTGCAGCCAGGGCATTTTTCACTTGATGGGCACCGTAGACCGGGATTGTATACTGGCCTTCCAGCCGGCCGGACACAGTAAACACACTGCCTTTGTCTGTCGACTCGATCTGCTGTACTGTCAAATCCGCTTGTGTATAGCCAAACGAGGCACTGCGCAGCGGCTGCTGATCCGCCACCAATTCCTGCAGCAGCGGCTCATCACCGTCATACAGCAGCATGCCGTCATCTGCCAAACCGTCAATAATTTCAAATTTAGCTTTTGCAATCCCTTCACGGGAACCCAGATCTTGCATATGGGCTTCCCCAATATTTGTAATGACCGCGAATCGGGGTGCAGCAAGCTTAGACAAGAAAGAGATCTCACCGAATCCGCTCATTCCCATTTCAAGTATCGCTACTTCCGTGTCATCTTCGACCGCCAGCAAGGTCAGCGGCAAACCGAGTTCATTGTTGAAGTTGCCTTCTGTTTTCTTCACATTGCGGTAAGGTGACAGGACGCCTGCCAAAAGATCTTTTGTGGACGTTTTGCCGTTGGAGCCCGTTACCCCGATGACCGTACATGTCAATTCAGCGCGGTAGCTGCGCGCCATTTGCTGTAATGCCTGCTCTGCATCGTCTACAAATATCAGAGGAATATCCGCTGGCGGGTTTGGTTCGTCTTTCAGCCAAAGAGCTGCGACTGCGCCTTGCTCGATTGCGCCTGGTACGAATCGGTGGCCATTTACATGTTCTCCTCTAAATGGAATGAACAGATCTCCTGTCTGTACATTCCGGGAATCGATGCAGACCCCTGTCACTTGCTGCTGTGCGATATGCTGTCCTTCCGACTCCAGCCATTGCTGGATCGTTGATAGATTTCGTTTCACGTTACTTCCTCCGCTCAGTCCATTGTATATTGTAATTGCTGTTTTTCCGTGTGACGTTCCACTGCCAGCTCAATCAGCTGATCGATCAGTTCGGGATATGTCAGACCGGATTTCTGCCAAAGCAATGGAAACATACTCGTCGGTGTAAAGCCAGGCAATGTGTTTACTTCATTAATCAATACCTCGTCATCCGCCGTGACGAAAAAGTCGGCACGCACAAGTCCTGCACAATCGAGCACTTTAAATGCACGGATCGCCATATCTTTCATATGCTCTGTGACAGCGTCCGGGATTTCTGCAGGTATCGATAACTCTGTACTTTGATCTTGATATTTAGCTTCATAGTCATAAAAGTCGGCAACCGGGCGGATTTCACCTGCAACTGATACTTTGGGGTGATCATTTCCAAGGACTGCCATCTCAATTTCACGGGCAGTAATTCCCTGTTCGATAATGATTTTGCGGTCGAATTTTAACGCCAAATCGACAGCCTTCCGAAGAGATGCGCGGTCTTCTGCTTTACTGATACCGACGCTCGATCCCAGATTAGCCGGTTTGACGAACATTGGATAAGATAATTTCTGTTCGGCCTGATCCAGCAGCTGCTCTGCATGGTCTTTCCACGCGCTGCGGATGAAGTGCACATACGCCACTTGCGCTAAACCTGCCTGCGCGAATAATTGTTTCATCACTACTTTGTCCATGCCTGCCGATGAAGCAAGGACGCCATTGCCCGCATACGGAATATTTAACACTTCAAACAGCCCTTGTACAGTTCCGTCTTCGCCGTTTGTTCCATGCAGAAGGGGGAGAATCACGTCAGGCATATCCCCTTGTAAAAAGCTTTCGATATGATCCGGCTGCGGCTGTTCATTTTTCAGACGCAATGTTTCTATTTCTGCAACAGGTCCGGTTAACGGCTCGCCTTTTAGCCATTCGCCCTGCATCGTAATGTAGATCGGCAACACTTCATATTTATCTAAATCAAGCGCTTGTGTGACTGCACGCGCGGTTGACAGCGATACTTCATGCTCCGCGGATTTCCCGCCATATACTAATCCTAACCGTTTTTTCATGTAATCTCCTCGCATTCCGTAGTTTTCATTCATACAGTTTACCATGAACGAAGCCATTTCATGAATGAAAAACCAACGTTCTCCATTCTTTTTACTTACGGCAGAAACCAATTGTTTCAAAACTCGTCCAGTAATGGGTGTACTTCTTAAAAAGTTTTGCGATATAATAGGTGATTATAGTGGGAGATTACTAGCTCCAGAAAAGGTGAGTTATCTATTGAAACAAACAAACAGGCTTAGTGAACGATTCGATTGGACACTCGCCTTTATCATTTTACTTTTTGCGATTATTAGTTTTTTTGTCATTGGATCTGCTCAAACGTCTGAGCAATATACGCAAAACTTCGTCTTAAAACAAGTCAGATGGTATGTACTCGGGTCCTTTATCGTTGCGATGGTCATGTATTTTGAACCTGATCAGTATAAAAAGTTCGCATGGTATTTCTATGGTTTCGGCATTCTTCTATTGATATTCTTAATGCTTGCACCCGGCGGACCGGGCCAGATTGCAGAAATGCGGTATAATGCCAAGCGCTGGCTGCATTTGCCGGTGATCGGCACCATTCAGCCTGCTGAGTTCATCAAAACTTTCTTTATTCTTGGTCTGGCCAAAATGGTCAGCACGCATAATGAACGTTCGCTCCACCGCACATACGCAACGGATTTACTTCTGCTGGGCAAAATTGCTTTGATGCTGATTGTGCCGTTATTCTTTATCATGAATCAGCCTGACCTTGGGACATCACTCGTATTTATTTCAATTACTGCTGCCGTTGTCATCGTGTCAGGCATTTCATGGAAGCTCCTCGTGCCAATCTTTTCTTTGGGGGCAGTTTCAGCTGCGGGGTTGCTGTGGATGTCCATCTACGCACAGGATCTGCTCGACAAATTCGGTTTTTCACCTTATCAGTTCAAGCGAGTTTATTCCTGGCTTGATCCGTATTCGTACCCTACCGATGAAGGGTATAACCTGATTACAGCAATGACCGCCATCGGTTCGGGGGAACTGACAGGCAAAGGGTTTATGGAACGCGTTGTCTATATTCCAGAAAATCATACAGATTTTATTTTTAGTGTCATCGGTGAAGAATACGGCTTTATCGGCGCCTGCGTGGTCATTACATTGTATTTCATTTTGATTTATCACTTAACGAAAGTCGCGCTTTCCCTGCATGACACGTTCAGTGTCTATGTCTGTACAGGCGTTATCGCGATGATTACGTTTCATGTGTTTGAGAACATCGGCATGAATATCCAGCTGCTGCCAATTACAGGGATTCCTCTTCCGTTCATCAGTTACGGGGGCAGCTCTTTGTTCAGTAATATGCTGGCGATTGGCCTAATTTTCAGTATGAAGTTCCATCAGCGAACGTATCTGTTCGATGCAGATGATGATGACTTACTGTAAATGCGCGCCGCTTCCCCTTTCCGCGCAGTCACAAATTGTGTAGACTATATAGGAAAGGGGGTTTTTTTATGTCAACTTTGCCTAATTGTCCAAAATGCCAATCCGAATATACATACGAAGATGGAAACCTTCTCGTTTGTCCGGAATGTGCATATGAGTGGACAGCTGAATCAATGGAGGAATCCGAGCAGTCCGGAGTGCCTGAGGTCAGAGACGTAAACGGAAACATTTTGCAGGACGGCGATTCCGTAACGGTGATTAAGGATTTAAAAGTTAAAGGAAGCTCAAACGCTTTAAAAATGGGCACGAAAGTGAAAGGTATCCGTTTAGTCGACGGTGACCATAATATCGATTGTAAAATTGATGGTTTTGGTGCTATGCAGCTGAAATCGGAGTTTGTTAAGAAAATCTAAATCTGAACCAGCAAAAAGCTCACCCCCGAATTCATTCAGGCGTGAGCTTTTCGTTATGATACTACATTCAATTCGGTTGTACTGGCGGTGCTTGCACGGCGGGCGTCAGTGCCTGCAACATGTCACTTCTGGATTTTGTGAGTTTTGCGGAAACACCAAGCTTCGCCAAATTGGAAATAATCTTCTTGAAGTCCATTTCTTTAGCCACTTCTTCCACCTCAACCTTCTTAGTTATATAGACGTTTGTATAGCTCATGAAGTTCTTGTTTTTTCAAAAAATTTCTTGTTATCCCTATTATACCACTCTGATAGCATTTTTAATCTTTCATTTGTGTTACATTTGTACCTTTTTTGCAAGTTTTTTACCTCTTAGACATAATGCTAAAGCTTTGACATACCCCCCATACGTATATTACAGTGAAATTACAGGAAAGGTGGTGGAAACCGTTGACGTTACTTCCTGACGATCCCTCTATTGAGGAGATGGAAGTCTCCTGCCGTAAAAGTCATCACCCCGAAGATGTCAAAAAGAATTTGATTCATCGGCTGAACCGCGTGGAAGGTCAGATCCGCGGCATTAAAAGCATGGTAGAACGGGATGTGTACTGTGATGATATTATTACCCAGCTTTCCGCTGCTCAATCCGCATTAAACAGCGTGGCGAATGTTTTATTGGACGGGCATTTAAAAGGCTGTGTCAAAAACAGACTGGCTGAAGGCGATGAAGAAGTACTGGATGAACTGGTCAAAACCATATCAAAATTAATTAGAAAATAGGAGGAATTACAAATGAAAGAAACTACATTAAAGGTTACAGGCATGACATGCAATCACTGTGTACAGGCAGTCGAAGGAGCTTTGACTGAATTACCGGGAGTAGAACGTGCATTGGTTGATTTAAAAGCAAATACAGTTGCCGTACAGTACGATGATGCTGCTGTAACAGTGGCTCAGATGACAAAAGCTGTTGAAGATCAGGGGTATGATGTCGAAGCCTGAACAAAGGGGTGTTTTGCACCATGAATGAACAAAAAAGAGATATTACGATAACAGGCATGACGTGTGCTGCCTGCGCTAACCGGATTGAAAAAGGCCTTCAGCGAACTGAAGGTGTAACAGCAGCACATGTCAATTTTGCTACAGAGAAAGCGTCAGTTACATTCGATACGAGCCAAATCGGTTTGACAGAAGTAGAAGATCGAATCCGCAAACTCGGATATGATGTATTGATGGAAGAAGTGAACCTGAATATCAGCGGCATGACATGCGCAGCCTGTTCCGCGCGGATTGAAAAGGTGTTGTCGCGCATGCCTGGCATTCATTCCGCCACAATCAACTTGGCGCTGGAGACAGGTCATGTCGTTTACGATCCCGCCGCCTTAGAGCTGGCAGATATTTTGCAGAAAATCAAAAAGGTTGGCTATGAAGCTGTTCCCCGTACCGAAGAGTCGGCGGATCAGACCGACCACCGCCAAAAAGAAATTCAGGAAAAGACGCGTAAGCTGATCATTTCCGCCATCCTTTCCCTTCCGCTGCTGTGGACGATGTTCGCGCACTTCTCATTCACTTCCTGGATGTATGTGCCGAATATCTTTATGAATCCCTATTTCCAATGGGTATTGGCAACACCCGTGCAATTCTGGATTGGGGCAACGTTTTATAAAGGCGCGTACTCCGCATTGCGCAATGGCAGCGCCAATATGGATGTGCTCGTTGCGCTTGGGACGTCTGCTGCCTATTTCTATTCGGTCTATCTGGTTCTGATCGGTTCAGTGCACGGACTGTATTTTGAAACAAGCGCGGTCTTGATCACTTTAATTTTATTAGGAAAATTATTTGAAGCGCGTGCCAAAGGGCGTTCTTCAGAAGCTATTCAAAAACTGATGAGACTGCAGCCGCAAACAGCGGTTGTGGAACGCGGGGGAGAAATAGCCGAAATTCCGATTCACGAAGTAGTGCATGGGGATATTCTAGTCATTCGTCCGGGCTCTTCCATCCCTGTCGACGGAATCGTTCTGTCTGGATCTTCCGCCGTGGATGAGTCGATGCTGACCGGTGAAAGTCTGCCTGTCGACAAACAAGGCGGAGATGAAGTATTTGCTGCTACTGTAAATGCCAACGGTTCATTGCGGGTGGAAGCGTCGAATGTAGGAAAAGATACGATGTTATCTACTATCATTCGCGTTGTGGAAGAAGCACAGGGATCAAAAGCGCCGATTCAACGGCTGGCTGACCAAATTTCCGGTGTATTCGTGCCAATCGTGGTAGGGATTTCAGTCCTCACATTCCTTGTATGGTATTTCGCAGTTTCACCAGGTGATTTTGCCGCAGCTCTCACCAGTATGATTGCGGTATTGGTTATTGCCTGTCCATGCGCACTCGGTCTTGCCACCCCTACTTCCATCATGGCTGGGTCAGGACGTGCTGCAGAAGAAGGCGTATTATTCAAAACGGCTGAAGCGATGGAGCAGACGCGTTCTATCAATACAATCGTTTTTGATAAAACCGGCACCATCACGAAAGGGCTTCCGGAATTAACAGATTTCCATGTACGCACGAAAGATTCCCGTGATTCATTGCTGGCACTTGCCGCCGCGTCAGAAAGTGACTCAGAGCACCCTGTCGCAAAAGCCATCACAGCGTACGGGGTCGATCAGCTTTCTTCATTGCCGGCTGTCGATGCATTCGAGGCAATTCCCGGTTATGGAATTAAAACAGAAGTTGAAGGAAAAGTAATTTTACTCGGAACGAAGAAACTGCTTTCTCAGTACGACGTCACGTTTGACCCGCAGATTGCTTCTGTTGACCAAATGGAAGGACAAGGGAAAACGGTAATGTTTATGGCAGTTGATGGTGTGCATGAGGCAGTTATTGCGGTCGCAGATACTATTAAAGACACGTCCAAACAGGCGATTTCCGAATTGCGCGCTATGAACCTGGACGCGATCATGCTGACAGGTGACCAGCAAATGACGGCACAAGCCATCGCCGATACTGCCGGCATCGACCATGTGATCGCAGGCGTGCTGCCGGATCGTAAAGCAGAAGTAATCCGCTCACTGCAAGACGAAGGAAAACGCGTCGCCATGGTTGGTGACGGAATTAACGATGCACCTGCCCTTGCTGTTGCAGATATCGGAATGGCGATGGGAACGGGTACGGCCGTCGCAATGGAGGCAGCAGACGTGACACTGATGCATGGTGACCTGCTGCGTGTGGTTGATACAGTGAAAATGAGTGAATTGACCGTCCGGAATATTAAACAAAACTTATTCTGGGCACTGGCCTATAATTCGATCGGTATTCCCATCGCAGCCGCAGGTTTACTGGCACCATGGTTAGCAGGTGCTGCTATGGCATTCAGCTCGGTTTCTGTCGTCCTGAACGCTTTACGTTTACAGCGCGTGAAACTGCATTAATTATGGAAAGCTCGCTTCCGCCCGCGGATGCGGGCTTTTGCTTTACAGACACTTGAATGCATTATCTATTCATCGTACGATATGAATGAAACTATTCATTCAGAAAGCAGGTTACATATGAAGAAAACAATCTTACTACTGATGTCAGTTCAATTTTTTGTTTATTTAGGATTTGGCATCATCATTCCTATTTTGCCTGAAGTCATTTTGGCAGAGGGCTATTCAGAAGTGCATGTCGGCGGCTTACTGACGATTTATGCGCTGTCTTCTTTCTTCACTGCACCTTTATGGGGCGCGCTGTCTGACCGCACTGGCAGAAAAAAGCTGATTATGATCGGCTTGCTCGGTTTCAGTGTCAGCTTCTTCCTCTTCGCCGCGTTCATGCATCATCTGGTGCTTTTGTATGTATCACGCATCGTAGGCGGAATTTTCTCGGGCGCCCTGTATACAGCAGTGACGGGTTTTGTTGCGGATTTAACAACTGAAGAAAACCGCAATAAATATATGGGGCTCCTCGGGATGTCAATCGGTCTCGGCTTTATTTTCGGACCTGCAATAGGCGGCGTACTCGGAGACATCCATTTACAGGTGCCATTTATCGCTTCGGGCACATTGACGTTATTATTGACAGTCTATGCGCTGATCATTTTGAAGGAACCCAGCCGGCACAGTGAAGCGAATAAGCGCGCCATCATCCCTAAAGGTGCATCTGTGCTATGGACGTATCGAATCCGTTATTTATTCATCACGTCATTTATGATTACATTTCTGCTGGCGGGTGTGGAGTCTACTTTCCAGTTGTTTCAAATTGATAAAATCCATATCACGCCTTTGCAGCTCGGCTATTTGTTCATGGCGAGCGGACTGGTCGATGCCGCTATTCAAGGCGGTGTGGTGCGGCGTGTAAAAAACGGCACCGAAACTTCTTGGATTATTGCTGCACAAATCGTAACGGCAATCGGACTTGTACTGATCCCCTTTTCCATGAATCTATTGTGGGCCGGTTTTGCGATGAGCGTCTTTACTGCAGGAAATGCGCTTGTCCGGACGGTTTTGGTTTCACTTACGACGAAAGAAGCGGGCGGAATGTACGGTACCGCAGCCGGTCTGTCTTATTCCATGGATAATATGGGGCGGATTATCGGGCCTTTGCTGTTTACCTGGATCTTCACCATGCAGGCAGGCAATATGTATTATATCTCCGCCGTATTAGCGATTTTGTCTATCGCACTTGTATTTATTTTCCGTAATTCCACACGTTCATTAAGAACTGCTGCTGATTCCGCCGCTTAATACTGATGCACGGTATTCAGTTCGCCTGGTTGAATCTGTTATTTTTCCGCAACTCCGCTATACTAGAGGAATAGTATATTGTACGGGAGGCAGCATATGACGCAAGTGATCAGCTTAATCATCACCAGTACGTTAATTATTAACATATTTTTGGCGATAGCCTTGATTTTTTTGGAACGCCGTGATCCCACCAGTACGTGGGCGTGGCTACTTGTATTGTTTTTTGTTCCAATATTCGGCTTCATTGTGTATTTGTTGCTGGGCCGGCAACTGCGGCAAAAACATTTATTCCGCTGGGAAGGCAGGAATAAAATCGGTATTGAAAAGCTGATTCATTATCAGCTGGAGGCAATAGAGAACGAGACGTTCGAGTTTTTGAAGACGGATACAGAAGAATATTACGATATGATTTATTTGCATTTGCGCAATAATCACTCTGTCTTGACGCAGGATAATGACGTGCAAGTGTATACAGACGGACGGGAAAAGTTCGATTCGCTGCTTGAGGACTTGGAACAAGCAAGGGATCATATCCATATTCAATATTATATTTTCCGGCTGGACGGGATAGGTAAGCAAATCGAAGAAATTTTGATCCGTAAAGCAAAAGCCGGAGTAAAGGTGCGTATGTTGTTTGACGATATTGGCTCCCGCGGCTTGCGCATAAAACATTTCCGTGAGCTGACAGAGAGCGGCGGTGAAGTGGCGGCATTCTTTCCCGCCGTCTTGCCCCTTATCAATCCCCGGCTGAATTACCGGAATCACCGGAAGATCGTTATTGTCGATGGCCGAATCGGTTATATCGGGGGCTTTAACGTCGGTGATGAATATTTAGGTCTCAGTAAAAAATTCGGCTATTGGCGCGATACTCATCTGCGGATAGAAGGAAGTGCCGTGCACCCTTTGCAGACACGGTTCATCTTGGATTGGAATCAGGCATCTCCCAAAACGAATATCCAGTATAACGAACGGTTCTTCCCCGCGATTCCGCGTAAAGGGGATGTCGGTATGCAGATTGTTTCCAGCGGACCGGATTCTGAGTGGGAAGATATTAAAGACGGTTATTTGAAAATGATTTTCCTGGCGAAAGAGTATATTTACATTCAAACCCCTTATTTTATACCGGATACGAGCATGCTTGACGCTTTGCGTATTGCCTGTTTATCCGGAGTGGATGTCAGCATTATGATTCCGAATAAACCGGACCACATGTTCGTCTACTGGGCGACTTATTCCAACATCGGTCTATTATTGAAAGCCGGAGCACGTGTATATATTTATGAAAACGGGTTTATTCACTCCAAGCAAATTGTTGTAGATGATCGCGTGGCATCTGTCGGAACGGCGAATATAGACGTCCGCAGTTTCCGCCTGAATTTCGAAGTGAATGCCTTTATCTACGATCGTGATAAATCACATGAACTGGCAGAGATATTCGAGGAAGATATTCAAAATTCAACTGAATTGACATTGAATGATTATTTGGAACGTGAGCGGCTGATTAAAATAAAAGAATCGATTTCCCGGTTACTATCCCCTATTCTGTAAAAGAAAACAGCCGGCAGAGGACATATCAAATGTTCTCTGCCGGCTGTTTTTATTGTACACCGAGGTACTCTTCCAACGTAATATTGTGTTTGAATATTTGTGCGGCCCTTTTTTTGCCGACATACCGGTAATGCCAAGATTCATGCATATATCCGGTAACCTCTTCCTTGCCTTCAGGATAGCGAAGAATAAAACCGTACTTATGCGCATTTGCTGCCAGCCATTTAGCGGCTTCAGTATCTCCGAATGAATTGGATGCCCAGTGCCTTTCATGATTGACTTCACCGATATCAAAAGCCAGTCCTGTCTGATGCTCTGAATAGCCCGGACGCGCACTGTAACGGTCGGCTGCTTCCTGTCCGTCTCTTTCTACGTATCGATTGTACAGCGTCACTTGATACTCATAAGAACGGTACGTACTGAACGCATGCAGATTAATGCCAGATGTCACGGCAGCCGCTTCCATTTCATTATACGCTTCTCTTGCTTCCTCGCTTTCACCGGGAGCATAGTCTCTCGGCAAAGGATATTGTTTGTTCGCAAGCAATACACCGTCCACGTACTTCGGCTCTTTAGGCAATTGCTGTCCCTTTATATAATCGATAGCGCTGGATGGCTTCTCTGGTGCGGCTTCCTCTGCTTTTTCCTGTGATTTCTCGATGATCGGTGCATCCTCTATCTTTCGAAGCGGTATTTCTTCAGGTTTTTCCCCTTCTTCTGATACGCCTTCCGGATCATCCACTTCGTCTTCGCGTCCCCGTTCTGAGGCGGATTCGATTTCTTGAAATTCCACAGGGGGCTCCTGCCCGTTTTGCAAACTGTTAATAGCCTTGCTCATACTCCAGCCATTTGTACCGAGCCAAATTATGATTCCTGCAAGCAGGATAAAAATCAGTACAACTATTCCATCTATCCATTTATATTTCCTTTTGCGCTTCCTGTCAGCCAATTTTTCTTTCTTGCTTCTCATGATATACCCTGCTTTCTTTCTGTATCACTTACCACGTTGTCGTTCTCCTTTTTACAATTCAGCCGTTTATTACAAACTCTGTTTTCTAGTGTATCATTATTTTTCTTTTTCGTCTGTCTCTTCTCGGATTTAACTGATCTGCGCTTTATTATAATGTTAAGACGAGACAATGGAACAAATAAAAGGAAAGACCGCTGAATCATGACGGTCTTTCCTTTTAATCAAAACATTATGATGTACAGCAAAGTACCAAGAGAACCTGCAGCAAAGAATAACGCCATCCAAAGCATCCATTTTGCTTCTCGCATCAGGCCTTGATTTCTATACATAAAAGTCCGGGCAGTATTCGTGAATGTGAACATGATCAGCATGGACAGAATAGCGAATTCCAAGTTTAATTGGATGATAAAGTACAGCGCTGCAGCAGCTGAAGCAGCTATTGCCAGCCCCATGATCCATTTCAATTTCATGCGCTTTTCCTCCTCATTGACGGAAACAAAAAAAAGCTGGTTTGCACCAGCTTTTCATATTCCTCACTTTTCTTCTGCGGCTGGTGGATCGACGTGTTTAAAATAAAACTTACGTCCAAGATACGTCTGGAAGATTAACAGCAATCCGCCGACTGCCCAATACAAAGGAAGTGCTGCCATTACCGTGTAGGAAATGAACATAATCATAATTGGGGACATGTAGATAAACATCTTCATTTGCTTTTGTTGCTGTTCCGGCATTGTCCAGAGTGAAACGCGGGCCTGGACGAAGTATACCGCTCCGGCAACGAACATCATAATGATATCCGGCTCGCCCAATTTAAACCATAGGAATTCGTGGTTTTTGACTTCGGGCGGCGCATGGAGAATAGCGAAGTACAGACCCATAATGATTGGCATTTGAATTACCAGCGGCAGACAACCCATGTTCAGCGGATTCACGCCATGCTTGGAATACAGTCCCATCATTTCCTGCTGAAGCTTCATTTGCTCTTCTTTATCTCCAGCATCTTTTGATACTTTCATCCGTTTTTGGATATCTTCCATTTCCGGGCGAAGGGCGTCCATTTTCACTTTCATCTCTTGTTGAGCTTTATAGTTCTTTAACATTAATGGCATCAATATCAATCGAATCGCCACAGTAATCAGGATAATCGCAAAACCGTAATTTCCATTGAATGCATCACCAAGGTAGTGGAGAAGCCATTCCATCGGTCTGACAAATGTACTGTAGAAAAATCCGGTTTTATTTTCCACTGCCGAACAACCACTCAAAAATATAGCAGTAATTGCCAATAAACTAACGAGCCCTATTCTTTTCTTCAATGATTTCACCTACGCTATCTCAAACTAAAGAAAATTATACAGCAAACAGCGGAAAATTTACAGTGAATCATCTTTTTCTAGTGTAAAATGAAAGTAATTTCCGTCCATGTCCATACGGAAGCGCCGCGGTGTCACCCCTGTATACTTTTTAAAGACACGTGTAAAATAGCTTTGATTGCAAAAATGGAACCTCTTAGCAATATCTGCGATTTTCTGATCTGTAAAACGTAAATGGTACTGCACTTCCTCAATTTTTCGCATAGTAATATATTCGACTAATGTAATACCCGTACATTCTCGGAATATGCGTGAGAGATGACTTGTACTCACATTGAAATGCTTGGCAATTTCATCTACAATCAGTTGGCTCTCAACATTTTCATTGATATAAAAAATCACATCATTGACTGTCTCATGCGGCAGGGAAGGTTTTATTTTGCCTTTAAGGATATAGTAATAGAAACCAATCAGTTCACCGCCGATTTCTTTTATATTATCCGAATGCAAGTACTCCTCAATCAGTTCAATACAAGCAGCATTAAATGTAAAGGCATCTTTATCAGTCAGCACAGACTCTTCTCTCAACCTTCTGCTGACAAAAGAAGATAGTACTATTAGGTAGTATTTAATAACCTGTAATGTAAACCCCGGTGTATGGATATGCAATATGTCGTGAATGCAGCAAAGTGTATGACAGGCTTCGTCTTTCTTCAAATCAAAGATTTGATCCAACAACTCTTTTTCCAGCTTAAAAAAACCGGCAGCCGCCTGTGTTCCTCCAACGTCTTCAATCCCGTTGATTACATCCCGCGCGGAAGCTTCTGTCCTATCGCCAGTCACGAGTATCACCCCACCCATTCTATGTATATATGACCACTGACATCTTATTACTTTATGTATACTATTTTACCTTATTTTCCGAGATTATCTACCTTTACTCCATTTACTGATATATATACAACAAAGCGCCTCATGATATGAGGCGCTTTTAGTATTATTATGATTGGTTAGAATTGTTATTTTTTTCCGCCTCTTTTGTTGATTCGTCTTTATTATAAAGCGGCTCGTTATCTGATTTGTCTTTGTTCTTCTTGTATAGGCCATCTTTTTCCGAAGACTTTTTATCAGGATCCTGCACTTCCTGATTATAATAATGGACACTTGTCTGCGCCCCTTCAGATACCATATTATTATCATCAAAATCCGTCGGGTCAGAGTGACCGACTTTCTCTGCTGATTGATCAACTAGCTTATTGTTGTTCATGAAAGTATCGACTTTTTCTTTCAGCATACCCATTGTTTCCATCGCTTTATCACGATTTTCTTTTTTACTGAAATATGCGTAAGCACCTGCTGCCAGTGTTGCCATTAATAAACCGTTTGATTTTTTAGCCATATTTACCATCCTCCGTCGTAATTAAATTGTAGTGAGCTTCTGCTTACTGCTTACTATACCCAAGCGCAGTATTTTCAAACGTCAGCTGCAGAGTTTGCTGTTTGGCACCTCTTCTGCTGAACCGTATGTTACTTTCGTTCATCAGCATCAGTTACTCTATCATCTGCCTTTTTAGTACATGCATATATAGTGATTTCATTTAATATGGCAAAGTAGTTTTTGAGAACGCGATTTGTTATACTATGTAGAAAGAAAGCTGGAGGTGAGATCACTATGATTCGAAAAATGACAGAAAAAGATATTTATGAGTTTCAGCAAATTGCCCTTACTTCCTGGCTGCATACATTTCAAGAGCGTATCCCTGAAGAAGTGATCAAAGAATTTATCGATCGGACATACTCCGATTTAATGCTGAAGAAACAATTAGAGAGATCAATGGTCCTGCTTGCTGTCGATGAGCAAGGCGATTCGATAGGTTATATAAGCTACACGCCGATTGACGAAGACGGTGAGAGTGAATTGACAGCTCTTCACATACTTCCTTCACACGTGAATAAAGGATATGAAGAAGCACTGTTAGAAGAAGCGCTGAGCACGTTACAGGAAGCGGTAAATGTAGATGCTTATGTAGACGAGCATGAAACGGCACTTCAAGAATTCTATGTGAAAAAAGGATTCGGACTTGTAGAAACTATTGCAGAGACATTCGAAGGAATTCCAGTAAAAACCCTTCACTATGCCTTGCCTATTACACAGCCTGCACATATGTAAAAAAACCCTTTTCATAAAGAAAAGGGCGGTAACTGAAGACTCCTCCAAACTGGAGACAGTCTTCAGTTTTTTTATGTCTTTCAGCTTTCCTGTCCGCACTTGTCAGTTCATCCAGTTTGATTCGGTACTTGCATACTCATCCGATGAAGACCCTGGTGCCATTGGGGGTTTCCTTGTAAAACAAAGAATCCCGGCAATATACAGTAAGATCGACGGCAAGGACAGAATTCCGCCAAACAGGCCCGCAATGATAAACAGAATACCTGCTGCCTTTGGATTGGCATTGTTCCATATCTTTACCAGACCGATGATGCTCAATACCAGGCCGATAAATAATGCAATAACAGCCAGCCAGAAGACGATAGAGAATGAATCCATGAATGACATGAACATATCCACTTCATCCATGTTCAATACACCTTCATCCACCATCGCAGCACGGAACTCTTCCATAAAGGCCGGATCTGTACTCGCCATGTTCCAAAAGAATCCTATTACGGCGGTTCCGGCCAAACTGATTGCTATGAAAATCATAGCTATAATTGCGAGAACCCGCTCTGCTGTACGTTTAATCATTTCACATCATCCTCTTCTGCTAATTAATCTCTCTTTACCTATACGCCAGGCAACGAGAAAAGTTTCAAAAAAGTGATGTGAAACTTGAAATGCCCGGAAAATTTCTCCTGGTCTTATGCTTTCACGTCGTTGTAATCATCACTTCGGTCAAATGCATTTACTACATACGAACAGACCGCTTTCATCTTTAAACCTTTTTCGCGTGCATTTTCAGCCGCCTGATCAAGAAGTTTTTTAGCTACGCCCTGACCGCGGAGCGAATCATCTACATAGGTATGCGTCATAGTCATAATGCCATTTTCTTCAGACCACTCGATTTCAGCAATTACTTTCCCGTCAGCTTTGTGCTGATACGCGTATTTCGTACCGCCTAATTCCGCCAGTTCCAAATCCAATTCATTGTTTTCTCTCATGCATATCTCTCCCTTGTAGTTCATTCTTCTATCATGTAATGTACCACGATTGTCCCTCAGCTAAACAAAGATTTAATCGAATCTGCCATGTTTCTGAAAAATTCTTTCACCTTATCCCAAAAACTTGGATCAATATCACCCAGTTTGTCTTTAATTTTTGATGCCATATCGGTAAGTTGTTCATTCAGTTTAGTAAAATCAATATCAAGTTTGGAAATTTGATCCATCAAATCAATCAATAACTGACGGTCCGCCTCGCTTAACTGGATATTAAATTTTTGCAGCTGATCGCTGACAATCTGTTCCACGTCTTCTTTCGTTGCAGGCTTTTGTTCAGCAATCTGCTTTTTTATTTCTGTCAGCAATTTGGCTACTTCATCTTTGTCTACCCCTGCTTTTTCTGACAGCTTCGTCGCGAGACTCAACTCATCATTAGCTGTATCTGTGCGTTCCGTATCCAGAACTTCCCCCGATACTTCATACGCTTTATAGATACCGACCAGCGCAGAATGACCGGTTACCTTTTTGGGAGCCGCCACTTCCACGACAGCGTCCTCAATCCCCGCCGTCAGCATGGCTGTTGCATACATATCGGATGTGACTTGTGTGATATTGTCAGGTGTGACGATATTAATGATCAGTCCTTCACCCTCCTCCTGCCTTGTGATTTTAGCAGAAGAGTACATTCGCGCATTCCGGTCACCGCCTGGAATATATTTAATCAAATCATTGCCGTCTACTGATAATTCTTCTACCTCAGCCTCCGCAGCAACTTTCAGACTATCTTTAACACTTTCTTTTTCACTGTCGGACAGGTTTGCACCGTAGACAACAATTGGCACCCCTAGTTTTTCATTAATTACTTCATCTGCAGAAACCGCAGCCGGTGCGGCAGCTGCCGCCAGCAGCATGAATGCCAATATGAACGATAACCCTTTTTTCATACAGTCCCTCCTCTATGTTCTCCATATAGATACGATGGGGTATATCAAAAAGTTGCGCACATTTTATCAGGTAAGTGTCGTCCAGCCGTCTGCCTGTGTGATTTTTCTTTCTTTCATCAGCGTGCCAAGTGCCCGTTTAAAGGCCCCTTTGCTCATCTGGAACATCTCGTCGATCTCTTCTGGTGAAGACTTATCCGTAAATGGCATTTTACCGCCGCATTCCTGCAAGTATGCCAAGATTTGCTCGCCATCAGTCTGCAGACGCTCCTGCTTTCTTGGCAACAGAGAACCATTCATCGTTCCATCGTCATGAACTGCAATAATACGTACGTCCACTTCTTCACCCAGTCTTGGTTCCTGTCTGCGCTCGGTTTCATGAACGAATATGCGCTGGATGTCTTCCGTCAAAAGGAATGAGCCGACAGGCAATAGACGATATGCTCTCGCTTTGACATTTTGGTTGTACATGTCCGCTTCCGCCATCGTGTAATGTTCCTGGATTCGTTCTTCCGTTACTAAACGTCCAAACAAATTGCCCCCCGGGTCTGTGCGCAGCGTCATATACAATTGATCACCCGGCTGAGGCCAAAGTGTCTTAATCTGCGGAAAATCCGCCCGGTTGACCAGTACTTCAAATGAGGCGCCAATATCCACATACGCCCCTTCACTTTGTTCCAGACGTATCACTTTGGCCCATCCGAATGAGTCGACGGTGACAGTCGGCAATTGTGCAGTGGCCGTCAATTCGCCCCGTCTGTTGATGTAAAGAAATACTTCAATCATGTCTTGTTCCAGTGCATCCGGTGCTTCGGATTCATTCATATAAATTTCTTCACCAGCCGCATCTAATACAAAGCGGGACCCTTCTTTCCGGAGAATTTCGAGTTTTGCAAGTGTTCCTGGCTTTAATAGTGTCATATAGGACAGTCCTCTCTAGAGTGCTCTGTTTTTTAGTTTCTTTACAAATTCGGGATCTGATTCCAACGTCTCCACGAGATCGGTAATACGATCCATCGCGTTCCAGCTGAGGTGGTGTTCAATTCCTTCTACGTCACCATAGATATTTTCTTCTTCCACGCCGATTATACGCAGGAATTGCTCCAGTAATTCATGGCGATGGACCAGTTTTTTACCAAAACGCAAGCCGCGGTCTGTTAACGCAAGCCCCCGGTAACGCTCATAGTGAACATACCCTTCTTTGTCCAGCCGCTGCGCCATTTTAGTTACAGAGGAAGGGAGAACAGAAAGCGCCTCTGCCACATCTGACACACGCGCTTCTCCTCTTGCTTCCAACTGTAAATAGATTTGTTCAATATAGTCTTCCATACCCGGTGTAGCCAAACTATCGCCTCCTTATTTGACTGTCTATAAATAAAGCAACATACAAAAAGTTTAAGTTTTAAAAGCGCGGGTAAAACACTTACATACCAGAGAAAAGGAGTGATCTACTATGGGTCGTATATTATGGCTAATCATTTTAGTTTTAATAGCATTATGGGTAATCGGTTTAGTAGCAAATATCGGCGGCGGATTAATCCATACCCTTTTAGTAATTGCCGGCATTATCTTTGTTATTCAATTAATAACAGGCAGACGATCGGTATAACGATTACATCAGACACTGCTCCTTTTGTACTCAGGTGATTTTTGCGTATACACATGTATTGCGCAGACTTCTCCGGTTTGCAGAAGGAGCATTTTTACGCAGAATTCCTTCCAGTTCAAGACCGGCCCGCTTTGCAACCGCGCGACCTTTGCTGTGATTTTCATCACAGAGGAACTCCACTCGTTCGGCTTTCAGCTCTGAGAAAGCAAAATCCAATAATTGCTTTACAGCTTCCGTCATATAGCCTTGCCCTTCAAACGTTGTGTCCAGCCAATATTTCAATTCAAACTTGCGGATATTCCAGTCAATTGCAATGAAACCGGCACAGCCTATAAATTCACCTGATTCTTTTAAAAACAAATGAAAATTCAAGGTTTTTCTGCTGATAAATTCTGCAACGGATTCCCGCACATACTCTTCTGTCGTTTCAATTGACAGTTCTCTCTGCGCCCATTCCGTATAGCGCCGCAATTCCCGTGTTGAACGGGATACCCCTCCCCATACATCCATGGCATCTTTCAATTCAGGTGCACGAATAAATAAACGCTCTGTTTGCAGCTGTTCATTAAAATCGGGTATATTTTTTCCATACTGTCCGCGGTCTTCCCAGCGCACAGGGGTGGTCGTTCCTGCTAAATAGTCTTCTCTTGTCATGCCATATGTGACAGCGTCGTAATACGTATTTTCTTTCGGGAAAAACCAGGCCTGACGCAAATGTGCTTCTTTAACGAAGCCCGCCCGTTCAAACGCTTTGCGCATTGCCGCATTATCGTGGCGTGTATGCCCCTGAATCCGGATTTTTCGTTCGGGCAATTCAAATACATACTGTGTAAGCTTCTTCAGTGCCCGCGAACCATATCCGTAGCCTCTGTACTGATCAGCAATCCGAAGGTCAAAGAGCGGAACGTCCTCCTGCAAATCGTATACTTTTACAATACCGACTTTTTCATTTTCATTGTTTTCTATCCAGAACGTCTTTACGTCATCAGAAGCGTAACCTCCCTCTTCAATCGACTTTTCCAGCAGTTCACGGCCGGGCTGACTAATATCATGATAAGGCCACGAGTTCGTCGTCATAAACTGAATGAGTAAATCCTGTTCTTCTATCGTCCATTCCTGTAAACGCATTAAAATTCCTCCATCGTGCCTGTCTGTATACAAGCACCTCACTTCAGTGCCAAGACGTGTTTTGTCTAGCTTCTATTGCATGTTCATATGCAATTTTCACAAGATCTGCAACGTGTTTATCTGCTAATGAATAATATACCATCTTTCCCCGTCTTTCCGATTTGGCTAATGAATGTTCACGCAAATAGCGCAAGTGATGGGAGGCAGTGGCGGATGAAGACTGAATGACCGCAGCCACATCACATACGCACATTTCCGGCTCCAATGTCAGTGAATAAGCAATTCGCAAACGCGTTTCATCAGCCAAGGCTTTGAAGATTTGTACCATCTCCGTTACATCCGGAAGTTCTTTGCGGATTTTATGGACTACATCTTCATGCACGATCGTTATATCACAAGCATCTTGATTTCCCATTTTTTCACCCCATTCAATAGGCCGTATATTACGGTAATTATATAGAACATAATTTGAAAAATCAATTCATTCAAAAGGCCGTTTGATTATTCTCTCACTGCGTCTTATCCGCATTTTCCCCATGAATCTTATCGTATAATACGTCCTCTGTGGAGATATCTGCCAGTTTGACTTTCGAACGGTAAGCCGCCCGGATAATCACATGCCCGGCAACCGGTGCTGTTAAAAAGACAAAACCAATTCCAAGAAGCAGACGTACACTGATAAAGTTTTCGGAGGATAGAAAGTACACGAACGCACCGGTCAGTGTCAGCAGCACCGCCAGTGTAGAGCTTTTTGTCGCAGCATGTGAGCGCGTATAAACATCTGGCAGCCTGATCAACCCAAAGACGCTCAGTATACTGGCAATGGCTCCCGTCAATATCAATAACGCACCTATAAATTCACCGATCCCGCTTACGCTCAACGATCTTCCCCCTCTCGATAAATTTAGAAAATGCAATTGTCCCTATGAAAGAAAGAATACCAAGTATTAAAATTGCTTCCAAGAAAGCTTTTGTATTTAAGATCACCGACACGACTGCAATCGTAGCAATCAGATTCACTCCGATGACGTCAAGAGCCACGACACGATCAGGCGAAGACGGCCCAAGAATGATCCGGATCACCGCCACTAAAATAGTCAGCGCAAAAAGTATGACCGATATGGTCAGCATTCCCGCAATCATCGCGTCACCTCCATAATCGCTTTCTCGAAGTTTTTCAGCTGCTTGATTAAACCGGCGCGCGATTCTTCCACGTCCATCGCATGAATATATAATTCATTGCCTTCATGCGATACTTCCATGACGACAGATCCCGGTGTCAGCGTCAGCAGCATGGACAGCATGGTTACTTCCACGTCACTCGTCAAGATTGTCTGATACTTGAAGATCCCAGGCTTGATGCGCAGCGTAGGCCGGACGATTTGAGAGATGACTACAAAACTCGACTGTATCAGTTCCCGAATGAAAATCAGCAGAAGCTTACAGGCGGCGTATACTCTGCGCAAATAGAAATGGGTGCCGAAAAAACGGCTCATGAAGAAGATGATTCCCAATCCGACCAAGAATCCCATAAAAAATGTTGTAAATATCAGTTCATCTTCATCCATCAGCAGCATCCATAAGAATGCGATGAATAAATTTAACAGAAGCTGTATCGGCACGGCGTCTCCCCTCCTACTCTACATCGTCACCCATCACGGCGCGTATATACTGTTCAGGATCTGCTAATGTATCGGCTGCATCCTGGATATAAGGCGACAGCAGTTCTGCACCTATACCTAAACCAACTACTAGTACCGCAAGCAACACAAGCGGCAAACCAAGCGCCTTTTGAAAAGGCTGCTGGTCATCTTCACTGATTATCGTTTCTCCCCAGAAACTATTCAGAAATATACGAAGCAGGGAATATAGTACGCCGATGCTTGATAAAAAAGCCACGGCCAGCAGTATATAAGAACCCGTTTCAATCGCGCCTAATCCAATATATACTTTTCCAATAAATCCGCTGAGCGGAGGGATGCCAGCAATCGCAAGCATCGTCAGGAAAAACAACCAGCCGACTAACGGATAGTTTCGGATCAGACCGCTGATTTCGTGAAAATTTGTACGGCCCGTCAAATACACCACGGTGCCTGCCAATAAAAACAGCAGTGCTTTACTGGCCATATCATGAATCAAGTAGTAACTGGCCCCCTGGAACGCAGTATTTGTTGCAATCGCCAGCCCCGTCAGGACAAAACCTACGGAAATAATAACATTATATGAAACGATTTGACGTATGTCAGAATACGCAATTGCGCCCAGACATCCGGCCGTCATCGTGATAACGGCAAGTACGCCGACTGCTTTATAAAGCAGCGGATCATGAGTGAAAATTAACGTGAACATCCGGTACAGAGCGTAAATCCCCACCTTTGTCAGCAATGCGCCAAAGAGTGCCGCAACAGCAGCTGGCGGTGCCGAATAGGAGCCAGGGAGCCAAAAATACAGCAATAATCCTGCTTTCAAACTGAATACGATCAGGAATATAACCGCAATCAGTGTCAGCAATGGACCTTGGCCTGTTTCCGCTACCCGTACAGCAATGTGCGCCATGTTCAACGTCCCGATTGCACCATACAGATATGCAATTCCAAGCAGGAAGAACCAGGAAGCCAGCACATTAATCAATACGTACGTGATCCCTTCCTTCAACTGTGTCTTGCGTCCTCCAAGCACCAGTAAAACATAGGAAGCCAGCAGCATCACTTCAAAACAAACGAATAGATTAAATAAATCACCCGTCAGAAATGAACCATTGACACCCGCCACCAAAAATAAGAAAAACGGATAAAAGAACATAGCTTCTGTCTCAATTCCCGTTGATGCAAATGCATACAGTAAAATAATGGCGGATACTGCGCATGCGGCAGTCACGAGCAGCATCGCAAATGAATCACCGACAAACAAAATGCCGTGCGGCGGCAGCCAGTCTCCGAAGTCCAGACGCATGATGCCATGCAAATGGATGTGCTGCAAGCAATACGCAGCTGCACCGGCAGAAGCAAGCATCGTCAATGCACTGAGCACTCGCTGAAGCCGGATGTACGGGCGGAAAAACACTAAGATTACACCCATCAATATAGGCAGGAGCATCGGCAAAACTAATAAATTATTCATCCTGCTGCCCCCGCAATCCGAGTCCCCGGCCAGACTCTTGATATACTCGGTAAGATAATACAAGCAAAAACGCAGTCACTGCAAAACTGATAACAATCGCCGTCAAAATCAGCGCCTGAGGCAGGGCATCTGTATATTCCGCAGCCGTCTCTGTCAGCAAAGGCACATCACCTTTTTTTAAACCGCCCATCGTCAGCAATAGCAGATGGATGGCATGCGACAAAATCGCTGTCCCTAAAATAATACGCAGCATCTCTTTGGACAGGAGCAAATAGACGCCCACCGCCACCAGCACACCAACCAGAAGGGTAATTAATGTTTCCATTACTCCACATCCTCACTGATTCCCAAAATAATTGTCACGACGACCCCCAGTACGGTCAGCGCAACACCTGCTTCAAAAATCGTCATCGTCCCAAGCTCTGTCTCGCCGAAAACCGGCAACTCTACAAGCCACGTGGTCTGCGAAAGAAAGGGTTCACCGAACAGCACGGACAAAACACCCGTACTGACTGCCAGCAAAACCCCTAACGCAGCAACCCTCTTAAAATCAAATGGAGTCCCGCGATGGACTGTCTCTATGTCATAGACCAAATACAGCAATACAAACGCAGAAGAGAGCACCAAACCTCCGATGAAGCCCCCGCCGGGATTATTATGGCCCGATAGAAACAGCTCCACCCCAAACGTCAAAATGATGAAGAATACAATCTTCGTCACCGTCTGCAAGATCACATCATTTTTCTTCAGAGTGATCCACTCCCTTCTTGCGCCGCAGCTTGACCATCGAATATACGCCTAGACCTGCGATAAACAGCACCAGGACCTCAAGCATCGTATCAAACGCACGGAAATCTCCAAGAATCGTATTGACGACATTCAATCCGCCGGCAAGACGTGATGCGGTTTCATAATAGATTGAAATTGTCGGATGCAGCGAGTGCCCCTGCACGAGTAATGCCACGACCGTTACGGCAGTGCCGGACGCTGCTGCGATCAGCCCGTTGCGGACCCTTATGGACAATGACTTGTGCTCCGTTCTCCATTCCGGCAAATAGTAGAAGCACAATAAAAATAATACTGTCGTAACCGTCTCAACGATAATTTGTGTTAACGCCAGATCCGGTGCACGGAAGACAACAAATAAAATAGCGATGGAATAACCCAGTACTCCATTCAGAATAATGGCTGTGATCCGGGATTTCGCAAATAATATAGCGATACTTGAACACATCATCACAAAAACAATAATACTCTCATTGATTTCTACAGCTGCGTCATTGGAAAAGTCAAAGGTAAATTGCTGGAATCCGAACAGGCCAATCCCTACGGACATGATGAAGAACAGCATAATATACGCTACATAATCACGCACGGACCCCGTCATATAGGTTCTCGTCACAACAGACGCTGCCCGTTCCATCTTCATTAACAATGAATTATAAAAGCGGTCCAGTGTCCATTGTAAAATACCCAGACGATAGATTCCTTTCCAGTAACGCAAGAAGCAGTACAGCAGAGCGCCTGCTGCAATCACGCCAATTGTCATGATAATCGGCAGACCCCATCCATGCCATATTTGGATTTTAGGAACCAGTCCGGCCATCCCTTCAAATTGCGGATACACCGCATTCATCGCAGGCCCTAAAATATAGGTGCCCAGCAGATTCGGGAAGATGAAAATCAATACGACCAAACTGCCGAGTACAATCGGTGAAATAAGCATCTGAATCGGCGCTTCACGAGCAGGCCGCTGACCAGGCATAGGAGGCGGCACTTCGCCGAAAAAGGTCTGGAAAACAATAATCATGCAATAAATAAAAGTAAAAATACTGCCGATCCATGCCACAATCGGAAACAGCAGCACAAGCGTATCCGCTGTCAGCACATTGGCATCTTTTAGCGACAGCATGGCCTCAAAGAAGAGCTCCTTACTCAAGAAGCCGTTAAACGGAGGCAGACCTGCCATCGAAAAACTGCCGATTAGTGCAATTGTAAATGTAATGGGCATAATGGCGGCCAAACCGCCCAGCCTTCGAATATTTCGTGTCCCGAGCTCATGGTCTAAAATTCCAACTACCATGAACAATGACCCTTTAAACGTGGAATGATTAATTAAATGGAATAACGCGGCGAACGAAGCTGCAGTAAATAACGTAATTTGTGCACTTTCAGCAGAGGAGAAGGCCAGTGATCCGACACCCAGCAAACTCATAATCATACCGAGCTGACTCACTGTCGAGAATGCGAGCAGCGCTTTCAAATCGGTCTGTTTAACTGCATTGACCGACCCCCATAGCATCGTCAGCAGTCCTACACACGAAACAATATAGAACCACGTTACATGTCCCGCGAACACCGGTGTAAAACGTGCCACTAAATAAATACCTGCTTTCACCATCGTTGCTGAGTGTAAGTAAGCGCTGACCGGCGTTGGTGCTTCCATTGCATCAGGCAGCCAAATGTGGAAGGGAAACTGAGCGGACTTAGTAAATGCGCCCAGTAGAACAAGCAGCATGGCCGGGATAAATAAGGAATCCGCTGCGATCATATCCCGCATGGCGATTAATTCCTGCAAGCTGAACGTCCCTGTTATGGTATATAACATTAAAATTCCTGCCAGCATGAGCACGCCGCCGGTCACCGTAATCAGCATGGATTTCTTCGCACCGTATCTTGATTGTTTACGGTGATACCAGAAAGCGATGAGCAGGAAAGAAGATATACTGGTTAACTCCCAGAACACATAGAGAACGATCAGGTTATCGGATAACACGACACCGAGCATAGCTCCCATGAACAACAGTAAATATGTATAAAAGCGTCCAATCGCTTCCCGCTCAGAAAGATAGTAGATCGAATACAATACAACCAGACTGCCGATGCCTGTAATCAGCAGCGCAAAGATCATACTTAATCCGTCTAAATGCGTGGAAAAATAGACACCCGCAGAAGGTATCCAAGGAAACGTATACAAATAAGATGCACCGTCTGAAAGCGAAGGCACAAGACGGAGCAGTATGATAAACAAGAACAACGGAACGGTGATGACAAACCACCCAATCCGCCTTCCAGTCAAAAGTTTATGGATAAACGGCACCAGACATGCTGCGATAAATGGAATGAAAATGGCGAGTAAGACGGTTATCAACCTGACACCTCCCGGAATGAATCGATTTATAGTATCAATAGAATGCTCAAAGACCCTTGACTGAACACTGTACGTTATGCATAATGGGACTCTAAGCAGAGAGTGCAATCTCTACTCGAAAGTATACACTATTTTAACGTAAACCGCATAGAAAGCGCGGTCGGCATACTGTAAGACTTGTTTCATGAAACACGTTCTGGATTTGGTTCTCTTGTGGAATTGTAAGGAAGACGCTCCCCTGAAATGTGAACCAAACACCATCAGCATATATAATTCAAAGAGGTGAAGAGTCATTATGGGCAAAATGAAAAGCCGTATGGACGAGAGCATTCTCGTTTGTGTGTATTACGGTCCAAATGGTGAACGTCTCATTAAAAGAGGATCCAAAATAGCAGAAATCATGGACTGTCCTCTCTATATTCTGACAGTTGATCCTGCTCCGCTGGATGATTTTGATGCAGAAAAATCGGGATATGTGGATCGTTGGCAAGAACTTGCGGAAGAGCTCGATGTAGAGGCATTCATTATCCGCGATGACGAAAAGCGGCCGGCTGCAAAGGTAATTAAAGAAGTAGCCCATAAGTATGGCATTACACAAATCGTCATCGGCCAAACCGCGCAGAGCCGCTGGGAAGAAATCACAAAAGGGTCATTCATGAACGTCCTGCTGAGGGAAATTCCTTTTGTAGATTTCCATGTAGTTTCTGTAGACCGGGCGATTAAAAGTGAAACAGAGGGGTCATTTGAAAAAGGAGTCCGGGCTTATCTGGTTCCGGACGGTGACAGTTTCCGAATAAATTTCACGTTAACCAAACAGGCACAATATGAAGGGATCTTCTTTAAAGAGATCGGAACCGATTTCAACAATGGGATTTTCAAATTCATGCAGAACAATAAAATATGTCAGGTTCAGATAGAAGATGACCAGGTGCTGGAGACAAGCAAAATTCAATGCAAGGTTCACGACTGACACATAAAAGAATGTTCCGGAAGTCACAGTACTTCGGGGACATTCTTTTTTTGCACACGAGGATTCAGATTTATATGCACTGACACCTATTTCCCGCCGCCGTTTTTCCTATCAAAAAAGAGCCGTCACCAGAAGTCAAAACTTCTTGGACCGCTCCTTTGTCTTTCTTCATTCAGGCAGTTCTTCTCCGACAATCTTTACTTCCATTTCGAGATCAATTCCGAAGTTCTTCTTCACTTCTGCTTTGACCATTTCAATCGTCTGAATATAATCTGCTGCCGTAGCGCCATTTTTATTGACGATGAATCCTGCATGCTTAGTGGATACTTCTGCGCCTCCAAACCCTTTTCCCTGTAAGCCGCTGTCTTGAATCAGCTTACCTGCAAAGTATCCCGGGGGGCGTTTGAAAACACTTCCCGCCGAAGGAAATTCAAGCGGCTGCTTCGATTCACGCTGAAAAGTCAGGTCAGCCACTTTCGCATCAATGTCCCACTGCTCACCCGGAGCGAGCAGGAATTCTGCAGACAAAACAAAATAGCCCTTTGCCGTGATAATACTCTTACGGTAGCCAAGCTCCAATTCATCTTTAGACAGCACGAAAATCTTCCCTGTATGATCCATGACAGTCGCCTGCTGAATAATATCTTTGATCTCTCCGCCGTAAGCACCTGCGTTCATAGCCATGGCGCCGCCGATGGAACCGGGAATGCCGCAGGCAAACTCCAGCCCTGTCAGACAAGCCTTCGCCGCCTCAATGGATGCATCGATAATATTGGCCCCTGCTTCCGCAGTCATTTTATTTCCTTCAATGGTAATATGATTAAAATTCGCCATATACAAAACAATTCCACGGACTCCGCCGTCACGTACGACCATATTCGAACCATTCCCCAGTAACAAGATGGGTATTTTCTGTTCATAGGCATAACTGACAACTGCCTGCACTTCTTCTATTGTGCCGGGGGCTGCGACCACATCCGCTTTTCCGCCCAGACGTGTTTTCGTATATTTGTTCAGCGGTTCATCAAGCAACAACCAGCCGTTTTCTATTTTCTCTTGAAGATCTTCAAACCAGCGATGCTTTGACATGCACATCAAGTCCTTTCACTATACGCGTCTCCAATATAACGGAAACAATCTTATCCTTTAATAGTATGCTTGCAATCTGCCTTTTTGACAAGGTTTTTCATTTTGACTTTTGAGGGATTTTCAATTAATGTTTATCTAACTAAATGCCCACAAGGAGGCGGGAAAGTGAATAAATGGAAAGTAGATTCCGCAGCATCCACTGTCGGCTTTTCAGTTCCCCATATGATGGTATCCACGGTTTCAGGCACATTCGAAAAGTTTTCGGGAGAGTTGCAGGGCAATATTACAGATCTGACGAAATGCAGCATTGAATTTCAAGTGTGCGTATCTTCTATTCAGACCAAGAACAGAGACCGTGATCTACATCTATGCTCGGAAGACTTTTTTGATGCACAGACCTTTCCGCAAATGACTTTTTCTTCCCGTTCCATTTATGCCGATCCAGATGGCAGCTACCGAATGACGGGCAGCCTGACGATTAAAGGCACGTCAAAAAGAGCTTTGTTCTGCGTTACACCGCAAGAAGTTACGGTGTTTGGCGCCACGTTTCTGGTTGATGGAGAAATAAAACGCAAAGACTTCGGCTTACTGTGGAACCGCGCAATCGAAGCTGGCGGCGTTATGGTGGGTGATGTAATCGACATTACTATGAAGGTTGCTGTCTGCAGAAATTAGAAGTACATAAAAGAATTGAACAGACAACAGCACGCCTGCCCAAAATAAGTTTCCACACTATAAAACAAATAATCTGGAGCTGCCGTAACCCCCCGAACAGACGGGTGTTTACGGCAGCTCTCTTTACTTATAGCTACTGGAACCTTCATCACTGTGATGTATGGCTCTCCTTACCAAAATCCGGCCGCTTAAAAAGCCTTTTGATAATACAGCAAAAAGGACAGATGGGGTCCGTCTGTACTTCAATTATCATTTTTCCCTCTCGCCTGCCTATTCTCTATTTTAGAATCATGAAAACTTGGCAACAATATAACTGCTTGCCCTATTTGAAAATATAGAATGAGGTGTCGAAATGAATGAGTCGTTATGGCTGGCTACTGCTTATCCGCAGTCTGCCTATCCGACAGTGCAAGATGATTTGACATGTGAGGTGCTGATTATCGGCGGAGGGCTCAGCGGTATTACCAATGCCTACTTTTTAGCCAAACAAGGAAAGGACGTTGTGCTGCTCGAGAAGAATAGTTTGCTGCACGGTGCAACAGGGAATTCCACAGGTAAATTAACTGCCCAGCATGATCTGGTCTATGCCGATCTGATTGCGCAGTTTGATGTGGAGAGTGCAAAACGGTACTTTCAAGTAAACGAACAGGCTGTCCAGTTTGCACGTTCCATCGCAAAAGCAGATCAGCTGCAAACCGCACATTCCGCACTGTACTCGCAAACGCCAGAAGGCACAGAAAGGCTGCTGGCAGAGAAAAAGGCGTATGAAGAAATCGGTATTCCGTTTTCATTGGCAGGAAGTGCAGCAGATTTGCCGTTTGAGACGGCGCATACGCTATTAATTGAAGATGAAGCACAAATCCATCCCGTTCGCTTCGGTCAGCATTTGGCACAGCTTGCCGCGGAAGAAGGCGCGCGTTTGTATGAACATGCACAAGTAGCCGCGCTGGATACAGACCGTCATTTTGTCAAGCTGGCTTCTTCGAAGACCGTCAGTTATCGTCAGCTTGTCATCTGCTCCCATTATCCGATTGAAGCACTGGAAGGAATGCAAATCCTTAAATTAGACGTGGAACGGTCATATATCGCTGCCGCTAAAACGGACACACCGTTTGATCATCAATACATCGCGGTAGATCAGCCGAAACGTTCCATTCGCACCGCGACAATAGACGACCAATCCTATTTACTTCTCTGTGCCGAGTCCCATCCGGCAGGAGCAGAAAAAGAGACACAAGTGCATTACGACAATATTACGGATGATTTGAAGACGACGCTGGAACATCCTGAAATCATGTATAAATGGTCTGCGCAAGATCCGTCGACTCCTGATTTAGTGCCGTACGCCGGAGCCATTTCCACCTCTTCACCCGACGTTTATATTAGTACAGGCTACAGGAAGTGGGGATTAACCAACTCACTGGCAAGTGCACAGATTATTTCAGATGCTATCACAGGCAAAAAAAATCCCGCAAGCGAACTATATTCGCCAGGCAGGACAGAATTCGGTTCATTGTTCAGCCGCGCACTGCTGCTGACCGGACGCACTGTAAAAGAGTTTACGGGCGGGCACATTGCACGTACCGATTCTCCTATTTGCACGCATATGGGGTGCCGTACCCGCTGGAATAAAGGTGACCAGACGTGGGACTGCCCTTGCCACGGCTCACGTTTTCGTGCGGACGGATCTGTTCTCGAAGGACCTGCCACACAGCCGCTGGATTTAGGATAAAAAAGACTGTCACAGAAATCGGCAACGATTTCTATGACAGTCTAGCCGTTATGAAAGTGCTTCAGTCAGTACAGGCACAATTTGTTTCTTACGGGAAACGATGCCTTTTAACAGCGCAGAGTTATTATTGAATGAAACGTTAAATGCAGATCCTGCACGCTCTGCTTCTTTACCGAGTGCAATGATGACGGAATCACTGTTAATGATATCAGTTACGACAAACAGGAAAAGATCCAGTCCTTTTTGTTCGATGATTTCATGTAATACAGCTTCCAGCTCATCCTGACGCCCAAGAATATCTTGTAAGTCCACTGCGTTCACTTGTGCGATTTCCATTTTCACATCGCCAAATTCAAATTCTTTCGCGTCAAGCCTGGCTAACTCTTTTACAGGTGTTGCACTTAAATCCGCGCCTGCTTTCAGCATAGCGAGACCGTACTCGGCTGCATCCACTTCTGCAATTGCAGCTAGTTCTTCAGCCGCAGCCTGGTCTTGAGGAGTGAAAGTTGGTGATTTGAATAATAAAGAATCCGATACAATTGCAGACAACATTAATCCTGCAATATTCTTCGGAATTGCAACTCCGTGCTCTTTAAACAATTTATTTAAGATAGTTGCTGTACAGCCTACAGGCTCCGCACGATAGTACAGCGGATCATTCGTTTGGAAATTCGCTATACGGTGGTGATCAATTACTTCCAGCACCTGTACATCTTCCAGATCATCAACACTCTGCTGTTTTTCATTGTGGTCGACCAAAATAACTTGGGAAGTTTCCGGTGCAGCTTTCTCGATCAGACGCGGCGCTTCAAAACCGAATGTTTCGAGCGCATATGCCGTTTCTTTTGAAATATTCCCTAAACGCACCGCTTCTGCGTCAACTCCGATCTGCTGTTTGAGATACGCATACGTAATTGCAGATGCGATGGAGTCTGTATCCGGATTTTTATGCCCGATAACTAATACTTTCGACATTTTCTCAATTCCTCCTATTTCACTAAGTTTACTAACTGTATTTTATCACACTATTCAGGTTTGACTAGTGGAAATAACAAAGATTGGATCTCTTCCTTATTTTGAAGGAAATCGGCAATCGTATAGCGGTCGAGCACAGCAAAGTATGCTTGAAGCGCTTCATATAATACGCCTCTCAGCCGGCAGGCACTTGATAGTATACACATGTTTTTATCCGGATCAAAGCATTCGACCAAATGAAAATCATCTTCTGTTTTACGGACAAGTTCGCCTACATTAATACTGTCGGGTTTCACGCACAGACGAATTCCGCCGCCGCGCCCCCGGATCGTCTCGATCAGCTGCAGTTTCCCCAGTTCATGGACAATTTTGGTGAGGTGATTTTTCGAGATTTGATAAGCATCCGAGATTTCTTGGATAGTAGATAGTTCATCAGGCTGCTTGGAAGCTAAATAAATCAGAACACGCAGCGAATAATCTGTATACATCGTTAATCGCATAATATCACCCCTTCTGCTCTCTCTTCATTATAGCATTTACATGTGAAAATTCCTTGATTAGCCTCACAGGTAAAAGCTGTATTGCTCCACTGTTTTTGAATAAAGTGTGACATGATTTCAGAATTTCTTTTAAACATGTATATAAAATGTATCTTTTAAACAGAAAATGATTTATGATAGAAATATCAAATACGGAAAGGTTGTGCACTATCAATGTTAGATCAAAAAACTATCGATATTATTAAATCCACTGTACCAGTACTGGAGCAACACGGGACAACCATCACATCTGTTTTTTACAAAAATATGTTTAAAGCGCATCCGGAATTACTAGATATATTCAATCACGCGAACCAATCACAAGGACGTCAGCAGACAGCATTAGCAAATACTGTCTATGCGGCAGCACAGCATATTGACAACCTGGGAGCAATCCTTCCGGCTGTTGTACAAATCGCACATAAGCACGTATCACTTGGAATCTTGCCGGAACATTATCCAATCGTTGGTGAACACTTGCTAAAAGCAATCAAAGAAGTGCTTGGCGATGCAGCGACTCCTGAAATCATCGATGCATGGGCGGCAGCTTACGGCGTCATCGCAGATGCATTCATCGGAGTAGAGGCAGAAATGTATGAAAATACAGCTAAAGCTGAAGGCGGCTGGGAGCTGTTCAAAGAATTCGAGATCGTAGACAAAGTAAAAGAAAGTGATGTCATCACTTCCTTCTATCTAAAACCGGTGGACGGAGAAAAATTACCATACTACTTACCTGGACAATATATTACTGTCCGTATGGAAATTCCGGGCGCGAAAAACATCGTAAACCGTCAGTACAGTCTGTCACAAAAATCGAATGACGAGACATTCCGTATTTCGGTTAAGCGCGAAGATACATTATCGCCAAACGGCGTAGTGTCTTGCTACTTGCATAATGAGGCTAAAGTGGGCGACACATTGGAAGTCAGCGCACCAGCAGGTGATTTCTACTTAGAGCCTACTGGAACTGGTCCTGTGACACTTATCAGCGGCGGCGTTGGTATTACACCAATGAAAGCTATGTATTCAACAATTGCTGACTTGTCTCCAGACCGCGAAGTGGCATTCCTGCACTCTGCACGCACTCGCAGCCAACAGGCATTTGCGAATAAATTAGAGCAATTGAACGCAAAAATGCCAAACTCTACTTACAAAGCTCTTTATTCTGAAGAGGGAGACGGCGTATTCACACGTGAATTCCTTGAAAAGAACGTCATTGCAGGCAGCGATGTCTATGTATGTGGTCCGACTGGCTTCATGGAGTTCGTTATTCAACAGCTTCATGCAATTGGAGTACCGGAAGATAAAATTCACTTCGAGTTCTTCGGTCCTGCTGTAGCACTTGAATTAGCAACTGTATAATTACTAAGAAAAGAGCCGCCGCGAAAAGTCGTCATGACTTTCGCGGCGGCTCTTCTTTATTTCCCGCCTTCTGCCAGAATTGATGAATAAAAAAAGATGCCCCTTGAAGTACTGCCGCTTCCCGGACATCCACGCGTTCTTATACTTTCTTTGGCATGCGGAATGAAGCAAGGATCAGCGCCGCTACTAAAAACAGGCCTAAATAGCCCACTATCGGATAAAACGTCCTGACTAAGTTTGTAAAGCCAAAGAAACTCAATACATAGCCAATCAGTAACGAGAAGGCTACAAACAGTTTAAACTTCATCGTGCCGCTTTGAATAAATCGTGCTCCGAATGCATAAAACATGCTGACAGCCGTATTGAAAATCATGCCGTACAGAATGACCGCCATAAAGACCGCGAAAATCGGTGAGATATTATTCATGACCGCAAGCATCGGCAGCTCTGATTCAGATACGTATTCCACTTGTGAGAAAATTGCCAGATGACTGAGTAATATCAAAATACCAAGCCCCAGTCCCCCGATGAACCCACCCCATGCTGCAATTTTTTCGTTCTTCTCTGCACCGCCCATGACAATCGACATGGAAGCACCGAGCGCAATGTTAAATGACACATAATTGACTGCAGATATTAACCAGTTAGGCAAGGTAGTTGGCAAAGCATTGGCTACCGGATTAAGAACAGCAAAGGTCGTATCCATCGTAGCTATGCTATAAGCCGATACGATAATTACCGTAAGAATTAAAAACGGTGTTACACTGCCGATGATCGCGACAACTTTGTCCACGTTCATCAGAACTGTCATGAAGACCAGAACAATCATCAGCAGACTGCCTATATAAGAAGGCAGGCCGAACTGCTGGTGTAAGTTGGCGCCTGCACCCGCAAGCATCACGACCCCGACTCCAAACAGTGTAAAGATAATAATTCCATCGACTACAACACCTGCATAACGTCCGCTTATTTTATAGATGACATCTTTATGCGATATGGTCTGCATACGACTGCCGAGGCGTGTCAATGTCATTCCTAAATATGCGAAAAGTGCCGTACAAATAACAGCACCCATCATTCCTGCGTAGCCGAAACTTGTAAAATACGTCATAATTTCATTGCCGGAAGCAAAACCTGCCCCTACCACAATTCCGATAAAGGCGCTGCTCATTTTCAATATTTCTTTCATATATTCCCCTACTTTTCTCTTTAGCAACACTCTCTGAGAAATTCTGTATTTATTTTATTTCCTGTACTTTGAGACGTACGGATTATCTTTCTCATAAAACCGCCATGGATAATGTACGGCCTCACCAGTATTGCCAATTCCTACACGCGGTCCCGCTTCTATCTCTGATTGCGGAAAACCCTCGGCTATGTAGAGAGGCCGCTGAGTCCAATGGTGGCCGTAGTATGCCATCGTTACGTTCAGTGCTTTGGAAAGCTTTCCGGGCCCGTTCGTCAGATCCGTCACTTTCTTAATATGTCCGCCCCGGCGTGCTTGCATAAGTGACAATCCCTCTATCGGCTCACCTGCCCGCAGTAATACTGCATGGGGCGTCCCTTCCTGTGCGCCCACCACATTCATCAGCACATGAGTATGCATCTGATATGTATATACCGAGCCCGCCTCTCCAAACATAATCTCCGTCCGTTTCGTTCTGCGATTTCCAAAACTATGCGCTGCACGGTCTTCAGGCCCGTGATACGCTTCTGTTTCCACTATCCTGACCACTGATAAACCTTCAGGCTGCTCGTGTACGATATATTGCCCCACTAAATTACGGGCAAGTTCAATTACAGGAGCAGTAAAGAATGATGAATCAATCGGTTCATACATACTATCTTCTCCTTCCTCTTTTTATGCCAATCCCTGTCCGGCCGCAAACTCACGATAGAGCTCATGCGTTTCCAGTAATTCGGCATGACGGCCCCTTCCGGTGATTTGTCCGTTTTCCAGAAACAGCAGCTGATCTGCATGCAATACAGTTGCCAGCCGATGGGCAATGATGAGTGTCGTCCGACCATGCATCAATCGGCGAAGTGCTTCTTGTACATGTGTTTCGGAGCCGCTGTCCAGATTTGACGTCGCTTCGTCCAGCAGTAAAATTTCTGGGTTATGCAGCAGTGCCCGGGCAATGGCAATGCGCTGCCGCTGACCTCCTGACAGTTTCATGCCGCGCTCTCCCACCATCGTTTCAAATCCATCAGGCATTTCCTCGATAAACGTATATGCATTGGCTGCTTTTGCCGCCTCGATCACTTGGTCAAGCGGCGGTCTTTTCTCCAGTCCATACGCCATATTGTCGAGAATCGTCCCGCTTAATAACGGGCTTTCCTGCGACACATAGCCGATTCGACGGCGCCAGTCGGATAATGGGATAGTTTGTATAGATGCATCCCCAAACCGTATTTCTCCTGAAGTCGGCTGATAGAACCGTTCAACCAATGAGAATATCGTCGTCTTTCCTCCTCCGCTCGGTCCGACAAATGCCGTCACAGTGCCTTTTTCAGCGGCGAAAGAAATGCCCTTCACTACGTCCTTTCCCTCTTCATAAGAAAAATGAACATCTGAAAACGTGATGGTTTCATTAGCTTTTGAAACAGACTTGCCTTCTGCGGGTTCCGAATTCATGTGCAAAATTCCCTGAATCCGTTCCGTCGCGCCCACTGCCTTCTGGAATGAAGTGAAAAATTGGGCCATCTGCGCAAATGGCATGATGATCTGAAAAAGCAAGAAAATAATCGCAACGAGCGTACCGGCAGACAAGTCACCTTTTGCCACTTGTGCGCCGCCGTATCCGAGGATTACTACTAGGATGCCCATCATCGTCAACATCATGATTGGAGAGATGACTGCCTGGATTTTCGCTTCTTTTAGGCCATATCCTAACAATGACCGGATCGCAGCCTTTCCTTTCTCACCTTCTGCTGGCTCTGCACGATAGGCTTTTACTAAACGTATATCACCGAGCACCCGGCCAAGATGTCCTGAAAACTTCGCCATTTCAGCCTGTGTCGCTTTCGCCACTTTATGCATCAGCCGTCCCAGCGGATATAGAATTGCCATGCTGACAGGCACACTAATCAGCATAATAATAGTCATTTTCCAATCGAGCACAAGTAAAATGATGACCGCCCCGACAATTGATATCAAGCCGGAGATGAATGAAACTAAATGCTCCGAGACCAGCGATTTTAACACTGTAGTGTCCTGCGTAATCCTGCTCATCGTTTCTCCTGTTTCATTTTGGTCGAAATATGGCACCGGTAAACGCAGAACCTTTTGCCATAGCTGATTTCGCAGATCAGCCACTACCGATTCACCGATATAAGCCAGCATATAATAGGAAAACCCACCGGCAATTGCCTGCACGACGAATAAAACGAGCAGAAACACACCCGTTTTCCAGTTCATCAATTCACTCGTAAAAGAGTCCACTAAATCTTTGGTGATCAGCGGCACCGCAAGTCCTGCCGCTGTTTCAACGAGGGAGAGCACGAATGCAATGACCGTTACTGCAACAGGCCAGTGTAATGTTTTAACAAGGCCTATGAATTCTTTAACAGACCCTGCAGGTTTTATTTGCGCACTCATAACGTATCCTCTTTTCTATATTATTCAAATGAGTTATCTGTTAGTCCTTGGAGATATTCACCGATCCGCTGCCAGTCGCTCTCCAGTTCCGGACGGAGAGATGGACGGTAAAAAACGGAAGCCGGATGAAATGTCGGCACGATGGTGTAGGAATGATCTGTCCAGCTGTACTGCGTATCTTCCAGTGCCGCTAAGTATTGGACGGGCTGTGTGATTACTTGTCCATGCAGCGCCGTGACTTTCGCGTGTTTTCCTAGCAATCGCTGAAGGCCGATATTACCGAGTGTCACGATGAGCTTCGGACGCAGATTTTTCACTTCAAAATCAAGTACCGGCGCATGAGCCAGCTGCTCTTTTTGAGTAGGCGGCCGGTTATATTTACGTTCAGTCAAACTGCCGTCACGTTCTTTCTTCGTCCCCCATTTATAAGGCCTGCTGCGGAATGAACTCGTCATATACACATCTTCCCGCGTCAGACCGATCGATGCCAGTGATTTCATCAGCTCATCACCCGCACGTCCTATAAACGGGATGCCGTGTATCGCTTCGTGTTCTCCGGGTGCTTCACCGATCAATAAAAGCGATGGTGATTCGGGACCTTCTCCGCGCACAAAGCCTTCCACTGGAAATCCTTCGCTGCGTTCTTGCGCAATACGCGCCAATTCATCAGGTATGCGAAACATCGTATCAGCTCCTTATTCATAATTATAAGGGTTTCATCTGCGAATCAAAAATATTAGCCATTGAAAAAGCCGCTCCCATTTATATGAAATGGAAACGGCTTAGTTTATATTATGTCAATTCAGTCTGTTTTGTTTCGGTTCCAAAGAAGATAACGGCTAATACGCCAACTAGGATCGCCCCGCAGAAAATGGCGAAAATCATGCCGAATCCATGGCCTGCCGCTAGCAACGTACCGACAAGAAGCGGTCCGAAGATGCCTCCTACACGTCCTACAGCCGCTGCAGTGCCAGAGCCCGTTGCACGAATTGAAGTAGGGTACTGTTCAGGAGAATACGCGTACAGCGCTCCCCATGCACCTAGATTAAAGAATGACAGCAGTGCGCCCGCCACCATTAAAGTAAATAAGGAATCTGCATTTCCGAAAGCAAGCGCACTGAGCGCCGTTCCGAACAAATACGTGGCGAGGACGAATTTGCGTCCCATTCTCTCAATGAGCCATGCCGCGCTGAAGTAGCCCGGCAGCTGTGCAAGTGTCATCAGCAAAACATAGCCGAAGCTCTTGATCAGACTGAAACCTTTCAGCACCATCACACTCGGCAGCCATAAGAACATGCCGTAATACGAGAAGACTACCGCAAACCATACAATCCACAGCATGATAGTCCGTTTTCTGAATGCTGGAGCCAATAACTGCTTCAACTTTTGGCCAGTTGACTGTGTTGTTTTTCCCTGTTCTTCAAACTTCTTGGAATCCGGCAAATTACGCCGTAAATAAATGGCATAAAACGCCGGAAGCGCAGTAATAATCAAAGCAATCCGCCAGCCGAAACTCGGGATCACAAAGTATGCAATCAATGCCGCAATCAGCCAGCCCGCAGCCCAGAAGCTTTCAAGCAGCACTACGACACGTCCGCGTTCTTTTGCGGATACACTTTCTGATACCAGTGTGGATGCAACAGGCAGTTCTCCGCCTAAACCTGCGCCTACCAGAAAACGGAGTATCAGGAATGCCCATAATGAAGTCGTTAAAGCAGATAATCCGCTTGCGACTGAAAATAAAACTAATGTGATCATAAATACTTGCTTTCGTCCGATGCGGTCTGCAAGCAGCCCGAAACCGAATGCCCCAACCGCCATACCGATTGAATTGATACTGCCAATCCAGCCCATTTCAGACGAAGTCAGCTGCCAGTCTACTGCCAATGCGGCTATAACAAAGGACAGAATACCAACATCCATCGCGTCGAACATCCAGCCTGTGCCTGCAATGCCAAGCAATTTATTGCGTGATAGTTCTTTCTTTTTCACCAGTCTTCTACCTTTCCATTGTGCAATCTTTAGGTGTCTTTACAGCTGTAATTATACCACTTTTGTTTTGCGTTTGACTAGTGTTGTTTTCCTGCGGATTTAGTTTGTGAGATCGGGAATTTAGGATTGGGCGGGATATGTGTATGAGCAGTTGGGCGGTGTGATTGATCGCTTGAGCAGCATGTATGAGCGCTTGCGCAAGGTGATTGATCGCTTGAACAGCGGGTATGAGCGCTTGAGCGAGGTGATTGATCGCTTGAACACTGTGTATGAGCGCGAGCAACCCGTATGAGCGTATGGAGAGCGGGTATGAGCGCTCGAGCAAGGTGATTGATCACTTGAACAGCGGGTATGAGCGCTTGAGCAATACATATGAGCGGCTAGTGAAATTATAGAGCGCTCGTGAAGAAAGTATGAGCGCTCGCAGCCGGAAGCATGCATAAATACTGTGCAAACCCCGCAGAATGTGAAAAAATCCCGTCAGACCGGAGTCTGACGGGATTTTCTGTAATTCTTATAATCCAGCTTCTACTTCTTTGATCATTTCTTTGATTGATTGAAGTCCGCCGCCGGATAAGTACCAGTATTCACCGTTTAGGTACACCATTTTATCATTTTTGAATGCATTTGTTTTCTTTACAAGATCGTTTTCCACTGAATCTTTAGCCGTTGCACCGTTGCCGATTGCTGCATCACGGTCGATGATGAATAGGATATCAGGATTTGTTTCCAGGATGTATTCAAATGTAATGTTTTGTCCATGTGTAGAAACTTCAATTTTTTCATCAGCCGGTTGGAAACCGAATACATCGTGTACTAATCCAAAACGTGAGCTCGGGCCGTATGCACTTACTTTTCCTTCAGTTGCAAGGATAATTAATGCTTTGCCGTCTGCTTCAGAAGTTTTTGATTTAATGTCTTCAATGCTTGCATCAACTTCTGCCAGCGCCGTGTTCATTTCATCTTCTTTATCGAAAATTTCAGCAATTTTACCCATGTTCTCTTTGAAAGACTCCATGTAATTTGAGGTGTCAACACCCGTGAAGATTGTTGGTGCGATTTCAGAAAACTGTTCATACAAGTCTGATTGACGTGCGGAGATGAAGATTACATCCGGCTTCATTGCGTTGATTGCTTCAAAATCAGGCTCTTTCAAGCTGCCCAAGTTTTCATACTTATCATCTTCGTATTTAGAAAGGTAGCCAGGTACGTTTGATTGTGGAAGACCTGCTACTTCAATTCCGAGTTCGTCCAATGTATCCAGTGTTCCAAAGTCGAATACTACGACCTTTTCAGGATTCTTTTCAAGAGTCGTTTCACCAAGTTCGTGAGTAATTGTAACTTCTGCGCTTTCTTCTGCAGGTTTATCATCAGGTGTTGCGTTGTCTGCAGGCTTTTCTTCTTCTTTTGCCCCACCGCAGGCAGCAAGTGCAAGCAGTAAGATTAATGCAAACAGGGATAGTGTAAGTTTTTTCATTTTAGTATAATTCCTCACTTTTTTAAGAGTTAAAATAAACACAAATACGGCAATTTTTCATTTGTTGAATCGGAATGTCCATATCATAGATATCCCGTAATGATTCTGATGTAATAATTTCATTTGTTAATCCGTCTTTAACGACTTTACCATTTTTCAGTGCAACAATTCGATCCGAATAAACAGAGGCAAAGTTGATATCGTGCAATACGATGACAACTGTTTTTCCCAGATCATCAACAAGCTGCCGCAAAATTTTCATAATCTGTACAGAATGCTTCATATCAAGGTTGTTAAGCGGCTCATCGAGTAGTATATAATCGGTGTCCTGCGCGATCGTCATCGCAATGAATGCACGCTGTCGCTGGCCGCCGGATAATTCATCCAAATACGCTTCTTGCATGTCTGTCAGGCCCATATACTCCAACGCCTGATTCACCATCCGCTCATCCTCCTCTTGGAGACGGCCCTTACAGTGCGGGAAACGGCCGAATCCAACAAGTTCACGGATAGTCAATTTGACATTCATAAAGTTGGATTGTTTTAATATCGCAACACGCTTGGCGAAATCATTCGACTTCATTTCTTTCACTTTGTTTTTATCGAGAAATACTTCACCTGTATCTGCATCCATTAATCGACTTACCATCGAAAGAAGAGTAGATTTACCAGCCCCGTTCGGTCCAATGAATGACGTGATTTTCCCACGATGAATATTTACACTGACCTTTTCGACGACTGCCTTTTTCCCATAAAATTTCGTTAGCTCACGAACTTGGATCATGAGGATCGACTCTCCTTTAATAGTAAATAGATAAAGTAAATGCCACCGACAAAGTTAATGATTACACTGAGTGTAGTCGAGAAAGAGAAGACGCGCTCAACGATCCACTGACCGCCGACTAATGCGATGATACTCATCAATGCAGCACCCGTAATTAAAATCGAATGCTTGAATGTTTTGAAGAACTGATAGCTCAGGTTAGCAACAATCAAACCGAAGAATGTAATCGGCCCGACTAATGCAGTAGAAACCGCTATAAGTACTGCCGATAAAATCAGCATAAGCTTTACGACTGACTGGTACGGTACACCCAGATTGACCGCTGTATCCCTTCCCAGTGACAGGACGTCAAGTTCATTGATATAGCGCCAGCCGATAATGAGTGTGAGCACCAATATCGCAAACGCCCACCAGACGAGATCCCCGTTGATATTATTGAAACTTGCAAACATCTTATCTTGCACACGCAGAAATTCATTCGGGTCAATCATCACTTGCAGGAATGTCGAAATGCTTCCGAAAAATGTACCGACGATAATACCGACCAGCAACAGGAAGTAAATCGGCCGATTCCCTTTACCGAATAAAAAGTGATAGAGCAGCAAGGCAAACAATACCATTGCCCCGACAGACAGCATAAAATTGAATTGCTGATTGATCAGCACAAAAGAAGTTGAACCGAAAAAGAATACGAGAACCGTTTGCAGCAGGATATAAAGTGAATCCAGCCCCATGATGCTCGGCGTCAAAATACGGTTATGTGTGATCGTCTGGAAAATGACTGTAGAGTATGCTACTGCTACCCCGGTCAACACCATCGCCATTACTTTGATGGCTCTGCGAGGAAGTGCATAATCATAGCTGCCGTTCAATCCCTGAAATAAATACAATCCGCAAAACACTAAAGAAAATGCCAGCAAGATCAATAGTTTTGTTGAGTTACGCATAGGCTTTCCTCCTAAACAACAGGTACAGGAAGATTCCGCTTCCGATTACGCCGACCATTAAACTGATCGAGATCTCGTATGGGAAAATAATAACCCTGCCCAGAATGTCACAGATGAGAAGGAAAATAGCGCCAAGTAATGCGGTATGCGGCAGCGTCTTTTGCAAATGGTCTCCTTTAAAGATCGATACGATGTTCGGGATGATTAATCCTAAGAAAGGAATCAGACCTACCGTCAGCACTACGGTTGTCGTTATCAATGCGACTAAAATCAATCCGGTATTGACGATACGCTTATACGCGAGTCCGAGGTTCTTGGAGAAATCTTCGCCCATTCCCGCCACAGTAAAACGATTTGCATATAAATATGTAATAATCAGTACCGGTATACTGATATACAAAAGCTCATACCGCCCTTTCATGATCATGGAAAAGTCACCTTGAAGCCAAGCCGACATATTCTGTATCACGTTTGCTTTATATGCAAAAAACGTAGATATGGAAGATAAAATATTCCCGAACATTAAGCCAACAAGCGGAATAAAAATGGCATCTTTGAATTTAATACGATCCAGGATTTGCATGAATAAAAACGTACTGATCAAGGCAAATGTAAATGACACGGCCATTTTTTCCAATAATGTTGCGTTGGTGAAAATTAACATAGACACTAAAATTCCCAGCTTTGTCGCGTCTAATGTACCTGCTGTAGTCGGGGAGACAAATTTATTGCGGCTAAGTTGCTGCATAATCAACCCGGCAATACTCATTCCTGCACCAGCAAGCAATATTGCGACTAATCGGGGAACCCGACTAATTAAGAAAATCTCTGTTTCTTCTGAACGCCAATCCAATAAGTCTGCTGGTGTGATTCGGCTTGCACCGACAAACAGCGACAGGAGGGAGAGCAGAATAACGGTTGGAATTAAATAACGTTTCTTCATGAAGAACTCCGATATCGAATATTTGAGCTTTTTCACTTAAATGAAAATGATTATCATTCGCTCATGAACTACATTACCGTGTTTGCTAACTCGTGTCAATACCTAACTGAAAATCATTATCAACACTTTTTAATGAGGTTTGATACTCCCAATTGGGATCCTTTCATTGAAACTGCTTGCTGTTCAGCAGTTCACAATCAATCCGCAGTTTTTTCCTGTGCTGGCACTTCATACAACATCCATAGAAAAAGCTGAAGCCAAACACTTCATTTTGAGTGGTCAGCTTCAGCGATGCCATTACCGCTTCATTGCCTCGTCCATATTTTTCGCGCTGTCGAGGATTTCTTTCGGTACTTTAATTTCATCGATCTCATTGATTTTCGTCATCATGCCTTTGATGTTTTGTTTCACTTCTACAGCCTGACCTTGCTGTCCTATCGTCATAATCATATCTATGTCAAATTCTTTTGTGTAGAAGGTCTTTTTATCAATTGTCAGCTGGACATCCAATTTTTCAACGTGTATGTCCGCTTCGTCAGCTCCCGCAACTTGGGCTCCTTCCGGTGTATTCTGCTTTAGAATATCATTCATGAGCGCGCTGAACTCTTCATCCGATCCTTTTAGCGTCAGTACATATTCATCGTTTGTCTGTTCAAATGAGAAGTCCTCTGCATATTCTTTAAACATTGAGATGTCCACAGGTGATTCAGCAGCACTGGCTATTTGACCCGTTACCTCTTCGTACATTTCATCCGGCAGTTTCAACCATTGGCCCGATTGCGGATCTTTCATGAAGAATCCTTCTTCTGTCATGTATAGTTCGACTGCCATTTCTTCACCGCCAGCCTGTGTGTTAATTGTTTGACGGATAGCAAGAGGTTCCACCATCATATCCATATCGATCATTGAGCGGATGTCCTGTGTTTCTTCACCCATTTGAATAGTCTGACTGATTTCCATATCAGAATGCATACTTTGCTGCGTTTCTCCAGCCGCATTCGCTTTTTCCAAGATTTCACCGGCAGTCAAGTCACTCTTTACGACGACTTCCTCTGTTTCTCCTGAAATCGGATCTTCCTTCGGCTCTGCGGTTTGTCCACAGGCGCTCAAGACAAGCGCCAACATTCCTGCAGTTAACATCGCTGTCCACTTGGTCATGTTCATGTCTCTCCTTTCATAAATTCATCTCACTGCCCGGTGCAGAAACCACAAGAAAAGGTGATGATTGAACCCTTCCGGCAATCCTCTTTTACAAGTAAGTGAAATGAGTAATCGGTAGATTTCTTTTTATTTTTTTTCAAACAGGTTTAGATTTGTTGTAAACGGGCAAACTAAAAGCATCCCACCCCCTTTCTCTTCTTATAAAGATAAAAGGATTTGGCTGCACGCATTGCGCGTGCAGCCCTTTTTTTGTCTTTACTTATAATTACTTCAATACGAATTCCTGCAGCCGATCACATTCGCTTTCCGGCATTTCCACGGTCATTAACGTTCCCTCTTCTTCGTAGGCAGTGTCTTTGATTGAGGCAGTTTCATTGAGATGTGAAACGATTTCACCCCGGTCATACGGAATCAGTAATTTACATGTGACATACTGTCGGAATAAATTTTGCTGGATCAATGTCAGCAACTCAGGAATTCCTTTGTTTTCGCCTGCAGACATCCAGATGCTCTGATCTTTCACCCGCGGATACGGAATTTCCGCCAAGTCTGCTTTATTATAGATGTTGACCGTCGGCACACTCTCTACGCCAATATCTTCAAGTGTTTCATTGGTCACATCCATCATATGTCCATGCTCTTCATCCGAAACGTCAACCACATGCAGCAGCAAGTCTGCATTTTTCGCTTCTTCGAGTGTCGAGCGGAATGCCTGAACGAGATGGTGCGGCAGTTTGGAGACGAACCCTACAGTGTCTGTCAGAATAAATTCTTTTTTATCCGGGAGCTGGATTTTCCGTACAGCAGTCTCAAGCGTAGCAAACAGCATATCTTTTTCGCTTACTTCTTTGGATTCATCTGCATTGGCGTATTGCAGCAGACGGTTCATGAGTGTGGATTTCCCTGCATTCGTATAACCGACAATGGATACGACAGGAATCCCGCTGCGCACCCGCTGTTTCCTCTGTGTTTCACGCTGATCACGCACATGTTCCAGTTCACGGCGCAGTTTGGCAATCTGGTCTTCAATCTTCCGGCGGTCGAGCTCAAGCTTGGTTTCACCGGCACCTTTGTTTTGTAAACCGCCGCCCGTGCCGCCGCCTTGTCTGCTGAGCGACGCACGCAAGCCGACAAGCCGCGGCAGCGTGTATTGCAGTTGCGCTAATTCAACTTGCATCTGGGCTTCTCGGTTGCGTGCACGTCTTGCGAAAATATCCAATATTAGCATTGTGCGATCAATAATTTTACATTCAAGCTCCCTCTCGAGATTGCGCAATTGGGAAGGTGATAATTCATCATTGAATATCAATAAGTTCGCACCTGTCTCCTCATATACGTCACGAATTTCATCGATCTTCCCTTTCCCGATATAATGGGACGGATTGCGCCTCTCAAGATTTTGCGTCACTTCTCCTATAACTTCCACTTCAATCGCTTCTGCCAAGTTCTTCAATTCTTCCATTCCATATTCAAAGTGCAGATCCTTCTGTTCGTGCACGCCGACAATTACGGCTTTTTCAATTAACACATCCATGCTGGCATCCTCCCTGACATATCTTTATACATAGTTTACCCTTCGTGCCGCCGCCTAACCGTTTGACGAGAAATGAATCTCCGCCAGGCGCTGTGCAGCAGCTTGCTTCTCGATAAAACGAAACACGACGTCGCCTATGCGGATATCATGATCGTCTCCGGCTTTCTGCGATAATAACACTGCCCACTCGCCTGTTTCGCGCAACGGGTCTTCTACGTGAAATACACATTCTGAAATCCGGCGCTGCCGGTGAACGGCAGTGCGGGCTCCGTTTTTTTCAAGACGTTCCATCCGCTCTGCTTCTGATTCCTCCCATTCAATAAAAAACGGATACGGTAATTCAACCGATACGCTCTGTTCGATAAACAGCATCTTCCACCGCAGCACCTTTCCGTCAGCTGTTCTTCTTGCGGCAGGAAGAACATCAGTGGTTGTAAAGCCTTTGTTGTCAAGCTCCTCTTTCCATTGCTCTATATCCGGCACGGAAAAGCATACCGTCGCCCAGCCGTCTCCGTATTGCCGGTCATGAAAATATTGTGCGATAAGCGGCTGATCGGCAGCGGCGGCCCTGGCTTTGCCTTCTTCCTCTACAGTCAGCCACTCAATATACGCATTATCCGTATACAATAAAGCATTCGCTGTTCCCCAATTCTCATGCCGTCCGCCCGCTGCGGCACAGTTCCCTTTTGCATGCTGTTCGTTCACTACCTCATTTATTTCATCATTAGTAAAATACACGATGTGATCCAGTTTCATAGTAAGGCTCTCCTTTCTCATTGATCGTCCCCCTATCATACCAAACCTCGCAAGCCTGCCGGTCATCCCCCGCCTTTACTGTCCGTGAATATTTTGTCTCCTATACGATTTTTTTGTATGATGAATACAGGTTTCCGGACAATATTTCCCGGGGAATTTGCCTATTCGACAGGAGGAAACAATATGAATCATGAGAAATGGCTTGCGCATACGGTGGAGATGGCAGTTAAAAATGCGGCGGATGGCGGCGGGCCGTTCGCTTCCATTATAGTGAAAGATGGGGAAATTATCGGTTCTGGCACTAATTTGGTGAACTCTACATGTGATCCATCTGCGCATGCCGAGTTATTGGCGATAAAAGAAGCATGTGCTGCATTGCAGACACTTGATTTGTCTGACTGCGTATTGTACGCAAGCGGAGAACCTTGTCCGATGTGTCTTGGCGCATCGTACTGGGCGAAGCTTGGGGCAATTTACTATGCTTGCAGCAAACAGCAAGCATTTGAAGAAGCAGGTTTTACGAATCCAGTGAAAGAATTCTTTCCTGATCAGCAGCTGCCGCCCGAAAAACGTTCTGTTCCGTTCATCCAAAAAAGGATCCCAGGTGCGGAGAAACCTTTTATCGAGTGGAATCTGCAGCAGCCCGAGTGAGCTTTGTGTTTCCTGAAAGGTCAGAATAGTGTAGGATAAAAGAAGAGTTTCGGGAATGTATACTTCCCGGGCAGAATGAATGCGGAGGGATTGTATGGTTATCGATTTATTAACATCGCACTCGTCGGTTCGGCGCTATAAAGATGAACCGATTACAAGAGAAACGGTGATGGAACTAGTTAAAGCAGGACAGCACGCAGCAAGTTCACACTTCGTGCAGGCCTGCTCGGTACTGTATGTCACGGATACAGACAAGCGGGGACAGCTGGCGGAACTATCGAAAAACCGCCGTCAGTTCTATACTGCAGGTGCTGTACTCGTTTTCTGTATGGACTATAACCGGCTGTCTCATGCCGCCCGGCTGAATGGCCAGGAAATTAACTACACAGTAGCGGAAAATGTATTGGTCGGCGCAATTGATGTAGGTTTATTCGCGCAGAATGTAGTCATCGCAGCCGAGTCAAAAGGCTACGGCATTTGCTATATCGGCGGTGTCCGTAATGCTATGGAGGAAATTTCGGAAGTACTGGAATTGCCAAAAGGCGTAGTTCCGTTATTCGGACTTTCCATCGGCGTACCGAACGAAGCCAATGGCGTAAAACCACGTCTGCCGATAGAGGCCGTCCTGCATGAAAATACGTATAACGAAGAAAAGTACAATGATTTATTGCCGGCATACGACGAGATTATGAAAGAATATTACGCGAGCCGCGATTCTAATCAGCGCGAAGCTACTTGGACAAAAGAGATGGCCGATTTTCTCGAGGCGCCAAAACGCACAGAAATTCAGGCTTTCCTGCAAAAACAAGGTTTCTTATTGAACTGAAGACAGACAGGAGTGTCACATCATGTCAGTAGATGACGTACTGGAATTGCTCCAGCGACGCATGACAGACGGATCATTCATCCGGGCGACGATTAGCCGGCCGCGATTGAAATCCAATGAAGTAAAACGAATTAAGTTAAAGCCGCTTGATCTAAAAGGTTCCTATCATGTTCAATTTGAATATCAGCATGAACGGATACTGAAACATGAAAATATTATGCTTGAAGATGTGGCGCAGCCTTTGCAGCAAGCTTTGGAAAACTATAAACAATTCCATATTGATCTGACGAATGAAACGATGCAGATTCAGATTTCAAAGAAGATGAAAGTTTCCATCAAGCGGATTTTTCTGGATACAGAAAAGACTGTGGATTATGCACATAACCGCGTAAAAAATTATGCACTGCATGAAGGAACGCCCTACCCGTTTCTTGTCAGACTGGGTGTCCAGACCCCGGAAGGCAAAGTCAAAAATCAAAAGCACGACAAGTTCCGTCAAATTAACCGTTTCGTTGAATTAATCAATGATACTCTTTCCCACTTGCCGAAAGACCGTCCAATCCGCATCCTGGATTTCGGTTCGGGTAAATCCTACTTAACATTTGCACTGTATCACTACTTGCGGATTGAAAAAGGATTGGATATCCGCGTCACAGGATTGGATCTAAAAAAAGAAGTCATTGAAGAATGTCAGGAAATTGCACGTGATCTGCAATACGATCAGCTGGAGTTTCTAGTGGGCGATATTAATGAATATGACGGGGATACGGCGGTTGATATGGTCGTTACGCTGCATGCCTGCGACGTGGCAACTGATATGGCGCTCGCCAAAGCAGTCAACTGGGGCGCTTCGGTTATTTTATCTGTCCCCTGCTGTCAGCACGAGTTGTTTTCACAACTGCAGTCCCCTGCGCTTGATGTCATGCTGCAGCACGGGTTAGTAAAAGAGCGCTTTGCCGCATTGGCAACCGATTCGATTCGTGCAGAGTTGCTGACTTTGGTCGGCTACGAGGCACAGCTTGTTGAATTCATTGATATGGAGCATACGCCGAAAAATATATTGATTCGCGCATACCGAAACGATAAACAGCCAAATGCAGAGCAAATTGCCCGTTATACGGCATTTCGTACGATGCTGCAGGCCAAGCCGTTCTTGGAGAAAGAACTCAAGCCGCTGCTCGGGTTCCTCCCGGCAGATGACAGCATTGTATAATAGATAGAAAGAAACGGATCGCCGAAGCGTCATAAATTGACGCTCCGGCGATCCGTTTTTGTTATGGCCGCGGCAGATGCCCGATGATGCTGTCGACCGCCTGCTTAATATGACGGGGCTCTGTTCCTAAGTTTAAGCGAATGAATCCTTTAGATTTCTCTCCGAACCACTCGCCGTAATCGATAGCAAGTTTACATGTATCCTGAACAAATTCTTTTACGCCGTCGGGCTGGATATAGGCACGCAAATCAATCCATAATAGGTAGGTCCCTTCAAGCGGTGTGATGACTATTTCCGGAGCATGGGCAGCGAATTGTTCCACTGCGTAACGTTCATTCGACTTGATGACCGCACGCAATCCGTCAAGCCAGTCTGCGCCGTGCCGGTAAGCTGCTTCGGAAGCTGTCATACCTAGTAAATTCACTTCTGTCTGATTCACAGACTTCACAAACGCATCAAACTGCTGACGCAATGATTCATTTTCAATAATGATTTGTGATGTCAGCAAGCCTGCCAGATTAAATGTTTTGGAGGCAGCCGTCACTGTCACCATACGCTCTGAATACTTCCCGTCCGCCACGATCGCGGATGGAATATGTGTATGATCACCGAATGTCATGTCATGATGGATCTCATCGGATACGATCAGTACGTCATGCTTATCGCAAATCGACAATAGCCTCTCCGCTTCTTCCGCCGTCCAGACACGGCCTACAGGATTATGCGGTGAACAGTGAATGAATAACTTCACATCATTATCGATGATCTTCCTTTCGAAATCTTCAAAGTCAATTGTATAGACACCGTCTGTATTGACGAGCTCACTGTTCACAAGCGTGCGGCCTGTATCTTTTACTGCATTACTGAACGGGTAGTACACAGGAGACAGAATGATGACAGCATCTTCAGGTTTCGTAAATGCATTGACGAACCAGTACAATGCGGTCACGACGCCTGTTGAAAAACGCATCCATTCTTTTTTCACTTCATAGCCGTGACGTTCCTTCTCCCAATTAATAAATGCTTCATAATAAGAATCCGGTGCGTATGTATAGCCAAACACTCCAAAATCTACTTTCTCTTTCAGCGCTTCCACTACCTGCTCAGGCACTTTGAATTCCATGTCTGCGACCCAAGCCGCAAGCAAGTCCGCATCCCCGAACCGTTCCTCCAGCTTGTCCCACTTCAGTGAGTTCGTACCTCTTCGTTCAATCGCATAACGCTCTAAAAATTCTTCTTTGTTCATTCTGATACCCCCCAATGTTCTCAATCTTCCCATCTGTCATTCTACTCCGATTGTAACATATGTGCTCTTTCGCTTCCTCCGTTGCCGTTAAGATTTTATTTGGGGTATACTATACTATCGCAATGAAATTCAGCTGGAGGTAATGTTGGTGAGAAAATGGAATTCTATCTTTATGCTTTCCGTACTATTGTTCATTGGTTCCGCTCTGTCTGTCAGCGCGGCAGCGGCGGATGTTAAATATATAGATGTGCCTGATCATCACTGGGCTAAAAATGAGATTATGCAACTGGATGAAATGAAAATCATCACAGGGGATTTCGATATGCAATTCCATCCTGAATCCCCGCTGACAAAAGGACAAGCCGCAGTTTCACTGTCTAAAATTTTTGGATTACAGTCTTCAGATAATTCTTTCGGCTTCTCCGACATCAAACGGGGATCCGACAAAGAACTCTTTGCATGGACGGCTGTTGAAAATGGATGGATCCAGCCTAGCAGCCCCGGCGTTTTCGGCTTTGATGAACCGATTACAAACACCCAGCTGAGGGATTCATTCATCGCGGCTTTTGAATTGAAGAGTAACGGCGGTGATCTCCTGTCCGAAATATGGCCGTCCCGGTCAGATCGGTCCACGCTGGAGAACATTCCCGTATTTACATTTCTTCATATGGATGACTTTCTTCATCATGGGGATTCCGTCGTTTCCAGGGCGTATTTCGCGAAAGCCCTGCACAGGATATTGGTGCAAACTAATCGCATTAAACAACCGAAGCACTACAATCTGTCAAAGGCGAAAGAGTCTGCAGACTATATAAAAAGTGATCCAGAAATGAACTTGGGAAGTGTCCCGTTCACTTCTCATCCTCTTTATTTGCGTTCTGAAAAAACTTTTACATTTAAAGATTATTCACAAACCGATTACGGCTTTGCACGCGATACGGTATATACCTACACTATAGGTGAGAATGACGCAGAAATTGAACTGACTGTCCGTCAGCTGCACAACAATGATGTCTTCGTCTTTTCAAAGCTGACCAATCAGTCAGAGATTCCGATTTCCATAGAGATTCTGCAAAAAGAATCCGATGTTACACATTTTGATTTATACCGGTACGACCGTTATCCGCTAATGCGAAAGAATACCGATCTGACTGATGCGGACATGACGACATATCCGACAGGAGTGCTTCGCTTCATTAAATCAGACGGGACAGTCGAAGAACGGATGATAGGCCAGGCTTATCGCTCCAAACCATTATCTCTTCGGTATGACAACGGTGAACAAAGCGTCTCGCGTGAATTGCTTGATGAACAGGAGAACTTTACTTACGCACTGGCGGGTAAAACTTTATTGTCTTCCTATACATTACAGGCAGATCCCGATGAAATAGCCGATCATTGGTATGTTGATTCCGATCAAAAACTGTTCCATTCCAAGGACTCTATTTTCAAATGGATGAGGGAAACCAGTCAGAATCATAAAAAGCGCAATAATTGGTACACTGCGGACGGCCCGTACAACAAACTGGCAGATTCAACAGAACCTACGCCTGCTTCCGGTCAAAACTATGGCAGGACGTTACTGATGTTAAAAGAAGACCGGGCATTAACTCTTTATCACGAAAATAAAGGGCGTTATTTTGAAGACCTCGTCTATAATGCATTCGTCAATTTGAAAAATTTCAAGAAAGATACAGCCTATTGGGAAACAGAAGTGACGAGCACGTATCTCAAAAACCTGTATGACATACACGCGCCATTCATCGACACAAGATTCAATGAACAGATTGCCTTGTTTTATTATAATATCGGCAGCGAATTTCGGATTCCTGATGCAAAGGAACCTCTTCGTCATTATGCAGACTTACTCGTATCACAGAAACGAAGAGGCAATACGATCAATGTTGCGCGCAATGCCTATTACATTGCAGACTATTTCCCGATCAAGCAACAGGTTACGACACATACTTCAATGAACCATGCGCTCGGCGGCATGAATATTTTACTTATGTCTTATCAGGAATTTGGAGACTGGCGCTATCTTCAAACAGCCCGCAGTATTCAGCAGGCAATTGTCCTGCAAAAAGATAAGTGGATTCGGGACAATGGAGATATTTGGTATCGCATCTCACCGGATCTCTCATTTAAAGGCGAAGACTATAAGCATTTGACACTCGAAGATTTGATAGACTCCTATCAGCTTTGGCAGCAAATTGATCGGAGCTACCTGCCGACACTGAAGCAGCTGATCATTTCCAAAGCCACGTTCCTGTCGAATGAAGAACTAGGCTACACGACAAAGATTAAAAACGGTCTGAAGGATATCGGGTTATCCGAGTACCTTCCAAAAGGGAAAGAAGTAACTGACGCATTGTGAGTGCGATAAGCCTTTCACTTTGAAGCCGTCAAATAACTGCGTTACGATATATACAGCAAGATGAAATTTATACACGGAAGGAGATTTATATGACTCTTACATTTAACGCACTTATTGCAGACAAGCAAAACGAAGATTTTTCAGTACAGGTTCAGCAGCTTTCATTGGATGATTTGCCTGAAGGAGACGTAGTGATTCGCGTCCACTATTCGGGCATCAACTACAAAGACAGTTTAGCTGCGATTCCTGACGGCAACATCGTACAAACTTATCCGATGGTACCCGGCATTGACTTGGCTGGTGTTGTCGAATCTTCAACGGATGAGCGATTCAAAAAAGGTGATGAAGTTATCGCAACCAGCTATGAAATCGGCGTATCACATTTCGGGGGATACAGCGAATATGCCAGGGTAAAGTCGGAGTGGGTCGTTCCCCTTCCCGCTGGAATTTCATTAAAAGAAGCGATGATTATTGGAACAGCAGGCTTCACGGCTGCTTTGTCCGTTCAGCGTTTAGAGGAAAATCGTCTGTCCCCTGACAAAGGGAAAGTGCTGGTAACCGGTGCAACAGGCGGAGTCGGCAGTTTTGCGGTTTCCTTTTTAGCGAAGCTTGGCTATGAAGTGGAAGCGAGTACAGGAAAAGAAGAGGCACATGAGTATTTGAAATCGCTCGGCGCTGCTTCCATCATCCCCCGCGAAGAAGTATATGACGGGAAAATCCGCGCACTTGGAAAGCAAAAATGGGCCGCCGCGGTTGATCCGGTCGGCGGCGAACCGCTTGCATCATTGCTGAGCCAAATCGAGTATGGCGGCTCTGTGGCAGTCAGCGGTTTAACGGCCGGCACGAAAGTCCCGACAGCCGTATTTCCGTTCATCCTGCGTGCCGTGAACTTGCTCGGCATCGATTCTGTTTACTGTCCAATGGAAACTCGCCTGAAAGTTTGGGAACGTTTAGCGACGGACTTAAAACTTGCAGATTTAGAACAGCTCGTCCAGGAGGAAATTTCATTGGAACAACTGCCCGCTGCCCTTCCGACTTTATTAAAAGGTCAGGCACGCGGCAGAACCATTGTCAAATTAGTGTAAAAGCAAACGAGCCATCCATGCACATATGATTGCGGCATGGATGGCTCTTTACATTTATCTTTCTTTCTCAAGCAATTTCATTGTTTCATCGTACTCGCCTTCAATTACTTCATGGCGTCTATAGGTCGCCAGACTGACTGCGTATGCAACTAACAGACAAATGATGAACCCCGGAACGATTTCATACAACGCACCGGAAAGGAATTTAATATTCCCCCAAACACCGACTGTAATCGCACCCGCAACCATTCCGAATAAAGCGCCTTTGGCAGTCAGTTTTCTCCAATACAGAGATAACAGGATGATCGGGCCAAATGCTCCGCCAAAACCAGCCCATGCGAATGAAACCAGTTTTAACACGGATTCTTTATTCGGCCATGCCAGAACCATCGCAATAATTGTCACGAACAGCACTGCCGCACGGCCCAGGAATACATACTGCCGATCCGATGCATTGGATTTGAACACCGCTTTATACAAGTCCTCGATCAATGCGGAAGATGTCACGATCAATTGAGACGAGATAGTACTCATAATAGCGGCCAGTACAGCAGCCAGCATGATTCCCGCAATCAGCGGATGAAAGATGATTTGCCCCAGAACGATAAAGACCGTTTCTGCGTCGGCTAACTCTGTGCTGTTTTGCTGGAAATATGCGATACCGACTAATGCAGTCGCAATCGCGCCCATCAGACTCAGCAACATCCATCCGATTCCGATTCGTCTTGCACTTTTAGTCTCTTTCACCGATTTAATCGCCATGAAACGGACGATGATATGAGGCTGTCCGAAATATCCTAACCCCCAGGCAAGAGAAGAGATAATTCCTGCCACACTCACACCGGATACAAAATTAAATAATGCGGGATCTGCCTCCCGAATGCTGGCCGCTGTTTCTGCAAAGCCCCCGGTAATAATAATGCCTGCTGAAGGCACCAGCACCAAAGCTAAAAACATAATCAGACCTTGCACAAAATCTGTATAACTTACTGCCAGGAAACCACCGAATAATGTATACGCCAGAACGACCGCCGACACAATAATCAAGCCCGTATGATACTCCAGCCCGAATGAACTTTGAAAGAACTTCCCGCCTGCCACCATCCCGGATGATACATAAAATGTAAAGAACACTAAGATAATAATGCCAGAAGCCACTCGCAGTAAACGGGAGGTATCTTTTAATCTGTTCTCCAAAAAACTCGGAATCGTAATGGAGTTATTCGAAACTTGCGTGTAGGCGCGCAAACGCGGTGCCACAAACAGCCAGTTTAAATAAGCCCCAATTGTCAGCCCGACGGCAATCCATGCTTCTCCGAGCCCGCTCAAATAAATTGCTCCCGGAAGACCCATCAGCAGCCATCCCGACATATCGGAAGCACCGGCACTTAACGCAGTGACTGCCGGACCCAGCGACCTTCCGCCGAGCATGTAGTCCGTCAGATTGGATGTGCGTCTGAAGGCATACCAGCCGATGAACAGCATAGCGGCCATATACATAATAATCGCAATGAGCTGATATGTTTGTTCCGTCATACAATCCCCTCCTTTACTATCAATATACCTATTCTACCTGATGGATAGCACTCTTTGAACAAAAATAAAAAGAAACGTATGAATGAACTACATGATCTGATACAATTGCCCGGGAAATGACCTGAACTGACAAAGTAAAAGAACAGTGCCAGCAAAAGTCCTTTCCTGCCGGCCCGGCAGTCAGTTTATTGCAAACTATTATGAAACTTTTCTATCCGCCATGACGTATACATACAAACCAAAGGAGGAATTTGCATGTTACACACGACAACGAATACACTGCAAGGCCGAACTATTGAAACGTATCACGGCATCGTATCAGGAGAAACCATTATGGGGGCAAATATTGTCCGTGACATCTTTGCATCTGTTACGGATATCGTAGGAGGACGCAGTGCAGCTTACGAAAGCAAATTGACCGAAGCGCGTCAGACTGCTCTGGATGAAATGTCCCAAAAAGCGTCTGCTATGGGAGCAAATGCAGTAATTGGTGTGGACTTGGACTTTGAAATGGTGCGTGAAGGCATGATGATGTGCATTGCTACAGGAACTGCTGTCACCTACCGCGAAGGCGAATAACTCCATACAAAAAGAGAGGCGATATTCACCTCTCTTCTTGTATCATTCTAATATTTCTGCCACCCGGCCAACCTGCCCATCCTCTAAACGAACTTTAATGCCATGCGGATGAAAACTGGATTTCGTCAATAAGTCTTTAACAATACCTTCCGTCTTCACGCCGCTGCGCTGATCTTTTTTCAAGATAATTGCCACATGCAATCCCGGCTTGATATCTGCCCGATTCTGTCCATTCATAAGTTCATTCGCTCCTCTTTTTTATCCAGTGTAGCACACTGCTGTACGAAACGGACAAGCATGATACAATAAAGGCTATCAAACTAGGAGGGGTTATTATGCGATTAACAGTATACCTGGCTGGGGAGATTCACACGTCTTGGCGGGATGAAGTCAAAGAGCAAGCCAAAAATCTTCAATTACCTGTTGATTTTGTCGGACCTATGGAAGATCATGACCGTTCAGACAATATCGGAGAAGAAATTCTGGGAGAACAGCCGGATAATATTTTCAAAGATGCGGCAGCTTCCAGCCTAAACAACCTGCGAACTGAAATCCTGATGAAAAAGTCAGATGTCGTCATTGCATTGTTCGGGGAAGAGTATAAACAATGGAATACCGCAATGGATGCAAGCGCCGCAGTCGCATTCGGCAAACCGCTGATTCTGATCCGTCAGGAAAAACATCATCACCCGTTAAAAGAACTTTCCCGAAAAGCCCATGTCACCGTCGAATCGGTAGATCAGGCAGTTTGTGCACTTAAATATATCTTTGAATAATCCATACAAACATCCATGTTATTTCATTACACAGAAGGCATCCTGGAATTTAGGATGTCTTCCTTTTTTATTTCAAAATTCCCTATACAATGCTGCGCCGAAATAATCACTGCTTGTTTCAACCTTTCTTATCCCTTTGAATTAAATAATATGGTTCAAACGTTCCTTTTCAATAAAATTCTGTCACCATATATACTTGTCAAGTGGTAGAATAGAAGTATAAAAGCAGTCAGGAAGGGGCAATCGAATGGCGTCAAAAAGAGGCATCCGGCAGCAATACATACGAATATTTATCGTTTCGTTAGTCATTGCAGTAATCGGAATGGGCGGCATGTATGCATATGTGAATAATTCATGGAATGACTTGGAAGAAGAGCAGCAAGATTCACTTGAGAAAGCCCGATTAGTCGAACTGCTTTCCGACTCTATCCAAGATGTATTTTTCAGAATCCGTGGCTATTATGCATTTCAAATAGAAGAAGAACTGAATGGGGCTTATCTTTCAATTCAAGATGTACATACTTATTCAAGACAATTTAAATCCCTTCCTCTTAACGTTAAAGAAAAGGAACTTATCCAGGAAATTGACAGCTTTATGATAGATTACGAAGAGACCACACTTCCAAAAGCTATTCAATTCATTAAAGATAACGATTATGAGGGACTGCGCAACTTAGCCCAGGGCGGAACGAATCAATCGGTAAACAGCTTTATTCACTATGCCAATGAATACGATATCATCGCAAAAGAAGAACTGCTGCAAGCCTATGAACGAACCAAAAAGCAATCAGAAATATACTTTTTACTTATTACCATTCTCGGCCTTGCATTCTTGCTCATTCCCATTTACACGGTATGGAATGTCATCAAACGAGTAGTACGGCCGGTAGAAAAAATAACAAGTGCAGTCGACCAGTATGAAACGGAAGGACAAATTTTATTTCAGCCTATCGCCAGGGACAATGAAATCGGCGCACTTTCACAATCTATTTACAAGATGATGCAGCGTATCCAAATGAACGAACAGGAAGTTCTGTCTCAAAATGAAGAGTTGATTACACAGCAGGCCGAATTGTTCAACCGGCAGACGAAAATGGAATTCGCCTTGTCGGAAGCACGTTTTTCGCGCGTTCGCCTTGAACGTTATAACGGCCTGGGTCACCTTCTTTCATTTTCATTGGATAAGCGGGAAATATGCATGAAAACAGCTGATTATTTAAATCATATTTTCCAGCCTGACCTGAGTCTCCTGCTGTTTGTAAAAGGAGACATCTATTCATTAAAAGGAATCTCTGATACATTTTTCAGCGAGATAAAAGAAGAGCGTTTAAACTATTTTAAGGAACGGCTGAATACGGAACCTTATTTTGTGATCAAAAGAGAAGCAGATTATGAAAAGGGAATCTCTGAACAGATCACATATGTTTATGACTTCGTGTCCGGTATATTCAATGCAGAAAACGAACTCAGTGTGATCACCATTCAATCCCGGATTGGCAAGCCTTTTACAGAAGATGACCAAAAAGATCTATACAGTTTGCTTAAGCGCATTGCCCTCTCTGTAGACAGAGTCGATCAATACGAGTTAATTATCCACGAACGGCAGCTGAATCAAAGTATTTTGGACAATATCAATGAAGGAATCCGTTTTGTTTCCAATACAGACGAAGAGGATAAATATAATGCCGCTTTATTTGAGCTGTTGGATATGGAACCCGAATCAGAAGACAAAGCGTGGCCGCGTGAAGAGTGGACTGAGTATTTCTTACAGCAAATTGATGATCCTGTTCAGTACCGACAGTTCCTGGATACAACACTTGATACGGAATCAGCTGGCCATACGAACAACACCTATATACTTACACTGCAGTCTAAAGAATCTCGTGTCATGAACGTCTATAGTGTGCCAATTATTATTCAAGGCAGAAAAGTGGGCACAATTTTCGTGCATCGTGATATTACACATGAACATGAAGTTAATAAAATGAAAACCGAGCTGGTTTCAACGGTCAGCCATGAATTACGTACACCTTTGTCCAGTATTCTCGGCTTCTCAGAATTATTACTATATAAAGATATGGATGAAAAGCGTAAAAAACGCTATTTGGAGACCATTCACGGTGAAGCAAACCGGCTAACCGCATTAATTAATGACTTCTTGGACATTCAGCGTATGGAATCAGGACGCCAAACGTATCAGATGGAGGAAATTTCCGTTGGTGATATTTCAATAGAAGCAGTAAATAAGCTGCCGATTCAATCACAGCTGCACAAGATTATCCTTCAAGACGTAACTTGTTCATCCAGCATCAAAGGAGATCACGACCGTATTCTTCAAGTATTTTTGAACCTGATTGGGAATGCAATTAAATTTTCTCCAGATGGCGGCGAGATCAATATTACCCTTTTTAATCAGCAAGACTCAGTCGTCGTCTCTATAAAAGATCAAGGAATCGGAATTCCAGCAGAAACTATCGGCCATTTATTCGAGAAGTTTTACCGTTTTGATAACAGCTATAGCAGGAAAATAGGCGGTACAGGTCTCGGCTTGTCTATTTGCAAAGAAATCATTCAAGATCATAACGGACAAATATGGGTGGATTCAGAAGAAAATTCAGGAACAACTATTTTCTTCTCACTTCCCCTTATACAAATGTTGCCTGAGGAACATATCCAATCTGATAAACCGCTGATAGCTGTAGTGGAAGACGATGTAAATATCGCGTTACTGCTCGGCGAAGAGTTATCAAGCAATGGATTTTCGATCATACATCATTCTTCAGTGGACAAAGCATTTACATGCATACAGCAGATGCGTCCTGCTGCAGTCGTTGTTGATTTGTTGCTTGAAAATGGTGAAGACGGCTGGGATCTGATCCGTCAAATGAAAGAACGCGAGGAAACGAAAACGATCCCTATCATTATTTCCTCTGCACTCGAAAAAGAACCTCAGTTAATGGAGCAATTTGATATTAATGATTATTTTACAAAACCTTATCCGCTTGGTAACTTGTCTGCAACTGTCCTGCAAACTTTAGAGCGTCCGGATGGTAGAATACTATATCCTGAAAATAACTAAAAAGAACGTCCCCCGCTTTGGAGGGACGTTCTTTTTATTGTTCAAGCAAATTTTCATATCATAATTTCAGTCTTTGAGTAGCGACTTCACTAATTCAGTCAGTTCATTCGGGCTGAACGGTTTAGGGACGAAATGAGAAGCCCCCATAGCCATAACTGTATCTTGATCAGTTTGCTGTGCTTTCGCTGTCAGCATAATTACAGGAACATCGAGCTCCATCGGCTGCAGTCGCTCCAATAACTCCAAACCGGTCATACGCGGCATCATATAATCCAAAAGAATGGCATCATACCGATTGCTTTGTATCTTTTCAAAGGCTTCCAGACCATCCTCCGCTTCTTCCACCTGAAATCCTTCAAACTCCAATGTATCAGTCAGCAGCATTCGCAAGATTTCTTCATCATCTACAACTAACACTTTTTTCATTTCATACGTCAACAGGGGGCCTCCTCTCTATTCCCTCTTATCAAACAAACGGGCTGCTAATTTATCTATGCGCCCTAAAACTTCTGACGGCTGGAAAGGCTTAATGATATAATCATCTGCGCCAAGCCAGAGTGCAGCTTTAATATCATTGGCACTTTTTCTGGCTGTCATCATGGAAACAGTAACGTTCGTTTTGGCATGGTCACTCTTTAAACGGCTTAAGACTTCGAGACCATCCATTTTCGGCATAACTCCATCCAGCAGAATGATAAAATACGCATCAGGACTATACCAGTCATCTTCAAGAAATGCAGGACCATCCGCATACGTCTTGACGGTAATATCAATATCGGCAGACTTCAACCCAAGCAGCGTCTGCTGGAGAATCTGTCTGATAAATGAGTCGTCGTCGACAATGATAACGATTAATTTGCGCTTCACTGCAATTTTTCGCTGATCATAAATTATTGTCTGATTCCGTCCAGAGCGTTTCGCTTCATAAAGCGCCTGGTCCGAAGCTGATATCAATTCTGCGGTATCGCCTTCGTACGTGGCACTCCCTGCTGAAAACGTTACTTGAAACTTCTGCTCATCCGATGTGAATATTTGCTCATTAAATCTATTTCGAATGCGGTCTATTGCATGCACAGTCTCTTCTGCACGGATGCCAGAAAACAGCATAGCGAATTCTTCTCCGCCATAACGGAATACATAATCACCTTCACGCTTCTCTTCCCGAATGATCTCGCCAAACTTCCGGAGTACTTCATCGCCCGCCGGATGTCCATATAAATCATTTACTTGTTTAAAGTGATCCAGATCCACCATTACAAGAGAAAAAGCTGATTCCGATTGATCTGCATTTTTCGCCAAGTTATTGATAATATCATCAAAATGTCTTCGGTTACCGACACCCGTCAGACTGTCTGTAATCATACTGCTGCTGATCGCGTGCTGCCGCTGTTGCCGATTGAACAAATAAGGGAAAAAGACATCCATATCAAAGGGTTTCGGAATCAAATCCATTGCGCCGCGGCGATATGTCTCGATTTGAACTTCCTTCGTCGCATCTTCGCTGGAAATAGCCAGTGTCGTATTCTTTTGTCTGGCCGGTTCTGCAATCTGATCCAGCACTTCAAAGCCCGTCATATCAGGCAGCTTCGCATTGATAATTACAATACCGGGTCTCATCGAATAAAATTGCTCAATTCCGCGTTTGCCGTTCAATGAAATAATGACCTGTGCTCCCAGTTTCTCCAGTAATTCTTTTAAATAAGAGACAAACTCCAGGTCATCATCAATAATCAAAATGAAGGTTTCCTGATCCAGACGGTTTACATAGCGATCCGGCAATTGGAATTCATCTTTTTTCACAGCGATCGTATTATCGAAATACGCTCGAATACGATTTTTCAAGTTTTCCAGTGAAGAGACGGGCAGTTTCTGATCATTGGATGACGACAGAATTTCCAATTGTGAAGCACAAAATAGAGATAACTGCTGTAACCCTATCGTTCCGGACGTTCCTTTTAATTTATGAAGGAAATAATATAACTCTCTCTCCGTTAAACTGCCGCGTTTCTCCCATTCGTCAAAGATATTCTCTGTTCGCTGCGCGAGCATATCTTGATACTTTTTTTGACTCATTCTCATTCCCCCCGTTCAGCGGAAGCATCTTCCATTCGGCCTCTACTTCATATCCCCAGTATTCTCTCTGTATACAAAGAAAGCCGGCAAGATAGAATATATCTCTACCGGCTAACATAATTGGTTATTCCAGACCCATCTCTTCTTTCACTGCTTGTGAAATCCGCTCTGCATATTCGATACATTGTGCTTCTGTCTCGGATTCGACCATTACACGTACAAGCGGTTCTGTACCGGAAGGGCGCACAAGAACTCTTCCTTGCCCGTCCATTTCCTTTTCTACTTCATTGATGACACTGACAATTCGCGCATTATCCATCACCGCATATTTATCAGCCACTCGGATATTTACTAATTTCTGAGGATAAACCGTCATTTCACTCGCCAGCTCAGACAGTTTCTTGCCTGTCTGCTGCATGATATTAACCAATTGCAAGGCCGTCAGCAAGCCGTCCCCGGTTGTATTATAATCCATGAAGATAATATGGCCGGATTGCTCGCCGCCCAGATTATACTCATTTTTACGCATTTCTTCTACGACATACCGGTCACCTACGGCAGTTTGCACACTCTTCATCCCGAACTTTTCCAGCGCTTTGTAAAAGCCCAGATTACTCATTACGGTAGAAACAATGGTATCAGATTTTAATCTGCCTTTACTATGTAAATATCGTGCCACGATAAACATGATTTGGTCTCCGTCTACGATATTACCTTTTTCGTCCACTGCAATCAGACGGTCCCCGTCCCCGTCAAAAGCAAGTCCGATGTCGGCATTCTTTTCAACGACAAGTGCCGCAAGTGCTTCCGGATGAGTAGATCCAACTCCGTCATTAATGTTCAGTCCGTTAGGTGATGCGCCCATTGTAGTAAGATCTGCATCCAGGTCAGCAAATAGATGCGTCGCCAAAACAGAAGTCGCCCCGTGCGCGCAATCTAGAGCCACATGTATATTTTCGAAATCTTCATCCACTATCTGTTTTAGATATTGAATATATTTCTGACCGCCTTCAAAGTATTCTGTAATCGTTCCGACTTCACCGCCAACCGGGCGCGGTAATGTATCTTCCTCTGCGTTAAGAAGCTGTTCAAACTCTTCTTCCTGTGCATCGGTCAATTTAAAACCATTCTCTCCAAAGAACTTGATCCCGTTATCTTCCACGGGATTATGCGATGCGGAAATCATGACGCCTGCCTGCGCGTTCATAACACGTGTTAAATACGCCACGCCAGGTGTACTGATGACGCCGAGCCTCATTACTTCTACGCCGACAGATAATAACCCCGCAATCAATGCATTTTCAAGCATGTAGCCAGAAATGCGAGTATCTCTTCCCACCAGCACTTCTGCCTTTTCAGCTGCTTCTTTAGTGAATAAATAACCGCCGATTCTGCCCAATTTAAATGCAAGTTCAGGGGTTAGTTCCGTGTTGGCCACACCTCTGACGCCATCTGTTCCAAAATACTGTGTCATGTTTTGTATACTTCCTTTCAATCTTGTCTTAGTAGACTGCATTTGCTTGACGCTTTATGATTCTGTTTCAGCGTCCGCTTTCTTCGATTCATCGGATATTTCCCCGGAGACTTTCACTTGCGCTTTTACTTTAGCAGGTGTCACTTTTGTGATTCCTTCCGGTTTCTTAACATCCAGTTCAATTTTTCCCGATTTACTGATCTTGCTCAAATCAAGCTCTACCGGAATTTCTTTAATTGCATCCACTGTACTTTTCGGTCCCGAAATTCGCACAAATTTATCTTCCAGTACGGCACTTTCAATTTCTATATTTCCTGTTGACTGTCCCTTTTCTTTCAGCTTCACACGCGCTTCGCGGCTGTACTCCTGAATGTCTACTTTGACCGTTACTTCTTCAGGGTTCAATGTAACGGAAAGCTTATTTAAATCCCGGTCCAGTACACGCACACGTGACTTTTGCTCGAACGGCTTATTCAAACTGCCTTCACCTGTTACGGATACTTTCACAAAGCTGATTGCATCCACAACACTTTTCGCCCCTGTTACATTGATCACAGCTGGCTGGACGTCCATGCTCTTCACTTCATAGCCTTCAGCAAGTAATCTCGTATTCATTTCTGGATCAACACGGAATGTCTGAGTGACTTTCTCTTCTATATTAATACTGACTGTGCCCGGTTCAAGGCGCACGTCCAGCTTATCTGATATATTCTCCGCTTGGATCCGAACATTATGTTCGCCCAGCGTCAAGTTTTGTAAATCTAGCTTTAATGTAAAGTCTTTCAGTAACTTTGTAGTCTGCACAATATTTGTAGGGCCTTCGATTGTCATATTAACCATATCAGGAACACCCGTTACTACCAGGTTTTCTGTATCGTAGTACACCTCTACAGGAACGTCCTGTATAAGTTCAAATACATCGCTCGTACTGTTGCGGTTGGAAGGATCTTCTGATTTTACTGAAAGAAACAGCATAATTGCCAGAAAAAGTGCAGTCAGACGCAGAAACCAAGGACTGTCCATAAATTTATCCATTTTTTCTCTTCCCCCACTTCCATAGAGAAGTATCAGCTTGGCCTGTCGTGTTACCGAACCATGAAATACGCAATATTTTCTCGAATTCTTCAATATCCAGTTTACGATTGATTTCTCCATCTGTCGCTATACTGATGGCACCTGTTTCTTCAGAGACAATGATCGTCACAGAATCCGTAACTTCACTAATGCCGAGAGCTGCACGATGCCGTGTCCCCAGTTCTTTGGAAATAAATGGACTTTCCGATAATGGCAAGTAACAGCCCGCAGCAGCGATACGGTTTTTCGTCACAATGACGGCACCGTCATGCAGTGGAGTGTTTGGTATAAATATGTTAATAAGTAATTCAGATGTAATATGTGAGTTCAAAGGAATACCTGTTTCAATATATTCGCTAAGACCTGTTTCTTTCTCAATCGTGATTAAGGCACCAATCCGCCGTTTTGCCATATAGCTGACAGATTTGACAAATGCCTCAATTAACCGATCCCGTTCTTCCTCTTCCTGCATGGCGGTTCTTGCAAATAATCTCCCTCTGCCCAGCTGCTCCAATGCTCTGCGCAGTTCTGGCTGGAATATGATAATAGCAGCGAGGAAACCGAATCTGAGAACTTCTTCCATCATCCACTGGAGAGTTTTCAAACCAAGCCATTCCGTGATGTAACGGCCGATTAGGATAACAAAAATCCCTTTCAGTAATTGGACGGCTTTTGTTCCTTTAATAATGGTGATTAATTTATAGAGTACGAACCAAACCAGAAGCACATCCACAATGTTTTTCAGTATTTCTATTGGTGCTAATGTTGTTACTTGCTCCAAACCCGGCATGTGCTTCCCCTACCTTTAAAAAAGTTCTTATTTATCCAGTATAGCATAATTCCCGGCTGACATGCCTAACTAAACGGTAAGCCGCGGACGAAAAACCGCATCAAAAAAGTGATGCCGAAGCACCCCGGCCGGCATCACTTTTACATCATATTAATCCGTTTCAGAATTTTCTCCGCTTGACCCAGGCAGCACTTCTTTTGCGGTAGTTTTAATCTTATACCAGAGCCAATCGAATATTTCATTGATCTCTTCACTGGATCCTGTAATCACTGCAGTAGATGCCATATACTTAGAACCGCGGATGACGGTGACGTTTCCGTCAACTCGGCCTTCCACTCGTAAATTTCCATTTTTCACTACCAGATCACCTGTCACCGTCTCACCGGCAGGAACAATTACCGTTTCCCCTTCAACGATCACATTAGGCTGCTTGGTAAATGAAAATTGCTGTTCGTTTTCAAAGCTGGCGAAAAACGATGAGCTCATTAAAAGTAAAAATAATGCTGCTGCCGCCATGAACGGATGCTGACGGAACCATTTTGCCGGGCCTTTTTTTACCGTCTGCCTCGGTAATCTGGCTGTTACGCCACTGACAAATCCGGCAGGCGCTTCCAGCACATCGAAACTTCCGAGTAACGTGACCGTCTCATCGAGTTCCTCAAACATTTTCCTGCACTCTTCACATTCATCCAAGTGCTCTTTCATAATCTGTTCTTCTTCATTGGTAAGCTCACCATCAAAAAATGCATGTATATAATGGACAACATGTTTAGGACATTTTTCCACGAATCTAACCTCCTACATACTCCCCATTTGTTGCCGGAGCGCTTCTCTTCCGCGATGTACCCGTGTTTTCACTGTTCCGAGAGGCATCTCCAAAATGTCGGCGATTTCCTGCAACTGCAGGTCTTCCATATAACGTAATATAATAATTGTGCGATATTTTTCAGGCAGCCTGTTCACTTCATACTGAACACGTTCTTTTGTTTCCATCTTCTCTACTTCTTCTTCCGGTAATTGCTGCTCTTTTGCAATTTGAGAATACATATCTAAGCCTTCCGTTCCTGGTACCGTCGCATCCAAATAATAATCGGGCTTTTTCTTTCGAATGCGGTCAATGCACAGATTAGTCGCAATACGGTACAGCCAGGTAGAAAATTTCCGCTTTTGGTCATAGGTTTCCAAGTTTACGTAAGCCCGTACAAATGCCTCCTGTGCAATATCCTCCGCTTCTGCCGCATTATTCAGCATCCTGTAGCACACTTGATACAGACGGTGCTGAAAATGGATGACAATTTCCTCAAAAGCTTCCTGATTTCCATTTAATACTTCTTTTACACGTTTAGTTATTAATTCGTCCAATAGACTCCACCCTCCGCTCTATGCGGCTGTCCCTTTATATACGTTGGAAACCTCATTTGGTTTCATTTTTCTCAACAATTCACAACCATCTTTACTTTACCATTATTTCCAAGCATAGACATAGAGTTTATATAAATAAAAAGTGAATGAATCCCCATGGGTTCAATCACTTTTTCGGAACTATAATAACTTTTCACCAAATAACGACCCGAGAAGGCCAACCGCCACATCAGCTGTTTTATTGTATTCATCCAACATTGGGTTCACTTCAACGAATTCAGCAGATGTAATGACATCTGCATCCTGAAGCAGTTCCATAGCCAGATGGCTTTCCCGGTATGTGATTCCACCCGGCATCGGCGTTCCGACGCCTGGGGTATAGAGCGGATCCAAACCATCTAAATCCAGTGATAAATGAACACCGTCAACTTGTCTGGAAGCAAAATGTTCCAGGGTTTGCCTGATTACCGCCGACATGCCGAACCTGTCGATTTCATGCATCGTAAACACTTTTATACCTTTTTCTTTAATCAGCGCACGTTCACCGGGATCCACTGAACGTGCCCCTATGATCACGACGTTTTGTGGAATAATCTTCGCCCCGTCATGGTGTACGTTCACCAGTTTTTCATGGCCGAGTCCCATGCTGACAGCCAGCGGCATTCCATGTATATTGCCGGACGGCGAGGTCTCAACTGTATTCATGTCTGCATGCGCGTCATACCAGATGACTCCAAGGTTATGATAGTGATCTGCAAGACCTGCCAGTGTGCCTATAGCAATACTGTGATCGCCGCCCAGAATGAGGGGGAATCTCTTTTTTCTCACTATACCGGAAACAGATTGAGCGAGCTGTTCGGCCGCCTCTGTCACCTCCTGCAGATTCCTCAGACCGGCTGTGGTACTCCTATCGTTATGGACAGGGGAGACAGCAATATTCCCTTCATCCGTCACACGATGTCCTAATGCTAGCAGCCGCTCTATTGCACCTGCATATCGAATAGCACTAGGCCCCATATCCACACCCCGCCGGCTTTGTCCGAGATCAACAGGCACGCCAATTAAGGAAATATCCAGATTACGCATAGCACTCCCTCCTTCGATTTCTGTTTATCCTTTGTATCCAAAACGGCATTCTTCCATCTTTTTTACCGCTTTGAATTCCATAGGCCGGCCATAGTAATATCCTTGGCCTTCACGGCAGCCTAAATCATATAGCATCTTTGCCTGTTCAGGCATTTCAATCCCTTCAGCGACCACGTTCAATCCAGCCGTATCCGCAAGTGTCACGATCGCTTTGACGATAGCCTGGCTGTTTTCATTCTCCAAAATGTCACGGACAAATGCCATATCAATTTTCAGTGTATCGGCAGGCAATTCTTTAATATAACTGAATGTGCTGTAGCCTGTGCCAAAGTCATCAATCGCTACCGTAACTCCTTCACTTCGGAGTTTCTGAAGAGATTTCTTCATGCCTTCCGTATCTATAAATGAACTCTCCGTTAATTCCAGTTCGATCATATCTGATGGCACGTTGTATTCTCTTATAATAGCCAATACCGAATCCGCAAAGCCCTCTTCTTTCATTTGGACAGTGGACACATTTACTGCAAATCTGCAAAACTTGCCCGCCTGCACTTCCAAAGCCGCACGTTTGCATACTTCACGCAGAATCCACTCACCAAGCGGTACGATAATTTTAGTTTCTTCCGCAAGCGGTATGAATTTCACCGGCGAAATAATTCCCAAATCCGGATGTTTCCAGCGTACAAGCGCTTCGACACCTGTCAGTTCGCCAGTATCTAACAGCACCTTCGGCTGGTACTCAAGGTAAAAGTGCTGCTGTTGGACACTTTTGCGCATTTCATTTTCTAACAAAGTGCGCTCAAGCGACAGTTTCGATGTGCCCGGCTGATACATTTCACTGTCTGCTCCGCCGCGCATCTTTACTTTACCTAATGCCAGCGTGGCTTTAGTGACTAAGTCTGAAGGCTGATTGGCATGTTCCGGATAAATAGAAATCCCGCAGCTGACCGATAATGTATAGTTTTGCTGTCCAACTTGAATAGGCTGCTGTAAATATTGACGAATATCTTCCGCATGCTGAAAGAAATCATCCTGATTTTTGAAACCTGTGATGATGAACGCAAATTCATCACCTGCGATTCGGGCCAGCAGGCTTTCCGGACCGGTTCTTTTTTTCAGACGTTCGCCTACCATGGCTAATAAGTAGTCGCCCGCTTCGTGACCGAGTAAATCGTTCGCATACCGCAAACGGTCGATATTAATATGGACAAGAGCAAACACCTGATTCCGGGTGCGGGCTCTTTCAAATGCAAGTGCCAGCTGCTCACGGAAGGAGTTTCGATTCATCAGAGAAGTTAACTGGTCGTTATACACAAGGTATTTAATTTTCTCATCTGATTTCACACGCTCTGTAATATCACGCATGACAACTAACAGTTTCTCTCCATACTCTATCGATTCTTTTACTATATCAATCTTCGCCTCCATAATATGCAGACCATTTTTGCTGTCCAGAAAAGAATATTCCAAATTCATCGCTTGACGCTGATAGCCGAAAAATTGCGAAATTTTCTTTTCTGCCTGCTGGCGGTTCTTTTTATAAATATAAGAATAGAATGAGCTGGCGTATAAAGCAGATGCCGAATGACCGAGAAGCTTTTCAAACGAAGGCGAGGCATAATAAAATTTCCCTTGCCGGTCAATGATCGCAATAAAATCAGATGCATTTGCCGTAATGATTTCATATAGATCAGATTGTTTCCGTATTTCCTCTTCCATTTTCTTTCTTTCCGTGATGTCATAACGTATTGCAATATATTGATAAGGCTTTCCTTTTTCATTCAGGAATGGAACGATCGTAGTATCTACCCAATACGTCGAACCATCTTTTGCACGGTTGCAAATATCGCCGCGCCAAGTGCGGCCGTTTCCAATGGTAGCCCACATCTCTTTAAAAAACGAAGCATCGTGGTAGCCCGAATTCACAATACGCTGATTCGCGCCAATTAACTCTTCAACGGGGTACTTTGAAACTTTTTCGAAATGATCGTTGGCATACCGAATCGTTCCATGTGAGTCAGTAATTGCGACAATTGCTGCTTGTTCCAATGTGTAAGCTATGTCGCCAAGAACTTTTTGTAATTCTTTTTCACTACTCGAACGGACAAATTTATCCATATTATTCAAAAATTCTTGCATAGCTGTATCACAATCCCTATGTATGGTTATTTTTCACTGATCACAGGAGCGTAACTACCTATAAACTGTTATAGATTATTATACATGATTATTCAAATTCTTCTATATGAACTGCTAATTGTTTACACAAAAAAATCCTATATTATATAAAATAATAAGGATTTGACATATTTCATATTATTTTTTTGCTGTAAGGTAAAATGGCTGGGGTAGCTGGATTCGAACCAACGAGTGACGGAGTCAAAGTCCGTTGCCTTACCGCTTGGCTATACCCCAACGTGCAGCTGGTTATACTTCTTTAAAGGTAATACAAACATGGTGGTGGGGGACGGATTCGAACCGCCGAACCCGGAGGGAGCGGATTTACAGTCCGCCGCGTTTAGCCACTTCGCTACCCCACCGTGTTAAAATTGCGATAAGCTTCGCATTGCTGCGTCAGGCTTCATTCGCTCAATCAGTCACGTACCTATGTACGCTCCTTCTTTCTCTCACTTGCTTCCTTGCACTGCTCGCTTCTCCCAATTTTAACGGGATGGCGATAAGCTTCGCATTGCTGCGGAGTTTTTTAAATTAAATGGTGACCCCTACGGGATTCGAACCCGTGTTACCGCCGTGAAAGGGCGGTGTCTTAACCGCTTGACCAAGGGGCCATTAAAGATTCTCATGGAGCTTCCAGCCGGGCTCGAACCGGCGACCTCTTCCTTACCATGGAAGCACTCTACCTGCTGAGCTATGGAAGCATAAAAAATGGCTCCGCAGGTAAGACTCGAACTTACGACCGATCGGTTAACAGCCGATTGCTCTACCACTGAGCTACTGCGGAATAATGTAAAATAATAATAACAATCTCTTGCGACAAAAATCATTATAACACGTCCAACAAGTATGTGCAACAATTAATTTCTCATCTCTCAAGCCTTTTTTATTATAAGCGGCATATTCATATACGTCAAGGCTTTTTCATACAATAGTTTAGACTTCCATCGCGTAAGGAGATTGGTATGCTGAAAAAACTCCTCTTTTTATTTGTACTTGCTGTTTTATGTTTGACGTTTATTCCCCAATTGACCAAGCCTTCTTCTACCTTGGTGACTGTTTTTAAATTAACTGAAAACCCGGCAGTTATTGTAAAGGGTGCACAAGGTTCTGCCCTGACCGTAAATATTTCATTTGGAGAGAAAGAAGTTGAGGAACTGCTCGGACAGCTGACCAAGCCTTACCCGCTGTTATTTGTAGACAGTGACTGGGCTTCCCGGTTTCCACATCTCGCCGAAGAAATAAAAAAACGTTCAGTACCTGTTGCATTACTTGGCGTACAGGGCCAATCATACGAAACGGATCCAAACCTTTTCGCTGAGCAGCTTAGCCAATTTGAAAAGATATTTGCCGCCCGCCCTCTATGGTTCCGTACGGCGGATGAAGAATTTCCCTCGTCATTGCTTCAACAATTACAGAAAGCAGAAATCAATGCTTTAGGTTCCACTGTTCAGTGGAAAGAAGGCAAATTGCCTAAAGCCTCCAAAGGAGAAATCATTTCTGTTTCTTATCACAGCGGTGGACGGCCACAGATTTCTGATGTCAAACGTCTTATGGAAAGCCGCACGTATCAATCCGTAGAAGACCTGCTATTTAGGCCGACTGTGAAAACCAAAAAAATTCCACAATGAAAAGAACTGACGGAGAAGCCTCCCCGTCAGTTCTTTTTAAATTTAGCTGTTTGTTTTTTTGCCTTTTTTCTCTCTTCACGGCGTTTATCCAGCTTTTCTTTATCCACATCGGATTGTTTATTGTATTTAGGCAATACTAATAACTGATACGCATTCACAGCAAGCAGCGGGAATAACAGAATCGTTACCCACTCATCTTTATTTCCTGAAGTGACCATCAGCGCAGGCAGCCATTCAAGCGTTGTAATGACAATCATGAAAAATAATGCAGAAATCAACGCATGTTTTTTTGTCCATTGCGCTTTAAAGTATGCCGTTACCGCTGACACAGCAATCAGAGTGGCAAGTAAGAAAATGTATAGAACAGTACGCCCTGTATCGTCTTTCGTTAATTGGAAACGGAAAAAGACCAGATCAAAGAGGACGACCACTATTATTAACATCTGCACCCAGTTCCATAAGGTCAGTGTTCTGAACATATTGACGCCGAATTGATGCACGGTCAGATAGGCGAAGAAACCCATCTGCGCGACCACGCTCATCGTGAATCCTAAGAAAACCATCCATAAAAAGGCACCAAGAAACTGCCAGATCTCGCCTGCCTGTAAATATCCGTAAAAAAAGTCCCAACGTACAATCAGCCCGACAACTGCTGTAATCGCTCCGCCAATTGCCATTGCGCGCAAGAAAAATTTAACCCAATTTCGTATTGTCACTGCACTGTTCCCCTTTTTTTCATATCCCTTCTAGTGTATCAACGTTCGACAAAAAAATCTATTTCATTGAACGAATCATGCATATTCCTTCTTATATTGTGAACAATAAATGAAAATACAAGTGGAAGGTTGAGTGGAATGAAAAAATTAGCCGGTCTTTTTCTATTCCTTCTATTCCTTACGGGTTGCAGCGGAGGACATCAGGCAGCACCAAGCTATGATGAGATGAAAAAAATGATGACAGATGCGATCCAAACGGAAGACGGAAAAAAAGCACTTCGTAAATTGATGACCGACCCTGAGTTTCGGGAGTTGCTGGTACTTGAACAGCCAGAAGTCAAACAAAGTATTGAGAACGTATTACTTTCCAAGGAGGGAGAGCGTTTCTGGAAAACCGCTTTTGAAGACCCTAAATTCACGGAAGCAATTGCTAAAAGCATGAAGAAGCAGCAAGCTGATATTATGAAGGATCTGATGGGGGATGCTTCATTCCAGAAAGATTTGGAAAAGTTTTTCGGCCAGCCCGATATGATGAAGCAAATGGAAAAGATCGTGAACTCCGCCACGCTAAAGAAAGAAATGGAGAAGGCGGTGGAGGACACCATCAATAGCCCGCTCATGCAGGCAAAATGGCAGGAGCTCATCATGAAGTCAGGAAAAGGGGCTGCTGAAGAAGGCGGAAAAAGCGGCAGTAAAGATCAAAAAACAGACGGAGAAAGTCAATGACTTTCTTCGTCTGTCCTAACTTACTTTTCAGTTTTTTCAATAACCGTATCGGCAACCTGCAAGTAGATTTGGCCAATCGGATGGTTTTCCGCGTAAACGGAAGGTGCAAAATCTGTATCATTCCAGTCCGGCTGACCAAGAGGGATTTGTCCTAATAATTCTGTACGGAGTTCTTCAGAAAGACGTACGCCTCCGCCTTGCCCGAAGACATATTCTTTCTCTCCGGTTGTTTTAGATTCGAACCAGGACATGTTTTCAACTACACCGAGTAATTCGTGATCCGTCTGAAGCGCCATAGCTCCAGCACGGGCTGCAACGAATGCTGCGGTTGGATGCGGAGTCGTGACAACGATTTCTTTGGAAGCCGGAATCATTTGATGGATATCCAGCGCTACGTCCCCTGTTCCTGGCGGCAAATCAAGCAATAAATAGTCGAGTTCGCCCCATTCCACATCACGGAAAAATTGATCGAGCACTTTGCCGAGCATAGGCCCGCGCCATACTACAGGTGCATTGTCTTCAACAAAGAAACCCATTGAAATGACTTTGACGCCAAAACGCTCAACCGGCATTATACGATTTTCCCGCACTTCCGGCATGGACGTGATGCCCATCATATCCGGCACACTGAACCCATAAATATCGGCGTCAATCAAACCGACTTTCTTGCCGCGTCGTGCTAAAGCGACTGCCAAATTGACCGAGACCGTCGATTTCCCGACGCCGCCTTTACCGGATGCAATCGAGATAAATTCAATAGAAGATAAAGGAGATAAAATATCTTGTGTTTCTGATTCCGTAGCTGTGCCGCGGAATTGCTCCAATACTTCTTTTGGCAGTTCCTCAAAACGGATGCCTACCGAGTCGGCCCCTGCCTCTTTTAAAACTTCCACTACTTTCGATTGAAGCGTCAATTGTTCACCGGTATTCACTTTCGCAATCGCGACTTTAACACTGACATGCTGTTTCTCAGGTTTGATAGTTACATCTACAATACCATTCGTTTCTGCCAATGTTTTATGTAAAAACGGATCTTTCAATGCGCCAATCAGTTCACGGACTTGTTGTTCATTTATCACATTCAACACTCCTTACTGAATTCTTTCACTCCCCTCCAGTATATCATATTCACTATCCTCTAAAACGACATATGCTTTATTGTTCTTCGGCATGCTGGTATTTCACAATTCCATCTACAATTGCTGCCGCCACTTTTTTCTGATAGGACTTACTAGACAATAATTTTCGTTCTTCCGGATTTGACAGAAAGCCCGTTTCCACTAGTACTGCCGGTACCGGTACTTTTTTCAGTAAATAAACACCGGTGATTTTCATCGCTTCCCGCTCCGTGTTTTTCAGCTGATCCCGTAATTCATCCTGGATTGACGTTGCCAGCTGTTTGCCGTCAGGATGACCGCCTGGATGATAAAATACTTGGGCACCTCTCCAGCGCTCTTCTGGGATCGCATTGACATGCACACTGATGAACATGTCCGGCTTTGATTCTATCGCCATGCTTTCACGCAGTTTTAAATCTGCAAACTTTCTGCTCCGCAAAGAACCAAAACTTTCTGACGGCGCGTGCTCCGCTACCGCATCTCCTTCTTTCTCTCTCGTCATCTGTACAGTTGCCCCTTTTTTCTCAAGCAGTTTACGTACTTCATGGGAAATATTTAATGTAATGTCTTTTTCAATGATTTCGCCTGCGGATGCTCCGCCATCCTCACCGCCATGCCCCGGATCGATCAAGATGTTTACACCGCCAAGTTCTGCAGGCAGAAAGAATCCGCGATCCGATGCTTTAACGCCATACCATACACCGCCCAACGAGAAAAAAACCAGCAACCCTGCTACAAGCCACTTTTTCATCTAGACACCGCCTTTTTCTTTCACTATACGCTTGGACTTTTGCGGTTATGTCTCAGCAGTGCGCTAAACGAAGCAGCGGGATCTTTTCTTACTATGAATTTACGATTCTGATGTAGACGCGTCGCGGACATTTACAGTCTTTGCGAACAGATGCATCGGATTATTTCACATGAAAGATGGTCTTGTATCCGACTTTACAGCTCTACACATTTTTAACTGGAATATATGTCATCAAAAACTGCCCAGGAAGTTGGACGCTTCCTGGGCAGTTTATATTTACTTATTATATTGTTTCGCCTTCCCATGCCAGCATACCGCCGGTCATGTTGGTTACGTCAAACCCTTCGTCTGCCATAATCTCCTGTGCACGTCCGCTTCTGCCGCCCGAACGGCATACGAGGATGTATGGCGTTTCTGTATCCAGGTCGTGCATTTCGATCGGCAGGTTGCCCAGAGCAATATGTGCTGCTCCCGGGATGATGCCTTGTGCTACTTCGTCATCTTCGCGTACATCGATAATGTTCAGCTCTTTACCGCTTTCCAGCTGTTCCTGCACTTCTTTTGCAGTCAATTCTTTTAACGTCATGAGTGGTATCCTCCAAAGTGTATAATATATCCTTATTCTATCCCGCACGCTCGGGGATTGTCTATTGAAATGAACTGACAGTTACGGCAGCAATTCTTTCGTTGTATGCCCCCTGTTTTCCCATAATCTTGTCGTATTTGCAACATCAACGATTACAGGTATATAGCGCTCCGCTTTTTCAACAGGCAGTTCCAGCCCCGCAATGAACATAGACATCTCACCCATGAAGTCTCCGCCGCTCACCTGCAGATTGAATACCAGTTCCCTTACTTCTTCCTCTGCATGGAGCTCATCACCGAAATCTTCTATTAACATGCTTTTTAATTTTAGTTGTTCCTGTGTCTCTTGTATGTATTCTTCGTCAATAAACCGCAGCAGCTCTTCTTTAGCTGGTACATAATATGGTTTTCCAGCCGCCGCTTGCTCCAGCTCCTCTTTTTCATCGCCTTCACTTGCCGCCTCCGCGATAAATTTATCCAAATCAGCATAGACAAAATACTCTTCCAGTTTCCCCCTGACCTGTCCGGACTGCAGCAGACTGTTCAGTTCGTCCGGTGTAATCATGTCTTCATTTTGTTCATTAAAGATCCCGGCTACTTGATCAATCGGTACGACGCCATATAAATTCGTACACGCAATAATATACTCCATTACTAATTTTTCATTCATTCAATTCGCCACCCTATATTTTCACTGCTATTTTATGTACACTTTCTCAATGTATTGTAACAAAACTATTTCGCCGATGCATGACAGCCGGTAAAAAGGATTCCATTGATCACTTATGCCCGCACTGTAATATACTATATCAACTAGAAAACCAGGAGGTATTGTATGGGTGCCATTACGGGTAATGAGTTTTTACATCGAATTAATCAGCAGAATACAGAAATTTGGCTCGATGGACAGCAAGTAAAGGGACCGATTTCGGAACACCCTGCATTTAAAGGACTCCTTAAAACGAAAGCTTCATTGTATGATTTACAGATGGCTCCATCACATAGTCCGATTATGACCTATGCCTCGCCTGTCTCAAACGAGCAAATCGGCATCTCTTACTTACAGCCCAAAACGAAGGCTGATTTACTGAAGCGCAGAGTGATGACAGAACAGTGGGCGCGTCTTACCTGCGGACTGCTTGGGAGAAGCCCCGATTACCTCAATACAGTCATTATGAGTTTCGCCTGTTCCTCTCCTTTTTTGCTCGGCAAGGACAATTGTTTTCCCGAGCATATTCAAGCGCTGTATGAGCGTGCAAGAGAAAATGATTTATCTTTCACCCATACCTTTGTTACCCCACAGGTCAATCGCTCCATGAGTGCTTTTAATACTTCTGACGAACCAATTTCCGCGAAAATTATCGGCAGCACTTCAGAAGGCCTGATTATTAAAGGAGCCAAGCTGCTTGCGACACAGGGCGGTGTTACAGATGAGGTTTTTGTATTCAGTACGCCTTCTTTCCTCGGTGATCCTGATGAAGCATTTGCATTCTCCATACCTTCCGACACGAAAGGTCTGCGTTTCATTTGCCGGGAATCATTTGTGGGCGGAGAATCGGCATTCAATTATCCGCTCAGTTCCCGGTTTGAGGAATTGGATGCAATTGTAGTTTTTGATGAAGTTATTGTGCCATGGGAGCGTGTCTTTTTCCATCATAATTCGGAAGTTGCGGCGAACTTTTTTTCTATGAGTTCATTTCATCCGTTCGCCACCCACCAAGTAATCACCAGGCAAATCGTGAAGACAGAGTTCTTGTTGAGTCTGGCAGAACAGCTCATCCAGACGATCAATGCAGGCGAATATCTGCATATACAGGAGAAGCTGTCTGAAATCATTATTGGGCTAGAAACGTTGAAGGCATTACGCGATAAATCAGAGGCAGACGCCGCAATCGATCAATGGGGCTACATGTGCCCAAGCCCGGTCCCCCTTAAAGTAGCCAGCAATATCTTTCCGAAGATCTATCCGCGCTTCAGCGAGATCATCCAGCTGATCGGTGCAAGCGGCATGGTCGCGCTGCCTACAGTTAACGACTTTCAATCACCTATTCAGCCTGATCTCGCAAAGTATTTGCAAGGGGCTGCGAAAACCGCAGAAGACCGCGTGCAGCTGTTCCGGCTTGCATGGGATTTAACAATGAGCGCATTCGGTACTAGGCAAACACAGTATGAACGATATTTCTTTGGCGATCCTGTCAGGCTGGCCGGGAACTTATCCAAATCATATCCAAAAGATCAGGGGCAAGATATGATTGACCGCTTACTTTCAAGATATGAATAGTCAATAAATCGGTGAGTCAGCCTGTTTTCACGGCAGGATCCTGAATGAAACAACGCCCCTGTGCCATATTATCAGGTACAGGGGCGCTGTTTTATTCGGCAGGCAGTTCTTGAAAATCAATTTTGATGAATTTCCCTGTTTCAGCTGAATAGGTGACTGTCACCAGCACTGCAAACTCGCGATCATCTTCTCTTAACCATAGCCGAAATTTCTCGACACCCGTTACTCCGTGTGTATTGGTTGCTATGTGCAGATAGTCCGTGACCTCTGCCAGAGGATACTTATGCATCGTTTGCTTGACTGCCAGTCGTGACCATTTCGCATATGCGGGCGTCTCGACGGCACTGGCTGCCGCAACAGGTACATCGATATATGCCGACCCGCCTGCCATAAAAATCCCAAGCGCCATGCTCAGTTTCCGAATGATAGCGCACACCTCCCTCAGAAGTAGCATGCGCTTTTTCAGACCATTTGATTCCATGTAAAAGAGCTTCGTCAAATCCCGGATGCTGTCCGTATTTACTTGGTAACGGTTTGTTCTTCCTGCACACCAGGCCACATCTGCTTCGTGTACGCCATATCCCAAAACATATACTCATAACGCGTTGTATTAAGGAAGATTTCTTCCAGCCTTGCTAATTCTTCCTCCGGTTTGCCTGCCGCTGTTTCATTCATCAGGTCGAGGCACCAGTCCGCAAGCTCGCCGAATTCCTCTGACGAATACATGCGTACCCAGTCACCGTACAGCGGGTGTTCTACAGCCCCCGGCAATTCAGCGAGCTCTTTGCCGATTTCTCGATAGCTCCACGCACACGGCAATAATGCGGCCACTACTTCAGCCAAAGATCCATTTTGACTGACGTGCAGCATATAGTGTGTGTATGCAAGAACAATGGGCGAAGGCTTGGCATTTTCCAGCTCTTCTTCCGTAATACCAAAACGGGCTGCATATTTGCGATGAAGATCCATTTCGGTAGTTAGCGTACCATTAAGCAGCGCAGCAAATTTCCCCATCATTTCCACATCTGCAGCCTTCATCGCGCCTACCGCAAATACTTTTGCATAATCGATTAAATATAAATAATCCTGCACCATATAGAAGCGGAACTTCTCCTGATCCAGTGTGCCGTTTCCAATCTCTTGAACAAATGGATGGCTATGATTCTGTCTCCAGATTGGCAATGTTTTCTCTAACAATCGCTCAGTAAACTTCATTCAGACTCTCCCCTTTTTTCTTAGTAAATGAAAAAACCACTTCTTGACCAGAAGTGGCGGAGAGACATCACTGAGCATAAGTAATAAGCCTAGCAGTGTCTGCACCACTTCCTTACGCCGGTATGAACCGGATCAAGTTAAAGGGTTAAAGCGATACGCTTCTCTCAGCTCCAAAGAGCACCCCTAGCGGTAACAATTATTTCATTTATACGTCCATTTTAGGCATAGGTTGTCAGAAAGGTCAAATTGTTTCAAATGATGCACTGATGAATGTGTGCGAAGTCTGGATGATTCTGCTGACATCGGGCTGCACTGATAACCTTATGCATACTGGCTTTCATCCGGCGCGATTCTCTATTCCAGATGTTCTTTCAGCTTTTTCTGCACGTCTTCTTCTATCTTTTGTACACGCTCATCTTTTAGTTTGCGTCTTGGCTTAGGATGAAACCATTCGATTTCTCCATTAATAAAAGTTCCTTTAAACTCCTCGCCCTGCACCTTTAATTTAAACACTTGAAGCGGCCGAGTTTGATTTCTGCTGATGGAGCGTTCAATCTCAATGTCTTCTGCTTCATCTCTGATCCCGTGCTCGGATAACAGTTCCAAAACTTTAGCTTCTATGGCGTTTACTTCTTCTTCGCCGACATCTTGCTTAGGATGCGGATGAAGCCACTGGATTTCACCTTCATGATAGTCACCTTTATACTTCCGGCCGTCTATAATAAGCTTAAACTGATTTCGCTCATAATGCCTGTCTTCAAAAACTTTTTCCACTTCAAAGTCGTCTACCACAAGAAACACCTCCCGAATAATGTTCATACCTTGTAAATAGTGAATTTTTCTGCTTCAAGACCCTCCTTCAGACAAAGACTTCTCGCCTGAAGATTAATTTCCCTGTCATGCCAATTAACCGGCAAATCTCTCTTGACAGTAAAAAATTAAATTCCAATATATATCAGCTATAAGTAGTTGTCAAATCAATCGATGTTCTGATGTAAATCGGAAAAATTGATGACCCGATCGGCAATTTGATTAAGCAGATGATGATCATGGCTGACTACGAGCAATCCGATTTTTTTCGCTTTTGCCCATATTAAAACGGAGTGCCAAATTTGCGCCTGTGTAACAGCATCCAGCATTGTTGTCATTTCATCGGCAATTAAATAGCGGATATTTTTACTCGCAAGTGCGCGGGCCAGACAAAAACGCTGTAATTCCCCGCCTGAAAGTTCAAACGGCCAGCGGTGTAACCATTCTTCTTTAATGCCAAGCACCTCCAGAAGCCCGCTGTCCAGCCCTTCCGCCTCTTTGAACATCTTGTCCATACGCCAACGCGGATTAATCGCTTGTTCTGGATGCTGCCAAACCAGTTGAACGGGATTGACAGATGCCGGCGGGATCGGCTTTCCGCCAAGCAGCACTTGGCCATGCAGCGGCTTCTTATAGCCGCTGATAATTTGTGCCAGCGTTGACTTGCCGGATCCGCTATAACCGAAAAGACCTACTACTTCTCCTGGCTTGATCGTCAGGTTTGCGTCCTTAAAGAGCCATGCCCCATACGTATAATGATACCCTATATTCTGTATTTCAAGCATTTGAGTTTGCACGATTTCATTTTGACTGGTTGGAACGAAATTCGGCACTTTGTTTTTTTCTTCAGAAAAAGAAGACGTAAACTCATTTTGCGGTAATGCATTCCATAGTGCTCTCGTATATGGATGCTTAAGTTTTTCTCCTTTACCGGAAAAATCCGTGACATCAGCAATTTCTACTGTTCGTCCTTCACGGAAAACAGCAATTTTGTCGGCAATTTGTAACGCCACTTCAATATCATGTGTAATGAATACCATACTTTTGCCGCCGTCAGCCAATTGTTTTAACTGAGCGACCGTTTCCTGCAATGCCTTCGGGTCCAGACCAGGCGTCGGTTCATCTGCGACGATCAGTTCCGCCCCGCTGATCATTGCCGTCGCGGCAAGAACTCTTCTCGCCATGCCGCCGGAGAGTTCAAATGGGTACAAACCGCCAGCTGTTTCGGACAGTCCCACTTCTTTAAATATAGCGCGCTGAACTTCTCGCTTTTCTTTCCCTTTCACTGCGTCTTGAACTTGCTTGCCTGTCTTCATTAAAGGATCCAAGGCATTCACCGATTGCGGAATAAGCGAAATTTCTTTGCCGCGTAATTCCTCTTGCCTTTTCTTTGTCAATGCCTGACCTTTGTAAATCATTTCACCTTCGACCACTGCATTTTTCGGAAGAATACCTATAATCGCATTCGCCAGCAGGCTTTTCCCCGATCCGCTCGCCCCTACGATGGCAACGATTTCTCCTTGATGAATCGTTAAATTTACATTGCGGATTGCTTCTATCTTTGTTTCGCGTAACCCCTTCCCTAATCGCCGAAAGGTTAAGTTAAAGTCTTTCACTTCCAGCAAGGGGATATACGCTTTTTGATGGACTGGTTGAATTGAAGTCATATTCGTTTCCCCTCATCTTTTTTGGCCGAATATAGGAATAGGATTCCCGCCCCGGACATGTTCACTCATGGATACCCATAGACTATTTTCAATGAATTGGATTAATCAGTTTCCGCACGCTCCGCCCAAGCAAATCAAAAACACCGACGACGGCAAGCAGTGCCAGTCCCGGGAAGAATGCAAGCCACCAGTATCCCATCGACAAATAACGCATCGCTTCTGATAAGATGTTCCCTATTGCAGGCGTTTCCGTCGATAAACCAAATCCCAGAAACGTAATAGCCGCTTCATGCAATATGGCATGCGGGAACATCAAAATAAAGCCGATCATGAGCTGAGGAAGCAAGTGGGGAAGAATATGGTGGCGGGCAGCCCATACACGCGATTTTCCCAGTTGGCGGGAGACACTTACATATTCCGCCTGTTTTATTTGCAGCACTTCCGCCCTAAGCAAGCGGGTGAGGCTCGGCCAATGCGTCAGCGCAAGACCAATGATGACTCCTTTAAATCCGCCGCCGAACGCAAATGAAATTAACAATAACGTAATCATATGCGGCACACTTAAAAAGAGGTCGGTTAACCAAGTGACAATCGAATCCGTTATGTTATTCCAATAAGAAAGCAGGCTCAGCATCAGCGCAATCAATGTGCTTGATAAAGCAGCAATTACGCCCACGCTAAAGCTTAATGACAATCCTTTTATTGTTCGCAGCAACATATCCCTGCCAAGCCAATCTGTACCGAATAAATGCGCAAGAGAAGGTGCTTCGTTTTTCATTTCCAAATTGATGCCTGAATTATCCGTATGTAGAAAAAATCCCGTTCCAATGATGACTAAAAGGAAAATCGAGGCGCTGCTAATTACTGTGATCGTTCGCAGCCTGCTATTCATGATCTGGCTACTCATTTCATGCGCCCCCCCTTCTCATCCGGGGGTCAATCACTTGATATAATAGATCCGCCAGCAAATTCCCCGTAAATACAAATAGCGTACTAAATAAAACAATACCCAGCAGCAAAGGGACATCGCTGCCAAGTCCCGCCTGTACAACTGCTTGGCCAAGTCCGGGATAAGAAAATACTTGTTCCGCCAATATTGCTCCGCCAAATAATTCTCCAAACGAAGCGAAATGTAAAGATATTGCCGGAAGTGAAATATTTCTCAATCCATGACGCCACAATAATGTGAAGCCGCGCTCACCTTTGGCCTTTGCGAACCGAATATACTCGCTGTTGAGCACTTCAATAAGTTTCTGGCGCGTATGCAGGGCAACATTGGCCACTCCCGTGATGCTCAGCATCAATGCGGGTAAAAACAGATGCCGCGCACGTTCAACCAATGAAACGTCTGCTGACAGAACACCAGCCGGAGAGCCAAGGCCAACCGGAAACCAGCCAAGACTGACTGAGAAAAACATAAGCAGTAAAATGCCGATCCAAAACGCCGGTGTCGAGGCGAGACTGAAAGAATAGCCTTTGATCAGACGGTCAATCCATGTGCCTTCCTTCATCCCGGCAATAACACCCAGCAAAAAACCACCGGCACCCGATAGTGTCCAAGCGACAACCATCAAGGCCAATGAAGCCTGAAAACGCTCACTGATTACATCCGCCACTTCGCTCCTGTACAATAGGGACACACCTAACTCCCCTTGCAAAACGGCTTTTCCCCAATGCATGAATTGTTGGATTTTCGGCTCATTTATTCCCCAATACTCCGCAATATTTTCATATTGTTCCGCGCTGACCCGGGTCATATCTGCCCCAATATACGACTGAACCGGGTCGATCGGCGAAAGGCTTACGAGTGTAAAGGAGAGAATGCTTACGGCAATAAGCAAAGTTGCCAGCTTCACGGCTTTCCTGATAAAAAATAAAGCTATTTTTTTCAACCGCATTGCTATCTCTCTTTTCATTATCAATTGATTACCAATATATTCACATCTTCCATTCTGTTTCCTTACTTCCAGTGCCATTGTTCAATGAAATCTGTAATCGGCCAGCCGTGACCGTGCGGCTGAAGCTTTTGATCGCCGATATCCAAATCATCATTTACTAAGTAGATATGCTGCAGATTAACGAGCCACACCCACGGAGTATCCCCTTTAGAAGAGAAGCCTGTTTTACCGTCCCACTGGGCCTTCTGCCAGTACATATTTGCTTCTTCCTGTGTCGTTGAACGCATCGCTTTTTCCATATAGTCATCAGCTGCCGGGTTAGAGTAATAATTTACATTGTAAAAGCCTTCACCCCTCGTTTGGCTGCTGTGTATATTATACATTTCAAGCGGATCATGGCTTCCCCAGCCCATCATGACAGGATTGGAATACATGAGGTTTCCCAGATCACTCCAGCTTTTCCCCTCTGTCTTCACTTTAATACCAAGCTCTTTTATTTGTTCGGCCACCGCGATGGACAGCGATTGGCGTATCTCATCACCGGCAGGATAAAGCAGTGTGAAAGCGGCTTTCAAATGATCTTTCTCCCGTACGCCATCTTCGTTTTCTATCCAGCCAGCGTCAGTCAGCATTTTTTGGGCTTTCTCCAATTGGTTGTCTGTTACAGCCGTTTCAGGATTCCACCACGGTAAATTATCCGCGACAGAATAAGCTGGTGTACCAAAGCCATCTAAAATTCCATCTACCAATGCCTTCCGGTCAATGCCGATATCAATTGCTTTGCGGATGGTTGGATCGGCCGTCACATCATTCCCGACAGGTGCTCCATCTTTTGTATGTCCGCCTGTCTTCACGTAAGGAAATACAATGCCTCTGTTATCCACCGTATCCATTCGCTCCAGACGCATGCCTGCCACGTCCTGCTTTGCAAAACTTGGAGTAATCGCAGCTACATCGACTTCACCGGCTTTAGCCGCAGCCAGCGTTGCATCCTCCTCTAAGAAAAGAAACGTCAGCTTTTTAAATTTGGGCGGCGTTCCGTAATAATGAGGGTTACTTTCCACAATCAGCTGCTGTCCTCTGCTCCATTGCACCATTTGATAAGGGCCGGATCCAATAGGGTTCTCATTGTAGTTGTCATCATAAGCATGCTTCGGAACAATTCCTATTGTTGCAAGCCGTGTGCTAAATGTTGAATCCGGCTGTTTTAGCGTAAACTTCACTGCATAATCGCCCGAGGTCTCCACTTCGTTAAGATTGCTTAAATCAATTACAGAACCGCTGTTTTTTGCTGTTTCAAATGTAAAAGCGACATCCTCTGATGTTAAAGGCTCTCCGTCCGAAAACTTCACATCATCGCGGATCTCCACTGTATATTGTAATCCGTCACTGCTGACTTCAAGGTTTGCTGCTAAGTCGTTCTGAATAGAGAAATCTTTATCATATGTAAGCAATGTACTTTGAAACAGAGGAGACCCATACATGCCCCACCCGGTAGTCGGATCAAAACCTTCGTCTGTTTCACCGCCAATTGCCAGTATTAACTCATCTTTCCTGTCCGTTTTTTCATCCGGCCGGCTGCTGTCCTGATTGTTTGAACAAGCCCCCAAAACACTGATGAAAAGCAATAGACCAGATAGCCAAAGCTTTCTCATTGTTATCCCCCTAGTTATATCTATTGGTTTATGAAAATACGACAAAGTTCACAGTAAATTACCCGGCAGCTCTTATAAATTGCCGGGCATTTTCTAGTACTTCCGCAGAAAGCTTGGTTTCGTCTGATGCCATTCATCACTGATTACGTGGTGGCATGCTGAGATTATCCGCTCTATAAGCTGTGTAAAATTCGCCATGATCCGGATAGTGAACCCGGGAACAGCAAGCCTGGATATTCCAAATGCAAAGTCCCCGTCCTCCTGCTGAATTCTTTCATACAAACGATCCAATAACTCATCACTCGTTTTTTCTCCAACCACAATAAATGAACCTAAATGAGTATATCCTTCCATAAATCCTAACTCGTTCATATTTTGAGATGCCGGATGTAGTTTAATATGGTCAAAGACCGCCAGCTGATTCTCCATATAAATCTCCGTTTTTAGACGAAGCATATCATAGCTGAATTTTTCCCCTTCCGGCGACCAGCCCGGAGTCAGTATCTCGGCATACAGCAATGTGGCCCCTTTTTCCATGTATATACTGTTTTTCTGATAGCATCTGGCATCTTTGTATGCAATGAGTGCATCGGGCAAGTACTCCAGATAACTGTCTTTTCCCATATGGAACACAGTTTCCTGATACACTTGCTCAGTGGGCGTTCTGTATACTTTCGTAGCCGACTGGGTCGTCAATGTCAGCTTCGCCTGTTCACCAAGCGTAACTTTCATGCGATACCGGTCTCCGTCTAAATAACCGCCGCCCGGATTCAATAAGTAATAGCACGGGTAACTATTCTTATTAAAATAGACGGGGCGCATCACTTTAAAAGCACCTTGAAAGTAGACGCTTTTCGCTACGGAACGTCCCTGCCGATTTTCCATGACCAGATCAAGAACGCCTGTCCATTCAGACATCTTGTCCCAGCCCTTTTAATAAAGCATGTTTCCTGATCCATTCCACCACTTCATCCAGTCCGTCATCGTCTTTTAAATTGGTGAAAAAGAATGGTTTATTGCCTCTGAATACTTTCGTGTCAGATTCCATTACCTCAAGGCTTGCCCCGACATATGGCGCCAAATCAGTTTTATTAATAATGAACAGGTCAGATTTAATCATCCCTTGTCCGCCCTTACGCGGGATTTTCTCTCCCTGTGCCACGTCGATTATATAAATGGAAAAGTCTACGAGTTCCGGACTGAACGTAGCTGCCAGATTGTCGCCGCCGCTTTCTACAAAAATCAGCTCAAGATCGGGATGCTTTTCTTTTAATTCATTGATCGCTGCAAAGTTCATTGATGCATCTTCACGAATAGCTGTATGCGGACAGCCCCCTGTCTCCACCCCGACGATGCGGTCTTCAGGAAGAATACCGTTCGCAACTAAAAACTTGGCATCTTCTTTCGTATAAATGTCGTTGGTGATAACTGCCATACTGACTTCACCCTCTAAAGCACGGGTAATCTTTTCGACAAGCATTGTTTTACCTGCGCCGACTGGTCCGCCGACACCTATTTTAATTGGTCCCATATTACGCACATCCTAACTGTTAATTTTCTTTCATTCATCACGAACTGAAAATACGTATGCCAACACGTTCGTGCTGCATTTGTGAAAGTTCAAGTCCTGGCGATACGACACCGAACTCTTCTTCATCCAGCTCCATAATTTTGTCTGTCGCTTGCTGGAGCTGCTGCTGAAATGAATAAATAATTTTTTGTCCTGCCGTTTGTCCAAGAGGAATGGCCCGCACGGCATTTTGTACGAGACTGACGACAGTCGAATACAAATAATATAAAATCGTCGTTCTCTTTTCTGCTTGCAGATGATGTCCCACCATCGTAAAAACTATAGCGGGATGGCCAAAAGCTTCTTTATCACGTATTTTCTGCGTGTAGACAGACAGCATCGGTATTTTGTAAATAGATTGCGCAATGTCCAGCATCCTGTCACCCATACGCTGTGTGCCGTCACGTGATTCACGGGCCAGATTCTGCACAGTCAATAGACGATCCAATTCCCAAATCTCATCAAATTCATCCATATCAAGAGCATCATAAGCGATTCTTACAGCCAATCCATCCGCGTAGGCGAGCTGCTCATGCACATAGACATTCAGCCAGTCGGAAAACGTATCAGCGTCTGTGACTATGTCTTTTTGAATATATGTTTCCAGACCGAATGATTGGCTGAATGATCCTACCGGAAAATTGGAATCGCATAATTGGAACAATGACAGTGCGTGATTAGTCATGGCTATGCCCGATATGGCGGAAAGCCTTTGCAACTTTTCGTTCTTCCCGTTTGAATGGAATGCCCATTTCCTGCAGCAATTCCTCCACTAAATAATCATACTGTACGAGCATGTCCTGATCCTCAAACTGCGCAGGCAAATGCCGGTTTCCAAGCTGATGTGCAATCGTTCCCATTTCAAGCATCGAGCGAGGGCTGATGATTAGTAAATCATCAGATAGCACGTCAATGAAGATGATATTTTTATCATCCATAAAAAGAACGTCGCCAGCTTCCAAATCACGCGGATTTTTTAAACGGATGCCGATTTCACGTCCATGATCTGTTTCCACGCGCTGAATTCTTTTCATTAAATGCGCACTTTCCAGGTACACTTTCTCTTTATGGCGCTTTTCATATTCACCTGGTTCTAAATCTTTTACGTTCAGTAAGACTTCTTCTACTATCATGTTTTTCACCTCAAAATAAGAAATAGCGTTGCCCCATTGGCACTTCATCAATCGGATCACATGTGATGAGCTTTCCGTCGATTCTCACTTCATACGTCTGCGGATCCACATCAATATCGGGAGTGGCTGTATTTAATTTCATGTCTTTCTTCGTAAGACCGCGTATATTGCGCACAGGAAGCACTATTTTTTCAAGTCCAAGCTTTTCTTTTATTCCTTGGTCGTATGCAATCTGAGAAACGAATGTAATGGAACTCTGCGACAGTGCCTTTCCGAGTGCTGCGTACATCGGACGGTAAATCATCGGCTGCGGTGTCGGAATCGTCGCATTGGCATCCCCCATTAAGCTAAAGACAGCCATTCCATTTTTCAAAATCATTTCCGGTTTGACACCAAAGAATTTCGGATCCCAAAGAACAAGGTCCGCCATTTTTCCGACTTCAATTGAACCGATATACTCGGATATTCCGTGAGTAATGGCAGGGTTAATCGTATATTTGGCGATATAGCGCTTCACCCGGTTATTATCCGAATACTCACTGTCACCTTCCATAATCCCAAGCTGTTTTTTCATTTTATGGGCTACTTGCCATGTACGAAGTGCCACTTCACCTATACGGCCCATTGCCTGTGAATCTGAGCTTGTCATACTGAAGATGCCCAGGTCCTGCAGAATGTCTTCCGCTGCTATCGTTTCGTTGCGGATGCGTGAATCCGCAAATGCGATATCTTCCGGCACAGATGGATTTAAGTTATGGGCAACCATCACCATATCCAAATGCTCATCGATAGTGTTGATTGTATAAGGTAATGTCGGATTGGTGGAGGCTGGCAGCACATTCATCATGCCTGCGGATTTAATCAGATCCGGCGCGTGCCCGCCGCCTGCGCCTTCCGTATGGTACATATGGATAACGCGGCCATCAATTGCCTTCATCGTATCTTCAAAAAATCCGGCTTCGTTTAACGTATCCGCGTGAAGCGCAATCTGCACATCGTATTCATCAGCAACCCGCAGTGCATGATCGAGAACTGACGGCGTTGCGCCCCAATCTTCATGGACTTTCAAACCAATAGCACCGGCAAGTATTTGTTCCGCTAAAGGACCGCTCGCTGCTGCATGTCCTTTCCCTGTCAAACCGATATTAATCGGCTGCCCTTCCAAAGCTTTCAGCATGGAATGAAGATGCCAGGCACCCGGTGTGGCAGTCGTTGCTCTGGAGCCGTCACCCGGTCCCGCGCCGCCGCCAATCAGTGTCGTCGTTCCCGCTGTAAGTGCGACATCCACTTGCGCCGGATTAATGAAGTGCACGTGTGTATCAATCGCGCCCGCGGTAATGATTTTACCTTCGCCCGAGATCACTTCTGTGGATGCTCCTATAATAATGTCTACTTTGTCTTGTACAAGCGGGTTACCTGCTTTTCCGATGCCCGAAATTTTACCGTCCCGGATTGCCAAGTCCGCTTTATAAATACCTGTATAGTCAAGCACTACCACATTTGTAATAACCGTATCAGGGACCCGTTCGTCTTCTTCGCGCGTTATAAACGGATGCTGACCCATACCGTCACGAATCACTTTCCCGCCGCCGAAAACTACTTCTTCTCCATACTTTGTATAATCTTTTTCAATTTGAATAAACAAATCGGTGTCTGCCAGTCTGACGGAGTCCCCGGTTGTCGGCCCGTACATTTGAGCATATTGTTCTCTATCCATTTTAAAACTCATTTCGCATCCCTGCCTTCCAATGCTCCGTCTACTTTATTATGAAATCCGTACACTTCTCTTTTTCCGGCATAATCAATCAGCTGCACTTCTTTCTCATCACCCGGTTCGAAACGGACAGCAGCACCTGCAGGTATATTTAAACGTTTGCCGTATGTCACTTCCCGATTAAACTTTAATGCTAGATTTACTTCATAAAAGTGATAATGAGAACCGACCTGGATAGGTCTGTCGCCATGATTAACAACTTGCACATGCATACTTTCTGCACCTTCATTACAAATAATCGGCTCATCTTTCAAAATATATTCGCCTGGTATCATCGTTACGTCCCCTTTCTTTACATAAAACTATCGTATCGGTTTATGCACTGTGACTAACTTTGTCCCATCAGGGAACGTTGCTTCTACTTGAATATCATCAATCATTTCGGGAATACCATCCATTACGTCTTCACGAGATAGGATCGTTGCTCCGTACGCCATAAGTTCTGCAACTGTCTTGCCGTCTCTGGCACCTTCCATCACTTCGTATGTAATTAGCGCCATTGCTTCCGGGTGATTTAATTTAAGACCCCGCTCTTTACGTCTTCTGGCTACATCAGCAGCCACAACAATCATTAATTTGTCAATTTCACGCGGTAGTAATTGCATTGTTCAACCTCCTAAAATGTAATAATACGTTGCAGCACTGCTCTTTTCTCCAACTACGTTCAATATAACCCGCTCAATTTTCATTAAAATGAGAAAACTCTAACCGGCCTGCTATAGCCTTCCATAACTGACCACTTTTTCCTCCATATAATACATTCGACCTAATTTCAGATCATATAAAAAATACAGCTTCACACAGTTTACCCTAATGCAAGTCAGCACAAACGTTGTCCTGTGTTACTTTTCGCCATAAAAAACTGTCGAATGCAGCAAGAATCGTTTGTCCTGCCGACTATGGGTTCTGCTTATACAACAAGGTAATATAAATGGTTTACTCGCAGTTGATTCGTTAATGACTCATGCCGTCAGGGGGTGATCGGTGAGATTTTACATACTTCAAACAACTGGAAAGGAAGGATAGTCTACTTTCTTTACTGAAAAGTTAGAGAAAGTAGTTTGGAGTTACTGCCACTAATTTATTGTACAGTTTCTCGGTCAGGATTCAAGTGTTCCCGCTTACGGAGAAGATAATACGAAAAAACACTTCATCCCAACCGTAATGCTGCTATTAGCAGGCAAAAAAAATAGACTGTAATGTATGTACTCAGTCCGTATGTCCACGTAAATTCAATGTTACTTACATCAGCCCGACAGCCCGTCAGGCGGTGCAGCCGGGCTGTGCGGTCAATTCTTTCCTACATGTTACCGAATTCTGTACTGCTGTTTAATGATGATGGTGGTGCTCATATCCATGTTCTTCTGCGTATATACGAAAATTCTCTAAATCTTGCATACCGGTCGAAGTGCCGTCTAATGCTTGATTCATGCGTTCCAGCAAGACATTCCGCAAATTTGGATGATAGCCAAAGTACTCTGCAATTTCAATCTGCGTTTGCGGATGCCTCTCTCTGAACTGTCCCGCAAATTTTTTCATTCGCTCCATTAAAATTCCCGTGAATAAAAAGTATGGCAGCATAATAACTTTCTTCGCACCTAATTCTATACAGCGCTCCATTCCTTCTTGCACGGTCGGTGTCGCCACTCCCATAAAGGCATTTTCAACAATAGGCACCTGCAGTTTTTCCCACAACAAACTGCTGATCTTATAAAAATCTGCCTTGGCGTCCATATCACTGCTGCCTCGTCCAATAAAGAGAATAGCTGTACCTTCATGCTTCTGATTCACATCAAATCCTACTTCAGCAAGTCTTGTCAGTAAGATATCAATCACTTCTTCATGAATACCTATCGTTTGGCCATAAGTAAAGTGAATATCCGGAAAATGCTCTTTAGCATGTTCTATTTCTGCTGGTATATGGAGTTTTGAGTGGCCTGCATGCAATAGGATAATGGGAATTACATGAACTTCATCTGCACCTTTTTCAATGCATAATTGAATGCCGTCTTCGATATTTGGCGATGCGAATTCGAGAAAGCAAGTTTCTACCAGTAAAGCCGGGTCAACATGCCCTTTCATCTCGTCGATAAATTTGCGGACTTCTTCGTTTCCCGCCTCCAGCCGGCTCCCGTGTCCGACAAATAATACCGCTTTTTTCTTCGGCCCTCTTTTTTTCCGATATTTATTGATTCCATTAACACGTGATTCACCGTGTTCCATTGAATAAATAATTGAATCTTCTTTCACTGATTCATGGACAATCGCACGTGCTGTTTCTTCTTGCTGCACGGAGTACCATGTCCCTTTTGGATAATCAATGACGACACATTTATCTTTACAGCGGCCGTTACAGCGTGTACGCGATGTATGAATCTTTTCGTCCAAACGATTTATACGGATTTCATCACGGATCTGTTGTGTGACTTCTTCAGCTCCAGCTCCCATACAAGTAGACCCATTGCAGATGAGCACATGGCGCTGCATTGGCGTTAAATTCCAAGTAGTCATGATTGATAACCTCCGATTCTGTTAATAAGCGTCCGGGTAGAAGCCTTTTGCTAGTATTTCAACTGCTTCTGCTGCACGAATACCTTCAGAAGCCGCCGATAATGGCAAAGTGACAAACTTTTCATTTTGCACGGCAGGTGTTTCACTTAATGCCGGATCTGATTTGAGGAAGTTTATTTTCTGCTCTACTGTAGTTGAACCGTAATCAATTACAACAATTACTTCGGGCTGTCGCTCCACTGCATCTTCTTTTGAAACGGTAGCCCAGTTCCCCTCCACATCTCCAAACACATTGCGGCCTCCCGCCATCGAAACCAGTGTATTCATGAAGTTCTGTGTCGCCGTGAAGACTTCCGTATCACCACTATCAAATACTAAAACTTCCAGCGGCTCTTTTACTTCAGGCAGTTTGGCTGTAATCTCTTCAATGTCCTGATTCATTTGGCTTACTAGCTCTTCCCCGCGATCTTCTATCCGGAAAATCTTTGCGATATTTCGTATATCTGTATAGATATCTTCCAGAGTTGGCGCTACTTTAGTAGATGACATCTGTAAATAGCTGTCGATGCCCAGCTCTTTTAGCTCTTCACGTGCGGCAATGGATTTTTCAGTAAATGCACTTGACCAGCCGGCATACAGAAAGTCTGCTTCCGCTTCAATCACTTGCTCTTTGGATGGATATTGTTCCGCCAATACGGGAACTTTCTCATATGCTTCCTGTAATGGTTTGTAGATCTTGTCGTCCAAATAAGCTGTACCAACCATTGAATCTTCCAAACCGAGCGCAAGCATGATTTCTGTTACGTGCTGGTTTAATGAAATTGCACGACTGGGCGCCTTATCGTATTCAATGACAAAGTCATTGTTATCAATAATAATTTTTTCATCCTGTTCTGTTTGTCCGCTTTTCGCAGCGTCCTTCTCTGTTTCATTTCCTGTCGCTTTGTTTGAGCATGCCGCCAGTAAAAGTAATGTACTGAAAAACATACATGCTACGATTAATTTCTTGTACATATGCCCGTATTCTCCTTAGATTTTCTGTGTGAAAAATAAATGCAGTTTTTGTGTAAATGGATTCTTCGAAATGTCGGCCTGTACACGAAAAACTTGCTGTATGTTTTCCTCTGTCAGCACCTGTTCTGGAGTTCCTTTCATATGCAGAACCCCTTTTTTTATTAAGAGTAATTCATCACAATAGCTGGACGCTAAATTCAAATCATGCAATGCCGCTATAATCGTAATGGGCAGTTCTTTCACCAAATCCAGCAACTGAAGCTGATGTTCGATATCCAAATGATTAGTCGGCTCATCTAAAATCAATATTTTCGCCTGCTGAGCGAGCGCGCGTGCCAGCATCACCCGCTTCTTTTCCCCGCCGGATAATTGTCCGAGTGTTCGATCTTTTAAATACAGCACATCGGCGAGCTTCATGCTTTCCTCAACAATAGCAAAGTCTTCTTTACTGTCTTTTGCCAGCCATTGTTTATAGGGTGTCCGTCCCATCATGACCAAATCTTTTACGGTAAAGTCAAAGAGCACAGGAGTTTCCTGACTCACCACAGCCATTTCTCTTGCGATCTTTTTTTGAGTCATTTGGTCCATGTCTTTTTCGTATAACGTCACAACTCCGCTTGTTTGCTGTAAATAGCGGTAGATGATTTTTAACATCGTTGATTTTCCACTGCCATTAGGGCCAATAACGCCAATAAACTTGCCTTGATCTAACGAAAAGGAAATGTCATGCAATATTTTCTTTTCAAATACTGAAAATGAAATATTTTTTATTTGCAACATTTTTATTCACCATCCCCAAAAGAGTATCGACGGCGTCTAAGCATCCAAATAAAGAAGGGGCCTCCGCACACAGCAGTTACAATTCCAATAGGCATTTCTTCAGGCGCTATTGCAACACGCGCCGCCATATCTGCCCATACCAGGAAAACTGCACCCATTAATGCACTGATCGGCAGCACCAATTTATAGTTAGACCCGACCATCATTCGCACAACATGCGGTACTATTAACCCAACAAAGCCAATGCTGCCGCTGCTGGCAACTACAACACCCGTCAATAATGAAACGGCCAGGATAATAAAAATCCGAAAACGGTCTAAATTTATGCCAAGTGTCGTAGCCAGTTCTTCACCGAGAAGGAGCGCATTAAGCTGCCTGTAATTGAATAGCAGCAGTATAAAAATCAGCAGAAATGTAAAGAACGGCAAACCAATGGTTGACCACTTCGCGCCTGCCAGACTGCCGAGCGTCCAATGTATGACAGCTTGAATACCGCCTTGCTGTTTTGATGTCATCAGCATAAAATTGGTGATGGCCGAAAATACCATTGAAATTGCAATTCCCGCCAGAAGAAGACGAATAACAGATGTTCGTCCGTTGACACGTGCCAATAAAAACACGATAACAACTGCCAGAATAGCGCCGAAAAAAGCGGCAACAGACAGCGCATAGGTACCTAAAAAGCTGAAGGCACCAAGCAAAATGACCAAAGTCGCACCAACTGATGCGCCGGACGACACCCCTAAAATATACGGATCCGCAATAGGGTTCCTTACCAGTGCCTGAATTGCCGCTCCGCTGATCGCTAAGGCTGCTCCGACTATCGCGGCAAGTATAATCCGCGGCAAACGAATTTCCCATATAATAATGCTCTGTGCTTTTGAAGCCGCAACTTCTGCAGATAAACCCATTTTCGTAAAAAGGACTTCCCAAATAATACTCGGCGTAATATCAACGGAGCCCACCATCACTCCAAACGTCATAGAAGCCAGCAACACTGCCAGCAATACACTTGCTAATAATGTAAATCGCAGCTTAGTCATGTGAATTCGAAGGCTCCCAAGTAATGATCGCCGCATAAAATGGATGACGGTACACGTATTGGCCATCTTCCATCGCAATAAAAGGTTCAAGTGAGCTTTTCACATGTGCCATTTCAAACTGTGGTGACAAGATTTTTTTGCTCTGTGTTTCATAAAGTTGTTCCAATGTATTGTAACGGTATGTACGCTCCAGCTTGACCATTTCACAATTTGCGTAAATGCCTAATTGGTACAGTATATTGAGAATGGCAATATAATCGCGGCGCGGGTATTTTATTTCATAGCCATACTGCTTATCTAAGACAACATAATGCGGTTGGATTGGGCCCGTCGTTAAGCCGATGATGGCACGTTTTTGCGCAAGTGCGTTCATTTTCTTCAGTGCCGTCTTCAGTTCATACATACGGTAAAAGCAGTTTACTCCGACAACGATATCATGCGGCTCAACCTGCACTTCTTCCCATTTACTGTTAACAAACTGAACCGGCGCATCACTCTCATAGTATTGTCTTAAATAAGCAAGCACACTTTCGGAACCGTCTACAAGTGTCAGACTTTTTACGTCTTCACTCAATGGGAATGTATAATTTCCCCATCCCGGTCCGATTTCCAGGCAGCTTGCATCCTCCGGCATATACGGCTTCATTTTTTCATAGATTTTTTCTGCATAGTCGTCTGTTTGTTTATACGTTTTTTTCTTCATGGACTGCGCCCAAAAAGCTTCTTCGAGCTCATCGTCCACCATACGCTCGGGCATATTACCGTGCCAGTCCAGCATGCCTTCTTTCCAGAGTTTCTCGAAATCGATTTTTAAAGGGGATTCTTTCATGATTGAACCTTCTCCTCAATGCTTTCTATCATCATTTTGCTGCTTTGATGCGCCCAGTAACTCATAGATTTTATTCATATCCAGATGTTTGCGCACGTGATAATCCAGCATTTCATACGCCTGCTCTCGCCGTTCATCGTCTGAATGAATGTCGCCTGTGACTTCTGCCAAGCCTTTGGCCGCGCGAATTTGATTGAAATACATTCGGGTAAACGGACGATTTTGAAAAACTCCGTGTAAATATGTACCTATCACTTGCTCTGTATACACGCCATCTTGGCTGCCGTCTTCCATGCAGATAAAGCTGCGGACCGGTTGGAAGGGCGTACTGCGACCCAGATGTAATACAAATCCGTTCATCTCCTGACCCGCATAGTTCGTTCCTTTAATTTGTGTTATTTCATTCTCATTGGCCAGCACGGTTTCAATCGGCAGGATGTCCAGTGCGGAATACACCGCGCTTTTGTTTTCAGGCATCCGCTTGTCTATTATTGATCCGCCAAGCATTTGGTAGCCGCCGCAAATCCCGACTATTTTCTTTCCTTTTTGTGACTGCTGTAAGATCGCTTGGGCCAAGCCTGATTCCTGCAGCCATCTATAATCTTCAATGGTATTCTTCGTTCCGGGCAGAATGATGACATCTGGATTCTTCAAATCTTTTGCGGAAGAAACAAAGCGCACACCTACGCCAGGCTCTTCAAATAATGGATCCAAATCTGTGAAATTAGAAATCAAAGGGAAACGAATGACAGCAACGTCAATATCAAATTCCTGATGCTGAGGTTTCTTTAAGCGAAGGCTCGACAGCGCCATCGAATCCTCGGCTTCTATTTGCACATCGAAATACGGGATGACACCGAGCACTTGAATGCCTGTATACTCTTCCAGCCAATCGATGCCGCTGTCGAGCAGTTCCTTCATGCCGCGGAATTTATTAATGACAATCCCTTTTACACGCGCACGCTCTTCATCATCAAGCAGCATCAAAGTACCGACAATTGACGCGAATACTCCCCCACGTTCAATATCCGCCACTAAAATAACGGCCGCATCTGTCTCATGAGCCATTCGCATATTGGCAATATCCCGGCTTTTCAAATTAATTTCAGCCGGGCTTCCCGCACCCTCCAGTATCAGCACATCATATTGTGCTTCTAAACGCCGCAGCGACTTCCGCACTTCCGGCATTACTTGCTCAACAAAATTTTCGCGGTACGAAACTGCGTCCATATGAGCAAATGGTTTGCCATGTAAAATGACTTCCGACACCATATTCCCCGTTGGTTTCAATAAAATAGGATTCATATCGGTAGTGGCGCTTATTTTTGCGGCTTCCGCCTGAACGCCCTGCGCCCGCCCGATTTCTCCGCCATCTTGGGTGACATAGGAGTTCAGCGCCATATTCTGCGATTTAAATGGCGCAATCCGGTACCCGTCGTTAGCTAAAATACGGCAGAGCGCAGTGCATAAAACACTTTTCCCCACATCCGACGCGGTGCCTTGGATCATAATGGCTTTCATTAAAACTCCAGACCTTTCATGGCTTGGACATCTTGGTCAGTATAATAATGCTTTGTTGCATCAATGGTTGACACTAGATCCGCCAATTCCAGAATAGACGGATGCGCGGAACGTCCTGTAATAACTAAGTGCATGGACTTTGGACGGTTCACTATTGCCTCTATTACTTCTTCCAGCGGCAATACATCATCGACAGGAAAACGTGTGATGGATAATGCATTATTCAGCTCGTCCAGCACCAGAACATCTGTCGTTTCATCCTTCAGCTCTTCTTTCACCATTTGCCACGCTTTTGCAAGTGCTTCCCGGTGCTCTTCCGGTGTTTTCGTCCATGTAAATCCGATACCTAATTGCACGGTTTCAACGCCCAGCTTCCGCAAAGCAATTTGCTCACCATATGTGCGTTCGGGTGATTTAATAAATTGAAAATATTTCACCTTCATACCGCGGCCGATTGCACGTAAAGCAACACCGAGTGAAGCAGTGGTTTTTCCTTTGCCATCACCTGTATATACTAACAACATCCCTTGTCGCGCCATTTGCAATTCCCCCTTATAACCAAGTTGTTTTTTCCGTATATGGCGTACGTTTTTTGACAGAAGTTATTTCTTCTGCCGGGTACCCGATACACAGCGTTCCTACCAATTGCTCCTGTTCTGATGCGCCGATGAATGAATGCAATGCTGTATCATGCACTAATCCCACGCCGCGCGTACGCCACACCATACCTAAGCCGAGCTGTTCCGCCATTAACCACATCGACATAATGGCGCCGCTTACTGCAAAAGTATTGTCTTTCGTAGCCCCTTCGTCTCCATCCACGATGGCGGAAGTTACCACGATAATAAGCGGTGTTTGCGTAATTGCTTTCATTGAACTTTCCACTAAATGCGGTTTTGTCGGGAATCGTTTTTGTAAGTAATCAAGTGCCACTTGTTCATACTGTTTCAGGCTGTCACCTTGCAATATATAGAAATGCCAAGGTTCACGCATCCGGTCGTTTGGTGCATATGTTGCTGCCTCCAGAAGCGTCTCGATCTTTTCCCGCTCCACTTCACGCGTTTCAAATTGTCGAATCGCACGGCGTTCTTTTAATGCTTTCAACATCGTTAGTGCTCCTTTCTTCAAACCAATGAATTTCTTCACGCACTCCTACTACATCACCTACTAAAATCATGGACGGATTTGAGATATGATGCTTTTGAATTTCCTCTGAAATCGTTGTAAGATTCCCCGTAATCGTACGCTGCTCTTTAGTAGTTCCCCATTCAATAACCGCAACAGGGGTTGTTTTGCTTTTACCGTTTTCTATTAAGCTTTTCGTAATATGTCCGATGTTTCCGACGCTCATATAAAAAGCCACCGTATCAATCTGAGCAAGCGCCGCCCATTGTAAGAAATCCTGTCCTTTTTCCGCGCGGCCATGACCTGGAACAATAGCAAAGCTTGCAGCATGATCGCGGTGTGTAACCGGAATCCCTGCATAAGCAGGCGCCGCAATTCCTGCGGTGATCCCGGGAACAATTTCAAAAGGTATACAGGCTTGCCGTAAAACTGCAGCTTCTTCAGCACCGCGCCCAAAGACGAACGGGTCACCGCCTTTTAAGCGCAGCACTTGCTTGCCAAGACTCGCATGCTGAACCAGTGCACGATGGATTTCATCTTGGATCATTTCATGCTTACCCGGCTCTTTGCCGCAATATATGAGCTCAGCATCCGCTTTCGCATGTTGCAGTAATTCAATATTTACCAGTCGGTCATATAAAATCACGTCCGCCTGCTGAATACATTCTAATCCTCTGATTGTCAATAGTTTCGGGTCACCGGGGCCAGCCCCTACAATATATACAAATCCGCTCAATGTTGTTCTCCTATCCGTTGTTGTAGCCATTCTTCACATTTTTGACTTTTACCTTGCTCCATCCAATCCAAAAGTTTCGGATCCAGGAGTTCAGCCAGAACTTGTTTTTTCGCCTCACCGTGAAACACTTGCAAGACTTGCTGGCGGGCTTTCCTTAAGAAAGACACATACGATGCATAATGGTCCCCAAATTGCTCCTCTACATCCGCCTTTACCTTGCGCGTTAAACCCGGACTGGCTCCAGACGTTGATACCGTCACAACAAATTCTCCGCGGCGAACGACTGCCGGATTGATAAAGTCAACCCGCCCTATTGCATCCGCACGACTGAGTAATTGCCAATGCTGTGTCGCTTCTTCCACCGCATTGTTTACTTCTTCATCATTGGTCACAGCAAAAACCAAGGCAGCGTCATCTAAATCGGCTGATTCAAATGCTTTTTCTTTCCATGTCACGAGCCCTTCAGCTGCATACTGCTGCACCTTCTCTGTCACCGATGGGCTAACTACAGTTATCATTGCTTTGGTGGGAAGCAAGGCTTCTATTTTTTGACGAGCTACATGTCCGCCTCCAATAATGACAACCTTTTTATAATCCATATCCATTAACAGCGGAAAATAGTTCATTGTTCTCCCTCCAAACATGCTTTCAGCCAATTTCGCACAAGCTGAGGATTTGAGGCAAAATGGAATTGCGTAAAGCCCGCTGCGAGGTTTTTATGTAAATAACCTTCCTGCTGAACGCGAAAGCGGCTTTTACTGAAATACGCCGGGCTAGTATGCTCCCCCTCATATTTCGAATAATGAAACTCATGCCCTTTTGCCTCTGTCTCTTCATCAATTAAGAAATTGCCTGCAACTCCTGTAATTTCCCTGTAGCCAAGTGCTGCCCGCTTATCTTGCATAATCACACGGCCAGGAATCACACCAAGCATGGGAAACTTTCGCTTCTGGCGATCGATGATTTCTTCTGTCAGATACATAAAGCCGCCGCATTCGGCTACTGTCGGTAATCCGCGGCTGATTGCGTTTCTTAAAGATTCTTTCACTTTCTCGTTTGCGGCTAATTGTTCTGCAAACTCTTCCGGGAAGCCGCCGCCGATGTATACTCCCTGCGCTTCATTTGGAACTTCTTCATCCTGTAACGGAGAGAAAAAATGCAGAGTTGCGCCATGTGCACGCAATAAATCCAGGTTTTCTTCATAATAGAAGTTAAACGCGGCATCCTTAGCTACCGCAATATGAACTTCTTGGCTGTTCGGCTGGGCATCGAAAATTGATGTGGATTCTTCAATGATTTGCGCTTTTGTAATGTCCATCAGCTGATCAATATTGACTGTTTCTTCAATAGCCGCTGCAAGACTGTCAAAATAAGCATCCAGGTCACCTCGTTCGATAGCCGGCACCAAGCCCAGATGACGGCTCGGCATCGCGGGCACAGCTTCTTTTGGCAAATAGCCGATAACTGGAATGCCGCATTCTTTTTCTATTGCCGTTTTGATAATGCCGAAATGACTCTTACTGCCTAATTGATTCGCGATCACACCGACAATATTGGAGTTGTCATCCAGTGACTGAAATCCTTTAACGATGGCCGCTGCACTTCTCGCCATACTAGCTGCATTAACAATTAAAATGACGGGGCTTTTTGTAATTTCGCTTATATGTGCAGCCGACCCTTCATTTGACAAGGGGGATCTGCCGTCGTAAAAGCCCATCACGCCTTCGATAATGGCCGCATCTGCGTCTCGGCTGGCCCTTGCAACAATCGCAAGAATCGTATCAGGAGCCATCATATAACTATCAATATTTCGTGACGGCCGTTTGGTGACAGCTGTATGATAGGCAGTATCGATATAATCCGGGCCGCATTTAAAGCCTTGTACGGTTAAACCACGCTTCATAAGCGCGCGCATAATCCCAATGGTGAACGTTGTTTTCCCGACACCGCTCCCTGTACCTGCCAGTACAAATCGATTCATTGTTCTCTCTCCTCGAAATTGACGCGTGCAATGGAAATTGTCACATTGCCACTTTTCTTTTTCTCTAATACCAGTTCTCTTGCATTTGCACAGCGCAGCGCTGCCGGTTCGCTCACACCGTATGCGCCTGTATACTTAAATACAGTTTCGGACGGATTAAGAAGCGGCATTTCATTGAGCTGTTCAGGCGTGTAGGTGACAAACGGCCAATTATGTTTGGCAGTTAATTCGAGCAGGCCAGCCTCGTCTTTCTTCAAATCTATCGTTGCTACTGCTTTCACACTTTTTTTACTTAGAGACAGTTCTTCTAATGTTTCGTCTATGACTTGCTCGATTTCTTCCAGCGCCGTTCCGCGATTACAGCCAATGCCGAGCACAATGGATTTGGGACGGTAGATCACTCCGTTTTCCAGCAGCACTTCCTCATGCCGATCGATCAATCGGTCGGTTATGAGTAAGGTTGCTTGCGGCTTTGCCTGAATCGCTTCTGCTGCAGAAGCATAGATTTTCAAATTGGGCGGCATAGCACGGTCATGCATCCACCAGTTTTTCTCGCCTGTTTCCTGCACAATCGCGACGTGCTCTTCGTTCACAACCGATGCACTGACCGGCAGCAGTTTTTCTTCGCTATCCCACATCCATCCAAATTGGGCGCCGAATAAATCGACAGGGATGGTTTTTTGAACATCCGAAGCAGTCGTAACTACAGGCATAGCACCGATTGCTTGTGCAAATTCATAAGTCAGCGCATTGGCACCGCCAATATGTCCTGATAACACGCTTATAACGTATTGGCCTAAGTCATCGACAACCAATACAGCAGGGTCTGTCATTTTATCAACCATGATCGGTGCAATCATCCGAACGACAGCACCGAGCGATATGATACAAATAACTCCTTTGTATTGCTGGAACAAAGCGGGTAACAGCAATCGCACTGTTCCGTCAAACAGTTGAATGTGTCGCGCTTCTTCGTCTCCTCTGGCAAACTTCTTCATATAGTAAAGGTCCGCGTACGGAAATGTTTCCGTGTAGCTTCTTGCATTGGCAACCCCGTGTTTTGTAATGGCGACCAAAGCATACGGTTTGCGCTTTTCAATGACAGGAATTTCACCTTCACGTAAATTAATCATCTGCCTTCACACCTTTTCGGAAACCGTGGGTAAATGTTTTATCATACAGCTTTGAACGATATTCTTTCTCATGAATAGCGGGATCCAATGCCCAGCCCGCCAAAATCATTGCGTGCTTACGAATGCCATTGACACGCATCGCTTCATCTAATTCAACCAATGTTGTCTGAACAATTTTTTCATCAGGCCATGTAGCGCGCTGCACGACAGCGACCGGCGTATCATCTGCCCAGCCGGCAGCCTGTAATTCTTTCACAATTTTCTTTGTTAATGTCGCACTTAAAAACATTGCAATTGTACAATGATGACTTGCAAGTATCTGTAACTTTTCGCGCTCAGGCACAGGCGTCCGCCCTTCGGCTCTGGTTAAAATAAGTGTTTGTGTTAAATCAGGGACCGTCAGCTCTGCACCAACTGCCGCTGCAGCAGCAAAAACGGAACTCACACCGGGCACGACTTCATACCCAATATCATGTTGCTTCAGTAATGCCACCTGTTCCATTGTTGCGCCATACATCGCTGGATCCCCGGTATGTAATCGTACAACTGTTTTCCCGGCATTGACCCGCTCGACAATACAATCCACCATTTCCTGCAGATGCATACCTGCCGTACGGATAACTTCCGCCGATTCCTTTGCTTCCTCCACCAGCGTTTCGCTTACAAGTGAATCGGTATACATGACAACGTCTGCCTGCTGCAACAGCTTCAAACCTTTTACCGTGATTAAGTCAGGATCTCCTGGGCCAGCACCGATAATCCAAATTTTTTTCATCATTTGCGCACCACCATACATGACAAGTAATTTAAATCAGCGCCCCTAAGTTCATCTGTTTTCCAAATCACTTCTTCGTCAGACGTAACTTTAGTCACTACATGTGTTTTTTCCAGCAGATCCAATTCTTCTAATAAATCCAACATCTCATCTATAACTTTAGCTACCTTAATAAAAACGATGGCGTCGTGATGTTCAATGACCTGGCGCATCTGTTCCATATTATCCGTAGCCGGAATCATAGCCACATGGTCATCACCTTCGGCTAATGCAATCCCTAAACGATTGGCTGAACCATTAAATGATGAAATCCCTGCCACTGTTTCGATTGGCACGTCGGGATGCTTTGTTTTCATTAAGCCCAGCAGATGGATAAATGTACTGAACAGCATCGGATCCCCTTCAGTCACAAATGCTACATCTTTTCCTTCTGCCAAGAAGCTGTAGATTTCTTCTGCTGCTTTTTCCCATGCAGCACGCAATACCTCTTCGTCTTTGGTCATAGGGAATACTAAACCGAGCATCTTTTTTTCAGCAGGGTTAATATACACATCCACGATCCGATGGGCATAAGATTTACTGCCTCTTAATTTTTTGGGATACGCAATGACCGGGCATTCTTGCAGTTTACGAAATGCTTTTACAGTAATTAATTCAGGATCTCCTGGTCCAACGCCTAATCCGTATAATTTTCCTATTGTCATCATTCTTGTCCTTTCTGTGCTGTCACTATATAAATCGGGTTTAACGGTTCAAAACGCGTTAAATGTAAAATTGGTTTACTCTTTGAGAGCTGAGCCTGCAATATGGATACTTCACAGCCTAACGCTTTTAAATGGCCCATTGCTTCAGCCAGATTTTCTATCGTGGCGATATTCATAACCAGTCGGCCATTTGGCTGTAAGCGCGAAATACAGGTTTGCAATAACTGCTCCATATTCCCGCCGTTACCGCCAATAAAAATTGCATGAGGGTCTGGGAATTCTTCCAGTCGGTCCGGTGCTTTACCCAGCACCGCCACAAAATCTGTACGATGTCTCAGCTGATTTTCCAAGCAGTTTTCAAGGTCTCCCTCGTTTTTCTCAATGGCATAGACTGCCCCTTCGCGCGCTATTTTTGCTGCCTCAATCGCAACAGAACCTGTACAAGTTCCTATGTCCCAAACTATGCTGTTTTCTTTAAGCTTTAGCTCCTGCAGACAAAGTGTCCGAATTTCTCTTTTCGTAATTAAGCCTTTATCCGGTTTTCGCTGCAGAAATGCATCATCCGGAATGCCAAGAGAAGCACGTTCCACTAGATGGCGCTGCTTTAAAATCACCACATTTAAAGGAGAAAATGAACCCTGTTCCATTTCATCCAATGAGAGAAAGCGGCAGCGTTCATCTTCCCCTTCCAGATTTTCAGCGACGAAGGCATCGTACTCCGTCATATTAAAGCGTTTTACATACGCCGCAATGGATTGCGGAGAGTTCGTTTCATCGGTTAATACAGCTATTTTTTTACGCCCGTCTATTTTCTGTGCAAAACCTCTTATAGAACGGCCATGCAGGCTGACTATGTGCGCATCTTGCCAACTTTCCTGCATTTTAGAAAAAGCCAGCTGAACCGAGCTGGTATACGGATAGATCTCCAGGGGCAGTTTTTTCGCAAGTACGCCTCCCAGTCCATAAAACAATGGATCGCCCGACACTAAAATAACAACATTACGTGTTTCTTCCTGTAATTCCGCTGTTAATGCTGACAAACCTCCCTTGATTACTCTCTTTTCTTTTTCGAATAAAGGGAAGAATTGAAGATGGCGTTCTCCGCCTACGAGCACATCACATTCATTGATCCACTCTATATATTGAGGGAGCAATCCTGCCGCGCCATTATCCCCTATACCAATCATTTTCATCCAATTTGTCAATGTTCTCAGCCTTTCCTAAACAGTCTCCATTCATGGCATACAATGATGTTGATACTTCAATTTCGGCATTCATGTGATTCAGTGCATAATAGCAGCAGTTTTTACTCAGCGCCTCAAAGAACGCATCGTTTCCTTGGAGTATCTCGCCGACTTGTGATGCAGTGTTAGCCTGCAAAATTTCTTGCTGTGTTTGTTCATCGACACCTACTCTATTCGCCATTTCCGCCAAAAATCCGAAGTTGATCGGTGCACTTTTTGAGTGAACCATCATTACGCCCTGTGCCAGCTTTGAAAACTTCCCCATCATTCCTACGAGAGACACTTTGGGTATTTTCTTACGTGCGATATTCTTAAGAGTAAAACCAATAAAGTCGCCCATTTCTATAAAGGCTTCTTCCGGCAAATGAGCATATTGTTTTAACGCAAACTTTTCACTGCGGCCGCCTGTCGTGATCACCACATGATCACAGCCTGCTTCTTTTGCCACACTGATCGCTTGCGCAATGCTTGCCATGAAGGCAGAACTCGAAAATGGCACAACTGTTCCGCGGGTTCCCAGAATGGAAATTCCTCCAATAATGCCAAGGCGCCCATTCAATGTTTTCTTGGCAATTTCTTCTCCGTCAGGCACGGAAATCACTACATCGATTCCGCGTTTCAATTGATAATAATCGTAACCTTCCTGTGCAACTCCGAGTATCATTTTACGCGGCACCGGGTTAATCGCCGCCTGTCCGACAGGGACGGGCAGCCCCGGTTTTGTAACCCGTCCTACACCAATCCCTCCGTCCAAATGAATGCCATCTTCTTTTGAATAGTAAACAGTACTTTGGATCCGGGCTTTGTGTGTAGCATCAGGATCATCGCCGGCATCTTTGATGGTTTCGCACATTACGCCGCCATCGACTATTTCAAATGCCGATACTTTGAATGTGGCGTATTTGCCGACCGGTAAATAGATAGTGACTTCTTCCGGTACTTTCCCCGTCACTAATCCTTGCAGTGCTGCCTTTGTCATTGCCGTTGCACAAGATCCCGTAGTATAACCATGACGCATTTTTGATGGGTCTTTTTTAGTTTGTTTGCTTTGCACGCTCATCTGCCATGATCGAAATGGCATTCAGTGCGGCTACCGTCACTGTACTGCCACCCTTTCTCCCTACATTAGTGATAAATGGAATACCCTCGAGTACTGCCAGTTCTTCTTTTGATTCGGCTGCCGAAACAAATCCTACCGGCATTCCAATGATTAAATCCGGTTTGGCGATTCCCTCTTTAATTAAACGGATTAACTCCAACAACGCAGTCGGCGCATTTCCGATCGCGTAAATTCCGCCTTCGTGCAAACGTGTTGCTTTTTGCATGGATATGATCGCACGTGTTGTACCTTGGGCCTTTGCTTCTTTTGCAACATCCTCATCCGCTATGTAGCAATGTAAATCGCTGCCATGTTTTTGGAATCGTTTGCGGCCTGAACCACTCTCTATCATTTGTACATCCACTACGACATGACGGCCTGCTAAAATTGATTGGATTCCTGCTTCGAGTGCATCGGGTGTAAAAATCATGCTGCGTCCTAACTCAAAATCTGCGGAAGCATGAATCACGCGCCGAACTACCATCCACTGCTCATCTGTAAATGGGTGTTCCCCCATCTCTTCTTTGATGATGGAGAAACTGTGATCATAAATTTTATCCGGATCTACAGTTAGCGGTGTGAATTTCGTATTAAAGTTCATGTTTGGATTTTTCAAGTGTAAAACCTCCTAGTAGTTGGGTAACTTTTTCAAAAGACGTACAAAAGTTTTCATATTGAACCTTCGGGCGTTTAATCAAAATAACTGGTATATCCAGTTCCAAGGCGGCTGTAATTTTCTCATCCACAGACCCTACTTTTCCGCTTTCCTTGGTAATCATTAGCGTCACATCATATTGCTCGCATAACGACTTATTCAGTGATTCAGAAAATGGTCCTTGTATTGCGATAATATCTTTTTGTTTGATCCCTAATTTATCGCATTTTTCCATATTCCCTGCGTTTGGCAGCATTCTGCAGATCAGGCGAATTCCATCACGCAATAAGTAATCCGCAAATACTTCCAGCGTCTTACTTCCCGTCGTCAGCATAATCGTTCCTTTATGCGTTTGAGCCAGCCTTGCAGCGTCTTCGTAACTTTCAACTTCCGTAATCAGCGAAGAAACAAAATTCTCCTTCGGCCGTTCATAGCGGACATAAGGAATACCGCATAGCTTAGCCGCTTCCATAGCCGTTTTCGAAGCTTCTTCCGCATAGGGATGACTGGCATCCACTACACAAGTCATTTCATTCTTCCGGATCAGCGCCGCCATATCATCCACTGTTAATCTGCCCACCTGATACGGAATATCGTTAGCTTGTAAACTTTCAGCAGCAGATTCCGTTACTACGGTGGCTATCAAAGAGTAGCCAAGACTCTGCAGATGAATGGCTAACGCTCTTGCGTCGCTAGTCCCTGCTAAAAATAAAATCATGTGTTCCTCCTAATCCCCGCAAGGTGCCGGCTCTACTTCAATCTTGCAGCTCATGTCGTAATAGTCATAGTTCAATACTTTTTTCACTCGTTTAAAATACTTGAAGAAACGTTCATTAGGATGTGCATTTTGTTCGTATTCTTCTATAATTTTTGTGACTAATGGGATTAAATCATCCGGCTCAATCCCCTCAGCGATTGGCTGGGCAGCATGAGCAGTCCTGCCAACCGGCTTCGCTCCAATAAATAAATCGAATTTTTTCTTTCGGTACACAATCCCGATGTCGTCAAACACAGGGCGGTAACATGCCATTCCGCATCCATTAAATCCAACATGCAGCTGCTTCGGAAGCTTCATGCCTTCAAACTTTGCAGCGATTTCTTCTGCGTACGGGATAGAATCAGCCTTTTCTCCGTAACAAAAATCGCACGCTTTTACTTTTAAGACTTCTCCCGCCGGCATGACTGTGAGGTGTTCTTTCTCAAGCTTTTCGACAATCAATTCAGGATTATCTGTTGTAACCTTTACTAAAAAACGATGATCTGGAGTATATTCCAAAGTACCTTTCTCACCAACGACTTCGGCTAATACAAGCATCTGCTCTGCTGTGATCATTTTATTAACAACACCCGGCGAAACAGAAAACTCAAAGATATTCTCGATCGGCTGTCTCACTAAAAACGGATTTTCTGCTTCTTCTTTCGACACCATAGACAAAGCCTTTAAAGCCATATCGATTGACTGAACTTTTTGCTGTTGTTCCGGCGCTTGCTTTGGCTTTTGTTCTTGTACTGGCGCCTGCTCGGTTACCGTACTTATGAGTTCCTCATACCCTGACTGCGCTTCCCCGGTTTCCTGATCAAGCGCCCATGGTTCTGCTTCCTTTTTCAAACGCTGATGCGGTTTTAAACTTTGTTTTCCTTCTCCCAATGTATATTTACGCTGATAGCCCCGCGGTGTAATGATCTTATCATCGTAAAAGAAAGTGGAAGAGTTACCGATAATGACAGTTGTCAGCATCCCGATATCATGCTCAAGCATTTCTGATAATGTCGTCAGAACAATATGCTGATTTTCCCGATACGCACTTTTCACCAGCCCTACAGGGGTATCAGGGGCGCGATATTTCAGTAAAATATTTTGCGCTTCTACAATTTGGCGCGTCCGGCGTCCGCTTTTCGGATTGTATAAAGCAATTACAAAATCCGCCATCCCTGCAGCTTCAATACGTTTTTCGATAACAGTCCACGGTGTCAGATGATCACTTAAACTGATCGTACAAGAGTCATGCATGACAGGTGCTCCAAGTAAGCTCGCACATGAATTAATAGCTGAAATACCCGGAACAATTTCTACATCAATTCCTTCTGCTTCAGTCCAGCCCTTTTCAATCAGCACCTCATACACTAATCCGGCCATCCCGTACGCTCCTGAGTCACCGCTGGATATTACCGAAACAATACCGCCTGCCTCCGCTTTCTTAACCGCATCTTGTGCACGCGACACTTCTTCAGTCATTCCTGTGCTGACAATGGACTTCGCCGTCACCAAATGCTTAATCAGCTCTACATACGTTTTATAGCCAATAATATAATCACTTGCCTGCAGTGCATCCAACGCCCGCCCCGTAATATGTTCAGTAGCACCGGGACCGAAGCCGACGACATAAATTTTTCCCTTTTTCATGGTTTCCCTCCAAATAAAAATGCCTACACTCCTTTTCAGGGGAGTGTAGGCACGTGAAAGTACGATAGAAACCATACTGAAACAAAAACAATTATTATCATTGTCCCGCCTATACTTCTCCCACCGAAAAGTAAGTGTCGTTTAAATAAGCAGGTTTCCTGACTCAAGCTTCATTTTACTCTTACACCTTCCCGATTTCTCAGTGGTTTTGTAATTTCATCAGCTTTTACAGTAGCGGGGGCTGTACCAGATTTTCACTGGTTTCCCTTTTAACTCACAGTGTGAGCACTTATTCAAATTAGTTTATTTAATTTTCATAAATATAACACACAATCTTCTAATCTACAAACTTACATTGAATTTATTTCAGTAACCTTTATGGCAGAACACTACTTTACCAACGATACTGGCGATTTATATTTCTAGAGCCAAAAGTATTTCTCATGGCCGCTATGTATTAATTAAACAGTTCTTAGTACAGCCCGAACTATTTTTCGGTTTTATTTATTATTTCACTGAGAGAGGAATTTGACATGCCAAAAACCCCTTCCCGAAAAATCGGAAAGAGGCTGTAATGTTTGGTATAAACCACTATTAACGTTTTGAGAATTGTGGTGCACGACGAGCGCCGCGAAGACCGTACTTTTTACGTTCCTTCATACGTGGATCACGTGTCAGGAATCCTGCTGATTTAAGTGCTGCACGGAAATCAGGGTCCACAGTCAGTAATGCACGTGCAACACCGTGACGGATTGCGCCTGCTTGACCTGTGTAACCTCCACCTTTTACGTTAACATGGATATCGTAGCTTCCAAGTGTTTCTGTTGTAACCAGTGGTTGTTTGATGACTTCACGAAGTGTTTCGAATGGTACGTAGTCCTCTACGTCGCGGTTGTTGACGACAATTTTACCTTCGCCAGGAACTAGACGTACACGAGCTACTGAACTTTTACGACGGCCAGTGCCGATATATTGTACTTGTGCCAAGTGTGTTTCCTCCTCTTAATTATCCACGAAGCTCATATGCTTCTGGTTTTTGTGCTGCGTGCTGGTGCTCTGGTCCTGCATATACGTGTAATTTCTTGATTGTCTGACGACCTAGAGGACCGTTTGGCAGCATTCCCTTGATCGCAAGTTCAAGCATTTTCACAGGGTAGTTTGTACGCATTTCAAGCGCAGTGCGTGACTTAAGGCTTCCTGTGTAGCCAGAGTGACGGTGATACATCTTATCTTTCAATTTGTTTCCTGTTAATTGGATCTTTTCAGCGTTGATGATGATTACGTGATCACCTGTGTCAACGTGTGGTGTAAACGTTGGTTTATGTTTACCGCGTAATAGTGTTGCAACTTCTGAAGCAAGACGTCCAAGAGTCTGTCCTTCAGCGTCGACAACAAGCCAGTTACGTTCTACTTCGTGACCTTTAGCCATGAATGTTGTGCGCATATTGTATATCCTCCTAAAAATATCAATCTGTTCCGTTGTTTTCTCTATCCCTAAACACAAATAAACTTCCGGGGCTTATTGTGGGGTTATTGAAATACCATTTATCATGTTAACCTTTATTTCCAATAAAGTCAAGCGTTTTTATGAATACGCCAGGATTAGTTGCCATGGCCTCAGTAGGTCACTTCGAGCAGGTACAAACCGTGCGGCGGCGCAGTCTTCCCGGCTCTTTGACGATCTTTTGCTTCAAGAATTTTACCGACATCTTCAGGCTCGTCCCAGCCAATTCCCACCGCCAGCAAAACACCTGCAATCGTGCGCACCATGTTGTAAAGAAACCCATCTCCTTCCACTTCAAGCACCAGTTCATCCTGCTGCCGCTCAAGGGTCAGTTTGCGGATTGTCCGAACTTTATTGGAAGTGGCGGTTTTCGCGGAACAGAAACTGGTGAAATCATGTGTGCCGATTAAATACGCGGCACCTTCTTTCATCCGTTCCACATCGGGATTCCATCTGCCTAAGTGAACAGCAAAGTTGCGCTCAAACGGACTCTGCAGTTCACCATATGACCATTTATAACGATATGTCTTGCCCTTTGCTCCGTAGCGCGCATGAAAATCGTCGGCCGCTCGTTCAACGGCTGTAATGCGCACATCTTTCGGCAGCAGCACGTTCAATGCCATCAGCCAGCGGTCTCCCAAATCAAGCGGTGTATCAAAATGAATGACCTGACCGAGGGCATGTACACCGGCATCAGTCCGGCCGCTCGCCACCGCATGAGATGTCGGATCTTTATGCAGTTTAACAAGTGCTTTATCAATTTCAGACTGAACCGTGCGCATGCCCGGCTGCGACTGATAGCCCGCAAAATCCGTTCCGTCATACGCAACAACGGCTTTCATTCGTTTCAATTTCTTCACTTCCTCACCCACAGCAATACACCTACTAACATCACAAATGCTATCAGCACCGCTGTATCTCTCATTTGCCAAGAAAGCTGGCGGAATCTTGTGCGGCCCTCTCCGCCCCGATAGCCCCGCACTTCCATTGCGACGGCCAGATCTTCGGCACGTTTGAATGCACTGACAAACAGCGGAACGAGCAGCGGAATGACCGCCTGCACCCGTTCTTTGATCGAGCCGGTGCTCAAATCAGAACCTCTTGCAAGCTGCGCCTTTAAAATCTTATCCGTTTCATCCATCAGCGTCGGAATGAACCGCAAAGAAATCGACATCATCAGCGCCAATTCATGCACAGGCAATTTAAACTTCTTAAACGGATTCAGCAATGTCTCCAAACCGTCTGTAATGGAGATGGGAGAAGTCGTCAGCGTCAATACAGTAGTTACGAGAACGAGCACGAGGAATCGAATGGAAATAAAGATCCCCATGCGTAATCCTTCTTCGTATATTTTGATAAACTTCCATTCAAACACAATAGGGCCTTCACGCGTGAAGAAAATATGTAATAGAAGTGTAAAGATAATCAAAAAGATAACCGGTTTTAAACCGTTGATCAAAAAGTAAGGTCTGATGCGTGCCAGCGCGATGACAAATGCGGTAAAGCTAAGCAATACCGCGTAAGACCATGCATTATTCGCAAGAAACACTGCCGCTACGAATAAAAAGACGAACAGCAGTTTGGAACGCGGATCCATGCGGTGCACAACTGAAGTGCCGGGAATAAATCGGCCGATAATCATTTTTTCTAACATGGCCGTTCCCCTCTTCTCGCAATGACCCTGGAAAGCTCTTGCGCCAGCATCGCTTCCGTCAGCGCGATTCTGTCAAACGTATCCCCGGTCATCGATTCCATTTTACGCTGAAAACGAACAGAACGCGGTACACTAAGCCGAAATGAATGCAGCCGTTCTTCTTGATTGAATATTTCTTCAGGTGTTCCTTCCATGACAGACGTGCCTTCATGCATCACAACGATCCTATCGCTGTAACGTGCCGCGTCTTCCATACTGTGCGTCACTAAAATCGTTGTCAGATTCTCAGTTTTATGCAGATGGTGAAACAAGTCCATAATCTCCTTACGGCCTTTCGGGTCCAGGCCCGCTGTCGGTTCATCCAGCACTAAGACAGACGGCTTGAATGCAAGTACGCCTGCAATAGCCACACGCCTCATCTGGCCTCCTGAGAGCTCAAACGGAGACTTTTGCAATACGTCCTCAGGCAATCCAAGAAGCTTCACCAGTTCATGCGCCCGCTCTTTCGCAATCTCTTTCGGAACTCCAAAATTCAGCGGGCCAAACATAATATCTTTTTCCACAGTCTCCTCAAACAGCTGATGCTCAGGAAACTGAAAAACGATACCGACCTGATGGCGGACTTCTTTCATCTCCCTGCCCTTCGTCTGAGCTGTTATCACAGTATCACCAATCTTTACAACCCCTTCAGAAGGCTTTAACAGACCATTCAAATGAAGCAATAAAGTAGATTTGCCGGATCCTGTATGACCGATGATTGATGTATAAGAGCCTGAAGGAATCGTAGCTGACACGTCCTGCAGCGCCCGTTTCTCAAACGGTGAATCTTTTGCATATAAATAGCCTACTTGCTGAAGTGAAATGTCCACAATTCATTCACCAACTCTTCTTCTGTCATATGATTTCCCTGAAGCTCTACACCGGCAGATCTCAATAGTTCGGAAACACGCAGCGCAAACGGCAGATCAAGTCCGATCGTTTCCAGCTCTGCACCTTGCCGGAATATTTCTTGCGGTGTTCCCGTCATAAGAACTTGTCCTTCATTCATTACGAGAATACGGTCCGCTAATAAAACTTCTTCCAAGTCATGAGTGATCGACAATACGGTCAATCCAATTTCTGACCGAAGCTTTTTGACGATTTCAATCACTTCCTCCCGCCCCTGCGGATCAAGCATGGAAGTCGCTTCATCTAAAATTAACAGCTCAGGATGCAGAGCCAATGCACCGGCAATGGCCACACGCTGCTTCTGGCCGCCTGACAAGTGATGAGGTTCATGATTGATGTAGTCACTCATCTTCACTTGCTCCAGCGCCTCCTGGACACGCTTTACCATCATGTCATAGGGAACACCGTTGTTTTCCAGGGCAAAAGCTACGTCATCTTGCACAGTCGACCCTACAAATTGGTTATCTGGATTTTGAAAAACTATCCCCATACGCGAACGCGTTTCCCACAAGTTCTCTTCAGACAATGGTTCCAAAAAGAGATTGATTTCACCTGACGAAGGAAACAGCAAGCCGATCAGAAGTTTTGCCAGCGTCGACTTGCCTGACCCGTTATGTCCTACAACTGCCAGCCACTCCCCTTCATACAAAGTGAAGGACACATCATTCAGCGCTTTCACCGGTACGTGCGAAGATTCATTTTCTTCCGTATCATAAGAAAACGTTACATGATGCATCGACGCTATTTCCTTCATCCGGACCCCTCCTCTTATGTATTGCAAAAATTAGTTTGCTTCTATGTAATAAATTATTCTTATGTATAAAAAAAAGCGCGTACCTCATCCAAGGAATGCGCCTGTAAAACGAAAATGCCGGGTGCTCATGCCGACATCTCAGATGAGGTACGTAGAGCTAGACCAGTCGATTGCTCGCGGATCATAACACTCAGCTTTTATGTCGTATAAATCTTGTATCTGTAATAAAAGGGTGTGCTGTGCGTGACAGACACACCCTCGAAGTGTATGGAATTACACCAATTCAATAATAACTACTGGTGCTCCATCGCCGCGGCGAGGTCCCATTTTCATTATACGTGTATAACCGCCTTGGCGATCTGCATAACGTGGTGCCACTGTATCGAAAAGTTTTTGAAGTGCAAACACTGTTGCTTCTTCGCCTTCTCCGTTTTCAACAGTTACCTTTTCACGACGAATATATTCAGCCGCTTGACGACGTGCATGAAGATCTCCGCGTTTTCCAAGAGTGATCATCTTTTCAACTACTGAACGTAATTCTTTTGCACGTGCTTCAGTTGTCTGGATGCTCTCATGAATGATAAGATCTGTCGTTAGGTCGCGCAGCATTGCTTTACGTTGTGAACTTGTGCGTCCAAGTTTTCTGTATCCCATTTGAAGTTACCCTCCTTCAAGTATATGTCAGTTATTCTTCAGAGCGTAACTCAAGGTTTAGCTCGTCTAATTTAGCCTTCACTTCTTCAAGTGATTTACGGCCTAAGTTTCGCACTTTCATCATTTCGTCTTCAGACTTGTTTGCAAGTTCCAAAACCGTATTGATGCCTGCACGCTTCAGGCAGTTATAAGAACGGACAGAAAGGTCAAGTTCTTCAATAGTCATCTCAAGAACCTTTTCTTTTTGGTCTTCTTCTTTTTCTACCATGATTTCTGCAGTTTGTGCTTCGTCCGTCATTCCGACGAATATATTTAAGTGCTCAGTTAAAATTTTAGCTCCAAGTGATACTGCTTCTTTAGGACCGATGCTGCCATCTGTCCACACATCAAGTGTCAACTTATCAAAGTTGGTGCTTTGACCGACGCGGGTGTTCTCAACTTGGAAGTTAACGCGTGATACGGGAGTGTAAATCGAGTCGATTGGAATTACGCCAATCGCTAGATCCTCACGTTTGTTTTGATCGGAAGGAACATATCCGCGTCCGCGTACAGCATACATACGCATACGTAAATGTCCGTTTTTACCGAGAGTAGCAATCGGGAGATCTGGATTCAATACTTCGACATCACTGTCATGCGTGATATCTGCAGCCGTCACGACGCCTTCACCTTTCACATCGATCTCAATAACTTTCTCATCATCTGAGTAAATTTTGAGAGCAAGTTTCTTCACATTCAAAATAACTGTCGATACGTCTTCAACGACACCTTCAATTGTTGAGAATTCATGAAGTACTCCATCGATTTGAATAGATGTCACAGCAGCTCCTGGTAATGAAGACAAGAGAATGCGGCGCAAAGAATTACCTAAGGTATTTCCATATCCACGCTCCAACGGTTCGATAATAAATTTACCAAACTGTGAGTCTTCACCGATCGTTACTGTTTCAATCTTTGGTTTCTCAATCTCGATCATTTATTTACCCTCCTCAAAACGTCTCTATATTGGTTTAACCTTATTGAATTCACTGATAATAGTTAACCTATTTCAACAGTATTAACAAAAATTGTCTTTCTTAATCCAATAGATTCAAACCGATTATACGCGACGACGTTTTGGCGGGCGGCAACCATTGTGCGGAACCGGAGTTACGTCTCTGATTGCAGTAACTTCAAGACCAGCAGCCTGCAGTGAACGGATAGCCGCTTCACGACCAGCACCAGGACCTTTAACTGTTACTTCCAATGATTTCAAACCATGTTCCATTGCTGTTTTTGCTGCAGTTTCAGCAGCCATTTGTGCAGCAAACGGAGTGGATTTACGGGAACCTCTAAAGCCAAGTGCACCAGCGCTAGACCATGAAAGTGCATTACCGTGGCTATCAGTAATAGTTACGATAGTATTATTGAACGTCGAACGGATATGTGCAATACCGGTTTCAATATTCTTTTTTACACGACGTTTACGAGTTTGTTGTTTACGTGCCATGTTGGAAAGAGCCCTCCTTTACCTATTATTTTTTCTTGTTTGCCATTGTACGTTTAGGACCTTTACGCGTACGTGCATTGTTTTTCGTGTTCTGTCCACGAACAGGCAATCCACGACGGTGACGGATACCACGGTTACTACCGATTTCCATCAAACGCTTGATGTTAAGAGAAGTTTCACGACGAAGATCCCCTTCTACTTTCAAGCCGTCAATTTGTTCACGAATCTTATCAAGCTCAGCGTCAGTTAAATCACGAACGCGAGTCTCTTCAGAAATATCAGCTGCATTCAAAATAGACTTTGCAGTTGTTTTACCAATACCGAATATATATGTCAATGAAATGACAACGCGCTTATCGCGCGGAACGTCTACACCAGCAATACGTGCCATATAAGTTGTGCACCTCCTTGTGTTTTAGCCTTGTCTTTGTTTATGTTTTGGATTTTCACAGATTACCATTACTCGGCCGCGTCTACGAATAACTTTACATTTTTCGCAGATCGGTTTTACAGATGGTCTTACTTTCATCCTACCCAACCTCCTTCAATATTCCGGAGTGCAAAAGTTTATTTGAAACGGTATGTGATACGACCACGTGTCAAATCATAAGGTGAAAGTTCCATTGTCACCTTGTCGCCTGGCAGAATACGAATAAAGTGCATACGAATTTTACCTGACACGTGTGCAAGCACAGTATGTCCGTTTTCTAACTCCACTTTAAACATCGCATTCGGCAACGTTTCAAGAACAGTTCCTTCTACCTCAATTACGTCGTCCTTCGCCATCAATCCTGTCTCCCTTCTATATCCAATAAAGGCTTTCACCATCGAGCGGCATCAGTCGCCTTCAAAAGGCTTCCTTCAACATATGTCCAGTTAGCATGAGTGATGTTCGAAAGACGTCTGCCACATTTCGCTGTTTCGCATGGATGCGATGAGACCTTTATTGTTCCCGCAGCAGTTTCCAAATATATATTATACTGCGAATCGCAATATAATGCATGCCGGAGCTACTGAAGAATCAATGATCAATTCTCATTTGTCCTATACCGGGCACTCTAGCTTTTGCAGCTCGTTTTCATCCATTACTTTCCGAACAGTGATGTAACTGTGCCCGAAAAGGATTGATTACTTTTTATCTTGTTGCAAAATTGCATCCAGGTCCTCAAATACTAGGTTAATGTCCTGTTGACCATTAATTTTAGTCAGCACACCTTTTTCGCCATAAAAGTCGAGTAAAGGAGCTGTCTGAGTCATATTTACTTCCAGACGATTCATGACAGTTTCCGGATTATCATCTGCGCGCTGGTAAAGTTCGCCGCCATCTTTATCACAAACGTCTTCCACCTTTGGCGGGTTGAAGATCAAGTGATATGATGTGCCGCACACTTTACAAATACGACGGCCAGATAATCTTGCAACCAATTCATCCGTATCGACTTCAATGTCTAATACGTACTCAATGCTCTTCCCCATATCCTTCAGCAAAGCATCAAGTGCTTGTGCTTGAGGCACAGTTCTAGGAAAACCATCAAGCAGGAATCCTTTGTCGCAGTCCGGCTTGCTTAAGCGTTCACGTACGATACCAATGGTAACTTCATCAGGAACTAATGCTCCCTGATCCATGAATGATTTAGCTTTAACTCCAAGTTCCGTGCCATCTTTGATGGCAGCACGGAACATATCGCCTGTAGAAATATGAGGGATTCCGTACTTCTCGACAATTTTATCTGCCTGCGTACCTTTACCGGCACCCGGCAGACCCATTAATACGATATTCATACGTCCTTGCCCTCCATTTGATTATACAATAGGTCAGGCTATTGCTTTTTATTTCATAAAGCCTCTGTAATGTCTCTTCACTAACTGGGATTCCAACTGCTTCATTGATTCGAGGGCAACCCCTACTACGATGAGCAAGCTCGTTCCGCCGATTTGCGCGGATTGAGGAAGGTTCGCCAGATTGATGAAGAAAATAGGCATAACCGCTACGACAGCAAGAAAGATCGAGCCGACAAACGTCAGTCTGTACAGAGTGCTTGTCAAATACTTTTGAGTGTTTGCACCCGGACGAATTCCTGGAATATACGCGCCTTGTTTTTTCAGATTGTCTGCCATATTCTCTGGATTCACTTGAATGAATGCATAGAAATACGTAAACGCGATAATCAGTGCGACATACAAAATCATACCAACTGGATTCGTATAATCGAAGATCCGGATAATGGTTTTGGTTACACTGTTCTCACCGAAAAACGGAGCGATTTGCTGTGGCGTAATGAAGAATGCCACCGCAAAGATTACTGGAATAACACCCGCGGCATTTAACTTCAAAGGTAAGTGCGTTTGTTGACTTGCAACAGATTGATTTCTTCCTGAAACTCGTTTCGCATATTGAATAGGAATTTTCCGCAGTGCTTCTTGGAAGTAAATAACTCCAACTACAATAGCTACAATGACAATCAGCAGTAAAATCATTGTTGCAATTCGGATAAATAGTGCATCTCCAGCGTCTTGGATTTGCGTTACATACAACTGATTAACAGCATTCGGAATGCCGGCAACAATCCCCGCAAAGATAATGATGGAAATACCATTTCCAACACCTTTTGCAGTGATTTGTTCACCTAGCCACAGTAAGAAAGCTGTCCCTGCAGTCAACACAATTGCAATTACGATATATGTAGAAATGCTGTTGTCTTTAATCAGCGTGCCGCCAAACGTCTGGTTGAAACCAAATGACATGGCAAGTGCTTGAATAAAGGCAAGAACAATTGTGAAATATCGTGTAAACTGTGCAAGTTTCCGTCTTCCGACATCTCCTTGTTTTGACCACTCAGTAAACTTTGGAACCACATCCATTTGCAAGAGCTGCACAATGATGGACGCCGTAATGTACGGCATAATCCCCATTGCAAAGATTGAAAAGTTGGATAATGCTCCTCCGCCGAATGTGTTCAAAAATCCGATAAACTGGTTATCTGATTGTTGTAAAGCAGTTGCATCAACGTTGGGAACCGGAACAAACGTTCCTAGTCTGAAAACGATGAGCACTAGGAGGGTGAAAATTATTTTAGACCGGATCTCTTTCACACGCATGAAGTTAGAGATTGTCTGAAACATTATACCACCTCTGTTTGCCCGCCTGCTTTTTCAATAGCTTCTTTTGCAGAAGCGGAAAATTTGTTGGCTTTAACTGTAATCTTTTTCTCAAGAGTTCCATTTCCAAGAATCTTGATACCTGATTTTGCGTTACTTACAACACCAGTTTCGATTAGCAGTTCCGGCGTTACTTCCGTGCCTTCTTCAAAACGATTCAATGTGTCCAGATTAACGATGGCATAATCTTTACGATTGATGTTCGTGAATCCGCGCTTAGGAAGTCGTTGGAAAAGAGGAATTTGTCCACCTTCAAAACCAAGACGTACACCGCCGCCTGAACGTGCGTTTTGTCCGTCATGACCTCTGCCGGAAGTTTTACCACTTCCAGATCCAATCCCACGTCCAACACGTTTACGGTTTCGGCGAGATCCCTCAGCTGGTTTTAGCTCATGTAATTTCATCTTATCGGCACCTCCTTATTGTAGAATAATACTTAAATTTCTTTAACTGTTACCAAGTGGCTGACCTTTGTAATCATACCACGGATAGCATCGTTGCTTTGATGCTCAACTGTTTGATTCAACTTTCGAAGGCCTAATGCTTCAATTGTTTTACGCTGTGTCGGCTTTGAACCAATAACACTTTTCGTAAGGGTGACTTCAAGTTTGTTCGTCATTGTATTTCCCCCCTTAACCTAACAGTTCTTCTACGGATTTACCACGCAATTTAGCGATCTCTTCTGCGCGTTTCAAATTCTGTAATCCTTCGATTGTTGCACGTACCATGTTGATCGGTGTGCTTGAACCAAGAGATTTTGAAAGAATATCCGTGATGCCTGCAAGTTCAAGTACCGCACGGACAGGTCCACCTGCAATTACACCAGTACCCGGAGCAGCTGGTTTGATAAGGATTTGTCCTGCACCAAAACGTCCGATTACTTCATGTGGAGTTGTACCTTTAACCATTGGCACTTCAATCAAGTTTTTCTTCGCATCTTCAATTGCTTTACGGATTGCATCTGGAACTTCTTGTGCTTTTCCAGTACCAAAACCGACACGACCGTTTTTATCTCCGACAACGACAAGTGCAGTAAAGCGGAAACGACGTCCACCTTTTACAACTTTCGCAACGCGGTTGATCGTTACTACGCGTTCTTCGAACTCACTTTTGTTCTGATCATTACGACGCATGAAATATGTCCCTCCTTCTTAATTAAAATTCAAGTCCATTTTCGCGTGCTGCGTCAGCAAGTGCTTTAACACGGCCATGGAAAAGATATCCGCCACGGTCAAATACAACCGTTTTAACGTCTTTTTCTACAGCTCTCTTTGCAATAAGCTCGCCGACTTTAGCTGCTGATTCAGTGTTTCCAGTAGATCCAGCCTCAACTTCATTATCTCTTGTAGAAGCACTTACGATTGTTACGCCATTCAAGTCATCGATCAATTGCGCATAGATGTGCTTGTTAGAACGGTAAACGTTTAGACGTGGACGCTCTGCAGTTCCGCTGATTTTCGTACGCACACGTGCGTGACGCTTTTTACGGACAGCGTTTTTATCTTGTTTCGTGATCATCGGGGTCACTCCTTCCAAATACCTCAGGCGGTATTATTTACCTGTTTTACCTTCTTTACGACGAACGATTTCGCCTTCATAACGGATACCTTTGCCTTTATACGGCTCTGGCGGACGTACTTGACGGATGTTAGAAGCAAGAGCACCAACGTGTTCTTTGTTGTAGCCGCGGACAATAACTTTTGTGTTCGCCGGGACTTCAACTTCTACACCTTCTTCTGGTGTGAATTCAACTGGATGTGAATAACCTACGTTCAATACAAGTTTCTTTCCTTGCATAGAAGCACGGTATCCAACCCCAACCAATTCAAGTGTGCGTTCAAATCCTGCAGATACTCCCACTACCATGTTGTTAAGTACAGAGCGTGTAGTACCGTGGATTGAACGGTGATCTTTTGATTCAGAAGGACGAGTCAATGTAATAACGTTACCTTCCTGATTGATCGTGATATCTTTATCTAATTGTCTCGAAAGTTCACCTTTCGGACCTTTAACAGTTGCGAAGTTGTCTGCTGAAATTGTTACAGTAACGTTTTCAGGAACTTCGATCTGACGATTACCAATACGGGACATTCTATTGCACCTCCATTCAATTGTTGCTAATTACCAAACGTACGCGACGACTTCTCCGCCGACTTGTTTAGCGCGGGCTTCTTTGTCTGTTAATACACCGTTTGATGTAGAAACTAGTGCAACTCCTAAGCCGTTAAGCACTTTAGGAACTTCATTTGATTTCGCATACACACGAAGTCCTGGTTTTGAAATACGTTTCAAGCCATTGATAACGCGTTCGTTATCCTGTCCGTATTTTAGGAAAATGCGGATGATGCCTTGTTTGTTATCTTCCACGTACTCCACATCACGAACGAAACCTTCTCGTTTTAAGATTTCGGCGATTTCTTTCTTTACGTTTGAAGCAGGTACCTCAAGCTTCTCGTGGCGAACCATGTTCGCATTACGGATGCGTGTAAGCATATCTGCAATCGGATCACTCATTGTCATTTGAATTAACCTCCTTCCCTAATTAGGGGTTTACCAGCTGGCTTTTTTGACGCCAGGAAGTTGTCCCTTGTATGCAAGTTCGCGGAAACAAATACGGCAAAGTTTAAATTTGCGGTATACTGAATGTGGACGCCCACAACGTTCGCAGCGTGTATATTCTTGTACTTTGTACTTTGGCGTACGTTTCTGTTTAGCGATCATAGATTTCTTAGCCACGTTTTCGCCTCCCTATTATTTTACTTTTGGAACGGCATGCCACACTGTGCAAGCAACTCACGTGCTTCTTCATCAGTGTTTGCAGTCGTCACGATGACGATGTCCATCCCACGTACTTTTGATACTTTATCGTAGTCAATTTCAGGGAAAATAAGTTGCTCTTTCACACCTAGAGTGTAGTTCCCGCGACCATCGAACGCTTTTTTAGAAACGCCACGGAAGTCACGTACACGTGGTAATGAGATAGAAACTAATTTATCGAGAAACTCGTACATGCGCTCACCGCGAAGCGTTACTTTAGCTCCGATCGGCATACCTTCACGCAAACGGAAACCTGCGATAGATTTTTTCGCTTTTGTAATGACTGGTTTTTGACCTGAAATAGTTGCAAGATCCTCTACAGCTGCATCAAGTGCTTTTGTATTTTGAACTGCATCACCAACACCCATGTTGATAACGATTTTATCTACTTTAGGAACCTGCATAACAGATGTATATTCAAACTTGCTCATTAGAGCAGGTGTGATTTCTTTAGTAAATTTCTCTTTCAAACGACTCATCAGTCGGACCTCCTTTCATGCAATTCTTACTTATCCAGTGCTTCACCGGATTTTTTTGCAATACGTACCTTTTTACCGTCTTCCAATTTGTAACCTACACGAGTCGGCTCGCCTGTTTTAGGATCGATGACCATCACGTTTGAGACATGGATTGTAGCTTCCTGGCTTACAATTCCGCCTTGAGGGTTTTCTTGGTTCGGCTTTGTGTGTTTCTTGACGATATTAATACCTTCAACTAGCACACGGTCTTTCTTTGGATAAGCAGTTAGGATCACACCTGTTTTGCCTTTGTCTTTCCCAGAGATCACCATTACTTTGTCGCCTTTTTTAACGTGCATTCTATCGCACCTCCTTGACTGGCTCTGTCATTAGAATTAAAGAACTTCTGGAGCAAGTGAAATGATCTTCATGAAGTTGTTATCGCGAAGTTCGCGAGCAACCGGTCCGAAAATACGTGTTCCACGTGGTCCTTTATCATCACGGATAATAACGCAAGCATTCTCATCAAATGTAATGTATGAACCGTCTTTACGACGAACTCCACTTTTCGTACGAACGATGACCGCTTTAACAACGTCACCCTTCTTAACAACGCCACCTGGTGTTGCTTTCTTAACCGTTACAACAACTACGTCACCGATATTAGCTACTTTACGACCTGATCCGCCTAGCACTTTAATTGTCAGTACTTCACGTGCACCAGAGTTGTCAGCAACTTTCATTCGACTTTCCTGTTGAATCATCGAGGTTACCTCCTTCCAAAATCTGAGTTAAAAACCTATTAGATGATGACCGCTTTTTCGACGACTTCCAGAAGACGGAAACGCTTAGTTGCTGATAATGGACGAGTTTCCATAATACGAACAACATCGCCGATCTTCGCTTCGTTCAGCTCATCATGGGCCTTGAATTTCTTAGAGTACTTTACACGTTTACCGTATAAAGAATGTTTTTTGTATGTTTCTACCATTACCGTAACGGTTTTATCCATTTTGTCGGAAACGACACGGCCTGTGTATACTTTGCGCTGATTACGCTCAGTCATGGCTGCAACCTCCTTCATCAGTTATTTGCACTGATTTCTCTTTGACGTATTACAGTTTTCATGCGCGCAATCGATTTGCGTACTTCACGGATGCGTGCAGTGTTTTCTAATTGACCTGTCGCTAACTGGAAGCGAAGGTTGAAAAGCTCTTCTTTAAGTGATTTCACTTTTTGCTCGATCTCTGCAGTTGTTAAGTCACGAATTTCTTTAGCTTTCATTAGACTCACCACCAATTTCTTCACGTTTTACAAACTTGCTTGTCACAGGAAGTTTGTGTGATGCGAGTCTAAGCGCCTCACGAGCAACCTCTTCTGAAACACCTGCAATTTCGAACATTACTCTGCCAGGTTTCACAACTGCAACCCAGCCTTCTACAGCTCCTTTACCGGAACCCATCCGGACTTCAAGAGGCTTTTTAGTATATGGTTTGTGCGGGAAAATATTGATCCATACTTTACCGCCACGTTTCATATAACGAGTCATGGCAATACGAGCAGATTCAATCTGACGGTTAGTGATCCAACCTGAGTCTAGAGCTTGAAGACCAAACTCACCAAACTGGACAGTAGCGCCGCCTTTTGTTTCACCACGCATTTTCCCACGGAATACACGACGATGTTTAACACGTTTAGGCATTAACATATTATTTGCCTCCTTCCCCAGAGTTCTTCTTTACTGGAAGGACTTCACCACGATAAATCCATACCTTTACGCCAAGCTTACCATAAGTAGTATCAGCTTCAGCATGTGCATAGTCTATATCTGCACGTAATGTATGAAGAGGGACAGTTCCTTCACTATAGTGTTCAGCACGAGCGATGTCAGCACCGCCAAGACGACCAGACACTTGTGTTTTAATTCCTTTTGCACCAGAGCGAATTGTACGTTGAATCGCTTGTTTCTGAGCGCGGCGGAATGATACACGGCTTTCTAATTGACGAGCGATTGATTCAGCAACAAGTCTTGCATCCAAATCAGCACGTTTGATTTCTACGATATTGATGTGTACACGCTTGCCTGTGATTTCGTTAAGCTGTTTACGAAGTGTTTCAACTTCAGAACCACCTTTACCGATAACCATACCTGGCTTAGCAGTGTGGATTGTAATATTAACACGTTTAGCAGCACGCTCAATTTCAACTTTTGAAACTGATGCATCTACAAGACGCTTTTCGATGTATTCACGGATCTTTAAGTCTTCATGTAGTAAGGACGCATAATCTTTTTCCGCGTACCATTTTGAGTCCCAGTCACGGATGACGCCTACACGCAGTCCATTAGGATGTACTTTTTGGCCCACTAATTACCCCTCCTTCTTTTCAGATACCACTAATGTGATGTGGCTTGTACGTTTGTTGATCGCACTTGCACGACCTTGTGCACGTGGACGGAAACGTTTCATTGTCGGTCCTTCATCTACGAATACTTCGCTGACGATTAAGTTCTCAGTGTTCATTTCGTAGTTGTGTTCAGCATTTGCAATCGCTGATTTCAAAAGTTTTTCTACGACCGGAGATGCCGCTTTAGGCGTAAGTCGTAGGATAGCCATAGCTTCACCTATATTCTTGCCGCGAATAAGATCAACGACCAAACGAACTTTGCGAGAAGCAATACGGACTGTGCGTACAGATGCTTTAGCTTGTTGCATCAGGATAACCTCCTCTCAAATTAGCGTTTTGTTTTCTTATCGTCGGCACCATGGCCTTTATATGTGCGCGTTGGTACGAATTCACCTAGTTTGTGACCTACCATATCTTCTGTTACATAAACAGGAACATGTTTGCGCCCGTCATATACTGCGATCGTCAATCCGATGAAAGTCGGGAAGATTGTTGAACGGCGTGACCATGTTTTAATAACCTGTTTCTTTTCTGAATCTTTTTGTGCATCAACCTTTTTTAATAAGTGGTCATCTGCAAAAGGTCCTTTTTTCAAGCTGCGGCCCATTCTGGAACCTCCTTCCGAGTTTGTACTACGGTCCATCTACTGAACCGCAGTGCAATCACATTATTTTTTACGACGGCGAACGATAAGTTTATCTGATTTATTGTTCTTTGTACGAGTCTTGAATCCAAGGGTTGGTTTACCCCATGGAGTAACAGGACTTGGACGGCCGATTGGCGTACGTCCTTCACCACCACCGTGCGGGTGATCGTTAGGGTTCATTACAGATCCACGAACTGTTGGGCGCTTGCCTAACCAGCGTGAACGACCTGCTTTACCAATGTTGATCAATTCGTGCTGTTCATTACCAACTTGACCGATTGTAGCACGGCAAGTAGCAAGAATCATACGAACTTCTCCTGATTGTAGACGGATGATGACATATTTGCCTTCACGTCCGAGTAATTGAGCTGAAGTTCCTGCTGAACGAACTAACTGTCCGCCTTTGCCCGGCTTCATTTCAATGTTGTGAATTGTAGAACCCATAGGGATGTTCTCTAATGGAAGAGCGTTACCTACGCGGATATCCGCATCTGGTCCTGAAATAATTGTAGCTCCTACTTGTAATCCTTTTGGAGCAAGGATGTATTTCTTTTCTCCATCTGCATAGTTAATCAATGCGATGTTTGCAGAACGGTTTGGATCGTATTCGATCGTAGCAACGCGTCCTGGAATGCCATCTTTCCGACGTTGGAAATCGATGACTCGGTATTGGCGCTTGTGTCCTCCACCATGGTGACGAACTGTCATTCTACCTTGGTTGTTACGTCCGCCTTTACGCTTGACTGGTGCAAGCAATGATTTTTCCGGCTTGTCTGTTGTAATCTCAGCAAAGTCAGAAGAAGTCATGTTACGACGTCCGTTGGAGGTAGCTTTATACTTCTTAATCGCCATTTTGTGTTCCCTCCTTCATTTATTGTGCACTGCTTACATTTCAAAAAGTTCGATGTCTTTGGAGTCAGCTGTTAGTGTAACAATTGCTTTACGGCGCTTGTTTGTATAACCAGCATGTTTCCCCATACGCTTGAACTTACCTTTGTAGTTCATCACGTTTACTTTTTCTACTTTCACACCGAAGATTTCTTCGACAGCTTGTTTAACGTGCGTTTTGTTTGCGCGTGTATCAACTTCGAATGTGAATTTTCTTAAGTCTTCCATTTGTTCAGAAGAACGCTCGGTAATGACCGGACGTTTCAAAATATCACGTGCTTCCATTAACCAAGCACCTCCTCAACTTTTTCTACTGCTGCTTTCGTCATAACGAGCTGATCATGTCCGACTAAGTCTAGAACATTGATGCCGTTTGCTGAAATAACGCTGATTCCTGGAATGTTTCGAGCAGACAATGCTACTGATTCTTCTAGGTCAGCTGTAACAAACAATGCTTTCTTAGTGATTGAAAGATCTTCAAGCACTTTTACAAAGCCTTTTGTTTTTGGTGCGTCAAATGCTAAGTTATCCAGAACGATTAGTTCTTCAGCTGCTACTTTCGTAGAAAGAGCGGATAGAAGTGCTAAACGACGAACTTTCTTAGGCATTTTATAGCTGTAACTACGCGGTGTAGGACCGAATACGATACCGCCTCCGCGCCATTGTGGTGATCTGATTGAACCTTGGCGAGCACGACCTGTACCCTTTTGGCGCCATGGTTTACGACCGCCGCCTGCTACTTCCGCGCGAGATTTAACCTTGTGGTTACCTTGGCGTAAAGAAGCTTGTTGTTGAACGATTGCTTCGAATAATACTGCTTCATTCGGCTCGATTCCGAAAATCGCATCGTTTAGTTCGATGTCGCCGACAGCAGAACCTGTTTGACTTACTACAGATACTTTAGGCATTCCTGTTTCCTCCTTCCTGTTTTACTCAGTTCCCTTTGATAGCACTTCTCACTTGTACAAGTGATTTACGTGCTCCAGGAACATTACCTTTTACAAGCAACAAGTTGCGCTCAGCGTCAACTCGCACAATTTCAACGTTTTGGATCGTTACTGTTTTGCCGCCAGTACGTCCAGGCAGTTTTTTTCCTTTAAATACGCGTTGTCCATCAACAGCTCCAAGTGAACCTGGTGCGCGGTGGAAACGAGACCCGTGAGACATTGGTCCGCGTGAGTAACCATGGCGCTTAATAACACCTTGGAACCCTTTACCTTTTGATACTCCTGTAATATCAACTACATCGCCTTCTGCGAATGTATCGACTTTGACTTCCTGACCAACTTCGTATGCACTAACGTCAGCTCCGCGAACTTCGCGAATGAAGCGCTTAGGTGCCGTGTTAGCTTTTGCCACGTGGCCTTGTTCAGGCTTGTTTGAAAGCTTTTCACGTTTATCATCAAATCCAAGCTGGATTGACTCGTAGCCGTCCGTTTCAACAGTCTTCTTTTGAAGAACAACGTTTGGAGCAGCTTCAATCACTGTCACTGGGATTAGATCGCCGTTTTCAGCAAATACTTGCGTCATTCCGACTTTTCTTCCTAAGATTCCTTTGGTCATTAGTCACACCTCCTGTAATATTGTTTGTTTTATTTTTTAGAGTTTAATTTCGATATCGACGCCTGACGGTAAATCAAGCTTCATAAGTGCATCCACCGTTTGTGGCGTTGGATTCACGATGTCGATTAAACGTTTGTGTGTACGCATTTCAAACTGCTCACGTGAATCTTTGTATACGTGAACTGAACGCAATACCGTGTAAACTGATCTTTCAGTTGGCAACGGAATTGGACCTGAAACGCTGGCTCCAGAACGTTTAGCCGTTTCAACAATCTTCTCAGCTGACTGATCGATCATTCTGTGATCATAAGCTTTCAATCGAATACGAATCTTTTGTTTTGCCATTACTTTCCCTCCCTTTTCGCCTATTTTCTAGACAATTCTCCACGAAAATTTCCCACACACGCGCCATGGCAAAGCGGCCGGGTGTATCGGCAACCTCTCGCTTCATCGCAGTCAAAGACCAACATTCAACATTATACATAATTTAAAAGGATTGTGCAACCCTTTTGGGGAAATTAGTTTTATTTTTAATCCGTTTATTATATTAACAGGTTTGAGTCTTATTTGCACGTATTTACAAACAGCTTTTAATTTTTTCAATCTGCAATACGTTACCCTGCTTCGCCAATCGACTATAAAAAATCTAGTTTCACTCAAAAAAAATCCCGCCACAAGGGCGGGATTCAAAATAATTATTTTGTGATTGTTGCTACAACGCCAGCTCCAACTGTACGTCCACCTTCACGGATTGAGAATTTAGTACCTTCTTCAATCGCGATCGGAGAAATAAGTTCAACTGTCATTTCAACGTTATCTCCAGGCATAACCATTTCTACGCCTTCAGGAAGTTGAATGATGCCAGTTACGTCAGTTGTACGGAAGTAGAACTGTGGGCGGTAGTTTGAGAAGAATGGAGTGTGACGTCCGCCTTCTTCTTTTGATAGAACATAAACTTCAGATTTGAACTGAGTGTGTGGTGTGATTGTTCCCGGCTTAGCAAGAACTTGTCCACGCTCGATATCTTCACGAGCTACACCACGAAGAAGAGCACCAATGTTGTCTCCAGCTTCTGCATAATCAAGAAGCTTACGGAACATTTCTACACCTGTTACAGTAGTAGATTTTGGTTCGTCAGCAAGACCGATGATGTCAACAACATCTCCGACTTTAACTACTCCACGCTCAACACGGCCAGTTGCTACTGTACCGCGGCCTGTAATTGAGAATACGTCCTCAACAGGCATCATGAATGGCTTTTCAGTATCACGAGCTGGTGTTGGGATATAGTCATCTACAGCTTGCATTAGTTCGATGATTTTTTCTTCCCACTCTGGCTCTCCTTCAAGAGCTTTAAGAGCTGATCCGCGGATTACTGGAATGTCATCGCCAGGGAAGTCATACTCAGAAAGAAGTTCACGGATTTCCATTTCTACTAGTTCAAGTAGTTCTTCGTCGTCTACCATGTCACATTTGTTCATGAATACAACTAGGTAAGGAACACCTACTTGACGAGAAAGAAGGATGTGCTCACGTGTTTGTGGCATTGGGCCGTCAGCAGCAGATACTACTAGGATTCCGCCGTCCATTTGTGCAGCACCAGTGATCATGTTCTTAACATAGTCAGCGTGACCTGGGCAGTCAACGTGTGCGTAGTGACGCTTATCTGTTTCGTACTCAACGTGTGAAGTACTGATTGTAATTCCACGCTCTTTTTCTTCAGGTGCGTTATCAACGTCAGCGTATGACTTTGCTTCTCCACCTTGAGCTTTAGACAAAACTGTCGCGATAGCAGCAGTCAAAGTTGTTTTACCATGGTCAACGTGACCAATTGTTCCTACGTTTGCGTGCTCCTTGGAGCGGTCGAATTTTTCTTTACCCATTTTAGAGGTCCTCCCTTAATTGAAAAAAATTAGTTTTTTGTTTTTATAGTATGGAAGCCGAAAGCGTCCTCCCGACTATCCACATCTTACAATTATTTGTTATAGGAAACAAGGATGAGCTTTATTATTCACCTTTGTTTTTCTTGATAACTTCTTCAGCAATAGACTTAGGAACTTCCTCATAGTGATCGAACACCATGGAGAATACTCCGCGGCCTTGAGTGTTTGAACGTAGAGATGTTGCATATCCGAACATTTCAGCCAGCGGCACCATTGCACGGACTACCTGTGCGTTACCGCGTGCTTCCATACCTTCTACACGGCCACGGCGTGATGTAATATCACCCATGATATCGCCCATGTATTCTTCCGGAATGATAACTTCTACTCTCATTGTCGGTTCAAGAATTACTGGATTACATTTTGATGCAGCATTTTTCAGAGCCATTGACGCAGCAACCTTAAACGCCATTTCGTTGGAGTCAACGTCATGGTAAGATCCGTCAAAGAGACGTGCTTTAACATCAATTAATGGATAACCAGCCAAAATACCGTTATCTAATGAATCGCGAAGTCCTGCTTCAACTGCCGGGATGTATTCACGCGGAACAGAACCACCGACAATATTATTAACGAACTCGAATCCTTTTCCTTCTTCGTTTGGACCAAATTCGATCCATACGTGACCAAACTGTCCGCGTCCGCCTGATTGGCGTACGAACTTACCTTCGACTTCAGCTGACTGACGGAATGTCTCGCGGTAAGAAACTTGTGGCGCGCCCACGTTTGCTTCCACTTTGAATTCACGACGCAGACGGTCGACGATAATATCCAAGTGAAGTTCACCCATACCCGCGATGATTACTTCGCCTGTCTCTTGATCTGTATGCGCACGGAATGTCGGATCCTCTTCTTGTAACTTACCAAGAGCCTGACCCATTTTATCCTGGTCCGCTTTTGTTTTAGGTTCGATTGCTACAGAGATAACCGGCTCTGGGAATACCATTGATTCAAGAATGATCAATGCCTTCTCATCACAAAGTGTGTCACCAGTTGTCGTATCTTTCAAACCAACAGCGGCAGCGATTTCACCCGCATGCACTTCAGAAATCTCTTCACGGCTGTTTGCGTGCATTTGCAGGATACGTCCTACGCGCTCGCGCTTGCCTTTAGTAGAGTTTGTTACATAAGAACCTGCTTGAAGAACACCTGAGTAAATTCGGAAGAATGTAAGCTTACCTACATAAGGATCCGTCATAACTTTAAATGCAAGTGCTGAGAATGGAGCTTCATCAGTAGACGGACGCTCTTCCTCTTCTTCTGTATTCGGGTTGAAGCCCATCATTGGCGGTACATCAAGTGGTGATGGAAGGTAATCTACTACTGCATCCAACACTAGCTGGACACCTTTGTTTTTGAAAGCAGTACCGCATACAACCGGATAGAATTCTACTGCTAGTGTCGCTTTACGAATAGCTGTTTTGATTTCTTCGATTGAAAGTTCCTCACCGCCGAGATACTTTTCCATAAGATCTTCATCAAAGTCTACAATAGCTTCGATTAGCTTCTCACGGTATTCATTCGCCTGTTCAAGATACTCAGCAGGAATTTCTTCCACTGTTGTATCTGTTCCCAGATCGTTTGGATACATTGTTGCCTTCATTTCGATTAAGTCAATAATTCCGGAGAATGTATCTTCAGAACCGATCGGCAATTGGATTGGATGTGCGTTCGCTTGCAGGCGTTCACGCAGTGTTCCTACTGAATAAAGGAAGTCGGCACCCGTTTTATCCATTTTGTTTACGAATACAAGACGTGGTACTTTGTAGTTTGTCGCCTGGCGCCAAACTGTTTCTGTTTGTGGTTCAACACCTGATTGAGCATCAAGTACCGCTACAGCACCATCCAATACGCGCAATGAACGTTCAACCTCAACAGTGAAGTCTACGTGTCCTGGTGTATCGATGATATTTACGCGGTGACCTTTCCAAGCTGCTGTTGTAGCAGCTGAAGTGATCGTGATTCCACGTTCTTGTTCTTGCTCCATCCAGTCCATTTGTGAAGCACCTTCGTGCGTTTCACCAAGTTTGTGGATTTTACCTGTGTAAAAAAGGATCCGCTCAGTTGTCGTTGTTTTACCAGCGTCAATGTGAGCCATGATACCAATGTTACGAGTATTCTCTAAGGAGAACTCTCTAGCCATTTTGTAATCTCCTTCCGTTTCGGATTACTGCTGTTGTTTAACCGGCATTACCAACGATAGTGAGCGAATGCTCTGTTGGCTTCAGCCATTTTATGCATTTCTTCACGGCGTTTAACAGAAGCACCTGTGTTGTTTGATGCATCAAGAATTTCGTTCGCAAGACGTTCTTCCATTGTTTTCTCTCCACGTGTACGTGAATAGTTGACAAGGTAACGAAGACCTAGTGTTGTACGGCGTTCAGGACGCACTTCAACCGGCACTTGATAGTTCGCTCCACCAACACGGCGCGCACGCACTTCAAGAACTGGCATTACATTATTTAGAGCTGCTTCAAATACTTCAATCGGCTCTTGTCCAGAACGTTCTTTGATAATCTCGAACGCTCCATAAAGAATCTTTTGGGAAGTACCTTTTTTACCGTCTACCATCATTTTGTTGATAAGGCGGCTTACAAGCTTGGAATTATAAATCGGATCAGGCAATACATCGCGTTTTGCAACAGGACCTTTACGAGGCATAATTAGTTCCTCCTTTCAATATCGTTAGTTTATATTACTTCTTTTCTTTAGGCTTTTTAGCACCATACTGTGAACGGCTTTGCATACGGCCAGTAACTCCAGCTGTATCAAGCGCTCCACGTACGATATGGTAACGAACACCCGGTAAGTCTTTTACACGTCCTCCGCGGATCAGTACCACACTGTGCTCTTGCAAGTTATGGCCTTCACCTGGAATATACGCGTTTACTTCCAATGTATTAGTTAAACGAACACGAGCATACTTACGAAGCGCCGAGTTCGGTTTCTTAGGAGTCATAGTACCAACACGTGTACAAACACCTCTTTTTTGTGGTGAGTTCACGTTTGTCATTGACTTTTTAAAGCTGTTATAGCTTTTTCCTAGAGCCGGTGATTTAGAATTCTCCGACTTCGATTTACGAGGCTTACGGACTAATTGGTTAATTGTAGGCATCAGGTTGTTCCTCCTTCCGAACTTTTTGTAATACCACACACCCAGGTGGTTCATTTTTAAGTAAAAACAAAGTTCTTGTGCGTGCACACACAAAAACGGGTGACAGTAACTCCAGGGATCTCTGCTTACTGTTATTTTATAATGATGATTGCATCTCGCCTAACACTTAAACAAAAGAATGGTTGTTCTTTCTGATAAGTAACGGCCAACAACTATCAACCTTTTGTATATTATCATCTGCGCAATAACTTGTCAACAAATTTGAGAAAATAAACGGGAGCTCAGTCCCGTTTATTTTTATTCTGCTGTAATTGTTTCTTCTTCTAATTCTTCATGCTGCATTTTAATCTGGCGGTATCTCTGCATTCCAGTACCTGCAGGGACCAATTTCCCGATAATGACGTTTTCTTTCAGACCCAGCAACTCATCTGTTTTACCTTTGATGGCCGCATCTGTAAGAACTCTCGTTGTTTCCTGGAATGAAGCTGCTGATAAGAATGATTCAGTTTCAAGGGATGCTTTTGTAATACCGAGAATCACCGGACGTGAAGTTGCCGGTACTTTACCTGCCAGCAACACTTTTCCATTCGCTTCAGAGAACTGATGGATATCCAGTAAAGAACCTGGCAGAAGATCTGTATCTCCTGCTTCAATGACACGGACTTTACGCAACATTTGACGAACCATTACCTCAACGTGCTTATCGCCAATTTCTACCCCTTGCATACGGTAGACTTTTTGAACTTCTTTCAACAGATACTCCTGTACCGTTGAAACGTCTTTGACTACGATTAATTCTTTCGGGTCGATAGAACCTTCTGTAATACTTTCACCGCGTTCAATTACATCGCCTTCTTCAACTTTCAGGCGCGCATTGTACGGCGCGAGGTATTTCCGTGTTTCTACTTCGCCTTCAATCGTAATTTCTTTTTGCCCTTCTCGGATTTCATCAATTTCGACGACAGTACCCGTAATTTCAGAGATGACCGCCTGCCCTTTCGGATTACGCGATTCGAAAATCTCCTGGATACGCGGAAGACCCTGTGTAATATCGTCTCCGGCTACTCCGCCTGTATGGAATGTACGCATCGTCAACTGTGTTCCCGGCTCACCGATGGATTGAGCAGCAATGATTCCCACCGCTTCTCCAACTTCCACCGCTTCACCTGTCGCAAGGTTGATTCCGTAACATTTTTTACATACGCCGTGCTTTGTATTACATGTGAACGCAGAACGGATCGTCACTTCTTCAATACCTGCTGAAATTACTGCATTTGCAATATCTGCAGTAATTAAGCCGTTCTTTTCAAGAATCACTTCACCCGTTTCCGGATGTTTGATGGTCTTCTTCGTATGGCGGCCTTCGATACGCTCAAACAATGTTTCAATCATTTCGTTTCCTTCTGTCAATGCAGTGATTGCCAGACCTCTGTCTGTTCCGCAATCATCTTCACGGACAATAACGTCTTGCGCCACGTCTACGAGGCGGCGAGTCAGATAACCTGAATCGGCAGTCTTCAGTGCTGTATCGGCAAGACCTTTACGCGCACCGTGTGTAGAAATAAAGTACTCGAGTACAGTCAGACCTTCACGGAAAGAAGATTTGATCGGAAGTTCGATAATCCGCCCAGCCGGGTTGGCCATCAGTCCGCGCATACCTGCAAGCTGCGTAAAGTTCGATGCGTTACCACGGGCTCCTGAGTCACTCATCATAAATATCGGGTTTTCAATATCTAATGAATCCATCAGCTTATCCTGAATAACATCTTTCGCATGGCTCCAATAGGAGATGACCCGGTCATAACGCTCTTCTTCGGTAATCAGACCTCGTCGGAACTGCTGAGTGACCTTATCCACTTTCTCCTGTGCATCATGAAGGATTTCCGCTTTATTCGGCAAGACCACAATGTCGGAAATACCGATCGTGATGCCCGCACGAGTGGAATATTTAAATCCAAGATTTTTCATTCTGTCCAGCATTCTGGATGTTTCCGTAATGTGGAAGCGGCGGAAGATTTCCGCGATGATTTCCCCAAGGATTGCTTTCTTAAACGGTGTAATCAGTTCTGCTTGCTCTAAGTGTTCTTTTACATTCACTGTTCCATCGATGAAATACTTCGCAGGTGTTTCCACTTGCAAGTTATGATTCGTCGGTTCGTTGATGTAAGGGAACGACTCCGGCAGAATTTCATTGAAAATAATTTTACCGACTGTCGTTAACAACAGCTGGCGGTTTTGTTCTTCCGTAAACGTCGGGTTATTAAGACTGCCGGCTTGAATCGCAATGCGGGAGTGTAAATGAACATGTCCTGTCTGATACGCAATTAGCGCTTCATTCGGATCACTGAACACAGAACCTTCTCCAGCTGCGTTTTTACGCTCGACTGTCAGGTAGTAGTTTCCAAGAACCATATCCTGTGAAGGAGTAACAACTGGCTTTCCGTCTTTCGGGTTCAAAATGTTTTGAGCAGCCAGCATCAGCAAACGCGCTTCAGCCTGCGCTTCAGCAGAAAGAGGAACGTGAACAGCCATTTGGTCACCGTCGAAGTCAGCGTTATAAGCTGTACATACGAGCGGGTGCAGCGTGATTGCGCGTCCTTCAACCAGCATTGGTTCAAACGCCTGGATTCCAAGACGGTGAAGAGTCGGTGCACGGTTAAGCAGTACCGGATGCTCCTTGATAACGTCTTCTAAAACATCCCATACTTCAGAATGCAGACGTTCAATTTTACGTTTTGCACTCTTAATATTATGCGCCAGGTTACGCTCCACCAATTCTTTCATGACGAACGGCTTAAACAGCTCGATTGCCATTTCCTTCGGCAGACCGCACTGATACATTTTCAAACTCGGTCCAACTACGATAACCGAACGGCCAGAGTAGTCTACACGTTTACCGAGTAAGTTTTGACGGAAACGGCCTTGCTTCCCTTTCAGCATATGAGAAAGAGATTTTAATGGACGGTTACCAGGACCGGTAACCGGTCGTCCGCGGCGGCCGTTGTCTACAAGCGCATCTACTGCTTCTTGAAGCATACGTTTCTCGTTTTGCACGATAATTCCAGGTGCACCAAGATCCAGCAGACGCTTCAGACGGTTGTTCCGGTTAATGACCCGGCGGTACAGATCATTTAAGTCGGATGTCGCAAATCGTCCGCCGTCAAGCTGAACCATAGGGCGCAATTCAGGCGGGATGACAGGAAGCACTTCCAGCACCATCCACTCCGGACGGTTTCCAGAGTTACGGAATGATTCCACAACTTCCAGACGGCGGATAGCGCGTGTACGGCGCTGACCCTGTACGGTTTTCAGCTCTTCTTTCAATGAATCTGTTTCTTTATCCAAGTCAATCGCGCGAAGCAGTTGCTCAATTGCTTCCGCTCCCATTGCAGCCTGGAACTTAGAACCGTACTTTTCACGGTAGAGGCGGTACTCTTTTTCAGAAAGCAGCTGCTTCCGCTCAAGCGGTGTATCTGCCGGTTCGACTACCACGTAGGATGCGAAGTAAATAATCTCTTCCAGCGCACGCGGTGTCATGTCGAGAATTAATCCCATCCGGCTAGGAATGCCTTTGAAATACCAAATATGTGTGACAGGTGCTGCAAGCTCAATGTGGCCCATTCGTTCACGGCGCACTTTTTGACGCGTTACTTCTACACCGCATCGATCACAGACGACGCCTTTGTAACGAACCCGCTTATACTTGCCGCAGTGACACTCCCAGTCCTTCGTCGGACCAAATATTCTTTCACAGAACAATCCGTCTTTCTCCGGTTTTAATGTACGGTAGTTGATAGTTTCAGGTTTTTTTACTTCTCCATATGACCAAGAACGAATCTTGTCCGGTGAAGCCAGGCCAATTTTCATATACTCAAAATTATTAACATCGATCAAGGAGCCAACCTCCCTTTAGTCTAATCGCCGTAATGGCTTATCAGGCAACTTAACTTGTAGTAGTGCATTCATGTAAGATGTTCTTCTTACTGAATAGAATAGAAGAGGGTGCTCGAAGCCCTCTTCTATTCAGTTTTGTTTGTTTTATTTATATTTCAGATCGGCCGGGGCTAAACGGCGCTTTTCGCTTTAGCCGTCATCCAGCTGCAAGCGCCAGCCCCTCGGGTCGTTTCAGACTGACTTCAAAAGGAAAAAACCGCCTTTCGCTGCCAGTCTTCCAACGCCTGCCGGGGCTAAACGGCGCTTTTCGCTTTAGCCGATCGGCTGATCTTCTTTCATCAGGTTCAGTGCGTCAGTAGGCTGCAGATCTTCTTCATCGTCCAGATCGCGAAGTTCGATTTCTTCCAGGTCTTCCGTAAGCATTTTTACGTCTAACCCAAGACTTTGAAGTTCTTTGATCAATACTTTAAATGATTCCGGCACACCCGGCTGTGGAACGCTGTCACCTTTGACGATCGCTTCGTATGTTTTCACACGGCCCACGACGTCATCGGATTTGACTGTTAAGATTTCCTGCAATGTATAAGCGGCACCGTATGCTTCCAATGCCCATACTTCCATTTCCCCGAAACGCTGTCCGCCGAACTGGGCTTTACCGCCGAGTGGCTGCTGTGTAACGAGTGAGTATGGTCCAGTAGAACGTGCGTGCAGTTTATCATCTACCATGTGCGCAAGTTTAATCAGGTACATGACACCAACTGATACTCGGTTATCAAATGGTTCACCAGAACGGCCATCATACAGTACCGTTTTACCGTCGCGGTTCATTCCCGCTTCTTCCATAGTAGACCAGACATCTTCTTCATTCGCTCCGTCAAATACCGGTGAGGCCATATGCAGACCCAGGCTGCGCGCTGCCATCCCAAGGTGCATTTCAAGAACCTGTCCGATGTTCATACGTGATGGAACACCCAGCGGATTCAACATGACATCGATTGGCGTACCATCCGGAAGGTACGGCATTTCCGATTCAGGCAAGATTCGGGAGATAACACCCTTGTTACCGTGGCGCCCTGCCATTTTATCCCCTACAGAGATTTTACGCTTTTGCACGATATACACGCGAACCAGCTGGTTAACTCCTGGAGACAGCTCGTCGCCATCTTCACGGTTGAAGACTTTAACGTCCAGAACGATTCCGCCTGCCCCGTGAGGAACACGAAGCGAAGTATCGCGGACTTCACGTGCTTTTTCTCCGAAGATCGCATGCAATAGACGTTCTTCTGCAGTTAATTCTGTAACTCCCTTAGGCGTTACTTTTCCGACCAGGATATCACCATCGCGAACTTCTGCACCGATACGGATAATTCCTCTGTCGTCCAAGTTGCGAAGCGCATCTTCTCCGACGTTTGGAATATCACGTGTAATCTCTTCCGGCCCGAGTTTCGTATCACGGGCTTCTGATTCATATTCTTCAATATGGACAGATGTGAAGACGTCGTCTTTTACGAGACGCTCACTCATGATAATCGCATCCTCGTAGTTATAACCGTCCCATGTCATGAAGGCAGTCAGAACGTTGCGTCCAAGCGCAAGTTCTCCCTGTTCCATTGACGGGCCGTCCGCAAGAATATCATTCGGCTTCACACGGTCACCGACTTTTACGATTGGACGCTGGTTATAGCAAGTCCCTTGGTTTGACCGGATGAATTTAGATAAACGATAAATTGCAAGGTCGCCCTTGACTTCTTTACCGCCCACTTCTTCGATACGGCGAACGCGGACTTCTTTTGCTTCTACATGTTCAACGATGCCGTGGACCTTGGAAACAACTGCCGCTCCTGAGTCACGCGCAGAAATGTGTTCCATGCCAGTTCCGACAAACGGTGCTTCAGGATTCAGCAACGGAACCGCTTGACGTTGCATGTTCGCTCCCATCAATGCACGGTTGGAGTCATCGTTTTCCAGGAACGGAATACATGCAGTCGCTGCTGATACAACTTGCTTAGGAGAAACGTCCATATAATCCATTTGTTCACGGCGGAATACCGTGTTATCCCCTTGGAAACGTCCTACTACCCCTTCATTGGTAAAGGATCCGTCTTCATTCAGCAATGCGTTTGCCTGTGCCACTACGTAGTTATCCTCAATATCTGCAGTCAGATAATCGATTTGTTCAGTGACGCGGCCCGTTTCCGGATCCACTTTACGATAAGGCGTTTCAATGAAGCCGAATCGGTTCACTTTCGCAAACGTAGACAATGAGTTGATCAGTCCAATGTTTGGACCCTCCGGTGTTTCAATCGGACACATACGGCCGTAGTGGGAGTAGTGAACGTCACGAACTTCCATTCCCGCACGCTCACGAGTCAAACCACCAGGCCCCAGTGCAGACAGACGGCGCTTGTGCGTCAATTCGGCCAACGGATTTGTTTGGTCCATGAACTGAGAAAGCTGCGAACTGCCGAAGAACTCTTTAATCGATGCAATAACCGGACGGATATTGATCAATTGCTGCGGCACAATGGATTGCGTGTCATTGATCGACATTCTTTCTTTAACGACACGCTCCATACGGGAAAGACCGATACGGAATTGGTTTTGAAGCAATTCACCAACAGAGCGCAAACGGCGATTTCCAAGATGGTCAATGTCATCTGTATGACCTACACCGTGTAATAAGTTAAAGAAATAACTGATAGAAGCTACAATATCTGATGGGGTAATATGTTTAACAGACTCGTCTACTTCAGCATTCGAAATGACATTGAGCACTTGCTTCTCTTCACTTTTCGGCGCATAAATCTTCAGCGTCTGGATAACCATTGGCTCATCCAGTACAGACCCTACATGTTCAATCGACTCCGTGTTGATGCCCTGAGATAAAAACGGCAATAATTTATCTAAAGTGCGGCGATCAATCAGCTGATCCTTTTCCACCAGAATCTCTCCTGTTTCAGGATCGACCAGTGTTTCGGCAGCCGTCTGATTGAACAGACGATTTTGCAAATGAAGTTTCTTGTTCATTTTATAACGTCCAACATTCGCTAAGTCATAGCGTTTTGGATCGAAGAAACGTGAATATAAAAGACTTCTCGCGCTATCAAGTGTCGGTGGTTCACCCGGACGAAGACGCTCATAGATTTCAAGCATTGCCTTTTCCGAAGTTTCGGTATTATCTTTTTCTAATGAATTCCGCAAATATTCATTATCACCGATTAAATCGATGATTTCTTGATCAGTAGAGAAGCCTAATGCACGCAATAAAACAGTGATTGGCAATTTACGAGTACGGTCGATACGGACATGTACTACATCTTTCGCATCTGTTTCATACTCAAGCCATGCTCCACGGTTCGGAATAACGGTAGCACCAAAGCCACGTTTACCGTTTTTGTCCGTCTTATCATTGTAGTAAACACTCGGCGAACGAACGAGCTGTGAAACAATAACACGCTCCGCTCCATTGATAATGAATGTTCCGTTTTCTGTCATGAGCGGGAAATCTCCCATGAAAACGTCTTGTTCCTTCACATCGCCTGTTTCTTGATTATGAAGACGTACTTTTACACGAAGTGGTGCGGCATAAGTCACATCGCGCTCTTTTGATTCGTCTACTGGATATTTCGGTTCACCCAGTTTATAATCGATAAATTCCAAGGATAAGTTGCCTGTGAAATCCTGGATAGGAGAAATATCCCGGAACATTTCACGTAATCCTTCTTCCAAGAACCACTCGTACGACGCCGTTTGAATTTCAATCAAATTCGGCAGATCGAGCACTTCGTTGATTCGCGCGAAACTTCTACGCTGACGATGTTGACCATACTGAACTAAATGACCTGTCAACTCATTCACCCCTCATTAAGACAATATTAGTTTTTGCAAAATCAGAAATTCAGCTGTGACTTCGAAAAAACAAAAAGAAAACGAGTTCCGACAAGAGCTCATTTTCGATTCCACAATCTTTACTCAAACATTAATATGCCATTTCCTCTTCTAATTCACGCAAAAGGGCATACGGCTGCAATATAAATATTTATGCATTTAATAATGCTACTACAACCCGATGTTCCTGTCAATCTTTTTTGGCCCGCAAAATAAAGTAGCCTTTTTTCTTGGCGACCGTTTCTACATTACCAAACAACTTCTTCAGGTATTCCATCGTAGAAGGAGCACCTTGTTTCTTTTGAATAACTACCCATAACTCCCCGCCCGGCGCAAGTTTTTCGTACGCCCCTTTATAAAACGAAAAGACTGTCTGCTTTCCCGCTCGTATAGGCGGATTCGTTATGATCGCAGCAAAACCCTCTTGCTCCACGCTGTCCACGCCGCTGCTTTCGTAAATCCGTACATTACGGATGCCGTTATGCTGCGCATTTTTCTCAGAAAGAGATAACGCCCGCTCGTTAACGTCTACCATGTGGACCGTTCTATCTGAAAAATCCATCGCGATTGATAGCGCGATAGGGCCATAACCGCAGCCAATTTCCAAGAAGTCTCCCCCAATGGACGGTTCTTTAAACGTTTCAGCAAGCAATTTTGATCCTTCATCTATACTGCCTTTACTAAATACACCCGCATCCGTCGTAAACGAAAGAACCCTGTTTCGTATTTCCGCCTTCCATTGCTTCGGCGCGCTTGAAACTTGAGGATTTTTAGAGTAATAATGCTCTCCCACATAGACACCTCCTGCTTAGAGTAACGATATCTGTATATGAAGAAAAAAGCCCGTCAAATAGACGGGCTTTTCTCAGGGAAGTAGAAATTACTTAACTTCTACAGATGCGCCAACTTCTTCAAGTTTCGCTTTCAATTCTTCAGCTTCTTCTTTAGCTACGCCTTCTTTAACAGCTTTAGGAGCTTCGTCTACAAGTGCTTTCGCTTCTTTCAAGCCTAGGCCTGTGATTTCACGAACAGCTTTGATAACTTTGATCTTTTCTGCGCCTGCTGCTGCAAGGATTACGTCGAATTCTGATTGCTCTTCAGCTGCTTCTGCAACTGCTCCAGCTGCTGCAACTGGTGCTGCTGCTGTTACGCCAAATTCGTCTTCGATTGCTGTAACAAGTTCGTTTAGTTCTAGAACTGTCATTTCTTTGATTGCGTCTAGGATTTGCTCTTTAGTCATTTTATGTTCCTCCTGGAATATTGTATTTAACCGGTTCGTTGGTTCCGGTCGTGTTTAAGATGCGAAATTAAGCACCTTGCTCTTCTTTTTGTTCTGCAACTGCTTTTGTAGCAAGTGCAAAGTTTCGTACTGGTGCTTGAAGAACGCTGAGTAGCATAGATAGTAGACCTTCGCGTGAAGGTAGAGTAGCCAATGCTTTCACATCTTCAGCTGATGCGACGTTTCCTTCGATCACACCCGCTTTAATTTCAAGCTGTTCGTTCTTTTTAGCGAAATCGTTCAAGATTTTCGCCGGCGCCACTACGTCTTCAGTTGAGAAGGCAATAGCGTTCGGACCTGTAAGGTGTTCGTTCAATCCTTCCAGACCTGCTGTTACTGTCGCACGACGTACCATAGAGTTTTTATAAACCTTGAACTCTACGCCCGCATCGCGAAGTTGTTTACGTAATTCTGTAACTTGTGCAACCGTCAGACCGCGGTAATCCACAACAACTACAGAAGCTGCGTCTTTCAACTTGTCAGCGACTTCTGTTACAACCGCTTGTTTAGCTTCTAAAATTTTGCTCATGTTGACACCTCCTGAAAATTAGGGTCACTTATACCGATATAAAAAGCCCTCAATGTCTAAGACATGAGGGCAGAAAAGTCGTCATCTTTAAAAAAAGAACGTCTTGTCCTCGGCAGGAGCATTAAGTGGCAAGCCACACCTGCTGTCTTCGGTACAAATGGTTATCATCTTAACAAGCGTAATCTTAACAGATCACTATATGCTTGTCAATATATTATTTTACAGAAACGCTTGACGGATCTACTTTAATTGCAGGACCCATAGTTGTCGTAACGTTTACTGATTTCATGAATGTTCCTTTTGCTGCAGCTGGTTTAGCTTTTTGAATTGTATCAAAGATTGTCAAGAAGTTTTCTTCAAGCTTCTCGTTATCAAAAGATGCTTTTCCGATTGGCGCGTGGATGATTCCCGCTTTGTCCGCACGGTACTCTACTTTACCTGCTTTGATTTCTTCAACAGCTTTTGCCACGTCGAATGTTACTGTTCCTGTTTTCGGGTTTGGCATAAGACCTTTTGGCCCTAGAACGCGGCCGATCTTACCAACTTCACCCATCATGTCAGGTGTTGCAACGATTACATCGAAATCGAACCAGCCCTGCTGAATTTTAGCAATGTATTCTGCGTCGCCAGCGTAGTCCGCGCCCGCAGCTTCTGCTTCTTTCAGCTTGTCGCCTTTTGCAAATACTAATACACGCTGAGTTTTACCAGTACCATTTGGAAGCACTACCGCTCCACGGATTTGCTGGTCGTTTTTACGAGTATCAATACCAAGACGGAAAGCTACTTCAACAGTTGCATCGAAATTTGTTGTGCTTGTTTTTTTAGCAAGTTCAATTGCTTCTTTCGCAGAGTACGTAGCTGTACGATCTACTAGCTTCGCTGCTTCTACGAATTTTTTACCTCTTTTAGCCATCAGAATTTTCCTCCTCATTTGTGGTTTTAACGGATTAAACCTCCCACTTAATGAAGGCTGCGAATCAATTTCGACCGCAGCCTTCACCTTCAAACCATTGCTTAATTGCGAATACTCAAAATCAGTCTTCGATTTTGAATCCCATACTGCGAGCAGTACCTTCGACCATTGCCATCGCCGCTTCAACTGACGCCGCGTTTAAGTCCGGCATCTTTTGTTCTGCGATTTCTCTAACTTTATCACGCTTAACTGTAGCAACTTTGTTCTTATTAGGCTCGCCTGAACCTTTTTGAACGTTTGCTGCAACCTTCAGCAATACTGCTGCCGGCGGAGTTTTTGTGATGAATGTAAATGAACGGTCCTCGAATACAGAGATTTCAACCGGAATAATCAAACCAGCCTGATCAGCTGTACGAGCGTTAAATTCTTTACAGAATCCCATAATGTTCACACCTGCTTGACCTAATGCCGGTCCTACCGGTGGTGCTGGATTTGCTTTACCAGCTGGAATTTGCAACTTCACTACTTTAGTAACTTTTTTAGCCACGAGACACACCTCCTTAAGTCCGTGATGTGGTAATTGGGTTGCCCCTCCCACTCAAATATGTGCCTGCCGACAATGTCGGTAGAATTGGTTAATCCGTCCAGACTAAGTCTGACCTTTGAAATGATACCACCATTACACAGATTTTGCAAGAAGAAAAACCATCACCCATCAATCCATTTTTTCAACTTGATCAAATGAAAGCTCCATCTTTGTTTCCCGTCCAAACATGTCGACGGTAACGATGACCTTCCCTTTGTCCATTTCAATCTCTTCTACTTTACCTTCAAAGTGAGCAAACGGACCTTCCAGAACCGTTACACTTTCACCGACGCCGAAGTCAATATCTACGCGCTGTTCTTTCATGCCCATCTGTTTCAGGATAAACTCAACTTCTTCAGGCAGCAGCGGAGTAGGTTTTGCCCCGCCCCCGGACGAACCGATAAATCCTGTAACGCCCGGTGTATTCCGGACAACGTACCAAGAGTCATCCGTCATGATCAATTCAACTAAGACATACCCCGGGAACGTTTTACGCATAACGGTTTTCTTTTTGCCGTCTTTAATATCCGTCTCTTCTTCTTCCGGAATGACGACTCGGAAGATTTTATCTGACATGCCCATTGTCTCGACACGTTTTTCAAGGTTGGCTTTTACTTTGTTCTCATATCCTGAGTACGTATGAACCACATACCAATTTTTATCCATTTCCATCACTTTGAGGACTGCGCGTCCGTCCCTCCTTTAAATTAAAGCTGAAAAAACCCGTTTATTCATCAAAACGGGATATTCTCACGCTATTTATACTTACTTTATCATAGACCAGTATACCATTTCATAACTCCTGAAATACCTAAATCTACTAATCCAAAATAGACAGCCATAAAAATGACAGTCGAAATAACAACTACAGTATACTTCGTCAATTCTTTACGCTTCGGCCAGCTGACTTTCCGCATTTCCGAAACGACTTTTTTAAAAAAATCGCTAATCTTGCCCATTCTTCTCCAACCCTTCCGAATGACACAGCGTTCTGCCCAGAACTCTATGTAACTGGTCAAATGGTTTGCTTATGCAACGTATGTGCGTTGCAATGACTGCAAAACTTTTTTATATTCATTCTCCCCGCCTGACTGCTGTTGCCGGCCGGTACAGAATAGTTTCGCGAACCACATTTCTCACAGCTTAAAGTTATTTTCTTCACCATTTGGATTCACCTATTCAAGACAATAGTCTTGCTAAAGAGTACCACCTTAGCAGCAACATGTCAATTTCCTTTAGTATGTTCAGCGCACCAGATCCATCGCCATGGAGTGCTCCAATTTGCGTTTAATTCGCTGCAGGGCATTATCGATTGACTTCACCTGACGGTTCAGAACTTCTGAAATTTCACGGTAGGATTGTCCTTCCAGATAAAGCGTCAGCACTTCTTTTTCCAATCCGCTCAGCACTTTATTCATTTCTTTTTCCATGAACGAAAAGTTTTCTTTATGGATTATTAAATCTTCAGGATCATCCAGCGTGGAACTGGCGATGATATCAAGCAGCGTGCGTTCCTGATCCTCGTCATACATCGGCTTGTCCAATGATACCGATGTGTTAAGCGGAATATGCTTTTGGCGCGTAGCCGTTTTAATCGCCGTAATAATTTGCCGCGTTATACACAGTTCGGCAAATACCTTAAACGAGCTCAAGCGATCCGGCCGGTAATCGCGGATTGCTTTATAGAGACCGATCATCCCTTCTTGTACGATATCTTCACGATCACCGCCAATAATGAAGTATGTCCGCGCCTTCATTCTGACAATCGGCTGGAATTTAGTAATAACATACTCTAATACATCTGAGTTTCCGAGATGAATCAGTTCAATCATCTCTTCATCGGAAAGTCCGGTAAACTCTTTTTTGTTCTTCACATTCTCCATGGTCCGCACCAACCTCTCCACCCCAGAGTTCTAATTGGTATTATAAGCCAGTATAGACGTGGTGTTTTTTTACGTCAACTGCTCATTTTTCACCGCGCCGCATTTTCTCAAATTCCGCAGCCACTTCATCCGTCAGAGGGATTTTCGACAGCGGCCGCTGCTCCTGAGTGTCTTTCACCTTTTTGGCAATCATCTGATCTACTTCATTCATCGCGATTTCCAGCTCACGCGCAGATATCCGAAGCGCCCCTTGTGCGAAGACGACCCACTGCTCCACGAGATCCGAAGTGGCCACATGTATCTGCGTCAGCCGATTACTCAGTTCAGATACAAGTTTTTCAATCCGCTCATCAGCCGTCTCATTCTCTCGTGTAAAGACCACTTCCACGCGGTATTTCTTTTTTCGTTTTTCAATGCCTGGCACCAGATGGGCATCAAACACTATAATCACTTTCCATCCTTTGTTCGCCTGAAATTCAGCCATCCGTTCAATCAGGCGATCACGGGCTTGCGGAAAGTCTTCCCGTTTCAGTTGCTGTAATTCAGGCCACGCACCGATGATATTATATCCATCAACGAGCAGCACATCTTTTTTCATGATGTAGCCTGGGCGGATTGACGCTTTCGTAAAACTTCATACATTAACAGCGCCGCTGCCACTGAAGCATTCAGAGAAGTAACTTTACCTACCATAGGCAGGCTGTAAAGGAAATCGCATCGCTCGCGAAGTATTCGGGACATTCCCTTTCCTTCACTGCCGATAATAACAGCAAGCGGCAGCGTGGCATCCATATGACGATAATCTGTAGAGTTCGATGCATCCGTTCCTGCGATCCAAACACCATTCTTTTTCAGTTCATCCACCGTTTGCGAAAGATTATTCACCCGTACCACAGGGATATGCTCAATGGCCCCAGTCGAAGCTTTCGCGACTACACCGGTAAGCCCGACTGAACGCCTTTTCGGAATGATGATACCGTGAACACCCGATGCGTCCGCAGTCCGTAAGATAGATCCTAAATTATGCGGGTCTTCCAATTCATCCAGTATGATGAAGAAAGGATCTTCCTGCCGATTTTTTGCAACGGCAAATAAATCTTCCAGCTCGGCATAATCATACGCAGCAACTGAAGCTAAAATCCCCTGATGACTTAGATCTGTCATGCCGTCAAGCTTCTGCTTCGGCGCTGTCTGTACGACAATCCCTGCCTCTTTTGCCAATTTCATAATTTCACCGATACTTTTCTTGTTAACGCCTTCTGCCACCCAAATTTTATTCAGCTGCCGGCCTGAACGCAGCGCTTCCGCTACCGGATTCCGTCCGCCAATCAGTTCAACTTCTTGCTCTGTCATGCCTTTTCCTCCTCAGGTTGCTCCACTAAACGAATCGCCGTCTTTATCAGTTCAGCCAGACGCTCCTGCCGATCCAATAAATACACATACCCGAGGACTGCTTCGAATGCAGAGCTGTAGTTGTACGTTGTGACATCTGTATTTTTAGGGACAGAGCCGGCTTTTGCATTGCGGCCGCGCCGCATGACCGCTTGCTCTTCATCCGTTAATAATTGCTGTTCTTTCATTGTCAGTATAATTCTGGCCTGCGCTTTCGCCGAAACAAAACGCGTGGCTTCTTTGTGCAAAACTTGCGGTTTCACACGGCCACACCGCAGCAGGTGTTCTCTGACAGCTTGTTCATACACGGCGTCTCCCATATAGGCGAGCGCCAGTGCATTAAGCTGTTTGACATCTATATCGCGTAAATTCTCCACGCCGTTACCCTCTTTTCCAGCGCGTGCCCTGCGCTGTATCTTCCAATACGATGCCCTTCGCCTTTAATTCATCACGTATTTCATCCGCTCTTGCGAAATCACAATTTTTTCGTGCATCCAGACGTTCCTGTATCAATGCATCCACTTCGTCATCCACTAATTCCTCTGCGCGATCAAACGGCAGGCCGAGAACTCCCATCAGCTGATCAAACGCATCGATGAATTGCTGAAGTACAAGACGGTCCGTGTTCTTCTCAAGTAAATAAACATTCGCCTGCTTCGACAGCTCGAAAATAGATGCAATTGCGTTTGCAGTGTTGAAATCGTCATCCATTGCCGTTTCAAATGAAGTAATCTGCTCGCTGATTCGGTCAAGCCACGGCTGTGAATCCTCCGCCAAGTCCGCTGAAATCGTCAGACGGTGCTGCAGATTGCTGTAAGCAGTTCGGATCCGTTCCAATCCGTTTGCCGCGCTTTCTACCAAATCCTGTGCAAAGTTGACCGGATGTCGATAGTGGACAGATAGCATGAAAAAACGAAGTACTTTCGGATCGATTTGCTTTCGGATATCATGGACCAAAATAAAGTTTCCGAGTGATTTGGACATCTTCTCGTTATCGATATTAATATAACCGTTATGCATCCAGTAGTTAGCGAATGTCTTGCCGGTAGCCGCTTCGGATTGGGCGATTTCATTCTCATGGTGCGGGAACGTCAGATCCTGTCCGCCAGCATGAATATCTATCGTGTCGCCGAGAAGCTCTTTCGCCATAACCGAACATTCAATATGCCAGCCCGGACGGCCTTTCCCCCACGGACTGTCCCACGCAATTTCTCCTTCTTTCGCCGCTTTCCATAGCGCGAAATCAAGCGGATCGGTTTTGATCGCGTTTTCTTCCACACGCGCCCCTACTTTCAATTCATCAATCGACTGGTGAGACAGTTTCCCGTAACCGTCAAATTTACGTGTATGGAAATAGACATCTCCCTCGGATTCATAGGCGAATCCTTTATCCATCAGAAGTTGGATGAACTCCACAATGTCATCAATATGCTCGGTCACCCGCGGATGGGCTGTCGCTTCTTCGCAGCCGAGTGCACTGACATCTTCGTGAAACGCAGCGATAAAACGCTCGGTTAATTCTCCCACCTCTTCATTCAGTTCATTGGCCGCTTTAATAATTTTATCGTCCACGTCCGTGAAATTCGATACGTAATTCACCTCATAGCCGCGGTATTCCAAGTACCGTCGAATTGTATCAAATACAATAACGGGACGCGCATTTCCTATATGAATATAATTATAAACAGTAGGGCCGCAGACATACATTTTGACCTTACCTTCTTCTATCGGAACGAATGCCTCTTTTTTACGTGTTAATGTATTATAAAGTTGAATGCTCATGTAAATCTCCTTTTTCTCCATTCATAGTTTCCAACTGCTGCGTCCGCACGTTCAACTCTTGAATTTGCTGTTCCAGACGTTTGATTTCATCCGCAATTGGATCGGATGTGGAGTGCTCCAGCTTATCATTTACGCGAACGCCGTTAGATATAACAATTTTCCCTGGTATGCCTACTACCGTTGAATTCGGCGGGACTTCTTTCAAGACAACTGAACCGGCACCGACTTTACTATTTTCCCCGATTGTAATCGAGCCAAGCACTTTTGCTCCAGATGCCACCAGAACATTATCATGCAGTGTCGGATGCCGCTTACCGCCTTCTTTACCCGTTCCGCCAAGCGTTACTCCTTGGTACAACGTTACGTCATCTCCAATTTCACAAGTTTCCCCTATCACTACACCCATTCCGTGGTCAATAAAAAGACGTCTGCCTATCACTGCTCCCGGATGAATTTCAATACCTGTAAAAAACCTGCTGATCTGCGAAACAACACGAGCAAGAAAGCGAAGATTCCTTTTATAAAATACATGCGCGATACGGTGCATCCAGATAGCATGCAATCCCGAATATGTTAAGACCACTTCCATTGTGCTGCGGGCTGCCGGATCCTGATCAAAAATACAGCGGATATCTTCTTTCATACGTTTGAACAATGAACTTCCCCCTTTTTTCTTTTTATAAAGATAAAAAAAGCGCCCCCGTCACCGATGATGACAGAGACGCATGATTTGCGTGGTTCCACTCCGCTTGGGAGATATGGAATCTCCCCGCTTAATGTCTTTAACGCAGACGATACGTATGGCCTACTAACAGTTTCGGCTCATCGCTCAAAGGTGCATTTCGATAGTGAACAGCTCGGGTCATTTCCAGCCAAGATGACCTTCTCTAGAGAGTCTCCACTACGTACTTTCCTTCTCAACGCTTTTTATATGACGCTTCATATTAGGTTCATTTTACACAAAATCACCGAAATGTCAATATTGATTATTTTGCAAATCTTTCGACACGCTTAATAATTTTCTCCTTGCCGATCAAGGCAATTGCGTCTGGAAGTTCAGGTCCGGAAGTTTCACCGGTCGCTACTACGCGTATAGGCATAAATAAGTTCTTGCCTTTATGGCCTGTTTCTTTTTGAACTGCTTTAATCGCCGCTTTGATGGAAGGTGCGTCGAATGTTTCTAATTCTTCCAGGTGCTTTTTAAGTGAAGTCATCACTTCCGGCACTTGTTCACCTGCCAAAATTTCCGATGCTGCTTCATCATATTCAACCGTATCGTGGAAGAACTGGGCGGACAGCTCGACAATTTCAGCGCCAAAGCTTAACTGCCCATGATATAACGCGATCAGGTCATGCACCCACGCCTGTTCTTCAGCCGACATGTTTTCAGAAACTAATTCCGCTGCTTGCAGATGAGGCAATGTTAATTCAATAACTTCTTCAAGTGACAGCTTCTTAATGTATTGGTTATTCATCCACGTTAATTTATTCGTATCGAACATAGAAGGGGATTTGGACAGCCGGGATTCATCAAATTGCTGAACGAGTTCGTCGTGGGAGAAAATCTCTTCTTCTCCAACCGGCGACCATCCCAGCAAAGCAAAGAAATTGAACATCGCTTCCGGCAAATAACCCAAATCTTTATATTGTGTGATGAATTGAATGATTGACTCATCGCGTTTGGACAGTTTTTTACGCTCTTCGTTAACAATGAGCGTCATATGACCAAAACGCGGGTGGTCCCAGCCGAATACGTCGAATACCATCAACTGTTTCGGTGTGTTTGTCAAGTGCTCTTCTCCGCGGAAAACGTGGGTGATTTTCATTAAATGATCATCCACTACTACTGCAAAGTTATACGTTGGAATGCCGTTAGTCTTGACCATGACCCAGTCACCGATGTCTTTTGATTCGAAGGTGACCGTGCCGCGCACAAGGTCTTCGATTGTATAGGTTGTGTCTTCAGGCACACGCATACGGATAGTATAAGGCTGACCGGCCGCCTCTTTTTCCGCCACTTGTTCCGCCGTCAAATGACGGCATGTCCCGTCGTACATCGGCGCAGCGATTCCCGATTCTTTTTGTGCGTCCCGTTTCGCTTCCAATTCTTCAGGTGTACAGAAACATTTGTATGCATGCCCTTTTTCCAGCATCTGATCCGCATAGTCTTTGTACAGATCCAGTCGTTCCGTTTGACGATACGGTCCGTACTCCCCGCCTACGTCAATGGATTCGTCGTGATGGATACCAAGCCATGTAAGATTTTCAAGCTGTGACAGCTCACCGCTCTCGATATTTCGTTCCGTATCAGTGTCTTCAATTCGAATAATGAATTTCCCGTTATAATGACGGGCGAATAAATAGTTGAATAATGCAGTCCGCGCCCCGCCGATATGCAGTTGGCCCGTTGGACTCGGTGCGTAGCGCACACGTACTTCTTGTGTCATAATGAATACCTCTCCGTTCTGAGTCGATTACGTTCTTATATAATTTCCTATTCATTTTATCATTGAACCGGATATTTTAACAGTCAGCCGTTTTTCATCAATAAAATAGTTGCCATAGCGGCAATTCCTTCTTCACGTCCCGGAAAACCAAGCCGTTCAGTCGTCGTTGCCTTTACATTCACTTGTGAGAGATCCGCTTCAAGCAGCTCCGCTACACGTTCACGAATATCGCCGATATACGGTGCCATCTTCGGACGCTGTGCAATAATCGTACAATCGATATTGCCTAAGCGATACCCCTCTTCTTTCACCATTGCCCACACCTTCTCCAACAAAACCGCGGAGTCCGCGTCTTTGAACGCTTCATCCGTGTCTGGAAAATGCGTGCCGATATCTACTTTGCCGATTGCGCCAAGCGCAGCATCCGTAACTGTATGCAATAATACATCAGCATCTGAGTGGCCAATCAATCCTTTAGTATGCGGGATCGTAATACCGCCGATAATCAGCGGCCGGTCTTCAGCAAATGCATGTACGTCAAAACCCTGTCCAATTCGAAACATGAAACAATTCCTCCTATTTTCTTCTAGCCAGCAAGATCTCACCAATTGCAAGGTCTTCCCGGGTGGTCATCTTGACATTATCATATGAACTTTCCACCACTTGTACGCTGTGGCCCAGCCGTTCAACCAGCATCGATTCATCCGTCCCGAGAAAGCCGTCACGAACAGCAGACTCAGAGGCCTCTTTCAGTAATTCATAGCGAAAAGCCTGCGGCGTCTGTACGAGCCACAGCTTTTCACGTTCCAGCGTCTCCCGCACAGTGCCGTCTTCTGCATACTTGATTGTGTCTTTCGCTTTAACCGCAGCAATCGCCGCACCTTTTTCGCTCGCCGTGCGTACCAGCTCGCTGATGACGGATGAATTCAGGAACGGTCTCGCCGCGTCATGAACGAGTACAATGCCATTTCCTTTATACGCGTCAATGCAGGCCGCTACACTGTTTTGCCGTTCACCGCCGCCTTCCACAAACGTAACGGGCTTCGCGTGTTTCCGCTGTCCAAGTATTTTTTGAATCGTATCCTGCTCTTCCGGTTTTACAGCCATTATCACTTCTTCACAATTGGGGTCTTCCTGAAATATTCCTGCTGTATGATACAAAATGGGATGCTCTCCGATTTTCAGGAAGAGCTTGTTTTGTCCGGCACCCATACGTTTGCCGCTTCCCGCAGCAGGAATCATCACTGTATACTTCACATTCGTCACTCTGCTTTCTGTTTACCGCCCTTTTGGTTTCGCGAAAATCATTCGTCCGGCAGATGTCTGAAGGACACTTGTCACCACTACGTCAATCGCATCCCCAATATGGGATCGGCCATCTTCTATTACAATCATCGTACCGTCATCTAAGTATGCGACACCCTGATTATGTTCTTTTCCATCCTTAATTACGACAACGTGCATTTCTTCACCGGGGATGACGACCGGTTTTACCGCATTCGCAAGGTCATTGATGTTCAATACGGCAACACCGTGCAAATCGGATACTTTATTCAAGTTAAAATCATTCGTCACTACAAGTCCGTCCATTTTCTTCGCCAGCTTCACCAGCTTCAGATCCACTTCCGCTACATTCGGGATGTCCTCATCTGTAATAAGCACTTGAGGACCTTCATCATTTTGCAGACGTTTCAAAATATCCAGCCCGCGTCTGCCCTTCGTCCGTTTCAATGTGTCAGAAGAATCGGCTATGTGCTGTAATTCTGTCAGCACAAACTGCGGCACCACCAATATTCCCTGAAGGAATCCCGTGGCGACAATATCGGCAATACGCCCGTCGATAATAACACTCGTATCCAGCAATTTATAGACGTCTTTTTTCGGCGGTGCGGCAACAGGCTCTGCTGAATCCTTCTTTTTTACCGACGTATTACGCAGAGCGGAAAAGGCATTGATGAACTCTTCCCATTTTTTAAAACCTACCTGGAACCCTAAATAACCGAGCAGGATGGACAGTAAGACCGGCAAAACAGATGAAATGACCGGAAAGTCAATTGCATTTAATCCAAAACTGAATAAAAATGCAACACTTAACCCGACGACCAGCCCCACTGTTCCGAATAACAAATCCATGATCGGCGCTTTAAGAAGCCGTTCTTCAATCCATTTAACGAAATTCACAATCGGTTCTGTTAAAAATATGCTCAATAAAAATAGAATGATAGCACCTATAATAGCCTCTACATAGGGATTTTCTATAATAGGGCGAGACGTAAACTCGAACATAACAAATAAGTACGGTAAAAATAATACACCGAGAGTTCCTCCGATTAACAGGAATGAAACTTGAACTACGCTTTTCAACATATTCTTCCACCTCCTTTTCTTAATAGTATACAACGAATCATCGTCGCCCGCTTAGGTTTAGTGAGGAATTTCTAAAAATTCCTCACTGTGCCTACTAGGACCTTATAAACACTGGTAAAGTTTCATGGGCTTTTCAGCGGTATTTATCGGCAGTCTGAAGGTCAGGTTTATCTGAACGCCACTCCTAAAGCTTCCATAATTGTCTCTACCCCCACCACTTCAATACCGGATGGAATATCCCAGCCGCCAAGATTGGAAGACGGAATGATTATCCGGTCAAAGCCCAGCTTCGCTGCTTCTGTCACGCGCTGCTCTATTCTGGATACCCTTCTGACCTCACCCGTCAGTCCCACTTCTCCGACAAAACAATCCCTCGCGCCGACAGCCGTATCTTTATAGCTGGATACAATGCTTAATAACACCGCTAAATCAATAGCCGGCTCATCCAGTTTTACGCCGCCGGCCACCTTAATATACGCATCTTGGGTCTGCAGTAGCATCCCGGCACGTTTTTCGAGAACTGCCATCAATAAAGATACGCGGTTTTGATCCAGCCCCGTTGCCATCCGTTTCGGGTAATTGAAGCTCGAAGGAGTCATCAGCGCCTGAATTTCCACCAATATTGGCCTCGTTCCTTCCATCGACGCTACAATGGTCGAACCCGCTCCCCCCTGCGAGCGTTCCCGCAAGAACAGCTCGGACGGATTCAGGACTTCTTTCAGCCCCGATTGCAGCATCTCGAATATGGCGATTTCATTGGTCGATCCAAAACGGTTTTTCACACTTCTTAAAATACGGTAAGTATGGTGGCGTTCTCCTTCAAAATACAGCACGGTGTCTACCATATGCTCGAGCAGCCGCGGTCCCGCAATCTGACCTTCTTTAGTTACATGACCAACGATGAATATTGCGATGTTTTGCGTCTTCGCAATGCGCATTAATTCCGCAGTACATTCCCGGACCTGGGACACACTTCCCGGTGCCGACGATACTTCGGGATGATGCACAGTTTGAATAGAGTCAACGATGACAAACTTCGGTTTTACGTCGTCTACCGTTTCGTGGATCATGCCAAGATCGGTTTCTGCATAGATATATAGCTCGTCTGATTTTACGCCTAATCGTTCCGCCCGTAATTTTGTTTGCCTGATTGATTCTTCCCCTGATATATACAGTACACGCTGCTGCTGATTCGCAAGCAATGACGATACTTGCAGCAGCAATGTGGATTTCCCGATCCCCGGATCTCCGCCAATCAGAATGAGCGAACCGGGCACAATCCCGCCGCCAAGCACACGGTTTAATTCTTCCAGTTCCGTTTTCACACGCGGCTCTTCAACCATTTCAACTGCACTGATCGGCAACGCTTTTTGCTTTACTTTATCACCGTGCTGAAATGCAGCACGGGGGCCCTTTTGTACAATTTCCACTTCTTCATCCATCGTGTTCCATTCACCGCATCCCGGACAGCGCCCCATCCATTTAGGTGACTCATATCCGCAAGAACGGCACATGAACTTTGATTTACGCTTAGCCATATACTCTCTCCCTGTATGAAATACGAAAAGGACAGCCCGCTGCGCTTTTTAAAAACCTAAGCGAGCGAGCTATCCTGACATTCATTTAATTATTTTTCTGCTAAAACCGTCTGCTTCTCCGTACGCACTATGAACTTTTCATCTTCTACGTCAATAATTACTTTTTCACCCATAAGAACTTTACCTTCCAGCAATTCTTCAGATAAACGATCTTCCACGTGTTTCTGTAATGCACGGCGCAGCGGACGGGCTCCGTATTCCGGATCGTATCCTTGATCTGTGATCTTATCTTTAGCAGCTTCTGTTAATACTAACTCGATGTCCTGCTCAGCAAGACGCTTCGCAAGATCTTCACTCATCAAGCTGACAATTTCACGCAAGTGCTCTTTCTCCAATGAATGGAAAACAATCATATCGTCCACACGGTTCAAGAACTCAGGACGGAATGCTTTTTTCAATTCTGCAAGCATTTTTTCCTTCATGTCGTCGTAATCAGACTCGCCATCCTGGATATTAAAGCCGACATATCGGTTTTTCTTCAATTCAGTTGCTCCGACGTTGGAAGTCATGATAACTACTGTGTTACGGAAATCAACTGTACGGCCTTTTGAATCTGTTAAACGTCCGTCTTCCAATACTTGCAGCAGTATATTAAATACATCCGGATGCGCTTTTTCAATCTCATCAAGCAATACAACAGAGTAAGGCTTACGGCGAACTTTCTCTGTTAACTGGCCGCCCTCATCGTAGCCTACATAGCCTGGAGGTGATCCGACTAAACGGGATGTCGCATGTTTCTCCATATACTCTGACATGTCGATACGGATCATCGCGTCTTCATCGCCAAACATTACTTCCGCCAATGCACGGGCCAGCTCCGTTTTACCTACACCTGTAGGACCAAGGAAGATGAATGAGCCAATCGGACGTTTCGGATCTTTTAATCCGGCACGCGCACGGCGTATCGCTTTAGAGATCGCATTGACCGCTTCATTTTGCCCAATGACACGCTCATGCAGTATTTCTTCCATGTTCAGCAGTTTAACGGATTCTGTTTCTGCAATCTTGTCAACAGGAACTCCCGTCCACATCGCTACCACGGACGCAATGTCATTGACCGTTACTTCTGACTCTGTTTTTCCTTGTTTTTCTTTCCATGCCGCTTTCGTTTTTTCCAGTTCATCTTTCATTTTCTGCTCTTTATCCCGGTAGGAAGCAGCTTTTTCGAATTCCTGACTTTGAACGGCTGCATTTTTCTCCGAGCGGATTGCTTCAAGCTTCACTTCAAGCTCCTTCAGATTTGGAGGAGTTGTGTAAGAGCGCAAGCGAACTTTTGATCCCGCTTCATCAATTAAGTCTATCGCTTTATCCGGTAAGAAACGGTCTGAAATATAGCGGTCGGACAATTTCGCAGCCGCCTCGACAGCCTCATCCGTAATTTTCACGCGATGGTGCGCTTCATAACGATCACGAAGTCCTTTGATAATCTGAATGGTTTCTTCTACAGACGGCTCATCTACCTGAATCGGCTGAAAACGGCGTTCAAGCGCTGCGTCTTTTTCAATATATTTACGGTACTCATCAAGCGTTGTAGCGCCGATACATTGCAGTTCACCGCGAGCCAAGGACGGCTTTAAGATGTTCGATGCATCAATTGCACCTTCCGCTCCGCCAGCCCCGATTAATGTGTGCAGTTCATCGATGAACAAGATGATATTCCCCGCCTGACGAATCTCTTCCATCACTTTTTTCATACGGTCTTCAAATTCTCCGCGGTATTTCGTCCCCGCTACAACCGTACCCATATCCAGTGTCATTACACGCTTATCGCGCAGAATTTCTGGCACTTCATTATTGACAACTTGCTGTGCCAAGCCTTCTGCGATTGCCGTTTTACCGACACCCGGCTCACCAATCAGCACCGGATTATTCTTTGTACGGCGTGCCAGCACTTCAATCACCCGCGTAATTTCTTTGCTTCGTCCAATTACTGGATCCAGTGTTCCTTCACGTGCGATTTCAGTTAAATCACGCGCCAGGCTGTCAAGTGTCGGTGTCGCTGCGGATGCCGAGTTCGCCGGATTTCCGGCAGAGCTTTCGTCATTGCCAAGCAATTGAAGTACTTGCTGGCGGGCTTTGTTCAAACTGACTCCGGCGTTATTAAGAACGCGCGCTGCCACGCCTTCTCCTTCACGGATCAGTGCCAGTAAAATATGCTCTGTGCCGATATAAGAATGGCCCAGCTTACGTGACTCATCGACAGACAGTTCGATGACACGTTTGGCCCGAGGTGTATAATGAACGATCGGACCGACATCTTTAGAGCCTACACCCACCAAAATTTCCACTTCACGTTCGATGGTATCCGCACTCACATTAATCGCTTCTAAAGCTTTTGCTGCAATGCCTCCGCCTTCTCGAATCAAGCCCAGCAGAATGTGTTCAGTACCGATAGATTCGTGCTTCAGACGAATGGCCTCTTCTTGAGCAAGCTGTAAAACTTTTTGTGCACGTTGTGTAAATCGATTAAACATCATATTCATTCCCCTCTTTCCTTTATCAGTAGATATATTCTATGTTATGCCAGGTAACGCATCATTGCCTTGTTTCATATCACTATATATATTCATGTCAGATTACGATACAACCTGATTGGCATATTGACTTTGACTATCTTTGATTAATTATAAATGTTTTCCGCACCTCTTGCAAAACCTTTGCTCACGAAAGTTCTTGATCCCCGTCCGGTTCAGCCGACCGTTCGATCTTCAGCCGGTCACGGAATAATTGCGCGCGGAGAATATCACGTTCATCCGATGTTAATTCTGTACCTGCATATTGCTGCAGATAGCCGGGCTGCATGAAAATCATCAATTCATTCAAAACACTCATGTCTATATTTTCTATGATATTTAAATCAATACCCAAACGGACGTCAGACAAACATTTTGCCGCTTCTGCCGATGGAAGGATGCGCGCATGGGTCAGCGTCCCCAATGACCGGAATAATCTGTTCTCCAAGTGAACTTCTGATTTGGCGAGTAATAGTTCACGCGATTTCCTCTCGTGGGCAATCAGGCGCGCCGAAATGCTCTTCAAATCTTTCAGGATCTCCTCTTCGGATTTACCAAGCGTTATTTGATTGGAAATCTGATAAATATTCCCGAGAGCCTCACTGCCTTCCCCGTAACTCCCGCGCACAACCATTCCAAGACGCGAGATGGCAGGGATAATCCGCTCAATCTGTTTCGTGATTGTCAGTGCAGGCAAATGCATCATGACCGAAGCACGCATTCCTGTTCCGGTATTAGACGGACAGCTTGTCAAATAACCAAATGTCTCATCGAATGCATAATCGATGTTTTTTTCCATCTCGCTGTCGACTCGGTCGGCAAGTTCGTACGCCTCATCAATTTGAAAGCCCGGGTAAATGCATTGAATGCGGATATGATCTTCTTCATTAACCATTATGCTGATCGTTTCATCTTCGGAAAGAAGAACAGAACCATGCTTTTCGGGATCAATCAACTGCGGGCTGACCAAGTGTTTCTCGACCAGTATTTGCCTCTGCAGCGGAGTCAAATCCACCATTGCTGTGCCCGTAAAGTGCTGATCCCGCATTTTACTGACCGCCTGATGTACCGCTTCATCCACTGCGGCGGCATCTTCTTGTGATGCGCAGACAGGGAACAGATGATCCTGAAGATTGCGTGCCAGCCTGATTCTCGTAGACAGAACAATATCTGCATGTTCTCCTTCGGCTACCATCCACCCCGTCAATTCCTGATTGATGAATTTCTCAAATGACATGCTCATCGTCACCCCCGTCGTCCAATTGCCGCTTCACCAGGTTTGCTTCATCCCGCAATGCCGCCGCTTCTTCAAAACGCTCTTCTTCCACGGCTTCTCGCATTTTCGTACGGATATCTTCGAGTTTTCTCTTTAAAGCAAAACGCTCATTCAGCGATACAGGGATCTTTCCCCCATGTTGTGTATGTCCATTATGCAGCTTGGCAAACACTCTCGGCAGCTGCTGACGGAAAGCATCGTAGCATGTCGCACAGCCGAACTTCCCTACATCGAGAAAACGATGGAAGGTCAGGCCGCAATTCGGACATTTAGGGCCATCCGGTAATTTTTCATCTGCCTTCTGTTCTGAAAACAGCTCTGATCCGCCAAGCCAATGTGCTAAAAACTGTTGAATCGATAAAGGTTCCTGGCCGGGGCTGAAAGAAAATGTTTGCGAATAAAATGCGCATTTATCACATAAATGCCGCTCTGTTATGCCGGTTGGCGTCTCTTGCTTAAACACGACAGTCGCAGGCCGTTCTTTACAATTTTCACAAAGCATGGTGATTCACCTCATTCTATCTCTTCATAAATTAATGTGATTAACATAGCGCGAAGGATACGCGAACGCAGTGCATCGCGTTCAGGCAGCATATAACGCAATGTGGAACGGCCGACAGCTGCGAGCATCAGCTTGGCTTCACGCTCTGTAATCACTTCTTCTTCTATTAAACGGATGATGACGTCTTCAGCCATGGTGGAGGAGGCTTCCGTCTCCAGGACTTCCAATGCCTGTTCAAGCAATTCTTTACGGGAGTTAGTCTGTACGCGGTATATCCGGATATAGCCGCCGCCTCCGCGCTTCGATTCCACCGCATAACCTCTTTCGACTGTAAAGCGGGTTTTGATTACGTAGTTAATCTGCGAAGGTACGCATTGGAACTTTTCAGCTATTTCATTTCGTTTAATTTCTATAGAAGCACTATCTTCCTTTTCGATAATGGACTTCAAATACCCTTCAATAATGTCAGAAATATTCCGCATCTCGTCACCTCGTTTCGCTCAATCTTCCAGTTGACTTTGACTATCTTTGACTTGATTGTATCGCAGGAAACCGGCTGGATGCAATTGATTTGTTTGTATGTATACCTCAAGAAGTTAAAAGTTAATCTGATGCTAGGTTGTCACTGTCGGCTGCTGATTATTCAATTTCACTCTAGACAAAATGCAAGAAGAGTACCGCAACGCCGCTGACAGATATTCCAGTCAACAGCAGCTGCCGCAGGGAATCGAGTACCCGCTCCTCCCTTCAGTCAAAAAAACTGTCGCCGGAAGCTGATTCCGGGACAGTTCTTTTCGTGCTATATAGTTACCGGTTCTTGCCGTAATGGTTCCAAGTCTACTTCAAAGCCCATGTCTTCGAGCATTTTTCGATCCTGATCGTTTTCCTGGCCTGCTGTTGTCAGGTAGTCACCGATGAAGATAGAGTTGGCGGCGTAGAGGCCGAGCGGCTGGAGACTCCGCAGGTTTACTTCACGTCCTCCAGATATGCGGATTTCTTTGCTAGGATTGATAAAGCGGAATAAGCAAAGGACTTTCAGGCAATAGCGCGGATCCAATTCAGATGTTCCTTCCAGCGGTGTCCCATCCACCGCGTGCAGAAAGTTTACAGGTATCGAATCGGCATCGAGCGCGCGAAGGCTGTGCGCCATGGATATCACATCCTGTTTTGTTTCACGCATACCGATAATTACGCCCGAACACGGAGAAATTCCTGCTTCTTTGGCATGTCCGACAGTATTTACGCGATCATCATATGTATGTGATGTCGTGATATTCTCATGATGTTCCGCGGACGTGTTTAAGTTGTGGTTATAGCGGTCAACTCCCGCTTCTTTCAGACGGACCGCCTGTTCAGGTTTTAAAATACCGAGACAAGCACAAACTGTCATCCCTTTGTGTTTTTCCTTGATCTGTCTGACGGAATCAATGACAATATCAAGTTCTTTTTCCCTCGGTCCGCGCCCGCTTGCCACGATACAATAGGTGCCCGCTTTATTGGCCGCGGCACGTTCTGCACCTTCAAGAATTTCTTCCGATTTCATCATGGCGTATTTCTCGACCGGCGCCTTAGAAACTATGGACTGCGCGCAGTAGCCGCAGTTCTCTGGACAAAGACCTGATTTCGTATTAATGATCATGTTTAACTTTACTTTGTTCCCAAAATAATGTGATCGAAGTGAGTAAGTCGCGTGCAGTAATAATAGCAGATCTTCGTCAGGGCTGTTTAATATTGCGAGCGCTTCCTCATCATTCAGCACGTGCCCCTCAAGAACTTTATTAGCCAATTGTTGATAATCCATTATAATGTACGCCTCACTTTCAAATGTTTTGAAATCCTGAATGCAAAGATACCTGCCAGCGCTGCCAGAAGAAGATCTTTCGGTAACGGCGGAACCATCCACAGCCAGGCTATTTTGTAGGTGAATACTTCCGGCGCAGCAGCCCACATTTTATAGGCCAAATACATCCAGTTCGTGCCCAGTATGTAATTGATTGCTGTTGCGACGTATGCTGCAATAATAAATGCAGGCAGTGAATGATTTTTCTCTACGATTTTTCCGGCTACATAGGCTATTAAAATGAACGTTACGATAAAACCAAATGTAGGACTCAAAATTTGGCCAAAGCCGCCCGAAAATTTAGCGAAAACCGGTGCGCCTGCCAGCCCGATTAACATATACACTGTCATGGACAGAGCGCCAAGAAGGCTGCCTAGTAATAAACCTGACAGGATGGCAAAAAACGTCTGCAAAGTGATGGGGACGCCTCCGACCACCAAAAACGGTACGAATGAAGTGATGTTCGCTCCAATCATCATCAAAGCTGCAAACATCCCGCTGTATACAATCGTCAGTGCACTGAATTTGCTCACGGGACGTCTTTCTGTTGCTGTTGTCATTATGACACCTCTTTTTTCTTTTAGTTACTAGTAAAATGATAATGGTTAACTCAATTTGTGTCAATAACATATTTTTATAGGTTGACATAAAACAAAGCAAAAAAAAAAGACCGCCAGCACAGCGCTGTCAGCCTTACTTTTTTTCGTCAATCTGTTCTTCTTTTTCTTTGCGGAATAAAATGGAGGAAAGCAGACCGCTGAATATAGCAGCTCCGATCGTAATGTACACCCGCATATCATAAGCAACTTCTTCGTAACTGTTGCCGAGCATAATCCAGGCAAGTGTGCCTACAAGAACAGCGATCGGAAAAGAGTATTTAAAAAACCGCATAATACCTCACCTTTTCAAGTTATTCTTTCAATTTTATCATATCTGCAGCAGTTTCTCTATGAAACGAACCATCTTTATGAACTTCACTAATCGTTCACTTGACGATGACCGACAAAGCCGCTATGATATGGTTAGAATTATCGAAATAATTTAATAAGATCGTATCTTATCAAGAGAAGCTGAGGGACTGGCCCGTCGACGCTTCAGCAACCAGCTATTTAGGCAAGGTGCTACTTCCAGCAGTATGGGATGGTGTCATACTGAAAAGATGAGAGGGAACTAGTCATTGAGATTACAAAGCCTTCTAATATACTTGAAGGCTTTTTTTAATTATAACGGTAAAGGGGAGACGGGATTATGTCATTGCTGGAGAAACTTCAAACAAATGTCCTCACTGCAGATGGGGCGATGGGAACCATTTTATATTCTTATGGAATTGATTATTGTTATGAAGAACTGAATATAGAAAAGCCCGAAATTATAGAAAAGATTCACCAGGATTATATTGAGGCAGGAGCAGATATCATTCAAACGAATACGTACAGTGCGAACGCTATTAAGCTGGCACGTTACGGGCTGGAGAACCGCGTAACAGATTACAATAAAGCAGCCATTCAAATTGCCAAGCGCGCAGCTGCACCAGGCGGACAGTTTGTTTTAGGGACGATCGGCGGTCTGCGCGGAATTCGCAAAAGCGATGCGACGTTGGACGAAATTAAGAAAGTCGTTCTTGAACAGGCAGATGCATTATTGACCGGTGATCCGGACGGTCTGCTGTTGGAGACGTACTATGATTTCGAGGAACTGTCTTCAGTTGTAACCACGTTGCGCGAGATTACAGATGTTCCATTGATTGCCCAAGTATCCATGCATGATCCCGGCGTTTTACAAAACGGACTTTCCTTGAATGATGCACTGCATCAGCTCGATTCACTCGGCGCTGAAATCGTAGGAGTCAACTGCCGCCTCGGTCCGTATCATACAATTCAGGCATTCGAAAACGTCACCTTGCCGGAAAAAGCATTTTTATCCGCTTATCCAAACGCCAGCCTGCTGGATGTTGAAGACGGGCGAATTGTGTATGAATCAGAAGCAGAGTATTTCGGCCGCGCCGCCGTGCTGCTGCGTGACCAGGGAGTTCGGCTGATCGGCGGATGCTGCGGTACAACGCCTAAACATATTAAAGCTGCCAAAACACGATTAGAAGGGCTGTCACCTGTTACTAAAAAAGTTGTACAGCCATCAAAACCGATTGTGATTCAGGAAGCCGGCCCTGTAAAGCATCAGCCGCTCCATGAAAAGGCTAAAACAGAACGGACAGTGATTGTGGAACTGGATACACCGCGCCACCTGGAGACTGAAGATTACATTAAAGGGGCGAACCTGCTGTATGATGCAGGCGTAGATGCAATTACGATGGCGGATAATTCACTGGCTTCCCCGCGGATCAGCAATATGGCGATGGGCTCTATTATAAAAATGCAGCATAATGTCCGTCCCCTTGTACACTTAACTTGCCGTGACCATAACTTAATCGGCCTGCAGTCACATTTAATGGGACTTGATGCTCTGGGCATACACGATATCCTGGCCGTTACAGGTGACCCGACAAAAGTTGGCGACTTCCCGGGCGCAACAAGCGTCTACGATGTATCAAGCATGGAATTGCTGCAGCTGATCAAGAAACTGAATGAAGGAATTTCATTCTCCGGTAAACCATTGCGGAAAAAAGCGAATTTCTCTATTTCAGCGGCCTTCAATCCGAACGTGCGCGTCGTTGAACGGGCCGTGCAGCGGCTGGAGAAGAAGATTGAAGCCGGTGCCGACTACTTCATTACGCAGCCAGTTTACACAAAAGAGAAAATCATCGAAGTATACGAGGCAACTAAACATTTGGATACACCAATATTCATTGGAATTATGCCATTGACGAATATACGGAATGCGGAATTCCTGCATCATGAAGTACCTGGAATTAAGCTGTCTGACGAAGTATTGGAAAGAATGCGCGAGTGCGGTGATGACCGGAAAAAAGCAACTGAAACAGGCATTGAAATTGCCAAGGAACTTATTGACACTGCGGCAAAGTATTTTAACGGCCTGTACCTCATCACCCCATTCCTGCGTTACGACATGACCTTAGAGCTGTATGAATATATTAAAGAAATAGATGAGCAGAAGGAGAGGGAATTAACACATGCAGAGACATCCTATTGAAGAACAACTAGAGAAACGAATCCTTATCATTGATGGCGCGATGGGAACCATGCTGCAAGCGGAAGACCTCTCGACGGAAGACTTCGGCGGAGAAGAATACGATGGATGCAACGAATACCTCAGTGTGCTGCGGCCCGACATTTTAGAAAGAATCCATGACGAGTACTTGGAAGCGGGCGCAGATATCATTTGCACCAATACTTTCGGCGGCACCCCGCTTGTATTAAACGAGTTCTCACTGGGGCACCGTGCAGATGAAATCAATGCAAAGTCGGTAGAAATCGCGAAAAAAAGTGCGGCAAAATACTCAACGCCGGAATGGCCGCGCTTCGTCGCAGGCGCAATCGGACCTACGACTAAGACACTTTCTGTCACCGGCGGCATTACGTTTGATGAGCTGTCCAATGATTTCTACGTACAGGCAAAAGCCCTTGTGGAGGCAGGAAGCGACCTGATCCTGATGGAAACGAGCCAGGATATGCTAAACGTCAAAGCCGGCACCATCGGAATTAAAAAAGCATTTGAAGAACTTGGACGTGAAATACCCATTATGATTTCAGGTACAATCGAGCCGATGGGTACAACGCTTGCGGGACAAAGTATCGAAGCATTCTATATTTCAATTGAACATACCAGCCCTCTTTCCGTCGGCCTGAACTGCGCAACAGGCCCTGAATTCATGACGGATCACTTGCGTTCATTATCTGAATTGGCAACGAGCTATGTCACGTGCTACCCAAACGCCGGATTGCCCGACGAGGAAGGTCATTATCATGAATCGCCCGAGTCATTATCGAAAAAGCTGGAAGGCTTCGCTGAGAAAGGCTGGCTGAATATGGTCGGCGGATGCTGCGGCACAACACCTGACCATATTCGCGCAATACGGGAAGCAGTGAAAGATAAAGCTCCCCGTCAAATGCCCGAGTCTCCTCAAGGACACGCAGTTTCAGGTATTGAGCCCCTGCTATACGATGATACATTGCGACCGCTGCTGATCGGCGAACGCACAAACGTGATTGGCTCCCGTAAGTTTAAACAATTAATTGTGGAAGAAAAGTTTGAGGAAGCTTCTGAAATCGCACGCGCACAAGTGAAGCGCGGAGCCCATGTTCTTGATATCTGTCTTGCAAATCCAGATCGTGATGAGTTACTCGACATGACACGCTTTATGAAGGAAGTCGTGAAAAAAGTCAAAGTTCCGCTCGTCATCGACTCTACAGATGAAAATGTTATTGCAGAAGCATTGAAATTTTCTCAAGGTAAAGCAATCATTAACTCTATTAACCTGGAAGACGGTGAAGAGCGCTTCGACGCGGTTCTTCCATTGGTGAAGAAATATGGAGCCGCAGTTGTCGTCGGGACAATCGATGAAACTGGAATGGCGGTCACAAGAGAGCGTAAATTGGAAGTCGCGCTGCGATCCTATGACCTGTTAGTCAATAAATGGGGGATCCGCCCCGAGGATATTATTTTCGATCCGCTGGTCTTCCCTGTCGGCACAGGAGATGAGCAGTATATTGGCTCGGCTGTAGAAACAATTGAAGGAATTCGCATGATCAAAGAAAAACTTCCACGCACTCTTACGACCCTGGGCGTCAGTAACGTGTCATTCGGATTGCCGCCGGTTGGCCGTGAAGTGCTGAACGCAGTATATTTATATCACTGTACACAAGCAGGCTTGGATTATGCGATTGTTAATACAGAGAAGCTGGAGCGTTACGCCTCCATTCCAGAGGATGAAATCAAGCTGGCGAACGACTTGCTGTTTACAACAACTGATGAGACGCTTGCGGATTTCACAGCTTTCTACAGAGGAAAGAAAAAAGAAAAGACGGAAAATGACATACCAAAAACCGTATCTGAACGCTTGGCTTACTATGTAGTGGAAGGCACGAAAGAAGGTCTGATTCCTGACTTGGATGCCGCTTTACAAACGTACGATGCACCGCTTGATATTATTAATGGACCTTTAATGAAAGGAATGGCGGAAGTCGGAAGGCTGTTTAACGACAACCAGCTCATCGTAGCGGAAGTTCTGCAAAGCGCAGAAGTTATGAAAGCGTCTGTTTCATATCTGGAGCAGTTTATGGATAAGAAAGAAGACGACAGCGGAAAAGGCAAGATCGTACTGGCCACGGTAAAAGGCGATGTGCATGATATCGGGAAAAACCTGGTGGAAATTATTTTAAGTAATAATGGATTCAAAGTAATCGATATCGGAATCAAAGTGACACCTGCCGCTTTAATCGAAGTAATTCGGGAAGAAAAGCCCGACATTGTCGGTTTATCCGGCCTGCTCGTTAAGTCCGCGCAGCAAATGGTCTTGACCGCACAGGACTTCAAAGCGGCTGGCATCGATACACCTGTAATGGTCGGCGGAGCGGCACTGACAAGACGTTTTACTGAAACTAAAATTGCTCCTGAATATGACGGTCCCGTTATTTTTGCGAAAGATGCGATGCAGGGCCTTGATTTGGCAAACCGGCTGCAAAGTGAAGGCAAAGAAGCATTACTTGTAGAGCTTGCTGAAAGCATTGAAAAGCGGGAAACTAATGACGCGATTAAAGCAAGCCGCGGCGCTACTGCAGTCGCAGTCAAGCCGCGTCCTGTGAAAACTGTACGTTCTGACGTTCCAGTGTTCACGCCGACAGATTTGCGCCGGCGTGTAGTAAAAGATTATTCCGTTGCCCATTTACACCCTTATGTTAATATGCGCACATTGATTGGCCATCACCTCGGATTACGGGGAAATGTCGCCAAGATGCTTGAAAATAAAGATGAGCGGGCTGTGCAACTTCATGAAATGGTCACAGAGTTCCTGCAATCAGATAAAATGACCGCTTCCGGTATTTATCAGTTCTTCCCTGCCCAGGCAGACGGCGATGACGTGATCATTTACGACCCTGAAGATTCCAAAACGGAAATCGAGCGATTCACGTTCCCGCGCCAGGACAAAGAGCCATTCCTTTGCTTGGCTGATTACTTGAAAACGGTGGACAGCGGCGAGATGGATTACGTTGCTTTCATGCAAGTAACTGCCGGCAAGGGAGTTCGTGATTACGCAAATAAACTGAAGGAAGAAGGGAAATTCCTTGAAAGCCATGCATTCCAGGCGACTGCTTTAGAACTGGCTGAAGGATTTGCCGAACGGATTCACCAGGAAATTCGAGATCAGTGGGGTTTCCCTGACCCGACAGACTTCACCATGCGCGAACGTTTCGCAGCCAAATACCAGGGGCAGCGATTCTCTTTCGGCTATCCGGCTTGTCCGAATCTGGAAGACCAGGCGAAACTCTTCAAACTCATCAAACCAGAAGATCACGGCGTCATCCTGACCGAGGAATTCATGATGGAACCGGAAGCATCCGTATCCGCCATCGTCTTCGCACACCCCGACGCACGATACTTCAACGTGGAATAACAAAAGCGGAAAACGCCGGATAGACTCGACAGGCGTTGGAAGAACTGACAGAAAGGCGCTCTTTGCCTTTTTGACAGGTCTGAAACGTCCCGAGAGTCTGGCGTTTGAAGCTGGATGAGAACAAAAGCGGAAAACGCCGGGCAGACTCGACAGGCGTTGGAAGAACTGACAGAAAGGCGCTCTTTGCCTTTTTGGCAGGTCTGAAACGTCCCGAGAGTCTGGCGTTTGAAGCTGGATGAGAACAAAAGCGGAAAACGCCGGGCAGACTCGACAGGCGTTGGAAGAACTGACAGAAAGGCGCTCTTTGCCTTTTTGACAGGTCTGAAACGTCCCGAGAGTCCGGACACATAAAGAACTCCGCTATCTCTGACAAACCGGAGATAGCGGAGTTTTTATTCTACAAACTGATTAGCGGCATCTTCTGCGACGGTGACAACCTCCGCCGCCCCACATGCCTCCTTGACCCGGTCGAAAGCCTGGCCCAAAACCTGGTCCCATGCCTCCGAATCCCGGTCCTCTGCCCGGCATAATAGTAGAGCCCATTACATCTTCAGTTGTCTCTGTATAGTAGTGCTGTGGTACCCCCACAACGTGATGACGATTTACGTTCACGATTGGGTGAATAAAAGGCATTTCTTGTTTAGTATAGCAGTCATTAAAACGATACTGCGTCGGACAAACAACCGGTTGAAAACCCGGATGCTGCTGTCCGCCCGGCATTCCCGGCTGACCAGGCATACCAGGTTGGCCATGCCATCCGTGCTGATGTCCATACATTCCACAATGTCCTTGATTCATTTCTCCACCTCCTTATACCCTATTACATGCAAGCCGGCTAAGTTGTTACGGGCTTGCGCCACAGTACAATCAAAAATAAAAAAGCAGCGCCTCTTATCCGCAACAGATAAGAGTCACTGCTATATTTATAATATAAGATTCACAACTCACAGCTTCTGGGTTTTCCAGGCTTTTCATATCCATGACTGTTCTCAATTTCCTCAAGCTTTTTCACTACAATTTCACACTCGTTTAATGCATTGCGGACCGGTGCACCTTCGCCTACCATATTCAGAGAGCGTAAAAAGTCTGGATCTTTGCGCAGCTCCAACTCCGCTGGATCAATAAACGTACGTTCCATCTTTCTCACCCCTTCTATCAGATATGATACACAAGACCAAACACGCCTATTCACCTTCTATTATACACTAGCTCGCCGATTATTCAAATTATTCAGTTTATTATACGCGAGTGAAACCGCCGACAATTGGGTATAGTACGATATACCAATATTTCCGAAGGAGCGAATTTGAATGAAACGAAATAGAATCATATTATTTGACGGCGAATGTAATTTTTGCGATGCGAGCGTACAGTTTATCATTAAGCGCGACCCTTACAGGCATTTTTCATTCGCGTCCTTACAGGATGATGTGGGAAAAGAACTTCGGCAAAAATATCAAATTGCGGATGATGTGGATAGTTTAGTGCTGATTGAAAACGGCAAAGCCTATACGAAATCCGGCGCCGCTTTACGAATTGCAAAAAAACTGGACGGATTATGGCATCTTGCCTTTTTATTTATCATCATCCCGCCGGCCATCCGGGACCGGGTATATGACTTTGTTGCAGCAAACCGTTATAAATGGTTCGGTAAAAAAGAGTTATCATGTATGCTGCCGACACCCGAAGAACGTCAACGTTTTATAGCATAAAAAAACTGAAAACGCACCCGCATTTTCTCCGGGCCGTTTTCAGTTTGAGCCTTCCCAAACCCGGGAAGGCTTTTTTTATGAAGATAATTCTTTGTATTCCTCATCCGTAAATGCACGGGATCTGGTTAGGAATCGTTTTCCTTCCACACCCTCGAGCGAAAACATCCCGCCGCGTCCGTCGACTACGTCAATAATCAGCTGTGTATGTTTCCAGTATTCAAACTGATTTTTCATCATATAGAACGGCATGCCGCCAATATGACCGAGCAGTATATCCTGATTGCCTACGATCAAATCCCCGTCTTCGTAACACATCGGGGATGAACCGTCACAGCAGCCGCCAGACTGATGAAACATCAAAGGACCGTGCTTTTCCTTCAACAGTTCTATTAAATCCAATGCTTCTTTTGTTGCGATTACGCGATCCGGCATATGAATTCCTCCATTCACTTCGGATCTTCCAGACAGATTCGATTAAAAGAATCCTTGTTTGCTTTCATCATAACTTACCAGCATGTTTTTCGTCTGCTGGTAATGTGCAAGCATCTGCAAGTGGTTTTCACGGCCGATGCCTGAAGCTTTGTAGCCTCCGAATGCAGCATGCGCAGGATATGCATGATAGCAGTTTGTCCATACGCGCCCTGCCTGGATGCCGCGCCCGAAGCGGTACGCCGTATTCATATCACGCGTCCATACACCTGAACCCAGTCCATATAATGTGTCGTTCGCGATTTCCAGCGCTTCTTCTTTATCTTTGAATGTCGTAACTGCCACCACAGGACCAAAGATCTCCTCCTGGAAGATACGCATTTTATTATGTCCTTTAAATACCGTCGGCTTCACGTAGTAACCGTCTGCGAGATCGCCTTCCAGTTTGTTCTGCTCTCCGCCCGTCAGACATTCTGCGCCTTCTTGTTTTCCGATATCTAAGTAGGAAAGAATTTTCTCCAATTGTTCAGTAGACGCCTGCGCACCCATCATGACCGTTGGATCCAGTGGATTTCCTGTCTTGATTGCTTTAACACGCTCAAGTGCACGTTCCATGAACTTATCGTAAATGGATTCCTGAATCAGTGCTCGCGACGGACATGTACAGACTTCCCCCTGGTTCAAGGCAAACATAACAAAACCTTCAACTGCTTTATCGAGGAATGCATCATCTTCCGCCATCACGTCTTCAAAGAAAATATTCGGGGATTTCCCGCCGAGCTCCAATGTAACCGGAATTAAGTTTTGAGAAGCGTATTGCATGATCAGACGGCCTGTTGTTGTCTCCCCTGTGAAGGCAACTTTATTGATGCGCGGATTGGACGCCAGCGGCTTTCCTGCTTCTAGTCCAAAACCGTTGACAACATTCAGAACACCTGCCGGCAGTAAGTCTTCAATTAACTCCACCAGCACCAAAATAGATGCAGGCGTTTGTTCAGCCGGTTTTAATACGATACAGTTGCCTGCCGCCAGCGCCGGAGCAAGCTTCCATACTGCCATCAGAATCGGGAAGTTCCAAGGGATAATCTGCCCCACGACTCCCAGCGGCTCATGGAAATGGTAGGCTACAGTGTCATTATCGATTTGACTGACTCCGCCTTCTTGCGCACGGATAGCCGAAGCAAAGTATCTAAAATGATCTATTGCAAGCGGAAGATCCGCATTTAACGTTTCACGTACAGCTTTTCCGTTATCCCATGTTTCAGCTACGGCAAGCATTTCAAGATTCTCTTCCATGCGATCCGCGATCTTCAGCAAAATATTCGAACGTTCAGTGACTGATGTCTTTCCCCATGCATCTTTTGCTGCGTGGGCTGCATCCAAAGCCAGTTCAATATCTTCTTCTGTCGATCTAGCAACCTGGGTAAATACCTTACCTGTAACTGGCGTTGAATTATCAAAATACTGGCCTTTTACAGGCGCCGTCCACTTACCGCCGATAAAGTTTTCATAGCGCTCTTTGAACTGAACCTTTGAACCTTCTGTATTTGGGTTTGCATAAACCTGACTTTCTGAAGCTTGTACCATACTGCGTCACACTCCCTGTTCTCTCATTTTTTCTTCTATTTCAGTGCAATCGTTTTTGCACACAGAGATACTATACGAATCTCTAACCGGCTTTATGCAAATTGAATGCGCTTACATAGATTACCTTTAATTCTATCGGAATATTACCGTTTTATCAACTAATAGCTTTTAAATGCAAATAATCGGGGGAAGCGTCATCATTTGCATAAGGAGATTTAAATCACTGCCAGGCTGCACGTTAAAAGACATTCCATGTTCATGATCTTTACGCTGCATATTCGACAGATTAAAACCCTGACTTCGCCTATACAAGGAGAAATTCAGGGTTTAAAATTTTCATTACCGGAAGTATGGATACCATGAGGGAAATACAAAGATCAGCCGCAGCCAGTTTACTATTCAATCGTCTCTTTATATGATTTTCTGTCTGAAGCCAGCTTTGTAACACGTACTTTCAAGTTTCGGATAGAATCCTCAGTCAATTCTAATTTTCCGTCTTTATGATACTTTTTCCATTCTTTAACGTTCTTCCTGTATAGCTTTTCTGAAAGATGATAAATATCAACGTTCTTTTCCAAAGCTTCCTCATATGTTTCCTTAATTTCTTTTTCCACCACTTTTATTATCTCTTTTCGTATTCGGTCTGTCGATACATCTTGTTCAACGCTACTGATAGTTGCCCACAATTCGACGTCAATATCAAACTTTACTTCTGTCTTGCCGATAACCGGCTTGATCTTGACTTTCACTTTATCAATAGTCACTGTAGAACGATTTCCGCTATCCAGGTCAAAAGCGACTAATCCTCGTTTCGTATTATTCGACATCCACTGTATCCCTCGCGCTTTGTCCCCTGAGATGAATCCTTTAAAGCTTGTCGGGGTAATTACACCTACCCCTGACAGTACCGGAGCTTTAAAGGGACCTTTATCGGATTGCCAGTTTTCCTCCACTGAAATTAATGGAATCATCGCTTCGTGGCTTGGTTCATCCAATCCGATTAGCAGCTGCCGAATATTGAGCGGCTGAACGAAAGATTCTTGTTCGTAAGAGTTTCTGGGATCACCGAGCTTGGACAATGTCATGGATTTATTAAGAACCGGCCTGACTAACAAAACATCTTGCACGGGATCTTTCGTAGTATACAGCCAAACTTGATACCGTGTTTCATGATAGCGGATAAAAATGTCGATCACCGGACTCAACTTGCCGCTAACCATTACGTCTTCTGATGCGACAATATAATTAAAATGCCCCCAATACACTTTTTGATCTACGGAATGATATAATTCAAAAAGCGCTTCATCCAAAGTTTTGCCCTTGGCATGTCCAACTTCTGCTTGTGTGGCTCCTGGATCAACAGGCTGGTCGCTTTTTGCCGTATTGGCAAAACTGATGAACTGCGCATATAACTCGTATTTTCCATCCTTATAGTCTACTCCGACTCCATTGATATACAGCATCCTCTCCGGCTCATTAGAGTCCATACACCCTGAAAGGACTGCTGAAAGAATTGCCAATAGCAGCACAAGTATGCGTGTAGTCATTGTTCACCTTCTTTGCTCCGTGTTTGATCCTTAGGATTTAACGCATTCGGGCGCTCTTTATATTGTCTGGGGTTTAAGCGCAAAAGCGTCTTGGCGATTGTCTTCCAGCTTAAATCCGCCGCAAGATTCATGTATGGCACTCCGAACGTACGAATGCCCGCTAAGTACTGGACGGTAAAATACAGTGACATAAGAAATCCAAAAAGGCCAAAAAAGGCTGTTAAGATAATGAAAAAGACGCGCAGTATGCTTACCGAGCCCACGAGTGACTGGTTAACCAAAGTAAAGGTCGAAATCGTCGAAGCAGCGATCACGACAATCATCGCGGGGCTGGTGATTCCTGCCCGAATGGCGGCATCACCAATAATTAGCCCGCCCACTACGCCAATCGTCCCTCCAAGCGCAGTAGGAAGACGCAAGCCCGCTTCACGGAATAATTCAAACATGAGCAGCATAAGCAGCATTTCTACCGACGAAGGCAATGGCAGACCCGTATTCGCTTGTACGACGGTAGCTAATAACAGAAGGGGCAGTTGATCTTGGTGATACGTCGTTAAAGCAAGCCAAAATGCCGGCAAAGTTATACCTATCGACATACCCATAATCCGCAATAGCCGTTCCATCGAACCAAACACAGAAGGATTTTCATTGTCATCACTTGTTTTTAGCAGTAAAAACAAATTCACCGGCAAAATGACGCCATAGGCTACCCCGTCAACAAAAATTAAAAAACGTCCTCTTGCCAATGATTGAACCGCATTATCCGGACGTCCTGTATAAGCGGTCCTCGGGAAGATTGCCCCAGTAATCCCCATACTTTCCAACAGTAAATCGCCGCTGAAAATAATATCCGTATCGACTTTTTTCATTTGTCTTTTTATACCGTATAACGTTTCTTTACTGGCGATATCGTCAAAATATAAAAGAGCTACCGTCGTTTTGGTCCGTTTCCCCAATTCAAATTTTTCCACACATAATGAATTCGTCGGCAACCGCTTCCGGATAATTGCTATATTCACTGAAACGTCTTCAATAAAATTATCTCTCGGACCTTTAACTGGCACTTCTAATTTTGTTTCTTCAGGGCTTCGGTTCGGCTTTTCTGCAATATTACTTGAAAAAAGAAGACCTTCATCCTCGAAATATAGAAGTAAGTTGCCGGTGTATATAAGCGTCCCGATTTCCTGTATGTTTTCTACTTTTTTCAAATCCGGAATGTGCAGCTGTTCCGCTACTGCGTCTTCTATCGTTCCGTCCTTCAAATTGCTCATCATGTGCTGAACACGCTGAACAATGACTCCATTCAGCAGTTGCTGATTCACCATGTCATCGCAGGTGATGAATACTACTTGACGTTGTTCGAACGTGTACGATTGAAACTTAACATCTGCGGACTTTAGAAATATTTGTTTCAAGGAATGTAAATTTATTTCTGTTTCATCCGGCTGCATGGCTGTTCACCATTTTCTGTATAGATTTTATGTTTTGATCTTCTTAGGTGATTTTCCTGAAATCAAGGCAATAATGACTAAAAAGAGAGACAAGAAAAGCATGAAGAAAAAAGTGATGATCAATAAATAATCTCCCTTAATGATATGGAAAAGACGATCACCCAAAAGAGACAACGACAATGTCATAAAGAAAAAAGCAGGAGCGAGTATTTTCCAAATACGCTGTTTGTCTCCTCTCATTTTTAATAAATCCGCTGCTATAAATAAAAGAAGACTCACTCTGATAAATGCGCCTGACAGCCATTGATAAATCGAAGCAAAATCAAAATGCTCAATAAACCGCCCTACCGAACCAATTCCCCATTCTTCATAAGCCGGAAATCTTTGTTTCACCACTTCAGCTGGGCCGAACTCTGTGATGGCTCCAATGGTGGGACCCATAGTCAACCCCATTAAAATGAACAGCATAACCGCAAAGTGATACCATCGAAATTGATCTTTTACTTGCTGCTGTATGAAAAGGAATAACAGAATCTCGACAAATCCGGATGCAGGAAATACCGCTGTGGCAAGAACAGGCTGAAATCCATGCTCAAAAAACGGCTGAAGCAGCTCATAATTTTTCACTTGCATATTAGTGAACGCAATAAAAAATCCCAAAATAGTGATCCAAAATAGAATAATGACATTCACCATTGCAATTGTTTGTAAGTTTGCGGTTGCAAACAGAATACACAAAACGGTATAAATGATGATCAGCGGCAGCACAGGCGTTTTAGGTAAAAAAGTCGATACGATCCATAATAAAGTCTCTCCCATTGTAAATGCCGCCAGAACAAGAAGGAAGAAGGCTGTTACGTACCGGATGACAGCTGCAGCAACTTTTCCGATAGTTTCTTCCAGCCACTCTGTCATTGGCTGCCGATTGGACTTTTTGTGAATGTAAAGCACCAGAAGAAGCCAAGGAAAGATTGCGACAACAGCCACCAGAATAGATATCCACCCGTCCCTGCCAGCCCCTTTTACAAGCGATGGAATAATGGTCACATGGTTTTTCAAGCCAATCATAGTCATGGACAGGAAAATAACATGTAAGACACTTATTGAACCTGTTTTTGTCATATAGAAACCCTCTAACGTTTTTATATCATTCAGCTTTGACAAAAACAGATAGATTTATACTTGCGGACCAATAGAATAGGGATCAGGGATGCCGCTGTTATCAAGCGCTCTTCGTTACACTATTTCGCGCATTTTTAACCGCATTAATTACATGTCATATAACGCCAATAATTATCCCCGAGCACACCTGATAAATACGCCAATCCTTCACTTTCCGTGCGATGCACAGCGCGCCAGTCTTCATCGTCAAGGGACAAATAAACTTCATGATGGGGTGCATCGTTATGATAACCAATGAGATCCACGTTTCCTTGCTGATCCAAATGTGCTTTCACTTCATAATGAATAGGCGGTGAAGCTGTTAATGGATTTCCTACATCATGGTTAATTGCAAAATGCACTTCTGACGATTTGCCTTCTAATCGTCTGATGTCTATACCGTCTACAGAAGCGTGGTCATGACGCTTATACCGCTTCATGTAATTCAAGCCGATAGACGGCCCGGTCGCTTTTGTAAATTGCAGCGTACTGTCCCCGCCGATAAACTCTACTTCTATATCCACACGGGTACGGAAGCTTTTTCCTTCGGGGCTGAAATCGCGGTCATCTCCTGTAAAGTACGGAATCGGCGAAAAGAGATTTGGGTTTTTTATAATGTCTTCCTTTAAAAATGTCGCATAGCGAAATTTCCATTTCTCTGCTTCTTTTGATTTTTTCCTGTCCGCCACCGGTTTCAGTAATTGATCCCGCTGCTTTATCCGTACAGAAAAAGTATAGGTTTCTTCCGTCGGTTTATTGTCAGGATCTGGCGGCATTATCACTTCATACACTTTGGATGCAATGGATTTACTGACATTCATTTTCTGGTTGCTGTCTATCAGCGGACGCGTTGCAGAGACACTGTACACTGCCGGCTCAGAGAGTTCTTCTCTGCGATCAATAAATCGATTGTCTGTGACGGTTTCGATGTAGTGCCCGTTACGGTAAATATCAAATTTTTCCACGTCCTTAATCCACTCCCACGACAGAGCGACTTGAGAGGAAGCAACAATTGTTGTAATTACTAACCGTGCCAAAGGGTGTTCATCTTCCTCTACTTTTGTCAGGGCAGATGTTTGGATTACAATTACATCTTTAACGCGCCCCTCCTCCACCCGTTCAATTGTATAGTGAAAAGGATGAGACGGATCCAGCTCCCCATCCGTAAATTTCGGAGCTGTCCCTTCATATACCTGCCGTTCGTTTTTATACACACGGTAATAGCCGCCTGTATCACTCCATGTAAATGATATATCCTCCAGTGTATGTTCCATCTGTTGAACTTCGAATAATTTCTCCATATGCGATCTGCTCCTTTTTGTCTATTTAATCTGAAACAGTTATACGCCTTCAGATAGTTATGCAACATTCGGCATATAGTTATACTTGGTTTTCTATGCGCAAACACACATTTTCATCGGCTCTAAACCGGTACTTCCAGTATTATTTCTACCTTTTCCATCTGTATGATATAATTAGCCTGTCTGATACATAGTCACCACTGGGGGTGCCTCCACTTTGGCTGAGATGCAATTAAGCAAACCCTTTGAACCTGATCTAGTCTGTACTAGCGGAGGGAAGTGGGTAGTTTTCATACCCAAGCGCCCATCCATGCATGGGCTTTTTGTATATATACCTTTACAGGAAGGAAGAGAAACATGCGGCTTATTCAACAGCTTCGGCAAACACAACCACTCGTTCACTGCATCACAAATGTCGTCGTGGCAAATTTCCAGGCGAATGGGTTACTCGCAATAGGCGCCTCCCCCGTAATGGCTGATGCGGCGGAAGAAGCGGAAGATATCGCAAAAATTGCCGCTTGCAGCATTTTAAATATTGGCACGTTAAAGCAACAGACGGTGGATTCAATGATTTTGGCGGGAAACAGCGCCCGCGCAGCAGGAAAACCTGTCGTATTGGATCCAGTCGGAGCAGGTGCGACACCTTTTCGTAAAGCGAGCGTCCTGAAAGTACTGGACGAAGTAGATATCACATTGATTCGCTGTAATGCAGGTGAACTGGCTGCGATCGCAGATGTACCCTGGAACGCAAAGGGGGTCGATGCGGGAGAAGGCTCGGCGGACATCGAAAGTACAGCGAAACAAACAGCCCGCAAGTATAACTGTCTGGTGGCGGTCTCAGGCGAAGTCGACATCGTGACAGACGGCTATTCCACATTGTCCATTACAGGCGGCCACCCGATGATGACTGCGATTACCGGAACGGGATGCTTACTCAGTTCTGTCACAGGCGCCTTTCTGGCAGTAGGAATGGACCGTCCGTTAGCAGCCGTGGCAGATGCACTTTCATTTTATAAGCGGGCCGGCGAACTGACAGCAGAAATTTCCCGCGGTCCCGGAGACTTTGCCGTGAACTTCCTAAATACTTTACATACATTGGATCGGGAAACAAAAACATTTTTAGTATAATTGACAGGAGGTTTTTCAATTGACAGTACAAGTAGCATTGACCATTGCTGGTTCGGATAGCGGAGGAGGCGCAGGAATTCAGGCTGACCTGAAGACATTTCAGGAGCTTGGCGTCTTTGGCACTTCTGCCATAACTGCTGTGACTGCGCAGAATACACACGGCGTTCACGGTGTGTATCCAATTCAGACAGATGGAGTAACAGCACAAATCCGTGCTGTGCTGGATGATTTTGACGTAAAAGCATGTAAAACTGGTATGCTGTTTTCGGCAGAAATCATTACAGCTGTAGCTGATCTATTAAAAGAATATCCCCCGATTCCTTTAGTCATTGACCCGGTCATGATCGCCAAAGGCGGACAATCCTTATTGCAGCAGCAGGCGATTCAGGCGCTGAAAGAACATTTACTGCCGATGGCAACGATTGTGACGCCGAATATTCCTGAAGCAGAGGTGCTGACTGGGATGCGTATACTGACAGACGAAGATGTTCAGCGGGCTGCGGCTGCTTTTATCGAAATGGGAGCGAAGGCCGTCGTTATGAAAGGCGGGCACCGCTGCGACATGCTGGATGCAAAAGATTACTACGCAGATAATGAAGGCCAGTCATTCACTGTGACAACACCTTGGATCCAAACGAAAGACACACATGGAACTGGCTGCACATTTGCGGCTGCTTTGACCAGTTTCCTCGCAAAAGGCTGTTCGATGCCGGATGCAGTCGCTGAAGCGAAGCAATTCATACAGGCTGCCATTGAAGACGGCCTGCAGATCGGTTCAGGTCACGGGCCGACGAATCACTGGGCGTACAGTGAGCGGAAAAAGGAGATGCACTGATGCGAGCAGAGGAAGTAAGGAAAGCATTAGGCGTATATTTCGTTATGGGCACGCCAAACGCAGGAAATAAGGAGCCATTAGCAATAGTAGAAGCGGCTCTTCGCGGTGGCGTCACATGTTTTCAGCTGCGGGAAAAGGGATTGAATGCACTTGAAGGCGAGGCTTTGCTGGGGTTCGCCAAAAAGTGTCAGGCGCTTTGCCGATTGTACCGCGTTCCTTTCATCGTCAATGACGATGTTGATCTGGCGCTGGCGATTAATGCAGACGGAGTTCATGTCGGACAGGATGATGAACAGGCGGACAGAGTGCGCGAACGGATTGGTCCGGACAAATGGCTCGGTGTTTCGACTCATAATGCACGTGAAGTACAGCTCGCACAATCCATTGGCGCCGATTATGTAGGACTTGGCCCAATCTTTCCGACGTCCACCAAGCCTGACGCATCAGCTGTTGTAGGTATCCCTTTGGTGGAAGAAATTCATACTTCATTCCCTGATATGCCGATGGTTGCCATAGGCGGCATTACACCAGCTGACACTGGCTCCATTATCCAGGCTGGAGCTGACGGGGTAGCCGTTGTTTCTGCTATTGCATCGGCTAAAGATCCGCAGCATGCAGCAAGAAACTTACTGAATACGATTCAATCCAATTTGAAATGAATGAGGTTCCTATGAATACACGTAAAATGGTTTTCATGACGATGTTTGTCGCGATCGCAGTTGCCGGCTCTGCATTCGTTTCGTTCCCTGCCGGTATCGCCAGAGCATATCCCATACAGCACGCAGTGAATGTCATTGTGGCAATTGTAATGGGACCGGGTGCCGCAGTCACTGTAGCGTTTGTGACGGGACTCGTACGCGTGCTGACGGGAACAGGTTCACTGCTCGCATTTCCAGGCGGGATGATTGGCGCTTTTTTTGCCGGTATATTGTATCAGCGTTTCAATAGGAATTGGAGTGCAGGTGTCGGGGAAGTTATCGGCACCGGCTTGATCGCTCCTTTGTTTGCGGTGCCTTATGCAAAAATTTTGATGGGCACAACCGTCACCGCATTCTTCTTCCTGCCTCCGTTTCTCGTGTCGACAGTGAGCGGAACAATTATCGGTCTGTTGCTTGCTCCAAGGCTTTTGAAATTGAAGCTGTTTAAAGATCTGCACTAAAGAAGTTCAAACGCATCGGCCTGGAACGGAAAGGAACGGTGAACAGAGGAATTTTATCTCCTTTCTATGAAAAAAGGGCTGTCATAGAAAACCAGTTTTTTTCACTGACTTTCTGGACAGCCCCATCTTTTGTCGATTTCCCGGGAAATGACGTGTTTTATTTCCCCGTATAATTGTAATACCTCTTCATTTCGTCTTCAGGCACCATATTTCCGCCTGTTCCCCATACAAGATGTGTCGTGTTTTCGGAGCCGGCTGACGGCAGTTTCGACTTGATCGCATGCACAGGACCTGTCATACCCGCAAGTGCGGAAGGTTCCAGCCAGATATCTTCACAGTCTGCCAGTTCTTTCAGCAGCGTGAATAATGTCTGATCTTCTACCGTATAGCAACCTGTGAGGAAAGGCTCCATCGTTTTTCCGACAAATGCAGAAGCTGTACCCACTGCCAAACCATCAGCTGCGGTTTTATTATCCAGACCAAAGTCTGCTACTGATACTTGGTCATGCATTCCTGTCATCATGCCAATCATCATGCAAGGTGAGTGCGTCGGCTCCGCGAAGAAGCAATGTACATGATCGCCGAATGCCAGTTTCAACCCAAATGCTACGCCACCCGGTCCGCCCCCTACACCGCATGGTAAATAGACGAATAACGGATGCGCTTCATCGACGGTAATATTTTGCTCTTTCAGCTGCGCGGCAACACGCTCCCCTGCGACCGCATATCCCATAAACAAGTCCGTGGAGTTTTCATCATCCACAAAGTGACAGGACGGATCCGCCTCTGCCTGACGGCGCCCTTCTTCTACCGCCTTGCTGTAATCGTCCGTATACTCTACCACCCGGACGCCTTTTGAACGCAGTAAATCTTTTTTCCACTGCTTGGCATCCGCGGACATATGCACTGTCACATCGAAGCCGAGCTTTGCACTCATGATGCCGATGCTCAGTCCCAGATTACCCGTCGAGCCTACAGCGATTTTATGCTTTGCAAATAACTCGCGGAAAGCCGGCGCATTAAACTGGCTGTAGTCCTTTGTGTCATCCAGCAGCTGATGATTCATCGCAAGTGCTTCTGCATGCTTCAGGACTTCATAAATACCTCCGCGTGCCTTGATGGAGCCTGAGATCGGCAAAGCATTATCTTGCTTCAATAAAAGCTTGCCTGGGATATTGACAGCATAGGCGGTTTCAAGAACATGCTTCATCTTCGGAATCGGAGTCAAGGGGGATTCAATGATCCCTTCATCGGTTTCAGGAAAGACGTTCGCCAAATAAGGAGCGAACCTTTTCAGCCGATCAGCCGCATCTGCCACATCCTCTTCAGATAAGCGCGTTTTCAACAGACCCGCCACTGCGGATTCGGCAGAAGGATTGCACCACAGCACTTCCTTCTTATCTATTACACTCTGTAACAAGGGCAATTTTACAAGCCACTCACTTTGCGTATTCTTATTCATTCACCAATCACTCCCCTGTTATGAATGTATGCCTGTGCAAATTTCATTGGAACCAGCCTTTTTCATTAAATAACGTGATAGCCTCAATCCGGTTACGCACACCCAGTTTATCCAATATTGTGGAAACGTAGTTACGGACAGTGCCCGGCGATAAAAACAGTTCTGCGGCAATCTGTTTTGTAGTCTTTCCCTCCGATATCAGCTTGAGCACTTGCACTTCCCTCTCAGTCAGCGGATTCTTTTCTTCTTCTTTCAAATCAAATGCCAGATCAATCAATTCGGGTGCATAAATCCGGCGTCCCTTAATGATCGAATGAATCGATTTAACAAGCTCTTCAATGGGATTATCTTTTAATAAATATCCGCGGACTCCTGCATTGCGCGCCCGTTCAAAATAGCCTGCCCTTGCAAATGTCGTTAAAATAATAATTTGACAATCCATATGCTGCAGCTCTTCCGCTGCGTCCAAACCGGTTTTGATTGGCATTTCAATATCCATAATACAGATGTCAGGCTCAAGGCTCTTGACCAAGTCCACTGCTTCTTGACCGTTTTTAGCCATTCCCACTACTTCCATGTCTTCTTCCAAATTCAATAACGACCCGAGTGCACCGAGCATCATCCCTTGATCTTCTGCTATTACAATGCGGATCATACGTCATCCCTCCTTTATTTGTTTCAAAACTGCAGGAACCGTTATTTTAACTTGTGTTCCCTGATCACTCGTAATCGAAAGTTTTCCATTCACGAACTCCAGCCGCTCTCCCATACCGTCAAGCCCGTTGCCCGGAAGGTTTACACCATTTTTTGCGATGCCGATTCCGTTGTCTTTCACTTTGATTACAAACTCTTTATCCGTTCGTTCAAAAAGAATACAGCAATATTTGGCGTAGCTGTGTTTTACGACATTATTAATCGCCTCTTTCAAACACATGACTAACACATTTTCTACAATAGGAGACATATCAGGAAAGTTTGGATCCCCTTTTAGTTCGTATTCGATTTCAGCCGCATTCAGTAATTCTTGGACGCGCACCAGCTCATCTTTCAGCTTCACACGGCGCATCCCGCTGACAAGAACACGCACTTCTTTTAATGCTGTGCTGGAAATTTGCCGGATATCCTGAATTTCTGCTTTTGCCGACTCCATATCGCGGTCCATTAATCGTGTAGCCAAATCACTTTTTAAGCCAATCATTGATAATTTCTGTCCCAGCGTATCATGCAGGTCACGTGCAATCCGCTCGCGTTCTTGGATAATTGTGAGCTCCGAGATCCGCTGTCTGGCAACTTCCAGCTGATCTTGCAACAGATCCCGTTTTTGCCGGTTATACAGGTTGAAAGGCAGCAGAACCACTCCGATAACCGAGATAATTATAAAATGTATTTGCGGTAAAAATAAATCAATTTCAACGAAGAATCCTGCAACTATTGCCCCAATTAATATCGCAATATGTAAGCCATAAATTATGAAAAAACCTACCGGGTTCCGTATATTTCCAATAAAGAATGCAATAAACAGCGACAGATAAACATAGCCGAACATCAGTGTCATCACTACGGAAATGACGATTTCAAAGCTGATCCACATATACATGAGACCGCTTTTTGATTTAGCAGAGAAATAATAAGAAAGGAAAAAGAGTACCAGCAGTCCCACACCAATCATTAAATTTAGCGGAGACGCACTTCGCAATATAAAAAAGAAAGGTAATATACAAAACACAACCCAGGCATAAATGCTGAGCCATGGACTTTTCGGAAAAATACTATACCAACTGTACATCAGCTTTTATCACCGTCCTTTTTATTCTATTGTAACAAATATTTACACAACTGACTCCGCAGAGATAGTTATGCAAAATAAAAAGGCGGAGAAGGATAGTCCTTCTCACGCCATTTTATTGTAAACGTGTACGTTTCGGTTTTAAATCGATTGAAAGTTTTTCTCTTACTGCATGTTGTTTTGCTTCTTTAAATGTAATGAATTTCTTATTTGCCGGATCATACAAGCGGTAGCGCAATGATTCCAGGCTGGTCTTGATTGTGATAGTTGTTGCTTTTTGCAATGGCGGCGTCAATTCATGCGCCATTTCCAAGTTGTAGTTCGGTACACGCGGCGCCAAGTGATGCACGTGGTGGAAACCAATATTACCTGTTGCCCATTGCAGAACACGCGGCAGTTGATAGTAAGAGCTTCCTTCAACAGCTGCTTTTACATAATCCCAGTCAGATTCCTCTTCAAAGTAAGAATCTTCAAACGTGTGCTGAATGTAAAACAGCCAAATCCCAAGTGCAGCCGCTGTAAACATCATCGTGCCCTGAATCAGCAAGAAAGCCTTCCAGCCGATCGCCACGATCAATACCGCATATACAGCCACTAAGATCATGTTAATCAAATACGTATTCAAGCGCTCTTTCTTACGCGCATCTTTGCGATTGAAACGGCCTGCGATCAGTACCAAATATAAAGGCCCCAATCCAAACAGAACCAGAGGATTACGGTACATACGATATCCCAGACGCTCAAACTTTGAAGCATTTTGATATTCTTCAACTGTCATGACCCAGATATCACCTACACCGCGTTTATCCAGATTGGAGCTGGATGCGTGGTGGATGGAGTGCTCTCTTTTCCATTTTTCATAAGGGAATAATGTCAGGACGCCAGTAATTGTTCCAACAATAGTGTTCGCTTTCTTATTGCGGAAGAAAGAACCGTGCGTGCAGTCATGGAAAATGATGAATGTGCGGACTACAAAGAACGCCGCAACGATTGCTAATGCCACCGTCAGTGTCACTGATACGCTTAAGCTTTGGTATGCCAGGAACCATAAGATGAATACTGGCGGAATCGTGTTGATCAACTGAATAATACTTTTTTTCAGATCAGATTTCGCGAAAGGCGCGACATCTTTGTGCAGTTGTTTCGTTTTCTCTTTACTCATGTTTGAATTTCCCTCCTAGTGGGGTTGCTAATACATTAAGGATAACTTTTATGCGGCGGGAGGGGTAGGCATAGATGTCATGACTTTGAGATGACAAATGTCATATGTTTTGGGACATGTCTGCTTTGGGTATAGTCAATGGGATTGGATTGTGCTTTGTGCAAAAGGGATTGGGTCTTAGCCATCCGCCAGCGCTGCAGTGAGTTCAATGCCGTTTTTGCTCTGGTTTTAGGGTCGTTGCTCGACTTTTTGTCGGGGATTGGAGTTAGCGAGTGTCCGCTCTTAAGACCCGCGCAGGCACGTGGGGGATTGCCTTTCGTCATGAGCCAGCTGGCGATAGAGCCCGCCAGTTGTCTCATGACTTCGGCCGACCCCGCAGTTGTGCCTGCGCTGCTGAGTGGAAGCTATGCATGTACTCTTTTAAAATAGATGAAGTTCAGTGACGGGTAGACGACTGGCGTGTGCTTCGGCAAAAGACGTGTCATATTCTGCTCCCCGCTCACTAAACGGAGGCGCCTTACAAGCGGTCGGCGAAGTGATGAGACTGACAGGCGATCTTCCTGTCTGGCTCATTGCGTAGCCATCCGCCAGCGCCGCAGTGACTTCAATATCGTTTTGTCTCTGGTTTTGTGGTCGTTGCTCGATCGGTTATCAGGGATTGAAGTCAGCAAGTGTCAACCTTTAGGACCCGCGCAGGCACGTGGGGGATTGCCTTTCGTCATGAGCCAGCTGGCGATAGTGCGTGCCAGTTGTCTCATGACTTCGGCCGACCCCGCAGTTGTGCCTGCGCTGCTGAGTGGAGCCAATTCAGGTTATTTTTTTAAAAGGGAAGAAGTGCAGTGACTGGTAGACGACTGGCGTGTGCTTTGGCAAAAGACGTGTCATCCTCCGCTTCCCTCCTTACTAAACGAAGGCGCCTTACAAGCGGTCGGCGAAGTGATGAGACTGACAGGCGATCTTCCTGTCTGGCTCATTGCGTAGCCATCCGCCAGCGCCGCAGTGAGTTCAAAGCTGTTCCCCTTCTTCTCTCGCAATGACAGCAACTGGTGTAATCCAGATATGATGCAGAAGACCAGAACAAGATCTGTATACCTGAACAGGATAGGCTTTTTCAGTATGAAACACCCAACTCCGCATGCAGCTTGCCGGCGGGATTATCGCTTACCGTATCTTCACTCGTATGGGATTGTGATTTAGCTTGCGCAACGTGATATATCATTGGACATTTCTAAAAAAACGTTCAAAATATATAAAAGTAGAAAGGGGTGTTTATCATACGCGAATTATCGCTTCGTTTATTATCCGTTTGGATTATTTGCACCATATTCACCGGACTGTTCGCTTTTATTGCAAGGGCAATTCATTTACATACGATCAACAGTTTCGATGAACCTATCATTGATTTTGTTCAAGGAGCAGAGGCTCCATGGCTGACGTCGGTTATGAAAATGTTCACAACCATCGGCTCCACTTCAGCGGTCGCATTCATCAGCCTGATGGCGCTTGGACTTCTTTTATGGAAGAAACACCGCGCACAAGCCATGCTGTTCATTGCAGTGATTGCTGGGACAGGCATCCTCAATCAGGTGCTGAAATTTATCTTCAAACGGCAGCGGCCTGATTTTAACCGCCTGATCGAAATTGGCGGGTACAGTTTTCCAAGCGGTCATACGATGATGGCGTTTAGTTTGTACACGATACTTGCCTATATCGTATGGCGGAATCTCATGCACTCATGGACTCGTGTTGTCATTCCATTGGCGGCGGGCGTCATGATTGTGATGATTGCAGTCAGCAGAATCTATTTAGGTGTACATTTCCCAAGTGATATTGTCGGGGGTGTACTTGCCAGTGCGCTGTGGCTGATTGCATCAATTGCTATGTATCAGCGATTTCAGCGACAAAAACAGGCGAATGCAGCAAAGGTATAAAAAGTTACGGAATCATTAAAGAGGAGCCGTTGTGTATGTGGAAGGATTTTAAGGAATTTGCGTTTAAAGGAAATATCTTTGACTTGGCAATTGGTGTTGTCATCGGTGCCGCATTTGGTACGATCGTTTCTTCACTTGTAGAAAATGTGATGACGCCGATTATCGGTATTTTATTGGGAGGGCTCGATTTTTCATCATTAAGCTATACATTTGAGGACGCTGAAATTAAGTACGGTCTATTCATTCAATCTATCATTGATTTCTTGATTGTCGCAGGTTCCATCTTCATCTTCCTGCGGGTGCTTATGAAGCTGAAGATGAAGCCGGCAGATCCAGCTGAAGAAGAGCCTGAAGAAAAACCGCTGGATATGAAAGAGGAACTGCTGACTGAAATCCGTGATTTATTGAAAAAGGAACAATAATATACAAATTCCACGTTTATTTGGTCGTAGAGCCGACACAGTTGACCTGTAAACGCCATTGCAACGCGCCTGTCAAGGTGTTACAATGATAGGCAGGATACTGATCAAAGGAGTGGATATTCATGTGGTTCATCTATATCATGTATGCATTGTTCGCATTTATTCTTGGTGGAACTGTACTTGGACTAGTCCGTACGTTCAGCAGCGATAACTAATACAACCAAACAGCAGTGAATGAGCGGGCCGAGGCCTGTTCATTCACTGCTGTTTTTATCTATGCAATTATCACTTCTGAAAAAGAAAGATCATCCGCTGTCTCAGGCGATCAATCTTGACTGCTGACAGCGGAATGAATAAGTTAATTAATTCTTTAAAAAGCGCAAAAAAGAAACGAACACGCCGTTTCTTCCGTGCGCTGCAGTTAACGTTTCATCATGCGGCGCTGCTGACGCAATTCACGCCGTGCCGGTGCAGAATCAAACAGTCTTCGTTCTGCTTCCGTTTCAGGATACACATCCGCGACCGGGATTGGCCGATTCGCGTCGTCCACCGCCACCATCGTACAAAATGATTCCGTCGTCAGCTTCACTTCACCTGTCACCAGATTTTTTGAATGGACGGACACAAAGACTTCCATCGATGTACGGCCTACTGACGTAACGATCGCTTCGAGTTCAATCATATCACCGAGCAAAGCCGGTGAAACGAAGTCCACGGAGTCAATAGACGCAGTAATCGCTGCCCGTGTGCCTCCGTGCTTCATTGCACAGATTGCGGCGATCTCATCGATATAAGCGAGGACCTTTCCTCCAAATATCGATTGTATATGGTTCGTATCGGGCGGCAGAACCAACTTACTTTGGATAGTTCTTGACTCACCCATTGGTTTTCGTTCAGACATTGCGACAGCTCCCTTTTTAGTATCTTCTTTTAGTATACCTAAAACAAGAGAGACAGCGCTAATACTTACAAGCTGCATCTTTTATTGCATCAGACAACTCTGCGGACGGCTGACACTTTGTTTGCATACACAGACTCCTTCAACGGAATTTGTTCAATCAGTTTTCCCGTAGAAGGCGCGTGCAAGATCTGGCCGTTGCCTGCGTACAGCGCCACGTGATGGATAGATTCATTATCGTTTTGGAAAAATACCAAATCACCTTTTTCCCACTCGCTTGTATCGAGCGAAACAGGTCTGCCGGCTTCTGCCTGATCAGCTGCATCGCGCGGCAAATCAATACCGCATGCTTTCCAGATATTATGGATGAATCCTGAGCAGTCATAGCCCCACGCAGACATGCCGCCCCATAAATACGGCAAGCCGAGGAAACGCCGTCCTACAGTCAACGGACGATCAGTGGATTCTTCTCCTAGGCGCACAGTATCAGATGCGTTCAGCAGTTTCCATCCATGCGGTGTCCAGACACGGATTTTCTTGCCGCGCTGCCCGCCGGCCGGAAAGACCGTGTTAAATGATACACGCAAGAAAAGCTGACCCGACTCATCCAACAGTCTGGCCTTTTGGGCTGTGACTCGAACAAATTCTTCTGTTCTCGCTTGTTCACGCATGGACAGCTGCACAAGCGGCACCCATCCGGGATAACCGCGCGGATCCTTTTTAGTAGGCTGCGCGCTCGCAATGACCCGAGCCCAGTCCCCAATCACTTCTTCTACAATTACCGGTTCCCCGTACAAAAGCTGCGTCTGAATTTGATCCGTATCACTCAGCGCCAAGCGTTCTTCATAAGATAACTGGGAAAGCCATTTATCCATCTGTACCGGATGATCGAGCGCAGGCAGATCCGCCACACGTGGAGAGTCGGGATCTGTCCACACTGTCGCTACACTGACTGCACACATCCACTGCTCATTCATATGCATGCTTTTTCACCCACTGCATCATCCGTTTCCGATCAAATCCCAGCCCGTGTGCACTGTCAAATTCCAGCTGCGCTCTGTTATAACGTACGCCGCCTGCATCAAATTCCTGTTTAAGTAATAGCGGTGCATCCAAATCTACACGTGTAATGTTCGGCTGACTTGCCGCCGCATGAGCAGCTGCAGTTACGCCCACCGCCGTTTCCATCATGCTGCCCATCATACACTCGACTCCATTTGCTTCAGCCAATGCATTGATTTTCAAGGCTTCACGGATCCCCCCCGACTTCATCAATTTGATATTTAGTACATCCACTGCGCGCATCTTCAGCAGCTTGACTGCGTCCATTGCGGAAAACAATGATTCATCCGCCATAATCGGCGTGCTTGTCTGTCTCGTGACATCTCTCAAGCCTTCTACATCATATGCGGCAACGGGCTGTTCTATTAACTCCAAATTAAATCCGTCGTCTTCCATCTGGCGGATCAGCCGGATGGCTTCTTTTGGGCTCCATCCCTGATTGGCATCCAGGCGAATTGCAATATGCGGCCCTACCGCCTGACGAATCGCTTGAATACGTTCTCTTTCTTGCTGCAAACTTCCTGTCCCGACTTTTACTTTCAGTATTCGGAACCCCTTGGCTGCGTGTTCTGCAGCTTCATTTGCCATCTCCGCGGGTGAGCCCACACTGACGGTCAGATCAGTAGTCAGGTTACAATGATAGCCGCCAAGTGCATTCATTAGCGGCAATCCGCAAAACTGCGCGAATAAATCATAGATTGCCATGTCAACCGCCGCTTTTGCACTTGTGTTACCGATAATGGACTGCTGCACTTTCTCCAACAGCAGTTCCCGCCGGCTTATATCCTGTCCGGCTAATAGCGGCGTAAATACATGAGTGATCACATGGCGAATACCGCCAAGTGAATCGCCGGTGATGACATGTGTCGGCACGGCTTCACCCCAGCCAGTCCGTCCATCGTTCGCTGTGATTTTTACAATCACGGACTGTATGTCATGAACAGTCCGCAATGCTGTACTAAATGGTTTTCGCAAAGACGATGAAACAACAAATGTTTCCACCGTGCATATTTGCATTTATTCCACTCCCGGTAAAATGGTCAATGTCTTATGATCAGCATCCAAACGTCCCTTCACCCCTAATGGAATCGCAATATTCGGCTCGCAGTGGCCTATTTGGAAGCCTTTTACGACAGGCTGACTGAGGTTGCCGAAATAATGCGCAAATACGTCATCCATTGTAAGTGTAACTCCGGGTTTTGCCGGTGACGCTTTCGCAAAATTACCGATCACCACTCCCGCGGCTTCCCGGAGTTTTCCGGCAAGACGCAACTGATTTAACAGACGGTCAACTTTATATGGTTCTTCACCCACATCTTCAATGACGAGCAATCGTTTATTCGTCTGGATCTCAAATTCACTTCCAAGACTGTTGACCAGCTGTGTTAAGTTTCCGCCGACCACTTCCCCTTCAGCCACACCGCCGACCAGCGTTTCAAGCGGCGAAATAGCTTCAGAGTAATGAACTTCTACAGGGTTAAACAGCTGTCCAAACATCTTTCCGGACAGTTCATGAAATTCATCCTGTGCAACGCAGGACGCGAGCATCGGTCCATGAAATGTCACCAGACCCGCTCCCTGACGTATAGCGGTATGCAGATATGTAATATCACTGAATCCCCAAAACACTTTTGGATTTTCGTGAATTACATCCATATCAAGCTGCTCAGCATAACGAGCAGAGCCGTAGCCGCCCCCGGCGCAAATAATCCCTTTTACTTCAGGGTCTTTGAACATCGCATGCAAATCGGCAAGCCGCTCTTCATCGGTTCCTGCCAAATAGCCATGTTTCTTATACACAGACTCTCCTATTTTATAGCGGAGCCCTAATTGCTCCAGGAACGAAAATGAGCGCTCCAATACTTCCCGTTCTACAGGACTGGCAGGTGCCACAATTCCTATTACATCACCTGCTGTAATACGTGCTGGACGAATCATTCTAGTCATCACCCTTTCTATGTCCTACTTTATCATATTCACAAAAGCGCATCGTCATCACGGGATCTCAAAATCAAATGTGGATAGCCGCCAAGTTATCCCCGTTATGAACAACTAATACACAAATATTGTGCATATACCACATAAAATAACTCAAAATACAGAAAAAGTTATTCACAATTCGTTACCTGTGGATAGTTTTATCCGCAAAAAAACCGAACAACTGAAATTCATCAGTTATTCGGTCAGTCGTCAGCTATTTGGCACTTGATTTTTTGATGCATCAATCAGATGACGCACCGTTTCGCGGTCACCTTCATGAAGCGCCTGCACGATGGCACTCCCGACGATTACGCCATCAGCGAGTGCACCGAGAGATCGCACGTGTTCCGGCGTAGATATCCCGAACCCTGCGAGAACCGGAACGGAACTTGCTGCTTTCAAACGCTCCAAGTGACCTTCTAGCCCTTCGGTGAATGAAGAACGAACGCCTGTTATACCGTTCACAGTCACTGCATAAATGAAGCCCTCTGCCGCTTTGGCAATCGCCTCAATACGCTCGGCAGGACTCGTTAGCGAAACCAATTGAATTAACGCCACATCACTGTCTTTCAACGCGTCTTTCAGCAAATCGCTTTCTTCAAGCGGCAGATCGGGCACGATAAGGCCATAAACGCCGCTTGCTTCGCAGTCTGCAGCAATCACCTGTAAACCGTAGCTCAGCACAGGATTCAAATACGTCATAATAACGAGAGGCACAGTAACTTCGTCTTTGAATGAAGCAAGTTCTTTCATGACTTTGCGCAGCGTGACGCCTTCTGCCAAAGCGCGCTCTCCAGCCTTCTGGATCACTTCCCCGTCTGCAACCGGATCAGAAAACGGAATTCCCACTTCAATGGCTGTTGCACCCGCCTCCTGTAAGAAAAGAATATTCTCTTTCAGTGTCTGCAATCCGCCGTCGCCTGCCATGATGTAAGGAACGAATGCTTTACCGCCCTGATCATTACATTGTAAAATTGCTTGTGTCACTTGTTTTTTCGTCATTTTGATTGACCTCCCAACGCATCACGCACCGTTTGCATATCCTTGTCGCCGCGGCCGGACAGGCAGATGACGAGCACTTCATCTTCTTTCATTTCTTTTGCCAGCTCCACCGCATAATACACGGCATGCGCACTTTCAAGGGCAGGAATAATTCCTTCCACACGGGACAGCAGCTGTACTCCTTCAAGTGCCTGCTGATCTGTCACGGAATCATATTTCACCCGTTTAATATCATGTAAATAACAATGCTCAGGCCCAACCGCAGGATAATCCAGACCCGCTGAGATTGAATGCGCTTCTTGAATGAACCCATCCTCGTCCTGCAGTACGTACATATATGCACCGTGCAGCACGCCTTCTTGTTTGCCCGCAATTGCGGCCGCATGTTTGCCGGTTGAAATGCCGCTTCCCGCCGCTTCTACTCCATATAATTTTACATCCTGATCGTCAACGAATGGATGGAACATACCGATTGCGTTGCTTCCGCCGCCGATACATGCGATAACGGCATCCGGCAGACGGCCTTCGTGCGCCAGAATCTGCTGGCGTGTCTCATCACCGATTACACGCTGAAAATCACGTACAATTTGCGGAAACGGATGCGGACCAAGAGCGGACCCAAGAATATAATGCGTATCTTCCACGTTCGCAACCCAGTAACGCAACGCTTCATTGACCGCATCTTTTAATGTACCCGCACCTTTATCCACAGACACAACTTTTGTACCCAGCAGCTCCATACGGAAAACATTCAATTCCTGGCGGCGGACATCTTCCTTCCCCATGAATACTACACATTCCAGACCGAGCAATGCACAAGCCGTTGCTGTAGCGACACCATGCTGTCCAGCTCCTGTTTCCGCTACAATTTTCTTCTTGCCCATACGAGCAGCTAACAGTGCCTGACCGAGTGAGTTATTAATTTTATGCGCACCTGTGTGGTTCAAATCTTCCCGCTTCAGATAGATCTTTGCGCCGCCCGCATGCTTCGTCAGACGTTCCGCAAAAAATAACGGCGTTTCACGGCCCACATATTCTTTTAAATAATAATCCAGTTCTTTTGAAAACTCCGGATCTTGCTGCGCATCTTCATAAGCCTGTTCTAATTCGGCCAATGCAGTCATCAGCGTTTCCGGTACGAATTGTCCGCCAAATCTTCCGTAACGTCCTTTAGTTTCTGTTGTCATCTTGATTTCTCCTGCCCTTCGCTGTATGGATAAATGTCCGAATGCGTTCTGTGTCTTTTTGTTTTTCTATTTCCACTCCACTTGATACATCCACCATATATGGATTCACTTGCCGGACAGCTTCCTGCACGTTTCTTGCATGCAAGCCGCCAGCCAGAATAATTTGTTCTTTTGAAACACCTGCATTTTCAAGTAATGACCAGTCAAACGTTTTCCCGCTGCCGCCCTTATACTCAACGCCCGGTGTATCGAATAGATAATAATCTACATCATATGAAGCCGCCCTGGCCGCGTCTTCTTCATTTTCAACAGCCAGCGCTTTAATGGAAGGCAATCCAACCTCTTGAATGAAAGCCGGCGTCTCGTCTCCGTGATACTGGATGTAATCGAGGGACACTTCTTTAAACGTCCTGTGCAATTGTTCCATTGATGCATCTGTAAACACACCAATTTTCCATACCGAATCTGGTATATGCTTCGCCAATTCCTGCGCCTGCTCAACCGTCACTTCCCTGCGGCTTGGCGCAAATACAAAACCGATGGCATCCGCACCTGCTTCAACAGCTGCACGCACATGTTCCGGCTGCGTCAGGCCGCATATCTTCACTTTTATTGTCATGGACGAATCACTTTCTTCTCTACTTGCAACGCCTGCAGCGCTTCTTTTACCGAATCACTGCGCATCAGCGATTCTCCCACCAGAACTGCACTGGCACCTGCTTCTGCAGCACGTTTCGCATCTTCAGGTCCCCAGATTCCGCTTTCACTGATGAACACACGCTCTTCATCAAACGGGAAGTGTGCTGCAACCAGTTCCGTCTGCGCGAGATCCACCTCAAATGTATGCAGATCCCGGTTATTTACTCCGATGATTTTTGCATCAATCGCCAGTGCGCGGTGCAGTTCTTCCACGTTGTGCACTTCAACCAGTACGTCCAATCCCTGTTCGTTGGCATACGTGTAGAGACTGCCAAGTGTTTTGTCGTCAAGCGCAGCGACAATCAGCAGAATGACGGATGCACCCGCACTTTTCGCCTGGTCAATTTGAATTTGATGAATGATGAAGTCTTTACATAACAACGCAATAGGAACAGCGTCTGCAACAGCTGACAAGTCTTCAAACGATCCCTTGAAAAATTCACGGTCAGTGAGTACAGATATACATGCAGCACCCGCCTCATAATATGCAGTCGCCTGTCTTACAGGGTTTGCTCCTTCCGCAATCAATCCTTTGGAAGGAGAGGCACGCTTCATTTCGGAAATGACTTGAAGCTGTCTGGCTTTTCGAAGTGTACGATACAGTGACGGCCGTATAATTTCTCTTTCCGGAAATGTTGTATGATTCTTTACTAACTGATCTACCTCTATTTTCTTCTGTGCAATAATTTTATCTAAAATGGTCATCTGACACCCGCCTCTTGCCGAATCCGATCGCTGAACGCGACGACGGCTTCTAATTTTTCTAAAGCTTTCCCTGACAAAATACTTTCAGTCGCCATCTTGACGCCTTCTTGTATCGTTGCCGCTTGGCCGTTGGCAAATAAACCAATGCCCGCATTCAACACGACCGTGTCAAACTTCGGCCCGCGTTCTCCTGCCAGAATCGAACGGGTCGTTGCGGCATTTTCCACTGCGTCTCCGCCTCTAATCGCAGACAGCGGCGCATATTCCAATCCTACGTCATCTGCGGTCAAGGAAAACGGAATTAGATCACCCCGGTCCAATAATACAAACTCATTCTGACCTGCAAGCGACGCCTCATCCATACCGCCCGCTCCGCTTACTACGATAGCCCGTTCGCGGCCAAGCATCCGCAGAACAGATGCATATTCCATAATGAAGTCCGGACGGTTGATGCCCGTGAACTGGGTTTCCAGTGATACAGGATTTGTCAGAGGTCCGACCAAGTTGAAGATCGTTGTCTTGCCGATTTTATTTCGAATAGCTCCGATCCGTTTCATTTTCGGATGAATAGCCGGTGCAAATAAGAACGCAATACCTTGTTCTTCAAGCAGTTCCTGCATATCCGCAAGCTGAAAGTCCGTATGAATGCCGAGTGCATCGAGTACATCTTGGCTGCCGGCTGCGCTGGATATTTTACGGTTTCCGTGTTTTGCAACCTGGACACCCGCACCCGCCAGTACGAAGGCTGCTGTTGTACTGATGTTAAATGTGTTCACGCCATCCCCGCCTGTTCCGCAGTTATCTAAGTAACGTGCAGCGGCTGGTGTCAAGTCGTTAGCGTAAGATTTCATTACAGCTGCCAGTGCGGCTACTTCATGTGAAGTTTCTCCTTTTTTTGACAAGGCAATAAGGAATTGTGCGATTAGCTCTTCATCTGTTTCTTCATTAAACAATAATTCAGCTGCTTCTCTCATCTCTTCATACATGAGATGGCGCTGCTTCTCTACTATACTTAGGAATTTCTCCATACTCGTCTCTTCCCTTCTCATCTGCATACTGCGTTTCTGTTTTCTTTTGGTCAGCCGCTCCTTGACAGTCAGCTGACTGTTTCCGTTGCTTCCAGTAAGGAACGCGCTTTATTGGATGTTTCTTTATATTCTAATGAAGGAACAGATGCTTCCACTATGCCGGCACCTGCCTGAACGTAGGCTTTCCCTTCTTTTACAAGCATGGTGCGGATTGTCAGCGCAAAGTCGATATTACCGTTCAGTCCGATATAGCCGATTGCGCCTCCATAAATTCCACGGTGCTGATCTTCAAGTTCATCAATGATTTCCATGGCTGCGGGTTTTGGTGATCCAGTTACTGTTCCTGCCGGCATTGTTGCTTTCAGTGCATCCAGTGCATGGAGCCCGGGAGCCAGCTCGCCTTCCACTTCAGATACCAAGTGCATGACGTGTTCATAGCGCACCGTCTCAAGATAGTTTGCGACTTCAATGGTTTCCGGACGACAGATTTGTCCCAGTTCTTTTTTGCTTACTTCGACGAGCATGTCGTGTTCGGAAAGTTCTTTCGGATCATTTCGCAATTCCGTTTCAAGCGCTTGATCTTCCGCTTCATCACGGCCTCTTCTGCGTGTTCCCGCAATCGGATTCGTCAATACTTTGTTTCCTGTGACGCTGACGAGACTTTCAGGCGATGTGCCGATAACCGTATGATCTTCAAACTCCATGTAATACATGTAAGGCGACGGATTGCGGCGGCGCAGTTTACGGTATAACGCAAATGGATCGCCCGTAATATCTGCTTCGAGCCGGCGCGACAGGACGACCTGTTCCGCCTGACCTTCTTTAATTGCATCGATGACAATCTGTACCCTGCGCTCAAACTCTTCCTTGGATATCGCACAGCGGTAGTCAGAAATAGAAACACTTTCTTCTTTGCCGATTGATCCGTTGATGATCATGTCTTCAATTTCATCCAAGTCAGGCGCTTCGTATACCGGATTGATTTCTGTGTGCAATAACGTGACGTCATGCAGTTTATGATCATAAATAACAATCGTATCGTAAATATTGAAGTAAACATCAGGTATGTTCAGGTCATCAGCGCTGCGCATTTCACCGTTTCTCGCTGCACCGTACCCGACATAACCGACTGCTCCGCCCGTGAAAGGGAAACCTGCATCCTCCGTAATACGGGGCATCAGCCGCTTCAATAATGTGTAAAGGTCACCTTCATGCGTATACGTTTTATTCGTTGAATAGACAATTTCTTCCACAACGCCATCACGGCCGCGGTACGCCTTTTGGGGATTTAGTCCAATGAATGAATAACGTCCTGACCCGCCCGCCTGCGAAGAGCTTTCTAGGAGAAACTTATGCTTTCCTTTCAGCCTCCTGAAAATCAAAATCGGCGTCAGTGAATCGCCTTCAATCTTTCGTGTGGTCACCCGTAAATTCTTCTGCTCTGTCATCATGTTCATTCCCCTTTTCTATATGGACTGTTTCACGGACTTTCATATACCGAAAATAAAAAAAGTCCTCTGCAAACAGAGCCAGTCAGCCTGTTGCAGAGGACGATTAAATAACCGCGTTGCCACCTCAAATTGAAGCGCCTGAGCACTCCCACTTTATGTGTTTTCACACTGCCCTTAACGCAGGCACACGTCTGTTTTGAAACAAAACAGCTGCCATAAGTCCATTCACGAATGCCGTGTATCAGTTCCCACCCGCCACTGACTCTCTAGCAAGCACGTGCAATCGCTACTCTTCTTATTCTGATCTTTTCGCTATTCTCTTCTCTGCTGACTCTGCTCATCTAACGTGGACGACTTCGCTCCCGAAATCTTCTGTCCGTCTAGTAATTACATTTATCTTAATATGCAGAATCTTTAATGTCAACAAATTCTTACGGCAAAAATGCTATAATTAATGTAATGTGACAAGTTCGGAAGGAGAGTCATTATGCGTATTAATAAATTTTTAAGCGGAGCGGGCATTGTATCAAGGCGCGGCGCGGACCAGTGGATTGCCGACGGCCGTGTCAAAATCAACGGAGAGCTTGCGGAACTCGGCAGCAAAGTCGAAGCCGGTGATCAAGTGGAGGTAGACGGAAAACTGGTTGAGCAGGAAGAACAGCTTGTCTATATCGCACTCAATAAGCCTGTCGGAATCACCAGTACAACAGAGCGCCACATCGAAGGAAATGTCGTGGATTTCGTTAATCATCCGCTGCGGATTTTCCATATCGGAAGGCTCGACAAAGATTCAGACGGACTGTTGCTGTTAACGAATGACGGAGATATCGTCAATGAAATTCTAAGGGAAGAATATGGGCACGAGAAGGAATATATCGTGACCGTTGACAGCCCGATCACTTCTTCTTTCATTGAACAGATGGAATCGGGTGTGAAAATTCTTGATACCGTAACGAAACCCTGCACTGTTACGAAGCTCGGACCTAAAACATTTTCCATCATACTGACCCAGGGCTTAAACCGCCAAATCCGCAGAATGTGTGCAGCGCTCGGCTATCATATCCGCCGGCTGCAGCGGGTCCGGATCCTGAATATTGAGCTGGGTGACCTGGCGATCGGCGAATGGCGGGAGCTGACGGATTCCGAACGCAAAAAACTGTTTCAAACATTGAACTATCAGCCGAAAAGATAAGATAGGCAGCGATATTCCATACAGCTGCTGTGATGAGGACCGAAGACAGCCCAGTAATGCCAGGGACTGATCTTCGGTCTTTTGCTGCTCAGTATTACAAGGAATTATATCTGCCGGCTACCTATCGAATGCTGAGGCTCATGCGGCCACACCATAATGCGTATTCGTGAAAACGCCAATTCCACTCATCTGCAGCCTTAATTTATACTTTCTCAATATCTTTTACTTCTTATAAACCTTATGTGCTGACGGTACTTCCAAAAACCTACATAATATTCTTTTTTGATCTAGTTCAAAACTCTCTTATATATGATATAATTAGTAATATTTCAAACGCTTCATGACTTATTAATTATGTTCATATAAAACATCAATGCGAAAATTCCCATATAACTAATTTGCTGTTTTTACAATCACTCAAAAGAAAGGATGTGCTATCATGCCGTTACACGCCCCCAGCATCCATCCGCATCTATCAAAACTGCTGGATGAACAATTTTGCATATCCTTAATTGACTTGAACGGTCATCTCACCTATGTGAATCAGAATTTCTGTGAGTTAACAGGCTACCAGGAAGAAGAGCTGCTAGGAAGCACTTGGGAACTGCTGAACAGAGGGCTCTCCGTCGAGAAGACACTTCATATGCTCAGAGAACATTTCATCCGGGATAATGTGTATCAGGAATCTGTGCGGATTTTATCCAAAAACAATACAGAGCACTGGCTGGATATAACCATCGTGCCTATTTATGACTCCGCAGGTCATTTAACAAATTACTTATCGCTCGATATTGATGTCACACGATCTAAACTGGTTTCAAAGGAATTCGCAAAAACGCGAACAGACTTGCATAATTTTAAATATGCTCTTGATGAAGCGGCAGTAGTAGTCATCACGAATGCCCAAGGCGTCATCAGCTATGTTAACGACCATTTTTGTAAACTATCCGGATATTCGCGTGAGGAGCTCATCGGGAAAACACATCGGGTAGTTAATTCAGGGACACATCCAAAAAGTTTTTTTGAGAATATGTGGTCGACGATTCAATCGGGACAAGTATGGCGCGGAGTCATCCGGAATAAATCAAAGTCCGGCAACCATTACTGGGTCCATACAACGATTGTTCCGTTTATCGGATCTGACGGAAAACCATTTCAATATATTTCAATCAGACAAGACGTGACATCACACAAAGCCGCAGAAAAGTCACTTGAAACGGCAGTGAAAAATGACTTTTCAACGACTGTTAAAAATCTGCAAAATGCTATTTTCAAATATTCGTTTGATGAAAATCTTCAAATCAAAATAACATTGCTGGAAGGTAAAGCGGTGCAAAGACTGGGAATCAACAAAGATATACTGAATCAATTGACGGCTGACAAACAGTTTAATTTGTCTACGATTAAACGTCAACTCTTGGGCGCACTGCTTGGCCGTGTTGCCCAGTTTGAAATCCAGTATCAGTCCCATACATTTCTAGTTTATCTTTCCCCTATTTTTGACGGGGAAAATGTAGTGGAAGTCGTCGGCACCGCAATCGATATTACCGATCGTAAAGAAGCGGAACGGCAAGTCGAATATATGGCGTTTCACGATCACCTGACAGGATTGCCGAACCGCCGATTATTAAAACAGACGGTGGAAGACTTGATTGAGAGCCGCCTGCATAATCAGCAGCCTTTCGCTTTGCTCTACATGGATTTGGACAGATTTAAAAATATTAATGATTCTATGGGGCACTATATAGGGGACCAATTGCTAAAGGCAGTAGGCGCACGCCTGCAGACACTTGTCCGTCAAAATGATTTAGTCGGGCGGCTCAGCGGGGACGAGTTTCTCATACTCTGTTCCTCTACTACAAAACAAGGGGCAAAAATGGTTGCTCAGCGCATCGTGGATGAAGTCTCGAAGTCCTTTCTCATCGATCATTTGGAAATATTCATCGCACCAAGCATAGGCATCAGCATGTTTCCTGAAGATGGAGCACATTATGATACACTCATCAGAAATGCCGATTCTGCCATGTATCTGGCTAAGCAATCTGGTAAGAGTACGTATCAATTCTTTACAGAGGAACTGTATAACGATCTGATGCAGCGGACATTAATCGAGATGGAGTTAAGACAAGTTCTTAAAAAGGAAGAATTATTCCTTCATTACCAGCCTCAATTTGAATTTAAAACAGGAAAAGTAATAGGTGTAGAAGCACTAGTGCGCTGGCAGCATCCGACGCGCGGCCTAGTTTCACCCGGCCGGTTCATACCGATTGCAGAAGAAACGGGCATGATTCTGCCTATTGGCTTGTGGGTGTTAGAAACAGCCTGCAGAAAGGCAAAAGAGTGGCAGGACATGGGATACACTTCCTTGCTGATGAGCGTCAACGTATCGCTTCGACAATTTAAAAGCGCAAACTTTGTAGCAGACGTCAAAAACACCTTGCATAAAACGGGGCTGCAGCCGCAGTTCTTGAATATAGAAATCACGGAGAGCATGACGTCCGACGTCACCTATTGCCAAAACATACTGCAGCAGCTGCGGGACATCGGCATTAAAATCAGTATTGATGACTTCGGAACCGGCTATTCTTCACTGAGTTATTTAAGCACATTCCCTCTTACACATCTAAAAATTGATCAGTCGTTCGTAAGAGATTTGACGAAGAACTCGGTAATTGTCAAGGCGATTATTGACTTGGCGAAAAATCTCCATTTGCGTGTGGTCGCAGAGGGAGTCGAAACAGACGAACAGGCAGCGTTTCTGAAAACCCTGGCCTGCGATGAAGCGCAAGGCTTCTTATATTCCAGACCTGTGCCTTGCGGGCAGTTGCTGGAGTTATTAAAAAGAACAGAGCTATAAAAACAGGGCTGTACAAGAAGCTGGGATTCAACGGCTTCCTGTTGCAGCCCTGTTTATTTTTACATCGCGAGCGGTTATTTTTCTGTTCTCCCTTTTAACTGTCGCAGAAGAAAACTCTATCTTTCTTAACAATTTTATAAGTATATTATTATTTCAATTAATAGTGTGCTATAGTTCTCTCTATATTTGAACTTTTTCGACATACGTCAGCACAGAGTTTTTCAAGGGGGATTTATGGATGGGAACTAACCAGATGCGCCACTCTATTACCGCATTAGCAGGATTTCAATGGCTATTTTTTATGTTTGCCAATACTGTAGTCATTCCGATTTCAGTCGGTACAGCCTTTGAACTGGAACAGATTGAAATCGTTTCAGCGATACAGCGCTCATTTATATACACAGGGATTGCATGCTTACTGCAAGGTATATTTGGGCATCGGCTGGCCTTGATGGAAGGTCAATCTGGTTTATGGTGGGGTGTCGTTCTCAGTTTGGCTGGAACCGCCAGTGCGATGGGCTTAAGTTTGACGGCGGTCGGCGGAAGCATCGCAGTGGGGGCTATGATTTCAGGCGCACTTGTAGCGTTCTTGGGGATGCTCGGCATGGGAGAAATATTGAAGAAGTGGTTCACACCCGCTGTCATGTTTGTCTTTCTGTTATTACTGGCGAATCAGTTAATTACTATTTTCTTAAAAGGTATGATTGGTCTTAATGACGGGGAATATATCAGCCCGTCGAAAACGCTGTTCTCATTTGCATTGGCGGGATTGACCATTCTCGTGCATGTTAAAGGGAAAGGAATCGTCAGCAGCCTGAATCTGCTGATTGGCATGACCGTTGGATGGATCAGTGCCGTGCTAATTTTCCCTGCGGAGGCTGCAGAAACGATTAAAACAACTCCTTTCATTCAGTGGTTCCCATGGGGTGAACCGACGCTTGAGATCGGTATCGTCATTACCGTAGTAATTACAGGACTGCTGAATACAACAAATACTATTGCCACGCTTAAAGGCGCAGAAGATATTTTTGAAAAAGAAACAACGAAATCACAATACAAAACTTCTTTCTTTATTACAGGCGGATTAAATGTGGGAGCAGGCGCCCTCGGTCTCGTCCCTTATGCACCTTACGCGTCGTCAATTGGTTTTCTGCAGTCCAGCGGAATAAAGGATAAAGCACCGTTCTTCATCGGCTCACTATTATTCATTATTCTCGGGCTCGTCCCGCCGTTAAGTGCCTTTTTCTCTACTATTCCTCAAAGCGTAGGAAATACCGTATTATTCGTAGCCTATTTACAATTATTCCGTTCTGCGCTGCGCAATGTGGAAGGGTTAACATTTGAGCCTAAAACGATCTACCGTGTCGCATTGCCTTCATTGCTCGGTTTATCCATCATGACATTGCCCGCTGCTGTATTTTCTCAAATGCCCGAACTCGTGCAGCCGCTCCTCTCAAGCGGTTTACTCGTTGGAATTTTAGCCGCACTGCTGATGGAGTTAATATTTTGGATGGGCCGGCGATTCGGCACTCCTGCCCGCATATAGACTTCAGCCCTGATCCGCGCCGATCAGGGCTGTTTATATGTGTACACTAAAAACCGCTCTGCTTTATCGTGTACCTGCAGATGGGTAATTGGAATCTCCGCGGTCTTTTCAAACAATGGATGATGATGTAAAAAATACACGTATTCATCAGTCGGATAATATAAAATTACTTCCATTGCACGCGGCGTATTCTCCGCAGATTTCAAAATACGCTGAATGACCGAACGAAAAATCTCCAAAGAAAAGGGATTAAAAAAATAGAAAGTAACAGCATCCGAGGGAATGATATAGTGCTCTGCCTTACAGCATTCAAACGAGATGGAACCGTACCGTTTCGGGAATGCCTGCCCATAGTCCATCAAATTGGTCATCGCGTCTTGATGCAGCACGCTATTCATTTCGATGCCTACTGTGTCGAGCGAAAAAAGATGATTTATATAAAAAGGAACACGGCCTTTACCGCACCCAAAGTCAATCAGGCTGCCCTCTTTCAGAAGATCGTGCTGGGCAAATAAATAATCCAGCATTTCATAGGGGGTCGCTTCATAGCGATTATAATGGGAGGATTGATGTGCCCACTCCCTGACACCTATTGTTTTAATATGTAAACGTTTATCCATCATTTGTTCTTCCATACCGTCGCCCCCTTTCTTTTCGCGCCGCACCTGCGAGGAGAACCTCGGCATATTATTCATGCCGAGGTTCATCAGATGCAACGATTGTTTTATTACGGCCTGTGCGCTTTGCTTCATACAGGCTTTGATCCGCCAATTCCAGAAGCCTCGCGGGGTGGTCGGCATGCTCCGGAAAGGCAGCGACACCTAATGAAATCGTTACGACTTCTCCGCATGGACTTATGGTATCTTCCATTTTTTCTCGAAGTCTTTCCGCCGTCAGATAGGCAGTTACTTTATCGGCTTTCGGCAACAGAATAACAAACTCCTCGCCGCCATACCGGCAGCAAATATCCTGTTTTCTCACAGCGCGCTGCATCAAATCCGACAGATAAATCAGTACTTCATCGCCTGTTGCGTGTCCGTACCGGTCATTGACACGCTTAAATTTGTCTATGTCCAGGATGATGATAGAGAATGGCGTCTTATTCTCTACCCATTGTTTCATAAAATCATCCATCGTACGTCGATTGGTTAATTTCGTTAAGGGATCTGTCGTAGATTGATGAATGAAATAATTCATCTCATTCTTGAAATAATCTAAGCTATGCAGCATAGCACCTTTTAGCTGCCTGGCTTCGTAATACCAATCCGGAACCTCTACCATTTTCTCTTGTTCATTAGATTTAATACTGTTCTCCGCATAATAAGCCAACTTTTGAAGCGGCAGTGCAATTTTTTTTGATAAAACATATACAAGAAGGAATGCCAAAACTAACAAAGGGAGTGATTTCCACGCCATTTCCAGAACCATCTCTTTCGCTGGTTCAACCGAAGTATCTACTTGGCGCTGAGAAACAATCCCCCAATCCGCAATAGATAAATAAGAGTATCCAGCCAGCATCGGCACCCCTTTTGTATTAATGAGCTGCATGGAGCCGGTTTCACCTTTGATTACTTTTTGTACAGCTTCATTGCCTGCGACATTGTCTTTTAAACGCTCCTCCTGCTGATGATAGATTAACTTTCCGTCAGAATCCACCACATACACATACGAGCCGTCTTCATAAAAGTGATCGCCTAATATTTTCTCCAGTACATTAGGTTTGTTCAGATAAATTGCACCGCCTAAAAACCCTCTGTATTCACCGTCTTTTATTAAGGGAACACTGATGAAAATGAGTAATTCTCCCGTAATTCCAGTGTAAGGCTGCGAAATGACCGGTTTCATTTCATTGATAGCCTGCCTTGCACCAATAGATGTTAATTTTTCTCCAAGTATCTCCAGGCTTGGCGGTGAAACGCCAAGGACGATACCGTCTTCGGAGGAAACGGCAACTGAATTGAATGTGCTCGTCTGTGTGCGGATCCGTTCGGCAATTTGATTCAACTTCTGCTGTGCTTCTTCATCATCAAGAAGAGGCAGAACTTCTTCCGCATTGACTTCAAGCGTCCTCAATGTTTCGCGTAAAAAAATATCAGTTGTAGAAGACAATTTCTCTGCATAGGCATAATTCGTTTCTAAGGTGGTCTTTATTAAAGCTTGCTTATTCACACGAAAGCCAGCCGTAGTACTGGTTAGAAAAGTTAAAATGATCGCTACTAATGCTACGACTTGAATTAAGTTTTTCAAGGACCATCTCATTTGTCTTCCTGTCTCCTTTTCCGTATGGTGCTATTAACCTATTATATCACAGGAAAAGGAAACAACTACGGAATTTCTCAATTTATTCCGTTTAACTAGTACGTTTTCATTACTTGTAACCTGACTATTAATAGGACAACCCGACCCGATAGCCGATATGCTCATTTTTGCTTAATTCATCATAGGTAAACGCCGCGGTATCTCCCGTGGTAATTCGGGCACCTTCTTCAGGCAGTACATCACGTTCCACCCGATAATTGCCCGTTGCTTCCCCGTCAGGCAAATACGTTGGGCAAACGATCGTCCAATCAAGTCCTGAGCCCTGCAACATTTCGAATACTTTATGATGCTCTTCTGCTGCAAATGTTAATTTACGGTGTGACTCGCTTGATTGATAGCGCAGCTTTGATGGTTCAGTTCTGCTCTGAAGTATGCCTGCCGTGCCGATTGTGACGATTCTGGATACCCCATGTTCTTTCATGCCTTCTATAATCGCAGCTGCTGCCTCTGTCAATGTCGTTGTTTTGTCTGTACCCAGTGCGCTCACCACTGCATCAGCACCCGCTACTGCCTTTTTCACGGAATCTGCATCCCGCACATTCCCTTCTAGTACCGTCAATTGCTCGTGCGACTCACATTTTTCAGGTGAACGGACAAATGCAGTGACTTCATGTCCGTCTTGCAATGCACGGCGAACAATCTCACTTCCTGTACGTCCAGTCGCTCCAAATATTATAATTTTCATCTGTTATCCCTCCATAAATTAAGTTTACATGAGATATTGTTGTTGTTCTACGCAGACCGTTTCAGCAAACTCTTTTGATTCATTTGTTTTTTGCAATTGTTCCAAGCATTTATCACATCGTCATGACCTATTCAGCAGAATAATGAGGCCGATTAATAGAAGTGCAAAAAGAGATGCCGGCTTATTTACCTCCCTTTTCATTCCCTCCCTATATAAAGAAAAGCGCCGTTCGCAATAAACGGCGCTTTTTCTATACTCAATAAGTTGTCAGCTTAGCCCATCGCTGCAATGCGTATATGCCTCGCTGGAAGAACGTCAGGTTGTTTTGATACTCTTCTACATCAAGCGTATACAGCGCATCTTCATTATTCCAGATCCGATCAAAGTATGCATTAATTTCTTCGGTCAGCTCGCTGTCAGCCGGGGCAATGATGCGCAAATTCGCTTCCAAATTATAATCACGCAATGTGCGTTCCGTTATATTGGATGAACCATTTGTAATAAACGTCTGATCAGCAGTCTGTACTGTCACCAGCTTCGTATGATACTGACCGATGACCGTATTATACCAGCGCACTTTGATCTGATCGTCTGTATTTTCCCGGATTTCCTGAACGACCGGGCGATTCGGCAGACCGGATTTTTTACTGCCAAATGAATTTTCATTTGGATCCAGGACGATCTCTACTTTTACGCCTCTATTGGCGGCGTCTTCCAGCGGCTGAATCACTTCCTGCTCAGACAGGTAAAACATGCCCATTCGGATGCGGTCACCCTTTTTCGCTTTCCCGATATCACTTACCAACGCGTCCAGCACTTTGCTCTCGGTCAAGTACTGAACCTGGTACGGACCTTTTTGCTCTGCGGTATTTTCTGCACGGGGCAATTTTCCGCCCGCTGAATATTGAAGAACCGCTTCTTCTGACTCCAATATATCATTTTGAATCGGACCTTTAACTTTAAATGCTGCGTTGCCGTGTCGCCCGCTTGCTGCATGAGGATTTGAAGATGTAACTAACGCTGCCTGGTCTGTTACAAGCGTTTTACGATGATTCGCTTTCACATTCAGCAGCTTCAAATAGGAAGTGAATTTCACGTCAGGTGCATCGCTTGCCAGAAAGTTCGGGAAAATATTGTTCCCGTCAAAATCAAACCATTGAAGAAATATGCGGTAGATTCCTGAATAAAGAGGCGTCGAATCCCGCAACGGCTCAAGATCCGTATAGACCACTTGTACTCCAGCTGCCTCAAGTGCCTTAAACCACTCAGATTCATAAGACCCGTAGCCAGTGTTCACCGGATCAGTTATGTACACAATCGGCATATCCGGATTCCTCTGTTTTTTCTTTACGAGAACTTCCGTCAGCTGGTCAGCTATCTGCGGAAAATCTTCATTTTCGTCGTAATAATCATCCATTAAAAAGAAGTCCAGAACGACAAATTCCTTCGCTTCTTCAATCATCCGAAATACTTCTTTAAAAATACGCAATTCCGATTGGTAGTGATCTTTTGATTTCGTTTTGGAGTACGTCAAATCATAAATAAATTCCACATCTTCCACCTGATGAAGTTCACCTTTGTAGGAGATTCCAGGCGGCAGTGGCTTATAAGTCTGCCATAGCATAACCCCCGCGTAAAGCAATGCAAAGAACAGGAGCACATAGGAAGCTATACGCTTTTTGGTCATCTTACGCTTCTGTTTCGCCACCCGCCCTCTCCTCCTTATCGAACGTTACCAAATAATTATGCTAGTATCGGCTCCGTTCCTTCCGCGATTCGTTATAATCTATAACATTCCCTTTAAACCGCTCCGCAAACTGTGCCCGTATACTTTATTTAACTGAAAGATACGGGCGGTCTGAACGCCATTCAATTGCCACGGGAACTTGGTAGGTTTCTGAGAGTAATTCGTCAGTAAGCACTTCCTTTTTCGGCCCCGCCGCAATCACTTTCCCTTCTTTCAATAATAATACATGTGTAATTTCGGGTACCAGCTCTTCAATATGGTGGGTGACATACACCAGGTGTGTGTCATTCTCTGCCGCAATCTCAAGCGCTTCAAGAAACTGCTCTCTTGCCAAAACATCGAGACCTGAGCATGGTTCGTCTAAAATCAATAGATTCGGTTTCCCCATCAGCGCACGTGCTATTAACACCCGGCGCTTCTCCCCTTCAGACAAAACTTTGAATGTATACCCTTTGACATGATCGAGACGGAATTCTTTCACCAAGTATTCTGCACGTGCCCAGTCCTCATCCATAATTTTGTCGTAGATCCCGAAGCTCGCAAACTTCCCGCTAATAATAATGCGCTCAATAGCTTCGTTCCAGAAATAGTCCGAGAACTTCTCTAAAGAACTGCTGACATAGCCGATTTTCTTGCGCAGCTCAGGCAAGTACGCACTGCCAAACTTCTTTCCGAGAACCTCCACTTCACCTGATGAAGGAATTTCATAAGTGGAAATAATAGACAATAAAGATGTTTTGCCGGATCCGTTTAACCCGAGCATCCCCCATTGCTGTCCTTGCTCAATTTCCCAATTCACGTCTTGCAGAATCTGATTGTCTCCTCTTTTGAACTGTATATCTTCTACTTTTACAACTGCCATAAATATTCTCCCTCCTGCGGTAAAAACCGGTTCGTGCTACACGCAGCGAACCGGCACTCTTTTATTTCTTTTTCTCTTTTTCTTTCTCTACTTCCTGATACTTTTTCTTTTCCAGCTCTTGATACTTTCTATTGCTTTTTTCCCTTGCTCTTCTTGCTCTTTCTTTCTCTCTGCGCTCTCTTTTCTCTTTTTCGCTTTCTTTCCGTCTGCGTCTCTTTTTAACTTCACCTTCGACATGCTCAAATTGACGTATGTCAGTCGGCCTGACTGTAATTGGTTCCCTCACAAGCAGCTTGGCCAGCGAGAAAATCAGCAATACCATCAGTAAAGTAAACGGCAGTGCAGATACAAGGGAAGCTGACTGCAATGCCTCCAATCCGCCCGCATACAGCAAGACGGCTGCAATTGCAGTCATCAGAAAGCCCCAGATGAATTTAACTACGAGCGGCGGGAATAAACTGCCCCGCGTGGTCATGCTGGCTAAAATATACGTCGCGGAATCCGCAGATGTGATCAAAAATGTAAAGATCAGCACAATCGCTAAAAATGACACGACATTCGTCATCGGCAAGTGCTGGAGCGTCGCAAAGATGGCAGACGTGACATCTTTATCGACTTCCTGTGCAATTTGGGTTCCATTGCGCAAATCACTATACAGTGCCGTTCCGCCAAGTGTCGCTATCCACATACAAGAAAATGCCGGCGGAATAACTAAGACACCCATGATGAATTCGCGGATAGTCCGTCCTTTTGATACACGAGCGACGAATGCACCGACGAACGGTGACCAGGCAATCGTCCACGCCCAGTAGAAGATTGTCCAGTCTTTTACCCAGGTGCCTCCCTGATATGGCTGTAGACGCAAGCTATACGTAATGAAGTTATTAATATAATCTCCAATTGCCAAAGTAAAGGTTTCAAGAATAAACACTTTCGGTCCTACTATGAAGAAAAATACGAGCAATGCGATTGCCATACCTAAGTTAAAGTTCCCAAGATAGGCAATTCCCTTACTCAAGCCTGTTGTAGCAGAGGTCATATACGCCACGAATACAACTGCTATAATTACGAGCTGGATAGTGAATGTGCTTTTTAGATCAAAGACATATTCCATACCGCCGCTCATCTGAAGAACACCCATCCCGAGAGAAGTCGCGATACCCATTACCGTTGCTACTACGGCAAATGAATCAATACCGGTCTTCACGTATCGATTGCTTCCGATTAACGGTTCCAATGCTGTTGAAATCAGACCGTCTTTTTTCTTCCGGAACTGAAGAAATCCAATTACAAGCCCGACAATTCCAAAGATCGCCCACTGAGAAATGCCCCAGTGGAAGAATGAATAGCCCATTGCTACACGCGCCGCTTCTTCTGTCTGCGCTTCAATACCCTGGAGCGGCGACTTGAAGTAATGGCTCATCGGTTCTGCCACACCCCAAAAGACCAGCCCCACACCAAAACCGGCAGAGAAAAGCATGCCAATCCAAGTGAAGAATGGATATTCCGGACGTTCCGTATCGCCGCCCAGACGTATAGCCCCGAACTTACTGATCGCTAATCCGAACAGGAATATGACGACGACAAACACAGCCAGCAAGTAAAACCAGCCAAAATTATCTGTTGTGTAATGATAAAGCCTTTCAGAAACTACTCCAAACGGCCCTGGAATGACCGCTCCTAATACAACAAGGATAAAAATGAATACGGCAGAAATAGAAAATACGGGGTTTTTCCAGAATTTTTTGTCCACACCTATCGACTCCTAGTGTTCATTTGGTAACTCTCTTACTACACTTCATACCCTAATTTGAACGGATATAACGTATTTCTGCCACTGCGTATTACAGAACTAAAAGTTACCAAACAGATTATAAATGTTTATATTACACATCAAAAAAGGCATCTTCAAGCGAAAATGCCTTTTTGATGTATATTCAATCCATTTCTTCTTCAATTCCCTGTGACCAGCGCATTGCCTGAAGAAAGATGGAACTCAGCTCTTTTTTCGGGATCGCCAACTCGCCAGACAATTGTTCGACCTGCTCCCAGTCGAAGCTCTCCACAGCTTTAATCAACTGTAAATAAGGTGTGATTTCTGTTCTTCTGCCGTTCAGTGTATCGATAATGATATCAGACAGTGATAGCAGGGGCAGGATATCTTCCCACTTTCTGCGCATTACCGCATCGATTAATGAAAACATTCCCGTCAGGAAGTATTCGTCCTTATTCGCTTTCCCTTTATACTTTGCCAGCAGTTCACAGGCTCTTGCACGCCGGAGCGATAATTCAATGAGTGCTTTTACCCGTCCGTCTTTAAGATCTTTCCCCAGATCGTGCAGCATCAGCACCTGGAGCCACTTCTTTGTATCCCGTAAACCGATCATCATTATCGCTTGTTTAATGGAGCTGATTTGACGCGGTATATCGAATGCTAATGAGTTTATAAAGCGCAATAACTTATAGGAAATCGATACATCCCGCATGATCAAATCGGACAGCTGATTAACAGACTGGGAACCCTTTTGGAAATAATCAATAATCTGCATATGGATTAGTGTATTGGACGGAATTTCGGCGCTCTTAATGATATCAGGCTTGGCGAAAAAATAGCCTTGAAACAAATCATAGCCGCTCTTTAATGCAAGCTGGTAATCTGCCTCTGTCTCAATCTTTTCAGCCAACAAAATAATTGAAGGATAATTTTTCAAAAATGACGTGATACGATGTTTCTCCACAATGCTTGTCTGCATGAAATCCACTTTAATAATATCTACGAGTTCAAATAACTGAGAATACGTTACATATTGTTCCTGCAGAATGAAGTCATCCAGCGCCAGCGTGAAACCAGCTTCTTTAAACATCCTCAGCCGGTGCAGCAAAGCGGGCGTTATTTCAACATCTTCCAGAATCTCAATTACCACTTGATCGGGATTCAGACTCATGAACACATCCTGAGCCAGCAATTCCCCTGAAAAGTTTATGAATGAACGCGCGCCGCTCGTCACCTGATCAATCCCGACAGATAGAAATGTGTTAATTAATAGACTGATTGTGGCCTGTTCAGGATTTATATCAGGAAAGTAATTTTCCTCGCTGTTTCGGTACAGCAGCTCATATGCATAAATATCGCCTGACCGGCTAAGAATCGGCTGCCTTCCGATAAATATGGAGTAATCATCCATTCATTCCATCTCCGCGTCTCATTTGAACGTCTCCTTCAATGTATGTATTCGTACTAGGGAACTACTGAATCTGCAAATATTGTTATCATTACAGTCAGATCGTTCTCCACTCCTTCCATTGTACTAGATTGCAAGTTATTAGGAAATATAATAATTAGTTATAGCTATACTATTACAACAACTTTCAGCCGCCGTTGAAACCGTTTGTTGTGTGGACAGGACACAATCAGTCATACGCCGTGAAATAGTTTCATATCTTGCGTAGAGGAGTTGATAACTGATGGATTATACATTCAGAGGGAGTTATAAACCGTATATATCTCCGTGGGATCCGTGTCCGCCTGTCAAGGTTAAGACGTTCTCCCTGCCGCCTCAGCTGTTCATGAACTTTCAGCCTGCGTCACTTCCGCAATTTTCACCTGCCGAAGCTCTGCAGCACGGGTCGCTATGGCCTGCATTGGTCGACGGCTATTCAAAAAGGGAGGGGATCTCCTGATGGAAGCAGCTGAACGAAGAGATCTGTTGAAGAAAGTGCAGGAAGCCGATTTCGTGGTAGTCGAACTGACACTCTATACCGATACGCACCCTGATGACCAGGAAGCCCTTACCCAATGGCGGCTTGCTATTAAGGAAGCATCCAGGCTGAGAAAGGTGTATGAAAAGCGTTTTGGACCGCTTTCTTTGCATTCAATTCCGTCAGAACAAGCAATTGATACGGGCTGGCGCTGGAACCAGGCACCTTGGCCGTGGCAAATGTAGTCTTAAATATGCACGATGTTACTGGAGGGAATGTTGATGTGGGTCTATGAGAAAAAGTTATTGTATCCGGTAGAAGTAAAAGAATGTAACCCAAAACTTGCAAAGTATATTTCAGAGCAGTACGGCGGTGCGGATGGAGAGCTGGCTGCAGCCTTGCGCTATATGAATCAGCGGTATACCGTTCCTGATAAGGTTATCGGTGTGCTGAATGATATTGCGACCGAAGAGTTTTCCCATTTAGAAATGCTCGCCACCATGATTTACAAATTAACGAAAGATGCGACACCTGAACAGCTTGAAGAAGCCGGATTCGGTGCGCATTACGTCAATCACGGTCACGCATTGTTTTATGAAAATGCTGGCGGCGTACCGTTCACTACCACATACCTGCAGGCCAAAGGAGACCCAATAGCCGATTTGTATGAAGATATAGCAGCGGAAGAAAAGGCACGTGCCACCTATCAATGGATTATCGATATATCTGACGATGCCTGGATTAATGATTCACTTAAGTTTCTGAGAGAAAGAGAAAACGTACATTCACTGCGCTTCCGCGAAGCGGTCGAAGTTCTGAAAGAAGAACGTGACAGGAAAAAATTCTTCTAAATAGTAAAGGGTCTCCCCTTCTCTTTTCATCAGAGAGAGCGGAGACCCTTTTAGTGTTTACCCGCGGATATTTAATGGTATCTTTTGTAGAAAGGATGTAAACGGAGGTGTTCTTTTTGCTGAAACGAAGAATGAAGAATGCACAGCGATTTCAAGAGATTATCAATGTCTTTTTGAAGAATGGATTCAGCCATATCTTATTTCGGCTCGGACTGACAGACAGGAAATTTTCTTCTGCAGATGAGCAAATGGATCTGAACTTATATCATGTGGGCAGGAAATTACGAATCGCGCTGGAACAGCTCGGCCCGACATTCATCAAACTCGGGCAAATTGCCAGCGGACGGCGGGATTTAGTGCCTGAGGAAATTGCAGCAGAACTTGAGAAATTGCAGGACCACGTGGAATCTTTTCCATACGAAGTAGTACAGGAAATCATCGAGTATCAATTAGGTGCTCCAATAGATGAATTATTCATGGAATTCGATAAAGAACCGCTTGCCTCTGCATCCATTGGGCAAGTGCATACTGCACGGCTGCCCGGCGGTGAATTAGTCGCCGTCAAAATTCAGCGCCCTAATATTCAAAGACAAGTAAATACTGACTTGGCAATACTGCATGATTTAGCCGGGTTTTTAGAGAAAAATATGGAGTGGGCAAAAGCTTATCATCTAAAAGAGCTAATTTATGAATTCTCTCATTCTCTGCGAGAGGAACTGGACTACCAGCTCGAAGCCCGTAATGCAGAACGAATTTCCCGTCAATTCATAAAAAACCCTGATATTCAAGTACCGCTCGTATACGATGAATACACTACCCGAACTGTGCTCACAACCGAATTAGTTACCGGCATTAAAGTCAGTAATATTAGCCGGCTCGACGACGAAGGGTACGACAGAAATATCATTGCAGAACGAATCGCGGAGTCTATGCTTTCGCAAGTAATGGAATACGGCTTTTTCCATGGTGATCCGCATCCCGGCAATATTTTCATTGCACCGGGCAATACCATTTATTATTTGGATTTCGGTATGGTAGGCCAGCTCAGCAAAGAAATGACATATCACTTCGTTTCACTGTTGATAGCTCTGAAAAAAGGAAATATCACACGGCTGATTGATGTATTCTCTGCTATGGACATTCTGCACGAAGATACGGGTACTGACGCCCTATATCGCGACTTGCAAGTCATTCAGCGAAAATATTACGAAACGTCGCTGCATGATTTAAAACTGGGCGATGTGTTTATGGAGATTTTCTCTATTGCTTATCGCCACCAAATACGATTACCGAATGAAGTTGCCATTCTCTCCAAAGTGATACTTACATTGGAAGGTGTGCTTGGCAAGCTGGATCCCTCCTTCAGTATAATGAAAGCAATTGAGCCGTACAGTAAAAAGTTGGTGCTGAGACAGTTCGACCCGCGTTATCTGCTGGAAAATGGCTGGCATACTTTCGTGAAAAATGCAGAAATCATTGCAGAACTGCCAAATGACGTCAAAAAAGCAATCAGAACTGTACAAAAAGGGAAAGTAGAATTAGACGTAGGGCTAAAAGAGACCAGCATCATATTCCGCCGACTCGATAAGATCGCCAATCGTCTGTCATTAAGTATTGTCTTACTGGCATTCAGCATTTTAATGGTCGGGCTCATTATAGGCTCCGCGATTGCAGGACAGACCGCACTATTCCTGAAACTGCCGCTTATCGAAGTCGGCTCAGTCATTGCAGCGCTGATGTTTGTTTACTTGCTGTTTTCGATAATCCGCTCCGGCAGAATATAGTTGCTGTTTATTCCTGCACAATTCGGGAATAAACAGACAGACTACTATTTTTTTGATAGGAGGATTTTACATGAACAATGACAGCCAAGTAAATGAAAATAGTAAGAATAAGCAACTGGAAACATTTCGTGCACGTGACAGCGAGCATACAATGACAACTAACCAAGGATTAAAAATTTCAGAAGATGAACATTCTCTAAAAGCAGGGACACGCGGACCAACATTAATAGAAGACTTTCATTTCCGTGAAAAAATGACGCATTTTGACCATGAACGGATTCCGGAGCGGGTAGTGCACGCGCGAGGGTATGCCGCTCACGGAGAATTCGAGCTATACGAGTCGATGAAGAAATATACAAAAGCAGGCTTTTTACAGGAGCCCGGCCAAAAAACTCCTGTCTTCACACGCTTCTCTACCGTGGCGGGCAGCAGAGGTTCTGCAGAAGCAGTACGCGACGTCCGCGGCTTTGCGGTAAAGTTTTATACACAGGAAGGAAATTATGATTTAGTCGGAAATAATATGCCGGTGTTTTTCATTCAGGATGCAATCAAATTTCCTGACCTAGTGCATGCGGTGAAACCTGAGCCGCATAATGAAATGCCGCAGGCCGCTTCTGCACATGACACGTTCTGGGACTTTGTTGCAAATAACCAGGAGTCCGCACATATGGTTATGTGGCAAATGTCCGACCGTGCCATTCCGCGCAGTCTGCGGATGATGGAAGGATTCGGTGTGCATACGTATCGTTTCGTTAATGAACAAGGGGAAGCGCACTTTGTGAAATTCCACTGGAAGCCGAAACTTGGCGTACACTCTTTAGTTTGGGACGAGGCACAGAAAATCAACGGCAAGGATCCCGATTTTCACCGCCGCGATCTATGGGAATCAATTGAAAATGGCGATTTCGTGGAATTCGAGCTTGGCGTGCAGCTCCTTGAAGAGAAAGACGAATTCAAATTTGACTTTGATATTCTTGATCCAACGAAAATATGGCCCGAAGAAGACGTGCCGGTTAAAATTATCGGAAAGATGACACTAAACCGGAACGTGGACAACGTCTTCGCGGAAACGGAGCAAGTTGCTTTCCATCCCGGCAGTGTAGTACCGGGGATTGATTTCACAAATGACCCTTTATTACAGGGCCGATTATTCTCGTATACAGATACGCAGCTCATTCGTCTTGGCGGACCCAACTTCCATGAGCTGCCGATCAACCGCCCTGTCTGTCCATTTCACAATAACCAGCGCGACGGTTACGGAAGACAAACCATCAATGTCGGACAAACCGCCTACCATAAAAACTCTCTGGCCAATAACAAGCCGGATACTGCTTCTCCGGAAGACGGCGGCTATGTGCATTATCAGGAAAAAGTAGAAGGACGCAAAGTACAGGCGCGAAGTGATTCATTTAAAGACCACTTCTCTCAGGCACGCTTATTCTGGAACAGTATGTCTGATCCAGAAAAACAACATATTATCGCGGCATTCAGTTTTGAAGTGGGAAAAGTAAAAGACATGAATGTCAGAAAGCAAGTCGTCGATATGTTTGCGAATGTAGATCAGGATATGGCGGCGCAAATTGCAGATGCAGTAGGTGTGGATGCCCCACAAGGCGTGAAGCAAACGGATGTATCCAAGTCTTCTCCAGCACTCAGTCAGGAGAACAAGGCAAAACTGCCGGATACACGCAAAGTGGCTGTATTGATTGCAGACCAATTCGATGACGAAGTGCTTGAACCATTTTTGAAAGCTTCACTGGACGCAGGCATGTCCATCGATATTGTCAGCGAAAAGTTCGGCAAACTGACCGGCAAAAATGGTGCGACAGTGGACGTGGATGAGACGCTGTTAACTGTTCACTCCGTTTTGTACGATGCGCTATATGTTGTAGGCGGACAAGCAGAGCAACAGAAAAAGTTTGAGATGGATGTCGCAGACTTTGTCAATGAAGCGTATATGCACTTCAAACCGATTGGCTCTGCTCCTGCGGCGAAAAACTTGCTTGACCAGACGAAAGTACAGCCGGGTCCTGGTATTCTGATGGACTTGACGGTTTCAGGCGAAGGCGCTCAATGGGCAGAAGCCGTTGCACATCACCGCTTCTGGGATCGCAATATTTATGTATAATCACAAAAATACTGTCCGGGAAGCCGATTGCTTCCCGGGCAGTATTTTTTTGTAAAAGCGCATTTGTAGAGCCACAGTCAGCTCTATAGTGGATTCTTCTCCAATATCCCGATAAACTTGGAAGCCGCCGGGGACAATGATACGCCTTTTAAGAAACAAACACCGATGCTGCGTTTAGGTATCGGCTCTAAAAACTTCACTTCCTGCAGTTTTCCGCTTTCCAGATAGTCTGCTGAAAACTCCCGCACTACACATGCAATCCCCAAATTAATCTGTGCAAACTCCAGTAACAGCTCATGTGAGCCCAGCTCAAACTCCGGATGAATCTTTACACCTTGTGTCAGAAGGTAATCTTCTACAAACATGCGCGAGTTGGACTTAGACTCGAGCAGAATTAACGGCAGCCTCGAAAGCTCCTGCAGCGGCACAGGTCTTAGAAATAGTTTCTTAAATCGATCACCATAAACAAACGTATCTTGCACATCAAAATAAGCCCGTTTCTCCAGCGAATCATCCTCAATCGGAAAGTTGCAAACTGCAATATCCACTTCGCCTGATTTCAGCGCCGCAATCAGTTCCACCGTCGTTCCATTAATGATTTTGAATCGAATGCTCGGAAAGTTGGTGTGAAATTCCTCCAGATACGGCAATAGATAATAACGGGAGATCGTATCCCCTACGCCAATTTTCAGCTCTCCTGACGACAGGTTTTTTAATTCACGCAATTTTTCATTGCCCGCTTCGATTAAATTCAAAGATGAATTAACATACTCATATAACAGTGACCCTTCATCGGTCAATGTGACACCTTTGGATGTGCGGTTAAACAGCCGTGTATCCAGTTCACGCTCAAGCTGAGAAATGATCTGACTGACGGCGGGCTGTGTCATAAACAAGCTGCGTGCCGCCTTCGAGAAGCTTTCATTTTGCACGACTTTACGGAACACTTTATACCATTCCAGATTAATCGACATATAACCGCCCCTTATATCCCCTATTAAGTATATTAATTTCACTTATACCATAGATGCACGTTATAATACAAAGAAGAGTGATCAAAATGATTTTCACTAAGGAGCGATTGTTTTGAGTAGAGTTGTAGGAACGGTTGTCAGAGGATTGCGTTGTCCGATTATTAATGAAGGCGACAACATTGAACAGATTGTTGTGGACAGTGTATTAGAGGCTGCTAAAGTTGAAAATATTACATTTCAAGATAAAGATATCGTATCAATTACGGAATCAATTGTAGCGCGTGCACAAGGAAACTATGCAACGATCGATGATATTGCGAAAGATATCAAAGCAAAATTTGGTGACGATACAATCGGCGTCATCTTCCCTATTCTCAGCCGTAACCGTTTTGGAAACTGTTTGCGCGGGATTGCAAAAGGCGCGAAGAAAATTGTGTTAATGCTCAGTTACCCATCCGACGAGGTCGGTAACCACTTGGTCGAAATGGATCGTTTGGACGAAAAGGGAGTCAATCCTTGGACAGACGTATTGACTGAAGCTGAATTCCGTGAACATTTTGGCGACAACAAACACCCGTTTACAGGTGTTGACTATATCGAATACTATAAATCATTGATGGATGAGTTTGGCATTGAGCATGAAGTCATTTTCTCCAACAATGCAAAAACTATTTTGGACTATACAAAAACTGTGCTGACATGCGATATCCATTCACGTTTCAGATCGAAGCGGATTCTAAAAGCGAACGGCGCTGAAAAAGTTTACAGCCTTGATGATATTCTGGCCACATCCATTGACGGCAGCGGGTATAATGACCAATTCGGTTTACTGGGTGCAAACAAAGCACAGGAAGACAGCATCAAACTGTTCCCTCACAGCTGCCAGCCTGTCGTTGACAACATTCAGAGAATGCTGAAAGAGGAAACAGGCAAGCACATCGAAGTGATGGTTTACGGAGATGGCGCGTTTAAAGATCCGGTCGGCAAGATTTGGGAGCTGGCGGATCCAGTCGTCTCCCCTGCTTACACAGACGGACTTGACGGTATTCCGAATGAAATTAAATTAAAGTATTTGGCAGACAATGATTTTTCTGAATTGCGTGGAGAAGAGTTGAAAAAAGCAGTGACCGAATTTATCGAGAAGAAAGACACGGATTTAATGGGATCCATGGCTTCGCAAGGAACTACTCCACGGAAGCTGACAGATTTAATCGGTTCATTATCCGACCTGACTTCCGGCAGCGGAGACAAAGGCACACCGATTGTCTTCATTCAAGGTTATTTTGATAATTACACAAATTAATCCAAAGCACCTGTGAGAATTCTCACAGGTGCTTTTTTATTTCTTCTATTTGTCGTATTAGCCTTCTCATTTTCTATGCTACAATGATAATAAATTAGAAATTACAGCCGGAAAGGACTTGATTCTATGACACTGGATATTATAAAAAGAAACGCTGTACGAATAACAGGTACAGGACAAGAAACAATAGTTTTTGCGCATGGTTTCGGCTGTGATCAAACCGTATGGAATCGCCTGATACCTGCTTTTGAAAAACAGTACCGCGTCATAACATTTGATTATGTTGGATCCGGTCAGAGTGACAAGTCGGCTTATACGGCGGAACGGTACGAAACTTTGAGCGGCTATGCACAAGATGTAATTGAAATATGTGACGCGCTGAACTTGAAAGATATTTTATATGTTGGCCACTCTGTCAGCGGAATGATCGGCGTATTGGCATCTATTGAAAGACCTGATCTGATGAGCAAACTGATAATGATCGGCCCGTCTCCGCATTATTTAAATGAGCCTGATTATTATGGCGGCTTTGAACGCGAGGATATAGATGAGCTGCTTGATATGATGGAGATGAACTACAAGGAATTCACAAAATACTTAGCCCCAATCGCCATGAAAAACGAAGATCGGCCACATCTCTCTGCAGAATTCGAATCCATGCTATATACAAATAACCCTGGAATTGCGCGCCGCTTTGCAGAAGCTACATTCATGTCTGATGTTCGTGAAGAGCTGTCCAAAGTCACGGTGAGAACACTTATTTTGCAGCCCACCGAAGATTCAATTGTTCCGCTCGAAGTCGGAGAATACATCCAGCAGCGCATTCCAAACAGTGAATTAGTCGTTATGCAGGCGAAAGGCCATAACCCTCACATCAGTCATCCAGAAGAAACCATTCGAGATATTAAGCGGTTTATTGAAGACGGGAGCGCATAAACGATGGATGAACGGTTGAACTTATTGCCCTGCGGGTATTTTGTCTTAACGAGTGACTGGGAATTCACCGAAATGAATAAGACTATGCGGGATATATTGCATATAGAGGAGATGCCGCGGCATATGCATGACGTTCTGACAGTCCCTTCAAGAATCTACTTTCAAACGTATTTTGTGCCTTCCATAGCCGTGCATAATCAAGTCAGCGAAATGTATCTGAATTTCAAAGTTCAAAATCGCGCGCTTCCTGTCCTGATGAACGTCAATAAACGCAACGGGCAATATGAAGGCATCATTGTTCAAATCAAAGTACGGGATGAGTATGAGAATCAACTGATGAAATCTAAAAAAGAAGCTGAGCAAATTCAGCAGCAGACAGACAAAGCGTATAATAAACTGCTCACACTATTGCAGGAAGTAGAACATAAACAGCGGCAATTACTGGATCTGAACAGTGAACTTGAAGAATTAGCAACACGCGATGAATTGACAGGACTCTATAACCGGCGTGCTTTCCACAGAAATCTGGATACGGTGATCGGCCGTGCTGAACTATTCAAGCCGCGTACGTTTTCCTTGCTGCTTTTTGATATCGATCATTTCAAAAAAGTAAACGATACGTATGGGCATCAAACCGGCGATGAAGTATTAAAAGAACTTGCCCGAAAATTGGAAGAGCAGATTGATGCGCCAAATATAACAGCACGTGTGGGCGGTGAAGAATTTGCCGTCATCTTTGATGACCCTGATCATGTTAGAAACTGCAGAAAAGCTGAAAAGCTCCGCCTGCACTTAGAAGAATCTGAGTGGATTAGTGTTCCGGTCACTGTCAGCATGGGCATCACGGAGTTTCAGGACGGCGATCAGGCCGGCCATATTTTTGTCCGTGCTGACACTGCTCTGTATACTTCGAAACGTAATGGCAGAAACCAATTGACCTGTATATAAAAGACACTGCGAAGGCGCAGTGTCTTTTATGAATCAATCATTCAGTTAGCTGCCGGCTTTTGCCGCTTACGCCCAAATAGCATATACAGGGCAAGTGCAGCGAGTACAACGAACATTAAGACCACATATAATTGCTGGTAACCGATGACCGGCACGAGTAAACCTAGTACATAAGGTCCAAAACCGAATCCGAAATCCAAAAATATGAAAAAAGTAGATGTCGCTACACCGAGACGCTCAGGTTTCACACCTTGCAAAGCAATGGCTTGTGCGCAGGACTGAAAATTACCGAAACCAAGTCCAAGAACAGCGCCGGAAAGAAGTAACATCCATCCTGCGTGTGCACTGCTCAGCAGCAGCAGACCCCCTGCAAACAGCAATAACGAGGGATAGACGACAAAGTTATTGCCTTTGATATCCAACAGGCGTCCTGTATACGGTCTGGAAAGCAATACGGCAATTGCATACACTAAAAAGAAGAAACTGGCGGCACTTACCAAATTGATTTCATCTGCGTAAAATGAAATAAACGACAATACACCTGAATAAGCCATTGCAGCCAATAGGGTGATAAATGCGATCGGTAATGCACGTTTTTCTAATAAATCATGACTCTTGCGCTTTTCTTCTGTCTGGCGCACATTTTTCTTAGGCGTAACTTCAGGCGCTTTTTCAACAAAGAAGTACATTGCTGCACAGCATACGCTAAGAGCCAGACAAAACATAAATAACACAGTAAATTCATAATGCTGACTGAGGTAGATCCCGAGAAATGGACCGATTGCGGTCGCCAGGACTGAACTTAAACTAAAATAACCAATCCCTTCCCCGCGGCGTGAAGGCGGCAGCATTTGCGCCACCATCGTGCCTGTCGCGGTAGAAGATATCCCGAGTCCGATGCCGTGAAAGAATCTGTTAGCCATCAAAAGCGGCAAGTTTACAGCGCCAAAGTAAAAGACTGACGCTAAAACAGTGACTGTCAGCCCGATCAGTAAAATTTTCCTGCTGCCGACTTTTTCAATGAACCCGCCGATTGCTAGACGTGCAATGAGGGTTCCGATAATGAATATACCCGATACAAGTCCCGCAACACTGGTGGATACGCCATACTCTTCCGCCGCAAAAGGTGCGATGGTGACGATGAGCAGGTACATGACTAGCATCAAAAAGAAGTTGATGACTGATATAACAATAAAGTCTTTTGTCCAAATTTTTTTATTTTCCATTTTATCACTCACTTATTTATGTAAATTTTTATTAGCTATCTCCAAAATTCGGAGCCCCGCTTCTATATCTTCAGGTGCAGCACCTTCAAGTAATTCTTCATAAAATAGTTCCAGGTCAGACATAACAGCTGCCACTACACGTTGTCCGCGATCCGTTACGCCAATCCATTTTTCTCTTCGGTCGATGCCCGGACGAATACTGACTAAATCCATTTCCAATAAACGCTGGATAACTTTAGTTACACTCGGCTTTTCAATTTGCCTGCGGGCAGCGATTTCAGCTGATGTCATCTCCCCTTCAAGCCATAATAATTTTAGTATTCCCCATTGTGAGTGGAATAATTGATACGGAGCAAGTAATGTATTCAATCGATTCAGCACAGGACGATAATAGTGAAAGTACCCCGTAAAAAACTGCTGTGATGGTTTCATTTTCTACACCTCTAATTGGTTAGTAAGGTTAACTAATTTCGTTTCTAATTGTATTACGCATCCAACAGAAAGTAAAGTAATACGATGAGCAGATATACAACTTATTTTTCAGCATATGATATGATGAAATAATAGCGCTGCATCACGATATCCTGCTGATATAATCAGAAAATTAACGGGAGAGTGGACCCTATTTGGAATAAATATAAGAGCACGCCGTTTGTTGCTAAAATCACGATTGGATTTATTGCCGGAACGTTACTCGGCATCTTCTTTAATGAGTATACTGCTTTCCTTAAGCCATTCGGCACATTATTACTAAATTTACTAAGCCTGGTCGCCATCCCTGTCATTTTCTTGACTGTCGTTTTGGCGGTTAACCAAATGAATCTGGCTCAGCTCGGAAAAATGGGGGGCAAATTACTTCTGTATTATGCCGCAACAACTGCCGCAGCCGTATTGATAGGCCTTTCATTGGCACTGTGGCTGAAACCAGGGAGACATTTAACACTGCCGACGGACGCAGTCGTGGAACCTCCCCATGCACCGGGATTTTCGGAAATCTTATTGCAGATTGTGCCTAAGAATATATTTGAAGCTTTTACAGCCGGTGATTTGATGGCAATTTTATTCGTTGCAGTTATTATCGGCATGGCCATTTCTTCAATGAAATTCTCTAAAGAAACTAAACTTGTGGAGATGGGAAATTTACTTGACCGTTTCTTCAACGCATTGAATACAATGTTTTATAAAATTTTGGATGGTGTATTGTTGTATGCACCAATCGGTATTTTCGCAATCAGTGCGACTGCTTTCGGTGAGCAGGGATGGGACACATTCCTCGGATTGCTGTCATTCGTGGGGGTATTCTATCTGGGGGTATTGATACTTTGGCTGTTCGTGTACAGCGGTTTCCTGAAACTGTTTGGCAATCCCGTCCTGCCTTTCTATCGCAATACGAAAGATGCCTACACTACGGCCTTTTTCACTTCCAGCAGTATTGCCACTCTGCCGATCGCGATTGAATCTGCCAAAAAAGCGGGTGTCTCTGAGAATACAGCGAACTTCGCTTTACCGCTCGGTGCGGTCTTCAATTCTGACGGCGGTGCTCTGCGGATGGGTATTTCACTGGTTTTCGCCGCAAACATCACAAACCTGAATCTTTCCGCGGCCGATTTCATCGTCATCATTGCGATCGGGACATTACTCTCTATCGGTACGGCGGGTGTTCCTGCGGCAGGGCTGGTTACATTATCCGCCGTGCTGACAATGTTCGGCCTTCCGCTCGAGATTGTGGCATTGATTGCAGGAGTGGATGCATTAATCGGGATGGCAGGTACGGCTTCTAATGTGATGGGAGATATCGTCGGGGCCGCTGTCGTAGATAAAAAACATCCAAGAAAAAAATTTGCATAACAAAAAGCCAAACTCCGGAGTTTGGCTTTTTTATTTATTATTGAGCAATGGCCTGCATGGAGTGAACAATCATCTTTGCAGCATGTGCACGCGTTGTCGGAGAGTTTGGCATAAACTTGCCTTGGTCGCCTGCTGCAATGTTCATCTGGTAAAGACCTGCAATAGCCCACTGTGTATCTTTCGAAAACTTCTTAATATCTGTAAACGGCGCCTCAGCTGTCGGCGTAAATGGTTTTCCGGTTGCTGCCTCATACGAGCGGCTCAGCACCAGCGCCAATTGTGCTCGTGTAATTGGTTTGTTCGGCATGAAATGACCGTTTACACCGCTCACTAAGCCGTGATCATATGCCGCTTGAATGTCTTTCTTTGTACTGTCCGCATAATCTGCGAGATCATTAAACGACCATTTTGTACTTTTAGGTTTTAAATCCAAGGCACGAACAATGATTGATGTGGCTTGTGCACGTGTTAATGATTTGTCCGGACGGAAAGTGCCGTCTGCGTATCCGCTGACGATTCCTTTCATCGCGGCGGCTTCAATAACTTCTTTTGCCCAGTGATCATGAATATCTGTAAACAGTTCTGCCGGTTCAGCAGGCACTGCGTTAAGCGTATATGACGCATTCAAATGCTGCATACTTTTTTTGCCGTTCTGATCAACGGCTTGTATAGAAAACTGATACTCCTTATTCGGCTGGAGATCTGTTATTTCATACGTTAATACAGGTCCCATGACTTCGCCGACCATTTTATCTCCGCTGTATACTCGATACGTCGTGATCATCCCTGTGTCAATTACAGGCTGCCAATTCAATTCCACCGTTGCAGCATCCTTCTCTGTTACAGTAAGAGCATCTTTCGCAAACCATGGATAATTCTCCACTAAAGATTTATGGAACAGATCAGCGACCACTTGATAGCCGGCCTCACTTAAGTGGATGTTTTTGGGATTAGGAATATATACTTGCGGATTTTCTGCAATTTGCTTTGCCGTCTCTACAAAAACCGCTGAAGTTCCTGTCAATCCTTTTTTGATCGTATCATTCAGTGTCAGCACGAGCTGATTTACCAGCGGCTGATGCTGGGGCTTTACATATGGAAACGGATTATAGTACCCCATGACATATACTTTTACGTCGGGATTCAATGCATAGATTTTCGCCAAAATCTTCTGCGTGTTCATCCCCGTTTTCATCATGCTTGCCTGCAGTTCCTGCGGATTGAATTGCGGTGCGCCGCTGTCGTCAAACGTAATGTTTGGCAAGACATCATTCGCCCCGATAGTTAAGGTAATAAGATCAGCTTCTTTTACCGATTGATGAAGAGTGGCCATTTCATCTTGATGACCTATACCGACTACAGGCTTCGTGACGTTCTCCTCGAAATCTTTCAGTATGTTATCTGTTTTATAGCCCGGGTACGAGAATCCTTTATTGCTCGTTTGAAGTACTTCCTGTTCAGCCAGTTGTTCCGCTAAAAAGTCTGTATAGCTTTTACCCAGTCCATTCGTAGGCGTAGTTCCAGCCGCCAGCGAGTCCCCAAGTGCTAAATAATTAATGGGAGAAATCCACGTTGGTGCTTTTTCCGGTTCCGCTGCTGCGGGCTGCAATGGCGTTACTGCAAGCTGCAGGACTAAAGCAAATGCCATCACTGCATAACCAATCAGTTTTTTCGTCATCATACATGCCACCCTTCTTTTCTGATTATTGTAAATTTAATCATAAACTCCAGCTTGCTAGTCTGTCAAATTTTAGTACGCACATCCCATAGCTCGGGGAAGAAGCGGTGATCAAGCACAGATTTCAAATAATGCACACCCGAAGACCCGCCTGTTCCCTGCTTGAAACCAATAATTCTTTCCACAGTTTTCATATGTCTGAAACGCCACTGCTGATGGCTGTCTTCGATATCCACCAATTTTTCAGCCAGCTGGTACAGATCCCAGTACCCGTCGACATCACGGTAGACTTCCAGCCAGGCTGCCGCCACACTTGGATCACCTGCATACGCAGTGGAAAAGTCGCGTGCAAGAACCTTTGGATTAATCGTGAAACCCGCGCGCTGGAGCGCCCGAATCGAAACGTCATAGATTCCGGGCGCCTTGTATGCTTTCGCCAATCGGGCTGACAATTCTGGTTCCTTTTCGTATATCTGAATGATCTGCGGCTGTTTATAACCTAAAGCAAATTCTATCAAACGGTTCTGATAGGACTGAAAACCAGATGCCCGGCCAAGACTGTCGCGGAATTCCATATACTCAGCAGGCGTCAGTGTAGCCAGAACATCCCATGCCTGGATAATCTGTGATTGAACTTTCGATACACGCGCCAGCATTTTGAATGCTTCCGGTAATTCATCTTGCTGTATTAATTCGATCGCAGTCTCCAGCTCATGCAAAATCAGTTTCATCCATAGTTCGCTTACCTGATGAATAATAATAAACAGCATTTCATCGTGGTGGCCGGATAAACGCCTCTGGCTCGATAATATGCTATCTAAATGCAGATATTCACCATATGTCATCGACTCCCGGAAATCCGTATGAATGCCCTTCTCTTTCATGACTCCCACCTCCTGACGACAGCCCGTACAGGACTGCCATCCGCTTCTTCCAGCGCTAAAGGTAATGCGATCAGCTCATACAATCCGGACTCCAGCGAATGCAGAACCAAATTCTCGATAATCATCACTCCGTTGCGATACAGGGAATGATGTCCGGGCAGTTCTTTACTGTCCTCCGCATCCACAGAAGGTGTATCCACGCCAATCAGCCGAACGCCGCGCTCTTTCAATAACGGACCTACATCCTCTCCGATTACTGTGAACTGTTCAGGGAACTGAGAAGGTGCCGGATGACTGCCTGTTTTCAATAAAATTCTTTCAGCACCGCCAAAATCGACTGCCTCTAAGTCCGCTCTCATCACACGCTCCACGCCTGTTACATCCACTAGGCATGCTTTGCCGATATATAGCTCTACCGGCAATTCCAAAATCTTGAGTCCTTCGTCATCATAATGAAATGGTGCATCGGTGTGCGTACCAATATGCGTACTCATCGTTAATTTGCCAATATTGACTGAGCCCGATTGTTTTTTCGAGATAGCCACTTCATACGAAAACGGCGTATCCCCCGGCCACTCGGCAATGTGCTGATTCAATGGCTGCGTTATATCCATCCAGTCATTCGTCATGCGACCACCCCGCGTTCATTTGGAAATTGCATATACAACTCTTCTTGCATGATCATCCTGAGAATTTCTGCCGCCCGCCATACATCTTCAAACGAATTGTACAGTGCGACCGGCGCCAGCCGAATACCGTCGGGTGCGCGGAAGTCGGGAATGACTCCATGGGCTTTAAGCGCTTTACAAATCCTTGCTGCTTCTTTATGCTGCAATAACAGATGCCCGCCTCGGGTCGAATCTGTCGGGCTTCCGATCGAAAATGAGAATTCATTGAGCACTTCATCCATACATGTCAGCATAAAGCCCGTCAGCGCGTAAGACTTCTCCCGGATTTTCTCCATCCCGATTTCCTCGAACATTTCCAATGAACCGACGAGCGGAGCCAGGCTCAATATATGCGGTGTTCCGATCTGATATGCCCCTGCATCTGCAGCCGCCGTCATCGTGTGATCCATATCAAACTGCTTCGCTTTGTCCGAACCAAACCACCCCGCAAGACCTGCGTCCGTTCCGAAATGACGTTCATTGATAAACAGACCGCCGACCGACCCCGGGCCTCCGTTTAAATGTTTATACGTACACCAAAAAGCAAAGTCTGTCCCCCAGTCATGAAGTGCATGGGGTATAGAGCCGATGGAATGGGATAAGTCGAAACCTATTGGAATTCCTTTCTCTCTCGCAGCAATCGTAAGCGCTTCCATATCAAGTATCTGGCCGCTGCGATAGAGTACAGACGACAGCACGATAAGCGCAATATCCTCTGACATTGCTTCCATAATCCGCTCTTCGTCAAGTGTCAGCCCGTCTTCACTTTCCACACGAATCAATTGTTCGTCAGGATCAAGACCTTGCAGTCGGATCTGACTTTGCAGCGCGTAAATATCGGACGGAAAATTCAATTCATCTGCCAGTATTTTTGTACGGTTCCCTGCCGGACGGTAAAAAGTAGAAACGAGCTGATGCAAATTTGTTGTCGTAGATCCCGTTGCGATAACCTCAGACACGTTCCCTCCGACTAACGGCGCCATTCGTGCACCCAGTTGTTCCGCCATGTAAAACCATGGATGTTCCCCTTCAGTCCAGCCGTCGACTCCAAGTGTTTTCCATGAATTCAGCAGTTCAATTACTGTTTGTTCCGCGCGCTTTGACAGCAAACCGAGTGAATTCCCGTCCATATACATTTTCTCTTCGGGCAAATAAAATTCCTCCCGGTATGATGCCAGCAGATCCTGCTGATCAAGTGTTTTCGCATACTCAAGTGTATTGGAGCACATATACATTCCCCTTTCTGTCTGTATGTAAATAATACCATATAGGTATATAATTTGAACTTGACCATCGTGTGACTTCAAATATATTCTGTGCTACGCTTTAGTAAAAGGAGGAGTTTTACTTTGGAAACATTCACTGAACGTGCTGTGGCAATCATCCAGCAAATCCCTCCCGGTTATGTCATGACCTATGGGCAAGTGGCAGCGGAAGCAGGAAATCCGCGCGGTGCGAGACAAGTTGTCCGTGTGCTGCACTCCATGAGCGCCAAATATAATTTGCCGTGGCACCGTATCATCAATGCACAAGGCGGCATCTCCACTCCTGAAAATGCAGAAGAGAAAGGAAACACACAGCGGGAAAGGCTGCTGGCGGAAGGCGTTCAATTCAACGCAAACGGCCGCATTGCACTCGACATCTATCGCTGGCACCCTGAATAAACGGCAAAAAACGCTTGGCTTATTGGATGCCAAGCGTTTTTCAAATTCGTATTTACTGCAATAAACTCAAAAACTTTTTAGTTCGTTCATGCTGTGGATTGGTGAAAATTTGCGCAGGTGCTCCTCGTTCGATGATGACACCGTCATCAATAAAAATCACTTCATCCGCCACTTCCCGCGCAAACTTCATTTCATGCGTTACAACTGCCATCGTCATGCCTTCTTGCGCCAAATCTTTCATGACACGCAGCACTTCGTTAACAAGTTCAGGATCAAGGGCCGATGTCGGTTCATCAAACAGCATGACTTTCGGGTCCATCGCAAGTGCACGGGCAATTGCCACACGCTGTTGCTGACCGCCGGAAAGCTGGAATGGATACTTATCCTTGTGAGCGGCCAGCCCGACTTTCTCCAGCAGCTTCTCTGCTTTCTTTAATGCTTCTTTATGCGATACTCCTTTGACTGTTGTCAGCCCTTCCGTCACATTGCCCGCGGCAGTGAGATGCGGGAACAAATTATAACTCTGAAATACCATCCCGGTCAGTCTGCGAAATGCGCCAATCGCTTTCTTGGAGACAGGTGAGCTGAAGTCCAGTTCTTGACCGTCTATCGATATCACACCGCCGTCAGGTGTTTCCAGTACGTTCAGACAGCGCAGCAAAGTGGATTTACCCGAACCGGAAGGACCAATGATGACAACCACTTTTCCCTGTTCGATTTCCAGGTCCACACTCTTAATTACCTCTAGTGATCCAAACGATTTTTTAAGTCCGCGTATCGAAATCATGATAACCCTCCCGACTTACCGACAAAACGATCCAGGCGTTTTTCGATTCTGCCCTGGATAATCGATAAGATGAAACAAATGACCCAATAAACTAAAGCAGCTGTTATATAGACGAATAAATACTCATAGTTCATCGAGGCAATTTCCTGCGCACGCCTGAACGCCTCCGCCACCAAAATCGTTGCTGCCAAAGATGTATCTTTGACTAATCCGATGAAGGAGTTTGAAAGCGGCGGCACAGATACCCGTGCAGCCTGCGGTAAAACGACTCTCCTCAATGCCTGGGAATAGTTCATGCCGATAGAATAAGCCGCCTCCCACTGTCCTTTCGGAATGGATAGAATCGCTGCACGAATGATCTCAGAAGCATAGGCCCCGACATTTAATGAAAATCCTATGATAGCTGACGGGAACGGGTCCAGGGTAATACCGATTGTCGGCAAACCATAGAATATGATGAATAATTGGACAAGCAGCGGTGTCCCGCGAATGATGGATACATACACACGCGCTGCGGCCTGCAAAAATTTATTGGAAGAAATTCTCGCCAGGGCAGTAAAGATCGCAATGATCAGCCCTATAATAAATGAAATGACCGCCAGAGGAATCGTATACTTGATGGCCCCTTCCATCAATGGCCCGATGGATGTTGATGCGATTTCCAGGAATCTCTGAATCCGTTCGGGACTTATCGCAATTGTATTAAGATACATCTTCGCCGAACCATTTTTCGGAGATCTTCTTCAATGTGCCGTCTTCACGCATCGCATCCAACGCTTTATTTACTTCTTCCACTAAATCTTCGTTGCCTTGTCTGAATAAAAATGCACTTTCGGATTGATTTTCTTCAGAGAGTTCTTCCTCTTCCACAATTTTAATCGGTGCATCCGGTTTCTGCTTCAAATAATCGAGTGCAGAAAGCTTATCATTATAAGTGCCGTCCACCCGCTTAGAAATAACGAGGTCAACGCCTTGATTAAATCCGTCAATTTTAATGATTTCAGCTCCGTTTTCTTTTGCGAGCTCACCATAGTTACTAGTCAATGTCTGTGCAGCTTTCTTGCCTTCCATGCCGTCAAAAGCAATGTCATCGTCAGCACGGATTACCAACACAGAGTTTGAACGCGTATATGGCTCAGAGAATTCATATTTCGCTTCACGCTCTTCGTTAATGCCGACCTGATTCGCAATCATATCAAAACGTTTTGAATCAAGCCCTGCAAAAATTGCATCCCATTGCGTTTCAAAAAACTTCGCTTCCAACCCCAGACGCTTCGCCACTTCTTGTGTGACCTCCACGTCATATCCTGTCAGCTTTCCTGATTCGTCGTGAAAAGAGAAAGGTGCATACGTTCCTTCTGTTCCTACATTAAGTACACCGTTTGCGAGTACTTCTTCTAACAGACCATCCTTCTCGGCCGGTTTTTCGGTGGAGTTGTCGTTCTTACTTTCTTCTTTACCGCCACATGCAGCCAATGCAGCAGCTAATAATACAATGATCAATGGCAGAAGTACCTTCTTCATTTCTAAAACCCCACTATTCTTATAAGTATTTGTGAATAGAATCATAAAAGATTGAGCAGACTCTGTCAACATGTAAAACTTGCGTTATGCTTTATTATACTATACAGAATTTACAGACGGAATGAAAAGCTTTCGATTTGAATAGATCCGCGTCTTGTCCCCTCAGTTTTATACGTTTAATTTAATAAAAAGAGGGCATACATTCGCTATACTAATAACTTAGGGGTTGGATCATATGGATCAAGAATCGGATAATGCACGAAGGAAACTCAGTAAAACGTTAAAACCATCATGGGTGTTTGCCATTGCTCTGGGCTCTTCAGTTGGCTGGGGAGCGTTCATACTGCCGGGCGATTGGATACAGAGTTCGGGGCCTCTCGGCGCGGTCATCGGCTTAGGGATAGGGGCTCTGATTATGATGATCATCGCTTCCAGCTACGGCGTGATGATCAAAAAATTTCCCGTCTCAGGAGGCGGATTTACATACGCATTCGTCGCGGCAGGTAAGATGTGGGCATTTATATGCGGATGGTTTTTATCGCTAGGCTATATTTCGATCGTCGCACTGAATGCATCCGCACTGACTTTATTATTGAAATTTTTAGCGCCAGGCTTTATGAAAAAAGGGTTTCTGTACACCGTCGCCGGCTGGGATGTATACATGCCTGAAGTCATCATTGCCAGTCTAATCATTCTACTGTTCGCCTTTATCAATACGACTGGAACGAGTATCTCAGGGCAAATTCAATTTTATTTCAGCGTCTTGCTGGTTACCGGCGTTATCGTGCTCGGTATCTTTACATTCAGTGCAGCCGATCAGCCGCTGGTAAATTTGCAGCCGTTATTTAAAGGGAATCAGTCAATTATTACTTCTATACTTGTAGTGTTGGCAATTGCACCCTGGGCATACGTTGGATTTGATAATGTTCCGCAGGCTGCAGAGGAATTCAACTTTTCTCCGCGAAAAGCAACGATGCTGATCGTGGCTTCTTTATTCACTTCATTCCTTATCTACGCCATCATGATTGGACTGACGAGCTGGACATTCCCTTCATTTGCAGACATCGGCAACGGTGAATTATGGGCTACTGGCGAAGTTGTCCGTTCAGCTTTAGGAATCGGCGGGCTGGCCGTCATGGCAGTGGCTATTGTTATGGGAATCTTCACAGGGTTAAATGGCTTTTTCATGTCATCAAGCCGTCTGTTATTTTCTATGGCGCGCGCACGTGCATTGCCTAATTTCTTCCGCGCAATGACGGAGAATCAGACGCCAAAATGGGGGATCTGGTTCGTGGCCATTATCACATTGCCGACGCCATGGTTCGGCAGGCAGGCCCTGACATGGATTGTTGATATGTCTTCAACAGGTGTATCCGTAGCTTACTTCTTCACTTGCCTGGCAGCGTATAAAGTACTGGCCTGGGGCAAAGAAAAAGCTGGCCGTGAGATTGCACCGCTGAAAAAGCTTTTGGCTTTGCTTGGCATAGCGGCAAGCGGGGTGTTTCTGGCACTGCTGCTTGTACCAAACTCCCCCGCAGCATTGACCACACCTTCTTACATTCTGTTGTTCAGCTGGGCATTCGTGGGCGTAATTTTCTATACAGTCATCCGCAAACGGTATAACAGTCTGACGCAGGAAGAAACCGAGTATTATGTGTTAGGTAAAACTATTGAATCTGAAGTAACAGAGTCAGCTGCTGATACAGAGGCTGATCACCTGCCTATTCCCGGGGCTACCCGACCGTAGGAAAATAAAAGAACCGCCGCCCGGAAATCCCACTTCCGGCGGCGGTTCTTTCTTTATCAGCGGTATAGTCACTGCATCTATTGCAGCTTCCTCTTTAGTTTACACTTACAGAAGTCCGATCCATTTCCAGTATGTCGCACTGAATAACAGAATCAGCAAGTATCCGATAATTGTCAGCGGCACTCCTGTCTTCAAGAAATCCTTTACGGTGAAAGCACCGGTTCCATATGCCAGCATGTTTTGCGGGGCGCTGACCGGCAATAAAAATCCGAAACTGATAACAAATTGCTGAATCAGGACAAATCCGACTTCATTGACATCAAGCGAAATCGTGGTGGCCAGTGCAATAAATATCGGAATCAGTGCAGATGACAGACTCGTCGCACTGGCAAATCCCAGATGGATCAGGATGTTAAAGAGTGAGAGTAAAGCAATTGTTGCAAGAAGCGGCATAGTATTCAAGCCCATCGCGCCGAATACTTTATCTGACAGCCACTGCGCACCTGTCGTATCAAGCAAAATAGTTCCTAATGAAATACCTACCGCAAAGACAAGGATTGTACCCCATGGAATCATTTGCTGAACGGTTTTCCAATCGAATACACCAATTTTAGGTGTCAGAAGAATCGCTATGGCCACAATTGTAACGGTCGTAGTGTCAAAGGGATGCAACTTCTCTTCTGTCGCCCACAGGAACAGCAAAGCAACTGCGACCACAATGAGACGGAGTTCAGATGCTTTTATTTTCCCCAATTCCTGCAACTGCTTCTGGATTAATTCCTTACCGCCTTCAACTACTTTTGTTTCGGGTTTAATGACTGCTTTCATAACGAAAAAGAGAACGATTGACATCAGGATGGACCACGGAGCAGCATACAAAAACCATGAACTCCAGGCAACTGATACGCCGAATTCTTTCTCAATAAAACCGAGGGCGACCATGTTTTGTGCTGCACCCGTTTTAATTCCGACGTTCCAAATAGAAACTGACTGAACAGCGGTGATAACGAGCAATGCACCCAGCCGGCTGTTTGTCGGCAGGCCGAATGCTGCAACCATTCCGAGCAGGATCGGCACAACGGCGCCGGCACGTGCGGTAGCACTCGGCACGAAGAATGCCAGGACAATCGACACGACAATGGCGCCAAAAATAATGGCACTTGTCTTGACGCCGACTTTCGATAAAATATACAGTGCCAGCCGTTTATGCAGATTGGTCGTCTGCATGGCGGTTGCCAGAAATAATGCTGCTGCCACAAGCGCGACAGCCGGGCTGGAGAATCCGGCCAATGCCATTCGTAATGCATTTTTCGTACCCAGCATTTCTGACGTGTTCTCCATATTTGGCGCAAGTCCGAGTAACAGTGCGGCCAGTCCGAGGATCATAGCGGCACTTACTGGGTACGGTACAGCTTCGGTTACCCAGAGGATGACTGCAAATGCCAGGATTGCCAAAGCCCGCTGTCCGACGACCGGTAAGTCTGCCGGGTTAGGAAGCAGCACAATCGTTATAAGTACAGCGAATGCCAGGATAATCCATAACCCTTTCAAATTGCGTTTCTGCTGCTCTGGCTGCGGAGCTGCTTCTGCTGTTGTCGTCACAAGCTCTCATTCCTTTCTATATATAGCTACCACTTATTATTACCCTAACTGCATTACGAATAACTTCTTACGTTGAATCTGCCGAGTAAAACTAATGACTTTTTTACTGCTGCGATGCACCACACACCACTTCAGGCCCATCCGATTGCAAAAAGTCAGTTGCAGAAAGTATTGCACTTGCGGCGTCTTACTTTGCCCATTATTTCGTTTTATATTCTTCCGGACGATTTTGCACCTTGACATAAACTGAATATTGTCATGACGTTTACAAGTAATCAGCCGATTCGTCTATTGACTTATCAGCCTGACGTGATAAAATTCGAATCGGTAACTCCATATATAAATTTCTATAAAATACATAATGAAGCATCATCTCTATGCTTTCATTCGCAGCAGAAAAGAAACAGAGCGAAGAACTCCTTCGTCCTTTAAGGGGATGACAGGAGTTTTTCTACATTTACAGGAGGTCATTAGCATGTTTCCTATTAAGGCGATCCATACCCCGACAGTTAAGGCGTCTGTTATTCTGACAGTGCTTATAGTGGCAATGATCAGTGTCAGCATCGTCAAATTTGATTCTGTTCCGCATGTGCCGATTTTATTCGCTATTTTGTTGTTGTTTGGTTATGGTTTATGGAAGAGAATCTCGTATAAGGATTTAGAGAGAGGACTGGTTGACGGGGCAAGTGCCGGCATGAGCGCAGTGTTTCTGTTCTTCTTCATCGGCGTGCTCGTCAGCAGCTGGATGATGGGCGGGACGATTCCTACATTGATTTACGGCGGCCTTCAGATCATAACTCCGGCCTACTTTTATGCGATTGTATTCATCGTCACAGCAATTATCGGCCTATCAGTCGGCAGTTCTCTGACAACGGTCGCTACAATCGGTGTTGCGTTCATCAGCATGGCTTCCATACTGGAACTTTCGCTTCCTATTGCGGCTGGCGCAATCGTATCGGGTGCATTTTTTGGCGACAAGATGTCTCCCCTTTCGGATACGACGAACATGGCGTCTTCTATTGTCGGCGTAGATTTATTTGAACATATTCGCAATATGGGCTGGACGACCTTTCCCGCATTCCTGATCTCACTTCTCTTATTTGGCGTATTGTCCCCTGACGTTACATCGGGAGACTTTGCGACGATTGAGAAATATAGCGAGGCGCTGCTGGGTACGAATTTGATTCATTGGTATACGCTCATTCCCGTGGCTGTGCTTATTATATTAACTTTCGTTAAAGTACCGGCCATTTTGACATTAGCTGTCAGCGCGCTGTCGGCCATTATCATCGCCTACATTCACACGTTTTATGGCGTGTCCGAAGTGTTAGCTATTTTATTCAGCGGCTACGAAGGTTCGACAGGCGTGGAAGTTGTGGATGCGTTACTGTCACGCAGCGACGGTATGGAAGGTATGATGTTCACAATTTCACTTGTCTTGCTTGCACTCAGTATGGGCGGCATGCTATTCACGTTAGGAATTGTGCAGTGCCTGCTCGCAAAAATTGAGAGTGCACTGCGGAAAGTTTCTTCAGTCATTTTGACTTCCGCACTCACCGCAATCGGCATCAACGTATTGATTGGCGAGCAGTATTTATCCATTCTATTGACCGGACAGGCGTTTCAGTCAAGCTATGAAAAAGTCGGCCTGGCCAATAAAAACTTAAGCCGGGTAATGGAAGACGCGGGCACCGTGATCAACCCCCTCGTACCGTGGAGTGTGGCGGGGATTTTCATCACTTCTGTACTCGACGTCCCGACAATTGCGTATTTGCCGTTTGCATTCTTTTGTTTATTGAGCCCGATTCTGACGGTATTGTTCGGGTATTTAGGAAAGACTCTGACACGGATTTAAATAGTGTCAGGACATAATAATATCTTCCTGCTGCTGATCAAGCCGCCGGATTTCCTCTTTGGAAGCGGCACGCTTTCTTTCAAGCTGGTCCTGTATACGACGGACATCTTGCATGACGGCGTGCAGCTTCTTTTTTGCGTCCGTAATACGTGTGTGGACCATCCAATCAGAAAAAATATTATCAAAAAACACATCGGTAAATGTAAAGATATCGTTTTTATTTATCTGGAATGATTCCGTTGCGGCATCCTGAACGTCCATGAGTTCTGTCTCATAATGGCGCAAAGCACGCTGCGCTTGATGGACGAGGTCATCAGAACTGTTAATTTCCGAGTATTTCAGTGCTGAAACAAACAGTCCGCCGCCGAGAAACGTATCCCACATTGACATCCCCTCTGCTGAATCCAGTTTTTTCATAGCGCCTGCCAATGCATGTTCAGCCTTTTTTCCGGCTTCTAATGCTTCATCAATTTCACGCAGCATCGAATACACACGCACACGGTCATCCGCTATTTTCTGCAGTGTCTGATTGGACACCGAGTCATTCAAGCGAATCCACCCTTCTTTTTCTTTAAGGAAATCTTCCCAATCCTCGTGAATGTGCGTATAGCTGGGATCCTTCAGTTGCTTTCGCAGCTGATCCGCTTCCCTTTCCAAATCAATCACATGCTTTTCAGCCTCATTAAACTTCAGCTCCGCTTCTGCTGCTTCTTCAATCTCCTTTAACATTTTTTCATCCCAAGTTCCCTTCCATTCGCTGATCATCTTCGCAAATGAAAACTTGCCGAGCTTCACAACATCTTGCTGCTCTTTCGTTAATTGGCGATGAAGCCGATCGCGCTCCTGTTTCATCGCCGTCAGTCTGTGGCTTGTTTGTTCCAGACGTTTCTTCAAACGGCGCTGTTTTACACGCTTTTCTTGTAAACTATGTTGTCGTTCCAGAATATCTTGGCGCATGTCTCCTCACTCCTTTTGTTCATTTACGATAATCCTTTGACTAAGGATTCATTATTTTCATACATAATACATACAGTTCGCTCCATGCTATATGAAAATGCATGGAAGGACGTGACTACTATGGATTATGATTCGATCTGGAAAGTGGTGCTTATTATCGTAGCAGGTATTGTCCTTTTACATATTTCAGGACGTAAATCTATTTCACAGATGACGGTCGGTCAGACAGTGCTGATGATTGCTGTAGGAACATTGCTCATTCAGCCGATAGCCAATAAAAACCTATGGGAGACACTGCTGCTTGCTTTAATTTTAGTGCTGACACTTTTCGTATTTGAAGTGCTGGCGTTAAAGTGGAACTTTTTTGAAGGCTTATTGCGGGGAAGGTCAAAAGTAGTAATTGAAAGCGGTGTTTTAAAAGTCAATACTATGAAAAAGTTGCGCTTAACTGTAGATGAATTGGAGATGCACTTACGGCAAAACGGCATTGAACGAATAGACGATGTCAAATGGGCCACTATCGAAATGAGCGGACAACTGGGATATATATTGGCCGACCGTAAGCAATATGCGACAAAAGAAGACGTCGAACGGCTTCAGCTGACATTACAGGAAATGAGCAAACAGCTAGGACTTGACGTATCGTTTGAATCTCCCCCTTCCATTACGAAACAATCCACTCTTTTTACTGAAATTGAACATCCCGTGCCTGCGCCCCCTTCTTTAGAATAAAAGTTTAAGAAACGGGTCAACAGGGGAAGTTAATACTAACAACTCTAAAACCGGGAGGAAGAAAAACATATGATTAGATTTATAAAAACATTAATAAAATGGGGAACAGTGTTATATCCTGTCATAAAAACCATTATGAATGAAAAGAAGAAAAAACAAGCATATTCAACCGTTAAGTCACGCAGATAGTGACTCCTGAAAAGCAGCCGGCGAATATTTATCCGCCGGCCGCTTCACTCATCGTAATAAAAAAATTAAATTTATTTTATAATATGGGTTTATTTTTCTGTGGAAAAGAGTATACTGGGTTATGAGGATTTTTTTCTGACCTCTTTTTTCCTCAGTCAGTTTGATCCCCAAACAAAAAGCTCCGGGTACAATCATTACCTATGGAGGAGAATGTAACACATGCATTGGTACAACAAATTGAAAGAGTATTTTCCAATCGAAGAGATGAAGTCACGAGAACATATGGAGACATTATTAACTGATAAAGGCAATGTCTACTACAAGGAAGAAGGACCGAAGCACGTTTTGATGTACGTGGAAACGGATGATTTTGTTTTCGTAGACTATCTTTTCGTATCTTCAGCAGCACGCGGTGAAGGATTAGGAAAAAAACTGCTGGATTCGTTGAAAACCAAAAACAAACCGATCCTACTGGAAGTTGAACCAGTTGATGAATCGGAACCGGATACTGAAAAACGATTGAAATTCTATGCGCGAGAAGAGTTCTCGCATGCACAGAAAATCGGCTATAACCGCCGTTCATTAGCAACTGGAGAACAAACAATCCTCGAAATTCTATACTGGGCACCCCCGCAGTCTTCAAAAGCGGATGAACAAGAAGTATTCAACGCGATGAAAACAACCTACGAAGAAATTCACACCTACAAAGACCAAGATTTCTATGGAGATTCATATGATCCAACTGAAAAAGTTCTGCAATACCAAGCAGAACCAAAACAGAATATCTTAGAACCATTCACAAAAGTGAGTGTCTGACAGGATGCCGGTCTTTTATAGGCCGGCTTTTTTGCTGTTATTTTTTCATGCCCCGCCACATGTAATAAAAAATATTTTTTTGCCGATTGCATACATAACCCATTCCCCATACACTTATCATAGTACGAAATGAGTGAATACATTCCAACGCCAGCATGTGTTCATTCAATGAAATCAACCTTTTGAATTGGAGGACAGCACATGAATTCAGATATGGAGTTACTGATCGAATACTTGCCGTTTTTAATTCCGCTCATCATTTTGCAAGTCGGACTGGCAATCTTCTCAGCGGTACACGTTATTCGCCATCCGCAGTACCGGTTCGGCAATCAAGTGATGTGGCTGTTACTTGTCTTATTGATTCAATTTATCGGTCCATTAATCTATTTTGTTTTTGGGAGAGGGGATCACAATGGTCGTTCAAATTAATGGTCTCACGAAACGTTTCGTAGATCACGAAGTGCTGCGGGATATTCATCTTGATATTCCTGAGCACTCAGTCTTTGGTTTTGTAGGAGCGAACGGTGCAGGCAAGACGACGCTGATGAAATGTATGCTCGGATTAATCCCATTGAATGCAGGAACCATCACAATTGCAGGGGAGCCCGTGATATTCGGCGAAACCAAATCCAATCGCCATGTTGGTTATTTGCCGGACGTGCCGGAGTTTTATCCTTTTTACAGCGCATCGCAATATTTAGAACTATGTGCGGTGATTACCGGTATACCGAAAGACGAAAAACAAACACGTATTCGTGAACTATTGCAGCTGGTAGGTCTGGAGGGCACCAATTCACCGATCAGCACGTACTCCAGAGGGATGAAACAGCGCTTGGGCATCGCGCAGGCTTTATTAAATCGTCCCAAATTGCTTATTTGTGATGAGCCTACTTCCGCTCTGGATCCCGCGGGACGCGCGCAAATTCTCTCCATACTGCAACAGGCAAAGGCAGAAACGACAGTCTTTTTCTCCACGCATATCGTATCGGATGCCGAACAAATTTGTGATCACGTGGCCATGCTGCATGAAGGGCGTATTATTTTCCAGGATGAACTCGCCAATCTGAAACAGCAAAACGAAGGCCGGTTCCTTTTTACATTTACCATCCCCGCAGCGGAAGCAATGGAACGTCTTCAGCATCTGCCTTTTGAAATGACTGTCACAGATGGCCGGCTGGCGGTGAACTTGCCCGACGACAATGCCCGTCTGCTGTTCATGCAGAAACTGACTGCACAGCAAATTCTCATACAGTCGATGCAGCCTCAAACCCGTTTACTCGAGCAGCTCGTTCTGGAGGTGCTCACATGAGACAGTGGATCGGTTTTCTTAAAAAGGAATGGGTTGAAAGCGTGAAAACGTATAAGCTTTTGCTCGTGACCGTCGTATTTTCCATTCTTGGTGTCCTGAATCCTTTTACCGCGAAAATTACTCCGGTCATGATGGAAAAGCTCATGCCTGAAGGGACAGTGGTCGATTTACCTGATCCGACCGCCCTTGACTCGTGGCTGCAGTTCTATAAAAACGTACCGCAAATGGGATTGATTGTGTTTGTTTTACTGTTCAGTACGATGATGTCGAAGGAACTGGAAAAAGGAACGTTAGTCATTTTGCTGACGAAAGGTTTACACCGCAGCACCGTAATTACGGCAAAGTTCTTCATGGCACTTTGTTATTGGACATGGGCCATCGCACTTTCATTCAGCATCACTTATGCGTATACCGCTTATTACTGGGATCAAAGCCAGCTGCATCATCTGCTGTTTGCGGCCAGCTGCCTCTATGTATTCGGCATATTCATACTTGCAGTGACATTATGGGGAAATACGCTGTTTGCCGCTTCGTACGGCGGAACCCTCGTTGCATTAATTGCGGTCATTTCATTATTCATCGCAGCGATATTTCCGGCATCTTCATCTTGGAATCCGCTGGAACTATTGAAGGCCTCTCCACATTTGCTGACTGGCGAGCTTACGCCCATTGAATTATGGGTTCCTTATACTTTAACAATACTTACTGCGATTTCATTGGTTCTGCTGACTGCATCCTATTTCAAACGAAAATTGATTTGAAAGCGTTGACAATGGATAAAAAATCATGTAAATTACAAAAGCACGAACGTTATAATATATTTAAATGAAAACATTCGCTTATAGAGGTGATACTAATGGAAACAGTATTTGACTACGAAGATATACAGCTAGTCCCGGCAAAATGTGTGGTGGAGAGCCGCTCCGAATGTGATACATCCGTTATGTTAGGCGGTCATACGTTCCGTTTACCTGTCGTCCCTGCTAATATGCAGACGATTATCGATGAAAAAATTGCGATTCAATTAGCAGAAGAAGGCTATTTCTATATAATGCACCGGTTTAACCCGGAAACACGCACAGACTTTATCAAAGATATGCATGCTCGCGGCTTGATTGCTTCTATCAGTGTCGGCGTTAAAGAAGAGGAATATGGATTCATCGAACAGCTTGCTATTGATGCATTGGTTCCTGAATTCATTACGATCGACATTGCGCATGGACATTCCAATCAAGTCATTCGGATGATTGAGCATATTAAAAAGCACCTGCCGATGAGCTTTGTGATCGCCGGCAATGTCGGTACACCAGAAGCTGTGCGAGAATTGGAAAATGCCGGAGCCGACGCAACAAAGGTTGGCATCGGTCCAGGTAAAGTTTGTATTACGAAAATCAAAACAGGGTTCGGCACAGGCGGCTGGCAGCTGGCAGCTGTGCGTTTATGTGCAAAAGCCGCTTCCAAACCGATTATTGCCGACGGCGGAATCCGTACGCATGGCGACATCGCAAAATCAGTGCGTTTCGGCGCAAGCATGGTGATGGTCGGCTCGTTATTTGCTGGTCATGAGGAGTCTCCCGGACAGACTGTAGAGCAGGACGGCCGGTTGTTTAAAGAATACTTCGGTTCTGCGTCTGAGTTCCAAAAGGGAGAAAAGAAAAACGTAGAAGGCAAGAAAATGTTCGTAGAATACAAAGGCCCGTTAAAAGATACATTAATTGAAATGGAGCAGGATCTGCAGTCCGCCATTTCCTACTCAGGGGGCAAAACATTGCAGTCTATCCGTAATGTGGATTATGTTATCGTAAAGAATTCAATTTTCAATGGAGATAAAGTGTTTTAACTGCACATAGCCGGCCAGAGATGCATCTCTGGCCGGCTTTTCATTACGGATGCAGCTATGGCTATTTGTAGAGTAACAGGCGTATGACGTGTAATCCCACAACGTCTGAAGTTGCCCGAAAAAAAGAGAGGCAGATTTATGCCCCTCCCGCGTTACATCTTCTTCATTTTCTCTCTCGTTCGCACTAAAAAATATGCGCTGATCCAGGAAGCGATCGGAATCACCAAGGCAATTCCCATCCCTGCACAGAGTATCAAAATCATTTCGGAGCTGAATATTTTCGAATTCACGATATCGCCAATGGAGTATTTAAGATCCTTAAACCAGATGAGCAGTGCAAGGTAGCCCCCGAAAAATGCAAAGAACAATGTATTCGTATCAGTTCCTAAAATATCCCGGCCGATTCCGACACCCGATGCAAACAACTCTCTTTTAGTTAGAGCCGGGGAGCGCTTAAAGATTTCATGCATCGAAGAAGCGATGGAAATAGCCACATCCATGATGGCCCCAATCGTACTCATGATAATGACGGACGCGCCAATTTTTACAAAGTCCACGCCGATATACAGAGATAACCCTGCAATCGCCTCTTCCTCCTCTTCACCGAACCCTTGAATCATCAGCTTTTGCGAAACAATTACGATGAAGAATAACAGAATGCTAATAGTAATCATCGTCGAAATGAAAGCAATCATGGTTTTACTGTTTACTTCATTGATATAAAACAAACTGATGCAGCCAATAACTATGCTCGCAATAAATGTGATCAGAATTGGATTGGCGTTTGCATCCAGCATGAAAAACATTGTGAAGAAGACCACGCCAAAATTTAAAAACAATGAAAAGAATGACCTGGCCCCGCTTTTACCTCCAACCCACACCATCAAAACGAGTAAAATGACCGCGAGCCACACTAATACATTCATACTCTCGCCCTCTTTCGCTCAATAAAGAAGATTGCGGTGTACAGACCGATTGGAATGGTCAGAACAATTCCGATGCCGCCGGCCAAAGCGCGGGCTAATTCAAGCGACAGATTCATCGAAAGCGTAAACCCGACCGGTGATGCATTTTTCAAGTATAAAATCAGCATCGGAATCGAACCGCTGATGTAGGCGAAGAACAGAATGCTCGTGATCGTGCCCATAATATCCTTGCCAATGTCTATTCCAGAAGCCCTTAGATCTTTGACAGAGATTGAACGGTCTCTTTCATACAGCGCGAACATGGACGACGACATTGTAATCGCCACATCCATAATAGCGCCCAATGAACCGATAAACAGCCCTGCCATGAAAATTGTATGATAAGGCCTGGTCAAAAACTGCATTTCTTCATAACGCAAGCCATTTCCCGAAGTTATCCATATCACAATGGCCGTAATGGACAAAGAGGCCGCTGTCGCAATCAGCGTGGCTGCAATTGCCGCATATGTTTTTTCAGTACGGCCGCTGACCAATATGAGCGAAATGGCAGTGAATAACACAATACAGATGCCACAGACTACTAACAAACTGACATCATAATATTTCACATAAATGTCCAAAGCAAATGACAGCAAGAGGACATTGATGATAAAACTGACAATCGCCAGCAGCCCCTGCTTATGCCCTACGATCAGTAAGGTAAAAATAAAGATCCAGGCTACGACGACTACATACTTGTCACGTTTTACATCCGTAATGCTTCCTGCAAGCTTACCTTCTGCAGCTGAGTCAATGGAAACGAACAACTCATTCCCTGCATGGTATTGCTGGTCATATGCCCCTGAAAATGAATACTGATTAGTTAAATGGATTTCTTGATTCTTTTGGTTGCCATTTTTCATCACAGCTATAATTTGCTGGGTAAACAGCTTGTCTTTATTGCCGTGCATATCTGTGACGTCAGATGACTCCACTACTTTTGTGTTGATCACTTCAGCAATGGGGCGATCATAAAACGAATGGTTGTTGCTGACAAACAGAAGTGATGAGATAAAACAAAGTGTCAGGACGGAAATCATGACCCACCTAACAGCTGTCATGTTTCTAGTTAGTTGAATAAGTATTTTCAAGCGAAATCCTCCCAGCACACTTTGGCATCATACATAGTATTATCTTACGCCACTTCAGTTTTCACTACAACAGAGGAGATTCAGATAATCTGCACTTCAGGTATGCCATCTTTCCACGCTTTCATTAGCAGCTGCAGCAGCTCTGCCGTTTCTATAACAGCAGACTTTTGCAAAGTCACCGAGCCGCCCTGATCCGTATGCCGCTGCTCCGCCCTGACCCGGTCGATCATCTTCCTCTGCTCCAGCAAAGTTGCAGCTGCTGCCGACTGATTCAGAACAGCAGAAGCTTTGCGCAAGGGCAATGGCAATCCGCTTTGACGGGAAGCATTCTTCAGATAGCCATTTAACTCTTCAGATATTTCATCTATAAAAAGCAGAGCAGCATTTGAATATATATCGAGGCCTTGATTTCTTATCGCCGTTTCCCACCCTGCTATTTCAATTTGCAGATGATGCCCCGATACGCGTTCTATGCCATTCAATAAACGGACAAGTGCAGAAGAAACACGCGCCAAATCAGCACTTTGCATCAGTATCGGCAGCTGGATATATGAGCTGAGCCCTTCCATTTCAGGTCGCCCTGCCCAATCAAAATGTAAGATGATATTTTCACTGGCCAGCAGTTGTTTCATCAGTCCAATGGCAGAAACCTTTTTATATGCAGGCGAAGAGCGCTTTGTTGCCTGATGAAACTTTGCGCTGTTTGGATCGAGATGGGCGCATCCAAATACCCGCTGCATCAGTTCCCTGTCATAAACAATCCATGAGCCGCATGCTTGCACTTGTTCCATGAAATAGTCAGGAATGTGTATATGCTTTTCTTTCACTTTACTGGCCAAAAATGAAGGCACCCTGCTATCCGTTACATCCACCGAATACGGCTTCCTTGCGAGATGCTGCTGATGAAAGTTTTTTCCGAAAAACGACATAATCTCAGCCGGCAGCGTGAGATAGCCACTACTGAGCACCCAATACGCTTCCTTTACCTTTTGCAGCCGATGTGCTGTTTCATTCTGCATAGCAGCCATAGCAATGAGCATCAGGCGCTCTTGCGGCAATCCTACACGCTGGTCATAGTAATTGGAAGTGATAAATTCATTCATATACTGACGAATCTGGACTGCGGATAATAATTGATCACGTTCTGCCTTGATCTGAAGACCGAGCCATTTAATCTCACTGACTGAATAGCTGTGAATCCATTGTCCGTATAAACCTTCCTGCAACAGTCCCCGTACTATCCGATGAAACCCCTGATACACTGGTCTTCCCCGCTGCTGTTCTGCTTGTTTATACAAGACATCAAGCAGTGTATAATGCTGTGTATGCTCAATAGTTTGTTCAATCGCTCTCATGTAGCTGTCTCCTTTCCTGCATAACAAAAAAACAATCATCCTGCATCTTCGGCAGTATGATTGCAAAGTTTATGAATGCGGAAACAAAAACAGGCAGCTCTATAGCAGTCCATGAAACACCCATGGATGTCAGAGACCCTTTTGCCTCCACCTCTCAACCCCCGAAGAAAGTGTCGCTTTGACGATGCGGGGCAGGTCTCCTGGCTTCACTTCATCCTTCCGCCAAGCCTTCCCATGTCTCCATAGTGGCTTCTTTTGGCAGTCGTCCGTGTGTACAGTTGCGGGGACAGCTTCGATTTACGAATTCCCTTTTATACCTTGATAGGTACCGGCGCATCGTGCAAATTTATTGAATTGACTGTTCTCATTTTACCACGGATAGCAGAGAGAGTGGTAGGCTTTGTTCATGATTGAACTATGTATATAACGTAACAGAGTGCCTGAGCAAAAACCACTGTGATGAAAACCACAATTGTTTATTGCCAGGCACCCTGTGTCGAGTATTCTTCAGTAGTTACATTTGTTGTTGTTCGCATAGACAGCCGCACTCCGCCAATCCCTGGGTATAAGCTTCTTCCCATGTGATTCCGTGGATAAAGCCATTCTCAGAGTATCCTGTAATTAAGTAGAATGTCTCATTTTGCTCCGGCAATGCTGAATTGTTCTGATACGTGTTGTTTTTCATAACGATTACCTCCTGGTTTTTATGTTTTTCTTAGTATATGCATGCAGGTAAATAAAAGTACTATTTCTTCTCTTTTTACTTCCAGACCAAATGATAGCGCTTACATTTAGAGTTAAAGAATACTACTTGTCTTATATTTCCTGCTGCATATACCGTATTTCTCATTTTGCATCTCACTGTATTCTGTCAATTATACCACGTTTATGCATGTGTGTAAATTGCAAAAGTTTTATTTATTATCAATTTTTAATAAGTTACATTAATTTTCTAAGCGCAGCGCGTACACTTGCAGCGCTTAGCTTAGTATATAAAAACATCCCCCTAAGTCTTCATTTCGACTTAGAGAGATCAAAAGTTCGCAGAGAATTTACTTTTCACAAATTTCGATGACTGCTCTTACAGAGTCTGCTGACTGATCAAGCGCAGTCTGCTCTTCCTTTGTTAATGGAAGTTCAATCACGCTTTCAATGCCATTGCCTCCCAAAACAGTCGGAACGCCTAAATAAATATCGGAATAGCCATATTCGCCTTCTAAGTAGGCAATGGACGGAAGAATGCGTTTCTTGTCTTTAATAATCGCTTCTGCCATTTCAACCAAGGCTGCTGCGGGTGCATAATAGGCACTTCCGTTTCCGAGAAGGGAAACAATTTCACCGCCGCCTTTTCGAGTCCGTTCCACAATTGCTTCAAGCCGGTCCGCTGCAATAATTTTATCTAACGGAATACCGCCAGCATATGAATAACGCACAAGCGGAACCATGTCATCTCCGTGCCCGCCCAGTACGAATCCTGAAATATCTTCTACAGATATATTCAGTTCTTCCGATACAAACGTATTGAAGCGTGCTGTATCAAGTACACCGGATTGTCCAATCACACGGTTTTTCGGGAATCCCGTTGTTTTATAGCATACATACGTCATCGCATCTACAGGGTTACTCAATATCAGCACCGTACTGTCCGGCGCATAGCGTTTCACCTGTTCTGAAACGGAACGCATAATTTTCGCATTCGTCGTCACGAGATCATCACGGCTCATGCCTGGTTTACGCGCTACACCTGCAGTAATGATGACCATTGCCGCTCCCTCAATATCCTCATAATTCGATGTTCCTGTTATGCGGGAATTGAATTGCTGTACAGGACTTGTCTGAAGAAGATCCAGCGCTTTTCCTTTAGTCGGATTGGAGAGGTCCGGAATATCAACCAGGACGATGTCGCCCAGTTCTTTCTGCGCCGCCATCAATGCCACAGTTGAACCTGTATGGCCAGCGCCGATGACCGCAATCTTATGTCGTTTGAAAGCCATGGAAACTACTCCCTTCTAAAAATTCATGATGAAGCAATATGACAGGACAGATAATCATTTGCGCTCATACATTCCAGCCTAGCGCTCATAAACTCAAATATCCGATCATAATTCTTGTGCAGCCGCTCTTATGCGTAAGCAGCCGCTCATAAACAGCCAGCATCCGCGCAATTAGGCCGCATAAGCGCTCATAAGCTGCACACACTTCAGTCTTTTTTCTTTGTTTTCACTTCTGCCGGTTTTTTCACTTTTGGAATTTCCGGAACAGCGGGCTCAGGCGGTTTCACCATGCCATATACTGAATCATCGGGCCGCGGAATTACGTGCGCACCCAGCAATTCACCTACACGCGCCGCTGCATCGCGGCCGGCATCAACTGCTGCCTGAACCGCACCGACATCACCCTGAACGATGACTGTAACGATTCCGCCGTCAACCATCTCCTGTGAGACTACTTCTACGTTTGACGCCTTCACCATAGCATCCGCTGCTTCAATGGATCCTATCAGCCCTTTGGTTTCAATCATTCCGATCGCTTGACTCATGTATATCACCTCTCTTTACTTCGGTTGAATCGATAATACCGATAATGACCGCATCAATTGGAATCGGGTTTTCTTTCGGTAATATGAAACGTGAAGAACCGCCGCTCGTTATGAGCACCTCATCACCAATTCCTGCCCCGATCCGATCCGCCGCGACCATATGTGTCTGAATATTATTGCCGTGTGCATCAATCGGCTGGACAATCAATAGCTTAAGGCCTGCCAGTCCGTCTTCTTTGCGGGTTGCCCACACATTACCAATCACTCTTCCCATCCGCATGATTAATCACCTTTTCTACTTTCTGATGGTTATCGTCTTACCGAGTTCCCTTGCTGTATCTCTTGCCAATGCTGTGACGATCGTGCCTTTATCGACAACGATTTCTTGTTCGGAAATCGATGATAAGTCTTCAGTTGACAATAGCTTTTTCTTAAATTCATACGCTTTCGGAACGCTAGCTGGAGCAGGCGATTTCACCGTTTCCTGCACATTGTGCACAGCCACTGCTTCTTTTGCATCGCCGGCTTTTACCAAGCGGCCAATCGACCCTTGTGTAATGAAACCTGCATTCGCTTCATCGGTATCGATATGCATTTCGAGACGATAGCGTTCGTTCACCCGAATGCGGACATTACGGAATGAAATAGGGCGGACTCCGTCATATTCCACTGTGACGTACTCCCCGTCCGCAACGCCAAAGCGCGCAGCATCTGCAGGCGCCATATGGATGTGGGACTGGGCGATAATCAGGCCTTGTTCGATATGCACACTGCCTTTTGGACCGATCAATGTTACCGGTGCCGATCCTTCGATATTGCCGGATTCCCGAAGTGGAGGCTTGACGCCGAGCTTCATCGCATCCGTAAAGCTGACCTCAACTTGAGTCGCTTTTCGGACAGGCCCTAAAATACGCACACGTTCAATATTGCTTTTAGGTCCTGCAATCATCACCGTTTCATTGGCGGCGAATTGGCCCGGCTGTGAAAGCTCGGACCGCTGTGTCAATTCATACCCTGCGCCAAATAATACTTCCACATGTTCAGGCTGTAAATGTACGTGACGAGCGGAAACTCCAATGGGTACCGCGCGTTCCGGCAATTGAACGGGATTCTTCCCAAGTTGTCCGAGAATTTCTCCGACAATCTGTTCAATCAATTGCTGATTCATATCGTTCACGCCTTTCTATTGTGTACGCAGATATTATTCGCTTTTTGGCAAGATCATTTCTAGTTCGTTATGCGGTCTTGGGATGACGTGAACAGATAGCAATTCGCCCACACGCTGTGCAGATGCCGCACCTGCGTCTGTTGCTGCCTTTACTGCGCCTACATCGCCGCGTACCATAACTGTTACGATTCCGCCGCCGACATGTACTTTACCTACTAAGTTTACGCTTGCTGCTTTCACCATTGCGTCTGCCGCTTCAACTGCACCGATTAATCCTTTAGTTTCTACCATTCCTAATGCTGTACCTTCTCTGTTCATAATTGTTTCCTCCTAATAGTGGTTTATTTTGTAAGTTGTTTAACAATTTCACTGACTAAGTTCTGAACTAATGCCGGATCGATATTGCTGTTTGCTGCGGATGAAACGCTGTTCATCACATTGGATACAAGCTGATCATTGGAGCTTTCTGCAGGCTCTGAATGCTTTGGCAGCTGCACTTCTTTCGTGCCGTATGCCATTCGCTTAATGTTCAGCAAGTGTTTCGCCGTAACATTATCGGATGTAATATTGCCGCCGAATGTTCCGCAGCCTAATGTGAGCGACGGCATCAAGCCGGTCGTTCCTCCAACCGCCCCAATGGATGACATCGTGTTAACCAAAATACGTGATACTGGCATTTCCATCGCAAATTCACGTGCCACTGCATCGATTTCCGTGTGAAGCGCCAGGCTGTGTCCGCGTCCGCCAAGGTTCAGCAAGTCAAGGCATACTTCCTTCGCATGCTTCACACCGTCCACGATATACATCGCGAAGATTGGCGACAGCTTTTCCAATGAAAATGGAACGTCTTTGCCAACTTTAGTTTCCATGCCTATAATCAGGCGTGTGCCTTCCGGTAAGGAAATACCGGCCATTTTCGCGATGAATTGCGGGCTCTTCCCGACTACTTTCGGGTTCACTTTGCCCGGCACCGGTGAAATGACACCTTCCATCACTTTCTTTTCCTCATCCGATAAAATATAAGCGCCGTTTTTCTTCAGTTCACGCGTGACGAGATCTGCTACGTGTTTATCGACAACAATTGCCTGTTCTGTTGCACAGATTGTGCCGTAATCGAATGATTTACTGTCAACGATATCTTTTACTGCTTTTTCAATTTTTGCTGACCGTTCAATATAGACCGGCACATTACCTGGGCCGACACCGTATGCGGGTTTTCCGGAGCTGTATGCGGCTTTCACGAGCGCGCCGCCGCCTGTTGCAATGATCAGATTGATGTCTTTATGAGACATCAGCTGCTGTGTTGCTTCCATAGATGCCAGTGTCAGACATTGGATCAGACCTTCAGGAGCGCCTGCCGCTACTGCTGCTTCATCACAAACTTTCAGCGCCTCCTGTGTACATTTCACTGCATACGGGTGAGGGCTCACAACAACTGCGTTACGTGTCTTAAGTGAAATCAATGTCTTAAAGAACGCCGTAGATGTTGGATTCGTTGTCGGGATGATTGCAGCTACAACCCCAAATGGTGCAGCGATTTCCACGACTTTATTCAAATGATCTTCTTTGACGATACCGACTGTCTTCAAGTCTTTGATGCTTTCATACACATCACGGGAGCCGACTTCGTTCTTGATCTTCTTATGGGCTGCTACTCCCATGCCCGTTTCTTCTACTGCTAATTGTGCGAGGCGGCCTGATTGTTCAAATGCAGCGTCTGCCACGGCTTTGACAATTTTGTCGACCTGCTGCTGGGTGTAGCCCATGAATTTCTCTTGTGCTTCTTTTGCGGTTTGTACGGCTAAGCGCATTTGCTGCAAAGCCAGTAAATCATTATCAACTAATTGAACCAAATCAAAACACTCCTTTCTGCATGCCTATCTATCAATAGCTTAACGGATGATCCGCCATGTTCTGTACGGCTTCCCGGAATGCATCGGCCGCTGCCTGACAAGACGATTGACTGCCTGTCAGCAGACCGCCGCCGAAGTTCGTTTCGGAAGGAGGCGCATAGAGCTCACACAGTGTAACGTCTGCAGCTTTTAATGCCGCATCCAATCCGATCATCGCTTCCATCGGCGGAGCAATTAAATAAGCAATGGACTGCCCAACCGGTATATTTGCCATTTCAGCTAAGTAACTGCCGCAGCTCGAGATCGCATGCGCATAGAGCACATGGTCCGGATTGCCGTTAATCGCTTCAAAATACGCTTCATGTTCCACCGTAATGCGGATGGAATCGAGACCGCTTTTCACTTCTTCCGGGGACGGGCCAGCAATTATTCCTATAAATTCACCCGACAGCGGGCCCGAAGCATGACCGGAACCTGCATAAAAACTTTTCGCATACACTACTTCCACATCACTGTGTTTTGTGGCTGCGTCAATTGCCGTGTAACCGATATCGTCAATTGTTGTCGTGACTAATCCAAGACTGCGCTGATAGGGTTTCAGCTGGAATTTCTCAGCCAGTTCCGGACTGACGTTTGGGATGACTTGCATCGATAATATTTCTGCATGAATTTTCATTTGCCTTCCTCCTTCCTCAGCCTTCTTTTTGAACTAGCGATACACCGCTGGCTTCATATTTTAAGATCTTCTGGATAATTGTCCCAAGATACGCGCCCGCTTCAACAGGCGGAATGCCACCTTTATGAATATTGGAAATCACCATACGATCCGCTTCAATCGTTCCGTGTCTCGGCTTGTAGCACATATATGCGCTCAGTGATTCTGCGGAAACTAGGCCTGGACGTTCGCCAATCAGCATGACTACGACATCTGGCTGCAATATCTCACCGATATCATCCATCACAGCGACTCGTCCTTTATCCACGTAAAATGTCGTACCCATTTCGATATTCAAGTTAGTGAGTGATTGCTCGAGCGATAAATAAACATCTTCCAGGTTTTCTTCAATCGCTTTCGCACTCAGACCGTTTGATGCGACGATCTGAACTACCGGAGACTTTTTACAGCGCTCCTGTATCAATGATTTCCCTTCATCTGACAGTTTTCTGCCAAGGTCCGGACGACGAATATATTCCTCTTTATCCGCCACTTGGGACTGCACTTGGAAAAGTCCCAGCTGGTCAAGCAGGTTATCGGGTACTTCACCATACACTGCATCTACTGCTGCTGCATGATCCAGTCGGAACTGCAGCCAAGTTTTTGTTTTCGGGCGGGAACCAGCACGGCCGACACCTACTCGGGCCGGTGTCTTCTTGCGGTATTCCGCCAGTTTGTCTTCTTCGGGTTCAGTTTTAGGTTTACCAAAGGCTGTCGTTGGCTTTGGCTTCACTGTGGCAATATTTCGCTTCTGGTTTTTCGTCGTACTGTGGAATGTTACAGCTCCGTCAGGCGATGTTTCTGCAGTTTCCGCTTCTGACTTTCCAACTGGCTGCTGAGAAAACAGCTCGACTTTTTGTTCATTGGCGGGACGCTGTACAGCTTGGCCGCTATTGGCAGCTTCCAGTTTTTCCACGACCATTTTTGTGATTTGCTGAATCAATTCTTCATTCAAGTTCATCCACCTCCTATCGGTTGAATAGTGTGAGATCGCCGGCGCGCTTGCTTAGCATGCCGTTTTCGTAAATTCCCATCTTTTCAAGCCATTTTAAGTATTCAGGCGCCGGGGTTTTACCCGTCGTCCGCAGAACCGTCGCTATGTCGTGGTAGCTCATGGACTGATAATTCAGCATGACGTCATCGCCCATCGGTGCTGCGATGATGAAGTTTACACCTGCTGCAGAGAGCAGAATACTTAAATCTTCTATATCGTTCTGGTCCGCTTTGATATGGTTCGTATAACAAATGTCCACTCCCATTGGCAGACCGTGAAGTTTACCCATAAAGTGATCTTCAAGCCCCGCGCGGATAACCTGTTTGCTGTTATACAAATACTCAGGGCCAATGAATCCAACTACCGTGTTGACGATGTACGGATCGTAATGCCGGGCGAATCCGTAGTTACGTGCTTCCATCGTCACCTGATCCACACCGAAATGCGCTTCAGCCGATAATTCAGATCCTTGTCCTGTTTCAAAATACAATGTTTGAGGACCCGTGCCTGTGCCTTGTTTCAATGATAGATCTTTCGCTTCAGCGATTAGCTCTGCTGAAATTCCGAATGAACGATTCGCTTTCTCTGTTCCTGCGATACTCTGGAAAATCATATCGGCAGGTGCACCCTGCTCAATCGCTTTCATCTGTGTCGTAACATGTGCCAGGACACAGTTTTGTGTCGGGATTTCCCAATCGTTGATAAATTCTTTCGTTGCATTCAAGACACGCTTTACGCTTTCTACAGAATCGTCCACCGGATTGACGCCGATTACTGCATCACCGATACCGTAGGACAAGCCTTCTTTCAAGGATGTTATGATGCCGTCAATATTATCAGTCGGATGGTTCGGCTGTAAGCGGGAAGACATGGTTCCCTTTTGACCGATAGTAATATTGCACGTAGATAAGATTTCAATTTTATTCGCTGCATGCACCAAGTCCAAATTGGACATCAGTTTTGTAACAGCTGCAATAACTTCAGAAGTTAACCCGCGGCTTAAGCGCTTCAATTCGCGGTCTCCTACTTCATTGCTCAAAATGTATTCGCGAAGTTCTGCGATACTCCAGTTCCGAATCTCGCCGTAGACCTTTTCATTAATGTCATTTTCAATGATGCGTGAAACTTCATCACTTTCAATCGGGAGTAACGGATTATTACGTATGTCGCTGACGAGCAGCTCGCTGACAACTGTTTTAGCGGCAATTCGCTCTTGTACGGTTTCCGCTGCAATTCCTGCGAGGCGATCACCGGATTTCTCTTCATTCGCTTTTGCAAGCACTTCTTTCAGGTCCTGGAACACATATCGTTCGCCGCCTAGTGTAGTGGATAAATTCACGTACGAGACCTCCTTTACGTTGTGTGGAATGTTAGGGTTTTCACAACGACCGGTACGACGCCCGAAGTGAGTGCGTTGCCGATATCGATGTAATCGCCTGTTTCCACATTGATTTGATCTATACAAATAATGCTTTGTTTCACTTGTAACGCTGCCAATGTCTGGCCAATCACTTTGGCATGATCTGACTGGATCACTAAAATAATTGGCTGTTCGGGCCTCGGCCGCTGATCCATAATCTGGACAATGGCTTTTGCGAGTTTTTGAACATCACGAAATCCGAGATAAGGCAGATTGGACAAATAAAGGGCGAAGTTTTGTCCTTCCTTCGCGGAGTCGTATAACGCGACGGCCTGCTCTACAGCGTCTTCAAAATGAGATAACCCTGTCTCCAGATTTTCTTTAAAGTCGTATTGATAAATCGGGATATTCTTTAACGGCAATTCATGCGGCGCAACCTGGATGGTAGCTCCGCTTATTTCAGTAGTTTGTGTTCCTGCCCCTAATACAGTCGCACGCACGGTTTCCGCTGGCTCTTGCCAGGTGAATTGCTGCAAGGATGCATTGTTCAGTAAGGCTTCCGCCAGCTGGAGTCCGATGTCATCGTATTGTGCTTCCTGGGCTTCGTCTGATTCATGATGGTACATGCATTCAGAAATACCGCCTGAAAAAACGATCGTATCTACTGAAGGCGCCCAGTTAGGCTCATGTCCAAGCAACAGCACTTGATCCTGTGCATGAACTTCTTTTTTCAACATACGCGCCATCGCCTCTGCCATATAAGTTGTCACAAAGGACACGGCTGCAGCGTTTTGCGGATCACCGGCTTGTAACGTGTAGCCCTGCTCTTCAAGCAGCCTGGCGACCGGCGGTGATATTGTCCGGACTTTTCCATGTTCAAATTCGATTAAGCGTCCGCCGATATGCATCGTGCACGTTCCTAGTAATTGTTTATCCCTAAATACTGCAATATTTGCTGTTCCTCCGCCAATGTCTATATTGGCAATCACCTGTCCGCTTTTGCCCGATGCTTCATAGCTTCCCGAGCCCTTTGCAGCAATGATGCCTTCCAGGTCAGGACCCGCTGTTGCCACCAGAAAATCACCCGCTTCATCGGATAATTGGTGCAGCAATTCACTGGCATTGCGTTTGGTTGCGGTTTCGCCAGTAATAATGACAGCACCCGTTTCAATCTGTGAAGGCTGAACTCCTGCTTTATCGTATTCAGAGCGGATAATTTGCTGAACGCCTGCCACATCGACAGTCACAGCGTCTTGCAATGGCGTACGGAATACCGGACTTTTGTATAGTATTTCTTTATCCGTAATTTCTATTCTCGGGACATGTGTTGCACCTGCCACGTTACGCAGAGAGAATCGGCTGATAATCAGTTTCGTCGTGCTCGTGCCAATGTCAATTCCTGCACTGATAATGGTTTCATGCCTATTGAAATTGTTCACTTCCACACCCCTTTCTGATACCACTCGATGTCTGTCAGCATCGGACAGCATTCCCGGCTTTATACATAAAAAAAGCACCTTTACAAACCCATGGTATTCCACGGGATGTAAAGGCGCCTTTGCCGTTTTTATTTACTTGTATGAATTTCACTATATCAAATTCTTGAATACCTGTAAAGAATATCAACCGATAAACAGTAAGTGTTCATCTTCGGCAGCCATCACATATTGCCGCATGTCTGTCAGGCTGTTCATCTTCGTCAATTCCCTCAGATGATCGATTCCCTGTCCCGTTACAGAAGACACCATAACAATCGGACCTTCATTCATGACTGTTTTCAGCATGTCGAGTGCCCGTTGCGATTTCGCTTCGGGCAGATCACATTTTGTGACAACGCCGATCGGCAATTTAGGTATGCCCATGCTGAACCCCGGCGGAAAAATGAGTTTCTCGCTCGTTGCATCCTGCAGATAAAGCACGTGCGTCACTTCAAGTGCGGTTGCCATAATATTTTTATAGAACATCGGGTTTTCTGTGTACTCGCCCGGCGTGTCGACAATCCAATCATAATAATTGAGCGTCTGCGTTTTGAAAGCTTCAACTTTTCGGCCCAACAAAGCATTTGTTAATGTGGATTTTCCGGCCCTTACTGCACCGATCAGCATCGCCTTGTTTCGCATCATCTTCACCCCTTATGATTTCGTAATAGCTGACGGCGTATAGCCTAACTTGTCGGATAAAAACCGGTTGATCTCAAGCATCGCCATTTCGACCTCAGATACAGTGCCGACAATGACCAGACTTCCTGTAAAACGATCCAGGAATCCGATGCGGACATTTGCCGCCTTTGTCGCCAAGTCCGCTGCAATAATAACTGTTTCACTAGGTGTGCAAGTCAGGATACCAAGCGCACCTGCCTCCTGTATGCCTAACTTCTGGAACATATCCGGATCCGGATTAGCGATCAAATGACTGAGAGTAAGTTGTTTTCCGGGAACAAATTCCTGTATAAACCGTTTCTTTTCTTCGCTCATTACACACACTCCCTGCTTTTACTTTTTATGCTTTCGCAACGGGTGCTTCCGCTGCATCTTCTTCATATTCACCTTCACGTATAATTCCCGCTTCACGATCTTGTCTCTCTAACTTCAGTGCTGTCGGAACAGAAAGCTTGTACGCAATAATGATTGCAATCACTCCGGCACTGAATTTACCGAGAATGACGGGCAGAATAATATTCGGCTGGAAATTCGCGGTGAATGATAAGTGGTCACCGAGCAAGAATGCCGAACAGACAGCAAACGCGATGTTGATGACTTTATCTTTTGGTCTCATATAACGCACTAAGGAGAACATCGCCAAAATATTTGCAACTGTCGCCAGTAATCCGGCACTGCCTTCAGGTGAAAGACCAATCTTTTGTCCCAGTGCTTCCAAAGGGCGCGCCATATACTTTCGGATTAAATAAATCATCGGGAATGCACCCGCAAGCATAATTCCGATATACCCCGCTGTTTCAAGCGCACGGAATTGGTCTGCTTTATCCGCCATAATCGGATCGAAGCCCCAGACACCAAAGATTTTTGTGAAAATGCCTGTGAATATTTCTACGATGGAGAATACCAGAACAAGTTTAATGGCAGCATCCATTACGCGGCCGAAAATCATAAATCCATTAATCATAATACGCGGAACGAATTTCAGTCCTACTGCGATTAATACAACAAATAGTAATAACGGCAACAGGTTAATGAAAATCTGTAAGTAGCCTATCGCAAATTCATAATTGGATGTAGCAGTCGTGCTGATTACATCACGCACATCTGTATTAAACAAGACGACAAGAACAGATGCAATAAATGCACCAATCGGTATCGTCAATACACCCGACATGATACCAAGCGCCATATACTTATGATCCCGCTTATCCAGCATAGCAAGTCCCATCGGAATGGAAAACACTATAGTCGCACCCGACATGAAGCCCACGATTAATGCCATAATCCAGCCTTCATTCGAAACCTTTAACGCTTCCGCCAGCTGGTAGCCGCCCATGTCTGAAGCTAAAATTGTTGTGGCGGCAATTGCTGGATCTGCGCCAATTGAGTTGAAAATAGGACCGATAAATTTACTGATAAACCAAGTTAAATATGGAATAGATGCCATGATTCCTGCTGCCGGTACGAAAATATGACCCACTGCATGCAGTCCCGACATGAATTCCTTACCCAAACCTTCTTCTGGGTTTTTTATTGAAGCAAATGCCCCTGCAATTGCACAGGCCATAATAATATACACAATTACCGTGCCGATCATTTCCATCTGCTTTTCCTCCTCATACTATCGTATTGTGTTACTAACTGCCGCGTACTATTCCATCAGCCACCGCCTTTAGATCGGTTTCATTCAAAATTCGCTAAAAAAGACAAAAAGACGCTTAAAGAATAAAGCTCTTTAAGCGTCTTTGCTCAGATCTATTTACTTGTGCGAATCTATAATTTCCATGGCAACCGACACCATTGTCATTTGCCGTGACATACTCATATCGCGCATCTGTTTGAATGCTTGCTGCTCGGTTAAATGCTCTGCATCCATCAATATGCCTTTTGCCCTCTCTATTACCTTCCGTTTTTCCACTTCCTGCTTCGCCTGCTGAACACTTTCTTTCAGCCGTTTTGCTTTACCGGATTGATGGAGCGCCACTTCGATTGCCGGAATTAAATTGGATTCTGAAATAGGTTTGACTAGGTAGCCTACAACATTGTCTTGCTGTGCTTTTTCCACAAATTCCTTTTGACTGTAAGCCGTAATAATCAGAATCGGTATATCAAGCTGTTCTCCAATGATCCGGCTCGCTTTCAAACCATTCATCTTCGGCATTTTGATATCCATCAACACCAAGTCAGGCTTATGCAAGAAAGCCAGTTCGATTGCCCGGTCCCCGTCACCCGCTTCTCCCACAACTTCATAGCCGTGGTCGAGCAAAGTCATTTTTAGGTCCATGCGGATAATCGATTCATCTTCCGCTATCAAAATGCGTTTACTCATCAAAGATTTCCACCTCCGCACCTACCGGAAAATTAATCACGGCATGAGTCCCAATTTCTCTCGGTATATATAAAAACTCGCCGTTCAGGTCATTGGTCACTAAATTATGGATGATTTCTGTACCAAGAGAAGTTTGCGGATCCTTCATTCCAACGCCGTTGTCGGAAACGTGAAGTTCAACAAAATCCTGATCTACAATGAATTCTACATCTATAATACCAGATTCTTTGCCTTGAAATGCATGTTTTAAGGAGTTTTGTATAAGCTCATTGATGATAAGCGCAATTGAAACCGCTTTCTTAGAGGATGTTATTATTTTATTGCCATTTGGCTCAATAATCAAGTCCACTTTCAAATTATATTCATTCAGCACCATCGTGGAGCATATTTTTCTGGTCAAATTTATGATATTTACATCATCATCATCCGCGTGTTCTTTCCTCAGGATAATTTCGTACACAGAAGAAATACTGTATATCCTGTTTAACGTTTCTTCAAATGCAGCCCGGCTTTCGACAGGCATGTTATTGCGCATCTGCAATCGTATCAAGCTTGCAACCGTCTGCAGATTATTCTTTACACGGTGATGAATTTCTTTTATGACGACAGATTTCATCATCAGCTCTTTCTCTTTTGTTCGGAGCTCCGTGTTATCCTGAATAATAAGTAATGTCTCCTGTGATTTATTTTTTTCACGCATTCTTATTTTTTTCACTGTTAAGTCTTTCTTTTGCGTCGTCAGTTCAAACACAAATACATCGTCTTCCTGCTCATAAACGGATTGTAAAAACGGCAGCATGTCCAGTACATTCCGGTTAATTACATCGTCTTGTCCGCTCATTTCACTAATAAGCTGTAAGCCGGCGGGATTCGCATATACTAGCCGGTCGTCTGAATCCGTCAAAATCAGCATTTCCATTAACAAATCCGAAACTACACTTAATCCGGCACTGGTCACTTGATCCTCCGCTGTTTCCGTTACTATGGAAAACGTCTTTACATCATTAGCCGGCAACAGGGATTTCACTTGTTTTTCAGAAATCAGCACCCCGATCACTTGATGATGCCTATTTTTAATCGGCACAACAGTTTGGCCCACGACGATTCCTTCTTGTGTCATTGCCTGCTGGATAATTGATTTTTTACCGTTTCGATAGGAATAGAAAACACCCGGCTCAAACGACTCGAAGACAATTCTTCCTACCACTGAATTATTATACAGCGGGGTACTGCCGGTTGGAAAGGCTTCCGCCACGACAATTGCCTGGTTACTCGGTTTTAATTTGCAGTCAATAAACATATATGAATCCGACAAATCTGCATAGGTCTGCAGGCTGAATGCCATCTCCTGCAAGATCTCTATGTCTTGATCCGACAGGTCTGTATACTGTTTACAAAGTTTCTCTACCGTTGCTTTTACCAATACATCACAACCTAACTATGTGAATATCCTGCTTTCCTGGCCATGTAGAATCAGTATAGAACTGTTGGTCAATTAGGTCAATTGACAGGTTTAAGCGGTGCAGGATGCGATAGATGTGCAGTGAGGAATTTTTCTACATTCTGCTTATACGCGGACTTTTCCATCACGAAGGCTTCCCCATGATTAGCCCCGTCAGCCAAAAACAGCTCTGCTTCACTCTTCGTCATTGCATAGAGTTCCTTCGTCATCTCTGTCGGCACGAACGCATCTGCTTCTTTCAATGAATACCCTGCTTTTACATCCGTTAGCAGGCTCATATTATCAAGAAGAGGAAAAGCGGGCAAGTAATAGCCCGTCAAGCTTAACCCATCCTTCGACTCCATATGCATCTCCTCAAATTCCTGTCTGTCCACCCAGTCCAGCCAATCACCGGTCAAAAATACATCTTTCCACTCATTACACTTTTAAAGGAACCGGCACATCAGAAGGAATTCATGAGAAAAGCCCCAACAGATGGATTTCATCTGTTGGGGCTTGGAGCGGCTGTCAGTTTTTTGGTTTTTCATTGTTTTCGTTCTCGGCCGCCTTATCTGCCCGTTTATAATCTTTCGCATACAATACTTCCTGCGCTGATGAAAGGCCGTTGTTCTTATCAGTCAGTGTTTTGTGCGGCTGTTTGTTTTCACTCAAGTTTCAACACCCCTTTCCGTCTTATTTTTATTCTTCCACGAACCGGCGAAGTTAAACATACCAAGCCAGTCAGCGATCTTTGGAATTATTTCGAAAATAACGTATACTAACTGCAAAAGGAGCTGATCATATGAAATTCCACATGACAGAACACGGTTTTGAAACTGAAACAGAATTTGGAAAGTTACATATTTCCTCCGACGAAGAAAAAGGATTCCGCCCCTACCAGCTGATGGTCGCTTCCATTGCAGTATGCGGCGGCGGTGTAATGCGGAAGATTCTTGATAAGATGCGTATGCCTGCAGATGATATCGCAGTCGATGTGAAGGAAGTCGTGCGTTCGCAAGACGATGCAAGCCGCATCTTGAAAATTCACCTTCACTTTACAGTCATCGGTTCTACTATTGCGGAAGATAAAATGCCCCGCGTCATGGAACTGACAGAGAAGAACTGTTCGATGCTGCAATCCGTGATCGGCTGTATAGACGTAGTAAAGACGTATGAGATTGTTACGAAATAATGCTGAAAAATCCGACAGGACACGCTTTTTGTCGGATTTTTTGTTGTCTCAATTTCTATTCATTTCCAAATTATTCATGTACAATTGATTATATAAACTAAGGGAGGTCCATCGTATGAGAAACAAACTAGCCGGAGCAGTAATTGCTCTGCTGATTTTTGCGGCTGTGCCTTTTCGAGTACAGGCTGACGCATCATTTTCCGATGTAGATAAACATTGGGCCAAGGAAGAAATTATGTATTTAGCGGACCGTCATATTATTGGCGGCTTTCCGGACGGTACCTTTAAGCCGAATGATCCGATTACACGTGCCCAAGCCTCTTCTATGCTTGTAAAAGCACTAAAGATTCCACTGGTAAAAAATCCAACTGTCCAGTTTAAAGATGTTACAAAAAAGTCATCGTATTACCAGATTCTCGCCACGGTAAATGAAAAAGGAATCATGCGCGGTGACAACGGCTTCATGCGTCCAGGTGAAGATACTTCACGTGCCCACATGGCCGCGATCATCCGCCGTTCATTTAATATACCTGTCGATCACCAGGCGACATTTGTTGACGTATCGCCTGCGCACTGGTCATTCCCTGACATCAACGGTATCGCTAAAAAAGGAATCACCGGCGGATCTGAAGGGAAATATATGCCGGCAGACTCTGTTACACGTGCTCAATTTTCGGCTTTTTTAGTGCGTGCACTGGATGATTCCATGAAGCTTGGAGACTATCATTCATATGTAAGTGTCAAAGGCAAGAAAATTGAACAGAATGGCTTCTCTTACACCATCGCAAAAGACAAAACTTCTGCGAAATTATTTAAAGAGAATCAAAAAACAGGAACACGTTCAGCCATATTAGATAGTGCGGCTATGCCCGACAATGGCATAAACCGCGAACTGCTTATGCCGGGTTATCAAATGGTGCTGTATAACGACGATCTGTATATTCCGTATTGGAACTTGATTAACCCAGGAACCAAAATGCCTGCCGGCTATGGTCTGGTAAAAATCAATGTAAATGACTGGAGCTATACGATCGGCAGCATTCCGATGGATCAAAAGTTCCGCAACATGTTCATTTGGAACGACCGCATTTACTATACGCTGGAAAAGAATAAGGACCGTGTTTTCGATTCTAAATTCGATCCAAACACGCCAATTGATGATCCTTTGACTCTGTATTCCATCGCCATGGATGGAACAAACAAAAAAACATTATTGAACTTTACTGCACGTGTGATTTTTGACGAAGTGGAAGCCACTTCGAAAACTAATCAAGTAAGCCAAAACAATAAGTCCGTGGCTTTCGATCTGTCTTCCATGTACTACTTCAACAAAACAGGTGTTTATAAGTATAATCTGCTGGATAAAAAGACAAGCAAGATCTCGAACGTCCTGGCGAAAGACTTGGAAGTTACTGCTTCACAGGTCGTTGTAACTGACCAGACTGGAAAGAGACATACACTGAAGAAATAACAAGAACGGCATGCCCCTGTACTGAAAGGCATGCCGTTTTTCTATCGGTCTATCAAGAGCTTCGCAACTGCGCGAATCAGTAATTGCCCAATAAATAATACAAAGGCAGTGAGCAGAATGACAATATCGCGGCCGAACGGTTTGAACCATCCTCCGTCGTCAAAAATGAAGTTCTTCGCTAATAGCAAAGAGATGACCGCTGTGAGCAGATTGGCCAGGAAGATAAAACGAAGCTTGATCAAGCCCGACAAACCGCCGGTCACTATAACAAATAAAACAGATGCCAGCAGTAGATACGAAGCTTCTTCACGCTTAACGTACTGCCCATACTCGTAGAAATGAAATAAGAACGGTGCCGGCATCAGAGTCAGTATAAGCCATGCTTTTTTCAAGCGTTGCATCGTCAATATATTATTCCTCCATTTGCTTCTTTATTGGCACATAACCGACTTTCTCCACTAACTCCTGCCCTTGCGGTGAAATCATCCACTCGATGAACTTCTCGACATTTGGATTTTCCGTACCCGCTGTTACAATATAAAACTCTGAAGCAATTGGATATTCATCACTGCGAATTGTTTCCTTCGTCGGCTTCACCCCATCAATCGCAAGCAGCTTAATCTCTTCATTACCGACCATTTTCGTTGAGTAATAGCGGAATGTATAGCCAATGGCATTTTTGTAGTTTCGATACTTTGAGACTTCTGAAATTATACCGCCCATTCCTTCCGGCACATTTTCTTTCGGAGCATCCATAATTGGTATATCTCCCATTAGCCGTTCTAATGCGGTTTGACTTCCGCTGTCTGCGGGACGCTGGAATGCACGAATTGGTTCATTTTTGCCCCCAACTTCATCCCAATTTGTAATTTCACCTGCATATATCTCTTGAATTTGTTTCAGTTCCAGGCCGTTTATCGGATTCTTCTGATTCACAAAGAAAACAAATGCTTCCCGTCCGACCGGCGTCAGCTTCAATTCAAGGCCTTTCTCCTCCGCCACTTTCAATTGAGCATCTGAAGGTCCTGCAGCCAGAATCATATCGACTTTGCCATTGAACAAATTATCATAGGCAACAGGTGTTGTATTGACCATTACTTCGCTGTCGTATGGATTATATTCTTTTTCCGGATAGACTGCTTGAACGAATGCCGCATATAACGGGTACAGCGCTGTAGCACCGTCTATTCGCGGCAAATGATCTTCAAGCTGTAATGTCGCCTCTTCCTTCAGCGAGACAAGTTTTGATTCTCGGCCAAGCGCAAACGGCTCATAATAGTACACATCTACTTCCGCACCCACTGTGGAAATACTGTCTTTATATAGCTGCATTGCCGGCCAGACTGCTGTGCCAATAACGACAGCTCCTGCAATGATTCCAAACCAACGTTTTCGCTGTTTTGTGCTGAAATAATGGAACATCATCATAACGATCCATATATACAACAAGACAGCTCCGGCAATCACCAATGGAATGTAGTGAATCAGACCCATAAATAACAAGTAGAATAAACCTATTGCTGTGAAAAACAGAAATCCTATCAATAAAAGCACCGCAAATGCCCAAGACGCAATCATACACTTTCCCCCTTTTATTTCTCGCTTAACTCATCCAGACGACGGCGTGCTTCTTCTTCATCAAACGAGCTGTACCAGCGATAATTTTCTTCGTCTAAAATACGATAATGCTGACTGATCAAGTTTTGCTGCAGACGGAAGCGCCCTTTTGCTTCCAGCTCCCGCCACCATACTTTTCCGCCCATCGACTGATCCATCCGGCGGTCAATACCGTTATGTGCGATTGTCTCCAGCACTTCAAGCGGGTCACCCCCGACAGACGCCTGCAGCACTTCACTGTCACGAAATAATGCACATACTGCAATAACAGCGGTCCAACTCGCAAGAGCCCTTCCCTTTTCTATCTGAAGTAATGTTTTTTTGGACAGACCGAGTACATCTGCCATCTTTTGCTGGGAATACTCTTTTTCCAAACGGATCACCCGCAGCTTAAGCGACAGTAATTCTATTAGCTGCTGTTGATTCACGCAATCACCTCACAGTTACATAGTATATCTATTGGTGTAATATTACACCAACAGATATACTAATGCAAATGAATTTTCAAAACTATCTGTTAACCCGCTGGCTATCGATTCTTTCGCAAAATTATGATAAGATTTACTGACTTTGTCATTTAACAAAAGAAACGAGGACTACTATGAAACAGCGTGAGCAATGGACATCCAAGATAGGTTTTATTTTAGCAGCTGCCGGCAGTGCCATCGGTTTAGGTGCGATCTGGAAGTTTCCTTATATGGCCGGAACCAACGGCGGCAGCGTGTTTGTGCTGTTATTTATCATTTGCACTCTATTGATTGGATTGCCGATTCTATTGGCGGAGTTTGTCATTGGGAGAAGAGGACATGCCGATGCGGTTACTTCTTTAAAGGAATTATCCGCCGGGCGGAATTGGGGATGGGTCGGGTGGATGGGGCTTGCTTCCTCTTTCATCATCCTATCTTTTTACAGTGTCGTCGGCGGGTGGATTTTATCGTATTTGGCACGGGCTTTTACATTCAAACTGGGCGGCTTGGATTATGGAGAGTTATTTAATGCGACGATCACAAATCCTTGGGAAGTATTAGTAGCCCAAGCCCTATTCATGGGATTAACAATTTTCATCGTGCAGAGCGGGATTCGGGGAGGCATCGAACGGGCAAGCCGCTGGATTATGCCGTTATTATTCCTTTCGTTCATTGTACTGGCAATCCGTTCGCTGACATTGGACGGAGCTATGGAAGGTGTTCGTTTTCTGTTTGTCCCGGATTGGAGTTATTTCAACGGAACTACTTTCTTAGTCGCATTAGGGCAGGCATTTTTCTCGCTCAGTGTCGGTGTGACAGCAATGATGACGTACGCTTCCTACCTTTCAAGAGAGGAGAAGCTGGGCCAGTCTGCTTTTAACGTATCCATGCTGAATATCGGAATTTCTATTTTAGCAGGTCTTGTCATATTCCCGGCAGTGTTTGCGCTGGGCCACTCACCTGAAGCGGGGCCAGGGTTAATTTTCGTTATCCTGCCGGCGATTTTCAATGAAATACCGTTCGGCAGTGTCTTTTTAATCATTTTCTTTTTCCTGATGCTGTTTGCCACACTTACTTCTGCGATTGCCATGCTGGAGATTGTTGTATCTACAGGAATTCGGAAAAAGCATGACAGAAGAAGGCGCGCATCTTGGGTTTTTGGCGGGCTGATCTTTTTGGTCGGTATTCCGAGTGCACTGTCGTTTGGTCTGCTGTCGGATGTAAGCATCTTCGGGAACTCTATTTTTGATTTCGCCGATTTACTAACAAGCAGAATTGCGATGCCGCTCGGTGCACTGGCTGTTTCCTTATTTGCAGGCTTTGTACTGACAAAGGAAGATACTGCGGAAGAGCTTCGGATGCATCCTGCTCTTCATTCATTATGGAAAGTAATCGTCCGCTATTTTGCACCTATTGCGATTATCATCATTTTCTTCACTTGGGTTTTAGGAATGTAAAAAGCACGCCGGGAACACTCCGGCGTGCTTTTTGACATGCATAAAAGGATTGATTTCCCTTCCAGACAATTCTTCAATTCAGACATGTTTCATAAGTACTTCTGCCACTTGCGTCAATCCCGCCAGATCATCTTCTGTAAAACGATCCAGTTCAGGGCTGTCGATATCGAGAACACCGAATACTTCGCCGTCTTTGATCAGCGGAACGACAATTTCTGATTGGGATGCCGCATCACATGCGATATGGCCCGGGAAAGCGTTGACATCTGCTACGACAAGCCCTTCTTTTGTCTGTGCAACCGTTCCGCACACTCCTCTGCCGATTGGAATACGGATACAGGCCGGCAAGCCCTGAAATGGGCCAAGCACTAATTCATCGCCATCCATCAAGTAAAAGCCTACCCAATTGATGCGGTCGAAAAATTGATTCAGTACCGCTGAAGCATTGCTTAAATTCGCAATGACGTTCGGCTCGCCCGTTAATAACGCGTCCAGCTGGGCAGCAAGCTGCTCATATTTTTTTGTTGGATTACTAGAATATTCAATAGCTGTAAACATATGATACCCTGCTTTCTGTGTGTGTTTCTCTTCATCATACACAGAAATCTTTTACAGGAGAAGTATTCGGACTTCCTTTGCGTAGTCAGTCCCTCTTCACTCTGACTACATTACCTGTCACCGCGTCAACTTTCACTTCATACTTATGCCCTTCGGCTGTACGGATATCCACTTCATAGACCAGCATCCCATCGTCAAACTCCAGCTCAGACTTCACTACTTCGCCCGGTACTCTTTGCAGCGCAATTTCATTTGCTTGCCCCATTGATATTCGGCGATATTGCGGATGCCGCCAATTATGCACCCACTCATTATTCTGCTCTTCAAATGAGTGATTCAATATACACTCCCCCTTTTCTCTCTCGCTGTCAGTCTATGCAAAGCAATGAAGCGGTGTATCTTGTACACAAAAGTGTCGTTTACGAAAGAAAAACGGATTATTTCCGAGGAAATAATCCGTTCTTGTCAGACTGCTTGTGCAGATGTGTTCTTTTGCTTATAACGCATCCAAATAATGAGCGGAATAAGCAGTAAAGAAATATATGTACCGAGGAAGCTCAGCATCGCAAAACCAGATATAGCCACGACAAGCCCTGAAGCCAATCCGCCGACTGTGCCTGCCAATGCGACAAATACGTCAATACTCCCCTGAATCTTCGCTCGTGTCAGCACATCTGTCGAATCGATAACAATTGCTGTACCGCTGATTAGCCCAAAGTTCCAGCCGATCCCCAGCAATACGAGTGCTGCAGACATCCAAAAGACAGACCCCCCTGCTGCATACGCCGCGAGAATACCCGATACGGCGAGCGTCACGCCGGAAGCAGCCACCATGGCGGGACGTCCGATGCGATCCACTAAAACCCCGGTGAAAATAGACGGTAAATACATGCCTGCAATGTGCAGACCTATCACCAGCCCAATACCCGACAGTGCCGCACCGTGCTGCTGCATATGAATAGGCGTCATCGTCATAATAGCGACCATAACACCGTGTGACAGCACTAAAACGATAGCACCGACCCAAATCCCCAGCCTGTTTGCTGAATGCTGATGAACCTGGAGCTTTTCATTGGACTCTTTCCGATTCGTTTGTTCAAGCAATTCAATTTCACGTGCAACAAGTAATGGATCCGGACGTAAAAATAATAAGAAAGTCAAACCTGCCAATACATAAGCAGCGCCTGCAAGTAAAAACACGCCGGTCAGCGAAGGAATGCCAAGAAAGTCCGCCACATGCCCCATCGGCAAAACGAGATTTGGCCCAGCCACCGCACCGACTGTAGTTGAAACGAGAGAGACACTGACCGCTGTAGCCCGCTGCTTTTCGTCAGCCAGATCTGTACCGGCATAACGGGCCTGTAAGTTGGATGATGTCCCTGCCCCATAAATAAACAGGAAAACAAATAGTATGGCCAAACTTCCTGTCATCACTGCCAGAATGACACCAAACGCCCCTGCGCCTCCCGTTATAAAACCCGCGCCCAGGCCAAGCCTGCGTCCGTAGCGCTGCGATAACCTGCCTACCAGATAGGCCGAGAACGCTGAACCGAATGTAGATAACGCAATTGGCATACCGGCTAAGCTTGCATCGCCGGTCATATCTTGAATTAACAGCGCCCCGACTGTAATTCCCGCTGCAAGTCCGGCGCCGCTGAAAATTTGTGAGATGATTACGACAAGTAAAGACCGCTTATACAGCCGTTTTTGTGCCTCTTTAGATGTTGCATAGTATGAATAATTATGCCGTCCCGACATGCAATCCTCCTCCCATTCCCCGCCCTGTTGGATTCGACCCGCAGTTTAGTTAATTGAGTTTTCGCGCTTTGTTTATCTTATCATACCGAGTTACACAGGATGCGGATATTTATCCGCACACGAAAACGAGCAAATCCGTGCGGTCAGGATTTGCTCATTATGGATTGCAAAGAAATATTTTTACACTAACGGTGCAATAAAAATAGGATTGTCGGAGAATTTCGCAATCCGTTCTTCACCGTCAATCACCCACTTCTCATCGTATACGATTGGCGCGTCTTTATCTTGCGGAGACTGGAACTGGTCAAGTCCTGCAGCTGCAAGAACAGGACTGTCCTCATCGTCCAATCCGATGTTCATGACGTGTTTGATAACGAAAGGCACATCAAACTCTATCATGGCATTGTCTTCATCGAGCATACCGTCTATTACGTGGAAAGGTATACGCAAGTAAATTGTTTCGTGATCATCTTTACTTAGGATGGAATCAAAGTTTCCCCTGTCGAAATCCCAGTTTCCTCCCATTTGGATGTCATGCTCTCCCAGGATCTTGCAGGCGTCACCGAACAATGACTTCTTTCCCGGCAGGTTGGTTTTTAGTTCAATCATGGCATTTCCTCTTTTCTATGTCAGTTTTTCTTGTTGGCTGTCTGGCTGATGTTAGTTTTATGAATACCCTCGTTCGTTAATTGGCAAACTTCTATCCAGCGATAATAAGGCTTCTTCAAACGCTCTATAATCCTTGATCACCGCTCATAGTTCTTGCAAACCGCTCTATATCACTTCATAACCGCTCATACATCCTGCCCAAGCGCTCTATACAGCTAGACAGCCGCTCATACCCCCTCTTCAAGCGCTCAATACACTACTTTCACGCCAGCAAAAAGAAAAGACCGCCTAGGTTCACTAGGCAGTCTGCATTTTTATTTCATTAACTCACGATACCGCTGGAGACATTGCTCATATGCTTCCTGTACGGTTGCCGCCTGGATGATGTCTTCTTGCGCAAAACGTGCAACAGAGTGTTTATACTGCGGGTCATAATAGTGTGTCAGCAGTTGCTCTACTGCTTCAGCAAAACGGCCGTTTTCCAGATCATCCTGTATTTGCACCGCGACAGGCTGATGGATTCGTTTACGGATTCGGGAAAATGCCTCCAAAAACTGTTCCGGACGTTTTTCCGGTTCATACTCGGAAAGAATTTCTTCTACGCGCTCTTCGATAGGCAATCGGATAATCCATTGCGGACTCTGTTCTTTTTTCGCAAACAGCAGCTGGGGCATGTGCACTTGACCGATGCGTTTGCTTTCACCTTCAATAAATACATAAGGTTCATTCGCGTATTGGACTAATTTGTCTGCCAGCAGTAATTCAAACTTCTTCTGATTATTCGGCTTGACGCCAATCTGTCCGAAAATCGAACCGCGATGCCCCGCCATTCCTTCCAAGTCAATGACCGGACACCCGTCCTCCCTCAGTTTGTGCAGAACTTTTGTCTTTCCGCTGCCTGTATAGCCATTCAAAACCAATAATTGAGGCTTGATGGGTTCTTGCAGCCGCTCGATCACCCATTGACGATATGTATGGATTCCCCCGCTGATTCGGCTCGAACGAATTCCCATCAGTTCCAGTACCGTCATAGCCGTCTTGCTCCGCATACCGCCGCGCCAGCAAAATACTGTGAGCGGCGTTTCGATTTTCCTGAATTCCTCAATGAATGCAGGCAGTTTCCGGGAGAAGATGACCAGACCTCGATCCATTGCGGCTTCTTTGCCTGCTTGCTTATAGAGCGTGCCTACTTCCGCACGCTCTTCATTTGTAAAGACCGGAATATTGATGCTGCCCGGAATAGTGGCTTCTTCAAACTCTTTAGGAGAGCGGACATCAACCAGTGTATGTGAATGGTTTTTCTGTAATTCCAGTGCGTCTTTCAATGTTATATCCCGTACCATTTCGTTTCCCATCTCCTTGATTTACTGCACAATGATTCGGCCGTTATGCTCAGCGGTCACTTCTCCAATTATATGGGCATCGACTCCTGCTTCACGCAATTGTGCATGCAGACGGTCCGCTTCCTCTCCTGCAACAGCGACAAGCAATCCGCCTGATGTTACTGCATCACATAAAATCCATCTTCCCGCTTGATCCAATGATTCGGGATACTCCACTACATCTTCTATGTGCGCAAAGTTATTTTTTGTTCCGCCTGGCACAGAACCTGCTTCTGCCAGCTCTCTTGTGCGTGGTAAGACAGGCACTTTATCGTTGTCGATCCGCAGGCAGACATTGCTCCCTTTCGCCATTTCAGACGCATGGCCGAGCAAACCGAAGCCCGTTACGTCGGTTGATGCATGAATTGTATACTCATCCATCACTTCAGCTGCTGTTTTATTAAGCGTCGTCATCACTTTTGTCACGTGAATTTCTTCCTCTTCCGTTAATAAGCCATTTTTCAATGAAGTCGTCATGATGCCTACGCCGATCGGTTTTGTCAAAATTAACCGGTCGCCTGGTTTTGCCCCTGCATTCGTACGAATTTTATCGGGATGAACGGTTCCTGTCACTTGCATGCCGAATTTCGGTTCCTGATCATCAATTGAATGACCGCCGACAAGAACAGCGCCCGCTTCCTTTAATTTATCACCTGCACCGCGCAGAATTTCTGTCAGGATGCTGCGGTCAAGGGTATGAATGGGAAATGCCACGATGTTCAGTGCAGTAATCGGTTTCCCGCCCATTGCATACACATCGCTGATTGCATTTGCCGCCGCCACCTGTCCAAAATCATAGGGATCATTAACAATAGGAGTGAAAAAGTCGAGCGTTTGCACAATGGCGGTCGTATCATTTATTTTATAAACTCCCGCATCATCGCTCGTATCCAATCCGACAAGTAAGTTTGGATCCGCGAGACCAGGCGGCAGTGTATGTAAGACTTCAGCGAGATCTGCCGGTCCAATTTTACAGCCGCAGCCTCCTTTTGAAGATAAAGATGTGAGTTTTACAGAAGTATTTCGCATTAAGGATATCAACCTTTCAATTGTAGTACCTTAATTTTACCACAGAGTTCCCCTTCTATAGTTGCAAGGCACTTGGAATGAGCTGATTACAGTAAAAAGAGACTGTGCACAAATAGCACAGTCCGACGGGAATTTCCTTATTATTTGACGTACAGCACATACCAGTCAGTGTCACGCTGCCCGATTTGTTCACCGCGCCAGCCTTCTTTCAGTAATTGCTGCTGAGATTCTATATCACTCATTTGAACCCATTGTTGCTCAGCAGGATCTGTCTGGAAGGGCTTTTGCAGATCTCTGAATAAAATATAGCGCAGTTTGTTGCCGTACTTTACTTTAAGCGCGGCAATCCGTAAACCGAGCGAAAATTTATCCTTTAAGCTCGGTATGTTAAACGGGGCCACCGTTGTGCAAATATAGCGGTATTGATCGCTGTCGACATGGTCCATCAGCCATTTCCCGAGCACTGTTTGCAGTCCATGCCCTCTGAAATCAGGATGTACGCCTGTAATTTCTGAGTATAAGACAGCGGATAATTCCTCATCCGTCACGCTAGCATCTATTCCGAGATGTTCATCATCTTCTCCCGGGTCAAGCATTGCCCGGAACGCAATTAGGCGGTCATCGACGAATGCGCCAGCCAACATACCATGACCGCGCAGAATATACAAAAACTCTTCCTCTGTCAGCGGCTGCAGAAACTCGGGACGTTCCAATTCCGCAACGACACGTTTCTGAAGCGCCAGAACATCCGGCAGCTGATCTTCTGTCACGAACGACAGCGACGCCTGCAGCTTCATCGTGTCACCTTTTCTTTACGCACGGTTAATTCTTCCAGTACTTGTTCATCCACATCCACACCGAGCCCCGGCTTTTCATTAAGTTCAATGAACGGCACGTCATAGTGCAAATTCCCGATATCCTTACTGAATTTCAACGGTCCTGTCAGTTCCACGCTCGTCATCACTTTTTGCGAGAATGCCACATGAAAACCTGCCGCAGACCCGACAGATGACTCAACCATCGATCCGACCTGGCACTCGATACCTGCCATTTCCGCCATATGGGCAAGCTTCATGGCAGGATACATGCCGCCGCATTTCATAAGTTTGATATTCACTTTATCTGCTGCACGTTTTGCGATGATTTCACGCATTTCACGCACGCCGCGCAATCCTTCATCCGCCATCAGCGGAGTGGAAGTTTTCGATTTGATTTCCACCATCGCATCGATATCGTCTGCTTTGACAGGCTGCTCAAGCCAGTCCAGCTCACAGCTTTCCAGTTGCTTCATAGCCTGCAATGTGACGGCGCTGTTGACCCATCCTTGATTGACATCAACGCGAATCTTGACGTCTTTTCCTACCCGCTCACGCACTGCCTGAATTCTCTTGACGTCTTCTGCGGCATTCGTGCCCACCTTCATCTTCAATGAGTCGTAGCCTGCCGCGACACGGTCTGCCGCTTCCTGTGCCATATGTTCAGGAGAAGCGATGCTCAGCACATGTGTAATAGGAAACTTCTCGTGATAACGGCCGCCGAGCAGGTTATAGGCTGGAATACCGTACGCTTTGCCCACCGCGTCAAAACAAGCAATATCAAGTGCTGCTTTCGCTGCGGGCACACCGTAAATTGCCTGATCCATCAATTCGTGAATTTTACCGAAACGGCTTGGATTTTGACCAAGTAAAACGGGCGCGAGCGTATGACGGATGACAGCGAATGTGCCTTCCCAGCTTTCGCCTGTAACATGATCATCCGCTACAGCTTCTCCGTAACCGATATGCCCCGTATCGGTCGTTATTTTGACAATGATGGAAGGCATGTCATCATAAGATGCATAGCTGATGACAAACGGCTCAATTAATGGCAATCGAATCGCAAATACTTCTATTTCAGTGATTTTCATTTTTTTCTTCCTTTCTTATTGGCAGCTTTTCATTCGTCCTGTATGATTGTCGTTAAATAGTCGTTAATGAAAAGAGGAGATCTCCTATGAAGGTTACCATTGCACTGGTCGGCCCACAAGAGTTTTGCAGACAGGCAAAAACAATCTTACTGCCCGAGGACTTGCACATTGAATATTATCAGTATGACAAGCCTTCTGAAGCACCCCGTTTACTTGAGAAACTGAAGCCTTGTCATGCTATTTTGTTCTCCGGTTCCCTGCCTTATGAAGCGTCTGAACAAATTCTTCAGACAATCTCTATTCCTTCATTGTACCTTCAGCAGAATGAACATACGATTGCTGTTACTTTATTATACCTTGCTTCAGAGAAAAACGTGGGTATTCACGATATTTCTATGGATATAAAAAATATTACCCACGCGGAACATCTTCTGCAAGATCTGGGCGGTCTTGCACCCGCCAAGAAACCTGCCATCTATGAACTGCGTTCCAACAGTGATTTGCAGGAAGTCGTAAATTTCCACCTGGAACATTTCCGGAGCGGTAAATCGAAGATGGCTGTTACCAGTGTGCATGCCGTATACGATCAATTGCAAGCCGCGGGAATTCCTTCCTTGCGCATGATTGACCCTGTCAGCAATATTTTACGTGCAATGGAACTAGCGGCTCATCAGGCTGACTTGGCCAGAAGTCAATCAACGAAAATCGCGGTAGGTTTACTGCAAATAAATGATTCTGGGCAGCTCCCCCCCGAAGCGATAGAAAGAATGGCAAACTACCTGCAAGCTCAATGGAAGGCAGAGAGAAACTGTTTCTTCTTCTACACTACGCTCGGCACTGTCGAATTCGTTTTGTCTTTACAGGCATTCCAGCAGTTCAGCGAATCACTTTATCCTGCGTCTTCCTTATCTTTCGGATTGGGACAAACCATAGTAGAGGCAAGTGATAATGCGGCAAGTGCACTTCAGCTTGGCAAAGAAGCAAGCAGTGAAGGAATTTTCATGCTCGACGAACACAAGAAATTGCACGGTCCCCTGCCGTCTGCAAAACCATCAGTCGCAATGAAGCTGGATGACCCTGAGCTTCTGAAAATCAGCGATCAGACGACTTTAAGTCCCGCAGCTATTTCTAAGCTGATTCAGTTTGAACAGTTCAGGCAATCTGAGCCATTCACCGCCAATGACCTGGCAGGCTATTTGGCGGTTTCCAGGCGGACTGCGGAACGAACAATAAAAAAATTAATGGATCAGCAATTCGTTTATACAGTCGGAGAAGAAATGACCTATTCACAGGGACGGCCGCGCGCACTATACAAAATGGATCTTTACGCTCGCCGAAAAAGAAAGGTTTGAAATACTCATCATCCATTCCATTGAATAAACAAAACAGCCTCCCAATTCGCGGATGAATCGGGAGGCTGTTGACGGTCTGGGTACCACTGTTGAAATGCTTTCTTTCCTGATGCTGTAATTGCTAGTTCTTTTTCGTCACTGTATTTCTGCTCAGTAAATAGTAAGCAGTGCCAGCTATAAATAACCCTGTGCTGAGCCACATCGCTATCCCGTTCCAATCACCATTGAACAATGTGATATTTGTTAGGTTCACCAAAAATATTGAACAGAGAATAATATACAATCCTTTTATTTCTTTCATTTTTACACACCCCCGTAAAACTCATCCGGCAACAAATCGATATAGTTTTTTTCTGGAATCGTAACTGTCAGAGTGATAAGAGTTACAATTCACTTCCTACATTTACCTGGGCCTTCAATCCTTGCAGATAGAACCTCTCCACAATTCCGTTGTATTTGTTATGTCTATATAAGGGTTTAATTCTATTGTAAAAAAGAAAAACATCCATACATTGTTTTTTTAATTACTCCCCAAGCGACTGATACTCTGCTGCAAGGCCTTTTTGAACGCCTGGTCGTTTCGCAATGCGATGAGACCATTCCAAGAGATGAGTATATTCATCCATGTTTAAAAATTCATAAGAGCCTTCATACAATTTCCCTAAAGCTAACTGTCCGTACCAAGACCATATCGCAATATCTGCAATAGTATAAGTGTCGCCTGTGATATAAGAACGCTGAGCTAATATTTTATCTAGTAAGTCTAATTGACGTTTCGTTTCCATTGTAAAACGATCAATTGGGTATTTCATTGGCTCTGGCGCATAAGCAAAAAAGTGACCAAATCCTCCACCGACATAAGGACCCGCTCCAATTTGCCAGAATAACCAATTAAGGGTTTCTGTCCGTCCATGAATATCTGCCGGGATCAGTTTATTGAATTTCTCAGCCAAGTATAGCAAAATCGAACCTGATTCAAAAATTTCCAAACAGGGACTTTGACTTTGATCGACTAGGGCCGGGATCTTTGAATTAGGATTGACCTTAACGAAATCTGAACCAAATTGTTCCTCGGCTCCAATATTGATTTCATACAAATCATAATCTGCACCATCGACATCCAGCTCTTTTAATTCTTCCAGCATAATCGTCACTTTAATTCCGTTCGGTGTTCCTAGTGAATAGAGTTGGAACGGTGCCTCTCCGACCGGCAGTTTTTGTTCAAAACGTTCACCAGCTGTCGGACGATTCCCCCATCTATTTGAATTCTCTTCTTCCCATTTCCACACATTTGATAATTCATATTTTGTCATCTGAACACTCCTCCTACTATCTATTTAGTAACTCCATCATACTTACAGTACAACAATATTCCTAATATTTAGTTTATCGGCTTATAAAAGATTTTCTTTCCTCTAGCTTATTGAGGAAATCATTAAGTTTTTGCATTTCCATTAAAATCAATCCTCAGAAGTTGTTTTCATCAGTTAAAGGGCCCGATTGCGGTATGCTCACGATTATTTATGCAGCAATCGTGCCCGATAAAAGACTAACTTTTAAACTTTTGTACTCCTTTAAGATTTCAAAAATACTAATGACCAATAAAATCCAAATAACAGGACTAGATAACGATATGCCTGCTTGTGAAATGCCGCCAAATAAAGTGAACACAACAAGTAAAATCAGGAGATAAGAAGTAATTGCAACTTGCCACCAGAAACTAGACCTCGGGGAATCATTTTTTTGAATACGATTAATAAAGAATCCTACAAGTAAAATCACTAGCATAAGTCCAATAAGTAATGGTTTTGGTATGTACAACGTTTGGTTAAAGTTCGGGAAGAAATCGTAAGCCAGTAAGAAAGTCAGTGGCAGTGCTATGGATCCCATTAAAAATAAATGTTTACTGTTCATTCAAATCTCCCCTTTCTTAGTCTGTTTTACGGATGATTACTTACATAGTTTCATTCTGCTGGCCGAAACATTTGAATAATCAACGAATTAAACGGATGCAGATAATATGTAAAAACACTCCACAACTGCAGCCGTTTGCTCTATTGTTTATTGCTGTTAATTTTCTTTACATCAGAAACTCCTATAGTTTCACAAACAAGTACCCCTAAAGTAAAGAATCCTACAAGCAGCCAATTATGTCCCCAGTTGATAATCAGGCAATACAGGCAACCTGCTGCAGTTAAAAATGCTCTATATTTATCTCGCCATTTATATGTTTTTGAAGGATTTTTATTGTTCAAGAACTCATCCCCTCTCTTACGTGCAATATTTCAATATGTTCCCATTGTTGATCAGGTGCAAATCCTACTCCCAGAATTGTCTCGTTAAAAGAATTAGGATTCATCAGTTAATAATTTCATTTCTTCTTTTCATATCTTACTTGCATTATACCAAAGATACCCAAATGAATTTTAGGGAAATAAAAAAACACCGCTGCATACGGTGCTTTTACATATTATTCAAGCAGAGCTTCCGCCTCCAGCTTCGCATCTTCCTCATTAATTTCGGTAATCTCTTCCTGCGTCATTTTCACAATGGAGAAACCGGTCAATGCGTAGATCATCGAAAGCAGCGGAACGGCAAAATTCAAAATAGCGTAAGGTCCGTATTCGACGACACTGACCCCAAGTGTTCCGAATATGAACACACCGCACGTATTCCATGGGATAAACACAGACGTAAGCGTTCCTCCATCCTCGAGGGCGCGTGACAGGTTTTTGGACTTCAGCCCCATATCTCTGTATGTCTTACTGAACATTCTCGATGGGACCACAATCGACACGTACTGCTCCGAACAGGTAGCGTTTGTCATGACACACGCACCGATTGTTGAAATGATCAGCGTCGATGTGGACTTCACGACTTTCAATAATTGATTCATAATCGCGCGCAGCATACCTGAATACTCCAGAATTCCGCCGAACGTCATAGCCACAATGGTCATGGAGACTGTGTACATCATGCTGTCCAAGCCGCCGCCGTTAAATAATTTATCGACCAGCTGATTGCCTGTCTCAATCGCATAACCGCTTTGCAGTGCACCCAGCGCATCCGCAAATGTACCCGCCTGAATTGTTACTTGTGATATAAACCCTAGAACAATCCCGATGATCAGTGCCGGCACAGCAGGGATCTTCATTGCGACCATCATGATGACGGCTAATGGAACAAGCAATAACCAAGGGGATATAACGAAGCTTTCCTGCATGACTTGGGATGTCTTTGCAATTGACGTTAACTCCGCCTCACCCGAGCCAAACCGCTTTCCGAGATATGTAAACACACCCAGCGCAATCAATAATCCAGGAATCGTCGTATACAGCATATGTTTTATATGATCAAATAAATCTGTTCCTGTCAGTCCCGCCGCCAAGTTGGTTGTGTCTGACAGAGGCGACATTTTATCACCGAAGTAGGCACCTGAAATAACCGCGCCTGCCACCATCCCGGCAGGAATGCCCATGCTTAATCCAATTCCCATGCCTGCTACACCAATCGTTGCCATCGTTGACCATGAGCTGCCGATAGCCAGTGAAACAATTGCACAAATCAGCGCAATCGCTACCAAGAACCAGGAAGGGGTAATAATTTTTAATCCGTAGAAAATCATCGTTGCGACAATTCCTCCGCCCATCCAGGAACCGATAACCAATCCGACGAGCATAATGATAATCACGGCAGGAAGGGCCAGACGAATTCCTTTGTACATCATTTCCTCAATTTCTTTCCAGGAGAAACCGTGGCGCCAGGCAACCAGCGAAGCAATGGCCGTGCCTGCAATCAGCGGCATATGCGGCCCCTGTTCAAGCTTTACAACTGTTATAACCATGACCAGTATCATCAATACTAACGGCAGAATCGCCCACCAAAATCTTATCTCTCTTTTTTCTCTCTGCTCCATCATGGTTCACCCCATCCATTATGAATAATACTCCCGTGTCGTTATATAGTCGTTTAATCTATAGTAAGCGTTTACCGAATTGTTTGTCAATATAAATTTGTAAGCGTTTACTTTTTTTCATTTTAATTAGATATACATACACTCATGACAGCTAATTTTCTTTCTTGCTTTTACTGCTTCTTCATTAAGCATGCCAAACTGTTCAGCTCATCGCGTTTACAAATACCGCACAAAGGGAATACTATATATACTTTCATGAAGTGGGAGGCGTACTATCCATTGACAGCCAACAGCCAAAAATCAGATACGATCAAATGCGTAACAGAATACGATACGCTGCGTCGCGTCATATTATGCCAGCCGGAATTCATGGCAATTGATGAAGTCATTAACGAAGTACAGAAAAAGTATGAAGATGAAAATATCGATAAGGACCGTGCGATGAGTCAGCACGCGGAATTTGAAAAACTATTGAAGGAAAACGGGGTAGAGGTTATCACACTGCCCTCTTCAGAGAAATACCCGGAACAAGTCTTCACACGGGATATCGGCTTCACTATCGGCAATGAAGTATTCGTCGCTGATTTAGCAGCAAATATTCGAAAAGGTGAAGAAATCACCTTGAAAGAGTGGCTCATTGCGCAGGATATTCCGTACCAGTCAGCTTCGGACCGAATGGAAGGCGGCGATATTATCGTCGACCGCGATACCGTCTATATCGGCATCAGCAGCCGCACGTCTGAAGAAGCAGTCAGCAAGCTTGAAGAAAAGCTTCCTGATCACAAGCTTAAACGTATACCATTTGACGGGCGTTATCTTCATCTCGACTGCGTTTTCAATATCCTTTCTCCTGAAAAAGCACTCATCTTTCCCGCAGCATTTGATCAGGAAACACTCCATCAGCTGGCCGATTCGTATCAGCTGATTGAAGTAGCAGAAGATGAGCAGTTTTCGCTCGGCACCAATGTTCTTTCCATCGGCAACGGGAAAGTATTCAGCCTGCCGCAAAATAAAAAAGTAAATAAAGATTTGCGTGCAAACGGGTTTGAGGTCATAGAAGTCGACTTTTCGGAAATCATCAAATCAGGCGGCTCCTTCAGATGCTGCTCGATGCCTGTGGAGCGCGGATAATCTAAAAGACTGAAGCTATATGCCGTGAATCATGCGGCATAGTACACTTCAGTCTTTTTCTATTCAATCACTTCTATATAGGCCCCGTATTCGTTTTCGGTCTCAGGAAGATTCAGCGTAATCGATTCGGGTACGGCCAAGTGAATCATCATGGCTCCCGACATGGATCCTGAAGAATAGCCATGCGTTTTTTCTCCGGTGAATTGATTTACTATATCTGAATCGTGATAAAACGTATACTGGATACGATTTGCGGGCTGTTTAGGCACAGACATCGAACCGTTTTCCCAAATTGGCAATGCGACTTCAAGCTGCTCTGCAAAGTCGTAATACTCGTCAGTCTCATCTCCTATACTTACCATCAATTCAGGGCTGTAGACGGTTTCTGTAATGGTATTGCCATTTCCCGGTGTGCGTTCAATCAAGATAGTAGCGCTGGTGAAGGCCGATACCAGCAGTGTATCCTGTACTTCATGTGACCGCTCAGCCAAAACCAGCCGTTCAGGAATCGGCTTTCCCTCTGTAATGGCAGTATACAAGTCAAATTCACTGTTATTCGGCAATACTTTTGGCAGCGCATGCTGTTCCACCGTACGCTCCATAACTTCCGCCACGGCAAGCCCGATCAGCAGCAATGCAAGATAACCGACAACGATATTGCGGTGAAATGTTTTTCTCAATCGCGTACGTTTCATATTCTTCGTAAATACCACAATTAAAACTAGACTGGTCAGCAGTAACATAGGCAGCAAAATCCCAAAAAACATCATGGATTTCTCACCTCCAGGCGATTGGTTACAAAAAAGCTGATGCCGAACAGGACAGCAACGGACACTGCGACTTTCAAAATGAACAATAGAATAGATGTCTCTCCGTAGTAAAAGTACAGCAAACTATCACCTTCGCCAACTGACACTCTGAACCCAAACGTGATATACACAAACCAGACCAATCCAAATAAGGCAATAAACAACTTGCTGAACTGTATCAGCGTTCCCAGCAAATAGCCGGTCATCAGCAGCAGCAATGTGTAGGCAGTCATTACTAGAATACGGGAAAAGTAGTCAAGCGGTGATGACAGTAAACCGGCCGTTTCTATAATGACATTGTCCCCGAACAGCGCAACAATCTTCATAACTGACCCGAGCAGTACGGTTGTCACGCCGCCAAATAATGCCGCAGTACAAATAAAATAGAAGTTTGCAAGCTGAAAAGTCAGGCGATTCGTCACGAATGAAAAGGATTCATTACGCTGGGCAGCTGAAGTCAGCAGAAATCCGACGATAAGCGCCCAGAATAACGTCAGGCCAACCTGCCCGTCATTCGATATGGACGTAAAGTTGAACGAAATCGGCTCGCCCCAATCGCTCATGGAAGTGGAACTGGCACCGCTTATGAAAACAGTTCCAATAATCTGCAGCACAATCAGTGTCGTAAATACGGCCCCGTTGGCACTTAATTTAAATACATACTGACGTTTTGCCAGTTCATTAACGCTCCATTGCGTTGAAAACATCGTCTACTCCTCCTGTCGCCTGGCCTGTCATCGCCAAATATGCTTCGCTTGCAGAAACCGACGATACGCGGATACCTGCCTGCTTCAGCTCCTCCACTTCTGCTTCCGTGTGCTCGTGATCAACAATCCATTCCGTCACCGGCCCCGCATTTGACCGATGAATGACAGCATAGCGGGTCGCATGGGATTTCAGCACACTCTCCCGCGCTTGAAGTGACAGGAATTTTTCCTGCAGTTCAGTAATTGGACCATGGAAAGCAATGCTCTTGCCGTCAATCACTAACATATCCTCCAGTAAATCTTCCATTTCTTCCACATGGTGACTGGATAACAGAATGGTGCGGGGATAGGCAATATAATCTTTCAGCAGCGCTCTGTAAAAATCCCTGCGTGCGGCTGCATCCATTCCTGTAATGGGCTCATCAAACATTGTCAGCGGACAGCGTGCAGCAATGCCCACCACCGCATTGAACGTACTGCGTTTTCCTTTCGACAATACGCGGTGGTTAAGTGACAGAGGTAATTTGAAATATTCGAGCAGACGCACAGCCAGATCCTGATCCCAATTTTCATAGAAGCCATCACATTCCAAGAGTAAATCACCCAGCGTCAGCGCATCTGGAAAACCCATCATATCGTCAATAAAAATCATGTTGGCGGAAACCTTGAGACTGTTGAAAGGATGCTCGCCAAACACACGCAGCTCACCGCCGGATTCTTTTATGAATCCCGCAATCATCTTCATAAGTGTCGTTTTCCCAGCACCATTTCGCCCTGCCAATCCTGTAATCACATTCTCACGGATTGCTAAATTTAACTGATCCAGCACTGTGACAGAACGATAGCTTTTCGTCACGTGTTTTAAAGTAATTGCCGACATCATAACCTCTCCTTTCGCTCCGCCTGTATTAATTCAATAAGCTGTTCCTCTTTCACGCCAAGTAACGCAGCTTCATTAAGCAGTTCCTGCACAAGACGGCGTAACGTGCCTTCTTTGCGCTTCGTCAGCAGTTTTTCCCGTGCATCAGCAGAGACAAATGTGCCGAGGCCCCGCTTTTTGTAAATAAGTTCAGCATCCAGCAAAATCGTCAGCCCCTTCCCCGCAGTTGCAGGATTGATATTGAATAGCTCTGCCAGCTGATATTGCGAGTGAACTTTGTCATCTGCCTGCAATGTGCCATCAATGATTTCCTTCTCCAGCCACTCGGCAATTTGTATATAAATCGGCTTTTCTCCATCCATCTCAAGCAAGAACTCCACCACCTTTAGGATACCTAGTGCATTACTGTTGTAATGTACTATACCTTTATTTAGAAAATAATGCAAACGAAAAAAGATGCGCGGCACCGTGCCATACATCTTTTGATAATCGGGCAGATATTACAATAAACAACGTATGCAGTTGTCCCGTGAGAAAAAACAGTATCCTATATTGCATTTTGATGAATAAAACACGCATTTCCTGCTCATCCTGTCTATTTACACTGCAAGTGAGGAGCGGATGGAAATGAATACTGTACGGGACTTTCCTATTCAGCAAAACAGATTATTAAATGCGGGCTTTCTCTTAGCTTTCCTTTGTTTATTAGATGCGCTGTTCACCGACTACGGGCTGCGGCTTGGGCATATCGAAGAAGCTAATCCGCTTGTTTCCTATATATATGAAAAAAGTATTCCATTGTTCTACGCAGTTAAATTAGGCTTACCTTTATTGCTTTTATATATTGTAGTAACCGCCCGATTTTCAGGAAATATTGTGCGCATCTCCCTGACCACCGCCTTGTTTCTTTATATTGCGGTAATGTTCTTTCATATTTTTTGGCTGATTATTGTTACCATTTAATTTTCCAGACAAATTAAAAGGACCGTCAAAGACAGCCCTTTTGATTACGTTATTCGATTAGCCTGAATACCCCATCAGTCTAGGTAAAAATAATGCAATATCTTCGAAGAAGACGACGATTAAAGTGGCAAGAATCAGTGTAAGAAGGAATGGCAACACTGCCCTGGCTACTTGTCCCAAACTTAAATTACTCATCTTCATTAATACAAAGAGCACAACACCAAGTGGCGGAGTTAACATAGCAACTTCATTAGTCATAACCATGACGACACCCAAATGTACCGTGTCAATCCCTACTTGATTCGCCAGCGGCACTAAAATAGGTGTGACAGCAGCCATTGTTGCTAATTCCTCGATAAACATTCCTAAGATCATCAGGAAGCCGACAATCATCAGTAATATGATTTTAGGATTATCACTGACTGATACACTCCACTCTGCAAGACGCTGAGGGACTTGCTGCATTACCAGTATACGTGCGAATAGCTGTGTAACTGCCACAACGATTAAAACCATACCGGATGTTTCAACAGTAAACACCAGCGTTTCCCATAGAAGCTTTTTATTGCGCAATTTCTTTGTGACAAAGAATCCAACTAAAAAGGCATATAAAACAGCCACCACAGAAGCTTCTACCGGCGTAAAGATTCCTCCGTATATTCCACCGATAATAACAATTGGGGCGAATAATGACCACTTATTTTTGTAAGCAGTCTTTAAGAAGTGTTTCATGTTAAAAGGTTCTCCGGTACCTTTGTAACCCTTTTTGCGGGCTATTATGTAAGCGGTACCAATTAGCATCAAGCCAAGCATAATTCCCGGCATAATTCCCGCAATAAATAAAGAAGTGACCGAGACATTACCAATTACGCCGTAAACAATCATAGGGTTACTTGGCGGAATAAGGATTCCCATTGTTCCACCTACCGCACAGACACCTGCCGTATAGGCTTTTCCATAACCAGCCTTGTGCATTGCGGGTATCAGGATGGCACCCATTGCTGCAGCTGTCGCAGGTCCTGAACCTATAAGCGAAGCAAAAAACATACTTGCCACAATTGTAATTATTCCAAGGCCGCCTGTAATTCTGCCGAAAATGATTTGAATGGTCTCAATGATTTGTCCTGCCATATCCGCTTTTTCCATTAAAACCCCTGCCAATATAAAAGCCGGTATTGCAAGAAGCGGGAACATAGATCCCATCTTCAGTAAGTCCAGAGGGATGATAGAAAATGAAATACCCGATACCATAATTGCGGCAACAGAGGCTATTCCTAGCGAGGCAAAAATAGGAATACCAAGCAATAAACTGCCAAACAAAACTAGGCAAATGATTAATTCAACTGACATCCACATTACCCCTCTGTTTTTTATTGTCGATGTAGCTTATATAGTAGTTTTGTATCATTCTGATATTCATAAGAAGAAAACCTATTGGCAAGATGACATAAACATATTTTAAGTTCCAGCCCAGTACAGGCGAAATTTGCATTCTGTTTGATGCACCCATGTCCATAAATAGGTAAAATCCTGTATAGATAACTATACAGTTAAATAAAAACCAAATGAAGTCACTTATTATTAAAAGAACTTTCTCTGCTGCGGGAGGAAACATTCTAAACTGAACTGTGACACGAATGTGCGAGTGTCTTTTAACGGAAATACTAATAACCATAAATACTAGATACAAGAACGCAAATCTGGATAACTCTTCAGTCCAAGGAAGTGACTTTCCTACCACATATCTAAAATATATTTGAAGCAGCAGACTCATGATCATGACCAAAAGCGATATGACGCTAAACACTTCTTCAAAGTTTTTGATAAACCAAGAGACTCTAGACTTAATAATAATCCCTACCTTCTAATTGATAGGACCTGCCCATCAATATTCTTTTATTCGGATATAAGTCATACACTTCTTAGACATCTTTCTGACACACCTTGGAACATATTGAACGTGCAATAAACAATGACAGTTATAATAGAATAATAATTATAACTGTCATCAACTGCCGTATACTGAATAGTCAGACATATATCTGCATAAATGGATATATGTTACGTCCCTTACTTCGGTAAATCTCTTCCTACAATATCCATTACCTCAGTTAATAATTCTGTGCCTTTGATTCTATCGTAATGCTTCGGCCAAGTTGCAATCGCTTTTTCTTTCCAAAGTGCTTCATCTTTTGGCGGTCCAGTAAATGTTACATGATCTTTCATCTTTTCCTTGCTCTCATCAAGGAAGCCCTGTACATTTTCTCTCGTCCATTCAGTAGTCTCATTGCCTGCCTTTACAATCGCATCCTGAATCTCGGGGGTCTGACTTTGGAACCATTCATCGCCTATGACAACCATAGCAACATCATATTTATAGCCGACGTCTGAGATATAATTAATATTTTCGTAAATCTTCGTACTTTCAAAGTCGTCATATGGCAATTCCAATCCATCGATTACACTTTGCTGTAAAGAGGTAATTGTTTCATCCCATGCAATCGGTGTAGCATTAACTCCCCACGATTCAAAGCTGGCCAGCTGAATCGGATTTTTAGGAACTCGGATTTTTGACCCTTTAAGATCATCAATCGTATTGATTTCTTTATCAATCGTACCTACTGCACGGATCCCTTTATCAAGCCATGTAATAACGCGCAAGCCGGACTCATTAATAACTCTCTCGTTGATTTCATCGCCCAATTGATCCACAACTTGCTCATATTCCTCACCGCTTTCAAAAAGATAAGGAAGATCAAACATTCCAAGCGACGGTGCAAATGGGGTCAAGTTGTTTACAGACTCGGAAGTAGCTTCGATCAATCCATTTTGAATGTCTTCCATTGATTTCTCTCCGCTGCCTATTTGACCACCGGGATAAATTTCGACCTTCACTTTTCCATCAGAATACTCACTCACTAAATCAGAGAACTTTTCGGCAGTCTTCTGCCAAATTCCATCTGTTCCCGTTCCATGGGTGAATTTCATAACCACTTGATCGTTCTTTGCTCCTTCTTGGTCACTGCCGCAAGCAGCCAGTATTGATACTGTCATAGCCAATAATAGAAACAATATATACTTATTCCTTCTGCCCATACCGCACACCCCTTTTGTTCTTTTTAGATTTCATTACATACTTCACGAATAATTTTTGCAATCAGACGGCAATCATCCACTGTGAAAGTGAGGGGCAGCCGGAAGTCGCAAAGGAAATCGAGCACTTTTGCGGTATTCGGCAGATTTCCGCCACCCGACAAGTACTGCCAGCTCTCGTGGCGGCTAGTGAATCCCTTGGGTTCAAAGTTGCCGAACCATTTAATCTCAACACCCCGCTCGGCGCACGCAGCAATAAATTGCTCCATTTTTGCTGTCGTGGCATTAAGCAAAGTGAACTGGAATGAAGAGGCGACAAATTGTTCTTTTTCATCACGAAGCGGAATATAAATATTTGGCGTACCGCGTAATATCTCTTCGATAGCATAATAGCGTTCATTCCAGCGCTCGCATTGCTTATCAAGCTGAGGCAGCTGCGAACGGATCAAAACTGCCACTAAATTGGACATACGCAAACTAAAATTCGGTATTACCTTTTTATAACGTTCAAATACTTCCATTGAGGGCCTGGCTGTATGTTTTTCATACAGCATATAAGAACCTGAATATAGAATAGCCTTCGCAGCGACGTCTTCGTCATCGGTAACAAGCAAACCGCCTTCGCCTGAATTGAGGTGCTTGTATGTCTGAGTCGAGAAACATCCAGCCGCACCGAAAGTTCCGGTATGTCTACCGTTCCACTTCGCACCCATGGTGTGGGCACAATCCTCAATCAGTGTAATATGATGACGCTCGCAGATTTCTACTACGCGGTCCATGTCTGCTATATGACCGCGCATATGAGATAAGAGAAAATATTTAGCGCCTGAGTCTTTTGCTTTTTGTTCAAGATCATCCAAATCTGTTACGTAATCCTTTGTTATCTCTACAAACACCGGCTGCGCTTCTGCATTTTTGATGGCGCCCGGAACAGGCGCCAACGTAAATGCATTACATAAAACCTTGTCGCCGGGCTGAACGCCTATACTTTTTAGCGCAACATAGATAGAACTGCCGCATGAATTGAATGCAGCGCAATAGGCAGTTCCGATATATGCTGCAAATTCTTCCTCCAGAATACTGGTTTCTGCAACTTCATCTCCTTCAGTGTTATAGCGATGAAGCTTCCCTGTCAGCATAAGTTCTGTCGCGCGTTCTATGCCTGAAGCCGGAATTGGTTCCTGGCGTGTGAATGTTTTATCGAAAGTCAGTACCCCTTCAGGTAATTTACTCATCCCGTGCCCTCCTCACTTCTTACATCATTAGAACTTTTTTTCACGCAATTCCGCTGTTACCGCATGACCGATCATACCTTCATAACGGCACTGACCTGCAATGATAGGGGCAATTTTCTTACTCGCCTCAGGTGTACACTTCTGATATGTGACAGTCTTCAGGAACTTCCCTACCCAGAGACCGCCCGTATAGCGCGCCGCCTGTTCTGTCGGTAAAATATGATTCGTGCCGATTCCTTTATCTCCGTAAGTAACAGTTGTCTCTTCACCCAAGAACAAGGAGCCGTAGTTTTTCAGATTCTCCAAATAATAATCCAAGTCTGCCGTCTGGATTTGTACATGCTCAATAGCATATTCGTCCGCAACTTTCACTGCTTCCTCTTTATCCGCCACTAGTATAATTTCGCCGTTTTGCTCCCAAGATGCTGAAGCTACTTCTGCTGTATCTAACACGGCGATTTGCTTTTCCATTTCTTCCTGAACATCCTCCGCCAGTTTACGGGAAGTCGTAATTAAAATTGTCACAGCACGGTAATCATGCTCGCACTGTCCCCATACGTCGGCGGCAATCAAAACGGGATCAGCTGTTTCATCTGCAATAATCAAGTTCTCACTTGGACCTGCAATCTGATCAATTCCTACTTTCCCAAACACTTGACGCTTCGCTTCTGCTACGAATGCATTCCCCGGTCCCACGATGAAATCGACGGGCTTCACACCTTCCATTCCATATGCCATTGTTCCAATTGCCTGAATGCCGCCCAGTGAATAGATTTCATCCGCTCCTGCCAAATGCATCGCATACAAGACGCCCGGATGAATGCCCTCGCCGTTCTTTGTAGTCGGTGAACAAGCAATCACCCGCTCCACTCCAGCAACTTTAGGCGGAATCACACTCATTTGCACGGAGGAAACGATTGGATAACGTCCTCCCGGAACATATGCGCCGACATTGGAGATGGGAATTAGCTTCTGCCCAAGAATTACACCTGGCTGTATTTCTTTTTCAAATTCAGACACACTTGCCAACTGGGCCTCTGCAAATGCTCGTACTTGCTTTTGACAATATTGCGTATCCATCTTCACAGTTTCAGGAACCTTTTTGATAGCGTTTTCAATCTCTTCCTGCGAAACTAGGAAGCTTTGCGGATCCCAGTTATCGAACTTTCGTGACAGTTCACGAACAGCCGCTTCTCCTCTTTCACGGATTTCTTTCAGGCTGCCTTTTACAATGTCTGAAATGCCACTGTTATCCTCTTCTAATTTATGTGAGCTTTTCTTTAGGTATTCTGCCATCATAACCACTCCTATCATTCTCTTTTATATATTATTTTGTACTGATTTTTGTAAACCCAGACGCTCATTTTCCTGTTTCATCCGGTGGAAGCTGTCATTTGTAAGCGTCTTAGAGAGCTCATCTCCTAAAATGAATACATCCAGCTCTTCTTTCGGAATCGCATTATATCTTTTGCCGTACATTGCGTAAAATATTACACCGATCAGCACCCAGACAACCATTGCGATCAGAGAAGGCATTGCCAGGAATGCAGGCGATCCTGGGATAAACAACAGACCAAGGAATACCAGACTGATAAGTGCACCAGCCAATGAAGTCAACTTGCGCGCTGCACTGTCTTTCCAATCGAAGAAACGGTAAGCAGAAGCACAAGTATACAGATAGGCGATTGCCACGCCTGTTGCTGTCATATCTACAATCCACAGCAATGCAGGACGACCAAACCAAGGGGTGATAAAGCATACGACCACCGCCGTAATGATCCCTATATAAGGTGTATGGTACTTCGGATGAATCTTCGTGAAGGCTTGCGGTAAAATACGTGCGCGGCCCATCGCCAGAAGCATTCGGCTCGAAGAAACGAGGAACCCGTTAATACCCGTGAAAATTCCCATACACAATGCTGCCGTCAATAATGTCATACCTACATTACCGAATAAGCTTTTTACTACATCGCCGGTACCCCATACAGGCTGTCCTGCAACTAAACCTTGCCAAGGCGTGGCCATTGCTGTTGCGTAAACCATTATGGAGTATACAAGCCCGCCTGCACCCAGCGCCAGAATCATTAACTTAAATGCACGCTTAGAAGAAAAACTAAACTCTTCAGATGCTTGTGCAATATTATTGAAGCCTGAATATAAGAACGGAGCTGTTGCCACAATTATCAAAATGGAAGATAAGCTGCCGATTTCCATATTGAATGCGGGGCGCAAGTTGGAAAATGCCGTATCAGGGTGGAACGTCATACCTAGCCCTACAATCATTGCTCCGCTGAACAGAATGGCACTGAAAATGAATTGCATACGTCCTGTCAGGCTAATACCACGAATATTCGCTATACCAAAGACAATTAGGGCGATTGCCGCTATGATAATTTGACTGACATAAACGTCCCAGCCTGCGATCGTATACATATAGCCGATTTCCACGATTTGCGGATACAAAAATTTAAACAGCACTATAATCGCTGAAGCGTTCAAAGCGACCGAGGTTACGTATGATAATGTAACGAACCAGCCACATATAAAGGCATTAATTCTGCCGAATCCCAGATATGTAAATACGAACTCGCCACCAGAGACAGGAAACTTCTCTACCATATATCCATAGCTGACTGCGATGACCATAACCAACAGGGCACCAATTAAAATCCCTAATATCACGCCTATTGGTCCCGCTGCCGCCATCCAGTCGGTCGGCAGTACGAATGCTCCCCAGCCTATGGCAGAACCAAATGCAATGGCGACAACCCAGTGTGGTTTTAGAGCTTTAGATAACTCTGTCCTTTTCTCCATCTATCTCACTCCCGTGCTGCAGATTTTCCCTTAAGACTTGACAGCGCTTTCATACGGTCTTTCATAAGTTGTAAAATAGTACGCAATAGAGCTGATTATCGAACTTATTGCGTACTATTTACTTCGTTTATCGAATAATTTTTTCGTCTTTTTCCAGAACTGGCACATCAACTGTAATCGTATCCGGATACTTAATACCCGCACCTGTATTCAATACAACCACTTCTTCATTTTCTTTGATCCAGCCGTCCTTGCGAAGTTTTCTCGCAGCTGCAAATGCCGCTGCACCTTCCGGACAAACAAATGCTCCTTCACTGGATGCAACCAGCTTTAATTCTTCCAGAAGTTCTTCATCATCAATTGCTACTGCACAGCCATTTGTCTGCTTAATGCCGTCAAGAATCAGGAAGTCACCCAGCGCTTTTGCCACGTTAATACCGAATGCGACAGTCGAAGCATTTTCCCAAGGTTCAGCATGTGTTTTCCCTTCTTCCCATGCTTTCACAATTGGGGCACAGCCGGATGATTGTACCGCAACAAGTCGGGGCATTTTGTCTTCCGGAATCCAGCCGAGCTCCTGCAATTCGCGAAGTGCTTTATAAATACCGATCAGGCCGACACCGCCGCCTGTCGGATAAAGGATTACATCAGGAACCTTCCAGCCAAACTGCTCTGCAATTTCAAGGCCCATTGTTTTCTTGCCTTCAATACGGTAAGGCTCTTTCAATGTAGATGCATCAAATAAGTCATAATCTTGTACTGCCTGGCCTACAATCTTCCCTGCATCACCAATCAGACCGTTGACGAGATAAAGCTCAGCGCCTGCCGCCACACATTCTTTACGTGTAATTTCCGGTGCATCGATCGGCATTACAATAGTTGCCGTAATATCCGCCTGCGCGCTGTATAATGACCAAGCCGCACCCGCGTTTCCGTTGGTAGGCATCGCTAATTCTGTAACGCCTACTTCCTTTGCTTTAGAAACACCTACTGCCGCCCCTCTTGATTTAAATGAGCCGGATGGAATCATTCCTTCATCTTTCATGTAAAGATTTGCAATGCCCATATCTTTTCCTGCTTTTTTCAAGTGGAGCATTGGCGTCATACCTTCGCCCAGCGTCACAATATTCTCTTCATTTTTGACCGGCAGCAATTCATGGTAGCGCCAAAGATCCGGTTTACGGTCTGCGAGCTTCTCTTTCGTAAAATTCTTCTTCAGCTCATCCATCTTGTAGGACACCAGTAAAGGTGCTCCGCATTCACACAGTTGAACAATTGCATCTACGTCATACGTCTTTTCACATTTTGGGCAGTGTAAGTGGGATACATAACTATAAGTCATTTCATTTCCTCCTAATAATGTATATTATCTAATTGCAATAGATTCTATTTCAATCTGAGCACCTTTGGGCAGTTCTTTTACACCTACCATCGCTCTTGCAGGCTTGCTGTCTCCAAAGAATTTCGCGTATACTTCATTAACTTCTGCTGCTTTTTCAAGGGATGTCATGAAAATTGTGTTTTTCACTACATTCTCTAACGTTAAATCCGCGGCTTTCAGAATGGCTTCAATATTTTTTAAAGACTGTTCCGCCTGTTCTACAACCGAAGAACTCATTTCATTTGTTTCTGCATTAATTGGCAGCTGCCCTGAGACATAGACAATATTTTCTTTTTCTGCTGCCTGTGAGTAAGCCCCCACTGCTGCAGGTGCATGGTCACTGTGAATTTTATTGAACAAATAAATCAACTCCTATTTAGAATTAAAACTATGTTCGGTGCGTACCTTCTGCAGATAATTGTAGATAGTGAATTTAGAAACACCTAAAACACTCGCTGCATATTCAGTGGCACCTTTGATTAGAAACGCCCCTTTGGATTCCAGCTCGCGCACCACTTCCACTTTCTCTTCTGTTTCCAGTAACGCAGGGGGTTTATAATATTTCTCCAACGCCTGCTGTGTCATCGACTGAATGACTTCATGCACATCTGTATAGAAGGTTTCTTTCTTTTCTTCATCTTCCGGAAATGTGATAAAGTCTCTCATTGCGCCTTCCATCTGAATCATATCGCTTATATCAAAGTTGATGCATAATGCCCCAATGACTTCATTCTTTTGATTCTTTAAGAAGACAGTAGAAGATTTCATAACCGACCCTTTTTGAGACACTGTTTTATAGTTCGCATAATCTGTTACTACTTTTTTCTGCAGCTGTTCAAGAACCAGATCTGTTATTGGGGAACCAATATTTCGCCCGGTCAATGTCCCCGCCAGATGAATTAAAGAACTTTCCAGGTTACTAAAATCATGTACAGCGACTTCACACTTCGCTCCAAACATTTCTACTAAAATATCTGCTGTCCTAATCGCATGGTCAAAAACTAAAGCGCTTTCATTGTTCATAGTAAACTCTCCTCTTCCGTAGCTATTTAAATTATTAATCAATTCAAATAACTTAAGTTCATATTACCAGACATTTTTTAGATTGCAACACTTTTTTAACACTTACAATATTTTTGTAACTCAAAAAATTCTTTAATTGACTGCAAAATTGCTTTCCATTCGTATTCTTCGCTCATCAGGTCCGATTGAAAGTTTTTATATTGCATAAAAAAAATAACTGACCGACAATTTTACATTTCGTCGGTCAGTTATTTTTTTAATTATATCAGCTGTTTCACTAATTCACGGTTTCGTTCTTTGAACAGCTCATTATGGGATGAAACCATACCGTTTTGATTCGCTTCCGGATCAATATAAGTCTTGGCGCAGTTCACAGCATTTGCAGCATCTTGGAAAGCTCCCGCGATTAAATGCAGCTTGCCATCATGACTCAGTACATCTCCCGCCGCATATAAACCTTCTACGGATGTAGCACTTGTGCAGGATCCCGCAATTTGCTGATGCTCTGTCAGTTCCATGCCGAGCTGCTGATTGCCAATCAGCGAAGTATCTCGCTCATATCCGTGATTAATGATTACTTCATCCACAGCAATCATTGCTGCTGTGCCACCCTTGTTGTGCTGCAATTCCACTTTTTCTATTGCCGTGTGATCGTCAGATGCGATAAACCGGACAATATTCGTATTGAAATGACAGACGACACCGCTCTCAAGCAATTGCCGAACTTGCGCTTCGTGACCGTTCAATTGGTCTTTACGATAGGTAAGATACACTTTCTTTGCAATAGGCTGCAGTTCATTCGCCCAGTCGATTGCTGCGTTGCCGCCGCCAGAAATTAGAACAGTCTTGTCTTTAAATCTCCCCAATGACTTTACCGTATAGTTCAAATTTGTCACTTCAAAGCGTTCTGCACCTTCCACTTCAATCTTCTGAGGATTTAATATGCCGGTCCCTGTAGCCAAAATGACTGTCTTGCTGTAGTGAACCGTTCCAGCAGTGCCGTGCAAGGCAAAATAATTGTCCGAAGTCTTTTCGATCTTTACGATTTTTTCATTGAGCACAACCTCCGGATTAAATGTGAGTCCTTGCGTCACAAGCTGTTCAATGATCTGTGCTCCAGGTGCCGGTGTAATGCCGCCTATGTCCCATATCATTTTTTCTGGGTAGACATGAATCTTTCCGCCAAGCTGCGGCTGATATTCAATAATTTTTGCCTTCATTTCACGCAATCCACTATAAAATGCAGCATATAACCCCGCAGGTCCGCCGCCAATAATCGTTACATCCAGTAGCTCATTTTGCTTCATTTCATCTTCTCCCTTTAAAAAGTTATTGACATCGGCAGTCTTTCAATCTATAGTTTTCATTGTACTGATACTGATAATCATTATCAATGATTATTTAGTAGGAAAGGTTGGAGTTCAGGAAATGGTTCGCTTGTATACAGATAATCTTCAAGTTTCATATGATGACCGGCTGATTGTGAAAGGACTGTCGGTTAAAATACCCGACAAGAAAGTAACCGCGATCATCGGGGCGAATGGATGCGGCAAGTCGACTTTCCTAAAAGCTGTTACCCGCCTGATTCCTCACCAATCTGGAGAGATTATTTTGGATGGCGGAACTATCGTAAAACAAAAAACAAAACAGCTTGCACAAAAACTCGCAATCCTTCCCCAAACGCAAGAGGCCGCCAGCGGATTAACGGTTGGAGAATTGGTGTCCTACGGCAGGTTCCCCTATCAAAATGCGATGGGCCGTCTGACTGCCCGCGATATGGATGTGATTAATTGGGCGCTGGATGTCACCAATACAGCTGATTTCAAACATCGGCAAGTCGACGCACTATCGGGCGGCCAGCGTCAGCGTGTCTGGATTGCGATGGCACTTGCTCAGGAAACAGATATCATCTTCCTGGATGAGCCGACCACCTATCTGGATATGGCCCATCAGCTGGAAGTACTGGAGCTGCTGCAAAAACTCAATGCCGAACAGCAGCGCACAATCATCATGGTGCTTCACGACTTAAATCAGGCAGCACGTTTTGCCGATTTCATCATCGCGATGAAAGACGGAGAAATTGTACAGGCCGGCATGTGCGAAGAAGTCATACGGCCAGATATCTTGCGGAAAGTATTTAGAATCGACGCAGAAATTGGGATGGATCCAAGAACGGGAAAACCGTTGTGCATCACATATGATTTACTCAAAGGAGACGAATAACAGATGAAGAGATTTTTACTGCCCGTCCTTTTCCTGCTCATAGTAGCTTTAGGAGCATGCGGCAATAAGCAGGATGAGCCTGCAAAAGAAGAAGCACCCGCGAAAGAAGAAGCAAGCGGCACGATTACTTATGAATCTGAAGACGGGCCGGTAGAAGTTCCGGCTGACCCGAAGCGCGTTATCGCATTAAGCTTTGCCGGAAATATTATGGCGCTCGATGTGGATATAGTCGGAGTAGATTCATGGTCAAAGATGAATCCGCGCTTTGACTCTGTTCTTGGTGAAATAGAAGAAGTGTCGGATGAAAATATCGAAAAGATTATTGAACTGGATCCGGATTTAATTATTGGATACAATACCGCTAAAAATATTGATAAATTAAAAGAAATTGCCCCAACCGTTACGTTTACTTACGGAAAAGTCGATTATCTGACGCAGCATATCGAGATTGGAAAGCTGTTGAATAAAGAAGAAGAAGCAACGAAATGGGTAGAGGATTTTAAACAACGTGCACAGGCTGCCGGAGAAGAGATCAAAGCTAAAATTGGTGAAGACACTACCGTTTCAGTTGTCGAAAATTTCGACAAACAGTTATATGTATACGGCGATAACTGGGGCAGAGGAACGGAGATCCTATATCAGGAAATGAAACTGGCCATGCCGGAGAAAGTAAAAGAGATGGCGCTAGAAGCTGGTTATTATGCTTTATCTACCGAAGTGCTGCCCGAGTTTGCCGGTGATTATATGATTTTGAGCAAATTTAATGCTGCAGATAATTCCTTCATGGAAACAGAAACATACAAAAACATCCCCGCTGTGAAAAACCATCAAGTATTTGAAGTAAATGGCGAGGAATTCTATTTTAACGATCCGCTTACACTTGATTATCAATTAGAGTTCTTCAAGGAGCACTTTTTAGAAACTAAGTAAACGCTGATGTCAGGAGAATGCATTACAGCATGGCGTTCTCTATAAAGTGAAGGGGCCTTCGACTTCTGAAGTGCCTCTTTTCTTATGAAAGGAAAGGAGCAGATCGATATGACCGAACAGCCAAACAAAAAACTTTTTTCTTTTGGCAGTAAATTGCTGGCATGTATACTGCTTCTGTTGATAGTGTTCGTCTGTTCGATGAAGCTGGGTGCCGCCCAAACTTCTTGGCATGATATTTGGCTGTCGTTTACAGACAGCAGTGATAAAAATGCTCTGCTGCTGAAAGAAATTCGAATGCCCCGGGAAGTCGGTGCTGTGCTGGTCGGAGCTGCATTGGCCATTTCCGGTGCAATCATGCAGGGCATGACGCGTAATCCACTGGCCGATCCCGGTTTACTTGGACTGACTGCAGGGGCTAATGCGGCGTTGGCAATTGCACTGGCATTCATCCCGTCTATTAATTACTTTGGTATCATGACAGCCTGCTTTATCGGATCTGCCGCAGGCGCCCTTTTCGTATTCGGGATTGCTTCCGCCAAGCGCGGCGGTTTTTCTCCAATTCGTCTGATTTTGGCCGGCGCCGCAGTATCAACCTTCTTATTTGCTATAGCAGAAGGCGTTGGGTTGTATTTCAAGATTTCCAAAAATACTTCGATGTGGACTGCAGGTGGCTTGATCGGAACAACATGGACTCAGCTTCAGACCATCGCTCCTGTGATTCTGGCAGGTATTTTCATGGCAATTCTTCTCTCCCGTCAGCTAACTCTGTTAAGTTTGAATGAAGAAGTGGCGATCGGGCTTGGACAAAACACATTCAAAGTAAAAGTCATGCTATTTATCATTATTATTTTACTGGCCGGGGCAGCTGTGGCTCTTGCGGGGAATCTGGCATTCGTCGGTTTAATGATTCCTCATATTGTTCGTGCTATCGTCGGGACGGACTATCGGTTCATTATTCCGTTCTCTGCTGCGGCCGGCGGAACGTTCATGCTGCTGGCAGACATACTGGGCCGGACATTGCAGGCACCTTTTGAAACGCCTGTTGCCGCGCTAGTTGCAATTATTGGACTGCCGTTCTTTCTTTTAATCGTACGCAGAGGAGGCCGAGCATTCTCATGATTCTTCCGCATATACGAAAAAAACAACGCTTCTTGATTGGTGTATTTGTTTTATTAATCCTGCTGTTAAGCACGATCGCAATGGGTCTTGGATACGCATCACTTGAATGGAAGAGGATAGTTCCCGCGCTACTTGGACAAGGGACGTTCAAAGAAGAATTCGTGCTGTATTCCATCCGGCTCCCCCGCATTATTTTGACCATACTTGCAGGTGCTGCACTCGCTTTATCCGGTGCTATTCTGCAGGGAATCACACGAAACGACCTGGCTGACCCTGGAATCATCGGAATTAATTCAGGGGCCGGAGCTGCCATCGCCGTTTTCTTTCTGTTTTTCCCGATAGACGCAGGAATTTTCTCTGTATTGTTACCGCTGGTCGGATTTGCCGGCGCCGTCGCGACATCCATCCTGATTTATCTCTTTGCATACAATCGCAAAACTGGACTTCAGCCAATGCGGCTCGTTCTGGTCGGGATCGGTTTTTCCATGGCACTCTCCGGTGTCATGATTGTCCTCGTTTCTTCAGCAGATAATGAAAAAGTCGATTTCATTGCCCGTTGGCTGGCCGGTAATATATGGGGGGACGATTGGCTATATATTTGGGCATTGCTGCCTTGGCTGCTGATTTTGATTCCTTTCACATTATTTAAGGCACACCGGCTTGACATGCTCGGTTTGAATGAAGCTGTTGCGACAGGAATCGGTGTGTCGATTGAACGCGAAAGAGCCATATTATTGCTGACGGCAGTCGCCTTGGCCGCTTCCGCTGTATCTGTTACAGGCGGCATCGCATTCATCGGTTTGATGGCGCCTCACATCGCCAAATCTCTAATCGGTCCGCGCCATCGGCTGAACCTGCCTATCGCCATCCTGCTCGGCAGTTTTCTGTTATTGCTGGCGGATACAATTGGCCGTAATATATTGGAGCCGAACGGGATTCCGGCAGGCGTCATCGTGTCATTGATTGGTGCGCCGTATTTTTGTTACTTATTACTGAAAAAATAAATAGGACTGGAACCCCCCGATTAGGGAGTTCCGGTCCTTTTTATCGTAAAGTCTGGAGATACCGTATACGATGCTTCCGTTCGGTCTCTCACTTCTTCCAGCGTGACACCTGGCGACGTTTCAATTAGCACCATGCCTTCTTCTGTAAAATCGAATACTGCCAAATCCGTGATCAGTCTGTCCACTACACGCTGACCAGTCAATGGTAAAGAACATCTCCTTTTCACTTTTGATTTACCATGCTTATTTACATGATCCATGATGATGACGACACGCTTGGCACCTGCGACCAGATCCATCGCACCGCCCATGCCTTTGACTACCTTGCCTGGAATCATCCAGTTCGCCAAGTCCCCGTTTTCGGATACTTCCATTCCGCCCAAAATTGCCAGATCAATATGGCCTCCGCGGATCATCGCAAATGATTCAGCACTGTCAAAGAACGATGAACCTGGTACTGTCGTAACAGTTTCTTTCCCTGCGTTAATCAGGTCCGCGTCTTCCTGACCTTCCACAGGATATGGACCGATTCCAAGGAGACCGTTTTCAGACTGCAGCAGCACATGAATATCTTCAGGGATTACGTTCGCAACAAGTGTCGGCATTCCGATGCCAAGATTGACGTTCATGCCGTCTTTAATTTCCTGCACAGCGCGATTGACGATAAGCTCTCTAGTATTACTCATAGTCACCTCTCCTTTTTACGCTTTTCTGACCGTTAAGCGTTCAATACGTTTTTCATAATCTTTACCAAGCAGCAATCGCTGCACGTAAATGCCGGGTGTATGAATTTCTTCCGGACTCAGCTCTCCCGCTTCCACGATTTCCTCTGCTTCCGCGATCGTAATTTTACCGGCCATTGCAGCTAGCGGGTTAAAATTACGGGCAGTTTTGCGATAAACCAAATTGCCGAACGTATCCGCTTTCCATGCCTTTACAAGTGCAAAGTCCCCTATAATGCCTTCTTCTAATAAATACGTTTTTCCGTTGAAGTCTCTTGTCTCTTTACCTTCTGCAATAGGTGTTCCGACGCCGGTTGCCGTATAGAACCCGGGAATTCCTGCGCCGCCTGCCCTGATTCGTTCAGCCAGCGTTCCTTGAGGGCATAATTCCACTTCCAGCTCCCCGTTTAGAAATTGTGTTTCAAATATTTTGTTCTCTCCCACATAAGAGGAAATCATCTTTTTAATTTGTTTATTGGCAAGCAGCATACCGAGTCCATCATGATCTGTTCCGCAGTTATTACTGACGACAGTCAAATCCTTCACCCCGCTGTCGCGTAACGCTTCAATAGATTTCTCCGGAATCCCGCATAAACCGAATCCCCCTGCAATAATCGTATCACCGTCTTTCACGTCTGAAACCGCTTCCATAAATGATTGAACCAGTTTACTCATACCATTCCCCTCCTCCGACTTGTTACTACCAGTTTACGTATTTCTGCTGTATAAGTAAATGAATAGACTTAATCTTCCGTTTACAGTCAGGCTTGCGGCTATTCTATACTTTCTATCGCTTTCTAATGAAACGGGCGTACATTGCAAGCTGGAAAAAAGTCTATCATTAGACAATAACTAAAGCGGCGGCAGAAACATCCCCTGTGAGTATATGTTACTGCCCGTCTTACTAACACTGTATTTTTTAAAGTGAGCCACATAAACTATACGAATCAGTGAAAAGTGAATATAACATACACTCTTTCCTGCTTAGAAATAGCAAGCCAAATAGAAAACGAACCCAGCCGGGCTGATGCCTAGCTGGATTCGTTTGTTTCACGTGGAACAAATTAACTTTTTAAAACATTTTTGTCGTCCATGACTCTCCGTTCCATACAGTCGATACAACACCTTCATAAAAATCCGGTTCGTGTGAAATAAGCAATATGCTTCCCTTGTATTCCTTCAATGCACGTTTCAGTTCTTCTTTTGCATCATAATCCAAATGATTAGTCGGTTCATCCAGTACCAGCAAATTCGTTTCTTGATTGACTAGTTTACATAGACGTACTTTCGCACGCTCTCCCCCACTTAACACTTTTACCTTACTCTCGATATGCTTCGTTGTTAATCCGACACGAGCCAATGCGGCACGCACTTCGTATTGTGCGAAGTGCGGGAATTCACTCCATATCTCTTCCAGACATGTGCGATCTGTATCTGTTTTGATTTCTTGCTCAAAGTAGCCGATTGACAAATGCTCGCCTTGTTCAACTTTACCTGAAAGTGCAGGTATTTCCCCGAGAATACTTTTCAGAAGTGTTGTTTTCCCGATGCCATTCGCACCGGCAAGCGCAATTTTTTGGCCCCGTTCCATTGAAAGATTTAACGGCTTGGACAACGGTTCTTCATAACCAATCACCAAGTCCGTCGTCTCGAATAAATATTTCCCGGGAGTTCTTGCGGTCTTAAAATCAAAATGCGGTTTAGGTTTTTCCGAATCCAATTCGATGACATCCATCTTATCCAGCTTCTTCTGGCGGGACATGGCCATTCGGCTCGTCGCAGCATTTGCTTTATTACGGGCTACAAAGTCCTTCAGGTTGGATATTTCCTTCTGCTGCTTTTTGTACGCTGCTTCCACTTGCTGCTTCTTCATTTCATGCACACGCAAAAACTCATCGTAGTCGCCAGGATAACGATTGACTTGCTGGTTTTCCATATGATAAATCAAGTTAATGACACTGTTCAAAAACGGAATATCGTGGGAGATTAATATAAACGCACCGGGATATTCCTGCAAATACGTGCGCAGCCATTCAATATGTTCAACGTCCAAATAGTTAGTCGGCTCATCCAGCAATAAAATATCGGGTTTTTCAAGCAGCAGTTTTGCAAGTAATACTTTCGTACGCTGGCCGCCGCTCAGATCATTAACGTCTGTGTCCAGTCCAAACTCATTCAGTCCGAGACCATTTGCCACTTCTTCCACTTTTGCATCAATCATATAAAACCCGCTTTGCTCCAGCGAATCTTGTATTTGTCCTGTCTCTTCCAGCAGGCCTTCCAATTCATCCGGCTCCACTTCACCCATCTTCGCAAAGAGCTCATTCATTTCGGTTTCCATATCGTATAAATATTGAAAGGCCGTACGCAATACATCACGAATGGACATCCCTTGCTTAAGTACCGCATGCTGATCCAAATAACCGACACGTACACGTTTTGACCACGTAACAGTTCCGGCATCGGGCTCCAGCTGATGCGTTATGATATTCATAAACGTAGATTTACCTTCCCCGTTCGCACCAACTAATCCTATATGTTCACCTGCTAATAGACGAAATGAAACGTCATCAAAAATTGCACGGTCACCAAAACCGTGACTAATATTTTTTACTGTTAATAAACTCATGTATACACCTATTCCTTTTCCGTTATCTCAATAAAACTGTATATGTTATTTTACCATCCTCTACATATAATTACTTCCGAAATGAAAAAACAGCCGGTAATTTCTATTCAGCAAACTGACAAGGCGTTGTGGGTATAAATCCTGCAGCAGATGACGGATGGCCAATGAAAAAAGGACATGCGTGTAAAAATCGCATGTCCTTTTTTATTATTTCATTTTACTTAACTCTTCATTCATTGACTTAAACAATGCAAACAGCATCAGTACGATGATAAACGAGAACGGCAGCGCCGCTATAATAATCGTGTTCTGCAATGCAAGAAGCCCGCCTGCAGAAAGCAGGACCAATGCGATCGTCGACACAATAATACCCCATATCACCTTCACCGAGTTCGGCGGCGTCAAAGAACCATATGTTGACTGCATACCTAACACGTATGTTGCTGAGTCAGCCGATGTGATGAAGAACGATGTCACAAGCAGAATCGCAAACAATGACAGAACTAATGAAAACGGCATTGAGTTAAACATCTCAAATGCAACTACTTCAATATTCAATGAAGCTAAATCTGCTGTCCCATTACTTTGCATTTCAATGGCTGTTGTACCGAATGTAGAGAACCATAGGAACGCGAAGAATGAAGGAACAAGGAGTACACCTGCCATAAATTCACGAATTGTGCGCCCTTTTGAAACTCGGGCGATAAACATACTGACGAATGGTGACCAAGAGATCCACCAAGCCCAATAGAATATCGTCCATCCATCTAACCATCCGCGATTCTCACCATTGAGCGGAGCTGTACCCATACTCATATCGATAAGTTTTGTAAAATAGCCGCCCACTGAATCAGTGAACATATTCATAATCAGCAATGTAGGTCCAAGGATAAGTACTAAACCTAATAGAGCTACCGCCAAAATCAAGTTGGTATTGGACAAATAGCGAATTCCTCTACTTAACCCTGACCAAGCTGATCCAATAAACAGTATCGTCACGACTGTTACAATGACAATTTGTGATTGCATGCCTATCGAGAAACCAAATAAGTAGTTCAAGCCTGCGTTAATTTGAACAGCACCTAAGCCGAGTGATGTTGCCACACCGAAAGCGGTTGCAAAAACTGCTAGTACGTCAATTATAGTGCCCAAAGGACCTTTCGTTTTATCTCCAAAAATCGGCTGCAGCGTTGCAGAAATCAAGCCGGGCTGGCCTTTTCTAAACTGGAAGTATGCCAGAGCCAATGCGACCATTCCATACAGCGACCAGATGTGAAGACCGTAGTGTAAAAATGTTTTCCGCATGGCCTCTTTATAAGCAGCAGGCGTTTGCGGGTCTTCTGTTGCCGGTACGGCATAGTGAGATAATGGTTCTGCAGCGCCATAGAACACCAAACCAATCCCCATACCTGCAGAGAATAGCATAGCAATCCACGTAACTGTAGCGAATTGCGGCCGGTCTGTATCTTTCCCTAAACGGATTTTACCGTATGGGCTGAATATCATAAAAATACTGATCAGTAACAGCGCAGTCATAAGTAACATGTAGTACCATCCGAAAGTTGATGCCACAAGCGCTTTTCCGGCATTCGTGATACTCTCAAAATGAACTGGATTTATTACTCCATAACCTACCGCTATAACAATTAAAACAATGGTTATATAAAAGACTTTTGATATTCTCTTCATAGTTCCCCCTCTTGACCTGAATTGCACAAGCAAGTTTACACTATACTGTAAAAGTGCTCAGAAATCAAACCAATTTAAATCGTTATTTGATTAAATTAGAACGTGGTACAATGGAAAGCCCATTGCGACAGTCCTCCCTGCATTCCTATAACTTTTTAATAAAAAAATATCAATACGCATTCTTCTCAAGTACTCTCTTTTGGCACACTGGCTATTTATGCTGATAGAAGAATAGCCGGCTTTACCCCCTGCCGGCTAGTTTCTACTTATCCAAATACATAACCGCATAATTATCATTTTCCATCGGATGCGGTTCAAAACCTTTTACATAGTCAGCAAAGCCGATAGGCGGCGTTGTGTGAGCCAGCGGTACCCATGGAGCATCTTCATGGAATACTTCCTGCGCTTTTTTGTAGAGGTCGATTCGTTCATTTTCCTCAAATGTCACACGCGCCTGTTCGATGAGGTTCTGAAATTCTTTGTTGTCGTAAAACGCCAGATTATTTGCAGGCGGCTTCATATTGGTGTTACTTAGGTTCGGGTACAGGAAATTGTCCGGATCTGCCATAACACCCGTCCATCCAAACAATGCCATCGGATGCTGCCCTTCCCCGGTCTTTTCCAAATACGTTGCCCATTCATACGTTACGATTTTTGCTTTAACTCCAATTTCCTGCAAGTTTGCTTGTATCGCTTCCGCTGTTTTCATTGGCTGCGGCAAGTAAGGACGCGGATTATTCATCGTCCAAATTTCGGTCTCAAAGCCATCAGGATACCCGGCCTCTGCCAGCAATTCTTTCGCAGCCTCCGCGTCGAATGCATAATCCTCGATCTCGTCATTATAGCCCCACAGCGAAGGCGGGATCGGATTTTTGGCTACATCTGCAAAACCGCTGTAAAACCCGTCCACTAGCGATTGTTTATCAATTGCCATATTGATTGCCTGTCGGACTTTCACATCATCAAACGGTTTTTTCTGTGTATTCATGACCATGAATCCTTCATTGAAACTCGGGCGTTTGACCAGTTCCAGATTTTCATTGTCTTCAATTGTTTTTGCATCTTCCGGATTCATTCCATCAATGAAATCCGCTTCCCCGCTCAACAGCACATTCAATCGGGTAGAGTTATCCGGAACGACGGTGAAGATTATCTGATCGAGCATCGGCTGATTATCTATATAATAGTTTTCATTTGCTTTGACGACAATTTTGTCATTGCGTGTCCAACTATCGAATACAAATGGACCTGTACCGACAGGATTCTCAAAGAATCTCTCATTATATTGTTCAATCGCCGCTGGACTGGCTATGCCGAACATGGGAATCGCCAAGTAGCTGACGAACGGCGCAATCTTCTCTTTCAATTTAATCTCGACTGTTTGTTCATCGACTGCTTTCACATGTTCAATCTTATGATTCTCTTCCCCTTTAAATCCGCCGTATAAAAACGGATAGTACGGGAAATCACCGATATGGTATTCATTGTCCGGATCCATCCAGCGCTCAAAGTTGAATACTACTGCGTCTGCATTAAAGTCCGTCCCGTCATGAAATTTCACACCTGTCTTCAGTGAAAGTGTCCATGTCAGACCATCTTCACTCGTTTCATAGGACTCCGCCAATTTCGGCTGTAACTGCAAATCTTTATCATATTCAAATAATGTTTCAAAAATTGCATGAGTGACTCGGATAGACTCTCCATCTGTAATATTGATCGGGTCCAAACCTACCGAATCCGCTCCTCTTGCATAGATCATCGAGCCACCTTTTTTGTTCCCTTCCTCCTTAGGCGCACCCGTCTCTTTTTCATTGTCATTTGAACATGCGCCTAAGAGGAGTAAACCTGCTAACATGCTCATCACAATTACAAATTTCTTCACTGCATTTCCTCCTTACGTTGATGGTCTAAGTTGCTACTTAACTATTCTCGATTAAACGTTTTGAAAAGTCAATAAATTTTGAAGGAATCTTCTTCACTTTTGCTGTTTTCCAATTAATATGGTTTACTTTGAGAATAATCAACTTTGGGAAACGGGGGAAGTCTTTCATGAATGATGCGATACACTATATTGAACGGAATAAAGACCAAATTCTGCAAACCTATCAGGAGCTGCACGCCATCGCTGAACCCAGTTGGCAGGAGCGGAACACTTCTCGCTACTTGCAGGATAAACTCTCAGCTGCCGGATTGACCATCACTGCCTATCAGGGCCACTATGGATTCATTGCAGAAATGGCTGGAAAAAAGGAGGGTGTTATTGCATTGCGCGCGGACATGGATGCACTGGTGCAGGAAATCGACGGAGAAGTGAAAGCCAATCATTCATGCGGACATGACGCACACAGCACGATGGCGTTATATACTGCGCTGGCATTGAAAAACAGTGAGGCAAACTTGCGCCATACGATTCGTTTTATTTTCCAGCCTGCAGAGGAACTGGCGGAAGGTGCACTGCAAATGATGGAGGAAGGTGTTCTTGAGGATGTATTGTTCTTAGGCGGTATTCATGTCCGGCCTCATTCAGAAGTTGCGTTCGGGAAATCTGCTCCTGCAATTCTGCATGGCTCGTCTGCAACGATTACAGGCACGATCACGGGAACACCTGCGCATGCAGCAAGACCGGAAGAAGGAAATAATCCAATTGAAGCGGCAAGTTTCCTCATTCAGGCTCTGATGCAGATCCGTTTGACGGGTAATAAAAAATTCTCTATCAAAATGACGGAACTGCATGGAGGCGAAACGAGCAACTCGGTTCCGGCAAGCGCCCGCTTTACATTGGATGTCCGGGCCGAGACGAATGACACGATGGATGCTCTGCTTGAAAAAGCACGCCACATCATTCAAAATACCGCTTCGCTGACAGAGACAAAGATCACCTATAAGGAAGAAGGCTACTCCCCTGCCGCGACGGAAAATACAGATGCCATCAGGCTGGCACGGCAGGCCATAGCCTCCGTGCTGGGAGAAGAAAACGCAGAGAACCCCTGCATCTCGCAAGGCGCGGAAGACTTTCATTTTTATACATGGAAGACACCGCATATTCCAGCAACAATGATTGGTCTGGGCTGTGATTTGAAACCGGGACTGCATCACCCGCAAATGTCGTTCAACACAGACGCGCTAATTTACGGGACTAAAATCCTGACACAACTTTTACTGAATGCGGATCAAAAACTATGAAAACAATCATCTATAAAGATCAAGACAATTTGCTGATGGGTATGACTATGAAAGACCGCAGAGAACCGGAATGTCATAACATCGCATTGCACGCATGCCAATCTGCGGATGATGTGATGAGCAACCGAAGGCAGCTGGCACATTTCTTACAGTGCGATGTACAGGATTTCGTATTTGCCAATCAAACACACAGCGCGAACTTCCACAAAGTAACAGAGAGTGATCGCGGTAAAGGTGCATGGAAACAGGAAACCGCCATCCCCAATACAGATGCACTGTATACATTTGAGCCGAACCTCGTCTTGTGCAGTTTGACGGCGGACTGTGTGCCTGTATTATTTTACAGCGATCACAGCACGCTGACTGGGGCAATTCATTCCGGATGGCAAGGGACCGTAAAGGAAATTACGTTGAATCTGTTTCGTCACCTGCAGCACGAGGAGCATTGTGATCTGAGCCATGTCCATGTTCAGATTGGCGCTGCGCTCAGTCAAGATAAGTTCGAGGTGGATGAAGATGTCTGTATGAAGTTCCATAAGCTTGGCTACGCAGACGAATTCATTTTCTATAATTCAGCAACCAAAAAGTATCATATCGATAATCAGCTGGCAGTAAAAAGACAATGTGAACTGGCAGGAATTCCTGAAGCCCACATTACGATCGACCGTACTTGCACTTTCCAGAGTCCTAACGGCTTTTCTTATCGTGAAGACAGACAAGCAGGCCGTCATGTCAGCTTTATCCGCAGATCCGCGAAAAAAACACAGTGAAGGAATGATCCTTCACTGTGTTTTCTCATTTCAAATTTATTTTTGGAAAAGGAACTGTCTGTCCTACTGCGGACTCGGACTGCGCATTTACTTGAGCCTTTGCTCAATTAATCCTTAGGATCTTCCAGTGTCCGATCCACTTTCCTGCGCTTTGTTTTTAAATCAAGCTCTTCACCGAACTCTGTGTTGTAGTTCACATTTCTAATCCGGTCAAAACGGTCGTTAGGCTCCACTTCCCTTTCGACATCCGTTACGATTTCCTCATTTGATTTAAATAGAAGTCCAATCGTTACCAGGCCGCTCAGACCCACAATGGCATAGACAAGCTTTGCAAGAATAGTCGTTTGGCCTCCAAACACACTGGCAACTAAATCAAAGTTAAAAAATCCAATCAATCCCCAGTTAAGCGCGCCAATAATGACCAATGTCAGCGCAATACGCATTAAAACGCTCATGTTGTACACCTCCTCAATATATACGATTGAATCCAGTACGATTTTGTATAGATTCTTTATTATAGTTCACTGAAAGAGACTTTTCATACATTTTCATACAAGACAGTTCTATTTTTATCTTTCAGACTCTACAGTAGAAGAACATTATCTACGAAAGCAGGGATGAAGTGAGAATAAATGGTGTTTTTTCAGGCGGCGGATTAAAAGGTTTTGCACTGGTCGGTGCTGTACAGGAGCTGAATGATCAAGGTTATCGATTTGAAAACGTAGCAGGAACGAGTGCGGGGGCAATTTTGGCGAGCTTCTTGGCTGCAGGCTATACTGCCGATGAAATCGAAATCATGCTGGCTGAAGAAGATTTCCAGTCCTTGCTGGATCCTAGAAAAACGCTGTTGCCGTTTCCATTTATGAAATGGATCTCGCTTTATTGGAGAATGGGTTTGTATCAGGGAAAAGAATTGGAGAATTGGTTTTTTGATAAGCTTGCCCGTAAAGGCTGCTATTCATTTGGCGATCTTCCGGAAGGTTCGCTGAAATTAGTGGCATCTGATTTAACGAACGGCAAGATGCTGGTGCTGCCTGATGATCTGGAGCAATACGGTTATAATCCTGAAAAGTTTTCGATCGCGAAAGCGCTGAGAATGAGCTGCGGTATTCCATACTTCTTTGAGCCTGTGCGTCTCGACGGACCAAACGGAACAATCGTTGTAGATGGAGGTGTGCTCAGTAATTTCCCTATGTGGATTTTTGATGGTGCATCGGCCAAAAAGCGGCCGACCATCGGATTGAAGTTAAGCCGAAATCAAAAAGACGTGCCGGGGCGTTCCATTCACAATGCGCTGCAATTATTTGAAGCATTATTTTCCACAATGAAAAATGCACATGATGAGAAATACATCTCACGTCAGCATGAAAACAACGTCGTCTTCATTCCGGTGGAAGATTACAGTGCCACACAATTTGACCTAAACGAAGAGCAAATGGAAGAGTTATTGTCTATTGGACGCAGCCGCACCAAAGAGTTTCTGTTAACATGGCAGCCTGTAAACCTCAAGTTAGCCAGTAAGCAAAATGTCATGTAAATGAAATATTTGAATCTGAAGCAGTTTAAAACAACGTTACGGCGGGTAAATTGACTTATAAGGAGGGCTGCAATTATGAATAATGTAAATGAAAGTTCTATCTTCATCAGAGAACTTGAGCTGCTTAGTGATGAGTATCAAACTGCACCCGCCGATATCAAAACGATTATCTTACAAGATATTCAGTTACTTGAATCTGCGATCTCCCTGTTACAAAGTGACGTACAGTGACTTACTATATAGATTTTGGCCTCAACGAAATAATTGCAGCATTTTATAGTCCCGTTCTGCACGTTCCTCTCCCGTTGCCAAGTCATATTTTTTTAACAGATGAAAAATCTCATTTAATGTCTCTTGATCCAATGGCTTATCCAAAAACGACGTACAGCTTTTCACCAGTTCTTCGGGCATGAATGCCTGCTGCTCTGTTAGCTTTTGCGCCACATCCTGAACCGTGTGATCAATTGGGCATTTGCTCATGTACATTCACTCCTTTGTCTACCACCATATCACAATATTCAATAATTTTAAAATGAAGACTTGTTGCTTAATTAATAGGAGCTGCGAGTCTTTTTTGCTCTACGTTTTCTTTTATTGCTTTTCTGTAAATGTAATTTATGCCAGATATGCACCTGCAGCTGTATTTCATTCGACAGACGGGGAGTTGAGCAGACCATGACGACTAGTGCAAAACGCAGAAAAAGCATTTCTCCCCCTGCTCTCATTGCATTGTCCTTTTTGTTCACTATTATAAACGGCACATTGCTTTTGAAATTGCCTATCGCCACACAGCGGCCGATCAGCTGGACAGATGCGCTATTTACCGCCACTTCGGCTACGACAGTGACAGGTTTAAGCGTGTTTGACATTGCTTCTACACTCACAGTTTTCGGTAAAGTTGTATTATTGCTGCTGATTCAAGTCGGCGGAGTAGGATTAATGGCATTTGCCGTTGCAGTGCTCATCATTTTGGGGCGGAAAGTCGGGATGAAAAATCGGATATTTATCCAGGAAACATTCAGTTACCAGTCTATCGGCGATACTGTACGATTTGTCGGTGAGATTCTTACGTTTGTCATTGTAATTGAAGCCATCGCATTCATCACTTTATCTATCGTGTGGGTGCCTGAATTCGGCTGGAAACATGGTTTATACTACAGCATCTTCCATACAGTCTCCGCCTTCAATAATGCGGGTTTTTCTCTATTTCCTGATAACTTGACTTCGTTCGCAGGAAATCCGGCAGTCACCCTCATTCTTTCCTCATTATTTATTATTGGCGGAATTGGATTTATCGTTGTGAAGGATATCATCCAAAAGAGATCGGTTCAGCACTGGTCGCTGCATACGAAAATGATGGTTTTCGGCACATTGACAGTGAATACCGTTGCTGCGCTTTTCTTGCTGATCCTGGAGTTCCATAATGAGAAAACAATCGGCAGCTTACATTTCATTGAAAAATTGTGGACTTCCTATTTTCAGGCCGTAACACCGCGTACGGCGGGATTTAATATGGTGGCTATCGGAGATATGGAAGAACCTTCACTTCTGCTTACTCTTATCCTGATGTTCATCGGAGGAGGCAGCGCGTCCACCGCCTCCGGTATTAAATTAACTACTTTCCTGGTTATAGTATTAGCGACTCTAGCCTATTTTAGGGGAATTAAAGAACCGCATATTTTTCGTCGAACAATTAAAACTGAGATTGTTTTTCGTTCCATGGCAATAGGTGCAGTCAGTTCCGGTGTTGTTTTTGTCGCTTTATTTTTACTGACGATTACCGAGAGAATGCCTATTTTTCCTTTGCTGTTTGAAACAGTATCAGCGTTTGGAACAGTGGGGCTTTCTTTAGGTATTACAGGTAATCTAAGTTCTGCCGGTGAAGTAATTCTCAGCTTCGTAATGTTTTTAGGCCGTATCGGTCCACTGACGCTCTTCTTCCTGCTCATTCATAACAAAAAAGAATCCTATCGTTATCCATACGACCAGGTTCAGACAGGTTAATAGATAGCGGCAAGCTTCCAGAGATCATTCTGGAGGCTTTTTTATTGTTGACTTCACTGTTATCACTGTATATACTGTTCATATACAGTATATAACGGAAGAAGGTGATGTATTGAATATTGTCATCTCCAATTCAGCGAACCAGCCGATTTATTTACAAATTAAGAATCAGCTGAAAGAGCAAATTCTACTAGGCGCACTGAAAGAGAAAGAAGCGCTGCCATCTATACGCAAACTGGCGAAAGACTTGCAAATCAGCGTAATTACAACAAAAAAAGCATATGAAGAACTAGAACGGGATGGGCTGATTGAAACATTTCCGGGTAAAGGATCATTCGTCGCCGCACAGAACCGCGAGCTTTTGAAAGAAGAACGTTTAAAGAAAATCGAGGAACAGCTGGTGAATGTGATTGAAGACGGACGGGCATTTGACGTAGGCCTTGAAGAACTCATTCATATGCTGACTTTACTATACGAGGAGTGAAGAGAATGGAAAATATAGCTGAAGTACGGAATCTGACGAAGCAGTTCAAGGGTTTTGCATTGAATGATCTCAGCTTCGACATTAAAAAAGGGTTCATTACCGGATTCATCGGGGCAAATGGCGCAGGAAAAACGACGACGATTCGCTGTCTGATGGACTTGATTCGATTTGAAAAAGGAGATATACGGGTTTTCGGCGAGTCCCACGAACATGATACAGCGGAGATCAAGCAGCGCATCGGTTTCGTCTATGATGCAAATTTCTATTATGAGGATCTTACTATTGAAAAAAACAAACGAATAATTGCTCCTTTTTATACAGATTGGGATGATGAATTATTTTATTACTATTTGCGGAAGTTTCAGCTGAATACCGCAAAACGTGTAAAGCATCTGTCGAAAGGAATGCGCATGAAGTTTTCACTGGCGATGGCTCTTTCCCACCATCCTGACTTTATTATTATGGATGAACCCACAGCCGGGCTGGATCCGATCGTACGGCGGGAACTGCTCGATATGATGCAAGATCTCATACAAAATGAGGAAAAAGCCATCTTCTTCTCGACTCACATCACAACCGATCTGGAGAAAATAGCAGACTTCATTGTTTTCATTCATGACGGCCGAATTGTTTTTCAGGGAGAGAAAGAGGAATTCACAAAGCGCTACGTCTTAGTAAAAGGCACCGCAGATCAGCGCTGTCTGCTGACTGGTTTACCTGTAATCGGATTACGTGCAACAGACGTCGGCTTTGATTGTTTGGCGGATACCGAGGAGATTTCTGCAGAACGCCTGCAAGAATTGCTTATTGAAGAACCGACACTTGAAGATATTATGTACTACACAGGAAGGAGCGGATCCGAATGAATGCTTTAATCAGAAAAGATTTATATACGCAAAAAGCGAGTACGTATTTCCAAGCGGCCTTGTGGTTCGTCATCTTTACAAACTTTTTTACAGATGGTCAGCCGGTGCGCCATGTCTTACTGCTGGTATTCACCGCTTACATCATAGCAACTTCAACGAGCAACAAAGCTTTTGAGAAAGAGTCAGTACTATTAAATAGCCTTCCGGTCACCAGAAAACAATTCGTCGTGGCTAAGTATGCGGCCGGTTTCATATGGTTCGGCCTTTCCGCAGCCGCGGTGCTCGTTTATATCTTCTTATTTGCTACGTTTGCGCCATTTCCTGCCCGGATGATGACGGTACCTGAATTACTTATCGCACTGGGATGCTTTTTCATCATTATCTCTCTATTTTATCCCCTGCAATTCAAAGCGGGCTACGTACTGGCGATTTCTTTGACAATTATCTTGCCATTACTGAGCCTGATGTCGTTCAGAATCATACTGAACATCATGGAAAATCCACGAATGGTAACGGAACAACAATTCTTTCGTCAGACCGCAGAACTTGTTACTGCCAATCAGTGGACTATTGCATTCTCCGTCCTTCTCGTCAGCGCCTTGGTGACATGGCTGTCGATTCTGTTATCGGTACGAATTATCCGCAAGACCGATTTTGATCATGTATGATGTTTGAAGGCGGACGCTTTCCGCGGGCATAGCTTGTGTCTATGCATTCATGCAGGTGTTGCCGCCTTACACTCCAGTCAACTAAGTGACAACTTTTCACTTACTCTCTAATCGCACTCCATTGCAGAACAATAACAGTTGAATTCGTAAGACATTCTTGGCAGTTGATAAATTTCAGTTCTCAAAACGCAATTGGCAGACTACAAGGCTGATAACTCGTTTAAAAACGGCAGCAAAACTTTTTCAAAATCGGCCGATTCATCATTGGCCAGCTGTCGTAAATAGTGTGCAGCCTTGGACTTTTGTTCAGCCGATAATTGCGCGTATAATTCAGGATCAGCAAACTTCTTCATAATACGAGCTACTGTGTAAATTTTAGATTCTGTTGTCATACGCATATAGTTATACTGCATTTCCGCATGTCCATACAGTGTATATAACGCCTCTGCATAATCTGAGTCGTACTCTTCATTTTCAAAAAAGAGCGCACTATCTCTTAGCGTATCTTGAATACCATGATCCATCCCTGCTTCATAAACAATCATTTTATTATAAAATACAAACGCCATAATACTGCATAATATCGCCAATACACTAAGGCTCACTTTTACTTTCATAGTACTATCCCCCGGCTTCTCTAATTTAAGTAAATTACAATCCGCAGTTCGCTGCGTTACATCGCCTATCTATTAAGTAAACTGCTCACTTATAATGTATTTTAGCTTGAGAATTTCTTGTGCCTTTCCGCGTTTCCAATTATTTTTAGAGTCCTAATGAAAGAAACTGGCTGACTCGTGATTTTTTAGGCGGTGTACTATTGATAGTCGCCTAGCATACTGATACAACGAAAATGGGGACAGCAATTCATCTGCGAATTGCGTCCCCATGTATCATGCTTTTTAACGTTTCTCCCCAAGTATTGGCCTTTACTGCAGCAGAAGACCTTTTTTTATGTTCCACAATACGTCTGATATGAACTGCCGTCAGAAGGCGGGGCTGTATATTCTTCTTGTTCTGCTGTATATGCGTAAGGATTTTCGAGGACGTTCAGCAGCTTTACAAAAGACCGCATATCTCCGTCTTCCGCTGCCTGCAGCGCTTCTTCCACCCGGTGATTTCTAGGAATTACTGAAGGATTATACTGTTTCATCAATGCTTCTGCCGCCTGCGAATCTTCAGGCTGACGCTGCAGTCTGGCTGTCCATCGCTCTTTCCACTTCATAAACTCCGGGTCATCAGACATTGCTTCTTGCTGTCCAAGCGTTAATGAACGAAAAGTATTCGTATAATCCATCTGTTGACTTTCCATGATCGAGAGCAAATCTGTTACAAGTGTTTCGTCGCCCTCTTCTTCATTGAACAAGCCCAGTTTCGACCGCATTCCGCCCATCCATTCCATGACATACAGCTTCGCGAATTCAGCCAGCCTGCTCTCAGCCAGCTTCACCGCTTCCTCTTTCTCTTCATGAAGGAGAGGCAGGAGTGTTTCGGCAAAACGGGTCAGATTCCATTCCGCGATACCCGGCTGATTGCGATATGAATAACGTCCCTGCACATCAATGGAACTGAAAACGGTTTGCGAGTTATACGTATCCATGAATGCGCACGGACCGTAGTCAATCGTCTCACCGCTGATTGTCATATTATCAGTATTCATCACACCGTGAATGAAACCTGCAAGCTGCCACTTGGCCACCAAGGAAGCCTGGCGTTTAATAACGTGCTCAAGCAATGACAAATAGGGCTGCCGGGCATCAGCAGCTTCCGGTACATGGCGCGTAATTGCGTAGTCCGCAAGCGCCTGCAAATCTTCTGTTACTTGTCTTGCAGCAGCGAATTGAAAAGTACCGACACGCAAGTGACTCGAGGCGACTCTGGTCAGCACGGCCCCGGTCAAGACGGTCTCCCGGTAGACAGGCTCTCCCGTCACTGTCACAGCTAAACTGCGTGTTGTCGGAATACCAAGTCCATGCATCGCCTCACTGATCAGATACTCACGCAGCATCGGCCCCAGCGCCGCACGTCCGTCTCCGCCGCGCGAATAAGGTGTTCTCCCTGATCCTTTCAGCTGAATGTCCACCCGTTGCCCCTGTGGTGTCACTTGCTCACCGAGAAGCATCGCACGCCCGTCACCCAGCATCGTAAAATTACCAAATTGATGACCTGCATATGCTTGGGCAATCGGTTCAATATCTTCTATTTTTGAATTTCCCGAAAAGATCTCCACGGCATCTTCTGCCTGCAATAGCGACGCGTCAAGTCCCAATGAAACAGCCAGCCTGTCATTGGAAATAACAAGCTGTGGCGCACTGACGGTATTAGGTTCTGCGATCGAGTAAAATGCGTCCGGCAACTGGCGAAAACTGCATTCTATATTCCATCCTAACGAATGATTATTTTTCATAAGTTCCTCTTTCCGCTTCCATATTTTTCACGCTATAAAAAATAGATTAGGGCGAAAGAATCCATCGCTCTTTCCAAGTGATTTCCTCTTATATCCAGACTCATATATTGTAGCATTACAGCTATCGGCAACAAAATCATTTGAATTTCTTAAATCTCACCAACCTCCCCAATTATCCGTTCATTACGGCAAGGCATACATGTACGGCATTACTGTCAGTATAAACCTGAAAAAGCTATCCGAAACATTACTCTTATGTAATATCGAGGATAGCCCTTTCATTAAACTTTCGACAGAGAAAATCCTCTTCCCAAAATTTCCGATGCATTCAGGAACACGACAAATGAATGCGGCTCTTCCTCTTGCAGCACTCTTTTTAAGTAAATGGCTTCCGGCTGCTCTACTACACATAAAATCATGGTCTTCTCCTGATTGGAGAACCCGCCGACTGATCGCACTTTGGTCAATCCCCTGTCAATTTCTTCTTTAATAATCGTCTGAATACGTTCTTCATTATCTGTAATAATCAATACTAACTTAGAAGGGGATGTCTGGAGCTGAACGAAGTCGATCACTTTACTTGTGACAAAAATCGCCATCATCGCAAACAGCGCTAATTCTAAGCTGAAGACCAAAGCAGAAGCAATGACGACCAGTCCGTCCACAAGCATTTGCGCATAGCCGCTCGACAGACCCGTATACTTCTTAACGATCTGCGCGACTGTGGCAAGACCGCCTGTCGACCCATTCCCCCGATAGACTATACCCAGTCCGACTCCCAGCATAATCCCTCCATAGATAGCGGCCAATAACGGATTGTCGATGGTTGATGGAATGTCTGCAGACAGCCAGATCGTAAGCGGCACGAAAAATGTACCAACCAAAGTTTTCAGACTAAAATCCTTACCGAGAAGCACCAATCCAATGAAAAAAATCGGAATATTGATGAGCCACTGAACAAAGGCTGGTTCAAATCCATACAGTCCATAAAGAATCGTACTGATTCCTGATACACCGCCTGCAGCAAGTCTTGCAGGAAGGAAAAATATATTAAAAGCCAGTCCAACCAGAACCGAGCCGGCGATAACCCATATGTATTCGATTAATAGCTTTCTCTTTGCTGTATAGGTCTTCACATGTAAAACCTTCCTCTCCCGATGTTCTAAAAGCACTATTGTCATGTTATATCATAACGCAAAAATAGTCATCTGTGATATTTCTAAGAAGCATGGCGGTTCAGAATTTATTTGTGGTCATAATTACCCCGATTCATGCATCTACTGGTCCAGGTGGTAAAAATTAACGGAAGGACGCGATGAATTGAAGTTAACACCATTTATGGATGCGTTACCTATTCCTCAATACCTGAAAGCCATGGAGAGGCATAAGTGTTACACCTATTATGAAATCGGAATGAAGGAATTTGAACATAGCTTCCACTCCGAATTACCCCCTACGAAGATATGGGGCTACGAAGGACAGTTTCCGGGACCTTTGGTCAGTGTCAACAGCGGGGAATGTGCGCACATCAAATGGAAGAATGAGCTGCCCGACAAACACTTCTTGCCAATCGACCGTACGCTGCATGGTTCAAGCGAGCATATGCCTGACGTTCGGACTGTCGTGCATTTACACGGTGCAGAAGTAGAGCCTGAAAGCGATGGCCACCCGGAAGCATGGTTTACAAATAATTATCATACAGTCGGAGCTTTATTTGATTCGCCGGTCTATAAATATAATAATAATCAGCGGGCCGCCACACTTTGGTATCATGATCATGCGGTCGGTATTACACGTTTGAATGTCTACGCAGGACTCGTTGGAATGTATATTATTCGAGACGAGGAAGAGCGCAGATTAAACCTTCCGTCCGGCGCGTATGAAGTTCCGCTGATTATCGCAGACCGCGGATTTAATGATGACGGCTCTCTTTTCTATTCTGATACAACAAACGTCAGGCCTGGTCCTGTGCAGCCCGGACTGACTTTCCCGCATCCATCTGTCACGCCTGGCGAGGCGTTTGAAAACATCACAGTAAACGGTAAAGTCTGGCCGTATTTCGAAGTAGAGCCGCGTAAATATCGATTCCGCATATTAAATGCCTCTAATGAACGTTTTTATCGAATCCATTTATCTAACGGCACGAAATTTATTCAAATTGGTTCAGACGGCGGATTAATGGAAAAGCCGGTATTTATGAATGAATTAACGATTGGACCTGCTGAGCGGATGGATGTCGTCGTCGATTTCTCCAAAATGAATCCGGGCGATACGATTGTAATGGAAAACACGGCAGCCACGCCATTTGATTTTCCGCCGCCGATAGGCAATGTACCTGACCCAGAAACGGACGGACAGATCATGCAGTTCCGCGTGATTGAATCGATAGGGCCTGATACGAGCAAAGTACCGGCCACACTCAGTAAAATACCGAAACTGCGTGAATGTGATGCTACCGTGACAAGGGATATTACGTTGGACGCGGACATCGATGAGTATGGCCGTCTTAAGTTCCTTCTCGGCAATAGAGGATTCATGGAACGAATCGATTTCAAACCTAAACTGAATGATACAGAGATTTGGCGATTCATCAATACGGCAGGCGCCACACATCCGCTGCATATTCATCTCATACAGTTCCAAATTCTCGACCGCATTCCGTTTGACGCCCAAGGCTTTACGGCGAATGGTTTACTTGAATTCACCGGACCGGCTGAACCGCCCGCTGAAAATGAACGCGGCTGGAAAGATGTAGTCCAGTCTCCGCCGGGGTATGTAACTCGCGTTATTATGCGCTTTGCCCCGTTCACTGGCCGTTATATGCTCCATTGTCATATTTTAGAGCATGAAGATCATGATATGATGCGTTCATTTGAAGTAGTTGGCCGGAAGTGTGAATGCAAAACCATTTGCACTTGCACAAGCCGCAAAGCAAAACGGAAATGTGAATGCAGGAAAGGCTGTACTTGCCGCGGCAAGTGTACATGCAAAAAATCTTGCACATGCCGTAAAAGAAAGCCATCTCCTCCATCCCATGAGGAAAATAATGATAAAAGATGCCCTTCATGTTCTCCTTGTTCAGAGACATACCGATGCGAATGTGAATGAACGAACCCCGCGAGATCTTACTCGCGGGGGTTTTATGCTTCTATCAAATAGTCATAGAGTTTAGTTTCTACCGGATGTTCCATTATCATATTCATATGGACGACAGGCAGACGTTTGCCTTTATCATCCGACATGCAGTCTTCTGCCACGCTTTGTTGATCTGGTATTCCTTTGCCTAAATAATAAAAGTCTGTACCTTCGTCATCATCCTTCTTCACAAACAAGTGAATGTCAATGTCTTTTTCTTTTGACTGGATAATCGTTTGAACTTCATTTGACCGCAGTGTGCGGTTACTGCGTGTATACCATTTAAATACTTCCGGACTTATGAATTCATCTCCGTAATCCACACTCGCTTCTACTTCGCCGTGCTTATGATACGTAACGAATACCGGGCAAGTCCCATGCTTCGTTTTATAACCGTACATAGTCGAACTTTCATCCGCTTTCCAATTCAACAGCTTACATACATCTTTACGTGAATACTTGGCATGCAGCGTCAATTTACTGGAACAGTCGTAAGCTTTAGATTTCTCCTTCGCACTGCGCAGCACGTCAGTCAACAGAAAAAGTGCATACGAATTGCTGTTTACACTTTGCTGAATCTTTTCATTGAATGTGAAGACTTGATGTTGATCCAGCGTGATAATCGCTTGGCCTCCATATTTCTTCTGCGCATTTTGAGTGAAAAACGATAAATCATAAACCCGCATAACAGACTCAATGGTATCCGGATCCACTTGGCACCCTGCCGTTTCCAGCTCGCTGACAAACTCATCCAGATGAACGCTTCCTTTAGCAATCAGAAGCTCTGCCAATACGACTTCATGTATCCGCTTGCCATTAACCAGTTCCATTGAAAACATCGTCAGCACTTGATTCTCGTAGGGGGAGATCAGTGGAATGTCTTCTTCCTTCATCCGCTGAAGGAAGTTAAAATAACTGTTGTGCTTATCTATAATGACAACCGGATCAATCGAGTTCTGCTCGATGAAATCGTAGAGGTACGGAACTCTTCCCACCTTGTTCTTCAAATTCTGATAAGCATCTCTCAAAATTTTTAAGGATGTCAGATTACTGCTGTTAATAGCTGAAAAAATACGTTTTTGTGCGACTTCCTCAAAATTGATCGTTGAGACTCCTTTAATATAACTGGTATCTTTCATGCTGCGGCGCACATTATCTTTATTCATTGACCGGTCGCCGGACAATGCGATGGGAATCAAGTAGTTATTTGTATAGTTGCCGATGAAGTCTATGACAGTCACGAAAGGTTTATCTTGATCCTTACGCAGCCCCCGCCCTAACTGTTGGATGAAAATGATGCTGGATTGTGTTTGTCTCAGCATTACGACCTGGTTAATGCTTGGTATATCAATTCCTTCATTAAAAATATCTACGGTTAGAATGTAATCGAGTTCGCCGTCTTCCAGCTGGCTGACCCTTCGCATCCGTTCAACGTAGGAATCATCGCCCGTCAAAGCAGCTGTTCTGTAACCGCGTATATTCATCTCTTTTGATAATTCATGCGCTTCTTCTTTGCGGCTGCAAAACATCAAGCCTCTCACTTTTTCGCCAGCGTGACTATAGTAGGTAAGCTTGTCGATAATATGGTCAACACGTTCATTGGTTACTAATTTTGAGAGAAGCGTATGGTCTCCAACCAGCTCGCCATCCCATTCAAAGTCAGACACTCCAAAGTAATGGAATGGACATAACATGTCTTCTTCAAGCGCTTCCTGAAGCCTGATTTCATACGCGATATTGTAGTCGAAAAGCTCATATATATTAAAGTCATCTGTCCGCTCAGGCGTGGCAGTCATTCCCATAAGGAATTTCGGCGTGAAAAAATCAATAACACGCAAATAGCTGGCAGCACCTGCTTTATGTACTTCATCTATTAAAATATAGTCAAAATCTGACGGTTCAAAGTCCTTTAGATTTTCGGGTTTAGATAACGTTTGAATACTGGCAAAGACATATTTTTTATCCGTCTGGCGATTGGCGCCTACATACAGACCGAAGTCTTCGTCAATCCCGCCTAGGACACGCTTGAAATCCTGCATGGCTTTCTTCAGAATTTGTTCGCGGTGGACAATGAACAGCATGCGTTTCGGTGCGAATTTCCGCACATCGAAAGCAGAAAGATATGTCTTCCCTGTACCTGTTGCTGATATGACCAATCCTTTGTTCTCGCCGTTGTCTCGAACCGCTTGAATGTTAGCAAGCGCGGCTCGCTGCATCTTATTTGGCGTAATTTCAAGAGCCTCTTCAATCGCATTCGTTTGATAAGCAGACGGATGCTCCCGGACTTGTACAGCTCTTTCGCGCTCCGCATTCTGATGATAAAGAACTTCATAATGGGAAATCCATTCATGGGTCAGCATATTCGCATCTGTCCATACTTCTTCAAATTGATCTTTGAAGTGATGGATGATTTCACCATCGCGATGGGTTGTCAGCTTTACATTCCATTCATAGTTCACTTGCAGCGCATGGGCTGTCAAATTGGAACTCCCCACAATTAATGAGTACTGGTCCCCCTGCCGGAAAATATAACCTTTTGAATGAAAACCCTCTTTTTCCGTAAGCCGGACCTGCACATTGGGAATATTCAAAAGCTCGCGGAATACTTTCGGCTGATTAAAATACAAATAAGTAGATGTAATGATTCTGCCTGTTACGCCGCGTTTATGCAGATCGTAAAATAAAGACTTTAGCGCAGCCAGTCCACTTTCCGTGATAAATGCCACAGAGAATAGAAATTCCTCGCAATGACGAAGCTCGTCCTGTATGGAAGACAGCACCGTTTTATTTTCTCGGGAACTGTTCACCAGCAGTTCCGGTTTATAACTTCCACTCTGTTTAGTTTCCTTATTCACAAAACCTTTTTGCAAAGAAGCTTCCAGTTGACGAATAAAGTTTCCCAATAAACAGCCACCCCTTTTTCTAATGCCATCAGTTTGTCAGCTTTTCAATTGCCGGGATATCAGCAGGTGCCCAGTCCAGTGCAGCCAACTGATCTCTTGCAACCCAGCGCAATTCTGCATGTTCTGCTGCTGCTGGCGTACCTTCGACAATGGCCGCCATAAATGTCTCTAAACGGACTATTACCTTCTCATACTCATATGTCGTATCTTCCACAGCTTCCCCCACTTGAATTCTGCAGCCAAGCTCTTCCTGTATCTCCCGCTGAAGTGCTTCCTGACGCGTTTCACCTTCTTCTATTTTTCCGCCCGGGAACTCCCAGTAGTTCGGCAAAGTCATTACAGGACTGCGAAGTGCAGCCAGAACTTCACCTTGCTTATTTTCAATTACCGCTCCTACAACATGTACAATTTTCTTCACTTACTTCATCTCCACTCTGTTACCTGTCCATTTTGGATCCATTATACCACCAATTACAATGGCACGAATGACGCTTCTTGCTATTTTGTGCCGCCGACGGTAAATGTTTCATCAGCCTGTAAATCAGGAATAGTTACCTAATGAACGCAATACACTCTACTAATAAATGAGGTGAAAACATGAGGTCAGACAAAACTTCTGTATTTTTACGTGCAGCCATCTTCATCACCTACGCAATTATGATCACTGCCAATACATTAGCCAATATTCTGCCGCTTAACGGCCAAACAACGGGTGAACTGTCGGATAAGTACAGAAATTTATTTGCGCCTGCGGGATTTACGTTTTCTATTTGGAGCCTGATTTATCTCTTATTGCTAGGCCACGTGATCTATCAGCTGGGGCTGTTCCAAAAGAGAAAGAATCCCGAACTTCTGCGCCAAGTGGGGATTTTCTTCATTATTTCTTCAGTATTAAATGCTTCCTGGATTTTCCTGTGGCATTATGAATACCTTTTATTCTCCGTTATCGTTATGTTACTTCTGCTGCTGACATTGATCAAAATCACTGCCATTACGAGTAATGCTTCCCTCACTAGCAGAGAAGTGTTTTTCATTAAACTTCCTTTCAGTATCTACTTTGGATGGATCACAATTGCAACTATCGCAAATATCACGGCATTTCTCGTCTCGATTGACTGGTCAGGCTTTGGTATATCTGACGTCACGTGGACTATCATTATTGTATTCTTAGGAGCCGCTATCGGAATCATCACTGCTGTCCGCAGACAGGATATCGCCTACGCTCTAGTGCTTGTTTGGGCATATTACGGAATTTATTCGAAACACATTTCGGCAAATGGATTTAATGGGGAATATCCTGCTATTATCACATCCGTCATCATTTGCTTGCTTCTCATTGCAGTCTCCATTGGATTTATAGCCGTGAAAAAACTGCGTCAACGATAAAAAGCGCAAAGAACCCGGCAGCCTCCGGTTCCTTTGCGTCAAATGGTCGATCTATCAGGCTGTGTTATCATACAGTACCCACTATATACATCTTACTACAAAAACTTATCGTGATGAATTGAATAGCCTTTTTAAACGAGGAATATGTACGTAATTTGATATGCGCATCCTGAAGTTCATGGATCACCATCGGACGATATGCATCTTCTTTGAAATGGGAGCGTCATATCAAAAGCAAAGTCATAACTGATAGCCCCTTTCGGAAACTAACTTCGCAATTTCAACTGTTGACACATAATTCTTGTGGTTAATACAATCATACCCTCTTTTTCTCACGCTGTTCAAGATTCCCTGACAAACATGCACTGATAAAAGAACAGCAAAACGGCTGTCTTCATCAATTTCTCCTATACGCTGAGCAACGTTGTCGTACAGAAACTCCGCATGCTGCGCCAAATGCTCCCACATCTCCACAAAGCTTTTCGTAATCTGCCCTTCCGATAGGGAAAGCTCGCTGTATCCGTACCTTTCCATCTCTTCTTTCGGTAAATAAATGCGGCCCTTTTCGCGGTAGTCTTTTCCAACATTACGAAGAATATGCGTCAATTGCATCGCGATTCCAAGATCTTCTGCCGCATCGTTCAAATCGGACGTTGCGCTGCCCGCAATAATCGGCAGCATCATCTTCCCGACAGAACCCGCTGCGTATTTACTGTAAACTTCCAAAGACCGGAGATTGGACGGTGTTTTAAAATAGATACTCATACGCTGTCCTGTCAGCTGTTCATAAAATGGCTGTATATCCATAGTAAAGCGATTGAATACTTCACGCAAAGCCCGCCATAGCGGACGATCGGCTTCTTGACCTGCTGCAAAACGGTCCAATTCATTTGCCAGCTGATCCAGGGCCGCAAATTGTAAACTGCTTGTTCTATTTTTAAGCACACAATCTTCTGCAATGCGGCAAAACGCGTAAATGGCATAGACCGCCTGCGCTTTGTCTTTCGGCAGATTGGACAGTGCGTAATATATATTTTTCGAATGATTTTTAATGATGTCTTCGCAATAGGTATAATCGGAAGCGATCGTCGATTGTTGATTTTTTTGCATACAGATTCTCCTTTCACGTTGCCAAAAATTAAATACTTTGTCATTATGCAATAATTCTTCTTTCGCGATGCGTGTGGAAAGGAGAATGATCAGTACTTCTGTAAAAACATGCTTCGCTCCCGACGAAATACACACTTTCATAATCCGCCGCGATCCTCTGCAGCCGCAAGTGAGTTCTTGGCTAAAAGCGGTCTGCACCGCACATAACGTCTTCAGCTATGATGAATTTGCCGTCGTGCTGTACATCTATTATTGCTGTTCTATTTTCAATGACAATTTCTTGATCGATATACTAATGAAGTACATTCCCCTCAAACGAAGAAAGTAAACCTTCCAGCGAAGTGCTATCGTGTCTAATCGTACATATCTCATAATACTGACGATGGCGTATCGAAAACCATGCAGAAAACCCTCTGATTTTGCAGGAAGTCAGAGGGTTTTTCATAATATTGAGGGGCTAATTTTCTTCTTATCTGAGTATAAAGGGCATACTGGGTTAATTTTTAATCGCTGCGATGAATGGGAGATAATCTGACCCCTAAACTTTATCGTATATTGACTCTTTTTAAAGTATCAGATTCGCTATATTCTAAACATATAAATCCCACAATGTTAGGAAGGTTTAGACAATGCAAAATACACATCAATATACGGCTCAACGGACAAAGACGTTCGACTTAATACTGACTTCCATGCTTGCATCACTCGTGTTCGTTGCGACGCTCTTACTTAATATTAAGCTTCCGCTGGGAAATGGCGGACTGATCCACCTTGGCACTTCCATGTTATTTATCGTATCTATTTTATTCGGTCCTAAGAAAGGTATGATTGCAGGGGCTGTTGGCATGGGCTTGTTCGATTTAGTCAGCGGCTGGGCGTTATGGGCTCCGATCACCATCATAACCCGCGGATTGCAAGGCTACATCGTCGGAAAAATTGCCTGGTCGAATGGCCACAAAGGAACAAGCTTTACGTTCAACCTGCTGGCAATGCTAGTTTCTATTCCATTGACCATTGCAGGCTACTATATTGGAGAAAGTATTCTTTACCACAGCTTAATTATTCCCCTCGCTTCCATTCCGGGAGACTTGGTCCAATGTGCAGTGGGAATCGCAATTGCCATTCCGGTTTGCGCAATGCTGAAGAAAGTTTCTATGTTTAAATAAACTGCTACCCCCTCTGCGCCAATTTGGCAGAGGGGTTGTTTTATTTTTATTCACGCACGGTTGCCGTCATGAGCAGCGCGTTTGCAAGGGAAGCCACAGGCGTTGCAAATGACATACCCGCCCCTCTACTGCAACTGCGATCAAAAACGCATGCTTATTTACGTCAATACTGAGCGCAGCCGTCATCGCAATGGGCACAAATAACACCGCGGTTGCATGTATTACTGATGAACTGGCAAAAGCGGATGAGATGCCTTGCCTTTCGCGGCCCGCATCCCTTTCGGCACGATTTGATTTCGTATGAAACAAAGGTAGATGACCCCACCATTACGCCAATGATTCCTATCCGTGATATCTGAAATAAGCTGAGCTTCTCAAAATCATGATCCACGAGCAGCTGAGAGACAATTAAGTTAGCCGGTGACGCAATAATGCCAGCAATGCCAAAATGGCGACCAAATCCGTACGTAATTTATTGATCATAAATAATAGGACTGTGATTCCAAGAATCCCGAACGTTACAAGTAACTCCAACTTCCTCAAATCCCCTTCTGCAGTTGTTTCCTATAGTATATACCAACAAACGGCATACTTATGAAAACAAATCATGCAACACAAAAAATAACCCGCCCGGAAGATCGTGCTGATCTTCCGGACAGGTTCTGCATGTTATTGCTTCATATTTACAAATACACTTTTTACTTCTGTGTAGTTCGCCAAGCCGTATTCTCCGCCCATTTCGCGGCCAATACCGGATTGCTTATAACCGCCGAACGGCATAGTTTCCCACTCAAGGCCAAAGTCGTTGATCCAGACAGTACCGGACTGTAACTTGCTTGCGATATAATGCGCTTTTTTGACATTTTCTGTCCATACGCTCGCAGCCAATCCATACTCGCTGTCGTTAGCGCGCTGAATTGCTTCTTCTACTGTATCGAAGACGAATAGAGACAAGACAGGGCCGAAAATTTCTTCTCGCGCAATTGTCATATCATCTTCCACATCCGCAAATACTGTCGGCTGTACAAAGAATCCTTTGTCATGCCCTTTTTCACCGCCAGCTACAAGACGCGCACCTTCTTCTTTACCTTTTGCAATATAATCCAATACCGTTTTCTGCTGCTTCGCAGATACAAGCGGGCCCATCTCCGTTGATGGATCCATTCCCGGTCCGATTTTTAGCGCTTTTGCCTTATCAGCTAATGCTTCGACAAACTGATCGTACAGGCTTCGGTGGATATACGCACGTGTACACGCACTGCAGTTTTGTCCATGGTTATACATAGTTCCTGCAAATACGCCTTCAATTGCTTCTTCTACGTCGGCATCTTCCAATACGATGGACGGTGATTTCCCGCCAAGCTCCAGTGTAATTCCTTTCATCTGATCCGCTGCAGATTTCATGACTTGCTTGCCTACTGCAGTAGATCCTGTGAATGCCACCTTGTCTACTTTTTCGTGTGTGATCAAAGCATTGCCCGCGACGCTTCCGGCACCCGGCAATACGTTAACAACGCCGTCAGGGAAGCCGGCTTCTTTGAACAGGCGCGCTGCATACAGCAATGACAGCGGCGTTTCACTTGCCGGTTTAATGACTACTGTACAGCCAACCGCAAGTGCAGACCCAAGTTTCCATGCAGCCATCGCAAGCGGGAAGTTCCAAGGGATTACCTGGCCTACCACTCCTACCGGCTCATGCACGATATAGTTAAGGTAATCAGGTGACACTTGAACCGTTTGTCCAGTAATCTTCGTTGCCCATCCTGCGTAGTAACGGAAGTGCTGTACTGTGCCGTCCACATCATCAGCCAGAGCCACTTCGTAAGGCTTACCGTTGTCCAATGCTTCAAGCTGCGCCAGTTCTTCGCGGTTCTCGTCAAGCAGGTCCGCAAATTTATAGATCAAGTGAGAACGTGTCGCCGCATCCATCTTCGTCCATTCACCTTCATCGAATGCTTTACGGGCAGCTTCCACTGCAGCGTCGACATCTTCAGGCTGCGCTTCGCTGACGGTTGCGATGACCTCTTCTGTTGCCGGATCAACTACGTTAAACGTTTTCCCGCTTTTCGCTTCTACATACTCGCCATTGATATAGAGACCTTTTGTATCTTGCAGAAATTCCTGCACTTTAGGTTTTAGATTATAATTTAACTTCAGCATCAGATGTTACCTCCAATTTTGTTTTCAGTACACCGAGTCCATCCATCAATTCTTTTAGTTTCTGATCCTCTTCTTCGGTCAAAGGCAGACGCGGCAGACGGCAAGGTCCTCCTGCACAGCCCTTAAGCTCCATTGCGCGTTTTGCGATCTGTACATATTTTCCTGAACCTTCCAAGAACTCGCACAGAGGCAATAGTTCATCGTACAGCTTCCACGCTTCTTCCATATTTCCTTCTTGCAACGCATTATACAATTTCATAACATGGCCCGGCACGATGTTTCCTGAAACAGAAATCCACCCTGTTGCGCCGACCAGGAATGATTCAATCGCCAAGTCCTCTGAACCGCAGAATACTTTCAGGAACCCTTCCCCCTGACGTGCGATGTCACGTGCTTTGCCGATTCCGCCGCTGGATTCTTTAATATGCGTAATGTTTTCCACATCACGTCCTACGCGCAGAATCGTTTCTGTGCTGATGTCTACACCTGACGTGAATGGGTTGTTGTAGATCATAACCGGGATTTTTACAGATTCAGCGACTGCTTTGAAATGCTCGTAGATTTCATCTTCTTTTGGATGAGCATAATAAGAGTTAATCAATAATGCAGTATGTGCACCTGCTTTTTCTGCCTGCTGTGTGTATTCAATAGCATCCGCAGTTGTTTCAGCTGCTGTACCGACGATCAATGGAACGCGGCCGTTAATTTGTTCTACTGCTACTTCTACAGCCTTGAAACGCTCTTCTTTTGTTAAGCTGACGAATTCGCCAGTACTTCCGTTGATTGCAATCCCATTGACGTTCTCTCCGATAAAGTGCTCAATATTATTACGGAAACCATCCCAATCAATCTCTGTCTGATTTAACATCGGTGTTACCAATACTGGAAAGATACCTTTTACTTCTGTCATTTTAAATTCCTCCAATTACTGTTTTAGTTAGTTACATTACTTACGTCACTTACCTTACTTACGTTACTTACGCTGTTTGCTTCTTTTTCAAGCTCTTGCGTGTGCTCGCCAGGCTGGGTCCGCCAGATAAATTTGCCTGTAAACCCGTAAATAAGCGAGATGATGATGACTAAAAAGTTAAACCATAAGAATGGCAGATAACTCATTGTGGATACTCCGAGTGCGGCCGCCATAAATACGCCGCCGTCAGACCAGGGAACCATAGCCGTAGTGACGGTTCCGCCTGCTTCAGAGTTTCTCGACAGCACCCGGCGGTCGATATTCAATTTATCGTAGTTGTCGCCGGTAATTTTAGTAGCTGTAATCAATGAAACATACGCGCCGCCGAATGCGTTACCGAGAAGTCCGGCTAACATCGTCGTTACCGTTGCCTTGCCAGGGTTGTTTGCCCATTTGCCAAGGTAATTCCCTACTGCACGCAATACTCCGATTCGCTCCATCAGACCGCCTACACCCAGAGCAAAAATAATCAGTGCGATGACATCCAGCATAAACACAATTCCGCCGCGATTTAATAAATTATCAATAAACGGAACGCCCGATTCAATCGTATTACCCGCATACATAATATTGAATGCTTCGAGGAACGTCGCGCCCTGGAACAGAAACGCCCAGATTGTTCCTAAAAATGCACCAAACAAAATAACGGGAATGGAAGGCATTTTTAATACCAGCAACAAAATTACTACCGCTGCCGGAATCAGCATATACCAGCTAATATTGAAATACTCTTCGAGTGAATCCATGGTGTTCAATGCAGCTGATAAATCCCCGCTTCCTTTGTAGAAGAATCCTACAATTAAGAACAAGACAGCCGATAGCAGCCACGCCGGCAGTGCGACCGTAAACATCGACTTAATATGGTCGATGAGATCAACCTTTGACAGCGACGCGGTCATAACTGTTGTATCTGAAAGCGGCGACATTTTATCCCCTACATAACAGCCTGAGATAACGGCGCCTGCAACGAGCGGCAGCGGGAATCCGAAACTTGCGCCAATCGCCATCATGGCAATACCGGCAGTACCTGCAGATCCAAATGATGTACCAGTTGCAATCGAAGTTACCGTACAAATAATAAAAGCAGCCATTAAGAAAATACTCGGGTTAATGACAGATAATCCGTAATAGATAATGGAAGGAACGATACCGCCCGCAATCCACGTGCCTATCAATGCGCCGACTGATGTCAGAACGATGACAGCTTCCAGACCATCATTTACACCATTTAATAAACCGTCTTGCATTTGCTTATAGCTGTAGCCAATCTTCAATCCTAATCCTATAATCAGAAACCAAGTCGTCAATAGCGCCAAATGAATGGAAATGTCGAAGACGACGATAAACGTCACCATAATTGCTCCAAATCCGATTAACACAAACAATACTTCGGCCAAGCTGGGTAATCTCTTCTCCATTTTAAAACCCCCTGTGGTTTTACTAGATTCAGTTTTAGGCTAGGACAAATCCTTTTGGTAATGGATCTTCAGGATCGAGTATAAATTCATGAGAACCTGTTACGTAAGGCACGCCCTCCACCGAGAATATTCCTTTCTTGCCTGGCACAGAATGAATCGTGATCTTGCTGCCGAAAATGCTTTCATTAGATAATGACTCTGCGGACTGTTCCTCACCTACTGCCAGTGCAATTGAACTTTCAATGCCCGGTGAACGTAAGATATAACCATCCTTCTCAAATGTGACTGACCGATAGGATGCGTCTGCTATCCGCTCTTTTAGGATGATGCCATCGAAAGCTATCTGTTGTGATTTCAGCGCGTTTGCTTGTGCTGCTCCCCACTCCATAATCTCTGACAGCTGTGACAATTGCAGTGACGTAATCGATTCAGGCAACGAATGCACGTAGAATCTGTGACCGCTCGGCAGCTCCACACAAGAAGCGTCCGATTCACTCTCCGCCGTCTGCCCTTCAGCCACTTCTATCGTCACAGCGGTTACTTCCTGTTTCCTTGCCGCTGCTTTTACTTGCCATACGCCATGAATGGTTTCCACAGTATATTGTCCGTTATCCCTCGGCTGCAAATGCCCTATTTCGAGCAATGCTGCTGTAGCGGCAAGCAAGGCCTCGTATTTAAAGTCAATTGCTGCCTGATGATGAAGAAACAATAATTGATAATCCGCTGCTGCTGAAGCACCTACGATACACCCGTTCATTCCACGATGTCCGCGGGGTTCATTCAACAATAAATTCTTTTCTGCTTCAAAATGACTTTCTACCTTCTGTTGATTACTCTGTACATCCAGGCCTTCAAAATAAAAAGGCGAATGCACAATTATGCGATAAGCTTCTCCAAACACTTGCGTGTCCATTGTGCGAAACATCTTTTGCAGAATCATTCAGTTTTCCCACCTTCAATGATCCATTGGCGGAATGAGAAGATACCCTTCCCGCAAAGGATCTTTTTCGTTGTAGTAAAAGCGGTGCATTCCCATAATCCATGCAGAACCGGTTACTTCAGGAATGACTCCGGCAACGCCGCCTACCGTTGTTTCTTCTACAATGCGTGCTGTAAACAGCGTCCCGACAATGCTTTCGTAAACAAACCGTTCATCAACTTTCAGCTCATTTTTACTGTGCAGTGCTGCGAGCTTCGCAGAAGTCCCTGTGCCGCACGGTGAACGGTCAATGCCGCCGGGCGGTACAATCACTGTGTTTTTCAGATCTGCGTCAGGATGAGTGGGATCGGTGTAGAATTCGATATGGGTCAATCCATTAATAAAAGGAAATTCCGGATGAACAATTTCCTGTGTTGCATTAATTGCGTTCCGTATCTTAATTCCTTTACTGATGAGCGCTGCACCATTATCTTCCGTAAGCTGAAGGTCCAGTGTCCGGGCATCAATAATGCCGTAGAAGTTACCGCCGTAAGCGATTTCACAAACGACATGACCCACGTTTTCCACATCCAGCTCCACAGTCTTCAATAAGAAGGAAGGGACATTGACGAATGTAACTTCTTTCGCTACGCCGTCTTCCACTTTTACGGTAACATCCACTAAACCGGCCGGCGTATCTACTTTGATCATTGTATAAGGCTCTTTGACTTCCACCATTCCCGTTTCAATCAGCGCGGTGCAAAAACCGATCGTATCATGCCCGCACATCGGCAAGTAGCCTCCTGTTTCAATGTAAATTACACCGACATCCGCGTCAGGATGACAAGGATCCGTCATGATAGCTCCTGACATAACACCGTGTCCCCGCGGTTCATTCATAAGAAACTTCCGTATCCAGTCATACTCTTTCTGCATATAAAGCATTTTTTCAGACATCGTATTGCCGTGTAATGGCGGCATGCCGCTCAGCAGCGTACGTGTCGGATTTCCGCCGGTATGTGTATCCAGCGTAGTAAACACTCGTTGATATCTCATCACTGGAACACCCCCTGCCTGAAGCGCTCAAGACGAAGCGGCTCAATCGGGATACAGGTTTCTTTATCATTCAGCATTTCTTCTATTAATTTCCCCGTGACTGCGGCTAAGCTGATTCCGTCACCTTCATGTCCCGCCGCAATGTAATAACCAGGAATATGCTCTACTCGGGAAATAATCGGCAAATGATCTTCTGTCCAAGGACGTAAGCCAGCATATGTACGAATGACGGTCATGTCAGCCATCTGCGGATAGAAGCGCAATGCACGCTTAGCGATTTGACGAATCACTTTATAATCTACTTTTGTATTGAAACCGACAAATTCGCGGCTGCTGCCGATTAAGAAATTCTGCGCTTCCGTCGGTTCAAAGACGAGTGCCACACCATACTTTTCGGTCATCGGATCTACAGAGCGTTCTCCGCCAAACTTCGAGATCAAGTAACCGAACTCCATGACTTTCCGTAATCCGACAGGCTGTTGTCTCGATGCAACAATTAATTGCCCTTTTCGAGGCACAATCGGTATATCCAAATCCAGCATCTGTCCAATCAGCGGCGCCCAGACGCCAGCTGCGTTCACTACACGTTTAGCAGTAAATTGCCCTTTAGTCGTCTCCAATAAAAACTCACCTGAAGCATTCCGAGACATACTTGTTACTTCTGTATTTTTATGAATGACCGCTCCTTGTTTTTCAGCACTGTGAAACATGGAAAATGTCATCATATATGGGTTAACGGTAGAATCCGTCTTACATTCCAATCCGCCGTATAAATCATCTGCAAAGTATTTCGATTCGTTTCGCAGATCCTGACGGTCCAGCATCTTAAAGCTCAGGCCTGCTTCCACCTGCTTGGATACCCATTGATTTGCGGCTTCCATCTCGGCATCATTCTCGCAAACTAAAATACTTCCCGGATTACGGTATTCAAATGAAAGCTCAAGATCTTTATCTAATTGATGAACCAGTTCTTGGCTTTTTAAAGACATTTGACTGTCAAAACCCGGATCTTTATCAATTGCCAGTATATTTCCGTCACATTTTGAGGAAGTTCCACTTGCCAGTTCATTCTTTTCAAGCACTGTAATTTCCAAGCCTGCTTTGGAACCGTAGTACGCAATGGCAGCTCCCATAATTCCCCCGCCGATCACTACGATATCGCTGTGTTGTATACCTTCCACAGAAACCCTCCTCTCGATTGCCTATTCACTTTTATATAATGCAAGAACCGTGCCAACTTTTTAATTCAACAGTTATGTGACAATTTATAATCTGTGAAACCCTTAGTCTTTGGGAGCGCTTACTGTTGACAGAATGTTCCCCAACTATTTTATTGTCAGAAATTATTTCACTGAAACTATTGAATTTCCAAGCGAGAAGTGTAAAGTAATATATACACTGTATAAAATACTGACATCGGAGTGACTAAAATGTTGAAATATGTTCACCACTTCATCACGGATATTATGAAAAAAGACTTTCTTATCCTTGATGAAAATACAAACGAAGAAATTATTAAAGAGCATATGGCAAGTTCACCGTCTGCGCAGCTGTTTATTCGGCACTCACAGCATTACCGGCAGATACGCTTGCAGGATGACGGCCTGTTTTACGAAAACGCACCGATTCTTTCTATAGATATACCAGCCAGTGAAATGTCCAAAAAATTTGCCTGCGCAGATTTACTGTTATGCCGTGACCCTCGCGGTGAAATTACAGGGTATATCGAAGCGGAACGTTTTATTGATAAGTTAATAGAAGAGCACGAAAAAACGCTCGCTTATTTACAGACAGTTCTTCATACGATCGATGAATCATGCACCGTCATTGACCAGGATGCCAATGTATTATATTGGACAAAAGGTGCGGAATCATTATTCTCCCTTAAAGAAGAAGACGTAATCGGCAAGCCTATTACTGACTTCTTTGATACGAAGCATCTGGAGATTCTGCATACGCTGCAGGACGGCTCATCTGTGCGTCACTCCCAGCACCATGCCCGCAGAGACCTTGTGGTACTGATCAACTCCAATCCTATTTATCACAGGAATCGTATCATCGGCGCTGTCGTATCAGAGACTGATATAACGAGTCAGATCCGAATGAATGACGAGCTGTACGCCACTTCCGAAAAGCTGTTCCTGCTCGAGGAAGAAGTGCGAAAAAGTGCAGCCAGCCACAATCCTTTTGATTATATAAAAGGGAATAGCGATAAGCTGAAACAGACAATGGAGATTACTAAAAAGGCCGCTTCGACGGATGCCAGCATCTTACTGCACGGAGAAAGCGGCGTCGGAAAGGAACTGTTCGCCAAGGCGATCCATAATCTGAGAGAGCCGCAGAACGCGCCATTTGTCGCCATTAACTGCGGAGCAATTCCTGAAAGTTTGTTTGAAAGTGAAATATTTGGCTATGAAAAAGGGGCATTTTCTGGTGCTGACCAACGGGGGAAAAAAGGAAAGATTGAGTTGGCCAGAGGCGGCACACTTCTATTGGACGAGGTGGGAGAAATGCCGCTTGATATGCAGGTGAAGTTCCTGCGGGTTCTTCAAGAACGAAAATACTATTCAGTCGGCGGCACGAAAGAGATTGAGGCAGATTTCCGCATTGTTGCCGCTACAAACCGGGACTTGCGGGAGCTCGTGCGAGAAGGAACTTTCAGAGAAGATTTATATTACCGTCTGAACGTTGTCAACGTGAATATTCCTGCTCTGCGTGAACGGGCGGGAGATATCATCGAGCTGACACATTACTTCCTTTATGAGTTTTCTGTTAAGTATAACCGGCAGATAAACAGTATTTCACAAGCCGTTATGCAGGCACTTCTGCAGCACAGCTGGCCCGGCAATATACGGGAACTCCGCAATACGATTGAGCGGCTTGTCGTATTTTCCGATAACGGCGTCGTCAATGTCCAGGACCTGCCTCCCGAAATCATGGACCACACTCACCCGCTGCCTGTAAACAGTACGTCAAAAACTGTGCAGACAGAAAGTGCACCGTTCGCGGAACAGGTAAAGGATTTTGAACGCAAGCTGATTGTTCAGGAGCTGGAAAAGGCAAACGGCAATAAACTGCAGTGCGCAAAAAACCTGGAAATTACCCGTGCCACCCTCTACAATAAAATGCACAAATTGGACATACCTTTCTAAAACGTGTTTCATTGGCATGATTCTTGCATATTAGTTAAGCAGTAAACTAGCAAGGAGTGAACATACATGTCCGATCAAGATCTAATTATATGCAGATGCGAGGAAGTCACTTACTCCGATTTAAAAGAAACCGCAGAGAAATTTCAATGCACGCCGAGGGAACTGAAATTACGCACGCGTGCAGGCATGGGATATTGCGGGGGCAGAACATGCCGCAACGCCGTAGACAGCATTGCGCTTGAAAGCACGGAACGGGACGAATCACAAATCACATTAAAATATCAGCCGCCAATCAGGCCTGTAAGTTTTGGCAAGTTAGGGGAGGTAATCGAATGAGTCAGCGAATCACAAATCATCCGGTACTCGGAACGCTGGATGAAACACAAACCGTCACATTCACGTTCAATGATATTGAATACCATGCGCTTCAAGACGAATCGATTGCCGCCGCCCTGCTGGCCAACGGAATCAGAACGCTTCGCCATCACGAAGAAAGCGGTTCCCCGAGAGGGATTTACTGCAATATCGGCCATTGCTTTGAGTGCCGGGTAACCGTAGACGGCGTACCGGGCGAAAGGGCCTGTCTGACGCCTGTCACGCAAGGAATGAACGTTGTCAGCGGCGGGAAACTCCGGACTGACGTGCGTGATTGGAGGGCCAATCATGGAAAATAAAACAATTATCATCGGGGCAGGGCCGGCCGGATTAACTGCAGCCATTACGATCGCATCACGCGGCCATAGTGTATTGGTCATCGATGAATACATGAAACCGGGCGGGCGGTTACTCGGTCAATTATACGAAGAGCCAAACGGCAACTGGTGGAATGGCATCGCGGAATCGGACAGCTTGCATCGGCAGGCAAAGGAACTCGGTGTCGATATTAAACTCCACACGCCTGTCTCTAATATTGAAGTAATGGACGGCATCTGGCATGTCCATACGGATGAAGAAATTTATGAAACTGCGCATTTGCTGCTGGCTACCGGTGCTGCAGAAAGTCCTCTCCCGATTAAAGGGTGGACGCTTCCTGGCGTCATGTCTGTCGGTGCTGCACAAGTTATGACGAATGTTCACCGGGTCAAACCGGGAAACCGCGGCGTCATCATCGGCGTAAATGTCTTGTCATCAGCGATTGCCATGGAATTGAAAATGGCGGATATCGACATTGCCTGCATTACACTGCCTGTTTCTAATACAGTCAATGAAAAATTCGGACAGCCATTGGAAGTAATGAACTCCCTTTTGCACGTTTCACATATGGCGCCTTCTGCATTTATCAAGATGGGAAGCAAGCTGATGAAAAACGATTTCTTCAAGCAACTCGGGATCACTTTCTTCCCTAAGAATGGCGTGAAAATGTGGGATATCCCCATCATGCTGCGAAAAGCAGTCACAGAAATTATTGGCGACGGACAAGTAGAGGGAGTGAAAATCTCTACGATTAATGCCGCTGGTGAAATTGTGCCCGGCACGGAAGAAATCATCGCCGCAGATTTCGTCTGCATCGCCGGCGGACTGTATCCTCTGGCGGAACTTGCAGCAGTTGCCGGATGTCCTTTCTATCACATTGAAGAGCTTGGCGGATATGTTCCGTTGCATAACGAGCGCATGGAATCCACAGTTGCCGGGCTATATGTAGCGGGCAACATCACCGGGATCGAAGGTGCCAAAGTCGCAATGAGCCAAGGCAAAACAGCCGGCCTGTCTATTGCCAACAGTCTGGAGAACGGCACACTTGAAAATGAACTGATCACTTCCATGAAAGATACAGAGCATACAAGAAAGAACGCCTATATTCAATTTCACCCGGACATTGAACAAGGCAAAAATAAACTTAAGAAGTACTGGGATGAGCACTGTGCTGTAGCTGTGAAATAAGCGCTACAGCTGAAAAACTCTACCGCGAAATATGACGCAGTAGAGTTTTTTATATTGCTAATTTATGGCGCAGGAAAAAAGCTCTGCCGCAAATTCTTCACGGCAGAGCTTTTCACTATTTCGGCGTATTAACTATGAACTGCTTCTGTCTCCAGCTCATTTTCTGTTAACTTTAAGATTTTTGAAGTAGACTCGTGCATTTCCTTCAAAAGCTCAGGATGTTCTGCCAGCTTTTTGCCGTATGAAGGAATCATTTCTTTCAGCTTCGGCTCCCAGTCGCTTACTTGCTGAGGGAAGCACTTGTTGATCAGGTCAATCATAACTGCTACCGCAGTGGACGCTCCCGGGGAAGCTCCAAGCAACGCAGCGATGCTGCCGTCTTTATCTGTTACCAGTTCAGTACCGAATTGAAGTGTACCTTTGCTGTTTGGCGTATCTTTAATGACTTGTACACGCTGACCTGCTGTCCATAACTCCCAGTCTTCGCTCTTCGCGTCAGGAATGAAATCACGCAGTTCATTGATGCGCTGCTCTTTTGTTTGCACCACTTGTTCCACCAAGTATTTCGTCAACGACATATTCTTTGCACCACATGCAAGCATCGTTGTTAGGTTATTTGGTTTTACAGAACCGATTAGGTCAAACATAGAGCCTTCTTTCAAAAACTTCGGTGTGAAGCCTGCAAATGGCCCAAACAACAAGGACTTTTCGCCGTCGATATAGCGGGTATCCAAGTGCGGAACAGACATTGGCGGCGCACCGACTTTAGCTTTTCCGTATACTTTCGCGTGATGCTGTGCAATCACTTCCGGGTTTTTACAGATCATAAATACACCACTGATTGGGAAGCCGCCAATATGCTTACTTTCAGGGATTCCTGTTTTCTGCAGCAATGGAAGACTTCCGCCCCCGCCGCCGATGAAAACAAATTTAGACTTATGATATTCCAGTTTACCGTCTTTATTGTTCTTTATTTTTAACTCCCACTCGCCATCGCTTGTACGCTTGATGTCTTCTACTTGGTGGCTGTAATTTACTTCAACGTCCGCTTTTTGCATATGTTCGATCAGTACACGTGTTAAATTACCGAAGTTCACATCTGTGCCTGAGTCGATTTTTGTCGCAGCGATTGCTTCATTGACATTACGGTCCTTCATAATTAAAGGAATCCATTCTTTCAGTTTTTCCGGGTCATCGGAAAATTCCATCCCCTGGAATAACGGATTTGCTGTCATTGCTTCAAAGCGCTTCTTCAAATACGTTACATTTTCTTCGCCTTGCACAAGACTCATGTGAGGCAGCGGCATGATGAATTGTTCAGGGTCTTTGATTAATCCCTTTTCTACTAAATGGGACCAGAACTGGACAGACAGCTGGAACTGCTCATTTACTCTGACAGCTTTTGCGATATCAATAGAGCCATCTGGCTTTTCAGAGGTATAGTTCAGCTCACACAAAGCTGCGTGGCCTGTTCCCGCGTTGTTCAGCTCATGCGAACTCTCTTCCCCGGCTTTATCCAACTTTTCAAACAAGGAAATTTTCCAGTCCGGCGCTAGTTCTTTAAGCATTGTACCAAGCGTCGCACTCATAATACCTGCACCTATTAAAATAACGTCTGATTTGGTTTGTCTATTACTCATTTTGACCTTCCTTATATATGAAATTTACAGAAATGTAAATGTTCCTGAATAAGGCGTCACAGCATACATGGCGCGCACTAGGAGCACTTAATTCTGTCTCAGTTGACCATACATTTACTACATCTTTTATAGTATACATCAAACATAACCAGGTTTAAAGGGACTTGTTTATTTGTAAGGGATCTGGCAGTTAAATGTCGGAATTTTGTTACATGTAGCCAAATTTGCAGGAAGAAGTGATTTTTTAGTTCCTTCTCGGCTGATCTGTTTATGTTTTCACCGTACTTTTGCAGCATATAAATGTTCTTGCTAATTGCTTACGTCAGCAAGTCTTCAGGGATTACTTTAAACCCTTCAATAATTGTGTCTTCCTCGACTTCAATCAGAATGCATTGTTTGCCGTCATAATTCACTTGTTTGACGTACTTCAAGTCTTGCGGACTGATTGAAATATTCGCGACTTTTGTTTCAATTTTTATGGATTTCGATGTGTAGCTGGGTACGATGTGGCTTGCTTTCATTTCATAGCCTGTGTCGTCCACTATAGTCTGAAAAGCATTTTCAACGGCTTCCGCATTTACGTAATCGACACCGCTCATTTTCAGCACACGCTCTACCTGCTGCGCGTCGATGACTGGCGGCTCTTCCGGTTCTTCCTCTTCCTCATCCACTTCAGTTAACCGATAAACTGCTTCATACACATTGCCGAGAGTTTCTGTATCCACTTCGCCGCCAACTACTTGTTTGACGATTTCTTCAAATACAGCCTTATCATCTGCCGCAGTCACTACTTCTTCTCCATTCAGCACATTTTCAATGAACTGGTAATCGGGTTTATTCGCTTTTCCCGCAGCGTAGAGTACATGGTTCACGTCAGCCGCATTGTCTGTGAAGCACGGAAATAAAAAGCCGCCAATTGGCGAGGCAAGATTGATAATGGGGTCCAGCATCGTATTCGATTTAAATTCCCGCTCCTGAAAATCAAAGATGATGGAGCGCTTCGGCAAATCTGTATGATTCATGCTGCATAAAATAAATGGCGTCGTAAATACTTCATCACGTGCGTCAATTTCTGTTTCTTCGCTGTTGCGTTTGGTCTTTTTAAAATAGTGGCCCCGAATAAACGTGACGACAAGATCTTTTTCGTATTGAACATCCTTGACCATTTTCAGCGCAAGGTGCTGCATTTCATCTTTCCATTCATCCGCTTCTTCCGCTTGCAATCCTTCATACAGTAATTTCTGCGCGTGATCGTTCTGATCTTCTTCCTGACGTTCAAACTTCACTTCAAACAGTTTCATGCCCAGCTTGCCGCCCAGCACTTTTTTGAAGTTCGTCATAAACAGCTCCTGCTGCTCCCGGTCAAGCAAAGCAAAAGCCTGACTTTCTTCATGATAAATCTCACTGCTTTCCTGCCGGATATAGACATGATAAATATCAGTAATCGTTAAAAGATCTGTATCCAATTTAAAGCGTTTGCGAATATCTGCAATATCCTTTTTATTCATTCTCTCTTCCCACTCCCAGCTGATTAAATTCATCTGTCCACCGCATAGGTGAGACTTTTACATATTCAAAAAAATAAATAGGCACGATACACATAATTGGCGAAAAACCGGGTATACCATGGAGTGAGACTTAAAAGTTCAGACAAGGAGCAGTGATATCATGTCAGAAAAATTATTTACATCCACAGCAACCGCCAATGGGGGCCGAGAAGGTCATGTTGTATCTTCCGACCAGGTGATCGATTTAGATACGGCAATGCCCGGAACAAAAAGAGCAAAAGAATTAGCAAACTCCACTAATCCAGAGCAATTATTTGCCGCTGGCTATGCCGCATGTTTTGACGGTGCACTTCAACTCGTTGCCGGCAAAGAACGCATTAAATTCACGTCAGAAGTGACGGCGAATGTCAGCCTGTGCAAAGATGAATCTGACGGCGGCTTTAAAATTGAAGTCGAATTACAAGTCAAAGGGACAGATATCGAAAAGGCGCAACTAGAGGAACTTGTCGAAAAAGCCCATCAAGTCTGCCCGTATTCCAAGGCAACCAGAGGCAACGTCGATGTGACGTTAACTGTATTATAAGTAATCACTGACTCTTCAACCGTATACTGCAGACAGCCATTTGGCTGTCTGCAGTTTTTTGCATTCTTTTATTGTAAGCCATCCAGTAATTCGACAATAGCATCGGACGTTTGCTCAGTCTGCTCTTTGTTCGGGACAGACGCTTTACCGTCTCCTTTTTGCGGACCATAATCACCAAATCCCGCATGATTGCCGCCCTCTATTTCGATGAACTTTGCATCAGCCGGCATCACAGCCTTGGCGGCTTGTATAGTTTCGATATCCGCCACGCGGTCATTACTGCCCCAGATCGACAGCACCTGCACCGGTGCTACACTCAAATCCACCGTGTCTTGCGGATAAGAAGCCAATAAAACGAGACCTTTGATTTTTTCATGTCTTGACGCATAATCGGAAGCCATTACACCTCCCAATGAATGTCCACCTATTACCCACGCATCGATTTCAGGGTGATTGCGGATTACCTTGTCAGCCCAGTCAGGTGAGAAAATAGCCAGCCTGAACGGCAAATGGGGAATAATTACTTTGTATCCCTGCTTGGCAATTTCTTTGGCCATTGGTGCATAGGCTGCAGCGTCCACTTTCGCTCCCTGATAGAAAATGAACCCGATATTCTCTGCATTTGAAACCGGTTCAAACACCAGCTCTTTCTGATCTTTCACAGTCACGCCCGAATCGGACTGCAGACTCTCCTGTGCATAGGTCTGCGCTTTGTAATAAGAACTGACAAAAACAAAAAAACCGACTGCAAGGATCACCAATAAAAAGGCCGAACTAACGAGCAGTTTATACTTCCATGACTTCTTTTTTTTCATAGGACATCCTCATTCCATTTTACCTCTTTGTAATCTCAATAAAATGTTTCAGCAATCTGGCCGTTAATCCCCAAACGGTATACGTTTTATATTCGTAAAACCATTCTTCCAAGTAATGTTTTCTGAATTGATACCGCTCTCCATTCATGATCTTTTCAAATGGAAAGTTCTCCTGCGGGGTTGTTTCGATCGAAACCAGATGCATGTACGGTTCATGTTCAAGCAGCCATTTCAAAGGGATCGTGAATACTTCCTCTACTTCATCTTTATTGTAGCTCCGGATAATTTCGTGATAATCAATAACTGCAACAAACGGATAGACCACAAATGACGGGGACGCGATATACGGGCTCAGCTCCCCGACTACTTGCACTGTCTTTGGTTCAATCCCGAGCTCCTCCTGTGTCTCCCGCAGCGCAGCTTCCATTGGTGAAGCATCCGTCACATCAATTTTTCCGCCCGGAAAGCTGACATCTCCCGGCTGTTTCCTCATCGTCAGCGAACGCACCTCAAACAGCACATGCCACTCCCCTTCCGCTTCAACCAGCGGAATAATTACAGCAGAACGAAACGCGGTCTCTTCTCCAATGAATAACGATTTATGTTCATACAATTTATCCTGCAGTTGCTCTAAATCCATGACGTCCCCCACCCCATCATTTTATATCTATCGTAACATTACACAGCTAATCATTAAAGAATTTGAAAGGGAGTCACCCCGCGTGAGCAACTCCCTTTTCTTATAGGTCTATGTTTGCCGCTTCACAAGTTTTCCTTGCACGACATATCGTTTATCTTTACTGTTCAATGAATTATTACAAGTGGACAACGTCACTATACGGTCATCCGATCCTACTTCGACAGGCATTTCAATCAGTGATCGGGATTCCACTTCATCCAGATAATTTGTAAATTCTTCTTCCGTCTGAAAATCTGTTTCGATGTAATAGAAATCAATCGTCGTTTCGTATGCCGCAAACACTTCAATATCATAGCCGTCATACAGCGTGTCCACATAAATGACGGGGTGTTCATCCGCGTAATCTTGATCACCGAACTTCTTCAAACTGCCAAACATCGTGTCGTTTTTCATCGCATGACCATATAGCACCGTATTGCGGCTCATATCAGTAATATCATTGCGGTAATCCATAAAGACACTGCCTGCGCGGCTGTTTTCGCGGGTGAAATTCCGGTTTAAATAGAAGTCATTGTCTTCTGCCTGCAATATGGGATTATGCAGCTTAGTGCCTTCTACTGAAATCCAGCCTACGATATCTGAGTTCACGGTGTGCAATTCTTCAAACTGAGGACGCATCGTCTCGTCCGGCAACACGGCTTCTTCTGCAGCACTCATTTGCGCTGTGCTTTCGAGAGCCGTCTCGTAGAGCTGCTGCGTTTCCTTCAAAGAACTGGCTGCCTCTACGTACGTGTATAAATACTGGACGAGCAAGTAGCCCGAGCAGAGGAAGGTTGCCAGATAAATGACAGGCATCAGTTTCGACAGTCTTTTTTTCATCAGCCGACCTCCTAAATACCAAGTGACATCATGTAGAGACCGAGTTCTTCGTCTTCCTTGAAAACGGCGTTTACTCCATATACTTCTTTGATGACTTCCTTTGTAATTACTTGACGCGGCGGTCCTTCTGCAACAATCCGTCCATTTTTCATCATTATAATCTGATCACTGTAACGGATCGCCTGGTTGATGTCATGCAGCACCATTACAATCGTCAGCCCGTGTTCTTCATTCAGCGACTTCACAAGTTCCAGTAATTCAATCTGATAATAAATATCCAAATAAGTAGTCGGTTCATCCAAACAGAGTATTTCCGATTGCTGGGCAAGTGCCATGGCAATCCATACGCGCTGGCGTTCCCCGCCTGATAGCGCTTCTAAATCATCATGCCGCTTATCGGTCAGATTGGTGACGGACAGTGCCCAGTCAACCGCTTTACGGTCTTCTGCCTGATTTCGCTGCAGCAGCGTCTTATGCGGTAAGCGGCCAAAACTGACCAGCTTTTCAATCGTCAGATCTTTCGGCACTTCGTTTTGCTGATAGACTATCGCCAGTTTCTTTGCAAATTCCTTTGCCTTAAACAGCACCAGGTCCCGGTTCTCCAGTGAAGCACTGCCTGACTTTGGCGTATGACTTCGGGAGAGCACATTCAATAATGTAGATTTCCCGCAGCCATTCGGACCGATGATTGTCGTAATTTTTCCTCTTGGAATAGTCGTCGAAACACCATCCAAATGATTCGTCGTATTATCATGTGATACAATAATGCTTTTCATTTCCATAGCCGGTCACTCTTTTCGCAGTAAGAATATTAAGAACGGTCCGCCGATAATTGCCATGAGCGTTGAGGCAGGTATCTCAAGAGGAGCTGCAATCGTTCGTCCCGCTGTGTCTGCCAATAAGATGATCAATGCTCCGAGCAGTGCGGTAAACGGTATGAGCACCTTATGATCATAACCGACCAGACGCCGTGCAATATGCGGCACCAGTAAGCCAACAAATGAAATGACACCCGCCACAACAACGGAAATCGCCGCCAATAAAACCGCAACCGCCGCAATAATCAGCCGGGCGCGTGCTACATGAAATCCGATGCTCTTCGCCGTCTTGTCCTGTAAAACAAGTAAATTACACCAGCCGTACAGCGCAAATGCCAGCACTAAGCCTATCGTTCCATACGTTGCGATCGTGGAGACATCGCTCCATGTGCGCATCGTCAAATTGGAGCCTATTACACTTGAAGCAGAGACGTTCAAAGAGCCGCCAAAACTGATGAACGCTTCGGTCAGACCTGTGAACATGGCATTGATTGCAATACCGACAAGAATCAGTTTGAGCGGACTCAGACCAGACTTCCAGGACAAAGCAAATACTAAAAAACAAGCAAATGCTCCGCCCGCAAATGCAAATAAAGGCGTCATGAAAAAGAGCGCCGGGAAAAATGAAATAATGAACAATTGCACAAATGCGGCACCGGAGGATATCCCGACAATGCCCGCATCAGCCAGCGGATTGCGCATGACGGACTGCAGCAGAACTCCGGATACAGAAAGTGCGGCTCCTGCAAATATCGCCACAATTATCCTGGGAAAACGCAGATCTCGGATCGCTTCCATCTGGCTGTTCCCCTGTTCAAAAAGTGCACCTAAAAACTCAAAGAATCCTATTTTAATACTTCCGGTCACCGCAGAATAAACGATCGTTACGGCGAGCAGCAAGGATACAATTACATAACTGCTAATTCTTTTTTTCATGACGGACTTCCTTTTCCAACGAAATTCATCGAGTTACCGATAGAATATCTTCATTAGCTCACTTAACGCTTCCGGTACTTGCAAAGAAGCCGTTGTGCCAAATAACTCTTCATCCAGATCGTATACTTTGCCGTTTTTCACTGCGTTAAAATGTTTCCATATATCATTCGTCTGGAATTCTTCATTGAACATTTCCACCACTTCTTCGGGCATACCGTGTGATAAACGCAAAATAATGTCCGGGTTGCTGTCATGCAAATATTCGGTATTGGATGATAAGTATTCTGGGTCTTGGCCTTCCATGACGTTTGTTCCGCCTGCACGTTTGACCAAGTCGCCGGCATATGAGTTCTCCGTGGCGACTAAGTAACTGCCTGGGATCCCAAGTAAAATTAATACACGCGGACCTTTACGGTTGGCAGCCACGACTTCCGCTGCGTCAATTCGCTTTTGTAAGTCCCCTGTCAGTTTATCTGCCTGGGCTTTACGGTCGTAGCGTTCTCCCAGATCCCGGATTTCCTTAATCATTGAATCGGCACTTTGGAAATTAAGGAACTTCGCAGGAATCTTTAATTGTTCAAAACTGTCTTCCAAGTCGTATTCCAATGTAGAAACGGATAAAAACTCTGTAGGATTCAATGACTTTACGATTTCCATATCTGGCGCCATTGCATTGCCGATCGCAGGCAGTCCGTCGAACCGTTTAGCCATCTGTTTTTCTGACTCAGGAACAGCAATTGCATCTATATCCAGCTTGTCAAGAATTTCTGCTATGACGACAGTTCCTGCAATAATTCGCTGATCAGTTGTTTCAGCACTTTCGTTTGCTGCAGCACGGTCATCTGAAACAGCCTTTTCTTCTTTCGCATTGCTGCAGCCTGCAATTACAGTCATCACTGCAAGGAGCAGCAATACATTGAACCATTTTCTTCGCACATCGTCATCCTCCACTCGTTATTCACTGGTCGTTCCATTATTTTTCTTTGTCAGCCGGCGGATTAATAAGATTCCCGACAACAGACAGAGCAGCAACAGGCCGCCCGTTTTCATCAGATCAAACGATACATCCTGTCCGTTCGGAGTACTTACTGCCGGCTCCACTGAAGGCTCATCCGCTGCTTGTGCGACCGGCTGATCCGATTCTTTTTCTTTTACATCCTTCATCCGGTCGAATGCCAATTGCTCCTCATACGGACTCACGTAAGGCGGTGTGTCTTCTGTATTCCCTGTTTCTTTTACTTTGTCCTGCTTTTCAGCTGCCGGGGCTTTTTTCGCTGCAACAGCAATCTTCGCTGGTTGCTCTGTCCGCCTGGTCAATGAAGAAATGGCTGTGCTGTCCGATGCCGCCTGCCGTTCATTTTCCATAAACTTCAAGGCCTGCTTCTGATCGAATACTATAGACACTGCCTCTTCGTGCTCATAGTCTTTTTCTGGATTCTTTATCCTCATTTGTGCACGGACTTTATTCGGGAAATCTTTCACTTCAAATTCTATAATACGCGTTTCCGCGTCCGTTACTACGTTAGGCTCTTCAAGCTTTCCATGCTGTTCTGCGATAAAGCCCGTCACCCGTTCAGGCTGAAGGATTTCCATCTGCACATAGAGCCGATGATTCTTTTCAACGACTCGCAGTACGGGGTTCATATAGTCGATCATCGCGGATGGCTTTCCGTCTTTCAGCAATTCGTAGTGAAGCGTATCATTTCCCTGCCGGATCATTGGCTCTGACTGCACATTTTCAAATTTCGGCAGCGATTGTTTTGAGATCGCCAATTTCAGTGAAAACGGCTGGTGAATATTTTCCTGCGCCAGGCGATACGTGCCGGTTAGTTCAACTTGTTGCTGTACATCTTTTATATCAAACTGAACTAAATTTTCCGCCCTGTCCAGCCAAGTATTTGTTTTTTTCCCCTGCTGTACAGCGGTCGCCTTTGTCAGAATGTGATCACTCTTCGCTGGAACCGATAACGTATAGCGGCCTTCTTTCACAGTTAAAAGGGCCTGCTTGCCAAATAAAACATCCGAACCCGTGATTTCATGTGACAAAAAACTTAGTTCAACTTGATACTTGCCATTTGCAATCATCTTCCGTTCTTCTGCATGTACAGAAGGAAAAGGATGCGACGCACAGATGAATAACAGCAGCAAAGGCAAAAAGATGATTTTTTTCATATCAGGCGTACTCTCCTTACATCCTGTGTAAAACGACAGGAACTTCCTTCCGCTTTTTTAAAAAGCGAAAGGAAGTATCTGCATTTCCTCTTATTTATTCATGAACTCCAAAGAGCCGTGTAAAATCTTGGCCATTTGCGTACGTTGTAATGAATCACCTGATTTGATTAGAACTTTGCCGTCAGCTTGCTTTGAGCCTGTCATAATATTACCGGCATACAATAAAGAAAATGCTTTTTTCGATTCAGGGTCTGTAATGACTGCACCGTCTGCATAATAAGAAAGGCTTGTATCGCCAATATTCAACTCTTTGCCCGCTGCATAATTCACTGCGCGGTACAGCATTAACGCACCTTGCTGACGAGTCAATGTATTGTTCGGATTGAACTTCTCATTCTTCTGTACAATGCCTGCTTCTGCAAGGGCATTGATTGCACTGACGCGTTCCTTATCCGTGATTTTACCTAAGTCTTTAAATCCGGCAGACTTAGCAGTTTCAAGTTTCAATGCACGTGCAACCATCAGCGCAAACTGTGAACGTGTAATGTTGTTGCGCGGATTGAATGTTTCCGCCCCTTTTACAATCCCTTTGCCGTAAAGAGCTAGAATCGCTTCCTTGTTGCCGTCTTTATCGATATCCTTGAACGGGTTTACGATTGGAGTCGGTGCCGGCTTTACGGAATTGCTGAAATCAAGCTGCACTTTATGATTTGCGTCGTATTTAACAGGCCCTTCATTCACAATTACATGAAGATCTGCGTTTACCAGCTTTGTCAGATCCGCCACTTTAAATGTATACGTGCGTTCATTCGTTGCTTTGTCTTCTGTCGCGACAGGAATTTCTTTGCCCGCAATTTTAAATGATTGAATATAATGGCCTTTCGGGAATGAAACCGTTACTTCATTGCCGTCTGCCACTTTTTTCACCAATGCAGTCGGCGACATATAATCCATCATGATGGACTCTTCTTTTGTCCCGTCTTTATACACCTTTACGCCAACCTTTGTAACTGTCTCGGCTTCTGTTTTAGCGACTTCTGCTTTGAAATCAAAACCATAACGCATTTCATGCCCAGGTGCTTTCACATGAATTTTCCCCGAATAAATTTTTTCTGCTTCGATTGGAAAAGTATACGTGGTAGTCCCGTCAGCATTTTTCGTTTCTGCTGCGTCAGCCAATTCATCCCCTTGTTGTGTTTGAAGACCCGCGATCATAGCTGCAGACTTAACAGGAATCGTTAACTTCGCATAGGTTACGCCGTCTTTTTCAACAAGCGTCCCCTGCGGCAGGATATGACTGCTGATAGCAGGCTCCGGCACGGTTGTTCCTGATTTATATACATGAAAATCAATAACTTGCTCAGCAGCAACTGCCGCCTGCAGAACAGACGCCGCCTGATTGCTTGTACTTACGTTTGCCGATGCCGCAGTTGGGATAGCCATTGATACTGCAAGCAATGAAGCTAGCACTAATTTCGTCGCACGTGATGGTTTTTTCGTCATAATTATTGTTCCCCCTGTTTTCTTTGGAATCTGGTTTTATACAATAAAAATGCAGAACCTGCTAATGCAAAGATTAATAGGTACGGCGTTGAATCACTTGTTTGAGGATTTGCTACTTTTCTTTCAGTAGAATGCCTGCTGGTTACAGTGCTTGTACTAGTGCCCGGTTTTGCAGAAGGACTTTTTACTGCGGGCGGTGTCGTTGTCGAAGCTGGCGGTGTAACTGCCGGCGGCTTCACTTGACTGTTCTCTTTAAATACTAGATCAACCGTATATTCATGGTGGTAATTGATCTCATCAACATCCACTTTCATAGGGATTTTCACCGGTTTTGAAATATCTTTTACGGTAAACTCCACAACGCGCGTGTTTGCCTTTAGATCTTCATTGACTACGACTGCTCCGCCTTCCGGTTCAAACTTGGTAATCCAAGAACTTTCCTTCAGTGTAAGCTGTACTATGGCTGATCCATTCGTCACCGTCACGAGTGCCGGTTTCTGAAAATAGCCATCTGCAATAGAAGCTGAACTGCTGTCCGGCTGATTTACTTGATAATGTAATGACTGTGTCCCATCTGCGAATTTAGCTGACGCTTGCGGCAGTCCAATCATCAATACGAAAATGGCTGCTGCTGCGAAGGACAGAAATGCTTTTCTCACGTATTCATAATCCCCTCTCATTTCTTTATTTTTACGCTGTATAAACCTAATGACCTGCTTTCCAATCATTGGTTTAATTTCCACTTCTAAATTATCTCATAAACAGTTGCCGGCTTGATAGACAAGCTGCTTACCCAAAAATTATATTGTGTCAAAGTTATGGCAAATGCAGATAATGATTGAGAACTATTATCATTTAATATATCTCTACCTGACAGTTAAGTCAATAAGTATTGGAAAATTATTTCATTTTTCGGACGTATCCATGCACTCTGTCACCAGTAACGATGATTCGCATAAGATACATAGATGTAATTTACGAATGAGAGGGGTAATACAATGAACATCCAAGCTTTTAGCGGTGCAGTCATGGTAATTCATGAGTTTCCAACAGGACGGGACAGCGAGAATGGCTGTTATTTAATGATGACAGTCGATAATGGATATGGAAATGTGGTGAACTTTGTGGTGGAACCGACAACATACTTCGTCGATCATGTAAAAATCAAGGCAGGCGACCGAGTGACAGGTTTTTACGATGCAGATGCGCCCACCCCTTTCATCTATCCTCCGCAATTCAGAGCGCTGGTCATGTGCAAAGACTCACGCAGGCAACATGTAAAAGTGGATTATTTCAACCGGCGTTTGGAAAGCAGCGACGGCACTCTTCAAATCAATCTGTCTCCTCAAACAGAAATCCTATTAACGAACGGTCAATCATTCAAAGGAAATATAGCACAGCGAAATCTGGTCGTTATATATGATACAAGTTCCAGAAGTATTCCGGCACAGACTACTCCCCATAGAATTATTGTACTCTGCTGACGGGCCTGAACTTACTTTGAAGCAGGGACATGGCATGTCTCTGCTTTATATCCGATAGAACCGGCGCGTGGCTTCGTAGATTTCATTGTATACATGTTCTGCATTCATTCTCTTGATACCTGCTATGCTTTTTATACTTTCATGCAACATCGACGGATGTGTCAGTTTCCCGGCAAAGGATTCCTCAAATGGCCAGGGACCATCCGATTCGACCATTAATTGAAGCAGCGGAATCTGTTGGACTATGTGCTGAATCTTCGGCCGATACGTAACTTCCGGGGTGACAGATACCATATATCCGTTAGCAATGATTCGCTGCAGCACAGAGTCGTCACCTTTAAACCAATGAAAATGTGCCCGTGACACGTTATACACCTCCAGCAAATCACAAACAATATCCGCATCTTCATAAACTGCATGAAGCGCAATCGGCAACTCATACTCTGCCGCTTTTTGAACAAAACATTCCAGCATATCCAAATAAGGTGCCATGTCCATCTCAGGCTGCTGCTGACGCAAATAATACGGCAGCCCCACTTCGCCAATAGCAGTCAGACGATGTTCTGTTTGATCGATGACGTGCAGGATTGTCTGAAGCTCTTCATCTGCAGGAACAGCCTGTTCCGGGTGGTAGCCGACTGCCGCTTTAATTCGGCTGTCAATGCCGGAAAGTTCCAGCTGCCGGTAAGAAGAGGCCAAATCATTTGAGACTGCCACTAGTGCCGTCACATCGTTCTCATCTAGTTCGTTCAAAATCTTTCCCCTGTCTTTCTCTTCATACATATCAAGATGAATATGAGAGTCTATCACATACCTTTTCACAGTTATCAGCCTTCTTTCGTTCAATTTTGTGATGTTCCACGTGAAACGCCTGCATGCAGTGAACCTAACCACTCATCTCAGCGTCATACTACTTTCCATTACGAAAAAGTAGGCGGTGACGTATGAATCTGCACGCGTTACAAATGAAAGCACTGCACTCTATGCAGCAACTTTTCTATTTCGGCTGGCAACAGGCGCTTTCCTGCATCTTTCCTGTAATAATTTTTGGTTCACTTGCACTCACTCAAGTCATTCCTCTTCCCTTCTTGCCGAGGTACGATTGGCTGCTACTCATCTTTATCGCTGTGCAATGGCGGATGCTGAAATCAGGACTTGAAACACGCGACGAACTGAAAGTGATTACACTGTTTCATATTCTCGGACTGACTTTGGAAATCTTTAAAGTGCACATGGGGTCTTGGTCTTATCCGGAAGTGGGCTATTTTAAAATACTGGACGTGCCGTTATACAGCGGCTTTATGTACGCGAGTGTCGCAAGCTATTTATGCCAGGCGTGGAGAAGATTAGACGTCAGTCTGATTCAATGGCCCAGGCTTTGGGCGGTGGGTCCGCTGGCTGCTGCAATCTATGCCAACTTCTTCACACACCACTACTGGATCGATGTTCGCTGGTGGTTATCCGCACTTGTACTTCTGCTATTTTGGCGTTCATCCGTCAGCTATGAGGTAAACGGCACACGTTATCGGATGCCTCTGACGCTTGCATTTGCTTTAATTGGCTTTTTCGTCTAGATTGCAGAGAATATCGCAACGTTCTTCGGGGCATGGACTTATCCAAATCAAAGCGCAGCATGGCATGTTGTCGGTATTGGAAAATTGAGCTCCTGGCTTTTATTAGTCATTGTCAGCTTCCTGATCGTAGCTGTACTGAAACAAATCAAGAAGAGCTAAATATGCTTAGGCCAATATCAGGCAGTTCCTTTTGAAGAAAACTCTGCCCAGTGGAAGAAGGCAGTAGATCCCGCCAAACGGTTTTTCAATTGATGATACTTTTTTAGCGGTAAAGAAAAGTGCCCGAAGAGTTATTGCACGGGAAATAAATCGCCTGCCTGGCAGAATCCATACAGCATGCATTTCTTCAATAAAAACGCAGCAAGCTCAGTGGCCTGCTGCGTTTTATAGTTGTTATAATCAATGGGTGACCGGTGCAGGGTAGTCAAAGCCCTTAGTGTCTGCTTCAACTTTTTTCATCTTCTGTTCTTCAACCGGCTTGTCCGCAGAATCTGTTTCAGCGGCAACGATTGCGTCTACTGTTTCCATACCTTCTATTACTTTACCGAAGGCTGCATATTCTCCGTCAAGAGAAGCTGTGTCGTCAGTCATAATGAAGAATTGTGAACCCGCGGAATTTGGATCCATCGTACGGGCCATCGACAGGACGCCGCGCTCATGCTTCATATTGTTTTCAAAACCATTTGATGTAAACTCTCCATCGATTGCATGTCCTGGTCCGCCCGAGCCATCACCGGAAGAGTCTCCTCCTTGGATCATAAAGCCTGGAATGACACGGTGAAAAATCAAACCGTCGTAATACCCGTCTTCCACTAATGAAATGAAGTTCGCTACTGTATTTGGAGCAACTGCCGGTTCTAACTCCAATACGATTTTTTCATCGTTTTCCATTGTAATTGTCACTATTGGGTTTTCTTTCACATCTGCCGAATAATCCACTGCCTGCTCTTTAGATTCTTCCTTCGGCTGTTCTTTCGGTGTATCCGCCGGCCCATTTTCAGCTGTTTTTCCGCAGCCCGCTAAAAGAATCGCCAATGCCATGACACTTATTATGAAATACCACGCTTTATTGCGCATATTCGTTCCACACTCCCTGCCATTTTTTCTTCCATTACCTACTGCTGTTTATCTTATCACTGATTTCGGTATCGCATAGCCAATCCTTTTAAGAAGTTCCGTGCATACCGATCGCCGCATGGTTTATAGTTTCGGTGGCCTTCTTTACGAAGCACCGCACTTAATTCGTTTTTGGAGATTATCACTCCTGCATCTTCCAGGATTTGCAGCATATCCTCACTTGTAAGAGAAAGTGCAATTTTAACTTTCTTCAGCAAGATATTATTTACATTCCGATGACCTTCTTCTGACATAAGGAATGGCTGCGGAGCATGTTCCGTATTTTCGCGCACTCCTCTTTTCAAACTGATCAGCCCGTTTAGAAACGATTCCAATGTAATATTATCGATTTCTTTTGCGTATTCATTCATCTGCATTTCATCCGTACTGTCATCATTCGTTTTCGTCAGCATTTCTTTCACTTCTGCTTTCTTTAATTCCATTCCGCCGAGCGCGAAGATTTCTGCCATAGCCGAATCTTTCAGATCCAGTGCATAGCGTAATCTGCTCAGCACATCATTATTGTTCATCTAATCACCTGTACCCTTTCTAGTTTGTTGCTATATGTTCAGTATAACTGGATGGGCTGTCTGTTGTCGTCATTCACGCAGACGATGCACAGCAATGAATTTACTCTACTGCGCTGTCACGGTTGTCGTTTTCTATTGAATCCATAAATTGATCGCCAAAATCACAAATTGAAGTAACAACAGGCTTCAGAAGCAAGCCGATTTCACTTAATTGATATTCCACTTTAGGCGGCACTACAGGATATACATAGCGCGTTATAATGTTGTCCTCTTCCAGCTCACGCAGCTGTCTGATCAGCATGCGCTGATTCGCGTCAGGAAGCTTTTTCTGGATCTCGCTTAACCGTAATGGAGATTCCTGCAGCAGACACCAGATAATTGCGATTTTCCATCGTCCGCCTATTACGGATAATGCCAAATCCTTGCTAGTGAAATACGTTTTATCTTTATAATGAATAACCATATCATTCCACTTCTTTCTGCTATTATTCATGTCCATAGTGACAAAACAGTCAGTATTGCATGATGAATTATAGTATGTAATGATGGGAATGTAAACACTAAAAAACAATAGAAAGAAGGGCTTCATTTGAAAAGTAGAGCAGCTGTTGCATTCAAACCTGGAGAACCGCTTCAGATAGTAGAAATCGATGTAGAAGAGCCAAAAGCTAACGAAGTATTAGTTAAGATTCTTTACACTTCCGTCTGCCATACAGACGCATATACACTATCCGGTGATGACGCGGAAGGAGTATTCCCTGCCGTATTAGGTCATGAAGGTGCCGGTGTGGTCGTCTCTGTAGGTGAAGGCGTAACTTCCGTCAAGCCTGGAGATCACGTGATTCCGCTCTACACACCTGAGTGCGGAAAATGTAAATTCTGTCTGTCAGGTAAAACAAACTTGTGCAGCGCAATCCGCGAAACACAAGGTAAAGGGTTAATGCCAGACGGTACAACACGCTTCTCTTATAATGGAGAACCTATTTATCACTATATGGGAACGAGTACATTCAGTGAATATACTGTTGTATCAGAGATCTCTTTAGTTAAAGTCGACGATGAAAACGCGCCGCTTGATAAAGTTTGTCTATTCGGCTGTGGAGTCACTACAGGCATCGGGGCTGTTCACAACACCGCAAAAGTTGAAGAAGGCGCTGTAACGGCGGTCTTTGGCCTGGGAGCTATCGGATTGGCAGTTATTCAAGGATTACAGCAGGCAAAAGCTGGCCGTATTATTGCGGTTGACCTAAATGAAGATAAATTCGAACTGGCAGAGAAGATGGGTGCCACTGATTTCATTAATCCTTCTAAATATGACAAGCCGATTCAGGAAGTCATTGTAGAAATGACAGACGGCGGCGTTGATTACAGCTTCGAATGTATCGGAAATGTCGAAGTGATGAAAGCTGCACTTGAATGCTGTCATAAAGGTTGGGGAGAAAGTATTATCATTGGCGTTGCTGCTGCAGGCAAAGAAATTCATACCCGTCCATTCCAGTTAGTCACAGGCCGAGTATGGCGCGGATCTGCATTTGGCGGCGTTAAAGGCAGATCAGAACTGCCGGGCATGATTGAAGACTATATGAACGGTGATATTGACTTGGATTCGTTTATAACACATCAGATGAACTTTACAGACATTAACGAAGCATTCGATTTACTGCATAAAGGTGAATCCATTCGTACAATTTTAACATACGGAGAGTGAGAACATGAGTCTGGAACGCGTTGAGCAAAGACGCTCTTTTGGCGGAGAACAGTGTAAATACAACCATTACTCAGAAGTCCTAAAGTGTAACATGACATTTAGCATCTACTTGCCCTCAAATAAAGAACAAAAAGAAATTCCTTTAATTTGGTGGCTTTCTGGATTAACATGCACAGACGATAACTTCAGTCAAAAAAGCGGTTTCCAGCGTCTGGCAGAAAAACATCAGGCAGCAGTCATCATTCCTGACACGTCGCCGCGCGGAGAAGACATAGCCGACGACGAAGCTTTCGATCTTGGACAGGGAGCGGGCTTTTATGTAGACGCGACGCAAGCGCCGTGGGCAGAGAATTATCAGATGTATACGTATATTACGGAGGAATTAAGCAACATCGCCTCCACTCTCGTTCCGCACTTTTCAGGGAAAGAAAGTATTATGGGGCACTCCATGGGCGGTTATGGGGCATTAATGATCGGCATGAAAAATGCAGATCGTTTCCAAGCGATTTCTGCTTTCTCCCCTATTTCCAGTCCGAGCGATGTTCCTTGGGGAATCAAAGCATTCTCAACTTACTTGGGTGAAAACAAAGCAGATTGGAAAGAGTGGGATACGGCCGAGCTTGTGAAAAAAGAAGGCATGCCGCCGATTCTCATTACGCAAGGCACTTCAGATGGCTTTTATCCCGAACAGTTGAATGAAAAGCCGTTCCTCGAGAATGCCGAGCAGCATGGTCAGGCCGTGGACTATAACAAAGCAGAAGGCTATGATCACAGCTACTTTTTCATCTCTTCCTTCCTGGAACAGCATTTTAATTTTCATATGAAGCACTTGAAGTAAGTGGTTTTTATGCTGTGAGTTGGAAAGGCTCGGGTACAGTTCTTTTGATTGTTATACATTCAAAAACAGGTTCCTTGCGCACTTTCAACTTGCTGATTTTAAAGAGGCATGCCAGTTGACCGGCAAACAAATGCAGCTGCAGAAGCGCTGGTCAACGATGCCGTCCGATACTCTTACAAGCCAAATTATCCACATTGCCTGCAGTGTGGATATTTTTGTTTTTAAGGAGATATGAATTAAGATAGAAGAACGGAAGTAAAAATATATGATATTGGTGGGATAATTGCGATGGATCTAAAAAAGATGTTAGCCGATGAACGAGTGAAGCCATACGTTTCAAAAGCCCGTTACGGTATAGAAAAAGAAGGTCAGCGGGTAGATCTGTCAGGGAACTTAGCGACGACGGATCATCCCGCAGCGATTGGTATGGGTGATGGCCATCCGTATATTCAGCGTGATTTCTCAGAGACCCAAATGGAATTAATCACTCCGGTTCTGGATACGCTGGATGAATTATTCAATTGCCTGTCAAGCATTCACGACGTGGCCTATCGTTCCATGGGTAAGGAAGAAATGCTGTGGCCGTTAAGCATGCCCCCTGCGTTGCCTGAAAAAGAGGAAGACATCGTGATTGCTAAATTGAACAATAGTGAAAATGTTCTTTATCGCCGCTCTTTGGCTAACTCATACGGACGCCGGAAACAAATGATCTGCGGAATTCATTTCAACTTTGAATTCAGCGATGACCTGTTGCGGACGCTGTTTGATTTGCAGTCGGAGACGGATGATTACCACCGGTTTAAGACAGATATTTATTTAAAACTGACGCGGAATTACTTGTACTATCGTTGGCTCGTTACGTACTTTTACGGTGCCTCCCCTGCCAGTGAAGAGAACTTTTACGGATGCGATGATCAGCCGAATGAGCCTGTCAGAAGCATCCGCAGCAGCCGGTACGGTTACAGGAATCACGACGATGTGGCTGTATCGTTCAGTACTATACAGAAGTACATTGAAGACCTGACTTCCGCCGTAAATAGAGGCCAGCTGGTGGAAGAAAAGGAATTCTACACAGCAATGCGTTTACGCGGCAGTGAGCAGGTGGCGGAGTTCATAAACGACGGAGTGCGCTACGTAGAAGTACGAAATATAGACTTGAATCCTTTTGAAACGAATGGAATCAGCTACGAACAGGCAGAATTTCTGCATATTTTCCTGCTGTACCTTCTGCAGAAAGACGAAGATCCTCAGAATGACGAATGGGGCAATGCAGGCGATGCACGTAATGATGCCGTAGCCCTTGAACACCCGCTGGCACGTACGCAATTTGAAGCCGAAGCTTATGAATTGGTCAATGGGATGGAAATGCTGTCGAAAGAACTGGATTTCCCTGTTTCCGAATCATTATTTGACGATCTGAGAGAGAGAATTGCGGATCCAAGTAAAACTTTGGCGGGCAGACTGTATACGGAGAGCCAGAAAAGCAGTCAAAGACAGGTAGCTGTGGAAATTGCGAACGAGACACACACGAAGTTATGGGAGAAACCGTACGAGTTAACCGGCTTTACTGATATGGAGTTATCGACGCAGATTTTAATGTATGATGCCATACAGCTGGGCATTTCTATAAAAATACTCGACCGCCATGATCAGTTTTTGGAGCTAAAACTGGGTGATCATGTAGAATACGTAAAAAACGGCAATATGACAAGCAAAGACACATATATCGCCACTTTAATTATGGAGAATAAAACAGTCACGAAAAGAATTCTTCATGACAAAGGTTTCCGCGTGCCGCTCGGCGACGAATTTAATTCAGTCGAAGACGCTTTGCGTGCCTATAAGCTGTTTGCCAAGACCCCTTTCGTCGTGAAGCCGAAAACAACAAACTATGGACTGGGTATATCCATCTTTAAAGATGGCGCTGGCTATGAAGATTTTGAACAGGCAGTCAATATCTCGTTTGATGAAGATTCTTCTATATTAATTGAAGAGTTCCTGAGCGGCACAGAATACCGGTTCTTTGTGCTGCAAGACAAAGTCCTTGCAGTGATGCTGCGTGTCCCCGCAAATGTCACGGGCGACGGGATACACACTATCAAAGAACTGGTCACAGAAAAAAACCGTGATCCGCTGCGCGGGACTGACCACCGGACACCGTTAGAACTGATTCAATTAGGTGAATTAGAGATTCTCATGCTGAAAGGTCAAGGGTATCAATTGGATTCCATTCCGGCAGACGGCGAAATCGTCTACTTGCGCGAAAACTCCAACGTCAGCACAGGCGGAGATTCCATTGATGTAACGGACCAGATTTCAGAGGAGTATAAGAAGATCGCAGCAGATGCAGTAGCCGCACTCGGAGCGAAAATCAGCGGCATCGATTTGATTATTGATGATCTGGATGTTCCGGCGGCGAATCCGGGTGCATACGGCATCATTGAAGCGAACTTTAATCCTTCGATGTATATGCATATCTACCCGTACAAAGGCACATCACGCCGCTTGACGACGGATGTGCTCCACTATTTGTTCCCTGAACTGACTTAAAAATATATAGAATGAAACGGCCCCTTTCCTTTTGCAGGACATTCGTCTGCATCAAAGAAAGAGGCCGTTTTTTATAAAGAATAGTTTACTTATAATGATTCCTGGCTGAAGGCACCGTTACTTCAGCCAGCTTTAGCTTTCTTCGCTGATACGTCGACAGCACTACTCCTCCCACTATAAACAGTGAGCCGACAATTTCCGGACCCGTGATTGGCTTATACAGCAAAATCAAACCCATAATCATCGCTACAAAAGGTTCTAAATTAGATAATATAGAAGCTTTTGAAGCATCAACGTATCTGATGTTATTATTCCAAATCAACATGGCTATACCGTGTACCACAACGGCAGTCCCAATTAGAAAGGACCAATCTGAAACCTTTGAACTCATTCGTATGGGTGTATCAAGTAAAAATATGAAAGGAACCGACACAACCAGTCCGACCACATTTGAATATAAAGTAATGGCAAGCGGATCCATTCTATTGGACAGCAGTCTAGTGACGATAATCAGCATAGCAAAAGTAATCATCGTGACGACAATCCACCACAAACCTTTATCGATATGAATAGAAGACATATCCCCTTTTGCTACAACAAAGTAAATACCTATGACCGCAACAACAGATCCGAGCAGCATACGAATGGTTAACTTCTCTTTTAAAAAAATGCCTGCTAATACACCGGTCAAAATGGGAGTAGTTGCCAAGATCAATGCAGAAGTTGTTGAATCGGCTGTTTCTAATCCAGCGAAAAAAGACCACTGGTTAATAAAAACACCAAAAACGCCAAGAAAAAACACTGCCAGTAAATCATATGTATGTAGCCGTTTCACTTGCAGTTTATATGAAGATAGTCCAATCAGAAATAGCACAATAAACAACAGTCTGAGCGAAGTGAGAAGAGTCGGGGAAAAGTCCTGAACCAGCATCTTTCCGAAAACAAAATTACTGCCCCACACCATTACACAAAGCGTCAGCCAAGCATATGCTTTTAACATATTTACCACCTTCCTGCAACGATATGCCAACTGTCCTATTCTATACTTACGTAAACTTTTCGTATACTTTTTTGTTTGGATGCGATTACTTACTGACATATAGGATGGCAATGTATAACGGATTAAAACATAGGAGAAGTACAATAGCTCTTATCCATATCGACATTATATCTTCAAAGTATTATTTTCATACAAATTGTTCGTCATTCAGAGCCACTCCGTATATTTATCCAGTTTCAGGAAAGTTGTTTGCGCTAGGTAACGTACAATAAATATATAACTTAAATAAATGTTCGTATATCGGTTGAAAGCACAAAAAACCTCTGCTATAATCATAACGTATTCATCGAAGTAGTTCTTTTTACTATTTTTATCATTAAGTACATTGATCCAAAAGTCTTGATAATGCCTAATGAATTTCTACTGTCATCATACCGTTACCGTCATTCATAATTGAGCAGACTAATGAAATCTATAATGTACTGGGGAAAGCAGTAAGCTGAGGAATACTATTCGATTGAAATTATTTCAGGAATGAGGAGAATATCTTTGAGAAACTTGAGATTAGTTGGATTTATTGTATGCATGATTTTTCTCGCGACGATCGTTTCAGGCTGTAACTCTGCTGCTACAAGTACATCAGACACTGAAAAGCGTCCGATCATTGTTCAGGGGCCAATGCCTATTGAAGCAGAGAAATTCGCTGAAAAGTTAAATGACATGGAAGTTGAAGAATCGGGAAACTTTGTTTTTTATAAAGGAACTATTGATGAATATCCTGTAATTGTTACAAAGACCAGTAAAGGGATGGAAAACACTGCAGCTGCTACTGCATTGGCAATTGAAAAGTACGACCCTATCGCTATTATCAATCAGGGAACTTCAGGCGGACATGATCCGGACTTACACGTATTTGACATAGTCTTAGGTAAACGGACAGTCAATATCGGTTCTATGAAGACTGCATCTGCTGAAGAAAACGAAGGAATGGATCCTTCACAATGGAAGCCTATGGACCTTATGGCTTCAGAAGGCAGTGCAGGGGAAGACCCTAATGCAGAGAAGATCCGCTACTTTGAAGGCGATGATGAATTATTGGCAGCGGCTAATGCTGTGAAAGACCAATATAAACTAGGGAAAGTTGTAGAAGGAACGATTGGATCCGCTGACTTGTGGAATAACGAAGTGGATCGCATAAACTGGTTCCATGAAAAGTACGGTACTTCTGTTGAAGAAATGGAAGGTGCTGCTGCAGCGCAAATTTCTGAAAGTTACAATGTTCCTTTTCTAGGAATCCGTATTCTCTCTAATAACAAAACTAACGACGGTCAGTATAATCCAGAAACGGCTTCGGCCAATCAAGATTATGTCTATCTTGTTTTAAAAGAGTATATTTCCAAGTTGAAATAAGTAATTCTAACTTGCACGTATTTTATCCAACAATAAAGCTGCAACCGATAAGCAGGGTCTAACAGCTTGTCGGTTGCAGCTTCTTTTTACATACATTTTAATGAAGTTTTTAATTCCAATATGCCTCTGTATCTGCAATCATCGTTTTCAATGACTGCAATCCGCCGCCATAGAACCACGCTTCTGTATTCAGATAAATCACTTTGCCGTCTTTATAAGCATTTGTTCTTTTAACAAGTTCATTTTCAATTTGAATGAACCCATATAGTTGGTGGAGTCTTTTTTTAGATGAATCGGTATTTTTTTCATTCGTGCCAGACGAATTATCCGCTTCTTTGTCAGTTTCTTTCGATCCGCATGCCGAGATCACTAGCATACAGGAAAATACTACAGCAAATAACGACCACTTTTCATAATCAAGAACCTCTCTTTTACAAAGTTAACAATCCACAAACACTCTAAATGACGCAGAATAAAATGTTCCTATCGGATATTTTTTTATGAGGTTTTACTTCCTTTTCTTTGTCTTCTTTTTATGCTATTTATGATACGGTTCTCCTTTAATAATCCGAAACCCCCGATAAATCTGCTCCACCAATACTAATTTCATCAGCTGATGCGGGAATGTCATCTTGGAAAAAGACAACTTCTCATTTGCGCGCTGCAAGACGGAGCTGTGTAATCCGAGTGATCCGCCAATCACAAAGACTATCTTACTTTTGCCGTACGTCATGAGTGATTCCATACTGGCTGCGAATTCTTCCGAAGTTTTCATCTTTCCGTCGATTGCCAGTGCAATGACATGTGCATCAGGAGCAATTTTCGCCAGGATTCGATCCGCTTCTTTCTTTTTGACGATTTCCATATCGGCTTCACTCAATGTTTCGGGTGCTTTTTCATCTGCCACTTCAATTAATTGCATTTTTGCATAGCTGTTCAGACGCTTTATATACTCGTCAATCCCTTGTTTTAAATACTTCTCTTTTAACTTACCCACGGTTACAATTGTTATATTCACAGTTTATCCACTCGCTCTCCAAAAGTTATACACAATACTTATGCACATATCCACAGGGGCATCTACATATTGTGTCCGATATTTTGTTCCCTACTACATGTGAATCTCTCTGACTATTCCATCAGCTATTTGTGGATAACTTTCCACTCACTATTTTTTTTGAATAGAAATCCCATTTTTATGTGAAATATGAAAAGACCCCAATCTATTGTCCTGTAAGGGTTTAGCACTTGTCACTTTCGTTATTTTTACTATTTATTACACATTTTCTTTTACACAATATTATACACATAATTTTGATTTTATCCACAATTGGATAAGTCCAAAAAAAATCAGGCATCACAGCGCGTTTTCGCCGGATGCCTGATGTGGACTAAAAGTTGTTCACTATGTGGACAATGCTGATTCAGCTTAGAATGTATTTCCGTCCTTCAATACCATTTCTAATTCCATTTTCTTACCGTCTCTGTAGACGGTAACTTTCAGCTGATCGCCAATTTCTTTTTTATTATACAAATACTTACGCAGACTGACCATATCCGTCACTTTCTCTTCATCAAGCTGCACGATGGTATCATACTTTTCCATTCCTGCTGCCACAGCCGGCGAGTTCGACATAATATCGGTGACCACAACGCCTTCTGTTATGTCTTTAGGCAGCTTCAATGTCTGCTGCTGTTGCTGAATCGGTATTTGTTGAAGATCCAGCAATGATACACCCATCGTCGGGCGGTTTACTTGTCCTGTTTCCTCTAAGTGTTCAATGATCGGCAGTGCAATGTTAATCGGAATAGCAAGTCCGATTCCTTCCACTGTCTCCTGCGAAATTTTCATGGAGTTGATGCCGATTAATTGACCCGCCATATTGATCAGAGCGCCGCCGGAATTCCCCGGGTTGATGGCTGCGTCAGTCTGAAGAACGTCAGCCTGCCAATCGATGATGCCGTCTTTGTTTAAATCCATCGGAATGGAACGGTCTTTGCCTGAAATGACGCCGACAGTCACTGAACCTGCAAATCCCAGTCCCAGCGGGTTACCGATTGCAATCACGGATTCACCGCGTTTCAGCGTATCTGAGTCGCCAAATTCTACTACTGCATCCACGTCTTTTGCATCAATTTCAACCACTGCAAGGTCTGTCCATAGATCACTGCCGATTAATTTACCTTCTGTTTTCGTTCCATCATCAAATGTCACTTCCAGTTGCTCGGAGTTTTCAACGACATGATGATTAGTAACGATATACGCCTTATCGCCTGACTTTTTATAAATAACGCCAGACCCAGATCCCGCTTCTTGTGTCGTTTTTCTGGCCGACCAGAAGTCCTGGACAGTCTGGATGTTCGTAATGCCGACAACAGCCGTTGCCACCTCATCCACTACATCCGTTACTTCCGACGAGATATCCATCGGTATTTGTACGTGCTGTGAGTCAGGTGTATTCTCTGTTTTCGCCGACTGCACCGCACTGTCATCAGCTGATAAGCCAGCAGCATACGTCATAAGTGCAAATACAATCGCGCCGCCCAGTAATGCGCCAAACAGTGCCGGCCAAAATTCTCCTTTGCGCTTTTGTTCACGTTTCGGTTCTGACGGCTGGCTGGGCTGCCACTCTGTTCTTCTTTCATCATCCATTCGCTTTTCCTCCTTATGAGAACGTATTCCTACCTATACTGTACCCAAATGAATGCCTGAAAACCCGAAAAGCCTCACTAATTAAGCAAGGCTTTTCGCAATTTCTTCAGACTAGCACCAGCTCGGTCGGTTCTGCGGCATCGGTATCATGCAAATGCACAAATTCCCCTGCACGAATACCGCAGTCTTCCAATGTCTGTGCTACGCTCATGCGCGCCAAGTCTTTCATATTGTTATCCAGACTGAGATGGGCTAAATAAATCTGTGTATTTTTTTCGGCCACTACCTCGCTCATCGCAACTGCCGCATCCTCGTTGGATACGTGGCCTACATCACTCAGAATTCGGCGTTTGATGGACCATGGATAGCGTCCCATCTGCAGCATACTGACGTCATGATTGCTTTCAAATACAAAGCTGTCAGCCCCCTGTATATGGCCTTTCATACGGTCACTTACATAGCCCGTGTCTGTAATAATCGCCAGTTTGCGGCCGCCTTCGTTGAACGTATAAAACATTGGGTCCGCCGCGTCATGGGATACAGCAAATGATTGAATATCCAGTGATCCGAATGTTTTCACCGTTTCCATATCAAAATGGAAGCGCTGATCAACAGGAATCTCACCTACAAGACCGTCCATCGCCTGCCACGTTTTTGCGTTGGCGTAGATTGGTGTTTTATATTTCCGGGCGAGTACACCGATTCCTTTAATATGATCACTGTGTTCATGTGTGACGAAAATGCCGTCAATATGTTGCATGGAGCGATTGATCGATCCGAGCAAACCTTCAATTTTTTTACCGCTCATTCCGGCGTCTACGAGAAAAGCATGCTCATCTGTCTCTATATATAGCGAGTTGCCTGTACTGCCGCTCGCTAAAATGCTAAATCGCATGTGGAAAACTCCTATTCTATTTGTTCTTCTAACATCTCCGGCTGGAACTCGATGACTTTCCCTTCAATCGCGTTGATGAAGTAATGTTCAATCGTTCCGTCCTTCAATTTTACCTGAACGTTCCACGTTGGTGCAAATACTTGGGTCTCCGTCAATTGAACGAGTGTTGAATAACCTGATTTCACCTGCATTACCGTGGAATCAGGTTGGAGATAGCCGCGCGTAACAAGTGAAGTCACTGCATCGTCCTGCGACAGCAAGTCCTTTTTATGATTGAAGCTTAAAAACTCCTCCAGCATGCGCTGTTCATAATGCGTGACTTTCCCGTCATCATCCCAATGAACAATTAGCATGGCGTTGGGACTGTAAAATATCGTTTCATTTTTTACACGCTGAAAGAATACAGCACGTTGATCTTCTTCATCCGCCTCCCATAGTACATACTCTTCGCCTTTGAGCACATATTTGCTCAAAAACTCGTCAAACTCCAGTTCACCTTCATCATTCTTGATACTTACTTTCTTTTTCATGCGGGACAGTAATCTGGACTTTTCATCCCAGCTGAATGACTGGTTGCTTAACTTATCAAGTTTTTCTTCTGAAAATGTCGCGATATGAGCAGATAAATAAGAGACCTCTTTTTTACTAAAAGGGATTGGATCATACGTAATATTTTCAAGCCGAAGCGTTTCTTCTACGGATGTTTTCCCGAGCACTTGCATATCTCCAACACCCATTTGCCTATCCAGATACAGCCAATACAAGAAGACGTTCAAGATCGAGAAGACGATGATGAAAATTGTTTTGGTTCTATTCCAATCCACTCGATCCACCTCCTTGCAAGTCACCCGGCATAAAGCGCAGCCAGTTATCTTTGATCAGATAATACCAGCATGGCTGTAAAATAATCAGTTTTTTCTCCACGTCATGAATCATGAAATAACCCGGTGTGATTTCCTCGATCAGCTCAAAGTCCAGCTCTTCTGATTCACGCAAAGCTTCCGCCACTTCCACTCCTGAAGGCAGCTCCTCTTTTACAGCCTCAATATTAACGTCCAATGAGTAGTACGGACGTATATACTTAAAGACCCGGTTATCCCCCCACGTCTCCGTAATTTCATTCGTGCCTGAATGTTCGCTGAAGACCGGCAAACCCTCGGCGTACAGCTGAAACTTTACGTAACGGGATATTGGATTCATATAGGCATAGCGGAATTCATCAGTCCAGCCGCCGTGTTCATTGACAAAATCAATTGTATTCAGCAGCAGTTCGGATGGAATCGCAATTTCCTGGCTTTCCACCGCGGGCATGACATAACTCAGCCTTTTGATCTCTGTATTGACATTCATAAAAGCATGGTCGTCCCCGTATTCCTCGTGGGTCGGATCCACCTGACTCCGCCGTACTGCGTTTGGATCACTGAACAGTGCATCGCGGAATCGAAGCGGATTAATTTCTTCCTGATAATACGTATTGCGTGTAACCTTTACAGGATTTTTTGGCACGGCCAGAAATGTTGCATTGCCCCGGTCGATTTCCGCATATTCCTCAAATGACTGGCCCACATCCACTACGTTGCGCAAGAAGCTCGTTTTATTCGGCAATGTCACTTGCGCCTGGTAATGCAGGCCGCTGATCTCACTTAGCATATGAATAACTGGTGCCTGCGTCGATCGGCTCCAGTCAATGACGAGCCGGTTAAATGTGGCCTCCGGTATACTCGTATCATCGACAAGCAGTACATTATCATAGACCAGCATAGGCACTTCGCCGGGAAAATAAAGTGTCATCTGGCTGGGCTGCCTCAGGACCCTCGCAATATCTGCTTTGTTCATATCCTGGCTTACCAGCTGCAAATTCGACAGATGCCATGTATTCATTTCAGCGAGAATAGTATCAATCTTTTCCGTATTTACAGAACCCAGCACCTGATCTTTTAAATGGGTAAGCAGTTTATATGGCTTAATAATTTCATCAATTGTCTTTTTCTTCGATATAGATATATCTACAGTTTGTGACTGCTCAAGCGGTTCGTAATTCGGCGAATAGTTCCAGATCGTAACCGTGAACAGGACGCTCAGCGAGACGAGCAACAACAGCACAATAGATTTAATTGTTTCGATGCGTTTCAATCCCACTCACCGTCCTCTTGTTGTTCAAAGGGCAGTTTAAAGAAAATGGTTGTGCCTTTCCCTTCTTCACTTTGTGCCCAAATATCTCCCTTGTGCGCTGCAATCATTTCCTTCGCGATTGCCAGGCCGAGGCCTGTTCCGCCGAGTGCTCGTGAACGCGCACGGTCTGCACGGTAAAAACGGTCAAAAATACGATTGACATTGGATTTCGGGATTCCCATTCCGTCATCTGAAATCATCACTTTAATATAATCACCCGAGACAGTCACGCCAAAACGGACTTCTCCGCCGTCTGGCGAATATTTCAGCGCATTGGAGATGATATTGTCGAGTACTTGCGTTAATTTGTCGGTATCAATTTCAACAAACAGACTGCTCGAATACAAGTTTCGTGTAAAACGGACATTTTGCGACTTGGAAAATTCAAAGCGCTCAATGACTGCATTAAAGAACCGGTTGAATTCCACCCATTCTTTGTTCAGTTCATATTCTTTGCTGTCCATTCGGGATAGTTTCAGCAGGTCATTGACCAGGCGAATCATCCGCTCTGTTTCATTTTGTGTAACACGCAGAAAGTTCGGGGCGATTTCTTCATTTTTATATGCCCCTTCAGCCAATGCTTCCAAGTAACTTCGCATTGTTGTCAGCGGTGTCCGTAATTCATGGGATACATTCGATACAAATTCCCGGCGTTCCATGTCAATCTTCTCCTGCTCCGTATTATCATGCAATACGACAATCAGACCGTTGACAAAGCCAGTTTCACGCTGCGTGACAGAAATGGTCGCCCGCAATATATATGATTGCTCTTCTGTACTGAAGTCCAGCGGTATTGACTCATTTAGTTGAATCAGCTCTTCAAACGTATACTCATCTTCAATTCCAAGGATACTGGCGATTGGACGGTTGATGACCAGATCATTTGTTACATTCAGCATTTGCAGGGCAGAATCGTTAATCAGGCTAATCCGCCCTTTACGGTCAGTCGATATTACACCGTCTGTCATATTTTCAAGAACGGATGTCAGTTTCCGCCTTTCACTCTCTGTTGTAGATTGTGATTCCTGCAGCTGATTGGTCAAGTGGTTAAAGGCGATGGCCAGCTGACCCATCTCGTCCATTCCGTACACTTTAACTTTCCGTGTGAAATTCCCTTTTGCCATTGCCTGTGCCTGCCGCCGCATATCCGAAATAGGACGGGTAAATGCCCGGGCAATGAAGATTCCCACAATGATTGTAATGGTCAGTGAGACGGCCGCGGCTCCCGCCAATATTCGGTTGATCTCTTCGATTTGCTGAAAGACGGACTCGATATTGGCTTCCACGTATAAGGACCCTACAATTTCATTGCCATTAAAGATCGGTTTAGCGAGGGAGAGCACCCGGTTATGCGACTGCGGATCAATTTCCACGACGTCTTTTATCGTCTCTGATGTGATGGACTTACGCACATTGTCATTGGTCGAATGCTGCCCGACCCTCGTTTGATTTTCAAATGAAGACGATGCCAAAATACGGTATTTCGAGTTAATTACACGTATTTCAATAATATCATCTGAAGTGAACTCCGCCAGAACGTTTTTCAGGCTTTGTTCCAGTGTCGGATCATCGTCTTTACGCTTTTTTGTAATTTCTTCCCGAACGCTGAACTCGACCAGGTTCATCCGGTCTACAATCGAGTTCGTAAAGTTTTCTTTCAGTGTTTGTTCCAGTTCACGGGCAAAATACAGCCCGATAATCTGCATGGCTACAAGTATGAGAAGTACATAAATCAAAACAAACTTGACTTGAATTGACCGGAAAAACCCTACTTTCTGCATAGCGGCTTACTCCTGTTCCGGGTCGCGCAAGTAATAGCCTACACCGCGTCTGGTAACAATCCAGCTCGGATGGCTTGGTGTATCTTCAATTTTTTCGCGCAGGCGGCGAATCGTGACATCGACTGTCCGGACATCACCGAAATAATCATAGCCCCACACAGTCTGCAATAAATGCTCCCGTGTCATGACCTGGCCGATATGTTTTGCGAGATAATACAGCAGCTCGAATTCGCGATGCGTTAATTCAATCGTTTCTCCGCGCTTTTGGACAAAATACGCATCCGGCTGAATTACCAATTGACCCACGGTAATATCGTTTGTCTCTTCTTCCTGGTCTTCTGCCACAGTTTTTGCATGGCGCCGCAAGTTTGCCTTTACGCGTGCAATCAATTCTCTCGTTCCGAATGGCTTCGTGACATAATCGTCAGCTCCAAGCTCAAGCCCTAGCACTTTATCAATTTCCGAGTCTTTTGCGGTCAGCATAATAATAGGAAAATCATATTTTTTCCGCACCTCCCGGCATACTTCCATTCCGTCATGCTTCGGCAGCATGATGTCGAGCAGCATGAGGTCCGGCTGTATTTCTTCTACACGGTTAATGGCCTCTTCTCCGTCATATGCGCAGAAAACGTTAAATCCCTCTTTCTTTAAGTTGAATTCTATGATGTCTGCGATGGGTTTTTCATCGTCTACTACAAATATTGTTTTATTTTGCATGGTCAAATCCTTTCTCGCCATAATCGGCGACCGGTTTTTTTAGACGGTTTGTTAAAATAAAAATCTAATTTTGAAAATATAAACATAGGGTATTCTGCACGGAATATTTACATGCTTTTCTATAGTTATGTTCTTATGGACGGGCTGAAAATTATCTTTCCGTATCCTTTAACTCTATCACGATTAGGGCGAAACCGCACTTTTTTCAAGCGGATTTGGCTTCGCAGACACTATGAAAAACAGCACATCCTTTTCTATGGCAATAGAGAAAGGACGTGCTGTATAGATTAGTACGATGGCGGTGATTCGTGCTGACTCCAGTCGATATTGAGGAATTTATTGTATTCCTTGGCGAAAGCCAGAGTTACCGTTCCTGTCGGGCCGTTACGCTGTTTCGCAATAATGATTTCAATCATGTTCTGCATTTCAGTTTCTTTATCATAGTAGTCTTCCCGGTAAAGGAAAGATACGATATCGGCATCCTGCTCAATACTTCCTGATTCCCGCAAGTCGGACATCATCGGACGTTTATCCTGCCGCTGCTCGACTCCGCGGGATAGCTGGGATAGTGCGATGACCGGCACTTTCAGTTCACGTGCCAGTGCCTTCAATGAACGCGAGATCTCGGATACTTCCTGCTGGCGGTTATCGCTGCCGCGGCCGCTTCCCATAATCAGCTGCAGGTAGTCAATCATGATCATGCCCAGGCCGTGCTCCTGCTGAAGGCGTCTGCATTTGGAACGGATTTCATTGATCCGGATACCCGGACTGTCATCGATAAATATGCCGGCATTTGATAAAGAGCCCATAGCCATTGTCAGCTTACGCCAATCATCGGCTTCAAGGTTCCCTGTACGCAGCACTTGCGCATCGATATTGCCCTCTGCACATAACATACGCATGACCAGCTGCTCCGCGCCCATCTCGAGACTGAAAATCGCTACATTTTCTTCCGTCTTTGTTGCCACGTTTTGCGCAACGTTCAGTGCAAATGCTGTCTTACCGACAGACGGACGGGCCGCCACGATGATTAAATCGTTGCGCTGAAAACCCGCCGTGATTTTATCCAAATCGCGGAAGCCCGTCGGAATACCGGTTACTTCACCCTTACGGGTATGCAGCAGCTCGATATTGTCATACGTCTCCACCAATACGTCTTTGATATGACGGAAGTCGCCGGCGTTTTTCCGGTTGGATACTTCCATCATTTTTTTCTCGGCCTCGCCAAGCAACGCTTCTACTTCATCTTCCCTTGTATAGCCGTCTTCCACAATATCCGTTGCGACACGGATCAGTCTGCGAAGTAATGACTTTTCCTCTACGATATTCGCGTAATAGACGATGTTTGCAGCAGTAGGCACCGCATTCGCAAGCTCCGTAATATACGAAATACCGCCGACGTCTTCCAGCTCATTTTTCACTTTAAGCTCTTCAGCAATTGTGACGAGATCGACAGGCTGTCCTTTATCGCTCAAGATGAGCATAGTTTCAAAAATCTTTTTATGCGCAATCCGGTAAAAGTCTTCGGGCAATAAAATTTCAGATGCAGTAATCAATGCCTGCGGTTCTAAAAATATTGCCCCGATGACCGACTGCTCTGCTTCGTTGTTATGGGGAGGTGTGCGCTCGATCATCTGGTTCAAGCTAAATTATCTCCTTATCATTCTTCTGTAACATGCACTTTAAGCGTAGCTGTTACATCAGGGTGTAGTTTAATCGGCACATTCGTAAAACCGAGTGCGCGGATTGGTTCCGGTAATTCCATTTTGCGGCGGTCAACTTTGATTTTATGCTGTTTCTCTAAAGCTTGTCCGATTTGTTTTGATGTAATAGAACCGAACAGACGGCCATCTTCTCCGGATTTCGCATGCAGTTCAACTGTCAGCTTCTCCACTTGCTCTTTTACTTCTTTTGCTTCTGCCAGCTCTGCAGCCGCGTCTTTCTTCTGGCGGTTCTTTTGACCTTCCAGCTTGCTCAAGTTACCTGGAGTTGCTTCAATTGCTATATTGTTTTTCAGCAGAAAGTTCTGTGCATAGCCTGTTGAAACCTCTTTCACTTCACCTTTTTTCCCTTTTCCCTTAACATCCTTCAAGAAAATAACTTTCATCCTTCATTTCCCCTCTCCACATATTGGTCTATGGTACTCTTCAACATATCTACTGCTTGTTCTATAGTGTCTGCCGCTAATTGACAGGCTGAATTTGTTAAATGACCCCCGCCGCCCAAGTCTTCCATGATGACTTGCACGTTAAGTTCGCCTAATGAACGGGCACTGATGCCGATTTTTCCGTCATCCCGTTTTGCAACAACAAAGGATGCGGAAATACCTTGCATGGTCAGCAGGATATCTGCCGTCTGTGCAATCAGCACGGAACTGTGCACGACTTCATCCTGCCCTTTCGCTATTGCAATTTCACCGTTGCCTGCAAATTCCACAGTCTCAATCAGTTTGGATCGTTCAATATATGTCGCAATATCTTCTTTTAACAAACGCTGCACGAGTACCGTGTCCGCACCATTCGTCCGTAAATAAGAAGCGGCTTCGAACGTCCTCGCGCCTGTCCTTAGTGTAAAGCTTTTTGTATCCACCACAATCCCCGCAAGCATCGCAGTGGATTCAAGCATCGTCAGTTTTTCGTTCTTCGGCTGATACTCCAGTAATTCGGTAACAAGCTCCGCCGTGGATGACGCGTACGGTTCCATATAGACGAGCACTGTATTGCTGATGAACTCTTCTCCGCGGCGATGGTGGTCAATCAAAACGACCTTCTGCGCATTCTCAAGGACTTTTTCTTCGATCACCATGCTCGGTTTATGCGTATCGACAATAACAACCAGTGAACGCTCGGTCATCAGTTCCAATGCTTCTTCCGGCATGAGCATATGATCATACAACTCTTCATCTTTCTGCACTTCATCCATCAGACGGCTGACACTTGCATCGAGCTGATCAAAGTTGACGACCACATAGCCTTCCACACCGTTCATCCGTGCCATCTTCCGCACACCGATCGATGCGCCGATCGCATCCATGTCCGGCATTTTATGGCCCATAACAAATACACGGTCACTGTCCTGTATCAAATCACGCAATGCGTGTGAAATGACACGGGCACGCACACGGGTGCGTTTTTCGACAGGATTCGTCTTCCCGCCGTAAAACTTCAGCTTGCCGTCATGATGCTTGATCGCGACTTGGTCACCGCCGCGCCCGAGAACTAAGTCAAGACTCGACTGTGCCAGCTCACCAAGCTCTGTAAGCGACGTAGTGCCTGTCCCTACCCCAATACTCAATGTCAGCGGTACGCTGTGTTTAGAGGTGTTCTCACGGACTGTATCGAGCAGCGCAAACTTGGTCTTCTCGAGTTTCTCCAGCGTGCCTTCATTGAAGACAGCCAGGAAGCGTTCAGAAGAAATGCGTTTAACGAAAATGCCGTATTCATCTGCCCATTGATTGACAAGGGATGTGACAAGAGAGTTCATATGGCTGCGTGTCTGGTCATCCATTGTCTGAGACAGTTCATCATAGTTGTCAACCAGTAAAATTCCGATCGTCGTACGGTCCGCATAATACAGCGACTGCATCTTTACACGTTCTGTTACGTCAAACAGATAGAGCAGTTTTTCTTCCGGTTTATAATAGACGCGGTATGATCGGTCATTCAATATGATTACATCCTGCTCATTATCTTCTTTCGTCACTTGACGGAATGTTTCATTTATCTCATACAGTGATGATCCGACCCATGACTTGTCGGGGTAGATGGAGCTGACAAACGGGTTGACCCATTCCACCAGCTGTTTATCATTATCGTTCAGCAGGATAATCCCGATCGGTAGTTCCAGTAATGCTTCTTCCCCTACCTTTTTCATTCGATAGGACAGAGTTTCAATATATTTTTCGGTTTCCAGATAGCTTTCATTTTCTACTTTCCAGGCGATCCCGAGTGCCAGCGCATACGCAACGGCAAAAAACAGCCCGATCCAAAAGTTGTTGAGCATCAGCAGTACGGTACTTACTGCTCCCAAAAGAGAAACGAATGTCAACGGAATCCGTACTGCCCTTTTTTTATAAAATAAATTCAATATCTCATCTCCTACGCTCTCTTGTCTTTATCTATCCATGCACGAATGTTAATGGCGATATCCAACACACCCAGCATTACGGTGAAAGGGCTGAGGAACATGGCGAGTAATGCAGCCGGCACATTGACAATTAGCGGCAGCTTCATTTTCTGCAATGCATAGTAAATTAACGCCAAACCTTGTAAGAAGAATAAGAATCTAAAGATGAGAATGGCATTTGCCTCCATCAGATAAAACGTCGTCCCCTGTTCAGGCTGCGATAAAATAGAAATCAGCAGCAATGCCAAGTAGGCAAGCACTGTGGCAAACGGCAGACGCATAGACCGGAAGGATGCAAACTTAGGAACCTCAAAACGCAAACGTGACGCGATTGCCAGAATGGGCATAACGAAAAAATAAGACGCTATGAAAACCGATAAGATAAACAGTGACGGCACTATGGTCTGATAATACGTAAACGCCTCCGCTACAACCCGTTCCATATCCCTTGTCGAATTTCCCATTCCCGCCAGAATAACGAGTGCTTCTTCTTGAATCGTTTCAAATTGCTGCAGCAGCTGATCAATCGGATTAATCTTCATGAACCATACCGTACCTAGGTACAGCAGGCTTAGTGAAATGAGCAATGCGACGCCTGTTGCCATGAATACATACAGTTTTGACTTGCCTGTGCGCACAGTATCACCGATCACAAATCCAACCAGACTCAATACAATAGCCGAAGGGATGGAGAGCAATCCGCCAATCAGCAAGGTGATGAGCCACGTGCATACTGTCACCAGCAGGGTGGAAAGCCGGTCATAACGCAAACGATAAAGTGTAACAGGCAACGGAATCAGCAACAATGTTAACATGCCGAGTAATGGTACGTATAAAGTCAGCGCCAGTAATATGGCGAAGAGTGCTACCATCATAGCACCATACGTAATTCTCCTTGCTTGATCTTGCATATCTACGCCTCAATTCATTCATTGCTTCTTTTGCCGACCATCGAGACCGGCGGACAAAGTGTGATGTTCCTTCATTCACATAAAGTCACATTCATCCTTCTAATTGTATCATGATTTGGTGCGAAATCAAAAGCACAGGCCGGTTTGTCTTCCAGTTAAATGGATGTTTTATGCTAGTCATTTCTGACAGATTATATAAAAAAACCGCCACTGACTGAGTAATTCAGTCAGTGGCGGTTTATATATTACCGCTCTTCTTGTACGAACGGAAGAAGTGCCATAATGCGTGCACGTTTGATTGCAATCGTCAATTTACGCTGGTATTTAGCGCTTGTACCAGTAACTCGACGAGGCAACATCTTTCCGCGCTCAGAGATAAACTTCTTCAGCAAATCTACATCTTTATAGTCGATGTGTGTAATGTTGTTAGAAGTGAAATAGCAAACTTTACGGCGTCTGCGACCTCCACGACGTGGTGCCATAATTGTTGTCCTCCTTCCTTTTTGCGTATTCGTGAACCTGTTTCAATCAGAATGGCAAGTCATCATCAGTTACTTCGATTGGACCGCCGCCCGGCTGGAATGGATCATTATCGACACGCGTCATATTTTGCTGATTCGGTTGGTAGGATTGCTGGTTGTTGTACCCTTGTCCCTGATCTTGCGGTGCATTATAAGAAGGAGCTCCGCCACCGTATGATGGCGTCTGCTGACGTTCTGTATTGGCACTGCGCGGCTCCAGGAATTGGGTACTGTCCGCAACAACTTCTGTCGTGTAAACACGCTTACCGTCCTGGCCTTCAAAGCTGCCCGTCTGAATACGGCCATCTACTCCGGCTAGACTTCCTTTTCGTAAATAATTCGCGATATTTTCAGCCTGTTTACGCCAAGCTACACAGTTGATGAAATCGGCTTCCCGCTCTCCCTGCTGGTTAGCGAACGCGCGGTTCACAGCCAGCGTGAAACGAGTCACAGCAATTCCGGTCTGTGTATATTTCAGCTCAGGATCTTTTGTTAATCGGCCAACTAAAACGACACGGTTTATCATTCAGAATCAAACCTCCCTCATCATAAATTTAAATTGTTTATATCAGATTACGCGTCTACGCGAGTTGTCATATGACGAATGATACCTTCGTTGATGTTTGCAAGACGTGTAAATTCATCGATTGCTTCAGCACCAGCGTTTGCAGTTACTAATTGGTAGTAACCTTCACGTAAGTCGTCGATTTCGTAAGCAAGACGGCGCTTGCCCCACTCTTTCGACTCGATGATTTCCGCTCCGTTTGAAGTTAAGACGTTATCAAAGCGTTCAATCAACGCTTTTTTCGCGTCTTCCTCTAGAGTTGGGCGCATAATGTACATAATTTCGTACTTTCTCATCAATAGTCACCTCCTTATGGACTTGGGCCCTACTTTTACAAGTGGGCAAGGAGTAAGTAAATTTAATATTACTCACATCAGTTTATACTATCACACACGGATTGGAATAACAACCCTTAATATACTATACTGAATGAATTAAGGAGTGATTTCACATGGAGGAACAGCAGCCTGCAGTTGTCGAACTTGATCTGCAGAAGATCGCTAAGCAAAGTCTTTGGCTGACTTTTATTCCGCTGATCATACTTTTGGCAATTCGTTTCTTACTGCAGGGCGAATTACTATTGTCTTTTTCATTTTGGTATGTCGTTTATGCTCTCGTCGGATACATCGTTCTAATTGTGATACATGAATTTTTCCATTTGCTCGGTTTTCGCATGTTCTGCAGCGTTCCATGGAAGAACATGGCGTATGGCGTTAATGTAAAAATGGGCGTTGCGTATGCGACGGCAGACCAGCTGATGGACAATAAAGGAATCCGCAAAGCGCTGCTCCTGCCGTTTTGGATGACGGGTGTGCTTCCAGCTGTTATTGCACTCTATCTCAACGACGGGGTACTGCTGTTGCTCGGTGCCATGCTCATTGGCGGAGCCGCCGGAGACTTTGCGATGTATAAGGAACTGAAGAAATTTCCAGACCATGCCATGGTGAAAGACGACCCGGAACAGCCGAAGCTGTATGTTTATCCTGCAGATTGAAATGGATAGGCTGTCAGCGGGATATAAAACGGGCAGCTGGAGTTTCCGTCTCTTCGTACTTGCACATTTACTGGCACTGACATTTAGCACAAGCCTTGAAGATACCCTGCTTCAAACTTCAAAAAGGGCTGATTCTCATCGTGAGAATCAGCCCTTTTTGTATTATACGTTGAAACGGAACAGCATAACGTCCCCGTCTTTAACGATGTATTCCTTACCTTCCAGTCGAACTTTACCTGCCTCTTTCGCAGCTGTCATAGAACCATACTCTACCAGATCATCGTACGCCACTGTCTCGGCACGGATGAATCCGCGTTCGAAGTCTGTGTGGATGATGCCGGCACATTGCGGCGCTTTCATGCCTTTGATGAATGTCCATGCGCGCACTTCCTGCACGCCTGCCGTGAAGTACGTCGCCAGTCCAAGCAAGTTATATGTTGCTTTGATTAACTGATCAAGACCTGATTCCTTGATGCCAAGCTCTTCAAGGAACATTTCCTTTTCGTCATCCTCCAGCTCAGCCATCTCTTCTTCGATCTTTGCACAGACTACGATTACTTCTGCATTGTCCTTCTCCGCAAAGTCGCGCACTTGCTGCACATACGGATTATTATCGGCGTCTGCAATTTCATCTTCCGAAACATTCGCCACGTAGAGCATCGGCTTGATCGTCAGCAAGTGCATGCCTTTGACTACCTGATATTCATCATCCGTCAGTTCAACAGAACGTGCCGCCATTTCATTTTCAAATGCATCGCGCAGTTTGATTAGGACAGGTTCTTCAACCATCGCAGCTTTGTCCTTTTGTTTAGCCATTTTCGATACGCGCGCCAAACGTTTTTCAACGCTTTCCATATCAGCAAGGATCAGTTCCAGATTGATGATTTCAATATCATCGATCGGATTTACTTTACCGGACACGTGTGTAATGTTTTCGTCTTCGAAACAGCGAACTACCTGACAAATAGCATCCACTTCACGAATATGTGAAAGGAATTTGTTACCGAGCCCCTCACCTTTACTCGCGCCCTCTACGATTCCGGCAATGTCCGTAAATTCAAATGCCGTCGGTACAGTTTTTTTCGGTGTAACCAGTTCCGTCAGCTTATCTAAACGCTCGTCCGGCACTTCAACGATTCCTACGTTCGGGTCAATCGTACAGAACGGGTAATTCGCCGCCTCCGCTCCTGCCTTTGTAATTGCATTAAATAAAGTTGATTTTCCCACGTTCGGAAGACCCACTATTCCGGCTGTCAACGCCATTCTCCCCACACCTTTCTTATCTATCCAAAGCTTGCATTATTTCATAGTCAACCACTTCATTATAAGGACAATGTGCCGGATTGTCTATGTGTTGTCAAGACTCGTTCTTCAGCAGAACCTTTTTCATCTTCTTAGCAAATTCATTCCGCGGAATCATTACACTGTGTCCGCAGCCCTCACATTTGATTCGGATATCCGCCCCCATACGTATAATCTTCCAGGCATTTGTTCCGCAGGGATGCGGTTTTTTCATCTCTACTACATCATGCAAATTAAACTCTTTCTCCGCCATCATATGAATTCCCCTCCATATTCTCTTTGTGGATGACCATTCTTGGATAAGGCATTTCTATTCCGTTCTGATCCATGAATTTTTTCAAGTCCTGCCGCAGTTTCCGGCCTACTCCAAAGTTTGCGACCGGTTCCGTTTCTGCCGCGATACGAAGTAATATCCTTGACGGTTCCATGCTTTGCACGCCCAGCACTTCAGGAATTCCAATAACTTCAGCATAGCGGTCTTTCGGCAGTTTTTTCAGGAAGTCTTTAATTAATTCTTCCGCATGATCAATGTCTGTCTCATAGGACAGTGCAAGATCCAGTAAGACCATGGAATTGGTGACAGAAAAGTTAATGACTTCACCAATTTGTCCATTCGGCACCGTGTACAATTCTCCGCCGTACAGTGCAATCTTTGTTGTACGAAGACCAATTTCCATCACTGTGCCTTCACCAGAATTAATGCGCACATAATCTCCTACCCCAAACTGATCCTCAAAAATAATGAAAAATCCCGAGATGACATCCTTGACCAGACTCTGCGCACCGAAGCCGACAGCCAGACCGAGTACACCAGCACCGGCCAGCAGTCCTTTTGCGTCTATATGAAATTCCGTCAAAATGGCCAGTATGGCAGAGAAATAGACGATGTACTTAAGGGCATTCTCCAGAAGTTTAATAATCGTCTTCTCGCGTCTCTCCGACTTGCGCATTGGACTCTTTAATTTAATGGCAAAAAATCGGCGAATCAGCATTTGTCCGACTTTCACTACAATGCCTGCCACCACAACAATTAAAACGATTCGAATGGCAAAGAAACCAGTATCAATCCAAAACCTTGTATCAAGTAAAGTATCTCTCATCTGTTGAACTAATTCCTCGATGAATTTCAGATTTTCTTTCACATCTTCTTTTGTATTAACAGCCATGGAAAGAAATCCTCCTCTCGTATAAACGGCTGCGCCCGCGGCTATACTTCACAGCAATACATGCGCCGATAATCTTCAGCGTAATAAAACATAAAGGACTGGTGTCTCCAAATGCATAAAGCCGAAGCCTCTTCTTATCATTACCGTATTTCCAGTAAAGAATCCGGTGTGGTGTGGAAATTAAGTTCCTACTTCATACAGCACATTCCGTTCAAGCAGCAACCGATTATTTTCTATTGTATTGGCACGGACCGATCAACAGGTGATGCTCTGGGTCCATTGACTGGCTCATACCTGTCAGAGATGAGCCTCTTCCCTTACACCGTCGTCGGCACATTACAGGACCCGCTTCATGCGTTAAATTTACGGCAGCGGATTGAGCAGACCAGCACGCTTTATCCCGATGCATTCATTGTAGCTATAGATGCCTGCCTCAGCAAAAAGGACGCAGTCGGTGATCTATTGTTTCACAGCGGTCCGATTGCACCGGGTAAAGCTGTTGGCAAGGAACTGCCGCCTGTAGGTGATGTATCCATCAAAGGCATTGTAAATATTGGCGGTTTCATGGAACAGGCCGTCCTGCAAAGCACACGTCTGCATCTGCCGTTTGAAATGAGCCGCCTGATTGGCCGTGCCTTGCAGCTGGCGCATCACCGAAAACCGTCAGATGATATACACAATCGTTACGATCACCGCAACTACCCCAATCCCTGGAATGAAGTTGGCTACCCTGATTTTCGTCAAGCCGATTAAGTTTAGACCGATGGCGGCAATCATCAGGCCGCCTGTTGCAGTCATTTCGGAAATGAATAACTCCATCAGCCCGTCTGGAACAAACCGGCTGATGATGGTGGCCAAAAAGGTGATGCCTCCTTGGTAAATCAATAGAGGAACAGTTGCAAACGCTACGCCAATGCCTAATGTGGAACTAAAGATGATGGAAGTAAAACCATCCAATATCCCTTTCATTATTAACACATTGTGATCATTACGGAGCCCGCTATCAATAGCTCCGATAATTGCCATGGAACCTACGCAAAAAAATAACGTAGCCGTAACGAATCCCTGTGCAATTCCTGGTCCTTCTTTTTTTGTAGGCAGCTTTCTCTCAATCCATCGTCCTAATTGGTTAACCTTTTTATCCAGGTCAATCCACTCTCCCAGGATTGCCCCTATGACAATACTCAGGATCACAATGACTATTTGTGTTGTTTCAAATGTCATTTGTAAACCAATTGCCACAACGGCCATTCCAATTCCGTACATAATGGTTTCTTTCATTCGTTCCGGAATTCCATACAGAAACCTTCCAATCAATGTACCGACTATAATTGTCAATACGTTAAACAGTGAACCAAATAGTATCATGCAGTCACGTCCATGTTCTTTTCAAGAATAAAACCTATTTTGCGGTCACGGCAAAATAGGTTTGTATATTATCGCTCAGTGTTTAATAATTCAAGGATTCGTTCAAAGTCCTCATCAGAGTGAAATTCAATTTCAATTTTGCCTTTTTTCTTTGTCTTCTTGATGGTTACATTGGTACCGAACTGTTCACGAAGTGTAGTTTCCTGCGCTTCAATGAATATATCCTTTTTCTTTTCTTTTTTTGTTTCACGTGGAACGTCTTCATTCAATCGCTGCACTAACTTTTCCAACTGACGAACGTTTAACCCTTCCGTCTTGACCTTTTCAGCAACTGTCAGTATTTGCTCCTTTTTACGAAGGCCCAGCAATGTCCGGCCATGCCCCATAGACAATATTCCTTGGGAAATGTCTTTTAGGACTTTCTTCGGCAAAGCCAGAAGGCGAATATGGTTGGCAATATGCGGACGGCTCTTCCCTAGACGGAAGGCCAGCTGCTCCTGCGTAAGCTCCAGGCTTTCCATTAGGCTCTGGTATGCTTCCGCCACTTCAATTGGTGATAAGTCTTCACGCTGCAGATTTTCCAGAATAGCCATTTCCATGGACTGTTCATCTGTCAGATCACGCACAACAGCCGGGATTTCTTTTTTGCCTGCTAATTCAGAAGCGCGATATCTTCTTTCCCCTACGACGATTTCGTATTGAGTTCCAACACTGCGGACAATGATTGGCTGCAGAACGCCGTGTTCTTTAATGGACTCACTCAGTTCAGCAAGTGATTCATCGTCAAATTCCTTTCGGGGCTGATAAGGATTCGCTTTAATGCTTTTCAGACGTAACAGTTCTACCTTTTCCAATGATTCACGGGGAAATAATGCATTTAGACCTTTACCCAGACCTTTACTCATTCTCCACCACTTCCTTTGCCAGCTCTAAATAAACTTCTGCGCCTTTGGATCGGGAATCATATAAGATAATTGGCTTTCCATGACTGGGTGCTTCGCTCAGACGGACATTACGCGGAATAATGGTGTGATACACTTTGTCCTGGAAATACTTCTTCACTTCTTCAATTACTTGAATTCCTAAATTCGTTCTCGCATCAAACATTGTCAATAATACACCGTCAATATAAAGTGATTCATTCAAGTGTTTTTGGACGAGACGAATGGTGCTCAACAGCTGGCTTAGACCTTCCAGCGCGTAATATTCGCACTGAACCGGAATAATAATGGAGTCAGAAGCTGTCAGGGCATTCAGCGTCAACAGACCAAGTGAAGGCGGACAATCAATAATGACATAATCATAGTCATCCTTAATATCCTGTATCGCGTGTTTCATCCGGACCTCACGTGAAATAGTGGAAACCAGTTCGATTTCAGCTCCTGCCAATGAAATGGTTGCAGGAATAATATCGAGGTTTTCAATGTTGGTTGTCAGGATAATATCCCGTACAGGCACATCGTCAATCAGCATATTATAGATGCAGTCTTGTACGTCACCTTTGTTAACACCGACTCCACTTGTCGCATTCCCTTGTGGATCCGAGTCAATTAAGAGCACTTTTTTGCCTATATGGGCAAGGCATGCGCTTAAGTTTACAGAAGTCGTTGTTTTGCCGACTCCTCCCTTTTGATTTGCTATGGCGATAATCTTACCCACTCTTGCACCTGCTTTCTGTTCTTTTTCATTTATTCTAATAGTACACCAAAGTTTTCTTCATTGCCTTCTTATGTCTGAATTAAAATGGATAATGTGTTACATATAACCTGCTTTTAACATGCTGACAGCCGTCTTTTGGCAGTATGTACTGTATTCAATCTACTTTCATTTTATCATCTTCGAACGATGAACTCTATGGATATATAAGAAAACTCTTGCCAGTCGGTCAGCAAGAGTTTTCAATCGTTACTTTTTACATATTTTCACTGTGATTGTGTAGAATTCTTCTGAATCCACTTCTTCCGATTCTACTTCAATTCCGCTCTTTGCCATTAGCTTGAGCGATTCACGTAACGTATTCACTGCAATCCGGACGTCCTTGCTTACGGCTTTTTGTCGCGGTCCGCGCCGTCTGAGCGGCTGCACCTTCTCGGTTGCCTCAACCGGATACATAATCTCTCTAATCCGTGATTCCAGTGCTTTGACGTTATATTGATTCTCTTTTATTTCTTCCAGTACTTCAACTTGGAGTGCGGCTTCTTTCAGCGGCAACAGTGCACGTGCATGGCGTTCTGAAATCTCTTTTTGCAAGATGGCTTTCTGCACTTCTTCAGGCAGCTTCAGCAGACGCATTTTGTTTGCGATAGTAGACTGACCTTTGCCAAGCCGTTGAGCTAATGCTTCCTGCGTCAATTCGTGCAAGTCCAATAAGCGCTCATAAGCATGTGCTTCTTCGATTGCCGTCAATTCCTCCCGCTGCAAGTTCTCGATCAATGCAATGGAGGCTGTTTCTTTATCGTCCAAATCCCGGACAATTGCTGGCACTTCAGTCCAGCCAAGCTTACGCATTGCACGGTACCTTCGTTCACCTGCAATTATTTCGTATGAACCGTCACTTTTAGTACGAATAACAATCGGCTGAATAACACCGTGTGTATGAATGGTTCTGGCTAGTTCTTCAATTTTTTCTTCATTAAAAATTGAGCGTGGCTGATATTGGTTCGGTGTAATCGAATCAATTGCAACTTGTGCTATGTTTTCCGGATGATGAACATTTACTTCCTCTATAGTACTCAACTTCTCTCCCCCACCAAAAAAGCGCGAAAAAGTATTTTTCAACCCCCTGCACCACCTTTTCGAAACTCGTCCCTTTTATCCCATCAATACAATTGTTTCACGTGAAACATTTCTCATACTCAATCCGCTGTAATCGGTGTTTTGTTCGGTACTCCTGGCTTTCTTGGGTATTTCTTCGGTGTCTGCTTTTTCTTTTCAAATACAAAGATGTGACGTTCACTATTTTCTTCCGGCAGCAGAAACTCATGCTCGTCCTGTAATACTGCCCCCAGCAACTTAACCGCTCTTGATGCATCCTGTAATTCTTCCGCAGCAGCTGCGCCTTTCATGGATACAAACAATCCGCCTTGCTTGGCAAGTGGGATACACAGTTCAGACAACACAGACAAGCGTGCTACTGCACGTGCTGTAACTACGTCAAACTGTTCACGGTATTTTGGATTACGGCCGAACTCCTCTGCTCTCGCGTGGATGAATGCCACTTTTTCAAGCTTTAATTCACTGGCTAAGTGGTTTAAAAATGTAATGCGCTTATTCAATGAATCAACAATCGTTACGTGAAGATGCGGGTAGCAAATCTTCAGCGGGATGCTCGGAAAACCTGCACCTGCCCCTACGTCACAAACAGACTCTACAGATGTGAAGTCCACGTAGAACGCACTTGTTATGGAATCATAAAAGTGCTTTAGGTATACAGATGGTGCATCCGTAATCGCCGTCAGGTTCATCTTTTCATTCCACTCTACCAGCACTTCAAAATAGCGCTTGAACTGTTGCTTTTGTGTATCGGACAATTCAATGCCATTTTGCCGCAGTGCTTCATAAAACTGTTCTTCTGTCATGCTCTCATTCCTTTTCAAAAAGACTGACGCCTGCATAAGCGCCAGTCCCTGTACTTAACCGGATACTTTCGCAATTTTTCCTTGCTCTATATAGACAAGCAAAATGGAGATGTCTGCCGGATTGACCCCTGAAATACGCGATGCCTGTGCAATAGACAAAGGCTGGACTGCTTTAAGATTTGCCTTTGCTTCTTTTGCAATGCCTGAAATTGCATCGTAATCGATGTTTTCCGGAATCCGCTTGTTCTCCATCTTTTTCATTCTTGCTACCTGCTGCATGGATTTTTCGATATATCCTTCATACTTAATGAAAATCTCCACTTGTTCCGCTACTTCTTCATTGATGTCTTCAAGAGGTGGAACAACTTTACGTAATTCGCTGTACTTCATTTCTGGGCGTTTCAGCAGATCAGCTGCTTTCATTGGTTCACGAAGTGCTGCACCGTCCGCTTCAGCGATGATTTCCTGAATCGATTCTGACGGTTTGACATTTGTCTTGCGTAAATGTTCAATTTCGGCAGCAATTTGTGCTTTCTTTGCAAGGAACTTTTCATAACGCTCTTCACTGATCATGCCATTTTGATAACCGATTTCCGTCAGCCGCATGTCAGCATTGTCATGACGCAGCAACAGACGATACTCCGCTCTTGAAGTCAGCAAACGATATGGCTCACTTGTACCTTTAGTAACCAGATCATCAACGAGCACGCCGATATATGCATCGCTGCGGTCAAGCACGACTTCTTCCTTGCCAAGAACATTGCATGCTGCGTTAATTCCCGCCATCAAACCTTGTGCCGCCGCTTCTTCATATCCGGAAGTGCCGTTAATCTGGCCGGCAGTGTACAAGTTTTTAATCTGCTTCGTTTCCAGCGTCGGCCATAGCTGTGTTGCGATGATGGAATCATACTCAATCGCGTAGCCGGCACGCATCATTTCAGCCTTCTCAAGACCCGGGACGCTGGCAATCAGGCGGTGCTGTATATGTTCAGGGAGACTTGTTGACAATCCCTGTACGTACACTTCACGCGTATTGCGGCCTTCCGGCTCCAAGAAAATCTGATGCCGTGACTTGTCTGCAAAACGGACAATCTTATCTTCGATGGACGGACAATAGCTGGGTCCTTTCCCCTTAATGACACCCGAGTACATCGGAGATAAATGAAGATTGTCATTGATAATTTCGTGTGTTTCCGGTGTTGTATACGTTAACCAGCAAGGCAGTTGATCCATGATGAACTCCGTCGTTTCATAGCTGAATGAACGCGGTACATCGTCGCCCGGCTGAATTTCCGTTTTGCTGTAATCGATAGTCTTGCTGTTGATGCGCGGCGGTGTTCCCGTTTTGAAACGCACCGTCTGCAGACCAAGTTCCTGAAGGTGATCCGCCAGTTTGATGGACGGCATTTGGTTATTAGGACCGCTTGAGTACTTCAAGTCACCAATAATAACTTCCCCGCGTAAAAATGTGCCTGTTGTGATAATGACGGTCTTCGCACGGAATATTGCACCGATTTGCGTGACGACACCTTTGACTTCATTGTCCTCAACGATTAAACGTTCTACGACTGCCTGGCGAAGTGTCAAATTCGGCTGTTCTTCTAATACCCGCTTCATTTCCTGCTGATACAGCACTTTGTCAGCCTGCGCACGCAGCGCACGTACTGCCGGGCCTTTTCCTGTGTTCAATAAACGCATTTGAATATGCGTTTTGTCAATTACTTTTGCCATTAGGCCGCCAAGTGCATCAATTTCACGTACGACGATGCCTTTTGCGGGCCCTCCCAGTGATGGATTACAAGGCATAAAAGCAATCATATCTAAATTCATTGTAAGTACTACTGTCGATGCGCCCATCTTGGCTGCTGCATAGGCTGCTTCTGCGCCTGCATGTCCAGCTCCGATGACGATACAATCGAACGTGCCTGCTTCAAATTGTGGCATGTTCGTTCATCCTCCCATTGATAAAATCATTATTTTCCGAGGCAGAACTTTGAGAACAACTCTGTAATTAAACTATCTTGAACGGTATCCCCGATGATTTCACCGAGAATTTCCCATGTACGCGTAATATCTATTTGAATCATATCAACCGGCACCCCTGCCTGAGCGGCTTGTACAGCATCATCAATTGTATTGCGTGCCTGTTTCAGCAAAGCAATATGACGCGCGTTGGATACATATGTCGGATCATTGGATTCCAGTGATCCTTCAAAGAACAGGGATGCAATTGCTTCTTCGAGCTCTGTGATGCCTTTTTCCTGCAGAATTGAAGTAGTAATCACCCGATCGCGTCCCGCCAATTCATATACACGCTCTAGATCAATCTGGGCCGGCAGATCTGTTTTATTGGCGATAACCAGCATGTCCATGCCTGCAACGGCTTCAAACAAGCGCTCGTCTTCGTCCGTCAGCGGTTCAGAACTATTGACCATCAGAAGGATTAAATCTGCTTCTTTCAGCACTTTTCGTGACCGTTCCACGCCGATCCGTTCCACTATATCTTCCGTTTCACGAATTCCGGCTGTATCGACAAGACGTAAAGGCACTCCTCTTACATTTACGTACTCCTCTATAATATCACGGGTCGTACCCGCGACGTCCGTGACGATTGCCTTATTTTCCTGCACGAGGCTGTTCAGCAGCGAGGATTTACCGACGTTCGGACGGCCGACAATTACAGTAGACAGCCCTTCACGCAAAATTTTCCCCTGCAATGATGTGCGCAGTAACTCATCGATTTCATCGCGTACCCATTCGCCTTTTTCAACCATGAGCGGAATCGTCACTTCTTCCACGTCATCGTATTCCGGATAGTCTATATTCACTTCGACTTGAGCAAGTGTTTCAAGAAGCGCCTGCCGCAGTTCCCCGATCAGATGGGACAGTTTCCCCTCCATTTGGTTGAGTGCGACATTCATAGCTTTATCTGTTTTTGCTCTGATTAAATCCATGACGGCTTCAGCTTGAGACAAATCAATCCGGCCATTCAGAAATGCCCGTTTGGTAAACTCGCCGGGTTCCGCTAATCTTGCCCCTTCCGATAATACGAGCTGAAGCACCCGGTTTACGGAGGTGATTCCCCCGTGACAGTTGATCTCTACTATATCTTCCCGTGTAAAGGTTTTCGGTGCCTTCATTATCGACACCATGACTTCTTCCACTAACTCCTCCGTTACTGGGTCATGCAAGTGACCATAGTGGATTGTATGGGACGATTGTTCGCAAAGCGGCTTTGCCGCAGGAGACTGGAATATACGGTCTGCAATTTTCCAGGCATCTTCGCCGCTGAGACGGACAATCGCAATCGCCCCTTCTCCCATCGGAGTAGAAATGGCGGCTATCGTATCTACGTACAAATTATTCACCTTCCTGGTTTTGTTGTCCACATGTGTATATCTTTTTGCGAACACTACTTTCTAACAACCTATATTATCATAAACCGCCCAATTCTCCTAGCATGTGAATTGAAAAAATGTGGATAAATTCAGGATTTTTGAGCTATCCGCCAAGGTACGTTATGATGTGCTATCAGTCGACAAAAAACCCTGCCGAATCAAGCTTCAAGGGCATTTTAATTTACTGAAAAAATAACATGGAATTAGAAGAATCTCTTAGAATTGCGACAGAAATGGATGGACTGACGCAGGGCACAGGAAAGGATGTATGTTTCAGAAAGTAAGCTAGGTTCATTCCAGTTTTCGGGCCAATTTTCTTCAACTGGTACAGTCCCTAATTTGAATATAAATAAGTGTAACTGTCATTCATATATGACAGGACATGATCTAAAGCGGCGACAACGATGAACTCCAGCAGAAGCGGGTGTTCAACCTCGAAACCCAACAGTAACAGAATTTACGAAGATCATTCCGGCAATACGCACTTACCTGTAAAATATATAAAAAACCCCGCGGAATCAAGCTTATCCGCGGGGTTAGTTTTATTCAATTCCTTTAATAACAATATGCCGGTACGGGTCTTTTCCTTCTGAGTATGTCTCGATGTCCAGTCTTAGCGAAAGTGCATTATGAATGACTTTTCTTTCGTAGGAAGGCATCGGTTCAAGTGCCACCTGGCGTTTCGTACGGACTGCACGGTCTGCCATGCGTTCTGCAAGCTGCTCAAGTGACTGCTCACGTCGTTCACGATAATCTGCAACGTCAATTCGGACAATTTTGAATTGACGGGTGACTTTATTGGCAACAAGCTGGGCTAATTGCTGAATAGCATTTAGTGTCTGCCCTCTTTTGCCTATCAAAAATGCGGCTTTCTCGCTTTCCAGCTGGAAGTTAATATACTTTCCTTTGCTTTCATGCGTGATGACTAAGTCTTCAATGCCCATTTCTTTAGCCATCTCCGCAATATAATGTTTTGTTTCTTCGATTGCATCTTTTTCATTATAAGCTTTAGCTTCAGGCAGTTCTGCAGCTGCCTGATCTACTGGAACAGTCTCAGATTGCTCAGCTTCCTTCTCAGGCTGTTGAACACTTTCAATTACTTCAGCGGCCAGTGAAGGCATTTCATCATCTTCTTCAGGTACGGACGCCTTCTCAGCTGCTGAAGGTACAACAGCCTCTGCCGCTGCAGGCTGTTCTATGACGTTTACCAGCACTTCAGCTTGTTTTGCCCCAAAACCAAGAAATCCTTTTCGTCCATTTTCCAGCACACTTATTTCAACTTCATCTCTTGTTACACCCAGGTCCTGTAAAGCTGATTCGATCGCTAGCTCAACGGTTGCAGCCCTTTGTGTAAGTTGCTTCATTTCTTTTTCCCTCCTGATTTAACTACTTCAGCGTTTTTTGGCTTATCAAACGGCTTGTAGATAAAAATATTTTGGATGAGTGAAATGATATTTCCGACAATCCAGTATAAAGCAAGTGCTGCCGGCAAGAATGAACCAAATACCATGATCATAAACGGCATGATATACATCATCGTCTTCATTTGCGGGTTATCCATGGCAGGTCCTGTACGAAGAACTGTCAATTGGAACAGGCCGGCAATAATGGCAAACAGAATACTCGGTGAACCGAGTGCAACCCCAAGGAAGCTGCCTAATTCAATTGTAGGCGTGGCATTCATTCTGCTGATTGCGTGGTAGAAGCCAATAAATATTGGCATTTGGATGAGGACAGGCAAACATCCCGCAACCGGATTGATCTTTTCGTTAATCATAATCTGCTGCATTTCTTCCTGATACTTTTTCTGCGTTACAGCGTCTTTGGATTTATATTTCTCTTTTAACGCTTTAAGCTGTGGCTGAATTTCCTGCATACGCTTCGAACTTTTCGTCTGCTGAACAATCAATGGAAGCAATGCGGTACGGATAATAGCCGTAACAACGATAATTGCCAGTCCGTATGTACCGAGCCATGACTTGAACTTCATAATTAATGTGACAAGCGGCCAGACGATGTACTCGTTCCAAATTCCTGTGCTTTCTGCTGTAATCGGCTTATTGAATTCCGAGCAGCCTGCCATAAAGACAGCGACCACAACAAGCAGTGAAAGGAACACTAATTTCTTTTTCAACATTTTTTCCCCCAAACAGTCGCAAACTCGTTTTTTAAACTTTTTTTCAGTTTAACATGCCGGCTTTCGCCGTTCTACATCTTACTGATAATTCATTTTTACTTAAATACTTTTGCGATTTTCAGAACATGCCGCAGATTTTTCTTGGTCGTATGGAAATCGAGCGTGGCGGCTTGATTCCTTGCGATAATAACATAATCCAGATCAGGTTTGACCTCATCTTTCATTTCCAGGAATGATTGACGGATATAGCGTTTGATCCGGTTGCGTGTAACGGCATTACCGACTTTTTTGCTGACAGATAATCCGATCCGAAACTCTTCCTGGTCTTCTTTCTTATAGGTATAGACAATGAACTGTCGGTTGGCAAAGGACTTTCCTTTTTTAAAAACCGTTTGAAATTCTTTATTTTTTTTAATTCGCTGGCTTTTTTTCATAATAGCACCTGCTTTAATTTTCTTCCGCCGCGGCCTGCTGATCATCTAATGGAAGAGACCCGGCATTTACTGAGAATAGTCCAATTAGCTAAAAAAAAGACCACTGATAAGTCAGTGGCCTTATGCTGAAAGAACTTTTCTTCCTTTGCGACGACGAGCTGCTAAAATTCTACGGCCGTTTTTTGTACTCATTCTCTGACGGAATCCGTGGACTTTACTGCGTTTACGTTTATTTGGTTGGAATGTACGTTTCATTTCGTAAGACACCTCCTGCTTTGATTGTCTCTTTTCCTACTGTGACAGTCTTGAATAGTATAGCCATCCAGTAAAAGAATGTCAATGCTTTTCTATTCATTCACTTGCGATCCTGCGCAAGTGCTTTCTTTCGGCCCTGCCACTTATCCACAACCCCGGCAGGCTCGTCTCTGGATGAATTGTTGGCAGATTAAAATTGTGGATTTTTTAATCCGGCATTTGTCGACAAGTTTTTCACATATTCAGCCCTGTGGATAACCACTTTATGCACAGTTACCGGTATTGTGAATAAATCATTGAACTCCTTGTCATTATTCAGTTTCCCTGTTACAATTAAAAAGCTTTTATTGTGCATAAAATATATATCTAAAATCTTATCCACATATGTGAATACAGTGTGGATAGTTTTTTCAACATGTTTCGATAATTTTTATCCACAGCCCTGGATACTGTGCATAAGCGGATTCCGGGCTTTTTATAATCTTATCGTAAAGGAGGCACACGATTGGAAAATTTATCGAGTTTGTGGGAGCAGGTATTGAAGAATATCGAAGCTCGGGTCTCAAAGCCCAGTTTTGAAACGTGGCTGAAGTCGACTAAACTGCTGACGTTTGAAGAGGAAAACGCAACTATTTCCGTTCCTAACTCATTCGCCAAAGATTGGCTGGAAACACATTATGTTCATTTAATTACGGGGATTTTGTCCGAACTGACCGGTGAGGATCGAATCGTCGAGTTTATTGTCCCGCAAGATATGGCAGAGAATGATATTAAACTGCCAAAATCACAGCCAAAGCCGGTCGAAAAGGCCCCAATGCCTAATTCAGCGGGGATGCTGAACCCAAAATATACATTTGATACATTCGTGATCGGGTCAGGTAACCGCTTTGCGCACGCAGCATCGCTTGCAGTGGCAGAAGCACCGGCGAAAGCCTATAACCCGCTGTTTATCTATGGAGGGGTTGGACTCGGAAAGACACACTTAATGCATGCAATTGGCCATTATGTACTCGAACAGAACCCTTCATCGAAAGTCGTTTATTTATCATCCGAGAAATTCACAAATGAATTCATTAACTCGATCCGTGATAATAAAGCCGGAGATTTCAGGGATCAGTACCGCAGTGTAGATGTACTCTTAATTGATGATATTCAATTCCTGGCTGGAAAAGAACAAACGCAAGAGGAGTTCTTCCATACATTCAATACGCTGCATGAAGAATCAAAGCAAATTATTATTTCCAGTGACCGTCCGCCAAAAGAGATTCCGACACTTGAGGATCGGCTGCGTTCCCGTTTTGAGTGGGGTCTGATTACAGATATTGCACCGCCGGACTTGGAAACAAGAATCGCTATCTTGCGTAAAAAAGCAAAGGCAGATGGTCTCGTTGATATCTCCAACGACGTCATGCTCTATATTGCCAATCAAATTGATTCAAATATAAGAGAGCTCGAAGGGGCATTGATCCGTGTGGTTGCTTATTCTTCACTGGTAAATGCAGACGTCACGACAGATTTGGCTGCTGAGGCGCTGAAAGACATTATTCCAAACTCCCGGCCGCGGATCATCTCTATATTGGATATTCAAAAAGCGGTGGGAGAACATTATAATGTCCGGCTGGAGGACTTTGTAGCGAAGAAACGTACACGTGCAATAGCATTTCCGCGGCAGATTGCCATGTACTTGTCGAGGGAACTGACAGATTCATCACTGCCAAAGATAGGTTCAGAATTCGGGGGCCGGGATCATTCGACTGTCATTCACGCACACGAAAAAATCTCGACGCAGCTGGATACAGATAAATCTCTGCAGCAGGATGTCCAGGATATTAAAAAAGTTTTAGGGCGCGCCTGATCGACTGTGGACAACTGTGGACAGGGAGTGCAGGGTCGTCCACTTGTTATGCACATGTGGAAAACTATGATTCTCATACGGTCAAAGGGCTTTTCCACATATCCACAGCCCCTACTACTATTACTACTATATTTAATTACTTAATTATTATTATATAAGCGAGGTATTGTTATGCAGTTTGAAATTATGCGTGATAGATTATTGGACGGATTGAACGATGTCATCAAAGCTATAAGTTCTAAAGTGACTACTCCTATTTTGACTGGAATTAAACTAGATATTACTGAAAAGGGATTGACGATGACCGGAAGTGATTCAGATATTACCATTTCAACGTTTATTCCAGTAGAGGAAGACGGAAATCAAGTAATCCAAATCATTCAGCCGGGGACATTAGTATTGCAGGCAAAAGTTTTTAACGAGATTATCCGTAAACTACCGACAAACGAAGTAATGATTGAATTGCGTGATGGAATGAAAACTCATATTCGTTCAGGACAGTCTGAATTCCATATCATTGCCCAAAGTGCTGACGAATATCCTATATTGCCGGATGTAAAAGATGCAGAGCGCTTTGAGATGCCTGCTGACTTGATGAAATCAATTATCCGGGAAACAGTATTTGCCGTATCCCAGCAAGAAACTCGCCCTGTACTGACAGGGGTCCAGTGGGTCATGAAAGAAGAGGAACTGTACTGCATTGCAACTGACAGCCACAGATTAGCACGACGGATTGTTACACCTGAAATTCAGGCAAGCACACCGTTCAATGCGGTCATTCCAGGGAAAAGTCTTCAGGAACTCAGCAAAATTCTCCCTGATGATTCGACAGCAGTTGAGATTTTTATTGCAAATCAACAGGTTTTGTTTAAATTGCATAATGTCCTGTTCTATTCCAGACTGCTCGAAGGCAATTATCCGGACACATCACGTCTGATTCCAAGCGAATACAAAACGTCTATCACAATTAACGGCAAAAATTTATTGCAGGCGATCGATCGTGCATCTTTGCTGGCACGTGAAGACCGAAATAATATTGTGCATTTTTCAACAGACGGCAGTCCACATGTGCAAATCTCTTCAAATTCGCCGGATGTCGGGAATGTAGAAGAATTAGTGGAAGCTGTGAACATCGAAGGTGAACCTCTAAAAATTTCATTCAGTGCAAAGTATATGATGGATGCCCTAAAGGCAATTGACGGCCAGGACCTGAAAATTCACTTCACCGGCAGCATGCGCCCATTCATTTTAAAATCCATTGACAGTGAGGCAATTTTACAATTAATTTTGCCTGTCCGGACGTTTTAACCTGCAGCTGAAGAAAATATCGTGTAATAGGGTAGTCAACTTGTTGGCTACCTTTTTACTTATTGCAAGAAGTTAGGTAAACTAAAGGGACAGAATACTTTTATGAGGGACTGAGTAAAAATGGAAACGGTACAGTTCAATACAGAATATATTACGCTGGGTCAATTATTGAAAATGACAAATGTGATTAGTTCAGGCGGTATGGCTAAATGGTTTTTAGAAGAAAATGTTGTCTACTTGAACGGAGCTCCTGAACAACGCCGAGGTAAGAAATTATATGACGGTGATGTGGTAAATATCCCGGGTGCAGGAAAATTTAAACTGTCGGCGGAAGAATCTGGACAGTCGGATGCATATTGACCGGCTCAAATTAACGGACTATCGAAATTACAATTCTCTGGAATTAGAATTCTCTCCCGCGATGAATGTATTTATCGGTGAAAATGCGCAAGGGAAAACCAATGTCATGGAGGCGATCTACGTATTGGCCATGGCAAAATCCCACCGCACATCTAATGATCGTGAACTCATACGCTGGGAACAAGAGTATGGTAAAATAGAAGGGGACGTCCAACGAAAATTTGGACATATGCCGTTAGAGTTGACGATTTCCAAAAAGGGAAAGAAAGCCAGAGTCAACCATTTGGAACAAAACCGTTTAAGCATGTATGTCGGCCAGATGAATGTGGTGATGTTTGCGCCTGAAGATTTACACATCGTAAAAGGCAGCCCGCAACTGCGCAGACGTTTTTTAGATATGGAAATAGGACAGATCTCGAGGGTCTATTTGCATGACCTGGTCAATTTTCAGAAAGTGCTGAAGCAGCGCAACGCGTTATTAAAAGAAAATCGGGGGAAATTGGATCTCCAGGATGTTATGTTCGATATTTACACAGAACAGTATATTCAAGTGGCGGTCCAAATTATTCGCAAGCGTTTTTATTTCATGGAATTACTTCAAAAGTGGGCAAATCCGATCCATCAGGGAATTTCACGCGGTCTCGAAACATTGGAAGTGACGTACGGGACTTTAAAAGATCTTCATTCGGGACAGACTGTTGAAGAGATGGAGGGAATCTTTGCTGATCAGCTAAAAAGTGTTCGAAGACGCGAATTGGAACGGGGGATCACGCTGCTGGGGCCGCACCGTGATGATTTGCAGTTTTTTGTCAATGGGTACGATATTCAGACATTTGGATCGCAGGGGCAGCAACGGACCACCGCTCTTTCTTTGAAACTGGCGGAGATTGAGCTCGTTAAGCAGGAAGTTGGCGAGACGCCAATTTTATTGCTGGACGATGTGCTGTCGGAATTAGATGATTACCGGCAGTCACATTTGTTAAGCACAATGCAGGGACAAGTCCAAACGTTTGTTACGACAACCAATATTGCAGGAATTGACCATAATACGATCCGGGAGGCTGCCATTTTTGAGGTGCACGACGGATCTGTTTCACGCAAGGAATAGATTGTGACGGTTTGATAGGTTTGGAAAGGAAAGGTGAACACCTTGGCAATGGAAGAGAAGGATATGCAGACAGCTTATGATGCAAATCAGATACAAGTGTTGGAAGGTCTTGAAGCTGTCCGTAAACGTCCCGGTATGTATATCGGAACGACAAGTGCAAAAGGGCTTCATCATCTGGTGTGGGAAATTGTAGATAACAGTATCGACGAGGCACTGGCAGGTTATTGCGACCATATCGAAGTAACGATAGAAAAAGACAACTGGATTCGTGTATCTGACAATGGCCGGGGAATTCCAGTTGGGACTCAGGAGTCAACGGGCAGACCGGCCGTTGAAGTCATTATGACAGTGCTCCACGCAGGCGGTAAGTTCGGCGGCGGCGGATATAAGGTATCGGGCGGTCTGCATGGCGTAGGCTCCTCCGTCGTAAACGCATTGTCAGAGAAGACAGAAGTCTATGTAAAACGTGATAATAAGCTATATGCAATTGAATTTTCTAGGGGACCCGTTTCAAAAGAGCTTGAAGTGATCGGGGAGTCTGATGAAACCGGCACAACGACCCGTTTTAAGGCAGATGCGGAAATCTTTACAGAAACAACCGTATATGAATACAGTACCCTGGCTACACGTTTGCGTGAGCTTGCTTACCTGAACAGGGGCTTGCGCATTACCATTACCGACGAGCGCGGTGAAGAACTTGTATCCGAGGTGTTTCATTATGAAGGCGGTATTAAATCATATGTCCAGCATCTGAATGAAAATAAAGAACCGATCTTTGAGGATCCGATTTATATTGAAGGTGAACGGGATAATATTACTGTTGAAGTTGCGATGCAGTATAACAGCGGCTACGCAGAAAACCTTTTGTCATTTGCCAATAATATTCATACGTACGAAGGCGGAACACACGAGTCGGGCTTTAAAACAGCATTGACGCGTGTGATTAACGACTATGCACGTAAAAATGGTTTATTGAAAGAGGCAGACGGTAATCTGTCAGGAGACGATGTGCGTGAAGGGCTTACGGCCATTGTCTCCATCAAGCACCCAAATCCTCAGTTTGAAGGTCAGACGAAAACAAAACTGGGCAACTCTGAAGTCAGCACCATAACCAATTCTTTATTCTCAGAAGCATTGCAGCGTTTCTTAATTGAAAACCCTGTAGTTGCGCGTAAAGTTGTAGATAAAAGCACAATGGCTGCAAGAGCGCGCATGGCAGCTAAAAATGCCCGGGAGCTGACACGCCGCAAATCAGCGCTTGAAGTATCAAGTCTGCCGGGTAAACTGTCGGATTGTTCTTCAAGGGATCCGGCAATCAGTGAATTGTATATCGTTGAAGGTGACTCAGCCGGAGGGTCTGCAAAAAATGGACGTGACCGTCACTTCCAGGCGATTCTGCCGTTACGGGGGAAAATCTTGAACGTGGAAAAAGCCCGTTTGGATCGAATTCTCGGCAACGCGGAAATTCGTATGATTATTACGGCGCTTGGCACAGGCATTGGATCTGAATTCAATCTGGAGAAGGCACGATATCACAAACTCGTCATTATGACGGATGCTGACGTGGATGGTGCCCATATCCGTACGTTATTATTAACATTCTTCTTCCGTTTCATGCGCCCGTTAATCGAGGCAGGCTATGTATATATTGCCCAGCCGCCGCTTTATCGTGTGCGCGCAGGAAAAAGAGAAGAGTATTGCTACGATGAAGAAACGCTGCAGGAAATTCTGAGCAGCATGCCGGCTTCACCAAAACCGGATATTACACGCTATAAAGGTCTTGGTGAGATGAATCCTGAGCAGCTTTGGGAAACAACGATGGATCCGGAACGGCGTACATTCCTCCAGGTTCGATTGGAAGATGCGCTGGAAGCAGATGCGACGTTTGAAGAATTAATGGGTGACGAAGTAGAGCCACGCAGAAAGTTCATTGAAGATAATGCAGTTTACGTACAGAATATCGATACTTGATCGATTACGGATAGCTATATCTACAAAAATTGAACGTATTGATGTAAGTGGTGAAAGGAGCTTGACAACATGGCAGATTTGCCACGAGGCGGAGTGCAGGAAATAAATATTAATACAGAAATGAAAACCTCGTTTCTGAACTACGCGATGAGTGTTATCGTTTCCCGTGCACTTCCAGATGTACGGGATGGTTTGAAACCCGTACATCGCCGTATTTTGTATGCTATGCATGATTTGGGCATCACTGCGGAAAAACCGCATAAAAAGTCCGCACGTATTGTAGGGGACGTTATCGGTAAGTACCACCCGCATGGTGACAGTGCAGTTTATGACACGATGGTACGTATGGCGCAGGATTTCAGTTATCGTTACATGCTGGTTGACGGACATGGAAACTTTGGGTCGGTTGATGGCGACGGAGCCGCTGCGATGCGTTATACGGAATCAAAAATGTCACGTATTGCCATGGAATTATTGCGTGATATCAACAAAAACACTATCGACTTCCAGGCAAACTACGATGAGCAGGAAAAAGAGCCTGTTGTCCTGCCCGGCCGTTACCCGAACCTGCTGGTAAACGGCACTTCGGGAATTGCGGTAGGGATGGCAACAAATATTCCTCCCCATCACCTCGGTGAAACCATCGACGCTGTTCTGGCTTTGGCTGAGAACAGTGCAATCACGACTGAAGAGCTGATGGAGATCATTCCGGGACCTGATTTTCCAACCGGAGGAATAATTCTTGGACGCAGCGGAATTCGCCGTGCCTATGAAACTGGCCGCGGTTCTCTTATCATCCGCGGCAAAGCAGAAATAGAAACAGCGTCAAACGGCCGCGAAACAATTATCGTGACTGAAATACCTTTCCAGGTGAACAAGGCAAAGTTAATCGAGAAGATTGCGGAGCTTGTCCGCGACAAAAAGATTGACGGCATTACTCACTTGGCGGATGAATCGGATCGCACGGGAATGCGTATTGTCATTGAAGTGCGCCGTGATGCCAACGCCAACGTGTTACTGAATAACCTGTACAAACAGACTGCATTGCAGACCAGTTTTGGGATTAATATGCTGGCACTGGTAGACAAGCAGCCGAAAGTACTTTCTTTGAAGGAAATTCTCTATCACTATCTGGAGCATCAGAAAGTCGTCATTCGCCGGCGTACACAGTTTGAGCTGAATAAAGCAGAAGACCGTGCACATATCCTCGAAGGGCTTCGTATAGCATTGGATCACATTGACCGCATCATTGCGCTGATCCGTGCATCTAAAACGACTGCAGAAGCAAAAGAAAACCTGATGAAAACATTCGAATTGTCTGACCGTCAGTCGCAGGCTATTCTTGATATGCGCCTGCAGCGTCTGACTGGACTGGAACGGGACAAGATTGAATCCGAATACCAGGAATTGCTGACGCTTATTGCTGAACTGCGTGCTATTTTGGCGGATGAGCTGAAAGTAATTGAAATCATTCGCGAAGAACTAATTGAAATTAAAGAGCGTTTTGCTGATGAACGCCGAACAGAAATAATGCTTGGCGGATCAGAAATGCTGGAAGATGAAGATTTGATACCAGTGGAAAACTCCATCGTAACATTGACTCATCAAGGATATATTAAGCGTCTGCCGTCGAACACATATCGCAGCCAAAAGCGCGGTGGCCGCGGAATCCAAGGCATGGGAACTAATGAAGATGACTTTGTGGAGCATTTATTGAATACCTCTACACATGACACAATTTTGCTGTTTACGAGCAAAGGGCGTGTATTCCGTAAAAAGGGTTATGAAATTCCTGAATACAGCCGTACTGCCAAAGGATTGCCGATTATTAATCTGATTGACTTCCAAAAGGATGAAAAAGTAACGGCAATGATCCCAATCAGTGAATTCAGCGAAGATCATTATCTGTTCTTTGCAACAAAACATGGCGTGATTAAGCGAACATCGATTATGGGCTATGCCAATATTCGTGCAAATGGTCTGATTGCGTTAGGATTGCGTGATGAGGATGAACTGATCTCAGTGAAATCAACTGACGGTACTGCAGACATTGCCATCTGTACAAAGCACGGAATGCTCATTCGCTTCGATGAAGAAAGCATACGTCCGCTCGGCAGAACGGCTGCAGGTGTGCGGGGTATCCGTTTGCGTTCAGAGGATGAAGTTGTCGGCATGGATATTATAGATGCAGATGATGATATTCTTGTAGTAACCGAAAAAGGTTACGGAAAACGCACACCGGAAAGTGAATACCGATCCCAGTCACGCGGCGGCTATGGTCTGAAAACTATGCACATGACCGATCGAAACGGTGAAATCGTTGCAATGAAATGTGTCAACGGGGAAGAGGACCTCATGCTGATCACTATTCACGGTATCCTCATCCGGATGTCAATTAGCGATATTTCAATATTTGGCCGATCTACGCAAGGCGTACGGCTTATCCGTTTGTCAGATGACGAATTGGTGGCAACGGTTGCTAAAGTGGAGAAGGATGAAGACGACTTGGACGAAGAGGATGCAGAAGACCTGGCAGAAATACACGAAGACACAGAAACAGAGCATGAGATAGAAGAACCGGATACAGAAGAGTAAGACGAGTTATTGAAGCAGCGAAAAGCTGCTTCAATAACTTTTTTTAATTTAATAAGGAATTTCGTTTAGGTATCTATCCATATATTTGAGAATAATATATGATAATAGATATAGAGAAAAGGAATTAGGTGAAGACATTGGATGTTTACAAAGAGGTAAGTGAATTGAGGCCGGGCAGTTTCTTGAAAGAAGACCTGTACGCCAATACCAAAAACCCGATCATGGCGAAAGGAACGAAATTGATGCTGGAACATTTCGAGGTTCTTCATTTATTCGGTATTACTAGAGTATTAGTTGAATCAAAGGCACTTGGCAAAACAGAGCAAGAACCTGCAGAACCAATAGCAGAAGTGAAATTAACACCGGAAGTAGAAAAACTGATGAATCAAAGTGCTCCTCCGAAATCCAGATCATTAGAAGCTTTGTATGATGAATCAGTAGAAGCTTATAAAAAAGAATTTAACAGTTATAAATCCGGCAAGAAACTGGATGTTGCAGCAGTGCGCACTATTGCTTTGCCTGTAATTCAGGCGTTTCTCGAGAATAAAGAATATATCAGAAGACTGAATGAGTTCTCCACGATGCAAGGATATCGGGCTCACCATTCAATTAGTGTGGGGATATTAGCCGCACTGATCAGTGAATCCATGGGGTATCCAAGAGGACAGGTTCTTCAAATTGGCATAGCCGGCGTGCTGGCGGACAGCGGAATGGCAAAAATAAACGAGAAGATCATTGATAAAGTTGCATTTCTGACAAGTGAAGAATTGAATGAAGTGAAGAAACATGTCATCCACAGCTTCCAAATGGTGCAGGACTCTTCATTAGTACGACAGGAAATGAAAGTGGCAATACTTCAGCACCATGAGCGTTTTGACGGCAGCGGCTACCCAAGAGGATTAAAGGGACAAGATATTACGGAAATCTCACAAATACTTTCAGTGGCGGATGTATATCATGCGATGACATCGGAAAGACCGTACCGACAGAAAGAAAGTTCATTCAAAGTAATTGAGTTAATGAGAGAAGAAGAATTCGGCAAATTCGATATGAAGGTAATTGAAGTTCTTCATGAACTCATTCATAAGTTATCTATTGGAACAAAAGTTAAGCTGACCACTGATGAAATTGCAGAAGTTATCTACTTGCACCGGGATTTCCCATTGCGGCCAATCGTTAAAGTACTCGACAGCGGTGCTCATATAGATCTGTCTTCCAATAGGAAGATTACAATTGTAAAGATCTTTTGACTGGTAATTATTACGTCAATTGAAAGCAAGTTAATTCAGGAGGACATGAAGAAGCAATGCATGAATTGCTTTTGACTTTATGCCTCCCTGTGGTTGTACGTTCAGGGTTTTAAAGATTTTTAAAATAAAATGATAAAATGACTTGCATTACTATAGCAACGGTGTTATATTTATAAGCGTCGCATTGAGCAGTTGCCAAAACATCAAACTACTGATAAAAAACATTTTCAATAAAAGTGTTGACAACGAAACAGTGAGATGTTATTATTAGAAAGTTGCCTCTTACGAGAGACCGACCAGATGAACCTTGAAAACTGAACAGCAAAACGTTAACGAAATACAGTTTATGCATCTAGCGATGACATAAACAAAATGAGTATCTTAATTGATGCCAGCAAATGAAACTCGAGCTAATCGAATTTCTCTTATGGAGAGTTTGATCCTGGCTCAGGACGAACGCTGGCGGCATGCCTAATACATGCAAGTCGAGCGAACTGTTGGAAGCTTGCTTCTAACAGTTAGCGGCGGACGGGTGAGTAACACGTGGGCAACCTGCCCTTCAGATGGGGATAACTCCGGGAAACCGGGGCTAATACCGAATAATCCATTTCTTCGCATGAAGAGATGTTGAAAGACGGCGTTTCGCTGTCACTGAAGGATGGGCCCGCGGCGCATTAGCTAGTTGGTGGGGTAACGGCCTACCAAGGCAACGATGCGTAGCCGACCTGAGAGGGTGATCGGCCACACTGGGACTGAGACACGGCCCAGACTCCTACGGGAGGCAGCAGTAGGGAATCTTCCACAATGGACGAAAGTCTGATGGAGCAATGCCGCGTGAGTGAAGAAGGTTTTCGGATCGTAAAGCTCTGTTGTAAGGGAAGAACAAGTACAGGAGTAACTGCCTGTACCTTGACGGTACCTTACCAGAAAGCCACGGCTAACTACGTGCCAGCAGCCGCGGTAATACGTAGGTGGCAAGCGTTGTCCGGAATTATTGGGCGTAAAGCGCGCGCAGGCGGTCCTTTAAGTCTGATGTGAAAGCCCACGGCTCAACCGTGGAGGGTCATTGGAAACTGGAGGACTTGAGTACAGAAGAGGAAAGCGGAATTCCACGTGTAGCGGTGAAATGCGTAGAGATGTGGAGGAACACCAGTGGCGAAGGCGGCTTTCTGGTCTGTAACTGACGCTGAGGCGCGAAAGCGTGGGGAGCAAACAGGATTAGATACCCTGGTAGTCCACGCCGTAAACGATGAGTGCTAAGTGTTAGGGGGTTTCCGCCCCTTAGTGCTGCAGCTAACGCATTAAGCACTCCGCCTGGGGAGTACGGCCGCAAGGCTGAAACTCAAAGGAATTGACGGGGACCCGCACAAGCGGTGGAGCATGTGGTTTAATTCGAAGCAACGCGAAGAACCTTACCAGGTCTTGACATCCCACTGACCGGCATGGAGACATGCCTTTCCCTTCGGGGACAGTGGTGACAGGTGGTGCATGGTTGTCGTCAGCTCGTGTCGTGAGATGTTGGGTTAAGTCCCGCAACGAGCGCAACCCTTAATCTTAGTTGCCATCATTCAGTTGGGCACTCTAAGGTGACTGCCGGTGACAAACCGGAGGAAGGTGGGGATGACGTCAAATCATCATGCCCCTTATGACCTGGGCTACACACGTGCTACAATGGACGATACAGAGGGCTGCAAACCCGCGAGGGGGAGCCAATCCCACAAAATCGTTCCCAGTTCGGATTGCAGGCTGCAACTCGCCTGCATGAAGCCGGAATCGCTAGTAATCGTGGATCAGCATGCCACGGTGAATACGTTCCCGGGTCTTGTACACACCGCCCGTCACACCACGAGAGTTTGTAACACCCGAAGTCGGTGGGGTAACCCTTACGGGAGCCAGCCGCCGAAGGTGGGACAGATGATTGGGGTGAAGTCGTAACAAGGTAGCCGTATCGGAAGGTGCGGCTGGATCACCTCCTTTCTAAGGATTATGTTCTCTTGTCTGAAATATGACAGAAACATTCGGAAGATGAATCTCCGATTCATCACGTTAACGTTTTGCGTTCAGTTTTGAAGGCTCATTTTTTGAGTGTTCAAAGCTTTTTTCTTGTTCATTGAAAACTGGATAAAACGACATTGAAAGTAATCAAGTAATCAACCGAATTGCATAGTCATATGCAGTTCAAGCAATCTTTTTAACCTTCTGATTCCTATCGCTAGGATGATGTTGGACCTTTTATAGGTTAAGTTAGAAAGGGCGCACGGCGGATGCCTTGGCACTAGGAGCCGATGAAGGACGGCACTAACACCGATATGCTTCGGGGAGCTGTAAGTAAGCTTTGATCCGAAGATTTCCGAATGGGGAAACCCACTGTCCGTAATGGGACAGTACGTGTATGTGAATACATAGCATACTCGTGGCACACCCGGAGAACTGAAACATCTAAGTACCCGGAGGAAGAGAAAGAAACATCGATTCCCTTAGTAGCGGCGAGCGAAACGGGAAGAGCCCAAACCAAGAAGCTTGCTTCTTGGGGTTGTAGGACACTCTATACGGAGTTACAAAGGAATGCATTAGACGAAGCGACCTGGAAAGGTCCGCCGCAGCGGGTAAAAGCCCCGTAGTCGAAAGTGCATTCCCTCCAGAGTGGATCCTGAGTACGGCGGAACACGTGAAATTCCGTCGGAATCCGGGAGGACCATCTCCCAAGGCTAAATACTCCCTAGTGACCGATAGTGAACCAGTACCGTGAGGGAAAGGTGAAAAGCACCCCGGAAGGGGAGTGAAATAGAACCTGAAACCGTGCGCTTACAAATTGTCAGAGCCCGTTAATGGGTGATGGCGTGCCTTTTGTAGAATGAACCGGCGAGTTACGATTCCATGCAAGGTTAAGCTGAGAAAGCGGAGCCGCAGCGAAAGCGAGTCTGAATAGGGCGAATGAGTATGGGGTCGTAGACCCGAAACCAGGTGATCTACCCATGTCCAGGGTGAAGGTCAGGTAACACTGACTGGAGGCCCGAACCCACGTATGTTGAAAAATGCGGGGATGAGGTGTGGGTAGCGGTGAAATTCCAATCGAACCTGGAGATAGCTGGTTCTCTCCGAAATAGCTTTAGGGCTAGCCTCAAACGAAAGAATCTCGGAGGTAGAGCACTGTTTGGACGAGGGGCCCATCCCGGGTTACCGAATTCAGACAAACTCCGAATGCCGATGATTTATGTTTGGGAGTCAGACAGTGGGTGATAAGATCCATTGTCGAGAGGGAAACAGCCCAGACCACCAGCTAAGGTCCCCAAGTATCTGTTAAGTGGAAAAGGATGTGGCGTTGCCCAGACAACCAGGATGTTGGCTTAGAAGCAGCCATCATTTAAAGAGTGCGTAATAGCTCACTGGTCGAGTGGCGCTGCGCCGAAAATGTACCGGGGCTAAACAGATCACCGAAGCTGTGGATTGACCGTATGGTCAATGGTAGGAGAGCGTTCCAAGGGCGTTGAAGCTGGACCGGAAGGACTGGTGGAGCGCTTGGAAGTGAGAATGCCGGTATGAGTAGCGAAAGAAGGGTGAGAATCCCTTCCACCGAATGCCCAAGGTTTCCTGAGGAAGGCTCGTCCGCTCAGGGTTAGTCAGGACCTAAGTCGAGGCCGATAGGCGTAGACGATGGATAACAGGTTGATATTCCTGTACCACCTCCCCGCCGTTTGAGTAATGGGGGGACGCAGTAGGATAGGGTGAGCACACAGTTGGTTGTGTGTCTAAGCAGTGAGGTGGAGAACGAGGCAAATCCCGTTCTCATATAACACTAGGCTGTGACGGCAAGGAGATTTATCTCCGGAGTCCCTGATTTCACACTGCCAAGAAAAGCCTCTAGCGAGGCGGGAGGTGCCTGTACCGCAAACCGACACAGGTAGGCGAGGAGAGAATCCTAAGGTGATCGAGAGAACTCTCGTTAAGGAACTCGGCAAAATGACCCCGTAACTTCGGGAGAAGGGGTGCTCTGGTAGGGTGAATAGCCCGAGAGAGCCGCAGTGAATAGGCCCAGGCGACTGTTTAGCAAAAACACAGGTCTCTGCAAAATCGTAAGATGACGTATAGGGGCTGACGCCTGCCCGGTGCTGGAAGGTTAAGAGGAGGGGTTAGCGCAAGCGAAGCTCTGAATTGAAGCCCCAGTAAACGGCGGCCGTAACTATAACGGTCCTAAGGTAGCGAAATTCCTTGTCGGGTAAGTTCCGACCCGCACGAAAGGCGTAACGATCTGGGCACTGTCTCAACGAGAGACTCGGTGAAATTATAATATGCGTGAAGATGCGCATTACCCGCGACAGGACGGAAAGACCCCGTGGAGCTTTACTGTAGCCTGATATTGAATTCCGGTGCAGCCTGTACAGGATAGGTAGGAGCCTTGGATTCCGGAGCGCCAGCTTCGGAGGAGGCATTGGTGGGATACTACCCTGGCTGTATTGGACTTCTAACCCTTGCCCGTGATCCGGGCAGGAGACAGTGTCAGGTGGGCAGTTTGACTGGGGCGGTCGCCTCCTAAAGAGTAACGGAGGCGCTCAAAGGTTCCCTCAGAATGGTTGGACATCATTCGCAGAGTGCAAAGGCATAAGGGAGCTTGACTGCGAGACCTACAAGTCGAGCAGGGTCGAAAGACGGACTTAGTGATCCGGTGGTTCCGCATGGAAGGGCCATCGCTCAACGGATAAAAGCTACCCCGGGGATAACAGGCTTATCTCCCCCAAGAGTCCACATCGACGGGGAGGTTTGGCACCTCGATGTCGGCTCGTCGCATCCTGGGGCTGTAGTCGGTCCCAAGGGTTGGGCTGTTCGCCCATTAAAGCGGCACGCGAGCTGGGTTCAGAACGTCGTGAGACAGTTCGGTCCCTATCCGTCGCGGGCGCAGGAAATTTGAGGAGAGCTGTCCTTAGTACGAGAGGACCGGGATGGACATACCGCTGGTGTACCAGTTGTCTTGCCAAAGGCATCGCTGGGTAGCTATGTATGGACGGGATAAATGCTGAAAGCATCTAAGCATGAAGCCCCCTTCAAGATGAGATTTCCCATTACGCAAGTAAGTAAGATCCCTCAAAGATGATGAGGTGGATAGGTCTGGGGTGGAAGTACGGCGACGTATGCAGCTGACAGATACTAATCGATCGAGGACTTAACCTATTATAAAAAGAAGTTACTTGAGATACCCAATGTCTTTTATTCAGTTTTGAGTGAACAAGCTTTACTCAAAAAGTCTAGTAACGATGGCGAAGAGGTCACACCCGTTCCCATACCGAACACGGAAGTTAAGCTCTTCAGCGCCGATGGTAGTTGGGGGTTTCCCCCTGTGAGAGTAGGACGTTGCTAGGCAAGCGAAGCCATTCCCTTTGGGGAGTGGCTTTTTTGTGTTTAGAGAGACTTTTTTCCGTTGGCCGCTCATTCTTTTGGATGTTTGATCATACCGGCTGTTCAAGCGCTCATACTTGGGCGGCCTCCGCTCTATGTCTTCGGCCAAGCGCTCATACCCGCACGTCATCCGCTCTATGCCCCTGGCTAAGCGCTCATACTCGCCCGGTATCCGCTCTATGCCTCCGGCCAAGCGCTCATACCCGTTCGGCATCCGCTCTATGCCTCCGTCCAAGCGCTCATACTCACGCGGCATCCGCTCAAAAATCCCCTCCCACACTACAGTCTTTTCCCAATGAACAAATTGAGGAATGAGTACAAGCAGCGTGCCAGCGAGCAAAAGATGTTTCAAGGCCAATGGAGTCATTTACTTCATTCAAATAACCGCCCATTCAAACAATTTGTTATGATTTTATCTAATAATCGAGTAAAGTAGACAGAAAGAAAAGAGGCGATTCTGAATGACCACAGTTTATGATTTTACCGTGCAAACGGCAGGCGGAGAAAATAAATCTCTAAAAGAATACGAAGGTAATCCAATGGTAATTGTCAATACTGCAAGTAAATGCGGTTTCACGAAACAATTTAAAGAGTTACAGGAACTATATGAAGAATATAAAGACCAGGGTCTAGTCATATTAGGCTTCCCTTCCGATAACTTCAATAACCAGGAATTTGACGATATTGATGAGACCGTCAGCTTCTGTCAGGTAAACTACGGTGTTACATTTCCTATGTTTGCGAAGGTTGATGTCAAGGGTGAGAGTGCAGAACCGCTTTTTACCTATTTATCAGAACAGCAAAAGGGAGTATTGACGGAAGGGATCAAATGGAACTTTACGAAGTTTTTAATTGATTCTGACGGTCAAGTAGTGGACCGCTTTGCACCGCAGACGAACCCTTTAAAAATGCAAAAGTCTATAGATAAACTTCTTCACGAATAATCCGAATAGTTAGTTTACAGATATCCGGCTTGACACGTATCATTGTCGCTGATAACCTTTTAATAATCTGAATTGACAATAGTAATTCTAGGAGGCAGAAAGTTAATGTGGGAATCAAAGTTTTCTCGTGAAGGTCTGACGTTCGATGATGTATTATTGGTGCCGGCTGCATCTGAAGTATTGCCGAAGGCTGTTTCGCTGTCTGTGAATTTGACGGACGATATCAAGTTGAACATTCCTATTATCAGTGCAGGGATGGACACAGTGACGGAATCAAAGATGGCAATCTCTATGGCTCGTCAGGGCGGAGTGGGAATTATCCATAAAAACATGAGTATTGAAGAGCAAGCTGAGCAAGTTATTACAGTAAAGCGCTCTGAAAATGGTGTTATTAAAAATCCATTTTTCCTAACGCCTGAGCATCAAGTATTTGATGCCGAACATTTAATGGGTAAATACCGCATTTCTGGTGTACCAATCGTTAATAACATGGAAGAGAAAAAGCTGGTTGGTATTTTAACAAACCGCGATCTTCGATTCATTCAGGATTATTCCATCGTCATTGATGAAGTCATGACAAAAGAGAACTTAGTGACAGCTCCTGTAGGGACTACACTAGAAGATGCAGAGAAGATGCTGCAGCAATATAAAATCGAGAAACTGCCGATTGTGGATGAGAATGGTATCCTAAACGGTTTGATTACAATTAAGGATATTGAGAAAGTAATTGAGTTCCCGCACGCAGCGAAAGATCAGGCAGGACGCCTATTGGTCGGTGCAGCTGTCGGAGTCACTGCAGACACGTCTACGCGCCTGGAGAAGCTAGTACAGGCTGAAGTCGACATTGTAGTAATCGACACCGCACACGGACATTCTAAGGGTGTTATTGACACAGTGAAAGAGATCCGGGCAAAGTACCCGCATCTTGCGATTGTTGCAGGAAACGTAGCTACAGCTGAAGCAGCAGAAGCACTGTATGAAGCAGGTGCTGACGTGGTGAAGGTTGGTATTGGACCAGGTTCCATTTGTACGACACGCGTTGTAGCGGGCGTGGGTGTACCGCAAATCACGGCTATTTACGAGTGTGCGACAGTTGCGCGTAAATACGGCAAGACCATCATTGCCGACGGCGGAATTAAGTACTCAGGTGATATTGTCAAAGCATTGGCTGCTGGCGGACATGCAGTTATGCTGGGAAGCTTACTGGCAGGTACTACGGAAAGTCCGGGCGAGTCTGAAATTTACCAGGGCCGCCGTTTTAAAGTATACCGCGGTATGGGGTCCGTTGCTGCAATGGAAAAAGGGTCAAAAGACCGTTACTTCCAAGAGGATGAGAAGAAGCTTGTACCGGAGGGCATCGAAGGCCGTATGCCGTACAAAGGGCCGCTGGCAGATACTATTCATCAGCTAATAGGCGGTATTCGCGCGGGAATGGGCTATTGCGGTTCCAAAGATTTGGAAGCTCACCGTGAAAATGCACAATTTATTCGCATGACGGGTGCAGGATTACTGGAAAGTCATCCGCATCAGGTACAAATAACAAAAGAGGCACCGAACTATTCAGTGCGCTAATAAATAAAAGACAGCGGAAATGCTTCCGCTGTCTTTTTCCGTCGGGATGGAGCAGGGGAATATGCCATAACTGCGGGTGAATGTCTGTTTTTTTTCGCTAAGCTTACCCGGCGGCGTTTGAATATGGTACACTAATTTTTGATATTGTGACTACGGGGGTAAGATGAGTGAAAAAAGTAACACGAAGATGGCTGGCAGCGCTGATGGTGCCAATGATGTTGTTAATGACGTTTGGAGTTCAGTCGCCTGCCGCAGCGGAAGAGGCTGATGAACCTTCATTGGAGCTCCGTGTAAACGGTGCAATTTTAATAGATGCGGATAGCGGGAAAGTATTATACGAGGAAAATGCGGATCAGCCGCTCGGCATTGCGAGTATGACGAAAATGCTGACAGAGTACTTGATGTTTGAAGCAATTGAAGATGGAACAATTACTTGGGATCAAAAGTATCACGTGACAGATTATACGTATAAAGTGTCCCAGGACCGCCGTTTAAGTAACGTCCCGCTGCGCCGTGACGGTTCCTACACCATTCGTGAATTATATGAAGCAGTAGCAATTTACTCAGCGAATGCCGCAACAATAGCGATTGCAGAGTCCATTGCTGGAACAGAAGAAGAGTTTGTCAGCTTGATGAATGAAAAAGCAGATGAACTTGGATTGACTGATTATAAATTCGTTAATTCAACGGGGCTGAATAACAGTGATTTACAGGGCATGCATCCAAGTAATACAGGCGGGAAAGATGAAAACGTCATGCCTGCACGCTCAGTTGCCAAATTGGCATATCATTTATTGAAAGAATATCCTGAAGTACTGGATACGACAAAAATCAGCAAAAAGACTTTCCGTGAAGGAACGAGTGACGCCATTGATATGATGAACTGGAATTTCATGCTGCCTGATCTGGCTTATGAATATCCTGGCATCGATGGTTTAAAGACAGGAACAACGGAATTTGCAGGGCATTGTTTCACGGGAACTGCAGTGCGTGATGGCAGACGGGTTATTGCCGTCGTAATGAATGCAGTGGATGAAAAAGGTGTAGGCTCTTATGAAGCACGTTTTGATGCTACACGGAAATTATTTGATTATGGATTCGATAAATTCTCTGAAACAGAATTATTGCCGGCAGGGCATCAGTTCAAGAAGCAGAAAACACTGAATGTCGTCAAAGGAAAAGAGAAAAAGGTGGCAATTGCCACAAATAATCCGATCAGCCTGCTGGTCCGCAATGATGAAGAAAAAGATTATAAAACTGAACTGGTACTCGATGATAAGCTAGTAAAGAACGGTCAGATTCAAGCACCTATTGAAAAAGGCACAGTTATTGGCCATGTAAAATTGGTGAAAAAAGACGGTTCAGATTACGACTTTATTGACGGAAAAACTGCCGGCGCAGAAGTAGTCGCGACGGAGGATGTGCAGAAGGCAGGCTGGTTCTCATTAACATTGGGCGCAATCGGCAATTTCTTCTCCAATGCATGGAAAAGTTCGACCGGTTTCGTAAAAGGTCTGTTTGAATAAATAAAAAAGCAGCGCACTAGTCAGGTGCGGCTGCTTTTTTTATATTCCACGCTTCAAGCAGTTTTGGAACTGCAATGTTGATCTCTTCTTCAGATAGTCCGCCAAAGCCGATCAGGAACGAAGGCGAAGAGGGTGCCGGCGTTACCCTGTATGTCTCGAGCCCGCGCACTTTAATCCCTGACTGCAGAGCTTCCCGAATCAGCTCCTTTTCCGTGGCTTCCGTATGCACATGCAGCAGCACATGCATGCCGGCTTCATCGCCGGAAAATGAAATAGCCGGTTCATATGACTTCAGCAAGGTTGTCAGTACATGCATTTTCCGCCGGTAAATCTTCCGCATACGATTTAAGTGACGGGAAAATTGTCCATCTGCCATGAAGCGTGCCAGAATATGCTGATCGATGCGCGGCACGGAGGAAGAATAGGGGATAAAGGCTTGCCGATAGGCGTCTAATAACAGCGGCGGGAGAACCATATAGGCAATCCGCATCGAAGGCATGAGTGATTTCGTAAACGTACTGAGATAAATAACGTTTTCCCCTTTATCCATACTTTGCAGGGAGGGGATGGGACGGCCGCGGTAACGGAATTCGCTGTCATAATCGTCTTCAATTATAAAAAATTCTGGATTCGTTGCTGCCCAGTTCAAAAGGGCAGTTCTGCGGGCAGCAGTCAGCACTGTACCGGTCGGAAACTGATGGGAAGGGGTAACATAGGCAATTGTCGCATTCGAGCGCTGAAGAGCCTTTACGTCAAGTCCGTCCTCATCGACAGCAACAGGAATCATCTGCCGGCTGTTCTCAGAAAAGACATGCCTCGTCATCAGGTAGCCGGGGTCTTCAATTGCATAGCATGCCTGTTCTCCTAATATGCGGATAATTAACGGCAGCAGCTGCTCTGTGCCGGACCCGACAATGATTTGATCAGGCGTGCAGTCGACTCCGCGTGAATGATACAGATAGCGTCTAATTTCTTGGCGCAGCTCAATATCACCATGCGGATCACCGAGCAGTAAAAGATGCGCGTGTGCAGTATCCATGATATCACGGGCATATTTCCTCCAGGCAGTGAAAGGAAAGTTCTCTGTATCAATAGAACCCGGTGAGAAATCATATTGCACAGGTGTTGCCGTGGGCGCAGAAGCAGGCATCTCTGACTTCACGGGCTGTACATAAGCCAGTTCTTCAATCGCCTGCACAAAGTAGCCTTTACGCGGTTCCGCCGCAATAAATCCTTCTGCGGTCAGCTGGTCATAAGCCATTTCAATCGTCGTCTGACTGACATTCAGAAACTCTTCAAGCCGCCGTTTGGAAGGAAGTTTCATGCCGACAGGAAATTTGCCGTCGATTATATCCTGTTTAATTTGATTATATATTTGCAGATAAAGCGGTGTATCTGAATGCTTTTGAAGCTCAATGAAAATCATATCCAAAGTATTTCCCTCCATCTGACCACGTCAATAATTATCAAACTGGCTATTTTCACATGGTCAAATTCCATTATACTGAAAATATAGAAAAGGGGGAAGAAAAATGAATTTCAATTATGGCGGCGTTATTATGGATGTAATCAATGCAGAACAGGCAAAGGTAGCGGAGGCGGCAGGAGCGATTGCAGTCATGGCTTTGGAGCGGGTGCCTTCGGATATACGGGCAGCGGGCGGTGTAGCGCGTATGGCAGACCCGCGAATTGTAGAAGAAGTGCAACAGGCAGTATCCATCCCCGTAATGGCGAAAGCTCGGATCGGACATATTTCAGAAGCGCGTGTGTTGGAAGCGCTGGGTGTTGATTATATTGACGAAAGTGAAGTACTGACACCTGCCGATGATGAGTTCCATTTGCTGAAGAGTGACTTTAAAGTGCCATTTGTCTGTGGTGCGAGAAACCTTGGTGAAGCAGCAAGACGTTTGGGTGAGGGAGCTAAAATGCTCCGTACGAAAGGGGAGCCGGGCACGGGCAATATTGTGGAAGCTGTGCGTCACTTGCGCATGATCAATGCACAGGTGAGTAAAGTGGTGCATATGAGCACGGATGAATTGATGACGGAAGCACGTGATCTGGGTGCACCGTATGAAATATTGCTTGCTATTAAAGAAGCGGGCCGTCTGCCGGTCGTAAACTACTCAGCCGGGGGCGTCGCAACGCCAGCAGATGCAGCATTAATGATGGAACTTGGAGCGGACGGAGTATTCGTCGGGTCAGGAATTTTCAAATCAGATAACCCTGAGGCATTTGCCCGTGCAATTGTACAGGCAACGGCTAACTATCAGGATTATCAGCTGATTGCGGAACTTTCAAAGAACATTGGTGTACCGATGAAAGGTCTGGAAATCTCGAAGCTCTCAGAAAGTGAATTAATGGCGACCCGCAGCTCGTGAATTAGTGCGGAACCAGTACCCGGATTTGTCTGGGGATTGGATAGAAATCGTATAATATTGCAGACCCGCTGTTAGCGCAGGGATGGATCAACTCTTGGTTCCCATCGGCCCGTCAAAGGTGCCGCCCGTGTGCGCTGCAGCGGTTTTTTTCGCGTTACGGCTGCCTCGTGTTTCTTTGTATATCCTGCAGAAAAACGCACCATGTCCCTTGTCAATAGTCAGAATTTGTAGTATGGTATAATTAATTTCACATACATCACGATGATAGGAAGCAGTAGCGACAGTGTTTTTTTTAGAGAGCCGGCGGATGGTGTAAGCCGGTAAAAACCGTTGTGAATCCGTCCTGGAGTAGCAGAACTGAAATCAGTAGGTTGTGCCGGTCAGTTGAGCCGATATCTCAAACAAGTGGGCTGGCAATCAGTCAATTTGGGTGGCAACGCGGGTAGTTCTCGTCCCTATTTTAGGGGATGGAGGGCTTTTTTTATTGCTTTTTATTATCAGTGAGGTAATTACAAGGAGGCGGATGGAATGCTGGACAGTAAAGTATTGCGCGCGAATTTTGAAGAGGTAAAAGAAAAACTCAGCAAGCGCGGGGAAGATCTGACAGACTTTGAGAAGTTCGGCGGGCTGGACGAGAAGCGCCGCGAAATATTATCAAAAGTAGAAGTGCTGAAAGCGGAGCGCAACGAAGTATCACAGCAAGTTGCGCAAATGAAGCGCAACAAAGAAAATGCAGATGAAGTCATCGCGCGAATGAAGACAGTCGGTGAAGAAATCAAAGCATATGACCAGGAGCTTGCGAAAGTTGAAGAGGAATTGAATTATGTTCTTATGCGCATCCCAAATATTCCGCACGACAGTGTGCCAGTAGGGGACAGTGAAGATGATAATGTGGAAGTGCGCACATGGGGTGAGCTGCCGAAATTTGATTTCGAGCCAAAACCGCACTGGGAAATTGGAACAGATCTGCAGTTGCTCGACTTTGAACGTGCAGCAAAAGTAACTGGCAGCCGTTTTGTATTTTACCGCGGACTGGGTGCCCGACTGGAACGTGCACTAATCAACTTCATGCTTGATCTTCATCAGGAAGAGCACGGCTATGAGGAAATGCTGCCGCCTTATTTGGTAAACCGTACGAGTCTGACGGGAACAGGGCAACTGCCAAAGTTTGAGGAAGATGCATTCTTGATTGAAGAAGAAGACTACTTTTTGATCCCGACATCTGAAGTGCCGGTGACGAACTTCTATCGTGATGAAATTTTGGACGGTGCAAAGTTACCGATTGCTTTCACAGCATACAGCACAAATTTCCGTTCTGAAGCAGGATCAGCAGGACGTGATACACGCGGCCTGATTCGCCAGCATCAGTTCAATAAAGTGGAACTTGTCCGTTTCGTGAAGCCGGAAGATTCTTATGACGAGTTAGAAAAACTGACGGGCCATGCAGAGCGCGTGCTGCAGTTATTAAAGTTGCCGTACCGTGCACTTAAGATGTGTACAGCAGATTTAGGATTCACGGCTGCTAAGAAGTATGACCTGGAAGTATGGATTCCTACGCAAAATGTCTATCGTGAAATCTCATCTTGCTCTAATTTTGAAGACTTCCAAGCACGCCGCGCACATATTCGTTTCCGCCGCGAGCCTGGAGCAAAGCCCGAGTATGTTCACACATTGAACGGCAGCGGTTTGGCTGTCGGACGCACAGTGGCGGCAATCTTGGAAAATTATCAGCAGGAAGACGGATCTGTCGTAATTCCTGAAGTGCTTCGTCCTTACATGGGCGGAAAAGAGAAAATCGAGGCGCCAAAATAAACATGAAAAGAAAAGAAGCCGGCCCTTACGAGTCTGACTCGAGGCGCTTGGCTTCTTTTTTTTCTGCTTTTCTTTTATCTCGAAGCAAACGGAAAAAGCGGGTTAAAAGTTGTCCGCACTCTTCTCCGAGTACGCCTTCAGTGACTTCACATTCATGATTGAATCTGGGGTCATTGAGGAGCTGGTAGAAAGTGTGGACACAGCCGCCTTTTGGATCACGTGCGCCGTAGACCACCCGGGGAATACGTGACTGCAAAATGGCGCCTGCACACATAGGGCAAGGTTCAAGTGTAACGTATAATACAGTGTCTTCTAAACGCCAGCTGCCTATCTTTTCACAGGCAATCTGGATAGCAGACAGCTCGGCATGCGTGACGGCATTTTGTGTGGTTTCACGCAAGTTATGCGCGGCTGCAATGACCTCTCCGTTATGCACAATAACTGCACCAATTGGCACTTCGGCGAGTGCAGCTGCTTTTTCAGCTTCTTCTATTGCCAACCGCATATAATACACATCGTCTTTCATCGGCTATTCACTCCCTGACATCAGTTTATCATGAGGTTTATCAAAATCAATCATTGAAATGTTCCACGTGAAACGTATGAATGAAAACTATGGAACTGTCTAATATTAATGTCATTCTGCACAGCCGAATATGCTAAAATAGGACATGCAACGAAAGGAAAGGGTGAGTGGTGAATGTTTGTCCCATTTATTGCAGTAGAAGGCCCCATTGGTGTAGGGAAGACTACATTGACCGCAGCAATTGCTGAAGCCTTTTCATTTAATCAGCTGCAAGAAATCAGTGGGGAGAACCCTTTTCTGGATCAGTTTTATCAAGATAAAGAAAAGTGGAGTTTCCAGACGGAAATGTTTTTTCTCTGTAATCGCTATGAGCAACTGAAACAAATTAATAAAGAGTATATTTCCAATGGATTTCCAGTCGTGGCGGATTACCATGTATTCAAAAACATGCTGTTTGCCCAGCGTACACTGGAATCGAATGATTTCGTGAAGTATAAAGAAATTTATCATATATTGACGAAAGATCTGCCGATGCCGAACATCGTTATTTCATTGTCCGCGACTTTGCCGACGCTGCTGCAGCGAATTGATGAGCGGGGAAGATCATATGAAGCTGATATGGACCGAGATTATTTACAGCAGCTGGCGGACGATTACCGTACGTATTTGCCGGAGTTTGAAAGGACATATCCTGACATTCCTGTCATTCATATAAATGGCGATGAGATGGACTATGTGCGAAACAAAGAAGATATGGATGAGATATTGCATAAAGTGGGCAAAGCAGTTGAGAAAGGTTTGAATTCAAATGAAGTCATATGATATTCCGTCAAATAGTGTATTTGCGGTAGCAGGAATGGTTGGGGCAGGTAAGTCAACCATGGCTCATGCGATTGCTGAGCGGCTTGGTTTTCAAGAGTCGCTGGAAAATGTTGCAGAGAATCCATACTTGGAAAGATTTTATGACGATTTTGAGCGCTGGAGCTTCCATCTGCAGATTTTCTTTTTAGCGGAACGTTTTAAAGAGCAAAAGCATATCTTCGAGAGTGGCGGCGGATTTGTACAAGACCGTTCTATTTACGAAGATGTAGGGATCTTCGCCAAGATGCATGCAGATAAGGGGACGATGGAAGCCGTCGATTTTGAAACGTATATGAGCCTGTACGATGCGATGGTTATGACGCCGTATTTTCCGCATCCGAATGCGCTGATTTATTTAGAAGGCCCGATGCAGAAGATTCTGGACCGCATTGAAGAACGCGGCAGGGATATGGAGCTGCAGACACCGCGCAGCTACTGGGAAGAGATGTATCGGCGGTATGAGCAATGGATTGATTCATTCACAGCATGTCCGGTTGTTCGCCTGAATATTACGGATTATGATTTATTAGCAAATGAAGACGATATCGAATTGGTTATTGAAAAAATTGCAAAGACAATAAAGAAAACGACATCCTAAACGTAAAGGATGTCGCTTCTCTGTTAATGCGCAGGGACTTCAGTAAAAAACTCTTGGTATAGTTCACGAAGAACAATGTTTTCATCTTTTTCCTGTATACCAAATACCAAACTGACTTCTGAAGATCCCTGATTAATCATTTCGATATTTGCACCTGTCCGGGCAATGGCGGATGCAGCACGTGCTGCAAGACCTCTTGCATGACGCATACCTTCACCGACTAATACAACCATTGAATAATCACGTTGGAAATGTACATCATCGGGATGCAATTCCTGTTCAATACGCTTTAGGATCCGTGCTTCTTTTTCAGGAGTCAGATGTTCATCACGAATGATGACTGACAGATTATCGATACCGGATGGCGTATGCTCATACGGGATTTCTTCTTCTTCGAGAATCTCCAGTAAATGACGGCCAAAACCAATTTCAAGATTCATCAGATATTTATCAACGAAAAGTGTGGAGAAACCATTGTCCGCTGCAATTCCTACAACAGGCTGCAAGTTATGGTCACGGTTCCGTACAATCATTGTGCCTGGCGCACTTGGATTATTCGTATTTTTGATGCAAACAGGGATCTTATGACGGAATGCCGGCACCAGTGCTTCCTCGTGGAACACGGAAAAGCCCGCATACGCCAGTTCCCGCATTTCCCGATATGTCATAGCGTCGATTGCACGCGGGTTTTCAATAACAGACGGATTTGCCGAAAAAACGGAATCCACGTCGGTGAAATTTTCGTAAAGTTCTGCATTCGTTGCAGCAGCTAGTAAAGCACCTGTGATATCGGAGCCCCCGCGGTTAAACGTACGCAATGTTCCGTCTTCCGTGTAGCCAAAGAAGCCCGGAAATACAATAATGCCCTTTTTATCGCGCAGTTTACAAAGCTTTTCATTACCTTCTGGAAGGGCACGCACACGTTCCGGACGCTGATTAACGAGTAACCCGCCGTCTCTCGGGTTCACGTACTCTGCTTCCACACCAATATGCTGAAAGTAAGCCGCAATCAATTTTGCATTATTATCTTCACCGGCAGCTTTTAAACTGTCTACGTATAGAACTTCATCTGATTGATCTTTGTTAAGACGTCTGATTACATCCTGTTCGATGACCTGAGCAATTTCTTCATCCAGGCCTAGTCCTTCGGCAATCTCTTTATAACGGCCGACAACTTTGTTCAAAGCTTCTGTTGTATCTTGACCGGCAAGTGAAGTGTCTGCCAAGTTAATCAGCAGATCCGTCACCTTAATGTCAGAAGAAGAACGTTTACCTGGCGCAGAGACAACAACGATTTTTCTCGATGGATCGGACATGACAATGTCGACCACTTTCCGAATTTGTTCGGCTGATGCGACGGACGTACCGCCAAATTTACAAACTTTCATAAAGTACCATATCCTATCTGTTTTGAGATTATCTATCTAAATTTAGAAGATTCGTGAAAACGGGTTGTTATTAAAGGCAGAATTCTCTATAATTGTCCTTATACAAAGAACGATTGTTTTTTCATAGTGTACATATAGTTAGGAGAATCGTCAAATGAAAAATGAAATTAGTATTGGTTTGCTGGGCTATGGAGTTGTAGGGAGCGGTGTGGCAACAATTTTGCACAACCACCAGGAAGACTTGCAGCACAAGCTGGGTGTTCCTGTGTCGATCAAGAAAGTAGTCGTTAAAAATCTTGATAAAAAACGTAATGGCGTGATACCTAAAGAAAAGTTCACTACATCACTCGATGAAGTGCTGAATGACCCTGAAATTGATCTGATTATAGAAGTAACAGGCGGTTCATCCGAAGCAATTCGCCGGTCATTGGAAGCAGGCAAGGGTGTGGTTACAGCAAATAAAGATGTAATGGCAGAATCGGGACCTGAATTATTGAAGTTAGCGGATGAAAACAAATGTGATCTATTATATGAAGCGAGTGTAGGCGGGGGTATCCCGCTGATCCGTACACTGGAAGATGGATTAGCAGCTGACCGGATTACTGCGCTGACAGGAATCGTTAATGGGACAACTAACTTCATTCTAACAAAGATGAAGCATGAAAATAAGACCTATGAAGACGCGTTGGCAGAAGCAACAGAGCTCGGATTTGCAGAGGCAGACCCGTCAGCAGACGTAGACGGCCTTGATGCAGCGCGCAAGATGGTAATTCTGGCTTCTCTGTCATTCTCTACAGAAGTGGATCTTGATGATGTGTTTGTCCGCGGCATGAAAGAAATTGCAGACGGTGATCTGCAGCTTGCTGAGCAGTTTGGCTATACAATTAAAATGACAGGTTCTGCGAAGAAAGACGAAGAAGGTATTGAGGTGGCGGTAGAACCGGTATTTGTTCCGAACTCGCATCCGCTTGCAACAGTCAATAATGAGTTCAACGCAGTATACGTATACAGTGATGCAGTAGGTGAGACGATGTTCTACGGACCGGGTGCAGGTTCACTTCCGACAGCCACTTCTGTAACAGGCGACGTGGTCGCGGCTTGCCGGAATATCTTGCTTGGCGTCAAGGGCAAGAGATTGCACGCACCGCAATTCGAGCGCAAAGTAAAAACAGACGAACAGAAGTATGCGCGCTATTTCCACCGCATTACAGTCCGCGATGAAGTGGGTGTACTGACGGAACTGACTTCTATCTACAGTCATCATAAAGCAAGTCTTGCGACAGTCGTGCAAGACTCTGACCGGCATGAAGAAGGTGCAGACTTAATTTTCATTACACATAAAATTTCACGTCAGCAGCATTTAGACATTTTAAAAGACTTAAAAGATACACCAGCGGTCATTGACATTACAAGTCATTACCGGGTGGAAGGAGAATAAGGAATTATGAGAAGATGGAATGGATTGATCGAAGAGTATAAAGAGTGGTTGCCGGTGACAGAAAATACACCCGCGTTAACATTGCAGGAAGGTAATACGCCGCTGATCCACTTAGAGAATTTATCGAAACAGTGGGGAATCAACCTATATGTGAAAACAGAAGGAACGAATCCAACGGGCTCATTTAAAGACCGCGGTATGGTAATGGCAGTTGCAAAGGCGAAGGAAGAAGGAAAGACAGCGCTGATTTGTGCATCAACAGGCAACACGTCTGCTGCAGCTGCAGCTTACGGGGCGCGTGCAGGCATGCGTACGATTGTTGTAATCCCGGAAGGCCGTATTGCACTTGGTAAACTGGCACAGGCCAAAATGTACGGTGCGGAGATTGTAGCAATTGAAGGCAACTTTGACGAAGCGCTTCGCATGGTGCGTGAAGTCGGGGAAGGGAAAATTGCACTGGTGAATTCCGTCAATCCATATCGTCTGGAAGGACAAAAGACGGTAGCGTTTGAGGCAATCGAACAGCTTGGCAGCGTACCGGATATCTTTGCTTTGCCGGTCGGTAATGCAGGGAATATTTCTGCGGCATGGAAAGGCTTCAAAGAGTATGCAGAGAAAAAAGGAACAGCTACGCCGAAATTACTCGGTGTGCAGGCAGACGGTGCAGCACCGATCGTTTATGATCGTGTGTTTGATGAGCCTGAAACTGTTGCAACGGCCATTCGTATCGGAAATCCGGCGAGCTGGCATTTAGCAACTCAGGCGCTTGAAGAATCAGGCGGAGATATCCTGTCCGCAACGGACGAAGAAATTCTGGAAGCGTATCAATTGCTTGCCGCAACAGACGGAATCTTCGCTGAACCTGCGTCTTGCGCAACAATTGCAGGAATCAAAAAGCGTCTCGACGCAGGATTGATTGAAAAAGGAACGACAATTGTCGGTATCCTGACTGGTAATGGGCTAAAAGATCCGGAAACAGCAATCAACGTCAATTCACATAAACCATTGATGACAAATGAACAGTTCAATAACTTCCTGAATGAATTGAAAGAGGGGAACGACTAATGTTAGAAGCCGGTTTTACAGTGACCGTGCCTGCCACAACGGCAAACCTCGGACCGGGCTTTGATCATTTAGGTCTTGCCCTTTCACTAACTATGTCGATAGAAGTTGCACCGGCTGATCAATGGTATGTTTTATATCAAGATAAGGAATATGCTGCACTTCCAACGGATGAAACAAACTTAATTGTACAGACCATCCAGCAGGTGGCGGCGCGGTATGATCAACAGGTTTCACCGCAAAAGCTGGCAGTGCGTTCGGATATACCGCTAGGAAAAGGTCTGGGCAGCAGCGCCACAGCTATTGCAGCGGGTATAGAAATTGCAAGTGAGCTGACAGGACTGCAATTGTCCCCGAAAGATAAACTGCGGATCGGCAGTGAGCTTGAAGGACATGCGGATAATGTAACGGCGGCATTGATTGGCGGTATGACAGTTTCATACTTTACCGAAGATGAAATGGAAGTATTGACTTTCCCTGCACCTCCAATCGGCATCGTTATTCTGGTTCCGCCAGTAGCTTTAAAAACAGAAGCTTCACGCGGCTTGCTTCCTGAACAGCTGGCACATAAAGATGCAGTGCGCGGAAGTGCGGCAGGAAGTGTCATGACTGCCGCAATTGCGCAAGCTGACTGGGTGACCGCCGGGCGAATGATGGAACGTGATTTGTATCACGAACCGTACAGAAAGGTCGGGTTTCCTAATTTCGATGAAATCCGCATTGCCTGCAAAGAGGCGGGTGCGTATGGCATGACAATCAGTGGAGCGGGACCGTCATTATTCATTGCTGTACCGCCTGAAACAGAACAGCAAGTGGCAGCATCACTAAATCAGCGCTTCCCGCATTACCAGGCGCTGGCTCTGCAGCCGGCAGAAACTGGAGCGTTCATAACAAAATAAAAACAGCGTCAGGACCAAACCGGCCCTGACGCTGTTTTTAGATAGGCAAAGAAATTTCGCCGTGGAATAACGGACACGTTTGCCTCAATTTTATGCAATAAAAAAACGTTACATCAAGTAACGTGTAATGTCTAAAATATGGCGGAGGAAGAGGGATTCGAACCCCCGCGGGCTTTAACACCCCTGTCGGTTTTCAAGACCGATCCCTTCAGCCGGGCTTGGGTATTCCTCCGTATTGGACAAGTAATACTTTACCACGTGTTTTATAAAGTGTCAACCACTTTCTTTAAACTTTTCTTTTCTGCGAAAAATAAAGCGCCAGTTATAAAAACCGGCAAGCGCGGCGGACTGCAGCAGAGCGGCAAACAGATAGTTAAATTCAGAACCGGAGAAAAGAATGACGAGCAGACCGAGTATAACAGCAGGCAACACGACAGCTGCATAGATTCGCACTTCAGGATTACGGAAACGCAGTTCAAATCGTTTGGAGTCATTCATACTGTTCACCTCGCTGAATTTTCAATTAGCATAGCATAAGACGGGTTTCCCAGCCAAATGATATTCAATGTATTTTGCTGCAAATAAAAGTAATTACAGAAGTCATTCCAAAAAGATGCGGGGTTTACCGTTGCATTCATTATTAACTATGGGTATAATAGAAAATGCCGTGCTAGGTGGGGAATTAGCGGTGCCCTGTAACTTGCAATCCGCTCTAGCAAGACTGAACTCCTTCTCGAGGCTGTCCGCATGTAGGGTCTGCCTTTTGCACGTAGTGTTGACGCCTGGGTCCTGCGCAATGGGAACCCATGAACCATGTCAGGTCCGGAAGGAAGCAGCATTAAGTGGACTCTCTCATGTGCCGCGGGGCAGCCTAGGCCGAGCCAACGACAAGAGTAACGCTTATGTGCGGCAGTCGAAGGAAGGTGCACGGCATTAATTTAACCATTCACTCGCCCATTTTACGATGGGCGAGTTTTTTCTGTCCCGGAAATAGTGTATACTTCGGAGTAGCACGTATATATTGAGAGGGAGCGATTTACAGTGTCCGAGAAAAAGATGAACGTAGAAAGTTTTAATTTGGATCACACGAAAGTGAAAGCACCTTATATTCGATTAGCGGGAACTTCAGAAGGACGAAATGGCGATAAGATTTCCAAGTATGATATTCGTTTCTGTCAGCCTAATAAAGATCATATGGATATGCCGGCACTTCATTCGCTGGAGCATATGATGGCGGAATTCAGCCGGAACCATTCAGATCAAATCGTCGATATCAGCCCAATGGGTTGCCAGACGGGTTATTATTTGGCTGTCATCAACCATGAAGACTATGATGATATCCTTTCTATAGTAGAGAAAACATTAAATGACGTCTTGGAAGCGACAGAAGTGCCGGCGTGCAACGAAGTGCAATGCGGCTGGGCAGCGAGTCACAGTCTCGAAGGCGCAAAAGAAATTGCGCGCACGATGCTGGATAAGAAGGACGAGTGGACAGAAGTATTTGCATAAGATATCCAAGCGATTAACAGTAAAAAAATCAGGTTTCATGATATAATAGAAGTATTATGCAACTGGAGAAAAGGGGGAAATGCAGTTGATTTATCAAGCACTATACCGCGCTTACAGACCGCAGGCTTTCGGTGAAATGTCTGGTCAGCAGGCGATTAAGCAAACCCTGCAAAATACCCTTCTCCATCAGAAGACGACGCATGCCTATCTGTTCTCAGGACCCCGAGGAACGGGAAAGACAAGTGCGGCGAAAATTTTTGCAAAAGCACTGAACTGTGAAAATGGTCCCGCCGCGGAGCCTTGTAATGAATGTGAAACGTGTAAAAGTATCACCGAAGGCTCCAATACGGATGTGACAGAGTTTGACGCGGCTTCCAACTCGCGTGTGGAAGAGATCAGAGACATTATCGAGCGTGTTCATGTGGCTCCTTCCAATGCGCGTTTCAAAGTTTATATCATTGATGAAGTGCATATGCTTTCCAATTCGGCATTTAACGCATTGCTGAAAACACTGGAAGAACCGCCTGCGCATGTTGTATTCATCCTGGCAACGACGGAACCGCATAAACTGCCTCTTACTATTATTTCCAGGTGCCAGCGATTTGATTTCAAACCGATTACGGCTTCTGAAATCATTACGCGTATGGAAAAGGTGCTTGCTGATATTGAAGTCAAAGCAGAGGCCGGTGCATTGCGTGCAATTGCGCAGGCTGCAACCGGCGGAATGCGGGATGCACTCAGCATGCTTGACCAGGCAGTCTCGTTTAGCGGAGATGAACTGACGACAGATGATGCACTGATGGTGACCGGAGCAATCGGTGAAGAAATCTTTTATCAGCTGGCACAAGCGATCCAGTCGAAAGACGCCGGGTCAGCATTATCTTTACTGCATCAATTAATTGCAGAGGGAAAAGATATCGGAAGACTGGCGGAAGATATGATAACATTTTTCCGCGACCTGCTGCTTTTGGGAACGGCCCCAGAACTGACAGACCTGCTGGAATTGATTTCTGACGGGGAGAAGTTTAAAGAGCTCGCTCAGGAGTTCCATCCGGATGAACTGTACAGGAACATCGATATACTTTCTAAAACACAGCAAGAAATGCGTTTCTCCAATCACGGGAAAGTATATATCGAATCGGCTTTATTAAAAATGATTCATTCAGAAGAACAGCGGCCGGTATCCGCCGCTGCGGCTGACCCGGAAATGGCGCAGAAACTGACGGTGCTGGAACAGACGGTCAGACAGCTTCAGCAGCAGCTTGCATCAGGAGCCGTACAGCAAACCGCGGCGGAAGCCCAAACACCTGCACGAAGAGCAGCGTCATCCGCTTCCAGGTCAGCGAAAGTGCCTACAGGCAAAATTGTGGAGGTACTGAAGGCGGCGACGAAGTCCGATATTCAAGTAATCCGTGAGCAGTGGGCAGGAATGATGCAAAGCTTGC
>NZ_CP015349.1:1887500-3271521 GCF_002109365.1 Sporosarcina sp. P37
GTGGAAAAGGATGTGGCGTTGCCCAGACAACCAGGATGTTGGCTTAGAAGCAGCCATCATTTAAAGAGTGCGTAATAGCTCACTGGTCGAGTGGCGCTGCGCCGAAAATGTACCGGGGCTAAACAGATCACCGAAGCTGTGGATTGACCGTATGGTCAATGGTAGGAGAGCGTTCCAAGGGCGTTGAAGCTGGACCGGAAGGACTGGTGGAGCGCTTGGAAGTGAGAATGCCGGTATGAGTAGCGAAAGAAGGGTGAGAATCCCTTCCACCGAATGCCCAAGGTTTCCTGAGGAAGGCTCGTCCGCTCAGGGTTAGTCAGGACCTAAGTCGAGGCCGATAGGCGTAGACGATGGACAACAGGTTGATATTCCTGTACCACCTCCCCGCCGTTTGAGTAATGGGGGGACGCAGTAGGATAGGGTGAGCACACAGTTGGTTGTGTGTCTAAGCAGTGAGGTGGAGAACGAGGCAAATCCCGTTCTCATATAACACTAGGCTGTGATGGCAAGGAGATTTATCTCCGGAGTCCCTGATTTCACACTGCCAAGAAAAGCCTCTAGCGAGGCGGGAGGTGCCTGTACCGCAAACCGACACAGGTAGGCGAGGAGAGAATCCTAAGGTGATCGAGAGAACTCTCGTTAAGGAACTCGGCAAAATGACCCCGTAACTTCGGGAGAAGGGGTGCTCTGGTAGGGTGAATAGCCCGAGAGAGCCGCAGTGAATAGGCCCAGGCGACTGTTTAGCAAAAACACAGGTCTCTGCAAAATCGTAAGATGACGTATAGGGGCTGACGCCTGCCCGGTGCTGGAAGGTTAAGAGGAGGGGTTAGCGCAAGCGAAGCTCTGAATTGAAGCCCCAGTAAACGGCGGCCGTAACTATAACGGTCCTAAGGTAGCGAAATTCCTTGTCGGGTAAGTTCCGACCCGCACGAAAGGCGTAACGATCTGGGCACTGTCTCAACGAGAGACTCGGTGAAATTATAATATGCGTGAAGATGCGCATTACCCGCGACAGGACGGAAAGACCCCGTGGAGCTTTACTGTAGCCTGATATTGAATTCCGGTGCAGCCTGTACAGGATAGGTAGGAGCCTTGGATTCCGGAGCGCCAGCTTCGGAGGAGGCATTGGTGGGATACTACCCTGGCTGTATTGGACTTCTAACCCTTGCCCGTGATCCGGGCAGGAGACAGTGTCAGGTGGGCAGTTTGACTGGGGCGGTCGCCTCCTAAAGAGTAACGGAGGCGCTCAAAGGTTCCCTCAGAATGGTTGGACATCATTCGCAGAGTGCAAAGGCATAAGGGAGCTTGACTGCGAGACCTACAAGTCGAGCAGGGTCGAAAGACGGACTTAGTGATCCGGTGGTTCCGCATGGAAGGGCCATCGCTCAACGGATAAAAGCTACCCCGGGGATAACAGGCTTATCTCCCCCAAGAGTCCACATCGACGGGGAGGTTTGGCACCTCGATGTCGGCTCGTCGCATCCTGGGGCTGTAGTCGGTCCCAAGGGTTGGGCTGTTCGCCCATTAAAACGGCACGCGAGCTGGGTTCAGAACGTCGTGAGACAGTTCGGTCCCTATCCGTCGCGGGCGCAGGAAATTTGAGGAGAGCTGTCCTTAGTACGAGAGGACCGGGATGGACATACCGCTGGTGTACCAGTTGTCTTGCCAAAGGCATCGCTGGGTAGCTATGTATGGACGGGATAAATGCTGAAAGCATCTAAGCATGAAGCCCCCTTCAAGATGAGATTTCCCATTACGCAAGTAAGTAAGATCCCTCAAAGATGATGAGGTGGATAGGTCTGGGGTGGAAGTACGGCGACGTATGCAGCTGACAGATACTAATCGATCGAGGACTTAACCTATTATAAAAAGAAGTTACTTGAATGACCCAATGTCTTTTATTCAGTTTTGAGTGAACAAGCTTTACTCAAGAAGTCTAGTAACGATGGCGAAGAGGTCACACCCGTTCCCATACCGAACACGGAAGTTAAGCTCTTCAGCGCCGATGGTAGTTGGGGGTTTCCCCCTGTGAGAGTAGGACGTTGCTAGGCAAGCGAAGCCATTCCCTTTGGGGAGTGGCTTTTTTGTGCTTTTGAGAGAATATTTTTCTGTTGTCCGCTCATTCTTTTGGCCATTCGATCATAGTGGCTGTTCAAGCGCTCATTTTCAGGCAGCATACGCTCTAAGCCTCCGTCCAAGCGCTCATACTCGCCCGGTATCCGCTCTATGTCTTCGGCTGAGCGCTCATACTCGGGCGGCATCCGCTCTAATCCTCCGTCCAAGCGCTCATACCCGCTCGAGATTCGCTCTAAGCCCCTGGCCAAGCGCTCATACTCGCCGGGTATCCGCTCTAATCTTCCGTTCAAGCGCTCATACTCACGCGGCATTCGCTCTATGCCTCAGGCCAAGCGCTCATAACTCCAGTTCATCCGCTCTATGCCTCCAGCTAAGCGCTCATACCCGCTCGAGATCCGCTCTAATCCTCCGTCCAAGCGCTCATACTCACGCGACATCCGCTCTAAGCCCCTGGCCAAGCGCCCATACTCACGCGGCATCCCCTCAAAATCTCCTCCCACACCACAGTCTTTTCCCAATGAAAAAATTAAGTAATGAGCACAAGCAGCGTGTCAGCGGACAAAACATCTCAAGGGTGGTTGAGTCATTTCAAGGCTCAGTACAGCCGCTGGAAAAATCAGCTGTTTTGCCCACTAAAATTATAATTATTCACGGACGCCTAAATAACTTCCTTGATCACCGGCAAAAACTCGCTCTAATATAATTCCGCAAATTAAATAATCCATGGCTGAGAAGCCCATGGATTAGAAAGCAGATATTGTTATTCAATTCAATTTGATCTAATCTGGCTGTCTAATCATACGGAGTAGTAAATGTCGTTATCTTGTTCATAGCGCACGGCAATAGTCTGACCGGTGGATGATTGAAATTGAAGCGTATTTATGTCTAAATTGCCAATAAGAATAGAAAACGAATATTGGTCTTGCTGCGAAGGCAGGAGAGAATAGTGGATAATATCATGAATGAGAGAAGACATATCTTCATAGGAAGTAAAAACATAATATTCATTGACCATATAAGCCGGCATATTGCTCATCCCCTTTTATAGTTTGCTCAAGAGCGCAGTTGACGAGAGAATAGAACAATTTTCTGTTCGCCTAGTATCTGAATGCCGGCTCTCTAAAAATAAAGCCTGTAACGTATACTTTCTTCTCAAAAGAGAATTATAGCGTATAGAAAAATCATTCTGCCAATATTATATAGCAGAATGACGGATAATACTACTGAGTATTGTAAATTTGTAGAAAAAGGGGTAAAAAGTTTATTTTTTTAAACTGAACATAGTTTGCATGAAAGCCAGCAGTGCACTCTTGTCGTCAGAAGACAAACTGATTCCATTAAATGAAACCGATTCTTTTAATACTTTCTCAAGTGCAAGCTCTTTGGTTATTTGTTTCTTTTTTGAAGTGAAAAATGCCTGATCTACTGTATCATTAGGCAGGTATCCGGCCAATATGAGCAACTCGTTCTTATCTGTGTCCAACGCTGTTGCTAACGCACAAATCGTTTCACGGGAAGGATTATAGCGTCCCTTTTCCAATGATGCAATAAAGGAATAACTTAAATCAGCACGCTCTGCCAAATAACGTAAGGTCATTTCTTTTTGTTCACGTATTTTACGCAGGCGCTTACCAAACTCATTCATTTATATTCCCACCTTTTCTACTCAGTCTGCGATTTGCTGATTGATAATACTATCATAACTGATTAATTGATAAATAAAAAGCAATGCTATCGTAAAGGATATAGTAAAATAGTCTAAAATATCGGATATTATAAAAATTTGCAGAAATATCCCGATCGGAATAGAAGTATTTCCGGCAATTAACATGCCGAAATAACCAGCCAACCCCGTGTATACCTACCATTTTTTTTACCTACATATATACAATTCTATCTTAGTTGTAGGGGATCTGCTATACTCCATATCCCTAATTTTTAAGATCTATAACTGTTTATTGCCGTATTTTAAATTCTTTTTCATTTGAAAAATTTTCAGAATAGAAAATAAATGTGTTGACAAAAAGAACAAATAGACATAAAGTGTGTTGTAAGACTAAACAATGTGACTTTTCCACCCTTTTTGTTTAGAAATACAACACAAGTTAAATTTTAATTAAAAGGAGGTTGTAATCTGCACTATCTCGGGATCGCAAAGGAAACTTGTACTTTATAACGTAAACATCTTCTGTACAAAAAATTAGAGCTATTGTTATTTCAAACAGGGCCGGTCTTCTCTCCTTACAATCTTTTGAAAGTATAAAACAGAAAGCGCAGGTGTTGAGAATGCGGCATGAATTCACAAATTGCAGACGAATGAGCAAGTTACAGTCTATTTCACTATTATCGTTTCTAAGTCTTTTATTGGTGGCAGGGGGATGCTCGCCGTTATTTGGCGGAAAGACAAATGGAGATGCAGCAGCGGTTCTGCTTGCCAATGAAAAAGTGGATCCGTATGCGGGAGCGAAAAACGAAGTTCTTTCTTATGTATGGACTACGCGAAAAGAATTATCACTGACATTCAATGGAATGGCCGATAAGAAAACAATGATTAAGCTACTAGATGCACTCGATGAACACCACATTCCAGCTACATTCTTTCTGCCGGGGATTCGGGTAGCCGAAGAGCCTGATATAGCCAAAATGATACTGGAACGCGGTCATGAAATTGAAAACAACACACTTAATCAGCGGGAAATCCGCAATATGAGTTACGAACAATTGTATAAAGAAGTCAAGTTAAGCAATGAAGTTATTCGAAATGAAACAGGCGTAACTCCGCGTTATGTAAGAACTCGATCAGGTGATTCTGATGAGGATTTGCAGGCAGTCGCTGCACAGCTTGGCATGGAGGCAGTTATTAATTACACAATTAATCCGCGCGAAGGGGATATGCAAAGTGCCAAAGAGATCGGTGAATATATTGAAAGATATATAACGCGCGGTTCCATCATTTCTATGCATACAGATATTAATCCCGAAGTTGTCGGTGCAATTCCATATATTGCGAAAGCAGTAGAAAAGATTGGCTATAAGCTGGTCCCGTTAAAAGAATTGGTCAAACGGGGAACGGAACATAAACCATTCGATCAAATTGCAGGATATGACAGTATTCAAATTAATCCAGACTATGAACATATTACACCAAATATTTTTTACGATGCCAAAACTGAAGAAAAGGTTATTGCGTTAACATTTGATGACTGGGGAAGCGATTATACGGTGACAAAGATTCTAGACATTTTAAAAGAAGAGAAAGTGCCATCCACGTTTTTCTTAATTGGTAAAGGTGTAGAAAAAAATCCAAACTTGGCACGTGCCATTTATGAGCAGGGTCATGAAGTGGCAAGTCACTCTTATGGTCATGAAATCGTGACGAAGATGACGCCAGAGGATCTGCAACAAGACTTGGTGAAAGCAAATCAAGTCCTAACGGAAGCCATTCAAGCAAAACCGGTAAGGCTCTTCCGTCCCGCAACAGGAGAAATTGATGAAGAAACGGCAAAGGTTGCCATGGCAACGGGATATAAAAGTATTGCTTTATATGATGTCACACCATTCGACTGGGATGTAGCAAATGATGCGGATGAAATCCTGAAACGCGTCATGAAGAAACGCGGCGAAGGAAGCGTAATTGTTTTGCACATTCTGGATGATAAACATACTATCGAAGCTCTCCCAATGATTATCCACACATTACGTGAGGAGGGCTACACATTTAAACATATGTCGGAATTAATGCGCATGAATAATAACTAATAGATGGAGATGGTCTCAATGGCGAATTCACTATATGAGCAAATCGCGGATAAGCAAGAAAAAATTGCAGTGGTCGGGCTGGGATATGTGGGTCTGCCGGTAGCCATCGCGTTTTCCGAAGTGGCAGACGTAATTGGATTCGACATAAGCGAGAAAAAGATTGCCGAACTGCTTGAAGGCATTGATATGACGGGTGATGTAGGAGAGGAACGGATTCAAAATACGGATATGCTGTTTACTTCAGACGAAAAGGAGCTGCAAAACGCCAAGTTCTTTGTGATTGCTGTTCCAACGCCAATTCAGTCCGGAAATCTGCCGGACTTGAAATTTTTGCAGATGGCCAGTCAAACCGTAGGAAGGAATATGAAAAAAGGGTCAGTTGTAGTGTATGAATCGACTGTATACCCTGGCGTTACAGAAGAAGTTTGTATACTTGAATTGGAAAAGGCGTCGAACTTGAAATTCGGCACGGACTTTACCGTAGGATACTCGCCTGAACGCATTAATCCGGGTGATCAGGTACATCGCCTTGAAAATATTATCAAAATTGTATCTGGCAGCGATGAACAGACACTTGAAACTATTGCAAATGTCTATGAAATGATTATTGACGCAGGCGTATACCGCGCGGAATGTATTAAAGTTGCAGAAGCCGCAAAGGTAATAGAAAATGCACAGCGGGATATTAATATTGCGTTTATGAATGAGCTGTCTATGCTGTTCAATCAAATGAAAATTGATACACAGGCAGTCTTGCGTGCCGCAAAAACCAAGTGGAATTTCCTTCCATTTACACCCGGGTTGGTCGGCGGACACTGCATTGGGATAGATCCTTATTATTTAACCTATAAAGCTGAGGATTGCGGATATCATTCCAAAATCTTATTGGCAGGAAGGCATATCAACGATTCAATGGCGGCTTACATCTCGCAGCAAATACTAAAGATGCTCGCGCAGCAGAAGGTCAATATGAATAATATCCGAATAGGAATCTTGGGTCTAACGTTTAAAGAAGATTGCCCCGATTTTCGTAATACGAAAGTTCTGGATATTATCAATGAATTAAAAGAATACGGCATTGATCCCATTGTGGCCGATCCTATGGCAGACTCCTATACAGTAAAAAAAGAATGCGATATTACACTTGTACCAGTGGAGGATTTTAAAGACTTGCATGCAGTGGTAGTCGCAGTCCCTCACGAAGCATACAGAGGGCTGGAACTGGATGACTTCCAGCAAATGTTTAAGATAGAAGGTGCAAAGTTATTGGTTGATGTGAAAGGTATTTACAACAAAAAAGAATTCGAAGACCAGAACATTAGGTATTGGAGTCTATGAGAAAGGTGTGGAAGTACAGTGACAGAAAAACATAATGCCAGACCCTATATTTTACACACTGAGAATGCAACACTTCTTCCGAACGTTCCGATAGTGAAGAGAGATGCAGCCGGGAACATGGTTGAAACAAATCGCCTGCTGAAAGATTCTTATTCGTGTAACTTTCAGGTGGTTATTAGAGAAAACGTGTTTGGAGCGAGAATTAAAACAGATGCTGTCGAAATATCAAAAACGCAGGTGATCGTAGACTTCAATTCCGCAATGAATGCAATCGGAAACGGTGATATTGTAACTTTACGTTTCAAAATTCCAAAAGGAACAATTGAGGAAGGATACGAATCAACAGTAAGGATTCGCGGAACGGCAAGCTGGCAAGAAATACAGATGCCAACTGGTGAAATTACGTGGAAAATGGTCTTCAGTTTTGTCGAATCACTCGACTCCTATTTTGAGAGAACGAGATGGAAGTATATAAAGACATTTACGTTTGCCAGTCTCTTACTTGTTGCTTTCTTTATCGTATTAATGCGAGTGGAGAGTTTAGTCTACTTTAAATTCAATAAATTCATCTACTTTTACAGTCTCATTGCAGCTGCGTTTCTATTGTCTCGGTATATATTTGGTGCCTTCTACAAAAACATTCCAATTAATCCGAATTACCGGCCGGGTGTTTCAATCATTATTCCTGTATTTAATGAAGAAGAGTGGATTCACAAAACGATATATAGCTGTCTAAATCAGAACTATCCCATCGATAAGCTAGAAGTAATTGTGGTTGACGATCAATCTACAGATCAAACTGTAAAAAACGCCTTGAAAGCAGTCGAAAAGCTAAGCCAGGAAGATGAAATATACAACATCAAAGAACGGCTTCAAGTGCATGTAATGCCGGTCAATGGCGGAAAACGCGAAGCGCTGGTGGAAGGCGTGGCAATGGCAAAGCACGATCTGGTTGTCTTTGTTGACTCGGATAGTTTTCTCGAGCCGAATGCCATTCTGAATCTCGTGCAGCCGTTTCAAGACCCTAAAATGGGCGGTGTTGCAGGCCGTACAGATGTGGAAAACAAATATACGAACAGTATAACGAAACTGCAGGTTGTGCGTTACTATATTGCATTTCGCGTGATGAAAGCGGCAGAATCTTATTTTGACTGCGTCACTTGCCTGTCAGGTCCTTTGTCTTGCTATCGGAAGTCTTTGATTTTGAAACATCAGGAAGACTGGGTGAATCAAACCTTCTTGGGACAGCCGGCAACATTCGGAGATGACCGAAGTATGACCAACTTTATCTTGCAGACACATCGCACTGCCTACCAGGACAGAGCTATTTGTTCTACAATTGTACCTGAAAAATTCGGAATGTTCCTGAAACAGCAAATGCGCTGGAAACGATCCTGGCTGCGTGAATCGTTACGGGCGGGCACCTTCATTTGGAAAAAGGAAGTCTTCATGGCACTGTTCTTTTACGTCGGGCTGATTGTGCCAATTGCAGCACCGATTGTCGTGATTTATAACTTAGTATATGTTCCTCTCTATCACGGTGTTTTTCCGGCAACTTTCCTGATGGGTTTGTTCCTGATGGCTTTCATGATGAGCGCGGCGTACTTGTTTTTCAAGAAAAGCAGTCTCTGGATATTCGGCTTTGTTTTCGTTTTGATGTATGAAGCGGTTCTTTTATGGCAGATGCCGATTGCTTGGGTAACGTTCTGGAAATCAACATGGGGAACGCGCGATACGCCTCAAGATATTGAAGCGAGAGAAAAGAAGGCCCGCAAGAAAGAAAAAAAGGATCCTCTAACTATCAAATCATAAGTATATGAATTTGTAGACAAGGAGAATTGCATATGAAACGTAAATATAACGAAGTGTTAGATTATGAAAAGAAAAATCAGCGGAAAAAAAGGCGCTCGATTTTTCAATTGGCGATCCTGGCAGTTATTGTGTTCCTTGTGTTTCAAACGTTTGTTGAGATGAATCGTTACGATGCGCCAGATCAGACAGAATGGAGTAATAAAAAGGGGTTTATCGCCCTATCCTATCCAGGTGTATCGAGAGATGGATCCGACTCGCTTTTTGCGAAAAAACAATTGCAGAAACAGCTGCAGGCGTTAACCGATCAAGGATATGAGACTATCTCCCAACAAGATATTTTAGACTATTACAATAAAAAGAAACCTTTACCCGAGAAAGCACTGTTTCTTTCCTTTGAAGACGGACGCACGGATACGAGTGTATTTGTACATCCATTGCTGAAGAAATACAACTACAAAGCGACGTTGCTGTCATTTGCAAATAAACTGGAGACAAACGACAAACGTTTTCTGCAGCCGGAACATCTGTCGCAAATGAAGAAAAGCGGATTTTGGGAATTGGGCAGTAACGGCAACCGCTTAACATATATAAATATATTTAATAAAGAAGGGACATTTTTACCTATTCGTGACGACGATGAAGTGCTGAATAAAAGTGAAATCGATTCTTATAATCACTTCTCCATGGATTTTATACGTGATCAGTATTCAATTCCGATTGAGAATCGAACGGAAATGGAAAAGCGGATTACAGAAGACTATGAGCAGATGCGCAAGGTGTATGAAAAACAGCTAGGAGCTACGCCTGATGTGTATATGATTATGCATGCAAATGCCTTATATAATACAGCAAACAGATTGGTTTCAGATATAAACGATAAAGAAATCAGAAAAACATTTGCCATGCATTTTAATCTTGAAGGAAACACGTACAATACAAATGGAAATGATCTGTACAATCTGACGCGGGTTCAGCCGGCAGCATCCTGGTCAACTAATCATTTATTAATGAAAATTCAAAATGACACGAAAGGAAAGGTAGAGTTCGTCCGGGGAAATGAAAAGCAGGCGAAGCAATGGAAAGCAGCAGAAGGTGTGGCGGAATTTGACGGAAACACAATTATTCTGACGTCAAAGGCGAAAAAACAATCACATTTAGTGCTGAATGAGAGCGGCAACACAGACATTCAGTTCACAGGGAAAGTCGGGGGAACTGAAGAAGGTCAGCAGGCGGTCTTCCTCAGACGCAGTAATGACGGGGACGCGTATATAAAAGTAGCATTTGAAAATGATCAGCTGATTATTGAAGAAAAAGTAAAAGGACAGCTGAAAGAATTATTGGAGACAAAGGCAATCCCTGACGCACACATTGCAGAACAGAATGACAGTCAATCATCTGGACGAAAAGAAAAGAAAACAGATGAGGAAAAACTTGCGAATGAGAAATATGTAGAAATAACGCTCAAAGACAATAAACTGGCAATCCAGCTGAATGACAAAGAAATTGTAAATAATCTTGCAGTCAATCAAGACATACAGTCAGGTAAATTGGCGCTCGGTTCTTCTTGGGTAACAGGTGATTTTAATGATCCGATTCATGACGCATATTTCAGTGATATTGCGATTACTTCATTGGACAAAAATCATGCGAACCAGACTGCTCTATTTACCAACGAAAGAGGAAATTATCAAAAGTTAATCTACACATGCATCAGTTCAATAAAATCCGCAATGAACTGGGTAGTTGATAATTTCTAAGACCACTATAGATACTACTAGAAGCGGGGATTGCAATGAAAACGAAGAATAAGATGGCCCACATTGTTATTACCTGTTTACTTTTAAGCGGCTGCCGCGGGCAAGAACACGAACAGCAGATGGATGTTGCAGAATTGAAAAGTTTGGAGTTATCCGCCTGGGTGACTGAGTGGCAATGGCAGAGTGGAATGGAAGATCTGAAGCAAGTACAAGGTTTGGATCGTACGCAGGTTTTTGCAGCGTATTTTGACAGTGATGACCAGTTATATTTCAGTGACAAAATGCATGAGGCAATTGCTGCCATGCAAGAGCTGTCCAGAAAGCGGAAAATTCCGCTAGACTTAACTATCGTAAATGATCAATTTCTGCCGGACAATACGGTCGTTCATAAAGATGCGGATTTAATTGCGCGGCTGGTAGGAAGTTCAGCCAGCCGAAAAGCCCATATCGACACTATTTTGCACTATATCAGTAAGTATCAGTTTGATGGACTTGAAATCGATTACGAAAATGTAAATACAGAAGATTTACCTAACCTGATTCAATTTTATAAAGAGCTGAACCAGGCGCTTGAAACACACGGAAAAACATTACGTGTCATTCTTGAACCTAATTTACGCGTGGAAGACTATCAATTTCCTGCCGGCCCTGTTTATGTGATGATGGCGTATAACTTGCATGGCGGACATTCAGATCCGGGCCCGAAAGCAAACGAGGAGTTTATTCGTAATGTAGCGAAAAAAATGAGCGCGCTGCCCGGCGAGCCAATAATGGCATTTTCTGCAGGCGGATTCAAATGGCAGCATGGGAAAGACCATACTGCCACTCTTACAGAAATAGAAGCAGAAGAGCTGGCCCGAAAGAGTCACGAAAAACCCGTAAGAGACCCGGCTAGCGGCGGCATGTATTTTGATTATAAAGAAAAAAACGGTGAGAAGTTCACCGTTTGGTACGCGGATCGGCAGACCCTGCACCAATGGATGAAGATCGCGGCTGAAGAAGGCAATACTAAGGTTTCTCTTTGGCGGATGGGAGGGATTGAGACATCCACATTGGAATTTCTGAATAAAGCTATCCGTTAAAACTAAGAATCGGAAGGGGAAGAAGAGATGTTTGCCAATCATATTAAAGAACTCAGGAAACAAATGAATCTGACGCAGGCAGAATTGGCTGAGCAGGTGGGCATCGGGCGTACAGCTTTATCCAAAATAGAAAATGGCGCGTATTATCCAAGTGCGAAAACAATGAAAAAGATTTCGGATGTTCTTAATAAACCGATTGGTGAAATCTTTTTTAATACGGATATTTCATAAAAGTACAGAAATCGGTGCAGACAGTCCATAGCAGTAAAGGCTATAAATTGACAGAGAGGAGGGAGGATTTGTGAAAGAATCAGAAGCGGCTGTAAAAGTCAAAATGCCTGTTGCCGATGAAAACTTCATTATTCGAAAAGAAATACAAATTCCTTGTCACATAAAAATGGTCCGATTGACTGCCATACAGGCGCCGCTGGGATACGGAAAGACGACATTGCTGAGTAAGTCACTCTCCCGCGTAAATGGGTATACTGCTTGGCTTGCGTTAGATGAAATGGACAATGATCCGGTGCGATTTTGGAGCTGCATCATTCATTCCATCGTGCATAGCGGGAAAGCAATAAATAAAGAAAAGGTACTGTCTTTCCTAGAAACCGGTCCGCCTTTCTATAGGATTGTCGATATGCTGTTGGATGAACTCAGCAGAAAACAAGAGAACATCTCCCTTGTTCTGGACGATTACGATTTGATCAGCAACCCAGTCATTCATAAAATGATGGCACGCTTCATTCACTTCTTGCCGCGCCATGTAAAAGTTTTTATTATAAGCCAAGACGAAATACCTCTGCCCCTTTCGGAATGGCGAATAAAAGGCTGGATGTATGAAATAGGCATCGGGCAGCTTCAGTTTACATTAGACGAGGTAAAAGAGTTTTATGAAAATAATGCCGTTGTCACTCCTCGGACCAAGTCTTTTTACCAGCAAGTGCTATGTGCTGCGGAAGGCTGGCCATTCGGCGTCCGCTTACTGAGCTTGACCGAACCGCACAAAGATCGGCAACGGAAATCAATGGAACTTTCTATCTTGTCGCCCGTAGTCGGAAGTTATGTACTCTATGAAGTTCTGTCCAGTCTGCCGGCTGCTGTGCAGCAATTTCTCATACGCACATCTCTCTTGAAAGAATTAACTCCAGCCTATTGTAATCAAGTAATGAAGCGAGATGACAGTGAAGAGGTATTGAAGGAAATCGAGCGGAAGGGATTATTTATCAGCCAGCTGGAAGGCAGTCCTCTGACATACAGGCTTCATCCTCTATTTTCGACCGCTTTACAGAACGAGATGCATCGGCGTTTATCGAAAGAATCCATTATGGACGTTTATAGGATAACCGCAAAACTCTTGTATGAAAGAAGAGATTACCCGGCCGCCATTGAGACTGCAGTCAGAGGAAATTTATTTGAATTGGCGGATCGTTGGATTGTGGAGAACCTGGTAAATATATTTCATTCCAAAGAGACAGGTAGTTTCAAGCACTGGATATTAATGCTGCGTAAAAATTCTTTTGATGTACATCCGGAGACGCTCGTATTCTACGCATATATGTGCGCTGTGCAGCGGGAGATGGAGAGAACTGTGTCCATTGTCCGGGAACTCGACCGCAGACATGAAAAGTCAGGCTGGCGGGCTGAAGCGGATTCAAAAGATGCAGCGTGTATGTTGGATATTTTAAAAGTATATATATTGTTTTTGCAGGGGCGCATGACAGAAAAGAGCATATCACACGTTTTGAATCAGGTTCATTGCCATCCGTTTCCCTTTGACTCCCGGTGGAACCGGTTCTCAATGATCTATAATCACTTCAAGCCGCAATTGCTGCAAACCAATTTGGGCAACGGTGGAAAGCTCGGCTCCTTCAAACCATTAATGAAGCTCAATGATCAATTGCGAAATGATGCGTACTTGCCCCGTCCTCTTGCGGGATATAGCTTCGCTTTACAAGCCGAGATTTATTATGAAATGAATGTACTGCCAAAAGCCGATGAGCTCATAAAAAAGGCAATGGAATACATTGACGGCCATAATGATCCAGGTTTGTCTGTTCCACTGTGTATCTTGAAAACAAAGATTCATTTGGCTGCCAAACATTTCACCGAAGCACAGGCAGGACTGAACCATGCGATGAACAGCCCGCTGAACATTGACTGGAAATGTATTTTGCTTACTATGAAAGGTCTGGCATTTATTCGGGAGGGGGCTTTTGAAAAAGCTGAAATGGAGCTCGCGCGATCATCAAATGTTATACGCCGGGCTGATTCTGGCTTGGAATTTTGGATGCTTGTACAGGCGAGACTGCATATGGAAAGAGGCAATGGCCGAAAAGCACTTCATTACATTGAGCAAGTAATCAGAGATGCGAAACGGGAATCCCGTGTAATACCGATTATAGAAGCAAAAGTATTACATTCGCTCTGCTTATGGAATAGCAGCAAGAAGAAATGTGCCGCAAGTGTACTACATGGAGCATTGGAGCTGGCCGCGGAGTCAGGATATAAGCGGATTTTTTTAGACGAAGAGGCATTACAGCCGGTATTGCTGCACTATATAAAAAGCCGGAAAAATGTTGAACAGGCTGAGTGGGAAACTGTTCCGCTTGTCTTTGTGCAGTCGTTGACAACGGATCATATCATCCGTCCGCGAACCGATCCCAAGAAAATAAAACCGAAGCTGACTCCCCGGGAAGAACAGCTGATCAAGGCGATTGCCTCTGGCGCATCCAATAAAGAAATTGCGGAGCAGCTTTTTCTCTCTGAAGGAACAGTGAGAGTCTATTTATCGAAGGTCTATAAAAAACTCAATGTCTGCTCACGTGCTCAGGCTATACTGCTGGCGGATGATTGGCAATAAAGCTGGGAAAATTATTTTCGGTAAGGGGGATGACGGCAATGACGGCATTATTAGCATCAAAAATTCAAATACCCGCGCATGCTGAAAGCTGGATCAGCAGAGAGAATATGGCGTCTGTTCAAGAGGAAGCAATCCGGTCAGATGTGTTGTTTATAAGTGCGCCCGAAGGCTATGGCAAAACGGCATTTTTGGCGCATTGGACAAAGAACCTGGATGAAAATATTGCCTGGCTGACAGTCGATGAGACAGACAATCACTCGCTCTGTTTTTTCCGGTATATCGTTTATGCAGTGTATTCGGCTTGTGCCTTGCTCCCGCAGGACAGGCTGCAGCGTGAATTGGCTAACGCAAACCGCAGAGAACTTAATGCAATGTGGGATTTGTATAAGCAGGCAGGCAGCCGATTAGAGAAGCCGGTTCGGTTAGTTATCGACGACTTTCATCACATAAACAATCCCGAGTTGTTAGAAATGATTCAGTATTTTGTAGTGGCAATGCCTGAATCGTTGAAGATTTGCTTTGCAAGCCGCAGCCTTGCGCCGATCAGCCTTACATTGTGGCACTCTTTATTCACTGTGACTGAAGTCAGAGCGGAGCATTTGCAATTGACTTCCAATGATATATATAAGATGCAACATCCCAAGCAGCAGTACGTAAGGAAAGAGTTCGCCCAGACAGAAGAGCCCGATGCAGTGCTGCTTAAAAATGCAGCATGCAGATATCTTCAGCAGGGCGATATCGTGCGGGCAATCACTCATGCGTTAAAAGGTAAGGCCTACCCGTTAGCAGCCGCCTTGATGACGAATTACGGAGAACAAATGATAAGGAATCGGCATACACTTGCATTCGCAGCTTGGTGCTATGAATTTGAAGAAGCCGGTATTCCATTAACTTTAGACCTTCAGCTTCTGTTTGCTTTTTCACTAGTGGCGGAGCATAAAGCAGAAGAAGCGGACCGTGTCACAAACCAAATGACGGCAGAAAATAATCGAAAAGAATGGAATGCGTTTACGGGACGAGTCAAATCCGCCGCATACGACTATTTTCTGGTCAGGTCCTATATTACAATTATTAAAATGGGCGGTGTGACTGAAGTCGGGCAGTGGCTGCAAAAAGGATTTAATTTGAATGCCGGGCAGAGTTCTAAATTTTATCTGCTGCCGCTTCAGTTCAATAAAGACGAACCGATATTATGGCGCACACCAGTAGGCCGCCATAAAAAGACGGACAGACTGGAAAGTCCATCATTCTGTCAAACTAAGTATTCTTACGGGTCAAATAAATTATCTGTTACAGGGTATTACCATGGTATTCAGGCGGAGACATGGTATGTGAATGGTTATTTGAAAGAAGCGGGACAGGCACAGGAAGCAGCCTTGCTTTTAGCGCATCATTATCAGGATCCGGGTCTGCTGATTCCAATGTATATCCTCCGCTGCAAGCTGTACTTGGCGAAAGGTGAAACGGCTAAAGCGCACGAAACTGTCAAAAATGCTTTATCTTATGCCCCAGATAGTTTCTGGAGAAAGTTTTTACATGCATGTCAAGCATTGATTTATTTGAAAGAACAGCATGTTCAGCTTGCAGAAGAAATACTGTCAAAAACAGAGAACGCCGTTGACGAAAATTGCGAAAAGCATTCTTTCATCTCGCTTGTGCGCGCCAGAATGCTTTTGGAAAACTCCAGTCAGGAAGCAGCACTGGAAGCGGTTCGCCGTGTGAAACTGGATGCACAGAAGGAAGCGCAGGTCTTGACGTTTATCGAGGCAGCTATTTTGGAGAGTGTATGTTATGCCCGCAGCGGAAGCTGGGAGCAAATGGCCCGGGCTTTGCAGGAGGCGATGACGTGCAGTAAAGAATACGGCTATACCCAGTTATTCGCTGAAGAAGATTGTATGGAAGCGATGCTGAAGGAATATGCAAAAGTGCGTAAACAACGTGGCGATATAGATTGGTCTGGTGTTCCATCCTTCTACGTGGAGCGTTTAGTTCAGGCGACGCAACGGACTGCTCCTCTCACTGATTTGCTGACAGCGCGAGAGCAAGAAGTATTTTCGCAACTGACATCAGGCGAGCCGGATCATAAAATAGCAAAAAGTTTATCTTTGACAGAAGGAATGTTGCGCATCCACTTAACATCTATATGTGAGAAGCTGAATGTGAAGTCAAGAACAGAAGCCATGTTAAAAGCATATAAGGCAAAGTGAATAATGAAACGACCGGCGGCGCTTCTTGTATGAGGAGTGTCGCTGTTTTGTTATACTGTAAGCCCGTAATCAAACAACGCATATATTTTCAAAGCGCCTCCCGGTAAGATCAAATTATTATTTGATTTGGGAGGTGCTTTTCATGCCAACAATAAAACCGTTAACGATTGTCCCCGTGACTTTACATCCGATTTCCTCTCCCAGCCTTCCGGCTGCCCCTGCTAGCAGTTCGCCGGGCACTTGCTCCGTCAAGATAGCGAACGCGGAAATCCATTTCCATAACGGCGTAGAAGAGCGCATCATCCGAGCCGTCATGAAGGAGCTGATGCATCCATGAAACAGGATTATACGGATGTGCAGAATATATATATTGTCTGCGGAAAGACCGATATGCGAAAAGGCATTGATGGACTGGCGACATTAGTCCAAGACTCTTTTGAACTTGACCCTTACAGCGACTCCATCTTTTTGTTCGCCGGTTGGAAAAAAGACCGCTATAAATGTCTCTACTTTGATGGGGATGGATTTGCGATGTTGTATAAGCGGCTAGACACAGGCAAACTGCAATGGCCACGGAGTGAAACGGAGGTCAAGAACCTGACACAACAGGAACTGCGCTGGCTGCTCGAAGGGTTGTCCATCCAACAGCCAAAAGCGATTCCCCCTTCTGCAAGAGGTGTGTTTTAAAAATAGCTATTCACGTCCTGTGAAATCCGGTATACTACTCACAACGAGAAGGAAAGCGGTGAAGGAAATGGCCAAGCGTTCAGCAGAAGAATCATTGGAAAAAGTCATTGCGCTATTGGAAGAACAACTGGCGTATTCCAATGAACAAAATGAAAAGCTGTCCCGACAGGTGGAGACATTGACTCAACAGGTACAGTATTTGACCAAGCAATTATTTGGTTCCAAAACAGAGAAATCCAAGTATCAAGTGCCCGACGGGCAAGGATCCTTATTCGATGAGGACGAGAACCCTTTTCCCGATTCTGAGCAGACAGAAGAACAAAGCCAACAGATGATTTCTTACACTGTTGTCCGAAAACGTCCGAAGAAACGAAATGATCTATTTGATGAGGGGATCCCCACAGAAGTCATTCATCATCATCCCGAGCAGTTGGAATGCAACTGCTGCCTGCATCCATTGACAGAGATGGGTGAGGGTCAAGTCGTTCGGGAAGAGGCAGAATTCATCCCAGCTAGCCTGAAACGTATTCAGCACGTAGAACATACCTACGAATGTACACACTGCAAGACAGATTCGAACACTTCCTCCATGATTGTCAGAGGAAAGGCCCCGCAGCCCGCCATTCAAAGAAGCGTCGCTGGACCGAGTGTCTTGGCCCACGTCATTTACCAGAAGTTCATGCAATATCTTCCCCTTTACCGACAGGTAAAGGAATGGGCACGTCATGGGCTCAAAGCTAATGACAAAAATTTGTCTAACTGGGTCATCCGTGCAACCGAAGACTGGTTAGCTCCTCTCTACGAGCGAATGAAAGAACTGTTGACTTGTCGGAACGTCCTGCATGTGGATGAAACCTCAGCTCAGGTACTCTTTCGCACAGACGGTAAACCGGCTCAAAGCAAGGCTTATAATTGGGTGTGCAAAACGATTCCTTGCCAAGGTCCTGTCATGGTGCTGTTCCATAGTTCCCTGTCGCGTTCTCGTGCCGTTTTGGAATCTTTCATCCAAGGATTTCGGGGAACCGTCATTTGTGACGGATATTCTGCTTACGGTAATCTGCCGGATATACAATTCGCCAACTGTTGGGCGCACGTCCGTAGGTATTGGCTGAAAGCCAACTCCAAGAATGGACAAATCGGCGTGGATTTCTGTAACCAACTATATGCGTTAGAACGAGAGTTTCGCCAACTACGGCCAGGGAAACGCCGACGGATGCGGAAAAAGTATTCCAAGCCGATCGTGAAAAAATTCTTCGCATGGATAGAAGAGAGTCCTTTTTACGGAACGAATGCGCTGGCAACAGCCGCAGACTATACGTTGAAGCGGAAAAAAGAGCTTCAGCTATTCTTAACAGATGGTCGTCTGGAAATCGATAACAATCCGGCAGAAAACGCTATCCGTCCGAACGTGATCGGTCGAAAAAATTGGCTATTCTCTGTCAGCGAAGCGGGCGCGAAAGCGAACGCCATCTGTCTCAGCCTAGCAGAGACCGCCAAATTACATGGGATTGATTTCTATATGTATTTGAAAAAGGTCTTTTCGGAACTTCCGAATCTGGAATTCGGCCAGAATCCTTCACGACTGGATGACTATCTGCCGTGGTCGCCACAAATCCAACTGGAATGTAAAAAATAACAGCCCGCTGCTTCAAAAACAGGAAGCAATCGGGCTATTTGTGATGACGTACCAAATAGGTACGTTTTTTTATATTACGGGCTTACGTTATACTTAATGAAAGTAAAGGAGTGCATAGCAAATGACGTATGAAGACCGGCCGCTTGTGCGGGCTTTACAAAATTTCCAAAGCCGTAACCCTCTTTCATTTCATGTGCCGGGGCATAAAAACGGTATGCTTTCTGGTTTGCCGGACAACATGCGGCAGGCGTTTGTCTATGATGTCACGGAACTGACGGGACTCGATGATCTGCATGAACCCGCGGAAGCGATTAAACAGGCAGAAGATAAGCTGTCACGTTTATATGGGAGTGACCGCAGTTTCTTCTTGGTAAATGGATCGACAGTCGGGAACTTGGCAATGCTGTATGCAACGGTCCGGCAAGGTGACTTGGTGCTGGTGCAGCGCAATGCACATAAGTCTGTATTTCACGCACTGGAGCTGACGGGCGCGCAGCCGGTGTTTTTATCTCCTGACTGGCATGAGCAGACTCAGACAGCCGGCACAGTGTCACTGGAAAACGTGAAATATGCGCTCAAGCAATATCCGAATATAAAGGCCGCTGTGTTTACTGCGCCCACTTACTATGGAGTAACGAATCATGAAATGGAAGACATCATAAAAATATGCCATAGTTACAGCATACCTGTATTGGTTGATGAAGCGCATGGTGCCCATTTTATAGTGAATGAAGCATTCCCAAAAAGTGCATTGGATCTTGGAGCAGACCTGGTCGTTCAGTCCGCGCATAAAACATTGCCAGCTATGACGATGGCTTCCTTTTTACACATTCATTCACAATTGGTTTCTGTTGAACGGGTAGCGCATTATCTTCAGATGCTTCAATCAAGCAGTCCTTCGTATGTATTGATGGCTTCTTTAGATGATGCGAGATACTATGCAGAGACGTATAACGAAAAAGACTATGCGAGGTTTCTATCATATAGGCAGGGCCTGATCCAAGACTTACGCAGTATACAGGGGGTTGAGGCAGTAGAGCCTGATGACGGACTGAAACTGCTGCTGCGCGCAGAAGGCCATACAGGATTTGTCCTGCAGGAAGCATTGGAGCAGCAGGGGATCTACGTGGAACTGGCAGATTTATATCAGGTATTGCTTATACTGCCTTTGGTGAAAGCGGACTATGACGAAGAACATGCAAATACGGCCGACAAATTCAGACGGGCGGTAAAGAGTTTGACAGACAAAGAAGCTGCCGCTGTACAGACTTATTTTTCACCGCCTTCCAGCCTTGTATCCGTGACGGCATATACAGCCAAGCAACTTCATACGATGAGTACTGAATGGGTACATATAGAACAGGCGGCACAACGAGTGGCAGCAGAGTCCATTATTCCTTACCCCCCCGGGATACCGCTATTATGCGCAGGGGAGCGGGTTACAGAGGAGTATATCAAGCAAATCCAAGACTTATTGGCAGCCGGCTGCAGATTTCAGGGAGCAATAAATATGGAGACAAAAGAAATAAAAGTAGTTGGCAACTAGACGGGAGACAGTAAAATGACAGGATTATTCATCAGCTTTGAAGGGCCTGAAGGGGCGGGGAAGACGACGGTATTGCAGGAGATAGCAAACCGCCTGAAGTTGGAAGGACAAGATGTGGTAGTGACGCGTGAACCTGGCGGCATTCCGATTGCCGAGAAGATTCGTGAAATTATTTTAGATGCGAATCACAAAGCAATGGACGGAAAGACAGAAGCATTGCTGTACGCAGCCGCCCGGAGACAGCACTTAGTCGAGAAAGTCATACCGGCGCTTAAGCAGAACAAAATTGTCCTGTGTGACCGGTTTATTGACAGTTCGCTGGCTTATCAGGGATTTGCACGGGAGCTTGGAATCGATAACGTGCTGGCAATCAATTTATTTGCGATAGACAACTATATGCCCGATTGCACAATCTTTTTCGATGTGCCTCCTGAAGTAGGTTTGGCGCGTATCTGGAAGGATCAAGAGCGGGAACAAAACCGCTTGGATTTGGAAAAAGTGGAATTCCATGAACAAGTGTATAAAGGGTATCAAGAAGTACTGCGCCGTGACGGGGAGCGTATACGAGTGGTTGATGCACAGCAATCGCCGGAGCAAGTGGCGGAAAATGTTTGGAAAATTGTAAGTTCAGAAGTCAACTTACATAAGAATTCGTGATATAATGAGAAGGAAGCTTTTTTATTACGGGAAATCGGAAAAGGGGAGAGTACATTGAAACTGATTGTAGCAGTGGTACAGGACCAAGATAGTAACCGATTGTCTTCTGCATTGACTAAAAGTGATTTTCGGAATACAAAATTAGCCAGTACAGGCGGATTTCTCCGCGCTGGAAATACAACATTCCTAATGGGTGTGGAAGATGAATTAGTTTCCAAAGCATTGGATTTAATACGGGACAATTGCCGTTCCCGCGATCAGATGGTTGCTCCTGTTTCACCAATGGGCGGTAACGCGGATTCTTATATTCCTTATCCCATTGAAGTGGAAGTAGGGGGAGCAACTGTATTCGTCTTGCCAATTGAACAGTTCCACCATTTTTGATGCAGAGGTGAATGCTGATGAAAGTCAATAGTGACTACCGTACAGGTATGGATAAATTACCGGCGGATCCTCTTCGGCATCAACCAGGCAATGCCAAGTTTGGGCAGATGGTGGAAAAACAGGCATCGCGTCTGCAAAGTGAACAGATTGCCCGTTTATTCGGAGATATTTCTACTGCCGGCGACCGATTGGCCAGATCGCGGAACTTGCGTGATATGGCAAAGTATAAGATGCTCATTAAACGTTTCTTGAAAGAAGCAGTGGATTCAGGCATCGAGTTAACACAATCCCATACATGGAACCAATTCGGCGAGGGGCGCCGTTTAAAGCTGGTCCAAACAATAGATGAAAAACTAATTGCGTTGACGGAAGCGCTATTGGATGAAGAAGAATCGTCCATTGATTTACTAGCGAAAATAGGGGAAATCAAAGGCCTTCTGATCAATTTATATACGTGATCCCGTGCTGCACTTAACTTGTAGCACGGGGTTTTTTGCAAGAACTTTATTTGCCAAGGAGGAGATTGCATGTCAGAAAAGCTGCACAATCATGCATTGCAGTCTCAGAAACAGGTGATCAGCCGATTAGCTAAGATTCATGAGCGACAGCGCATTGGGCATGCCTACATCTTTGATGGTTCGAACGGGGCAGGAAAAGAAGCTATTGCGCAATACTTCACGAAGCTGCTTTTATGCATGGAACCTAAAGACAATGTTCCATGTGAAACATGTCATTCGTGCAAGCGAATTGAATCGGGCAATCATCCGAACGTAGTGGAGATCAGGCCTGACGGACAGGGTATTAAAAAAGAGCAAATGTCCGGATTAATCATGAAAATGACGAAAAAAGGATTTGAAGAGGGCCGGAAAGTATATGTGATTGTCCAAGCAGAACGTATGAATACGTCTGCAGCCAATACATTGCTGAAGTTTCTTGAAGAACCTGAAGGAAACGTTACAGCCATTCTTTTAACTGAATCCTACCCATCCATTTTACCTACCATTCAATCGCGCTGTCAGAGAATTTCCCTGCAGCCGATGAATCGCCAGGAAAGTATAGAACGTCTCGTGGAAAAAGGAATAACTGCCTCCATGGCAGCCACAGTTACGATGATGACGGCCAATGTAGAGGCGGCCTTTGACATGGCTCAGGAAGATTCCTTTGTACAGAGACGAAAATTAGTGTTAAAATTAGTAGAGGCAATCGAACAGCGGTCTCCGGGTGAGGCGCTGCTGTTCATTCAGACAGATTGGATGCCTGTTATGAAGGAAAAAAGTGATTGTGAGCAAGGACTGGATTTGCTTCTCTTCGCGTACCGTGATATTGTAGCGGTAAAAGCGGGGCTGCAATCAACCATTGCCTATCCCGATCAATTGGAACCCTTCACAGGTTACTCTGTCAAAAATGCGTATAGCAGTCTGACTGTGAAAATAGATGCCATCTTGCAGGCGAAAAAACGATTGCATCAAAATATGAATCGTACGCTTTTACTGGAACAATTGGTGCTTACTATGCAGGAGGGGTTATTGTTTGTATAAAGTCGTAGGCGTCCGCTTTAAAAAAGCGGGTAAGTTATATTATTTCGACCCATTGGATATGCCGATTGAAATTGGAGACTACGTGATTGTAGAAACCGCCAGAGGAGTAGAATACGGCAAAGTAGCCAGTCGGAGTAATGAAATAGATGATGAAGATGTCGTCTTGCCACTGAAAAAGATCATTCGTCTTGCGGATGAAACTGATCGGGAACGTGTCAAAGAGAATGAGCAAGAAGCAAATCAAGCTTTTGATGTCTGTGTACAAAAGATTGCAGAGCATCAATTAGATATGCGTTTAGTAGACGTAGAATATACATTTGACCGCAATAAAATCGTGTTCTATTTCACTGCTGAAGGACGGGTGGACTTCCGTAATCTCGTAAAAGACCTTGCTTCCATTTTCCGGACAAGAATTGAATTGCGCCAAATTGGTGTACGGGATGAGGCCAAGATGCTTGGCGGTATCGGACCATGCGGCAGGATGCTTTGCTGTTCAACATTTTTAGGTGATTTTGAACCAGTATCCATTAAGATGGCCAAGGATCAGAACCTTTCGTTGAATCCATCAAAAATTTCCGGTCTATGCGGCCGCTTAATGTGCTGTCTGAAATATGAAAATGACGCATATGAAGACGCAAAAGCACAAATGCCAGATCTCGGCAAGCAAGTGGCAACACCAGATGGAATAGGGAAAGTAGTCGGTCTGAATTTATTGGAGCGGGTGCTGCAAGTGAATGTACCGGCGTTTGAACGAGTACTGGAATATGCGTGGAGTGAGATTGAGGATTTACAAAAGGAAATGGCTCAATTGACAAAATGATGAGGTGGAACAGTTGAAAGAAGTGAACTTTCTTGACAGAGTAATGGAGTTTGAACAGCAGTTGGATTCAATGCAAAAACAATTCAGAGAGCTGATTGGATTTGTTGCGGAAATGACTGAAGAAAACCACTCGCTTCGTCTGGAAAACCATCATCTGCGAACGCGGCTGGACGAAATTGATAAGATTACACAGAGTATAGAAGAGACCGCGCGGGATGAACGTCCGAAGAAGCTGGATGTGGGTGAAGGCGTAGATAATCTGGCTCGCCTGTATAATGAAGGGTTTCATGTATGCAACGTGCATTATGGCAGCAGCCGTAAAGGCGAAGATTGTTTATTCTGCCTGTCATTTTTAAATAAACAGAACGGTTAAAGGTCAATTCCTATTTTTAGGTATTGGCTTTTTCTTTTGACTGAAGGAGTGTAGAGTGTGAAATTACAAGGCGACGAACGGCTTGACTATTTACTGGCAGAGGACTTGCGGATTATTCAAAGCCCTTCTGTTTTTTCATTTTCATTGGATGCAGTACTGTTGGCGCGATTTGCTTATATGCCGCTGCGCGGTGGGAAAATCGTAGACTTATGCACGGGGAACGGTGCCATCCCTTTATTTCTGAGTGCCCGGACGAAGGGGGCTGTCATTGGCATAGAATTACAGGAACGTCTGGCAGATATGGCACAAAGAAGCGTTGAACTTAATGGGCTGGAAGAGCAGATCACGATACATCAAGCAAATGTTATTGGGATTGCAAAGGAAATTGGCTATGAACTATATGATACGGTCACGTGCAATCCGCCGTATTTCCCGGCAAATAATGCAAGCACGAGAAATAAAAGTGAGCATTATACGATTGCGCGTCATGAAGTAGAGCTGACACTTGATCAGGCCGTAAAGTCTGCAAGTGAATTACTGAAGCAAGGCGGAAAAGCAGCGTTTGTCCATCGGCCCGGGCGATTGCTGGATATAATCACGTCGATGAGAAAATATCGTCTGGAGCCGAAGCGCATTCGTTTCGTCTACCCGAAAGAAGGAAAGGAAGCAAACACCCTATTGATTGAAGCAATCAAAGACGGGAAGCCCGATTTGAAGATACTTCCTCCTTTATATGTCTATCAAGAGGATGGAGAATATACAGAAGAAGTGAGGAAGTTATTGTATGGGGAAGAATGAGCACTTCTTTTATGTTCTTGAATGCAATGACGGCTCCTATTATGCGGGCTATACAAATGATTTAGATCGCCGCTTACGGGTACATAATGAAGGAAAAGGCGCCAAGTATACAAGAGGGCGGCTGCCTGTGCGTTATGTCTATCAAGAACTATTTGAAACACAGCGCGGGGCCATGCAGGCTGAATACCAGTTCAAACAATTAAGCCGCGCACAGAAAGAGCAATATATAACAAAGGAGCGTTGCACATGATTACGTCCCAAAAAAGTGCTGAAACGACAGAGCATGGAAAGTTATTCATTGTTGGTACACCGATCGGCAATCTGGAAGATATGTCTTTTCGTGCTGTCCGGATCTTGCAGGAAGCAGATTATATAGCGGCAGAAGATACGCGAAACACCATCAAACTATGCAACCACTTTGATATTCATACACAATTAATTAGCTATCATGAACATAATACAAGGGCAGCGGGAGAAAAGATTATAGAATTGCTTCAAGATGGGAAAGATGTGGCTATTGTCAGCGATGCAGGAATGCCATGTATCTCAGATCCAGGTGCAGATCTCGTTGAATTGGCAATTGCGAAGGGAATTGCGGCAGTTCCTGTGCCGGGTCCGAATGCAGCGGTTACGGCATTGGTCGCGTCAGGTATTACTCCCCAGCCATTTACGTTCTTCGGATTCCTTTCTCGTCAAAAGAAAGAGCAAAAGGCACAGCTGGCCAAACTGCAGCGCTGCGAAGAGACTTTATTATTTTATGAAGCGCCGCACCGTTTAAAGCAGACATTGCGCAGTTTGGCAGAACAATTTGGAAGTGAACGGAAAATTGTGATGGCGCGCGAGTTAACCAAACGATTTGAAGAGCTGCTGAGAGGAACCATAGGCGAGGCAGTGGAATGGGCAGAGTCGAATGAAATTCGCGGAGAGTTCTGTCTGGTTGTAGAAGGGAATACGCAAGCGGAAGATGAAATGAACACTGCCTGGTGGACGGAACTTTCAATGAAGGAACACGTCGAATATGTAATAGAAGAACGAGGGGTTCGTTCGAAAGATGCAATCAAAGAAGTGGCGGAAACACGCGGACTAAGTAAGCGGGATGTTTATCAGGCATATCACGTAGAGTAAATAAAAAATCCTGAACGTATTTACGTTCAGGTCGCCAACAAATTAATTGATTTTATTTTCAATTTCCTGAATCAATTGTTTTGCGCCTTCAGGACTTAAAATTAACTTACCGTCGATCAAACGAAGATTGTCGTCCGATACTTCACCGGTAATAGAACATGTCATATTTGGCATGTACTTCTTTAAGATAATTTTATCGTCGTCCACGTATATTTCCAACGCGTCTTTTTGCTCGATGCCAAGCGTGCGACGCAGTTCAATCGGGATTACAACGCGACCCAGCTCATCAACTTTTCTTACGATACCAGTAGACTTCATGAGAAGTATTCCTCCTACATCCTAGATTTAAATTCGTCAAAATTCGACATATTTCTTTTGTCTGTTTAATATCATACCAACTCTTCCAATAATCGTCAATCATCACAACCTATTTAAATACGATTATTATTTATTAATTTTTTGACAGGTAAAAAATGAAAGCTGCAGGGGCAATTAGGGGATTTAGCGGGGGGACAGTATAGGAAATCAGCAATAAGTATAACGTTTCGGATGCGAACATGGCACTTTTGTGCAACATCCGATAAAATGAAAGTATACATTAACTATTTGGAGGAATTATGCGTGGAGAATCAATCTAAAACATTTTATATTACAACGCCTATTTATTACCCAAGCGGGAAGTTTCATATAGGAACGGCATATACGACCATCGCATCGGATGCAATGGCACGCTATAAGCGGCTGCGCGGCTATGACGTCAGATTTTTAACAGGAATGGACGAGCATGGCCAAAAAATCCAGGAGAAAGCGGAAGAGGAAGGTATGACTCCGCTAAAATACGTAGATGGCATTGCCGATATCGCGAAGGATCTGTGGAAGCTGATGGATATTTCTTACGATGATTTAATCCGCACGACAGAAGACCGCCATAAAGTCGTTGTCGAAAAGATCTTTCAGAAGTTTCTTGATAACGGGGACATTTACAAAGGGAAGTATGACGGGTGGAAATGTGTGCCGTGTGAATCGTATTTTACAGAATCACAATTGACAGATGGAAATTGTCCGGATTGCGGACGCCCGGTTCACCGCGTAGAAGAAGAGTCTTATTTCTTTAATATGAAGAAGTATGCGGATCGCCTTCTTGCGTATTATGAAGAGAACCCGACATTCATTGAGCCGGAATCTCGTAAGAACGAAATGATTAATAACTTCATTAAACCGGGACTTGAAGATCTTTCGGTGTCCCGTATGTCATTTGACTGGGGAATTAAAGTGCCGGGGGACCCGAAGCATGTCATTTATGTGTGGGTCGATGCATTGACGAACTATATTACAGCTCTTGGCTATATGTCCGATGATGACTCATTGTTCAAGAAATATTGGCCGGCAGATGTTCATGTTGTAGGGAAAGACATCGTTCGCTTCCATACAATCTATTGGCCAATCTTCCTGATGGCGCTTGATCTGCCATTACCGAAAAAAGTATTTGCACATGGATTTATCATGATGAAAGACGGCAAAATGTCGAAATCCAAAGGCAATGTTGTCTATCCTGAAATGCTGGTTGAACGCTACGGCCTGGATGCTACACGTTACTTCTTGCTGCGTGAGCTGCCATTTGGACAAGACGGAGTATTTTCTCCGGAGGCATTTGTTGAGCGCATCAACTACGACTTGGCGAATGACTTAGGAAACTTATTGAACCGTACGATTTCCATGATCAATAAATACTTCGATGGGGAAATTTTGACGGAAGACCTTGTACCAACTGAATTTGACGCGCCGTTGCGTGACATGATTCGTCAAACGGCGGCGAAATACGAGCATTCCATGGAAAAGATGCAATTCAGTGTCGTGCTCTCAGACGTATGGGCATTAATTTCCCGTACGAATAAATATATTGATGAAACTGCACCGTGGGTATTGGCGAAGTCAGAAGAAGACCGTATGAAACTGGCATCTGTCATGTATCATTTGGCACTTTCCCTTCATCACACAGCAGTTCTTCTGCAGCCGTTCATGACAAATGCGCCAAAACAAATGATAGAACAACTTGGTCTTTCCGCAGATTCATTAAACTGGGATGCTTTGCAGGAAGAGTATTCAATTCCAGCCGGCACGACAGTTATCAAAAAAGGTGTTCCTATTTTCCCGCGTTTGGATACAGAAGTGGAAGTAGAGTATATCCGAAAGCAAATGGCAATTACGGCACCCGCTGAAGTGGAAGAGGTAAAAGAGGAAGTAATAGAAGAACAGAATGAAATTACGTTTGACGAGTTCATGAACGTGGACATGCGTGTAGCAACCGTAACGGCGTGTGAAAAGATGCCAAAAGCCGACAAACTGCTCAAATTGCAAGTCGACCTCGGCTATGAACAGCGTCAAGTTGTGTCCGGCATTGCCGAACACTATAAAGCTGAAGACGTAGTCGGTATGAAAGTTATTGTCGTTGCGAACTTGAAACCGGTCAAACTTCGGGGAGAACTATCACAGGGCATGATCCTCGCAGGCGAGGAAGACGGTGTCCTGAAACTTGCAACGGTCGATCCGTTACTGGAAAACGGTGCGAGAGTAAAATAAATCCATACTATACAGAGCTGTCAGCAGAAGCCGCATTCATACGGTTTCTGCTGACAGCTTTTTTGTTTTGTGTCACAGTTGTTACAGTAAACGTATGAAATCTAATTGTTCACCATACACTCCACGGTGGGTGCATTTGACTAGTTTTACAGCGTTTACGGTCTGTTAGACGGAATTTACAAACTCTTTGTTACACAACTGTAATATAAATGAGATGAAAGACACAATCAATCCTACTAGAATAGGAAACAGTGTTAGGAGAGATACTATGTTTATTGATACACATGTTCATTTAAATGCAGATCAATACGAAGAAGACTTACAAGACGTCATTCAGCGTGCAATTGATGCAAACGTAGAAAAAATGGTAGTGGTCGGTTTTGATACGAAAACTATCAATAAAGCCATGAAGTTAATTGATGAATATTCATTCATCTATGGCGTAATTGGCTGGCATCCTGTCGATGCGGTAGATTGCACAGAAAGCGATCTGCAATGGATAAAGGAATTATCCGCTCATCCTAAAGTAGTCGGCATCGGAGAAACAGGTCTTGATTATCACTGGGATAAATCACCGAAAGACATACAGCAAGAATTGTTCCGGAAGCATATTCAATTGGCAAAGGAAGTTAATTTGCCGATCATTATTCATAATCGCGATGCAACAGGCGATGTAGTTCGCATTCTGCAGGAAGAACATGCAGCAGAAGTCGGAGGGATTATGCATTGTTACGGAGGCAGTGTTGAAACTGCCAAACAATGTATAGAGATGAGTTTCCTCATATCTCTCGGCGGCCCTGTCACGTTCAAAAATGCCAGAATGCCAAAAGAAGTAGCGAAAGAAATTCCACTCAACAAGCTGCTGATTGAAACAGATGCACCTTATTTAGCGCCGCATCCATATCGGGGGAAACGTAATGAACCTTCCTATATCCCGTTAGTGGCAGAAGAAATCGCACGGTTGAAGGAAGTGACAGTTGAGGAAGTAGCGAAGCAAACGACTGCAAATGCATTACAGCTGTTTAAGATTCAGTAAACGATTTACGGAAAACATTTGTTGCAAAGGCCAAAAAGAATTCAGATGTTTCTAGTTTCCGGTTAATAGTTTGGAAGTTTGACAGTGTAATATAAACGCTATATACTCAGCCGAGTAATGAAGGGGGAAATTTTTTCATGTTTCAAAAGAATACAAAGTGTATGCGCATTGCAATTTTATTCGTAGCAATGGCGTTATTCGTAACTACTACGTCACTCGTATTGATTGACGGAAAAAAGAAGAACGTCTCGTTGGATCTTAACGGCAAACAAGTAGAAGTACGCACAGCAGCAGCTACAGTTGGAGAAGTATTGGCGGCAAATGACGTAGAAGTGCAAAAACATGACATCGTAGAGCCGGCAGTTGATACACCGATTACAGCTGATACGGATATTAAGTGGCAGCAGGCTAAGAAAGTTACGATTGACATAGATGGCAAAACACAGGAACTTTGGACAACAGACCGCACAGTGAATGATGTGCTGAAGACAGCAGAAATTGAAGTGACGACACATGACGAAGTAGAGCCTGCATTGGCAGCAAAGGTTACAGATAACCAGCCGATCACTATTGCTAAAGCATTCCCTGTTACTGTGAAAGACGGCGGCAAGGAACGTACGGTATGGTCCACTCAAACGACTGTCAGACAGTTTTTGACAGATCAAAATATCCGTCTTTCTAATTTAGATAAAGTAGAAGGCGATACAAAAGCAAAACTGACCGCATCTAATGCTGTGGTAAACATTGCGCGTGTAGAAAAGGTTACCGATGTAGTAGAAGAATCGGCTAACTTCAAAGTGAAAAGAAAAACAGATATGACTATGTTAAAAGGTAAAGAGAAAGTCGTGACTGAAGGTAAAAAAGGTAAAGTACAAAAGAAATTCCAAATCACGAAAAAGAACGGAAAGATTGTTTCCCGTGAACTTGTCGGCAAAACAATGGTGGAAGAGCCTACACATAAAGTAGTTCACGTAGGGGCAAAAGCGCCTAAAGTAGAAGTGGCTGCAGCACCGGCCAAGGCAAAATCTGGTGGCACGTCTGCAAGTTCTCAAGTTGCCGTATCACGCGGCAGCGGCAGTGAGCCAAGCGGCGGAAAAGAATTCTATGCCAATGCAAGTGCGTATACAGCATATTGCACAGGCTGTTCAGGAATAACAGCAACGGGTATTAACTTGCGTGCAAACCCGAACATGAAATTAATCGCGGTAGATCCGCGTGTCATTCCACTCGGGTCTAAAGTTTGGGTGGAAGGCTACGGCTATGCAATCGCAGGTGATACAGGCGGTGCGATCAAAGGAAACCGCATTGATCTGCACATGCCTACAAAGGAAGCGGCTTATAACTTTGGCCGCCGCCAAGTAAAGATTAAAGTAATTAACTAATAGCAATCTACCGATGAGGCGAAGAAAACTCTTTCCCTTATCGGTTTTTTCTGTTTTCGCAGAACCTCCGCGGTTTGGTTGTGTGCGATGCGAAAAAACAGTAAAATAGAAAGAATGACAACGGAAGAAAAGAGGAATATTGTGAATATAGAAGAAGTAATTGTAGTGGAAGGAAAGTCGGATACCGTAGCGGTCAGAAGAGCGACCGGCGCCGATACGATTGAAACGAACGGTTCGGCGGTGTCAGACAAGACCATTGAACGGATTCGTCATGCGCAGCAAACGAGGGGCGTCATCGTTTTTACTGACCCTGATTTTCCCGGGCGGCGTATACGGGCAATTGTAGAAGAACAGGTGCCTGGCGTAAAGCATGCATTTTTAACAAAGAAGGAGACAATTGCAAAAAATGGTCACGGGTTAGGCATCGAACATGCGAGTGATGATGCAATTCGCCGCGCGTTAGCTTCTGTTTATACGGTGAGTGAACATACTATAGAAGAGATTCCAATGGCAGTATTGCTGGAAGCCCAATTGATCGGTCACGAGGACTCCAGAAAGCGCAGGGAGCGTCTCTCCGAGCTGTTGCATATCGGCCAAGTGAACGGTAAAGGATTGAAGAAGCGGCTGGAAATGTTCCGGATTTCCAACGCACAGTTAAATGAAGCGATACGAATTGTCGACGGGGAGGGAATGAACACTGATGTATAAAGACATAGCTACACCTATGAGAACAAAAGAGATTTTACAGAAACACGGATTTTCGTTCAAGAAAAGTCTGGGTCAGAATTTCCTGGTGGATTCCAACGTACTTCATAATATCGTCTCGTGCGCAGCAATTACAAAAGATACGGGCGTTATTGAGGTGGGACCGGGAATTGGTGCATTGACAGAACACCTTGCGAGGCAAGCCGGAAAGGTCGTGGCGTTCGAGATAGACGGGCGTCTGTTGCCTGTTCTTGAAGATACGATGTCGCCATATCCAAATGTGACAGTGCTTCACCAGGATGTCCTGAAAGCAGATCTGCACGGGGTAATAGAAGAACAGTTTGCCGACTATGAAGACGTAGTCGTGGTGGCAAATTTACCGTACTATATTACGACGCCTATCATTATGAAGTTTCTTATGGAAAGAGCGCGGGTGAAACAGCTTGTGATCATGATGCAAAAGGAAGTGGCAGACCGTATTACAGCGTCGCCAGGCACAAAAGCGTATGGTTCTTTGTCGATTGCTGTCCAGTATTATATGGATGCGGAAGTATCGATGATCGTACCGAAAACCGTGTTTATTCCGCAGCCGAATGTGGAATCGGCTGTTCTTAGTTTAACGCGCCGGGAAGAAGCGTATGCTGCAGTGGCGGATGAAGATTTCCTGTTTACTGTGACGCAGGGATCATTCTTGCATCGGCGTAAAACGTTATGGAATAATCTCCAGGCGTCTCTCGCCGAGGGAAAAGAAAAGAAAGACCTTATTCAGCAGGCATTCAATCAGGCCGGAATAGACCCAAGCAGAAGGGGAGAGACACTGTCAATACCAGAGTTTATTGAACTGGCCAATGCACTTTACCCTCACTTTGGCAACCCGAAACCGGAATAAAGAAATGACAAATTTAGTTGAGAAAAATGATAAATTTTATGATAAAACAATTGACAAAAACATAGATATACTGTTAAAATGAAAAATTTGATTGACAACACCTCCTAAAAATGTTATGATAGTTATTAGTGAGGTGTAAGTAACATGCCAAAAACATTAGCAGACATTAAAAAGTCACTGGACGCTCATTTAGGGAAACGTCTCCATCTGAAAGCAAACGGCGGTCGTAAGAAGACCATCGAACATGCAGGAGTCTTGCGCGATACGTATCGTGCCGTTTTCGTAGTCGAGTTGGATCAGGATGACAATGCGTTTGAAAGAGTTTCTTACAGCTATGCAGATATTTTGACCGAAGCGGTTGAAATAACAATTCTTGATGGTTCAGACCAAACGGCTTTTATCATCAAATAATTTTTTATGCTATTTTAATTTATTTCCTAGTGAATCCGCCTGGTACGTTCTGGCGGGTTTTTTTGTTAGTAATTATAAAGTGTAATTTTTCCTTTACAGCACAGACTATAGACGTCAGCCGAAAAGGAGGAAACCGAAATGGCGAGAAAAGGCGTCATGTCAGATCAGTTGAAAGAAGAGATCGCGAAAGAACTTGGCTTTTACGATGTAGTACAGCGTGAGGGCTGGGGCGGTATTCGTTCACGTGATGCAGGAAATATGGTAAAACGTGCAATTGAAATGGCAAGCAGACAAGTGGAGGAAAAGAAGTAAACCGACCAATGTCCGTAGAATCCAAAAAAGGCTGACAAGAAAAACTGCAAAGGGGAACGTGCTTTGCAGTTTTTTATTGAAAAAACGGATAGTAATGCGCATTGATATGACGCATTACTATCCGTTGGTTTTTATTTTTCAGTGCCGTTTCCATTGTGCGCTGTCACTTGGCACATTTCCGCGTGTCCACCACTTCGCTTCATATAAATTTCCATTGAACATAACTTGGTCTCCGGCAACATAAACATTTGCAGTCCGCCACTCCGGTGCATTCATGCCAGAAGTTTTCAGTAATGTCCACACGGCAGAGTTACCGGGAAGATCGCCGCGGGTCCACCATTTGGCCTCATATATCACATTTTCATGAAGTACCTGATTACCTGCCAGATATACACTTTGCTTTTCCCACTTCTTCACATTGCCATTGATGATCTTTAATAATTTCCATACGTCTGATTTTCCTGGCTCGTCACCGCTTGTCCACCATTGTGCGCTGTATAGAACGCCTTCATGCATGACTTGATCGCCGACTTCATAGACATTTCTTGTTTTCCATTCATGTACATCATCGTTCGCCGGCTTCAACAGCTTCCATACAGCGGAATCGCCAGGGAGATCGCCGCGCGTCCACCATTTTGCGGCATATAAAGAGCCAGCGTAGAGCGCTCTATCGCCTTCAACATACACTTTGTCCTCATCCCACTTTGCTGCTGGCTGAAGCGGCTTTTCAGGCTGAACGTCAGGCAATGGCGCTGGTGTCAGACTGTCTGATGTGCCGTGATTTTCCTCAGGCTTTGTTTCAGGCTTGGTCGGCAGTACTTGTTTTCCGCCGAATTCAGTGTCAATGACGTTATAAAATGCATTTTTTGTATCGCCTATGTTCCAGACAGCCAGGATCACATGGTAGCCTGTGCGTTCAGGCACCTTACACGTATGTGTGACTTCGGAAGGCGGTCTTTGTTTTTTACCGTCTATAGTACAAAACTTTTGAAAATCTGCGCGCTGTAATGGCTGGTTTGTATCCCATCCTATTCTGGTGATGTAATATTCCCATGATCCTGTGACATGCGGAGCTGTAAATTTCCACTTGAATTGATAATCCCCGCTTTTCATCGGAACCTTCTCCCAGCGAAGTCTGGATTGCGCATCTAATTCAAAAAATATATTTGCACTGGCGATTTTACCGTCAGCGGGACCGCCGGCAGGAAAATTCCCGGGTGCTTCCAGGCTCTGCGGCTCATAAATAATTCTCCCGCAGTTTTTATTTTGTCCTTGCTTACATAAGAGAGCGCGGCTTTCGGGCTGGCTTACATATCCATGTGCAGATGCCTGACTTGAAAATGAAAAAGTCAGTACCATTATGAACGCAATACCAAGCAATACAGGCCATTGAATCTCTCGATCAATATGTAACTTCATCTACTTTATCCTCCTGCTAGTTTGTAATAACTATGTCGTAATATGCTATCATCATAGAACCTTTCGTGGTGCTAATCAATGCCCGAAAAACGGTTCTTTTTCAGTGGAAATAGTAAAGTTTTTATATAAATGTGCCGTTAAGGAAATATTTAGCAGTAAAAATGGATATTAATTATGAGGATATGCCTAAATAAAGATCTGTAATTGTGAAAAGATTTCAAAAAAACACATAGAAAAATAATTAGAATTGCCTACTGAATTTATCCTTGTTCTGTTATGCAACACACTATAGTTAGTGTATTCTGATTATATATTACTTATTTACTTTCAAATGATACAAAGGAAAATAGCCCCGTGATAACCAAGGGATGAGCATAGATAAATGTTACAATAAAGAGAGTATGCGTATCTTTTGACAATTCAATCATCGCAGTAGTATTTATTTCGATGCCCTTGAATGAGGAATGAATGGAGGAATGTATAAAAGATGTGGAATCACAACAACTTGACCGAAAAGCTTGGCATTCAGTATCCGGTCATACAGGCAGGGATGGCTGGAACTACTACACCGGAACTGGTGGCCGCTGTCTCAAATGCCGGCGGTCTTGGGACGCTTGGTGCAGGATATATGAAGGCGGAAGACATGAGAAAAACGATTGTCGAAATTAAACAAAAAACGGACCGGCCGTTTGGAGTAAACTTATTTGTTCCTGAAGCTTCAGAAATATCCGTGGAAAAGATCAAAAAAGCAAATGAATTACTGCGCCCATACCGCGAAGAGCTGGGTGTGGCGGAGCCTGAAATAAAAGAGATGTCCACTGCGAACTTTGACAAGCAAGTGGAGATAATTATTCAGGAAAAGGTGGCTGTATGCAGTTTTACATTTGGTGTTCCTTCTAAAGAAACAGTGCAAAAGCTGAAAGAAGAGAATATTGTCGTGATGGGGACTGCTACAACTGTAAAAGAAGCCCTCATCAATCAAGAGCAGGGAATGGACATGGTAGTCATGCAAGGCAGTGAGGCAGGCGGACATCGGGGAACATTCTCGGGATCATTCGGAGACGCCATGATTGGAACGATGTCGCTCATCCCGCAAGCTGCGGATCATATTCAGATTCCGGTAATTGCTGCCGGGGGTATTATGGACGGCAGGGGTGTGCTGGCAGCCCTTACTTTGGGTGCGCAGGCGGTTCAAATGGGAACTGCTTTTGTGACAGCTGCTGAAAGCGGGGCGAAAACACAGCATATTGATGCTATTTTAACTGGTACGGAAGATCAAACTGTTATTACATCGGTATTCAGCGGTAAACCGGCAAGGGGTATCCAAAACGATTTCATCCGGGAAATGAAACCTTATGAAGAAAGTTTGCCGGAATACCCAATTATGAACACACTGACGACAGGTATCCGGGGCGAGGCGGCCAGACAGAACCGGCCGGAATGGATTCATTTGTGGAGCGGACAATCTCCGCGGTTGAGCAAGAGAAAGCCGGCTGCTGAATTACTGTCCGATATTATTTCTCAAGTGAATCAAATTATAAATAATAGATGAGAGTGTGGTAAAAACGCATGAAACATAAAATTTATACTATGAGTTTTTCCGTTGTTTATCCCCTGTACGTTGCGAAAGCGGAAAGAAAAGGGCGTACGAAACAGGAAGTCGATGAGATCATTCGCTGGTTCACAGGATACAGCCAAGAGATGTTAGAAGCGCAAATAGCAAAACAAACAGATTTTGAGACATTTTTAGCGGAGGCTCCGCAGCTGAATCCTTCAAGATCCTTGATTAAAGGCGTGATCTGCGGTGTGAGAGTGGAAGATATTGAAGAGCCGACGATGCAGGAAATTCGGTATTTGGATAAGTTGATCGACGAGCTGGCAAAGGGAAAAACTATGGAAAAGATTTTGCGGGAGTAATGTAATGAATAGACGGCAATAGCCGCAGTAAATCATCTCCGGAAATCTGTATAAACAGATTCCGGCGGGTGAACAAAACCGCAAAGTCTTCGCAGTTCTTTTTTTTATTATTCCCCCTACGTTCTATTCATTGTGTGGTAATATATGAGCAAGAACAATGCTGTGGGGAGGGAGCTTTTATCATGATTTACGAAAAGGCGCCTGCGAAAATCAACTTAACGTTAGACGTGCTGAGTAAACGGCCTGACGGCTATCATGAGGTCGAGATGATTATGACAACTGTCGACTTGGCTGACCGCATCTGGCTCCGTCCTACGACGGATCAAGCTATTACGATAAAGTCATCTCATCGATTTGTGCCGAATGACCGTAAAAACTTAGCGTATCAGGCGGCGGATTTACTGCGTAAACGCTATCAATTGAATCACGGAGTTGAAATTACGCTGGACAAAAATATTCCAATTGCAGCAGGACTGGCGGGTGGAAGTTCAGATGCCGCTGCTGCTTTGCGCGGGCTGAACCGCTTATGGGATCTTGGATTGTCCCTGGATGAACTGGCGGTCCTTGGCGCAGAAATCGGATCGGACGTTTCGTTTTGCGTATATGGCGGAACAGCCATCGCAAGAGGACGCGGAGAGAATATCACACATTTACCTGCCCCGCCGAATTGCTGGGTCGTGCTGGCAAAGCCGACGATTGGCGTATCAACAGGCAATATTTATGGACAGCTCGACTTGTCCGCCATCACGCATCCGCAGACCGGGCATATGATGGAGGCCTTGCGGGAAGGCGACTATGACAAGATGTGTGCGTCATTAGGCAACGTGCTGGAGCCGGTTACGATGGGTCTCCATCAGGAAGTTGTCACACTGAAGGAACAAATGGAGCGATTCGGTGCGGATGCAGTATTGATGAGCGGCAGCGGTCCGACAGTTTTTGGATTAGTGAAGCACGAATCGCGTGTGCCGAAAATTGTTAATGCGCTGAGAGGGTTCTGTCCGGATGTACATGCGGTACGTATGCTGGGCGAACGAATTGTAGTTGATTAATACCGGACGATTATGATAGTCTACTTATAAATCATTCGGATTTAGGAGTCGGTATTATATGAAATGGAAAAGAAGTGAACGGCTTGTAGATATGACGCGCCATTTGCTGGAAAACCCGCACACCCTCATTTCTTTGACGTTTTTCTCTAACAGATACGCTGCGGCAAAATCATCAATCAGTGAAGATCTTGGCATTCTGAAAGAGACTTTTGAAGAAAGCGGCACTGGTCGTCTGCTGACGATTTCCGGTGCCGCCGGCGGCATCAAATACATTCCGTTAGTCAGCCGCGGTGAAATAAAAGAAGTCATTCACTCGTTGATGGACGAGCTCAGGAAATCAGATCGGCTGCTGCCCGGCGGCTATTTGTACATGACTGATTTATTAGGCAATCCAAGGTTTCTTGACCGGGTCGGCAAAGTCATTGCATCGGCTTTTTATGATCAGGAAATAGATGCAATCATGACTGTTGCAACGAAAGGCATTGCGATTGGGCATGCGATTGCGCGTCATTTGAATGTGCCGGTTATCGTCGTTCGCCGCGACAGCAAAGTGACGGAAGGATCGACGGTGAGCATCAATTACGTGTCGGGTTCTACGCGCAGAATTCAAACGATGGTTCTGTCGAAAAGAAGCATGCAGAGCGGTCAAAAAGTTTTGCTGACAGACGATTTTATGAAAGTGGGCGGCACGATTCAAGGAATGAAAACACTGCTCGAGGAATTCGATTGCGAACTTGGCGGTGTAGCAGTACTAGTGGAAGCGGAGCATCCTGAGGAAGTGCTGGTGGATGACTATCTTTCATTAGTTAAATTGCGCGCTGTCGATGAGAAGCATCGGAAGATTGAGCTCGAAGAAGGAAATTACTTCACGAGAGGCGGTAATGATTGATGAAATATGTAAAGACAGAGCAGGCACCGCAGGCGATTGGCCCTTATTCACAAGCGGTAAAAGTAAACGGTGTAGTCTACACATCGGGGCAGATACCTTTAACTGCCGCAGGTGATGTAGTAGAAGGCGGGATTGAAGAACAGACCAATCAGGTTCTTATTAATTTGAGCAAAGTGCTCGAGGAAGCCGGCTCGAGTTTGCAGCAAGTCGTCAAGACGACAGTATTTATTCAGGATATGAATGAATTTGCAGCATTGAATGCAATTTATGAAGAACATTTCGGTGAGCATAAACCATCCCGCTCGACAGTCGAAGTAGCCCGTTTGCCAAAAGATGTCCGAGTGGAAATAGAAGCAATCGCAATTTGCAGCTAATTATTTGAGAAGCCTTAACGTATTTGTACAAATACGTTAAGGCTTATTTTTATTAAAAATTAGTCTGAAAGTAGCCAGTCTATTGAAGAAATATACAAATATTTAAAAATTCACAAAAATACTATTTTAATCTGCAACAAAAAATAGTATTATAGAATCAGCACAAGTATTATGGGTAGAAAAAGAAACAGCATGATCCAGCCTAGAATACATTCAGTGTGAAAACGACAACAAGGGAGTGGGGAAAGTGGAGATCACAGATGTGAGGTTACGCAAGGTGGAAACGGAAGGCAGAATGAGAGCGATTGCATCCATTACGCTGGACGATCAGTTTGTCATCCATGATATCCGAGTCATCGAGGGGAATGACGGATTATTTGTGGCAATGCCAAGCAAGCGCACGCCGGATGGGGAATTCCGCGATGTAGCGCATCCAATTAATTCTGATGCACGCATGAAGGTTCAGGAATCAATCCTGGCGGCGTATCATCAAGCAGGCGAACAGCAAGGGGTATTGGAAGAAGCTGCGCTGTAATTCGAGAAAAAAGAAAATAGATTTATACATCGTATCCGCCAAAAGACCATCTATTCGAGTAGATGGTCTTTTGGCCGTTCTGAAATAAAGCGGCTGCCGGAAATCCAATCTCCCGAATAGAGATCATTCGAATTGTATTTCCCGCCCGTCAGCCGATTTACCTATCAATATAATTACAAAAAGATTAATAATCATAAAATAAAGCCATGTAATTGTCAAGGGGATATGCTTGAAAAAATCAGTCATTTCCGATATAGTCAATTATGAATTTATGAAACAAGGATGGAGGCTGGCAGATGACAAACACATATGCGATTGTCCTGGCTGCGGGACAGGGTACGCGAATGAAGTCGGATCTTTACAAGGTACTTCATCCAGTCTGCGGCAAACCGATGGTAGAGCACGTGATCGATCATATTCACGATCTGCACGCAGATCGGATCGTCACGATTGTCGGTCATGGAGCCGAGATGGTAGAACAAACGCTGGGCGATAAAAGCGAATATGCGCTGCAGGCAGAACAGCTGGGCACTGCACACGCGGTTCAGCAGGCTGAAGCGGTGCTTGGAGATTTGGACGGCACAACACTCGTTGTCTGCGGGGATACGCCGCTGATCAGCACGGAGACAATGAAGGCGCTCCTTGCACATCATCAGCAAACAGAAGCGAAAGCAACAATACTTACTGCCAACGCAGATGATCCGACCGGTTACGGACGAATTATCCGGGCAGAGAACGGTGACGTATTGCGAAACGTCGAACATAAAGATACAAACGATGAAGAACGTCTGGTGAAAGAAATCAATACAGGCACATACTGTTTTGATAACCGCGTATTATTTGATACTTTGAAAAAAGTGAATAACGAAAATGCGCAAGGTGAGTACTATCTGCCGGATGTATTGGGAATCCTGCAGTCGGAAGGGCAAAGAATTTCGGCTTACACGACACAGAACTTCCATGAAACACTGGGCGTCAATGACCGCGTAGCACTGGCGCAGGCAGAAAAGGAAATGCGTCTTCTCATTGCAGAGAAGCATATGCGCAACGGTGTCACCATCATCAGCCCTGAGCAGACTGTCATCAGCGCCGAAGCAGAGATTGGCCGTGATACAGTCATTCAGCCAGGCGTACTGATTGAAGGCGCAACCAAAATCGGTGCACACTGTGTCATCGGCCCGAACAGTCATATCCAAAACAGTACAGTCGGTGACTTCGCGACTATACATTCGTCTGTTGTCCGGGACAGTACAGTAGGGAACGAGACGGCGGTCGGCCCGTTTGCACATTTACGCCCTGAAACACAGCTCGGTGACAAGGTGAAAGTCGGAAACTTTGTAGAGGTTAAGAAATCTCAGCTTGGTGACAGCAGTAAAGTGTCGCACCTCAGCTATATTGGGGACACGGAAATCGGCAAAAACGTCAATATCGGCTGCGGTACAATTACAGTCAATTATGACGGGAAAAATAAGCACAAAACAGAAATACAAGACAATGCATTTGTAGGCTGTAACGCTAACTTAATCGCACCGGTCACTATAGGAAAAAATGTAATTGTGGCAGCGGGTTCCACCATTACTAAAAATGTACCCGAAAATTCACTTGCAATTGCACGCGTTCGGCAAGAGAATAAAGAAGGATACGTAAAAAACTAATCTTACCCAACCAACAGGAGGGCCATCATGGCAAATCATTATCCAAACGACAAACTGAAAATCTTTTCTTTAACTGCAAACGAACCACTTGCACAAGAAGTGGCAGATCAAGTCGGGCTTCCGCTCGGCAAACTCTCAGTCAAACGTTTTAGTGACGGGGAAATCCAAATCAATATCGATGAAAGCATCCGTGGCTGTGAAGTATTCGTTATTCAATCCACTTCTAATCCGGTCAACGATAACCTAATGGAACTTCTCATTATGCTAGATGCCTTGATGCGTGCTTCTGCGCGTACAATTAACGTGGTAATGCCTTATTACGGCTATGCCCGCCAAGACCGTAAAGCAAGTTCCCGTGAACCGATCACGGCGAAACTAGTTGCAAACTTACTTGAAAAAGCAGGTGCTGACCGTGTGATCGCTGTAGACTTGCATGCGCCGCAGATTCAAGGGTTCTTCGATATTCCTATCGATCACTTGATTGCAGAGCCGATCCTTACGGAGTACTTCCAAGGTGAAGGATTAGGAGGCGATGATTTGGTCATCGTTTCACCGGATCACGGCGGCGTAACGCGTGCACGTAAAATGGCTGACCGCATGAAAGCGCCGATTGCTATTATCGATAAGCGCCGTCCGCGTCCAAATGTAGCGGAAGTCATGAATATCGTCGGCAATGTGGAAGGTAAAACGGCGATTCTGATTGATGATATTATCGATACAGCCGGTACAATCACCATTGCTGCGAGCGCATTAATTGAAAGTGGAGCAAAAGAAGTGTATGCTTGTTGTTCACATCCTGTTTTATCCGGTCCTGCGATCGAACGCATTAATAATTCTAAAATCAAGCAACTGGTGATTACGAATTCCATTAAATTGCCGGAAGAAAAACAATCTCCAAAGATCAAACAACTGTCGATTGCACCTTTATTATCATCTGCAATTGTCCGTGTGTTTGAGAACAAGTCTGTAAGTACATTATTTGACTGATGACAGGTTACTTGATGTCGTCTGGTATTGAACGTTTCAAGAGGTAGAAAAAACTTTTTATAGGAAAGGTGACTATACAAATGAGCACAATGCAGTCGAACTTAAGAGAAACTGACAAAAGCACAGTAAAACAATTACGAAATGACGGATGGATTCCTTCCGTAGTCTATGGCTACCAAACAGAAAGCACACCGATTGCGGTAAAAGAACGCGATCTTCTTGACACACTTCGTGAAACAGGAAGAAACGGTGTAATCAAGTTGAACGTAGACGGCAAAGATGTAAATGTCGTATTGAGTGATTATCAATCAGATGTACTAACAGGATTCCTTACACATGCTGATTTCTTGGCGATCAACATGACGGAAGAGCTTGAAGTAGATGTACACCTTAACCTGGTTGGTGAAGCACCGGGTGAAAAAGAAGGCGGAACACTTCAGCAGCCTCAGTGGGAAGTTACAGTTCGCGTAAAGCCGTCTGAAATTCCAGAGCATATTGATGTGGATATTTCAGAACTTCAGATCGGAGAAACTATCCTTGTTGGCGATATTCGCGACAAAGTGAAGTTTGAAATTGTGAATGATGATGAAACAGCATTGGTAACAATTTCTGCACCACGTTCAGAAGCTGAAATGGAAGCACTTGACGAAGCAACTGAAAGTACTGAAGCAGAGCCGGAAGTTATCGGTGAAGATAAAGAAGAAAAATAAGTTACAAAATGGGCGCACGAGTTTGAACCGTGCGCTCCTTTTCTATGTATATATATTGTTTAGAAAAGGAAGAGAAGAGCATGAAACTACTGATTGGTCTCGGGAATCCCGGGAAGAACTACGAAAAAACACGGCATAATATAGGTTTCCAAGTCATTGATGAACTGGCAAGACGCTGGCAGGCTCCGCCGTTCCAGCAAAAGTTCAACGGTCAGTATACGACGATCCATACGCCTGAGGGCAAAGTGATACTGTTGAAGCCGATGACTTATATGAACTTGTCCGGAGAATGCGTTCGTCCGCTGGCAGATTACTTTGAGGTAAATGACGAAGAATTACTTGTGTTATACGATGATCTGGATTTGCCTGCCGGAAAAATCCGTCTTCGTCAAAAGGGAAGTGCAGGCGGCCATAACGGCATGAAATCGATAATTGCCCATATGGCTACCTCTGAATTCAACCGTATCCGCATCGGTGTTGACCGTCCGTCCGGCGGCATGAAAGTTTCTGATTATGTACTGTCTCCTTTTGGCAAGGATGAGCAGCCATTAATGGAAGAAGCGATACAAAAAAGTGCAGACGCCTGTGAAGAGTGGGTACACCGCAATACGCCGTTCCTTGAAGTGATGAATAAATTTAACGGATCATAAGCATAATACTTCCACTCTTTGCCTATACTTTGGAAAAAGGAAGGTGAAGAGAATATGATCCGTTATTCTTGCAATCACTGTCACACGGAAATCGGTTCAATTCCATTCGAATCAGCAAAGGAAACGCTCAGTCAATTGGGAGATGCGGAAAAAAGCACATTTCTATCCGTCGATTCAGATGGCGGACTGCATATACGATGCATTTGCGAATACTGTGAACAATCCCTGCAGACATTCCCGGATTATTACACCTTAAAAAAATGGTTACAATAAGTAACAGATGCTTTGGCGCAGACAGCCAAAGCTTTTTGTGCATAAATCTTTCTGATTCACATCATTATATTAATCGATAGATAGAGAGGAGCAGTCGAGTGGGAGTAATAGAGCAGCTTTTTCTGGAAGAGAAAGAGATTCAGGGCCTGCTGAATGATTTAGAAGCCGGACAGGACCAACAGTTGGTCACAGGCTTATCCGGCGGATCAAAAGCAATATTCTTTAAACTGATTCAGCAGTCACTGACACGTCCGGTCCTGATTGTCTCGCCAAATATGCTCCAAGCCCAGCGTACGTATGAGGACTTGAGCAAGCTGATCGACGAGGCGCACTTACACCTCTATACAGCAGAAGAACTGGTGGCGGCAGATTTTTCATTTGCGAGTTACGAACTGCGTGCCGGCCGTATTGACACGCTTGATCATATGGCGCGTACAGGCTCCGGCATTTATATCACACCGGTTGCCGGACTGCGAAAGCTGTTGCCGTCTAAGGAACGCTGGCTGACGCATTATGTGACAGCGAAGACGGACGATGAGATTGACGTGGGAATTTGGCTCGAGAAACTGGTATCCATGGGCTATATACGAAAAGACCTGGTGAGTGCACCGGGTGAATTTGCGTTGCGCGGGGGAATACTGGATATTTATCCGCTGACGATGGAAGAACCTGTGCGGATCGAGCTTTTTGATACGACGATTGATTCGATACGGACTTTTTCTGCGGAAGATCAGCGTTCGACAGGCAAGTTAGATTCCATCACACTGCTTCCGGCGACAGAATTTATTTGGACGCCTGAAGAACTATTGAAAGTTTCGCAGCAAGTGGAGCAGGCACTCGGTGATAGTCTGAACAAAATTAAGAGCGAAGATTTGCAGCAGCAACTTCTAATAACCGTCATGCAGGATACCGGCATGATGAAAGACGGTATTGTGCCGGATACAATGAAGAAATATGCGTCCTTCTCTTCGGAAGCCAGCGCCATGCTGACAGATTATTTTCCTGCCGATGGATTGATTGTCTTTGACGAACTCGGGCGTATACAGGAATCTGTCGCAACATTGGAATCAGAAGAGCAGGAATATCATCTGGCAATGCTGGAAGACGGAAAAATGTTGCACGACACGAAGCTTGCCTGGAAATACGGGCAGGTACTGGAGAATATTGATCAGAAACGATTATATCTGTCTTTATTTACGCGCGCGGTGCCAGGCTTTACAATCAAGAAATCTATTTCGGTTTCCTGTAAGCCTATGCAGCAGTTTCACAGTCAGATGCCATTATTGAAAAATGAAATCGAGCGGTGGAAGCAGTCCAAGTACAACGTCTTTCTTCTTGCTTCTTCACCTGAACGAATGCAGGCGATACAGGATATTTTACGGGAGTACGATATAGAAGCGGCAATAGACGGCAAACCGGGAAAAGAAGGTGTTTTGTCGATTATTGAAGGAGATCTGTCAGCGGGCTTTGAGCTTCCATTCCAAAAGCTGGCCGTCGTTACGGATGCGGAAATGTTTACAGGTAAACCGAAACGCAAAGCACGTCCGCCTAAGCTGACAAATGCGGAACGGATCAAAAGTTATTCCGAAATCAAACCTGGAGATTATATAGTTCACGTCCATCACGGAATCGGTAAATACTATGGCGTGGTGACGCTTGACGTTAAAGGTATTCAGAAAGATTATCTGGATATTCGGTACCGCGGTGAGGATAAGCTGTTCGTTCAAGCCGATCAGATTGATTTAATCCAAAAATATGTGGCGTCTGGGGAAAAAGAGCCGAAACTGCATAAGCTTGGCGGTACGGAATGGACGAAAACGAAACGTAAAGTAACGGCTGCCATTCAAGATATTGCCGATGACTTGATCAAACTGTATGCCAAGCGGGAAGCGGAGAAAGGTTTTGCGTTCAGCGAGGACGACGATCTGCAGCGTTCGTTTGAAAATGCCTTTCCATATGAAGAAACACAAGACCAGCTGCAGTCTATTGCGGAAATTAAGAAAGATATGGAACGTGCGCGGCCAATGGATCGGCTATTATGCGGAGACGTAGGATACGGGAAAACAGAAGTCGCAATCCGAGCGGCATTCAAGGCTGTGACAAACGGCAAGCAAGTAGCGTTCCTCGTTCCGACGACTATTCTGGCACAGCAGCACTACGAGACGATGAAAGAGCGCTTCGCGGACTATCCTGTGACAGTATCTTTGCTGAACCGGTTCCGGACGAAGAAAGAGCAGGATGAGACCATTAAAGGGCTTAAAGCGGGAACTGTCGATATTGTGGTCGGTACGCACCGTCTGCTTTCAAAAGACGTCGTCTACCAGGATCTGGGGCTGCTTGTCGTGGATGAAGAGCAGCGTTTTGGCGTCACGCATAAAGAAAAGTTGAAACAGCTGAAGACCAACGTGGATGTACTGACACTGACCGCCACGCCTATTCCGCGGACATTGCATATGTCGATGGTCGGCGTACGGGATTTGTCTGTTATTGAAACGCCTCCGGCTAACCGTTTCCCTGTCCAAACGTATGTCATGGAACATAACGGAGGCTTGGTGCGTGAAGCGATCGAGCGGGAAATGGGACGCGGCGGGCAAGTCTTTTATTTATACAACCGCGTGGAGGATATGGACCGGAAAGTGCAGGAGATCCGTGATCTGGTGCCAGAAGCGCGTATTGCTTCGGCGCATGGCCGGATGGGTGAAGCTGCGCTTGAAGCGGTGATCATGAGTTTCCTTGAAGGGGAATTTGATGTGCTCGTCACAACAACGATTATTGAAACAGGGATTGATATTCCGAACGTCAATACATTAATTGTTCATGACGCGGACCGAATGGGGTTATCGCAGCTCTATCAATTACGCGGACGAGTCGGGCGTTCCAATCGTGTGGCGTACAGCTACATGCTCTATCAGCGCGATAAAGTGCTGACAGAAGTGGCGGAGAACCGTTTGCAGGCAATTAAAGAGTTTACGGAGCTTGGATCCGGTTTTAAAATCGCCATGCGGGATCTATCGATACGCGGTGCAGGAAACTTACTCGGTTCCCAGCAGCACGGCTTCATCGATTCTGTCGGTTTCGATTTGTATTCGCAGTTACTGCAGGAAGCGATTGAAGAAAGACAGACAGGAGTCGTGAAAGAAGACAAGGCGGATGTAGAAATTTCATTGCCGATCAATGCCTACCTTCCTGAAACGTATATTCAGGATGGCTATCAGAAAATCCAGATGTATAAGCGGGTGAAAGCAATTACCGGGGACGAGGATTATTTGGAGCTGGTTGACGAAATGATCGACCGCTTCGGAGATATGCCGTTTGAAGCCGACTTGCTGCTTCGTGTCGGACGAATGAAAGCCTGGGGACGAAAAGCAGGCGTAGTTTCCATTAAGAATGTGCAAGGCGTGGCGGAAATTCGCTTGTCAGAAGAAGGAACAGCGCGTGCTGATGGCGCAAAGCTTATGGAGCGATCATTGAAATACGGTCACGCTGTTGGACTGACGATCGATAACGGGCAAATAATAATTACAGTAAATGAAAAGAAATCCAATCAGTACACAGAGTTCGATATGGTGGAGGATATGGTGCACACGATGCAGGAGACTGCAAAGGAAGTAGAATCTTCGGATGCCTTGTAACACCTCGATTGCATAAAATGACCAATGATGATGCATACTACTCTCAGAAATACATTTCATTTCGAGAAAGTGAGGCATTATATATGAAGGCAACGGGTATTGTCCGAAGAATTGATGATCTGGGAAGAGTGGTTATACCAAAGGAAATCAGAAGGACACTTCGAATTCGCGAAGGCGATCCTTTGGAAATATTCACTGACCGTGAAGGAGAAGTCATTTTAAAGAAGTATTCGCCTATTTCAGAGCTTGGCGAATTTGCCGTGGAATATGCGGAATCACTTTACGAAACCATCGGGACGCCGGCTTTGATCAGCGACCGGGATGAGATGCTGGCGGTGGCGGGCCTTTCAAAGAAAGACTATATGAACCGTCAGCTTTCACCTGTCTGTGAAGAGATTCTGAACGGCAGATCAACTGTCATTGAGAAGCACGAAAAGTCCGTGGAATGGGTACCCGGTCAGGTTGAACAGGTCAAATCCTATTGTGTTGCCCCGATTGTTACAAATGGTGATGCAATTGGTGCGGTATACTTGCTGTCAAAAGTTCACTTCGTAGGAGATGTAGAACAAAAGGCAGCAGAAACCGCAGCGAGTTTTCTGGCCAAACAGATGGAAAACTAAGCGGATTTAATGAATGTATAAAACTTTTATTAAAAAACTCACAGCGGAAGAAGCCGCTGTGAGTTTTTTTGCCGAAAAGCCGGCTTTTTGCGGCGCCGGGTAAAATATTAATTCAAACAGGCGGTGCGAATGTTTTGGTTTGATACAATAAATGGTAAATACGGTCACCGTTACGGGTAAAACATTCCCGGTTTTCCCCAAGTAGGGGTTAAATAATATTTAGTTATTTCTTTTGATAAAAGGTGAAGAATTTCACATACTACGGAAATAAATTGCTTCATGTGCTCCTTTTTTTATACGTGAACCTTTTCACAAAAACGCTTAGTGAAGGGCTTCACAAGGCCTAAAACTAAAGTGAAAGTTTTCACATACTACGAAAAGAGGCAAATGTCAAAACTTTTTTTAAAAAATTTAAAGACGCTGCAAATCCTTTGACAAAGGTAATGTAACCGCTTACGAATTTTTAATTTTTGGAGTTAATAGAAAATTTGCCCTTGTGTTTACTTTATGTTTACGCTTATAATCACTACCAACACGAAAGAACAATTAAAAACGGATAGGGAGAGCGATATTATGAACAAGAAATACAAATCTTCTTTACACATGCATCAAATTCACAACGGAAAAATGGAAGTCGTTTCAAAAGTGCCATTGGAAAATAAAGAGGATTTGAGTTTGGCGTACTCGCCGGGTGTTGCTGAACCTTGTGTAGAAATCGCTCATGATCCGTCTCTTGCATATGAATATACAATCAAAGGAAATCTGGTGGCAGTCGTGACGGATGGAACGGCGGTTCTCGGCCTTGGAGACATCGGCCCTGAAGCTGCACTGCCGGTCATGGAAGGTAAAGCGCTGCTGCTGAAACAGTTTGCCGGGATCGATGCGTTTCCAATCTGTCTTGATACAAAGAAGGTTGATGAAATTGTAAATATTGTAAAAATGATGAGCCCGACATTCGGTGCGGTAAATCTGGAAGACATCTCTGCGCCGCGTTGTTTTGAAATTGAGCAAAGGCTGCGGGAAGAATGCAATATCCCGATTTTCCATGATGACCAGCACGGCACGGCAATCGTAGTAGGTGCCGGATTACTGAATGCATTGAAAGTGGTCGGCAAAGAACGCAGTGAAGTGAAGATCGTATTGAACGGTGCCGGAGCGGCAGGCGTGGCAATTACAAAGCTGTTGCTTAACATGGGCTTCGAGAACATTATTATGTGTGATTCAAAAGGAATTATTTTTGAAGGCCGTGACTATTCGATGAACGACATCAAGCATGAAATGTCCCGTGTTACGAATCTTGAAAAGATCGAAGGTTCATTGGAAGATGCGATGAAAGGTGCAGACGTCTTCGTGGGTGTATCTGTCGCAAACTTGCTGACGAAAGAATTGATTGCCCTGATGAACACAGACCCGATCGTATTCGGACTGGCGAACCCAAATCCTGAATTGAAGCCTGAGTTAGCTGAAGAATACGGCGTGCGTATTATTGCGACGGGCCGCTCAGACTATCCTAACCAGGTCAATAACGTCTTGGCATTCCCGGGCATCTTCCGCGGTGCACTTGACGTCAGGGCAACGGAAATTAACGAAGAGATGAAGCTTGCAGCAACCTATGCTATTGCCGATTTGATCAAGGATGAAGACTTGCGTGATGATTATATCATTCCTAATCCATTCGATGATCGTATTCCGACAATTGTTGCACATGCAGTAGGGAAAGCGGCAATGCGCACAGGTGTATCCGTTGCAAAAGAACTGATTCTGCCAAACCGATAAATGAAATGCAGGCCCGTCTTACCCGGCTTATGGGGAGACGGGTTTTGCTTTTATGCAGGGATCCTGTAAAACGGATGGCACACGGCTTTCCGCCGCAGCACAAAACGGCAGCACGTTTTATTTCCTTAACTTTTCAAAAAATGAACCAGCCTTTTCCTGCACAATGGAAAGACTGGTTTTTCTGTATGCCCCGCGCACACACGCATGCAACCTCCCGCACGTATAGTAAGGTAAAACCAATAGGCTTGGGGGGAACGGAATGACTTGGCTACTGATCGCGGGTTTTGCAATTTCATCCAGCATCGACAACTTTGGAGTCGGACTTTCTTACGGGGTACAGCGGGTTCGGATTCCGCCCGCATCGAATGCGCTTATAGCGGCAATTTGTTTTATCTTCAGTTTGATCGGCATCGTGTCGGGGGCATGGTTGGCTGAACTGTTACCGGGAATGCTTCCTGATCTCATAGCATTTGCAGTACTCAGTATGATCGGGATACGAATTATGGTCATTGCTTTTCGGCAGCAGAAAAGGCATCAGTCTAATGTATTCAGCGAGCCTGAAAGAATGGACTTTGACGGATCTTCGCATATTAGCCTTGGAGAAGCGCTGCTGCTCGGCATCGCACTCTCCGCGAATGCACTGACGAACGGTGTAGGAGCTGGACTGCTGGCATTGTCGCCCATTGCGATCGCGCTGTCAGCGGCAATCGGCAGTTATATCACATTATCGGCGGGCGTAAGATTAGGTGCCAGATTGGCGGGTGTCCAAATCGGCAGAATGTCTGTCGGACAGTTTGGAACATTCATGAGCGGCGTGATTATTTTATTGATTGCATTCACACGCCTGTTTTGATGCAGTGAGATGGTATACTAGAAACCATCATCGAATGAAAGAGGCGCATGTATGGCGTTGACTAAGTGGAATATGAAGTCGTTTATGAAAGGTGCGTCGATTCTTACGATGGCGGCCGTCATTGTCAAAGTGTTGAGCGCAGTGTACCGGGTGCCTTTTCAAAACCTGGTTGGAGATAAAGGGTTTTATATTTATCAGCAAGTATATCCGTTCATTGGAATATTTATCGTCTGGACATCGTCAGGATTTGCGGTCGCCGTGTCGAAAATGCTGGCGGAAAGCAGAAGCCCGGGGGAGTCACGTGGAATTTTACGTGTGTCGCTTGCTTATCTTCTCTTATTATCCGCAGGTGTTTTTCTGTTATTGCGGTCTGGATCTTCGGTCTTTGCGGAATGGATGGGTGACACTGCATTGGCGCCTGTTCTGCAGGCCGGGGCATATATTGTGCTTGTGCTGCCGTTTCTTGCCGTTCTGAAGGGTGTCTTCCAATCAGAAGGACAAATGATACCTGTTGCGATATCCAATGTGTCGGAACAGTTACTCCGCGTCGTGATTGTACTTGCGGGCACGTGGATTGCTGTGCGCACGGGAACGTCGCTTTATAAAATAGGGGAAATTACAATGTGGGCCGCAGTGGCCGGCGAAGCGGCAGGCGTCTTGATTCTCACATGGTTCTTCCTGCAGCGTGAACGCATGGCAGCAGCAGCCGTGAAACCGTGGAAAGTGGTCAGGGAGCTGACCAAAATCAGTATAAGTGTCAGTGCAAGCTCTTTAATATTACTGGTCTTTCAATTAGTGGACTCATTTACAATTTACAATGCGCTAGTTCAGGCCGGTACAGTAAGTGAAGCGGCTATGGAAATGAAAGGTGTCTATGACCGCGGACAGCCGCTGGCGCAAATGGGCATTTTGCTGGCATCGACTTTAGCGCTCGCATTAGTGCCGCTAATTGCACACCATGCTTCAAAAACAGACGGTCGCAGTGCATTGCCATTCATCAGTCTGACATTCCGCACGTCTATTTTATTCGGCTGGGCCGCCACAATCGGACTGATTCTTGTGCTGCCTTATGTGAATGAAATGCTGTTTCAGACTCGGACAGGTTCCGTTGCTCTGATCATCTTCTGTATACAGATTTTCTGGCTGTCGATTATCCTGCCTTTGACAGCGATCTTGCAGGGGAGCGGAAACGTGCGGGGGCCGCTTATACTTATGCTGCTCGGTATACTCATTAAACTGGCAGCCACACCGCCGATGGTCCGGCACTTCGGCATTGAAGGTGCTGCTGCGTCAGGTGCCGTTGCGTTTGCTGTTGTTGCCGTGTTGTTAATCATCTATTTCAAGCGTTACTGGAAGCTTCCGCTGGCGCCATTCCATTTTTATGCAGTGCTGGCCGGTGCAGGCGCAGCGATGGCGGGGGTGCTGATTCCGTGGATGCTGTCAGTGGATTATTGGCTGTCAGACGCACTGTCATCACGCGCAAGCGCTGCGCTGACTGCACTTTCAGCTGTCGCAATCGGAGCAATCATATTCCTTTTCGTCGTCTTGAAATCACGTATAATGAAAGAAAAAGAGTGGTATTTGCTGCCTTTCGGTAAAAGACTGGCGACTGCTCAACTATGGCTAACTAAAAATAGAAGGTGAATCATGTGAATAAGATAACCGTCATTGGATTAGGTGCAAGTGATTTGGAACAGCTGTCACTCGGCACATACCGATTATTGAAACAGGCTGACCATCTCTTTGTCCGTACGGAAGAACATCCTGTCGTAAAGGAATTGCGTTCTGAAGGTCTCAAAATGAACAGTTTCGATGCAATCTATGAAGCGAATGATGCATTTGAAGATGTCTATCAGCAAATTGTCGAAAAGCTGCTTGAAATGAGTATGCAACAGCCGATTACATATGCCGTGCCGGGTCATCCGCTTGTGGCGGAACGCACGGTTCAATTGCTGATTGAGAAAGAACGGGCGGGTGAAATCGAACTGCATATCGCAGGCGGAAGCAGCTTTTTGGATCCCATTTTTACCGCGTTGCGTATAGATCCGATCGAAGGCTTTCAGCTGCTTGACGGAACGGACTTGAAGCGTGATGACGTACGCATGGATCAGCATGTCTTAATTGGACAAGTTTACGATGCATTTGTCGCTTCAGATGTGAAATTATCTCTAATGGAAAAGTATCCCGATGATCACACCGTTACGATTGTAACGTCCGCAGGCTCACAGGATGAATCGCTGACAGAAGTCCCTCTGTTTGAGCTTGACCGCGTCGTGGCTTTGAATAACCTGACGACAGTCTACGTACCGCCGCTTCCTGACCGTGAACAGCGGTTGAAAGAATGGAGTTCATTCCGTGAGATTATCGCGGCCTTGCGCGCGCCGGACGGCTGTCCTTGGGATCGTGAGCAGACGCATGAATCATTGAAGCGTTATGTAATTGAAGAATCTTTCGAGCTGATACAGGCGATTGACGAAGAAGACGACGAATCAATCATTGAAGAACTTGGTGATGTGCTCCTGCAAGTGTTCCTGCACGCGCAAATCGGTGAAGATAACGGATACTTCTCCATGGAAGACGTTCTTGAAACGGTCGGAGCGAAAATGATCCGTCGCCACCCGCATGTCTTTGCGCAAACGAAAGCAGATACGACAGACGACGTGCTGACAAACTGGCAGGCGATCAAGGAACAGGAAAAGCCGAGACCGTCCAGTTTGCTGGAAGGTCAGGAACGTCTGGCATCATCCATGCTCACTGCCTACAATTATCAGAAAGCCGCCGCAAAAGTTGGATTCGACTGGCCTTCCATAGAAGGAGCTTTTGACAAGTTCCGGGAAGAGTGGAAGGAGTTCCAGGAAGAAGTGCGCAGCGGCGGGACGGAGCAGCAGCTGGACGAGCTTGGAGATGTCTTGTTCACTATTATCAACATAGCGAGATTCTTGAAAATCTCACCGGAAGAAGCGATGTGGCATACGAATGAAAAATTCAAATCCCGCTTCCAGTTCGTAGAGCAGTCCGTAAAACAGGGCAGCGGTGATTTCTCAGACTATACAGCAGAGGAACTGGAAGAATTCTGGAGACAGGCCAAACGAAAGGAAGGAACTCAATGAGACTTGACAAATTTTTGAAAGTATCCCGGCTGATCAAACGCCGAACATTGGCAAAGCAAGTAGCTGATCAGGGAAGAATCACCATCAACGATAAAGTAGCCAAAGCATCCTCGGTTGTCAAGCCGGGAGACGAGCTGTCCATCCGCTTCGGCCAAAAGATTGTGACGGCGAAAGTTAATGAATTAAAGGCCTCCACCAAAAAAGAGGACGCAGCCGGCATGTACACGATCACAGGTGAAGAGCGTCTGGAGAAAGTTGAACCTGAATTTATGGATGACGAAGAGTAAAGATATGTGAAAAGAAGGCAGCCTTACGTCAGGCTGTCTTCTTTTTTCAGATTTATGCAGATTAAGTCATAAGCGCTCATTAAATCTGTCCAGCGCTCTACGCGGCCCCTTAACCGCTCAATGGCAATGCGCAAGCGCTCTATGGAGAATCAGATCCGCTCTAAACTGTCTGCCAAGCGATCATTAGCGCTGTCCAGCCGCTCAATAGCCAGCAGTTCTTGACCGCTAAACGTGCAGCCGGCCCCCTTCAATTTAAAAACAGCTTGTCATGTTTGACCAAGCCCCTGCATAAGATATGGAGAACGCACTAGAAAAGGGGGACGCATATGCAGATTCAAACAGACAGCTCCATGTATACTATTCCATCAGGAGATCACGTAGTGACGATGCGCAATCGCAAAAGAATGGACCTCACATCTGTGAAAACGATTGACCGCTTTGACCAGGAGGAGTTTCTAGTCAGAACATCGCAAGGCGTATTGCAAATCCGCGGGGAGGAATTGCGTATTGTACATCTGGACGTGGACAAGGGCTTATTGACGCTTGAAGGCTCTGTCCAAACACTGCAATACGATGATGAAGACGCAGCAGGTTCACGCAATTTCCTTCATAAACTATTCGGATGAGTCTGTCCGTCCAGTTCTTCAGTCTGTTGGCGATGATCGGGACAGGGATTGCGGCTGGAATTGTAATGGATTTATTCGGGACAATTGTCGCGGCAAGCGATAAACGTTCATTCATTAAAAGATGGGCATTCTGGTTTGAATGCATGGTTTGGATTGGGTTAGGAATCGGGGCATTTTTAGTATTGATCATGGTGCGCGGCGGGGCATGGAGAATGTATGACCCTGTCGCCCAGATCAGTGGCTTGTTATTATATGCAGCTGTTTTTTATCATCCCGCGCGGTTCGCAGGCAGACTACTGTTACTTGTGGTGCTTAGGCCGATCTGGCTCATCATTCGTCTTGTCTTCCTGACGTGCCGGCGTATTATTTATTTGATTGTCTCGGTTTTGTCACTGATTATGTCACCGTTTATCCGAATTGCAAAGAACATAGGGAAATTCCTTCAAAATAAATGCAGAGTACTATATAATAGAGTGCAATAGCGGAATTACGTCAGAAAGGTGTGTGCGCCATGAAAGAACCACAGAAGCCCTCAACTAAGAATGTCACATCAATCGATACAGAATATGTGCGCTCTATGCAAAAAAAAGAAAATTATAAAAAAGCACAAAAAAAACGCCTTCGTAATCGTTTGGCCGTCTTTTTTGTCATCGTTTGTGTGGTGGCTGGAAGTTTATTCAACATGAATGCAGGACAGAAAGAAATCCTTGCAGCTAAACTGAAGGAAAAAGCGCAGGCAGAGGCGACGCTGGAAGATTTGAAAGCCCAGCAGGAACAATTGAATACACAGCTGATCCGCTTGGATGACGATGAATACATTGCCAAACTTGCACGGAAAGAATACTTTCTTTCTGAGTCCGATGAGATCATTTTTTCCATTCCTGATAAGAAAAAAGAGTCAGAAAAAGAGATGAGAAAAGAGTAGTCATGTTGACACTCTTTTTTTGTTGGCTATAATATAAGTAGGAGCCTGTAAAATACAGGCACTGCCAATATGGTTGATAGGCTTACGAGCCGCTTAAAACTTAAGGAGGAGCATTTTTTTTATGTCAATTGAAGTAGGCAGCAAGTTAGAGGGTAAAGTAACCGGGATCACAAATTTTGGGGCATTTGTTGAATTGCCGAACGGGTCCACAGGATTAGTCCATATTAGTGAAGTAGCTGACAATTATGTCAAAGATATAAACGATCATTTAAAAGTCGGCGATATGGTTGAAGTGAAAGTAATGAATGTGGGATCTGACGGTAAAATCGGTCTTTCCATCCGTAAGGCGAAGCCTGAGTCAGAACGTCCACAGCGTCCGCAACGTCCACAGAGACCTCGCCAAGGCAGCAAACCGAGCTTTGAACGACCAGAGAATTTCGAGCAGAAAATGGCGAAATTCATGAAGGACAGCGAAGAACGTCTAACTACCTTAAAGAGAGCGACAGAGTCCAAACGTGGCGGCCGTGGAGCCAGAAGAGGATAACTTGCTGTCTGTTTCAACTGTGAACTAAAATTAGATGACATCCTTTACGTATGTTCCGCAATATGGAGCATACGTTTTTTTGCGTAAAAGGTGCAGCGGCGGATCTGCCGCGGGCCGGTGCCGAAGCACTTCCCATGAATTTTTATTGCATGATAAAAACCTCCTGCCTAAGCAAGAGGTTTTTCGTGTTTCTATAATAGCGGCGGAGGGGGTCGAACCCACGACCTTGCGGGTATGAACCGCACGCTCTAGCCAGCTGAGCTACGCCGCCAAGACATTTGTGCGTTAAAAACGTGTATTTCAAACGCAACGTCTCTAATCATACTAGGCAATTGATAAAGTGTCAACAGGTCTTTTGCAAAAAGAAAAAACATACGGATAACGTCGAAATGTTTTGTGAATACCCCGCCACAAACAGACAAAATTTCTCGCAGATGGCATGTATAGTTTTAGGTAAGAGAACATAGGGGGTATGGGAAATGAAGATGATAGATAATATGGAGCGACCATTTGTACAGATGTTCAGAGCATCATGGCAAGAGCTGATGAACCGGAAAGTCTACTTGATGACGGCTCTTCTTTTCTTAGTGGGATCATTCTTTCTGTCTCAGGCAGTAGTATTCGATATGGCAGTGCCGTTCTTCTTGCCGATCTGGGCCTTGGCGAGTATGCGCTATCGCAAGCATATGATTTTCGTGTTCATAGGAGGAATGGCCGGCAGTGCGTTTCTCGGGATCGGACAAGCAGTCATCCATCTGGCCCAATTGCTGTTGTTCCACGCAATCATTAAGATCCCTAAGGTGAAGAGATCCATTCCGATCGCTGTGGCAGGAGCGATGATTATTCCTCAGCTGACTTGGCAGCTCATTAAATACAGTGACGGAATGATGCCGCTGGCGGTTCAGCTGTCGATTGGACTGGAAGCGCTGTTAGCTTTATTCATGACAATTTTTATGTTACTGGCCTTTCCTTCTATAGAACGTTTGCTGTACGGTCCGTGGAATCCCGAACAAATCAGTGCCATGTGTATCGTCGGAGCGCTGGCAGCAACAGGTATGGGCGGTTTTCAGATTGGCACAGTATCGGTAGCCGGGGTCTTTCTGTTTCTTGCGATATATGTAGCCGCTGTAGTGGGGGGTGTTCCGTTTGCCACGACAGTCGGGATGATTATCGCATTAATTATAGGAGTGTCCGAACTTTCATTCACCGGCATGATGGCGCTTTATGGTATGACCGGACTGCTCGCAGGCTCGCTGAAGCGGTTTGGAAAAATCGGTATTGTGACGGGCAGCGTATTTGTTTCGCTATTTTTCCTTCTATATGATGCCACGCTGCCGCTCGATACCGTTCACTTTTCAACTGTTGGCGCGGCGGCCTTGCTGTTTGTGCTGATTCCGTCACGGAAATTAAGCCAAATACGGCAAATATTCCTGCCGAAACAGGAAGGAATATCAGAGAAGCGTCAACAATGGCTCGCGGATAAGCTGGATGGACAGCTTGAGGAATTTCAGCAGTTCGCTCATTTTATGTCAACGCTCGTCAACGACCGCTTGTCTCCGGAAGATGAGATGACCGCGACGAGTCAAATACCGTCCATTTGCCAGTCATGTTTCCGTTACCGGAAGTGCTGGGAAAGTGAAGAGGATGGCATGGAACCGCTGATTGATGAATGGGAAACCACTTATTCCGCCACGAAAAAAGCGGCGCGGGTGCGTGTTGAGCAAAAAATGAAGTATAAATGTCTGCGTTTTAAAGGATTGCTTAATGAATTAGAGGAGCGAGGGGCTAATAAGTTATTAATGGGGCAGCTGCAGCACGGCCGTAAGATGCTGGCATTGCAGTTGCGCGATATGAGCACGCATATTGAGAAAGTAATGCGTGAAGTGAAAGAAGATCTGACAACGTACAAGCTGGCGGAAGAAGAGCTGGCGAACCGCCTGCATGCACAGGCGATAGAGTTTTTCCAAATAGATATTCTGTCGGAGGAACGCGGAGCCTGCCGGATTGTTATTTCTGTGCCCGAGAAAAAGGCGGACTTTGAAGCAGAAACGACGGTTGGCGAGTATTTATTATTGCCTATATTAGAGCAGATGTATGATGAACCGATGTATATTTCAAAATCAAGCTATCAGCCGTTTCCGTTTCCGCATGTGCAGCTGACATTCAGCTCAGCCGTCCGTTTTTCGTTGGATTACGATATTGTCACAACAGCGGGCAAAGGTTCATTCCACGGCGGGGATGCCTATGAATTATTTAAGATTCACGACGGACTGTCCGCAGTTCTGTTATCTGACGGAATGGGTTCAGACATCAATGCGTACCATGAAAGCCGTAAAGTGATCCGGCTGATGCGAGAGTGTCTGGGACAGAAAATGGATCCTGAAACAGCGATTCATACATTGCATTATATGATGGCGCTGAATGGATTGGATGATATGTATGCCACGCTTGATCTGGCATTGATCGATTTGCAGGAAGGCCGGCTGTGGTCATGGAAGGCAGGTTCGATGAGTACGTATATAAAGAGAAGCAATGAGTGCATACGGCTGGACAGTAAGACAGTGCCGTTTGGTTTCTTGCCTTCATTTTCAATAGAAGCAAAAAATGAAAAGCTGAAATCCGGTGATATCGTGGTAATGATGACCGATGGTATATTTAATGGAGATATTCCGCTTGATATCCAGGAAGACGTAATGAATCAGACGATAGAACGTTTTAAAGAGATGGATTGCCGTACGATTGCCGACCAGGTGATGATGGAAATGGAGCGCGTATTTGAATCGGTGGAAGATGACCGTACAATACTCGTGATGAAGGTCGGCCATATCGTGCCAAGTTGGTCAAAAGCCAATAAGCAACCCCGAATCATTTCTAGCTAAAGAATGATAGAATAGAGAGAGGGGGAGATGGGTCATGAAGAGTTTGCAGCAAAAAGTATTGAAGTTCATTGAAAAGCAAACGCTGATTCCTCCCGGCTCTCGTGTATTGGTTGCCTGTTCGGGCGGTGTGGATTCCATTGCACTGCTTCACTTTCTTGCAGCGCATCGGCAATTGCTGGCTATTGAAGTAGGTGCCATCCACGTAGATCATATGCTGCGCGGGGCCGAGTCAGCTGAAGATGCGTTTGTGGTGGAGCGGCTGTGCGAGGAATTCGGGCTGCCTTTTTACTCTGAACAAGTGCCGATTCCCGCTCTGCTGAAGAATCAGGGCGGCAATATGCAGCAGCTTTGCAGGCAGCAGCGTTATGCATGTTTTGAACAGACGATGTCACGGGATCAGTTCACCGTCCTTGCCACTGCGCATCACGCGGACGATCAATTGGAGACGGTGCTGATTCAGTTAAGTAAAGGACAGTCAGTAAACGGTATGCCGATACGGCGTGAATTTCACTCGGGCGAAGTGGTCCGTCCCTTCCTTCCATTGGAAAAGAGGGAGCTGTACGAGTATGCGTCACATTACAGGCTGTCATTCAGGGAAGATCCGAGCAATGAACGGGATGACTATTTACGCAATCGTCTCCGTCATCGCGTCGTGCCCGTACTGTCTGACGAAAACCCGTCCGTTGCGGTCAATACGGTCCGCCAGACGGAGCAGCGCCAGGCGGATGAAAGGTTTCTGAATGAACTTGCCGGGCAACATTGGCAATCGATAGTCACGTATACTGATGAACAGCTTCCCTCATTTCAGCGGGAGGCATTTCTTACTATTCCCCACGCTTTACAAAAGCGCGTGATTCAACTACTATTAAACTGTCTTACTGACCGGATGGCAGTGAACGCTGAACGTCGTTCTGCATTGGTGGAAGAACTGTTACAGCATATCGAGAACTCGGCCGGGAATGTTACAATTGATTTGGCATATGGCTATCGGTTTGTCAGGGAATATGATAAACTGCTAGTTACAAAAAAGGATATAGATACAGCGTCTCTTCATCCAAAAGTACTTGAAAAAGGTATTTGGCATACGTGGGGATCTATTCATTTTTACTGGCATCACGCCAATGCACATGCAACCGGACACTTTTTACCTTCAGATGAAATTAGGTATTTTCAATTACCCGATTCCGAACTTCCGCTGACCGTGCGGCTGCCGGCTGCGGGTGACAGACTTCAGCTTAAGGGCATGTCTCAGCCGAAACGTGTGAATCGGTTATTTATTGATGAAAAAGTGGGTATCATGCAAAGGAATCAACAGCCGGTCATTACAACAGCGGGTGGTACCGTATGTGCTGTGCCTGGTGTGCGGTATGGTGAAATGTTTTCACGCAGCCAACTGGAAGGCGATTCATACATATGGATTACGCGAGAAGGCGAAAGCAGATAATATGGAGGAGGACGGGCCGATGATCACGCAAGATATCGAGCAAGTTTTAATAACGGAAGAGCAGCTTCAGGAAAAAGTTCTTGAGCTGGGAGCTACACTAACAGAAGAGTACCGCGATAAGTTTCCTTTGGCGGTTGGCGTATTAAAAGGGGCACTTCCATTCATGAGTGACCTTATTAAGCGCATCGATACGTATATTGAATTAGATTTTATGGATGTTTCGAGCTATGGCAATGCAACAGTTTCTTCAGGTGAAGTCAAGATTGTAAAAGACTTGAACACCAGTATAGAAGGACGCGATGTGCTGATTATTGAAGATATTATTGACAGCGGAAAAACGTTGAATTACTTAGTGGAGCTGTTTAAATACAGAAAGGCCAACTCCATTAAAATTGTTACATTGCTTGATAAGCCGACTGGACGCAAAGTGGATTTGAAAGCAGACTATGTAGGCTTTGACGTACCGGACGCATTTGTGGTTGGTTATGGACTGGATTACGCAGAAAAGTATCGAAACCTGCCGTATATCGGTGTGTTGAAAAAAGAGATTTATTCTTTTTAACATTTTTTGACGGGCCGTTTATCAAACCGGCGAAAAGCCTTTTTCCTTAAGGCATTTTCATTGTAGAGATCTCTTGCTTTATGTTAAAATTTACAATAGTTTTCTGTTTAGTTTTGTGTTGAATGAGATGAGGAGGCTTGGGATGAATCGAATACTTCGATACTTTCTTTTATATGGATTGATTTTCCTCGCGATCATGGGGATTTTCAGTTCGCTTAACAATCCAAATCCGAAGATGAAACCGATTCGGTATGACGAATTCGTCACGGCGCTGGAACAGGGAAAAGTCGAAAATGCAACTTTTCAGCCGTTACAGCTCGTGTATGAAGTAAAAGGTGAAATGGCCGGCTACGAAAAGGGAGAAACTTTCGTAACGAACATTCCTACAAATGATATGGACAGTATTGGTGAAGTTGTTAAAACGACTAAAACTGAGATTGAAATCCTGCCGCCGAAAGAAACTAGCGCATGGGTATCGTTCTTTACAGGCCTTGTACCATTCATTATTATTATTATCCTTTTCTTCTTCTTACTGAACCAATCACAAGGCGGCGGTGGCGGCAAAGTGATGAACTTCGGGAAAAGTAAAGCGAAACTGCAATCCGATGATCGGAAGAAAGTACGTTTCAATGATGTTGCTGGTGCAGATGAAGAAAAAGCTGAGCTTGAAGAAGTCGTGGATTTCTTGAAAGATGCCAGCAAATTTGTGGAGTTAGGCGCGAGAATTCCTAAAGGGATCTTGCTCGTAGGACCGCCTGGTACAGGTAAGACATTACTTGCGCGTGCGGTCGCAGGTGAATCAGGAGTGCCGTTCTTCTCGATTTCAGGTTCTGATTTCGTGGAGATGTTCGTAGGTGTCGGTGCTTCCCGAGTGCGTGATTTATTTGAGAACGCCAAGAAGAATTCACCATGTATTATCTTTATTGATGAAATTGATGCAGTTGGACGTCAGCGTGGAGCCGGCTTAGGCGGCGGTCACGATGAGCGTGAGCAAACATTGAACCAATTGCTGGTTGAAATGGATGGGTTTGAAGGAAACGAAGGGATCATTATCGTTGCTGCAACAAACCGTCCGGATATTTTGGACCCTGCACTTCTTCGTCCGGGGCGTTTCGACCGTCAAATCACGGTTGGCCGTCCAGACGTAAAAGGAAGAGAAGCGGTGTTGAAGGTTCACGCACGCAACAAGCCGCTTGACGATACAGTCGATATGAAAGCTCTTGCTCAACGCACTCCCGGATTCTCTGGTGCGGATCTTGAGAACTTGTTGAACGAAGCAGCTCTTGTGGCGGCAAGAAGAAATAAAGCTAAAATTGATATGTCCGATATTGATGAAGCAACGGATCGCGTAATCGCGGGACCTGCGAAAACCAATCGTGTCATTTCGCAAAAAGAACGAAACATCGTTGCATTCCACGAAGCGGGTCACGTGGTGGTGGGCTTAATGCTCGATGATGCAGAAATCGTCCATAAAGTGACTATTGTTCCCCGCGGGCAGGCCGGCGGTTATGCCGTCATGCTTCCAAAAGAGGACCGTTACTTTATGACGAAACCTGAATTGCTCGATAAAATTGCGGGTCTTTTAGGCGGACGTGTATCAGAGGAGATTGTGCTTGGTGAAGTATCAACCGGGGCACATAATGACTTCCAGCGTGCTACTGGCATTGCGCGTTCGATGGTAACAGAATACGGAATGAGCGATAAGATCGGCCCGATGCAATTCGGACAGACGCAAGGGAATCAGGTATTCCTTGGACGTGACTTCAACTCAGACCAGAACTATTCTGAAGCAATTGCATACGAGATTGACTCTGAAATGCAGAAAATTATTAAAGAACAATATGAACGTACAAGAAAGATTTTGACCGAAAACCGAGAATTGCTTAATCTGATTGCAACGACTTTATTAGAAGTCGAGACGCTGGATGCGGAACAAATCAATCACCTGAAAAATCACGGTGTCTTACCGGATAGACCTTACGAAAACGGTAACGGCAATGACGATAAGAATGCAGCGCCATCCACTGCGGATACTGCAACTGTTGAAACGCCGGATACAAAGCCGGGTGCAACTCCGGACGTAACGGGTGCACCGAGTGATCCGTCTACAGGAGACTTGCCGCGTGAAGGTGGAGCCACTGACAAAACGCTTCCGCCGATTGATGAAGAGCGCAGAGACTAAGCGAGCCTGCAGCCGACTGTACCTAACAGTCGGCTGTTTTCTATGAATGGACATCAGTGCACAACCACAGTATAATCGTGCAGAATTATGATATGATGTACGGGAAAAGTCAGAGCAAGAGAGGAAAACGACTATGTTATTAGTATTGGATACAGGGAATACCAATATCGTGCTGGGTGTATATGAAGGGGATCAACTGAAATACCACTGGCGAATGGAAACTTACCGTCACAAGACGGAAGATGAATATGCGATGCAAGTCAAAGCGATGTTCCAGCATGTGGGGATTTCATTTACAGACATTACAGGTATTATTATTTCCTCCGTGGTGCCGCCTGTCATGTTTCCGCTGGAGCAAATGTGTAAAAAGTACTTCAATCAGAAGCCGCTGGTCGTAGGGCCGGGATTGAAAACCGGATTAAACATTAAATATGAGAACCCGCGTGAAGTCGGTGCGGACCGAATTGTCAATGCAGTAGCGGCGATCCGCGAATACGGCAGTCCATTGATCATAGTGGATTTCGGAACCGCTACGACGTATTGTTATGTCAATGAACGCGGAGAATATATGGGTGGTTCTATCGCGCCGGGGATTAAGATTTCCATGGAAGCGCTGTTTGACCGTGCGTCCAAACTTCCGCGTGTGCAACTGGACCGCCCTGAATCTGTAGTGGGAAAAAACACGGTAGCTGCTATGCAGTCGGGTATCGTCTTCGGATACGTCGGGCAGGTAGAAGGTATCGTTAACCGTATAAAAGAAGACTGCGAAGTGGAACCTACAGTTATCGCGACAGGCGGGATGGCAGAATTGATTGCTTCGGAAACAAAAGTGATCGATGTCGTCGACAACTTCCTGACCCTGAAGGGATTACATCTGATCTATGAAAGAAATTTGTAAGGAGTGAATGAAATGACGACAGATTATTTAGTAAAAGCGTTAGCGTTTGACGGCCAAATACGTGCATATGCCGTGCGTTCTACCGAAACGGCGGGAGAAGTGCAGCGCCGTCACCAAATGTGGCCGACAGCAACTGCTGCTCTTGGGCGTACTATTTCAGCAGCGGTTATGATGGGTGCCATGCTCAAAGGTGAAGACAGCATCACGGTAAAGGTACAGGGGAATGGTCCGATTGGTCCAATCATCGTCGATGCCAATGCAAAAGGAGAGGTTCGCGGCTATGCGACAAATCCGCAAACGCATCTTCCTTTAAATGAACAAGGAAAGCTTGACGTGCGCGGTGCAGTCGGAACTGAAGGGACGCTGTCCATAGTGAAGGATCTTGGACTGAAGGATTACTTCACAGGACAGGTGCCGATTATTTCCGGGGAAATTGCAGAAGACTTTACTCAGTATTTGGCAGTATCTGAACAAGTGCCGTCCGCGGTTGCGTTGGGTGTGCTGGTTGACCCGGACAATACAGTGAAAGCTTCCGGCGGATTCATTCTGTCAGTAATGCCGGGTGCCACGGAAGAAACGATTGCGCTTTTGGAGGAAAAGCTGGCGAACATGACGCCAATTTCCACAATGGTGGATCAGGGACTGACGCCTGAAGGAATTCTCGCAGAAGTGTTAGGGCAGGACAACATAGAGTTCCTCGATAAAACGGATGTGAAGTTCGAATGCGAGTGCTCTAAAGAACGGTTTGCAGAAGCGATTAAAGGGCTTGGTCGCGAAGAAATTCAAGCCATGATTGACGAAGATCATGGAGCGGAAGCACAGTGTCACTTCTGCCTCGAGACGTATCAATATTCCGAGCAGGAGCTTCGAGAGTTTCTCTCAGAACTATAAAAAAGATACACCCGCTGCCAAAAAGCGTGTTGCGGCAGCGGGTGTATTCATCATTCCAACCAGTGCGCGGCGAAGTAAGCGCTGCCAATTCCGATTGAAAGAAATCGTTATGGCATCGTTCGGGTGTCAGATGCATATGAATCTATATTTGGCAGTCTATGAGAAGCCCGCAGCTGGCGTGCCGATAAATATAACCTTCTGAATTATTTGATTGACAAGAGAAATAGGAGGTAGTAAAATAAAGTAAATAAAACATATTAAAATACTAGGTATTAGGAGCGGATGACAAATGAGCAGAGTGGGAAATTCAGTTATTGATTTAGTGGGTAACACGCCATTAGTAAAGTTAAATCGGTTAACAGGTCCGGAAGATGCAGACGTCTATCTGAAATTAGAATTTTTCAATCCGGGTTCAAGCGTCAAAGACCGTATCGCATTGGCAATGATTGAAGCGGCGGAGAAAGACGGTCACTTGAAAGAAGGCAGCACAATCATCGAACCGACGAGCGGCAACACGGGAATCGGACTGGCGATGGTAGCAGCGGCAAAAGGCTATAAGTCGGTGCTCGTAATGCCCGACACTATGAGTCTGGAACGCCGTAATTTACTTCGCGCATACGGAGCAGAACTAGTATTGACTCCGGGTGCTGAAGGAATGAAAGGTGCGATTTCCAAAGCTGAACAGCTGGCTGAAGAAAACGGCTGGTTCCTGCCGCAGCAGTTCAATAATGAGTCCAATCCTGAAATTCACCGTTTGACCACAGGACCTGAGATCGCCGATGCGCTGGATCAGGTAGATGCATTCATTGCGGGAATTGGCACCGGCGGTACGATTACAGGAGCAGGAGAAGTCTTGAAAGAGCGTTTCCCTGGAATCCATATAATAGCTGTGGAGCCCGAAGATTCAGCTATTCTGTCAGGCGACAAGCCTGGACCGCATAAAATTCAAGGGATCGGTGCGGGTTTTGTGCCGAAAGTGCTGAATACTGAAATTTACGATGAAATTATTAAGGTTTCTAATGAAGATGCGTATACCTTTGCGCGCCGTGCAGCCCGAGAAGAAGGAATTCTTGGCGGTGTATCTTCTGGTGCGGCCATCTCAGCTGCATTGCAGACCGCGAAAAAGCTCGGTAAAGGAAAAACAGTAGTGGCGATTCTGCCGTCCAACGGTGAGCGTTACTTGAGTACGCCCCTTTATCAGTTTGACGAGGAGTAAGACTGTCTGAGCCAACCGAAAAAAGACGTTTTCTTGCACTCAGCCGCAAACATAGCTGTAAGTGTGAGGAAGTCACTAATTTGTACCTTATTAAGAAACTGCCGCCTGAAGTCGCGCGTGACTTCAGGCGGCAGTTTCTTTTTAACTTGGTTGCTGTGCAGTTGTAATCTTGTAGCTTTTATCAGCGGGCTGAATTCTGTATAATTAAATCGGAACACAATCGTGATACATAGGGTGGAGGAGGCTCACTGTGAAAAAGAAGTGGAGCATAGTCATTTCAGCGTTAATCGTAATCACCATGGTTACGGTCATAATTATTATTAATAAAGAAATTAAGAAAGAAACGAAAGGCATTCCCGGATATGAAAGTGCGATGATGGAAGACATGCCGAAGGATGAAGTGGAACGGCTGCCAGAAGATTGGCAGGTCTCTTCGGAAACCGAGAAGCCTGGACTGGCAAAAGGAGACATTGCACCGGACTTTGAACTGACAACGCTTGCGGGTGATACTGTCAAACTGTCCGATTATCGGGGCAAATCCGTTATGTTGAACTTCTGGGCATCGTGGTGTCCGCCGTGCCGCTCAGAAATGCCGCATATGGAAACCTACTATACAGATCATAAAGAGTCTGATGACATGGAAATACTGGCGGTCAACATGACGAAAACTGAAAAAAACAAAGAAAAGAGCGCGAAGGAATTCGTAAAAGAGTATGGGTTATCGTTTCCGATTTTATTGGATAAAGACAGTGAAGTCATGAAAACCTATCAGATTAAAGTTTATCCGACAACTTATATCATTAATAAAGAGGGAGTTATATCAGATAAATTGACGCTTCCGCTGGATGATAAAATGATTAAACAGCTCATAGAAGAAAGCAATGCAGAATGAACACTAGAGACGCAGGGGGAACCAGCATGAATAAAGTAGCCTATCAGACAGCTTCACTGACGAAAGATGAATTCTATTATGCTTATCATCAGCTTGCAACAAAGACCAAGAGGCATATTTTACTGGAAAGCGGACGCGGGGGCGAGATGTGTGTGGCAGGCCTTGATCCGCTCGTGACATTACAAGCAACAGAAGAGGGCTTGCGTGTGGAGTGGCGTGACGGAACTGAAGAGCTGCTGACGGGAGAAGATCCGCTTGACCTGCTGAATCACTTTATGTCGAATTATGAGCTGGAACATCAAAAAGATCTGCCCGCGTATCAGGGCGGTCCGATCGGCATGATCAGTTATGATTACGTGCGGCGCTATGAGGAGTTGCCGGTTCTTGCGGACGAAGACCTTGTGACACCAGACGTGTTCTTTTATCTGTTTGATCAATGGGCAGTTCTGGATGTACAGAATGAAACGGTCTATTACATGGCACTTCCCGAAAAACAATTTGCGCTGGACGGAATGGCGGATGAATGGAAGGCTGCTGCGAAGGAAGGGATGGCACACCGTCAATTTTCTCCGGGACAGGCAGCAGATGTAGAAATAACAGAAGAAGATTTGCGAGTTTCGGTGACGGGCGATCAGTTTGAGCAGATGGTGCGCGATGTGCAGCAATTTATAGCGCAAGGCGATGTCGTGCAAGTGAATCTGTCTGTGCGCCAGTCGAAGCCGCTTCACGCATCTTCTTTATCGATGTATGAAGCATTGCGCTCATTCAATCCTTCTCCTTATATGGCGTATATGGCGGCACCGGATTTTGAAGTGGTCTCGGGATCGCCTGAATTACTTCTAAAGAAGCGCGGACCGGAATTGAGTACCCGTCCAATCGGCGGTACACGGAAGCGCGGTGTAACGGAAGCGGAAGATCTTGCGCTGCAGGAAGAGCTTTTGTCGAACACGAAAGAAAAGGGAGAACACAAGATGCTTGTCGACCTCGAGTGTGCGGACCTGGAGCGGATTTGTCAGCCCGGCACTGTGGAAGTCGATGAATTTATGGTGGTCGAGAAGTACTCCCACGTCATGCATCTGGTTTCAAACGTTCGGGGTACGGCGGCTTCAGAAAACCTCACATCCATTGTGCATGGTGTATTCCCGGGCGGCTCAATTACGGGGGATCCGAAATTGCGGACGATGGAAATAATTGAGGAGCTGGAGCCTGCGAGAAGGGGCCTGTATACCGGTTCGATAGGCTGGATCGGCTTTAACGGCGATATGGAGCTGAACATTACAATCCGTACAGCATTTATTCAGGACGGTATCGTACATATTCAGGCGGGTGCCGGATTAGTGCCTGATTCAGATCCTGCTGCCGAGTATGAAGAGTCACTTAATAAGGCGAAGGCGTTGTGGCAGGCGAAAGAAATGGCTGAGCGGGCGGTTCGTGAAGAAAAGAGGCAGTGCCATTGATTTGCTGGATGAATGGGGTGCAGCAAGAAGCGGATTCGCTCCGCATCTCCCCTTTTGACCACGGATTTCTCTATGGGCTAGGATTTTTTGAAACATTCCGCACGTATGAAGGGAAAGTTTTTCTTTATGAGTCGCATATGATTCGGCTGCGTTCGGCATTGGCCGATTACCGGATTGAGATGCCGTACACTGATGAGGAAATTCTGGCGGCCGTTTATTCTCTGTACCAAGAAAATGGCGGTGAAGACGGTTATTACCGGCTGAACGTATCAGCGGGGGTTCATGATATTGGACTGGCACCCGCACAGTATGAACAGCCGACTGTGCTGATTTTCCAAAAACCGCTTCATTTGCCGCCGGTTCATACAGAAAAAGACGGCGTCTGGCTTAAAACGGTGCGTAATGAGCCGGAAAGTGCTGTTCGTCACAAGTCCCACCAGTATGCGAATAATGTCAAAGGGCGTCTTGAGCTGGCTTCATTGAAAGAAACGGAAGGGTTTTTCGTTACTTCTGAAGGCTATGTGGCGGAAGGAATTACATCGAATATCTTTTGGGCGGCAGAAGGGCAACTGTATACGCCTTCCTTGGAAACAGGGATTTTACCGGGCACGACACGTGCGTTTGTCATTGAGACGGCCGCGGAACTCGGACTGACTGTTACTGAAGGTTTGTATATGCCGAATGAGCTGGAATCGGCTGAAGAACTATTCATCACCAACGCGGTTCAGGAACTCGTTCCGATTCGACAGGTAGGGGAAAAGATATTTTCAGGCAAAGAGGGATCGGTGTACCGTCAGCTTCATGCGGGATACCAACAGGCCGTCAACCGAATGAAAGAGAGTGACCAGTAATGAGACTAGCAAAAGCACGTGCATCTTATCAATTAGGTAAGACGACGATTAACTTTACAGAAGAAACCGTTATAATGGGGATATTGAATGTCACACCTGATTCATTTTCCGACGGCGGAAGATACGGCGGGCAAAATCCGGCTCTTGAACACGCGCGGCAAATGCTCGCGGACGGCGCAAAAATCATTGATATCGGCGGGGAGTCCACTCGTCCGGGCTATACGCCTGTTTCGGCGGAAGAGGAGCTGGCCCGTGTGGTGCCGGTCATCGAGTTGCTGACGAAAGAACTGGGCTGTGTACTATCAATCGATACGTCTAAAGCGGCAGTGGCGGAAGCAGCAGTTAAAGCGGGCGCCAGTATTATCAATGATGTGTGGGGAGCGAAGCGGGAGCCTGCGATAGCAGAAGTGGCGGCGCGCTATGGTGTGCCGATTATCCTCATGCATAACCGCGACAACACTGATTATCAGCAGCCGTTCATGGAGGCAGTTCTGGCGGATTTGCAGGAAAGTATTGAGATTGCAAAAGCAGCGGGAGTCAGCGAAGAGATGATCTGGCTGGATCCGGGCATCGGCTTTGCGAAAGATCTGGAGCAGAACATCCAGGCGATGCAGGGGTTGTCTCTCATTGCAGACCTTGGGTATCCGGTATTACTCGGAACGTCCCGTAAAGGCATGATCGGTAAAGTGCTTGATTTGCCTGTAAATGAACGAGTAGAAGGAACGGGCGCGACTGTCTGTTACGGTATTGAGCACGGCGGACATATTATGCGTGTCCACGACGTGAAGGAAATCGCACGGATGGTTAAAATGATGGACGTATTGACGAAAAAAGCGGCATACACTGGGTAAGCGATAAAATGGAGGGATTTCATGGATTATATTCATTTGAATGATATGGAGTTTTACGGTTACCACGGCGCACTGCCTGAAGAGAATACATTGGGCCAGCGTTTCCGGCTGACAGTATCTCTGGCAACGGATCTTGCTGAAGCGGGGCAGACGGATGATTTATCGAAAACGATGAATTATGCGGAAGTGTACGAGATGTGCAAGAACATCGTTGAGGGAGACGCAGTTCATTTAATTGAGACGGTGGCGGAAACAGTGGCGGGGACAATCATGACGGACTTCGCGGAGAAAGTACATGGCGTGCGGGTCGTACTGGTGAAGCCGGATCCGCCAATTCGCGGACATTATTCATCTGTCGCCGTGGAAATCACGAGGGGGCGTTATTCGTGAATACCGCTTACCTGTCGATGGGGTCCAATATAGGCAATCGCCTGGAACATTTGCAGCAGGCAGTGCAGTTACTGCAATCCCATCCGTCCATTCATGTGCTGCGTGTCTCTTCCGTCTATGAAACCGAACCGGTCGGATTGACAGAACAGGCGAAGTTTTTAAATGTCGCAGTGAAGCTTGAGACTTCATTGGAAGCAAAGGAATTGTTGGGTGCGTGCCAATCCATTGAAAACAAGCTTGGCAGAATGCGGAAAATCCGCTGGGGTCCCCGGACGGCGGATTTGGATATTCTGCTTTACAATACTGACCATATCCAATTGGAGGATCTCATTGTTCCTCATTTGCGCATGTCTGAGCGCGCGTTTGTACTCGTACCTCTCGTCGAAATCGAACTGGAAGTAAGGAATCCTATAACGGGGATGCTTTACCGCGAAGAGCCTGCAATGCAGCAAGACGGGGTCAGCCTTTGGAAAAAGGTTGAAAGTATCGGGGATTTCTTACAGCAGAATTGAACAATGAACTGGCAAACTGTCCGTAAGCAGGGCAGTTTTTTCTATGGAATGGCATCTGATAACTGTTTGTCCTTTTGTTAGGCCTGGAATTTGTGTACAATAGTTGCAGACGGCTGATCCCGGGAAGAGGGGCGGTCAAAGTATGAAGGAGTGAAAGGGAATGTCCTATTTGGATGAAATGAATGATCAGCTTTTGGTGAGACGCCAGAAGATGAATGATATACGTGAAGGCGGACTGGATCCATTCGGTCAGCGTTTTGAACGCACCCATCTGACAAATGAGATCCGCGCTTCCTATGAAGAGCAGTCAAAAGAAGAGCTGGAAGAAACCGAGCATGAAGTAACAATTGCTGGCCGCATTATGACGAAACGCGGAAAAGGGAAAGCTGGATTTGCACACATTCAGGACCTTGGCGGTCAAATCCAGATTTATGTGCGTCAGGATGCCATCGGTGAAGATGCGTACAAGCTATTTACGTTAGCAGATCTTGGAGACATCGTCGGTGTGCAAGGCATTATTTTCAAGACAAAAGTTGGCGAGCTTTCTATTAAAGCAACGAAGTTCACGTTCCTGACAAAGTCATTGCGTCCGTTGCCGGAGAAGTTTCACGGCCTGCAAGACGTAGAACAGCGCTACCGTCAGCGTTATCTGGATTTGATTTCAACAGAAGGCAGTAAGGAAACATTTATCATGCGCAGCCGTATCATTCAATCGATGCGCCATTACCTGGATGACCAAGGCTTCCTTGAAGTGGAAACCCCTATGCTTCACTCCATTGCAGGAGGAGCAGCAGCCCGTCCGTTCGTGACACACCACAATACGCTCGATATGACACTGTATATGCGGATTGCCATTGAACTTCATCTGAAGCGCCTGATTGTCGGCGGATTGGAGAAAGTCTATGAGATCGGACGCGTCTTCCGTAATGAAGGAATGTCTACCCGTCACAACCCGGAATTCACGATGATCGAATTATATGAAGCGTATGCGGACTATAATGATATTATGGAACTGACAGAAAATCTCGTGGCACATATTGCGCAAGAAGTACTGGGCACCACTACGATCCAGTACGGTGACGATCAGATCGAATTGGCACCGCGCTGGAAACGGCTGCATATGGCAGACGCAGTTAAGGAGTATACAGGAGTGGACTTCTGGCAGCAGCTGACGAAAGAGCAGGCCCATGAACTGGCTAAAGAACATAACGTACAAGTAACTCCTTCTATGGAGGCGGGTCATGTGCTCAATGAATTCTTCGAGCAGAAAGTAGAAGAACAACTTGTACAGCCTACTTTCATCTATGGACACCCGGTAGAAGTATCGCCGCTTGCGAAGAAGAATCCGGAAGATCCGCGTTACACAGATCGTTTTGAATTGTTCATCGTACGCCGTGAGCATGCAAATGCCTTTACTGAGCTGAATGACCCTATTGATCAGCGCGAACGCTTTGAAGCGCAGCTGGTTGAGAAAGAACAGGGCAATGATGAGGCGCATGAAATGGATGAGGACTTCATCGAAGCGCTCGAATATGGACTGCCGCCAACTGGCGGACTTGGCATAGGCATTGACCGTCTGGTTATGCTGTTGACGAATTCCCAGTCCATCCGTGACGTGCTGTTATTCCCGCAAATGCGCCCAAGAGACTGATATTACAGCTTCGACACCCGTGTCGAAGCTGTTTTTTTATGCGCGGCGATGAAGGTTCTTATAGAAGGAAAAAGAAAAACAAAAAGAATTGAAGAAAACAGTTGCACTTTTATAAAACAGGTGGTATATTTATAAACGTTGCTTTTGGAGTTAGCGACTTAGCGAAAAAACAAAGCGAAAAAGTTTTTAACTAAAAGAGTTGACAACTAAACAACGAAGTGTTATTATTAAAAAGTTGCCTCTTACGAGAGACCAACGAGATGAACCTTGAAAACTGAACAGCAAAACGTTAACGAAATACAGTTTATGCATCTAGCGATGACATAAACAAAATGAGTATCTTAATTGATGCCGGCAAATGAAACTCGAGCTAATCGAATTTTCATTCTATCGGGTGTCGAGTCGTAGTGGAGTGCTAGGAAGTGATCGAGCGAAGAAGGGAGCGTACTAACGTACGTGACCGACTGAGCGAGTGAAACTGACGACGCAATCCGCTGCGAATCGGCGACCGGTCTTATGGAGAGTTTGATCCTGGCTCAGGACGAACGCTGGCGGCATGCCTAATACATGCAAGTCGAGCGAACTGTTGGAAGCTTGCTTCCAACAGTTAGCGGCGGACGGGTGAGTAACACGTGGGCAACCTACCCTTCAGATGGGGATAACTCCGGGAAACCGGGGCTAATACCGAATAATCCATTTCTTCGCATGAAGAAATGTTGAAAGACGGCGTTTCGCTGTCACTGAAGGATGGGCCCGCGGCGCATTAGCTAGTTGGTGGGGTAACGGCCTACCAAGGCCACGATGCGTAGCCGACCTGAGAGGGTGATCGGCCACACTGGGACTGAGACACGGCCCAGACTCCTACGGGAGGCAGCAGTAGGGAATCTTCCACAATGGACGAAAGTCTGATGGAGCAATGCCGCGTGAGTGAAGAAGGTTCTCGGATCGTAAAGCTCTGTTGTAAGGGAAGAACAAGTACAGGAGTAACTGCCTGTACCTTGACGGTACCTTACCAGAAAGCCACGGCTAACTACGTGCCAGCAGCCGCGGTAATACGTAGGTGGCAAGCGTTGTCCGGAATTATTGGGCGTAAAGCGCGCGCAGGCGGTCCTTTAAGTCTGATGTGAAAGCCCACGGCTCAACCGTGGAGGGTCATTGGAAACTGGAGGACTTGAGTACAGAAGAGGAAAGCGGAATTCCACGTGTAGCGGTGAAATGCGTAGAGATGTGGAGGAACACCAGTGGCGAAGGCGGCTTTCTGGTCTGTAACTGACGCTGAGGCGCGAAAGCGTGGGGAGCAAACAGGATTAGATACCCTGGTAGTCCACGCCGTAAACGATGAGTGCTAAGTGTTAGGGGGTTTCCGCCCCTTAGTGCTGCAGCTAACGCATTAAGCACTCCGCCTGGGGAGTACGGCCGCAAGGCTGAAACTCAAAGGAATTGACGGGGACCCGCACAAGCGGTGGAGCATGTGGTTTAATTCGAAGCAACGCGAAGAACCTTACCAGGTCTTGACATCCCACTGACCGGCATGGAGACATGCCTTTCCCTTCGGGGACAGTGGTGACAGGTGGTGCATGGTTGTCGTCAGCTCGTGTCGTGAGATGTTGGGTTAAGTCCCGCAACGAGCGCAACCCTTAATCTTAGTTGCCATCATTCAGTTGGGCACTCTAAGGTGACTGCCGGTGACAAACCGGAGGAAGGTGGGGATGACGTCAAATCATCATGCCCCTTATGACCTGGGCTACACACGTGCTACAATGGACGATACAGAGGGCTGCAAACCCGCGAGGGGGAGCCAATCCCACAAAATCGTTCCCAGTTCGGATTGCAGGCTGCAACTCGCCTGCATGAAGCCGGAATCGCTAGTAATCGTGGATCAGCATGCCACGGTGAATACGTTCCCGGGTCTTGTACACACCGCCCGTCACACCACGAGAGTTTGTAACACCCGAAGTCGGTGGGGTAACCCTTACGGGAGCCAGCCGCCGAAGGTGGGACAGATGATTGGGGTGAAGTCGTAACAAGGTAGCCGTATCGGAAGGTGCGGCTGGATCACCTCCTTTCTAAGGATTATGTTCTCTTGTCTGAAATATGACGGAAACATTCGGAAGATGAATCTCCGATTCATCACGTTAACGTTTTGCGTTCAGTTTTGAAGGCTCATTTTTTGAGTGTTCAAAGCTTTTTTCTTGTTCATTGAAAACTGGATAAAACGACATTGAAAGTAATCAAGTAATCAACCGAATTGCATAGTCATATGCAGTTCAAGCAATCTTTTTAACCTTCTGATTCCTATCGCTAGGATGACGTTGGACCTTTTATAGGTTAAGTTAGAAAGGGCGCACGGCGGATGCCTTGGCACTAGGAGCCGATGAAGGACGGCACTAACACCGATATGCTTCGGGGAGCTGTAAGTAAGCTTTGATCCGAAGATTTCCGAATGGGGAAACCCACTGTCCGTAATGGGACAGTACGTGTATGTGAATACATAGCATACTCGTGGCACACCCGGAGAACTGAAACATCTAAGTACCCGGAGGAAGAGAAAGAAACATCGATTCCCTTAGTAGCGGCGAGCGAAACGGGAAGAGCCCAAACCAAGAAGCTTGCTTCTTGGGGTTGTAGGACATTCTATACGGAGTTACAAAGGAATGCATTAGACGAAGCGACCTGGAAAGGTCCGCCGCAGCGGGTAAAAGCCCCGTAGTCGAAAGTACATTCTCTCCAGAGTGGATCCTGAGTACGGCGGAACACGTGAAATTCCGTCGGAATCCGGGAGGACCATCTCCCAAGGCTAAATACTCCCTAGTGACCGATAGTGAACCAGTACCGTGAGGGAAAGGTGAAAAGCACCCCGGAAGGGGAGTGAAATAGAACCTGAAACCGTGCGCTTACAAATTGTCAGAGCCCGTTAATGGGTGATGGCGTGCCTTTTGTAGAATGAACCGGCGAGTTACGATTTCATGCAAGGTTAAGCTGAGAAAGCGGAGCCGCAGCGAAAGCGAGTCTGAATAGGGCGAATGAGTATGGGGTCGTAGACCCGAAACCAGGTGATCTACCCATGTCCAGGGTGAAGGTCAGGTAACACTGACTGGAGGCCCGAACCCACGTATGTTGAAAAATGCGGGGATGAGGTGTGGGTAGCGGTGAAATTCCAATCGAACCTGGAGATAGCTGGTTCTCTCCGAAATAGCTTTAGGGCTAGCCTCAAACGAAAGAATCTCGGAGGTAGAGCACTGTTTGGACGAGGGGCCCATCCCGGGTTACCGAATTCAGACAAACTCCGAATGCCGATGATTTATGTTTGGGAGTCAGACAGTGGGTGATAAGATCCATTGTCGAGAGGGAAACAGCCCAGACCACCAGTTAAGGTCCCCAAGTATCTGTTAAGTGGAAAAGGATGTGGCGTTGCCCAGACAACCAGGATGTTGGCTTAGAAGCAGCCATCATTTAAAGAGTGCGTAATAGCTCACTGGTCGAGTGGCGCTGCGCCGAAAATGTACCGGGGCTAAACAGATCACCGAAGCTGTGGATTGACCGTAAGGTCAATGGTAGGAGAGCGTTCCAAGGGCGTTGAAGCTGGACCGGAAGGACTGGTGGAGCGCTTGGAAGTGAGAATGCCGGTATGAGTAGCGAAAGAAGGGTGAGAATCCCTTCCACCGAATGCCCAAGGTTTCCTGAGGAAGGCTCGTCCGCTCAGGGTTAGTCAGGACCTAAGTCGAGGCCGATAGGCGTAGACGATGGACAACAGGTTGATATTCCTGTACCACCTCCCCGCCGTTTGAGTAATGGGGGGACGCAGTAGGATAGGGTGAGCACACAGTTGGTTGTGTGTCTAAGCAGTGAGGTGGAGAACGAGGCAAATCCCGTTCTCATATAACACTAGGCTGTGATGGCAAGGAGATTGATCTCCGGAGTCCCTGATTTCACACTGCCAAGAAAAGCCTCTAGCGAGGCGGGAGGTGCCTGTACCGCAAACCGACACAGGTAGGCGAGGAGAGAATCCTAAGGTGATCGAGAGAACTCTCGTTAAGGAACTCGGCAAAATGACCCCGTAACTTCGGGAGAAGGGGTGCTCTGGTAGGGTGAATAGCCCGAGAGAGCCGCAGTGAATAGGCCCAGGCGACTGTTTAGCAAAAACACAGGTCTCTGCAAAATCGTAAGATGACGTATAGGGGCTGACGCCTGCCCGGTGCTGGAAGGTTAAGAGGAGGGGTTAGCGCAAGCGAAGCTCTGAATTGAAGCCCCAGTAAACGGCGGCCGTAACTATAACGGTCCTAAGGTAGCGAAATTCCTTGTCGGGTAAGTTCCGACCCGCACGAAAGGCGTAACGATCTGGGCACTGTCTCAACGAGAGACTCGGTGAAATTATAATATGCGTGAAGATGCGCATTACCCGCGACAGGACGGAAAGACCCCGTGGAGCTTTACTGTAGCCTGATATTGAATTCCGGTGCAGCCTGTACAGGATAGGTAGGAGCCTTGGATTCCGGAGCGCCAGCTTCGGAGGAGGCATTGGTGGGATACTACCCTGGCTGTATTGGACTTCTAACCCTTGCCCGTGATCCGGGCAGGAGACAGTGTCAGGTGGGCAGTTTGACTGGGGCGGTCGCCTCCTAAAGAGTAACGGAGGCGCTCAAAGGTTCCCTCAGAATGGTTGGACATCATTCGCAGAGTGCAAAGGCATAAGGGAGCTTGACTGCGAGACCTACAAGTCGAGCAGGGTCGAAAGACGGACTTAGTGATCCGGTGGTTCCGCATGGAAGGGCCATCGCTCAACGGATAAAAGCTACCCCGGGGATAACAGGCTTATCTCCCCCAAGAGTCCACATCGACGGGGAGGTTTGGCACCTCGATGTCGGCTCGTCGCATCCTGGGGCTGTAGTCGGTCCCAAGGGTTGGGCTGTTCGCCCATTAAAGCGGCACGCGAGCTGGGTTCAGAACGTCGTGAGACAGTTCGGTCCCTATCCGTCGCGGGCGCAGGAAATTTGAGGAGAGCTGTCCTTAGTACGAGAGGACCGGGATGGACATACCGCTGGTGTACCAGTTGTCTTGCCAAAGGCATCGCTGGGTAGCTATGTATGGACGGGATAAATGCTGAAAGCATCTAAGCATGAAGCCCCCTTCAAGATGAGATTTCCCATTACGCAAGTAAGTAAGATCCCTCAAAGATGATGAGGTGGATAGGTCTGGGGTGGAAGTACGGCGACGTATGGAGCTGACAGATACTAATCGATCGAGGACTTAACCTATTATAAAAAGAAGTTACTTGAATGACCCAATGTCTTTTATTCAGTTTTGAGTGAACAAGCTTTACTCAAAAAAATATTAAAAATAATGCTTGCATTAATTTTAATAAGTGTTATAATAGTAAATGTCCTGAAAAAAGGACTCGCAGTCTGGTGACGATGGCGAAGAGGTCACACCCGTTCCCATACCGAACACGGAAGTTAAGCTCTTCAGCGCTGATGGTAGTTGGGGGTTTCCCCCTGTGAGAGTAAGACGTCGCCAGGCAATTTTTTTCTTAAGATCTTCAATGATAATGTCATACATAATCAAGCGATCAATAGGAATGAAAAATAAAAAAGCAGTATTATACCCAGGAGGATTAGCTCAGCTGGGAGAGCACCTGCCTTACAAGCAGGGGGTCGGCGGTTCGAGCCCGTCATCCTCCACCATATATATTCTACACCTGCCGGTGTAGCTCAACTGGTAGAGCAACTGACTTGTAATCAGTAGGTTGAGGGTTCAAGTCCTTTCGCCGGCACCACTTAGTACGAGCCGTTAGCTCAGTTGGTAGAGCATCTGACTTTTAATCAGAGGGTCACAGGTTCGAATCCTGTACGGCTCACCATTTTTACAGTATCATATTGCGGGTGTGGTGGAACTGGCAGACACGCTAGACTTAGGATCTAGTGCCTTCGGGCGTGGGGGTTCGACTCCCTTCACCCGCACTTTTACGCGGAAGTAGTTCAGTGGTAGAATACGACCTTGCCAAGGTCGGGGTCGCGGGTTCGAATCCCGTCTTCCGCTTTTCACTCTTGCCGGGGTGGCGGAACTGGCAGACGCACAGGACTTAAAATCCTGCGGTAGGTGACTACCGTACCGGTTCGATTCCGGTTCTCGGCACCAAATTTATAATATGCGCCCGTAGCTCAATTGGATAGAGCGTCTGACTACGGATCAGAAGGTTGTGGGTTCGACTCCTGCCGGGCGCGCCATAATTTAAATAATCTCATTATATACAGTCGGGAAGTAGCTCAGCTTGGTAGAGCACTTGGTTTGGGACCAAGGGGTCGCAGGTTCGAATCCTGTCTTCCCGACCACTTAATGGGGCCTTAGCTCAGCTGGGAGAGCGCCTGCCTTGCACGCAGGAGGTCAACGGTTCGATCCCGTTAGGCTCCACCATTAATTATATTTGAACTTCATGAACCTTGAAAACTGAACAGCAAAACGTTAACGAAATACAGTTTATGCATCTAACGATGACATAAACAAAATGAGTATCTTAATTGATGCCAGCAAATGAAACTCGAGCTAATCGATTTTTCATTCTACTGACTGACAAGGTGTAGTGAAGTGCTAGGAGATGAAGGAGAGAAGGAGGGAGCGTACTCAGGTACGTGACCGACTGATCGACTGAAATCGACGACGCAATTCGCTGCAGATTGTCTGTCAGTCTTATGGAGAGTTTGATCCTGGCTCAGGACGAACGCTGGCGGCATGCCTAATACATGCAAGTCGAGCGAACTGTTGGAAGCTTGCTTCCAACAGTTAGCGGCGGACGGGTGAGTAACACGTGGGCAACCTGCCCTTCAGATGGGGATAACTCCGGGAAACCGGGGCTAATACCGAATAATCCATTTCTTCGCATGAAGAGATGTTGAAAGACGGCGTTTCGCTGTCACTGAAGGATGGGCCCGCGGCGCATTAGCTAGTTGGTGGGGTAACGGCCTACCAAGGCAACGATGCGTAGCCGACCTGAGAGGGTGATCGGCCACACTGGGACTGAGACACGGCCCAGACTCCTACGGGAGGCAGCAGTAGGGAATCTTCCACAATGGACGAAAGTCTGATGGAGCAATGCCGCGTGAGTGAAGAAGGTTTTCGGATCGTAAAGCTCTGTTGTAAGGGAAGAACAAGTACAGGAGTAACTGCCTGTACCTTGACGGTACCTTACCAGAAAGCCACGGCTAACTACGTGCCAGCAGCCGCGGTAATACGTAGGTGGCAAGCGTTGTCCGGAATTATTGGGCGTAAAGCGCGCGCAGGCGGTCCTTTAAGTCTGATGTGAAAGCCCACGGCTCAACCGTGGAGGGTCATTGGAAACTGGAGGACTTGAGTACAGAAGAGGAAAGCGGAATTCCACGTGTAGCGGTGAAATGCGTAGAGATGTGGAGGAACACCAGTGGCGAAGGCGGCTTTCTGGTCTGTAACTGACGCTGAGGCGCGAAAGCGTGGGGAGCAAACAGGATTAGATACCCTGGTAGTCCACGCCGTAAACGATGAGTGCTAAGTGTTAGGGGGTTTCCGCCCCTTAGTGCTGCAGCTAACGCATTAAGCACTCCGCCTGGGGAGTACGGCCGCAAGGCTGAAACTCAAAGGAATTGACGGGGACCCGCACAAGCGGTGGAGCATGTGGTTTAATTCGAAGCAACGCGAAGAACCTTACCAGGTCTTGACATCCCACTGACCGGCATGGAGACATGCCTTTCCCTTCGGGGACAGTGGTGACAGGTGGTGCATGGTTGTCGTCAGCTCGTGTCGTGAGATGTTGGGTTAAGTCCCGCAACGAGCGCAACCCTTAATCTTAGTTGCCATCATTCAGTTGGGCACTCTAAGGTGACTGCCGGTGACAAACCGGAGGAAGGTGGGGATGACGTCAAATCATCATGCCCCTTATGACCTGGGCTACACACGTGCTACAATGGACGATACAGAGGGCTGCAAACCCGCGAGGGGGAGCCAATCCCACAAAATCGTTCCCAGTTCGGATTGCAGGCTGCAACTCGCCTGCATGAAGCCGGAATCGCTAGTAATCGTGGATCAGCATGCCACGGTGAATACGTTCCCGGGTCTTGTACACACCGCCCGTCACACCACGAGAGTTTGTAACACCCGAAGTCGGTGGGGTAACCCTTACGGGAGCCAGCCGCCGAAGGTGGGACAGATGATTGGGGTGAAGTCGTAACAAGGTAGCCGTATCGGAAGGTGCGGCTGGATCACCTCCTTTCTAAGGATTATGTTCTCTTGTCTGAAATATGACAGAAACATTCGGAAGATGAATCTCCGATTCATCACGTTAACGTTTTGCGTTCAGTTTTGAAGGCTCATTTTTTGAGTGTTCAAAGCTTTTTTCTTGTTCATTGAAAACTGGATAAAACGACATTGAAAGTAATCAAGTAATCAACCGAATTGCATAGTCATATGCAGTTCAAGCAATCTTTTTAACCTTCTGATTCCTATCGCTAGGATGACGTTGGACCTTTTATAGGTTAAGTTAGAAAGGGCGCACGGCGGATGCCTTGGCACTAGGAGCCGATGAAGGACGGCACTAACACCGATATGCTTCGGGGAGCTGTAAGTAAGCTTTGATCCGAAGATTTCCGAATGGGGAAACCCACTGTCCGTAATGGGACAGTACGTGTATGTGAATACATAGCATACTCGTGGCACACCCGGAGAACTGAAACATCTAAGTACCCGGAGGAAGAGAAAGAAACATCGATTCCCTTAGTAGCGGCGAGCGAAACGGGAAGAGCCCAAACCAAGAAGCTTGCTTCTTGGGGTTGTAGGACACTCTATACGGAGTTACAAAGGAATGCATTAGACGAAGCGACCTGGAAAGGTCCGCCGCAGCGGGTAAAAGCCCTGTAGTCGAAAGTGCATTCTCTCCAGAGTGGATCCTGAGTACGGCGGAACACGTGAAATTCCGTCGGAATCCGGGAGGACCATCTCCCAAGGCTAAATACTCCCTAGTGACCGATAGTGAACCAGTACCGTGAGGGAAAGGTGAAAAGCACCCCGGAAGGGGAGTGAAATAGAACCTGAAACCGTGCGCTTACAAATTGTCAGAGCCCGTTAATGGGTGATGGCGTGCCTTTTGTAGAATGAACCGGCGAGTTACGATTCCATGCAAGGTTAAGCTGAGAAAGCGGAGCCGCAGCGAAAGCGAGTCTGAATAGGGCGAATGAGTATGGGGTCGTAGACCCGAAACCAGGTGATCTACCCATGTCCAGGGTGAAGGTCAGGTAACACTGACTGGAGGCCCGAACCCACGTATGTTGAAAAATGCGGGGATGAGGTGTGGGTAGCGGTGAAATTCCAATCGAACCTGGAGATAGCTGGTTCTCTCCGAAATAGCTTTAGGGCTAGCCTCAAACGAAAGAATCTCGGAGGTAGAGCACTGTTTGGACGAGGGGCCCATCCCGGGTTACCGAATTCAGACAAACTCCGAATGCCGATGATTTATGTTTGGGAGTCAGACAGTGGGTGATAAGATCCATTGTCGAGAGGGAAACAGCCCAGACCACCAGCTAAGGTCCCCAAGTATCTGTTAAGTGGAAAAGGATGTGGCGTTGCCCAGACAACCAGGATGTTGGCTTAGAAGCAGCCATCATTTAAAGAGTGCGTAATAGCTCACTGGTCGAGTGGCGCTGCGCCGAAAATGTACCGGGGCTAAACAGATCACCGAAGCTGTGGATTGACCGTAAGGTCAATGGTAGGAGAGCGTTCCAAGGGCGTTGAAGCTGGACCGGAAGGACTGGTGGAGCGCTTGGAAGTGAGAATGCCGGTATGAGTAGCGAAAGAAGGGTGAGAATCCCTTCCACCGAATGCCCAAGGTTTCCTGAGGAAGGCTCGTCCGCTCAGGGTTAGTCAGGACCTAAGTCGAGGCCGATAGGCGTAGACGATGGACAACAGGTTGATATTCCTGTACCACCTCCCCGCCGTTTGAGTAATGGGGGGACGCAGTAGGATAGGGTGAGCACACAGTTGGTTGTGTGTCTAAGCAGTGAGGTGGAGAACGAGGCAAATCCCGTTCTCATATAACACTAGGCTGTGATGGCAAGGAGATTGATCTCCGGAGTCCCTGATTTCACACTGCCAAGAAAAGCCTCTAGCGAGGCGGGAGGTGCCTGTACCGCAAACCGACACAGGTAGGCGAGGAGAGAATCCTAAGGTGATCGAGAGAACTCTCGTTAAGGAACTCGGCAAAATGACCCCGTAACTTCGGGAGAAGGGGTGCTCTGGTAGGGTGAATAGCCCGAGAGAGCCGCAGTGAATAGGCCCAGGCGACTGTTTAGCAAAAACACAGGTCTCTGCAAAATCGTAAGATGACGTATAGGGGCTGACGCCTGCCCGGTGCTGGAAGGTTAAGAGGAGGGGTTAGCGCAAGCGAAGCTCTGAATTGAAGCCCCAGTAAACGGCGGCCGTAACTATAACGGTCCTAAGGTAGCGAAATTCCTTGTCGGGTAAGTTCCGACCCGCACGAAAGGCGTAACGATCTGGGCACTGTCTCAACGAGAGACTCGGTGAAATTATAATATGCGTGAAGATGCGCATTACCCGCGACAGGACGGAAAGACCCCGTGGAGCTTTACTGTAGCCTGATATTGAATTCCGGTGCAGCCTGTACAGGATAGGTAGGAGCCTTGGATTCCGGAGCGCCAGCTTCGGAGGAGGCATTGGTGGGATACTACCCTGGCTGTATTGGACTTCTAACCCTTGCCCGTGATCCGGGCAGGAGACAGTGTCAGGTGGGCAGTTTGACTGGGGCGGTCGCCTCCTAAAGAGTAACGGAGGCGCTCAAAGGTTCCCTCAGAATGGTTGGACATCATTCGCAGAGTGCAAAGGCATAAGGGAGCTTGACTGCGAGACCTACAAGTCGAGCAGGGTCGAAAGACGGACTTAGTGATCCGGTGGTTCCGCATGGAAGGGCCATCGCTCAACGGATAAAAGCTACCCCGGGGATAACAGGCTTATCTCCCCCAAGAGTCCACATCGACGGGGAGGTTTGGCACCTCGATGTCGGCTCGTCGCATCCTGGGGCTGTAGTCGGTCCCAAGGGTTGGGCTGTTCGCCCATTAAAGCGGCACGCGAGCTGGGTTCAGAACGTCGTGAGACAGTTCGGTCCCTATCCGTCGCGGGCGCAGGAAATTTGAGGAGAGCTGTCCTTAGTACGAGAGGACCGGGATGGACATACCGCTGGTGTACCAGTTGTCTTGCCAAAGGCATCGCTGGGTAGCTATGTATGGACGGGATAAATGCTGAAAGCATCTAAGCATGAAGCCCCCTTCAAGATGAGATTTCCCATTACGCAAGTAAGTAAGATCCCTCAAAGATGATGAGGTGGATAGGTCTGGGGTGGAAGTACGGCGACGTATGCAGCTGACAGATACTAATCGATCGAGGACTTAACCTATTATAAAAAGAAATTACTTGAAATACCCAATGTCTTTTATTCAGTTTTGAGTGAACAACCTTTACTCAAAAAGTCTAGTAACGATGGCGAAGAGGTCACACCCGTTCCCATACCGAACACGGAAGTTAAGCTCTTCAGCGCCGATGGTAGTTGGGGGTTTCCCCCTGTGAGAGTAGGACGTTGCTAGGCAAGCGAAGCCATTCCCTTTGGGGAGTGGCTTTTTTGTATTTTTGAGAGATTTTTTCTGTTATCCGCTCTTTCTATTGGATATTTGATCATAGTAACTGCTCAAGCGCTCATACTTGTGCGGCATCCTCTCTATGCCTTCGGCTAAGTGCTCATACTTGGTCGGTATCCGCTCTATGTCTTCAGCCAAGCGCTCATAACTCCAGTTCATCCGCTCTATGTCTCGGGCTAAGCGCTCATACTTGTGCGGCATCCGCTCTATGCCTCCACCCAAGCGCTCATACTCGGGCGGTATACGCTCTATGTCTTCAGCCAAGCGCTCATAACTCCAGTTCATCCGCTCTATGTCTCGGGCTAAGCGCTCATACTTGTGCGGCATCCGCTCTATGCCTCCACCCAAGCGCTCATACTCGGGCGGTATACGCTCTATGTCTTCGGCCAAGCGCTCATAACTCCGGTTCATCCGCTCTAAGCCTCCGTCCAAACGCTCATACTCGCCCGGTATCCTCTCTATGTCTTCGGCTGAGCGCTCATACTCGGGCGGCATCCGCTCTAATCCTCCGTCCAAACGCTCATACCCGCTCGAGATTCGCTCTAAGCCCCTTGCCAAGCGCTCATACTCACGCGGCATCCGCTCTATCTCTCCGTCCAAGCGCTCATACACACCCTTCACACCCCCTTCACACCCCCTCAATACCCCTTCCTATGCCCCGAACTATCCCTTCAAAACATCTCTCCAGCCAAAATATCCATAAAATATATGCAATAATATATTTAATCTAATAGAGTGTGTGATTGGGGTATATTAATAGTAAGAAACGTACGATGGTTGAGGGGGGATGATTTTATGGTCATAAGGATAATTAAGCGCTTCTTTAAGGAACGCTTTTTTGATCAGGCGGCGCAGAACGCTTATTATCTGTTGCTATCGGTGCTCCCGTTTTTACTGGTGGTATTGTCGATTGTGCAATTTCTGCCGGTGGAAGAGGCGAGTATACTGGCGTTGCTGCGTCCCTTTGTGCCGGATGAATCTTTTCAGCTTCTTGAGCAAAGTGTTCAGTCCATGCTCTACAAGAGTCACGGCAAATTGCTCGTGCTGAGTGTTCTGGCCGCGTTATGGACATCATCTGTTGCCGTCCAATCATTTGCACGTTCATTGGATTTAGCGAATCAGAAAATTCACAGGCAGCCGGTATGGGTCAGTCTCATACGCACTCTCGGAGTGACAGTTCTGTTTATGCTTGTTGTGCCGCTGTCGCTGTTCCTGCCGCTGATTGAAAGGTTACTGCGTACAGTTATTGCGTATTATGATGTGCTGGAAGCGTGGGAAGGCTGGTTATACGTTTGGCCGAATATTAAATGGGGCCTGGGGACGTTCTTCCTGTTTATCTTTTTTCTAATATTTTATCAGCTCGTTCCCACTGGTAAAATGAAGTGGAAACAGGCATTGCCGGGTGCATTGCTTTCAGCGTTTGGCTGGCAGCTCGTATCGCTGTTGTTCGGAGATTATGTATCGCGGGTTGATTACTCCAGATTGTACGGACAGTTAGCGGGAATTATTATGCTTGTGTTATGGTTTTATTTAACTGCAGTGATTATTATATTTTCCGGATTATTAAATGCGGAATGGAAAAGGAGGGTGCGGTCCAGATGAAAATTTTAGTGGTGGATGATGATATACATATTCTAGAGCTCGTCAGTATACATTTACGGCAGGCGGGATATACCGTGGTGAAGGCAATGAATGGACTGGAGGCATTAGAGCTTGCGGAGCAGGAATGGCCGGACTTGGCAGTGGTTGATGTAATGATGCCTGGGATGGACGGTTATACACTGACGAAGAGACTTCGCGAAGAGACGGAGATTCCAGTGCTGCTGCTGACGGCAAAAGGAGAGATGGAGGATAAGGAGCGGGGCTTTTTGGCCGGATCTGATGATTATTTAGTAAAACCATTTGAACCGAAAGAGTTGTTATTCCGTATCCATGCAATTTTGCGACGTTATGACAGGGCGGTTGACCGGCTTATACAAGTTGGACCTTTATTAATCAACCGGCAAAGCTATGAAGTGGTGGTTGGCAAAAAGTCATTGCTGCTGCCATTGAAGGAGTTTGAGCTTCTATCAGTGCTCGCATCCCGGCATGGTCAGGTATTCACGCGCGAGGTGCTAGTTGAGCGTGTGTGGGGCTTTGACTACGAAGGAGATGAGCAGACGCTGAGTGTGCATATCAAACGTTTGCGGGATAAGCTTGATAAGCTGACTGATCAGGTGAAAATTGTCACTGTGCGCGGTGTCGGCTATAAGCTTGAGGGTGCGGAATGAAGTCGCTCTACGGAAAGTTTCTTATTTTAACCGTAGGAATTATGCTGTCGAGTGCGGTTGTGGCTTTTCTTTCGGTTAATACGTATTATCACAGGTATTTGAAGGACCAGAATGATGTAAAGAATGTGAAGGTAGCGGAGCAGATCGCATCGTTCATTGAAGAGAATGACGGGCTCGATTTGACGGCTTATTTTACTATGCTGGCAAGTACGGGATATAAGCTTCTTGTCGTAATGCCTGAAGGGACTTCCACAGTTTACGGCGAGGCGTTCCGCGACAATAACCTCGAAGAAGCGGCGATTCGGAGAGTATACAGCGGAGAAGTGTACCACGGTATGCGTGATCTGAAAGCTGAAACATTTGTGACGGGTTATTTTTCAAATGAATCTGCCAATACAGTAGGTGTGCCGTTTACTCATGCAGGGCAGACCTATGCGCTTTTTCTGCGTCCTGATATTAAGATGCTCTTTACGGAAATACACTACCTGCTCGGCGGTATGGTCATTGTCATGGCAATCATCAGTATTCTTGCGATGCTGATCGTTGCGCGGAAGCTGATTCAGCCGATAGTGGCACTGACGAAGGCAACAAAAAAAGTGGGCGAAGAAAAATTCACAGGTACGCTGTCAATTGACCGCCGCGATGAGATTGGACAGTTGGCGAAAAGCTTTCAGCAGATGATGGATCGTCTGAGTGAAAATGATCAGATTCGGAAAGCATTCATCAGTGATGTATCTCATGACTTCCAGTCGCCTTTATTGAATATTAAAGGCTATGCAGACTTGCTGTCTGACGAAGAGCTGCCTGCCAATGAACGCAAACGTTATGCAGAAATCATTTGGTCAGAAACAGAACGGCTCTCGACCTTGACCAAACAGTTGCTTCTGCTGACATCACTTGACCAGCTTATTTCCCCGCTGCAGAAGAAAGTCTTCCGCGTGGATCAGCAAGTGAAAGAGACTGTGCGGAAATCGCAATGGCTGCTGCAGGAAAAAGAAATGTCCGTCATGCTGGAGATCGACGAAGTCAGGTATAAGGGTGATCCTGAATTCCTTGAAAAGGTTTGGGAAAACTTATTATCGAATGCACTGAAATATACGCCGGACGGAGGCACGATTGATATCAAGCTGACCGAGCAAGTGAATGGAATTTGCTTCTCAATTGAAGATACAGGAATCGGTATGTCAAAGGAAACGAAGGTTCGGATATTTGACCGCTTCTACCGTGCTGATCATTCACGTACGCGCGAGGCGGAAGGCACTGGACTTGGGTTATCAATAGTGGAACAAGTTGTCCGTCTGCATGATGGACGTATCGAAGTCGACAGTACACTTGGCAGCGGTACGATGTTCACTGTGTATTTGCCGAACTTGTAACCGTCAGTTCATCTTCCGTTCATCTTGGCATGTTATGATGAATGCAGTAGAAAGATGACGGGAGGAAATATATAATGCAAGATAAATGGAGTGTACGATTAATTCGTATTGCGGCAACTTTTGGTTTAATAGGGACGGTGCTTGGTTCTCATATGGCGGGGGCAGGTTCTTACGCATTCCGCCCGATTCACGCCCATATTTTATTGGTTGGCTGGCTGTCAGTGTTCTCTTGGGGCGTGTTCTACAAGATCTACCGTGTCCGTGCAAGAAAGCTGCTGACGCTTCAAGGCTGGACAGGAATTATTGGTTCCATTGGACTGACCGCAGGAATGTGGCTGCAGTTTATGAAGCCGTTTAATGTCAATGAAGTCTTTGCGCTCATATTCTATATTGTCGGCGGTACTGTGTTGCTGGTCAGTTTTGCTTTATTTGTAATTGTTACGTTTATGATTGAGAAATCACCATCTGCGCGTTAATAGTCAGCGGCCCAAGAATCGGATTCAATCCGTGTTCTTGGGTTTTTTTATTGTCGAATTATAAAGGAAATTTTATTCTATTATTCAGCGAATTCAACAAATACCGCACCTGTTCCATGGCATACTGGAATGACCTAACAGATGGAGGAGCTATGACTATGACCATTCGAAATCGGTTTCACCTTACTATGATTTGCTTTACCGTTTTGATTGCCGGAACATTGTTGATCAAACAGACAGCAAGTTCTGAACAGCGGAAAATCGAAACGATAGGGATTGATTATGCTCAGATGAATCAATCTGTTGAAAAAGTACTGAAGGACATGCCTGAAATTAAAGATGAACTTGCATCGATACAAGAAGGAACCTATACCAAACAATCAGAACAACCCTTTTCATCGAGTAAGACGGAATTCCGTATCCGCGTAAAAAATAACCTGACAGAACAAGAGCACTCTTCGCCATTTCTAAAAGGGATTGCGGAAAAACAGACAGACCATTATCAAGAGGCCCTGGAAGTCGCGGAAGAAGCATACGGTATTACGATTACGGAAGATGAAATAGATAATTATATTAAAGAGAATGTATCGACGATATGGGATGCGGAAAAACGAAAATATGCAAAAACACTGCAATTATCACTGAATGAACTTGATTACCAGTTTGACCGGGATGTATATGTGATGGATGTGCTGTGGCAGAAAGTACTGCCGATTGTCATGCAGGAGTTTCCTAGACAGCGCGGAGAAAGCGGACTTGCCTATGGAAAGCGCCTGAAAGAAGAGTTTTTCAGCGGAAAGCAGGAGACGACGTAGTATCTGGTATGGCATCTAGTCAATAGAAGACATTTAGTATGTGCCAGACATGTTAAGCGACATATGAAAACGCTATGTACAAGGAACAGCCATTGCGCATTCACGAAGCATCTTTAGGCAGCCTGGGAAATGAGGGGCATAAATATTATGGCGCAATATAAAAAAACTAAAGAACAGAAAAGATAAAATAAGCGGGAGAGTAAAGGAACATTTCCCGGGAAATTATCACGATAGGATTATTGCCTAAGCATCTGCTGCAGATGTATGGGAAACGTTGCATGCCAAACTTCATGGAGAAAAAATTTTCGGTCTTTGGGTATGCTGGCTTCTATCCGTTTCATGCAGAAACAGATACTGCGAAGCGGACAGTATTGGTTTATACATTTTGCGATGAGAGGGATTAGCTATATTCATCTGTCGAGTCTTAAGAAAATAACAGCGAAAACCTTTGCTCTGTGCTATATTAGAGTCTACTTTCAATGAATGGGAGCGGGTAGAATGCTGGAACTCGAAGGGATGATCATGGGCATGGAGCTTGGCAATGTCCTTACGCTGCTCGTATCTGTCATCACGATTCTCAACGCGCTGCTATTGGCTTGGGTTTTATTTATAGAAAGAAAAGATGTAGGCAATACGTGGGCATGGATTTTAGTCCTGGTGTTTCTGCCGATTGTCGGTTTCTTCATTTACCTGTTCTTCGGCCGCAGTATGAAACAGAAAAACTTTTATAATCTGTCTGCTGCTGAAAGGAAAGCTGAGAAAACAGAAGTGGATCTGCAGCTGTTGCCTGAAAACTTGGCTTTACTTGAAAGCAATCAGTTATTAAAGGATCATACTGAATTAATCCATATGAATCTGAAGTCGTCACATGCCCTGCTTTCCAAGGATAATGACATTGAAATTTTTGATGACGGCCATAAAAAATTTGCGGCATTATTTGCTGATATCAGCGCAGCAACAAAAGAGGTCAATATTCAGTACTATATTATTCAGTCAGATTCGCTTGGGACAAAGCTGCGCGATCTGCTGATTCTAAAGGCGGAAGAGGGAGTCAGGGTCAGACTCTTATACGATGAAGTGGGATCGAAGAAAACACCGCCGGCATTCTATGACGATTTACGTGCAGCGGGCGGAAGAGTTGAGGTATTCTTTCCATCTATGTTCCGTCTGATCAATTTCCGGATTAATAATCGAAACCACCGAAAGCTATGTATCATAGACGGAAAGACGGCGTATATTGGCGGGTTTAATGTCGGTGATGAATATCTTGGACTCGATAAGAAGTTTGGCTATTGGCGTGATACACATTTCAGAATTACAGGCGGAGCGGTCAATCATATTCAAGGGAAATTCATTTTGGACTGGCATCAGGCAGGGAAAAAGGACCCCGGTGACTGGAAGGAGTATGTATTCCAGGAAGAAATACTACACGGTACGAGTCCTGTGCAAATTGTCTCGAGCGGTCCAAATTCGGAAACGGAGCACCTGAAGAATATGTATATCAAGCTGCTTTTATCCGCAAAGAAAAGCGTCTATATTCAAACACCATATTTTATTCCGGATACGAGCTTTATGGATGCGTGTAAAATTGCACTGCTGTCGGGTGTGGATGTCCAGATTATGATTCCCTGTAAGCCTGACCACCCGTTTGTCTACTGGGCTACTTGGTCCTATGTCGGTGAGTTACTGAATTATGGCGCCACCGTATTGTTGTATGAGAATGGATTTCTGCATGCGAAGACGATTGTTGTAGATGAGGAAGTGGCCTCTGTCGGGACGATGAATATTGACTCGCGCAGTTTCCGTTTGAACTTTGAAGTGAATGCAATCGTATATGATGAGAAGGTCGCTGAACAGCTGGCGGATTTATTCCGTAAAGATACGGCATTGAGTTCAGAGCTGACGAGCGAAATGTACATGGAACGATCGCTGCTGATTAAATTCAAGCAAGGGATTTCCCGGTTGTTGTCGCCGATCTTGTAAAGCCAGTATGCATTTCTAATGAAGAATGATAAACATAAAAACGAAGACAAGTCCGCGGGATACGGAGCTGTCTTCCTTTTGTACAATTCAATATTGGCTACATAAACACCAGATTCAGTTTTCCGTCTTTCAATTCCAGTGATGCGTCGAACTTTTTCCCGTCAGCCGAGGTAAAGCCTTTGATCGTGTTTGTTTTGCCTTTCGTGCACAGAAGTTTAACTTGCGGCACTGTGAGCTTTTTTTTCAGGAACAGACCCGGGAAAGTCTGTTTGCAGCCGTTTTTATAATTGCTGCAGCCGTAAAATTTTTGATGTTCGATAATCATGCCTTTGCCGCACCGCGGACAAGGAGCGACTTCTGTCCGTGTATAGCCTCCGCCTTTGCGCGAAGAAGGGCGAGGCGGGAGCACGATGTCGATGGTCTGCTTCTCCAGTTGGGACGGAACATCTTCAATCAGTTTCTGAATGAATTTTGATACGCTGCCAAGAAAATGCTGGCCTGTACCTTCGCCGTTTCCGATTTTCTTCAGATACGTTTCCCATTTTGCAGTCATGGAAGGGCTGGCTAGCAGACTGCCTTCGATAGTCTGACAGAGCACGCGCCCTTTGTCAGTGATAGATACAATATTTTTGGTTACCGAAATATAGCCGTGCCTTTTAATGGTTTCGATAATGCTGCTTCGCGTTGCTTCGGTTCCGAGTCCTTCGATTTCCTTCAGAATGTCGGTCTCGCTTTGGTCTTCCACTAACTTTCCGCATGTTTTCATCATCGCGATCAGCTGGCCCTCTGTGTACGGTTTTGGCGGCTGAGTCGCGCCTTCTTTAATGCCGATATCACTTTGTACTGTTTCGCTTTTCTCAAGTGGCGGCAAGGCTGGCTCTTCGTTTTCTTTGGTCTTTTTCGGCGCACTGAAAAGTTCCTTCCAGCCTTTGTCGCGTTCTGTTTTACCAGTTGTAAAGAATGGCAGCCCATTCACATCTGTCGTAACCTTTGTTTCAGTGTACAAGTAATCCCGATGGAACATGGCGAGCGTCGTCCGCACGACTTCTTCGTACAGATTACGTTCGAGTGGGGCCAGTTTTGCCAGTGCTGCGGGGGTGGGCAGTTTTTTCGTCGGAATGATGGCATAGTGTTCTTGTACTTTTGAACTGTCGACGTAGCGCTTCTTCGGTGTTCGGACAGCGACTTCAAACGGATGCCCGATTACTTGTTGGTAGTCTTCTACAGCTGCCGCCAAGTAGTTAAATTCACTTGGTGTAATGTGCCGCGTATCTGTTCGGGGATAGGACACGAGCTTCTTCTCGTACAGTGTCTGCATCGTTTTCAATACCGTCGCAGGACTCGCCTTCCAGCGCCGGTTAGCAGTCGCCTGCAAGGTGGAAAGTGAGTGAAGCTGTGGCGGCGGCGTGCGTTTATCCGTATTGGTCAGCTCTGTAATGACACCGGGGGTTCGTTTGGTAATATTGCGGCTGTTCAATGCATCCGCAATCAATTCACGCTTTGGCTCCTTCAGTTTTGCTTTCCCTTTATACGTTCCGTTTGCTGCCGTAAAAATGGCTTCTGCTTCAAAAAATGGTTCCGATACAAATGTTTCGATTTCACGCTGCCGCTGGTAAATTAAATAGACCGTCGGCGACTGCACGCGGCCGATTGGAAACACTTCTTCAATTCCTTTTGCTTTCAGCAGAAGGGTATATAGCCTTGAACCGTTCATGCCGACCAGCCAGTCGCTAATTTGACGGGCTTTCGCTTCCTCGTATAGTTGCAGATCTTTCTTATTGTCACGTAAATTTTCAAACCCTTTACGCACTTCATCTGCTTCCAGCGAGTTAATCCACAGCCGCTGAATCAATTGATTGCGGGCACCGGTCATGTAGTAGATCGAGTAGAAGATATTCGACCCTTCCCGGTCCACGTCGCAGGCATTAATAACCGTATTCGTTCCGCGAATCAATTTCTTCACGACTTGAAATTGTTTATATTTCCCTTGAGCCACCTGGAACTCGTAACGCTCGGGTAATATAGGCAAGCTCCCAAGCGACCAGCGTTTCCAGGACGGATTGTACGTGTGCGGTTCTTTTAACTCCACGAGATGCCCGACACCCCACGTCAAAAAAGCCCCTTCCGGAAACGTCGGGCACGGATTGATTTCCATATAGCCGTCATGTTTTCGCGAAGAGAAAGCATCGGCATAAGCTTTTGCCTGGCTTGGTTTTTCGGCTAGGATTACAGGTTTCATATGATCACCTCAGTCGTATGTATAGTACGTTCGTTCTGTTATTATCGCATAAATGGAAGAAGTTTACGAGTTGGGAGCAAGGATCTATAGTGAGATTAATCTGCATGAGAGGTTGAACAAGTGGGGGAATTCACGTTTGTTTCATTTGTTTGAGCGACTGTCATCCGATTCATGGCCAAGATCGTCTTTAACACTACTACAGGATACTGATGTCAAGAGATGTTATAATAGCATTTACTGTATCATCATAGGCATAATACATAATTGTTATATGAAAAATTACAAATAAAGGGTGGAGTATAATGCAATTTATGCTAGACCGTTCAATAAAAAAACCTATGTATAGGCAACTTGTAGAACAAATAGAGAATGCAATTTTATCGGGAGATTTATCTCAGGACCTGCCATTACCGTCTGAACGTGAGTTGGCAAAAAAATTAGAGATTAATAGGAGTACGGTGGTGACTGCTTACGATGAGCTAGAAGCAGTCGGATTAATTGTCAGAAAGATAGGGAGCGGCACGTATATAAATACGGATATATGGGGGCTAACCCATAAAAGGGTTCCCAATTGGGGGAGATATGTAGAGGATGGCTCATTTCTTCCGAATCTTCCGTTGGTACAGAAACTTCGTAATGAAACTGAGCAAAAAGGAATGATTAACCTATCAAGCGGAGAGCTTGCAGCGGATTTACTACCTACCATCCAATTCGCCAGGATTCTTAAGGAACATGCGTTTGAGGAGCATTTAGGTTACGACCATCCTTTAGGCGATGCCGGATTACGGGAGACTATTTGTAAACATATGAAAACGTATAAAAGTATGGTAGTTGAGCCAAACTCCATATTGATTACATCGGGTGCTCAGCAAGCAATACACCTTATCGTTCAATGCTTGTTAAAACCAGGCGATACAGTAGCGATTGAAGACCCATCCTATGCATTCTCTTTACCGATCTTTCAATCATTTGGTGTTAAAACGCTCTTACTCCCAGTTGATCAACATGGTGTAAATCCTGATGATATTGAAGCTTTACAAAGAAAACATCGAATTCGTATGCTCTTCTTAAATCCTGATTATCAAAATCCTACTGGCACGAAAATGTCGCTGGAGCGCCGAAAGAGAATATTGGAAATATCATCAAAGCACGGTTTCCCGATAATAGAGGATGATCCTTATAATTTGACGTCATTCGACAGGTGCATTGGACCTACGTTAAAGTCAATGGATGATAATGATAATGTTTTATACATTAGTTCGTTATCAAAAGTGGTTGCATCAGGCCTGCGTATTGGCTGGATTATTGGTCCTGAAAAAGTGATTAAACGCTTGTCAGACGGCAAACAGCAAATTGACTTTGGCCATAGTGTTTTTCCTCAATGGATAGCGAATCAATTTCTAGATTCCCCCCAATTTGACGAACACGTTTCAAATTTAAGGATTCAACTGAGGGAGCGAAGGAATGCGTTAATTTTGGCATTGGACAGCTTATCTAAAGATGAGGTTACATATTTAGTGCCACAAGGCGGAATTCATTTATGGTGTAAAATTAATCACGAAATTGATGAATATAAGTTACTTGAAGAATCCATGAAAAAAGGCGTTTCATTTGTACCTGGGAGAATAATGGGCTCAAAAAATGGATACGTTCGATTTACTTATGGCAAAGGGAACGAAGCCTCAATAAAAGAAGGCATTTCTAGGTTTGTCCACGCGCTAAGAAATAACGGGGGAATGTTTGAAAACATCTGAATTCCAAAGAACTCCACTAACTTTTTAGTTCCCCCATTTTAAGCAATCTTAGACGGTTTCTGTGACACGAGAACGACATGTACTACTTCACTGGTTCCGAACCGTCCTCTCGTGTTAATATACTATAAATATACCTACGAGTACTATTATAATAGTAAATGGGATTGCCAGAACATAAACCCATAGCAGATAAGAAAAACTGTTTTCCACATTGTAATCTTTATTCATAGAATTAGCTGCGGATATGGTCAAAATTAGTCCGACAGCTAAAACAATAAATACAAAAATGAATGAAACTATGAGAGCTACCTTCATGCCTTACTCCTTTTTATAAATATTTTTTATTCTATACGTTATAATTTTATAATATAAAACATATTCGAGAACCATCCAATTTAGGGTTATTTAAACCAACCACTTTTTGAGGAAATTGAAGAGTTAGTAAAACAATCTATAAGCACGTCATTCATTTGTTTGAAAGTATTGGAACTTTTCGATCTTGATTTTGTTAAATCTACTTAGATAAATACTTGTACAATTAATAAAAACATAAAGGGTAAGGTTTGGGGCAACTAAACGGAAATGGTTAAGCGCTCGTGCAGATTAAATGGCAACAATTTAGAGAGTTAAAGATAAAAGAAACTTGAAAATGCATAAGAGTCTAGATGTAACATCTGATTTTTCGCATTTTTTTATTTATGTACAAATGAAAAAATAACGGGATATCTATGTAGTACTTAAATTAAGGATAAGACTGTTTATTATGTACACATGATTTTGTGAAGATAAGTCACAGGCATTGATGACAGTATTCGTTCCGCGAATCAATTTCTTCACGACTTGAAACTGTTTATATTTCCCTTGAGCCACCTGGAACTCGTAACGCTCGGGTAATATAGGCAAGCTCCCAAGCGACCAGCGCTTCCAGGACGGATTGTACGTGTGCGGTTCTTTTAATAAAAAGAAAACGGGTACAATTTGGATATGTGAATATATCCGAATTGTACCAGTTCGTACGCTTACATTAGTAAATCGCCATATGCGCGATCGTACGTATGGGGTATGGGGTGTGAGAGGGACGAACGAGTCCGGAAACGGATTCGTATGCTCAACCCCACTATCGCTGAATGATTTCAGCAATTCATGCCTAACCATTAATTTCTAACTAGATAATCAAATGCACTTAACGCAGAAGTTGCGCCTGATCCCATTGCAATAATGATTTGTTTATGGGCGCTATCGGAGCAGTCTCCCGCAGCAAAAACGCCAGGCACGTTTGTTGCACCGCGCTTATCGACAACAATCTCGCCGAATTTATTACGTTCAACTGAATCGCCTAGCCAGTCTGTATTTGGTACGAGACCAATTTGAATAAAAACGCCAGCCAGTTCGATATGGTGCTCTTCATTTGTGTCACGGTCAATGTACGTAATTCCGTTTACACTATCGGTACCAGTAATTTCTTTCGTTTGAACATTTTTCAATACAGTAACGTTTGGAAGGCTGTGAAGTCTGTCTTGTAAAACAGAGTCGGCTTTCAGCTCGGAAGCAAACTCAAGAACTGTTACATGCTTTACAATACCTGCAAGGTCAATTGCTGCCTCAATGCCAGAGTTGCCGCCGCCAACGACAGCAATGTCTTTGCCTTCAAACAATGGGCCATCACAGTGCGGGCAGTATGCGACACCTTTATTTCTAAATTCTGCTTCGCCAGGGACGCCAATGTCTCGCCAACGGGCACCTGTGGAAAGGATAACCGATTTACTCTTTAAAACAGCACCGTTTTCCAGTTCAATTTCAATAAGATCTTTCTTTTCCAAACGTTTTGCACGCTGTAAGTTCATGATATCTACGTCGTACTCTTTCACGTGCTCTTCAAGGCTTGCAGCAAGTTTTGGACCTTCAGTTCGAGTAACACTAATAAAGTTTTCAATCGTAGCCGTGTCCAAAATTTGACCGCCAAAACGATCTGCTACAACGCCCGTGCGAATCCCTTTGCGCGCCGCATAAATAGCAGCACTTGCACCTGCAGGACCGCCTCCGACAACAAGCACGTCAAACGGCTCCTTGTTTTCAAGTTCCGAAGCGTCTGGCGCACTGCCCATTTTCGCAAGGATTTCTTCCAGTGATATACGGCCGCCTGAGAATTCTTCCCCATTTAAATATACTGTTGGCACAGCCATGATCTTTTTGCTTTCAACTTCCTCTTTAAATGCCGCACCATCAATCATCGTATGAGTTATGTTCGGGTTTAGGACACTCATAATGTTAAGTGCTTGGACCACTTCAGGACAGTTTTGACAGCTTAAGCTTATATACGATTCGAAATGGTAAGTACCGTCAAGTTTTTTTACTTGATCAATAAGCTTCTGATCTACTTTTGGATCACGTCCGCTTACTTGTAATAACGCAAGAACTAATGAAGTGAATTCATGTCCAAGCGGGACGCCTGCAAACGTGATGCCAGTATCTTCTCCGATACGGTTTACACTGAAACTTGGGGTTCTTTCCAGCTCGGTTTTCTCTACTTTAATGTGAGATGACATCGTTTCTAATTCATTCACTAAAACGTTCATTTCATTCGAAACATGGTCAGATCCCGTGCTGACTTTCAGAAGCACGTCATTTTCCATCATCTCGAGGTACTGAGCTAATTGTGCTTTTATAGCTGGTTCTAACAAGACTAATCATACTCCTTAATAATTTTTCTTTAAAAAAAGCGGGGATGCCCCCGCTATTTCAAATTAAATTTTCCCTACAAGATCTAGGCTTGGCTTTAGTGTTTCTCCGCCTTCTTCCCATTTTGCCGGGCAAACTTCGCCTGGATTGTTGCGAACATATTGAGCTGCTTTCACTTTGCCTACAAGCGTGCTTGCGTCACGGCCGATGCCGTCAGCGTTGATTTCTGCTGCTTGTACAACACCATCCGGGTCAATAATGAACGTACCGCGCTGAGCAAGACCTGATTCTTCATCTAACACATCGAAGTTGCGTGAAATTCTCTGTGAAGGGTCACCAATCATAATATATCTAATGTTACTGATTGCTTCTGAGTGATCGTGCCATGCTTTATGTGTAAAGTGTGTATCTGTTGAAACAGAGTACACTTCAACACCAAGTTCTTTTAGCGTAGCGTATTGGTTTTGAAGGTCTTCCAGTTCAGTTGGACAAACAAAAGTAAAGTCTGCCGGGTAGAAGCAAACAACACTCCACTGACCTTTCATGTTCTCTTCAGTAATGTCGATGAACTCTCCGCTTCCTGCGTTGTAAGCTGAAGCTTTAAATGATTCTACTGCTTTACCGATTTGTGACATAAACAAATTCCTCCTAAATGATATTTATAGCTAGTTTTGGCCATATCGTTAAAACCTAAACCGCGGTAACTATAAAAATTTTATCGCCATCAACTAACTATAATAATTCTAATTACATAATCATTATCGTATAAGTGAAATTGTTTGTCAACATTTATACTCGGACTGCTTGTGGTGCACGCTATACAATATGTATTACGAAAGATTCTATTGTTATTATCTAATTAAATCTTTTTAAAAAAGAGAAGCATGTGCCGTTGAATGTAACTACTATATTCTCAATTAAATAATCTGTTTCTCGGTTGATCTTTATTTTACGAATTTAATAAAAATATTCAGTGCTGTCCTGGTTGGCGCCAGTCATTCATTTAATCTTGAAGGTAAAGCATACATGCTTGTTTAACTGAACATATTTTTTTAGGGGCTGTCACGTTGCTGCTGTTTAGGAGAATATACTATTTAAAGGTTTGCAATAAATATTTTGGAACGGCTAATATCTTATTAGACTAAGTAGGTATATTTTTTGTAAATTGGGGAATAGTTCAGGTATAGAAACAGTAGGGTTACCCTGCTTTACCGTCAATTTTAATTAATTTAAATTAAAGTGTTGACAAAGAAAATGAAGCCGTGTTATATTTATTACGAATTCGAGATAAGTCGATTCGTTCTAATTTATCTTTACTGGCAAATAAACTACAGTTTCCGTTAATTTAACGATGCCAACTGAATGAAATGAAGAATAAGCTGCTTACAGCAGTAAATTTTTTTAAAACATATATATCTCGAAATAGAGATACTTCACTTAGAACAATAAACGGGAGGAATTATTTATGGAACATTTAAAAGGAATTCACCACGTAACAGCTATAACAAGCAGTGCAGAAAAGAACTATGAATTTTTCACATATATTTTGGGAATGCGTCTTGTAAAGAAAACAGTCAATCAGGATGATATCCAAACGTACCATTTATTCTTCGCGGACGATAAAGGATCCGCCGGTACTGATATGACGTTCTTTGATTTCCCAGGTATTCCAAAAGGCACGCATGGAACGAATGAAATTTATAAAACGGCCTTCCGTGTTCCGACAGACGCTGCCCTTGATTACTGGGTGAAACGTTTTGACAAGTATCAGGTAAAACATAATGGTATAGAGGAAGTGTTCGGCAAGAAGACGATTTCCTTTGTCGACTTTGATGACCAACAGTATATGTTAATTTCCGATGAATTTAACGAAGGTATTGAGTCGGGCACGCCTTGGCAGAATGGTCCGGTGCCTTTGGAGTTTGCGATTACAGGTTTAGGGCCGGTTCATATTCGCATCGCGCAGTTTGACAATTTTAAAGAGCTTTTGGAAAAAGTAATGTTTATGCGTGAAATTGCAGCAGAAGGCGCATTCCACTTATTTGAAATGGGTAAAGGAGGAAATGGCGCACAGGTCATTGTGGAACATAACGAAAAATTGCCGGCAGGCCGACAGGGATTTGGTACAGTGCATCACGCAGCTTTCCGCGTAGAGGATACAAAGGTGCTGCATGAATGGATCGACCATATGCAGGCTTCCGGATTCAGTACTTCAGGCTACGTTGACCGCTTCTTCTTTGAATCTTTATATGCACGTGTGGCACCGGGCCTTCTTTTTGAATGGGCAACAGACGGTCCCGGCTTTATGGGTGACGAACCGTACGAAACTGTAGGGGAAATCTTGTCACTGCCGCCATTCCTTGAAGGAAAACGGGAGCAAATTGAAGCAGCGGTAAGACCGATTGACACTGTGCGGAGCACACTTGAAATTGAAAAAGAGTATCTGTAAGCCGATTGCATGAAAGGGGATTGAATTCATTGATTTCGATTGATCCGGCAAAAAATAGTGAGCGAGATAATTATAAACTTCTTATAGGTTCTATTATTCCGAGGCCTATTGCCTTTGTCACTACCCAATCTGAGGAAGGCATCGTCAATGGGGCACCGTTCAGCTATTTCAATATCGTATCGTCAAACCCTCCGATGGTTTCTCTCGCTGTCCAAAGGCCTGCGGATGGTTTGAAAGATACTGCACGGAATATGTACACTAACCGTCAATTTGTTGTACACATTGTGGATGATGAGAATGTAGCGAAAATCAATGAAACAGCTGCCTCATTGCCTGCTGCAGAAAGTGAAATTGAGCTGGCTGATTTAACACTTGTGCCAAGTGAAACGATAGAAGTTCCAGGAGTGAAGGAAGCGAAAGTCCGAATGGAATGCAAACTGGTTCAAGCGATCCCTTTCGGGGGTGACGGACCTGGCAGCGACTTGTTCATCGGGGAAGTAATTCGCTTTCATATTAATGAAGAAATTTATGAAAACGGACGAATCGATCCAAGAGGTTTAGGCGCTGTCAGCCGGTTAGCCGGCACCAACTATGCCGCCATTGGAGATATATTTTCCATGGAGAGACCAAAGTAATTATAGAAGATATAAATGACATGCTGATTGACAGGACGGGAACTATACAAACAGCGGGTAAACGTCTAAAAGAAATATCTCCCGACTTTGGTTAATTGAAAAGTTAAGGAGTGAAATGTAAATGTCTGAGAAAATCGCAGGAATTCACCATATCACAGCAATTGTCGGCCATCCGCAAGAGAACGTAGACTTTTATGCCGGCGTGCTTGGGTTACGTTTGGTTAAAAAGACCGTAAACTTTGATGATCCGGGTACTTACCATTTATATTTCGGAGATGAAGGCGGCAAGCCGGGAACCATCATCACATTCTTTCCTTGGGTTAATGCCCGGCAAGGGAAAATTGGAGATGGTCAAGTAGGGGTCACTTCCTACGCAGTGCCAGTAGGAGCGATGGCGTTTTGGGAAAAGAGATTGGAAAAGTTCAATATTTCATTCACAAAAACTGAACGCTTTGGTGAAAAGTACTTGGAATTTGATGATCCCCACGGACTTCACTTGGAGATTGTTGAAAGAGAAGAGGGAGAATTGAGTACGAGGAGTTTTGGAGGGGTAACGCCTGATGCAGCCATCAAAGGGTTTGGAGGCGCTATGCTGCTGTCAAAGGAACCTGAAAAAACTGCTGAGCTGTTAGAAAACGTAATGGGGCTGGAGCAAGTCGGAAAGGAAGGAGACCTGATCCGTTTCCGCTCTACCAGCGACATAGGAAATGTCATTGACTTAAAATTAACCACTGTCGGCAGCGGAGAAATGGGCGTTGGGACGGTACACCATATTGCGTGGCGGGCAAGTGATGATGAAGATCTGCTGAAGTGGAAAAAGCATGTGGAGAAATCAGGGTATGGTGTCACTCCGGTTCGGGACAGAAACTACTTTCATGCGGTTTATTTCAGAGAGCACGGTAAAATCCTGTTTGAAATTGCAACTGACCCTCCAGGATTTGCCCATGATGAATCTCAGGAGACGATGGGAAGCGATTTGATGCTGCCAGAACAATATGAATCCCAACGAGAGAGGATTGAACAAGCAGTCCTTCCCATTGAAGTCAGAGAGCTGGACTGACCTTTTTGTGAAGATTCAAGTACTGAAGGAGGAAAGTTGATGAAACATATATTTACTAAAGGAAAAGACCCTGCTAAGCCAACTCTGCTTTTGCTTCATGGAACAGGGGGGAATGAACAGGACTTACTGCCCCTTGCAGAGAGAGTCGACAGAGAGGCATCTGTATTAAGTGTCAGGGGGAATGTATCAGAAAATGGTATGCCCCGCTTCTTTAAGAGACTGGCTGAAGGAGTATTCGACGAGGAAGACCTTATATTCCGGACTAAAGAGTTACATGAGTTTCTGGATGAAGCAGCACAGAAGTATGAGTTTGACAGAGATCATGTAGTCGCAATCGGTTACTCAAACGGCGCGAATATCGCGGCGAGTTTATTATTTCATTATCAGAATGCATTAAAGGGCGCGATTCTTCATCATCCGATGGTTCCTCTAAGAGGAATAGAACTGCCTGATTTGACAGGGAAGAATGTGTTTATTGGAGCAGGGACTAACGATCCGATCTGTTCACCATCGGAATCAACAGATCTGCAATCGTTACTGGAAAAGGCTGGCGCAAAAGTTGAGCTTCATTGGGAACATAGAGGCCATCAGCTGACAGCTGAAGAAGTTGATGCCGCCGGCAGTTGGTATGCTTCACTATATAGCAAGTAATGGCCAGGCGCTTACAGCCTGGTAAATTTGAAGTATTTCAGAACTCAGCATTTCAATCACCTTTGCTTTCACGAAAAAATTTAACTTCAATAATGGGATTAAAATTTCTCGTGTAAGGGCATAAGAAGAACAGGACTGTATTGCGGTTTCGTGTTTTTCGGAGGTGGTATTGATAAAAATGAATAAAAAACAATAAAAAGCAGGTGTACGTATGGGGTTTTTAAGTAAAATATTTGAAAAAACAAAGGAGACGGATAATATGTCAAATGTAAAATTAGCGGTCATTTTTTATAGTATGGGCGGAACAAACTATCAATTAGCGAAATGGGCGGAAGAAGGAGCCAAAGAAGCAGGCGCGGAAGTCAGAGTGTTAAAAGTACAGGAATTAGCACCGGATTCTGTTATTGAAAACAATGAAAGATGGAAGACGACTGTAAATGATACAAAAGACATTCCGGTAGCTACTTCAGAAGATCTGGAGTGGGCAGATGCAATTATTTTCAGTACGCCGACCCGATTCGGTGTGATGGCATCACAAATGAAGCAGTTTATTGATCTTCAAGGCGGTTTATGGGCAAACGGCAAAACCATCAATAAAGTGGTGAGCGGTATGACGTCGGCTCAAAACCCTCATGGCGGCCAGGAAGCTACATTACAATCTTTATATACTGCGATGATGCACTGGGGCGCGATTATTGCGACACCTGGATACAGCGACCCTGTTGTATTTGGAGCAGGCGGGAACCCATACGGAACTAGTGTAACCGTAGGGCAGGACGGTAAAATGATTGAAGATGTTCAGGCTGCCGTAAAATATCAGGCAAAACGTACTGTAACTGTGGCTGAATGGGTTAAAAAAGGAAATCAATAAGTGATATAGAGCCGGTCGACTTCCATCGATCGCCTCTTTCTAAATAAATTGTCCGCGGGTGGGATAATTTACTAATATGTAAGAGATACCTAGTATTTATTATAAAAAACAGAATGAAGAGGAGAGTTTTATAATGACAAAGTGGACAGTAGACGCAGCACATTCAAACATAGGTTTTTCAGTTAGACATATGATGGTTTCAAACGTGAAGGGAAGCTTCACTGGATTTGAAGGTTCTGTTAATGGGAATCCGGAGAATTTAAATGAAGCGAGCATACATTTTGAAATTGATGTAAACACCATCAATACAAATAATAATGACCGTGATAACCATCTGCGTTCAGAAGATTTCTTCGCTGCAGAAACCTATCCGAAGATTACATTTGATTCTACGGAAATTGTTAAAACAGGAAACGACAAATTTGATGTGACAGGTGATCTTACTGTCAAAGACGTCACAAAGAAAACGACATTTAACGTCGTCCGTACAGGCTCAGGAAAAAATCCTTGGGGTGTGGATGTAGTCGGTTTTGAAACAGAAACGAAAATTTCCAGAAAAGAGTACGGTTTAACTTGGAATCAAGCGTTAGAAACAGGCGGCGTATTAGTGGGCGATGATATTAAAATTACGGTGGAAGTTCAGGTTAATCCTGCGCAATAAATATATACTGGCGATTTCTCTATCTAATAGAAGAGAGTCGCCTTTTTTGTATGGAATTTCTTATTTATACAGTAAATAATAATCCTATCGGAAAGCTGTCTGCGTGGTATAATCTTTATACTTGGTATAGTAACTATATCGTATTATAATGAATGTATTGGTTGGAGGTGTTACTTATTAAAGTATGCCCTTATTTAGAATCCAGCTTCGAGATTTTGGGGAGGCGCTGGAACGGACTCATTATTCATTATTTGTCGAATTGCCCCGATTATACTGCCCATTTTTCGCAAATGAAGCGTGATTTGCATGACATTACGCCAAGGTCACTTTCGTTAAAACTGACGGAACTTGCGGAATGTAACTTAGTCGTAAAAAACGTAATGGCAGGAACTCCTGTTACTATTACGTATCAGCTGACAGAAAAAGGACAGCAACTGGCTATTGCTTTGCAGCCAATACAGGCATGGGCACAGCAATATATAGAGCTTGAATCGTCTGATACTAAAAAATGAAAAGAGGAATTACCATGGAAACAAAAAATACTATGATTTGTGATTTGGAAACCGGTATATGCGGGCCGGGCGGAGAGGATACTGATGCAATGGAGTTTATTGACTTTTCAGCGCAAAGAAAAAAGGTTGAACTGTATTACGTAACAGATCCTATCTGTTCACATTGCTGGGCATTAGAACCAGTCCTCAGAAAGTTTATTGATCAATACGGGCAATATGTTACTATGCATACGCTTATGGGCGGATTACTGGAAAAGTGGGATGGCTTCACAGATGCGGGCAATGGAATTTCCAGCCCGTCAGATGTGGCGGGCCATTGGAGAGAAGTGGGTGAACATTCACGCATGCCAATTGACGGAACCGTTTGGTACGACAATCCAATCGAGTCTTCTTTTATCCCTTCTCGCGTGTATAAGGTGATTCAGGAAAAAAATCCGGAGCTCGCTAATACATTTTTACGCCGTGCACGGGAAGAGCTTTTCGCTTTCAATAAAAACATCGCACAAGATGAAGTGCTGATCACTCTTATCGATCAAATCGGACTTGATGGGGAAGCTATCCTTACTCAATCAAAGCTTCCAGCAGCAAATACTTCGTTACATGAAGATTTCCAGCGTGTCCGTGAGCTGGGTGTCCGCGGCTTCCCGACAATCGTCATGGTGAATGAAGAGCAAAAAGGGGTTCGAATCGTAGGTGCCCGAAACGCTGAAGAATACACGAATGCACTTCAGCAATTACTGCCAGATGAAACGTTGCAACCAAAGCAGCTATCTGATTTAGATCAATTACTCCGCAAAGAGAAATTATTATTTTCACGTGAAATTGAAGAATATTATTCAATTGAAGAAAAAGACGTAGCTCCATTCGTTACAAAACAATTGTCACAAGATGTGTATGAAATTAAAGAGATCCTGGGCGAGAAGTATATCCAGGCAAAATAACCGCGGCAAACATATACGTAAAATGAAAAGGGGTTTTGAAATGACGTATTTATTACAAGTGGATTTTACAATGGATGGCCCATTTGGCGAAGAAATGTCAAAAGGTTTTGCAGAATTGGCTCAAAGCATAAATGACGAGCCGGGTATGATCTGGAAAATTTGGACGGAAGATGCGGCGGCAAAAGAAGCTGGCGGCGTTTATCTATTTGAAACTAAAGAAGCGGCTCAGGCCTATCTAGAAATGCACTCGGCACGGTTGACGTCTTTCGGTATTCAAGAGATCCGCGGCAAGATTTTTGAAATTAATGTGCCGCTGTCTGAAATTAACAACGGTCCTATAAAAAAGTAATTGATACGGACAATAAAATCGGCTTTCCAATGGAGAGCCGATTTTATTATATACGATGAAGCTGGAGGTGTTTGTCTTGCTGCAAAAACTGGAGGCAGGAAAGCATGCCAAGCCGTTCAGGGGTCCTTTCACTATCACACGAGTTCAGCCGGGTAATGTGTTAGGCGATAAAACCACAGATACCGCATTCGGGCCACTAGCAATCATTGATCATGCAGTGATGAAAAAAGGTGTAACGATTAAAATGCATGAACATATTAATGATGAAATACTAAGTTATATAGGCTCAGGTGTCATGCATCATACAGATTCTGCAGGTTTTGAAGCGCCGATTGCACGCGGTAAATTAATGATGATGAATGCAGGAGCAGGCTTTTGGCATGAGGAAAAAGTAAAAGAAGAGGAAACAGAAATGCTTCAAATCTTCGTCCGGCCGTATGAAACGGATCTTTCCCCTGAAATTCAATTTCATGATAAACCGTCAGACCATCCGGACTGGTATGTCATGGCGGGACCTGAAGGTAGCGAAGCGCCACTTTACGTGAGGCAGCAGGTCTATATATTAGACGCACATCCGAAAGCGGGCGAAGAATTGGAAGTTCCAACATATGCAGGTCTGACACCATTTCTATATGTAATGAATGGTGAGATTACGATTCAAGATCTCACAATAGGTAAATATGAAGCAGTAACAGATACAGTCCACTCTCTTCCGCCTTTCACTGCGAATGAAGATACGACTGCAGTACTGTTCTTTGTCGATCTGAATGCTCCCATGTCGATGGACGGGACCATTAGCGGCTTGAAGAAATGGAAGCATGTATAGTCTGGAATAGTCACGTTAGTTCGCTGAACCTTTTGCGGGCATTGAGAATAAGAAAGTAAGAGACATGTGCGTGGTGTTTGAAATAAAAATAACAGCTTCCAGTGCGTGGAAGCTGGTTATTTCGTTAATGGGTGAACGGCTAGGCGCAGACATGGATGAAAATACTAATAAACAGAAACCAGGTATACACACTAATTCGGCTGTGTGGATACCTGGTATTTTCATTTTATATGGCAAAGAGAGACTGGATGTAAAAAGACCGTTGATTCTGTAACTTTTCTGCACCGCAGACGGACTACTGGGTAGAACGTATATAAAGGAGCAGATCGCTATGAAGATGAATAAAATGATTTCATTTGCATTGACGGCTTTATTGATTGGAAGTGCAGCTGCACCGGCGGCGATATACGCTGAAGGGAAAGTGAAAACAGAAGTGACATCAGATGAAAAAGCATTTAGTAAAGTAGAGGGAGTAATCGAACATGTCGTCAAAGAGAACGATGTGACGCGCTATACGATTAAACAGAAAGAAGAGTCACCCGTACTGGCCGTGACAGATGAAACATTGATCTTTGACAATACCGGTAAAGAGAAAAAACTGAAAAAAGGGGATAAAGTTTCTGCTTATGTATATTCTGATAAGCCGATGATCTTGATTTATCCACCGCAATACAGTCCGGACGCAGTGATTGTCGAAACAGACAAGACCGGCACTGCGGCTGTCGGGAGATTCAATGATGAATTGGTTGATCCCCATTTGAAATTGCGGTTGACTGTGGATGAAAATACCGAACTATTGACGGTCTCAGGAAAACAGGTGAAAGCCGGGGATTTGAAAGGCAAAGATTTACTCGTATTTTATACAGCATCGACCAAAAGCATTCCCGCGCAGACCACTCCAGAAAAAGTAGTTGTTCTGGATGGCAGTACAGAAGATGAACATGTAACCGCAGAACAGATTATTGAAAATGATCATTACATAGTTGACGGTGTCAAAATGGTACCGCTGCGTTTGCTTGCGGAGAAACTGGGATATACAGTGGATTCGACGGGCACAGGCGCGATCGTGTCAAAAGGTGCGCTTTCTTATACAATTACCCGGGGCCAGAAAGAATATGGCTACAATAAATCATTAATGAAGTTTGAAGCGGCGCCTGGGTTGCTGGAACCGTGGAAGACTTATGTGCCGATTGCATTAATTGAGGAGCTGATGAAGTAACTGCATGATTGATCAAACAGCAAAAAAGGCAGAAGCTGAGGGGCTTCTGCCTTTTTGCAGATTCAGACTATGCTTTCTTTTTTCTTTCATTCGGATAAACATTTGTAAAGTAATCCAGCGTGATTTCCCGTACTTTACCGCTTAGGAACAGCACAGCGATCACGTTTGGAATAACGACCATCGCCAGCAGCAGATCGAGAAACTTCCATACAAACTGCAGACCGCCGAGTGCACCCACTAAAATTGCTGCGATATACACGACACGAACCGCTTTGGAAAAGCCGGCACCGAACAAGAACTCTGCCTGCTTTTCTCCATAATAAATAATCACTACAATCGTTGTAATTACAAATAGGAATAAAACAATCGAAATAATTATACCGCCAAGCGCAGAACCGAATACTGTGCCATAGGCTTCTGTAACCATATTCGCGGCATTATCGGCGTCGATTACTTCCCAGACACCTGTGGTCAGCACGACCATCGCGGTCATCGTACAGACAATCAATGTATCTACGACGACTTCAAAGACACCCCAGAACCCTTGTTTTGCGGGATGACTGTTCACTGCGGCTGCATGAGCAATAGGCGCTGTTCCGATTCCTGCTTCATTGGAATACAATCCCCGTGCAAGCCCCCAGCGAATGGCCGCTGCGACACCTGCGCCGGCAAATCCGCCGGCTGCGGAAATGGGCTGGAATGCATGTGTAAAAATCAGACCGAATGCTGCAGGGACTGCTGTGAAGTGAAAGGCGATAATGATGAGCGCACTGATAATATAAATGACGACCATCGAAGGAATTAAACGTTCTGTCACGCGTCCGATGGCTTTAATACCGCCCAATGAAATGAGCGCCACGAGCAATGCAATCAGTAAACCTGTCACAATTGGCGGTAATCCGAATGAGCCTTCAATCGTTGTGGCGATGGAATTTGATTGCACCATCGCACTTGCCATTACTTCCATCATTAAAGCAAAGGCGAAGATGTACGCAACTTTCTTCCAGCCGAGTCCTTTTTTTATGTAATACATCGGGCCGCCGACGTAATCACCGGCTGCGTTCTTCTCCCGGTATTTAATGCCGAGTACGACTTCGGAATATTTTGTTCCGATCCCGATGAGTGCCACAATCCACATCCAGAAGATGGCTCCCGGTCCGCCGAGTGCAATCGCCACGGGAACGCCGACGATATTTGCTGCGCCCATTGTGGAAGCGAGTGCAGAGGTGGTAGCCTGAAAGGGGGTAAGTGTACCATCTCCCGATCCTTTCGACATAATTTTTCCGAAAGTCTGGCGGAAAATGTGGGGCATATAGCGGAATTGAAAAAATCCAAGACGGATGGTGAGGAACAGACCTCCGCCGATAAGCAGGATGATGATGGGGAAGCCCCATAAAAAGTCCGAAATCCATTCTACCCAGTGTGTAAATACATTCATTGGCAACAACTCCTTTGATGTGTTGAGACTGATCTCAACTGTCTGGTTGTAATGCTTCGGTATACGAAACAGTTGTCTACTATACTAGTGAAGTAATAGGAGAATTGTCAAATAAAAATGAAAATATGCGGATGATTAGTACTTGGATCATTGGCCTGTGTATACAGCCGAAAGCACAACGCAGTCATGCAGGTGCACGCAATAAAAAGAATGAATTATTAGATTTGTGTTGACAATTGGTTCGTCTCATTGTAACATTACTTCCAACATAACATTTCAGACTAAGAATGGAACCAGTAAAAGTGTCTTGTGTCTTTATAGAGAGCCGATGGGTGGTGAAAATCGGCAGGCGCACATTTTGAACTCATCCATGAGTCACTCCCTGAAAATTCATCAGTAGGGGATGTCGGTTTCCTCCGTTACCGGGATAGACAGTGTCAGCTGTCGATAAGGGGATTTGCCGCATGCGGCAAGTCAATTAGAGTGGTACCGCGAGTATAACCTCGTCTCTATATTTCAATATAGAGGCGGGGTTTTTTGTTTTTATTTTTTATAAAAAAAGGAGTGCAAAAGAGATGAGCAGAAAAATTTGGGTGTTTGATACAACGTTACGCGATGGAGAACAGGTACCTGGAGCTAAACTGAATCTGTATGAAAAAGTGGAGATTGCACAGCAACTGAAAAAATTAGGCGTAGATATAATCGAAGCCGGTTTTCCTGCTTCCTCTCAAGGCGATTTTGACGCGGTGAAAGCAGTTGCCCAGCGAGTGGGCAATACCGGCGATATTATGATTACTGCACTGGCACGGGCAGTTCAGGCAGATATCGACTCTGTCTACCATGCAGTGAAACATGCGGAAAACCCTATGATTCATATGGTGCTGGGCACTTCTGATATTCACGTGGAGAAAAAATTCAATAAATCAAAAGACCAGATCCTGCAAATCGGTGTGGACGCTGTAAAATATGCGAAAACATTACTGCCTGAAGTACAATATTCAACGGAAGATGCTTCACGCTCGGAGTTTGAATATTTATGGAAAACGATTGAATCCGTTATGAAAGCAGGCGCGACAATGATTAACGTGCCCGATACAGTGGGCTTCGCAGAGCCGGAAGAATTCGGGGCAATGATTTATAAATTGAATGACCGGATGAAAAACTTGAATCCGGATGTATTATTAAGTGTTCATTGCCATAATGACTTGGGCATGGCGACAGCCAATACGCTGGCGGCAGTGAAAAATGGTGCGGACAAAGTGGAGTGCACAATCAACGGGATCGGCGAACGTGCAGGAAATGCGGCGCTTGAAGAAGTGGTGATGGCGATACAGACGAGAAGCTCCGTCTACAATGTCAATACGAAAATTAACACGAAAGAAATTATTAACACTTCCCGTCTGGTATCCAATTTCATGGGGCTGGATGTACAGGTGAACAAGGCGATTACTGGCGACAATGCGTTTGCCCATTCCTCAGGAATTCACCAAGACGGCTTATTAAAATCACGTGATGCATATGAAATTGTTCATCCTGAAGACGTAGGTTTGGCCGATATGGAATTAGTTCTGACAGCACGTTCTGGACGTCACGCGGTGAAAAATGCGCTTGAAAAGCTTGGCTTTACGTATTTGAGCCCTGAAGAGTTTGAGGGGATCTTTGAAGGCTTCCTGACGCTGGCAGATATAAAGAAGGAAGTATATGACCATGACTTATATGTAATTGTAGAAAATTATTATGAAAAGAATGATAAGAAGAACGTGACGAATTACAGCGATCATTTCTTTGAGTTTGAAGATTTGCAAGTCATCAGTAATTCAAGCTTCCCTTCAGCCAGTGTCAAGATACGAAAAGGTGAAGAAATCTTCAAGACCAGTGCTGTCGGATCAGGCCCAATCGATGCGCTGTACTCAGCCATTGCGGAAGTAACACAAATCCCGGTGAAGCTAATCGGATATGATATCAGCAGTGTCTCACGCGGTAAAGATGCGCTTGGGAAAGTGAAGATCACTATTGCGCATGAAGGGGAAAGCTTTATCGCCAAAGCCGCAGACACCGATATCTTGAAAGCGAGCGCATTGGCGTACATTAATGCAATAAACGGCGTGATTGTAGCAGGTCTTAAGGAAGCTGCTGTGCAACAGACGGTTGTTAGCAGTTAATTAAAAGATAAACTTCAAAGAAAGTAATGGATGATAAACAATTATGTATTATTGTAAGCTCTCCCTGCCGTTTACTTTGGCAGGGAGCTTTTTTATGTTAATCAACAATTTATGTCGCCGTATTTCCTCCGTATACTACTAATAATAAGCGAAACTTGGAAAAAATGGGTAAGGACGATTTGAACTAAGCGATATTTTTAAGTTAATTATGGATGAAACACTTGAGATACAAAACTTACCAAGAACATGAGTAGGCGATTCCATTTCAGACAAGTCATAGTTGTCTGAAGGACGGCGCATTTATTACTAACAAAACCATATCTTTTTATCGTTAGTCTTCGTTGGGGCAGTGCTCCCTTATTAATCGTGAGGCTTTTGACTGGCTGATTTGTAGATCAGCGGCTACCCCCCTTGAAGTACCGAACTTCTGGTACGACCTTCTCACCATAGTGCCCGTGACATTATTCAATGCACTTTCCAGTGAATTCGAATAAAGCAATTCGGGAATTTCTTTTACTTTATCCAAAATTACTTCCGGAAGATCTTCCACCCCAATGACTGCTTCACTCGTAATTACTAAACGCTCCATCAGATTTTCCAGTTGGCGCACATTACCGGGCCATGAGTAATGATAAAGAACAGTTAAGCAATCTTCTGAAATAATTTTTGTGAAATTGTACTTATCATTGAACTTACTTAAAAAACTGTAAACTAAAGGAATTATATCATCTCTTCGTTCAGCTAATGAAGGCATATGGATATCAATAACATTAAGTCTATAAAATAAATCCTCACGGAACGTTTTATCCTGCACCATCTGAAGAAGATCTTGATTGGTGGCCGCAATGATACGGACATTCACTGTTTTACTAACGTTACTGCCTACCGGGATAAATTTCTTATCTTGAATTACTTGAAGTACTTTCGCTTGTAAAGGCAAAGCCAGTTCCCCAATTTCATCCAAGAATATAGTCCCGTTATCTGCCGCTTCAAACATTCCAATTTTACCTTCTTTTTTAGCTCCCGTAAACGAGCCTGCAATATAGCCGAAAAGTGCTGATTCTAACAAATCCTCGGGAATGGCAGCGCAATTTACATTGAGGAAGGGTTCATTTTTTCTCGTACTTAATTTGTGCAAGTGATAGGCTATGACTCCTTTACCAGTTCCAGATTGTCCATGTACCAGCACTGTGGAGTCTGTGGGTGCAACCTTTTCGCAGAAATGCAGGATTTTACGCATTTTTTTACTATTCATAATAATGGTATCTGTGAAGTTTTGGTCCAGTTCGGAAAGAGAAGGTTGTTCTTCCGTTGTTGTAAGTCGTGTGAAATCCTTAATTTCAGTTGCCGTAATGACGATGTATTCAATTTCGTTCTGTTTATTCAATATAGGGAAAGCCCTAGTCAGCAATTCAGCACCGATATTCGTTTGCTGGCGCGCCGAAACAGGAGTTTTCTCTTCTAATACCCGTGGAACGACGGAGGGTGTCCAATATCCCTCGTTGAAAAAGTCAGCATTATATCTGCCTAAAACGTCAGACTTTTTCACGCCGTAATGCTTTTCGCAGTTGCGGTTGACATAGACAATCTTAGTTTCTCCATCCAATACATAGATTTCATCTGAAGAATAATCCAATATTTTAAGAAGAGATTCCAAAGATAAGTCCATTTTTTCTGATTCCTTTTCGGAAGTCATTTATGTTCACCATCCTATACTTCATTTGAGTCAACTTTGGATACATTCTAACTTTTTTGAATCATATTTGACTCAATTGTAGCAGATTCTTTTTAAAAAAACGATAAGAATCTTATCCTCATACAGATTTAGAAAGTTGGCATGATACTTGCAACAGTATTTATTAACGCGGCAAAAATGAGGGAGTTCCCTAATCGCCCCGTAACTATATTAGTAGATAAAAATAAAAACAAGGAGGCACAACATGAATAGAACTGATGAAGTTAGCGACATAACAATTATTGGCGGTGGACCGGTCGGTCTATTTACAGCATTTTACGCGGGGCTTCGACAAATGTCTGTAAAAGTTATTGAAAGTTTGCCACAACTGGGTGGCCAACTGTCAGCATTGTATCCTGAAAAGTATATTTATGATATCGCTGGTTTTCCTAAAGTAAGAGCACAGGAGTTGGTAGATAATCTGATTGAACAAATGAATCAATTCCCGACTACTGTCTGCTTGGGTGAAACGGTCTTGCAAGTTGATAAAGAAAATGACGGTATTTTCAAACTGACAACAAATTGCGGAGTGCATTATACAAGAACGATTGTTGTTACTGCGGGTAACGGGGCTTTCCAAGCAAGAAAGATGGGGATCGAGAGCGAGGAGAAATTCCGGGAAAAGAATATTCATTACTTTGTTCAGAATATGAATCAATTCCAGAATAAGAGAGTGGCTTTATTCGGTGGCGGAGATTCAGCGGTGGATTGGGCATTGATGCTGGAGCCGATTGCAGAAAAAGCATCCATCATTCATCGAAGAGATAAGTTTCGTGCACATGAACATAGCGTGGAATTATTAAAACAATCCAAAGTGCATCGATTGACACCTTATGTCCCAGTCGAATTGTTGGGAGATGAAAGAATTGAGAAAGTAATTCTAAAGCATTCTAAAACAGAAGAAATTGTAGAGCTTGAAGTCGATGATGTACTAGTCAATTACGGTTTTGTTTCATCACTAGGGCCTATCAAGGACTGGAATCTTGAAATAGAAAAAAACTCCATTGTGGTCAATTCGAAAATGGAAACGAATATCGAAGGGCTATACGCGGTAGGGGATATCTGCACATATGAAGGAAAAGTAAAGTTGATTGCATCTGGTTTTGGTGAAGCGCCTGTCGCGGTGAGCAGTGCAAAAGTATATATCGATCCAACAGCAAAAACGCAGCCGTTGCATAGTACCAGCATCATGGGAGAATCGGAAGAAGCACCAAAGAAAGTGACTGCCGGAGTCAACTGATTATTTTAGATAGGAGGCTAGGAAATGGCACAATATACAATGGTGGAGCGAAGCACATGTATCGCTTGCGGGGCGTGTAACCCGGTTGCCCCTGAATTGTTTGACTACACTGCCGACGGATTTGCTTTTGCTTTATTGGATGACAATGAAGGTATTACTGAAGTACCAGAAGATTTGATCGAAGATTTGGAAGACGCATTCGAAGGTTGCCCGACAAATTCCATCAAAATGGCGGATGCACCATTCTCTTGCCAGGGAATTGAAGCTAGTTAATTGATTAATGAATGATAAAATATAACTCCAAGGAGAATGAAAAATGGCTTATAATAAAGTACAGAACGCGACGGAAAGAACATTCGAAAGAACGATGCCTTACAATTTATTTACTGACCCAAAGGTATTGGAAAAAGAAAGAGAAATGATTTTTGCAAAGAGTTGGCAATTAGTCGGTCATGTAAGCCAAGTTGAGAAGAAAGGAGCCTTCTTCACTACTCAGATTGGCGATGATCCCATTATCGTTATTCGCGGAACAGATGAAGTCCTTCGTGCATTTTATAATGTTTGTCCTCATAGAGCGACAAAACTCGAGAAAAGCGATTCAGGTAAAAAGAAAATTCTTCAATGTTCATATCATGGTTGGACATTCAAAACGGATGGCGATCTAAACAAAGCACCTAACTTCCGAAGCGAAGAAGATGCTGCTTGTGTTAAAGATGCATGCCTTCGTCCGGTCAGAATGGAAGTAATTGAATCTTTGATTTTCGTTAACTTGGATGACGATGCAAAACCATTGGCTGAATCATATGGTGATTTCTTCGATCGCTTAGGTAAGTTTGAATTCTTGAAGAACTTGCAATTTACTCACAAGAAATCCCGTCATATTAAAGCAAACTGGAAAGCATTTATTGAAAACTATCTTGAATGTGACCATTGCCACGTAGCACATCCAAGCTTTATTGACACACTGGATATGGACGACTATCAGATCATTACATGTGAAAACTACTCTATTCAGGGTTCCATGGTTAAGCCTGACAAACAATATGGAGAAGTAAATCTGGATGAAGCAGAAATGCAAGGCGGATCATTCTTCTGGTTATGGCCGAACTTGATGCTGACAATTTATCCGGGACCTGCAAACATGGCATCTATCCAATTGGTTCCGATCGATCATGAAAATACTGAAATCGTTTACACATATTACTTTAGCGAAGACAGTTTGGAAAAGTTGACTCAGGAAGAAAAAGACTTGATGACATTCGCAGAGCAAGTTCGCTTTGAAGATATAGAATTGGTTGAATTAGAGCAACTTGGCTTTAAATCCCGTGCATTCAAAAAAGGCCGTTACTCTCAATCTGAACAAGCAATAGTACAATTCCATGAAATGGTCCTGGAGGCGCTCAATGAATAAACTACTTGATAAAACAGCAGCTAAACAATTGATAATCAACGGTGAATATGTGGAAGCTCCAAGCTATGCTCCACTTTTCTCTCCATACTCTGGAGAGAAAATTACGGATATTGCCATAGCGGACCAAGCGTTGACTGAAAAAGCGATTGAAGCAGCATATAATGCAAGAAAAGTAATTGGAACGATGCCTGCATTTCAACGGGCAGAAATATTGGAAAACGTAGTGAAGATCCTGACTGAAAGAGCAGAAGAAGCGGCAATAGTCATTTCAACTGAATCTGCAAAGCCCATCATGTTTGCACGTGCTGAAGTATCAAGAACTGTTGAGACATACAAATTCGCTGCGGAGGAAGCAAAGCGCATACATGGAGAAACGATTCCCTTTGACGCTGCTTCCGGTGGTGTGGGGCGTATAGGATATACATTGCGCGAGCCAATCGGTGTCATTGCTGCCATTACACCTTTCAACTTCCCGATGAATCTTGTGGCGCATAAGGTAGGGCCGGCGATTGCAGCAGGAAACCCGATTGTGCTGAAACCGGCATCTCAAACGCCTTTATCTTCTCTTTTCATCGCGGAAGTGTTTAAAGACGCAGGTCTTCCAGCGGGTGTATTAAATGTAATTACAGGACCAGGCGGCGTCATTGGCGACGTATTGGTCATGGATGAGCGTGTTAAGCTGGTCACATTTACTGGCAGCCCGAGTGTTGGAATTGGTATCAGTAATAAGGCTGGATTAAAGAAGACAACGTTGGAGCTGGGGTCGAACTCTGCATTGATCATCGATAAAGATATAGATATTGATTCCATCATTGAACGCTGCATTATGGGGGCTTTCTCAAATCAAGGCCAGGTATGTATTTCAACGCAACGTATTTATGTCCACGAAGATCTTTATGACGAATTCACGACTAAGTTCGCAGCGGCAGCTAAAAAGTTAAAGCTGGGAGATCCATTGGCGGAAGATACGTACATTTCTTCATTGATTTCGAAGAAGGAATTGGAACGCACGCTTAGCTGGATTGAAGAAACGAAAATAGGTGAAGCAGAAGTTCTTGCAGGCGGTCAGGCGCAAAACGGCGTGCTTGAACCAACGATTATTACCAATGTGGATCACTCACTGAAAGTATCTTGCCAGGAGGTATTTGCTCCGATTGTTGTTGTGAATAAAGTAGAGTCTGTGCAGGCTGCTATTGAGCTAGTCAATGATTCCCGCTTCGGACTGCAGGCAGGAATTTATACTAATAATGTACAGCATGCACTATATGCATCAAAAAATCTGGAAGTGGGCGGCGTGATCATCAATGACGTACCTACTTACCGTGTAGACCAAATGCCATACGGCGGTGTGAAAGAAAGTGGCACAGGACGTGAAGGGCTAAAATATGCCATTGAAGAAATGACCGAAATGAAGCTTGTTGTTTGGAATCAAGGATGAAAGTGGTGGGTTCTGAAATGAAGATTTATAAGATTGCAGTAATCGCCGGGGACGGGATTGGTCCTGAAGTCATTGATGAAGGAATTAAAGTGCTAAAAAAGGTTGCCGAACTCGACGGCGGTTTCACCTTTGATTTCACTTATTTTCCTTGGGGCTGTGAATACTATACCCGTGAAGGACGCATGATGGCAGAAGATGGAATTGAACAACTAAAGAAGTTCGACGCGATCTATTTGGGAGCTGTTGGTTTTCCGGGTGTTCCGGATCATATCTCATTATGGGATCTTCTGTTGATTATCCGTAAAAGTTTCGATCAATATGTCAATATCCGTCCCGTGACATTATTGGAGGGTGCCCACTGCCCGCTTCAAAATGTCGAGCGCAAAGATATTGATATGCTGTTTATCCGTGAAAATACGGAAGGTGAATATTCAGGAGCAGGAGATTGGCTATTTAAAGGCCAGGAACATGAAGTGGTCCTTCAAAATGGAGTATTCTCTCGCAAAGGTACAGAAAGAATTATTCGCTATGCTTTTGAAACTGCTAAAAAACAAGGTCGCAGCCTGACTAGTATCAGTAAAGCAAATGCATTAAACTATTCGATGGTCTTCTGGGATCAAGTATTTGAAGAAGTAAGTGCAGACTATCCGGAAGTGAAAACAGCTTCCTATTTAGTGGATGCCGCTGCTATGCTGATGATCACAGATCCTAAGCGGTTTGAAGTAGTGGTTACTTCAAATTTATTCGGCGACATTTTAACGGATGTAGGCGCGGCACTCGCGGGTGGAATCGGTCTGGCTGCGGGAGCAAACATTAACCCAGAGGGCACATTCCCTTCAATGTTTGAACCTGTTCACGGCTCGGCGCCCGATATTGCAGGAAAAGGAATCGGCAATCCTTTAGCCACTATCTGGTCTGCAAGTCAAATGCTTGATCATTTCGGTTACGAAACATACGGCAAAATGGTAGTGGATTCTATCGAACGGTTATTAGTCGAGGATGAAGTGCTGACACCCGATATGAAAGGAAGCGCCTCTACTTCAGAAGTAGGGGATCGGATTGTAGATATCATAGGAAGCTTGCAATCAGTAAAGGCTTAAATTCGATCTAATCGGTGTTATGCAAATAACACCGATTAGAATTTAACAAATGCCTGCTCGTTTGGCTGTGTGGGGATTCTCGACACATCGACACAAGTGGGTCTTTGAAATAGGAGCGGTAATATGAGAGATAAAAAAACTGTGTTTTATTCTTCTTTGGCTGTTAGCTTAGCTTTAATAAGTGTCGGTATTTTTGCGCCGAAGCAGCTTGAGAACTTCTCCAATTCCTCACTTAGCTTTATCTATAATAATCTAGGTTGGTTCATTTTGGGAAGCGTTTTCATCTTCTTTGCTTTTTGTATGTATATCGGAATGTCCAAATTTGGTCATATACGATTGGGAGATGATGATGATCGGCCGGAATATAAGACAGCCACTTGGATCGGTATGCTATTTAGTGCTTCTATAGGAATCAGCCTCGTCTTCTGGGGAGTTGCAGAACCAGTTTCCTACTACATCGATCCTCCCTTTGGAACGGGCTATTCGGAAGAAGCTGCAAAAACATCAATGCAATTCGTTTTCCTGCATTGGGGTGTTTCGGCGTGGGCTTGTTATGCATTGATCGGCGTATCGTTAGCATTTTTCCAGTTTCGGAAAAAGTTGCCGGCCTCTTTAAGTTCCGTCTTTTACCCGTTGGTCGGCGATAAAATTCGAGGAGCTTTCGGCAAAACCATCGACGTCATTGTCATCCTATCCATCGTCATTGGGATTGCGACTTCGCTTGGCTTTGGAACACTGCAAGTAAATAGTGGCATGAACTACCTCTGGGATGTGCCGGTCGGTATTTCCACACAAGCGATCATCATCATAGTCGTCAGTATTATTTATGTGGCATCAACTGTTTCGGGTCTTCAAGGGGCGATGAAGCATCTATCCAACTTGAATATGTTACTGGCGTTCGCTTTATTGGGGCTGGTGCTTATCTTTGGTCCGACACAGATGATTATGAAAATATTCTTCCAAGGAATAGGTGATTATGCGCAAAACTTCATCAGCATGTCCTTCCGTACTGAGCCATATGGAGACGGTTCGTGGATTTCAAGTTGGACGTTGTTCTATTTTGGCTGGTGGATCGCATGGGCTCCTTTAGTCGGCAGCTTTGTAGCCAGGATTTCAAAAGGCAGAACGATAAAAGAATTCATGTTCGGTGCAATATTCATCCCCGTATTGGGATCTTTCACTTGGTTTTCAGTCATGGGCGGCTCGGCGATCGCGTTCATCCAGAATGCAGGCGAGACTGCAATTGCAGCTGCAGTGGAAGCCGACATTACATCGGCACTGTTTAAGTTTTTTGAATACTTGCCATTGAGCGTATTTTTGAGTATTTTAGCCATGGTGCTAGTAATTGTTTTCTTTATTACTTCCGCAAACTCAGCCGTATTTGTACTTGGAATGATTAGTGAAAATGGCAATCCAAATCCATCACATATGACGAAGATCGTATGGGGAGTTATCATCGCAGCTATCTCTGTCGTGTTGATCATGACAGGCGGCTTAGCAGGGCTGCAATCAGCACTTGTTGCCACAGCCATTCCAATCGCAGTCTTGATGCTTTTCATGTGCTACTCAACATTTATCGGATTAAAAGAAGAGGCTGCAATCATTTCTGGAGAAGAAACGAAAGAGAAGGTGGGACTTTTTAAAACGGAAAAGATGGAAGAGACGAATATAGAACCGGCTATCCTAGCAGAAGTGAAAGTGACGAATAAAGAACCGGCCATCTTAGCAGAAGTGGATGAGACACGGGAAGAGGAGATGTTAGTCACGAACAAATGATTTCTTTAAAAGACCAATGGACGAGACTGAACCATTGTAAGCGGTAACACTGATTGGTATGGTAAAAGGTTAAATGAAAAGGGCTGTTGCTTGGGTATAATGAATAGTTTTCGGACAGAGCAGCCGTTATTACTGCATTACCGCTCGTTTTCATCACGCTGTTAATGATTGCTTCGTTCATGAAATGGGTGTGCCAAGTTGAAAAAATGGTATCCATGTGTATGAAGGGGCACCATATAAAGAACCGGACAAACAAATAGTTGAAATAACTATTGAACGAGGAATGAAGAATAAAACTACGACCCAAATCCTTGAAAAAGAACATTTGGTTTAAATTCACATTGGAAAAGACAGAAGCCATAATGACTTCTGTCTTTTCTCATGCGTAAATATAAAACAAATACTCCTGTCCGTTCTTCACGGGGTCCTTTGCAAATTTATAGCCGTGCGCGACGGCCTCTTCCGGTACGTTGCGGAAAGAGCCCGGGCAATCAGTGATGACCTGCAGTAATTCTCCTTTATTCATACTTTCAAGTGTCTCAAGTGTATAGATGACAGGATAAGGACATGATTCTCCGCGAAGATCGAGTGTGAAGTCCGCGTCTAATTCAGCTTGCATGTATATATCTTCCTTTCTTGACTGCCAATTTGCGGTGGTATCGTTTTTCTCCGTAAACCGTCAGTGCATAAAGTCCGCCAAGCATAATAAGTGAAAGAACAATTGCGCCGACTGGTCCGACGGTATCGAGCAAATTGATTTTTGCTCCGCTCTTTACTAATACATGATAGACGCCGAGATGATCCCATGCATAGGCAAGGAATGTAGCGCCGATAATATTACCCGCGAACACCGGCAAGAATACTAATTGGCCTTCCATGAGGCGGTACATCATACCGGTTTCACAGCCTGAAGCCATGACAATGCCAAGTCCAAATAGCGCGCCGCCGATAAATGTGCTAAGCGCTGCGATTTGTGTAATCGGCGTCAAGTCATAGATGGAAATAATGACTATAGTCAAAATAGAACTGACAGCCATGCCGGCAATAATTGCTTTAGCCATCATGCTGCGTCCAACGAGAAATAAATCACGGAATGCAGAAGTGAAACAAATCTGTCCCCGTTCAATCAGAATACCGAACGCGAGCCCAAAAAGTGCACCTAAACCGAGTAATTTTTGGCCGGACGCAAAGAAATAGACAATCAGTCCGATGTATAAAACGGCAAACGTTCCGCCTATATACGGCTGAATTACACGTTTCTTGAGAGGTGTCGGCTTCGCATTTCCCCGCATCAAAGAAGGCTTGCCTTTCCACCAGCGCGCTTTCGTCAGTTTGGCTCCAAAAAATGTTCCGATTCCCGTCGCCGCAATGAAAATCCAAGAGTGAAAAGAGAATTGGGGAACGCCGGTAAAGAACGCCGCTAAATTACAGCCAAGTGCCAGACGTGCGCCAAACCCCGCGATGATGCCGCCGATTAAACCTTGCACGTAGCGCCGTTTCTGCTGCGGCAAGCGAACTTTGAAGCTGTTGCTTAGCAGCACCATAATAAGTGCGCCCGCGAACATCCCCCATACAATCCAGCCGTCAGGCCGGTTCCACGTGGCGCCCTGCAGATGCACCATATCAAAATACTGCCAATCCGATATGTCTGCACCAAATAATAACAGAAGATCGCCGCCAAGCCGGGTAAATTCACCGGTTACAGCCCAAACGGTCGAAGTGATGCCGAAATATACTGCACTGAGAATACCGGCTATCAGTAAGACGAGATAGGGGTTCCAATAGTGTTGAAAAATAGGTTGTATCATTTTTTTCATGTTCGGTTGCCCCTTGTGAAAGTTCTTTTTCTAGTGTAATCCTAATTTTACAGAAATCAAGTACTTGATTATACAGATTCAAAGAAAAATCACGATTACCAGCTTCAGTTGAATGAAGCGGTAACCGTGATATTTACTCATCGATAATTGTTAATACATTACGGATATCTGCACGCTGCTCGGGCTTTGGCACGTGCTTTGGATAACCGATCATAAGTGTGCCAACAATTTTCTCATCTTCTTTAACACCGATGGCTTCTTTGAACACCGGATCATGTGTCCAGTCGTTCGTGCGCCAAATCATGCCGATGCCGCGTTCCCATGCCGCCAGCTGGAAGTTTTGAACCATTGCAGAGATTGCTGCATAATCTTCATCCCAACGTTTTTTACGCGGGTCTTCTGGCATGATCACGACTAAATGAAGCGGAATATCGCGGAAATAATTCGCTTTATTTTTTGCTTTATCGGGTACGCTGCCGTCGCGCTCCTGCGAAGCAAGAAAAGCTTCAATGAATTTTTCCTTGCCTTTATCTGCATACAGCTGGAAGCGCCAAGGCTCTGTCAATTTGTGATTCGGAGCCCATTTTGCGACGTTCAGCAGTTCAATCAATTCTTCTATATCGACCGGATCGGTTGTAAATTTCTTTATAGAGCGTCTTCCCATGATTGCTGTCTCTACATCATTCTTTCCTGTGTAGTTCATTGTCGAAAACTCCTTTTCTGCAAGTAGAATTTATCTAAATGAAAACGGTTATCAACTACTATCTTAACACAAAAAATCCCGTAAGAGCAATGTATGCTCTTACGGGATGCGAAATGCCTTATTTAAGGTAGTAGATAGGAGATCCGGGACCGAGGTCGATTCCGAGAAGCATCCATACAACGAGCGTGAGGCTCCAGAACAATAAGAAGAACATGGAATACGGGAACATAACGGAAACGAGTGTACCGATTCCCATTTTCTTGTCATACTTCTGAGCAAATGCAATGATGATCGCAAAGTATGTCATGAGCGGAGAAATGATGTTCGTTGAAGAATCCGCTACACGATATGCCATTTGCGTCAGTTCAGGGGAGTAGCCAAGCTGCATCATGATAGGTACGAATACCGGTGCCATCATGGCCCATTTTGCAGATGCACTTCCGATGAATAAGTTGATAAACGCTGCAATAACGATAAACATCAGCAGCAGCGGAATACCTTTCAAGTTAATACTGTCAAGGAAATTAGCACCGTAGACGCCCAGCACTAAGCCCATATTGGATTCAGAGAAGAATGCAACGAACTGGCTCGCTGTGAATGACAGCACGATAAACATACCCATTGCGGCCATTGTTGTCGACATCATCGCAGCCACATCTTTATCACTGCGAATTAATTTTGTCACTCTTCCGTAAACAAGACCCGGAACGAAGAACATGAACGCAATAATCGGCACAAGTGATTTCATGAACGGCGATTTAATGATTGGCATATCTGCCTCATCTCCGCGCAGCGGTGCTCCCGGGAAGATCACAAGAAGCGCCACAAGAATTCCCGCAACAATGACGGAAACACCTGCCCAAATTAACCCTTTTTTCTCAAGACGAGTGAGTTTTTCTACCTTTTCACGGAACTCGCCGTTATATTCACCAAGACGCGGCTCCACAATCTTTTCTGTGACCCATGCACCGACAAATGTCAGCACGATTACAGAGAATGCGATAAAGTAGTAGTTCATCGCAATATTCATACCTTCTGCATACTCAGGGTTGATAATGGCTGCCGACATGATAGTCAGCTCCCCAAGCAGTGCATCTGTTCCTGATAACAGCAGGTTGGCACTGAAACCTCCCGAAACACCGGCAAAAGCTGCTGCAAGACCGGCCAGCGGGTGTCTGCCGAGCGCTGCGAACAATACTGCACCAAGTGGCGGCAGGACAACATAGCCCGCGTCAGAAGCTACACTGGACATAACCCCTGCAAATACTAAACCGAGTGTAATCAGACGTTTTGGCACAGACATGACAAAACCGCGCAGCAAGGCACTGATTAAGCCTGAACCTTCCGCAACTCCGATTCCAAGCATTGTGATCAGCACAACGCCCAGCGGAGCAAAACCGATGAAGTTATCGGTCATATTGGTAATAATATAATGGATTCCTTCACTGCTTAGAAGGTTGTGTACTTCGATCATTTCGCCTTCTTTGCCCGGATGCTCAGCACTGATGCCAAAATAAGATACCACTGCCGATAAAACGATGACTAACAAAGCAAGAAGAGCGAATAATGTAACCGGGTGCGGCAGGCGGTTACCGGTCTTTTCGATCATATCCAAAAACTTCTGGAAAAATCCTCTTTTTTGTGTATCCATGATGTTCTCCTTCCAATTTAAAATGCTATTCATTGAGTTGTGAAAGAGCATAAATATTTCAGACAACGTCAAGTATATAGAAGAAAGCAACCCAGTTAAACACTTAATTGAAATGATTAATTTGGAAGATTGTTGCGATTTTTGGGAGGAGGGCGAATAGTGTAAATGTACAGGAAAAAACCTGCCGGAATGTCAGGCAGGCTGGGGTGTTTACCGGCAGTGGGGAATCACCGGCTTTTACATTCTTTGCATAAAGCAGCGGCAGCGTGATGAATGGGAAAACGTTAAAAGATACGGCTATTACCAGCCGCTCCTTATTTCGGCCGTCTTTCTTTAAATCCTCGCTTGAAAATTTCCTGAACGTTATTGATTGTAACGTACGCATCTTCGTCAATACGTTCCAAAATACGGCGCAGCTGCACAATTTCGGTCTGGTTGATAATGATATATAAAATAGCCTGTTTTTCGAGCGTATAGCCCCCGCGGCCGTCCAGAATTGTTACGCCCCGGCCCATCGTAGTGAGTAATTCACGGCGAATCGTTTCCTGATGTTTGGAAATAATCATGACTGCTTTTCGGTCATCTGCACCGTCTACGATTTTATCAATCACTTTTGCACCGACATAGACTGCAACCAGCGTGAACATGGCTTTTTCCTTGCCGATGACGAAGGACGACAATAAAATGACGGTAATATCGATCACCAGAACGGCTTTCCCGACACTCCAGCCAAGCCATTTTTGCATCATGCGCGCAAGTGTAGTGGCCCCTCCGGAAGTACCGCCGACACGGAAAATCATGCCGAGACCGCCGCCGACAAATAGGCCGGCGAAAAGAGCAGCGAGCAGCGTGTCACTCCCCAGTTGCTCCCCCCAGTTCTTCGTCACTTCCAGAAAGATCGACATGAAGATAATGGTGATGACTGTATAAATAATCGTGCGCCTGCTGAAGAACTTATAGCCAATCGCAACGAGTGTCACGTTCAGGACGAAGCTGACCAGTCCCGGCGACCATTCAAATAAATAGTATGTAATGATGGTAACCCCGATGACGCCGCCTTCAGATAACATATTTGGAATGGCGAAGTAGTTAATGCCGATTGCGAATATGAATGAACCTACCAGTAAAGCGGAGTAATCCAGAAGTCTTCGCTGCATGCAATCTCCTCTTTCCCCGTAGCAGACAGCAGTCTGCTAGTATAGTGACTAAAAATAACCTTACTATATACCTCTTGCGCAAATCAATCCATATATTTGGCCAATTCGCTATTTTCAAGCTTCTCAATAAACTTCTCCAATGCTTTTGAATAAGGCTGTGATTTATTCGTTACATAATAAAATGTCCGGGCATCCTGATAACCTTGAATTGTCAATGCCTTTAGCGCCCCTTGCTCGAGCTCTTCCTTTACTGCCACTTTAGAAGTATACGAAATGCCAATACCGTTCTTCACCGTTTCTTTTATGACCCTTGTGCTTCCGAACTCCAAGACCCGTTTAGGAACCAGTTTTGTCCTGGCCAGCATAGTGTCCGTTACTTGGCGTGTGCCTGATCCGTTTTCACGAATAATCCACGTTTGCTCAGCTAGTTCACTGAGAGAGATGACGTCTCCGTTGTTTTTGGGAAAGTCGTTAGGGACGATGATGACCATATCATCCTGTGAAAAAGGGACGGTCAGTAACTCGTCATAAAAGATTTCTCTTTCAATAATACCAATATCCAAGTCTTTTTGCTTTACTTGATTGGCGATGCGAATAGAATTTTTGATAGTAATTTTGGGGTTAATATTCGGATGGTTTTTGATGAATGTGGAAATTACATCCGGTAAAAAGTACTCTCCGAATATAAAGCCTGATCCGATCGTTAGGGAACCTGTAATTCCTTCTTTCAATTCATCAATCATTCTGCCGGCAAGAGCATACTGATTCATAATCTGTTTCGCATGAAGATATAGAACTTCGCCGGCTTTCGTCATTTTGATGCTTTTGTTTGTTCTGTCCAGCAGCTGTGTTTTAAATTGATCCTCCAGTACTTTAATATTTTGGCTGACGGCTGATTGGGTGATAAATAATTTTTCCGCGGCCCGCGTAAGATTTCCTTTTTCTACGACTGTCAAAAATACGTTCAGTAATCGATCCATGAAACAGCCTCCTTTAATCATTAATAATTCTAATGATGAACACAAAAATGATTAATTTTATTTCTATTTATATTAATGCTAATATTTTAATTAATCAATAAATTAAAGAAAACAGGAGGATGGAAATTATGAACTTAGCAAACTTACCAAGAAGAAGATACACACAAGGATCAACACCCATCGAGAAGCTGGAGAATCTGACGGAACTTCTTGGCGGTCCCGAGATTTACATTAAACGCGATGATTTGCTTGGCTTAACAAGCGGCGGTAATAAAACGAGGAAGTTAGAATTCCTGGTGGCAGATGCATTGGAGCAAGGAGCTGACACATTGGTAACGTGCGGTGCTGTTCAATCGAATCACTGCCGGCTGACATTATCGGCGGCAAGAAAAGAAAAGCTCGATTGCCATCTGGTATTGGAAGAGCGTGTGCCGGGCAGCTACCGTGAAGATGCAAACGGCAACAATTTCTTATTTAATCTTCTGAAGACAGATGGTGTATCTGTTGTAGAAGGCGGTTCCGATATGATGGCGGAAATGGAGAAAGTGGCAGTGAAACTTCGTGCGGAAGGGAAAAAGCCATATATTATCCCTGGAGGTGGTTCCAACGAAATCGGAGCTGCAGGTTATGTTGCCTGTGCGCAGGAAATTATGGCGCAGCTGTTTGATCAAGGATTGGAAATCGATTGCATCGTGACGCCAAGCGGAAGCGCAGGAACACATGCAGGGCTGACTGTCGGATTGCGTGCAAGCAATAACCCGGTGCCAATCGTGGGCATTAGCGTGAACAAGGATAAAGAAACACAGGAAAACAATGTGTATAAGCTGGTAGAGAAGACCAGAGATTTCCTTCAAGTAAAAAGTGAAATCGATAAAAGTGCAATCAACGTATATGACAACTATGTGGGGCCGGGTTACTCGCTGCCGACTGAAAAAATGGTCGAAGCTATTGAAATACTGGCGCAACAAGAAGGAATTTTATTGGATCCAGTATATACAGGAAAAGTCATGGCAGGATTTATCGATCTAATCCGTCAAGGGTACTTTAAAAAAGGTCAAAAGGTATTATTCCTGCATACAGGAGGCTCACCTGCACTTTATGATTACACATCACTGTTTCAAAAAAGTGGAGCGTCGCTGACAACGTAACTTTCTGCCATTGGTCTGCTGTTTTGGTTATCAACTGAAAACTTCTAAAGAAGGAGCTGAGCGGATGAACGATAAGCGTCTTAAAATGTATGGCGGTGTCTACGGCGGGTTAATACCTATTGGAATATTGCTGGTCGGTTTAATTTGGCTGTCAGTGGCGGGCATGGGAGGAACGACTCCGTTTTGGGCTGCAGGATGGGCAGCCCTTGCCCTTGGCATCCTGTTTGCAAAGGATAAGTATCATTATTGTGAAGCAATCATTAGAGGGATCAGTGACAGGAACGGCATGATTATTGTATGTGCGGCGCTGTTTGCCGGGGTGTTTGGTGTCCTGATGGTTGCGGGCGGACTGGTAGAGGGATTACTGTGGTTCGGCTTTTCAACTGGTGCACAAGGAGTGGCATTTACACTTATCGCATTTATCGCTGCGATGATCTTTTCCATGGGTACCGGAGACAGTACAGGAACCATCCTGGCACTTGCTCCTGTGTTATACCCTGCAGGATTCTTTTTAGGTGCAGACCCCACTATGCTGGCGCTGGCAATATTATCAGGTGCGGTTTTTGGAGATAACTTGGCACCTATTTCTGACACGACAATTGTATCCGCTTCCACGCAGGGTGCAACTATGAGAGACGTAGTCAGGACTCGCTTTCCTCTTTCGATTACAGCGGCGCTCATTACGTTTATCGTCTTAGCCGTCTTTGGCGGCGGCGGAAAAGTGCAAGCGCTTCCAGAGATGGATGCGGCAATGAACCCATCGGGATTGTTTATGCTGGCAGCACTCGCCGTAGTCCTGATCTCTTCTTTGAGCGGCCGTCATATCATTGAATCTCTCATTTGGGGCAATCTGTCGGCTATGGCAATCGGACTCTTGACTCAAAACATTTCAATAAAGCATATATTTCATATTCCTTCGTCCAGAGAAATGTCAACAGGAATTATTCAAGACGGCATTACAGGCGTGACAGGTGTCATTGTATTTGTTTTACTTGTATTAGCGATTACTCAAATCCTAATTGAAAGCGGTATCATGGACAGGCTGTTGAATTGGACATTAAGAGTAGTAGCAAAAACGGTGCGCAGTGCAGAGCTTTCAATTATTTTCACGACGATTCTCGTATCAATCCCTATTTCTGCAAACACACCTGCAGAGTTATTGGTCGGGCCTACATTTGTTAAAAAAGTAGGCGAAAAGTTTAAACTGTCGCCGGCAAGGCGTGCAAATCTAATGGACTGTGCTGTATGCACAATTTTCTATACGATGCCTTGGCACATCGCCGTTGTTGTTTGGTACAGTACTATCAGTTCTGCGGCAGGCGAGTGGGGAATCATTGCACCGAGCATTGCTTCGGCCTTCATTAACCCTTATTCATGGGCATTGCTGGCAGTTCTTCTGTTCTCCGCTATTACAGGGTGGAACCGGAAGTATGCGACGGATGCGGAGCTGGCACTAATTGAAGGAGAAGAAATAGACGAAATAGATAAGGCAGTCAGAGAACAGAAGGAAAGTGTAACAGGGCTTCAAAGTATTTGATAAGTAAAAAAACCTAAAAAGGAATGAACAGGCATGGCGCAGATTGTCAAAGATCAATATATCTATGAATTTTCTCATCACCATGAACCGGCTGCCGTTATTACATGCGGTGATACGGTGGAGATCGAAACTATTGATTGTTATAGCGGAACGATTCAGTCTGAAAGCGATCTGGTGACAGATTTTCCTGACCGAAAGCCCAATCCGGCAACAGGACCTATTTTCGTGGAAGGTGTAAATAAAGGTGATTTGCTCGAAGTTCATATTCAAAAGATTGAACTGAATACATTCGGTGTCATGCCTACCCGTTCAAACAGAGGGATTCTCGGAGAGTTCATCACAGAAACGCAGACGCGAATTCTTCCTATACAGGACGAATACATCACATTGCAGGACATGACATTCCCCATAAATAAAATGATTGGCGTGATCGGTGTAGCTCCTGGAGAGAATGCTGTGCCGACTACTACGCCCGGGGATCATGGAGGCAATATGGATACAAAGGATGTTAAAGAAGGAAGTATTCTGTATTTGCCAGTCTTTCATGAAGGTGCTCTGCTCGCTCTTGGCGATCTGCATGCCGCGATGGGTGACGGAGAGCTCAATGGCTCGGGAGTGGAAGTCGGCGGAAAAGTAACACTTCTGGTCAATAAAGCAGAAAATTTTATGCTTCATATGCCGCTGGTCAAAACGGCTGATGAAGCCATTATTATAGCGAGTGCTGTCGAATTCCGTGACGCTGTGAAGAAAGCTATGAAAGAAGCAGTGCGGCTCATCCAGCAGAAAACAGGTCTGGAATTTGCCGATGCTTATCGTTTAGTGAGCGCAAAAGGTGACTTGCGGGTAAGCCAGCTGGTCAATCCTGAAGTAACTGTGCGTATTGCACTGCCTAAAGAGTGGGTTGGCATCTGAGATGCAGATAGAATACAGCTTTAGACCATCAATGATACAATCGATGGTCTTTTTTACTGCCGGTTCCATTGGTTTTATTATTCTTCATCAATGAAAATGCCCTTAATGACCGGTACCCCTTCATCATTTTTCCCGTCATACGTGCCGTAAACAGTAACGGCGCTGCCTTCCAAAATATCAGCACGTTCTCCGAGTCTGATATCCTTCACATGAATAATCTCGTCTGTTCCGTTTTGAATCTCGTAAAGATTATCTGAAGAAGCAGAAATGGTACCGATATATTTCACTTTAGAATTAACGGGCACTTCATCATTGGCGAATGCAGTATACTTTTGTTCTGCAGTATCTGCTTTAAGTCCTTCTTCCACTTCATTGCTTTGTTCTGCAGGAGCAGTCTCATCCGCAGGTTCAGCAGGTGCAGCCGGTTCTTCATTGCTGCAGGCCGCCAGCGCGGCTGCTGTTATAAATATTGCGAGTAATTTCTTCATATAGATCGCCTCCATCTGTAATCATAAGGAATTTTCATTAAAAAGAAAACCTTTGTCTTGCGGTTAGGTCATAAAAGTACGCAAAAGAATAGACTATGCAGAAGCCGTAAAAAAACGGGAAGGATGGGAGAGTGAACAGGCTATTTACGAAATCGACCGCTGCATTGGCATTTTTAGTGTTGATATGGGGTGTCAGCTGGCCAATTTACAAGTTGTCGGTCGTTTATGCACCGCCGCTTTTGTTTGCGGGAATGCGTGCTTTTCTTGGCGGCTGTTTGATCACCCTTCTGATTATCAGGCTGCGTGACCGGCTGCAATGGCGTGCACATTGGCGAAAATACTGCATATCGGCTTTGTTCAATACGATTCTGTTCTTCGGTCTTCATACGGTCGGACTTCATTATCTTCCGGGAGGATTATTTTCTGTATTGGTATATTTTCAGCCGGTCCTTCTCGGGTTATTTGCCTGGATTTGGCTGGGTGAAAATATGACGCCGATTAAAGTGACAGGGTTGCTTATCGGATTCGTCGGCATCATCGCAGTCAGCCAGGAACATTTTACTGCCCAGCTGTCCATAATCGGTGTGCTGCTCGGTGTACTGACGGCATTCTGCTGGGCAATTGGAGTAGTATACGTCAAGAAAGTCAGTGGGGAAGTCGATGCGTACTGGATGGTGGCGATGCAGTTCACGATTGGGGGCATGGTGCTGCTCCTCCTCGGATTATTGACAGAGAGCTGGTCTTCAATTGAGTGGCATCCGATGTATCTGTTTGGACTCGGTTTTGGTGCGACAGTGGGGATTCCGGTCGCGTATATCATTTATTATCGTCTGATTCACGCAGGGGAAGCAAGTAAGGTGGGAGTGTTCACATTTCTGGTGCCGTTGATTTCTGTGTTCGTCAGCACGGCTTTTGTCGGGGAGCCGATGACGAAGTCCCTGCTGACTGGGTTGTTGCTGGTGGTGATTAGTATTTGTTTTGTAAATTACCGAAGGAAAGAGCCTGTTATACTAATCAATACAAAGGATAATAAGTAATGTCGAATGAATGCATAGGAATGAATTGGGCAAACCGTTCTGGTGGCGCGTCCTAAAGGGAATTTCTATGCTGTGTTCGGTGTCCGGCAAAACTGCACAATAGTTTCGGGCTTGCTATAATACGTGTACGAACATCTTTTTCACTAGGAGCAGAATGCATGAATACAAAATCAATATGGCGGCGGCTGTCCCAATCAGAAGCCGCAAAGGTTGCCTTTATTACCATTTTGACGGTACTTACAGGGGAATTAAAAGTAATGCCGTTTGACGGCGAGACATTCCGCTTTGCGCTTGGCGGAATTATGTTCTTTTTACTGATTTTGATCTATCCGCCAGTCTCGATGTTGCGTACAGGATTCATTACAGCTGCAGCGGTAGTAGTGTTTCGTGTGACGAAAGAGATGTGGCTCGGCGCTGCACTGCTTGAGAGTCTGCAAATGCATGTGCCGGTCTTTTTGTTTTACTTTATTATAGCGCTAGGCTGGCATTTTGCGGGTCTTGAGAAATATAAGTCCTTCCCGCTGAGGCTTGGTGCACTGGCATTTATATTTGAGGTAGTCAGTAATACATCGGAACATGTGCTGCGGAACTGGTGGATGCATGGTTCGCTGCTTAAAAGCACAGAATGGGGCATACTGGTCGGTGTGGCACTGCTGCGAAGTTTTTTCACAGTTGGGTTATACAGTTCTGTCGCGCTGTCGAAAGAGAAACAGCGGGTGGAAGAAATGCTTGGAGTAGGATCGGAACTGTATGCAGAAGCGATGTATTTACAAAAATCGATGAATCATATAGAGCAGATCACCGCGTCAAGCCATGATCTGTACCGCAGGCTGAAAAAAGATAATCAGCTCGAACTCAGCAGGCAGGCACTGCACATTGCACAGGAAATCCACGAGGTGAAAAAGGATTCCCAGCGCATTTTGGCGGGGCTGTCGAAGTGGACAAGCCGGCAGGAAGTAACGGCTTTTTATATATCCGATCTGCTGGATATGGTCGTCAGTGCAAATGAAAAATATAGTGAAATGATTGGCAGACAGTGTACGATCGAGAAAACGGTTCATTCAGATTTTCAGACAGATCAACATGTGCCGCTGCTGGCTGTGCTTAATAATCTGACGGCGAATGCGGTGGAAGCGATTGATGGACAGGGATCTATCCTTATTACCGCCGCCAGAGATGAGAAGCGGGTGCGTTTTAGCGTGCAGGACACGGGAGAAGGCATACCTTTTGAACACGATGAGGTAATATTCGAGCCGGGGTATACAACGAAATTTACGGAACAAGGCACAGCAGCGACAGGCATCGGATTATCGCATGTGGCGGCAATCGTAGAAGCCATGCAAGGTAAAATTTTTGTAGAACGTCTGGAAAAGGGCTTAGCCATAGAGGTGGAAATCCCCGTGACATCCATTTGGAAGGAGACAGAAACATGAGGTACTTTATTGTGGACGATGACAAAGCCAGCCGTCTGATGCTGAAAAATATACTGGCAGGGGAAGACGGCCTGGTTATTGGCGAGGCGGACAGCGGTGTAAAAGCTATTCCGCAAATCATCACCTTGGCGCCAGATGTCGTCCTGATAGACCTGCTGATGCCTGAACTGGATGGTATCGAGACCATTCAGCAATTAAAGTCACAAGGCTATAATGGGCACTTCATTATGCTGAGCCAAGTGATCAATAAAGAAATGGTCGGTGAAGCATACCAGGTCGGCGTCGAGTTTTTCATACATAAACCAATCAATCAAATAGAAGTGCAAAGCGTAGTGCGGCGGACAGCCGACCAGCTCCGTCTGAAAAATTCCCTGCTGACGATTCGGGAATCTCTCGCGCAGCTGGGATCAGCAGGACCGCCGAAAGTACAGCGGCCCGTGAAGGATATCGTACTGAAGAAGCTTCATGATATGGGGATTTTCAGTGACAGCGGTGTGCGTGATATCGTAGCGATTATAGAAGTGCTGATTGAGAAGCGCGCCGTCCAGCTTCCTCCATTAAAAGAACTGTATGAATCCGCCCTGATCAAAATGGGTGTCGAGATGCAAGATCTGAGCAAAGAGAGTAAAGCGATGGAGCAGCGTATCCGCAGGTCAATCCAAACAGCGATGGATCATTTGGCATCACTTGGCGCAGTTGATTATACAATTGATGAATTTGAATACTACGCGCCGCGTTTCTTTGATTTTCAGGAAATCAGTCTGCGGATGAAACAAATTCAGGAAGAAGACTTTGCACTCAAGCCTGTTAAAGTAAACAGCAAGAAGTTTCTACAAGTGTTATATATGGAGACAGCAGAGGAAAGAAAAAATATTTTGTAGGAAGATGTAGAATTTTGTAGGAGTCCCGTAAGATGTTCTTAATTGACTGAAAGAAAGCGTTTTCAGGGAACGTTAAAGGGGGATTATCTGTGAAAAAGAAATTTAAGTTATCGTTGGCCTATCAAATATTGATCGGATTAGTTTTGGGTATTGCAGTCGGTGCCATCTTCTATGGTAATCCTGACGTCGAAAAATATTTACAGCCGATCGGCTCGATGTTTATCAATATGATTAAGATGATTGTCGTACCAATTATTATTTCGACACTAGTAATCGGAGTAGCAGGTACTGGCGATATTAAGAAATTAGGAAAGCTTGGCGGTAAAACCCTTATATATTTTGAAATTGTTACGACAATTGCGATTATTGTTGGACTTATGTCAGCTAATATCTTTAAGCCAGGCGATGGCATTGATATGTCTTCACTTGAAAAAGGTGACATCTCGCAATATGTGCAGACGACAGAAGAAGTGCAGAATGAAGGATTTATGGATGTCTTGGTCGGTATCGTGCCAAGCAATATCGTAGATTCCATGGCCAATGGCGATATGTTGCCGATTATTTTCTTCTCCGTTTTATTCGGATTGGGTGTAGCGGCAATCGGCGAGCGCGGCAAACCGGTACTGGATGTTTTCCAAGGGGTCGCAGACGCAATGTTCTGGGTAACCAATATGATTATGAAATTTGCGCCGTTCGGTGTATTTGCCTTAATCGGTGTGACAGTGTCCAAGTTTGGTTTAGAATCGCTCATTCCAATGGGCAAACTGATGGTCTTAGTGTACGCAACGATGATATTCTTCATTATTGTCGTACTGGGCGGTATTGCAAAGATAGTCGGAGTGAATATTTTCCACCTCATGAAGGTGTTAAAAGACGAACTGATTCTGGCGTACTCAACATCCAGTTCTGAAACGGTTTTGCCGAAAGTGATGGAGAAAATGCAGAAGTTCGGCTGCCCGAAAGATATCGTCTCGTTTGTAGTGCCGACCGGCTATTCATTTAACCTGGATGGCTCTACACTGTATCAGGCGCTGGCGGCGATATTCATTGCGCAAATGTACGGAATTCAGTTAAGTATTACAGAACAGATTACTCTGGTATTAGTACTGATGATTACTTCTAAAGGGATTGCAGGCGTGCCTGGCGTTTCGTTCGTCGTATTGCTGGCGACGCTCGGAACAGTAGGAATTCCGCTGGAAGGGTTAGCATTCATCGCAGGAATCGACCGTTTGCTTGATATGGCACGGACGGTAGTCAACGTAGTTGGAAACGCACTTGCGACAGTGGTTATGTCGAAGTGGGAAGGCCGCTTCGGTGAAGAGCCTGTGAAAGAAGAACGTGAACCGCAATTTGTTTTCGCAGAAGAAAAATTAGTATAATGGATGGCTGTCCTCTTCATTGAGGGCAGTTTTTTTATTGGGTCAAGCGGGCTGCAGATCATATGATCGCCTATATAAGGGCAAGAGCGGCTGTGTATGCATGTAAGATCACTTGTCAGAAAGGAAGGCCGGCTGCGAATAAATTATGACCACAGACAGGCATTGTTGTTACATTCAATTGTAGGAATGCTTGATTTGTTATATGATTAGCAGTATGGAGTAACAAGAGTGCGGTTTTCACTAAGGAGGAAATGAAGTAATGAGCAATCAGCAAAATGATTTTACAAAATGGTATATTGACACAATCCAGAAAGCGGATTTGATGGATTATACACCAGTGCGCGGATGTATCGCGTTCAAACCGGACGGCTATGAAATCTGGGAGCATATTAAAGATGAAATGGATCGCCGTTTTAAAGAGACGGGTCACCGTAATGCGTACTTCCCGATGCTGATCCCTGAGTCATTTTTCCAAAAAGAAAAAGATCATATCGAAGGATTTTCTCCGGAATTGCCGTGGGTAACGGAGGCGGCAGGCGAGAAGCTGGAAGAACGTCTGGCACTTCGTCCGACATCTGAGACGATGATCGGCCATTTGTACGCAGACTGGATTAAAAGCTACCGTGATCTTCCGGTCCTCATTAACCAGTGGGCAAACGTGTTCCGCTGGGAGAAGAAAACACTGCCGTTTATTCGGACATCGGAATTTCTATGGCAGGAAGGTCATACTGCGCATGCGGATGAAGAAGAAGCTCGCCACGAGACTATGCAGATGCTCCAGATCTATAAGGAAGTCGTAGAAGATCTGCTGGCGATTCCTGTATATGACGGTCAAAAAACACCTTCCGAGCGATTTGCCGGAGCAGTTGATACATTTTCAATCGAGGCAATGATGAAAGACGGTAAAGCGGTACAGGCCGGAACTTCACATTACTTGGGCACGAAGTTTGCAGAAGCATTCGATATCAAATACCTGACAAAAGAAAATAAGCATCAGTTCGTTCATACGACTTCGTGGGGAACATCAACACGCCTCATCGGCTCAGTCATTATGGTGCACGGTGATGAACAAGGTCTTGTGCTGCCGCCGCGTATTGCACCGACACAAGTCGTGCTGATCCCGGTCGGACCGTGGAAGAAGAATCCGGCGATCATGGAAAAGCTGGACGAAATCTTTGCAGAATTGAAAGCCAAGGGAATTCGTGTCCGTCTGGATGATTCAGATCAGTCGCCAGGATTCAAGTTCAATGAATGGGAACTGAAAGGTGTTCCTGTGCGTTTGGAACTCGGGCCGCGTGACCTTGATAATAATCAGGCATTGATGAAAGCGCGTGACGGCGAAGAGAAAGTGGCGGTTGACTTGGCAGAAGCTGTTTCAAGCATTGAACAGGAGCTTGAAGCTATGCAGAAACGTTTGCTTGAAAAGGCGCGCACGTTCCGCGAAGAAAATTCGCATACGCATATCGATACGCTGGATGAGCTGAAGAAGTTTATTGAAGACAGCGCAGCCAATGAAAAAATTCCAGGCTGGATCCTTGCCGGCTGGTGCGGTGATGATGCATGTGAAGAGCATGTGAAGGAAGAGACGAAGTTTACGACGCGTAATATTCCTTTCGATCCGCCGGAGGAAAAGACCGCTTGTATTAATTGCGGAAAAGAATCAAAGCATACAGTCTGGTTTGCCAGAGCGTATTAATATAAAAAAAGGTGTCATGCATCAATGCGTGGCACCTTTTTTATGTGGAGCGGGAGATTGAGCCGAAGCTGCGGCGGTTCCAAGCAAAAGCCGTGCCTGACCGCGCCGCCCCCATCCGTACCCAATCAATCGTCCAGCTTCAAACCTTTCAATGCATCTGCAAATGGATTATTGATTGGCTCATCGTCGTTATTCTTCTTCAAGTACTTCTGCACATCGCGCTTGTTGACTTTCCCTTTGGAATCCTTCTCGCGACGTGCTTTGAAAGCGGACAGCTTTTCGCGGTAACCGCACTTGCATGTGAAGATTTGGCCTTCACCTTCACCGCGCAGCTCCATCTTCTTCTTACATTGCGGACAGCGTGCGTTTGTGACGCGGGACACGTTTTTACGGTGGCCGCACTCACGGTCCTGACAAACGAGCATTTTGCCGTGTTTGCCGTTCACTTCGAGCATTGGTTTTCCGCAGTCCGGACAGGACTTCGTCGAAATATTATCATGCTTGAACTTCGCTTCGCTCGTTTTGATCTCTGAAACAATTTCTTTCGTATATCCCTTCATTTCATTAATGAATGTTTCCTTTTTCAGCTGGCCTTTTGCGATTTTCTCAAGCTTCAATTCCCACTCTGCGGTCAGCAACGGAGATTTTAATTCGTCCGGCACTAACTCGAGCAGCTGTTTTCCTTTGTTCGTTACGTGAATATCTTTTCCGCGTTTTTCGATTAAGAAGGAATTGAACAGTTTATCGATGATGTCAGCGCGTGTTGCGACAGTGCCGAGTCCTCCTGTGGATTTCAGTGTCTCTGCAAGCTTTTTATCCTGTAAACCCATATACTTCGTCGGGTTTTCCATGGCAGATAAAAGAGTGGCTTCGTTGAAACGGGCAGGGGGCTTAGTTTGGCCTGATGTTTCTTTGATAAATTGGATACCCAGTTTGTCGCCGGCCGCCAGTTTCGGCAATAGCTGTTCTTTCGTGTCCTGTTCCGTTTCGTCTTCTTCGAATTGATTATTATAGACTTCTTTCCAGCCTGGAACTAAGATAGTTTTTCCGCGGGCTGTGAATTTTTCATCGGCTATCTTTGCATGAACAGTCAGCTGCTCATATTCGTGGGCAGGGGACAGAACGGCCAGGAACCGTTTGACGACCAGGTCGTAAATTTTGCGTTCACGGTCAGATAATTTATCGCGCAGGACAATTTCTTCTGTCGGAATAATTGCGTGATGGTCGGATACTTTACCGTCATCTACGAATGATTTATTTGCTTTGATCGGCTTTTTCAATATTTTATTTGCAAGAGAACGATATTCACCGATACCGACTGTTTTTAAGCGTTCCGGAAGTGTTGCGACCAGGTCATTGGAAAGGAAGCGCGAATCAGTCCGCGGATAAGTCAACAGCTTATGCTGTTCGTACAGTTTCTGCATAATATTGAGCGTGTCCTTTGCGGAGTAGCCGAATAATTTATTGGCATCACGCTGTAATTCGGTCAGATCGTAAAGACCTGGAGAAAATGTCTTTTTTGCTTTCTTTTCGACGTTTTCAATGACTGCTTGCTTGCCATCTAATTTTTTGACGACGGCTGCCAGCTTGTCACGGTCGAATGAACGTGTATCGCCCGTCTTTCCATCTTGCCACGTCAGTTTTAATTTGGAATCGGAAAGTGCTTCGATGCCGTAGAAGGTCTTTGGACGAAAAGTATTAATCTCTTCTTCACGCTGTGCAATGATAGCGACAACCGGTGTCTGTACGCGTCCGCAGTTGAGCTGCGCGTTGAATTTTGTTGTCAGTGCGCGTGTTGCGTTCAAGCCGATGTACCAGTCAGCTTCGGAGCGTGCAACGGCCGCTTCGAATAGATTTTCATAGTCTTTACCGGGCTTCAGCTTGGCGAATCCGTCTTTAATTGCTTTATCCGTAACAGATGAAATCCACAGACGTCTGATCGGTTTCTTCACCTTTGCCTTCTCAATAATCCAGCGGGCAACGAGCTCGCCTTCACGTCCTGCGTCGGTTCCGATAATTATGTCTGAAACATCCGTGCGGAGCAGCTGTGCTTTTACCGCGTTGTATTGTTTGCCGGTTTGCTTAATGACAGTCAGTTTTAGATCTTCAGGCATCATCGGCAAATCTTCTAACTTCCATGTCTTATACTTTGTGTTGTAATTTTCAGGGTCTGCAAGTGTGACTAAGTGTCCGAGCGCCCAAGTGACAATATATTTATCGCCTTCGAGATAGCCGTTTCCTTTTTTATTACAGTTCAGCACACGGGCAATATCCCGCGCAACGGAAGGCTTCTCTGCGAGTACTACGCTTTTTTTCATAGAATAAGCTCCTTTTTATATACATATCAAAAAACTCCTCGAAGCAAATAAGGTGTTGGATGGCCTTATGCTGTCTGAAGGAGCTGGTAGTAAAAAGTGTAAACTAGCCGGGCTGTTTCGTCAATTAAGACAGATGCTGCCGGCATACCGTGAAAGACCGCCAGCCTGCAGATTTCACGGCAATTATGATACTAGACAACCAAAAGGGCAATACGATTTCATTTGGAATCCTGCAGGAAGTGAAAAAACGCGACGGATTGCATACTTTTTTTGTATACTGGGAATAATACCTAAGAAACGGGGGATTTCAATGTCAGAGTTAAAAGATCGTTTAATGGCGGATATAAAGACAGCGATGAAAGAAAAAGACACAATGAAAAAAGGTGTCATCAATTTATTGCGTGCAGGTCTGCAGAATGAATCGCTTGAATTGAAGCGTGAACTGACGCAGGAAGAGGAAATTAAAATTGTTCAGCGTGAGCTAAAGCAAACAAAGCAATCTCTTGAAGAAGGACAGAAAGCAAATCGCGAAGATATCGTTGAAGCAGAAAAGGCGAAGATCACGATTATCGAATCGTACTTGCCGAAGCAGATGAATACAGAAGAAGTGAAAGAACTGATTGCTTCATTGGGCATTTCAAAAGATGCGCCGATGGGTCAGACAATCGGTACAGTGATGAAAGAAGTGGCAGGCCGTGCGGAAGGTAAGACAGTATCGCAGGCAGTCAAAGAGTATTTGCAAGGTTGATGCGACGAAAAGGGATGCTCCGGAAGTGATAACACTTCTGTGGGCATCCCTTTTTGTATGCAGTTTTAGCTGTTGCGCCCTGTTTATTTCTCAAACGAAGCCCGCAGGATATAGACAACCTCATATTCCTTCAGTTCATCCAAATAGCCTTCCTTTTGCTCATAAAAGTCGGCGGATAATGCGCTAGTTGAAACTCCTTGTAGTGCCGATGTGTAAATGATGCCGGCCAGCAGCATATCATCGGAGAGAAGCAAACCTTGTTGCGGATTGGTATTCCACAATGTCGCCATGTCTCCCATATTCTCCAATGCTTCCTGATTGCTGATGCTCACAGTACCATTTGTGTCACTTACACTTGCGGAGAATAGTAATTCCTCCTCAAGTGTTTTAGTAACCGTCATCACGATACTGCCCTTCGTTGATTCACCAGGCAGCGGTGAAGTCAATTGGCTGATCGGCTCTGCCACTTTCCTGCCTTTTTCATATTTCTCTACCCATAATGAGATGCCGGTATAGTTTTGATCGGTTGTATAATTGAAGACAAACGCTGTATCGGCAGCCGTTTCAAGGATCTGTGTTTCACGCGCTGTCAGTTCTGGGATTGTCAGTTTATTCGTGTCAGTTGCTGCACAGGCACTGAGAAATAACAGACAGCTGAGGGTTAGTATACTTATCCATTTTTTCATCGCACACGCCTCCTGGCATATATTCTTATTATAGCACTTTACTGAACTGTCTGAACTGTTTGGGGTGAAAAATACCTTGTACTATACGTTCATAACCGCTGAGAAAAGAAAGGCAGTCATTATGATGAAAAACACGGTGTCAGAAAGTGAATAGCGATTATACATTCGGTGTATTATATAAAGAAAACTTTTTGGGAAAATGATTCTTGGACCAATAGATCCGGCGTGTGCATAATATGAAAACTTTCCTGAAATAGAGCCGGCATTCATTACTTCCACGATCATCTGTCAGTCGCTGTTTATTAGCAATGAGGAACCGAAAACGTAATTACTGCAGCTGAATAAATAGGGCATAAAAGATAGCGGAAAACTGCGAAATAAATTGTTGCATTATGAATTTAGCACATAAAGAAATTCGTATACCTTGTTAAAAAGTAATGAATATATAAATAAAACTTTACTATTTAATAAAACGTGATAAACTAGATAGAGAACTGCCAGCTTACTTGCTTACAGGAAGCTTGGAAAATGACAAAATGGAGTGGTAATTTTGGTAAAAAGTGCTATTATGGAGAAAGAAAAACAACAAGAAGGAATCATGCAAATTCCTGAATGGTGGACTTGTCCAGAAGGGCATGAAGAATTACAAAAAGCTGCACATGCGTTAGGCGAGAAAGAATTGCTGCCGCGTGCACTTATTTCCGATCAACAGAGAAAATATCCGCGTGAAAGTTTACGTGAAGTTGCGAAAGCTGGTTATTCAGCTGTTACCATCCCTGTCGAGGCGGGTGGTCTGAAAGATGGATTCACAGCATTCGCGGTCCTTTCGGAAAGTTTTGCGCATTACTGCCCGTCTACAACGATGTGCTGGGTAATGCATATGACGACAGCCCACACAATTTACGAGGCAGGAACAGAAGAACAGCGTCAGCGTTTGCTGCCGCGATTGCGTGAAGGGCAAGTCGGCGGTCTGGCATTCAGTGAAAGAGCAACCGGCGGACATTTCTGGAATATCGGCAGTGAAGCGAAACGAAATGCAAACGGTTACTTGCTGAATGCAGAAAAATCATTCGTTACAAGCGGCGGAGAGGCAGACTTTTATTTAGTCGCAACGACTTCACCTGAAACGGAAGATTTGGATAACCTGATGTTTTTATTAGTGGAAAATGATCAGAAAGGCGTAGAAGCATTCCCGTTCGATGCAATGGGCTTACGCGGAAATGCCAGTGGTCCGATGAGTTTCAAAGACGTACAGGTAGCGCTTGAAAACCGTATCGGCGGAGAAGGCGGTATGGGATATTTTAACGACAATACGATTGACCCTCTGTTCTTGCTTGGTTCGGCAGCTTGCTGGGTAGGAATTGCACAGGGTGCTTTGAATATGGCAACAGAAGGCGCAAAACGCAGAGTTCATGCAGACACAGGATCTTCTGTGACAGACTATCAAGTCATTCGCCATGAACTGGCAAAGGCGCAGATCAAAATCGACAGTGTTCGCAGTATGTTGTACCGTACAGCAGAAGCGATGGATCGCTGCAGTAAAGAAGGCAAGGAATTATCGGATTGTCTGTATCCTTTATGGCAGTTAAAAACGCTTGCAGCGGATATGGTGATCGACGTGACCAACTCGGCATTGCAGGTGTCCGGAGGCCGAGGGTATATGACAGGCCAGGTGGAGAAGTTTGTGCGCGACGGACGTGCCGGCGCTATCATGGGGCCGACAAATGAAGTCTTGCGTGAGTGGATCGGCCGTACGATGATCGAAGTTCCATGGATGGACTAATTAAATAAAATCAAAACAGTCACCGGCGGAGAATTCTGCCGGTGACTGTTTTTGGTTTTGACGGATTCACCATGTCATGCCGTCTTCGCAAATCTAACGCTGCCAGACTTATGACACACTTTCTGTTCAGTTTATAATCACTTCAGCAATCCTTGTTCTTTTAAGAAGGTTTCTGCCACAGCTCTTGCCTTTTTACCTTCCGCGTTGACTTGATAATTCATTTCGCGCATCTCGTCATCCGTTATGATGCCGGCAAGGGTATTCAGTGCGTCTTCCAGCTCCGGATATTTCTTAAGTGTCTCTTTGCGCAGAAGCGGCGCTCCCTGGTAAGGAGGGAACAGTTCCTTGTCGTCCTCAAGAACCGTCAACTCAAACTCGCGCAGCTCACTGTCTGTGGAGTAGGCATCCATCAGGTTGATTTCATTCGTTTCGATTGCTTGGTAGCGCAATTTTGGCTCCATTGTCTGAACAGAAGGGAACGTGATGCCGTACAGTTTTTGAATGCCAAGATAGCCATCTTCGCGGTCGTTGAATTCCAGTGTAAAGCCGGCCTTTACAGCTTTTTCAACAGACGCCAGATCGGATATTGTTTTCAGGTTATACTGCTCCTGAAACGCTTTAGAGACAGCCAGCGTGTACGTGTTGTTGAACGACATCGGTGTCAGGAAAGCAAGATTGAATTGTTCCTCCAGACCTTTTCTTGCTTGCTCATATACTTCGTCACGATCATTGCTGACAGCTTCTTCTTTTAGAAATTCTGAAATAGCCGTTCCTGTAAACTCCGGATATAAATCAATGCTTCCTGCCTGCAGCGCATTGAAGACAAATGAAGTCTTACCAAGCCCCGGCTTTAATTCGACAGTTATATCCGTTTGATCTTCAATCAGCAGTTTGTACATATTAATAAGAATTTCAGGTTCAGCGCCGAGTTTCGCGCCAATTACAAGTTCATTTTTGGCATTTCCATTGAGGAAAGGTGCCGCAATCATTAAAACGGCTGCAATAATGAAGACGGTAAACGCTGCAATGGCTTTTCTAAATGAAAGGCCTTCAAACTTTTTCAGCAGAAAATCAAAAAACAGCGCAAGCAGTGCAGCTGGAATGGCGCCAAGTACGATCAGGGAGGGATTATTTCGGTCGATTCCGAGCAATATTAAATCCCCGAGACCGCCAGCACCGATCAGTGCGGCAAGCGTTGCGGTGCCGACAATCAGTACCATCGATGTGCGAATTCCCGCCATAATGACAGGCATCGCAAGCGGCAACTCCACTTTTATCAGGCGCTTTCGCGTATTCATCCCCATTGCTGTCGCCGCTTCGCGTAATGAAGGGTCGACTTCTTTGATGCCGGTATACGTATTGCGCAGAATCGGCAATAATGCATAGGCGACTAATGCTATGATAGCGGGCACCTTTCCGATGCCAAACAGAGGAATCAGAAGACCAAGCAGCGCCAGAGAAGGAATTGTCTGCAATACGGCACTGACACCGATGACAGATTCCGCTATTTTTCGCCGGTTGGATAAATAAATTCCGAGAGGTATAGCAATTAATACTGCGAACAGTAAGGAAATCAGGGAAATTTGTATGTGTTCAATCAATGCTTCAAGCAATTGACCGCGCCGGTCTTGGAAAACGTGCAGGAAATTATTCATCGGACAGTCCTCCCTTCACTGTCTGTTCTGCCAGAAAACGGAGAATCCCTTTTCGGGTAATCATACCGACCACTTGCCCGTCCTGTTTGATGGCCACCTGTTCTTCAGAAGCTAAAAACTGCAGCAGAGGCCCCCATTCAGAATCAAACGGAATTGCAAAGGCCAGGGACAGGTCATCCGGTATATCCTCGATGTGATCGGCAATTGAGAACGTTCGTGCAGCCGCAGACGCAGTAAATTCCCGGACGAAAGGTGAAGCCGGATGCGTCAGAATTTCCTGTGGTGCAGCTATTTGTTCTATTTTGCCTTCATTCATAATACACACACGGTCACCTAACTTGAATGCTTCTTGTAAGTCATGTGTAACAAATACGATAGTTTTTTGAATTCTTTGCTGTAAATCCAGCAGGTCATCTTGAAGTTTCGATCGGCTGATCGGATCCAGCGCACTGAAAGGCTCATCCATTAATAAAATTTCAGGATCTGCGGCAAGTGCGCGTACGACCCCGACCCGCTGCTGCTGCCCTCCAGATAATTCGTGTGGTTTCCGTTTGCGGTAGACCGCTGGATCCAGTCCGGCCATCTCCAATAGTTCGGTTACACGTTCCTTAATCCGCTTCTTCTTCCAGCCGATCAGTTCAGGAACGACTGCAATGTTTTCTTCAATCGTCATATGCGGAAATAAAGCAATCTGCTGCAGTACGTAGCCGATTTGCCAGCGAAGCTCATGAATCGGATAGTCGCTGATACGCTTGTCGTCCAGCCAAATCGTTCCTTTTGTCAGGGGAATTAACCGGTTAATCATTTTTAGTGTCGTTGTTTTCCCGCAGCCGCTCGGCCCGACCAATACGAGGAACTCTCCGCGCTTAATTTCTAAGTTTACAGATTCCACGACTAACCGTGACATATCATAACTTTTCGAAACTTCTTCAAATCGAATCATTAACATCCCTCCTCATTATTATGATTTTTACATATCGGCAGAAAAATAGGAAATCATAACCTCTTTGACTGCTAAGAAAAACGAATGACGTGAAATATGCTGTTCATTCTCTGTTCATCTTCACAAGGTAAGATGGAGACATAGAGAAAAACACGGAGGCGGTCAGCATGAAAATTGCATGAAAATTGCATGGAAAGAAATGAAGAAAAGTAAAGCTAAATTTTTGATTCTCGGATCGATCATCTTCCTCGTCAGCTTTTTGACATTTATCATTTCGGGACTGGCGAACGGATTATCACAGGATAACGCGGCGCTGATTAAAAACTTGCCGCAAGGACAATTTTATTTAGATAAAGAGGCCAATCAAACATATAACTTATCGAAAATTGATGAAGATATTCAGAAGCAAATACTGATAGATAATCCGCAGGCAACAGCATTTTCTGTACAGATGGGCTTCGTCAATGATGCAGAAGACAAACAGCATAGTGTTGCATTTGTGGCATCCGCCGGCTCGAAACTTTTCGAAGAGGTTACACCAGGTGAAATTATTCTGGACAGTACTCTTCAAGACGAAGGCATCAAAGTTGGTGACGTACTGACTAACCATCAATTCAGCGGTGAATTTATCGTCAAGGGCTTTGTGGATCAGCAGAAATACAGTCACGCGCCCGCAGCGTTCATTCATAAGACGAACTATCAGGAAATTTACCGTGTAATGGAAATGCAGACGATTTTCATTCCGGGTACAGATACACCGGTGCTCAGTGCGCTCGATTCGTTTTCGAATAAAGAGTTCCTGAATGCAATTCCGAGTTACAGTGCGGAGCAGATGTCATTAAATATGATCATCTGGTTCCTGGTCATTATCAGCGGTATGCTGTTTGCAATTTTCTTCTACATGATGAACGTTCAGAAAATTGGTCTGTACGGTATATTGAAAGCTATTGGAATGAAAACCACTTCACTATTCAAGATGATTTGGTATCAGATGCTGGTCATTACCGCTATTTCACTTGCGCTCTCCATTGTGATCAGCCAGGGATTTAATTTCATTGCACCTGAAGGCATGCCGTTTCACTTAACGATGGATACAATATGGATGCTGTCTGCGGTATTTATAGTTGTCGGATTTACCGGAGCAACTATTTCAGGATTCCAAATCAAAAAAATTGAACCGCTTCAGGCGATTCAGCAAGGAGAGATGTAATATGTCCGTCTTTACTATTGATAAAGTGAAAAAAACATTTTCTAATGGAGAAGTCGAAGAAGAAATATTAAAAGGTGTAAACTTATCATTAAAAGAAGGGGAAATTACCGCACTGATCGGTCCTTCAGGGTCCGGCAAGTCAACAATCCTGACTATTGCGGCAGGACTGCAAAAAGCATCCGGCGGTGAAATCCTGTTTGAAGGAAAAGACATGACAAAGATGAGTCAAGAAGAAATCCGTCAAATACGCGCCTCAGATTTTGGCTTCGTGTTTCAGTCTTCTCATCTCGTTCCATTTTTGACTGCAGAAGAACAATTACAGCTGATGCTGGACGTATCCGAAATGAATTTAAGTAAAAAAGAACAGGGCAAAGCTATAGATGAGATGCTGCAGCTAGTCGGAATGGAACACCGAAAAGATGCATACCCTGCTTCGCTGTCGGGAGGCGAACGTCAGCGTGTGGCGATTGCGAGGGCTATCATTCACCGCCCGAAAATTTTATTTGCGGATGAACCGACTGCCAGTCTGGATACGAAGCGTTCAAAAGGTGTGATGGAATTGTTGCAGGAACTGACACGCGCATTGAACTTGACGACATTAATGGTGACACATGACGAAGAGATGCTGCCGTATGTAGACCGGGTTATTACGATGAGGGATGGTTATATAGTGGAGTAAATAATCGCAGGTTTGTCTGTCAGCGTGAAGCAGAAGCAGGAAGAACAGGAAAGAAATAAACGAGTCAGGGCCTCTGCCGCTTAAAGTGGCAGGCGTTTCTTTCTATGGTAAACTAGTGAAACAAAGAATAAAAAGGGGAGAATGACCATGCAATCACCGTTTACATTCACACACACAGCGCCGGCAGCTGCAGACGGAAAACAACCCGCACTGTTTTTGCTTCATGGAATGGGCAGCCATGAAGGAGATTTGCCGCAGCTGGTAAGTGACTTTAAAGAAACTCATCATATTTTCAGTTTGCGCGGCCCTGTTGTACATCCGCCGGGTTATGCATTTTTCACGATAGAGGAGGAAGGCAAGCCGGATCGCCAAGTGTTCGATAAGATCCTTGTCTATATCCAGTCTTTCATCCGAGAAGCTATTCAGGAATATAATCTGGACTCCGAACGTTTAACGGTCATCGGCTTCAGTCAGGGAGCAGTGCTTGCACAAGCGCTGGGCTTAACATTGATCCCTGCCCTGCAAGGCGTAGTGGCACTGAGCGGTTATGTGCCTGAATTCGTTAAGAGTGACTATGCAAAGCAGTCCGTAGAAAAACAGCAAGTATTTATTTCGCACGGCGATTATGATTACATTGTTCCATCTCAGTGGGGAGCAGAAAGCAAGGACTATTTCGAGTCGCTCGGTGCGAACGTTACATTTAAGACCTACACTGACGGACACGGCGTGACGCCCGAGAATCAGCAGGACTTGGTTGAGTTTTTACGGACACTGTAAGGAATGACCGGATAAAAAAGGCAAAGATGACCCTGCCCGCTGCAGTAAGCGGCCGGTTTAGCAATAATACAAACAAACATGACCTGATAAATATAGTAACGGGTTCAGTGCACCGTGCACGAATAAAAAGCATAGAAATCGGGACGCAATTCGCAGACGAGTTTGCGTCCCTATTTCTATTGTTTCACCAACAGGCAAATGCCGGATATTGATAAATTGGCATCACAATTGCGCTGCTGTTAAGCTTGTTGATTAGTGGCTGGAATAACGTCATTGTAAATAGTTTTGAAACAATAGAAAACGTTGAAGTGGAAATGGTGTTTTATGGTAAAGAAGATTAAGAAAGAATGGTTTGATCGACAAATGTGCCACTTAATAGAATAAGGCTCAGTGAGCTAACTTAGTAACGTTATTTAAACAAGTTAAAAATTGAATAGTTTAAAGTGAGAAGCATTTCTTTTAATAAGGGTGCTTTTAATTTTGTATAATAATTAATTTTATTACGACAACTAGTAATTGAATTACAGTATATTTTTATTGTAAAACAATAAATTTACTGCTAAAATAAAAATAATTATAAATTGTGAGGTGCTTTTATGAAGCGTGGAACAACACTAATTTTAAAGGTGGCAGTTCTTCTTATTGGAATACCAGTTCTTGCTTTTTGTCTAATTGGTTTGCCTTGGTTAGTTAAGAATCCAGCAAATGCCGAGTATGCCAATATGCTGTATCCAATTGTAAGCATTATGTATGTATCAGCGGTACCGTATTTTATTGCGTTGTTTCAGGCATTCCGCCTTTTAAGCTTTATTGATGAGAATAATGCGTTTTCTAGTATTTCTGTAAGAGCTTTAAAGAAAATAAAGTATTGTGCAATCTCAATCAGTATTTTGTATATGGTGGGCATGCCTTTCTTTTTCCTATTAGGTGATAAAGATGACGCTCCTGGTATCGTCCTAATCGGATTGGTTATTATATTTGCTTCAATGGTCGTTTCAGTTTTTTCTGCTGTTCTTCAAAAACTTTTAAGAGATGCGATAGATATAAAATCTGAAAATGATTTAACGGTCTGAGGTGATGATATGACGATTATAATCCATATTGATGTGATGTTGGCTAAAAGGAAAATGAGCGTAACGGAACTTTCGGAGAGGGTTGGAATAACAATGGCTAACCTTTCTATATTAAAAAATGGAAAGGCAAAAGCGATTCGATTATCAACTTTAGATGCCATCTGTAAGGCTTTAGATTGTCAGCCAGGGGATATTCTTGAATATCAATGTGAAACTGACGATAAAGTCTGATTGTACTAGGTTGATTAAAGTAAATGTTGTAGGCTGATAATCTAGAGGGCTTACTCCCAGTGAAACGTTGAAAAGGAAAATAGTTTTGAGAGTAGCGACTGAGATAACTTCAAAGGCTTACCTATCACTATAAGAAGGATTATGCTTCAATCAGGCGGGTTTATTGTAAAATATATTAATTAAATTATGGATCATAGAAACAAAGTACTCGTGGAGTGAGGTGAATTAAATGCGGTTACCTATGTATATTACAGGTATAGCAAATCACAATATTGATTTAAAGAAGATGGATGGATACTTATTTAAAAAGTTAGGATACGAAATTGCCAGGAAATTTCATGGTGAAGTAATTGGTTATATTTTACCTAGGTATCCGTTGAATTATTTCCGCCTAGATATAAAGACAGGTGAAAATATAATGTCCATTTTACTTCATGAATACTTTCCTTACGTTGCCACCGCTTCATATAGAAATGAACTTCAAATACAATATTTTGATTCTGAAGATGTAATAAATGAATTACGACCATACTATACAGTTTTAGAAATGGCATTTCTAAACGAAGCCTTTAATCCCGATTTTCATGACTTATCAGAGAGTGAATTAAAAAACGTGAAATATTGGAGACCAAATACAAACGGAGAAGTTATTTTTAATTGTTGGGATTAGCATGAAGATAAAGCAGATTTATATGAATACAAAACATGAAAGGATTTTTTTGGATAGGTCAAGAAGTTTTTCTTGTACTTGTCATAGATTTCATATCTTGGTATTATTCATTATCATTTTTTAGCATTCATCAAAGTTTTACATATTATCCCGACTCGGAAACCAAAAATAAGAATAAAGAAGTTTTGACTGTTTCTTTTGAAGACGCAGAAAATGTTGTTACCGGAACACCTCAAATCCTTATTGACCCTAATACCTATAAAGTAATCGGCTACATGCCAACTGAATAAGTAATTTTTATTCATAAAGCGGATGCGTTTACAGAATAACATTCGAAGTGCTTATTTAGTTGATCTGAGCGGAGGAAGCGGCAGAGACCGTGCTCTCGGACGCGTCTGAGAGTAGCGCAGATCAACGGTTTTTAGCCGCTGCCCCATCGCCGGGCTATCTAAACATCGACGAGCTGGCCAAGCGGAATCTTGCGATTATCGGGAAGTGAAGTGGAAATAGTGTTTTATGATAAAGTAGATTATGAAAGAATGGTTTATTCAATTATCGGGCCAGATGGTCAAACATACAGAAAATAACAAGTTTGTAGATTTTCCAAAGAAATTGGTTATTGGAAATGAGATGCTCTTGACAAGTCGTTGTAAAGATAGTGTACGGTTTAGGATTCTCCCTGCAGAAACGGACGCTTTCCTGAGGGGGCGCGGCGGACTCGCCAGAAGTGCGTTGGCGATTACGCCCGTCACCCTGATCCTCCAGGAGTCGCCGGTTCTTCCGGGAGAATCCTTGAGTTTGTGTCCGCAGGTCAGTTAGTGTTCGTCCAGAAATTGGAGTATGGTAAGTGACTCTATCTGCGCGGTGTGGTTGGAGCTATGGATTGCCTGACTGAATGGACAAGTCTACTCGGCTTTCACTACTTGCAGAGGGCTATCAAACTGTATTATGTACACTAAGTCCAGTTGCAGCGCAGATCAACGGTTTTCAGCCGCTGACCCGTCATTCCGCACGTTTCAACAGCGCTCTTCTCTTCAACGCAAACCGCTGCAGCACGGCAGGCCATGTCATGCCGAACAGTACTAGGAAAATGCCGAGAAACTGCAGCGGCGTCAGTCTTTCACCAAGCAAAAGCATGGATGCTATAATGGCAACCGGCAATTCCATGGCACTCAAAATAGAAGACATGCCTGCTCCGACTTTCGGTACACCGACGGAGAACAGGAAAATAGGAAGGACAATACCGAACACGCCTAAAATAGCACCGTACAGCCATAAACCTTCACCCAGCTTCCCATTCCACAAAATCTCGGGCGACTGGAAAAACGTAATGGCAATCGCCGCGTAAAACGACATCAGAAATAACCGGGTCACGACATCCATGCCTGGCACCGGCTTTTGATTCGCGGCCACAAACGCTGCGAAGCTGAACGCCGCCGCAATTCCCCATGCCCAGCCCTGCCACGGAATACCGCTGATATCCGCATCGATCAGACCTGCGGCTAAAATAGTTCCTCCGAACAAAAACACAAGTGATACAACTTCAGATGGTTTAGGAAGACGCCTGGATCCGATGCACTCATACAGCATCCCGATCCACGTGAACTGAAACAGCAGCACGACAGCCAAAGAAGCGGGCATATACTCCACGGATTTCCCGTATACTGTACCGGTAATTGCTGTGAATAAACCTGCCGTTAGGACGGGAAAACTGCCGCGGAAGGAAGGCATACCGCGTTTTACTATGACAAAAATAATTAGAGCTAATAGGAAGCCTGTATAGTATTGACTTGTCACCGCTTCTGAAGCAGTAAAGCCAGAATGGATTGCCAATTTAATAATTGTTGATAAAATTCCGTAACAAGCTGCACCAATGACGACAAGCAGCGGATACATCCATAGTTTCATGCAGATTCCCCTCATTTCTATCGGATACTAGTATATCATGGAACCTCTTTTAAAAATGGGAGAATAATTTGCGCATTTCCCGGGAAATATCGACAGCGACTGTGGTAAAACGGGGAAAAGCCGTACAGTGAATAAAACACTGTACAGCTTTTATCTGAAATTTATCGTGGCGCACCATAATCGGTTGACGGGCTGCCGCCACTGTATCGGGGGGAGTGGTTGATTTTTTCTTTCATGAGGTCTTTTCGCTGATCAGGCAAAGAAATGGAGTCGACTGTTTGCATATCTTCATGCAAATCGAACAGACTAACGGTATTGGTCCGTAAATTTTCGGGATGTTTCTGGATTAACCGATACGTATTCGGATCGTATTTCGGCCCTGGATTTCCTTTAACCGCCAAATTCCATCGCCTCCTCTTATGCTTGGCGCACCATCTTCAGCAGCATATGTGCTAGTGAATGCTGCTCTTCTTTAGAGCCTGAATCCCATAGCTCCTGCAATAAATACTGCTCTCGGTTTCTCGGCTCTTCGTGGCGTGATAAGTAATTTGCAATGAATTCCGTTGTCTTTGCCAGCTGCTCATCGCTAAGACCCAAATTCTCGCCTTTTTGCACTTTATCAGCCAAATAGCCCTTGAAATGATTGAAGTTCTGCAGGATCTGCTCTTTCTTTTCCTCGCCCAGATTTGAAATTTCAGATTCCACTTTGTTTGTCATTTTCACTGATCGACCACTCCTTTTCCTGTTGATACCGATAGCTTGTGCAGGAAAAGTAAAAGTATGTGCTTTGAAAATGGATACACGCCGTCAGATAGGATGTGTGAAAACAGGTGCTGCTGGGTAATAGTAAAGAATAGCGCTAGCTAAAAAGGGAGGTGCAAGTTTAATGAATAAAAAATATGCAGGCACATTTCATTCAGTGGATAACGTCTTATATAAAATAACGGAGCTTGAAGCACAAGGCTTTAAAAAGCAGCATATATGTGCAGTCTCCAATGTGCTGGACGACCTGAAGGTTTTAGAAAGTGATGCCGAAATTGAATTGATCGGTATTCAGGACGGGTCTTTGTGGGATCATACCCGCAGATTGTTTAACAGTAAAGATGAAATGCTGACTATCTTTATTAAAATGGGATTCACCAAGCAAGAAGCAAAGAATTTTTATAATGAGTTAAAAGAAGGCGGTATTGCATTATTTGTAGATAATCTGACGGAAGAAGAGCTTGGACAGTCAGTAAACCTGCATGACAGCGCCGGTCAGCAAACAAACAGCGGAGAACGTTTGGATAATGAGTTGGATGCGGATACAGATCGTCCCATTCCAAACAGTCCGCGGATAGGAACAGATCAGTTATGAAAAAGAAGGATCTTCCATCTGAGTGGAAGATCCTTCTTTTTGAATAGAAAAGTCTGCTGAATCATCTGCAGGCTTGTCAATTGATTATGGGTTTTCGCTGCGTGCTTCCGTATCGCTGAAATGCTCTTTTGCTTCCCCAATTTTTTCTTGGGCAGCACCTTTTGCTTTGTCCAGCTTACCTTCAACTTGCATTTTTGTGTTATCTGTCAGATCGCCTACAGCGTCTTTAACGCTTCCTTTGGCTTTGTTAGCCATACCTTTTAGTTTATCTTCTGTACCGTGGTCTTTGTTATTCATGTAATCTCCTCCGTTTCATTTGTTACTATATAAATACCCATTTTGATCAGGAGAAAACCTTTGAACTAGTGACGGAATTATTACAGTTCCAAGTAACTTCTCTTTGATTAAAACTTACATAAAAAGAAAAAGCCGGAACCCTAAAGCTCCGGCTTTTTGGAGTGCACAACAAATGTCAGGCATTACGGAGTACTGTTCTTCCCTGAAAGTTGACTAATCTGCTCCATCAGCTTTTCCCGTGACTGCTTATTTCGCATGAGGTATAGTGCACCAAGTCCGACAGCTGTCATCGCCATTTTGTTCATTTGTCCAACACCTCCAAAAAGTAGGATGGCTTTTCGCGTAGATAATATACGGAAAATCTCAACATATGCATTACTAATTCCTGTTAAACCGCTTTCGTAATGATATAATTTCATTATTCGTATTATTAGAACTGGAAGTGTCTTCATGAATTTACAAGCAAAATCAACAATTGGCGAGCTGAGATTTTGGCGTATTGTTATAGGACTGGGCATTGCTTCAGTGCAGATCTTTGCGGCAATGTACGCGGTACAGCCTTTGCTGCCAATTTTAACAAAGCAATTTAATGTATCGGTATCCACTGCCAGTTTAGCTATGTCTGTCAATACAGTGGGTCTGATTATCGGCTTAATCGTTCTCGGGTTTTATTCTGACAGGCTCGGCAGATCAAATTTTGTCAAAGTATCTGTATTGGCAACCGCACTTTTATTCATTCCTATGTTATTGGCTCAGTCATTCACTGTCATTCTTGTGCTGCGTTTTGTACAAGGTTTTGCAATGGCTGGCGTGTTGGCTGCTGCCCTCGCGTATATCAATGAAGAGATTAATGAGCGGGTTGTGGGCGTGGCAACCGCGCTGTATATTTCATTTAACAGCACAGGCGGGATGATTGGCCGTATTGTAACGGGATATTTGGCAGAACGCTGGTCGTGGGAGCTGTCACTTCAGCTGTTGACGGTCACGGGTGTGGCGGTATTTGTCTTTCTGCTGTTTGTTTTGCCAAAGTCTGTTCATTTCGAGCCAAGTGTAGAGACGATGAAGAAAGACATGGAAGGTTTTGGCGTTCACTTAAAGAATCCGGCATTGCTGATTGTTTTTGGGCTCGGCATTGTACTGCAGCTGAGCTTCACGGGCATGTGGACGTTTCTTCCATTCCATTTGACGGCTGCGCCATTCTCGCTGACGCTCGACGAAATATCATACATTTATTTTGCTTATGCATTCGCAATAATCGGCTCACCGCTTGCCGGATCCATAGCCGGAAAAATATCGATGGATCAAGTCCGCTTTACAGGAGTCCTTCTGCTGGCGGCGGGCTGTCTGCTTACGATTTCGGCGAACTTACCGCTGATTGTTATCGGCTATTGCGCCATCTGTCTTGGCTTTTTCTCTGCCCATTCCTTAACGGCCGCATCTGTCAGTAAAGAAGCAACACATCACAAAGGAAGTGCTTCCAGCCTGTACCTCGTTTCTTATTATGTCGGTATGGCGGCAGGAAGTACGCTGGTGACCCCTCTTTGGCAGTTCGCAGGGTGGACCGGCCTTGCTGTGTTTTCGGCAGTTGTGCCTGTCGTCTATGTTCTGCTCATACGGTTACGGCGCAAAATACTGAGTAAAGCGCAGTAAATAAAAATCAGGTGTCCGAGCGAACCCGGACACCTGATTTGTTTTATCCTTTAAATACTTCCGGTATTGTCTGTAGATCGATTCCCCACAATAAAGGGAGGAGGAAATAAATACAGAGCGTCACCAGCACAACTCCGACAATATTGAGCGCGAATCCGGCTTTTGCCATATCAGGAATCCGCAGATAACCTGACCCGAAAACGACCGCGTTCGGCGGGGTGGCAACCGGCAGCATGAACGCACAAGATGCTGCTACACCTGCCGCGATCATCAATGCATACGGGTGGAACCCAAGAGCAAGTGCCAATGAAGCCATGATTGGGTACATCATGGAAGCTGTTGCTGTATTTGACGTGATCTCTGTCAGGAAAATGACCAGTGTCGCAACGATCAAAATAATGACAATGAGCGGAACACCTTTCAGTCCAATCAGCTGTGCTCCAATCCATTCAGACAGACCGCTGCTGACAAAACCGGCTGCGATGGCAAGCCCGCCTCCAAACAGAAGCAGGATACCCCATGGTAATTTTACTGCTGTATTCCAATCCAGCAAGTGATCGCCTTTTTTATTAACAGAAGGGATGATGAATAAAATCATAGCAAACGCAATCGCAATGACGCCGTCACTCAAGCCGTCAATAAACTTTGACAGGAAGAATGAACGTGTAATCCATGAAAAGGCAGCCAGGGCGAAGACGATGAAGACCATCACTTCTTCAATCGAAGGGCGTCCAAGCATTTTCTTTTCTTTATCGATGACTTCGCGTCCGCCCGGTAATGTCTTTACCGGTGATTTATAGACAATTTTCACCAAATACCACCACGTAAGCAAAATGAATACCCAGGCAAATGGCACACCGAATAACATCCATTTGCCGAATGACAGCTCGATGCCGTAAATTTTATTGATAGCACCGGCAAGCAATGTATTTGGCGGCGTACCGATCAATGTCGCAATCCCGCCCAGTGAAGCCGAATAGGCAATACCGAGCATCAATGCTTTACCGAATCCAAAATTTTCTTTTGACGTGTCGATAGATGTATCATCCTTCAACGCGACAGTTACTTGTGTAATGATCGCCAGACCGATCGGCACCATCATCATGGCTGTTGCAGTATTGGAAATCCACATAGACAGAAATCCGGTCGCTACCATGAAACCGAGAACAATTTTGTCCATGTTTGTTCCGATGGCAGAAATAATTGTCAGTGCAATCCGACGGTGCAAATTCCATTTCTCCAAGGCAAGTGCAATCATAAATCCGCCCATAAATAAGAAAATCGTTTCATCGCCATAAGAAGACGCCGTATCCTTCATTTCCAGCCCGCCTGTCAGCGGAAACAGTATGAGCGGCAGCAGTGAAGCAACCGGAATCGGAATGGCTTCCGTTATCCACCACACTGCAATCCATACGGTACTGGCTAAAATAGCGATACCCGCCGCAGACAAGTCGGCAGGTTTGAGGAACAGTAAAATCAGGGAAAAGAGTAACGGTCCCAGCAGCAGCCCAATGAGCTGTGTAGCAGAATAACTGCGGGAGTCTCTTCCCCCTCCTTCATGATTCACGCCAATCTTTTTTCCGCCCTGTCCGCCCTTTACCATTTCGGAAGAATCAGGTGCAGTGAAAAAGCGGAAGACATCTTTCACCTGATCATGTAATGACCATAGACGATTCCAAGTCTGTTGTAACATTAAGATCCCTTCGTTTCTACGTTGTATTTCTTGAAGAATAGATATTCTTTCCAAGACAGAACCATTTTACCGAGTAAATACGGCCAGGACAAGAGGAATTGAGATTTTTTCGCATAGTTAGACAATTATTGTTACAATACAGTGTAAAATTCTCGAATTATTGTATATCAAACGGCTAATGGAAATTTCGACACGGACGGCTCAACCGCGTATAATAACAATAACCGTGTATAGTTAAAAAGAGGGGAAGTGAGCATTTGACGAAAAAGGTATGGTTCCAGACAGGAATTGGTATATTGCTGGCACTGCTGATCACGAAATACTTTTTAGAAGTAAATTATATTTTTAGGCCTGTTGGCGTCATTTTACAAACTATTATTCTGCCTTTGATTTTCGGGGGCTTACTTTTTTACATGACAGTTCCTATTCAGAAGTTTTTAGAGAAAAAGGGACTGCCAAGATGGGGAAGTATCATAACAGTTATCTTGATTTTGGTGGCAGTTGTTTGGATTTTAATCGCAATTATTGGCCCGATTATATCGAAAGAAGTGAATAATCTCGTAGATAATGGGCCTGCGCTTACCAAACAGCTCGAACAGCTGAAAAACGAAGCGCTGAATCAGAAGGATAATTTGCCGGATGGCTTACAGGACTCGCTGAATTCAGCATTTGAATCTGTACAAACCTTTGCGGTGAAGTTCGGCAAATGGTTCGTGCAATTTGTTCAGTCATTTGTACAGGCAGTCGTTTTACTTTTACTGGTTCCGTTTTTCTTCTTCTTTATGCTGAAGGATCATGAAAAGTTCGCGCCAAAAATCTATAATCTGTTCTCGGGAAAACGCCGTTTATGGATCAAGAAGACATTGGAAGATATTGATCAGGTATTGCGCTCTTACATTCAGGGTCAATTGCTGATCAGTGCTATTCTAGCGAGCATTATCTTAATAGGTTATTGGATTATCGGGCTGGAATACGCATTGCTGCTGGCTATTCTCGCGCTCTTTATGAACCTCATACCGTTCATCGGGCCGTGGATTGCCGTAGCGCCTGCTTTGCTTATTGGGTATCTGCAAGATCCGAAGCTAGTTATTTGGGTAGGTGTCGTTACTTTGGTCGCACAGCAAATAGACAGTAACCTCATCACACCGAACGTAATGGGAAAATCACTTGACATACATCCGCTGACTGTTATTACGGTCTTGCTCGTAGCGGGAAGTCTGGCCGGATTCCTGGGTATTTTAGTTGCCGTGCCTGCCTATGCAGTCGGTAAAGTGATTGTGCAGAACATTTATGAAATGCGGAGGGAAATTCAACGGGCCGCGACGAAGGAAGTATAGCGCGGGTGCCTCTCAGTTTTTGGACTGGGAGGTTTTTTAACGGATAAATAAAAGCAAAATGCACATCCTAACAAAAAAGAAAGGGTGTAGCAGATGCTGACGGAATTCCCTGTAATCCATACAAATGTGTGGGATGCTATGTGGGCAGTGCCGGTCGTACTGGCAGCAGTATTACTGGCAAAATGGTTGTTCAAGGTGCGTCCTACCTGGCTTTCTACAGTAGCTACCGTAGTTGCACTCGGCTTGTCCATATTCATCAGTCATCCGAAAAATTTATCTGCAGGAATCTTTATGGGGTTTTTCTACAGCGGGGCGGCAATGGGTGTGATCTATTCAACCAAACAATCATTTCTTGCTTATCGCAGCAAACAATAAACAGGCCTTCGCATTCAATGCGGACGGGCCTGTTTATTTTTAGTCTATTGGACAAAAACCACAGCGCATTAGGCCTGGAACGTCTTTTGAGAAGCAGCAAGTTTTGCGCACAGTGGTATTCAGTAAAGCAGATGGTTCCGAACCGTTCAAATAACCCGCAAAGCGCGAGTGATTGGCGATGCCTGTCCATATGGTGTCGTCTTTTAGTATGTTCAAATCTTCTCTCGCTTCCATTTCCGTAGCCGGATCAGACAACAGCACATGGTATTGCCATAGCCAGAATCCAAAGATATTTTCCCACAAGGTGAGCGGAGAAACGGGGGCAGCTGTGCGCAAAGACGTGATCGCGGCATGTGCATCATTCAGCAAACGCTTAATATGTGCCTGCCGTTCCCCGTCATCGACCATTTCCCAGTCGTCTGCATCTGCAAATGTACTGATGGTCCTGTTTCCGAATTCCTCCAATGCACCGAAATGAAGATTTTCCGGTGAGCCGTTCCATATTTCGTCATAAGCCGCCAGATTATAGAGCTGCATGGCGAAGAACATGCCCAGCCGCCGCATGAAATAGGAAGCGGCCACTACTTCATTCGGACTCTGGCTGACAGTCTGTGCGACTTGTACCACGTTTTGTATCTTAGAAGGCTCCAGAACGTCTGAGAGTGTGAAAACGGGGTGTTCAGGTGTTGTCAGATAGATACTGTAACTATTCAATTCTCTGATTTGATCTGCTGTAAGTGTAGTCATAGTTTCAGTATAGTCAAACAGGCACTTGGAAACAACCGGCATGCGGCAGAAGCCCAACCAATTTACTAGGCCTTTACATACTATAGGCAGTGAAGAGGTGGTGAAGAGTGGAAACTCAACAATTAGCCCGCGATGAGTCATTTGAGGTGGAACAGAGGGAATGGAAGCTGCGTCAGCGCAAGGAACGCGGCAAGCAGCTGCTGACGATTGTGTCCCCCATTTTCCTGCTGGTGCTGTGGGAAGTGCTTTCCAGAACAGGTGTCTTAGACATTCGATTTTTCCCGCCGCCCAGTACGATTGTGCAAACCTTTTTTGATATGATTGCGAGCGGTATGATGGCGAAGCACGTAGGCGTATCACTGTATCGGATTTTCATCGGATTTTTGGCGGGTGTCATTCCCGGTGTAATTATTGGTTTGCTGATGGGATTGTATTCGCCGATTCGGCATTTCGTACAGCCGATTGTCATGGCACTTATGCCGATTCCAACTTTGGCATTATTGCCGATTATTATTATTTTATTCGGTATTGGGGATTTGTCGAAAGTAGTGACGATTGCGGGAAGTGTGTTTTTCCCGGTAGTGATTAATACGGCAGCCGGTGTGCTCAATATTGATAAAATTTATCTGGATGTCGCCAATAACTACCAGACAAACCGGTGGAATTTCTTCTTTAAAATTGCTCTTCCGGGTGCATTGCCCGTTATGCTAGAAGGGATTCAGATGGGGCAGGCGATTGCGCTGCTGACCATTGTCGCGGCAGAGATGATGGGGGCCACTTCCGGAATCGGTTATTTAATCTGGACGTCATATAAGGCCTTTTTATTGCCTGAAATGTACGTCGGCTTAATTCTTATCTCGTTTTTTGGTTATTTATTTTCTATTATGCTGCGCGCGCTTCAAAATAAGTTACTGCCTTGGAGGTGAAAGAAATAGAGGGGACGCCAAAAATTACGGTGGATGGTCTGATGAAAGCTTTTTATAAGAAGCAGGGCAGTGTGGTGGCGCTTGAGAATATTTCCATGACAGTGCAAGAAGGCGAGTTTGTTTGTCTGGTCGGACCGAGCGGGTGCGGTAAGACGACCTTGCTGCGTATTTTGGCTGGGCTGGAACAGCCGAGTGTCGGCAGTTTTACGATTGCGACAGAGAATGAGGACCGCCCTTTGCAGTCGATGGTGTTTCAGGAGCGCGGTGTTATTCCGTGGCTGACTGTCCGGGAAAATGTGGCGTTCGGACTGAAGATGCGCAACTTGCCGAAAGCATTTATTGACGAGCGTACGGACTTTTATTTGAAAAAGACAGGATTAGAGCGTTTTTCTTCACTGTATCCGAAAGAATTATCCGGCGGAATGAAGCAGAGGGTAAGTATTGCGCGGGCATTCGCAAATGATCCGGAGATTCTGCTGATGGATGAACCGTTTGGGGCGCTGGATGAACAAAATCGATTCATTTTACAGGAAGAGCTATTAAGCATTTGGGCAGAGACGAAGAAGACGGTGCTGTTCATTACACACAGTATCGATGAAGCGTTACTGCTGAGTGACCGGATATTATTAATGGGAGCACAGCCAGGGAAGATTATAGAGGAGATTATCATCGACAAGCCGCGGCCGCGTCAAATTGAAGATATCCGCAAAGATCCCGAAATGGCGGCGAAATTTATTGAAATCTGGCATCATCTGCAAGAAGAAGTACTGAAATCTAGGGAGTAAATGATAAAAGGAGAGATGACGTGGGGAAGTGGATGAAAAAAGCGGGCTTGTTCAGTGTGTTATCAATTGTTCTGATGATGGGTGCTTGTTCACCGAAAGAAGTAGTGAAGCCTGTACCGGGCAATGAAAAACCGGCGTCGGGTGATCTGGCTCCCCTCGAGAAGCAGGCGAAAGTATTTATTGCGGAAGACGGGGCGGCTTCCGGAGCGGGCTTCTATATTGCTAAAGAAAAAGGTTATTTTGAAGACTATAATATACGTGTCGACTTCGCAGACTTTGCGAACAGCGATGATATGCTGCCGGCACTGGCGGCAGGAGAAGTGGATATTGCGGGCGGTGTTTCCACTGCATCTTTCTTTAACGCCATTGCACAAGGAATAGATGTCCGGATTATTGCAGATAAAGGCCACAACATGCCTGGTAAATCCTACTTCAGCTTCGTCATCGGTAATCACATGAAAGATCAGATTAAAGAATACAGTGACTTCAAAGGGAAGAAAATTGCCGTATCATCCCGCAACTCGATAGACGGCTACATCTACCAAGAAATGCTGAAGCACGCGGGTCTAACAGAAGATGATGTGGAATATGTTCATATAGCTGACTTCGGTGCGATGCTTGGAGCGGTGGATTCAGGAACTGTCGATGCTGCACTGAATATCGAGCCGCTTATTGCGCAGGGAATCAGTAAAGGTTTCCACGTACGATTTGGAGACACAACCGATTATGCGCCTGAATCACAGATTGCGATGGTATTGGCTTCACCGCAGTTCATGGCGAATAAAGATTTATCACTGCGCTTCATGGCTGCCTATCTGAAGGGCGTGCGTGACTATAATGATGCGTTCTTTAAGAACAAAGATAAACAAGAAATCATCGATATTATGGTGAAACACACCGCACTGAAAGATCCTGAACTGTGGGAAAGAGTTTTTGTTACGGGACTTGATCCAAACGGCAAAATGTTCATTGACGATATCAAGAAGCAATATGAAACGTATAAAGCAAACGGAGCAATCCGCGGGGAAATTGATTTCGACAAATCGGTCGATCCGTCACTTGTAGAGCGCGCCATTAAAGAAATCGGTCTGTATGAAGAATAACACTCAGTTCCTGCTTCGATGGTGAAGCAGGAGCTTTTTTTGTTATCAAAATATTGCGAGGTTACTGTATTCGACAAGAATTTCATGCTAAACTAATACGACTGATTAGCGGAAGCATGGTGAATGAGATGAAAAAATACATAGGTGAAATTGGCTTGACAGTGACCGCTGTCATTTGGGGAAGCGGCTTTGTGATGAGTGCGCTCGCATTGGATTACTATACGCCGTATCAAATTTTGGCGGTTCGATTTACAATCGGTGCATTACTGCTCGGGCTTGTGTTCCGTAAACGTCTGCACGATATGGACCGTGCTGTTTTGTGGAAAGGTGCCTTGCTCGGTGCCTTGCTTTATGCGGCGTTTGCGCTGCAGACAGTAGGCCTGCAGTTTACGACGCCTTCGAAGAATGCTTTTTTGACAGGCGTCAATGTGGTAATTGTTCCTTTTATTGCATTTGTTTTATATAAACGCAGACTGGATACGTTGGAGTTATTCGGAGCGGTGCTGGCGCTGATCGGAGTAGCGGTATTATCGCTGCAATGGTCGTCAAGCATCAATGTGGGGGATTTGCTGACACTTGGCTGTGCGGTGCTGTTTGCATTTCATATTTTCTACACAGCACGATTTGTCCGTTCGGAAGATCCGATTTTGCTGACATTGCTGCAAATGGCTTTCGCGGCAGTCATCGGGTGCTTGACGGTCCTTGGACTGGGCGAAACTTCATTTTCCATGGACCCCGCAGCGTTAAGTTCCGTAGTCTATTTGGCCGTTTTCTCCACGACACTTGCTTTTTTAATGCAAACAGTGGGACAGAAACATCTGTCGGAGACAAAAGCAGCGATTATTTTATCGACAGAATCGGTTTGGGGTATGATTTTTTCTGTAGCCCTTGCATATGAAATTCTGACGTTCCGAATGTTTCTCGGCGCGCTCATCATTTTCATTGCAATTTTATTGTCTGAAGTCAGACCGCAGCTTCTTAAAAAGCGTATCCCGCGGCAAATTCATGAACCTAAAATATAAACAGGGTTGTCCGGCAGATCAATTATTGATCAGCGGGCAACCCTGTTTTCTGTTCAGCCGTGTTTTGCCGCGAGTGACGTCTGATAACTGTGCAGTGACATACCGCCGATAATCACCAGCACTCCGGTTAATGAAAGTGCGCCAGGCAATGGCAGGCCAAGCAATAGCATCTCACCGAGCATTGCGAAGAGCAGTTCAACAGACTGTGTGGCTTCCACTGCCGCAAGTTTGCCCTGATCGTGCTGCACCATATCGGTTGCCATGAAAAAGAGCGATGTCGCAATGACACCTGAACTTACCGCAACAATCAATGACTGCACAACCTGACTGGCAGAAGGTAAGCCGACTGTCGCCCATGCATAGAGCGCCAAGAGAAGCCAGACTGGGATAGTCATCAGCGTCATCGCCAGCACACGCTGAAACATGTCCAGTCTGCCGCCGACCAGTTTCATCATTTTCCGGTTGCCGAGCGGATATGCGAAGGCAGCAACGATAAGCGGCAATATGCCGAGCAAAATAATTTGCGCGGATACAGTGCTTGCATGAGGAATCTGTATCAGTACAACACCGGCTAAGATAACCAATGAAATCATCAAAGATATTGCGGGAATACGGTGGCGGAGTGTCCGGATTTCACCGCTTTCCGTTTTTACCTGGAACGTAAAGAAAGGAGCGAGCAGTACGCCTGCCACGATTGTCATTTGCCATGTTCCCGCAACGAGCCAACCGGGACTGTACCCCGCAGCAAATGTCAGCGGTCCATAGAATAATACAAATGCCACGAAACTCCAGATGAAAAAAAGGCGGGGTGCCGCTGTCATTTCACGTTTCATTCCTGGCAGCCCGCCGCGCATGGCGACAATGGCAATCAGAAACGGCACCATGAAGAAATAGCGCAGCGATGCACTCCACATCCAGCTGCCCCCGTCAAGCTCCATCGATCGGTTCAACACGAAGGTGACAGCAAAGAAGAGGGCAGATAAGATGCCAATTCCAATTGCTTTCATTTGCTTATCCGCGCTGCTCTTGGAGCTTCAGCGCTTCGATGATTACTTGCGTTGCCTTCACCATATTATCTGCTGAAATAAATTCATATTTGCCGTGGTAATTTTCACCGCCCGTGAAAATGTTCGGTGTCGGCATACCCATATAGGAAAGTTGGGAACCGTCAGTACCGCCGCGGATCGGTTCAATTTTCGGCTCAATATCCAGACTGCGGTAAACATCGGCCATCACGTCCACAATTTCCATAACCGGTGTAATTTTTTCACCCATATTGAAGTATTGATCTGTGATCGTCAGTTCTACGGCCTGCTCTCCGTACTTGTCCTGAAGCTGCTGGGCAGCGGTCCGGAAAAGCTCTTTCCTGGCTTCAAACGCATCCCGGTCAAAGTCACGGATAATGTACTGATATGTTGTTTTCTCTACAGAGCCATGCGCTTCCATCAGATGGATGAAGCCTTCATACTGCTCCGTCTCCTGCGGAATTTCATGCGGAGGCATCGCTTCCTGGAATTCAGCCGCAATCAGTAAAGAATTGACCATTTTGCCTTTTGCGGTTCCGGGATGAACGTTTGTGCCGTGGAATGTTATTTCCGCACCGGCCGCGTTGAAGCTCTCATACTGTAATTCACCGAGCGGTCCGCCGTCCATTGTGTAGGCGAACTCTGCACCGAATCGCTCGACGTCAAATTTATGCGGTCCGCGCCCGATTTCCTCGTCTGGCGTGAAGCCGACGCGTACTTTGCCGTGTTTGATTTCCGGGTGCTCGGCCAGATACTGCATCGCTGTCATGATTTCTGTAATACCGGCTTTATCATCTGCACCAAGCAGCGTTGTGCCGTCTGTTGTGATCAGCGTGTGCCCAACATAGTTGCGAAGCTCGGGAAACGCTTGCACACTCATGATTGTTGTGTCGTTGAGTGATATGTCTGTTCCGTCATAGTGATCGATGCGCTGCGGCTTGACGTTTTTGCCGGTATAGTCAGTGGCTGTGTCGACATGCGCCAGAAAGCCGACCGTCGGAAGCTTTTTGTCAGTGTTGGCGGGCAGTGTGCCGAACAAGTAACCATTTTCGTCCAACGAAATTTCCTCAAGTCCGATTTCTGCCATTTCTTTTTCAAGCATATGCAGCAGATCCCACTGTCCGGCAGTTGACGGCGTAGTTTCAGAAGTTGCATCTGATTGTGTGTCGATTTTAGCGTAACGAATGAATCGTTCAATCAATTGTTCTTTCATGCAGCAAGCTCCTCTCCAGTATGCGAATTTCTGTTTTCATTTTAACAGAAAGGTGTGCCAATTACGCTTAAAACGAATAAAAAAAGAACCGGAATATCCGGTTCTTTGTAAGTGAAGGAAGCTCTTTGCTGTTTATTGAAAACAGAGTAGTAATTGATGTTGATCGGCCGCTGCACAGAAGCTGCCAGTTCTTTGTCATTCCTGCCATTACGTAAAGATATTAATGGTTGTAATGATGATCGGCATCGAGACGACGTCTATGAGGAAGGCGCCGACGATGGGCACGATCAGAAACGCTTTGCGTGACGGGCCGTAGCGAGCCGTTACCGCAGCCATATTCGCCATGGCATTCGGGGTCGCACCCAGGCCGTGTCCTGCGAAACCGGCAATCATGACTGCTGCGTCGTAGTCTTTGCCGAGAATGCGGAATAAGACAAAAATCGCGAACAGTACGACGAAAAGTACTTGTACAAATACGATCACCAGCAATGGAAGCGCCAAATCTGCCACTTCCCATAGCTTGATGCTCATTAACGCCATGGACAGGAAAATACCGAGCGATACATCGCCGATTAGGTTGATGCTTGTCATATGGACTGCATCTTCCTTCACGCGGTCAACGATATTCCGGACAATCACCGCAACAAACATTGCGCCGACGTAACCCGGCATGACAAACCCGGTAGCGTTTGAGAATAAATCACCGATAAATGTGCCGCCTGCGATACAAAGCGTAATCAGTAATGTCTGTATTATAAAGTTGTCTGTATTGATCGGCTTTTCAAGTGATTCTACAGAATAAGCTTCTTCATGTTCAACTTCTGTGGATTTCAAATCATATTTATTAATCAGGTATTTTACGATAGGTCCGCCTACCAGTCCGCCTGCCACAAGTCCGAAAGTAGCTGCGGCAATCCCGATGGACAATGCCGAATCGATGCCGAGCTCCTGCAGTGTCTGACCGTAGGCTGTTGCTCCGCCGTGTCCGCCTTCCATGGATACAGCGCCTGCCATCATCCCGATTAATGGATGAAGATTAAATAAATAAGACATTGAAACACCGATAACGTTCTGTGCCAATGCCAGGAAACCGCACGCGACCCAGTAGATGATCAATAGCTTTCCGCCCAGACGAATCAGACGGAAGCTGGCACCCAGACCGACTGTCGTGAAAAACGTCAGCATGAATAAGTTTTGCAGCGAAGTATCCAATGTGAAACTCAGTAAATCAAAGTATTTCAAAATTGTCGCCAAAATTGCGAATAGTAATCCGCCGACCACAGGGGCCGGGATACAGAACTTCTGGAGAAAGCCGATTTTACGTACTAACATCGTCCCCAAGGTCAGAAGTGCCAACGCAAGAAACAGCGTGGTTATTTGATTCAGCTCAATTGTCATGTGATTCGACCTCCCAGCAATGCATAGATTGCTTCATTTGTTAGATAGGCCCCGAGTTTGACCGTTTGATTATGCTGGTCAAGTGACGGGTTTATTTCTGAAATGTCGAATGAAAGGGTTTTCTTATGCGATGCAGCGGTTTGAATGAACGAACGCACGGTCAACGGATCCAATCCGAATGGAGACGGCGCACTTACACCGGGAGCAAATGCAGAATTCAGGACATCAGAGCACAATGTTAGCAAAACAGCATCTTGTTTTTCAATGAATAACTGTATTTTTTCTAATGTCTCGTTCAAAGGCCTCGACATAATTTCTTGTTCCATGACATATGTCACGCCTTTTTTATCGGCTTCTGCAAATAATGTATCTGTATTTCCAAACTCTTGAATGCCAAGGACCAAGTAGTCAACATTCATATCTGCATCAAGCATTTGTTTGAACATCGTACCTGAAGAAGGCTGTTCATCGTAACTGCGCAGATCAAAATGTGCATCGATATTAATGACACCGAGCTTCGCATCCGGGCCTAAAAATTCGCGCACTCCGAGATAATGGCCATATACAGTTTCATGCCCGCCGCCTAAAATGACAGGTTTGGCGTGACGTTGAAGACTTCTTTTGACGACTGCGCCAAGTTCAGCTTGTGCATGTTCTAATTGACCGTCAGTACATACGACAGTGCCCACATCAACCAGGTCACAGTCAGCGGGCAGGCGCCACGGCAATTTAGCGAGTTCACTGCGCAAAGCATCCGGTCCTTCGGCAGCACCGAGTCTGCCGTTATTTCGACGTACACCTTCTTCGGAAGAAAATCCGATCAGTGCACAGGTTTTATTGATAGCGCTTTCTTTTAGCTCGGAAAGTTGGACAATTTGGTGCATACGGAATGCGGTTCTATCGGTCTTACTGTCCGTACGGCCGGACCAGAACTTTTCATTTGTTTGAATTAACAATATACTTCACCCTTTCCCGCATGATACTCTTACTATAATGGTTTTGATTTATTAATTCTAATACATCTTTTTCATATATTCATGCATTCAGGCTATAGATAGGGGTGGAATAAATGGAATTTAAGCAACTGCAATATTTTGTAATGGTCGTGCAGCAATCCAGTTTTTCGGAAGCGGCCAAAAAACTTCATCTGTCACAGCCCTCGCTCAGTAAAGCAATTAAAAACTTGGAAGCAGAAATAGGGTTCCGTTTGCTGGAGCGGACTACGAAACATATCCGGCTCACGGAATCGGGCCAAGTGATTTATGAGCGCGCACTGCAGATTCTTAATGAAACAGATATTTTGCAGCAGGAAATTAAAGAAGTAAAGTGGACAGGCAGCGGCATTGTGCAAGTCGGCATGATTGAGTCTGTAAAGAATTGGATTCCTGCGGTGCTGCATGCATACCAGAAGGAGTTTCCTTCGATGAGAGTGAAATTAATAGAAGTATTGAGCCGGGAAGATGTTGAGCGAGCGCTCCGTCAGTATTCGGTTCATGCTTGTTTGACAAACCAGTACATCGACGCCCCGGATATTCATTCGATTCCGCTTTATAACGAACAGCTCGCGGTCATTATGCATCCTGATCACCGGCTGGCTGGTCTGGAATCCATTACGCTGGCTGACCTGGAAGACGAGGCGTTTATTGTCACGAGTGTGGGTTTGCAGACGAGACAGGATATATTCACTGCCTTCGCAGAAGAAGGGGTTCCGATGACTATTCGTTATGAAGTGGAACGATTCGAAACGATTGTGGAGCTGGTAAGGGCAAATATTGGAGTTTCGATTATTCCGCGGAATTACTTTTCCGATCGGCCAGACCCGTCCATAGTAATTAAAACGACGAACTCCAAAACGCTGACGCGTACTGTATATATCACCTATTTAAAAAACCGCTACATGTCTCCTGCAATTGAAGTGCTGATACGGCGCCTGAAGACTCCATTTATCTCTCCTTCACAGCGGACGGAAAGGAAGGAGCCGGATGAATAAAATTCTATTTGGGCTTTTGGTTGTCATTACGACGGCATTGATGGGGTCCTCATTTGCAGTAGGTAAAATTGGGCTGGAATATTCTTCACCGCTGCTATTGGTAGCACTGCGGTTTTCCATTGCGGGCGCGATTATGGCGGTGATTGTAAAGATAATGAAAAAGCCGCATCCAAAAACGATCGGGGAGTGGAAGTGGCTCGTGCTGATAGGGTCACTGCAGACCGCTGCGGTCATGGGCTGTATCTTTATCGCGCTCCGTACGATTACGTCTGGTGAAACATCTATTCTGACATTCACCAACCCGCTGCTTGTAGTAGTCATCGGAACACTTGTATTGAAGATCCGTTATCGTCTGCAACAGTGGGTTGGTGTCATTTGCGGTCTGTTTGGTGTGTTCATCACAATGGGCGGGCACTTGGACTTGAAAATCGGTACAGTATTAGGGTTTCTTTCTGCAGTAGCCTGGGCTTGTGCAACACTTCTCGTCAAAGTGCATGGCCACCGTTTCGATACGTGGGTAATGACAGCGTATCAAATGCTGTTTGGCGGATTGATTTTATTCGCCGCGAGTTATGTACTGGAAGAACCGTTTTTTGAAGTGAATGCGCTGTCACTGGCAATTCTCGGGTGGCTGGCGATTGCTGCATCAATTGTACAATTTTCTATTTGGTTTTATTTATTGCAGACAGGAAATCCGGAACGGACGAGTGCATTTTTGTTTTTGGCACCGTTTTTCGGCACATTATCCGGCTGGGTGTTATTGAACGAGAGATTGTCGATGAGTTTAATCTTTGGCGGTATGCTTATCAGTTTGGGTATTTTCCTTGTAAACTGGCGCAGCAAGAAAGAGTTAAGCCGTTTGTCTAGTTGACTTGCCACAGACGGCGGCAGCCATCAAGTTCAATGAAGGAAGATTGTTTTATACTTTCTGGCATGCTCATGAAAGAGTATAACTAGCACGCAAAAAAATAGCCCTGCATATAGCTGCAGGGCATAAAAACATAGATTATTGTACCGTGTAATTTTTGTGTGCAACGACAGTCATATTGGAAGCTGCTCCAATTTGCTCTGCGTCTGCTTCGGAAATTTTCACAATGACAGAGTTTTCAAGAATTTTGAAGATAGTTCCGGAAACTTCATGTTCATTACGGTTGAAAGATATGACTTCGTCTACATATCGTGAGGCCACAAAATCAGAAACTGGACGATCTTTACGTGGGAATGCCAATCGAATCATCTCCTTCGGTAGTAAGAATCTCGTCTGTCACAATATGACATTGAAATCAGACGGAAAGTGTGTACAATAGCTTACTCTATCTATTATAACACATTTCGCAAAATATTTCAGAATACTAGAAGTTTGTCAAATGAGCAAGTGTTTTGTCGAATGAATTTCGATAGATTGATTCCCGTACAGTTATGGAGGGAACGTTCGATAGGGCAGTAAACACATGAAAACTTTTCTATTGACATTATACCTTAGGGGGTATATTATTAAGTTAACACAAAGGAGAGTGAGCGATATGGAATACGATGACAAAGTAAAAAACCGGTTAAAACGTCTTGAGGGGCAAATTAAAGGTGTCTTGCGTATGATGGAAGAGGGAAAAGACTGTAAAGAAGTCATTACCCAATTGTCTGCCAGTCGTTCTGCTATCGACCGCACAATTGGTGTAATTGTGAGTTCCAACTTGATTGCATGCATGGAAAATCTGGACGAGGCCGATGACCGCACACATGAGGCCATAATTAACGAAGCGGTGGATCTTTTGGTAAAGAGTCGATAAGCAACAAATCTTGACTCTTTTTTTTATATAATATAATATACCCCCATAGGTATATAAAATAGCTATAGAAGGGAACGAGAATATGTCTGAACAAAAGAAGACAACGATTGTGTTATTCAGCGGAGATTATGATAAAGCAATGGCTGCATACATTATCGCGAACGGCGCGGCAGCTTATGACCATGAAGTAACGATTTTCCATACATTTTGGGGCTTGAATGCATTGCGCAAAGATGAACCGATTAAAAGCAACAAGAGTTTTATTGAGAAGGCATTTGGAAAAATGATGCCGCGCGGCGCAGACAAAATGGGGCTTTCCAATATGAATTTCGCAGGTATGGGTCCTAAAATGATCAAACAGGTCATGAAAAAGCATAATGCAATGACGCTGCCGCAGTTAATTGAAATGGCGATCGAACAGGATGTAAAACTGATTGCCTGTACGATGACGATGGATTTGCTTGGACTTGGACAAGACGAACTGCTTACAGAAGTGGAATACGGCGGTGTGGCGGCTTACTTAGGTGAAGCGCAGGATGGTCAAGTCAATTTATTCATTTAATTTTTTTAATAAAATAAATACCCCGCGGGGTACCGGAGGGATACGATGATTAAAACAGACAAAGTATTGGATGCAAAGGGACTTGCCTGTCCGATGCCAATTGTGAAGACGAGAAAGGTCATGAAGGATTTGGAAGGCGGCCAAGTGCTCGAAGTCCAGTCAACGGATTCAGGAACAGCCGCAGACTTACAGGCATGGGCAGAAAGCACGGGACACCAGTATGTTGGGAACGTGCAGGAAGCAGGCGTATGGCGCCACTTTTTGCGAAAAGCAGGACAGGAAGATCAGCTGCAAACTGAGTACCCAGTTACGGTGGGAAATGATCAGCTGCTGGAACATTTGAAGAATCCCGACGCCGTACTGATTGACGTTCGGGAGGAAGCTGAATATGCTTTCTCTCACATACCCGGGGCCCTATCGATACCGCTTGGCGAGCTGGAAGAGAGAATGACCTATCTAAGTAAAGACAGTAAGTTGTTTATCGTCTGCAGAACGGGTAACCGCAGTGATATGGCTTGCCGAAAATTAGCCGCTGCCGGATACGAATGTGTCACGAATGTGATTCCCGGCATGTCTGAATGGAAAGGTGAAACAGAAAATACAACGGGGGGTATGGATAAATGAGAACCATTCAATCGAGTGAAGTTGCGAATAAAGTGATTGCGAAGGAGCCGCTATTCATTCTGGATGTCCGGAATACAGATGCATTCGAGGATTGGAAGATTGAAGGAGAACAAGTGCGCCACTTGAACGTGCCCTATTTTGAATTACTGGACGGTATCGAAGAGATTGCGGACCAGCTGCCAAAAGATGAAGAGATTTTAGTTGTCTGTGCAAAAGAAGGTTCGTCCGTCATGGTAGCAGAAATTCTTCAGGAAGAAGGATACAACGCGGGGTATTTGGAAGGCGGGATGAAAGCTTGGAGCGAGTACTTAGAGCCGGTGAAGATTGCTGATTTGAAATCAGGCGGCGAGCTCTATCAATTTGTCCGTCTCGGTAAAGGGTGTCTGTCTTACATGGTCATTTCCGGCGGAGAAGCAGCCATTATTGATGCAACACGCATGACAGACGTTTTCATAGACTTTGCCGAACAAAAAGGCGTTAAAATAACCCATGTACTGGATACACATCTGCACGCGGATCATATTTCCGGCGGCCGTCATATAGCACAAGCTGCGGGCGCTGTGTATTGGCTGCCGCCAAAAGACGCAGAAGAAGTGACATTTGAATATGCTGCATTAGAAGGCGGCACATCGATTCAGATCGGCGAAACGAACATCGATATCCAAGCGCTTTATTCTCCCGGACACACAATCGGTTCGACTTCATTCATTGTAGATGACAGCTATTTGATGACGGGAGATATCCTGTTCATCGATTCTATAGGCCGTCCTGATTTGGCTGGATTGGCAGACGACTGGGTGGGAGATCTGCGCGAATCTTTGTATAGCCGCTATCAAAAGTTGTCAGAAGATCTGACGGTGCTGCCCGCTCACTTCATGATTATCGAAGAGTTGAATGAGGACGGCAGTGTTGCTGAGAAGCTCGGTGTATTATATGAGCGTAACCACGGGTTGAATATTGAAGACGAAGAGCAGTTCAGAGAACTCGTGACAGGCGACTTGCCTCCGCAGCCAAATGCTTATCAGGAAATCCGCCAGACGAATATGGGTAAGATTCAGCCGGATGAAGAGACGCAGCGTGAAATGGAAATCGGTCCGAACCGCTGTGCAGTACGATAATCCGCTGATTAGTATAACGATGATACTTTCTTCTGAGACAGACTGCACTATAAAAACACAAATAAAAGGAGAAGATAGATATGAATTCAACAAAATTTTTAGACGCTAAAGGCCTGGCATGCCCAATGCCAATCGTACGTGCGAGGAAAGCAATGAAAGATCTGCAGACGGGAGATATCCTGGAAATTCATACAACTGACAAAGGTTCGGTGGCCGATCTGACAGCGTGGGCTGCGGCAGGCAATCACGAAATAAAGGATCAGCAGCAAGAGTCTGATATCTTTAAGTTCTGGATTCAAAAAGGGTAAACTTAAAACAGAGGGAATGATTACCTCCCTCTTTCATAAGGGAGAAGGGAGGACATCATGACTATTTCATTTATTATCACCATCTTCCTCATCGGATTCGTCGGCTCGTTTCTTTCAGGCATGATGGGAATCGGCGGCGCAATAGTCAAGTACCCCATGCTGCTGTTTATCCCGGCGCTGTTGGGATTCACCGCATTTACACCGCACGAGGTATCGGGGATCACTGCAGTGGAAGTATTCTTCGCTTCGCTTTCGGGCGTCTGGGCATACCGGAAAAGCAATCTGATTTTGAAACCGCTCGTTCTGTATATGGGAATCAGCGTCCTGGCCGGCAGTGCGCTCGGAGGATTAGGTTCCAGTCTGTTATCGGAAGCTGCCGTGAATATCGTCTACGGTGTTCTCGCGGTAATGGCGGCAATCATGATGTTTGTTCCGAAAAAGGGGCTTGATGATATACCGATTGAAGATATTATATTTAATCGTTTGGTCGCTTCCGGTGCGGCGTTCATTGTTGGTCTCGCGGCAGGAATTGTCGGGGCTGGCGGGGCTTTCATTATGGTGCCGGTCATGCTGGTGATCTTAAAGATCCCGACGCGCGTCACAATTGCCACGTCACTGGCCATTACGCTGCTGTCATCAGTCGGGTCTGCCAGCGGGAAGCTGTTCACGGGGCAGGTGCCGTATGGTCCCGCGCTAGTGATGATCGCCGCCAGTGTCATCGCTGCTCCAATCGGTGTGAAAGCGAGCCGCAAAGTTAACACGAAAGTACTGCAAAGCATCCTCGCAGTGTTGATTGTTATTTCTGCTGTGAAGATTTGGTGGGATATCTTTTAGTAGGGCTTATAATGAAAGTGCGAGCGCCGGAGCATGGGACAACACCCCTGCTCCGGTGCTTTTCTTTTTGTGCGTAATAACTGGATTACAGCAGTTGCCGTCATTGTTATAAGAGAAGCAAGACGTCATTGAAGTCACTGCGGCGCTGGCGGATGGCTACGCAATGAGCCAGACAGGGAAGGGCATCCTGTCAGTCTCATCACTTCGCCGACCGCTTGTAAGGCGCCTCCGTTTAGTTAGGGGGAATCACTTTGGCTTCTGGTTTTGGAAAGGTGATGGGCAAATGCTGTGCAGGCGGTTTTGGTTTTTGTGCATCATAACTGGGTTACACCAGTTGCCATCTTTGTAGCAGAAGAAGGGGAACGTCATTGAAGTCACTGCGGCGCTTGCGGATGGCTTCCGCAATGAGCCAGACAGGAAGTGCGCCTGTCAGTCTCATCGCTACGCCTACCGCTTGTAAGGCGCCTACGTTTAGTTAGGAGAAAGCGAAAAATGCCACGTCTTTTGCCAAAGCGTACATCAGTCATCTAGTAGTCGCTGAACTTCTTCTCTTTTAAAAGAGTACTTAGTTTGCTTCCACTAAGCAGTGCAGGCACAACTGCGGGGTCGGCCGAAGTCATGAGCCAGTTGGCGCGCTTTTTGCCAGCTGGCTCATGACGAAAGGCAATCCCCCACGTGCCTGCGCGGGTCCTAAGAGCGGACACTTACTAACTTCAATCCACGACAACGAGTCGAGCTACGATCCCAAAACAGAGACAGAACGGCATTGTACCCACTGCGGCGCTTGCGGATGGCTACGCAATGAGCCAGACAGGAAGATCGCCTGGCTGTCTCATCACTTCGCCGACCGCTTGTAAGGCGCCTTCGTTTAGTTAGGGGGAAGCAAAACATGACACGTCATTTGCCAAAGCATACGCTAGTCGTCTAGTAGTCACTGCACTTCTTCTCTTTTAAAAGAGTACTCGGTTTGCCTCCACTCAGCAGCGCAGGCACAACTGCAGGGTCGGCCGAAGTCATGAGACAACTGGCACGCACTATCGCCAGCTGGCTCATGACGAAAGGCAATCCCCCACGTGCCTGCGCGGGTCCTAAGAGCAGACACTTGCTGACTTCAATCCCCGACAACCGATCGAGCTACGACCACAAAACCAGAGACAGAACGGCATTGAACTCACTGCAGCGCTGGCGGATGGCTACGCAATGAGCCAGACAGGAAGATCGCCTGTCTGGCTCATCGCTACGCCTACCGCTTGTAAAGCGCCACCGTTCAGTGAGGGGGAAGCAGAATATGACACGTCTTTTGCCAAAGCATACGCCAGTCGGCAACCAGTCACTGCACTTCTTCTCTTATAAAAAAGTAACCTGGCTTGCTCCCACACAGCAGCGCAGGTACAACTGCGGGGTCGGCCGAAGTCAGGAGACAACTGGCACGCACTTCGCCAGCTGGCTCATGACGTAAGGCAATCCCCCACGTGCCTGCGCGGGTCCTAAGAGCAGACACTTGCTGACTTCAATCCCCGACAACCGATCGAGCTACGACCACAAAACTAGAGACAGAACGGCATTGAACTCACTGCGGCGCTGGCGGATGGCTACGCAATGAGCCAGACAGGAAGACCGCCTGGCTGTCTCATCACTTCGCCTACCGCTTGTAAGGCGCCTTCGTTCAGTTAGGGGAAGCAGAATATGACACTTCATTTGCCAAAGCAAACACCAGTCGGCAACGAGTCAATGCATTTCTTCTCTTTTAAACAACAACCTGGCTTGCTTCCACTCAGCAGCGCAGGCACAACTGCGGGGTCGGCCGAAGTCATGAGACAACTGGCGCGTTCTATCGCCAGCTGGCTCATGACGAAAGGCAATCCCCCACGTGCCTGCGCGGGTCCAAAAAGTGGACACTCACTAACTGCAAACCCCAACAAACAGTCGAGCAACGACCCAAACCAGTGCAAAAACAAACTACCCCCGGCAGAACACTTCCCCAGGAAACAAAGAACAGCATAACTCGCCTTGTCACTGGTCTAAAGAAAATAACGCTACTTTCTAAACATTCCATCAATAGTTCCTTGCAATAGCATCCGAATAGCTTTATACTATTTTTCAAGATGGAAAACGAATAGACGTACTCTTATCAAGAGCGGCGGAGGGATTAGGCCCTATGATGCCCGGCAACCGGCGAAAGCAAAGGTGCTACTTCCTACAAACTCCCAGCAGTTTGGAAGATAAGGAGAAATGAGCGAAAGCATAGCCCTCTTCTTATTACGGAAGAAGGGCTTTTTGTATACCCGGGAGTGCTGCGCGCGCCTTCCAACGCCTGCCGCAGCTGGATGCCCTCTTACGCTTTTCAGTGTCCAGCTTCAGAGGGCAGCTGCTCGGGGCGTTTCGGACTGACTGCAAAGGAGAAGAGCGCTCCTTTGAGTTCAGACCTCCAACGCCTGCCGCAGCTAAACGCCCTCTTACGCTTTTCGGTGTTCCATCAATACATGAAAAAGGGGAATGGTTATGACGAATTTACAGCCGGAAACGATATTATTACATGGAGGACAGAAGCCGGATCCTGACACAGGCTCACGTGCTTTGCCGATTCATCGTACGACCTCTTATGTATTCAAAGACACGGAACATGCACAGAATTTATTTGCTCTGAAAGAGGCGGGCAATATTTATACGCGTATCACTAATCCGACAGTGGCGGTATTTGAAGAGCGTGTGGCACAGCTTGAAGGCGGAACGGCAGCAGTGGCGCTGTCTTCGGGAATGGCGGCGATTGCTTTTTCCATTATGAATATTGCAGGAGCAGGCGATGAAATCGTTGCAGCAAGCAATCTGTACGGAGGTACATACAATTTATTCGTTGTCACATTACCGCGTTATGGTATTACAGTGAAGTTTGTAGATTCATCGGATCCGAAGAATTTTGAAGCAGCCATTACAGATAAAACGAAAGCGTTGTTCGCAGAAACGATCGGTAACCCGAGCCTGCAGGTCCTCGATGTAGAAGCGGTTGCGAACATCGCGCATGAGCACGGAATTCCATTGCTTGTGGATAATACGTTCCCCTCTCCTTATGGATCCAATCCAATAGAGTACGGGGCGGACGTAGTCATCCACTCGGCAACGAAATGGATTGGCGGACATGGTACAACAATCGGCGGCGTGGCGGTCGATGCAGGGAAATTTGACTGGACGCAAGGGAAGTTCCCAGGCTTCACGGAGCCAGATGAATCCTATCATGGCCTGCGCTACGGAATCGATACTGCGGCAGCTGCATTCGCGACAAAGCTGCGTGTGCAATTGCTGAGAGACTTCGGCCCATGTCTCGCGCCTGACAGTGCATTTAACTTGCTGCAAGGACTGGAGACGCTTCACTTGCGTGTGCCGCGCCACAATGAAAATGCGCAAAAGGTTGCTGCGTTCCTGAAAGATCATCCGGCAGTAGAATGGGTGACATATACAGGGCTTGAAGACCATCCGACAGCAGAACTGGCGAATAAGCACTTGAAGAATGGCTACGGTTCGATCATCATTTTTGGCATCAAAGGCGGCCGCGATGCAGGAAGACAAGTCATCGATAACGTGGAAATCTGGTCTCATGTCGCGAACGTAGGGGATGCAAAATCGTTAATCATTCATCCTGCTTCTACTACCCATCAGCAGCTGTCTGCAGAAGACTTGAAAAATTCCGGAGTCAGCGAAGAATTAATCCGCTTATCTGTCGGATTGGAATCGCCTGACGATATCATTGCAGATTTGAAACAAGCCATTGAAAAGGCAGTAAACTAACATAGAAAAGGAGCACCCTCGCATAAGCGGGGATGCTCCTTTTTTTACGGTCTGTGTATTCGTTTTCGCTCTTCTTTCAACGATTTTAGCAGTGAGGTGACCATCATAATAAGTATGATTGAGAATGGCAAGGCAGCGATAATAATGACGTTTTGCAGTGCATTCAATCCGCCTACGTACAATAAAATGATCGCGATGGAAGATTGAATGACTCCCCAGATAATCTTCAAATTATTTGGCGGCGTCAATGAGCCGTGAGACGACTGCATGCCAAGTACAAACGTGGCGGAGTCTGCTGATGTGATGAAAAACGAAATGATCAGCAAAACCGCAATTACTGAAATGACAAATGACCAGGGCAAACCGCTGAACATTTCAAAAATCGTCAGCTCGGCTGCGCTGGAAGCCAGATCGATAATACCGGCCTTCTGTGTTTCAATCGCCGTCGTTCCAAACGCGGAGAACCAAATTGCGCTCAATACGGTAGGCACAACCAGCACCCCGATCATGAACTCCCGAATGGTCCGGCCTTTTGATACGCGGGCAATGAACATACCGACAAATGGCGCCCAGGCGATCCACCAAGACCAATAGAATAACGTCCAGTCATTCAGCCATGAACGGTTTTCCGGCGTCAATGGCGCAGTACGGAAGCTCATACGGATCAGATGTTCCAAGTAACCTCCAATAGAATCAGTAAACATATTGAATATCAATAGTGTGGGGCCCAGCGCAATGACGAAAATTAACAGTGCCAGCGCCAGAACCATATTCGTATTGGATAAAATTTTGATTCCTTTACCAAGTCCGCTCCATGCGGAAATCAAAAACAGTACTGTTACAATCGCAATAATGACAAACTGTGACCAGAAGCCGATCGGGACACCAAATAAATAGTTCAATCCGGCGTTAATCTGAACAGCTCCAAATCCAAGCGATGTTGCTACACCGAAAACGGTAGCAAAAATTGAAAATATGTCTATCACTGTGCCCAGTTTTCCGTCTACACGATCGCCGAAAATCGGACGGAGTGTAGCAGAAATAAGACCGGGCTGCCCTTTACGGAACTGGAAGTATGCAAGAACCAAAGCCGTCATGCCGTAAATAGCCCACGCATGGAATCCCCAGTGGAAAAACGTTTCGCGCATGGCTTCTTTATAAGCAGCTTTAGTCTCTGGAGCCGTCGTCGCTGGATCTACAGCATAATGCGAGAGCGGTTCTGCTGCTCCGTAGAACACAAGTCCAATTCCCATACCGGCGGAAAACAGCATGGCAAGCCATGACAGCATTGAAAATTGCGGGCGGTCCTTATCTTTTCCTAAGCGAATTCGGCCAATAGGGCTGAATATCAAAAATACTGAAATGAAAAACAGTATAGAGACGGTCAGTAAATAATACCAGCCGAAAGAATTTGAAATGAAATCTTTTATGATAGATGTGACATTCTCAAAATGATCAGGCGCAATCACGCCGTACCCGACCGCGATGATGACAGCGGCGAGCGTTATATAAAATGTTATTGAAACTTTTCTCATAAATCCCCCTTATTTTGGATATAGATTCTTTTGCTGCAGTTAGCCAATTAGCGAAAAATTGCACATATACACTTTACAGTACCCGTTTGTTGATTAGATAAACATAAAAAGTAGTATAACTTTTTTATGGATGTCTTACAAATGAAAAGCGTAATTTTAAAAGGTTATTGGGTCATCCGTGTTATATTAAAACAAAGTTTTCTATCATCCGAGGGTTATTCTTGGGCGGAAACGCAGAAAGTGAAGCCGTGCTATACTATAGAAACGATAGAAATGAGGAGGAGATTATCATGCAATATTCACAACCTAAAATGCTTCAGCTCGTTAAGCAGAGCCCCGAGTTAAACAGACAATTGAAAGCTATCATGAAAGAGCATGAACTTGAGAAGAGCTTTGCCTTAAAAGCGCTTTATCATGCAGAAGTAAAGGATGGCGGCAAGCACCAGCGGGCTTATCAGGACCTGTAAGTTCAATTATTCCATACTGTCTGCTTTTCATGCAGAAGTGCGGGGTGCCGAATGTAAATTATGTATAGAAAAAGAGCAGCCGCGCCGGCTGCTCTTTTTTTCGGCCGAATATAATCCGAAGTGACTTGAAATAACACCCTATATGTACAGAGTGCCAATCTATTCACCGTTTTAGGAAGGATTAACAGGATAGTCACCATCTGCTTGCGCATTATTCTTATCCTTCTTCGAGTTCGCATTATGCTTCTTCGCTGCATCATTTTGTCCGATTACATCAAAATCATCCGGACTCAGATCATAGCCGTATCCGTACTCTTCGCGCATTTTTTCATTTTGTTTGTTTTTCTTTTTATTCGGCATGAATGTCACCTCCATTATGGAAGTGTGGCTTTTTTATTGGAGAATATACGCCGGGTATGAGCGCTAGCGAAGGTGCTATGATCGCTTCATTGGAAATAAGATCGGTTGCAGGACAGCTATGATCGCCTCCAGGTTATGTATGAGCGGTTCCGGGATGATTTGAGCGGCTGCGGCGCTGTATTGAGCGCGGAGGATTCGTCCAGCAGCTTCTTAAGAATTTCTTCAGATTTATCCTCAAACTTTGTTAAGAGTTGGGTGATAGAATGTAGTTATTGACGAGGCGGGGTGAAGAATATGAAAGAGTTTACTGTTCTAGTTGCGGATGACGATAAGGAAATTCGTGAAGGAATTGAGATTTATTTGAAAAATGAAGGATATCATGTGCTGAAAGCGAAAGATGGTCAAGAAGCATTGGAGTTATTGACGTCCCATGATATCCATTTATTGATTTTAGATATTATGATGCCAAATATGGATGGGATCACGGCGACATTCAAAATACGGGAACTGCAAAATATCCCAATCATCATGTTGAGTGCAAAAGTGGAGGATTCAGATAAAATTCACGGGCTGTCGGTCGGCGCGGACGATTATGTGACGAAACCGTTTCATCCGCTTGAACTGATGGCGCGGGTAAAGTCGCAGCTTCGCAGGTATGTGCAGCTTGGGACATATGAAGGACAGAAAATCATTGAAGTCAACGGGCTCGTTCTGAATGAAGAAGAAAAAGAGCTGACGGTGGATGGGACACCGGTCCGGCTGACTCCGATTGAATTTAAAATCACAGAACTGTTGATGAAACATCCTGGCCGCGTATTTTCTATTAATGAAATTTATGAACGCGTATGGAATGAAGAAGCCTATAACGCAGAAAATATTGTGGCGGTGCACATCCGGAAAATCCGGGAGAAAATTGAGGCGGATCCTAAAAATCCCCGATATGTGAAGGTGGTGTGGGGCGTTGGCTACAAAATCGAGAAATAGAAACGGACTTTTCCTATCGCTCATTGCGATTGCGCTCGCACTGGGCAGTCTCGCATATTGCGCATCTTTTGCGGTCGACCTTTTCGTCAGTGGATGGGAACGGCTGAGCTTTGCTGCCGATTACTTCGGGAGAATCATCAGGGGAGGAGCTGTGTGATGAATAAACAGATAAAACTCGCCGTCTGGTCAGCGCTCGTAACGCTTGTGTTAATTGCACTGCCATCCGTCATTCATTATGCACCACAGCTTGTCGGCAAGTCATTTACAGACCAGCGTGACTTTAAATACAGAGTGCAACAAACATACGACAATCTGTCAGCAGCCGTACTGAATCCGCTTGATTTGGAAAAAGCCGAAGAACTGCGTGTTTTTCCGGGTGAAATTGCGGAGCACCGGGAGCGTTACGGCACGCTGACTGAGCAGCTGGACAATATCCAGCAACAATATGCGGACCGGATTACAGAGGCAAAAGACAGCGAAAATGAAACTTTGCTGCTGGCGCTCGTCAAAGAGCGAAATATGAAAATTGAAGACATACAAAAGAACTTTGAAAGCGACAGTTATGTAGAAGATAAAATTCGGTCAGAAAAAGCTGCAAATCTGGCGCGCTTTATAAAAGAAACGAAAAATAACCTGGATATGAATTTGCCGATCTCCTATGACTTGGTTAACACGGAAACAGGAGAACGCTTTACTAAAGGTAATAATGAGAAAGCGGCGCTATACCGGGAAGTCTTTGACGACGCCCGCGGTTATTTTAAGGCTGACTCCGCAGTCTATGACAACGGCTATTCTGACTATTCAATGGATGAAGAAACGTCATTCGACGGGGAAGCGAGTATCAGCAATCCGCCTGAATATTTTAAGGGCACCATCATAATCCCGTCAGACGCGGCAACCATTGGCGCGCTTGCGCAGGAGAATGACGCTTTTATCCGCGGGAAATACATGCTCTATGCGCTGTGGATTGCGGGTGCCCTTGCATTGGCAGCATTATTGACCGTCATAAAGTTCCGGAAAGAGTGGGTCTTGAATGTTAGATTTTCTACTGTCTATTCACGATGGAAAGTGGATGTGAGAATCGCTCTCGTCCTATTGACGGGGTTTGTCTTGGCCACCTATATACAATCTGCGGTTCATAGAGTGTTAAACCAATTCACTTATCTGACTTTAGGAGCAGCCGGTAATATGGTCGTCAGTTTCTTTCTGTTCGGCGTTCTGTTAACAGCATTGCTGGCATTTCAAACAGTACATGTAGTCGAGCTTTACAAGAAGACCAGTCAATGGGAAAACGCATGGCGTGAAAGCTTTGCAGTGCAATTTGTGCGCGATGTTAAGGGGCTATTTGACAATCGGACAATCGGTGTGCAATTGCTTGTATTGCTGGTCATATTTTTTCTGGCAGGCATAGGCTTTGCAGGCGCCCTTTATGATTCCGCACTGATGCTTATTTATGTGTTTTGTGTACTGTTCGTGGCGTTGCCTGCATTATTTCTATTGGTCAAGAAGGCAGCGTACCTGAACAGAATTCTGGCCGCTACAAATGATATGGCAGCAGGCCACCTGACGCAGGAGATACCGGTAAGGGGAAAATCCCCGCTTGCAAAACACGCAGCGAACTTAAATAATTTGCGTGAAGGCGTCCGTGTATCGATCAATGAACAAGCGAAAAGTGAACGATTGAAGACGGAACTCATCACAAATGTCAGTCATGATTTGCGGACACCGCTCACTTCTATTATCACGTATACCGATTTATTGAAAGATGAAACCCTGTCTGCAGAAGAACGGGCAAAGTATGTCGGCATTCTGGATCAGAAATCCCAGCGTTTGAAAACACTTATCGAAGATTTGTTTGAAGTGTCGAAGATGGCAAGCGGTAATTTGGAAATGGTGAAACAGCGTGTCGATTTGAATCAGCTGATGCAGCAAGCGTTAGCGGAACATGCAGAAGAGTTTGCGGAGCGGGACTTGCATGTTCGCGCAACTTTACCGGAAGCACCCGTCTTTGCGCAAGTGGACGGTCAGAAGTGGTGGCGCGTCCTTGATAATTTGCTCATCAATGTATGGAAGTATGCATTGCCCGGCACAAGAGTGTACCTCAACCTTCAGCAGATTGGCCCGAACGCACGGATAATCCTGAAGAATGTGGCGAAGTACGAGCTGGGTGACAATACCGATGAATTATTTGAGCGTTTCAAGCGAGGCGATGAATCAAGGCAGACGGAAGGCTCCGGCCTTGGTCTGGCTATCGCACAGTCTATTGTAGAACTGCATGGCGGCAAAATGGAAGTCGAGGTGGACGGTGATTTATTTAAAGTAGTAATAGACATCGCGGGTGACTAAATAGATATAACGCGTTATGGGATAAAATTCCTGTTTCGCGTTATTTTTTGACATTTTAGAGGAATCGGTTTTGTTTTTGACGAATAAGGGTATGTATAGGGAGTGCAGTCTCTTTAATGACAGCATGAAAGGGAGGAATGGAATATGACAATTGTTGACGGGAAGTATCCAAACAAAAAGGATCTGACGCCAAAAGTAATGGAAATCGATGAGCAGACCGATACAGTCGAAGGTGTAGTAGTACCTGACGAATTACCGCTTGCTGATCCGGCGGATTCTGATTCAAGTGTGGAGTTCAGGGAAAATGCACAGGACGATACAGGGGAACATAAACCTTCTGCTTACAGTCAAAATAAATCACCAAGCCAAAATTATCATGATCTGACACCGGGCGAGCAATTCCCGTATGGAGATCAGGAAGCATATAACCGCGAATACAACCGCGAAGCGCACGACCAGTGGAATGAACACAAGAATATCAAAAAGAATGATGATTCTCAGTCGTAAGTCAGCCCGCCCATAGCGCGAGGCTGTTTTTAGATTAACTGATGAAAGGGTGGAAAGAATGGGTGCGCAGCAACAATTCTCCATGGCAAGAGGCTATACGTTAAGCCGTCTCAAACGGGCAGACGAACATATGTGGGACGCACAGCCAGAAGGGTTTTCCAATACGGTGCGATGGAACGCGGGGCATATTTATGAGTCTGCAGAAGATTTTCTGAGCCGTGCAATGAATGACTACCCAGTCGCCAAGGCGGAGTGGGCAGAATTCTTTTCATCGGGTACAAGCCCCTCTTCATGGCCCGGTATTCCGCCGGCGGAAGAAGAGCTGATTGCCGCATTGAAAGATCAGGGCAAACGAATCTCGCAGCTGACTGAAGAACAATTGGCATATCGGCTGGACCCGCCGCTGTCTATCGGCAAACTGATCACGATGGAAACTGTCGATGAAGTTCTGCAATTTCTAACCTGGCATGAAGGCATGCACGCAGGCTTAATAGACGGCCTAATGAAAGTAAATAAGTAAAGCTGAACAGTCAGAATATATCTGGCTGTTTTTTTATGTGCAGAAAAATGCACCTCCCCAATCATCCAATAAACCGCGCCATTGCAAGTCTTGCATCACGCTCAGCCTTAAGTCTGAGTTAGAAATCCGCTATGGGACCGTCGGAGAAAACAGAAATTCATTATAAACTAAAGTTACAAATGAAGGGAGGACATCAACATGAAGAAATTTGGATTATTCCTGCTGGGCATCATAGCAGGTTTGGCATTGGTAGTAAATCTGGGTTCAATTATCGCGCTGGCCATAACAGGTGCGATTGCGCTCGTCAGTTTCCATTATTGGAGAAAGAGTTATTCGATGTTCGCGAAAGTATTTTGGATGGCTGTATTGATCATCAGTCTGATTGGCTCTATTTCAAACATCGGTGCATTCATTGGAATTATCGCACTGATCGGGGTCTATTATGTATGGCGCCAGTGGAATGACCGCAATGTGAATCCGGACGTAACATCAGATGACCCGTTTACGAATTTTGAACGCCAGTGGAATGAATTGACAAAATAAAGGAGAGATGAATAATGAACGCATTTTGGCATCGATTAAAATATACTGTACAGGAAGATTTGAGCACGCTGCTGGACAAGCCGCAAAAGAAAGAGAATCCGCTTGCGTTATTGAATCAATATTTCTTAGACGCACAAAAGCAAACGGCAGAAATCGGGAAATTGCTTGAGCGTCAAGGACGCCTGAAAGAAGAGCTGGAAAATGAACGGCAAGACGCAGATTTGATGGCGATGAAACGCCGACGTCAGCTGGAATTGGCTGAAGCAACGGGTGAAGCGGAGCTGATCGCGTTTGCGCAACAGGAAGTGGAAGCGTATGAAGGACGGGTGGCCCGATTGTCAGCGAGTATTCAGGATGCTGTGCAGGAATTGCTGTCATTAGAACGGAAATTTGAAGAAATGAAGCACCGCGTGAAGGATATGCGGGTCCGTCAGCTGCAGCTGATGGGCAAAGAAAACGTCATGCGCGCAAAGGAAAAAATGGATCGTTTCGTGAAGCCGGACAGCACAATCTCATCGCTTGATGACTTGCATTCGTTCATTGAAGACCTTGGCGGCAGCACGGGAAGAGCGCAGTCTCACTCTTCCATGGAGCAGCGTCTTGATTCATTGGAGAAATCTAACGCAAAATCTCAGGATATTGTGTAAACTATAGGAGGGAGCTATGCGCTTCCTCTGCCGGGAAGGGAGAGAATGAAATGGCAAAGATGGATTCTTCTAAAGTCTCTGTATATGTTCTGGGTTTGCTGGCAATAGCGTTTGTCGAATCCTTGTTATTTTCAAATGGTAATTTTATTTTCCTCCTTCTCGGTTGGGGATGCCTTGATTATGGCTATCGAAAGCGGGAGAAATGGACAGCGATTGCGGGAATTGTCTTCATCGTCATTGCACTTTTGACATTATGGAGCGTACGGCTGCTGATCCTGGTGATTGTACTGTACATTATCCTGAAATTATGGAGGGGCACACCGGCCAATGAAGTCTTTGGTGATTTGACAAAGCCGAGGAAAAGACGGTCACAAGGTTTATGGAGGAATCGTCTATTTTCCGTCCAATCTACCCCGTTCTCAACGTATGAGTGGGAAGATGTGCACTTGCAGGGGTTTTTCGGTGATGTACATGTCGATGTGACGGATACAGTTTTGCCTAAAGGTGCTTCTACGATTTCGATTCGTCAAATCTTTGGAAGAATTACAATAGAAGTGCCGTATGATATTCCGGTCAGGATTCATTATGCGACATTGTACGGTGAGGCGAAGATGTTAGAGAATGACACACAGCAATTATTTAATGAGTCTGTGCAGGAACAGGATGGCTATGGAACGAAACGGCCGAATGATCCTGAATTGATCATTACGTTATTTACATGGATCGGCGATGTGGAGGTGCGCAGAAAATGAAAGCAATCATAGGGCGCACCATCTTGTTGACGCTGATGTTCAGCGTGATCATCGCCATCTTTTTCTATTTCTTTATCAATGTGCCGCTTGAAGAATATCGCGGATTGCTGTTTAATACGGAAGCTGCAGATATGCCGCTGCTCGCCTGGCTGTTCACGACGATTTTCATCATCAGCCTAGGGCTCGCAAGCTGGATCAGCCTGCACAGCAGGATGAAAGAGAATGTGATTATCGGGAAGCTGGAAGATCTCTATGCCAAGCAGCAATTTACGCATTCCCATAAGATGAAGAAAAAAATGAATCGCTCGATTGAACAGTTGTATGAAGTGTTGGAAGCACAGAGGAGCAGTTTGCGGCGGATTACTGATGAAAGGGTCGAAACACAGGATAAAATTATTCAAGAACGAATCGTCCAAGAACGTCAGCGATTGGCGAGAGAGCTGCATGATTCGGTATCCCAGCAGCTATTCGCGGCTTCGATGCTTTTGTCAGCGCTCGTAGAACAGTCGGATGAAGACTCTATTCATAAGCCGCTGCTGCAAGTGGAAAAAATGGTTCAGCAGGCCCAGCTTGAGATGCGGGCGCTGCTCCTTCATTTACGCCCAGCTGCACTACATAATAAGACACTTGCACAGGGGCTGGAAGAGCTGCTTCAGGAATTACAGGAAAAAGTGACGTTTGACATTACGCACCGGTTAGAAGATATCGAGTTATCCAAAGGTGCAGAAGATCATTTATTCCGAATCGCACAGGAAACGTTATCAAATACACTTCGGCATGCGCAAGCAACGGAAGTGGAAGTGTTATTGATTGAACGGGCTGGACTCGCTATTTTGCGCGTGCAGGACAATGGAGTCGGGTTTAAACAGGATGACGGAAAAGGCGGCTCATACGGCCTGCAAAATGTACAGGAACGTGCGATTGAGATTGGCGGAAGCTGTAAGATTGTATCGGTGCCTTCCCAAGGAACCATTGTGGAAGTGAAATTGCCGATTCTGAAAGGGGAGCTGGCGGATGATTCGAGTATTATTAGTGGATGACCATGAAATGGTGCGGATTGGTGTGTCGACGTATTTACAGATGCAGCCTGACATCGAGGTAATCGGGGAAGCGGAAAACGGACAGATTGCTGTGGAGAAAGCGCTGGAGCTGCGTCCTGATATTATCCTGATGGATATGGTCATGCCGGTCATGAACGGTGCCGAGGCGACGGCGGCCATTATTGCGAAGTGGCCGGAAGCAAAGGTGATCATCGTCACCAGTTTCCTTGATGATGATAAACTGTATCCTGCGCTGGAGGCCGGAGCAGTCAGTTATATTTTGAAGACGTCCAATGCAAAGCGCGTGGCTGATGCGATCAGAGATACAATGCAGGGTCAAACAGTGCTTGAACCAGAAGTGACGTCGAAAATGATGACGAAAATGCGCGCCGGAGATACACATGCCCTGCATGAAGAGTTAACTGACCGCGAGCTGGAAGTGCTGTTATTATTGGCAAAGGGGAAATCCAATCAGGAAATAGCAGATGAACTGTTTATCGCGCTGAAAACTGTGAAGACGCATGTCAGTAATCTATTATCCAAACTCGAAGTCCAGGACCGCACACAGGCGGTTATTTATGCATTTCAGAATAAATTAACGGACTGACAGTCATAGTGATAGAGAGCAGGACATAGTAATAGATACATGCTGTATTGTGGATAAAATGAAATATATGCACGAATAGTCAGAAATTATGGACTTTTCCACAATCTATCCACGCACTATGTGCATAAGTAATCAAGTGTATGCAAAAAAATAATGTATGCACATGTGGATAAAGAAATTTTGCCGGAAACTTATCCACTGCTGCATGCGTCATGGTAGTCTGGGATAAGAAAATAGAATAGCAGAAGGGAAGCCTTCGCGGAAAGAGAGTCATATGGAATTATTTGATTTAATTAAAGCGCTGATTTTAGGATTTGTAGAAGGAATGACGGAATTCGCGCCTGTATCCTCAACAGGTCACTTAATTATTGTCGACGATATGTGGCTGAAGACGGAAGAGTTCCTCGGAAAGTATCCTGCGATTACATTCAAGATTGTTATCCAGCTCGGATCCATTTTGGCTGTCGTCGTCGTGTTTTGGAAACGATTGTTCAGTCTCGTCGGCTTATATAAAGTGGACAGCGGTGTAAAAGTGAGCGAACGTTTTAATTTGCTGCACGTCATCGTGGGGATGTTGCCTGCAGTCATTTTCGGATTTGCGTTCAAGGATTTGATTGATGATTATTTATTCGGCGTGGAAACGGTTATTATTGCGCTCGTTGCAGGTGCGCTGCTGATGATTGCGGCTGATAAATTCGGACCGAAGCAGCCGCGTGTAGAGACGCTGGACCAAATTACATACAGACAGGCGTTCACCGTCGGACTAGTGCAGTGTTTATCACTGTGGCCAGGCTTTTCCCGTTCAGGTGCAACGATTTCAGGCGGTGTACTGTTCGGGATGAATCACCGGACGGCCGCGGATTTCACATTTATTATGGCAGTGCCGATTATGATGGGCGCGAGCCTAGTGTCGGTATTAAAGAACTGGGAGTATATGTCGATGGATGATATCGGCTTTTACGCAGTCGGCTTTTTGAGTGCGTTTATCTTCGCATTGATTTCGATTCGTTTCTTCTTGAAGCTGATCTCGAAAGTCAAGCTGATGCCGTTTGCGATCTATCGTATTATACTGGCCGTGATTTTGGCAGTAATTGTGTATTTATAAGAAATAATGCGACCTTTGCGGAATTGGCAGAGGTCGCTTTTTTGCGGGGAGTGATATAAAGTCTGGCAGCATGTGCCAAAAGCCGTGAGATTACAGTAATTCATATTTCTTTCCGACTTCCGCAATCTCTGCGGGTCCACTAAATTTCTTCTTCGCTTCATACAAGATATCACTGACGTCACCGTGATGCGGCAAGTGAGTGAGGACAAGCTGTGTGACACTGGCCTGTTGTGCTAAAGTTCCTGCCTCACTGCCTGCAAGATGTCCGGGCGATTTGCCAAGATGTTCTTCGTATAGATTCGCTTCGCTGAACAGGATGTCTGCGTGTTGTGCGAATGTGACTAGTTGATCGGACCATTCGGTATCTGCGGTGAAGACGGCGGACTTGCCGTTCACTGTGAATTTCACTGCAAGGCAGTAAACGGGATGAACAGTAGGACAGAATGTCACAGTAAATGGCCCGATTTGAACTGAACTATGTTCTTGAATTTCAATTCCTTGCGTCTGTTCTTTGTAAGTCAGCTTGGCAAACTGTTCTTTGTCCTGCTTATGCCCGTATATTGGCAAGGCAGGTGACGGCTGTCCAAGGTAATATTGGATGATCCGGCTGAACTGGAGACTGCCGATGTCTGCAATGTGGTCTGCGTGGTAATGGCTGATCACGACGGCGTCAAGCTGTTCCAGTGCGATATAGTTTTGCAGGGATGACAACACACCGCTGCCGCAGTCAAACAGGCAATGAAACCCGTCGTGTTCGATCAGAAAAGATGAGGTGGCGCTGTTTGCTTTCGGATAGCCGCCCCAGATGCCTAGTGGAATAATGTTCATGGAACTCCTCCTATTTTGTCAGTTGTTTCTGCCAGTGTAGCGTGAGCTGTCTGCGGATTGCAATAAACAGCAAGCCTGGATTAGATGATGATGTCACTTTCTCTTTGAGTCCAAGCATGCGATAATAGAGAAAATACACTTTAAGGATGACGATATGAGTAAATTAGTTGAAATACAGTTAAATGCACAAGGTACAGTGGCTTTAAAGAAGGGATATCCGTTAATTTTAAAGGATTCCGTAATGACAGGTGAAATCCGGGCGAAGGAAGGCGATTTGATTCGTCTGACGGACCGCTATCATAAATTTTTGGCTACAGGCTATTATGGAATTCAAAATAAAGGCATCGGCTGGGTGCTGACTGCCAATGAAAATGAAGAGATTGATTTTGATTTCTTTGATCAGAAAATGTCGGCTGCGTTTGAGCGCCGAAATGCGTATATGGAAGATCCTGATACGACAGCTTTTCGTTTGTTTAACGGAGAAGGTGACGGCATCGGCGGTTTCACCATCGATTATTTTGACGGCTATTATCTGATCAGCTGGTACAGTGAAGGTATTTATGCGTTCCGTCACCATGTCTATAATGTGCTTGAAAAGCGTACGGAATACAAAGCAATTTATGAAAAGAAGCGCTTTGATTCAAAAGGGCAGTACGTGGAGCAGGATGATTACGTGAAAGGAACACCTGGTGATTTCCCGATTATTATTAAAGAGAACGGTATGAGCTTCGCGGTTGATTTGAATGACGGGGCGATGACGGGGATATTCCTGGATCAGCGGGACGTCCGTGAAACGATTCGGGATAATTATTCAGAAGGCCGTGAAGTGCTGAACACATTCTCGTACACGGGCGCATTTTCAGTGGCGGCTGCATTGGGCGGCGCGGCGAAGACGACGAGTGTGGATTTGGCGAAGCGCAGTGTCGCAAAGACGATTGAACAGTTCAGCGTTAACGGCATTGATTATGAACAGCAGGACATTAAAGTAATGGATGTCTTCGATTACTTCCGTTATGCGAAGCGCCATGACATGAAGTTTGGATTGGTCATACTTGATCCGCCAAGCTTTGCGCGTTCCAAGAAATACACCTTCAGTACAGCAAAAGATTATCCGATGCTGATGAAAGAAGCGATTGCTGTTACCGAGAAGAACGGAATTATCGTGGCATCGACGAACAACGCGAGCTTCAGCATGAAGAAGTTCAAAGGCTTCATTGAACAGGCGTTCAAAGAGATGAATATCCGCTATAAAGTGCTGGAAGAATCTACGCTGCCGAGAGATTTCCGCACGCCGCGGGACTATCCGGAATTTAATTATTTAAAAGTGGTGATCATGGAGAAATTACGATAAACCGTCACAGAAAAGTCGGGTGACAATGACAATATTTCCTAGTACGCTTGAAGTAATCATACGGTGAAACGGGAGGTAATGACTATGAAACAGTTGCTTGCGCTGCTGGTATTGGCATCTGCTTTTCTGGTGACGGGCTGCTCGAATGTGTACAGTGCGGAAGACGGCTACCGGATGGCGATCATCAATCAGGGCTTTCCTGTCCCAAAAGAAGCGTACGAAGTAAAACCGGAAGATTGCGTAGGGGAGATATCCAAATCAGCAAAATATAAGCTGAAAGGAATCGGCGACGCTGACGGCAATCCTCCAGAGCATTATTTGCGTACGATAGAAGAATGGGGCTGGATGGAAATGCCAGAGGAACGCAGAGGTTCCATTCATTTCTACGAGAAAAAAGGCAAGATCATGTCGCTGAATATCCAGCAGAACGTATTCGATGTTTTTGAAATGACTAGCGCAACAGATTCATAAGTGAGGTGACGGGAATATGCAGATGGAAAAACCGAAGCTGGACATTGAGAAGCCTGCTGTTGCGAAAGCGTTTGATGTGCTGGTTATCGCTTTATTCGCTGCTGCTCTCGTCTACTTGGTATTGCAGTGGGGTCAATTACCGGACCGAATCCCAACTCATTTCGGTCCGGACGGAGAAGCAGACCGTTACGGTTCGAGAATGGAATTATTATTGCTGCCGTTTATTGCGGCCGTCATGTGGGCAGGGATGACTGCGCTGGAGAAGTATCCGCATATGTATAATTACTTAAATTTGCGGCCCGATACTATGGAAATTCAATATCGTTATGGTGTGCTCTTCATGAACGTTGTAAAAAATCTCTCAGTATTGTTGTTCATTTTTTTGATCTGGCAGACAGTCGATATTGGATTAATGCGGACCGATTCATTGAACACGCCGATTTTCATCACAATCCTTGCCTTGCTGTTCGGTTCAATGGGTTATTACGTTTACCGGGTGATGAAGTTATAACGTCCGGCAGGGAAATGATACCAAGGGATTTCCAAGATTCTGTAAATAAGTGAAACCAAAAATCACCTCTTATCGTATACTCATGATAAGAGGTGATTTTTATGAAGTGGAAACTGCTGCCTGTCGTGCTGCTGGCCTTTCTTTTCCTGCCGCCGACAGCAGGTGCGGTCGATTTCAGCATACCGGATGTAAAAATCAGCGCACAATTGGAGCCAGATGGCACTGTTCATGTAAAAGAGCAGCATACGTATGATTTTGAAAGTGAATTTAATGGTATCATTCGGGAAATCCAGCCGAAAGAGGGGGCGTCCATTGAACAGTTTACAGCTTATGAAAAAGGTGAAGAGCTGGCAGTCGAGAAACAACTGGCAGAATATCGTGTACATAGAAAGGGTAAGAATGAAGTAGTTACCTTTGATTTACAGTACACGATTACAGACGGACTGGAAAAGTACCAGGACGGCGTGCAATTCTACTGGCCGTTTTTCGATCGCCGCAATGAAACAGATTACGGCGATTTGACGATTACGGTTGTACCGCCTGCCAAAGCATCGGATGTGCTGTTTATAGGCTATGACAGTGCAAAAGAGAGCGGAGAGCTGAAGCAGGATGGGACAGTGGTGTTTTCTCTTGGAGAAGTCAGCGCAGGAGACAACGGCGATATTCGGGTGATCTACGAACCGTCCTTATTTCCCGCGATGACTGAGGGCATCGGAAAAATCCGTCCTGAAGTTATTGCGGAGCAGCAACGGCAGGCTGCAGAACGCGCGCGGTTCATTTCGAATCAGCAAAAGACCGGTGCTGTCGGCGGCGCCGTTATGGCCGCAGGAGCAATCGGCGTGCTGCTGATAGGTTTCTTTGCAAACGCGCGGAGAAAAAAATACGTTCAAGAAGCGATGTATCAGATCGATTCGGATGGCTTTTATGTGCCGGTCAGCGAAATGAGTATGCCCGCGGTCCTTCTTTTCAAAAGAGGCACGGCATCGATTGAACTGATGTCGGCTGCATTGCTGGATTTAGTAAGGAAAGGACATGTGCGGCAGTTATCAGATGAAGAGTTTGAGCTGACCGATGCGAATGTCCAGCTCGACCATGAGAAACAATTAATCCAATTATTATTCTTCCAAATCGGCAAAGATCAACGATTTACCTTGAAAGAACTGGAAGGTTATACGAAAAAGAAGAAGAATTACGAAGCTTTCAACAGCAAGTTTGTCATGTGGAAAGACTTATTGAAAGCTGAACTAAAACAGTATGATGTGCGGGAACAGACAACAAAAGAGCGTGTAATTTTAAGCATGATCGGTGTTGCAGGGATTGGAATGTCTGTCTTTTTCATATACTACGAACTGTATATGCTGCTGATTACAGCGATCCTTTTATCTGCAGGGGCACTGGCTTTCGCTTTGTTTTACAATGCATATAATTTTGAAGGCACTCTGTTGGCTAAAGAATGGGAACGGGTAGAGCAGTGGATGAAGGAACTGGATACCAAGAAGTGGGACAGTTTATCCATTGATGACCGATTCCGCGTCCTCATCTACGGGGTGGGTGTTCAGCATCCGGAACTCGAAGCGTACTATGAAGATTTCGCAAGTGCCCAGAAACGGCTAAATCAAAATAAAAAGACACATCACAGCGACGGATATCAAGAGTCACACCACGAAAGTGCATATTATGGCGGCGCTGTCTACAATCCGCTCTTCCTGACAGGTTCATTCGGCCAGGCGTCGACGAATGTGTCAGCCAACACACCAAGCAGCGACGGCGGCAGCAGTGCCGGGGGCGGAACGGGCGGAGGAGGCGGCGGATCCGGCGCGTTTTAACTGCAGTAAGTATAAGGGGATGAAGAGTATGGGAAAAACAGTCGTTTGGTTCCGTAAAGATCTGCGTTTGCATGATCATCCGGCTTTGGCGGAGGCGGCAGCGCATGGGGATGTGCTGCCGGTTTTCATTTTACCGGAGACGCGCCATGCTGCCTCGGACTGGTGGCTGCATTACAGCTTGCTGGACATTATCGCGCGCTTCAGGGAGCGGAAGATTCAGTTCGTCGTAAGAAAAGGACAGCCGGTCGAACAGCTGATGAAACTGATTAGCGAAAGTGGAGCCGACCAACTCGTATTTAATGAATTATATGATCCGAACAGCCGCGAACAAGAACGTGAACTGACAGCGGCATGTGAGAAAGCCCGGGTGCAGGTCCGGTCATTCCAAGGAACGCTGCTCGCAGCACCTGATGCGATTTTCAATAAAACGAATCAGCCGTATAAAGTATTTACACCGTTTTGGAAACGGCTGAGGCAGGAATTGATCGCGCGGCCGCTTGCAGCTCCCGAACTTAAGCCGTCTGATGGATGTTTTCCCTCACTCGCCGCGGAGGAATGGGGGTTATTGGACGGTCACGCATGGCATGAAAAGCTGGCCAAACACTGGAAACCCGGCGAAACAGCGGCCATGGAATGCTGGGAAACGTTTCGGGATCAAAGCTTGTCTAATTATCTGGAAGGCCGTGATCACCCTGCAACGTCTTATGTATCCCGGCTGTCGCCTTACGTGGCATGGGGAAATATCAGTGTACGTTCACTTTGGCATGGCGCGCTGAATGCGGCAGAATTGGCAGGAGACCAGCAGGCCGAAGCGTTCATTCGGCAATTAGCATGGCGAGATTTTGCCCACTATCAGTTGCTGTATTTTCCTGAAATGCTAAGCAAACCTGTACGCCCGGAGTTTGAAAAGTTTCCTTGGCAGCCGGTCGGTGATCAGCTGCTGGCGTGGAAAACAGGGCATACCGGCTATCCGTTAGTCGATGCGGGGATGCGTGAGTTATGGGAAACGGGCTATATGCATAATAGGGTACGAATGGTTGCTGCCTCGTTTTTAATTAAACATTTATTGATTGACTGGCGGGAGGGGATGAAGTGGTTTGAAGATACGCTGATCGATCTGGATGCGGCAAACAATTCCTTGGGGTGGCAATGGGTGGCGGGCAGCGGTTTTGACGCCTCGCCGTATTTCCGGGTGTTTAATCCAATTCTCCAGGCTGAAAAGTTCGATTCAGATGCCCAGTACATAAAAAAATGGCTGCCTGAATTAACAGACATGCCACTTGCCTATGTATTTCAGCCCGCGGACGCACCCGAAGACGTACTAAATGCAGCGGGGGTAACAATCGGCACTACCTACCCGGCTCCCATTGTTGATCATTGGGCTGCCCGTGATCGTGCTTTGGCTGCATATAACCTATGCAAAAATTACATGTCATCAATGGATTCAAGCATTTGAATATGCTGTAGGTTCAGCTGATCCAGACAGATATATGCACCATGACCGCCCAGATAAAAGTCGATCTCAGGGTGCTGGCCCGCGAATTCATCCAGCTCCTGAATCACCTGGGGATTATTTTCAAAAGGCAGTGCAGTGGATGCGGACAGCAGCACTTTGGACGGCTTGATCTTCTCAACAAATGACTGAATTGCTCCTTGAGCGGGGGAGGACCCGATCATAGCCGTGCGCCAGCCTTTGAGCATTAATTGCAGCAGGATAATATGCACGGGAATTTCATGTGATTCATTCGGGAGGCATGCCCCCAGCAATATAGGTGAATCCTCCCGATACTGGAAGTTTCGGCGCAGCTGAACGAGCTGATCCCGAACGACCAAACTGGACAGCGCCTCCTGATATTCATCCCATTCACCTGAAGCCCATTTGTCGCCTACTATCTTCAAAAATGGGACGGCGATTTGCTGCAAATACTGTTCTAACCCTAATCGGTGATAAGCAGCCTGCAACGTGAAATTCAATTCCAGCTCATCACATGTTTCTCCAAAACGTAACAGATCACATAATATTTCCTCGGCATGCGCATCTTTTGTATTGGATCCCATACTGGTCTTTTGCTGGGATTTTGCCATTTCAGAAGCCTGGGGCAGCGCAAAACCTTCTTCTGCATAACGTTTCATCAGCAAAAACAGACGGATATCTTCCTCTCGATAGACACGATAACCATTCTCAAGACGCTGCGGCACGACAATATCATAGCGCTCTTCCCATTTTCTCAAGACTTGTCTCGACAAGCCTGTTTGATCTGCCACTTGTTTAATTGTATACGTTGGGGTTTCAGATGAAGGCCTCAAAGCAATTCACCTTTCTTTATAAATGATTTAGCAGCCACACACCGCTCATTTCTTTATGCATAACATTATACAGAGATTTGACACGTTAAGTCAAATCTGTTATTTTACTGTGTAGGAAGGTGTCCAAATGAAAACTGACTATAGTGTGCAAGGTACATGGATTGGCATCGTAACAGGAATAGTCCTTGCGGTGTTTCTGAAAATAGTGCAGGCGGTCACAGGGCTTAAAGTATACACTTTGCTGTTGAATGTCGACTACATACCTGTCATCAAAGAATATGCATTTCCTGAAAGTATTGAAGTATTTTTTCATCTTATCATCTCAGTGGTGCTCTGTGTCATATTAGTTGTCTTTTATAGAAAAAGCACCGGTTTCATCCGCAGCCACGTGATTCTGTTTGTTTTTTTGGTGAACATCGCTATCGGTTTCTTGCTTTATCCGACGACTTCATTTTCCGATAGAACGCCAAGTGCAGGAGATCCGCTGTCGCTGTTTTGGTGGATTGCTGGCCACGGACTGTATGGTTTTCTTGCAGGAGTTCTGATGCGAAGACAAACTCTAAAGCTGAAATAGAACTTTGTCGATGAATTTCTCTAGTAGTTGCAATCATATCTATGTATAATAGACTAAAACAAACGTTATACAAGGTATAAACAGATGAAGCGAACGGCAATTTATCTGTATTGGAAGAAGAAAAGGAGAATATCTATATGTGGATCACTAAAAAACGTAAACCGGCATCACTTATCCAATCTATTTCTTCTGTCCCTGTCAAATTGCAAATCTCCTCGAAGGAAGTGCAGCTGCAGCTGGACGCCATTCAGTTAAGAGAGCGTGACCTGCAGTTGCTGCGTGCATTGAAAGAGCCAATGAACGACCGAATTGATGAAATTGTAAAAGCATTCTACGCGAGTGTGACGGCAGTTCCTGAATTGTCTCAAATGATCAACAAACACAGCACGACAGATTATTTAAGCAAAACGCTCGCAGTTCACCTTGGCGGACTATTTGAGGGAGTAATTGATGAAGCGTATATAGAGAACCGCAGTAAAGTAGCGAAATCTCATTTGCGGATCGGTCTGGAACCGAAATGGTACATCGCGGCGTTCGAAAACCTTCATATTACGATGCTTGAAATTTTATTTGATTTGGAATTGGAGCGCCATGAAGAACAGAAAATGATTGCGGCATTAAGTAAAATCTTGAACTTCGAGAAACAGCTCGTACTGGAAGCGTTTGAGAAAAGCATGAATGAGGAAATCCGTGCAAATCAGCAGGCGGTGAAAGACAGTGTGAAACAGCAAATTGGCAGTATTGCGCTGAAAATCGAAGAGAAATCTGAGTCCACGTATTCTGTTGTCAGTGAGTTGATTGAACAGTCCGCGGAGCTCGACGGAAAAATCCAGGAAAGTATTGTGCGCTCCAAATCATCTGCGAATCAGGCGCAATCCGGAATTGACCAGATGACGCAGATGGTCCTGACATCGGAAACAATCGTCAAAGAAACAAAAGGCATGGCGGAACTGATTGAAGAACTGAATCGCGCTTCCATTCAGATAGAAGAGGTGGTGCAGCTGGTAAAGTCGATTGCCGATCAGACAAATCTGTTGGCGCTGAACTCGGCTATAGAAGCAGCGCGCGCAGGGGTGCACGGCAAAGGATTTGCTGTTGTGGCGGATGAAGTGCGCAATTTAGCCGATCAGACAAAGCGTTCGACTGATAATATTGCGCAGCTCGTTGCCGGATCCAAAGCGAAGACCCGGGCGGTTCATGATGCAATCGAAAATGTTACGAAGTTTGCAGATATAGGAATGAAGGAAACGGAAATGTCGAAGGAAACATTCCAGAGCATCACAGATACAGTCCGTTTGACAATTGATGATATTCAGCACTTCTCTGATCATATGAATAGTCTGCAAGAAGTTGTCACATCAATCGGCGGCGTATCAAAAGAAGTAGTTTCAACATCTTACGAGCTGGAAGAAGCAATTGAAGTCCTATAAAAGGAAGTGAATAGTATATGTTTTTGGCCTGGAGCGAAATCAAGAAAAATAAATTACGATTTTTATTGATTACATCAATTTTGCTGCTCGTGTCATTCCTCGTGTTCTTCCTGTCGGGTCTTGCCAATGGATTGGCGAGCATGAACAGGGAAGCAGTGGATGCATGGGGCGGCGATGCGATTGTACTGACTGAGGAGTCTGATAAGAGTTTGTATGAATCTGCGCTGGATAAACAATTGGCGGATGAACTCGGTGCGAAAGAAACCGCGGTTGTCAGCCAAATGGGTGCTATCGCAAACAACGGCGAAACGAAGCAGAACGTTATGCTATTCGGTATTGATAAAGAAGAATTCGTCAAACCCGAAGTCAGCGAAGGCGACCCGACATTTTACGTGCAAAACGGTGTTGTGGCATCTGACGTGCTGAAAGATGAAGGATTTAAAATCGGCGACACATTGGAATTATCTTCTTCCGATACAGAGCTGACGATTGTCGGCTTCACGAAAAAGGCGCGGTTCAATGCATCACCGATCCTGTATATGAAATTGAATGATATGCAGAAAATCAAATACGGCGATGCCTACAGTATGAATAAGAACCTAGTCAATGCGGTTATCGTCAGAGACAAAGACTGGAAGGACCTATCATTGCCTGACAATACGGAAATCATTGAAACTGAGATATTCATTGAGAATCTGCCGGGTTATACGGAACAAAATTTGACGCTGACGTATATGATCTACTTCCTGTTCGTCATTTCCGCTGCGATTGTCGCGATTTTCCTCTACGTCTTGACCGTGCAGAAAATCAGCATGTTCGGGTTGATGAAAGCACAAGGAATTTCGAGCACGTACTTGGCAAAGTCAGTCGTTGCGCAAACATTCATCCTAGCGCTGATCGGTGTTGTCGTCGGTTTCGGTCTGACATTGCTTGCAGGAAGCTTCCTGCCAAGTGCGGTGCCTGTGATGTTTGATATCCCGACGATGGTCATTTATGGCTTCATTTTGATAGCAGTGGCGATAATGGGAGCTGTCATTTCGGTTTGGACGATTATCCGAATTGATCCGCTCGAAGCGATAGGAGGGTAAGCGATGGTATTAGAATTACGGCGCGCGAAAAAGACTTTCGGTGAAGGCAATACGCTGGTTGAAGCTATGAAAGAAACTAATTTCATCGTAGAACGGGGCGAACTGGTCGCAGTCATCGGTCCGTCTGGTTCGGGAAAAAGCACGTTCCTGACAGTGGCGGGCGGACTGCAGACACCAAGCGAAGGCGAGGTCATCATTAACGGCAATGAATTGTCGAAGCTCAATGAAAAGCAGCGATCCAAAGTCCGTCTGCAGGAAATCGGCTTTATTTTGCAGGCATCCAACCTTGTGCCGTTCCTGACAGTCGATGAACAGCTTGAATTGCTGAATAAAGTGAAAAAGAATAATATGTCAAAAGACGAGCAGCGCAAACTGTATGAAGATCTGGGCATCACGAAGCTGCATAAGAACTATCCGTCTGATTTATCGGGAGGGGAGCGGCAGCGCGTTGCGATTGCCAAGGCGCTGTTCAGCAAACCGTCTATCCTTCTAGCGGATGAGCCGACTGCTTCACTCGACTCTGACCGGGCGTTTGAGGTCATGGAAATCTTACGCAATGAAACAAAATCCAATCAGACAGCGACGATTGTGGTGACACATGATATCCGATTGATTAAATATGTGGATAAAGTATACAAAATGACTGACGGCGTACTTGCGCTTGATGATACGGTTTATGAATAAAATAAATGCTCCAGACGGCCAAGAGTCATGGCAGTCTGGAGCATTTTTATTGTCTGTTTTTTGTGTGGCGCTCATGAAGTCATGTTAAGCGCTCAATGAGGTTTGGCAAGCGCTCATGGAGTCAGGTTAAGCGCTCAATGAGGTTTGGCAAGCGCTCATGAAGTCATGTTAAGCACTCAATGAGGTTTGGCAAGCGCTCATGAAGTCACGTTAAGCGCTCAATGAGGTTTGGCAAGCGCTCATGAAGTCAGGTTAAGCGCTCAATGAGGTTTGGCAAGCGCTCATGAAGTCAGGTTAAGCACTCAATGAGGTTTGGCAAGCGCTCATGAAGTCACGTTAAGCGCTCAATGAGGTTTGGCAAGCGCTCATGAAGTCACGTTAAGCGCTCAATGAGGTTTCTCAAGCGCTCATAAAGCCTGGTTAAGCGCTCAATGAGGCCTCGCAAGCGCTCATAAAGTCCCGCCGCGCGCTCAACACACTCCCTCAAGCGCTCATAGCCGCCCGTCAACCGCTCATTCACCCCAATAATCCCGCCGCGATTTTCCTTGCGGCCGTGACATCTTTCGTGCCGTGAACGAGCATGCGGCCGTCACGGAAAAGTACGAGCCGGCTGCCGTTATATTCGCAAGACACTAAATAAGGGTTCTGTTTCAAATTAGAGACGATACCCTGAATGGATTCTGCGAATGAAACAAGCTCCACTTGACGATCTTTCGGCCATGTCAGCTGAACCGTATCACGCCCGCAGAGTACAGCGGTGCGGACAACTTCCCGGGCGGACAAATAAGGATACGCGGGATGTGCGGAACAGCTCGGGCACTCAGGCTTCTTCATGCTTTGCACATTCATCGCTGCACGTTCCCCGGTCCATAAGTCCACGGATTCGAGGCGCGGTTCCATTGTTGCGCCTGTCATGCATTTCATCAGTTCTGCTGTTTGACGTGCAGCTGTTGTGACGACAATCGGTGCAATGACGCCAACGGTATCACAAGTTAAAGATTGCGGCGGCAAGGCTTCAAGCAGACAGTGCAGGCAGGGTTCGTCTTCTTTGACGCCAATCGGAAATGTCAGGCCGTAGCTTCCGACGCATGCACCCATGAAGAAGGGGATCCCTAATTGAAGAGCTGCGTCATTTGCCAGAAGGCGAGTCTCGATATTATCGGTGCCGTCCAAGATGAACTGATGGCCTTCGAATAACTCGAGAACATTTTCAGGCGTCACATCGGCGACAATGCCGCGAATTTTCACATCACTATTAATGGCACGCAATCGGCTTTCGGCTGCAATCGCTTTCGGCAATTGATAAATGACATCCTGTTCTGTATACAATTGCTGGCGGTGGAGGTTGGTCCATTCCAAAATATCCCGATCGACAATCGTCAGTTCACCGATGCCCGCGCGGACAAGCATTTCAGCACCCGCTGAACCGAGCGCGCCTGCGCCGAGAACAAATACTTTCGCTTCACGGATGCGCTGCTGACCGACCGGCCCGATCGGCGCAAACAGTTCCTGCCGTGAGTATTTCCCGATCAATTGGTTACAAGTCCTTCAATTGGACTGCTTGCGACGCCGTAATCACGTTCCGGCATGCGTCCCGCCTTATAACCGAGACGCCCCGCTTCAATCGCCAACTTCATTGCTTCTGCCATCATGACAGGGTTTGCCGCTTCCGACACTGCCGTGTTCAGCAATACACCGTCAGCCCCCAGTTCCATTGCGTATGCCGCGTCTTTCGGAGAGCCGATGCCTGCATCAACGATGACGGGAACATTTGACTGTTCAATGATAAGAGACAGATTCAGCGGATTCAAAATGCCTTTGCCCGAACCGATTGGTGCAGCACCAGGCATAACCGCATGGACCCCTAATTCACAGAGCTTTCTGGCGAGCGCCACATCATCTGACGTATAAGGCAATACAATAAAACCTTCGTCCAGCAACATTTCAGACGCGCGCAATGTCTCGACAGGATCAGGCAGCAATGAACGGCTGCAGCCGATAATTTCCACTTTCACCATGTCACATAGTCCGGAAGCTTTCGCCAGCCGTGCAATATGCACTGCTTCTTCCGCGGTGCTTGCGCCTGCCGTGTTCGGAAGAAGCGTGTAGCGCGTTAAATCCAACTGCTCCAGGAAATTCGGCTGTGATGCTTCAAAAATATCCATTCTGCGAACAGCAAACGTCAAAATATCGGCTTCCGATACAGCCACTGCCTGCTTTTGTACGTTAAATGAAGGGTATTTGCCTGTTCCTAATAATAAACGTGAAGAGAATTTCTTGTCTGCAATTTGTAACATCTTTATCCGCCTCCTACAAAATGTATGATTTCAATTTGGTCTCTGTCCATGATCGGTGCATCGTAGCTGTCTTTCTGCAAAATTTCTTTATTCTGCTCTACTATCAAAATGCGGTCACTGAGTTCCAGATGCGTAAGCAGCTGCTGGACCGTTTCCACTTCCGGCACAACGGAATAAGACTTTCCGTTCAAATCAATGATCTTCTTCATTAGCTATCTCTCCTTTTTCAACTGCCGTCCGATAACTCCGTAATGCGTCTGATGAGCGCATAGGGGATAATAATGCAGCGCCAGCCACATGATGCCGCTGCAGATCTGTCAGATGATGCGGATGGATTCCGCCGATCGCATACACCGGAATAGTACACGCCGACGCGATTTCAAATAATTCCTTCGTGCCGCGCGGAGGCAGCCCGGGTTTTGATGCAGTCTCGTAAACATGTCCATAGAGCAGCCAATCTGCCCCGTTTTGCTCCATTTGCAGTGCCTCATGCAGGGAATGTACCGAGCAGCCGAATGAAATATTCGGATAATCCCGTTGTGCATCTGTGACAGACAGTCCATAACCAGTCAGCTGAACCCGCGGGACAGACAACATACTTGCCAAACTCGGTCTGGCATGAATGATAAGTTTAGCAAGCGGGAAATTCCTGTCCTTCAGACGTATTATCAAATCAGTCAACTGTTCATCTGTCTTGGACTTTTCGCGCAGAATCACAGCGTCAAGGTACGGCTCGGCCTGCTGTAAATTCTTCAGCAGCTCATCGTTCGTAAGACAGTCTCCGGTAACGCCAATTAACTTCATGCGGTCCACTCCAATAAAAAACCACTTCCCGAATCGGAAAGTGGTGGATGTGTCGACAGAAATAGATACGATGCGACGTGCCACTTCCCTCCGCAGGTTCTAACCTGTTCAGGTAATAAGGGTTTCAGAGCCACACTCTTTTCTCAGTCCTTGTAAAGGATTCCCCTAATGGTCAAAATATTTTGTTTTTCTCATCTAGCATATCATTTACATTCCTTAATGAAAAGGGCTTCTTTTATACTAGCAATAACTTATCCAAATCGAGAATATGCACAGTTTTCGTGCCGGACTGCCGGATCCAGCCCGAATCTTCAAAAAAGCTTAATTTTCGGCTGATCGTTTCAGGCGTCGTGCCGATATGGGAAGCCAAGTCTTTGCGGCTCATCGGCAGTTCCACCGTCAGTTGCTGCTGCTCTTCTGATAAATCTGCCAAGTACAGGGCGAGCCGTGTCTCGGCGGATTCCATTCCAATCCGTGCGGCCCGCTGTTCTGTACCTGCCAGTCGATGAGAAAACTCTTCCAGCATTTTCAATGAAATCGCAGGGTGCTCTTGCAGAAGCTTCTGCATTTGATCGCGTCCAATAATGCATAATTCCGCAGGCTCAAGCGTTTCTGCATAAGCGTCATGCGGTTTGGCGTCAAATAGTGACAGTTCGCCTGTGAAATCACCGGGCTCTAAAATACGCACTAATTGTTCTTTGCCGTTTTCCGACAGGCGGTAAATTTTGATCCGGCCTTTATGCAAAATATATAATCCTTGTGGATGGTCGCCTTCCCGGTAAATAGTTGCACCGCGTGAGTGGGACGCGCTGTGTGCAAGTTCTACAATGCGGTCCATCTGCTGCTCTTCCAGATGATTAAACAAAGGCACCCGGGACACGCAGGAATAGTAGGGCATAGGGTCATCGTGCTGGTGCTGATTCATTCGCTTTCACCTCATTTTGATGTCGGTTAGATGGTTTATCACTAGTATACCGTATTAACCGAATTGCGTTCAGGATCACCAGAAGCACACTTGCTTCATGGATGAGCATGCCTGACGCCAAGAAGACTTTACCGAAAAGCACACCAATGAGCAGCAAGAATACTGTGCCGACTGCGAAGAATGTGTTTTGCTTCATATTTCTAACAGTCGCTTTCGATAATGCATAGGCGTGAGAGAATTGGTCGAGACGGTCGGCCATCAAGACGATGTCTGCTGTCTCCATGGAAATGTCCGTTCCGCCTTCACCCATCGCCAGTCCGATATCTGCCGCAGCAATTGCTGGTGCATCGTTAATTCCGTCACCTGCCATGGCAACCCGGTAACCTTGTTCTTTCAATTTTGAAACGGCTGCCACTTTATCTTCGGGCAACAGTTCAGCATGCACTTGATCAAGCCCCAGCTGTTCGCCGACGAGACGGGCGGTATGCACATTATCGCCTGTCAGCATGATCATTTGCTTGATGCCGTTCTTCCGGAGCTTGGCCAGTGCAGCTTCTGCTTCCGGCCGAATTTGATCCGCAATAGAAATAATGCCTGCAATTTCATTTCCAACACTGATGAATACGGCAGTATTACCTGCTTTTTCGCGCTGGGCTGCATAAGCCTCTATTTCCGGATGAATGACTGTACCTTGCGATTCCATCAATTTACGATTACCTGCGGCAAGCTGCTTACCTTCTACTTTGGCGGAAATTCCATTGCCTTTGATCACTTCTGTGTTTTGAGCTTTGTGCTGCAATTGAATGAATCGTTTCTTTGCTTCCCGGACAATGGCCTGACCTAAATGATGCTCTGACATGAATTCAGCTTCCGCTGTGAGGCGCAGCAGCTCATCTTTATCCATATTCCAGCTATGGATATCTGTAACGCCAGGGCGTCCTTTCGTCAATGTGCCTGTTTTGTCGAAGACGACGGTATCAATTTTGGCTAATTGCTCCATTACGTCGCCGCCTTTAATGAGTGCCCCGTGACGCGCGCCGTTACCAATTCCCGCCACAATAGAGACGGGTGCGGATATGACGAGAGCACCCGGACAGGCAATAACCAGGAATGTCAGTGTCATTTCGATATTTCGTGTGAACAGATAAACGACAATCGACAGAATGACGATGGAAGGTGTGTAGATATTGGCGAAACGCTCCAGAAACTTTTCGGTTTTAGATTTGGCTTCCTGCGCTTCTTCGACCAGCTCAATAATACGGGCGAATGCAGTATCGTCGCCGATGCGTTCTGCCAGCACTTCAATATAGCCATGATCGATCAATGTACCGCTGAATACTTGATCATCCAGCGTTTTAGAAGCGGGGACCGACTCTCCTGTAATTGCTGCTTCGTTAATAGATGCGGTACCTGAAATAATCGGGCCGTCGACTGGAATTTTTTCGCCTGAGCGGACAATGACCCGGTCACCGGGCTCCACTTCTTCCACTGGAATCGTTACCCATTCACCGCCGCGCCAAACACTTGCATCAAGCGGCGCCAGATCAGTAAGGGATTTGAGAGAGGAGCGGGTTTTCTCCATCGTGCGAATTTCCAGCAGTGCGCCGAATAAAAACAGGAAAGTGACCGCGGCGGATTCTACATATTCACCGATGAAGAGCGCCCCGATCACCGCAATGGTGACGAGAAGCTCAATGCTGAAAGCTTTCATGCGAATAGCTTTCCATGCCTTGATCGCGATTGGAGTTCCGGCGATAAACGTGGCAGCAATCAGTGTAATCTGACGGGCCTCGTGCCAGCCTGCGAAGTGCAGAATAATGGCAGCTCCAAGTAATATCGCGGAAAGGGACGTAATACGAACCGTTTGTTTGGCATTCATTGGAATACCTCCTTGTTATGAAATCTTTTTGCTGAGCACAGGGTAACCGAGATTTTCAATCAGTGCCTGCAAGTCATCAGCAGTGATAATGGATTCGTCAAACTCTACTCGGATTTTACTCGAGTGGAATAAAACCTTTACTTGCTGTACGCCTTTCGCACGGGATAGTGCACCTTCAATTTTTTTGATACATGACGGACAACTGAATGGCTCCATTAAAAATACAACTTTTTTCATTACTCTCATCCTTTTGGTTTGTATTTGTTAACTTAAGTATAGGACGTTTTTATATATGCCGCCTTGACGCCAATCAAGTTTAGACAATCAGGACTTTTTCTTCTTGCCGAAGTGCTTTATACTGAATAGGTAGTACAACATTTATGAATAGAGGAGAATCGTACGGATGAAATTAACCTATTCTGGTAAAACGAAAGACGTCTATCAGCTGGAAGACGGCCACGTGCTATTGAAATTCAAGGATGATGTAACAGGGGAAGACGGTGTATTCGATCCGGGTGCCAACACAGTGGGACTGACGATTGAAGGAGCCGGGAAATCCGGTCTTCGCATGACGCAGTACTTTTTTGAGAAATTGGCGGAGCAGAACGTGCCTACACACTACATCGGTGCTGATCTTGATGAAGTGACGATGACAGTGAAGCCTGCTACGGTCTTTGGTAAAGGATTAGAAGTGATTTGCCGATACCGTGCGGTCGGAAGTTTCTTGCGCAGATACGGTGCGTACTGTGAAGAAGGACAAGTATTGAATGCATTTGTGGAAGTGACGCTCAAGGACGATGAACGTCTAGATCCGCCGATATCTGAAGACGCTTTGGCACAGCTACATATTTTGACGCATGAGGAATATGCGACGCTAAAAGAATTGACTCAGCAAATTTCTGAGGTAGTGCGTTCGGAGATGGCGGAAAAAGGTTTGGAACTGTATGATATCAAACTGGAATTCGGCCGGGATCCTGAAAGAAATATTATGTTGATTGATGAGATTTCGGGAGGAAATATGCGTGTTTATAAAGGTGACACGTATATCGAACCGATGGAATTAGAAAAGATATTATTTTCATAAATTACAACCGGAAACGAAAAACGTTTCCGGTTTTTTTAATTCCGCTTCAGGCTATAAGCTGACTGACCTGGCGAGGTTTTACTTTTTCATTAAATAAATGAAATTATATATTTACTGTTGACAACGTTTTCAGAGTTATCTATAATAACAACCAGTGTCAGAGGAGACACATAGTTTGCTTCTTCGCCAGTGTGTGAACGTTGGCTGGATGAATGCGTATGGCAGTAAATTCAAGATAATGAAAGTGTCTTTCATATCAGCGAATCAATAGTAATCATGCTGTTTTCATGAACAAAAGCTCTCCGCTTTTGTATAGGCGCTCTTTTTTGCTCTTCATACCGCAAGGCAGAAAGTTAGCACCCAAATAGCCTGCACGAATCTCCATTTGGCTTTTCTACGTAAGTATCCTTGCTATATCCGCCAGATTTCTCATTCGGAATCTGCCGAGTGCTTATGCTCGGTCTTTAAAAACCTCACAGACAATAATTATTCAGTGAACCAATTTAGTATTGCCGCGTTCCCTGGCAGAGAAGCGACTTTACATCCCAGATATTTGCAGATAGTGAAAATTTGTGCATACGCACAAGACAGGACTTGGAGGAGAAACTGTTTGGATAAAAATCAGAAGGTTTCGATTGCAGTACTGAACCGCGATGACTCCTACTCATTCCGTATCCCGACTGTGGAAGATGGAAAGTTCATCTGGCAGCTTATTAAGGATACGCAGGTTCTCGATCTGAATTCTTCTTACAGCTATTTGCTGTGGGCAGATAAATTCAGCGAAACGAGTATTATCGTGGAGGAAGATGGCAAGCTCGTCGGCTTCATTTCCGGATTTATTCAGCCGAAAGCCCAAGACACATTGTTTATCTGGCAAGTGGCGGTCGATGAATCAGCACGGGGCAAGCGGTTGGCATCCCGTATGCTGCACGCTATTTTGCAGAGTGATGCATGTCGGAATATTCGGTATTTGGAGGCGACAGTGACACCGTCCAATATCCCGTCTGCCAAGCTGTTTAAAGGGCTGGCACGTGATTTGCAGACAGAATGCACAATTACGGAAGGCTACACGGAAGATCAATTTCCTGGAGGCGGACACGAATCAGAAGAACTGTTCCGTATCGGTCCATTCTGAGCAACTGGCCGGCTGCCGCAATTGACACAGGAAAATACAGAAATTTAATGGAGGAATTAATTACAAATGGTACTGACCAAAAGTCAGCAGGTAATGGAAGTATTCGAAAATCATGAGTCGCAAGTGAGAAGTTACAGCAGAAGTTTCCCGACAGTATTCAAAAAAGCAAAAGGCTATAAGATGTGGGACACGGAAGGTAAAGAGTATATCGATTTCTTTGCCGGTGCCGGTGCTTTGAACTACGGCCATAACAACGACAAGATGAAAGAAAAACTAATTGAGTATATTCAGGACGACGGCATTGCGCATAGTCTGGATATGGGTACGACAGTGCGAAAAGAGTTTCTTGAACGATTTAACGAAGTGATCTTGCAGCCGAGAAACATGAACTACAAAGTAATGTTTCCAGGGCCCACTGGAACGAATACGGTCGAAAGTGCATTGAAGGTCGCCCGCAAAGCAACGGGACGCCAGAATGTAGTCAGCTTTACGAACGGCTTCCATGGCATGACGCTCGGTGCATTGTCTGTCACAGGCAATTCATACAACCGGGCAGGCGCTGGCGTACCGCTTACTAACACCACATCTATGCCGTTCGACACGTTTTTAGACGAAGGCCAGTCGCTGAACTATTTGAAAAAGTATCTGGCTGACGCGAGCAGTGGTTTGGATCTGCCCGCTGCGATGATTGTGGAAACGGTACAAGGGGAGGGCGGCATCAATCCCGCAAGCTTTGAGTGGCTGCGTGAAATTGAGCGCCTCTGCAAAAATTACGATATCTTACTGATTGTCGATGATGTGCAGGCAGGCTGCGGCCGGACTGGAACCTTCTTCAGTTTTGAACCGGCTGGCATCAAGCCCGACGTTGTCTGTCTTTCGAAATCCATTGGCGGCTATGGACTGCCGTTAGCATTAACGCTGATCAAACCGGAATATGATAAATTCGGACCGGCTGAGCATAACGGAACATTCCGCGGAAATAATATGGCGATTTTGACAGCAACAGAAGCGTTATCGTACTGGGAAACAGATGAATTCGCTAAATCGGTACAAGAAAAATCCAAGCTTATCACCGAACGCATGGAGACAATCGTCGAAGATTATCCGCAGCTGAAAGCAACAACCCGAGGACGCGGTTTCATGCAGGGAATTGTCTGTGGTGAAGGCAAAGAAGATTACGCGGATAAAATTTGCGCGAAAGCATTTGAAAAAGGTTTAATCATTGAAACATCAGGACCAGAAGGGGAAGTCGTCAAATTCCTCGGTTCGTTAATCATGGATGAAAAAGGGATTCACAAAGGATTCGATATTCTGGAAGAAGCGATTGAAGAAGTCGTTCACAACTAAGGGAGAGAATAACCATTGATCGTACGTACAATAGATGAAATCATAGGCAGTGAAAATGAAACGAAAGCAGAAACATGGGCAAGCCGCCGTTTCTTGCTGAAGAAAGACAATATGGGATTCTCGTTCCACGAAACGATTATCTACGCAGGCACAGAAACACATATTCATTACCAAAACCACTTGGAAGCAGTGTATTGCGTCGCAGGAGACGGAGAGATTGAAACTGTGGCAGACGGCAAAGTCTATCCGATTAAAGACGGTACGATGTATGCGCTGAACGAACACGATGAGCATTACTTGCGTGGAGGAAGAGAAGACATGCGCCTGATCTGTGTCTTCAACCCGCCGGTAGTCGGAACAGAAACACACGACGAAAACGGCGTGTATCCGCTGATTGAAGACTGAATTGAAAATATGAACGCTCCGGGGCTTATGCTTCGGAGTGTTTTTTTTATGCTGGATGTGTTGGACGCAGTGGAGCGCTCAATAGGGCTTCGCGAACGCTCTAACCTCTTGTTCTAGCGCTCAATGAGACTTGGTATCCGCTCATAATCCCCGTCCCAGCGCTCAATGAGGCTTCGCGTCCGCTCATACCCTCCGTCCCAGCGCTCAATGAGGCTTCGCGTCCGCTCATACCCTCCGTCCCAGCGCTCAATGAGGCCCCGCATCCGCTCTACCTCCTCGCCTAAGCGCTCAATGAGACTTCGCATCCGCTCTAACCCCCCGTCCAACCGCTCAATCAACCTTCGCCGCCGTTCATAAACATTACACAATCACATGTTAGAAAACGTTAAATGTGGGTACAGTAGATACTATGAGTTCATCCTAATGGGTAATGAACAATACTAAAAGTAGCTTATAAGGGGAGGAGTTCAACTATGTGGAAATTATCGAGTATGGTATTAGGGGCTGCGCTGCTGACGGCGGCTTGCGGAAGTGCGTCGGAGGATGAGAAAGTTCCGGTCAATGAAAATGAAGAAACGCCGGTGGAGCAAGAAAATGCGGCTGAACCAGAAATTACGGCGCCTGTCATGAATGTGGACGGCGAAGAAATTGGAACTGTGACATTGACTGAAGGGCCAACTGGAGTGGCGATGGATCTTGATGTAACTGGTCTTGAGCCAGGGGAACACGGCATGCATTTCCATGAAACGGGCGTCTGTACAGCACCAGACTTCAAAGCGTCTGCAGGCGGTCACTTTAACCCGACCGGCAAACAGCACGGAATGGACAATCCTGAAGGGCATCATGCAGGAGACTTGGAAAATATCGTGGCTGATGAAGACGGAAACGCAAAAGTTAGTATCACTGCGGAAGAAGTAACATTGGAATCAGGAAAAGAAAATTCATTGCTGGATGAAGACGGGTCGGCATTGATCATCCATGAAGGTGCAGATGATTATAAAACGGATCCGGCAGGCGATTCAGGATCACCGTTCGCATGTGCAGAGATTACATCTGAGAATATGAAATAATAATGAATAAAAAAGGATGTCCCCGAAGTTCTCAGGGCATCCTTTTTTGCGCACGGCTGTAGCGTTAGATCTGCTTCCGTCCGTTTGAATGAAGCATAAATCCTAACATCCGGCATTTTCTTTATGACAATAAAAAGAACACCCTCCGGAAAAGAGTGTTCTGCTGATTATCGTACAATTGCGATAATCCCTTCTTCATCATCCAGCTTTAACTGGATGCCTGCTGCCATCGGATCCTGATCGAGGTACTGCTCGATCCAAAGGCGAAGCGCTTCGACGAGACGGGAGGTAGTTAAATGATGCATCTTGCCGTTAAGCTCGGCCTCTGCTGAAAACCCGGTGTCGTCATCGTAAGCAAGTTCGACTTCTACGTCGTCAGGCATTGCCCGTGATTCTTTAGCGATCAATACACACACTGCATTGGCTACGTCTTGTTCGTAAATTATCTGTTGTTCCATTGATTCATATCCTCATTGCGTTTACGCTCTTTCTCTTTGAAGATCGCAAAAATCTTCCGTACCATATAGATGATGAAAACAATCGCAAGTACGTTAATCAATAAGCCCATAATGGAACCAAGGATACCCATATTTGCAAACAGGCTGCCGAATAACAGACCCGCAAGTCCGCCGACGAATAGGCCCTTCATCAAGCCGCCGCCCATTCCGCCTGGCTTTTTGGCAGTATTGCCTGCAGTGGCTTTATCGTTGTTTTGATTTGTATCCTGTTTCTTTTCTGCTTTATTTGGCTGTACACGGTTCGGTGTACTGAAGCTTTTCTTACCGGATTTGTAGCCGCGCGCTTCCGCAGTGATTTCATCCTGAAAAATGATGTTCCCGATCGGCGACAAAATTAATGACGCGGCCAGGAAAAATGCAGCAATTTTTTTCAATTGATAGTCTCCTTTAAAGCTGTAATGAAGGTCTTTACTGTACAAAAGCCCTTCACTCTATTTTACCGGATTACTTGCTGTAATGAAAGGAAATCCCCTTATTTTGCGAAGAAGTTTTCCGTGTAAAATGGCTGTTCTTTGTCATTGAAATCCACGCCGATTCCAAGGAACTGATAATCGCGTATCAGAATGTTTTCCCGGTGACCTTTCGAATTCATCAGCCCTTCATGAGCGAAAATACTGCTTGATTGGCCATAAGCCAAGTTTTCACCAGCGCTGACGAACTTGACCCCTTGCTTCTTCATTCGGTCAAAAGGGGATTCCCCTTTTAAGTTTTCGTGGCTGAAATAATCCTGTACGGCCATATCCGTACTGTGAAGACGAGCGGTTTCAGAAGCCAGCTGATCCCACGTAAGAATCGAGCGTCCGTGACGCACCCGTGCGGCATTCGTCAAATCGAAAAGCTGCATTTCAAAGCCTTTGCGCATTGCATCATTCTTTGGTGCGTAAAGCGCAGTTTTACCTTGTTCCAAACGATCCGAAATCAGCTGCACCGCAGTAACGGCAGTATCCTTATGCAAATCATAAAAGACGTACATATAAATACCGTCTGAATGAAAAACGTCCATTCCTTCATCGTCCTGGAGCTTATAAATATTCGTTCCTTTGCGTATTTCTGAAATCGGTTCGCCGAGGCTTTCTCGGATCTTCGCTTTTGGCACACCATATTCGATGCCGATCGATGAGGCGATCAGCCGGTCATTAGTGTAAATTGCATTGACACGGCGTTTGACATCGTATGAAAGCATGATGAAGTTCTGGTAGTTTTCATGGAAGGTCAGCCATTCCGTGCCGTATTCATTGACAGACGTACGCACTGGATCGCCCAGTTTCTCCTTCACCTCTGCTTCTGACGTGCCGATTTCGATATTATGGATGGAAATAATGCCAGTTGCGGGCGCTTCCAGTTCCGGCTGGGCGACTTCATCCGGCGGACTGCTTCCGGCGGCTTTCTCAGAAACATATGAAATTATATTGGTAATTGATTGTTTTGTATAATCAAGCGCAGATTCAACTGCTTCCTCGTTGAGAACTGTTTCCACCTTCGCATCAAGCGGATCGAGAAACGATAAATCCACGTAGTTCGATACCGGATCTTCCCAGTATGGCTTGAATGCGTAGACAATCACTGCGAGAAAAAGTAATTGAAAAAGGCGTTTTATCATGTGACACCCACTCCTCTATCATATTATACTCTGTTTACCCTCCGGCAATACAGCGGGAACTATTAATTGTTGAAAATTAACGTCCAGAGATGCGCGAAAAAGGGTATACTTAAAAAAGAATGGAAAGTCTGGAAGGAGTGGATGGTATGTTCGGCGGTGTGAGCAGTGTACCTTCCTGGTTTTATATAGTAGCATTTGCAGTTGTCATACTGCTTGTACTGTTTATGGAATGGAAAACGAGATAACAGATTAATTTAAGCAGAAAGAAGGAAAACCATGTTAACATTTGAGGAGAAACAACAGATTATAGAAGAATTTCCAGAGCTAGTGAAAAAAGAAGTATCAATGAAACGGCTGAACTATCATTATGAAGAGTCATTATATGATAAAACCGTCGTTGTACAGCATTTGCACCCGAATGGCAACGCATTTGTCTACGTAGCGGATGTGGAAGGGTACGAAGCGGATGACCGCGGTCTGGTCAATGTGCGGGAATTCACAGCGGATGAATTGCGTGCTGTGATCCGTGCAGCGATTGAAGGGTTGGCGACAGAAGTGCAGGAAGCGGACCCGATTGCTGAAACATGGCAAAATTCCAATGGCCAGAAGCTGACACTTCTCGAGGAAGACGGTTTCTTTAACATCTACCACGAAGCAAATCTGGAAGAAGGCTTTGGAGATTATTCGGAAGCGGCAAGCTATCTGAAAGAAGAAGGCTTTGCAGTCAAAACGAAATAATAGCAATAGGGGTGAAGTTGAATGAAGGGTAAGACAGTTGCAATTGGTCTCGTGATCATGCTGATTATCGTCGTCGCGGCTATCATTCTCATGGTACAGGCCACATTCAGAAATAATCCTGTACAGAAAAATCATCAATCAATGGACAACCAGCCCTACACCGAAACCGGTACATTCGGCTGGCAATAAATATAACGAACTGTCCGGAATATCCCAAAGCGGGGTGTTCCGGACAGTTTTTTGTTTGGAGAAGTTTTGCTGTGTGCGTTGGAGCAGGGGGAGGGCGCATCAAGGCTGTCCCGCATCGTCCCATCACACACCACAAAAAAACGCCCAAAGTCCAGTCAACTGACCAAACTCTGAGCGGCTCCATCTTATTTATTCGAATAATGCTTCGGATTGTTTGAACGATACAAACCTTTGCCGAACGGCAGCCACCAGTTCCATTTACCGAACAGCTTCATTAAACTTGGGACCAGCAACAAGCGAATGATTGTCGCATCGATTGCCACAGCTATCGCAATGCCGACGCCGATTTGCTTGACCGGCATGACGTCCGTGAATGCGAATGCACCTGTCAGAACGATCATGATGAGGGCGGCGGATGTGATCACTTTACTCGTTGTCGCGAGCCCCTCCACGGTAGATTTATCATTATCGAATGACTGCGCGAATTCCTCCTGCATTCTGGAAATAAGGAACACTTCGTAATCCATGCTCAAGCCGAATACCAGACTAAAGACAATGACCGGGATAATGAGCGCCACCGTGCCGGGATTTAATCCGAAATGGCCATACTGGAATATATAAACAAGTATGCCGAACGTTGCAGACAGCCCGAGAATATTCATCAGAATCGCTTTCACTGGAATGATGAATGAACGGAAAGCAAACATTAGAATGAAAAACGTAGAAACGATGATAATCAGCAATACATAAACGATATGACCTGCAATTTCATCGAAAATCTCCTGATTGAACCGAGGTTCCCCGCCAAGCAGAAGGTCAAAGCCGGTATCTTTGTCAGACCAGTCGCGGACCCAATCCTGTGCTTCATTGGAACTGCCGTCAGCTGCGAGTGTGACCGGGATGAGCAGACGGTTGCCGCTGTCCGTAAAGTTTTTTAGCACCGGATTGAGCTGATCGTACATTTGCGGGATGCGCAATGTCTGCTCCCACTGGGTGACGTCATCCAAACCGCTGATTGTAAAAATGGTTGATACGTTCTTAACCAGCGCATCGCCGGTCAATTGATTCTGCAGCGTCAGCATATCCGTCAGACCTTCTGTTGTCTTCCAGCTGCCGTCGCGTTCTGCGATCAGAAAGACGGTGCTTTCATCTCCCAGTCCGAATTCATCTTCCATCTTCTCGAAAGCCAACCGGGTATCGAATGAGTCCGGCAATGAATCAATCTGCGGTATCGTCAATTCCATGTTCTTTACTGGAATTACTGCGATTGCAAGCAGCACGAACGCTGCAGCCGCAATTGTTACCGGACGTTTCATCACGCTGTGAGCGAATTTTCGCCAGCCGTTCGCATCTTCACCGCGCTCTTTTAACAAGCGTCCCTTGTGGATCCGTCCGCCAAGCATCAGCAGCACGGCAGGCAATAAAGTAAGTGACGAAATGACTGCCATCCCGACGACGATCATGCCGCCGAGTGCAATATTCCCGAAAATATCCACTTTGATCAGCAGCATTGCGCCTAAGCCGATAAAGACACAAATCGCAGAGAAGATAATCGAACGTCCGGCCGTGCAAATCGTCATGATGACAGATTCCACAGTACTGCGCTTTTTCAGCTCCTCACGATACCGGCTGATGAATAATAACGCAAAGTCGATACTGAGTGCGAGGCCGAGCATCGGTACGATATTCAGCACGAAAATCGACAAATCAACGGTGTTGCCGAGCAATGCCAGGATCCCGAGTGAAGATACGACAGTGCCGATTCCGACAATCAGCGGAACGAATGAGGCAACGACTGTGCCGAAAGCAAACAGCAGGACGACAATGGCAATAGGTAAACCAATAGCCTCAGCCGTCATCAAATCACGCTGGCTCGCCACGTTGACGTCGTGTTCAAATGCTCCGCCGCCGGTAAGGGTAATACCTGATTCGCCATGAATGGTTTCGCGGATATCTTCTACGGCTTGCGGCATATTATCCGGAGCTTCATTAAAATGGAGCAGGGCATAAGACAGCTTATTGGTATACTGTGCTTTTTCTGTCAGCGGTGAAACGGTCTCAGATACGATGTCAAGTGCATCCAGTCTGTCAAGGGCGGATTGAATTTCATTGTCCGATTTTCCGTCGAATACTAGAAATAATGATTCTGCCGGCAATCCAAAGTCTTCGGAGACGATTTTCATAACCTGTTCATGTTCGCCGTCTACACGGAATCCATCACCCGCAAGCAAGCCGGGAAGCTGAATAGCAAAATAGGTCATTGCGCCAAACAGGAAGATCCAGAAGGCGAAAATCCATTTATATGAACGGGTCACAAACTTAGCGAAGCTGCGCAAAATAATTCCTCCTCGAGTGATATAGGAAACGATCAATAAGTAGTTCTATGCCTATCATAACAAGTAAATATTGGAAAGTCCCGTGGGATTAAGGAAAGAAAACCATAAAAAAACCACTCCCTAAAAGGAAGTGGTTTGTAAGGTTAAATTAGTTTTTAGTAACGTTAGTTGCTTGAAGTCCGCGTTGTCCTTGTTCGATTTCGAAAGACACGTCTTGACCTTCTTCAAGAGTTTTGAACCCGTCGCCTTGGATAGCTGAGAAGTGTACGAATACATCGTCGCCATCTTCACGTTCGATGAAGCCATAACCTTTTTCTGCGTTAAACCATTTTACTTTACCTTGTTCCATGTTTGTTTCCTCCTCGTGCACACTTGTGTACACATTGTATTACTATCCTTGCTCAATTTCTTAAAAACGGTCGAGATGAAATCGCTGACCAACGTCGAACAAAAATAATTCTCCTTTATCATAACAAGTATTGTTAGATATTGCAAGTTAAAAGTTCCATGCATGAAAAATCCCAAGTAAAGTTTACTGGGATTAAAGGAAAACAGACAGCACTTTATAGATGACTGCCGCGACTGCTGCAGAGATGGGCATAGTAATGATCCAGGTCAGAACGATTCGTTGTGCGACGCCCCATTTCACGCCTTTCAACCGCTGAGCCGATCCAACCCCCATGATGGACGAAGAGATGACGTGCGTCGTACTGACCGGCAGGTGGAGAAGGGTGGCGCCGAAAATGATGGCAGCGGAGTTCAAGTCTGCCGCAATCCCGTGAATCGGACGGATTTTCATAATCTTGCCGCCGACCGTCTTAATGATTTTGTAGCCGCCTATAGATGTGCCGATGCCCATCGAGGTGGCCGCTGCAATACGGACCCACAGCTGGATATCATCAGTCGTCTGCAATTCCGCCGCGATCAATGCCATTGTAATAATTCCCATCGCTTTTTGTGCGTCGTTCGTTCCGTGAGTAAATGATTGAACAGCCGCCGTACCAATTTGCATATAGCGGATTCGGCGGTTCGCTTTGAATAAATTACGGTTCTTCAGGACAGCCCGCAATACGGTCATCACAATGAAACCGCCAACCAGGGCAATGACAGGGGATAACAGAAGAGCCTGAATGATCTTAATGAAGCCGCTGTAATTTAAAATACCGAAACCCGCCGCCGCAATAGCTGCACCCGCGATGGAGCCGATCAGTGCATGCGAAGAGCTGGAGGGAATTCCGAAATACCACGTCACCAAATTCCAGATGATTGCCGAAACAAGTGCCGCCAAAATAACGAGAGACCCATTATCCAATAAAAACGGATCGACAATGTCTTTCGTAATGGTCTTCGCAACGCCTGTAAATGTCAATGCCCCGACAAAGTTCATTACCGCAGCGAGCATAATAGCCGACCGCGGTTTTAGTGCACGCGTTGAGACTGAAGTGGCAATCGCGTTGGCGGTATCGTGAAAACCATTGATGAAGTCAAATGCTAAAGCAAAAATGACGACGAGAATGGTCAAAATGAGAATCATATCCATCGCTTATAGCTCCTTATGCGTTACGCATGATGATGGTTTCGATGTTGTTCGCCACGTCCTGGCAATAGTCCGCGATATCTTCAAGCAGCTCATACAGATCTTTCAGCTGAATGATGCGGATCGGGTCTTTCTCGCGAATGAATAACTGCTTAATCGACGTCCGTAAGACTTCGTCGCAAATCCGTTCATATTCTTTGATCTGCACTGCATGTGTGCGCATTTCAACAAGCTTCTTTTTCGTCAGCAACTCCATCGCCTTCACGATTTCATCGGTGCTTTTCGTAATATTCGTAATGAATTTCTGCATGTATTCATCGATATCAATGAGCGAAAACATTTCAAGGTTTGCAAGGAAGTGTTCGATGCCGTCCAGGATATCATCCATTTTAATCGCGATATTTAAAATATCTTCCCGTTCAATCGGTGTCATGAACGACGTATTCAGCTTCGTAATCAGTTCATGGATCAGAGTGTCGCCGGCTGTTTCATATTCTTTCATTTGAATACTGACCTCTTTCAGATCAGCGACCGTTTCAACTTGGAAATCATTTGCATAATGCATGGATTCTTGCACGTGTTTGGCGATGTCCAATAACGCAGTGAAAAACGGATCAGGTTTACGCGGGCCCAGCATATTATTACCTCCATCCAGTAGTGAAATCGATAGTCTCTTCATCATAACAAAATCTTTATGTAAAAAGATAGCGAACATTGTAGAATACATGCGTAATTTGCGTGAAATTATAAACTTCGAATGGCTGATTGAACATTTATAGGTAATTGGGCATTCTGACAGGTGAAAGGGTATGTCGCATAAACCTTCAAGCGATATACGTTCTTTGCTATACTGAATGAATTCTATAGAAGAAAAGGGTTTTGTACATATGAATAACCAATTACAAAAAAGAATACCGTTGCCTACTGTCTGGCTCGTCTTGCTGCTCGGTTCTTTGACAGCGTTCGGACCGCTGTCGATGGATATGTATTTGCCGGGATTGCCTGCCGTGGCTCATGACCTGCAGGCATCCACATCACTTGTCCAATTAAGTCTAACAGCCTGTCTGCTCGGTTTAGGCGCAGGGCAGCTGATTTTTGGACCGATGAGTGATATTTACGGCAGGCGCAAGCCGCTCGTCACCACGCTCGTAGTGTACGCCATCGCTTCATTTTTATGTGCGTTCAGTACGAACATCGGGGCTTTTGTTTTACTGCGTTTCATCCAGGGAATGACAGGTGCGGCGGGGATTGTCATCGCAAGAGCGTGTGCGCGTGATTTGTATACGGGGAGTGAGCTGACGAAGTTTATGGCGATGCTGTCAATCGTTAACGGGGCAGCACCGATTCTCGCGCCGATTGCCGGCGGTGTCGTACTGAACTTTGCCTCGTGGCAATTTGTGTTCTTTATCCTCGGCGGCATTGGCTTGCTGATGTTTTTATCGGCAGCTCTCTTTTTACCCGACACTCTGCCTGTAAAACAGCGGGCAGAAGGCGGAATGCTTGCTCTCGTCAAGACGTTTGGCGGACTGTTGAAGGACAAATGGTTCATGGGCATCGCGTTGACGCAAGGATTGATCATGTCAAGTATGTTCGCCTATATAGCGGGATCTCCATTCGTTTTGCAGAATCTGTATGATGTTACGGCTCAGCAGTTTTCTTTATTCTTCGCTTTGAATGGCGTGGGAATCATTACTGCGGCGCAAGTGACCGGACGTTTAGCGGGCAGAATTCATGAAGTGAAGTTTTTGCGCACAGGTGTGCTGATTTCATTCGCGGGCAGTATCCTTCTTCTATTAACAGTCTGGAATAAATGGCCGCTCGCTGTCATCGCATGTGCATTATTTATGGTAGTCGCGAGTGTGGGCATGGTTTCCACGTCATCATTCTCGCTTGCGATGCAAAGTCAGGGAAAGTCGGCAGGAAGCGCAGCAGCGTTTCTCGGTCTGTTGCCCTTTATTGGCGGTGCTACTGTGTCACCGCTCACAGGTCTTGCGGGTGACAGTTCCGCCTGGCCGCTCAGTATCGTGGTGCTGACATGCAGTGCGGGTGCAGTAGTGATATTTTTCACCGTGGTCCGGAAGGCGTTTCTATTGCAGAAGTTGTAAGCTTCAAGCGGCGGAATCTGAAAAAGTGCACACCTCTTGCTTAGCATGTAACGCACCGCTCAACCCTTATTAATTCAAATTTAACCGAAAATAAGGCATGATAGAGATAGAGAGTCTGATTATTATTTCGAGAGGTGGATGGAAAGATGGAATATCGTATTGAGCACGACACGTTCGGAGAAATACAAGTACCTGCAGACAAGTTATGGGGAGCGCAGACGCAGCGCAGTAAGCAAAACTTTAAAATCGGCGGTGAACGTATTCCGCTTGGTGTAATCCAGGCTTTTGCCCATTTGAAAAAATCAGCAGCGATAGCAAGTCATTCCTACGGCAACTTATCCGAAGCGAAGATGAAAGCGATTAAAGCAGCAGCGGAAGAAGTGATCGAAGGGAAATGGGACGAGCATTTCCCGTTAGTCGTCTGGCAGACAGGAAGCGGCACGCAGTCCAACATGAACATGAACGAAGTGCTTGCGAACCGCGGCAATCAGCTGCTTGAGGAGTGGGGCGAGGAAGAGCGCCTGCACCCGAATGATGACGTCAATAAATCACAGAGTTCCAACGACACATTCCCGACAGCGCTTCACGTAGCGGGTGTTGTAGCGGTAGAGCGCGAAGTACTGCCGGCAATTGATAAATTAAAAGAAACACTTCATAAAAAATCTGAAGACTTTATGGATATTATCAAGATCGGACGCACGCACCTGCAAGACGCGACGCCACTGACGTTAGGACAGGAAATCAGCGGATGGCACCGTATGCTGGAGAAAACGCGCAGCATGCTCGAAGCAAGCGTCCAGTCTATGAAAGAGCTGGCAATTGGCGGAACAGCTGTCGGTACAGGACTCAACGCACCTGCTGGCTTCGGTGACAAAGTGGCGGAAGAAATTTCAAAATCCGTTGGCATCGAATTTACATCAGCAGAGAATAAATTCCATGCACTGACAAGCTATGATGAAGTAGTGTACACACACGGTGCGCTAAAAGCATTAGCTGCGGACCTGATGAAAATTGCGAATGACGTACGCTGGCTGGCAAGCGGACCGCGTTCGGGCATTGGCGAAATTACGATTCCGGAAAACGAACCGGGCAGCTCGATTATGCCGGGTAAAGTGAACCCGACACAAAGTGAAGCATTAACGATGGCCGTGGCTCAAGTAATGGGTAACGATGCGACGATCGGCTTCGCAGCGAGCCAGGGGAACTTTGAACTGAACGTTTTCAAGCCGGTTATCATCTATAACTTCCTGCAATCATCGAAACTGCTTGCTGACGGCATGATCAGCTTCAATGATAACTGTGCAGTCGGAATTGAACCGAACCGTGAAGAAATCGACAATAAAGTAAAGAATTCATTGATGCTGGTGACAGCGTTGAACCCGCATATCGGTTATGAAAATGCAGCGAAAATTGCGAAGAAGGCTCACAAAGAGGGAACGACGCTGAAAGAAGCGGCGCTTTCTACTGGTTTATTGACAGAAGAGCAGTTTGACGAATACGTAGATCCAAGCAAAATGACAGGAATGTAATAACTGTCATAAATTTGTACGTTCGTTTCGCCCGTAAACCTTGTATACTGAATGCATTACGTCTATACAAAGGAGTCAGAACCATATATGAAAAAGAAATTATTTGCAGGGCTGGCTGCACTGACATTAGTGCTTGCGGCATGCGGAAACGGCGCAACAGAAAAACCGGCTGAAACAGATCCGCAAGATGCACGTGCGGAAGCCGGGCATGACCACATGAAGCAATTACCGAATGGCGATCTGCAGGAAGTAACGGCTTCAGCGGATATTCTGCCGTCTTTCCTTGACGATAAGCCGGAAGATATGCGCATGGTCTATCAAGTCGCAGCCAAAGCAACAGATGTGCTGGAATACATGCCTTGCTACTGCGGCTGCGGCGACAGCGCTGGCCACGAAAGCAATATGAATTGTTTTCTTGATGAAATACGCGAAGACGGATCGGTTGTCTGGGACGATCACGGCACACGCTGCCTAGTTTGCCTGGAGATCGCCGTGAAATCCGTACAAATGAAACAAGACGGCAAGTCCATGAAAGAAATCCGTGACGCAATCGACACGGAATACGGCAATGGAAACTATGCAAAACCAACAGATACTCCAATGCCGGCTTAATGAGTTGGCTATGAACCCCTTTCTGCTGTGGAAAGGGGTTTTTTGACTTTGAAATATGTGTGGAGTCTCGGGGGTGAGGTGAGAAGGCTTCGCCAAACGCTCTATCATGCTGCGCAGCCGCTCATAAATCCCGTCCATCCGCTCATAGATTCCGTTGAGCGCTCAATGTCGCAGGGTAACCGCTCAATGCCTCCGGTTATCCGCTCTAACCCCGTATGTATCCGCTCAATGCTCCGTTACAACCGCTCAATCCCTGTCTTCAAGGCAGCCCAGCCAACTTATTTCGCCGTCCCGCTCATAGATTCTGTCCACATCCGCTCATAGATTCCGTTGAGCGCTCAATGTTGCGGGGTAACCGCTCAATGCCCGCGGTTATCCGCTCTAACCGCGTCTGTATCCGCTCAATGCTCCGTTACAACCGCTCAATCCCTGTCTTCAAGGCAGCCCAGCCAACTTATTTCGCCGTCCCGCTCATAGATTCTGTCCATCCGCTCATAGATTCCGTTGAGCGCTCAAAGTCGCGGGGTAACCGCTCAATGCCCTCGTTTCCCCGCTCTAACCGCGTATGTATCCGCTCAATGCTCCGTTACAACCGCTCAATCCCTGTCTTCAAGGCAGCCCAGCCAACTTATTTCGCCGTCCCGCTCATAGATTCTGTCCATCCGCTCATAGATTCCGTTGAGCGCTCAATGTCGCGGGGAACCGCTCAATGTCCCCGTTTATCCGCTCTAACCCCGTATGTATCCGCTCAATGCTCCGTTACAACCGCTCAATCCCTGTCTTCAAGGCAGCCCAGCCAACTTATTTCGCCGTCCCGCTCATACATCCCGTCCATCCGCTCATAGATTCCGTTGATCGCTCAAAGTCGCGGGGTAACCGCTCAATGCCCCCGTTTATCCGCTCTAACCCCGTCTGTATCCGCTCAATGATCCTTCACAACCGCTCATACCTCCCCGTCAAGCGCTCAATCCATCCATCAATCCATCTACATACGCCACCCCACAGATCCATTCGTTTCATTGGAAAGTGCAAAGGGTATGGTATAATTTAGTTAAACTAGGCAGGAGGGGATTCTGGTGATTCATTTTGTTCAATTTGAAGAGCGGTATATACCGAAGATGGCCTCTTTACTTGCGGCGAGACATGCAGATGAACGGCAGCGATTTCCGTTTTTGCAGGAGCGCTTTGAGGACGTCGAACATGCAGAAGAACGTTTGCGTGAAGAAATGGAGAAGCCGTATACTGGGGGACTCGTAACATTGCGTGACGAAGAGGTGATTGGCTATTTATTGTATGAATATCGCCAAGACACTACGCGTGGCCGTACGGTGTATGTCGGCTATCCATCATTTGTCATCCATGAAGACGAACATCCAAGACTCGCGCGGCTGATGTATACGGAAGCCGGAGCGGAGTGGGTTCGCAATGGGTATTTTGAACATGTATTGGATGTGCCGGTAGGAAATGATGAATTAATTCTCGAAATGCTGGAGCAGTCGTTTCATTTTGAAGAACGCTTTGCGGCGTTATCACTTGAACGGTATCGCGCACAGCCCGGAGAAAATAGTCTTGTGAAAATGAAAGAACTTACGGGCGAAGAGCAGTCTATATTGCGTAAAATGGCGCCATGGAACAGTATGCATCAGGCGAAAGCTCCCGCGTGGAAACCGATCACGCAGGAAGCATTAGACGCGGAACGGGATGTATTCTCGGCTTATGCCGGAAAAGAAGGAACGCGCAGCTGGATTGCTGAGCAGGAAGGAACGCCAGTAGCATTCCATCTCTATACACCTGCAGACGCCCGGCATGCTATGACGACACCTGATCAGTCGGCTGTGCTTGTGCAAGCTACGACGAATATTGATATGCGCGGACAAGGCATTGGGAAGTCCATTGCAAACCACAGCTTTACACAAATGAAAAATGCAGGTTATGAATATATCATGACGGATTGGCTGACGGCGAACCACTTAGCGTCGTATTTCTGGCCGAAGCTGGGATTCCGTTCGTATATGATTCGTATGGCACGAACAGTAGATGCGCGAATCGCATGGGCGGACGGACAATGACGGGCGTGAAGTTCGTCTCGTCCTGGAGTGGCGGCAAAGACTCGGCGCTCGCGGTTTATCGCGCAATCCAGGAGGGCAATACGCCGGCTATGCTGTGGACGATGTTCGAAAAATACCAGACCCATTCTAAATCACACGCGCTGCCGCTTGAGATTATTAAAGCGCAGGCAAAGCAGATGGGCGTGCCGTCGATGATCAGGAAAGCGGACTGGGCAGGCTATGAGATGCAGTTTATCGATGCGATGCGCGTATGCAAAGAGCACGGTATACCAAAAGCAGTATTTGGAGACATCGATTTAGAAGATCACTTACTGTGGGTACAGACAATGTGCGCCAAAGTCGGCATGGAAGCATATCATCCGCTATGGGAAGAACCAAGACGCAAGCTGCTGGAAGAATTCATCGCCGAAGGATTCGAGGCGTATGTCGTAGTCGTCAATACGAAGATGATGCCTGCGGAATTCCTCGGAAGACGTTTCACGATAGAATTGATCGATGAACTCGAAGCACTGGGTATTGACAGCTGCGGCGAATCCGGGGAATTCCACACAGTCGTCGTCGGCGGCCCTCTCTTCAAGGAACGGATTCCTGTGATAATGAATGAAACGATTGAAAAAGACGGATATGTATTTTTGAAATGTGAAATCGAAAAAGACACTCCCGCAGACTGATATCGGTCTGTAGAGTGTCTTTTTTCATCGCGTGTATTTTCTGAGGAAATATCTATTTTGCCGCTGTGCTCACTGATTGCATTTGAGTCCATGTCAATCAAGCGATCTCTTTGATCCATTAGTAAACCAGTTATTCAACTATTAAAACGCGCAAAGTTTACAGGCGGGTACGTACGTATTCCTCATCTACTAAAGGTTTTCCTTCCGCATCAACGAGTACTGTCATGCCGAGACCGTATCCTTGCGCCTGAGACAGATAAAGAACACCCGTCTCATTGTCGCGGATCACTTGGAATTGCTGCAGCTTCCCTTGTTTTTCGATGATTTCAAAACGTTTGGTATTCATGATAGCCCCCTCCTTTTTATTAGTATTACTATACGGTAAGTTGTTTGACAATTCAAAAGTGATTGAGCTAAAGTGCAGAAAGGTCGTGACGAAACAGCTCCAGCTCCATACCGCGAGTTTCACCGTCCGAAAAATAATTTCAAATAAACATGAAACTATTTTCCAAAGTCTGCGTCTGTACGGCACATTAGTAAACTATGGAAAGGACGAAGCGTAATGAAAAATAAAATACTGGCAGTGTTCGGCACAATTTTGCTGGCATTCAGTTTACCCTTAACAGGCGCAGCTGCAGACAATGCGAAATTTCCGGACGTACCGCCGGCGAAGCACTTTGCGGAAGCGGTTAATGAGCTGGCGGCACGCAATATAATTGGAGGGTATCCGGACGGCACGTTTCGGCCGAGCGCTTCTATTACGAGAGGGCAGGCGGCTGCAATTATCGTGAAGCTGACAAAACTGAATACAGCCAATGTAAGAGATCCGAAATTCAAGGATGTTACGACAGCAAACGGCTACTACAAAGCAATTGCTGCACTGGCAGATAAAGGGATTATAAATGGCTATGGCGACGGACGTTTCGGACCGAATGACTCCATTACGCGTGCACAAATGGCTTCCATTATTATCAAAGCATTTGAATTGCCGCTGTATCGTGATCCTGATTACGGCTTTAAAGATGTAGTCTATAAAAACAGTCACAGGGACGGTATTTATAGTATGTATCAGCTCGGACTGACCACAGGAACATCTCCTGCTACGTTCAGTCCCAATGCCCCGATTACCAGAGGGCAGGCAGCGAAGCTACTTAAAGCCGCAGAAGATGTAAAGCCTGGGATTCGTACGTTGTATGCGAAGGACTATCAATGGAAGCGATTTGCGGATGTCAGCAAAACCAGCTCCGATGTAGTTGATATCGTGCCGGGAAATGAAATGCCGAGCCAAATTAATCTGATGACAAAAATTCATATTGTACCGAAAAAAGAAGGCACGGCCAGACTGACCTTCAGCACGTTCTCCGGTCAGGAATCCGGCCCTGACGATAAAGGTTATAGAAAATACTATGTGCATGTTAAAAAAGTGGATAATGAATGGGATCTATCATTAGAAGAGACAGCTGATATTTATTCAACACCTGCACAGCTGTGGATGCGCTATGAAATGAGAGAAGAGAACGAACCGCTAGTAAGTGCAGAATCTATTTCTCTTTCTACCGCGGAAGGTGAGTTATTGAATGATCATGTGGCATTTTCATCATGTGATGACGAGAGACTTCAATACTGCAGCATCATTCATCTGGACCAGCCGGGGGAATTTATTGCGACTGTTCATTATGAGGACGGTAAGGATTTCCGCTATTACATCACATCCACTGAATACGAAAATGCATTTTATTACGCGATTCATATGACGCCGATCAAGTCAGAGGAAACCGTGAAAGTATGGGAAGGCGCTTTGCTTGGCAAGCATGTGCTGCCAAAGGGAAGTGAACAGATTGCCGCGGTTACGAGAGATCCGGGAACGAATGTATTCCGTATTACACCGAAGAAAACCGGAGAGTTCTTTATCGAGTTTCCGAACAGTGAGGTAGCTCCTGGCGATCATATGATTTATTACGGTATAACGGTGAAGGTCAGTAAACTGGGGCCTTATCTGCATGTCAGTGCGGAAATCAGCCATGAGGATGATATGATTTTTAATGAATGAATAACAGATAGTGAGAGAATGAATTCGATGAAGACGAACCTGATGCCGCCGCGCAATTCGGGTTCGTTTTTGCGCTACTCCAGAGCTTGACAGCGCAATTCCATTCCGTCACCGCACTGATTAACTTCATCGCCGCACCAGCCCGCACTTCAAGCCCTTCGGAAAAAATATTCCATCCCCGCCGCCGTATGCTACACTGAAATTAACAACGGGCTCCGACTCAAACTAAGGGAGGGCATGCAGATGAATGTGATTGAGATGAATCAGGTGACGAAGGAATTCGGCAGGCACCGTGCGCTGGATGGACTGGATTTGGCAGTGAAAAGTGGCGAAGTGTTCGGTTTTATAGGGCCGAATGGGGCGGGGAAGTCAACGGCGATTCGTACATTGCTTGGTATGCTCCGCGCGACGAGCGGCACGTCGACGATTTTCGGTAAAGATGTTTGGCGAGATGCGGTGGAGATCCATCGCCGCATTGCGTATGTGCCGGGTGATGTGAATTTATGGCCGCAGCTGACGGGCGGCGAAGTAATTGATTTATTTGCAAGTCTGCAAGGGCGGGTGAATGCAAGCACACGTGATGAATTGCTTGCACGTTTTCAGCTGGATCCAACGAAAAAGTGCCGGACGTATTCGAAGGGAAATCGGCAAAAAGTTGCGTTGGTGGCGGCATTTGCCTCAGATGCGGAGCTGTTTTTGCTGGATGAACCGACGTCGGGACTGGATCCGTTAATGGAGAAAGTGTTTCAGCAATGTGTGGCGAAAGTGAAGGCAGAGGGGAAGACGGTGTTGCTGTCGAGCCATATTTTATCCGAAGTTGAAAAGCTGTGCGACCGCGTTGGCATCATTCGGCAAGGGCGTCTGATTGAATGCGGCACATTGAATGAACTGCGGCATTTGACGCGTATGCAGCTGACGGTGGAGACAAGAATTCCAATCGGGTCGCTGACTTCGTGGAATGGTGTCCATGACGCAGTGCCGACGGAAATGGGCTGGATATTTCATGCGGATATAGAAGAGATGGAAAACATCATGCGCAAGCTGAGTGAGCACGGAATACAAAGAGTAGAAAGTGCACCGCCTACGCTTGAAGATCTGTTCATGCGGCATTATGAGGAAACAGCAGAAAGCAGGGAATTATGATGAAGGGCCGGCTTTCTGGAGTGTCCTATCTCTCACGGTTCATCGTTCGGCAGGACCGGATGCGCTATCTGTGGTGGCTTGCGGGAATTGTCATCATGACGCTGATTGTACCGCCGGCTCTGAATGAACTCTATCCTTCTCAGCATGACCGGGATCTGATGGCAGAAACGATGAAAAACCCTGTGATGACGGCAATGGTCGGGCCTGGTGATCTCGCAAATTATACACTTGGCGCTATGGTGTCGCACCAAATGCTTCTGATGACCGCCATTGCGGCAGCTATCATGAATATTCTATTGACGGTGCGCCATACGCGGTCGGAGGAAGAGGATGGGCAGGCAGAATTACTGCGTTCGTTGCCGATTGCGCGCCATTCGCAGCTGACCGCTTCGATGCTGGTTCTGTTCGGTGTCAATCTGCTGCTCAGTGTGCTCATTGGTGCAGGTCTGTACAATCTTTCATTCGACAGTATGGATTTGCCGGGTTCACTTGTTTATGGTGCATCGCTTGGAGCTGTCGGCTTGTTTTTTGCAGGATTTACAGCGGTTTGCTCACAGCTTTCGGACAGCTCGCGAGGGGCAGTCGGACTGGCGTTCACGGGGATGATCGGCTGTTATTTATTGCGGTCAGGCTCCGAACGGATTCCGCCGTTTGGCTGGCTCGCACAAGTTCAGCCATACAGCGATAATAACTGGCTGCCAGTTTGGGGGCTGCTTGCCGCGAGTGTATTGCTGTTTATGCTCGCTGTAATTTTACAGGGGACACGCGATATGGGATCAGGTCTTCTTCCGTCACGAAGCGGCCGTGCGCACGCATCGATTCTGTTGCGTCATCCGATAGGGCTTGCGTGGCGATTGCAGAGAACAGCATTCATTTCCTGGTCGATCGGAATGCTCGTTCTTGGGCTGTCCTATGGCTCTGTCCTTGGAGACTTGGATATGTTTTTCAAAGACAATGACATGCTGGCATCGATGATCGTGGCGGATGAAAACAGTTCGTTGACAGCGCAATTCCTGCCGATGCTGATGGCCGTCTTGGCATTCATCAGTACGATTCCCGCGCTGCTTGCCATTCACAAAATAGCGGGGGAAGAACGGAAATTGCGGCTGGATCACTTACTCGGACGTGCTGTTTCAAGAAAGAGGTTACTAGTTTCTTATATAGTGCTTGCGCTGTTTACTGGATTTGTGATGCTGAATCTTTCTGCGCTTGGTTTATGGCTTGCTGGCACAGCTTCGATGGAAGATCCGTTCATGTTCCAAACCGTGTGGCAGGCCAGCATCGTTCACTTTCCTGCGATCACCGTGATGATTGGAATCAGTGCCGCTTTAATTGGTGTTGCCAAAAAAGCAACGGGATTTGTCTGGCTCTATCTTTTCTATGGTTTCCTGACGCTTTATTTAGGCGGCTTGTTTCAGTTTCCTGAATGGATGGAAAAACTGTCGCCGTTCGGTTTCGTGGCCAAATTGCCTATTGAGGATATGAACTGGCTGTATGCCGGGGGGTCACTTACAGTTACAATGATTTTACTTATTTTTGGAATCAATCGCTACACGCGCCGCGATATACAGGATTCCTAAGTAAGGTGACTTCCGCCAATGGAAGCTATACCGAACGAAATAGAGAGAATGTACATGGTATTCCAGAATGTTCTAAATATGTATATACTACTATTCGGATTATTGGTAATATAATAGTAGCTGGTACTAACTGGCGGATTATTTAACAGAGGAGTGGGAATATGAAGGGAATGTTCAAGGTTCTGATTTGGACTGCGCTGCTGCTGGCTTTATCGTTTATTTACGCAGGTTCCAACGAAGCATCGGCAAAAGAGTTCACGGATGTCCCGAAGAAGCATCCGAACTATGCTGCGATTCAGGAAATGCAAAAAGCGGGCTTCATCAACGGCTATCCTGACGGGAAGTTCCGTCCGAATGAGCCGGTAAGCCGTAAGCACGTGGCGAAATTATTGGATAATGCTTTGAATTTTCCACAGCCCGCAAAGGACAAATACGTCTTTGCAGATGTGCCGAAGAATCATGCATATTATAGGCCGATTATGAAGCTGTATAATGAAGGAATTATAAGTGGCGGAACAAATGGGAAGTTCAACCCGGATGCTTCATTAACTCGCATTCAAATGGCGAAAATACTGGATTTGGCGTTTGATTTGAAAATTGACGAACGACAAGGTTCTTTTAATGATATGTACATGTTTCATTGGGGATATGTTCATGCCATGGCGCTGTATTCAACAGGTGTGTCAAAAGGAGATAACGGAAACTATCTTCCGAATAAACCGGTTACAAGAGCACACTATGCAGAATTTCTATCCCGTGCTATGAAAGTGAAGAAAGAGGACCCGAATGCAGCCGCCGTCAGCAAAGCGAAAGCAGTGGACCTATCCATTCGCCTGCCGCTTATCTTGGAAGGTACACGAATCCAGGGGAAGGTTGAAAAGAAAACGTACAGTCAGATCCGTTCTAAAATATTGCCGTATGCCACAGTCAGATTTACAGATGGTTTGCTGAAATCTGATTATCCTTATGTATGTACGGAATGTGATTCATTCTTGTTCCCTTACATTACAATGGAGCTTTCCATGCGCTTTGATTACAGTCAGCCGGACCCGAATACATTAAAAGTCCGGACGATACTGCTGAATTCACCTGGACCGATGTCGGGCGGAGGGTTTGTTGATTTCATGTTCAAGAAAGAAAGCGGAACATGGAAGATGCATGATTACACTTATACCCAAATTGGGAAAAAGAACTTTGAACTTACACAGCAAGAAGCGGAACAAATTGTGAAGTACAATTACTCATTTAATTCATCAACTCCTGTAAAAGTCACGTTTGTATCCAAATCACGCTTGACCGATAAAGATCCTGTCACAAAGGAATCGTATCCGTTTGATCAATACAAGTTTACCGTGCAGTACAGCAATGGCCGTGAAACGGTATCCGTGAATTCAAATGACGGATGGATGGAATAATATAACTCATTGAAATATGGCTATGCTGTAATGAAATAATTGCGCGAACGTATTTCCGCATTAAAAAGGCTGACCGGAAAGTCATTGAATGACTTTCTGGACAGCCTCTTCTACAATCACTCTTACAAATATACTTGAACTGCATCAACTAAACTATATCCTCCAAGGAAAATCGCAATCAAGATGACGATAGCCCCAATGATATTGAGTAAAGCTGAGTTGCGCTGATCTCCGATTAATTTCTTGTTATTCATAATTACAAACAAGTATACCGCAACAATTGGAAGCAAAATACCATTCAGCGCTTGTGCCGCAAGCAATACATCGAGTGGACTGAAACCAATTGCGGATGTGATAATACCAATGATTATAACACCGGAGAATATCATTTTGAATTTTTTATTCTTCATTCCGCCTTCCCACTTCATCACACTGCTGATTGCGACTGCTGCACCAAGCGGACTCGCGATAGCAGATGAGAAACCTGCAGCAAAAATTCCGATCGCAATAAATACTTTCGCCCATGAACCGAATAAAGGTTCTAATTGGACGGAAAGATCAGCCACGCTCGTCACTTCCATGCCCATCATCGTAGAAGCTGCTGTGATCAGTACTGCAGCGGTTATTAATCCGCCGATACAAATCGAGATGATGGTATCCCACCTTGCTTCCTTCAAGTCACTGACCTGCGTCCAGCGCTCCTGCACCATAGATGAGTGGATGAAGAAGTTATACGGGACGACTGTCGTTCCGACCAATGCAATAATCATAATGATCGAACCGTTCGGCATGCTTGGGATAAATGCCCCTGCAAACACCGCGCCAATATCAGGTTTTACGACAATCATTGTCGTAATGAACGTCACGCTCATGACGATCACGAGAAAAATCATTAACTTTTCGATTAGTTTATAACTTCCTGATAATCCCAAGAATAGAATCGCTACGCCGATGAAAGGGCTTACAATATGTGCTGGAATATTCGTCAATGTAGAGATGCCAAGAGAGGTTCCCATCAAATCACCTGAAATGTACGCAGCACAGCCAACACCAATAGATATAATGATGAGCCATATAGAAGCAAATTTCAGTAAAGGCTGCTTGAATTGGTCGTGTATCGCTTCGCCCAATCCTTTTTTTGAAACGACACCAAGCCGTGCAGACATTTCCTGAAGAACGATTGTCGCGATAATAGAGAATACCACTGCCCATAGAATGGCATAACCAAATCCAGCACCTGCACGAGTGGCGGTGGTGACAGTTCCCGGACCTATGAATGAAGCAGTAATAATGGCTCCTGGCCCCATCGATTTCACCTTTGAAAGTAACCCTTTTTTCTTAACTTGCTGTGTAGCGGGTACGTTAGCAACCATCTTCTTTTCCTCCCCTAATTGTTCCCACTTAATAGGCGAGGAAAAGAAAGGTCACTTTTCCTCGAGTGAGTTATAAATAGTTTGTTTGGATACACCTACTAAATCCGCAATCCGGTCGGCGGCCCCTTGAATCAAAAAGATTCCTTTACTTTCTAGCCGTCGTACAAAAGTAATACGGTCTTTACGTTTCAAGTTTTCCACATCGATTCCAAGCTCCACGATGGTGCTTTTCGTGATGTTATCGAACACCTCATCGATATGAGTTGCATATGTCTCATCGAAATGCTGCCCATCATAGCTTGTATCAGAACGGATCATTTCCTCAAGCACCTGCTGCAGACGATTGATTTCCGTGATATCCAAATTGATGCCAAGGAAACCAATCACTTTGCCGTCCATATCTCTAATGAATACAATGGAAGTCTTAATAATCTTTCCACGCGTCGTATTCGTGATAATACCATTCAGATCTTTAATATCCTCATTCTTCTTTTTCAATTCCTTCAAAATGACTTCTGTAGTAGGGGCGCCAACGGATCTGCCCGTTACATCACCTTTTAAATAAATTAAAGAGGATTCTACTTTCGTCACATCATGAATTACCACTTCACAATTCACATTGAACACGCTATATATGGCATCAGCCATTCGCATATAAGAATCGAAAATCAATTGGTTTGGATTCATATCTTTTTAACACTCCTCAGATTACATACTCTTTCTTATTTTCCTATACAAAGAAGGAAAAATCGACTGTTTTCGATCGAAAGATTTAGCAGTCTAAGAAGCAGTAGATTATTTTTCTTCTTTTTGCTGATTGTGAAGGATATTTCCTGCTAGTGCATATAGGATCAAAGTTGAAGCAAAATGAGCAGAAAATTGATTAGGATCTTGTTGCGGATAGATTTCCACGAAATCCATGCCAACTACGCCTAGTTTACAAATTTCATGAACCAATGTAAGTAATTCATAAGATGTCAAGCCGTTGCCATCTACCGGACCACCTGGATTAAATGCGAAGTCCAAAACATCACTGCAAATCGTCAAGTAAACGCAATCCACGTCTTTTGAAGCTTGTGCATAGATTTCTTTAGCCATCTCTTTTAAATCTTTATGGCCACGGATTTCGTTGATCGTAATAGTTACTGCACCAGCGGCTTTCGCATTGCGTCCGCTTTCAGGTTTATTGCGGGGACCGTGGATACCTGTATGAATAATACTTTCGTTTCGTACGCCTTCTTGTTCATACAAACGAGCGAATGGACTGCACCGAGCGAACTGGTCACCGTTGTGAGACGGAAGATTATCATAGTGAGCGTCCATATGAATAATTCCAACCTTTTTATCCTGCTCTGCAATCGCTTTCACGATAGGGTACGTTATACCATGATCACCGCCAAGGCCAATAACAAACTTTCCTGATTTCCATAACTCCGACGTGAAATCAGTAATTCGCTTCATCGTTTCATCTACATCTGCGGGCACGATGTCAATATCACCCATATCGCCTAGTGTGACATGTTCGAAAATATCCATGTCGTTAATTTCTGGAAGGTAGCCTGAGTAGCGTGCAGAACATAAGCGCATTACTTTTGGGCCGAGTTCGCAGCCGGTGTAATCACCCCATGTAACAGCGCCTTCCCAAGGAACTCCGTACACAATTACGTCTACATCCGAAATATCTTTTGTTGCTGATATATTTTTAGCCCCTAACATACATGGCGTATTGCCGTAGATCATTTCTGTCATCATGATTACCACCTTTAATTTTTTTAAAGAACTTTTACTAATAATAAAACTTGTTTTACTAATTGTCAAATAGTTTTAAAAAAATTAAATTTCAAGAGGGGAATATGGGCAGTTTTGAAGAGAGCAGGGAGAGGTATGAGCGGTTACATGAGTGAAGAAAGCGGTCAACATTCGCCATAGAGCAGATAAACGAATGGTTAAGCGAGTGCGTCATGAACTATCGTTTCACATATGAAAAAGCGCTCCACTGATGAAAATCAGTGGAGCGCTTTTGGGTGTTAAGCTGAAGCTTCCGAAGTCAGGCGGTTTTCCGTCCGCGTGACAATGAAAATACTTGCTTCGTACAATGCAATCATCGGAACGAGAATAATGAGCTGACTCAGGAAATCGGGAGGGGTGATCAGCGCGGATACTACCGCCAGTGTTACGTACGACCACTTCCTCACTTTCTTTAGCGTTTCTGATGTCAAAATGCCAATAGCCGATAAGAATAATGCCACAACCGGCAGCTCAAACAGCAAGCCGATCGGCATCGTCGTCATCAGTAAGAAACGGGCATATTCTTTCGCCGTAATCATGACTTCAAAATTCATTTTGCCTAGCTTCACTAAAAAGTTATAGCTTAATGGGTTGACTACATAATAGCCAAACGCCAGTCCGCCGACAAAAAGGATTAAAATTGCAGGGGAGTAGAGGCTCAGGAAGCGGCTCTCTTTCTGCGTCAGTCCGGGTTTTACGAATTGCCAGAGGAAATGGCAGACGAACGGGACGGATAATCCGAATGCCATCGCTGCGGAAATCGTCGTATAAAATGAAATGACTTCAATTGGGCTGAGCACTATCAATTTATAGCCGCGTGTAATGTACGGGAACCACAGATTGATCGTACTGAAAGTGCCGATGAAGAAAATCAGAAAGACGACGATGCTTTTAATGAGCTGCTTCCGCAAGTCTGTCAAGTGTTCGACCAGAGCAGGATCTACGTCTGACTCCTCGTCGCTTGGTTTTTCCGGCGGTATTCTTGGCTCGTCCGGTTGCGGATCGGGCTTCAGCTGTTCAGTGGAGGAAGTCTCCGCAGAGTGATCGTGCGGCGCAGCTTCTTCCATGGCTTTGTTGTCTGCCGGATTTGAATTTTTACGGTTCTGATCACTATACGGTTCCATCTTCTCACCTACTTATTTAGTATCTTTTCGTTCCAATTCATTCGTTTTGGCAGATGTGACAGTTGTTTTATCTTTCTCATCCTCGTCATCCATAATATCTTTTGCGGATTTTTTGAATTCCGCTAATGTTTTTCCGACAGCAGAGCCGACTTCCGGCAATTTACGCGGCCCGAAGAGAATTAAGATAATCACAAGGATGATAATAAGTCCAGGTACTCCGATTGCTGCTAAGTTCATTGTACATCCATCCTTTCAGTTTTGATTGGACGGGAGACCCGCCGTGTATACACTTTTTCTGTATTCTGTCTGCAAAACGGTGCACAAGTGCGCCAGTTACAGCAGACGGAATATATTCCCTATTATGATTGAAGTTTGCTGCGCCTACAAACATTTCGTTCTCCATGGCCCAAAGTACCAAGTGTTCATCCGCGATATCCATATGTCGACCAATCGTATTTATCGTTTTCATTACTTCAAACGGACATACTGGAATTGCCGATAGCTGTATAATGGTCTTATGCTATCAAACGAATATCTATTGGTCAAATAGCTTGCGGCAAAAAAAGTATATTTATTCAACACTGCGGCAGCTTGTCTAATAAAGCGGCAAAATAAATATTTTGATTATTTGGAATATAATTATATACGAATCAAACAGAACTTGGTAGAATAAAGATAACCAGTAACGTACAGCCGACAAAATACTATTAGAGGAGGAAAGATGATGAAACAGCCCCGTCGGATTTTCGTTTGGACCGTATTACTCGTCATGTTTTCATTTGTAAGTATAGGTTCCACGCAGGCAGCGGCAAAAGAATTTAAAGATGTGCCGAAGAACCACCCGAACTATGAAGCGATTCAGTATCTGCAGGAAAAGGGCTTCATAGGGGGGTACCCTGACGGCACGTTCCGACCGCAAGAAAACATTTCACGCAAGCACGTGGCCAAGTTACTGGACCAAGCTTTGAAGTTGCCACAGTCAAGTACTGCTGTAGTGTACAAAGACGTTCCGAAGACGCATCCGTATTATGGACCGATTATGAAATTAACGGCAGCTGGCATATTCAGCGGCGGCACGGATGGATACTTTAATCCCGAAGCACCGATTACACGGATTCAAATGGCGAAAGTACTGGATATCGCATTTGATTTGTATATGACGAAACAAAATTCATTTTATGATGTGTATATTGAGCATTGGGGCTATACACATGCCAATGCATTAAAAGCTAGTGGAGTTGCGAGCGGTTATCCTGACGGCGAATTTAGGCCGAATGACCCCGTCACGCGCGCGCACTATTCACAGTTCTTATACGCAGCCATCAAGGTGAAGGAAGCTCGTCCGGCGACAGACAAAGTAACAAAAGGTAAAGCGTGGGATCTCGTCAATCGCAGAACGTTTGAACTTGAGAAGACTATGCGTGATGCGCGGATGAATCAGTGGAGATATTCAGACATAAAATCTGCTCTGCGCATGAGTGCGACAAAAGCGTTTGTAGATGGCGGTCTGAAAGGTTACTACAATCCTGCATGTGTGGATTGCTATATGAACGTCTTGCCGTATATTAATAATGAGCCTTTGGTACGCTTTGAGTTTACGCAGCCGGATTCCAGCACACTGAATGTAAACACCATAGAATTCCAAAATGGCTATTCGGTTGGCGGATTTGTGGCTTACCAATTTAAAAAGCAAGATAATAAGTGGAAGATGAATTCGTTAACGTATACGAAGGTTGGTACGAAGAACTTCCAGCTGACAATCAATGAAGCCAAAAAAGTATTGGAAGCCGAGTTTATAACCTATGGACATAAAAATATTGTGGCAAAATATGTTACAACAACTCAGCAAGTTGAATTGGATCCGGTGACAGATGCGAAGTATACATTTGACCAGTATACGTTCAATCTGGATTCAGATTATGGACGCTTCAAAGTGAAATTCAATTCCTCAGATGGCTACACCTCATTTGTGAATTAACTAACGAAACGTGCACGCCATCGAGGCGGATGGATTGCACGTTTTTTGTATGAATTCATATTGTACGGTGACTTCGGTTTTGGAATGGAGGGCGCTGAAAGATAAATCTGCCAATGGACTACTTTAATCCGTTCCGCTCGGCAATACTTTTCTCAGACCGTTAGATTCTATAACACCTTCTACTCCTTCTTCGCAAAACCCATACGAACGCCAAGAACACGTCTCACACACTACCGCGATATCCCCTGGCACTACATTCAGCCGAATTCTTCTCTCGACCTCACGCCAAGGCAGCACGTCGCTGACCTTCAATCCAAGTCTGCGTAAAATTTCCGAATCCCTCACGTAAATCCCATCATCCTCGCAATGGTACGGCTGCCCTTCAGGAAACTTCGCACATAAATAATCGGGGCCTTTTATGATCTGAATCATCGTATCCGGCCGCTCCCGTAACACATCGTGGATCTTCGTAAGCCCGTAATATAAAAAAACGTACCTATTTGGTACGTCATCACAAATAGCCCGATTGCTTCCTGTTTTTGAAGCAGCGGGCTGTTATTTTTTACATTCCAGTTGGATTTGTGGCGACCACGGCAGATAGTCATCCAGTCGTGAAGGATTCTGGCCGAATTCCAGATTCGGAAGTTCCGAAAAGACCTTTTTCAAATACATATAGAAATCAATCCCATGTAATTTGGCGGTCTCTGCTAGGCTGAGACAGATGGCGTTCGCTTTCGCGCCCGCTTCGCTGACAGAGAATAGCCAATTTTTTCGACCGATCACGTTCGGACGGATAGCGTTTTCTGCCGGATTGTTATCGATTTCCAGACGACCATCTGTTAAGAATAGCTGAAGCTCTTTTTTCCGCTTCAACGTATAGTCTGCGGCTGTTGCCAGCGCATTCGTTCCGTAAAAAGGACTCTCTTCTATCCATGCGAAGAATTTTTTCACGATCGGCTTGGAATACTTTTTCCGCATCCGTCGGCGTTTCCCTGGCCGTAGTTGGCGAAACTCTCGTTCTAACGCATATAGTTGGTTACAGAAATCCACGCCGATTTGTCCATTCTTGGAGTTGGCTTTCAGCCAATACCTACGGACGTGCGCCCAACAGTTGGCGAATTGTATATCCGGCAGATTACCGTAAGCAGAATATCCGTCACAAATGACGGTTCCCCGAAATCCTTGGATGAAAGATTCCAAAACGGCACGAGAACGCGACAGGGAACTATGGAACAGCACCATGACAGGACCTTGGCAAGGAATCGTTTTGCACACCCAATTATAAGCCTTGCTTTGAGCCGGTTTACCGTCTGTGCGAAAGAGTACCTGAGCTGAGGTTTCATCCACATGCAGGACGTTCCGACAAGTCAACAGTTCTTTCATTCGCTCGTAGAGAGGAGCTAACCAGTCTTCGGTTGCACGGATGACCCAGTTAGACAAATTTTTGTCATTAGCTTTGAGCCCATGACGTGCCCATTCCTTTACCTGTCGGTAAAGGGGAAGATATTGCATGAACTTCTGGTAAATGACGTGGGCCAAGACACTCGGTCCAGCGACGCTTCTTTGAATGGCGGGCTGCGGGGCCTTTCCTCTGACAATCATGGAGGAAGTGTTCGAATCTGTCTTGCAGTGTGTACATTCGTAGGTATGTTCTACGTGCTGAATACGTTTCAGGCTAGCTGGGATGAATTCTGCCTCTTCCCGAACGACTTGACCCTCACCCATCTCTGTCAATGGATGCAGGCAGCAGTTGCATTCCAACTGCTCGGGATGATGATGAATGACTTCTGTGGGGATCCCCTCATCAAATAGATCATTTCGTTTCTTCGGACGTTTTCGGACAACAGTGTAAGAAATCATCTGTTGGCTTTGTTCTTCTGTCTGCTCAGAATCGGGAAAAGGGTTCTCGTCCTCATCGAATAAGGATCCTTGCCCGTCGGGCACTTGATACTTGGATTTCTCTGTTTTGGAACCAAATAATTGCTTGGTCAAATACTGTACCTGTTGAGTCAATGTCTCCACCTGTCGGGACAGCTTTTCATTTTGTTCATTGGAATACGCCAGTTGTTCTTCCAATAGCGCAATGACTTTTTCCAATGATTCTTCTGCTGAACGCTTGGCCATTTCCTTCACCGCTTTCCTTCTCGTTGTGAGTAGTATACCGGATTTCACAGGACGTGAATAGCTATTTTTAAAACACACCTCTTGCAGAAGGGGGAATCGCTTTTGGCTGTTGGATGGACAACCCTTCGAGCAGCCAGCGCAGTTCCTGTTGTGTCAGGTTCTTGACCTCCGTTTCACTCCGTGGCCATTGCAGTTTGCCTGTGTCTAGCCGCTTATACAACATCGCAAATCCATCCCCATCAAAGTAGAGACATTTATAGCGGTCTTTTTTCCAACCGGCGAACAAAAAGATGGAGTCGCTGTAAGGGTCAAGTTCAAAAGAGTCTTGGACTAATGTCGCCAGTCCATCAATGCCTTTTCGCATATCGGTCTTTCCGCAGACAATATATATATTCTGCACATCCGTATAATCCTGTTTCATGGATGCATCAGCTCCTTCATGACGGCTCGGATGATGCGCTCTTCTACGCCGTTATGGAAATGGATTTCCGCGTTCGCTATCTTGACGGAGCAAGTGCCCGGCGAACTGCTAGCAGGGGCAGCCGGAAGGCTGGGAGAGGAAATCGGATGTAAAGTCACGGGGACAATCGTTAACGGTTTTATTGTTGGCATGAAAAGCACCTCCCAAATCAAATAATAATTTGATCTTACCGGGAGGCGCTTTGAAAATATATGCGTTGTTTGATTACGGGCTTACGGATCTTCGTCATATTTTCCGCGTATTCCTCTGAATAGCCCATCCCCCGGTATCCGAGAAGGCAAAAGATGTGATGCCCGCGTAATTTGATCATAAACACCCGCCCTTTCTAAACTGCACATTAGTTAACTGAATTTATTATTCAGTATACACATAATGACGTGCATGAGGGAAGTGCGAGCTTGGCGGCATTGACTTTATGTATGTACCTTCTATAATTAGCCCAATACAGAAATATTCTGTGGGAAGGCTTGTGAAGAATGAAAGATATAAAAGTAATTATTTCATTAGTGCTCGTCATGTTCACATGGGGAGTTAACGTATCAGCACTCAAATATCTCGTGACCTATTTTGATCCGATCACTATGACGTCGCTGCGGATTATGTCCGCCGCTATATTGGTGTTTGTCATCTTATTTTTCCTTAAGAAAATTCGCTTGCCAAAGAATAGGGAGTGGCTATATATCATCGGAGGCGCTGCGACCAACGTAGTGATGCATCATTACTTTCTAGCGGAAGGACTCTCCAGAACGAGTGCTGCCAACGGAGGATTAATTTTAGGGCTTGGGCCGTTATTGACAGCGACTCTGGCTGTGTTCATTTTGAAAGAAAAGATCACCGGCATACGCACTTTAGGCTTTCTGTTTGGCGGTATAGGAGTAAGTATTGTAGTGCTTGGGGGCAGCGGAACAGTAGGCAAACCTTCATTCGGAGATTTAGAAATCTTCTTATCCATCTTGTCCCAGGCTGTTAGTTTTATGCTGATTAAAAAAGCTTCCAGAACAATGGATGCGAGGCTGCTGACAGGATACATGATGCTGGCCGGTTCCATCATTTTAGTCGTAATCGCACGCATCAAGGAACCGGGCGGCTTTGCTGAACTAAGTGAAGGAACAGCTGCTGTCTGGGGAGTATTCATGTTCTCGGCCCTGATTGCGACTGCCGTTGGTCACATGGCATATAATTCAGCCATTCAAACAATTGGTGCAGCACGCGCTTCCATCTTTTTAAATTTCAATACATTTTTCGCATTAATAGGCGCAAGTATATTTTTAGGAGAGTCCATTTATCCTGCACATTTTATCGGTTTGATATTTATTGTGGCAGGGGTCATCTGTGGCTCTGGGTCTTTGGAAATGTTTATAAGGAGCCGGAATAAACACGTACCGCCTGTCAGATAGTCAGTAGATTGTGATCGTTTGAAAAAGTTCTTTCCTTACAAAACATTTACATAGCCTTCTCAGGGTATTAATAATCTTCCTGTAGAGTTGAAGTTGATTACAAATACAGGAGGTTGTTTATTGTTGAATAAGATGAGTAAGAGAATTGTGCCTGTAGTAGCGCTATCAGCTGTTTTAATTGGCGGAGCAATCTGGACTGGGAATTATTCAGCGAGTTCAGCTGGTGAAGTGAAAAAGGAAGACACTTCAGAGATTAAGAACATCATATTCTTGATTGGAGATGGTATGGGGAGTTCCTACACATCAGCTTATCGTTATTTCAAAGATGATCCGACTACCCCTGAGATAGAGTTAACAGAGTTCGATAAATATTTGGTTGGGCAACAAATGACGTATCCTGATGATGACGATGAGTCGATTACAGATTCAGCGTCTGCGGCAACGGCCATGTCATCAGGTGTCAAAACATACAATAACGCAATTGCAGTAGATAAAAAGAAAGAGCGCGTGGAAACCGTCCTAGAAGCTGCAAAAGCAGCTGGAAAATCGACTGGCCTCGTCGCTACTTCTGAAATCACACATGCTACGCCTGCAGCTTACGGTGCTCATAATGAAAGCAGAAAGAATATGGATGAGATTGCCGATGATTATTATAACGAACGCATCAATGGGGAGCATACAATCGATGTCCTTCTAGGCGGCGGAAAAAAACACTTTGTCAGGAAAGACATGGACCTGGCGTATTTATTTGAACTGCACGGGTACGGCTATGCCACTACAAAAAAAGAATTATTGGAGAATAAGAACGACAAATTACTTGGATTGTTCGCGGATGGCGGTATGGAAAAAATGATTGACCGTTCGCCAGAAACACCATCACTGGAAGAAATGACAGAAGTTGCGATTGAGAAATTGAAGAAAAATGATGAGGGGTTTTTCCTTATGGTGGAAGGCAGCCAAATCGACTGGGCAGGACATGATAATGATATTGTCGGTGCGATGAGTGAAATGGAAGACTTCGAAAAAGCATTCAAAACAGCCCTCGAATTTGCGGCGCAAGACGAACACACATTAGTTATTGCTACTGCGGATCATTCAACTGGAGGATTATCCATAGGAGCGGATGGCGTATATAATTGGTCAGTGGATGCTGTCAAGGCAGTGAACCGTACGCCGGCCTTCATATCGCAACAAATCGCAAACGGTGCCGATGCAGAAGAAGCATTAGTACGCTACACCGATCAAGAAAGTTTGCCATTGGAACAGAAAGAAATTGAAGCAGTCAAGGCAGCAGGGACAGAGGCAAGTGAAATTGAAACAGCTATCAAACAAATCGTCGACAAACGTTCCCATACTGGCTGGACAACCGGCGGACATACAGGTGAAGACGTACCTGTTTATGCTTATGGACCATCCAAAGAGCGCTTTACTGGCTTGTTAGATAATACGGATCATGCGAACATTATATTTGAAATTCTTGCGGGCAAGAAGTAAGCCGATGTACTGAAAGGTGAATGAAAAAGATGCTGGAACATGAACAGAAAATCTGCTGTGACCAACCATGATCACCAAATTAACACCGCGTAAACCAGAGTTCGTGCAACCTGGTTTTGCGCGGCTTTTCTATTTGATGGAGTGTAGTCCCAACCTTATACTTGTGCTCGCTGTTGACCGACATACAATATAGTTGAAGTGAATATGAAAGGCAGAAGCAGTGGAAAAGCGGTGTAAACATGTTATGGAATTTATTGTTAGATAAAGAATAATAAATATTAAAAACGCTAACTCTCTTTCTAAGCGTATAATACACAGTATATTGTATACTATTAACTCAGGGGGGATTACAGATGAATATTCAAGACGCATTAGCGATTGGTGACTTGACGAAAAGTAAGGTTGTTGCTGGATCTACTGGTATGACACGTACAATCACCTCTATCGAAGTAATGGAAGTTCCTGAAGTAGTCAGCTGGGTTACACCCGGGATATTAGTAATGACAGCGTTTTATTCCATTAAGAATGATAAGGACAAGCAAATTGAAATCGTTCAGACGTTAATTGAAAAAAATGCGGCAGGTATTGTCATCAAACTTGGCCGATTCGTAGATGCATTGCCTGAGAAAATGCTGGCAATTGCGGATGAAGCGGACTTCCCCATTATAGTCATACCGAAAAATGTTTCCTATATCAATGTGCTTGCTCCCTTATATGAGCAGTTATACAAAGAGAAGCGGTTAAAGGAAAACTCCTACCAGCCGCTAATAGATTTTGAATCTAAATCGTTCGCCTCTCTTTCAATAGCAATGGAAGAATTGAGTGAAATTATCGGAGGGCCATTATATATAGAAGATGAACAAGGTTCGCTGCTTTATTGTACGGAAAAGTTTCTGCCGAATGGCTGGCGGGATTCCAGTGCTTTATTCTCTAGACCGATTCATGAGGACTATGTAAAGCTTACCGGGGAATGGAAGAGTTCCCTGATACAAACCGGGGGAACTTCGCTGAAAATTGACGGTTTTCGGAAGATCCTTATCATGCCGTTACTGTCTAACAAACACGTCTTTGGAATGCTTCATATCCCGTATACAGAAAAATTGGAAGCAGGCAACAGCCCAATTGAAAACCTGAAAGAAACTGCTGAAAAGATAGAAGAATTATTTATGAACGAACAGCTTTATTTGCAAAACAAGCGAATTGAACATCTTAAACGTCTGGAGCAATTTAACCAAGTGGATGAGGAAGGCCTTCAGTTAACGGAATACTTTGTTATTCGCTTCCATACCGGCTGGTTTGAAAAACATGATACATTGACACATTATCTGATTGATCATTCAAATATAGTATTAAAAGAGCTCCTGCTCATGATGGAAGACATTCCGGACTGCACTTTTACATTATTTGAAAAGCATGGTTACTTCTATGGATTGCTGGAATGTGAAAAAAACAAGGATATGTCTGTTATGCAATCACTAAAAAAAATGGTTACAGAGAGCGCCCATTCACTGACAATCGCAGTGGCTCCAATTGAAAAAGACAGTCGCTTGCTGACGGACAGTATCCGGTTGGCGGATAAAACTATGGAAATCGGACGCCTTATTAGAAAAGAAGAGAATTTCTATACCTATGATCAATTGGGCATTTATGAGATTCTTATCAACTTAACGTCACAAAGTGCGGTGAAAAATTATACAGAGGGCATTTTAGAGCCGTTGTCTGCAAATCAAAATAAAGAGTTACTTCACACGCTGGAAATCTATTTGAATGAGAATGGAAATGTGACAAAGGCATCGGAAAAATTATTCATTCACAGAAGAACACTGACATTCCGGCTGCAAAAAATACAAGAACTGCTGCAAATGAATATTGATGACGCGGAAAATCGCTTCATTTTGAACTTTTGCTTGCGAATAAAATCTGTAGATCAGTAGACGTCTCTGAACGTCTATTTTTTATTGTGTAAATTATGTGCAATGCAGTTGACTGAATATTGCACACTACTAACATTACATTGAATAGTCAAACTATTTATAATCAATTCAAAGGAGTGATGGAAATGTTGGGAATCATCAGGGTTTTGACAACAGACGATGAAAAGATTTTGCTAGAGCATGGAAGGCGCATGTGGGAAACAGATCAAATTCAATCGATTACACGATGTATCCCAAATCAGCCAAATGGCATTTACGATCATAAGACAGAAGCAGAAGCGGTCCCAAAGATCATTTCTCTCGCTCAAGAACTCATCAGTGAACCTGGGGTCAATGCCATTACGATTAGTTGTGCCGCTGATCCGGGGCTGCAGGAAGTAAAGGAAATAGCCAATTTTCCTGTCATGGGTGCAGGTGCATGTGGGGCTAAGGCGGCTATGCAAGCAGGACAAAAAGTTGCGGTGATAGGAATTACGGATACGGTTCCGAAAAATATCAAAAATGAATTAGGGGACTGTTTTCATTCTTATACACATTCGCCAAACCTGCAAAAAACTACGGACCTGTTTACTGAACAGGCAAAAGCAGAATTACTGGCACTTGCGAATGAAAGAGTTAAATCGGGAGCCAATGTTTTATTGTTTGCCTGTACAGGATTTTCTACGATTCGCCTGAAAGCATATTTATCAAAAGCTATCCAAATACCAATTATTGATTTGGTTGAAGCGCAGGCAGCCGTATATAAGCAATTCATAAAGGAGGGCAAGGGATGAATACAAAGACAAAAATATTTGATATACCGTTTGTAATATTTTCTATAATCATTTCAATATTTGGAGCCATCATTGGGATGCAGCTGATTACATCTTTAGGAATTACGCCGAACACATCAATTATCGGTGCGCTGATAGCGATGCTGATTGCCAGAATACCCATGCAGATGTTTTATAAATATCGTTCTATAGAGAATCAAAACCTTATTCAGACGTCAATCTCAGCGGCTACTTTCGGAGCGGCGAATAGTTTGCTCATTCCGATCGGTCTTCCATTTGTAATGGGGATGCCAGAGCTCATTACACCGATGCTAATTGGTGCAGGACTGGCTTTGTTCATCGATGTATTTATTCTCTATAAAGTATTCGATTCCAAACTATTTGGAGCAAACGAAGCATGGCCGCCTGGTATTGCGACTGCTGAAGCTCTAAAAGCAGGGGATCAAGGCGGTTCAAAAGCAAAATTCCTTGGCATCGGTATTGGAATCGGGGTAATCGGTTCGTACTTCGGCATTGCAATGTCAGCATTTGGTGTGGCATTTATCGGAAACATTTGGGCGTTACTCATGTTCGGTATTGGTCTATTGCTTCGAGGCTATTCCGTTCCGATATTCGGTGTAGATTTAAATGAATTCTATATTCCGCACGGCATGATGATTGGTGCGGGCTCAGTTGCCTTACTGCAATTCGTCATCACGCTTTGGCAGGCGAAGAAACAAAAGAATGCGCAGCGTGAAGAAGCTGACTATAGCTGCACGCGCTCAGACAGTGATGTGAAAAAAGGATTTGGCATCGGTTTTCTGCTGTATTTAGTGTCCGCTCTGATTTTAGCGGTTATTGGCGGAATCATCGGCGACATGTCTGTTACACAGACTATTACGTTTGTACTGTTTGCAGCATTTGCAGCATTAGCCAGTGAAATCATCGTCGGAATTGCAGCCATGCACTCGGGCTGGTTCCCGGCGTTTGCGGTGACATTGATTTCCTTGCTTATCGGTATGATGTTAGGCTTCCCGCCGATTGCACTTGCACTACTTACTGGTTTTACGGCTGCGACAGGTCCAGCATTTGCTGATTTAGGCTATGACTTTAAATCAGGTGCAATCTTACGGAATCATGAAGTAAAAGCAATAGAGATATTTGGCCGCAGGCAGCAATTGAAAAGTTCATTAATCGGTTTTGGGGTAGCGGTTGTCATGGTCGCACTTTTCCATGATTCCTTCTTCGCACAAGATCTCGTACCGCCAGTAAACTACGTCTATGCTACTACGATTGAAAGCGGCTTGGGCGGAAACGTTGGCATGTTGCTTCTTCTATGGGCAATTCCAGGAGCAATTATCCAATTAATCGGCGGTCCCAGAAGACAAATGGGTATCTTATTCGCGACGGGGCTATTGATCGTTAATCCAATCGCAGGCTGGGCTGTACTTGTTGGTATCACAATTCGGTTTATTGTACTGAAAGTAAAAGGTCCAGAGGCAGAATCTGCAATGTATACCATGGCGGCAGGATTTATCGCTGGGGACGCAATCTACAGCTTCTTCACATCACTATGGAAAGCAAAGTAATGGAGGAATAATTATGACAACAAGAACACTTACAAAAGAAGATGCTATCAACGGAGTATATGGAGGCTGTATTTTAGGCGGCGGCGGAGGAGGCTGGATCTCAGATGGCTTGGAGAAAACAGAGCAAGCTTTTGCTCTCGGCTCACCTCAACTTATCACGATAGATGAATTGAAAGATGAAGATTATGCAGCCTGTGTATCACTGGTTGGTGCCCCATCTGCAAGAAATGTATATATCAATAGTGAACAGCTCGTTTCAACAGTGGAACGAGTACAGCAAGAATTTTCAAAACCGATTAAAGCGCTCATGACAAATGAAAACGGCGCGGCCACTACTATTAACGGCTGGCTCCAAGCAGCTGCAACAGGACTTCCGTTTTTGGATGCGCCATGCAACGGCAGAGCCCATCCAACAGGATCTATGGGATCTTTAAACTTATCGGAAGAAGAAGGCTACGTGTCAATCCAAGCATATGCTGGCGGAGAAGGTGCCCGGCGAGTAGAAGGTGTTATCACCAGTACGCTGGATATTTCATCAAACGTAGTGCGTTCAGTCTCCGTAGAAGCAGGCGGCATGGTAGGAGTTTGCAGAAACCCTGTATCCATTGGTCATATTAAAAAACATGCTGCGGTAGGCGGAATATCACAAGCTATTGAACTTGGCGAAGTCTTCTTCTCGGCAGAAGGCCCTGACCGGATCGAAGCGGTAGCTGCTCATTTAAAAGGCCGCGTCATTCATTCAGGCACAATCAGCCAGTTCGAATTAAAAGCTGTCAAAGGGTTTGACGTCGGCTTTGTCCAAGTGGATGATCTGGAGATGACGTTTTGGAATGAATATATGACGGTGGAGATGAATGGAGAGAGAAAAGGGACGTTCCCTGATCTCATTATGACATTTAACGCTGAAACAGGAATGCCCGTTGTCAGTGCGGAGCTGGAGGAAGGAATGAAGATCGCAGTAATTTCTGTGCCGAAAGAACATTTGAAATTAAGCTCGACGATGTTCAATGAAAAATTATTGCGTGTGATTGAACCGATTATTAACAAAACTATTCTTTGAAAAGGATGAGTACTTATGTCATTAAAATATACAATGGACGTTATGGAAATTTTAGATGATATCCATGTCAGCGGAAAACAAATAGTCGATTTATTCGAGGGATTTGAACATTGTGAAGCTTCTTATAAGACAGTTACAGGTGCTGAAGGTTCTACAGACTTCGTGAAAATCATTGTCAAAGGAACAGAAGGCCGGCTTAGCGGAGGGGAGGCTCGAACACTTGGAATCGTTGGCCGTTTAGGCGGAATAGGGGCGCGTCCTCATAGAATAGGATTCGTATCAGACGGAGATGGGGCGGCGGCAGCGGTTTCAATTGGTGTAAAACTCGCCAATATGTCGGTAAGGGGTGACCGTTTGCCCGGCGACGTCATTATTACTACACATATCTGTCCAACTGCCCCTACACAGCCACACGAGCCAGTGGATTTCATGGGATCACCAGTAGATATCCTGACGATGAATCAATACGAAGTAGTACCCGAGATGGATGCGGTTGTTTCCATCGATACTACAAAAGGAAATCGGGTAATTAACCATCGCGGAATCGCACTGTCACCGACTGTAAAGTCTGGATATGTACTGAAATTCAGTGATGAATTACTTAGAATTATGGAAATGACAACAGGGGATCTGCCGGTAACATTTGCGGTGACTACGCAGGATATCACTCCTTACGGGAATGATGTCTATCACATTAACAGCATTCTGCAGCCTGCAGTCGCAACAGACGCCCCCGTAGTAGGTGTGGCAATCACTGCTAAAACAGCTGTACCAGGCTGTGGAACGGGTGCAAGTCATGAAGTGGATGTAGCGCAGGCAGTACGATTCACTATCGAAATTGCTAAAGAATATACAAGAGGTCAAATTGAATTCTATGACAGAAAAGAATTTGAACGTTTGGAAATGCTGTATGGTTCTATGAAACATCTCCAAACACTAGGGAATGAAGAAGCATGACAAAGAAAATCATAGGTGTTTTGACAATCGGACAGTCGCCGCGAACGGACGTGACTCCATTCATTCAATCCTATATGGGGCCAGACGTCACGATTATAGAAAGCGGAGGATTAGACAGCTTGACGGAAGAATCTATTCATTCTGTTGAACCTGAAGACACTGATACTACTTATATTTCCAGATTGCGAAATGGCCAGTCCGTAAAAATCGGGAAAAGCAAACTCCTCCCTTTATTGCAGAAAGAATTAACCGAACTGGAGAGTAAAACGGATATTACATTAATGTTATGTACAGGTGATTTTCCCGCATTGCGCACGAAAAATCCTATTATCTATCCCGATCAAGTGCTAAATGAAATGGTTAGCGCTATGTCACCGTCATGTCCGCTCGGGCTGATCATTCCATTAGAAGAGCAGAGAGAGAAATTGCTGGCGAAATGGGATCAGCAAGGGCTGAAGCTGCTTTCAGAAGCAGCATCGCCCTATGAAAAAAGTGATATCGCAGGAGCTGCACTTGCACTGCAAGAGCGAGGTGCCAGTATGATTGTGCTTGACTGCATGGGCTATGATGAAGAGCATAAATTGGAGGCTGTAAAGAGCAGCGGGCTGCCGGTGATTTTGCCGCGTGCACTGGTTGCCCAAGTCCTGTCTGAGTTTGTGTCTGAATAGACCCGGTTTTCCGGGTCTTTTTTACATGGGGGGGTAGTAACATGCCAGTTATCGCTTTATTCTTGCTCAGCGTACTGTGGGGCTCGACATTCTATTTTACTAAGTTATTATTACCAGACTTCCATCCAGTGTCTATTGTATTTTATCGCTGCATATTTGGCGCGCTGACATTATTGCCATTTTATCTAATGAAAAAAGAGAAAGGAAAATGTACTTGGGACGAGGTTCCTTTACTGTTGGGAATTCCTTTGCTGAGCGCAGGGATACCGTGGATACTAATGAGCATCAGTTTGCAGAACTTAGACACGACGATCAGTGCAGTGTTAAATGCAACGGGTCCGATATTTGGTGTGCTGCTTACTATGATTTTATTAAGAGAACGTGTAGAAAGAACAGCCATTATTAGTGTCATTGTTGGCTTCACGGGGATTTTCATTGCTTTTGCAATTGGTTCAGCAGAGACGAAAAGCTTTCAGGCAGGGAGTGCGATTATATTGCTTCTGGCTGTGAACTTTTATGCGTTATCGTCTGTGTTAACAGGGAAGTTCTTAACGAAGTATTCAGTCGTGACCATATCCCTTTGTTCTATGACGGCTGGCATCCTCTTTTCAGGTCCTATCATGCTGGCGGCGGATCCAGGCAGCCTGCAAGGATTTACAGACAGTCAAAATTTCTACTGGTTTTTGCTGCTGGGCGGAGTCAACTCGGGTATAGGAAATTTACTTTTTTATCATATAGTGAAGTCTGGCGGAGCCATTTTTGCGCTTTCGATTACGTATTTGATGCCTATCACAACAATTTTTTTAGGTTATTTTTTATTGAGTGAACCAGTAGGCCTGGGAACCTTTATTGCGTTAGTATTTGTGTTATATAGTGTATATTTATCAAAAAGAAAGGGTGCAGCAGAATGAATAACTTTCAACAAACAGTTTCTAAGCTAATGGTAAATAACTTTGAAGTAACAAAAGACATCAATGTGTTAGTTCTAATGGATAAGAGTACTGAGGAATTGGGTAAGAAATTTGCAGATGCCCTGCAAGAGGATGGCTGGAAAGTACGTGAATATTGCATGGAAGATCGCACGAGGTCCGGAGAAGAACCTCCTCAGGAAGCTGCAGATGAAATGTTGAAATATGATCTGGTGTTTTGTTTGACGAAGCATTCATTGACTCATACAGTCGCCAGAAAGAATGCCAATACTCATGGAATCAGCGTCATTACAATGCCGGGTATTACCGAAGATATGTTTTTAAACGGTGCGATGTCCGCTGATTACAGCCGGGTGGAAGAGGAAACGTTTAGTATGACGGAGAGATTAACAGAGGCGAATACGGTTACTATTCAAACAGGGGAAGCGCATGAACTAGTCATACCAGTAACCGGCCGTGACGGAGTACCAAGCACAGGGGTATTCCGCGGACAAGCGGCGTCTGGAAACCTCCCGTCTGGCGAAGCATATATTGCGCCGCTTGAAGGGGAAGCGGAAGGAAGAATTGAAATAAACGGATCAATTTCGGGTATAGGATTAGTGGCGGAGCCTGTACTATTAACGATAGAAAAAGGCCGGTTAATTGACGCCAGCGGAGAGGACGGAAAGAAATTGCTGGAACTGCTGGGTGATGGGGACGGAAGGTATTTATGCGAACTAGGTATTGGGACAAATCACGCAGCTCGTTTAACCGGCAATATTCTTGAAGATGAAAAAGCGTATGAAACAATCCATGTCGCATTTGGTTCTAATCATACATTTGGCGGAAAGATTAAAACAAATGTGCATATTGATTGTGTGACGAAAAATCCAATAGTAAGTTGGCAATAATATTCATAAATAAAGTTTAGTCAATTCTGTTAACGGTCAAAAGATTACAGCAAAAGAAGTTGAAGCTCAAAACACGAGCCGCAACTTCTTTTTTTGCGGACTGGTTATTTCAGCTGGTATACCACTCAACAGAAGAGATCAAAGAATTAAACACATGACCGGGATGAATTTCATCGTTACACATATTTAGATTCAATTATATCCACTATTGCATTTCCTAATTCTATTGTACTCGCGCTGCCGCCTAAATCAGGAGTCAGCGCAGATTTTGTCGTCAATAACTCCTCAATGGAATCCAGCAACAGTTTTCCAAGGTCTTCATATCCAAAGAAATCGAACATTTGACTGGCTGACCAGATTGCTGCCAATGGATTCGCGATATGCTGTCCGGCAATATCGGGCGCGGAGCCGTGCACTGGCTCAAACATAGAAGGGTACGTTTTTTCAGGGTTAATATTCGCTCCGGCAGCGAGACCCATTCCGCCAGCAAGTGCGGCACCAAGATCGGTTAAAATATCACCGAACAGATTGGACGTGACGACAACTTCAAACCGTCCCGGATCTTTAATCATCAGCATGGCAGCGGCATCGACAAGATAGCTTGCCGTCTGCACATGCGGATAGTCTTTGCTTACTTCTTCAAACACTTCATCCCAGAAAACCATCGAATAATTCAGCGCATTTGCTTTACTGATGCTCGTCAGTGTCTTCCCCATAGCTGAAGCAGTTTCAAATGCATAGCGAATGATGCGCTCCGTTCCTTTGCGGGAGAAGACGCCTGTCTGCAGTACGACTTCTTCTGGCTTCCCTTTAAACAGCCAATCACCGGCACCCGCGTATTCACCTTCACTATTTTCGCGAATAAACAGCATGTCGATCGTTTCCTTCGAACCGTTTTCAATCGGACAAGGAGCTCCATTCAATAGCTGGATCGGCCGAATATTCACATACTGATCAAACTGCTTTCGGATAATCAAGAGCAGATCCCATAAGGAAATATGATCCGGGACCCCCGGAAAACCGACAGCCCCTAAATAAATGGCATCGAACTTCTCCAACTGTTCCATCCCGTCAGGCGCCATCATACTTCCGTGCTCCAGATAATATTCACAGCCCCACGGAAAATACGTGAACCCAAAGGACAGGCGGCCATCCAATTCCGCTGCCTTTTTCATTACCTTTATGCCTTCATCAACCACTTCCTGCCCAATTCCGTCTCCGGCAATTACCGCAATGTTAAATGTTTTCATGTTTCCACTCATTTCTGTTTATCATTATATTCCGTTAATAGATTATCATGGGTAATTCCATTTGTGTATAAGTTATTTTAGAATCTTAATTATATTTGATTAATGAATATCCAAAATTTTTACTATTTCTTTTGCTACTTTAATAAAGTGTTCCGCTGCTGCTTTTTTCACGCCGTTTTTGGAGGTCACTAAATTTAATTTTGAATAAAGAACCGGATCAGACAGCTCCAAAAGCGGGGGAAGATCCATTCCATCTAGCTTTGAGAAAGCTTCGGGACAAAATGCCACGCCCATACCTTTCTTTACCATATTGAGCATAGGTAAAGTTTCAGTTCCCCAATAAATGATGTTCGGATTAAATCCGCGAATATGACATTCTTCCAATATATCTTCAGAGATGCCATGACCGAAAGTTGTATGCTGCATAAAGAACTTCTCATCTTTTAGTTCATCTAATGTAATGGATTTATTGTCGGCCAAAGGATGGGAAGGCGGAAGGGCTACCAGCAATCTCTCAGATAATAAAGGAATCGTATGCAAGTCTTCTTTATTAAAAACATTACGCAAAATTCCTATGTCCATCTTATGATGACGTATTTGCTCCAGTATATAGGCCGCGTTGCCTTCCTTGACATGGATAATAATCGGTATATCCCGTTCATTAAAGTAATGAACAACTTCGGGAATGATTGTTAGATTTGCAATAGTTGAAGACCCAATCGTAATATGTCCGCCTTCACCTTGATGATGTTCATGAATTTCTTGAATAATTATTTCTGCAGACGCCAATAACTCTTTTCCGCGCCTATATAATAACCGTCCGGTATCGTTCAGATACATCCTTTTCCCGATTCTGTCGAATAAATTGACGCCTATTTCATCTTCAAAACCTTTGATTGCCGCACTTAACGGCGGTTGGGTAATATTTAGTGCTATGGCGGCTTTTGAAATGGTGCCGTGTTCAACAACTGCCATAAAATACTTTAGTCTTTGAATATTCAATGAAGCATGCCCCCTTATTCCTTATATACGAAAAAGATATATAGAATACACTTAATATATATTTTACATTTATACGAACACCATATATTATAACACTACGTTTAAATTTTCTGAAACCTTACCTAGGAGTTTCAGAAAAAGAGAGCATAAATTTTAAGGAAAAAGAGGAGGAAATAAAATGATTAAAAATAGTAAAAAGCTTATGATGCTTTTTCTTACATTGGCACTTGTTATTCTCACTGCCTGCAATAAAGATAGCGGAAGTGAAAGCGCTTCATCGGGTGATTTGGATTATCCGAAGCGCCCGATTAGTTTGATAATCCCTTATGGTCCCGGGGGAAGTGCGGATGTACAAGCCCGCTTGATCGGTCAATCTCTGCAAAATCAATTAGGGCAGACGGTTAACGTGGTCTCTAAACCTGGCGGCGCAGGAGCAACAGGAATGAACACGCTGAAAGGATCAAAACCAGATGGCTATACAATTATTCTAACGGCTGTCGGACCTTCTACATTGACGCCAAATGCAAATGACGTGGGATATAACGTGACGGAAGACTTTTACCCGATTGCTCAGATTTCTGAAGCACCGTATGGCATAGCAGTTAATTCGGATTCAGGTATCAATTCTCTGGATGAACTTCTGCAATTTGCAAAAGAAAATCCAGGACAAGCTACGTACGGAACTACTGGTGCCGGATTGCATCAACACGTTGTTACTGCTGAATTTTTAAATCAGATTCCAGATACAGAAATGGAGCACGTTCCATTCGATGGAGGGGCGGAGGCTGTCAGTGCATTACTTGGCAATCATATCACGGCTTCAGTAAATACTATTTCTGAGATTACCCCTCATGCAGAAAGTAACGCACTTAAAATTCTTGCGGTAACTTCAGATGAAAGATTAGAGAATCTGCCTGACGTGCCAACCTTTAAAGAATTAGATTATGAATTGGTTGGTCAAGGTGCTTGGTTTGGTTTCATGGCACCTAAAGATACACCAAAAGAAATAGTAGACAAATTGGATGAAGCAATTAAAAATGCATTGGATGAAGACAAAGTAAAGGGGCAGTTCCAAAATGCGGGACTTCCAATCAAATATCTTAACTCTGATGAATTTAAAGAAAAAGTATCAAATGAAAATGAGAAGAATGGAAAAGTAATTCAGTCGTTAAATTAAAATAACACGACATAGGTGGTATGGAATCTATGAAAAAAGAAATTAGTGATATTTCTACAGGTATAGTTTTATTGTTGTTTTCAGTGATTGGTTATTTTTTCTCTTCAAAGTTAAAAGTAGATTCTACTATTAAATACGGGCCGGATTTCTTTCCCAAATTGGTCTTCCTGTTAATTGCGGTTACCTCTGTTATTTTACTAATCACCGCAATACTGCGTTTCAAGCGCAGTAAAGACGTAATAGCCTTTAATGGAAAGACAGTCTTTGGAGTGGTTCTATTCATTATTGTGCTGCTCGGCTATATAGCATTATTCTTTCAAACGGGGTTCATTATTTCAACCATAGTATTCCTTTTTATTGGGCAGTGGTTATTTGGAATTCGGAAGATTCCAATCTTGATCGCTACGTCTATACTGTTGCCGTTTGTTTTATATTACGTGTTTACTTTCCTTTTCAAAATTCCATTACCTTAAACTTTAAAAAGGAGGGGATACTGTGTCCCCAGATATTATTGCAGGATTACTATTCGCTTTGGCTCCGGTCGCACTCCTTGCTAACTTAGCAGGAGTTGCACTGGGCATTGTATTTGGAGCATTGCCCGGGCTCACAGCGACAATGGGGCTGGCATTATTAATACCGCTGACATTCGGAATACCGCCTATCGTTGCGTTCAGTGCATTGCTGGGCGTGTATGTTGGAGCTGTCTATGCCGGGTCTATCACGGCTATCCTCGTTGGAACACCAGGAACTGCGGCAGCAGCGGCAGCGCTATTGGAAGGGCCGGCATTGACAAAAAGAGGAGAAGCGAAAAAGGCACTTACCATGACGACTGTTGCATCTGTAATTGGCGGAATTTTCAGTTGTGTGGTGCTAATTCTCGTTTCACCGCAATTGGCAAAGTTTGCTCTAACGTTTGGACCTCCAGAATATTTTGCTTTGGCAATTTTCGGCTTATCGATAGTGGCGGGCGTATCGGGGAAGTCACTATTAAAGGGCGTTATTGCAGGCTTAATAGGATTAATCATTGCTTCTATCGGACTAGATCCGGTTAAAGGAACAGAAAGATTTACTTTTGGCAGTGTAGATTTATTAAACGGAATTAACGTGGTACCTGCTTTGGTTGGGTTATTCGCTATTTCAGAAGTCTTGACAAGGATGGAAGGTAAAAGCGAGCAATTGCAAAGTAAAATAGGGTCGACTTCTATTGGCCTAAAGATGTCAGAGTTGAAAAGAAACTGGTTTAACTTGCTTCGTTCTTCAGCGATAGGAACATTTATAGGGATTATTCCGGCAACAGGATCAGGTGTAGCTTCATTCGTTGCTTATAATGAAGCAAAACGTGCCTCAAAAGATAAATCCCAATTTGGAAAAGGAAACGTAGATGGTCTGGCTGCGACTGAATCTGCTAATAGTGCAGTAACAGGCGGAGCATTAGTACCGCTGCTGACATTAGGAATTCCAGGTGATGTAATCACGGCAGTAATGCTTGGTGCATTGATGATACAAGGCCTGACGCCGGGTCCTATGTTATTTACAACAAATGCCGATGTGATTTATGGAATTTTCATGGCATTAATTGTAGCGAATATCTTTATGCTCGCATTGGGACTTGGAGCCACTAAAATATTCCCGAAGTTATTGCGCATACCGGAAGGAATTCTAATGCCGGTGATTGTGGTGCTTTGTGTATTAGGTTCATACTCCATCGCCAATTCAATGTTTGATGTAATGATCATGCTGATATTTGGATTGTTGGGCTATGTGATGCTAAAAGTCGAATTACCTCTGGCTCCTTTACTGTTAGCCATGATTCTGGCGCCTATTGCAGAAACAAACTTCAGAAGATCTATGTTATTGTCCCAGGAAAGTTTAAGTATCTTCTTCACAAGACCAGTCAGTGCAGTCATTTTGGTTATCACGTTCTTCGTATTTGGAAAAATTATATTTAATGAATTCAAAAAGTACACGCTGGCAAGGAAATTAGAAAAGGAAAGTGATTAAATTATGAGCGCGCAAGTCATGACAAAGCTTACCGAATACCTGGCTGCAAATGAACAAGAAGCCTTGGACTTTCTCAAGTCAATTGTAAATACAGACAGTTATTCTTACGATAAAGCAGGCGTCAATAATGTAGCCGCAAAGATTATGGAATTGCTTGACGGCAAAGGGATTTCCTATGAAGTAAGAGAAAATGAGGAATTCGGAAATCATATAATCGCTACTATTAAGGGGCCAAAAGACGGGAAGATCCTACTGATGGGTCATATGGATACGGTCCATCCGGATGGAACGACAAAAGACAGACCGTTCGCCGTAGAGGGAAATCTTCTGCGCGGACCCGGAGTATCAGACATGAAAGCCGGCTTGGTGACGATGATTTATGCAGCTGCAGCGCTGAAGGAATTTGCTGTTGATGATTTATGCGATATTGAAATCTTGTTTACACCGGAAGAAGAAATTGGTTCCCCGATTTCGAGAGCAGTTATTGAAGAAAGAGCTAAGGATGCATTAGCAGTTTTTAATCTTGAAGCAGGGCGACCTGATGGTTCAGTTGTCACCGCAAGAAAAGGATCTGCTCATCTCAAAATTGAAGTAGAAGGAAAGGCATCCCATTCAGGAGCATTTATTGAAAATGGAATTAGTGCGAATGATGAACTTGCGTTAAAGATGATCAAAATTAAGGAACTAATGAATAATGATAAGGATGTAACCATTAATATTGGCATCATCCAGGGCGGTGTCAGCAACAATATGGTATCGCCGCATGCATCAGCTACGGTCCATTCAGGATTTTGGAAAACAAAAGATTTTGATGAAGTGTATAAAGAAATCGAAAAAATTGTAAATACATCATATATTCCAGGAACGAAAAGCAGTTTATCAGGCGGGGTCAGTATTTTGCCAATGGAATATAACGATGGCATAGCGAACCTTTACGAAATTGTAGAAAAGTGTGCGCAGGACATGTCATTGCCAATCACAGAGCAGAAAACAAAAGGGGCCGCTGATGCAGGATTTGCCTCATCGATTGGAATACCTACAATATGTGCAATGGGTCCCGTAGGCGGTAACTGGCATGCAGCCGATGAGTATATGGAATTGGATACATTTCTTCCGAGAATGGAATTGTTAATGCGATCGGTTCTGACATTTTCCAGAAGTATTTAATCGATAAATTGGCAGAAGGAGAAGTAAACAACCTTCATCTTCCTTTATGGACCATTGAAAAATTAATCGAAATTCTTGTCATAAGCGAAATATATGTCTGTCATCTACTGGTCCTCATCTTACAACAGGTGAGGGCCATTTTATGTACACAAAAACTCATCACCTGATGAGACAGAAGGGGTGTAGTAATGAAACAGAAATGGATCGATTATACAGCCTTGATTGCGGGCTCATTGCTTTTCGCAATTGGAATTAACTACTTCGCAATTCCAAACATGCTGTCTGAAGGCGGCGTGATTGGACTTTCCATTATCGCGCATTATGTATTTAACTGGTCAACTGCAGCAGCCAGTCTCGTGTTAAACTTGGTTTTGATTTTAGTAGGCTATAAATTTTTAGACAAAAGGTCGTTTATCTATACACTGATCACGACTGTTTTCATGTCGGTATTCTTGCAGCTGAGCGTCCATTGGGGAGTAAAATTCAGCAATGACACGCTCTTGGCTGCATTGTTTGCCGGGCTGTTCGTCGGCATGGGCCTTGGAATTATTTTCAGAGTCGGCGGAACCTCCGGCGGGGCAACCATATTGGCCAGACTGATGTCCCAATTGCTAGGCTGGAGTGTAGGTAAATCCATGCTGGTCATTGATATCGCAGTCATCTTACTGTCGGTTTTCGTTATAGGAATAGAAAAGGCGATGTATACATTAGTGGCTGTCTATGTCGGGGCGATTGTCATTGATAAAATCGTTGGCGGGGCAGACGATCGAAAAGCTGTGATGATTATCTCTAATCACCAGGAAACCATTCGACAGGAACTGCTGACTACTATGGGAAGAGGCGTCACCATCCTCGAAGGCCGCGGCGGCTACACAATGGAAACAAAAGATATTTTGTATGTGATCATTAATCAGTCAGAACTCGTTCAGCTGCGACGCATTTTACAGCATACCGATGAAGAAGCGTATGTCACGATCAACAACGTGCAGGAAATATTCAAAAGGGGCTTCAAGAAGAAGTTAGACAAAAAACACTATGCACGCATTGGGTAAGCGTGCACAGTGTCGTAAAAAAGTTTGTGCAAATGTGTAATCTTCAGGTGCTGCGGGGTATTCAACAGCACCTGAAGTTCGACTGGAAAACAACTAATACTAGCGCTGTCCGTATATCAAAGGGCGATAAAATACCCCGTTTTAACATAATCCATATCAGACCCCTCCATAACCCACCTGCGGAAACACCAATCGAAATAGCTCCATCCTTTTATTGATGAAATTTACAAACGAAAATTAATAATCTTTGTATCGGCGTTTCTGTAATCATAGAACCTTCGTCAAATTTAGCGTGTTTACTAGCTAAAAATGTCCGGGGCTAACACAAAGTGTTTACATATGAGTTTGGGTGCAGTCGTCGCTAAGTAATATGCAGCAGCTGCTTTTTGCCTTCTAGGGCTAAATAAAACAAAGATTCGATTCCAAACTCTATTTCACCACCTCTTGATAAGTAAAGCATTGAAATATTGGAGCTGCCTATAGCTTATCACTTAGTAGTTCTAATCACTCAGTAAATAAAATTTTCTGAATAATTTTTCAAGATATTACTATATTATTATATTAAATTCTAAATGAAAAGTTCTTCTATAAACAAGAATTTCATAAAAAAGCCCTTGATTGTTGAACAAGTGGAAGCTGGAGGATTTTCTGTGTACTTATCATACGTGCAGGCTTTCTTTCTGCTCCTGTTATAAAAAATAGGGTAAAAGTAGTTCTGCATTCTATTGATTGGTAATTTTCAACATTATACATAAAACAAATGAAAGCGCTATCTTTAAATAACTAAATATTCGTAATAATCACAAAGCACTATTGTTTTTGAGATAAATTAACCGTAATATTCTACTTGTATACAAGAAGTATTCGAGGAGGAATGGAAGATGAAAATATTAAACCGTGTAGAAAATAGTAAATTAACGAGTGAACTTAAGGAACGATTCAGCAAGGTAGAGCCAGCGACAATTGGACACCACTTACATTATGGATTTATGGATCCAAGAATTAAAAGTATGTTTGAAAATGTAAGCGTTGTCGGTACCGCATTTACAGTCAGAACAAGTGTAGATGACTCTACTATGGTACATAAGGCAGTGAGTTTAGCTGAAGAAGGAGATATCTTGGTCATTGACCGGACAGGCGATGTTAAACATGCTTGTGTTGGAGAAATGGTTGCATATGCGGCCAATGTAAGAAAGCTCGCAGCTATTATCATCGATGGACCTTGTACGGACATTCAAGCGCTACGTGAAATTGGACTTCCTGTCTTTGCTACAGGATTATCACCCATCACAACGAAGCTTTATGGTGAAAGTGGAGAAATCAACACATCTGTACAATGCGGCGGTGTAAGTGTAAATCCTGGTGATCTGATTGTCGCGGACGATAATGGGGTACTGGTTATGCCGGCAGATTTGGATTATGAAGAAATCCTTGCAAAAACTGAAGCAAGCGAACAGAAGGAGCCAAATACGAAGAAATTGCTGGACGGTGGAAAAGTTCTTTCCAGTATCACTAGAGCAGATGAATTAATCGATGCATACTATTCTAAAATGGAAGGCGGAAAATAAATGAAAAGACTTCTTACAGTAATGCTAGTGTCGGCTTTTGCACTACTTGTAAGTGCTTGCAGCGGTGGCGAAGCTGACGGCAGCTCGAAGAATGGTTCGGAAAAAGCAGTCGTATTAAAGATGGGAACCAAAATGCCGCAAGATACCGCTGAAGGTCAAGGGTTTGAGCATTTTGCTGAACTAGTTAACGAGAAGAGTGACGGTAGCTTACAAGTAAAAGTTTACCCTGCAGAGCAACTTGGTAAAGGAACAACGCAAATAGACAATATGCTGCTTGGGACTCAAGATATGTACGCTGAAGGTGCAAATTACTTCCAGGATTTTGATGCAAGAATTGAAGTTGGAAGTGTGCCTTATCTGTTCAGGGATTTTGAACATTACCAAAAGTTCAATACAGGCGAAATCGGAAAAGATATTGAAGAGAACTTAATTGAAAACGGAGTTAGAATCTTGAATACTGAACGGAACTTTAGACGCGGCCCATACCGTGTCATGTTGTCAAAAGAACCAGTTAAGACAGTAGAGGATCTAAAAGGATTGAAGTTACGGTCGTTTGAATCTGCGTTCTATTCCTCTGCTTATAATTCTGTAGGAGCAAAGCCTACAGTAATTGCTTGGACTGAGACGTATCTTGGTTTGAAACAAGGTCTTGTAAACGCAGTTACATCGCCGATTTCATTAGTATGGCCAATGAAGTTCACGGAAATTGCCCCATATATGACGAATATTGATGAATATCCACAAGATGTCGTCATTGCAATCAGTGAAGACAAATACTCCGAGCTATCTGAAGAACATCAGAAAATCCTTGTAGAGGCAGCTAATGAAGCAGGAGAAGAAGCGACGAAATTAACGCTTGATGAAGTTGAAAAACATATGCAAATGATGAAAGACGATCATGGAATTGAAGTCTTTGAAATTGATAAAGATGAATGGGTAGAAGCATTTTCCGATTACCACTACCAACTTGAAAAAGAAGGCAAGATCCCTGAAGGTTTCGTAGACAAGATAAAATCTATTGAATAATGAGGTGGACTCCCAGTGAAAAAGATACTCGATACAGTCGCAAACATCTATTTGTTCATCGCTTTACTTTGCTTCTTCGCTTTGATTGGGATCTTGTCGACAGAGATAGTGCTGAGATACTTCTTTAGTCATTCACTGGACTGGTCACAAGAACTATTCTCTATCTTAGTCTGCTGGATCACATTTTTAGGATTTGGAAAGATAGTGGTGGATAAAGAAGACATCGCGATTACATTTCTGGTCGATAAATTCAGTTATGGAAAGCAAAGAATCATTAATATGATTAACAGTTTATTATTGTTTATTGCTTCCGCTACGATGTTCTTCTTTTCATTGAAGCTGACAATTTCACATCTTGAAAAGACAACAGTTATTATGAAAGCACCCTCAGCCTGGTTTTATGCACCGCTGGTATTGATGCTGGCTCTAGTGGTTGTAACGGCGGCTTATGGAATTTTCCGCTCAATTAAACCAGCGCAGCATCTAGTCTCAGAAGAGGAGGTGGAATAACATATGCTATTAGCAATTACATTGTTTTCGGTATTCTTCCTGTTGCTGCTGTTCGGATTCCCGATTTCCTTTGCTATGGCACTCTCGACAATTGTAGTGCTGGTCATGGGGGGGTATACAACGGAAGTGTTACCGCTTATGTTGGTGGAAGGAATAAAAGGCTACACGCTTTTATCAGTGCCACTCTTCATATTAGCCGGTAACTTAATGAACTCAGCCGGTATTACGCAACGTATTTTTGCTTTTGCATCCGCTCTAATCGGTCATATTAGAGGGGGGCTGGCACAGGTAAACATTGCGGCCAGTGTCATATTCTCCGGGATTTCAGGAACGGCGGTAGGCGATCAGGCAGGTCTTGGAGCGATTGAACTTAAGGCGATGACAGACAAAGGATACCAAAAACCTTTCAGTGCTGCTTTGACATTAGCATCCTCTGTAATAGGGGCGATTATTCCGCCAAGTGTGCCTCTGATTATTTACGCATATCTGGCTGAAGTTTCTGTCGAAAAGCTGTTTATTGCCGGTATTATTCCTGGGCTATTAATTGCAGTGACATTATCAATTTATGTATATATTGGTGCTGCGAGAGGCACGATTGTCACTCCTCCAGCAGAGCCATTTAAACTACAAACACTTGGACAGACATTTAAGGACGGATTCTTTGCAATTCTTGCTCCGGCGGTTATACTCGGCGGAATGCTTGGCGGGGTCGTAACACCGACAGAAGCGGGTGCAATCGCAGTTGTGTACTCTATATTCTGTGCAGCCGTCTATAAAGAATTGAAATGGGATACGATGAAAAAAGGGTTCGTTGACAGTGTCGGTTCAACTGCACTCATTATGTTCCTTGTAGGAATCGGTACAGCTATGGGATGGGTCATCTCGGCTGAACAACTCCCTTACTTACTTTCTAACTTCCTGTTGGACTTAACGGACAATAAGTATTTGATGCTGTTAATCATCAACGTAATGTTGCTGGTCCTTGGAATGGCTATGGAAGGGATACCAATTAAGTTAATTTTATTGCCGATTCTATTGCCGATTATCGATAGTTTGGGTATTGATCGTATTCACTTCGGTATCGTCATGTCCTTTAACTTGTTGATTGGGATGGTCACACCACCTGTAGGCTTAGGTCTTTATGTTATGAGCAGGGTGGGGAAAATCTCGTTTGAAAGTATTGTGAAAGCAATATTGCCGATGTACATTCCATTGTTCATCGCATTACTATTAATTACGTATTTCCCTCAGTTATCACTATGGCTGCCGGAACTACTGGGAAGTAAATAATAAAATACCAGGAGGAATGTCGAAATGAAAACAGCAGTTATTCAATTGAATACACGAGACAATAAGAAAGAAAACTTAGAGAAAGCAAAGAAGTTTATTGAACAGGCGGCTAATGAAGGCGCAGAACTAGTTTCCCTTCCGGAGTACTTCAACTTCATGGGGCCTGAAGAACAGAAGCCGGGAGCGGCAGAAGTAATTCCAGAAGGCGAAACTACTACGATGCTGACGGAACTGGCAAAGAAACACAGTATCTTCATTCACGCTGGAAGTATTCTGGAGAAGCATACTGATGAAAAGTCATATAATACGAGCCTGTTTATCGGGAAAGACGGCGAGTTGCTTGAAACGTATAGAAAAGTGCATCTCTTTGATATTGGTATCGAAGGAAGAGGAACATATAAAGAATCAGATACAGTGCAAGCGGGAGAGTCTACTAAAATGGTTGATCTGCCGATTGGAAAAGCGGGATTGAGTATTTGTTACGACTTGCGATTCCCTGAACTTTTCAGAAGTTATGCCTTTAACGGTGCGAGTGTTCTGTTTATTCCGGCAGCTTTCACTTTATATACGGGAATGTTACACTGGGAAGTATTACTAAGAGCACGAGCAATAGAAAACCAATGTTATGTTGTGGCAGCCGGACAGTTTGGAACTAATGTGCCTGGAAAAGCCTGCTATGGAAGCAGTATGATTATTGATCCTTGGGGAACAGTTGTCGCACGGGCTCCTGAAGGAGAAGGGTTCGTTATGGCAGATATGGATGCTGAAACTGTTAAGAATGCTAGAGAAAGTATTCCTTGCCTCGACCACAGACGACCGGCGGTTTACTAATCGTGTCAGGATGAGGTGACTATCATTTCAAAGCCAAAGTATTTAAATGATAAAGCTTATGCACAGATTAAGGAACTGATTATTAAGGGCGAATTAAAAGGTCCCATGGTATCCGAAAATGAGTTAGCAGACTTACTGGGTATGAGCCGAACTCCGATCAGGGAAGCATTATTAAAATTGGCTTCTGAAAATTTTGTTGAGATTTACCCGAGAAAAGGAATCTATATTAAACAAATGACAGTTGCAGAAACGAACAATGTCATGGATGTACGGCTAGCCATTGAGTTATTCTCGATAGAAAAGCTATCGGCTGTTTTCGCTGACGAACATCTGGAGCGTTTGGAAGCCCTTGTTGAAGAACAGCAAAAGATGTATGAAGAGTCTAAAGTCTACGAGTTCATCAAATCTGATCTGGAATACCATTCCTATTTATTGCAGCTGACCGGCAATGACTACTTCGTGAAAATACTTGGCAACGTCAGTGATAGGTGCTTTCACCACGGAATGAAAATTTTTCAGGATCTCAGCCGGATTCAAATGTCCATAGACGATCATATTCTAATAAACGAAAATCTGAAAAAACGTGATTTCGATATGGTTAGATCCGTTATGGAGCAACATATATTGAAGGGTAAACAACATTTCTTGTCTTAACGTGAAATAAACGTCTATCATCTACTGGTCCTCATCTTACAACAGGTGAGGGCCATTTTATGTACACAAAAACTCATCACCTGATGAGACAGAAGGGGTGTAGTAATGAAACAGAAATGGATCGATTATACAGCCTTGATTGCGGGCTCATTGCTTTTCGCAATTGGAATTAACTACTTCGCAATTCCAAACATGCTGTCTGAAGGCGGCGTGATTGGACTTTCCATTATCGCGCATTATGTATTTAACTGGTCAACGGCTGCTGTCAGTCTTGTGTTGAACTTGGTCTTAATTTTGGTAGGCTATAAATTTTTAGACAAAAGGTCGTTTATCTATACATTGATTACAACTGTTTTCATGTCGGTATTTTTGCAGCTGAGCGTCCATTGGGGAGTGAAATTCAGCGATGACACGCTCTTGGCTGCATTGTTTGCCGGGCTGTTCGTCGGCATGGGCCTTGGAATTATTTTTAGAGTCGGCGGAACCTCCGGCGGGGCAACCATATTGGCCAGACTGATGTCCCAATTGCTAGGCTGGAGTGTAGGTAAATCCATGCTGGTCATTGATATCGCAGTCATCTTGCTCTCGGTTTTCGTTATAGGAATAGAAAAGGCGATGTATACATTAGTGGCTGTCTATGTCGGGGCGATTGTCATTGATAAAATCGTTGGCGGGGCAGACGATCGAAAAGCTGTGATGATTATCTCTAATCACCAGGAAACCATTCGACAGGAACTGCTGACTACTATGGGAAGAGGCGTCACCATCCTCGAAGGCCGCGGCGGCTACACAATGGAAACAAAAGATATTTTGTATGTGATCATTAATCAGTCAGAACTCGTTCAGCTGCGACGCATTTTACAGCATACCGATGAAGAAGCGTATGTCACGATCAACAATGTGCAGGAAATATTCAAAAGGGGCTTCAAGAAGAAGTTAGACAAAAAACACTTTGCACGCATTGGGTAAGCGTGCAAAGTGTCGTAAAAAAGTTTGTGCAAATGTGTAATCTTCAGGTGCTGCGGGGTATTCAACAGCACCTGAAGCCCAATTGAAATAATCAAGACGAGCAAGGATTCATAATCGGCAGGGCTGTTCTTGAATAAATGCGAAGCTGATGAAGAGTGCCTATTGAGTTCAAGGATAGTAGTTATAGAATAACAGCAGCAAAGTGGAAAGCTTATATGTCAGCACTCTTTCTTTCAAAATACCAATGCAGGCGATATTCACAAATCTCCTTCACCCAGCCGTACAAGATTTCCTCGTGCTCCTCTGCAACATCTATCTTAGGTATGAACATCCCGTCCTCAAACACAATCTTACCTTTAGAAGCCCCGCTCCACTTCGTCATCGGCATGGCAGCAATCAGTTTGGCTATCTTTTCTTCATTATATAGCCGGAGTGATTTGCCTTGTTTATCCGACAGATCTGCATCACGGCGATAGGGCTTCTCCATCAAATACGCATGGAAAAACGGCGCAGCTTCTTTTGGGGTGACGGGCTGATGCCAATTGGCAGGTCCTCTCGTCAGCATGTACTTTAACAAAATCATCTTATAGCTTTTCGTCATTGTCGTTTTGTTCACTTCAATTAGCCAATCTTTATGCTGTGTAAGAACTTCTTTCTCCAAATCATTCAGTTCATCAGCATATTTCAGGAGTAGCGGGTACGTCTTGAATTTTTGCTGGATGGCTTTTGCATCTTCAGTGGCTTTCAGATGGTATTCCAGATAGGAAGGGCGGTGCCCCAGTTCAGCTTTTAGTTCAAAATAGGCAGTAATCAGCCGTTGCTGGACAGGTTCATTTTGTTTCATAGCTTCAAGCAGATCAACGACAGCCGTTTCAAAATGAAATTCAAAATAACTCGGTTCACTGAATGTCCCGCTGCTGATCTTCGCCGGCAGCTCGTTCGACTCGTTGAATACTTGGAACTTTTTCCGGGCATTGCGATAGTTTCCAATCAGGTCAATGATTACGCAGTGCGACTTGCCTGGCGCGATTCGTAAACCGCGGCCGATTTGCTGCGTGAAGACAGTTAATGATTCGGTAGGGCGGACGAATAATAAAGTATCGACGTTCGGGATGTCGACGCCTTCATTAAATAAGTCGACGGTGAAGATCATATCGAGTTGACCAGTTTCCAGCATGTTTCGGGCTGCAATGCGTGCGTGCCGGTCCGTGCCTCCGTGCAGCGCAAGTGAACGGAAGCCGGCTTCTGTGAAGTAGTCGCTTAGGAAACTGGCTTGTTTAACGGAAGAACAGAAGGCGATGGTGCGGGTTTTCTTATGTTCGTTCCATGCAGTGATTACAGCTTCCGCGTAACTGTCCCGCAATTGCAGCCGGGACAGTTCCTCTTCGTCATAGCGGTTATTGCGCCATTTCAGCTCGCTGTAATCCGTTTTGTCCAGTACACCGTAGTAGACGAAAGGGGAAAGCCAATTTTGCCGGATGGCGTCCAGAAAGTGGATAGAGATCGCTTCATTGCCGTTGCACAGGCTGTAGACATCTTTATTGTCGAGCCGGTCCGGTGTGGCGGTGAGGCCGAGCAGAAATTCTGGCGTAAAGTAATCCAGGACGCGTTCATATGTAGTGGCCGCCGCATGATGGAATTCATCCACGACAATTAAATCGAACGCGGCAGAAGAGAACTTCTCCAGATGGTATTGTCTGGCGAGTGTCTGGATAGATGCGAAAACAAATTCTGTGTCAGTTTCTTTTTGCTGGCCGTTATAAATACCGCTCGTCCGGTTCGGAAAAACGCGCGAGAAGGAAGCCTGCGCCTGTGTCAGCAGTTCTTCACGATGGGCAATGAAAAGTACGCGTTTGAATGATTCAGCGAAGAACGCGGCAAGGTATGTTTTGCCGAGTCCTGTAGCGAGAACAGCGAGCGCTTTTTCATAACCATTCTTGACAGTTTCATTTAAAGCAGCCAGCGCAAGTTCCTGTGCAGGCCGCGGTTCCATTACAGCTGACTCATACGTGGCTGCGGGATCGGTGAAACTGTCGGCGGATGCATGTTCAGTTGGGCCAAATGTCATTTCGATTTCGGTCGCGGCTGTATATGGCTCCCATATAGAACTGAATGGCAGTTTTCGGTTGGTTTCGTCATATCGCTGCCGGTATTGTTCGATTTGATTCTCATTGATTGCTACGGTGTTCGGCGACAAGAACATTTCTGTAAATGCGCTGGCAGAGGTCTCGAAAATATCTTCATCTGCAGACGACGGCGCGTAGAGATTCCACTCGATTCCATTAGTTAATGCGGATTTAGAAAGATTCGAGGAGCCGATGATCACGGCAGCGCTGTCTGCTGACTTAAATAGATAGGCTTTCGGGTGAAAGGAAGTGCCGCCGCTCTCCATCATCCGAAGTTCGGCGCCCGGCAATCCATCGTACAGTAAAGTAAGGGCATCAGGCTGAGTGATGGACAGATAATCGCCTGTCAGGATCTTGATTTCTGCGCCGCGAATGGCAGCATCACGAAGAGAGGGAAGTACTTCCTTAACGCCTGACTTCATCATAAATGACGTCATCCAGTAGATTGTATCTGCTTCTGCAGTCAGTTGTTTTAAGTCATTCACCAAGTTTTTCGTCAGCAGCCGCAGTTTAGTCATCTTGTACTTCCACTAGAAAAATCCGGTCTGTGAATCCGCCGCGTGCACTGGCTTTTTCGGCGCGCACCGTTTCCAGCTCCTCAACTGTCACGCCATGATGATTGGCAGCCGCATGGATCAGTTCCAGTAAGTCGGACAGTTCTTCCACTGCTGCTTCTGCTGTATCGGCTTCTTCATACTCCGCGAGCTCTTCGTGCATTTTCTTATTCAATTCAGCAATGTATTGCGTCTCATTAAGTGTCTGGGTTACACATGTCTTTCCATCGGCTTCGATAATCTGTGGAATCAAGTCACGTACAAGTTTATTGTAGATAGGCATAAACTCTCTCCTTTAAGCAGTAATTTCCTGTATTCTACCATACTGCGGCGATAGAAGTACGTACACTTTGTACATCTGTTGCGATCCCTTACAAATAAAACATAATGCCAGCAGAAAGTTACTAAAAACAGGGAGAAACACCTCCATATTACTCGGAAATAAATTGACTATACTAGTAAAATAGTAAATAATAGTAGAATAAACTTTTATGTATAACGTTTACCATGAGTAGTTAGAATCACTATAAAGTATGAATCTCCCTTTTATATGGGTTGAGGAGGTGGAACGGATGTTTAGTGCACCAGACTACCAAGAACTATCACAATTAACCGGTTCCTATTCGCTGGAAATGAACATATTGTCCATTCTGGTAATAGTGTTCGCTTCCTTTACGACGCTTAATCTATATGACCGGATGCAAAAACCCAGCTTTTTCAAACGGGAAGTCTGGCTTGTGCTGGCTTCGCTGGCACTCGCATTCGGAATATGGTCTACACATTTCCTGGCGATGAATTCACTCGTGCTGCCCGTAGAAATGCATGTAGACTACACATGGGGATTCCTTTGTATTCTGCCGATATTTTTTGCGGCGTTGCTGGCATTCCATCTTGTGCAGACCCCGATGAAAATATGCTGGCGTCATGCGGTAGCGGCGGCGCTCATAGCAGACGGGATGAGCATCATGCATTTACTCGGTATGAAAGCGATGAAGATGGATGTGTACATCAGCTATAATTGGTTGCTGATGATACTGGCAAACGTAATTGCCGGGTTGTTGACCTATTTCGCACTTCGGGCGATCAGTCATCCGAAACGCGCGGTGTTATCGAAAGTGTCAGCAGTCGCGTTTCTGACTGCCGGAACAGCAGCCGTGCACTTTATCGGAATGTTCGGAACGGGCTTTTACATAGAAACTGGACAAGCGTTAGGTGAACCCGTGATGCATATGCATTTCATGAATACATTAATAGGTGTCGGAGCGGGTTTGCTGCTTGTTGCGATGCTATTGGTTTCATATGTAGACGGTTATTTGGATTATTGGCTAAAGTATTTTGACGTATTGACAAAACTTCCGAACCGCCGGAATTGGGAGCGTTGTTTAACCGATGACGTGGCAGCGGGGGATGTGGCAGTCTGGAATTTCCCTGACCTTCAGCGGATCAATCAATTATACGGCTATGAAGCGGGGGACGAAATCCTGCAGGAAATTGGCTCGCTGCTTGCGAAGTGGAAACCTACATTCACCGAGTTGTACCGTGTCAGCGGGAACCGTTATTTGTTTTATGTCAAGCAGGCAGGACGTTACGCAGATTTTCATAAGTTTTTAGTCATTATGCAGCGGGAAATCGATCAATTGCTGCCGATCAAACGGCAAGAGATGCGCTACGTTTGCGGGGTGGCAAAAGCCGATCAGCATAAATCAGTCAAGCAGTTGTATAAAGAGGCGATGATGGTCGTGGAACAGGCAGCGATTACACGTGAGTGGGGCTTGCTGACGTTCGATCCTGCCATCCACGGTATGTCTTATGAGCGGGATGTATTGCGTGATATTTCCAAGGCGCTCAAGGAAAATCATATTTCCCTCGTCTATCAGCCGAAAGTGAAAGGTGCCCATGCTGAATTTGTCGGGGTCGAAGCGTTGCTGCGCTGGATGCATCCGGATCTTGGGCCGATTCCGCCTGCCACGTTCGTTCCGATTTTAGAGCAGGATGGACGGATGGGCGAAGTGACTGACTGGATCATCCGGGAAGTGTGCAGACAGATTCATAACTGGGATTCTCAGGGCACACATATACCTCAGGTAGCCATCAATATACCGGGGGAGTATGTAACAGATCCCCATTTGCTGGACCTTCTTTGGAAAGAAACCGGTGCGTATAAAATCGATCCAAGCCGTATTGAGCTGGAAATTACAGAAACAAGTACCGCGAAATCGATTCCGCAGGCGATTGCCGCTATGAAGCGGTTCAAGCGCTATGGTTTCTCGGTGGCTCTTGATGATTTTGGAACAGGCGTATCATCGCTTTCCTATCTGCAGCAGCTGCCGATCACGACGCTGAAAATCGATAAATCTTTTACAGACGGGGTGCCGGCACCGCCAAAGAAATGTGCCGTGCTGAATGCCATCCTGGCGATTGGCTGCTCGATGGATTTGGCTGTCGTCATTGAAGGGGTAGAGCGGCAGAAGCAAGCGGAGTTTCTGCTGGAACTAAAGTCTGACTTAACTTTTCAAGGGTATTACTTTTCAAGGCCGCTGACTGTTCCGCAGCTGAATGACTGGGTGGCAGAAGCAATGAAGCGCAAGCAATTTCCGAATCTAAGCGCATTCCCAATAAAATGAAGCGGGCAGATAGATTCTTCTGAAATTACGTAGATTCCCGGACATTCCATATGGTATAGTAGTCCTATACATCAACAAAATATGGATATTGCGTATAAGTATAAGGAAATAGATTAAATTGTCTGAGAGGGTGGAAGAAATTGTCCAATGATTCAGGTATTTTATTGGAAAGCGGCACAAATGAACTGGAAATTGTCGGTTTTGAAATGCAGGGTAACCGTTATGGCATCAACGTGATCAAAGTAAAGGAAATCATTATGCCACTGCCTATTACACCGATTCCTCATGCGCACTTTGCAGTGGAAGGTATCATCCAGTTGCGCGGAGAAGTGCTGCCGGTCATCAGCATGGAGAAAATCTTAGGGATGGCGCCTTCCGTCAATCCGCAAGATGCAAAATATATTGTTGCTTCATTCAATAAGCAGACTGTCGTGTTCCGTGTGCACAATGTGACACAGATCCATCGTATTTCCTGGAATCAAATCGAGAAACCTTCGGGCATTTATGCGGCGGAGAACTCTCAAGTGATTGGCGTCATTAAACTGGACGGCGAAATGTTGCTGCTGCTTGATTTTGAAAAGATTATTCTGGATATCAATCCGGAAGCAGGCATTAACGTCGATCAAGTGAAAAAACTTGGAAAACGGGAACGTTCTGATAAACGAATTTTAATCGCGGAAGATTCGCCGTTATTGCGTAAATTATTGCATGATACACTCAGCGAAGCGGGCTATGAAAATCTGGATTTTTATGAGAACGGTCAGGATGCGCTGGATTATTTGATGACACTGGCGACGGATGACGTCGATGTAAAAAAAGAAATTCAACTCGTCATCACAGATATCGAGATGCCGCAGATGGACGGCCATCATTTCACGAAACGGATTCGCGAAACGCCGAAACTCGCGGAACTGCCGGTCATTATCTTCTCTTCACTCATTACAGATGACCTGAAGCACAAAGGCGACAGTGTCGGAGCGGACGATCAAGTCAGCAAGCCAGAAATTGCTGAATTGGTATTGAAGATTGATAAGTATATATTATAAGAATGAAAGACTTCCGTTTCATGCGGGAGTCTTTTTTCGATCGCGCAGTAAAAACACGCCACTTTGCGGTGGCGTGTTGTGATGTTATTTATTTATCGTCGTCTTTTTTCACGTTATCGTCTATTGGAACATATTCTCCCTTAAGTCCATCTTTCTTGATGTCGTAGTATTTGTCTGCACCTACGCCGCCTTCATCAATCATTCTTGAAATACCTTTCGTGCGCATTTCATGTTCTTTAACAATTTTTTTACGGTCATCTTTAGTCATGTTCGTCTCCACCTTTTACTAAAATGTATTTTCGGAAAAAGTTGTGTGACTGTCAAGATTCATCTGCCGCTGAATTATTCTTTGCTGTTATTATCCTCGGGTACTTCAATGATTTTTTCTGCTGGCGGCACTTTTTTAATATTATAATACTTATCCGCGCCCATTCCGCCTTCGCCGATCATTTTAGAGATCTCCTTCGTGCGCATTTCGTTAGTCTTCACAATTTCTTTTCTGTCGTCTTTACCCATTTATAATTCCTCCTTTAAAATAAAAGCGTATTTTACTCTTTGGGGAAATGGAATGTGTGACAGTACTCTGTGATGTATCTACACTTTTATTTTACCACAAATACGTCATGGATTGGGGGATTGGAGTTACTCTGTCAGCCTATTAACGGAAAATTCCGCTATTAAAAAGACAGTTGATAGAAAGAAATGGTATATTTATTGAATGGAAGGGAGTTGTGTAATGTGAAAAGACTTTTTTTACTTATTATTGTGATTAGCAGTCTGCTGGCTAGCTGTGGTGAGAATACAGTATCTTATCGGGAAGTACCACAGGAAAAAGTCAATGAAAACGTGAAAATCTTCATTCAGAGTGTGCAGGGGATTCAAGATCAGGAGCGAAATGGAATATATAAATACTACGATAAAGAAAACATTCAATATTTATATGTGACTCAGGATTTTCTCACTGACGGAAAAGGTTTTGGCGGGTTAGATATCGAAACAGATGCAGATTCGATGCATTTATATTTAAAAGAAAGTGAAGAGCCGACGGAAGATACGTATCGGCTGTATCGAATTGAATCTAATCGTGAATTTACGTATTCAAAGATTTACAAAAATGGTGAAGAAACATATTTCGGTACGATCGGCGTGCGCGGCGATTAAAAGTATACGAAGAAGGGGTATCATAGGATTATCATTAATAAATTTAGATGTATAAATGTAACCTGAATCTCAACTGTCCATTTAAGCTATTCAAGATGCAGAGCATAGCTTCAACTCATCGATCTGCATCACAATTTTACATTCTATTTGTTCTGTATGTATGTATATTTGTATTAAACGAACAGGGGTGTAAACTGAATAGCCATTGCGCATCTGTCAGGCCATTATGTTGAAGCCTCAGATTTGAGAATAGTAATTGGAGCTGAAAATATGACAAAACAAAAACCACAAACTATTGAAGAATATGTATCTCAATTCCCGCTGGAGACGCAGCGAACATTAGATGCTTTGCTGACATGTCTTACTGAGGTAGTTCCGGAGGCAGAAAAGGAACTAAAATGGGGTGCTCCCGCATTTACTTATCGCAGGATTTTGTTCACTGTTGCAGCATTTAAGAAGCATGTAAATTTCTATCCTACACCTGCCACAATTAATGTGTTTAACGAAGAACTCAAACCTTTCTCAACAACTAAAAGCGCAATACAGTTAAAATTGAATGAACCTTTACCGTTAAAATTAATCCGTGAAATAGCCAGCCATCGATTGAAGGATGTAGTGGAAAATGATGCAAAATGGATGTGAAAGCCACGATTATCTGACGGGAATAATTTATAACATAAGTATCCAACTACCGGGTTGTTAAAGTTTATGAAATACGTTCTATTTAGTCATTTAGTAGATTTGCGCGGAAGCCGCGGAAAGCATCCGTATGCAGCGCAGATCAACGGATTCAAACCGCCATCCAACTAACGGCTGGTTTTTCTAATTAAGAAGTTTGGGGGTGCAGTGATGACAAGTTTTTTCAGATACTCCCTTTTTCTGCTCATTTTCCTTCTGTCCGGTTGCAGCGGCATTGCGAAGTATGACGATCATGAACCGGCGGCCATTGTGAAAGGGCAGGAAATTACAATTGGGGATTTACGGTTCTTATATCCAGATGAGACAGCTTTGGATTATTTGGACGGAACAATAAAATTAGAATTGGTAAAGCAGGAAGTGCAGGAAATGGGTCTCGATATCACTGGAAATTTAGAAACAGACCAAGACTGGTTTTCAGAACTGCCTCCTAAAAACACAGAAGATGAAGGCGGCAGGCAAATACGTGATTTTGCTGAATCTCAAGCAAAAAAATTGAATATGGATCCAGAAGAATACCAAAAGGAGTATGCCAGAAGAATAAATGAACTCAATGCAAATCTCATTACCTTTCTTGAAGAAAAATTAGACGGCTATCAATTCGGCGATGAAAAGATGAATGAAGAAGCGAATCAGTTGTTGGAGAAATTGGCAGAGGAGAATAAAGAGGAAATTAAGGTGCTGATTAAACCAGCTGCACGGTAAATGGGTCAGCTCTTTGCCGAGGCTGTAAAGGAGTTATTTTTTGAATCTATGAAAGAAATTCATATAAAAGGTGGGCAAAGCCAATTAATAAAAATACGTTAAAAGTGTTTTTAGTCGTCAGTTTATTGTTAACTGCATTTATTGGTTATGGGGTGTATTGGGCGTTCTATGATATGAGCAGATTGCCGACAGGAGAATACGTGACGGAAGAAACATCACCTGATGGAAAATACACAGTAAAAGTCTATGTCACGAACGGAGGGGCTACTGTGCCCTATGCTATTCGCGGAGAATTGGTTTTCAATCAAGAAAATAATAAAACGAAAAATATTTATTGGAATTATAAAGAGGATACGGTAATTATCACTTGGACAGATAACGATACAGTAGTTATTAATGGGCATACCTTGAATGTGCCAAAAGATAAATTTAATTTTAGACAGCAATAACACAGTACTTCATTGTTGGGCACGATTGCCGTATATATAATGAAGCCTATAAAGATATAAAGCCAGTTTCTCTGCGAAGACCCGTGCGGTTTTACAGGATTTTTCTAGAAAGAAGGAAGAAACATGACGCTAAATGAGTGTATGATGAATAAATTTCCTGGCCTGAAGCTCGGGTCGCCTCTTTTTTACTCGTGGGATACGAGCTTACGGTTCGAACTTGGAGTGAACGAAAGCTCTGTCAGTATTCATGAAAACCCGCTGTATTTACAAGGGGTATACCGGCGGGCAATTGACTTATTTGAAGCCTTGCATGCTCCTGAGGATGAGCTTTACCTTGTGGTTGATGCGCACGACTTTGGAAAAGGATATGCCCTGGGTCGGAAGCTGAACGTCTTTGCGAAGTATGTAAAAGACCATTCAGTTTTGCGCCGGCTGCAGCACGAGAGCTTGCCATACATCTATCCGGAAGATGATGAAGCCTGGGACTGGCGTACACATCGTTTCAGTTTAAGATGCCGTCGTTCGGATTTCCAGTATGCGTCACTTCTGAAAGCGGTCTGCAACCAAGATATGGGCACACGTCCGAGCATTCACTATCCTGTCTACTTTGTGAATGAAACGAAAGGCACGGTCTTCTATGTCTACGATGACAGGGGCTGTGATCTGCTCGGAGCGGACAAGGAAGCAATACGCTGGGTGTATGAAGAGTGTAACAGCTGGATTTTAGATTATGACCGCGCAGAAATTGATGAGGTGTTCACTTGACTTGGCAAGACAGTCAACTGGCAGCGCTGGTTTTAGATATTGTTGGAAACTAGTAAAAGAATAGAAGCATGGCAATCAGCAGTGATGGTTATATATATTATTTTAGCTTTATTCCAGTCATCTAGAGAGGAAGTCATATGTATGGATCATGTAAAGAACGGATCAGAAAATATAAATCGTGATTTCAAAATCAAAGACGCAGTTTTTGTGTTTTCTTCGTTTACATTCGTTTGTTCTGCTGTAATCTTTGCGCTTGTGATTTATGATGTGCTCACTATTGGAAATATATTTTCTGTAAATAATCCAATAGAATCGATCATGATTGCAGTTATTTCATCTGTTGCTTTATTAGCATTCGGGGTCCTCTTAACCTTTATCATTCCATCGAAACACATTGACGACACCAATAAAACATATCAAGACCATTCATTGTCAGCTATTATTATTTTCATGTTTATAATTGTATTGTTTGAGGAACTGTTATTTAGAGGGATTATTCAAAACCTGCTCTTCGTATTTACAGATCACCAATGGATTGCCATTCTGTCGACGACTTTATTGTTTCTGGCCGCCCATGTCCAATATTTTAAAAAGCCAATTATGTTTTTGAATATCTTCATTCCAGGACTGGTTTTTGGCTGGATATATTTTAAAACAAATAATCTTTTAGTTCCGGTTTTCGTTCATTTCATTTTGAATGTCGGAATGACTATTTTATTTAAATACAAAATAATAAATTTGAAGCAATGATTTTCTATTTAAACTAACGGATGGTTATATAAAAATTCCAGGCAAACTCTTAGTCGATGGGAGTGGTAGGCGGCAACTCCATTGTGTTCACCGCCCGCTCCGCAAAACGCATTCGCCTGGAACAGAAATCAGCGGTTCTTTAAAAAGAACGTGCGCAGATATTATGATGCTTACGATACAGGCAAACTGCTTAATTGTGAGAATGCATACTTCATTTTTTGGGCAAACTGAAGCGGCGGTTCAACTGACTGGGCGTGAACATACATAATTTGTGGCGGATCAGTCACAAGCCAATGATTGTGAACGGCACTTACAATTAGGCCCTGTTGTGTCAATGCATAAACATACGCCGGGATTTCCTCTTGCAAAACCGCTGTTTCAGAAATGTTTAATGCATTACCCTGGTTATCTAAATCTTGAAAGTTGACGCCAACACCTAAAATCGATGAAGCATCTTTGCCCATCATTCTGACACCAAATGTGCGGTGTAATGATACGGAACAACTTCCGTTTTGTATGTTGCTTTTTCCATTTAATATCTTGGCAAAATCATCGCAAATTGAATTAAAATACATGCTGGTTTCCATCGTTTCCCCCTTGGGTTATCCTATGCATACAACTTACAATAGTCCACCGGATAAGCTGTAGTTTTTAAATGTTTGCAGCCGGCATAAATGTGGGGTCAATTAAAATCATCAGTCAAATAGTTGACCACAGCCCTTGAATTACAATGGCCCTTACATGTAAAGGGCAGTTCATAAAACGAAGGGGTGCAGTACCAGCATTGGCAAGCATTGCATGTGCGGGAAGCACCTAATGTCTCAATCATAACAGGGCCTGAGGGGTTCACTCTCAGGCCGTAAGCAAAAGGTTTGAAACTACAATTCCGTGATAGGAGATACAAGCATATGTCATATGTTTTACTGATTGTTGGATTTATATTATTAATAAAAGGGGCCGATTTTTTCGTTGACGGCTCCTCTAATATCGCAAGACTGCTGCGCGTCCCGCCTATTTTAATCGGGCTGACTATTGTTGCGCTTGGAACAAGTTCTCCGGAAGCGACTGTCAGTATTATTGCGGCGTTCGGAGGGAATGCGGATGTTGCTGTAGGTAACGTCGTGGGCAGCAATATTTTTAATATCACCGTTGTAGTTGGATTGGCGGCTTTCCTTTTTCCGCTGAAAGTTCAAAGTGAAACTATCAAGAAAGAAATCCCGTTCACGCTGCTGGCAAGTATTGTCATGCTCGTGCTGATGAGCGATATAGCACTGCAAGGTTTCAGCAGTAATGTACTTACTCGCAGTGACGGGATTATTCTTCTGCTATTCCTATCAATTTTTATGTATTATGTAATTGAACTTGGCCTGAAAAGCCGGCAAAATGCCGTGCCTGTCTCATCCTCACAGAATATCAGCTGGGGGAAGAATATTGTCATTACTTTGTTAGGGCTGATTGCCATCATTTTTGGAGGAGATTTGGTCGTCGATAATGGCACGAAGATCGCTTATTCCCTCGGCATGAGTGAAACATTGGTCGGACTAACAATAATTGCCATTGGAACATCTTTGCCTGAACTCGTAACGTCTATTTCGGCGGCGCTGAAAAAAGAAAGTGAAATTGCTCTGGGGAATATTGTAGGGAGCAATATTTTCAATATCCTGTTTGTATTAGGAGCTTCGTCTGCCATTACGCCGATCGCGGTGAACGAAAAGGTTTTTATCGATGTGGTGATCATGATTGTGTTGACCGTGGTGCTGCTGTTGTTCTCGAGAACTGGTTTCAGGATCGGAAAGCGTGAAGGTGTAATGCTGGCAGCGGCTTACGTAATATATCTGGTGTATATCATTCTGCGTAATTAGTAAGCACTGCCTGTGTAAGCTTGCCGGCTGGAATGCCGAAGTTCCCCGGACTTATTAGTTAAGGGAGGGAATTCAATGTTTATATACTACACGCTTTTCTCTCTGTTTATATTTTTGGTTGTGATCAGTGCTGTTGTCGGCTTTTTATTTCACGAATTAAGTGACAAAATAACATCCTCCAAAATAATAAGCCTGCTGGCAGGAGCGGCTGCATCCGTAATTGCCAGCAGCCTGATAACTAAGCTTTTGCTTTCAGATATTTGGAATCTTTACGCAGCGGCTATAGCAGTAACTCTAGTGTTGTATGTCATTCTGGTCAGATCATTAAATAAACATTATAAGTAGGTTTATTTTCGAAGGCCATTTGGACAGCAGTATCAGCAATTCTTTCCGAATCGAAGAATGAATCAGATTAATAAAGAAATAACTGAAACATAAAGAATTATTTACTCTGTTTAGTAATGCGAGTTTTCCATACAAGATAGTAATAATATTTGTACCTATTTTGAGTATCTGGCCAGTAATGCTTATAGTCCCTCAAAATAGAAAGGGATTATTTGAGCCGTACGTAAGTAAACGGAGACAGTTTCTAATCGGATACCGTGCCATTTACAAAAGATCTATCAGAAAAAAATAATAAAACCATTACATCGTCCCTTTATATAGAGGGGCGATTATTTTTTTGTAAGATCCGTTGTGTTTTGCAAGATAAAAGTGCAGAAGAATGCAAAGTAAAATACATAAGCTTGCCAGCCTTCATTTCAGTATTATTTTTGACGTGATAAAGCGTTTGTTACTCTAAAACTATCTCCCGTAAAATTCAATATATGGGCATGATGTATCACCCGATCTACTAATGCTGCAGTCAATCTAGAATCGCTAAAAACGCGATTCCACTGACTAAATTCCAAGTTTGATGTGATGATTAAACTTTTTTGTTCGTACCAGTCAGAAATCAGCTGAAAGAGGAGTTCTGCCCCTTCCTTATTGAATGGTATGTACCCCATTTCATCCAATATGATAAGGTCTACGTTTTTAAAACGCGCTCTAAACTGCGTTGACTTTCCCTCCTGCCAGGATTTCTCCAATGCTTCTGCTAGATCTGAAACCCGGTAAAATCGTACTTCAAGCCCTCTTTTACACGCATCATAACCAATGGCCGTAGCTAAGTGAGTCTTTCCTGTACCGGGCGCACCGGTTAGAATGACATTCTCTTTGCGCCTGATGAAACTTAACGTACATAATTCTTGCGAATCAATATGAGAGGGAAAATGAATCTGTTCATTCCATTGAAATGCCGAAAGGGACTTCTTTTGCAGAAATCTTGCTTTCTTAATCAATCTCTCGGCTTTCGTTTCTTCCCGTAACTGCAGCTCTTTTTTTAATAAAGCTTCAAGAAATTGAGCAGAATTTTCAAATGGGATATCTGAATAAACATCATGCACGTGCGCTAAGCGCAATGCTTTGCACATGGTCTGTAAATCTTGGGTCATTTCCCCTCACCTTCAATCTGAGGAGCACTCTGAAGCTGATCATACTTGCTCCAATCAATGTTATAGGGATGCGCATCTGGCTCTTTTAACTCGTCCGATTGACCACTTAAGAGTTCGTAGAATTGATTATTGATTTCATTCATTTCATACGTAGCTAAAAGCCCGATAATCCATTGAATACGCTCTTTGCGAATCGAAAGATTAGAGATGTTTAGATATTCAAAGAGTCGACCAGGTAAATAAGCTGAATAACGTGAATAGCTTACTGCCCGTGGTTTACTCAACCATGCTTTCAAGATGGATTGCCAAGGAATCTCGCGATTCTTATGCATATAGGGTCGGTTGTCTTGATATAACGGCTCTCCGTGAGGAGACACCACCTTAAAGCGATCCCAGTACTTCACTACGGATAATTGACTGTAATTATATCCTTTTGGAACATACACCTTCGTTTTATCTAACGTGATTTCTCCATACTTATTCGCTTTTGTTTTCTCCTCTTTGAATACTGGATATTCTTCTTCAGGTAATGCTAAAAGATATTGATGCTCCTCCTCCAGTAACTCTTGTAACGGAACTTGCTTCTTATAGTGAATACGTTGTCGATCTGTCGTTAGTTGCTCTTGCAGTAGCTTTGTCAAGTGGTCTAAGTCCTCTATAACAGGGGCCGGAGTGATAAAGTTATATCGAACATATCCCACCTTATTTTCTACATTTCCTTTTTCGTGACCAGAATATGGATTACAGGCTTGTGGTTCAAATCCATAATGAGTGGCGAACTGTAAAAATTCTTGGGTAAAAGCAGCCTCTTCATTTCTATTCCTTGGTTTCACCACTGCAGTTTTCATGTTATCAATACGGATTGTTCTTGGAATACCACCAAGTTGATCGAAGATAAGTTTCATACCGTGTAAAAGACACTCTTGATTTTCTGCTGGCAATGGGATGGCAAATGCACTGTTACTAAAAGGAAGCGTCATAACCAAACAATGAACATCTCGGTATTTTCCATCCTGCACAGCTTGCATCAATCCGAAATCTAATTGTGCCTCAGCAGGGGGATGGATGAGTCTCTCATAGCTTTTGTCTTTCGTTTCATCCTCCAGGTCTTCTCTTCCTTCACGCCATTCTTGAATATAGTTTGAAACAGTCCGATAGGACCCCTCGAATCCCATCTCTTGCAAGGCCTTAAAAATTCCTTTATTAGTTCTTCTATCTTTTCTTTTAAGCTTCTGATCTTCCCAAAGCCAATCTCCAACAATTTCTCCCCATTTTTCTCTATACATCATTCCCGATCTTTTTCTCTTTGCTTCTTTAGGTAATAGATCACCATCAGCATACTTTTTAGCAGTTCTCCAATTAATTCCTAAGGTTTTAGATATCTTGTTGATAGATAATGATTTCTGATTTCTCATTAGTTTGATACAATTAATTTCAGGCATTGTCAGCATTCCTTTCAACCTCCACTGGTTTTGATTCGACACCAATACAGTAGAGAAGTTTGAAGAGGCTGGCAAGCCTTTTTTTATTGAAACTTACGTTGCAATGTTATGTACTTTTTCATTTCAAAACTATGTACTTCTATTTTGCACTAAACATCCGTAAACTGATTGCCGACAGTCCTTTGTGATGGTTGTGATGTTGCAGCACCCATACAATTACTTTGCTGAGCAGACTTTTATTCTTGACGTACATCAAGGTTTAAGTCCACTGGATGTTTCATACTATAGTTAAAGGTTAGATATACAGTAAATAGTCCTTGTCAAATGACGTTAGTGAAAATCTATTCCTTTCTCCGTTTTTTGGATAGGACATTGCTATCGCCAATGATTTAGATTGCACAGATAAAAGTCTGGATGATAATAATAAATTGGATGAATTACGTTTGATAGCACCCAGCTGCCTGACTAGTAATCTGAAAATTAAAATTAGATAGGTAAAAAGAACTCAGTAAAGTTCATACCCAGCAAAATACGCACATCATTCGAAGGAAAGTTTATTGGTACAGGTTAAATGCAGTAAAACATTGCCAACCCGAATAAATCTTTTATGCCTCGGCAGCGGGCAAAACATCATCCTATTTATTAAAACAGAAAACTTCATATAGTAACTGGGTTTTCATCTGTCTGATAATAACTCATTCATTCAATTGATTACGGTTACAATGACTTACTATACATTTTCATTAAAGACTTATCTAAAGGGGGGGACAAAATGAAAAATTCACCAACTAAACAAGTGAACAATGAAGAGACAGTGGATGAGAAGTCATTCAGGAACGCGATGTATGCTTCCATCCTATTCGTTGGAGGGGGTATCGCATTTTTTTGGCTAATATTATTCATCATTTTTTCAGTAAGACTATAGGGAGGGAATCAAATGAAGATGCATCGATATGAAAAGATCTGGCTTTTCTTGGCTGCTTCCATGCTGGTTATTGCAGTAGTGTATAGCGGAGTACAAACCTTTGCATTAGGTCAGGGACCGCCAAGTGGTGTAGGTATGATTGACCCGGAAAAAGTTGAGGAAACAGCGCCGTTTGATAATCCGGGGATTTCTAAAATCGGTGAGAATGAATATGAAGTTGTCATGATATTACGCGCATTCTCATTCGAGCCGAATGCAATTGAAATACCTGCTGGTGCAACCGTACATTTTAAAATGACTTCTACTGATGTAATGCATGGTTTTCAAGTTATTGGAACAAATTTAAACGCGATGATCATGCCTGGTCATATTCAAGAAGCGAAACAGAAATTTACGAAGCCCGGTGAGTATTTAGTAATATGTAATGAATACTGCGGCGTAGGTCACCAATTAATGAGTATGACAATTACAGTTAAATAGGGAGGTGAATGAAATGGAAACAACAGAAAAGAAATTCCGTAAACTATCAGGCGGAAACAAGCTGGATTCACGTCTTACATTAACGTATTTCTCAATCGCTTTTGTCACTTTGTTTATCGGCGGACTTCTCGGTCTGCTTCAAGGACTTAACCGTGCCGGATTACTTGAACTGCCGGCAAACTTTAACTACTACCAGGTCTTAACCGCGCATGGTATTCTATTAGTTTTAGTGTTCTCCGTGTTATTTGTAATCGCTTATTTTTACTCAGTGCTTTCTCATACAATGGACGATTTATTTCCTGTCGTTAGAAAGATGGGATGGATTGCTCTCGTTACAATGCTAATAGGGGTAGTTTTTGTAGTTACTACAATCGTAATGGGCAAGGCATCTGTTATGTATACATTTTATCCGCCTATGAAGGCATCGCCATGGTTCTATGTCGGTTTATTCATTGTTGTTGCTGGCATATGGATGGCGGCTTTTGGCGGGTTTATTCAAATAGCCAAGTGGAGAAAGAGAAACCGCGGCGAACATATACCATTACTGGCATTCTTTGCAATGGGAGTTTTCACACTTCTCTTTTTTGGAAGTCTTGGTGTAACAGCAGAAGTGTTAATGCTTATACCTTGGGCGTTTGGCTGGACAGAAAAAATCAATGTAATGCTCAGCAGAACTTTATTTTGGAGCTTCGGCCATACATTCGTAAACATATGGTACTTAACGGCAGTTTCTTTATGGTATGTAGTTGTACCAAAAGTGATTGGCGGGAGATTATTCAGTGATACGTTAACAAGGGTAGTAGTTATACTGCTGGTTGTTTCTAACATTCCAGGCGGCTTTCACCACCAAATTGTCGACCCGGGAATGTCAGAAGGGATTAAATTGACACATGCACTGATGAGTATGGTCATCGGCTTCCCTTCCTTAATGACAGCATTTGCTATGTTCTTCGTATTCGCCCGCGTCGGCAGGAAGAAGGGCGCAAATGGGGTGTTTGGCTGGATTGCAAAAATGCCTTGGGGAGATGTGCGTTTCCTGGCGCCTATGATCGCGATGATTTTCTTCATCCCGGGGGGAGCAGGAGGAATTGCTCAAAATGCGAACCAGTTGAATCAAGTCGTTCATAATACGTTGTGGGTTGTAGGTCATTTTCATATAACAGTTGGCGTAACAGCTGTGTTAACCTTCTTTGGTGCAATGTATTGGCTGATACCTTATTTGTCAAAGCGGACACTTACGCCGGCAATGAATAAGTTAGGCGTTATTCAAACACTCATATGGACTCTGGGAATGCTTTTCATGGCCGGTGGTATGCATACGGTTGGTCTTCTGGGTGCGCCAAGAAGAACGTCTTATACGACATACGGTGATAGTGCTGTTGCTGCAAGCTGGGACCCATATTTACTTTTGTTGGCGGTGGGAGGAACACTGTTAACGATAGGTCTCGTGCTGATCGTCTATATTGTCTTCAATTTAATGTTCTTTGCGCCAAAAGGAGATACAGAGTTTCCTATTGCGGAAGGTGAAGATAATGCCAGTGATACACCGAAATGGACTGAACGCTGGAGTTTGTGGATCGCAATTATGCTGTTCATTGTCGCGTTCGGATATGTAATCCCGTTGATTGACATGATAGGAAATGCACCGCCGGGATCAGCGCCATTTATTACATGGTAGGCGCTGTAAGTATCGGGCGTCTGCCGCTTCTCTAATCCGGGCCATGGCGTGAAATAAAAAGAATAGGTCCCGCCATCTCAATGATTGGCGGGACTTTTTGATGTGTATAGATATGATACAGGGGAGGGGAATTACTTTACTTCCGACGGATCCGTATAACCTATTACTTTTATGCCTTTATCGATATACAATTGTGCAGTTTTATGGCTTAATTGATTATCCGTAACCATGACATCTATTTGACTGGTCGGGCATACTTTCACAAATGCCTTTTTGCCGAATTTACTGTGATCAGATACTGCAATCACTAACCTTCCGCTCTCGATCATCGCTCTTCTTACCCGGGCTTCTTCAAGATGATAGTCAGAAATCATGTCAGCAGTTATACCGCCTGCGCCAATTATCGTTTTATCCACCGTGAAGTTTTGAATTAATTGTTCAGAAATAGAGCCTGATAAGCTTAATTCGTTCGGACGTAAAATCCCTCCAAGCAATATGACCCTAAATGTCGGTACGTCCACTAACTCTTCCGCTATCACCATACTATTTGTGATGATCGTTAAATTTTTCTTTTCTTTTAAATGGCGGGCAACTTCTAAAGTCGTTGTTCCCAGGTCAATCATCAGACTGTCTCCATCTTCCACAAGCTTTGCTGTCTCTTTTCCAATATGACTCTTTTCTCTAGTGTACTCTGTGTATCTCTTTGTATACGAAGGTTCCAAAGCAGGCTCTTCTTTCAGTATTGCTCCGCCGTAGATCCGCTTTAACTTGTTTTTTTGCTCTAAATATTCCAGATCTCTTCTAATGGTCTCTATGGACACCTCAAATTTTTTGCATAGCTCAGAAACTTTTACAATTTTATTTTCATGTAAAAGGTCGATAATGATTTCATATCTCTCTTGTGCTAACAATGTAGAACCTCCATTTATTTGTAGTGTGTTGGCCGCATAATTTACTGTTCATCATTTCTTGTAATGGCTGCGTATGGATGGTCGTCTTTGTGGGCAAAGAAAGACTTTCATCCGTTATGTGCATTCAGTAAAATTCCTCCATCTAATTTTATCACAATAGGATCTTGGGATTCTCAAATAACTGCGGCAATCATTTACTTTAGATCTGACTGTAAAGCTGTAACTCTTTTCATAAATTATTGCTATCGCTGACTAATCCTCCCAGATTCTTACTCTTGAAAAAATAATAAATACAGCGGAATATACTGTACAATTGAAGTTGTCACATTTTATTGAATTGTAACCGCTTTATACTCTTTTTAATGGAAATATATACAACACACCACATAATACTAGCAAAAAACTACAGAAATGGTATTTGAACAGTAGATGAGGTGGAAAGAAATGAAGGCGAAACCATCAAATAAATTTTTCATGGGTATTGACCAGGGGACAACGGGTACCACCACGCTCATCTTAAATGATGACTGGGAAGTGCATTCACAAGGTTATATTGAACACACGCAGTTGTACCCCCAGCCTGGATGGGTCGAGCACGATGCTTTAGAGATATGGGATAAAACAAAGATGTCCATAAACCTGGCATTGAAAAATGGGGATTTGAAAATAGATGATGTCATTTCACTAGGCATCGCGAATCAAGGGGAAACAGTAGTAGTTTGGGATAAAAAGACGGGGATACCTGTCTATAATGCGATCGTCTGGCAGGATAAAAGAACGGCGAAAGAAGCAGATGAAGTGAAAGAAACGTGGGGGGAGATAATAAAAAGCAAAACTGGTCTCTCAGTGGACTCTTACTATTCAGCACTCAAAATAAAATGGATTTTAGATCATGTGGAAGGCGCAAGAGAAAAGGCAGAAGCAGGACAATTGGCAGCTGGTACGCTGGATACATGGCTTATTTGGAAGATGACAAATAAAGAACTGCATATTACAGACCATTCGACAGCCTCAAGGACAATGCTCATGAATATCGCTGGCGGCTGCTGGGATGACGAGATTTTGGAGATACTGACTATACCCAAATCCATGATGGCGGAAATTAGGTCTTCCAGTGAGCTGTACGGCAAGACTGATCCAACAAGTTTTTTAGGCGCGAACCTTTCAATTAGCGGAAGTATTGTCGACCAGCAGGCCGCGCTCTTCGGTCAGGCATGTTTTAGCGCTGGTGACAGTAAAACGACTTACGGCACAGGATGCTTTATGTTAATGAATACGGGAGAGAAGGCAACTGAGTCAAAAAGCGGATTAATCAATACAGTTGCCTGGTCAATAGAAAATAACGTCTCATTTGCCTTAGACGGAGGCATTTACATCGCAGGCGCAGCGATTCAGTGGTTAAAAGATGGAATAGGTTTTATAAAAACTGCTGAAGAAACAGATCCATTGGCACGCTCTGTTCCAGATACAGGCGGTGTGTATTTCGTGCCCGCTTTTGTGGGGTTGGCATCCCCTCATTGGGATCAATATGCCCGCGGGACGATCGTCGGTATTACAGGCGGGACCACGAGAGCACATATTGTCAGGGCGGCGTTAGAAAGCATCGCATATCAGGTGAAAGAAAATATGGATGCAATGGAAAAGGAAACAGGGATTACCATTCAATCCATGAGAGTAGACGGCGGCTTGGTTTCCAACGAATTTCTCATGCAATTTCAGGCGGATATATTGGGAATACCGATTGAGGTGCCAAAAATAACAGAAACAACGGCACTGGGAGCGGCTTATTTAGCCGCATTGGCAATCGGGGAGTTTCGTAGCGTACATGAAATCGCCTCCAAATGGAAGGTAAGTAAAACATACACACCGCAAATGACAAAAGAAAAAAGAGAATTATTAATGAGCAATTGGAGCAGAGCTGTAGAAAGATCAAGGAATTGGGCTGTAAATTGACGTTCATTAAAGCTTTCTGTGGATTTATAATAGTTCGACTTGTACTTTTGTTGATTGTATACTAACTTACATTACTTATTACTTTGTGTGAAAGGTGTACAGATTAATGCAAAATACAATCAAAGACGTCGTGGTTATTGGTGGCGGAGTCGTTGGAACTGCTATTTTAAGAAGCCTCTCACTTTACGACTTGTCAATCTGCTTAATAGAAAAACAGCCGGATATTTGCGAAGGGGCAAGTAAAGCAAACAGCGGCATTGTTCATACAGGTTTTGATGCGCCTCCCGGTTCATTGGAGGCAGAATGTTTAAAACGGTCACGTGAATTATGGCCGGATTACGCGGAGCAATTAAAAATCCCATATATTCCTTGCGGGGCGCTCATGATTGCAACGAGCGACGAAGAAAGAATGATCATTGAAAGCACGTATATACCAAACGCAGAAAAAAACGGTGCGGAGGTAGAATGGCTGAACAGAGAAGAAGTTCTGGAAATGAATCCGGCCGTTACAGATCAAACGGTTGGTGCTCTTTCCATTCCAGGCGAGTCAATCTGCGATCCATTTACTGCAACCCGTGCATATGCGGAATTAGCTGTATTAAACGGGGCCGAATTGCTTCTCGGAAATGGTGTCCTCGATATTAAAGAATCGAATGACGGCTTTGTCATTGTGCTGGAAAACGGTCAAGAAGTTACTGCAAAATATATTGTGAACGCAGCGGGGATAAAATCGGACGAGATCAGTCGGATGATTGGTGATGAAAGCTATACTTTGTCGCCGAGAAAAGGACAATTCATTTTGACAGAAGAAGAAATTCAGATTTCGCAAGTTATTTTGCCTGTTCCTACAGCTAAATCAAAGGGAACTTTGATCTCACCTGTTGTATTCGGCGGCTTCTTGCTCGGTCCGACGGCAGAAGATCAGCTGGGTAAGGAAGATAATTCAACCAGCGCTGAAGGAATTGAACAAGTCTTGACCGGCTGTGCAAAGTTAATACCGGAAGCGAGAGAATATAAAAGTCTTCGTCAATTTGCGGGAGTCAGATCTGTCTGCAGCACAGGAGAATATGTAATTGAATCATCAGAGAAAAATAAGTGCTTTATTCATGCCGCCGGAATACGTTCCACAGGATTATCCGCTTCTCCAGGAATTGCTGAAGTGGTAGTAGAACGGCTTGAAAAAGCAGGACTGCAACTGCAGGAAAATAAGAACGCAAAAATCTCGGTTGACAACTTATTTGACGATTCGGAAGAAAACACAGGCGAAATTATTTGTCTTTGCAGAACTATTACGAAAAGCGAAATTACAAATGCATTACATGGTCCAGTTCCGCCGACAACGATTGACGGCGTAAAAAGAAGAACGGGCGCAACTTTGGGTGAATGCCAAGGGAACTGCTGTATCCCGCGAATAATAGATTTATTATCAGAGAATCAAACGCTTGATGAAATTCCTCTAAAAGGTCTGCAAAACTCCCGGCTTGGCGTTAAAGGAGGGACTTTGTGATGAAATATGAACATGTCATTATAGGTGCAGGTATAACAGGCATGAAAGTTATGTTGGCTGCCCAAAAGCTTGGATTGAAAAATGTGCTGCTGGTCGATCATAACCCGAAACTGGGCGGTTTCAACAGCGCAATTTATCAGGAAAAGGGCTTTGAAAAAGAACGGTCTTTAATCAGTGAATGCAATGATACTCCTTATGAAATATGGACAAACTCTACAGTAATCGGGCTGTTTGAGTCATCAGATGATAGTTCTCATGAAATCAATATTCAAACGCCGGACGGCACGAAAGATATTAAAGCCGCTTATATTTACATTTGCTCCGGCAGTTTGGCAAAACCGAGGGAAGCCCACAAAATTGGCGGAACGAGGCCAGCTGGTGTCATGACGTCTAATATGGCTGCCGGGTTATTGGACAGAGATATACTGCCTAGAAACCAAGTGGCAGTTTATGTAAACAGCAAGGAAACGCTGGCTTTGGCAGAAGTGCTGGCTGCTAAAGGGGTTGCTGTACAACAAATAAATGCCGATCAGCACTTGATTCACATGATTTACGGGAAAAACCATTTGGAAAAAATCGATATAATCCATAAGGAAAATAAAGAACTGCAGACAATAGAATGCGACAGTCTGATCTTTAGCGAGGGACTGATTCCGGCTACTTTTTATTTAAGAGGAACGGGAATTGAATTGAACGAAGACCACTTTGTTAAAACAGGCGTGGATGGTACGACCAATGTAAAAAACATACTGGCGTTCGGTACTTGTACCGTTCAGCCAGACGCCCAGGAATCCGAAATTGAAAAGAGCATCAAACAAATATTGCAATAAGTTAGGCGAGGGTAAATCATGAAGATGACAGATTCATTTACTATTTCAGCTCCCAAAGAAAATGTATGGGAAGTATTTATGGATGTAGAAAAGTTAGCCGGCTGCCTGCCTGGTTGTGAAGGGTTAGTAGCCTTCAGTGATAAAGAGTATGAAGCAGACATGGTCGTCAAAACGATGTTTATGACCATCAAGTTTAAAGTGAATGGCATTCTCAAAGATTCGGTTGAAGGCGAAGAGATGAATGTGGAAATGGTCGGTAAACCGATGAAATTGGCTGGTTTGTTTAAAACGAAAATGAATATAACGCTTGATGAAGTTGGAGATACTGAGACGAAAATCACGTATGCAATGGACTTGCAAATGACGGGCCGGCTGGCAACGCTTGGGGATGTACTGATGAAAGGTACAATCAAAAAGTCAGCCAATGAATTTGCCGAAAACGTCCAGACTTTATTTGCAGGCTGAGCAAGATCATTGATAGTTTCTATTTTACTGTCTGATTCAGTAAAATAGAAAACTGCATCCGGAGTTTTTGGAATATTTTGTTTAAAAGTTATTCTTGAATAGTTATTTTGCGTGATAGAGGAATCGGACAATAAAAAAACTGAAGTTGGATAAACATGAAAATTTTAAATTTGGGCGGTTCGCCGTATGAGATTGGTTTTAGTCATGAAGAACAAGCCAAAAGTGAAGTGGCGTCCAGTATAACTGCGTATGAAAAATTATTTTATAATAATGCAGACATCACATGGAATCAGGCAAGAGAGATGGGGAAAAAACATTTACACGCTATCGAAAAAACGAACGTTGATTTAATTGAAGAAATGGAAGGGCTTGCAAAAGGTGCTTCTGTAGATTTTGAAGACATTCTAGTATTAAATGCACGAAGTGAAATTGTATTAACGCAAAATAAAACAGACGGCTGTACAAGCTTTGCGATCGTGCCCCCTAAATCAGAGTACGCATTCTTGGGCCAAACTTGGGATTGGACTTCGGCTCAATCTAAAAGTCTGATTATGACGAAGATTACTCAGCAGAACGGACCGAAAATTCACATGGTCACGGAAGCAGGAATCATTGGAAAAATCGGCTTGAATGAACACGGACTGGGCGTTTGCCTGAATGCTTTACGTTCAAACCTCAAATCAGATGAACTGCCGATCCATCTCGGTTTAAGAGAAGTGTTAAATTCGACGGACATTGAGGAAGCGAGAAATAAAGTAGTAGATGGCAAGCTGGGGTCTTCAGCGAACTTTTTAATGGCTCAGGCAAAGGGCGATGTTCATAAAGCGATAAACTTGGAGCTGTCTCCGAATAAATTTGGCGAAAAGGTCACCGAAGACTCGTATCTTTACCATACAAATCACTTCTGTTCAAAAGCTGTTATTGACGATATTGGAAGCGATAATTTAAGTACGGAAGAAAATTCGTATAGCCGAATTGACCGTATGGGGCAGTTAATAAAAAACTCTACGAAAGACAACATCGCAGTGAAGGAACAAGACATAGAAGGCTGGCTGGCCGACCACGAGAATCAGCCAAACTCCATTTGTATACACAAAGTGCCTGGAACGTCAGACTTCACAGATACAATTACTGTCTTTTCGGTAATTATGAACTTAACAAATAAAAGTATGTATTTAAAAGAAGGCCAGCCTTGCCAGCCGATCGATAAACAGCGTTTTAATTTTTGATCACAAAGGTTATAAAAATAGAATTACGTAAGACAAAAGAATATATTCAAGTCCAATCAGATTGATTGACTGAGGAGGATCTCATGGAACAAGAACGCAAAAAAAAGCGTCTGAAATTTGCGATGCCAGATGCATATATCATTATATTCAGCATTATAATATTGGCGGCTATTGCAACCTATCTGATACCAGCGGGATCTTATGATTGGAAACTGTAGATGATATAACAAAAGTAGTACCCAATAGTTATACTGCACAAGAGTCTAACCCTGCCAATTTATTAGATTTGTTTACATCCATTCAATTAGGAATGGTTCAAACTGCAAATATCATTTTCCTGATCTTTATTATTGGAGGAATTATAGCAGTCATTGAGTCAACAGGGGCTATTGATGCCGGTCTGAATAAATTAATAGATAAAACGAAAGGCCGGTATATCGTTTTAATAACAACAGTCAGTGCAATGTTTGGAATTTTAGCTTCTATGGGAGTTGTAGCAAACGCCGTGATCGCCTTTATTCCGATTGGTATCGGTTTGGCGCGATCCCTGAAGCTTGATGCGATAACCGGAGTTGCGATGATTTATTTGGGATATTACTCCGGTATGATTGCAGGCGTTTTTGATCCCACAATATTAGGTTTTGCACAAACAATTGCGGAATTACCGCTCTTCTCAGGAATAGTGCTTCGTGTAATTGTATTTGTAGCGTTAATTACAGTAACTATCCTTTATACAAACAATTATGCAAGAAAGATTAGAAATAATCCTGAGAAATCTATTATGGCTGGTAAACCGTTCGGTGATCATCAGCAAGTTACAGACGGAGAGGAAGATCCTGCAGAGCGTAAAGCTACAAGTTTCACTACTGTACAAAAGCTTGTAATTTTGGCATTTGTCGGATCGCTGGTCTTTTTCGTATACGGAGCCTTCACTAAGCAATGGGGGATTAATGAATTAGCGGGTATCTTCATCATGATGGGTGTAGTAGTGGCAATTATTGCACGCATTAACCCGAATAACTTTGTGAAAATCTTTATTTCGGGTGCACAATCTATTGCATACGGTGCATTGGTGGCAGGTTTGGCAAGAGGTGTTGTCATTGTAATGGAGAACAGGCATATATTGGATACCATTGTAAATATGGTTCTCGTGCCATTGGAGTCGACGACATTATTAGTAGGGGCATTGCTGCTATTTTTATTTAATATGTGCTTTAACCTTCTAGTAACAGCAGGGGATGCGCAGGCAGCTATCGTTATGCCTATTATGGTTCCTATTGTAGATATTTTAGGAATGACCAGACAAACTGGAGTTCTTTCATTTAAGCTGGGAGATGGCTTTACCAACATTATTGCGCCGACTTCTGGGGTGTTAATGGCAGTGCTGCTATCGGCGGTGTCAAGTGGACACAGTGGATCAGGTTTGCGATTCCGCTATTATTAATGTGGATTGTGGTGGGCGTTATTGCGATCACTTATGCGGTCATGACAGGGTATGGCCCATTCTAATTGAAGGAATAATGGAAGAAAGTAAAAAAGCCGGGCACTTGGACAATTTTGTAATTGTTCCGTGCCTGGCTTTTTTTATCTGTTGTCGATATTCTCTGGATACAGATCGTGCTGAAACAGTCTTTCTTTCGCCATCTGTTCAAAAACGGTTCCAGGTTTACCGTAATTACAATACGGATCTATCGAAATTCCGCCGCGCGGGGTGAATTTAGCCCATACTTCAATATATCTGGGATCCATCAGGGCAATTAAGTCTTTCATAATAAGGTTTGCGCAATCTTCATGAAACCCCGGATGATTTCTGAAGCTGAACATATACAGTTTCAATGACTTACTTTCTACCATCTTTACATCAGGAATATAAGAAATGTACACAGCTGCAAAATCCGGCTGACCGGTAATCGGACATAGACTGGTAAACTCCGGGATATTAAATTTCACAAAATAATCATTGTCTTGGTGCTGATTTTCAAATGTCTCTAAAATATCTGGATCATATTCGTAATTATATTTTGTATCTTGATTTCCTAGTAATGTAAGATCTTTTTTATCTTGGTCCCGCATGTTGAATTCTCCTTTCATGTACATCTGAAATGTTTGGTTCGTATAGATCTAGCTTGATCACGACTTGTCTAATTCCGCCTGCAACGAGTAACTGCATCAATACTTTCGCAATCCATTGTCCTAGTATGGCGTACGGCACCAGTTCCCACGGGACGAATTGAAGTCCAAGGGGTCCGATTCCGATGATGACAAACAAACTGGAGTCTAAAAATCCGGCTACAATACCCGAAAAGAGAACTCTTTTTACGAAAGGCAGTTTAAAACGTGTGTAAATTTCGGTATCAGCTGTTTCTGAAACGATAAAACTGAGCGTACTTGCAAAGACGACCCACAATTGATCTCCTAATAAATAACTTGAAAGAGCGGATAATAGGAGTGCGGCGCCAATCAATATGTACGTCTGAAATCTTCCGAATCTATTTTGAACCATGTCTCTCATGACAAGTGTTAATCCAATGAATAGGGTACCATAAGGAATAATGAGCGGTCCGATTTCAAATGGTGCAAATCTTGCTGTAATCACGTTGGCCAGTATAATGGACAGTAAATAAATGGTGATTCGGATCATGAGACACGGTGTCCTTGCATGTACATTTTGAACCCGTCATTCCGCAATGTGCAGGCCGGGCACTCTTTACAGCCGTCACCCATTACGCCGTTGTAGCAAGTTAACGTATTCTCCTGAATATACGCAAGCCGTCCCATTTGATCGGCCATTTCCCAAACTTCCGCTTTGTTTTTCCACATTAAAGGGGTGCTTAACGTAAAGGGGTAATCCATTGCCAAGTTTAGCGTTGTATTCAATGAACGAATAAACTCATCCCGGCAATCAGGATATCCGCTGAAATCTGTTTCACTTACACCAGTAATCACCGTGCTTGCCCCGATTGTTTTTGCATAGATCGCCGCGAAGGAAAGGAATATATGATTTCGTCCTTCTACAAACGTATTGGGCACGCTTCCTTCTTCTGCTGCAATGTCCATATCGCTCCGGGTTAAGGCATTGTCAGTTAATTGATGAAGAACATCCATTTGAATGATCTTTTGTTTAACACCTAAATCCTTTGCAATCTTTCGGGCGCATTCCACTTCCTGCTCATGTCTTTGCCCATACAAAAACGTGACGGTTTCTACTTCGTCGAATTCTTCCAATGCCCATAACAGGCACGTGGTCGAATCCTGTCCGCCACTAAATACTACAATTGCCTTATTCACTTTACATTCCTCCATAGTTTTTATTTTAGAGGGGATGGTTTCGAACCCTCTTCACTCATCCAAACGCCTGCATATGTAAGACGCTTATAATCAGTGATAGTTAAAATATACATGGAAATGGCCTCTTTCACAAGTCGTCGCGGAATAAGGGAATGGCAAATACATCTGCGTTCATATGTTCTTTTCACCTGTTGGAAAACGAGTCAGAGACGTGCGATCGCAGCGCTGACTCGTTTGGTGTTTTGAGGATGAATACAACATTTACTTTTTATGATTGTCTGCGTAGACTGCCATGGCATCACGCATAAATCGGGCCAATCCCTCGCCGAATTGATCAATATTTTTCGTGAAGCGCTCGTCAGCCACATACAGTTCACCTAAACCTTTAAATGCTTCTGGTGAGTAATAATTGCCAGTGCTAGAATTTAAAAAGTGGTACCATTCAGCAATACCTGTTTGTGCTTCAGCAGATTCGGGCGGGATATCTGTAAGTGCCGCCAGCCTGCGAAAAATATCATTCATCTTTTCGCCTAATGCTTCATTTGTAAATGCAGTGTTTGCTTGATCGACAGCCTTATTGCCCCACCGTTTGCGGGCTTCTTCTTCGTAAGGATTATGGCTGAAGTCAAACCCCGCGAATTTCTCTTCGTTTGTCATATCAATCTCTCCATTCATGTGTTTAGTTGTTTTATCGATGGTCGCTATCATCAGATCAATGCGCTCGCGCTTCTTTTGCAGCATCTCCCGTTGAAGCCTGAGCGCCTCGTGCCTGTCAAATGACGGCGCGGTGATAATTTCCTTGATTTCTTTCAGCGGGAAGTCCAATTCTCTGAAAAATAATATTTGCTGTAATGTCTCAAGGTTCTGATCAGAGTAATAGCGGTATCCCGCCTCAGTTGTCTCATCCGGCTTCAGTAACCCGATGTCATCATAATGATGCAATGTCCGCACACTGATCCCGACTAGATCAGCAACTTCCTTTACCTTCATTTTCATCGTTTTAACCTCCTGACAACTCTTATTGTAAAGTGTGACGTAACGTGAGAGTCAATACCAATATGTCGGCTTTAGCTCAAATATTTTCAGCTGTCTTTATATGAAAGTGCTGCTGTGGTAATTTACTGATAGAATAGTTAGATAATACATGTGATAATAGGATAAAGAAAGAATAAGAAAGCGAGGGATATAGTATGGATGTAAAATTTCCAATCGGAAAATTACAGGTGCCTGAACAAGTTACTCAGGAAGATATTCAAGGATGGCTAGGGGAAATTACAACGTATACTTCGCGGTTAAGAGAAACTGTCGATTCATTGAATGAAGAGGAATTGCGAAAAACATATCGAGAGGGAGGCTGGACAGTCCGTCAATTGGTGCATCATATTGCGGATTCCCAGTTGAATATGTATCAGCGCCTGAAGCTGGCTTTAACAGATGATAACCCGACAGCACCGGCCTTTGACCAAGACCAGTGGGCCGTGCAGCCAGATACGGAGCTTCCTGTGGAAAGCTCCATTAAAATGCTTGAAGGAATCAATGAGCGGATTGTTGCTTTAGGGAACCGTTTGACAAACGAGCAGCTGGACCGGACGTTTACTCATGCAGAGAACGGTGAAATATCAGTTGCGGCAAAGCTGGCGAAATTAGCGTGGCATGAGGAGCATCATTTGGCGCACATTACGAACGCGCTGGAGAAGTGATACTGTATATTGGAAACAGGCTTATCGGGCCCGATAAGCCTGTTTTTCTATGTCTGCTTTTATTGTTTGTCCAGTTCATTGTCAGGGTACTTCGCGGCGGAGTGATAATAAAATTGATTCACTGCATGATAAATTGCGGCCAGTTCATACAGGATCATGAACTTCTGAGAAAATGGAGTGCTCGCTGCCTTATTGTCTTTCTTTGCGTTCTCATGGTCAATCCAGAACAGATCCGTAATAGTCTGTAAGTGCTGCTGTTGCTTGTCGTGATTGTATCCTGCAGAATTCTTCAAGTTCTGAGCAAGCTCCGTTACGGCATGCATGATACGATCGCGTTCCGCCGTTGTCCATGAAATGTGCTGCAAAGGGATATGAAGTAACGTAGTGAGATGGTACTCCAAGTTATGTAAAAACAGCAATTGTTCTTCAGCCAGGCGAAAATCTTTATTATTTCCTCGCAACCTAGAAAACAATGTGGATTCATCGCGCTGGAATTGAATGAGCGTTTCTGTTCTTCTGATTACTTCTGTCAGTTGTTGAATGACTGCTTTTTCCTCAGTCCGCTCCCCGTGCCCCTCATATAAGATCGTTCGGAATAGCCGGTCCAATACGGTGCCTGTCCGTTCACTCACCAGTTGAATGTTCTTCGCAATATCTTTTCTGTAGTCAGGCGGAAATACTAACAGGTTGACGGCGGTGGACACGAGCAGTCCTGTCGTCGTTGTGCCCAATCGGATAAAAAATGCGATCAAGTAATTACTGTGGATGACTTCCACCATGGCGACAGCTGTCAATGTGGCAACCAGCAGACCGGCATGCAGTTTAAGTTTATAACAGACTAAAATCGTGGAAACGGCTGCCAAGGTATAGGTAATAGGAGAGTTCCCAAACAGTGTGATGAAAAAAACGGCAAACGCAGAACCGATTGCAGATGCCGGAAATCGTATGATTCCTTTTTTTATGGAATCACTGACAGTCGGCTCAATTGTAACAATGGCTGTGATCACCGCAAATACCGGCGGCCAATTCATCCATTCGCAAATAATGGCCGTCAAAAATATAGCTATCCCTGTCTTCACTATTCGACTGCCGTTGAAATGAAAGGATCGCATACTTTCTCAGCCCCCTATGCCTTCTGTTTCGTATATGTTCTTTAGTATGTACTGTAATACATTATATCATCAACTTCCACCGATACTTCCAGCGTGCCTGAGTCTTGACAGGGGTCAAGGCGCGGACTGCCGGGCGCTTGATAAACTAAAGACAGAGGTGATTATTATGAAAAAGTTCATTCTGTTCACACTCGTCTTTTTATTAACAGCGTGCAGTAACAGCCTGTCCGTTCGCACGCTGGATATTCCTTCTCCGGACCAGGAGCTTCATCAGTCGGAAGCAGGATTGTCACTTTCTATATCAAAAGATATCTATACGGACCCGACACCTGTCTTCGATGCCGAGCTGAAAAATGAAAGCGGAAAAGACTTCGGATATGGTGCGTATTACCGTATGGAGATGCTTGAAGAAGACGGCTGGCATATTATGACCCATTCGGATGCAGTATTTCTCGAAAATCCCGATTTTAAAAACTTCGGGCTGATATTAAAATCAGGAGCCGTGACGCAGCAGACATTCTCGGTTGATATGCTGGGGGTCAAATTGATACCGGGGCAATACCGTTTGGTTAAGACATTTTTAGCGCCAGCAGAACCTTTCTATGAAGTAACTCTTGCAGTGCCGTTTACTGTTGAATAGAATAGGGGCATCCAGCATTCTAGCAGTTAACGTACCGGGTGGGTGATTATAGATGATAGAAGATGCGGGAATACTAATTGTCATTGTGCTAGTGGCTTCGCTGCTGCAGTCGAGTACCGGTTTTGGTTTCTCCATTATCGGAACTCCTTTTTTATTATTGATATACCCTGTACATACAGCGGTTCAAATTAATATTATTCTTTCGATTGTTCTCTCCGCTGTAATGATCGTGAGGATCAGGAGGGAAATAGAAGGCGGATTGCTGATAAGGCTAATAAAAGGAAGTGTGCCGGGATTGGTTTTAGGAATTTTGGTTTATCTGTTTATGGATATCAGGCTGCTGAAAATGTCAGTCGGTGCACTCATTCTTATTTTAACAGCGCTTCTTATTTTCAGGTTGACGCTTGAACGAACGAAACAGAAAGATTTGATTGCTGGCGGGGTTTCGGGATTATTAACGACAAGCATCGGCGTGCCCGGCCCTCCGCTGCTGCTGTACTTTTCCGGTTCCGGAATAGATAAAACGACACTTCGCAGTACCACACTGGCGTATTATCTATTTGTTTATTCAGCCAGTCTGATGATGCAGCTGACGTTTGGCGGGACGGCTAAGGAGGCATGGATTTCCTCGCTGTGGGCACTGCCTTCTTTATTCGCAGGCGTATGGATGGGGCAAGTATTATTTAAGTGGATCAGCCAGAGAACGTTTCAAGTCATTACTTATGTAATTTTGATATGTACGGGTGTTTATTTGATAGTGACAAGCCGTTAGCGGGGCATTTCATGTCCGCGCTGCGCTCATCTGCCGGATACCGTGTACTTAACAGGCTATTTCAATATCAGTTCACCTGAAATATAGATTCTCCATGATATTTCCACTGTATTTTATTTCATTCAATCTGCTAAAATACAAAGAAAGGGAGTGGCGGCCGTGAAGATTGTGATTGCGCCTGATGCATTTAAAGGAAGTCTGCGTGCAGGAGAAGCAGTTGAGGCCATGTATCGAGGGGTGAAAAAGGTATTCCCGCATGCAGAAGTGCTGCGTTTGCCTGTAGCAGACGGCGGTGAAGGAACGCTTTCCGCTTTGATAACGACAACAGGAGGAACGAGTGAGACGGTGTCCGTGCAGGATCCGCTCGGCCGGATAATTAATGCCTCGTTCGGTGTGCTCGGTGACCAAGAGACGGCAGTCATCGAAATGGCACAGGCTTCCGGTCTGATGCTGCTGGCGGAGGATGAGCTGGATCCAATGAAAGCGTCTGCATATGGTACAGGACAATTGATTCGTCATGCGTTTGATCGGGGCTTCCGCAAGTTTATCATCGGTCTCGGCGGCAGTGCGACAAATGACGGCGGGACGGGTCTGCTCGAGGCTCTCGGTGTCCGTTTTCTGTCAGAAGGCCGGTTACTGCGGATGAATGGTGCAGCACTTTCGTCAATTGATAGCATCGATCTGTCGCAGCTGGACAGGCGCATACTTCAGGCGGATATACGGATCGCGTCCGATGTGGAGAATCCTTTTATTGGTGAGCAGGGGGCATCATTTGTGTTTGGTCCGCAAAAAGGGGCGGATGCGGATATGGTTCTGCGTTTAGATGAGGGGCTGCAGCATTTTGCTGATGAAACCGAACGGCTGACAGGGATTCGCCTGCATGATCTGCAAGGTGCAGGCGCTGCTGGCGGCTGTGCAGGTGCATTGATTGCTTATGCAGGTGCACGTTTGGAGAGCGGAATTGATGTGGTGCTGAGTGCAATTGGGTTTGTCGAATCGCTGATGTCTGCCGATTTTATTTTGACCGGAGAAGGCGCGACAGACCGGCAGACTCTGGCCGGTAAAGCACTGATGGGGATTGCGAAGGCAGCGAAAAAACATGGTGTGCCGGCAGTTGTGATTTCAGGATCTGTGGAAGAAGAGGCGCGCGAAGAGCTGCAGAAGTGGTTTACTCAACTGCATTCACTGGACGACGGATGTACGCCGTTATCAGAACTGATGGAAAACGCGTTTGGGCTATTGGAATGTAAAACAGCGGTTGTGATGCAGAGCATGTAAAAAGTAATAGGTTATTTATCTCTGATGTGCATAGGAGACAGGCTGACAGGGTATAGCATACACAAGGAGGTGGTCGGATGTTTCAAGATGCTTTGGACTGGCTGGTAGGGCCAGCGAATAATTTTATTTGGACATATGTTTTGATTGGACTATTATTACTGGCGGGTTTGTATTTTACGTTTCGTACGAAATTTGTACAGGTGCGATTATTTCGTGAAATGTTCCGTCTGATTGTAGAGAAGAAGAGCAGTAATGACGGAGTATCGCCGTTTCAGGCATTCACAATCAGTGCAGCGTCGCGTGTAGGGACCGGTAACGTGGCAGGGGTGGCCCTTGCGATCGGTATCGGCGGCCCGGGTGCTGTATTTTGGATGTGGGTGATCGCGTTAATCGGCATGGCGACGGCATACGTTGAAAGTACACTGGCGCAAGTGTATAAAGTGAAGGACGGCGAAACATTCCGCGGAGGGCCGGCGTATTATATGGAAAAAGCGCTTGGCTGGCGGAAGCTTGGTATTGTCTTCGCTGTTTTACTGACCATGAGTTTTGGGTTCATTTTTAACTCCGTGCAATCGAACACGATCAGTCAGTCGTTTACAGATGTATTCGGCATTCCCGACTGGGGTGTCGGTATTGGCCTGATTGTTTTGACTGGGTTTATCGTCTTCGGCGGCGTAAAGCGTATTGTAAAAGTAACACAGACCATTGTCCCGGTAATGGCGACGTTTTATATTATCGTGGCATTGTTTATTGTCGTTATGAATATTACGCAGGTTCCTGCGATGATTGCATTGATTTTCCAGCATGCATTCGGTCTCAAGGAAGTCATGGGCGGCGGGATCGGTATGGCTATCATGCAAGGTGTGCGCCGCGGTCTCTTCTCCAATGAAGCGGGTATGGGTAGTGTACCGAACGCCGCAGCCACGGCGAACGTATCACATCCCGCGAAACAGGGGCTTGTACAAAGCCTGGGCGTATTCTTTGATACGATCATCATTTGTTCTGCAACTGCCTTCATCATCTTGCTTGGCGGTCTGTATGAATCAGGCGAAACAAACGGTATTCTTTTAACACAGGCATCAATGGCTGTACATGTAGGCGCTTGGGCACCATACTTCATCGCCGTAGCCATCATGTTCTTCGCATTCAGTTCCATCATCGGGAACTACTACTATGGCGAAACGAACATAGAATTCATTAAGGCAAACAAAGCATGGAAATTAGTTTATCAAATCCTGGTACTCGCAATGGTCTTCTTTGGAGCCGTTGCAAAAGTACAAATCGTATGGAACATGGCTGACCTGTTTATGGGACTAATGGCCATCATTAACCTGATCGTCATACTGTTACTCGGCAAAGTCGCCTTCAAAGTACTCGACGACTTCAGCAAACAACGAAAAGCAGGCAGAAACCCCGTATTCAAAGCCGCGAGCATCCCGGACTTAAAGGGAGCAGAATGCTGGGAAGAAACAGCTGAAGAAGCGGAAGAGCGGCTGCGACTGTGAAGTGATAAGAGGCAGATTGTAAGGAGTTAGTTTTTTAATTTTGCTTCCTGAATCAGTAATCAAGTGGAAAGATTTTAAAACATTATTTTCAAATGCTGAACGTTCACACAAACTATTTAGTCAAGAAGTAAAAAGTTTGATATACTATAAAATGCTGAATATCAAAAGTCGAATCGTAGTTCAGAAGATAGATTCTGAACTTCGGTTCGATTTTTGTTTTGCATGTTTGAACACAACATGTTAGGGTTATATAGGAAACAATATACTATATATAGTGTATAACGGTAATTAGATGAATTGGTACCCAACAAGTTTAAAAGGGAATCCGCGAAAAACGGAGCTGCCCCCGCAACTGAGGGCACGGACGACTGTCTTAGTAAATCCACTGCTTCGGCGGGAAGGAAAGATGGAAGGAAGATGTGCCAGCCAGTAGACCTGCCAATCGTCTCAGCAAAACATTCTTCGGGGTTGGAGAGTGAAAGCAAACAGCAGTGTTTTTTTGCCTGCCTAAACCTTTCTACTATCTGCCATACGTCAGCTGTCGACTCCCGATTTTATTGGGAGTCTTTTTATTTACCGCAAAACATCATCACTCAACTAAAGGGAGCGGATATAATGGCTATTATTCAAGAAACAGTCGGACTTCAGCTATTGATGGAAAATTTACAAGAGGAATTTGGAAAGAAGCAAATTGAGCCATTGATCGAAGCGAGTGAGAAATTTCAGCAGCGTCATCCCGCGAGTTCCGCTGCGGAGTGGACGAATGCGATGGTGCTCGAATCATTGAGCCGTATTGATGAAGCAAATGCGTATTGGACATTCGTTGCTGCACGTATTTATTTATTCGACGTCTATGCGAAACAAAAAACCTTGCGCGGTGCAGATGTTTATGCCGATTTTGCGAAAAATGTAGAACGATTAGTGGAGCAGGGACTTTATACGCCTGTTCTGACGGAGAAATACAGCCGGCAGGAGCTGCAGGAAATCGGCAAATTGATCGACCCTGCGCGCGATTTATTATTCACTTACATCGGTTTGAAAACATTGGTGGACCGTTATGTAACGGTGAATTTCAAAAAGCAGCCGGTCGAGCTTCCGCAAGAACGCTGGCTGATCATAGCGATGACGCTGATGCAGGATGAAACGGAAGATCGCATCCATAAAATCGGCGAAGCATACTGGGCGATGAGTAATCTGTACATGACGGTGGCTACTCCCACATTATCAAACGCAGGGAAAATGCACGGCCAGCTGTCGAGCTGCTTTATCGATACAGTCGATGATTCACTGCAAGGTATCTATAGCAGCAATACGGATATCGCGAATCTGTCGAAATTTGGCGGCGGCATCGGCGTCTATATGGGGAAAGTCCGGTCCCGCGGTGCTTCCATTCGGGGATTTGAAGGCGCGTCCAGCGGGGTGCTTCCGTGGATCAAGCAGCTGAACAACACGGCAGTAAGCGTCGATCAGCTTGGCCAGCGCCAAGGGGCAGTGGCAGTTTATCTGGACGTATGGCATCAGGATATATTCACATTCCTCGATCTGAAGCTTAATAATGGCGATGACCGTTTGCGTGCCCACGATATTTTCACAGGCGTTTGCCTGCCGGATTTATTCATGGAAAAAGTGGAGTCACGTGAAGACTGGCACCTATTTGATCCGCATGAGGTCCGTGTAAAGATGGGCTATTCATTGGAAGATTTCTATGATGAAACAAAAGGGCAGGGAACATTCCGTGAAAAGTACGAAGAGTGTGTCCGCAATGAAGACCTATCCAGAGAAACGGTTCCGGCGATTGAGATTATGAAACGAATCTTGCGCAGCCAGCTTGAAACAGGAACGCCATTCATGTTTTACCGCGATGAAGTAAATCGGATGAATCCGAATAAACATGAAGGGATTATTTATTCTAGTAATTTATGCACAGAAATATTGCAAAATATGTCAGCTAGTACACATGAATCGGTTACGCTGGAAGATGATCTGGTTGTCACGCGCACGAAGCCTGGTGATTTTGTCGTCTGTAATTTGTCATCGATTAATTTAGGAAAAGCAGTTCCAGCGGATGTATTAGAGCGCTTGATTACTATTCAAGTCCGTATGCTCGACAATGTCATCGATCAGAATAAAATTCCGGTGGTCCAGGCGCAGCGTACAAATGCGCGTTACCGCGGAATCGGTCTAGGGACATTTGGCTGGCATCATTTACTCGCATTGAAAAATATCCAATGGGAATCTGATGAGGCTGTGGAATATGCGGACAAGCTTTACGAAAATATTGCATACTTGACGATCAAAGCGTCAATGGAATTATCGAAAGAAAAAGGGGCATATCCATTGTTCGATGGGTCGGACTGGCAGACAGGCGAGTATTTCGAACAACGTGAGTATGATTCCAACAAATGGCGTGAGCTGCGAATGGACGTAGCTATTAACGGTATGCGTAACGGCTACTTAATGGCAGTCGCACCGAACAGTTCCACATCCGTCATCGCTGGCTCAACAGCGTCCATCGACCCGGTGTTTAAGCCGTTCTACCATGAGGAGAAAAAAGATTATAAATTACCGGTTATCGCACCGGATTTGGATCATAACACGTATGATGTATACCGCCGTTCTGCGTATATCGTTGATCAGCGCTGGTCCATCAAACAAAATGCCGCCCGTCAGCAACATATCGACCAGGCGATTTCGTTCAACATCTATGTTCCGAACACCATCCGTGCATCTGTCATTCTGGACCTGCACTTGCAGGCGTGGAAATCGGGCATGAAAACGACATACTATATGCGTTCAACCGCAGCTGAGATCGAGGAGTGCGAGTGGTGTCATTCCTGATTGCCTACGCATCCTGGAGCGGCAATACACAGGAAGTGGCAGAGTTAATTACAGAAAATCTGGAAAGTGAAGGCATCGAAGTCGATACACATCGTATCGGCCTCGGTGTGATTCCGGATATTAGCGAATACGACGCGTTCTGCATCGGTTCTTTCACCTGGGAAAAGGGCGCAACACCGGATGAAGTCAAAGATTTCGTGGCAGACATCGGCTATAAGCCCGAGCCTGTCTACGTCTTCGGGACGGGGGACACACAGTTTGGAGGCGACGAGCTATTTTGCAAAGCTGCAGACAAACTTGCAAAATTCTACCACTCTCCCTTTGAACCATTAAAGATTGAACAAAGCCCGCGCGGCGTACAAGAACAAACAGTTATGAACTGGACGAAAGGAGTGCTCGACCATTGGCGACACTTACACGAGTAAAAGTATTGAACCCGGCAAATCCGAATAAAGCGACAGCAATATTCGGCGGGGAAGCAAGCGGCATCTTGAACTGGAATGACCTCGCGCACCCGCATTTCTATACACTGCGTCAGCGCATCCGTTCTCTTTTTTGGACAGCAAATGAAGTAGACATGACGCAGGACGTCAAACAGTTTGCAAGTCTGACTAAAGAAGAGCAATCTGCATTTCTGAAAATCATTGGTTTGCTTGCGACACTGGATGGTCCGCAAACCGTCATCGCAATGAAAATTGCAGACTTTACAACAGATCCTTCCGTCAAGTCGATTATGGCAACGATTGCCGATCAGGAAAGCGAGCATAATCACAGTTATGCATACGTGCTGTCATCAGTCACAAATCTTGACAAGCAGATGGAATCTTTTGAGATGGGCCGTACAGATGAAGTGTTAATGAAGCGTAATGAACGGATTGTAGAAGTTTACAATGAATTTGCAGAGAATCCGACGATTGAAACAGTACTAAAAGCAATGGTCTACACCACGCTGCTTGAAGGACTCTTCTTCTACAGCGGCTTCGCATTCTTCTATAATTTGGCGCGTCATCAGAAAATGGTCGGCACATCTACGATGATCTCCTATATCAATCGTGACGAACTTCAGCACGGCAAAGCAATCAGCGACATCTTCCGCGCAGCACTGGCGGAAAACCCTGAGTACAATACGGATGAATTCACGGAATGGATCTACGACCAATTCCGCCACTCCGTAGAACAAGAAGTCATCTGGAGCCGCTATGTACTTGGTGACATCGATGGTCTAGAAATGGATGAAATGGAAGGCTACGTAAAATACCGCGCCAACAAAATGCTGCGCATGCTCGGCCTGAGCGAAATCTATCCCGAGTTTACAGACAACCCAATGAAGTGGATCCGAGCGTACGTTGACAACTTCGACGACACGAAAACGGACTTCTTCGAGCAGACAAGCCGCCAGTATGTGAAAACCAGTGATTTAAATGGCTTTGATGATTTGTAATACGTAAGAGAAAGCGGAATCCGTAAAGGGTTCCGCTTTTTTGGTGTGTAGGGAGGAGAGGGGGAAGGGCGTATCCGGATTCGCTCATACTACTTTCGCAAGCGCTCATAGTCACCCCGCGTGCGCTCATCCCGCCTTCGCAACCGTTCATAGTCGCCCCGCATGCGCTCATACTACTTTCGCACGCGCTCATAGTCACCCCGCGTGCGCTCATACTACTTTCGCACGCGCTCATAGTCGCCCCGCGTCCGCTCATATTGCCTTCGCAAGCGCTCACAGTCACCCCGTGTGCGCTCATCCCGCCTTCGCAAGCGCCCCTAGTCACCCCGCGTCCGCTCATACTGCCTTCGCACGCGCTCATAGTCACCCCGCGTCCGCTCATCCCGCCCCCGCAAGCGCTCATAGTCACCCCGTGTCCGCTCATCCCGCCTTCGCAAGCGCCCCTAGTCACCCCGTGTCCGCTCATCCCGCCTTCGCAACCGGTCATAGTCACCCCGTGTGCGCTCATCCTGCCTTCGCACGCGCTCATAGTCGCCCCGCGTCCGCTCATACTACTTTCGCAAGCGCTCATAGTCGCCCCGCGTCCGCTCATATTGCCTTCGCAAGCGCTCACAGTCACCCCGTGTGCGCTCATCCCGCCTTCGCAAGCGCCCCTAGTCACCCCGCGTCCGCTCATACTGCCTTCGCACGCGCTCATAGTCACCCCGCGTCCGCTCATCCCGCCCCCGCAAGCGCTCAATCAAAAAAACAACGCAAAAAAAGACAAGCGGACCTAAGTCCGCTCGTCTTCATAGTTATGAAATTATTTTTGTGCTTCAGCAGCTTTGTGCATTGTCTTGTTTTTTGCAAGATTTACGTGCCAAGATAGGGCTTCTTCCAGAATGTGTGGAGTCTGTCCGCCAACTTGTTCACATGCTCTGTTGTAGTAATCGCGCAGCTCTTCCTTGAAATCAGGGTGAGCACAGTTTTCAATCAACAGTTCTGCTTTTTGTCTTGGAGCCAGGCCGCGAAGATCCGCATAACCTTGTTCCGTTACAATTACGTCTACGTCGTGCTCCGTGTGGTCCACGTGAGAAGAGAAAGGTACGATTGATGACACGTCTCCGCCTTTTGCGTAAGACTTCGTAACGAAAATCGCGATGCGCGCGTTACGAGCGAAGTCACCAGATCCGCCAATACCATTCATCATGCGTGTTCCAGCAACATGTGTAGAGTTAACGTTTCCGTAGATGTCCAGTTCAAGCGCCGTGTTGAAGGAAATAACACCCAAACGACGAATTACTTCCGGGTGGTTTGAAACTTCTTGTGGACGGAAAACTAGCTTATCGCGGTATTTAGCGATATCGTCCTGGAAGCTGTCCAAACGCTTTTTAGAAAGTGTTAATGAAGTCGCAGAAGCGAATTTCACAACGCCGTCATCGATCAAGTCGAAGATTGCATCCTGAAGAACTTCAGAATATACTTCGATGTCTCTGAATTCAGATGTTCTCATGCCGTCAAGAACAGCGTTTGCTACTGAACCAACACCTGATTGAAGAGGAAGAAGTGACTCGTCCATGCGACCCAATTTGATTTCGTCACGGAAGAATGTCAGCAAGTTGTTTGCAATCTCCTGTGTCTCTTCATCTGGAGGAACGATAGGGGACGGAATATCTCCCTGCTCTGTAAGAACGATACCGCGTACCTTTTCAGGATCCACTTTGATTCCAGGTGTACCGATTTTATCTGTCACGCTGAAAACAGGAATTTCTTTGCGGTCGCCCTGGTATTCAGGAATATAGATATCATGCAAACCTTCAAATTCAACAGGAGCATTCACATTCAATTCGATGATAACATTCTTCGCTTCCTGAACAAAAATAGGGGAGTTACCAACAGAACCAGTCGGAATAATCTGACCATCTTCTGTAATTGCAGCTGCTTCGATAATTGCATAGTCAACAGGGCCGATTACGCCTTGACGAATCCATTCAGCTGTATGAGAAAGATGCTGATCGATATAGAATGACTCACCATTGTTGATTTTACCGCGCATTGTCGGGTTACCCTGATAAGGAACGCGTAAATTAATTACGTCTGCTTCAGCCATCAGCTGGTCAACGTTTGGCCCCATGGAAGCACCGGTGAAAACGTTTACTTTGAAGTCTTCTTTTTTACCTCTTTCAGCCAATGCCAATGGAACCGCTTTCGCGTCCCCGGACAAAGTAAAGCCGCTCAGACCCAATGACATTCCATCCTCGATCCAAGAAGCTGCTTCTTCTGCTGTTACAATTTTGTCTTTTAGTGCTTCACAACGAAGTACTTTATTTAGTTCGTTTGCCACGGTATTATCCACCTTACCTTTCATTTTGTATATAATTCTATCAGTTATCTGAATAAAATCAACATAATATTAAGAGAACTATACTTAATTTCCCACTCTATGAATAATTACACTAAAATCAAATGGCAAGCGGGTAAAATAACAGAGTTGTTGTGAACGCCGGCAGTAAGCGTTTCCCCTTAAATTCAAATATACAAAGGGTGTTCTGTGGACGGGAATAGGGAAAACCCTTATGGAAAGACCTGTTAAAACACGTATAATTATCAAATATAAAGATAATAAATTGTAATTAGTTGAAACGTCCTGTGATACAAAAATGAAAATAGGGAATTCCCTTAGTTTATATTCAGATTAATCAGTTTGTTTTAGGGTACTGTGAGTAATAGGTTTGTTTCATTTACTGCTACATTCTGAGAAGGAGTGGAAATGTTCGATGAAAAAGAGATTCGGATTGAATTATTTTAAACCTGTCGAGAGTTATTCCGGAAGCTGGTCGGTGCTGGAAGAAAAGAGCCGTGATTGGGAAAATATGTACCGTCAGCGCTGGTCACATGACAAAGTGGTGCGTACTACACACGGCGTAAACTGTACAGGTTCCTGCAGCTGGAAAGTATTCGTCAAGAACGGCATCATCACGTGGGAAAATCAGCAAATAGATTATCCTTCCTGCGGTCCGGATATGCCTGAATTTGAACCCAGAGGCTGCCCCCGCGGAGCTTCATTTTCCTGGTATGAATACAGTCCTTTGCGCGTGAAGTATCCTTATATAAGAGGGAAGCTGTGGCGCATGTGGAACGAAGCTTTGCAGGAAAAGAAAGATCCCGTGGAAGCTTGGACATCCATCGTCGAAGATCCAGAGAAAACTAAAGAATATAAAAGTGCGCGCGGTAAAGGCGGCCACGTTCGGATTCATTGGCGTGATGCAACGATGCTGATCGCGGCGCAGCTCATCTACACGGTACAAAAATACGGTCCGGATCGCGTAGCGGGATTCACGCCGATTCCTGCGATGTCGATGGTCAGTTACGCGTCAGGTGCACGTTTCATTTCATTGCTTGGCGGCGAAATGCTCAGCTTCTACGACTGGTATGCGGACCTTCCGCCTTCCTCTCCGCAAATCTGGGGTGAGCAGACCGATGTTCCGGAATCAAGTGACTGGTTCAATGCCGGTTATATCATTATGTGGGGCTCCAACGTGCCGCTTACCCGGACGCCAGATGCACACTTCATGACAGAAGTCCGCTATAAAGGAACGAAAGTCGTTTCGGTGGCACCGGATTATGCAGAAAGTGTTACACATGCGGATGACTGGATCGCGGCAAACCCCGGAACGGATGCAGCTGTAGCACAGGCGATGACACATGTTATATTGGATGAATTTTATCAGAAACGTAAAGAGCCGACATTTTTAAATTATGCGAAACAATATACGGACATGCCGTTTCTGATTTTATTGGATCCGCATGAAGATTCATATAAAGCGGGACGGTTCCTTCGTGCCAGCGATTTAGGGCAGCAGGATGCACACGCCGAGTGGAAACCTATGCTGTTTGATGAAGCGGCAGGCAAAGTGATTGTTCCGAACGGCACGATGGGACAGCGCTGGGAAGATGACGTTAAATGGAATTTGCAGCTTGAAAATGAAGACGGCACTTTTGTAGAGCCGGCATTGTCCATTGAAAAGCAGGCGGACAGCTGGGAAGAAATTCATTTCCCTTACTTTGATAACCGGGGCAACGGCACATTCAAGCGGCCAATTCCTGTAATGAAATTACAGCTTGCAGACGGCACAGAGCGTCTGGTCGCGACAACATATGATGTCATGCTGAGCCAATACGGCGTCAACCGCATTGACAGTGAATTGGAAGCGACAGGATATGATGATGTAACTTCTATATATACTCCAGCCTGGCAGGAGGCTATCACTAATGTGAAGCCTGAACTAGTTACGCAGATTGCGATGGAGTTTGCGCAGAATGCGATTGATACCGGCGGACGTTCGATGATCATCATGGGAGCGGGCATCAATCACTGGTTCAACAGTGATACGATTTACCGCGCGATATTGAATCTTGTCACGCTGACAGCTTCGCAAGGCGTCAACGGCGGAGGCTGGGCGCATTATGTCGGACAGGAGAAATGCCGTCCGATTGAAGGATGGAGCACCATTGCATTCGCAAAAGACTGGCAAGGGCCGCCGCGTCTGCAAAACGCGACGTCATTCTTCTACTTCGCTACGGATCAGTGGAAATACGAGGAAGCGGGTGCCGATACACTTATGTCGCCGCTCGGAGGAAAAGCCAGATATCAGCATCCTGCTGACTATAACGTACTCGCAGCACGATTGGGCTGGCTGCCGTCTTATCCGCAGTTTAATAAAAATAGCCTGCAGCTTGTCGAAGAAGCCGCAAAACTTGGCAAGACAGAACCGAAGGAAGTGGTCTCGCACGTTGTTGACCAGCTGAAATCGGGAGAACTGCAATTTGCAGCGGAAGATCCGGATGCACCAGAAAACTTCCCGCGTTCCCTGTTCGTCTGGCGCTCGAATTTAATTTCGAGTTCGGCAAAAGGGCAGGAATATTTCATGAAGCATTTGCTAGGGGCGTCAGACGGCCTGCTGGCTACGCCGAATGAAGATATGAAACCAGAAGAAATGGTCTGGCGCGACGAAGTGGAAGGTAAACTGGATTTACTGGTGGCGCTTGATTTCCGTATGACAGCAACGCCGCTCTACGCAGATATCGTTCTGCCGGCTGCTACATGGTACGAGAAAGTGGATCTGTCTTCTACGGACATGCATCCATTCGTCCACCCGTTCAATCCGGCAGTCAATCCGCTGTGGGAATCAAGATCAGACTGGGATATTTACCGCACAATTGCGCAGACGTTCTCAGAATTGGCGAAGATCCATTTGCCGGGCGTCTACAAAGACTTGGTCACGTCGCCGTTAGCACATGACTCCATTCAGGAAATTGCGCAGCCGTTTGGTGAAGTGCATGACTGGAGTAAAGGGGAAATTGAGGCGGTACCGGGCAAAACAATGCCAGGCATGACGATTGTAGAACGGGATTACACCCAAATTTATGACAAATATATTACGCTCGGACCTTTATTGTCCACAGGCAAGACAGGGGCGCACGGCGTCAGCTTCTCTGTAGCGGAAGAATACGAACTGATGAAAGGCATCAACGGCGTCTATGATGACGATACCGTAAAGAGCGGCTTGCCGAAGCTGTATACGGCGAAGCACGCAGCGGAAGCGATGCTGACATTGTCCTCCGCAACGAACGGCCGTGTATCGCAACGTGCATTTGAAGCGGCGGAGCATGATACGGGTGTAGAGCTGAAAGATATTTCAGCAGACCGCGCAGCGGAGCGCTTCACATTCGCCAATATTACCGCGCAGCCGCGTGAAGTGATTCCGACGCCAGTATTCAGCGGTTCCAATAAACTTGGACGGCGCTACTCACCGTTTACAACGAATATTGAGCGTCTGGTGCCTTTCCGGACACTGACCGGCAGACAGCATTTCTACGTCGATCATGAACTGTTCCTTGGATTTGGAGAAGCATTGCCGATCTATAAACCGACCTTGCCGCCATTTGTCTTCGCGGACCGCGATGATGAAGTCAAAGGCGGACAGGATGCCCTCGTCCTGCGCTATCTAACACCGCACGGCAAGTGGAACATCCACTCGACTTACCAGGATAATCAGCACATGCTGACATTGTTCCGCGGCGGCCCGACGGTCTGGCTGTCCAATCTCGATGCAGAAGAGCATGGAATCGAAGACAATGCATGGCTTGAAGTATATAACCGGAACGGCGTCGTCAACGCACGTGCCGTCGTCAGTCACAGAATGCCAAAAGGTACGATGTTCATGTACCACGCACAAGACAAACACATTCAGATGCCGGGCTCGGAAATTACCGAGCAGCGCGGAGGAAGCCATAATGCACCGACGCGTATCCACATGAAGCCGACTCAAATGGTAGGCGGCTATGCACAGCTCAGCTATGGATTCAACTACTACGGGCCGATTGGTAACCAGCGTGATGTCTACGTCGCAGTCCGTAAGATGAAGGAGGTCAACTGGCTTGAAAATTAAAGCACAAGTTGCAATGGTGATGAATTTAGACAAGTGTATCGGGTGTCATACGTGCAGTGTTACGTGTAAAACGACATGGACGAACCGCGAAGGTGCCGAGTACATGTGGTTCAATAACGTAGAAACAAAACCGGGAATCGGCTATCCGAAACGATGGGAAGACCAGGAGCTCTATAAAGGCGGCTGGCAGTTGAGAAAAGGTAAGCTGGAGCTGAAATCAGGCACGAAGCTGTCGAAAATCGCGCTCGGAAAAATCTTCTACAACCCGGATATGCCGGAAATGAAAGATTACTATGAGCCGTGGACATATGATTACGAGAAGCTGACGTCAGCGCCGGATCAGAAGCATACGCCGGTAGCTCGCGCAAAGTCTGTTGTGACAGGCGAATATATGGATCCTGAATGGGGTCCGAACTGGGAAGATCAGCTGGCGGGCGCGCATATCACAGGACCGACTGACCCGAATATTGAGAAAATCGAAGAAGAAATCAAATTCAACTTCGAGCAGGCATTCATGATGTATTTGCCAAGACTATGTGAACACTGTCTGAATCCGAGCTGTGTGGCATCTTGTCCTTCAGGCGCCATCTACAAGCGTGACGAAGACGGAATCGTTCTGGTCGACCAGGAAGCATGCCGGGGCTGGCGTTATTGCATGACCGGCTGTCCGTATAAGAAAGTCTACTTTAACTGGAAAACAAATAAAGCAGAGAAATGTACATTCTGTTTCCCGCGTGTGGAATCGGGATTGCCGACAGTATGTTCTGAAACATGTACAGGCCGGATCCGTTATCTGGGTGTTCTGCTCTATGACGCAGACCGCGTGCAGGAAGCGGCTTCCACGCCGGACCCGAAAGATCTTTACCAGGCACAATGCGATTTGTTCCTAGACCCGAATGACCCGGAAGTGATCGCACAGGCGATCAAAGACGGCATTTCGGAAGACTGGATTGACGCAGCGCAGAACTCGCCGGTGTATAAATTGGCGATAGAGTACAAGCTTGCATTCCCGCTGCACCCGGAATACCGTACACTGCCGATGGTATGGTACGTGCCGCCGCTCAGTCCGATCATGAACTACTTTGAAGGTAAAGACTCCATCAAAAATCCGGACATGATTTTCCCGGCTATCGAAGAAATGCGCATTCCGCTTCAGTACTTGGCGAATATGCTGACGGCTGGAGATGTGGATACAGTGAAAGGAGGCCTGCAGCGTATGGCGATGATGCGTTCATACATGCGTGCAGTTTCTTCCGGCAAGGATTTCGATGAAACAAAACTGGAGCGCGTTGGACTGACTGCGCAACAGACAAAACAGATGTACCGCCTGCTTGCGATTGCGAAATACGAGGACCGATTCGTCATTCCGACATCGCATAAAGAAAGTCAGATGAACGTCTACCGTTCCCAAGGTTCCGCGGGGTATGACGGCATGGGCACGTATGGCGAACAAGCGCCGGCTTCCAATCCGTATTCATTCTCTGTGATGGGCTCAGATGGAGGCTGTGACGGCTGCGGCCCAGCGTCGCCAGGAGCGCCGGTGAAAACAGGGAAGGAAATCTACCAGGAGAACTTCTATGGGGGGATCTGGCGTGATTAATCTTGATTTGCTATATGAAAAGAAACAGATCTTCGGCTTTTTCTCCCAACAGCTGAACTATCCGGAGAAGCTGACGTTCCATCCAGATATGTGGAATGAATTCGTGCCAGATAATGCTGCAGCTTATGATGAGCTGCAGCTGTACTGGGAAACGATGCAGACGTACAGTTTAGATGAAATACAGGAGATGTACACGTACACCTTTGATTTCCAAAAAGATGCCACGCTGTTTATGACATACGTAAAATTCGAGGACTCGAAAGAACGCGGTCAGACGCTGGCACAGTTGAAAGTGCTGTACGAAATGTTCGGGCTTGAAATGCCGGACGAAGAACTATCCGACTTGCTTCCATTAATGTGTGAATTTATTTATGCAGCGGAATGGAAGGGAGATCCGAGAGCACAGCATAGCTTTTCTATGCTGCTCGCGGTAATCGAGGACGGTACATACTTTTTAATGAAAGCTTTGGAGAAGTATGAAAGTCCGTGGGTCCATTTGATCCGTGCACTGCGTGAAACATGTAAATCATGTATTCAACGGGAGGTTTCCGCTAATGACTAGTCAATTTTTGTGGATCATTTTTCCTTATGTCTGTATCGCAATATTCATTGTAGGGCATATTTTCCGTTACCGTAACGATCAGTTCGGCTGGACGGCAAAATCGAGTGAATTCATTGAAAAGAAGCAGTTGATGATCGGCAGTCTGCTGTTCCATATCGGAATCTTTCCCGTTATTTTAGGTCATGTGGCAGGGCTGGGAATTCCGAAAGAATGGACGCGGGCAATGGGGATCAGCGACCATATGTACCATATTGGTGCGGTGTGGGGCGGCGGTTTTTTCGGCGTCGTGACACTGGCGGGGATGATTATTCTGACATCCCGCCGTTTTACGAAAGCAAATGTACGGAAATTGTCTTCCCGTTCTGATTTAATCGTCAATTCGTTTTTGCTGTTTATCGTCTTCATTGGTGTCTACAGCTCGCTGATCACGAACACGATGACACCTGGCTTTGATTACCGTGACACGATTTCAGTATGGTTCCGCTCCCTATTAATTTTCAGGCCGGAAGCAGCGTATATGGCATCTGTTCCCATTGCGTTCAAACTTCATGTGTTAGCAGGGTTTCTGATTTTTGCAATGTGGCCATTTACGCGTTTGGTTCACGTTTGGAGTGTGCCGTTGAATTATGTAGGCAGAAGTTATATTCTATATAGAAAACATCAGCCGACCAAGCAGACACCCCGATAAGCGAATGATGAATATTAGGAGATTAGGTCTATGACTGGACAACAGAGTTTTAATTTTCAACTGGCGATCGATGAACTGAAAGACACGTTACACGCGGATTTCATTGGATTAGCGCTTGTGGATTTGAAAAAACACCACTATGAATTGAAATGGCGGTACGTGGCGGGGAATATCAGTTTGCGCTACCGCCGGATTGTACTTCAGTCAGGCAAAGGGGTGGCGGGAATCGTCTTCAAGACGGGCAAGCCGATGGTAAACGAAAACGTAGAGAACTGTGTGAATGCAGGAGATCTGTATAATTACCCAATCATCGTATTCGAGAAGCTCAAAAGTTTTGGTGCGATTCCCCTGTTTCAAGATGATCATGTGCAAGGCGTGATCATGATCGGTTACCGTGAAGTGGACCGGTTGACGCCCGCCATATTTGAGCAGTTTAAGCAAACCGTCGGACCTCAATTCGGATCGTTTCACTTGAAGGAGCGATTAAAAGATGACGTTATTGAACAATGACCAGCTGACGAATCTTTTGCATACATTATACGACCGCACGACGGAGCCTATGTTCTTTTTTGGTGCGGAGGGTGAAATTATCTCGATGAACACAGCAGCACAACAAATTATTGAGCCATCACTCTATGAAAAGATGCTGCAAGGTGAGAAGGACGCTATTTGTCTGACGTGCCGCGGCTATACGAGTGAAGAAGAGCAAATGACATGTGTGGCGTGTTTCATGGAAAAACCGGAAAAAACGTTATCTTCATTTCAATTGTATCTGGAAACGAAAGATTTTGGCATACAGCCATACAGTGCGACGTACCAGTTTCTTGATGAAGAGCAAAAGATATCCGTGCTGATGCTGCGCAATCTGACGAAGCAAACACAGACATCGGAAATGCTTCACCAAAAACTGAGGATGCAGCAAGTGATTTTGGCGCAAGAAAATGAGCGCAAACGAATATCAAGAGAATTGCATGACAGTGTAGCGCAGGAAATGCTCAGTTCACTTGTAGATTTACGGGTCCTGAAGTATATGGGAATGAACGAAAAAGCGCTGGAGAAATTACGTCAGACAGAAGGTTCCCTGATGCGCCTGCTCGATGAAATCCGCCACCTGTCCGTTGAATTACGGCCGGCAGTGCTGGACGATTTCGGTTTGGAAGCGGCGTTCCGGACGCATATCAAAGGACTTGAGAAAAATTACGGCCTCTACGTTCATTTTGACTCGGAACTGGGAGATCAGCGCTACAACGGTGCAATAGAAACGGTTGCGTACCGTATTGGGCAGGAAGCGATTTTAAACGCCATGAAGTATGCCCATGTAGAAGATGTGTTTTTGACATTGAAAGAGACGGACGGCCATCTGCAAATTCAAATTTCCGATGAAGGCACGGGTTTTGACGTCAACGACTTCACGCCCCAGGGAACGGGTCTCGGTCTTTATGGCATGAAAGAGCGTGTGGAACTGGTGGGGGGAAGTTTGACAATCGTCTCCAGTCAGCAGGGAGGCACGACTGTCCAGGCTGATATTCCACTAAAAAAGGAGAGAGCAACGAGTGAAAATCATAATAGCTGATGATCATGCAGTCGTCCGCACGGGATTCATGCACATTTTGAATTTCCAGGATGATATGGAAGTCGTAGCAACGGCGGCAGACGGATTGGAAGCATATGAGCTGGTTGCCAAACACAGACCGGATATCATTTTACTGGATTTGAGCATGCCTCCCGGACAAAGCGGACTGATTGCGACCGGCAAAATTCATGAAGACTTTCCGGAAACGAAGATTGTTATTTTGACGATGTACGATGATGAAGAGTATATGTTCCATGTATTGAGAAACGGGGCATCCGGTTATATTTTGAAAAACGCGCCCGACGAGGAACTGCTGAATGCGCTTCGGGAAGTGTACGACGGCGGGACGTATGTCCATCCGTCGATGGCAACTTCGCTCGTGCGGGAGTTTGTGAAAAAAGGGCCGAAACAGACTGATGAAGATGATCCGTTCAAGATTTTATCCAAACGGGAAATCGAGATACTGCCATTGGTCGCGAAAGGTTACGGCAACAAGGAAATTGCGGAAATGCTTTACATTTCGGTCAAGACTGTAGAAGCGCATAAAGCGAAGATGATGGATAAGCTGCAGTTAAAGAGCCGTCCGGAACTGGTCGAGTATGCGCTGCGCAAGAAGTTTTTGAATTTCTGATTGAAGAGGTGAAGGTTGATGGTCAATCCGGGTTTTACGTATAGCCTGCCTGCGTTGCGCGTGCTGGAAAATGAACATCGTTTCCTGACGCATGAAATGAGTCAGTGGCATGCGATTGTACTGGACTTTGAGAACGGACGGTATAACCGTGAAGAAGGACTTAAAGCGCTCCAGCAATTGCGCAAGCTGATTGTTGAATTCATCGAGCCGTTGAAAAATCATACGGAAAAGGAAGAAGAATTCCTGTTTCCGATGCTGGCGAAGTATGTGGGCAATGATCAAGGACCAGTTCAGGCGGTGCAGGAAGAACACGACGAAATCGATGCATATATCGGACACTTTCTTCATCACACAAGAGGAGATTTATCGGCATTTACGCTCGAGATGATGCAAGACGTGGTGAAAGACGCAGGAGAAGCGTTTGAAGTGATCATGATTCACTTTGTGAAAGAAGAAAACGTTATTTTCCCGATGGTCATGTCAGTTTTGCGGGCGAAAGAGCAGGATGAATTATTCGATCAACTGTATACATCGATAGTACCAGAATCATAATCAGCAATTAGTAAAGAAATAAGAGTAGTTGGGTTGTTCAGTAACTAACTTCAGATTGGATGGATTCCTATGACACAAAAGATCCAGTTGCCGCTGCAAACGGCAAATCTAGTTGTCGGTTTCATGGTATGGGTGCTTATCTCTTCTTTACTGCCTTTTATCAGTGAAGATATTAGCATACCGCCTGAACGCGTGGCCATCATTACAGCAATCCCTGTAGTACTCGGTTCGATTCTGCGGATTCCGCTTGGCTATTATGCCAATGTGTATGGCGCGCGTGTAATGTTTTTTATCAGTTTCATCGTACTGCTGTTTCCTGTTTACTACATAAGTGAAACATCGACAGTGACAGGTTTATTGATCGGCGGTACGTTACTTGGGGTGGGCGGTGCGATTTTCTCTGTCGGTGTTACGTCATTGCCGAAATATTACCCTAAAGAAAAGCACGGACTCGTCAACGGTGTTTACGGAATGGGGAACATCGGGACGGCTATCACGACATTTTCTGCACCGGTGCTGGCAATGAAATTCGGCTGGTCGATGACTGTTAAAATGTATTTAGTGTTACTGCTTGTGTTCATTGCGCTAAACTTCTTCTTCGGTGACCGCAAGGAAGTAAAAGTGAAGGCGCCGATAGTGGATCAGATTAAAGGTGTCTATAAGAATGAGAAACTTTGGTTTTTCTCATTGTTCTATTTCATCACATTTGGTTCATTCGTGGCATTCACCGTTTTCCTGCCGAATTTCCTCGTCAACTATTTTGGCCTGGAGAAGGTCGACGCGGGGCTCCGGACAGCGGGCTTTATCGTCGTCGCGACGCTATTGCGGCCGGTAGGCGGCTGGCTCGGTGACAAATTCCAGCCGTTATTTTTATTAATGGGCTGTTTCGCTGGCTTGACTGCCGCGTCGATTGTCCTGGCATTTTCGCCGGACATCGCGATTTATACAGTCGGCAGTATCATGATCGCTGCAGCTGCAGGTATTGGAAACGGGGTTATCTTTAAATTAGTGCCGCTTTATTTCAGTAAACAAGCGGGTACGGTGAACGGGATTGTTTCGATGATGGGTGGTCTGGGCGGATTTTTCCCTCCTTTATTGCTCGCAACGATTTTCTCGATGACCGGATCCTATTCGATTGGTTTTATGGCGTTTTCACAAGTATCGCTCGTCAGCCTGGTACTGACGGTCTGGCTCTATTATATGGATCGTGCGAGCCTGTCGAAAGAAGTTTTTGACTCTACCGGACAGGGTATTCTTGTAACTGACCGAAACGGGAAGATCGTTTCAGTCAATCCGGCATTCACAAAGCTGACAGGATACAGCGAAGAAGAAGTGCTTGGCAAAAGTCCGAATATCCTCAGCTCCGGCAGGCATGATCGTGCGTACTATGATACGATGTGGAGCGCGATTGAAGAGCAGGGCATGTGGCAAGGTGAGATTTGGAATAAGAAGAAAAGCGGCGAAGAGTATTTGGAGTTCCTTTCCATCAGTGCCGTAACAGACGGGACGGGCGACGTCGTTCGCTACGTTGGTTCATTCAGCGATATCAGTCCCGAATCAAACGAAGGCAATCGGTCGTAACCGGTTGCCTCGCTTCTTGTCGAATGAAAGGAAGTAGATCAAGTGGAAAATCGATACTCAAGGCAGACATTATTTCAGCCGATCGGCACGCCGGGGCAGCGGCAGTTAGCAGATTCGCATGCGGTCATCATCGGCTGCGGCGCGCTCGGTTCGGCAATCTCTGAAACACTTGTGCGTGCAGGGATCGGCAAAGTGACACTCGCTGACCGCGATTATGTAGAAGCATCCAATCTGCAGCGTCAGCAATTATTTATTGAGACAGACGCGATAAACAGCGTGCCAAAAGTGGTGGCGGCAGAGCGCCGGCTGCGTGAAATCCGGGAAGACGTGGAAATCGTCACGGTCCTCGATCACGTGGATGGTCCGCTGCTCGAAGACATCGCATTGGGCGCAGACATTTTGCTTGATGCAACAGATAACTTCGAAACACGTTTGCTGATCAATGATGTTGCTTGGAAACTGAATACTCCCTGGGTCTACGGCGCTGTCGTCAGCAGTTCGGGCAGCGTCTTTCCTTTCATTCCGGGCAGAACACCTTGTTTCCGCTGTTTATTGCCGGTCATGCCGGCGGTCAATGAAACTTGTGATACAGTTGGGGTGATTGCGCCCGCTGTACAGATTTCGGCTGCACATCAAAGTGCGGAAGCAATGAAATGGCTGACAGGGAACGAGCCGGCCATGCGCACTAAACTTCTGCATTTTGATGTGTGGAATAATACATCCGTCGAAGCAGGAATCAGCCGTTTGAAAAATCCGCAATGTGAGACATGCGGCGAGCATCCGGTATATCCTGCCTTGCATCAGTCATCGGGCACGCAGTATGCAGTGTTGTGCGGACGTGATACCGTGCAAATCATTCCGGACGCCGGACGTGAATTGACTGTGGCGGACGGTGTGAAAGTCGCGGAACAATTGGGATCGAAATACAGGCAGACACCGTTTTTCGTGGAGTTTCATGCAGAAAACTACCGCTGTATTTTATTCGGTAACGGCCGGCTGCTGATCCACGGATTGAAAGATATGCGTGAAGGACGGAAAATCTATCATTCATTATTCGGTTAGGGGGATGGAACATGGAAGAAGCTCATTTGCCGCAAAAAGCGCGCAGGAAGTCTATAGCGGTTGCGGTGCTGACAATCAGTGATACGCGGACGAAGGCAGACGATAAGAGCGGCAAAATTATCCGGGAGAAGCTGCTTGATGCAGGACATGAAGTAAAGGACTATGAGATCTGTGCGGATGAGGGCGGGCATATCGAAGAGCAGCTTTCGAAATGGCTGTCAGATTCATCGGTTGATGCAATGATCTTCACAGGCGGAACAGGAATCGGTGCGCGCGATATTACCGTTGAAACGGTGACGCCACATTTCACGAAGCCGCTTGACGGTTTTGGCGAGTTGTTCCGGTTTTTAAGCTATACCGAAGATGTGGGGTCAAAAGCATTACTCAGCCGTGCCGCTGCAGGCACAATCGGCTTGCAGGCAGTGTTTTTGCTGCCGGGATCGTCAAAAGCCGTGACGCTTGCGATGGACAAACTGATCGTGCCCGAACTGCCGCATATTGTGCATGAGCTGCGGAAGCATCTGGAGACGTGATGCGCGGTGACGGGGGCGCGATTCTTCTGTGATATTGTGCGGTCCACAGGCAAAATAGCGCGATTCTCCAATGACATCGCGCAACACCCCGGCTCACAACTACAAGCGCGCGGCATTCAGTCCGCGCGCTGATAATCTCCGTTTTTACCGCCTGACTTATGCTGCAGCATGGTCGGTCCGATGACCATATCTTTGCCGGCTGCTTTGCACATATCGTAGATTGTCAGTGCGGCTGCAGAGGCGGCGGTCAGTGCTTCCATTTCGACACCGGTGACACCTTTTGTTTTGACTTCGGCTTGGATGTGCACTTCGTAATGCGAAGATTCCTCGTCAATTTTCCAGTCAAATCGAACGTCGACGCCTGTGAGCGGCAATGGATGGCACATCGGAATGATAGTGGACGTGTTTTTTGCGGCCATAATGGCGGCGACTTGCGCAACTGCAAAGACGTCTCCTTTTTTATTCGTGCCTTGGGTGATTTGTTCGTGAATCGATTGATTGACGATAATTGACGACGTCGCAATTGCGGTGCGAAGAGTTGTTTCTTTTTCGGACACGTCAACCATTTTGGCGCGGCCCTGTTCGTTAAAGTGTGTAAATTTGGACATGTTGATCATCCTTTCGTTTCATTTCATTGTACTCGTTCGTATAGAAAAAGAAAGTAGGAGATATACGTGGTAGAAATTCGTAAACCGATTCAAGTGGCAGAAGCCGTAGAACGTGTTATGAAAAATGTACATAGGCTGGAGACAGAAATCCTGCCGTTAGAAGATACCTATGGGCGGGTGCTGGCGGAGCCGATCGTGGCGAAGCATGATGTGCCGCCTTTTGACCGCTCGCCGTATGATGGTTTTGCGATCCGGGCAGCGGATTCTGCGGGTGCCTCGGGTGACGAACGGAAGGCATTCCGGGTGATTGGAGAAATCGGGGCCGGGCATGTGGCGGATCGTCCCATTGAAAAGGGAGAGTCATTCCGGATTATGACGGGCGCACTGATTCCTGAACAGGCAGATGCGGTCGTTATGCTTGAACAAACCGTAGAAAACGATGATGGATTTACATTGCGCAAACCGTTTGAAGCAGGCGAGAATATATCGCGCCGGGGTGAAGATGCGAAACAAGGTGAAACGCTGATTGAAGCAGGAACAGTTATTCATCCGGGGACGATTGCTTTGCTTGCGACGTTCGGTTATGCAGAAGTGCGTGTTGCTAAACGCCCTGTTGCCGGTGTGCTGTCAACAGGCACGGAATTGCTGGATGTCTCAGATGAACTGGAGCCGGGCAAAATCCGGAACTCTAATGGGCCGATGATTCGTGCACAGCTGACGCGGATGGGCATCGGGTATCGATCATACGGCATGATGGAAGATGATTTGGACGCATGCACTGACATGGTAAAGAAAGCGCTTCAGGAGACCGATCTGCTCATTACAACAGGCGGTGTGTCGGTCGGTGATTACGACTATCTGCCGGTGATCTATGAACGTCTCGGTGCGGAAGTGGTATTCAATAAAGTGGCGATGCGTCCGGGCAGTGTGACGACGGTTGCGGTTCTTGGGGACAAATTATTATTTGGTCTGTCGGGTAATCCGTCTGCGTGCTTTACAGGGTTCGAGTTGTTCGCGCGTCCTGCCATTCTTGCGATGATGGGCTGCACCGCTCCTTATATGCCGAAGATTCAGGCCGTGCTTGGCGAAGATTTCAAGAAAGCAAATCCATTTACACGATTCGTTCGAGCAAGCTGGGCGCTGACAGAGCAAGGAATCGTTGCGACGCCTGCCGGTTTTAATAAATCGAGTGCGGTATCTTCGATTGCGCGTGGTAACTGCATCATCGTTCTGCCGGGCGGCACACGCGGCTTTGAAAAGGGAATGCCGGTCGATGTTTTATTGCTTGGGGCTGAACAAGGTGTTGGGCGATGGGAACTGTGAAGACGCTGCATATTGTCGGCTTTAAGAACAGTGGAAAGACTACGCTCGTGTCACATTGGATCAGCGTTCTGAAACGCCGCGGATTGGATGTTGCCGTACTGAAGCATCACGGGCATGGCGGAGAACCGGAATTGCCCCCGGCGCACACTGACACGGTGCAGTTTCTTCAGTCAGGAGCTGTCTCGACCCTTGTGGCAGGCGGGGATATGATACAATTGATTCAAAATAAAGAACGTTCATTTGAACAGCTAAAGACACTGGCTTCGTCAGGCAAGCCGGATGTTTTATTAATAGAAGGTTATAAACAGGAAGCCGGGGAGAAAGTCGTGCTGATCCGTAATGAAGAAGAACGTAAGGAGCTGGAGTCACTGCCTGGAATTATCCAAACGGCGGACAGTGCGGATCTTTTTTCGGATATCACGCTGCTTGATAACTGGCTGCAAGAATGGGTGGAGGCGAGACAATGAAACGATTCGAAATTACAGACACGCCGATCAATGTGCAGAAGTACAGTGACCTCGTGCTGCATCCGGCAGCGGGTGCTGTGACGGTATTCACAGGACATGTTCGCGAGTGGACGCACGGCGTTCGGACGCTCTATCTTGCGTACGAAGCCTATGTGCCGATGGCGGAGAAGAAACTTGCTGAAATCGGCGCGGAAATGGAAGCGAAATGGCCGGGGGTCCAGGTGGCCATGGCGCATCGGATTGGCGAACTGAAGATATCGGACATTGCCGTTGTCATCGCAGTATCATCGCCGCACCGCAAAGAAGCGTATGAAGCGAATGAATACGCAATCGAACGCATCAAAGAAGTCGTGCCGATCTGGAAGAAGGAAATCTGGGAAGACGGCGAAGAATGGATCGGTGCACAGAAAAAATATCCAGAGAAAGGAAGCGGGTCGCAATGATTACAGTTCATTACTTTGCAAGGCTTCGGGAGTTGACGGGTAAGGGAGAAGAATTGTTGGATCAGGCTCCTTTGACAGTGGAAGAGTTACTGGACTGGGCGGAAGAGACGTACCCTGGTTTTGGCAAAGAAACGATCCATGTGGCGGTGAATGAAGAATACGCACGCAAAGAAGACATCATTCAGGCAGGAGATGTCTGCGCGTTCATTCCGCCAGTGAGCGGCGGATGAAAGAGACGGCCGGGATTTTACTGGCAGGCGGACAGTCTCGGCGCTTCGGCTCGCCTAAAGCGTTTGCGGTGCATGAAGGAAAATCATACTACCGCTATTCACTCGATGCATTGCATGCTTTTTGCGATGAAACGATCGTCGTGGCGCGTCCTGAATTCGCGGAATTATTTCCTGAAGCCGACCATGTGACGACGGATCTGGAAGCGTTTTCCGGCATGGGGCCTCTTGCGGGGATATTATCTGCCATGGAAACAGTGCCTGCACAGCGTTACGTCGTATTGCCGTGCGATATGCCGTTCATCGAGGCAGGAGTCATCGGGAAATTGCTCGATCTGCATAAAGGAGATGTATCGGCTGTAACTGTAGAAGGAAAACGTCATCCGCTCGTTTCGGTCTGGGAGTGCTACGTGAAACCGACAATACGGCAGGCGTTGCTGGACGGCAACCGCCGTGTCATGCACGTGCAGTCACAGCATGAAGGGCAATGGATTGAAGGGAATTTGCTGACAGATACACCCGGCATTACGTTTAAAAATGTCAATACGCCATGTGAATTGGAAAGGGGATGAAGAAGATGAATGCCATTGTAGATCAGCTTGGACGCCCGATTCGGGATTTGCGTATTTCTGTGACTGACCGCTGTAATTTCCGCTGCACATACTGCATGCCAAAAGAAATATTTGGTGATGATTTTACGTTTTTAGCAAAAAATGAACTGCTGTCATTTGAGGAAATAGAACGCTTGGCAAAGATTTTCGCCGATTTAGGTGTGAAAAAACTGCGTTTGACAGGCGGAGAGCCGCTGATGCGCCGTAATTTGCCTGAGCTGATCCAGAAGCTTCACGACATCGAAGGAATTGAAGACATCGGTCTAACAACAAATGCAGTGCTGCTCGGACAATACGCACAGCCGCTCTACGACGCAGGGCTGCGCCGTCTGAACATCAGTCTGGACGCATTGGACGCAGAACTGTTTGGCCAGATCAACGGCCGTGGCATTTCACCTGAACTCGTTCTCAAAAACATTCAAAAAGCACAAGACATCGGCTTTACGATCAAAGTAAATATGGTCGTGCAAAAAGGAGTCAATGAAAGTGAAATCCTTCCAATGGCCGACTATTTCAAGGAGCGCGGTATTACGCTGCGCTACATCGAATTCATGGATGTCGGAAATGACAATGGCTGGAGCTTTGAAAAAGTGGTCACGAAGAAAGAAATCTACGGCATGCTGGCTGCGAAATATGATATGGAGCCTGCAGAAGAAGACTACTACGGCGAAGTGGCAAAGCGCTATCGCTACAAAGGAACAAATTCAGAGGTTGGTTTCATTACCTCAGTTTCCGAATCTTTCTGCTCAACGTGCACCCGCTCACGGCTGTCGTCTGAAGGGAAGTTATACACTTGCCTTTTCGCTTCCGAAGGTTTTGACGTCCGGGAATTAATTCGCTCGGGAAAAACGAATGAAGAGTTATTCGATGCAATTGCGAACGTCTGGAGAGGCAGAAAAGACCGCTATTCCGATGAACGCACAGAGCAGACGGTGAAAAACCGTAAGAAAATTGATATGAATTATATCGGCGGCTAAAGGAGTGTTGTCTGTGAAACCAACAGTATATATTTGCCGGCAAATGCCGGAGGATGTCGTGGCGCCTCTTCGTGATCAGTACGAAGTGCGCATGTGGGAGTCTGCAAGTGAAGCGGTGCCGCGCGATGTATTGATGAAAGAAGCGGCATCAGCAGACGCACTGTGGACGGTCATTTCTGATCAAATTGATGAAGAAATACTGGACGCCGCCGCGGAATTAAAGCTAATTGTCAATATGGCGGTCGGCTATAATAATATCGACGTCAAAGCAGCGAACGCACGGGGCATAATCGTGACAAATACGCCAGATGTACTTACTGAAACGACAGCAGATCTCGCATTTGCTTTATTGATGGCAACAGCGCGTGATCTGATCGGTGCAGAAAACACACTGCGTGAAGGACGCTGGACGTCATGGGAACCGCTTGGATTTACGGGCACCGATGTTTACGGCGCCACTCTTGGCATTGTCGGCATGGGGCGGATCGGCGAAGCAGTGATGAGACGCGCGAAAGGATTTGACATGGACGTGCTTTATCATAACCGCAGCCGGAAGTCTGAAATGGAAGACATGTACGGCTGCCGCTATGCAGAGCTTTCCGATCTGCTCGCGGCATCAGATTTCGTACTTATTCTTGTGCCGTTCAATGAAGAGACGAAGGGCATGATCGGTGAGAAGGAACTGGCGCAGATGAAAGAGTCGGGAATTCTGATCAATGTGGCGCGCGGCGGGATTGTGGATGAAGACGCATTGTTCGATGCGCTGCGCACAAAGAAGATTCATGCGGCAGGGCTGGACGTTTTTGAAACGGAGCCTGTTCCGCTTGACCATCCGCTGCTGACGCTGCCGAACCTCACCGTGCTGCCGCATATCGGGAGTGCGACTGTAAAGACACGGAAGGCGATGATGAAGCGTAATGTGGAAGCGCTGCAGGCGTTTGCGCGTGGTGAGGAGCCGAATCATCAGGTGCAGGGGTAGGGCAGGCCGCTGCACGACTTTTTGTCGGGCGCTGAAGTTAGCGAGTGTCCGCTGTTAGGACCCGCGCCGGCGCGTGGGGGATTGCCTTTCGTCATGAGCCAGCTGGCGAAGAGCGTGCCAGTTGTCTCATGACTTCGGCCGACCCCGCAGTTGTGCCAGCGCTGCTGAGTGGGGGCAATTCAGGTTGTTGTTTAAAAGAGAAGAAGTTCAGTGACTTGTTGCCGACTGGCGTGTGCTTTGGCAAAAGACGTGTCATATTTTGCATCCCCTAACTGAACGGAGGCGCCTTACAAGCGGTCGGCGAAGTGATGAGACAGCCAGGCGCATTTCCTGTCTGGTTCATTGCGTAGCCATCCGCCAGCGCCGCAGTGGGTTCTATGCTGTTTAGGCTCTAGTGTTGGGATCGTTGCTCGACTAGTTGTCGGGGATTGGAGTTAGCGGGTGTCCACTGTTAGGACCCGCGCCGGCACGTGGGGGATTGCCTTTCGTCATGAGCCAGCTGGCGAAGAGCGCGCCAGTTGTCTCATGACTTCGGCCGACCCCGCAGTTGTGCCAGCGCTGCTGAGTGGGGGCAATCCAGGTTGTTGTTTAAAAGAGAAGAAGTTCAGTGACATGTTGCCGACTGGCGTGTGCTTTGGCAAAAGACGTGTCATATTTTGCTTCCCCCTAACTAAACGGAGGCGCCTTACAAGCGGTCGGCGAAGTGATGAGACAGCCAGGCGGTCTTCCTGTCTGGCTCATTGCGTAGCCATCCGCCAGCGCCGCAGTGGGTTCAATGACGTTATCCTTCTCCACTCACAATGTCGACAACCCGTGTAATCCAGTTACGATGCAAAAGAACAGAGCACAGTCTGAACTGCACTTGCCTGTCAATCCTCTAAAACCAGAAGCCAGAGTAACTTCCTCTAACTGAACGAAGGCGCCTTACAAGCGGTAGGCGTAGCGATGAGACAGCCAGGCGCACTTCCTGTCTGGCTCATTGCGGAAGCCATCCGCCAGCGCCGCAGTGAGTTCAATGCCGTTCTCCTTACTTCCTAACAATGATGGCAACTAGTGTCATCCTGTTAAGATGCACAAAAACAAATAAAGATCTGCGCAGTCATCGCAAGCAACACACCGGATCCAAAGCCGTTCACAAACCCAATAAAAAAAGACTGCCAAAGTCATTAAACGCTGACTTTGGCAGTCTTTTTTATGTTCGCCGCGACTTGTTAATATACAGCCAGACCGCTGCTGACAGTTCGATGGCCTGCAGTTGGCTCGGGCTGCCTTCGAAAGCTTGACGGAAGGAGCGCACGACGGACTCCAGCAGGTAGATTCGGGGCTGCTTTGCGGACAGTTCATCGAGCAGAAACTGACTGTACAATTTGCCTGCATCGTCACCGTCCGGCAGCTCGCCGATAAATGTCTTCAAGCTGTCGGTCAGCATCTCAGGCGTCATCGGATAAAACTCTGCGCCCGTCAGCATTTCTTCAATCAGATCCTCAGAAAGTAAATGCGCATCCTTCTTGACGATGTCCGGCACGATAACTTCCATCCGCTGCATAACAAATTCCACGATCCTTATCGTATCGATTTCTTCTGTCGAGGAGGTTTTCAAAGTGTTCAGCGAATGCTGAATGAAGCCGAAAACCAATGATGCGCAATCATAGGAGTAGGGCTTCACTTCTTCTCCGTAAACGTCAGTAAGCCGTTTGGCAAGCCATACGAGTTCGCGGAAATACATCTGCTTGACGAACAGCCGGAGTTCATCGTCGGGTGAATGGATAACCGTTTCAAAAAGTGATAGCAGATTCTGTTCGCGGTTCATAGTCAAACGGATTTCAATTTGTTTAGTGAGCAGAACGGGATCTGCCAAGTCTTTGCCGATCGCAAGTTCGTTTCGCCGTAAATAGCTTGCGTAATGAGCGTCGCGCAAAATAGCCATCAGGCATTCGTTCTTAGAAGAGAAGTAATTATAAAAAGTTCCCTTTGAAATCTGTGCTGCATTCAAAATGTCTTGAATCGAAGTAGTGTGAAAGCCGTTTTCTATGAACAGCAGTTTTGCGATATGTAAGACATGTTTTTTTCGGTCATTCATTGTTTATCACCTGTACATTAAATTTATTTTATACACCTTGTACAAATAGTATACTATTCTTTAAACACCCGTGTATCAACCTTTTTGTCTTTGGCGAATTTATTTCTTGAAATAAATGAACTGCCGGTATAAAATATGTATCTGACATATTTTATACGTGTTTTAGGAGGATGAAATGGCAGAATCAATAGAAATTAAGAAAATGCATGAAAAACCGCCTTATGGGATTATAGCGATTTTGTTTATTGGTGCATTTGTTGCGATCTTGAATAATACATTGCTGAATATTGCCTTGCCCGTCATTATGAAGGAGTTTTCCATTACTCCGTCAGCTGTTCAATGGCTGACGACAGGCTATATGCTTGTCAACGGGATTATGATTCCGGCGAGTGCATTTTTCATTCAGAAGTTTACGAACAGAAAAATCTTTATCACAGCAATGGTGCTCTTCTCGTTAGGGACGTTCCTTGCGATTGTCGCACCTACATTTTCATTGCTGGTTGTTGCACGGATGATTCAGGCATCGGGTTCAGCACTGATGATGCCATTATTAATGAATGTCATGCTGACGGCGTTCCCGGTTGAGAAACGGGGAGCGGCGCTCGGGATGTTCGGTCTGGTAATGTTCACTGCGCCGGCAATCGGGCCGACACTATCAGGTTATATCGTAGAGAACTATTCGTGGCGGACATTGTTTGAAATCGTCTTGCCCATTTCCGTGCTGACTTTGTTGCTGGCTATTTTTAAATTGAAGAACATTACGCCGAATCGTGATGTCCGTGTAAATGTTCTGTCGCTTATTCTGTCCAGTATTGGTTTCGGCAGTTTGCTGTATGGCTTTAGTTCTGCTGGGGAAAAGGGCTGGGGATCTCCGCTGGTATACGGCATGATTGCGCTGGGTACAGTGGCACTCGTACTGTTCATTCTTAGACAATTGAGCATGAAAGAACCGATGCTCGACTTCCGGATTTACAAATATCCGATGTTTGCGCTGGCTTCTGTCATCTCGATGGTGTTGGCTGTAGCGATGTTCTCCGGTATGATTTTGACGCCGCTGTATGTGCAGAACGTCCGCGGGATTTCTCCGCTCGATGCAGGGCTGCTGATGCTGCCAGGAGCAGTGCTGATGGGAATTATGTCGCCGATTACAGGCAGGCTGTTTGATAAATATGGGCCGCGTATGCTCGTCTACACAGGACTTGCCATTTCCGTCATCGCAACCTATTTATTCAGCCGCCTGCAGCTGGATACAGGGTACTATTATTTGATGGGACTGTATACGTTCCGGATGTTCGGACTGTCTATGGTCATGATGCCTGTTATGACGAATGGAATGAATTCCTTGCCGATGCACTCCAATCCGCACGGTACGGCAATGAATAATACATTGCAGCAAGTGTCCGGTGCCATCGGATCAGCATTGTTACTGACACTTATGACTGGCCGGCTGGATAAGTCGGCTGCTGCTCAGGCAAGTGAATTGGCGGCTTCGGGTGTGGATATTTCTGCGAAGGCTGAAGAAATTGAACGCATCGCGATGCTGGATGGAGTCAATCACGCATTCTTCATTTCAACAATCGTTACGCTTGGCGCATTGATATTGTCGCTGTTCATCCGACGGGTCATGCCGCCTAGTAATATACAGACTGATGAAGCTCTGGAAGAGTCTGAAAAGTAGAATAAGAGGGTCCGTATGCTGTGATGCATGCGGGGCTTCTTTTTTGTATGGTATAGTAAAAAGAAAAGGTTGTGTTCGATGTGATAGGGAATAAAGCAAATTGCCCGTGTGGAAGCGATGAGATCGTGGAGAACTGCTGCGGCAAAACGAATGAGCCGGGCACGAATCAAATTCGGGAAGAACTGAAGCGTGTACTGAACAGCTATTATGAAACAAAATTGTCGCCTTCAGAAATTCAAGTGCTTGAAGGATTGCTGAAAGAGTGGGGCGGACGTCTTGGTGAGTGGATGGAAGAAGAGGAGCTTGTGACGAATGTCAGCGATTATTATTTCTTCATCGTCCGGAAAGATCTTTGGAGACGCCACTTGGTCAAAGCACTGAACCGTACGCAAAATAAAGCAGTGCGCGCCATTTTGAAGAGCTGGCAGAACGCATTCATTACGTTTGCGGAAGTTACAGAAGCAAGTAAAGAAGTTTATTATATGAAGGAAATTCTTGGCGAAGGCGAGTATCTGCTGGCCAGAGAACCGGGAGAGCCGGAAGATGTGCGTGCAGTGCTGGCGATTGTTTTGGAGGAGTACCGCAATGACGAGCGCTGGGTCATGCCCATTTCAGCGATCGCAGTAAATCAGCATATGAGCGATGAAATGATCTCACGCGTACAGGCTATTGCGGAAAAAAGCGAGGAGAGCAACAGCTTCGAATTCTTTAAGAAGCATCTCGTGGATATTTATGAGGTGGTCTGTAAACTGGACGTGCAGACGTTATCCGATGTCGTCGAGCAGAACTTTACACCGCTGCAGCGGGAAGTAGTGGAAATACTCGATGCCAAGCTGGAAGAAGAGGAATTGTATCCAGGTGCCTATGAAATGCTGCTTTCATTACTTGCTTACTACTTTACCGATCAAAATCCGAAGTTCCGTAAGCCGGAAGTGCTGGCTGCAGCTGCATTCCAACTGGCTGTAGATACGACGATGATGCCAACAACATATACACAGGCAGAAGTTGCGAAAATGTTCGATGTTTCGGTGTCTTCATTCAGAAAGCACACAGATATACTCGCTGATAAAATTCAGAAATTGGAACAGATGATGGAAAAAAACAGTCCGCGTGCCCCGTATCATATAGGAACGGATCCGCTTGCAACTGAGCAAATGAATTGGCAAGTGCATCTGTTGTCTGCGAAAAATGAATTTGAAACGTTTGAAGAAGCCCAGGCGTTTATTCAGGAAGAGATTCAAAAGCCGTTCGAGCCGGAGAATCAGCAGCAGGAAGCGCAGATGCTTTGTTATATGGCGTATAATGCAGAAACGGATGAACAGCGCCGCGACTTTGCAGAGGGTGCCTATGGCGCGGACCCGACGAATGTCGATGCATTATTGCTGCAGACCGAGTTCACCGATTCCAAAGATGAGCAGGAGAAATTCTTCAAGCAGGCTGTTTTCTCGGGTGAAAAACAGTTTGACAACCGTGCGGAGAGCGCGTGGAATCTTGCGCCAAACCGTCCGTATTTGCGCGGTTTATTGCAGTACGGCATCTGGATGTATGAACAGGGCCGCTTTGCGGAGTCAAGCGAAATGTTCTTGCGTCTGCTGACGACGGATCTTTACGATCATCAGAACGCACGCTACCTGGCCATTTCCTCACTGATCCGTCAGGGAGAGATTGGACAAGCTGAGCAAGTGATGCAGGCGTGCGCTGAGATTTCTGAAGGTGACGCGGTGTACTGGTATTTGGCGTGGACGCTTGAGATGGAGAAAAACAAAGGTGAAAACACAGCCCGCGTTATGGAGTTGTTCGAGAAGGCGGAGCAGTTGAATCCGCATGTTGGTGCGTTGATACATACGTCGGCAAAGAAGTTCAGCTATCCGAGAAGTGTGGATCTGGTGCCGGGTACGCATGAAGAAGCGCATTATATTTGGTATTTACTATAATGAATCCAGCCGTCACGGCGAGTCAGTGTTGCTGACTTGCTGTGGCGGATTTTTTGTTGTTGGGTCGCTGCAGTTGGTGTGTTCAATGCTGTTCTGTCTCTATTTTGGGGCCGTTGCTCGAATTTTTTTCGGGGTTTGAAGTTAGCGAGTGTCCGCTCTTTGGACCCGCGCCGGCACGTGGGGGATTGCCTTACGTCATGAGCCAGCTGGCGGTAGTGCGCGCCAGTTGTCTCATGACTTCGGCCGACCCCGCAGTTGTGCCTGCGCTGCTGAGTGGATGCTATTCGCGTACTCTTTTAAAAGAGAAGAAGTGCAGTGACTGGTTGCCGACTGGCGTATGCTTTGGCAAATGATGTGTCTTAATTGCTCCCCCTAACTGAACGGAGGCGCCTTACAAGCGGTAGGCGTAGCGATGAGACAGCCAGGCGCACTTCCTGTCTGGCTCATTGCGGAAGCCATCCGCCAGCGCCGCAGTGGATCCAATGCCGTTCTGTCTTTGTTTTGGGATCGTTGCTCGACTAGTTGTCTGGGATTGAAGTTAGCAAATGTCACCTGTTAGGACCCGCGCCGGCACGTGGGGGATTGCCTTTCGTCATGAGCCATCTGGCGAAGAGCGTGCCAGTTGTCTCATGACTTCGGCCGACCCCGCAGTTGTGCCTGCGCTACTGAGTGGAGGCAAACCGAGTACTCTTTTAAAAGAGAAGAAGTGCAGTGACTACTAGACGACTAGCGTATGCTTTGGCAAATGACGTGTCATGTTTTGCTTCCCCCTAACTAAACGAAGGCGCCTTACAAGCGGTCGGCGAAGTGATGAGACAGCCAGGCGCACTTCCTGTCTGGCTCATTGCGTAGCCATCCGCCAGCGCCGCAGTGAGTTCAATGCCGTTTTGCTTCTCTAATAACAATGACGGCAACTGGTGTATTCCATTTTCGATGCAAAAGCAGAAAATCATCTGCACAGCACTTGCCCGTCACTTTTCAAAAATCAGTAGCCAAAGTGATTTCCGCTTACTAAACGGAGGCGCCTCCCAAGCGGTCGGCGAAGTGATGAGACAGCCAGGCGGTCTTCCTGTCTGGCTCATTGCGTAGCCATCCGCCAGCGCCGCAGTGAGTCCAAAGCCGTTTCGCTTCTCTGATCACAGAGACGTCAGCCCATGTAATCCAGTCGTGCTGCAAAAAAGCAGAAAGCGGACTGCATAGTACTTGCCCATTGCGTAGCCATCCGCTAGCGCAACAGTGAGTCCAAAGCCGTTTCGCTTCTCTGATCACAAAGACGTCAGGCTATGTAATCCAGTTCTGATGCAAAAACCAGAAACCGTCTTCAATGTACTCGCCCATACCATATAAAATCCCAGTAATACCTCCAGCTTTAAAGGAATAGGATGGTATATTGTCGAAGAAATCTAGTAGAGACAAATTACGAAAACTATACCAAACAGAGAGGGGCAATACACATGAAACTGACTAACTATATCGGCGGCGTCTGGCAGAAGGAAGCGGCTCGCTATACCGCCGTACTCAACCCGGCGAACGGAGAAGAACTGGCGCAAGTTCCGCTGTCTTCAGATGAAGAGGTGCGGCAGGCGGTGGCTGCTGCTAAAAAAGCGCAGAAAAAATGGGCGCTGGTTCCGGCACCGAAACGTGCAGATTATCTCTATGAAATCGGACGGCTGATGAAAGACAGAAAAGAACACCTCTCGCAAGTATTGACGAAAGAAATGGGTAAAGTAATAGAAGAGGCGCGCGGTGAAGTGCAAGAGGGAATTGACATGGCGTTCTATATGGCAGGAGAAGGCCGCAGACTGTTCGGCGAAACAGTTCCGTCCGAGCTGCAAGATAAATTTGCGATGAGCGTACGTGCCCCAATCGGCGTAGTCGGGCTCATCACCCCATGGAATTTCCCGATTGCCATCGCCACGTGGAAATCGTTCCCGGCAATCGTCGCGGGCAATACGTTCGTTTGGAAACCGGCAACGGAAACGCCGCTGATGGCGCACGAAATGTCATTGATTTTTGAAGAAGCGGGCTTGCCGCATGGCGTAGCGAACATCGTCTATGGCTCAGGAAGTGATGTTGGTACTGCGCTGATCGAACATCCCGACGTGCGCGTTATTTCCTTTACGGGTTCAACCGAAACGGGCCGTCATGTCGCGGAATTGGGCGGGCGTCATTTGAAAAAAGTATCGCTGGAAATGGGCGGAAAAAACGCGGTCATCGTAATGGATGACGCGGATCTTGAGCTGGCGGTTGAAGGGATTTTGTGGAGCGCATTCGGTACGGCAGGACAGCGCTGTACAGCCTGCAGCCGTGTCATCGTACATGAAAAGGTAAAAGAAGAGCTGCAGAAACGTCTCGTCGAAAGCATGAAAGAACTGACGATGGGCGACGGACTGGATGAAACAGTAAAAGTCGGTCCGGTGATCAATGAAAAAGCATTGAAGAAAATAGAAAAGTATATTGAAATCGGCAAAGAAGAAGGGGCGATTCTAGCTGCGGGCGGAAATGTCTTGCGTGACGGTAAATTTGCGGACGGCCATTACTTCGAGCCGACTCTTTTCGCAGACGTTGCATGGGACAGCCGCCTGGCGCAGGAAGAAATATTTGGACCTGTCGTTTCATTGATTACAGTCGGCAGTCTGGATGAAGCAATCGAAGTGAATAACAGCGTCGCATATGGCCTGTCAAGTTCCATTTTCTCGCAGGATGTCAATAAAGTATTCCGTGCGCAGCGCGATCTGGATACAGGAATCGTCTATATCAATGCGGGAACGACAGGTGCAGAAATTCATTTGCCGTTTGGCGGAACGAAGGGTACGGGGAATGGACACCGTGACTCGGGTGTCGCCGCGCTGGACGTCTTTACGGAATGGAAGAGCATTTACGTCGATTACAGCGGGAAATTGCAGCGCGCGCAGATCGATACGGAGTGAACTAACAGGAAGAAGGGATGAGCAAATGAGAGTTGTCGTATTAGGTGCAGGATTAATGGGGAAAGAAGTTGTTCGCGACTTAGTGAAGCAGGACGAAGTGAAAAAAGTGTATCTCGCTGACCGGGCAATCCGGCAGGCAGAAGATTTCGCGGAGCAGCTGATGAATGAAAAGCTCGATATTTTATTGCTGGATGCCAACAATGAAGTGCAGCTGAGCGATGTCATCGGACTTGGTGATATCGTGGTCAACGCCCTGTTCTATACATTCAATGAACAGGTTGCCCGCTGCGCGGTGGAACGCGGGGTGCACGTTGTTGATCTGGGCGGCCATATCGGCGGAGCGACGGAAAAAGTTCTGTCTCTGCATGAACAGGCAGCGGCTAAAGGTGTGACACTCATTCCCGATCTCGGTGTGGCGCCGGGCATGATCAATATTTTATCAGGGTACGGCGCGTCGATGCTTGATGAAACGCAGTCGATCAGACTATTTGTCGGCGGTGTGCCAGTTGATCCGAAGCCTCCGCTGAACTATAACGTTGTTTTTTCATTGGAAGGTTTATTCGATCATTACACGGATTCCTCGCGGGTCATCCGGGAAGGAAAGGTGCTGGAATTGCCTTCATTATCGGAAGTAGAAGCGCTTGAATTCGATGGCTATGGCATGATGGAAGCTTTCCATACGTCAGGCGGCACATCGACGCTGCTTGAGTCATTCCCTGACGTTGAAACGCTGGAATATAAGACGATTCGCTATCCCGGTCACGCAGAAAAAATTCAAGTGCTCGTGGATTTAGGTCTGCTGTCGCGGGAACCGGCCATCCAAGTCGACGGGAAACCGCTGCGCGTGCGCGATGTCATGCTCGCCCACTTGACGCCGCAATTGCGTCTTGGTGATCAATCGGATGCCGTATTGCTCCGAGTCATTGTTGGCGGGAAAAAAGATGGCGTGGAACAAACGGTAACATTCAATATGATTACTGAAAAAGACCAGTCAATTAATGAAACGGCAATGGCACGTGCGACAGCCAACACCATTTCGGTTGTAGCGCAAATGATCGGCAATGGTGTCATTACGAAAAGAGGTGCGTATCCGCCTGAAAAAGTCGTGCCGGGTGAACGATATATTGAAGAAATGAAGAAACGCGGAGTTGTCATTGACGTACAACGGGCCTGATCACGTATATACTAGAGATAAGCGTGGATCTAGCTCTCAGCGAACCATTTCCTCGTGTATTTTATAAGGAGTGGCACGAACATGAACAAACAAACTCTCAACACACAACAAATGGGATTACAGCATCTGGCAACGAATCGAAGAACAGTAAATAAATTATTCGAATTTGTTTTGGTGGACTTCGAATTTTTGGACCACATCCCTTTTCCCATCATGCGGTCAGCATTGAAGAAAAAGATATTGCATGCTGTGTATTTAACGGATGGAATAAATGTATACGGCTATGCGATTTACCAGCGTATTCCGAAATACGGCGGCATTCATGTGCTGTACTTGGCGATTGCGCCTGATTATCGTTCATTCGGACTGGGCAGTATCCTGCTGCAGCGTCTGAACGCTATGTCGCCCGAAGGAATTTTATTGGAAGTGGAAGATCCGGACTTTGCGAAGAATGAAAGTGAATTGTCCGTCCGTACGCGGCGCATAGCATTTTACGAACGCAACGGGCTGATGCTCAACAAAACGGTGAAACTGACAAACTTCAAACATCCGTTACTGTTGATGACGAGTACAGAGCTGCCGCCATTGAACGGACGCAGTTTCCGGCAGTTCTATCGGCAGTTGTATAATCGTGTGTATCGCGTGCCAATCGGAAAGATTGCGATAAATGCACGTGTTGTAAAAGAATAGTTTCATTGTAAAGGAGGACACGAAGATGGACTTTACATTTACAGATGAACAAAAAATGCTGCGAAAGACAGCCAGGCAGTTTGTCGATGCCGAAATTATGCCGCATATCGCGAAGTGGGATGCGCAGGGAAGCTTTGATCCGGTGATTTGGAAACGGCTCGCGGACCTCGGTTTTATGGGTGTCTGTGTACCGGAGAAGTATGGCGGCAGCGGCATGGACTATAATTCATTGGCAATTTTATGCGAGGAACTGGAGCGTGGTGACACGGCATTTCGAACGGCGGTTTCTGTGCATATCGGTTTGAATTGTATGACACTGATGCAGTGGGGAACGGAAGAGCAGAAGCAAAAGTATTTGGTGCCACAGGCAAAAGGCGAGAAAGTCGGTGCATTTGGACTGACGGAACCAGGTGCAGGCTCAGATGTTTCTGCAATTCAGACACACGCGGTTCGTGACGGCAGTGACTATGTGTTAAACGGACAGAAAACCTGGATCTCGCTCTGTGATTCGGCAGATCATTTTCTTGTTTTCGCCTATACCGATAAATCCAAAAAGCATCACGGCATCAGCGCATTTATTGTGGAACGGACGATGCCCGGATTTTCGTCGAAAGCAATAAAAGGAAAATACGGAATCCGTTCGGGCAATACAGGGGAATTATTTTTTGAAGATGTCCGTGTGCCGGCAGAGAACTTGCTCGGAGATGAAGGAGAAGGCTTTAAAATTGCTATGTCGGCGCTTGATAATGGACGCTTTACTGTGGCAGCAGGAGCCGTCGGGCTATTATATGCCTGTCTGGAAGCGAGCATAGAGTATGCGTCGGCACGTGAAACTTTCGGCAAGAAGATCGGGGAGCATCAGCTCGTGCAGCAAATGATTGCGAAGATGGAAGCCGGTTACCAAATGAGCCGTCTGCTTGTATATCGGGCAGGTGAACTGAAAAACAGCGGGCTGCGTAATACACGTGAGACCTCCCTTGCGAAATGGCAGGCATGTGATTTTGCCAATCAGGCTGCAGACGATGCGGTGCAGATTCACGGCGCATATGGCTATTCAGATGAGTATCCCGTTGCGCGCTATTTACGGAATTCCAAAGCACCGGTTATTTACGAAGGCACACGTGAAATTCATACAATCATGCAAGCAGATTATGTGCTGGGAAAACGAAGTGATAAGAAACTGCATCGCATGCTGCCGAAATGGCCGTTTGAGGGATGAGGGTAAATGTAAAAGCTATCCAGATCGCCAGTTTTTGGCGTTCCGGATAGCTTTTTAAAATTCTTAAAGTGTGATAAATGCGCGGTGTTTGACTGTATTGTCGCGGTGCCCCGGATCAATGGCGCGACCCGGCAACTCTGCCGCCAATACAGTCACTGCAATAACTCAAGATCCGACAAAATCGCCGCCGTCAACGTGGATGGTCTGTCCTGTCATATAGCTCGAGTCCTGTGAAGCGAGAAATACATAGGCCGGTGCATTTTCAGCCGGCTGTCCGCGGCGTTTCATCGGTGTGTCTGCGCCGTGTTCTGCCACGGTTTTTGCATCAAATGTCGCCGGGATGAGCGGTGTCCAGATAGGTCCCGGTGCCACGGCGTTTACACGGATTCCTTTATCCGCAAGATTGAGCGCAAGGGAGCGTGTGAAGCTGGTGATCGCGCCTTTTGTTGCTGAATAGTCCAGCAGGCCGGGTGATCCGTTGTAAGCCGTAATGGAAGACGTGTTGACTATGCAGTCGCCTTTCTTCATATGCTTGACCGCTGCTTTTGACAGCAGGAACAAGCCGAAGAAATTCGTCTCAAATGTTTCTTTCAGCTGCTCTTCGGTAATATCTTCGATAGTATCCTGCGGGAACTGTTTTCCTGCATTATTTACAAGTATATTAAGCCCGCCAAAATCGTTCAGAACTTGTTCGATCAGCTGTTTGCAGTTTTCTTCTTTGCTGACATCGGTTTGATATTTTTTCGCTTTTCCGCCGTATTTTTCGATTAATTCAATCGTTTTATCGGCGTCTTCGTCTTCTTGATCAGCAAGATAGGCAATTGCAACATCCGCGCCTTCTTTTGCATAAGCTACTGCGACGGCGCGGCCGATTCCGCTGTCGCCTCCTGTGATCAGTGCCGTTTTGCCTTTAAGTTTATCCGCTCCTTTGAAATCAGGGTCATCATAAATAGGGGCAGGGTGCATTTCATTTTCCACACCAGGCTGTTCAGATTGCGTTTGTCCGTCAACTTGTCCATCAATTTTTTCATATTTATCTTTACTCACATGATGTCCTCCTTTAGATATTCTACAAAAAGTATTCCCGGATAGTCTTTGAACAAACATACGAATTGTTTGCAGAAACTTTTTTCGGATTGGCAGTTTGCGTGATATACTAAAGTTATTAACTATTCTATAACAGCTAAGGAGCGTGTCTTCATGAATTTTCAACCTTCCAAAAAAATGTCCATCTTCTCACCCGCGATCTTCGGTGATCTGAAAGCAGCTGCAGCGGAAAAACGAGCTGCAGGCGCTGCGGTCGTCGATTTAAGTCTCGGCAGTCCGGATCTTCCGCCTGACGAGCGCGTTCGGCAGGTGCTGTCTGAGCAAAGTGCTTTGGCTTCATCTTACGGCTATACACTTGGGGGGACGAAGCGGTTCCATGAAGCTGTCGCAAATTATTATAAACGACGTACAGGTGTCGTCATTGATCCAGACACGGAAGTCCTGCAGACGATGGGTTCCCAAGAAGGACTCGTGCATTTGCCGTTTGCTTTTTGCGATGAAGGGGACTATGTCCTGACAACTGATCCTGCCTACGTTGCGTATGATGCAGGGATCAAACTGGCAGGTGCTGTGCCGTACTACATGCCGCTGCTTGCCGAAAACGGGTTCTTGCCGGATCTGAATAACGTGCCGGAAGACGTCCTAAAAAAGACGAAACTGTTAATCCTTAACTTGCCGGGCAATCCAGTGCCCGCCATGCCGAGTGAAGCATTTTTCAAAGAAGTCGTTGCATTCGCGAAAAAACGCGGTATTATCGTGCTTCATGACGCGGCGTATTCGGAGTATTATTTCACTGGGGACCGTCCGGCGAGTTTCTTAACGACGCCGGGTGCTATGGAAGTCGGCATGGAAATCAATTCGCTGTCGAAAAGTTTCAGTCTGGCAGGCGCGCGCATTGCGTACTTCGTCGGCAACGCTAATATGCTGAAAGTGCTTCGTGAATTGAAATCAAATCTCGACTACGGCACATTCGGCCCGATCCAGGAAGCGGCGGCTGTCGCGCTTGATCACGGCGAAGAAATCACCGACCGACTGCGCGAAGAGTTTTCAAAGCGTCACCGCGCGTTAATGAACGGACTCGCAACTCTGGGCTGGGAAACTACCCCTTCTGAGGGCGGCATGTTCGTCTGGGCAAAATATCCTTACGATATTGACGACAAAGAATTCGTCTTTGAAGCAATCAAACAAGCAGGCGTTGTCATGGTGCCTGGAAGTATTTTTGGTGCCGCCGGGCAGGGATATGTCCGCATTGCGCTTGTACAGAAAGTTGAATTGATTGAGCAGGCGATCGAACAGCTCGGGAAATTATCTATCGTTACTGCATAATTACACTCAAGGAGAGCGGGAATCAACTGCTCTTCTTTTTTTATCGATAAAGCACACAAATAAAACGAGGGCTTCTTCTAAAAGCAAACAATCGATGCCGTTCACATCAGACTTGAACTAAAAGGTTAGCTGAATGAACTGTGAGAGTTGCTTCCGCACGAGACATTCGGTACGTAATGCAGATGGTGACAGACAATGAGAAAGTTGAGTGAAATTGCAGTAACTTTTCGTTCGATGTAACGTAATTAAAATTTTCCAGTCTACTTTGATATAAAGCAAAGCAGAGGAGAGGAAAACGATGAATAGAGGCAAATGGATTATTGTGTGCGGCGCAATTGGAACAGCTGCAGCTATCGTATTGCTGAGCGTACTGTTCTGGCCCAAAGTCGGTGTCACGTCGACGAAGTCAGTGCTTGCGAATCAGCCGCTGACCGTTTATTTCTCACAGCCGGTGAAAAAGAATGCGGAAGCCTCAATGTTTTACGTGACTGAAAATCGCAAGAAAATACCTGCACAGCTTTCCTATGGCAGCAATAAAACTTCATTGCAAATAGGGGAATTGAAGCCGGGGAACTACGAGCTGCACATACCTTCCAACGTTTTTGGCACGTGGAAACGCGTGGAGGAAAAAGTGCTTTCCTTTGCTGTGCTGGAATCGGTGCGGCCAGTCACATCTATAAAAGAAATTGAAAAATTCTTTGAGCGCGTGGAACCAAATGGCCGCGATGAAAGTATCGCGGTGGAGTCGTCTTCAGAAGACAAAGCATCCAGCTCAGGCGGGGGTGCCGATCATTCTCAAACCAATCAGCAAGTGGCAGGTGTTGACGAGGCGGATACTGTCAAAACAGACGGCGGCTATCTCTATGATGTGTTAAACGGAAGCAGCTTGATTATCACTGATATCCGTAATCCACACGGAATGGTTCATGCAGGCACCGTTGATTTTCCCGATGGATTTACGGCAAGAGAATTGTATGTGGATCAGAACAAAGTCGCGGTGATCGGCGGTAAGAATTTGGATGGGACTGCATCAAATATGGATGTGAATACAACAGAGGACAAAATTATGCCGATGCAGGAGCTGTCGGTCATTCGGGTCTACGATGTCACGGACCGCACGAACCCGAGACTGATTCGGGAAACCGGCGCTGAAGGCTATGTCATCGGTACACGGAAAATCGGTCAATATCTCTATATGATCACGAATAACCGGCCGTTTTATTGGTTCACTGACCAGGTGCCTAAGGGTGATCAGTTACTGCCGAAAGTGTATGATTCTGCAGCAAACCAGTCAGTGCAGCCGATCAATTTGGATAAGGTTTCGATTTTGCCGGGCGCGATGGAACCGTCATATTCAGTCATCACAACACTTGATCTGGAATCAGGTGAATCAGCCGGAACGGAAACAAAAGCATATCTCGGCAGCGGAGAACAGCTTTATATGTCGGCGGATCATATCTATTTAACATCCACACTTTATCAGGACCAGCAGCAGGGCAACAGTGAAGTTTTCAAATTCGGCCTTGCCGGAACGCAAGTACATTTTCTGAACGCCGCGCAGCTGAAAGGTTCGATTCTGAATCAATTTTCCATGGATGAACACGACGGCTATTTCCGAACAGTCACAACGGAAGGCAATTTATGGGATGAACAAAATAAAGCAAAAAACCATTTATTCATTCTCGATGAGAACATGAGACAAGTGGGGTCAGTCGAAGACCTTGCTGTTAACGAACGCATCTATTCCGCGCGGTTCATCGGAGACAAGGCTTATATGGTGACATTTCGCGAGACCGATCCGCTGTTTGTGATGGACGTTGCGGATCCGCACAATCCACAGGTGCTCGGTGAACTGAAGATTCCGGGCTTCAGCAACTACTTACATCCGATTGACGAAGGACATCTGATCGGCTTCGGCTATGAAACAGTCGCTAAGAAAAATCCTCAGGGCGGAGCACCGATTATTCAGACGCGCGGGATGAAAGTCTCCTTGTTCGATGTAACCGATTTTACCAACCCGAAAGAAAAAGCCGCTGAGATTATTGGGGGAACGGGGACGTATTCATCAGTACAGCACGACCATCACGCACTGTTCATCCATCCGTCGCGTCATTTATTCGGCTTTCCGATCGCGGTGTATCAGCAAGCAAAAAACGATGATATCCTGAATCTGCAAAGTTCAGGTGCTATGATTTATGAAATTACAGCAGAGCGCGGCATTATCAAAGCGGCGGATCTGACAGAGCGCATGACGAATGACTATATGGACTGGGAAAAAGAAATCCAGCGTCTGCTGTATAGCGGAGATACCGTCTACACGGTGTCTGTGAATGAAATAAGGAGCTATGCATTGGACGGCTTTGCCCCACTGGATACACTGGCGAAATAAGTTCGCAGCGCCCGCGCGGCAGAGCGGGCGCTCAATAAATTTGGCAAGCGCTCAAAGCCACGGCCTGCGCGCTCAAACTCCGGCTCAAGCGCTCAAAGCCACAGCTTGCGCGCTCATACCGCCACGCCAAGCGCTCAAAGACGCGGTCCGTGCGCTCATACCGCCACGCCAAGCGCTCAATCACCCAGTCTAACCGCCCAAAACCGCCCCCGCAGCAATCGTAAAAGGTTGTTTTTTCACTCCCCGTACAGTAAGCTGTAATCAAATGCACGATGAACCGCCACAATTGAACATGCAACATAAAAAATGGAGCCCTTTCTGCATGAAAGGAGCTCCATCTGACTTGTGTAGAGTGATTTACTTGATTTCGATTTGCTCGGCAGGAAGCGGTATTCCAATGAAGTGGCCCTGCATGGCGTCGATGCCCATTTCTTTCAGCAATTCAAACTGCTGTTCATTGACGACGCCTTCTGCAATCGTATACAAGTTTAATTTCTTGGAAAGCTGAATTAATCCCTCGATCAGCATTTGCGTCTTTGGATTGCTCAGCAATGCATCAATGAAGACACGGTCAAATTTGACGCTGGAAATAGGGAGATGCTGCAAGTAGCGCAGTGAAGCATAACCAGAGCCGAAATCATCAAGTGTAAACTGCAGCCCGAGACTTTGAAGTTCTGACATTTGTGCCAGTACGGATTGTTCTTCTTCGGCTTTCAGTGCAAATTTCTCTGTGAACTCCAGATATACCTTATCCGCCGGGCATCCTGTGTCATGTAAGATGGAGATCAGCCGGTCTTTCCACTGGGGGTTCAGCGATTCACGAATGGAAGAGTTGATGGAAATACTCATATCATTACCGGCAACATGCCATTTTGTCGCGAAGATCATCGCTTCTTCCGCCACATAGGCGCCGATTTCTTCAATGAGGCCATTTTCTTCCGCAATCGGAATCAATTCATCGGGGCTGATGACACCAAGCTCATCATCTTCCCAGCGTACAAGCGCTTCATAGCACGTAATCTGATCACTTGCTACATCGAATTGAGGCTGGTAGGCGACGTGCAATGAATTGCGGTCGAGTGCCGTCAGCATCTTCCGGTCGATTTCCAGACGGCGGTTCAAAATTTTATGTGACTGCGCAGATAGTGATGCAATTCGTCCGCCCCCTTGACTGATCACGTCTTTCGCTGCAGTCATTGCCACTGTATACAGCTGCATATACGTCTGCTGATCTTCAGGGAAACGCACAATTCCTCCGCTGATCGACAGCGTCTGCGCATTACGGCTGAGGTAGATCGGCTGCTGTTTCAGAAAATCATAGAAACCTTGAATATACCAATCACCGAAAGCTGTCAGAACAACAAAACTGTTCGTATCGATGCGCGCGATAGGGCTGTCCTGGAAGTAACGTTTCAGCCGATTGGTGAATTCTTGGATCAGCTGCGTCTCGCATTCCTGGGATTGCAGCTCTTTCATAGTGAAGTAATGATCGATTGTCAAATAAACGAATGAAAAATGCGTTCCGGCTGCGATGGATTCATTGACTACTTGCTCTAATTTATGGCGGCTCATCAGACCGGTTTCCACATCGATAAACGCAATGTCGCCCAATTTTTCCTGCAATCGGATATCTTCGGTGATATCCAACTCCAGGAAGAAGACGGATTGCAGTTCGCCGGTGCTTGACACGTTAGGAACGGCCAGCGTATTGACAAAGAATGGTTCGCCTCCACGGGTCATTTTTTCTATTTTCCCAGACCATGCTTTGCCGGTCAGCAAACGGTCCCAAATCGAATTGGCGATCACCTGATTCTCGGGATGGTCCGAAAACATTTGCCAGAAGGATTTACCGATAATCCGTTTCGGGGTCCAGCCGCTGACATTTAGGTAATTTTGATTGGCATAGGTTATTAGTCCTTCGCCATCTGTATGTGTAACTAATTGGTATTTATCCAGACTATCGACTAACGCATGATGTTTATTCGCTTCAGGCAAGCTAATAGTATTCATAGAGGTACTCCTTTCCGATTCTACTATATAACTATTATAAATGAATTTCCAGTTGTGTCTATATCTTATATGTGAACTTTATACTATAAAGTTAAAATGAGAAGTATTTTGATAGGGGTGATGGCTAATGTTGCGACTGAAAGGAATTATGATGATTATCATAGGTTCTATGTTGTGGGGTGCTACAGGACCTATGATGGAGTGGATTTTGGATCATAGTGAGATGTCAGTTTCTATGATGTTAATCTTGCGTTTGACGATTGCAGGCGCGGCTGTGCTGTTATTGCTGAAAGGGAGGGGGGTACAAATTGGACGTCCGATGCGTCAGAAGTTGTGGCTTCGTAAAATGGTGCTGTTCGGTATCATCGGAATGCTCGGCGTACAGTTTGGATTCGTCCAGACGATTGCACATAGTGATGCGGTGGTCGCAACATTATTCCAGTTCGTGGCGCCGGTTTATATCATTATTCTATTGTCCATCCTGCAGAAATCCTTTCCGCCGGGCAGTCAGGTCATCGGCATGGCAGTTGCGCTGTTTGGCTTAATTTTATTATTGACTGATGGGTCATTTTCCAGTATTTCATTAAACACGTCCGCGATTGTGTGGGGGGTTATTGTCGGATTCGCCTTCACGTTTTATACGCTGTATCCCGTCGTCCTAATGGCGGAATGGGGTGTTTTGCTGGTGGTTGGCTGGGGCATGTTCATTGGCGGGGTTGCGCTGTTTATCATCAATCTGCCGATGTTTTTCATGAATCTGGGTGTCTTGCTGAACGGTCCTGCAATGGGTATGCTGTTGCTCGTTATCATTATGGGAACACTTGCTTTTATTTTGTTCCTGCAAAGTATGACGTTCATATCGCCTGTTGAAACAAGTGTGCTGTCGAGCTTTGAACCGCTCACGGCAATGATTGTTTCCGTCTTTTGGCTCGGCCAGGCCATGGGAATTTGGCAAATTAGCGGTGCGGCCATTATGCTTCTGGGGGTTGTCTGGCTGTCAATTGGCGGTAACCGCAAAAAGGAAACTGCCCCGCCGCCAGAGCCTATTCAACAATACGATCACGAAGAAGTATAGATCTTGCGTCTGTACATGCTGTCTTTCTATATGACATAATGAATGGACAGACAGATCGGGGTGAGCCAGTTGAAGACGGTGTTTCGTTATGCATGGCCCTATAAATGGCCGATGCTCATTGCCATTTTATTGATGTTACTTGAACTATCGGTTGAATTAATCCAGCCGTTGCTGATCGGCAGAATTATAGATGACGGAATTATGAAAGAAGATTTGAACACTGTGCTGATTTGGGGGAGTGTCATGATGGCGCTTGCCTTCGTGGCGCTCTTTTCGGGTGTCGTTAATTCGTATTTTGCCGCTCATGCTGCGCAAAGCTTTGGCTTTGATTTGCGTCAGGCTCTGTTTCAGCGTGTTCAGACGCTTTCATTGGCTGCATTTTTGCGCTTTCCGACATCGAGCCTCATTACACGGCTGACAAGTGACGTGACATTTACACAAAATGCGCTGTTCATGGGACTGCGCATTATGGCGCGTGCGCCGCTTATGGTGCTTGGAAGTCTCATCATGGCATTCATTGTCAGTCCGAAGCTCGCAGTGTTTTTATTGATAGGAGCACCGTTTCTGGCGGTATTCCTGATTGTTATGGCGAGAAAAGGAGTGCGCTTATTTGGGCTGGTCCAGCGCCGTTTGGACGCAGTCAATCGGCTCGTCCAGGAAAACTTGCAGGCAGTTCGTCTCATTAAAGCGTACTTGCGCGGTGTTTTTGAAACGGAACGATTTTCAAAAGCTGCTTCCGCGCTGAAGAAAGACAGCGTCCATGCGATGCGTTTAATGGAATTAATATTGCCGGTCCTGCTGTTTATCATGAATGTCAGTTTCATGGCAGTACTCTGGTTTGGAGCAAAGGAAGTCCGGAACTCCGATATGCCTGTCGGCGATGTGGTCGCAATTGTCAACTACACATTAAGGATGACGAGCGCGTTTTCCATGTTCTCTTTTTTAATTGTCATCTTCTCGCGTGCCAAAGCATCGTCTGAACGAATGGAAGAGTTACTGGTCATGGATGATGAATTGGAAAGGCTAGAGGCAGAAACTGCTATTCATCCTGGCGCAGTGTCAGTCCGTTTCGACCATGTGTCGTTTCGCTATCCGGGAACTGCCGAAGACGTACTGCGTGATGTGACATTTGAAGTGCCCGCTGGTGACAAATTAGTCATTATGGGCGCCACAGGTTCAGGCAAATCGACGATGCTGCAATTGCTTCCCCGTATGTTCCGCGCGACAGAAGGGAGCGTATGGGTCGATGGCAGGGAAATTGAAGACTGGCCGCTGCATACATTGCGCAATCAGATCGGTTACGTCCCGCAGCAATCGATGCTCTTTACAGGATCCATCGCAGATAATCTGGCATGGGGCAAACCTGACGCCACTTCGGATGAAATTGAAGAAGCGGCGAAAAAGGCGCAGATTCACTCATCTGTCATGCGGTTTACAGAAGGTTATCAAACGCGTGTCGGTCAGCGCGGCGTGAATTTATCGGGCGGACAAAAGCAGCGCCTGTCGATTGCACGGGCATTGATCCGCAAGCCGTCTTTGCTGATTTTGGATGACAGCACGAGCGCGCTTGATGTCAACACAGAGTCAGCACTTTGGGAAGCGCTGCGGGAAGAAGATACGACGATGCTGATTGTCACGCAAAAGATTCAGACTGCGCAAATTGCCGATGCAATACTATTGCTTTCTGACGGACAAATTGTCGGCCATGGCACGCATGAACAACTGCTCGAATCCTCTTCTTTTTATCGTGAAATTGCAGAATCACAACAGAAGGGGGAGAGTGCATCATGCGAAAACCATTCGGCTATGAACCGGCTATTAGAAAAGAGGACCTGACCAAAGTACAGCGCAAAAAAATCCAGAAAGCAAGCAATTGGAAATCAGTGCTCGCAAGAATCTGGCGGCTGATCGACCAGCAGCGGGGTTTACTGATTACTGTACTTGCGCTTGTTTTCATCAGTTCTGCTCTTGCGCTTGCCGGTCCCTTTATGATCGGAACTATTATCGATCACTTTGTCATTCCGAAGAAAACGGACGGGCTGGGTGTGCAGATCGGTTTGCTGCTGCTCATCTATGCAGGGTTTTCAGTCTCCACCTATTTACAGAATTACTGGATGGTCGGTATTGCGCAGCAGACAGTCTATCGCCTGCGTACACAGTTATTCGGTCATTTGCAGAAGCTGCCTATCCGTTTCTTCGATAAACGGCAGCACGGTGAACTGATGAGCCGGGTGACAAATGATATTGAGAATGTCAGCCAGACACTGAACTCCTCGTTTATCCAAGTGTTTTCAAGTCTGCTGACATTGATCGGCACGCTGTCTATTATGCTGTATCTCAGTCCGCTATTAACGCTTCTGACGATGATTATTGTGCCGCTGATGTTCTTTGCGATGCGCTGGATCACGAGACGCACAGGCGTTTTATTCAAAGAGCAGCAGCGGGCGCTCGGCGAGTTAAATGGCATGATTGAAGAAACGGTTTCGGGTCAGCGTGTGGTAAAAGCATTTTCGCAGGAACAGAATGTCATCAGCGAATTCGCGCAGAAAAGCGAATCTCTCCGCACGGCGGGCTTCTGGGCGCAGACATACTCAGGGTTCATACCGAAAGTCATGAACACGCTGAACAATATGTCATTTGCGATCGTAGCAGGTGTCGGAGGATTGCTCGCGGTGACTGGATACGGCGGCGTAACTGTCGGGACGATCGTCATCTTCAGTGAGTACGCAAGGCAATTCACCCGTCCGCTCAATGATCTTGCCAATCAATTTAATACGGTGCTGTCTGCGATTGCAGGTGCCGAGCGGGTTTTTGCAATTATGGATGAGCCTGTGGAAAAAGATGAAGCTGGACAGTTGACGGAAACGCTGCAAGGCGACGTGAAGTTTAAAGACGTGACATTCGGCTATGGAGAAGAAGCCGTCATTAGAGGACTCAGCTTCCATGTAAAACCTGGAGAAACCGCAGCCTTCGTCGGTGCGACAGGAGCAGGGAAGACGACCGTGATGCAACTGCTGTCACGTTTCTATGATGCCGACAGCGGACAGATTTTGCTTGACGGCATCCCAATCAATGATTTGCCGCGTCAAACTGTCCGCAGCCAGATGGCATTTGTTCTGCAGGATCCGTTTCTGTTTGAAGCTACTGTGCGCGAAAACATCCGCTACGGCAGACTCGATGCAACAGATGAGGAAGTGATAGAAGCGGCAAAGAAAGCCAATGCTCACACTTTCATCAGCAAACTGCCGGAAGCTTATGATACTGTCCTTACAGCGGGCGGTGAACAAATTTCGCAAGGCCAAAAACAACTGCTGTCCATTGCGCGGGCGCTGGTCGCTGATCCTGCCCTGCTGCTGCTGGACGAAGCAACGAGCAGCATTGATACGGTAACCGAACTTGCTATTCAGGAAGCACTGGAGCGTCTCATGGCGGGCAGAACGAGCTTCGTCATCGCTCACCGCCTGAACACAATCAGACAGGCGGACAAAATATATGTACTGGCAGACGGGGAGCTCATCGAATCCGGCAGCCATGATCAGCTGCTGAAACAAAAAGGTGTATTTTATGGCATGCTGCATCATGATGAATGAAATTTGTAAATCCGCAGAAAAAAGCCATTTATCCGCACTTCGGGTATGGGCTAACCTAAATTTTTGAGACAATATAAAACACCTTCGAAGTGGTACACTTGTAAAAAGTACTTACAACGGAGGTGTTTTTGCGTGGGCAAAAACGTATATTCAAGCGAAGTAAAATGGGCAGTTGTCAAAGATAAATTGAGTGGGGAATTAACAACTAAAGAAATTATGGAGAAGCACGGAGTCAAAAATAAATCCCAGATTGAAACCTGGATGAGATGGTATCGTGCAAATGAAATATATCGTTTTGATCAACCGATAGGTAAACAATATACCTTCGGTCATGGGCCAGAACTTTCGAGTGAAGCGGACAAGAAAGAACGACAGATGTCTCATTTAAAAATGGAGAATGAGATTCTAAAAAAGTACATGGAGATCGAAAGGAGATTGAGAAAGAAATAGTTCTTCAGATTGTGGAAAAACTAAAAAAGAAGTATACAATAACAGCCATTTTATCCGCATTAGGAGTACCACGAGCTACCTACTATAGGTGGCGTCTGGAGGAAACGGATAAGTCTCTTTCAGTGGAAGAGGAGGCTATTATAGAATTGTGTAAACGCACTAAATATCGGAATGGACATAGAAAAATCAAAGCATTTCTAAAGCAGGAATACAACATAGAATTGAATCGCAATACGGTTCAACGCCTCATGCAAAAGCATAACTTACAGTGTCGTATCAAGCCTAAACGAAAGTGGAAATCTCAAGGGGAAAGTATCATAATTGCCCCAGATCTTCTTAAACGTAATTTCACAGCTAGTGAACCGAATCAGAAGTGGGTAACCGACATCACCTATATCCAGTATGGTAGTACGACAAAATATCTTTCAACCATTATGGATTTATACAATAATGAAATTGTTGCTTACAAATTATACGACCATCAACAGACACCACTCGTAATTGACACGTTAAAGGCGGCACTAGCTGCGAGAAACCACCCCACAGGAGTGATTATACATTCGGATCAAGGGAGTGTGTATACGTCATACGCGTATCAAGCCTATATCAAGGATAACGACCTGATCGGCAGCATGTCACGTCGAGGAAACTGTTGGGACAATGCGGTGATTGAATCATTTCATTCGAGTCTGAAATCTGAAGAATTTCAATACGTTAAATTTAATTCATTACGCAATAATATTGTAGTTGAACGAGTAATTGCCTATTTAAATTATTATAATGAAGAACGTATCCAAGAAAAATTAGGCTACCTGACACCGATAAAATATGGTGTCAAAGCAGCCTAATCATGGTGTTTTATATGTGTCTCATATCGCTAGGTCAGTCTAGTAAATGGCTTTTCTGTATTATTTCTTATTATCAATATGGAGAGACTTGTCGTCGGTAAACTCTACATCCAGCTTGAATTCATCATAGTCATCAAGTCCGTACCACTGCAAGATCCTGTCAATGGCTTCTTCTTCTGTCGTTTCGCTGTCAATTAAAATTTCCATAAACATTTTATGCATATCGTCAATCGCTTCATTCCCTTCGAGATCCACTTCTTGGAACTCATTGACATACTCCGCATCGGAAGGCTTTACGTCTTCATAATCCGTTTCGATCTTCTTATCATCTTTCTTGATTGTCAAATCAAAGTCCGTGAAGCCGTAACCGTCACCCGTGTTCATTGTACTGCCTTTATCTTCATCTTCATAACCTAGTGCGGGATCATCATTATCCGGTGCTTCATCCTTAGAAGAACATCCGCCGAGAATTAAAATAGATGAAAAGCCTACAATAGATATCATTCGCATAAATGACATGAGAGCCACCCTTTCTATAGATATGGTACTTATATTATCACCTGAAAAGCGGCTCTCTAAACCAAGTTAGCCTTACAAATGAGGAAATGGAATGGATGTAAGAATATATTAGTGATATTTCCGCTCCAAAATAGAACCGAGCAATTGGCGGATTGGCAATACTTGTCCCGAAGGCAAACGGATTTTTCCATGATAATAACCGACGGATTGATTCACGGACATTTTGCGCACGAGATAATGATCGAGTGTGGATTTTTGGAAAAAGGGTTTAAACGTTAACTGAATGTCATCCGAAAACTTTGTCATGATTTTCCACGGACTCTTCGGATCCTCCTTATCGCGCTTAAACAGAACGTCTTCATGAATTTTATGCATCACGCCTTCAATGAATACCGCATTTTCCGTCAAACCGGTGCCGTCCGTCCATGAGCCCCCGAAATTCAAACCAACCCGCTTGCCGCCTGTCCGTTGTGAAGCCATCGCCCAATCCCAATTTGTTTGGCTGTTCCATATACCCCGTCCATAATCATAGACTGCAAAGCTGTAATAAGGATTAAAGTCATATCGGCGATCGCCCATCCGCACGTATCCGCCCGTCGGTAAAATCGTATGTTTGGATGTAAAGTGAAAGTCATCCCGGTTTTTAGGTATGACCACATTTAATGATTCATCTTTTTCCGGATGAATGATATGCAGGTCAGCATGCAGCAGTTCATTATCGAAATCGGGAATGACGATAGATAGATGCGTTTCACCTTGCATATGAACGAGCTGGACGGTTAAATCGTCATGTATAAATTTGATATTGCCGAGCGCCTCTTCGGGCATTTTGACGCGTCTTGAAAAAGGCAGTGCTACATGTTTTTCATAGAAGCGCTGGGTTTCGTAGTTCAGTATGTAAATCAGGCAAATTGCTTTATGGTCAAGGTGGACAATCGCGGCAGTCAACATCACGTCTTCTCCGTAAATGCACCAATGATTCCAGCGTTTCTTTTTCATGAAACGGCCTTTTAGATTGCTTGTTACTAGAGGTTTTCGCGCATATCCAATAGATTCTGGATTCAGAGAACCTCTGGCGTCACAGAGCGGAACAGTCTCGGTTAATTCGTTCTCTTTATGTTGCATGATCTTTACCGCCTTTCTTGCCTATTGTCTTTTTGCCGTTCAGTTGCTATACTTTATATTGTACCAGAACCAAGGGGCATTAGCTCAGCTGGGAGAGCGTTGCGCTGGCAGTGCAAAGGTCAGGGGTTCGAGCCCCCTATGCTCCATACAATTAGCGGCAGTTCTTGAAGGAAATCTTCAGGGACCGCTGCTTTTTATTTCGAAAGAACTTTTCTATACATAAATACCCCCTGCTTGTCTGCATTAAAACTATTAGCTATTGTATATTTATTCATTATAACGTATATTAAATAACAGAGATATTAAAAGTTACAAGTGCCAGCCGTATATTGAAGCAGAAGTAATCATATTCATATACTTGTAGACAGGCGCTTGGCGATAACTTATAATTGTTTTAATTTAGAAGATTTTTACTAACAGAGCGAAAGAAGGGGAAATGTATGAAGAAGATGGTTTCAGCACTGCTGCTGATCTTGGCATTAGTTATTGCAGGCTGCAGCAATGACAGCGGGGGAGCAGGTTCAACAGAAAAATCTACGTTGAAGAATATTAAAGACAACAAAAAGTTGGTTGTCGGAATTGCACCGGGTTATTTCCCTTTTGAAATGAAAAGCACAGAAGGCGGATTTATCGGGTACGATATCGATCTGGCAAATGCAGTAGGAGAAGCGTTGAATACAGAAGTAGAATTTAAGCAATTTGCATTTGACGGCTTAGGACCGGCTCTGCAGATAGGTGAAGTCGATATGGTCATCGCAGGTATGACGATTCGCGGAGACCGCGCACTGTCAATGAGCATGTCGAATCCTTATTACAAAACAGGCCAGGCGGTCATGGTGCCAGCTGAAAACAAAGGCATTAAGTCTTGGGAAGAGCTTGACGTAAAGGGCAATAAAATTGCTGTAGGCATCGGAACTACAGGTGCATTGCTGGCAAAGTCCCAGTTTAAAAATGCAGAAGTAGTAGATTTTGAAGATTTCCCATTGGCCGCAACTACAATGGGGTCAGGGCAGGCAGATGCAGTCGTCTATGACGAACCTGCTATCGCAGTATGGCGCCTGGAGCATGAAGGAAAAGTTCATCAGCTTGAGGGCTTGCTGTCCGCTGAAAACTTGGGGATCGCAGTGAAGAAAAATGATTTTGAAACCATTCAATGGTTGAATTCATTCTTATACAGCTACGTTGACAGCCCGGAAGAACTGGAATCAAGAAATCGCTGGTTTGAAGAAAGCGACTGGCTAGATAAGGTAACGGAAGAGTAATATGGGCGGCTATGAATATGACTTCAGTGTAATATCGCAAAATATGGATATCTTTATTGAAGGGGCGCTGAAAACACTTGAAATTTCGGCGATTGCATTATTGCTGGCCATTCCGCTCGGGATTATTATCGGAATGGGCAGAATTTCCCGCAATAGATTCATCCGTATTCTTTCCTCAGCCTATGTAGAAGTCATGCGCGGCGTGCCGTTGCTGGTGCTGCTGATATGGATTTTCTTTGTACTCGGTCAATTTTTAAAACTCGGTTCCTACTGGGCATCGATTATCGGACTCGCTGTCTTCACTGCCGCCTTTATTGCAGAAATCGTTCGTTCAGGAATACAGGGTGTGCCAAGAGGTCAGATGGAAGCTGCCCGTTCGTCAGGTATGACCTACTGGCAGGCAATGCGCCTGATCGTTCTGCCGCAGGCGTTCCGGAGGGTTCTGCCGCCGCTTGCTTCACAATTCATCATGCTAATTAAAGATTCGTCTTTGATCTCGGTCATCGGCGCGACGGAATTGACGCTGAACGCAAAGAACCTGGTTGCCACTACGATGCGTTCCATAGAAATATGGACATTCATAGGCTTCGTTTACTTTGCGATGACATTCACGTTGTCCATGATTATTCGCGCAATCGAACAAAAATTATTAGCCAGAGAAAATTCATGAAGTCTGATGTGAAGGAGTGCCGGATATGATTTCTATCAAACATGTTACTAAAACATTTGGTATGAACCAGGTGCTGACGGACGTCACGCTGGAAATACCTAAATCGAACGTAGTGGCCGTCATTGGTCCGAGCGGGGCAGGAAAATCTACGCTGATCCGCACGATTAATGCGCTGGAGCCGATCGACAGCGGAGAAATCGTTGTAGACGGAGTTTCTATCCATGATAAAAAAGTGAATATTAATAAAGCGCGTACCGAGATCGGTTTCGTCTTTCAAAGTTTTAACCTTTACCCATTCCTTACGGCGCTGCAAAATGTCACGCTGGCACCAATCAACGTCAAAGGGATAAGCAAAAGTGCTGCGGAAGAGCGGGGCAGGGAATTGTTGACCTCCCTAGGTCTGGGCGATAAATTCGATGCCTATCCAAACCGGTTGTCAGGCGGGCAGCAGCAGCGTGTTGCAATTGCCCGGGCACTTGCGATGGATCCTCAAGTCATGCTGTTTGATGAGCCGACGTCGGCACTCGATCCGGAGATGGTCACAGAAGTGCTTGATGCGATCCGTAAATTGGCGGAAGATGGTATGACGATGGTTGTCGTCACGCATGAGATGGGATTTGCCAAAGAAATTTGTGATGAAATTATTTTCATGGCAGACGGCAAAGTCGTCGAACAGGCACCGCCTGCGAAGTTTTTCACCAATCCCGATACGGAACGGGCCCGAAATTTTTTATCAAAAGTGCTTCAGCATTAATTGAACGTCCCCCTCTGTCATATGATGTGGCAGGGAGGGATTTTTTTGTACGACCGTCAGGCGGCAGTACGTTATGCAGATAAATGGTGGGACAGCAGAAATCCGGCTTTTCCGAGTTTTGATGATGATTGCACGAACTATATTTCACAATGTCTATTAGCGGGCGGGGCACCGATGCATGGAGCACCGAATCGTGAAAAGGGCTGGTGGATGTACAAAGGCACGTGGAGTTTCAGTTTCACCACGGCACACTCCATGCGCTGGTATTTAGCGACTTCCACGAAAGGATTGACGGCAAGGCAAGTGGGCACGCCGCAGGAACTGCAAATCGGTGATCTCATTTGTTATGATTTTCAGGGCGACGGACGATTCGATCATACGACCATTGTGACAGCGAAAGATGGGGATATGTCTCTCGTCAATGCACATACGTATAACGCCTATCACAGAACGTGGGATTATAAGGATTCCTATGCATACTCGCCGAATGCGAAATATATTTTCTTCAAAGTGAATGATAAGTTCTCATAATTAGCCAACTCTGCATCAAAGTGCTTCTCATAGCCTCTAGCAACAGACTGCCAAGTTAGGGTATACTAGGTAGCAGATACTTATAGCAAAGGAGAAGGTTGAGTGTGAATGAACAAGCATTATCGGTGAGAGAGGCCATTGTCACACGGCGCTCTATCAAGAACTTTAACGGACAGCCGATCGAACCAGAGATCATCCCGGAAATCATAGAAGATGCCGTTTGGGCACCAAACCACGGAAACCGTAATCCTTGGCGTATGATTGTCGCAACAGGCGGACAGTATGAACAGCTTTTGGACGTCTTAAAGGAGTTCGGTGTTGCAAATTGGAAACAGCTTTCTGACGAGGATCTTGAAAAACAAATGAAGAAATTCTCGACTGCCAGTGCAGCTGTTTTCGTCATCGTCCCTGAAGACGTGCGCCAAAAAGAGCGGCTGGAGGATTATGCAGCAGCCAGCACACTGATCCAGAATATTCAATTGCTTGCATGGGATAAAGGGATAGGGACGTGCTGGAAAACGCCGCCGTTCATTGATCATCCAAAGTTCCGTGAACGTTTGGGTGTACAGGCAGGGGAGCGTATCATCAGCATGCTGCAGTTCGGCTACTTTGATTCATTGCCTAAAGCTGCACCCCGTAAGCCAGTTGAAGAAATCATCACGTATTTTGGCAGCGACGAAGAAGAGGAATAAAATATGAAACAGGCTGCTCCTAAAAATAGGAGCAGCCTGTTTTTGTATAGGGGAAATGGGTTGCGTGGTCAATGGATCGGGCCACGTGCTCAATGTCCTTCGGCAAGCGCTCAATGCGTCGGGCCAAGCGCTCAATGTCTCTCCGCGCGCGCTCAATGCGCCAGGTCAAGCGCTCAATGCCCCCTCGCGCGCGCTCAATGCGCCAGGTCAAGCGCTCAATGCCTCTTCGCCTGCGCTCAATGCGTCGAGCCAAGCGCTCAATGCCCCCTCGCTCGCGCTCAATGCGTCGGGCCAAGTGCTCAATGCCCCCTCGCTCGCGCTCAATGCGCCAGGTCAAGCGCTCAATGCCCCCTCGCTCGCGCTCAATGCGTCGGGCCAAGCGCTCAATGCCACCTCGCCCGCGCTCAAAGCGTCAGGCCAAGCGCTCAATGCCCCTCTGCCCGCGCTCAATCCATCCCCGCATCCGCTCATAACCCCAGCTTTTCAATCTCTCCATAATAACTGCTGATTACGCGCAGTCCTTTATCGAAGTTTTCCAAGTGGAAATGTTCATTCGGTGCGTGGAAGTTTTCGGTGTCCAGGCCGAATCCCATTAGTACGACCGGCAATTTAAGAATTTCATCGAATGCCGCTACGATTGGGATGGAGCCGCCGCCGCGTGTGTAGACAGTCGGCACGCCGTAAACTTGCTCATAAGCCCTTCCGGCAGCTTGGATTACTTCGTGGTCATAGGGCGTCAGGTAAGGCTTCCCTTTATCGAACTCCGTCACTGTCACTTCGCAGCCAACGGGTTCATGTTTTGCAATATGAGCACGCAGTTTTTCTACGATTTCATCAGGTTCCTGGTCGGGAACGAGACGGCATGTAATTTTTGCTCCGGCTTCTGACGGCAGGACGGTTTTAATGCCTTCCCCCGAAAATCCGCCGAACACCCCGTTGATTTCGAGCGTAGGACGCGCCCACGTACGTTCTGTGTAAGTGTAACCCGGTTCGCCAGTCAATTCTTTGACGCCGACTTCCTTTTTGACGGCTTCTTCATCAAAATCAAGAGCTGCCCAGCCTGCACGTTCTTCTTCCGTCAGATCGCGTACTTGATCGTAAAAACCGTCAATTGCGATCGTGCCTTCCGCATCACGGAATGAAGCCAGAATTTCAGCGAGTGCATGAATAGGATTTTGAACACCGCCGCCGTATAAACCGGAGTGCAGGTCTCCTTTAGGTCCTTTAACGTCAATTTGCACGCCTGCTAAACCGCGCAGTCCATAGCAAATCGCAGGCTGTCCGGGAGCATACATGCCGGTATCCGAAATGACGATGAAATCCGCTGCCAATTTGTCCTGATTATTTCGGATATATTCTTCCAGACTGGGGCTGCCGATTTCTTCTTCACCTTCAATAATTAATTTGACGTTGACGGGCAGTTTCCCTTCGACATTCATCAGCGCTTCAATTGCTTTGCTGTGCATAAACACTTGCCCTTTATCATCGCTTGCTCCGCGCGCATATAATTTATTATCACGAATAGTTGCTTCAAATGGAGGCGTCTCCCATAAATGAAGCGGATCGACAGGCTGTACATCATAATGGCCGTAAATCAGGATAGTCGGCTGGTTTTCCGCGTGCATCCAGTCGGCGTAGACAACAGATTGTCCCGCTGTTTTTTCAATCGAGACGTTTTCGAGTCCGATGCTTTCGAATTCATTTGCGAGCCATTCCGCTGCTTTCTGCATATCCGGCTGATGTTCTGATAATGCGCTAATGCTCGGAATCGCGAGGAAATTCGTCAGCTCTTTCAAGTGGCGGTCGCGGTGATCTGTAAAATATTGATCCAATGATTGTAATGAAGTCATTGCAAACCCTCTTTTCTCTGGACTGTTTTCTATTCCACATTATAGCAGAAGTTCGTGCGCCGTAAGGTTTAGACGCTTCCGGGAAAGGGAACCAAATGATAAAAGTGAGCGTCTAATCTGTATATAGTATTAGCGGCACGGTTTATATTTATGATATAATAACCCAATAAGAAGTATTGAATGATTATGAACGGATTACCATGACTGATAACAAATAAATGAGGAAATGCTGGAGGAGACGCAATTGTTTATTGCACTGGGACTATGTTTATTCTTGTCCTTTTTTTTATCGGGGAGCGAGACCGCTCTGACTGCCGTCAATCGCATGAAAATACAATTGCGCGCGGATCAGGGAGATAAAAAATCTGTTAAGTTAAGACAATTGATTTCAAAGCCGGATCGTATGATTACGGCCATTTTAATCGGCAATAATGTCGTGAATATTTTGATGCCGACGATTGTGACGATGATCGCGATCGATAAAGGATTGAGCATCGGATTACTGACGGGGATATTGACTGTCATCCTAATTATATTTGGCGAAGTATTGCCGAAAACCATCGCCGCGACATTTGCGGACCGGATTGCTTATATCGTCGCGCCGCCTATTACGGTGCTTGTGAAATTATTGATTCCATTGACTTTGATTCTTTCGCTGTTTACGAACTTCTTCGTGCGTCTGATTTCAAAAGGTGCTGTGACAGAAGCAACACTGACGAAAGAAGATGTGCGTTCCATGGTTGATATTGCTTCGACTGAAGGAACGTTCGGACAGGATGAATCAATTCGTCTGAAAGGCGTGCTTGACTTCCGCGATAAAGATGTCATGGATGTTATGCAGACACACCGGACAGATATTGTTTCACTTTCTATGGATTCGACGTATGAAGATGTGCGTGACGTCGTGCTGCAATATTTCTATACGCGATATCCTGTATACGAGGAAAGTATCGACCGTGTCGTCGGTATTTTTTATTCTAAAATGCTCATCGAATGGTCCATGTTTCCGGAACGGACGTTTGGAGATATGATTGACCGCCAGCCGCTGTTTGTCGTGCAGACCGCCAGTGTGGAACTCGTATTCAAACGGATGCTGACGCAGAAGAAACATATGGCGATTGTGCTTGATGAATATGGCGGAACGCTCGGAATCGTCACGCAGGAAGATATTATTGAAGAAATGATTGGGCAGGACATAGAGGACGAAACAGACGTAGAAGAAGATTCGATGGTCTTTGAGAAAGAAGAAAACCGTTTGATCTGTCAAGGGCGTCTGGATATTAAAGATGTCATTGAATTGCTCGATGTCGAACTGCCGACAGACCACGATACCATCGGCGGCTTTGTATTTCAGGAGGTGGGCCATATTCCAGAAGAAGGAGAATGGTTCAACTATAATACACTGTTGTTTGAAGTCGAGGAGATGGACAGAGCACGTATTTCGCGATTAAGAATTACGAAACAGCAAGAGCAGGAAGAAGCCGTGGAAGCATAGAAGGTGTCAAGTAACCTTACATAATTGTAAGGTTACTGAAAGAGAAAGCGATAGTTCAAATAATGTGTGTCAGTCATAATAAGGGTACCAGTTACAAAACGGAGGTACTTGCTTATGAAAACGGACTTGAACGCATTATACGAAGAGTATGGTCGCTATATATATCATTTATGTCTAAAATTAACCCGCAATAAAGAAGAAGCGGAAGATCTTATGCAGGACGTGTGGGTGAAAGTCGTACGCTACAGCGGTGAAATGAGTGAAGTCAACCGTATGAAGGCTTGGCTGACAACCATTTGCATGAATACATTCCGTGATCGCTACAGAAAAAATGTGCGTCACAGCCAATACGTGATGAATCAGCCTGATACATTAGACGTTCCGATTCTTGATTTGGTTCCCAGCAATGCAAAAACACCTGCAGAATTGATGGAACAAAGCGATATTTCCTCTTTGGTGCAGCAGAAAATCAGCGAGCTGGATGGCATCTACCGAAAAACGATCGAATATTTCTACGTAAACCAGTATTCGCTCGTGGAAATTGCCGGGTTGATGAGTGTATCAATCGGCACGGTGAAATCACGCCTGTTCCGCGCAAAGAAGTATCTGAAAGAGATGCTCGTACAAGACGAAGCAGCACAAGAATACGTAATAGCCTAAGCCCACTGCCTTGTGGGCTTTTTTTGATGAGGCACAGCGTACAAAGATGACTCCCATGCATATACTAAGAAACGCTAAGCAGCATGGCAAGGAGCGGTGCAGAAAACACCTGCAAAGAATACAAAATTCTGCACGGCTGGACTAACCCATTGCAAACCAAAAAACGACCTCCATCATCTAAATAATGGAGGTCGTGCCTGTTAATCCGTCGCTTCTGCAAGCTGCTTATTCAGTTCTGACAGCCGTTCTTCCATACGGGCAAGACGGCGTTCGGCGTTTTCGATCATCTTCACATGACCGGTTGACTCCAGCTTCTCCACATCGCCCTGCAGACTGATATAGTCCATCTTGAGTTCTGCAATCTCTTGCTCCAGCTGATCTTTTGTCATACGGGAAAACTCCAATCATAGGTTTTCCCTTAGTGTAACATATCCAGCCTTGTCCGTTTAGGAAACTCCAACAAATAACGGATTGCCTCAAGCACCTTTTCCTCTCCGCTGCCAATGTCAATCTGCAGCTGACGCTTGATCGCGCGTTCTTTGCGTGCATCATGCAGCAGCGGTTCCATGATCGCATTCAGCAAATTCGACTGTGTCACTTTGCGGCCGAGTCCAAGATGAATGAAACCATTTTTCTCAGTAGGGAAGCCAAGATTTGATTCGAACTCGTTTTGGGCAAGTACAATGCAAGGCACCCCGATGACAGCGACTTCGTAGGGGGTATAGCATGCATCGCATAAAATCATATCAGCTTCGGAGAACAGCTCGGCACGGTTGTCCGGAGCCTGTACAACTCTCGTGTTACGTCGGCTCAATGCCATCATTTGTATTTCACTTACATCATGTTTATAGTTATCGCCGAGGACAACTGTGACTGACAATGGAATCTGCAGTTGTTTCAAATGCCGCAATGCCCGGAATGTCAGATTGCCCGGATCTTCATCACCAAATGAAATAACGAGACGGGATGAAGAGGACGGCGGCTTTCTTTTTAAGCCCGCATGACGGTAGGGATGCAAAGATGCATCCGTGATGAACGTGTCGGGGCCAGTAATATAATGGTCAGCGCACAGTTCCTGTGTTTCAGGATACAGCGTCTGAATGACCCAGTCTGTCAGCTGCCCGCCGTCACCAAAGTCATCAAAATGCAGAATGCTTGGTACGAGTTCCACCAGCTTGGACATTTCATCTCTATTGCTTGGACCCGCGTCGCGAATCAAAAGATCAGGCTGCAGCTTGCTTACCTGCGTAATGAAAGAAGAAGGACCGATTACTTTATGACAGGTGAAATTTTCATCAGGAAACGGAGTATGTTGATCATATAAAAAGATGATCTCCGCTTCATTTTTCAATGTATTAGCCAGCTTACGTGCACGTCGCAGAGGATAACTTCCTTTGCCGTCTGTTATGGATAGATAGATCGCGATTTTTTTTTGGACTTGTTTTTCGATTGGAACCACCCTTTCTGAACCTGCTTCGTTCCTCTTACCCTATGAAAAAGGAGAATAGTTTATTACAATGAGGAACGGGCGGTACAGAACGGCTTGAAAATAGGGAAGGAGGCGGGCTGTCTGATGTTCAATTCATTGATCATGGATTTGATGCTGGTCGTGCTAATTGGAGTAGGATCGCAATGGGTGGCGTGGCGGACTAGAATGCCGGCCATTGTCGTGATGGCGATTGCAGGATTGCTCGTCGGTCCGATATTTGGTCTGATGAATCCGAAACAATCAATGGGTGATTTATATTCACCGATTATTACATTTGCAGTTGCAATTATTCTATTTGAAGGCAGTTTAAACCTCGATTTCAGGGAGATTAAAGGCTTCGGGCGCCCTGTTGCGCGAATCGTTACGTTCGGAGCGTTTATTGCATGGATTGCAGGCTCACTGGCTGCGCATTATATTGCAGGATTGTCATGGGAAGTGGCGTTCATCATCGGAGGATTGTTTATTGTCACAGGTCCGACGGTGATTTTACCTTTATTGCGGCAGGCGCGTCTAAAGCCGCGTGCCGCCGCCATCTTGAAATGGGAAGGTATTGTTGTTGACCCGTTTGGTGCACTTTTGGCGGTCTTCGCCTTTGAAGTAATCAGGTTCATGAATAGTGAAGTGACGGCGCAGGCCATGCTGCTGTTCGTAGGCGCTTCGCTGTTCTCGGTATTCATCGGATGGGGAACGAGCCGTATTTTAGGTTCAGCATTTGAAAAAGGCCAGGTTCCTGAATTTTTAAAAGCGCCGATTCTATTCGGTTTAGTGCTGTTTGTCTTCGTATTGTCTGATGAAATCATGCATGAAACCGGCTTGCTTGCGGTAACTGCCATGGGGCTGACGATGGCAAATATGCATTTGACGACACTGCAGGATATCCGGCATTTCAAAGAAAACATCTCGGTTTTGCTCATTTCAGGAATTTTTGTCATGCTGACGGCTTCTCTTGATCCGCATATACTGATTGAGATAGCGAACCCGAAAATTGTGCTGTATGTATTGGCGATGCTTTTTGTCGTCAGACCGCTGTCCATTTGGGTATCGACCATCGGAACGGATTTAAACGTCCGGGAAAAGACCTTAATTGGCTGGATTGCACCGCGTGGAATTGTAGCATTGACGGTGTCAGGCTATTTCGCATCCATTTTGCTTGAAAATGGATATAAAGATGCCGAGCTGCTCACAGCGTTAACTTTTGCGCTTGTATTTGCAACGGTAGTCCTGCACGGCTTCTCAATTGGCTGGCTGGCCAAGAAGCTTAATTTGACGACACCGGAAGAAACGGGTGTCGTGCTCATCGGCAGCACCCGTTTTGTGGCGGAACTGGCGAAATCCATTCAAGGCGCAGGTCATAAAGTGCTGATTATGGAAGATTCATGGGGAGGCCTGTCCAACGCGCGAAAACAAGGAATTCCGACATATATGGGGGATATTTTATCCGAGCATACGGGCTATCACCTGGATTTGACGCCGTACCGTTATATTTTGGCTATGACAAAAACGGATTCGTATAATTCGCATGTATGTGCCGATTTCACGCCGGATCTGGGGCGAGAATCGCTGTTTCAGACAACGACACATAAGCGAAGCGCTGACCGGCAGTTCAACCTTGCGACGGGCCAGTTCCTGTTCACGCCTAATCTGTCAATTCATGAATTGGATGAGCGCATTCATCAAGGGCATGTATTCCGTAAAACGCTGCTGACGAAACAATATAGCTATACGCAATATTTACGTGAACGGGATGACCGCTCTGTGTTGCTGTATATTATCCGTGCGAACGGTGATATGGAATTTTACACGGCGGAGAAAGAATTGCAGGCACAGACAGGGGATACGATTGTTGCGCTGTCTACATTAAATAAGACGATTGAGCGGACGATTGACCGGCTCGAAGAAAAGAATGGCAAGGCGTCCGTGCCAAAAGAAAAGATTGAAACAAAGTTTATGGAAGAACCGCCGCTCACAAAACCGGAAATACCGGGGGAGACACCGCCAAAGATCAATAAAGAGCAGTGAGTGCTGATTTCCGCTAAACCGTGATCGCACATAAACGCACATGCCGCTTCATGCAGCGTGTGCGTTTATTGTCATTGAAAAAGGGTATCTAAAATACACATCTCCCTGCATATGGACTAATCACTTCCACCCGCATAGTATGGACAGCTGGTATGAAACGTGCGGCAAATGGGTAAGATGAAATAAAAGACATTGTCAAATCCATTCCTAAGATGGATTGTATTTTACACACTATTGCGTAAACTGAGTATAATAGATTGTTGTGGCGAAATTTCTATTCGGAGGTGGATGCGATGAATGCTGTATTGGGGTTTGCGGGTGCTGCCGAACAACTGCAGCGGTATGACGCAGTCCGCAGGAAGAATGCCGAAAATGCATATGAACGTCAGACAGAATTCCGTGAACAGGCACAAAAAACCAAAGAAGATCTGATAGCGCTGCTGCGGGGCAACTCAGAATCTGTTGAACGGGAAGCAGATGCGAAGAAGGATCTTACAAGACTTGACGGCGGCCTAGTTAAAAACATCCCGATTCCTCTAGGCAATAATCTGGATGAAACGATTGAACTGTGGCGTGAAGTGCGAAGAGAAGCGTACTCGGAAACACCCCCAACGACCGCTGATTATCAGCTGGCGGGTAAAGCATCAGCAAAAATTTCAGAAGCAGAATTGCAGCTGGCGTTACATAACCGCGCCAAAACGATACGTGAACAGCTGGCGGCAATCGGCGGGAAAACAGCTGGAGCGACGGAAGGACCCACTCGGATGCAGCTGCAGTACAGCCATGCATTTACCATTTATCAAGTCCAAAACCAGGCGAAAATGAATCAGTACCAAATCGATCAGCCCCGAATGAATGTCAGCGTGTAAACGGTTGGACTGAAAAGCGAAAGCTTGTTTTGCTGGAACCCAGTGAAACGGGCTTTTTTGTTTTTACATAACCATGCGCTCGATCAGTACGGACAGAAAGGATGTTACAAATATGGCAAAAAAACAGAAGTCTGTTAAAACGAATGCAATTCGCATCATCGAAAAAGAAGGAATTGCACATGAGATCCGCAGCTATCAAACGGAAGACGGGCAGAACGACGGGGTATCAGTTGCGAATAAAACCAATGAACCTGCAGAGAACGTCTACAAAACATTAGTGGCAATGGCGAGTAAAACAGATCTACTGGTTTTCATCATTCCGGTAGCAGAAGAACTGGATTTGAAAAAGGCTGCAAAAACAGCAGGTTTCAAGAAAATTGACATGCTGCCCATGAAAGAATTGACGAAAGAAACCGGCTATGTTCGGGGAGGCTGTTCGCCGGTCGGCATGAAGCGGGAGCTGCCGACTTTCATTGACAGCCAGGCAGAAACTCTTGATTATCTTTATGTCAGTGCCGGCAAAGTCGGTTTGCAGATGAAATTGTCACCGGATGACTTAGCGAGCGTTACAAAAGCACAATTCAGTGACCTTGTGAAATAAGCTCATAACAATCCGTGCTGTTTCTGTTACAATGAAGGTATTGACAACTAGAAGAAAGAAGAATGTATATGCGTAATTTAGTAGCGTGGCGGTGGATTTTCTTCATCGGCGGCATGATGATCATGTCACTTGGAATCTCGCTGATGATTAAAGGTCAGCGGCTTGGAATTGCACCGTGGGACGTACTGCACCTCGGTTTATATCAGAATATCGGATTAACTATCGGATCGTGGAGCATTTTGACAGGCTTTCTGATTGTCACAGTCACTTCGTTCTTTTTAAAAGAGTGGCCAAGGCTCGGTACCTGGCTTAATATGCTGCTCATCGGATTATTTATCGACTTCTTCAACTGGCTTTTGCCCGACGTGGATTCGCTGTCCGTACAAATCGTCTGTTTCATTCTGGGCGTATTTGTTTTGTCTTACGGAGTCGGTGTATATGTTTCACCCAATCTTGGAGCAGGCCCGCGTGACAGTCTCATGCTGCTGTTTGTCGATAAATTCGGCTGGAGTCTCCGCCTGGTGCGTACAGCCATTGAAGCGGCTGTAACGCTGATTGGCTTTTTACTTGGCGGTCCGGTAGGCATCGGTACGCTGATAGTCGTATTTTTCTCAGGGCAGCTTATTCAGATTGCCTTGCCGCAATGCAAACGGCTGTTATTGAAAATTACCCGGCAGACGGATGAGAAAGTTTTATTACACTATAAAGGAGCATAAGCGATTGCGCTGTGCTTTTTTTATTTATCCATACATAGAATAAAGGGAAGAAAGAAAGGATGATCAGTATATACGGTTATATTACAGAATATATGGGAACGGCCTATACAGGACAAGGCGTGCAGCATAAATACAAAGAGCTGCTTGCAGAATCAAAGAAAACGATTTTCCTGAAGTGTCTGCCTACCCATTCGCTGTCGCAAGTGCTGAATGATTTAGCTGTTTACTTTGTCAACAGGGGCTATGCAGTAGACCGCTTTATGAACCCTGGCCATGTGGATAAAACTGATGCACTTTTCATCAAGGAGCTCGAGCTGTTCATTTTGCAGGCATCCCATCCGGTATCATTCGAGCCGACAGATCTTGGCAGCCGCCATAAAGTATTTTGCTTTTATGACGTCTATCATCAGGATCAGCTTCTTCATCGGCACGATGAAGTGAGCCGGCTTATAAAAGAAGAGGGAAGCCGCTTTGAAAAGTCTTTGTCCTTATTGCAGAAGGCAAAAGCGATTCATGATGAATGGGAAGCGGTCAATATCGCACGAATGGACTGGGCGCGTCACGAAGAGATCATAGAAGAGGTAAAGCAGGAAATTTTCGGTACAATTGAACTCGCCAAACCGGCACATATCTCGCATCGCATTGTCGGCTCTCTGTCCGTAGGCAGTGCACATGATTTCATTCCGTCCATTACTAAACGCGTGAAACGGAGACTGCTCATAAAAGGCCTGCCCGGTACCGGAAAGTCTACTATGATGCGTGCGCTTGGTGACGAAGCGAAGCGCCGCGGGGTCGACGTGCTTTACGGCTGGTGCGGACTGGATCCCGCAAGCATCGATTTGGTGCTGTTTCCGGAGCTGTCTGTCTGCGTGTTTGATTCAACGCAGCCGCATGCTTATGATGCAGAAAGCCCGCGTGATGAATTAGTCGATATCGTGCCGCTGTGTGCGGAAGATGAACAGTCGGAGAAATTAATTGAAGACATCCGGCACCGCTATCAGAAGGCGATTGGAGAAGCAGGGAAAAACATGCAGCTGGCTGTGCAGGCACAAAACACAGCAAGAATTCAAATGGACCGTGCGTTAAATATCGAGTTATTCGAGAAAAAACTGCAAGGTCTGTATGCCTTTATTAAAGAATTGGAAGAAAAATAACATGGCAGACAATATACGTTGACCGGGCAGATTCAGCCGGTTAATCGAATTGGAAAAATTTCAACTGAAGCGCAGAGCTGCGGTGCTTTTATTCTATCTCCATTATATTGTTAATAAATTAAAAACCGCAGAGCTCCTGCGGTTTTTAGTCGAATGTATGAATATAAAATGTTTCATTATGCAGCCAGTCAAGTGCTTCTTCATCTTTAGCCGCCCAGCGCTTTTCCATGTCGGGAAGCATCCAGACTGTTTGGGACGCATGTGCGCGCAATGCGGCGATTTTTTTATCCGCCGAATTTTTTGTGTGATGCACGACATCCGGCTCGCCAAGCAGGCTGACTGTATGGTTGTCAAAAGCTTTCAGGTACAGCACGGGACGGTCCGCTTCCGGCATGCGGTTCATCGCTTCGATGACCGCAGCACCCGTTGCATTATGATCCGGATGTACTGCAAGTGTCGGATGAAATGTAATAACCAAGGAAGGCTGCAATTCTTCGATCAGGTCAGTCATCATCTGTACAAGTTTTTCAGGGTCTTCAAATTCAATCGTTTTGTCACGCAGTCCCATCATGCGCAAATCCGTCAATCCCATCGCATCACATGCATCAAGCAATTCCTGCTTGCGGATCTGCGGCAGTGTCTCGCGGTTCGCAAATGGCGGATTGCCGAGGTTCCGCCCCATTTCGCCAAGTGTCAGGCAGGCATAAGTAACCGGTACCCCCATTTCGATATATTCCGCAATCGTTCCGGCGCTTCCGAATGATTCATCATCAGGGTGAGGGTATATAACCAAAACATGTCGTTCTTTTTGCAACATGAAAAAAACTCCCTTCTTAATAAGCAAATGGCGTTTCGCTGATTTCAAGCGCAACCGCCAGTTTTCCGTCAGGCCCAAGCCCCGCCATTAATAAACGGTTATGTTCATCGAGTGTATAGTGTGTAATGCCTTGGGCGTAAATCCAGCCGCTCGGCAATTTCAGTCCGATGCGGTGCGGTGATTCGCCGGCCACTTTTCCAAGTTCATAGCGGATAATGATATTGCGGATAAATGCGCCCGCATTGAAAAAGCCCTCCTGAAAATGAGAGGCATACGATCCGTTCGTTGTTTCCAAATGTATATAAACATCTTTATTTGCAAAGGAGTCCAGTAACTCCTGTAAATGTTTCACTTCAACAGTTTGCATACCCATCCTCCTACTGACTGCAGTCATTTCGCTGCACTCTCTCTATTGATAGTATATAGAAATTATCGTTTGAATGAAATCAGACGGCTCACAAAAAAGTCAGGAGGTCTCCTGACTTTCATGCATTCATTATACTTCCTGAAGCTTTACCTGCGGCGCATCGAAGCGGTTTTTCGCTCCGTGCATGACAGGTCCTACATATTCATTGAGCTTCCAGCCGTGCGCGATTGCAGCTGCCACGAACCGTTTCGATTCAATGACTGCATCCTTGATCGCCATACCGTTCGCCAAATTTGCCGTAATCGCTGCCGCAAACGTACAGCCTGCGCCGTGATTATTATACGTATCGGATTTTTCGGATTTCAGTAAAGTGAACGTGCTGCCGTCATAGAATAAATCGACTGCTGCCGTATGATCGAGCTGTTTGCCGCCTTTGATGACGACATTTCGGGCGCCAAGTTCATGTATCTTCTGTGCCGCCGCTTTCATATCATCAATTGTCTTTGGCGTTTTCATAGAAGCCAGCTGACCCGCTTCAAATAAATTAGGCGTCACAATTTCTGCTTTCGGCACCAGATACTTGATCATTGCGTCCGTATTGCCTGGATTCAGCACTTCGTCTTCGCCTTTACAGACCATGACCGGATCAATGACCACGTGGTCGAGTCCTGATTCATCAATCGCCTCGCCTGCTGTCCGGATAATCTCTTCCGTGCTCAGCATGCCTGTTTTGATCGCATCGATGCCGGTGGATAACGCTGTCTTTAATTGGGCCTTTACCACATCAATCGGCAACGAATAAACACTATGTGCCCATTGCTGATCAGGATCCATCGTCACGACGACTGTCACTGCAGTCATGCCGTAAGTGCCGTGTTCCTGAAATGTCTTCAGATCCGCCTGGATGCCCGCGCCGCCTGAAGTATCCGAGCCTGCAATCGTCAAAGTTTTCTTCAAGGACATAATAAAACGTCTCCTTCATTAGCTGCATTTTTATGTTATTCATTTTATACAACTAATTGTCGAAATACAATTAATTCGGGTATGATGAATGTCAAGAAAGCGGCGCTATGGTGCACGCTTCCCCGATGAAACCTATGAGCCGGCAGAACGTATAAAAGGAAAGTGTCAGATTAGTAGGTTAGCAGAGGGGGTGAAAGCTATGTATAAGCATGATTCGTCAAAAAGAGGGAAAAAGGAAATACGAGAGGCCGGCGCGCAATCATCGGTTACATTCGATGAGCGGAAAAAGCCAAAGCGCAAACGCCGTAAGACAGGATTTCTGGAACTCGCTTTCACGCTGTGGTCTTCATGGAGAAAAGCGTATGTTTTACTGATTTTGATACTGATCATTGCACTTATCACTCTGCCTATTGCAGGATTTTATTTAATGAGACTGGGTTCTACGTTTTCAGAGCAAAAAACCGCTTTCGTTGAGCGTGTTCAGGAACTGCAGCAGCTGACGACAGCGGAATCGTATACAAAAGTGCTGGTAAAACGCACAGATAATGAATTATTCGGTCATAGCATAGGTGTTAATTTCCCCGGAACGAAACGGAACTTACTCGTTGTCATACCGGGATCAGTCAAAGCCGGAATTGATCTCAGCGAAATCACTGAACAGGATATGCAAGTGGATGAAGAAGAAAAACGCATCAGGCTGACCATTCCGCCCGCTGAATTTCTCGGCGGGGCAGAACTGTATTTCGAACAGGCTGAAGTCTATTCAGTAGAAGGGCTGTTCCGGGGAAAAGCAGATATAAAAGAAGGATATGAACTGGCGAATGAAGCTAAAGCAATCATACTCAAAGAAGCATCAGCACAAGGAGTACTGGAGTCGGCGGAAAAGAATGCGGAAAAGACGCTGAAGGAAATGTTTTCATTCGCCGGCTATCAGCTGGATATAGAAGTGAAGGAGTGAGGTATATGACTGTTGCATTTCATAATGACTGGGACATGGTACTGAAGGATGAGTTTGAGAAGCCTTATTATCAGGAGCTGCGCGCGTTTTTGCGCGCAGAATACGCGACGCATGTCATCTATCCGCAGATGACTGATATGTGGACGGCTTTTCAATTGACACCATTCCGTGATGTCAGCGTGGTGATTTTAGGGCAGGATCCTTATCATGGCCCGAACCAGGCGCACGGCATGAGTTTTTCCGTACAGCCCGGCATGAAGCTGCCGCCGAGCCTGCGTAATATCTTTAAAGAACTTTCGTCAGACCTTCATGTGCCGGTCCCTGCAGAAGGGATGTTGACAGGATGGGCGAAACAAGGTGTATTATTATTGAATACCGTGCTGACCGTGCGCGAAGGAGCGGCGGCTTCACATAAAGGCAAAGGCTGGGAACAGTTTACCGATGAAGTCATCCGTAAACTGTCCATGCGCAGAGAGCCGATCGTGTTCATTTTATGGGGAAAGCATGCCCAGGAGAAAACGGCGCTGATCAACCGGAGACGGCATGCGATTATTGAATCCCCGCATCCGAGCCCGTTCAGTGCGTCACGGGGCTTTTTCGGCAGCCGTCCGTTTTCCAGAACGAATGATTATTTGCGGGAGTGGGGCAGGAAGCCGATCGACTGGGCGCAGACTACTTGATGAACAACCAGAAAGGAAGTGGAACAATGGCAGTTAACTGTTTTGAATGTATCTACTTTTACACGACATGGGACCCGGCAAGTCCGCGGGGCTGCAAGGCATATGGATTTAAGACGAAAATGCTGCCGTCTATTGTAGTGAAGCGCTCTTCAGGTATGGAGTGCATGCAGTTTGAACCGAAAAAGGGAGCGGGATTACGATGATTACAGCTGAACAATTGCTTGGAGAAATCGAGCAGCAAGTGAACTTGGCAAAACAGGCGCAGGACGACACATCAAGAAGAGAAGCGATTTACGCGGTCAGGACGCTGTGCAATCTGATGCTCAACGATGCACCGGCTGCAAAACTGGTTTCACAGCCGGCACAAGTGCGCTCTGTGCAGACCGCGCCGGTTACTTCATTGAATGAACAGCCGCTGCGGGAAGCGGATGCCAACGGGGAATCGCTGTTTGATTTCTGACAGTGCCACAAACCGTTCAAATACCTGTCAATTTCAGCTGTATCGTTATGATAAACTGAAGACAGTAAGCAGATTCGTTAGAAAGAAGGAGTTATTATGCCATTTTTTATTATCGCAGGAGCCATTAATGCGGCCATCGCGGTAGCGTTCGGTGCATTCGGTGCACATGCGCTGAAAGATCGCTTGTCCGAACATTATCTGGCTGTCTGGGAAACCGCAGTACAATATCAAATGTTTCATGCCATCGGATTACTTGTCATCGGTATACTGATGAACAGCTCATTGCTCGGACCGTCAACGCAGCTTGCCTGGGCGGGCTATTTACTCTTAGCCGGAATCATTATATTTTCTGGAAGCCTGTATGTGCTCAGCTTATCGGGAATTGGCATACTCGGCGCCATTACGCCAATTGGCGGCGTGGCATTCATCCTTGGCTGGATCATGCTGATTATTGCCGCAGTGAAATTTGGAAATTGACGCAAGAAAACCGCTCACATCATATGAGCGGTTTTTTCTTATGAATTTACGTCGACTGATTGAAGTAATTGATTTCTTCAGGAAACTCTGCGTAATCGAAGTAAATCATTGGGAACAGATAGCGCCGTCCTGTCTTGGCTTCGCTGAGGATGACGTGATCGCGTCCTGCAGCTTCCACCATTCCGGTTACTGCTTTCGTATTCGTACCCGTCTCCATTGCCCGTTCGAATGAAAAATGGAAAACACCAGGCTTACCTCTGTTGAGCCTTAAAATATTTTCGATGTATGATTCCTCTCTAAACGGAGGCGTGCCTGGTCTTCCGCCGGGTGCAGAGGGGGGTGGCGGTGTTATTTGCTGCTGGGCGTAGCCTGGATTGGCATAGCCAGGATTCCAATAATATTGAACCATTTCAACATCCTTTCCAAATCTGTTAGTTATACAAGCGGGTAATCTTGTGGTGCAGGGGGGAGAAGCCATGCGATATAAAGCGGCCGGTATTCCACTGGGCTTGCTATTGTTCAGGGCATTCCAGGCTTTTCATTGCATTTTGCTTCCGCCCGCATCAGACGGACAGGCGCTTCAATTCCCTTTTCGGTTGTCGCGGACAGCCAAAGCAAAACCCCCTTGGTTGTATCCTATGTAAACGGCGGGTTCGGTATGAATGAAGTTTTTTGTGTGCGAGATGAACGGGGGCCTCTATGAGCGGTTGAGTCGGTAGATTGATCGCTTGCGTGAAGTTATGAGCGGTTGCCCGTTGTGTATGATCGCTTGCGGCATAGTTATGAGCGGATGAAGGGGAGTGATGAATGAAGTCGCTGCCTTTCCACTCCTCCGCTTTACTTTTTGTCTCTATGAGCGGTTGAGGCCGAAGATTGATCGCTTGCAGGAAGTTATGAGCGGTTGCCCGGAGTATATGATCGCTTGCCGGCTGCATTGATCGGTTGCCGTGAAGTTATGATCGCTTGCAGCATAGTTATGAGCGGATGAAGGGGAGTTATGAATGAAGTCGCTGCCTTTCTACTCCTCCGCTTTACTTTTTGTCTCTATGAGCGGTTGAGGCCGAAGATTGATCGCTTGCGGGAAGTTATGAGCGGTTGCCCGGAGTATATGATCGCTTGCCGGCTGCATTGATCGGTTGCCGTGAAGTTATGATCGCTTGCAGCATATTTATGAGCGGATGAAGGGGAGAAGACGGCTCAGCCGCCTGTCTCTTCCGGAAAGCAGAAAGTGACATTCAGCATATAGTGAGCCGTTTTAACTTCATCGTATTTTCACGCAAAAAAGCCGCGAAGTCATTTGTTCGCGGCTTGGTCGTTACGTATTATACTTCAAAGAATGCTGCACGCTTGTCTGCTTCGAGAATTGTCCCGATGAAGAATGAGCCGAACACGCCGTAGCGCGCGCTGACTTCGTCAAAACGCATTTCATAGACAAGTTTCTTGAACTGAAGTACGTCGTCTGAGAACAGCGTAACGCCCCACTCGTAATCATCAAAACCGACAGATCCGGAGATGATTTGTTTTACTTTACCTGCATAACCGCGGCCGATCATGCCGTGGCTGCGCATCAAACTTTTACGGTCATCCATGTTGAGCATGTACCAGTTGTCATCGCCTTCTCGCTTCTTGTCCATTGGATAGAAACAAACATACTGGCTGCGCGGCAATTCAGGATACAAACGGCCACGTACATATGGATTCTGGTACGGATCTTCGTCAGATTCGCCTGCGAGGTAGTTTGATAATTCAACGACAGATACGTAAGAATACGCCGGAATCGTGTAATCTGCGATCGTCAGTTTGTTAAATTCTGCTTCCAGCTGCTGCAATTCATCCATTGTCGGACGCAATGTCATCAGCATGAAGTCCGCCTTTTGACCGACTACTGTGTAAAATGCATGACTGCCTGTTTTTGCGTCATCAGCTTGCTGCAAACGCTCTAAATAGGCCAGAAATTCATTGACTGCTGCCTGGCGCTCTTCTTTGGAAATCAGTTTCCAAGAGGCCCAGTCCATTGTGCGGAAATCATGAAGTACGTACCAACCGTCTAATGTAATAGCTGCTTCGTTCACTTGAATTCAGTCTCCTTTTTAGTTCAAAGTAAGTTCTATTTCAAGTGTATCATAAACGATGTTTGGACGTTAAGGATAAAGACAGAGCTGCGGACAAGGTATGACAAAATTGTGCATGTTCCCGTCAGGTGTCTGAAAACTTTGAATTCCCTAGTGAATTATATTGGCATTTCATGTATGATGAAAAGGAAAATATAACAAAGGGTGGGAATTACACATGGCAGATCTTTTTGAAGGTATTCGTAATACGTTGGAAGGTAAAGGAAAGACGATTGTATTGCCTGAGGGGGAAGACGTCAGAATACTGGAAGCAGCTGTACATCTTCAGCAAGAGGGGATTGTCACACCTGTTTTACTGGGGAATGAAGAGGCTGTCAAAAAAGCGGCGGAAGACGGAGGTTTCGATATTTCCGAAATTCAATTGATTGACCCTGCAAGCGCTTCCTATTTTGAAGAATTGGCAGAAAAGTTTGTTGAACGACGTGCAGGCAAAGCAACCATTGAGCAGGCGCGCGAACAACTGAAAGATGTAAACTATTTCGGAACTATGCTAATCTATACAGGACGTGTAGACGGTTTAGTGAGCGGAGCTGCACATTCGACAGCAGACACAGTTCGTCCCGCGCTGCAGATCATCAAGACGAAGCCGGGTATTTCCAAAACAAGCGGAGCTTTCATTATGATGAAAGAAGAAGAGCGCTTGATTTTTGCGGATTGTGCCATCACAGTGAATCCTTCAGCACAGGAGCTGGCTGAAATCGCAGTGGAAAGTACGAAAACTGCAAAGGCTTTCGGAATCGATCCGCGTGTGGCGATGCTGTCCTTTTCAACAAAAGGTTCTGCAGTGACAGAAGAGACAGAAAAAGTTGTGGAAGCGGCAAAAATTGCAAAAGAATTGGCGCCTGACCTATTGATTGACGGAGAATTCCAGTTTGACGCAGCATACGTTCCAAGTGTTGCAGCGAAAAAAGCGCCGGAATCCGTTATTAAAGGTGATGCAAATGTCTTTATTTTCCCTACTTTGGATGCCGGCAATATCGGCTATAAATTAACGGAGCGTCTCGGCGGCTATGAAGCAATCGGCCCGATTCTTCAAGGCTTGAACGGTCCCGTCAATGACCTGTCACGCGGCTGTTCTGCGGAAGATGTTTACAAGCTTTCTATTATCACAGCGGCACAAAGCCTGTAATCACGCCGAATTGTGAAACGTCTATACATACCAGACTAACCACCATAGGAGAACTAGACATGTCACAAGATAAACATTTATTGAATCAGCCGGCTTGGCGTTTTATCGACGAATCGATCACAGCACGCAGCCGGTCGGCGCTAGAGTCGTTCGCCATGGATGATACATTATGCCAATTAGTCGGACAGCAGCAAAGTGCGCCTGTCGTCAGAACGTGGGTGCATGACCGAACGATCGTGCTAGGTATCCAGGATCATCGCATGCCGTTTATTCAGCAGGCGATGGAAGGCATCAAACAGCACGGCTATCAGGCCATTGTCCGCAATTCGGGCGGCCTGGCAGTCGTTCTGGATGAAGGGATATTGAATATTTCTTTAATTTTTTCCGAGCAGAAATCTGCAATTGATATTCCAGTAGGCTACGAAGCTATGCTGTCATTCGTGCAGCTGCTGTTTCCAGAACTCGGTGAGCGAATTGAAGCCTATGAAATTGTCGGGTCCTATTGTCCGGGATCTTATGATTTAAGCGTCGATGGCAAGAAGTTTGCCGGAATTTCTCAGCGGCGTTTGCGTCAGGGAGTCGCTGTGCAAGTCTATCTGTGTATAGAAGGCAGCGGGTCCCGCCGTGCGGAACTGATTAAGGAAGTCTATGACAACGGCTTACAGGGTCAGCAGACAAAATTCAGCTATCCTGTAATTCAGCCTGATACAATGGCTTCATTATCAGAAATAACCGGCACACCGATGACGGTCAGTGAAGTTGTCATTCGTCTGCAATTGCTGCTGCGGTCGCTGACGGATGACGTGCAGCACGGCGGATTGACGGACGAGGAAATGGATTTGTACGGTTTTTATTTGCAGCGCGTCTTTGACCGGAATCAAAAGATGCTGTCATAGAACGAAAAAAAGCTGCCAATCAATTATTGATTGGCGGCTCTTTTGATGATACCAGGTTACCGTTTGGTTCCATTTTAAAGACCGGTGCGACGTGTTCGCTTTCTTCATTGAGTGCGATCAGCCGGCGCGCGCGATTCATGATTTGAACAAACTGCTCATAATCGTCTTTCAGCGTGCGGTTTTCTTTTTTCAATTCTTCCAGTTCTGCTTCCATTGCCTTCAGCTGTTCGGTCGCTGTTTTCGCAGTCTGTCTCCAGCGAAGCGCATCTGTGTCGGCACCTCCGTTATGATGCATACGGATTAAATAGGCAATTACGGTATCCAGGGATAAAGCGGATAGCGGTACTTGGATTTTCTCCTGACCGTCTGCTCCGGTCTCCGGATTGTACATCTGCTGGTTGCGTCTTTTAAAATCTGTACCTAGTACACGCAATGTTTGCTTTCTCTCTTTCTTCGCTTCCGAAAGTTCCTCTTCGTATTCTCTTCGCACGACCGCGTTCCATCTGAATCCGCAAGCTGCGGCTGTCCGGTTTAATGCGTCACCTACTTCTTCAAATGCACTTAACTGCGTGCTGCCTTCCCTTACATGCCGTAATACCGTTTCTGCCAATAATTCATCATCCTGCTCTAACCAAGCGTCTTGTCTAACTTTCACCATCTCCATGCCTCCTGTCTTGTACTCTCTTTCTACTGCCATTATGACCACGTATGGAATCTTTTATTCAGAGAGTCACAAAATTCTATCAAGATGGTAATAAAATGGGCATGGAATCGGTTGGTTGGGAGGTTGCTTGTTCTTGAATGGGCTAGGCTGGCAGGGTGTTGGAGCGGGGATTTGCGCTTCGGAGGGGACGCTTTCCCGAGGACCCGCGGTGAGCCAGCCAGTTCGCGCTGCTCTCTTTTGTTGTCTCACCTGATCCGGCTGATCGCCCCTCCTTCGCGCCAATCCATTGCAGTGTGAGTAGGTGATACATATAGAAGTTCATTGAGAATGGTAATTGGTGTTATACAGGTACTTGCCATTGAAATAACTAAAGTTCAATGACAAAAATAATTTACACACAATTTGCAGGGAGTGATTCAAGTCCAGCCGCTATCTTCTCCTAGATACTAAGTCACTCTCCTGAATTTCATATTCCGTGTACAATCCCGGATAAAATCCGTCATAGTGTACTATGTCACGTTCCGTCGTTTTTTGTTATACTGGAACGAATGAAGGATGAGGTGACGACATGGCGTACCAAAACGAAAAACTGCTTGAAGAGAAGGTGTTTAAGGATCCCGTGCACCGCTATATACACGTCAGGGACCGTGTGATCTGGGATTTGGTCAACACGCGTGAGTTCCAGCGGCTGCGCAGGATACGCCAGCTCGGCACCACGTACCTGGTTTTCCACGGCGCGGAGCATAGCCGCTTTCAGCATTCGCTCGGCGTCTATGAAATCGTGCGGAGAATTCTCGACGACGGCTTCAGCGGGAGAGAAGAATGGGATGAGGAGCAGCGGCTGGTCGCTCTTTGTGCGGCATTGCTGCATGATCTGGGCCATGGTCCGTTTTCGCACGCTTTTGAAAAAGTATTTAATCTGGATCACGAACAATTCACTCAGCAAATTTTATTGGAACAGACAGAAGTCCATGAAGTGCTGCGTCGTGTGTCGCCGGATTTCCCACAAAAAGTGGCGGATGTTATTGACAAAACATATCCCGATAAACTGGTCGTCAGTCTGATTTCCAGTCAAATCGATGCGGACCGAATGGATTATCTCCAGCGCGATGCGTATTATACCGGCGTTTCCTATGGTCATTTCGATATGGAGCGGATTTTGCGCGTCATGCGTCCGACTGAAGAACAGGTAGTCATTAAATATAGCGGAATGCACGCGGTGGAAGACTATATCATGAGCCGCTATCAAATGTACTGGCAAGTGTATTTCCATCCAGTGTCACGCAGTGCAGAAGTCATTTTGATGAAAATTTTGCACAGGGCGAGATATTTATTCGAAACGGGGTATGCATTTAAGCAAGACCCGATTCACTTTATTTCATTTTTTACAAAAGAATTCGGATTAAAAGAATACATAGCGCTTGACGAAGGGGTGCTATTGACGTATTTCCAGCTGTGGATGGAAGAAGAGGACGCGATTTTGGCTGATCTTTGTGATCGCTTCGTCAACAGAAGGCTGTTTCAGTATGCCGAGTTTGACCCGGCTGCCCAATATATGAGGTTCGGTGAGCTGAATGCCTTATTCAGAGAAGCAGGGCTGGACCCAGACTACTATTTGGTGACTGATTCATCATCTGACTTGCCATACGACTTTTATCGTCCGGGTGAGGAAAATGAACGCGTACCTATCTATTTACAAATGAAGAACGGCGATTTGCGTGAACTGTCCCGCATGTCTGATGTTGTGGACGCGATTTCGGGAAAACGCAGAACAGACCATAAAATTTATTATCCTGAAGACTTGCTGGCAGACGGAAATGCATTGCACGACAAGATTTTAGAGTTGTTACGAAGTTAAGAGAGGGGTGGGCGACTTGCTGCAAGAGCATGCAAAAATCGTTCAGTTTGTATCGTTGGCGAATGAAATAAATGGCCGGAAGAAAATGCAGAAGATGGTTTATATATTGAAGAAAATGAATTTCCCGTTTGCGGAGAAGTACGAGCTCCATATGTACGGTCCTTACTCGGAAGAACTGACATTACGGGTGGAAGAATTATGTGAAATGGGCTTTTTGGCGGAGCGGTTTGAAGACAAGGGGTCCTATAAGCAATACTGCTATCAGGTGACTGAAGAAGGCTCAAAGTTCCTTACAACAGCGGATGCGCCGAAAACACAGCTGTCGGACTGTATCGGGCGGCTGAATGAAAAATCATCGCGGTTCCTTGAGCTGGTTTCCACGCTGCTGTTTTTCGATCAGCTGGACAAGGAAGACCAAATTGCCAAAGTGCGTATCGTAAAAAATAAACTGAATTTCACCGATCAGGAATTTGACCAGGCGTTTGCATTTATTGAAGAAATGCAAGTAACTTCAGTCAGCTGATCAGACGAAAAAAAGGATTCTCGTGGTGAGAATCCTTTTCGCCGTTTACTGTTCACTGACGAGTTTACCATTTTTGAAAAGGTGATTCTTTGGCATTTCTTCAATGAAAACTGTTACGCTGTCAGTAGTAGCGCCAGTCGTTTCTACAACGGCTTGTGTAACTTTTTCGCACAGCGCACGTTTTTGATCATCTGTGCGGCCTTCAAGCATTTTTACTGTTACGTATGGCATTTTGCTTCCTCCTTGGCAGAAAATTCAGGTATAGTACATATAATAACAGAGACGGAGGAGGATTTACATGGCAAGTGAGCAAAATTCAAAACCAAAGTTAGGCTTTACCATCATAAAAAACGACCCGACAGACGGTCATAAAGGATTCGGCATCGGGTCGCTGTCGCTGGAAAACATTTCGCCGGTGATCATTGACGTAGAAGCAGGCACTGCCCAAGTGGAAATGGGCGCGATGCATGCCCGCAGTGATACAGAACGCGGCATTAAGTTTACGACTGACCGGAAAGACTCAGAAGGCGGCAAACCGTACTGGCTTGTCTGGGTAACCATTGATTACCGTGAAGAAGGACCTTATTATGCGGGGATCACGGCGTGTGAAATGGTCATCAACCGTGAAAAGCGACGCGGCTATAAATTATTGGCGGATCACGTCAATCGAATGGACAAGTCGATGAAGCGCCATATTATCGTAGACGATATGGATGACCGTTCAAAAAAGATTCTAAAGGACTTCCTGCAGTCGCATAATGCGGAATTATGGGAACGCAGTACACCTGAATTACATGAAGGTTTGCGTACGGAATAATTGCCGGAATAAGTAATGTATCCTGCGTACTTTCGTCAAATACGTCAAAAATGTGACAATTTACTTTACCTGCTCTTTGAGGTTGAATGTCTGCAGGAAAGGAAGTAAACTAAATATACAGCTTTGCTGCTGTAATCTAGGACAACCGCTGTATATTCTGTCGATTGATGAAGCCACAAAACCCAAGCGGGCGAATTCATTCAATAAGTATACATCGGTCAAAAAAGCCTCGTTCTCCGCGGATACGGAGAACGAGGCTTTTTTCTATTGGAAAAGGGGGCGGAAGTGGCCGTTGAGCGTTCATAGTTTATGGTCAAGTGCTCAACCCGTGTCCGCTGGCGCTCATAGTCCGCAGCCAAGCGCTCAACCCGCATCCGCCAGCGGTCAAAGCCCACGGTCAAGCGCTCAACCCGTGTCCGCAACCGCTCATAGCCCACGTCCAAGCGCTCAACCCGCATCCGCCAGCGCTCATAGTCCATGGTCAAGTGCTCAACCCGTGTCCGCCAGCGCTCATAGTCCACGGTCAAGCGCTCAACCCGCATCCGCCAGCGCTCATAGCCCACGTCCAAGCGCTCAACCCGCATCCGCCAGCGCTCATAGCCTGCGGTCAAGCGCTCAATCCACATCCGCAACCGCTCAAAGCCCACGCCCAAGCGCTCAACCCGCATCCGCTGGCGCTCATAGCCCGCGGTCAAGCGCTCAACCCGCATCCGCAACCGCTCATAGCCCACGGCCAAGCGCTCAACCCGCATCCGCCAGCGCTCATAGCCCGCGGTCAAGCGCTCAACCCGCATCCGCCAGCGCTCATAGCCTGCGGTCAAGCGCTCAATCCACATCCGCAACCGCTCAAAGCCCACGCCCAAGCGCTCATACCCGCCCCAAACACCGCCCGCAATAAATCACTCAAAAAACGAAAACGGGAATAACTCTAGCTTCGAATTCTCCTGCTCACCCGCGTGCTCTTCCCGCAGCGAACGGTCCGTGCATAATTTCTTCGGCACGTCCTTATCTTTCAAATACATCAATCGCTGCTTCGGACATTCATTGACTGCGATTCCGCCAGTTTCGATATCTACAATCACGCCCTGTACACCTGAAGGGGGGAGGAATGGCTGCGGGGCCGTACCTTCGTGTGCTGCTTCCATGAAATCAATCCAAATTTTTTTTGATGCAGCTTTGTCCTCCAGATTCTCGAGCTGTTTCCCGCGGTCAAATCCTGTCCAAATACCGGCAGTTAATGAAGGGGAAAACCCAATCAAATATTGATCGGATATGGTCGTTCCGGACTTTGCCGCATAAGGGCGCGTCTGTTTTGGACGCATCGATAAGCCGGTGGAGGATAAATAATCATTGAAAACCGGATCGAACATGCCTGTCATTAAATGTGTCAGCACAAACGCATCCTGCTCCGACATTACTTGTTTCAGCTTTTTCGACGGATGCTCGTACACGAGTTTGCCGTTTGCATCGGTAATCGACAGAATCATATGCGGCTCAACTTGTTTTCCTTCTGAAGCGATGCGGTTATACGCCGTCGTCATTTCAAGCAGTGTCAGTTCAGAAGTGCCGAGCGCTACAGCAGGGGATTCAGGAAACGCAACATTGATCCCGAGCCGCTGTGCCATTTTCGTATATGGCTTATAGCCGACTTGTTCGAGCGTTTTGACCGCAAAAACATTATCGGAGATTGCAATGGCCTGTGCCAATGAAATCGGTTTAGCCGCAAATTCACCGTTAATATTGCTTGGCTCATAAGTTGAACGGCCCTCATCATAGGTGAAGATGGTTTTCTCTGCCGTCATGAACGTCAAGGGATTCATTCCTTTTTCCAGTGCGGCTGCATACAAAATCGGTTTCATCGCAGACCCGGGCTGCCGTTTTGCCTGCGTTACACGGTTAAATGAACTGTCGGCAAAATCTACGCCGCCCGTCATTGAAGTCACGAAGCCGGTATCCGCGGCCATCGAAATAAAGCCAACCTGCAAATCATTGTTCGGCATATATTCTTTAATAGCTGCTTCCGCGGCCTGCTGGTGCTGCTGGTTCAATGTCGTGCGGATTTGCCAGCCGCCCTCAGCAGGTGCGCGGCCTTTTGCAAGCAGTATATCTTCCGCCTCCTGCCATGCGGCATCAAGAAAGTAAGGCGCCACCTGCTTCATATCTTTCCAGCTGTCTGTTTTTAGCACGATTTTCTCTTCGATCGCGCGTTCCTTTTGTGCCGCAGATATATAATCATAATGTTCCATTTGATTGAGCACCAGCAGCTGGCGTTCCCGTGAATTTTCGGGATGATCAAGCGGTGAATAAATGGAAGGTCCTTTTGCGATTGCCGCAATTGTCGCCGCTTCTTCCAGCGTCAGATCTTTTGCCGCTTTCGAGAAATAAAACCGGCTTGCCGCCTCGACACCATACATCCCGTGCCCGAAGTAGACAGTATTCAGATAACCTTCCAAAATTGTATCTTTATCATAGAAAACTTCCAAACGATAGGCAAAGAGCGCCTCATGGATTTTACGTGTCCACGATTTTTCATGCGTTAAATAAAGATTTCGCGCATACTGCTGAGTGATGGTACTTGCTCCCTGGGCTTTACTCATCGTCTTAACATCTTTTAAAACCGCAGCCGCGATCCGTTTATAATCAAATCCATGATGCGAATAAAATTTCCGGTCTTCCGTCGCAACGAATGCATCCGCTAAAAAGGGCGATATATCCGAAATCTTCATCCAATAACGCCTTTGCTGTGAAAAATGATCCCCGATCTGATGCCCGTTATGATCCAAAAACAACGATGCTTTTGGAACGCTTAACGAAGGAGCGCCGAGTATCTGAGCATATAGCCGCAATACGATCATGACGGTCACCACTGCAGTCAGCAGCGTGATTGACAGCGACAGAGTGATCTTCTTCAGTTTTTTGCGATTCGCGGACTTTACATAGTCGGTACGTTTCATTGCACATCACATCCCGTTCCATTCAGTGTCTTTTGACAGTATGGTACGGTTTTGGACGGATTAAACGGAAGGCAGGAAAAGTTTAGACATGGAACATTGAAAGTGAAGCCAGAAGAAGTGTATAATGAGGGAATCTATCTACATAAGGCGGTGAACGAATGGAAACGCCAAAACTGGACGTTCAACTCCGTTCTACTATTCAACACCCCGGACAGTCAGCGGAAACACATAATATGCAGGCGACGGGAAAGATTATTGAGAAAAAGGGACAGGCTTATTTATTGTTTGAAGAGCAGGCAGAAGGAATGCCGGCAGTCCGAACGACAGTAAAATTACATGCAGACGATGCCTTCATCATGCGTAAGGGCGGCGTACAGATGCGGCTGCCATTCCGGCCGGACGATGTACGATTCGGGACGTACGGAAATGGACCAGCCGTTATGGATTTAGCCGTTCATACGAATGAGCTTCAATGGGAACCCGGACGTTTTGCGGTATCGTATGATTTACATTCAGAAGGAAATTTATTAGGAAAATATCAATTGACAATAACCTACTCGGAGGTAGCACAATGAATGCAGTAGAGCAGATTCAACATGAAATTAAAGAAGCATTAAAACAGGCAATTGAAAAATCGGGACTGGTGGAAGCTTCAGATATCCCGGAAATCAAACTGGAATCACCCAGAAGTAAAGAAAACGGTGATTATGCAGCGAATATCGCTATGCAGTTGACGAAACTGGCAAAAAAGCCGCCGCGCACAATCGCCGAAAGTATTTTGGAGCATCTTGACACGTCTGATACAGCTATTCAGACCATTGAAATTGCAGGGCCCGGTTTCCTGAATATTCGGCTGAAAACAGACACCCTGGGCGATATCGTGAAATCTGTCCTTGATCAAGGAGAAGACTACGGCCGTTCTGACAGTGGCAAAAATGAGAAAATCCAAGTGGAATTCGTTTCAGCGAATCCAACAGGGGACCTGCATTTAGGCCATGCCCGCGGAGCTTCTCTAGGTGATTCATTATGTAATATTCTCGACAAAGCTGGCTATGACGTAGCACGCGAATACTATATCAATGATGCCGGAAATCAAATCAATAACTTGGCGCTGTCAATCGATGTCCGCTATTTCGAAGCACTTGGCCTTGAAAAGGAAATGCCTGAAGACGGCTACCGCGGCGCAGATATCATTACGATCGCAAAGGCTCTAGTCGATGAGCACGGCGACCGCTATGTACATGTTCCGGAAGAAGAGCGTCTGGCATTTTTCCGTGAATACGGCTTAACTATTGAGCTCGACAAACTGAAACAGGACTTGGAAGACTTCCGTGTTCATTTTGATAACTGGTTCTCAGAAACTTCATTATATCAAAACGGCAAAATCGAAGTCGCTTTGGAAAAGCTTCGTGAAAACGGCCATGTGTATGAAGAAGACGGCGCGACTTGGTTCCGTTCTACAACGTTTGGAGATGACAAAGACCGTGTGCTGATCAAGCAAGACGGGTCATTCACCTATTTAACGCCGGATATCGCGTATCATGAAGACAAGCTTCGCCGCGGATTCGATAAACTTATCAACATCTGGGGAGCGGATCACCACGGCTATATTCCTCGTATGAAAGCGGCAATCCAGGCGCTTGGCTATGACCGCGATACACTGGAAGTAGAAGTGGCGCAGATGGTTCAGCTTTATAAAGACGGAGAAAAGTTCAAAATGAGCAAACGCACAGGGAAAGCGGTCACGTTGCGCGAGCTTGTGGAAGAGGTAGGCCTTGACGCTGTCCGTTACTTCTTCGCTATGCGTTCGGGTGATGCACAAATGGACTTCGACCTGGACTTGGCAGTTTCTAATTCCAATGAAAACCCCGTCTATTACGCACAGTACGCGCACGCGCGCATTTGCTCAATCCTGCGTCAGGCGAAAGAACAAAATATGCAGGCATCAACTGAACATGTCACGCTTTTGCAAGATGAAAAAGAATTGGAACTGCTGAAAAAACTGGGTGATTTCCCAAGACTGGTAAGCGATGCAGCACGTTTGCGCGCACCTCACCGGGTCACAACATACATCCAGGAACTGGCGGCTGCATTCCACAGCTTCTACAACGCCAACAAAGTGCTGGATCCAGAAAACAAAGACTTGTCCGAAGCACGTCTGGCCCTCATCACTGCCGCAAGCACAACAATTGCCAACGCCTTGAAACTGGTAGGCGTTCAGGCACCGGAAAGAATGTAAATAAAATACAAACAGCTGTCCCATGCATGGGGCGGCTGTTTTTACGTCTTTCCGCATGGTGTAACTTCTTTTGTTTACAGGCAGTGCGGCCGTAAAGCGTAATAGCGCGTTGGCAGGGCACGATGACGCGGTGGCCTGTTTCCATAGTGCGGGCCCGAAATACCGGCACTGCGGCATTGCAGCCGGAATTCTATGCATTATTCCGCAATACGTCAAACTCTGCGGCTCTCTCTGTACAACCCCCGGGATTACCGGTATAATAAGGTGCAATTACATATCTTTCGAAAAGGTTCTCTTTCCTAGAGATGAAAATGGAAATCGGTTAAAATCCGATGCGGTCCCGCCACTGTAAGTGCACTGTGCACAAGCCAGGTCACCTGCCTTTAAGAAAAGAAGTTCCGCAGCAACCTACGAGGATAGGCACAGTGGGCGAAATCACTTGATTTCATTCCGCCTGATCCTTCGAAACTGTCGAAGGATTTTTTCGTGTCTGCGGCCAGCGTAATGCATTACCCATTTCAGAGGAGGAATACAAATGAAGAAGTTTTGGCAGCTGTTGCTTACAGCGATGCTTGCGGTATTACTGCTTGCGGCGTGTGGAAACGACAGTACAAAAGAAGAAAAACCGGCAGATGAAAATCAGGCTGGCGAAGAAACAAATACAGACTCGGAAGCGTCTGCAGATAACACCAGTTATCCATATACATTGAAGGACGCTGTTGGTGAAGAAATTACATTTGAAAAAGCACCGGAAACAGTTATTTCATTACTGCCCAGCAATACGGAAATTCTGTTTGGCATCGATGCCGGCGATAAAGTAATTGCTGTAACAGAAAACGATACATATCCAGAAGAAGCGACGAAGCTGGATACAGTAGGGGACTTCACAGTCAACGTGGAAAAAGTTATTTCATTGGAGCCGGATGCAGTATTTGCAAATGAAATGATGATGGGATCAAACGAAGAAGGATTGAACCAAGTCCGTGAAGCAGGCATTCCGGTAATTGTTATACAGAACGCAAAAACATTTGAAGAAACATATGAAACGATTGAAACGATCGGTAAAGTAATGGATAAAAATGCAGAAGCCAATCAAGTCGTGGAAGATATGAAAGCAAAAGTGGAAGACATCAAAAAGAAAGCAGCAGACATTACAGACAAAAAGCGTGTGTTTGTTGAAAACTCTGATGCACCAGAAATTTATGCTCCAGGTAAAGGGACATTCCCGCAGCAATTCCTAGATATGATTAATGCAGAAAATATTGTGACAGAAGAAGGCTGGATTATGATCAGTCCGGAAACGATTGTGGATGAAAGCCCAGACGTGATTCTGGCAATCTACAGCTATATCCCGAACGTTGTGGAAAATATTAAAACACGCGACGGATTTGACACAGTCACTGCAGTTAAAGAAGATCAGGTTATTCAACTGGATGAAGATATTACAAGCCGGACAGGCCCACGTCTGGCTGACGGATTAGAAGCTTTTGCGAAAGCAGTCTATCCAGAGGTATTCGGTGAGTAAAACAGCTGTCGCCTATGCCGTGTCGATTGCCACACTTCTTGTGGCAATCTGGCTCGGTGTATCGATCGGCACGGTGAAAATACCAATAGAGACGCTATGGAATCAAACGGATGCGACCGCCAGCAATATTTTGTGGAAAATCCGTATGCCTCGCGTACTGCTGGCGGGAATCGTTGGCGCGTCATTGGCCATTTCAGGAGCTGCGTTTCAAGGGCTGCTGAAAAATCCATTAGCGGATCCATATACCCTCGGAGTGTCGTCCGGTGCCTCTGTAGGCGCTGTGATTACACTCTTTTTTGGTATATCCTTACCGGTTTTGGGCACGTTTACTTTACCTGTTTTCAGTATGATCGGTGCAGCAGTCACCATGTTCCTTGTGATCGGCTTTGCCCGGATGATTGACCGGTCAATGAAAATGGAAACCATTATTTTAACGGGGATCATTTTTGGATCGTTTCTTGGATCGGTACTCTCTCTGATGATTGCGCTGACACAGGAAGAGCTTCGTCAGATTGTCGGCTGGCTGCTTGGCAGCGTGTCGATGAGGGGCTGGAAATATATTACGATGGTATTGCCGTTTTTCATTGCCGGCTCGTTTATTTTGTGGCTCAACCGCAGGGAATTGAACGCGTTATTATTCGGCGAAGAGCGTGCGCATCATCTTGGCGTTAATGTAAAACAGCGTAAATTGATGATTCTGCTCGGCGGCTCGGTATTGACAGGCTCTGCAGTTGCGGTGTCCGGAACTATCGGCTTTGTCGGACTGGTCGTGCCGCATATGACGCGCATGCTGTGGGGGTCGGATCACCGTCACGTGCTGCCGCTGTCATTATTCAACGGCGCTTCGCTTTTAATCATTTGCGATCTGGTAGCGCGGACGGTTATTTCGCCGGCTGAATTACCGGTCGGTGTCATTACGGCATTCATTGGCGCTCCGGTGTTTGCCTATATCTTTTACAAGCAGCGCAGAAAAGGAGCGATGTAATTATGTTGCAAGTAGAAAACTTATCGGGGGGCTACGGCAAAGAACCGATTGTGCGAAATGTGTCGTTCCACGTGGAAAAAGGAGAAGTTCTCGGGATTTTAGGGCCAAATGGCAGCGGGAAGTCTACTTTATTGAAAATCATTTCAGGTATTTTGCCGAAACAAAGCGGCAAGGTGATGATTGCCGGAAAACCGTCCGGTGCGTATTCTCAAAAACAGTTCGCACAGCAAGTCGCAGTGTTGCCGCAGCTTCATGCACATGCTTTCTCCCATTCGGTGAAAGATACGGTGGCACTCGGCCGCTACCCGTATCAGTCGGGAATTTTCTCCAGCTGGTCTGAATTGGATGAGCGAGCGGTTCAGGAAGCGATGGATCATACAGGCGTGACACGCTATTCAGATACCGCAATTGAACTGTTGTCAGGAGGCGAGCAGCAGCGGGTGTTCGTTGCGCAGGCGCTGGCACAGCAAGCCCCCGTGCTGTTGCTGGATGAGCCGACGAATCATTTGGACATCGCCCATCAGCAGCAATTGCTTGATACCATCCGTAATCAGGCGAGACAGAAGGGCATCACAGTCATCTCGGTATTTCATGATATTAATCTTGCGGCGCTCTATTGTGACCGCCTGCTGCTGATGAAGGGCGGGGAAGTGTCGGCGATTGGCGTGCCTCAGGATGTGGTCCTTGAACAGGAAATTCATTCTGTCTACCATGCGCGAGTAAAAACGCAGCCCCATCCTGAAATGCCGAAGCCGCAAATGACGATATTGCCGAATTTGCAGGAGGAAGAGCAGCGATTCTTCGTGACTAAAGCAGATGTGACTGTACAGGAAGACCATGTGCTGCTGCAATCAAGCCAGCCGCTGAAAACTATTTCATCTGCTGTTCATAATGCAGGCGTTGGCTGGTACCGGACATTTGTGAACCGCGGTGTGCCTGCGGATTACATGATTGATGACGTGCAAAGGGAAAACACGGCGTTTTTGCGTTCGCATGGGTATCATTTGACAGACACAGTTGCGATGATGACTGCGGTCAGTCCGGAGCACGTCGAAGTGCATGAATATGAAGCGGACTTCGGCTCGATTGTCGTCGTAGTAACAGCCGGTGTCGGAAATGCGGTGGATGTTTCCAAGGCGTGGCAGCGTGAAGATATTAATTATATAGGCACGATTAATACATGGGTGTTCATCAACGGAGTATTGAGCGACGAAGCGTTCGTTCAGGCACTTGTTACGGCGACAGAAGCGAAAACGAAAGCTTTGGCGGACGAGCAAGTGAAAGATCCCGAATCAGGAACGGTTGCGACAGGCACTTCGACAGACAGTCTGCTCATTGCATCCACGCAGCAGGGAACGAAGCTGCCGTATGCCGGACCGATTACACAGCCTGGAAAACTGATTGGTAAAGGTGTCTATGACTGCACCGTGCGGGCTATTCATTCATATCGGGCGGCAACAGGGGGAAGGCAATGATTCCTGCACATATAATTGCCATTGCGATTGGCATGGTGCTTGACCGGCTCATTGGTGATCCGCCGAATTGGCCGCATCCCGTCAAGTGGTTAGGGACGACAATCGGCAATTTGACGAAACTGCTGAATAAAGGCCGCATGCGCACGGTGAAAGGCGGAGTTCTGTGGCTGCTCATTTGCATAGGGACATTCGTTCTTGTCATTTGGTTCATCAGTATCGCCTACCGCTTGAATATATTCGCGGGCATTGCGGCTGAAGCTTTGCTGATCGCAGCCGGACTGGCACAAAAAAGTCTTCGTGACGCAGCCCTTCTCGTCTATGAGCCGCTGCAGTCGGGAGATATAAAAGAAGCGCGGGAGAAATTGAGCTGGATTGTCGGCCGGGATACGGAAAAACTGGATGAAAGTGCGATTTCCCGTGCGGCGATAGAAACCATCTCGGAAAACACTTCGGATGGAATTACCGCGCCGTTATTCTGGGCGTTCTTGCTCGGCGCACCCGGTCTGTGGCTTTACAAAGCAGTCAACACGCTGGATTCGATGATCGGCTACAAAGATGATCGTTACCGGGAGTTTGGAAAAATATCTGCACGCATGGATGATCTGTTCAACTGGATTCCTTCCCGAATTACCGGTGTACTCATTATACTGTGTACACCGAATGAAGGCGGACGCCCTGTAAAACAGCGGATCAGCGGCTGGCTGCGCGATGCGAAACGGCATATGAGCCCGAACAGCGGCTATCTCGAAGCAGCGACGGCCTGGCAGCTGAATATTCAATTGGGCGGAAGCAGTACGTATCGCGGCATCCTGTCGGAAAGAGCAGTGCTTGGACCGCCAGTCGTCGCTAATATGCGGCACATACGCTCAACAATCCATCAGATGCAAGTTGTGTCGTGGATTTTCTGGCTGCTGTGCACAGTGATAGGAGTCGTTTTCTATGCAATTACCTGAACACGGCGCAAACAGTAAAAGACTGTATGCGTCGTTGAATATCCCGATGCCCGATCACGTTCTCGATTTCAGCGAGAACTGCAATCCCGCAGGACCTCCGCCATCTGTAGCGGACGCGTGGCCTGACTTGCTGGCAACACTTGCCGGATATCCTGATCCGGACGGGCAGCCATTTTTATCCGCCATTGCCGCCTATCATCATACAGAAGAGCAACAGGTTCTCGTCGGCAACGGGGCGGCCGAAATACTGTCGCTGCTCGCAGGACGCTATGAAGGCAAACGTGTCATCGTAATCAATCCGACTTTTTCTGAATATAGGGCTACGCTGGAAGCGAACGGAGCAGAAGTGGTGCAGCTTCAGGGTGTCGAAGCTGATCATTTCCAGCTGCCCATGGAGCAGATTCTGAAAGCGCTGCCGGAAGCAGATGCAATTTATTTGTGCACGCCGAATAATCCGACGGGGCTGCTGCCGTCAACAGACGTATTATGGACCATCATCAGGGCAGCTGAACAGAGTGACACAGATATCGTGCTTGACGAAGCTTTCATTGACTTTGTGGATGAAAACCGCTCATTTATCCGGTACGCCGCAAGCTGTCCACGCCTGATGGTCGTCCGCTCGATGACGAAAATGTATGCAATTCCCGGCATTCGGTTAGGTTATTTAATTGCACATCCCAGACGGATTGAAGCATTAAAACGCCGGACCTCTCATTGGCATGTCAATGGAATCGCTGCGGAAATCGGTGTGCTGTGTCTGCAGGAAGAGGCATATCGGCGCCAGGCAATCGAGCATGCAAGGCAAGAGCGTCTGAAGATGAAGGAGTTTTTACATTCGCACGGCTGTGAAGTGATTGATTCTGCCGCTAATTATTTGGTCATGAAACCAACATGCGACGCCAATCTGCTGTACCGGGAGTTATTGGCCCAAGGAATGGTCTTGCGCCACTCTGAAAACTTCAAGGGCATGGACGGACGCTGGCTGCGAATTGGAATGAAATCCGAAACGATGATGAAAAGGCTGCGGGAGGCGATGGAGACTTGGTTCAAGGAACACTGACATTTATCAGCGGCGGGGTGCGAAGCGGGAAAAGTGCCTACGCGGAGCATCTGCTCGTTAATCAGGCAGCTGGCCGCCTCGTCTATATCGCATCCGGTAAAGCGACCGATGCGGAGATGAAACAAAGGATCGACAAGCACAAGGAAGACCGCCGCCATGCAAACTGGCAGACGATCGAGCAGCCCGTAAATCTTCATGAAGTTCTGCCGTTACTGCGTTCCGGTGACCTTGTGCTATGGGATTGTCTGACAACGTGGCTGGCAAATGAGCTGTACGAAGGATTTGAAGAAGGCCGCCCCTGTGTGCACCGCCCGGGGTGTCTGGAGCAGAAGCAGCAGCGCTTATTACATACCATCAGACAAATGAAAGAAATTGTCAGCCAACTCGTAATTGTTTCCAATGAAGTACTCGACGAATGGCCGCAGTACGAAGAGGAGACCGAGCTGTACCGGCAGACAATCGGCAGGCTGCATCAAAACATCGTAGAAATAGCGGACACAGCCATCGAAATGGATCATGGCATTCCGATTGTCTGGAAAGGGGCGCCTCTATTATGAAAGGTTTAATGGTTGTCGGCACTGCGTCAGACGTCGGCAAAACGATGATCTGCACCGCGTTATGCAGGCTGCTTGCGAATGAAGGTGTCCATGTAGCACCTTTTAAATCGCAAAACATGTCAGGCTTCACCGAAACATTGCCGGACGGCCGTGAAATCAGCCGGTCGCAGCTGCAGCAGGCAGAAGCCGCGCGAACAGAACCGGTTGCCGAAATGAACCCCATTTTAATGAAACCTGGAGCGAATTTACAGGCTGACGTATTATTCATGGGTGTTCCGGCAGGCGGGACAGACGGGCACGTATTTCGTGAAAAGTGGTTCGATAAGGGATTCGATGCCATTCGGCAGGCGCTTAATTATCTGTCCAATCAGTACGATGCGCTCATTATGGAAGGGGCGGGGAGTACCGCGGAAGTCAATCTGATGGACCGTGAACTGACAAATATGCGTGTGGCGGAATTAGCCGATGTGCCTGTCCTGCTCGTGTCAGATATTTCAAAAGGCGGCGCGTTCGCATCGGTCATTGGTACGCTGCAGCTGCTGTCAGAAGAGAGGCGCAGCCGCGTCAAAGCAATAATTATCAATAAATTTTACGGCGATGCTTCGTATTTTGAAGAAGGTGTCGCATTCATTGAACAATACACAGGCATCCCGGTCGCAGGTGTCATTCCGGTGCTGGAGAACCACGGAATTCCGGAAGAAGACATGGACCGCAGAACACAGCCCGCGGCGGCTGGGGTTGATGTCTATGAACAATGGGCAGACCATGTGAAAAAGCATATCAACTGGCCGTTGATTCAATCCATTTTGGCGTAAAGGGGCGGGAAGATGAATAGCATTTTATTAGCGCTCCAGTTTTTCACGTCTTTTCCTGTCAATAAAGAACTGCCGCTCGGGAAGAAAGAAGTGTCCGGCATGTACATCGCGCTGCCGTTCGCAGGCGGCGGAATCGGATTGCTGCTGGCGGGCGCTGCGTATATCACAGGTGATTTCAACAGCTTTCTTGCAGCGGTACTTATTTTGCTGACAGGACTCATCGCAACAGGCGGCCTGCATGCGGACGGTTTTGCAGATCTCGGTGATGCATTCTTTTCTTATCAGGACCGGGAAAAACGTTTGAAGATTATGGGAGATCCGCAGCTCGGCGCATTCGGCACCTTGTCCTTGCTCATTTTGCTTGGCCTGAAAATCGGTATTTTTATGGAGATTCTTCAGCTGGCAAATGGCTGGGTATTACTCGTTGCGGTACCGGTTTTATCACGCGCTGCGCTAGTCGTCTACTTCACACGGACAAAAACAGCGAAATCAAGCGGAATTGCGCATTTCTTTCAACAGAACTTTCTGCGGGGGCCTATGCTGCTCGCTTCATTTGCTGTCAGTGTATTGACAATCATTCTCCTGAGCGTGTACTATCAGTCATTTCTTCTCATTCCTGTCATGCTGCTCGTCATGACTTTGTCTGTCTGGCTCTATAAACGGTGGACCGTCAAACATTTCGGCGGCGCCACGGGAGATCTGTGCGGTGCATTTATTGAAGGAATGGAGGTGCTGCTATGGCTCGTCCTTATCGTTTATTTCTCGTTCGGCATTTAAAGACGGCTGCGAATGAAAGCAGGCAATATTGCGGCTGGACGGATAGTGAGCTCGCATCTGCTGATGGAGAGGCTGTTGAATTCCCGGTTGCTGTCCGCCATGTGTACGGCAGTGATCTGAGCAGAACACGCCAGACCGCTTCGATTTATTTTCCGCAGGCAAAGTACACGGCAGATGGTCGTTTACGCGAGTGCAGCTTCGGGGATTTTGAAGGGCAGACATATGAGCAATTACAACATGATCCAGACTATCGAAACTGGCTGGATGATCCGTGGCACGTACCGCCGCGCAACGGGGAAACGCTCAAACAAGTGAAAGCCCGTGTGCTTAACGCGCTGTCCGAACTGCCGAATGAAGCAGTGGCGGTGACGCACGGCGGCGTGATCCGCGTAGTGCTGGATACATTCGCTCCGCTCAGCCGGTCATTTTGGGAGTGGAACGTACCGAACGGCTCGATCTGGCAGCTCGAATGGGCAGACGAGCAGGAAATGAAGGAGGGGAAGCGATGCACGTCTTTATCGGAGGTGCCTATAACGGCAAAACGGACTATGTAAGACGTTGGGTTGGCGATACGGCTGCATGTTTCTGTACAATGGAGACAACAGCATCCGCAGCTCCCGGCGAATGTCTTGTCATTACGGGTTTGCATGAATGGCTGATGAATACTGCATTGACCGAAACAGAAGCAAGTCAGGCCGTGCGTGATGTCAGCGGCCCTGACACGGTTTTCATTTTGACAGAGATCGGCCGCGGCATCGTCCCATTAGATGCCGGACAGCGTGAACTGCGCGACCGGTGCGGCCGTCTGTATCAGCAATTATTTGCTGAGGCGACAGGCGTTACGAGAATTTGGTATGGCATTCCCCACACAATAAAAGGAGTGAAGTGAATTGAAAATCTACACAAAGACAGGCGATAAAGGCACAACCAGTTTGATCGGCGGGCGCGTGGCGAAGGATGACTTGCGCGTAGAAGCGTACGGCACAATCGATGAACTGAATTCATTCATCGGCAAAGCAATGACAGAGCTGGAAAAAGAAAAGTTTGCAGATATCCTGACTGACCTCGAAACCATTCAAAATGAATTATTTGACGGCGGCGGCGACTTGGCAAACGTCATGAAAGAGCGTCACTATAAGCTGGATGAAGAGCCTATAACCGTTCTGGAACAGCGGATTGACAAATTAATGGAAGAAGCTCCCGAATTGGAACGGTTCATCCTCCCGGGCGGTTCACCTGCCGCTGCGACTTTACACATCGCACGCACCGTCACACGCCGCGCTGAACGCGTTACAGTAACACTGATGAACGCAGCCGACGACGTATCACCGGTGGTGGGCCGATACTTAAACCGCTTATCGGACTACTTATTCGTAGCAGCACGCATCGTCAACGCGCGCCTCGGGATTCCCGACAATGAATACGTCCGCAGCGCAAAAGTATTCCGCACGAACGACAAAAAAGACAAGTGAATCACAACAGACAGAGGCCGGGGGGAATATCCCCGGCCTCTTTTTTGATATATCAATAGTCTTGCGTTGATAGATTTTGGGTGAGCAGTAGTATGCGGGAGGGGGTTGCTTATATGCCTAGGTTAAGTGATCAAAGAGTCGGGCTAAGCGCTCATACATCTGGGTCAAGCGCTCATAGAGTCGGGCCATGCGCTCATACATCTGGCCAAGCGCTCATAGAGTCCGGTCAAGCGCTCATACCCCCTGGCTAAGTGATCATAAAGTTCGGTCAAGCGCTCATACCCCCTGGCTAAGCGATCATAAAGTCCGGCCAAGCGCTCATACTCCCGGGTCAAGCGCTCATACCCCCTGGCTAAGCGATCATAAAGTCCGGCCAAGTGCTCATACTCCCGAGTCAACTGATCATCCCCCTTGGCCAAGCGATCATAAAGTCCGGCCAAGTGCTCATACTCCCGGGTCAAGCGCTCATACCCCCTGGCCAAGCGATCATAAAGTCCGGCCAACCGCTCATACTCCCGAGTCAACCGCTCAAACCCCTTGGCCAAGCGATCATAAAGTCCGGTCAAGCGCTCATACTCCCGGGTCAAGCGCTCATACCCCCTGGCCAAGCGCTCATACCCCCTGGCCAAGCGCTCATACCCTCGAGTCAAGCGCTCATACCCCCCGGCCAACCGCTCATCCCACCCCGCTCAATCATCACACCCGAATCACATCATACAGCTCCGAAAATTCTTTTCTGCTTAAAATCTTCGGCACGGGATACAGCGGATTCGCTTCCGCCGATGCCCGCTTCACCATCAGCGGAATATCCTCCTGAACAATCCCGTTCACCCGGTCAGGAATATTCATCGCGCGGTTCAGTGCCCGAATTTCACTGATGAATTTCTCTGCCTTCATCCGCTTCGTGTCAGTACGGCTGGTGATTCCGATCAAATCCGCCAGCTCGGAAAGGGGTTCGTATACACATTCGCCATAGTATTCCAGTACATGCGGTAAAATAATCGCATTCGCGAGTCCGTGCGGCATTTGATAAAACCCGACGAGCGTGTGTGCGATGGCGTGCACATTTCCTACATAAGCGCGTGTGAATGCTTTGCCGGCCAGATAGGAAGCCCGCTGCATATTCGCCCGCGCCGATAAATTCCCTCCATTGCGGTAAGCTTCGAATAAATTCGTGAACACGAGCTGCACGGCTTCGCGGCTGTCTTCCCGCGTTTCCTTCGTATTGCTTCTGCCGATATACGCTTCCACTGCGTGCGTCAGCGCATCCATGCCAGTTGCCGCGGTTATCGCTTTCGGCAGTTTCACGGTCAGCAAGGGATCAAGGACAGCGTAATGGGGAATCAGCGACGTATCATTAATCGCATATTTTTCATGCGTCTCACTGTTCGTCACTACCGCTGCGAGCGTCGCTTCACTGCCGGTGCCCGCAGTCGTCGGCACCGCAAACAGCACAGGGATCCGTCTGCGGACATGCAGCTGGCCTTTCAATTGAGGAATCTTTTTCTGTGGCCTTGCAATCCGGGCACCGACCGCTTTTGCACAGTCGATCGGAGAACCTCCGCCAAACGCAATCAGCGCTTCGCATTCATTCGCGAGATACAGACTGCGCGCTTCCTCGATATTGTGAATGGTCGGGTTCGGCACCGTTTTGTCATAGACCAGATAGTTGATGCCAAGTGAATTCAGCCCGACCAGCAATACATCCATCAGACCGAGCTTCGCGATATCGCGGTCTGTCACAATCAGGACACTGCCAATCCCTAAACTTTTTACTTTTCCGGCTAGGCCTTCCAGACTCCCCAGCCCTTGCAGCAGTTCGGGCTCCCGCCAAGGCAGAAAATTCATTCCCGCCTTAAAACTTTTCTGAAACAGCCGCGCATATAACCGATACATAACCAAAACTCCTTTCCCGTGCTCGCGTAATATTACGGAAATGTTAACATAATATTCAGAAGTCTGCTAATATGGTATATAATAAAACGAAAGGGGCATGGCAGGCCAGGCAATCCCGATCATCGGCAGCGGATACGGGGTGATGACGCAACAAAATCCGCACAGAACTTGGTTTTGCTTGTAAAATTAAATCGTCTCCGCATGGTAATTTTTACATCCGCGAATCATAAGCTGGACAATACTTGCTGACTTCAACGGCTGTAAAATGAAAAATAAAATCATAAAAAACAGTTGACTGAATGCTCATTCATTATTACACTATACATAGAATTAAATTGTAAGCGATTTCTTACAAGGGAACTGCAGGAGAAAAAAGAAAGGGGAAAATGAGATGAACATACTACTCATCGCAAACTGGATATTATTTGTAGCAGTCGTCGTGTACGGCGTCGGGCTATTTCTATATCTGCTGAAAACCCGGTACGAATTCATTCGGCTTGGTAGAAAAGAAGAATTTGACAACAACGTCAAAGAACGTCTCAGAAAAATCTGGGTCTACGTATTCGGACAAAAGAAACTATTGAAAGATAAAAAGAGCGGGGCCATTCACGTGATGTTCTTCTACGGATTCCTGCTCGTCCAATTTGGTGCAATCGATCTTATCTGGAAAGGATTAAAGCCGGGATCGCACTTGCCGCTTGGCCCGCTGTATCCGGCATTCACATTCTTCCAGGAGATTGTCGTATTCGTCATTCTGGTTGCGGTAGTATGGGCATTCTACCGCCGTTATATGGAAAAACTTGTTCGTCTGAAAAGAGGCTGGAAATCCGGACTGGTCCTGATTTTCATCGGATTGCTGATGCTTTCCACACTCGTTGCAAACGGCGCGAACATGATCTGGCATAATGAGGGGACGACTTGGACAGAACCGATGGCGTCCATAATCGCTTCAGTATTCAGCGGATTGCCGACTGGCGCAGCCGTCACTATCTTCTTTGTCGGCTGGTGGGTACACTTACTGACGCTTCTGACGTTCCTTGTATATGTGCCGCAATCCAAGCACGCGCACTTAATCGCAGGTCCGGCCAACGTTTATTTCCATCGCCTCGACCATGCAGGCCGTCTGAAGCCTATCGATTTTGAAGCGCTTGAAGAAGTTGAGGACGAAGAGGAAATGCCGCCGCTTGGTGTGGGCAAAATTACCGATTTTACACAGGCGCAAATGATCGACTTCTATGCTTGTGTGGAATGCGGACGCTGTACGAATATGTGTCCGGCAACGGGAACAGGGAAAATGCTGTCACCGATGGATCTGATTACGAAATTGCGTGATCATCTGACAAACACAGGGGCTGTCATGACGAAGCAAAAACCTTGGGTGCCGCAACTCATGTTTAATAATACACAGGGGAATCAGCTGGCATTTGCTGCTGCGGCAGAAGGAGTGACAGTTGATGAGTTGTACAATCCTTCATTGATTGGCGATGTCATCACAGAAGAGGAAATCTGGGCATGTACGACGTGCCGTAACTGTGAAGATCAATGTCCTGTCATGAACGAACACGTTGACAAAATCATCGACCTTCGCCGTTACCTTGTTATGACGGAAGGGAAGATGGACGCGGATGCACAGCGCGCGATGACAAACATCGAGCGTCAGGGAAATCCGTGGGGCCTTAACCGAAAAGAGAAGGAAAACTGGAGAGATGCGCGTCCTGACTTGCACATCCCGACAGTGAAAGAAGCGAAAAAAGCTGGAGAAGACTTCGAATACTTACTATGGGTAGGTTCCATGGGTGCATTCGATAATCGCTCACAGAAAATCGCGCTGTCATTCGCACACTTACTGAATGAAGCAGGCGTAAGCTTCGCGATTCTCGGCAATAAAGAGAAAAACTCGGGTGATACACCGCGCCGTCTCGGAAATGAGTTCTTATTCCAAGAATTGGCGACTGCCAATATTGCAGAGTTTGAAAAAGCGAACGTTTCGAAAATTGTCACGATCGATCCGCACGCATATAATATCTTCAAGAATGAATATCCGGATTTCGGACTGCAGGCGATTGTCAAACACCATACGGAGCTGTTGTATGAACTCGTCATGGCAGGCAAACTGGTTCCAAAGCATGCGATCAATGAAACGATCACATTCCACGACTCCTGTTACCTGGGCCGTTATAACGATGTCTATGATCAGCCAAGAGAAATTCTCAAAGCGATCCCGGGCGTCCAGCTGGTGGAAATGAAACGTAATCGCCAGGACGGCATGTGCTGTGGCGCAGGCGGCGGTATGATGTGGATGGAAGAAGATGCAGGCCAGCGCGTCAACGTAGCACGTACAGAACAGGCACTTGAAGTCAGTCCCGGCATCATTTCCTCGGGTTGTCCGTACTGCTTAACGATGCTGTCTGACGGAACGAAGGCTGTGGAAGTGGAAGATGAAGTCGGAACATATGACATCGCAGAACTGTTAGAGCGCTCCATTTTCGGAGAGGAACAGACAGTAACTGAACCAGAAATCGCAGAGGAGCCTGAAGTCTCCGTCGCGGTGCCTGAATTGGCCGCATCTGCTGAAACTGCCGAAACTGCGGATGAAGCACTGAATAACAGCGACGAAACATCGAATTAAAATTATTGCGAATAACGCGGCAATAACGTACAATTAGAATATCTAAAACGCTGACAAGAAGAATGCTAGTTTACTAAGAGGGTACTTGTACCCTCTTATCTTATTAGCGAATATCGAGCGAGCGTTCAGTCAATATAAAAATAGGGGGAATGAAACAATGAGAACAGTAATCTTACAGGGTGCCAGAACACCGTTTGGAAAATTAGGCGGTGCGCTGCAATCACTGTCTGCAAGTGACCTAGGCGGGATCGCAATCAAAGAGGCATTATCGCGTGCGGGCATACAGGGCGACCAAGTGGATGAAGTCATCATGGGGACTGTGCTGCAGGCAGGACAGGGGCAAATTCCATCTCGTCAAGCGGCTGTAAAGGGCGGCATTCCGTATCAGGTTAAAACGGAAACGATCAATAAAGTTTGCGCTTCCGGAATGCGCAGCATCACGCTTGCTGATCAGCTGATCCGTCTCGGCGACGAGAAAGTCATTGTGGCAGGCGGCATGGAGTCAATGTCCAGCGCGCCGTACTACGCCAATGTCCGCTCAGGATTGAAAATGGGTGACAGCACATTGGTAGACGGCATGATCTATGACGGTTTGACTTGTTCATTCTCTCCTGGCAATGTCCACATGGGCACATACGGCAACAGGACAGCAAATGATTTCTCATTAAGCCGTGAAACACAGGACCAATGGGCGCTTCGCAGCCATGAGCGCGCACTGAACGCAATCGATAATAAATGGTTTGAAGATGAAATTGTGCCTGTCAGCATTCCGCAGCGAAAAGGTGACCCGGCAGTCATCACAGAAGACGAAGGCCCGCGCAGAGGCAGTTCACTCGAAGCATTGGCAAAACTGCGTCCGGCATTCGGTAAAGACGGAAGTGTTACAGCAGGAAACGCGCCAGGCATTAACGACGGAGCATGTGCTGTCGTGCTGATGAATGAAGACGAAGCGAAAAAACAAGGAAAAGAACCGCTGGCTGTCATTCTGGGGCACGCAGAAGTAGCGATTGAACCGGAACGTTTCCCTGAAACACCGGGGCATGTAATCAACGCACTTCTTGAAAAAACGGGAAAGACAACAGATGATATCGATTTATATGAAATTAATGAAGCGTTCGCGGTCGTTGCGCTTGCAAGCTCGCAAATCGCAGAACTCGATGAAGAAAAAGTCAATGTCAATGGCGGGGCAGTGGCACTTGGCCACCCGATCGGCGCAAGCGGGGCGCGCGTCGTTCTAACTTTGGCGAATGAACTGAAACGCCGCGGCGGCGGAATCGGCATTGCGGCAATTTGTTCAGGCGGCGGCCAAGGTGATGCCATCATGATTGAAGTACCAAAATCAAACTGACCGGGAGGCATTTCAGATGACAATCGAGAAAGTATTCGTAATCGGCGCAGGCCAAATGGGCGGAGGGATCGCCCAGGTCTGTGCACAGGCAGGCTATGAAGTCACACTTCACGATATTAATGAAGCTGCACATGACCGCGGTTTTGAGGTCATTAAGAAAAACTTATCGCGTAACGTGGAAAAGGGCCGTATGACTGAGGGAGAGAAAGAAGAGATCCTTGGCCGTTTCACGAAGTCGGTAGATCTGCAAAATGCAAAACATGCCGATATCGTGATTGAAGCAGCAGTCGAAAATATGGAAGTAAAATCAAAAATATTTGCAGAGCTGGATGAAATCACACCGTCTCATACGATTCTCGCAACAAATACTTCTTCATTGCCGATTACAGAAATCGGTGCGGCAACGAAACGTCCCGGTAAAGTCATCGGCATGCATTTCATGAATCCGGTGCCGGTGATGCAGCTTGTGGAAGTCATTCGCGGCCTTGCGACAGACGATGATGTCTATGAAGCAGTGGAAGACATGACAAAGAAGCTCAACAAAACACCGGTGGAAGTAAATGATTATCCGGGATTCGTTGCAAACCGTGTGCTTATGCCGATGATCAACGAAGCAATCTTCACACTGTATGAAGGCGTCGCAACGAAAGAAGCAATCGACGATGTCATGAAAATGGGCATGAATCACCCGATGGGGCCGCTGCAGCTGGCAGATTTCATTGGACTCGATACATGTTTGTATATTATGGAAACCTTGTATGAAGGATTTGGAGACTCGAAATACCGTCCGTGTCCGCTGCTCCGTAAATACGTCAAAGCGGGCTGGTACGGTAAAAAGACGGGCCGCGGATTTTACTCATACGAATAATTTTATTAAGCTGAAAGCAAGAGGTGAAAAGAATGGATTTCATGTTAACAGAAGAGCAACAAATGATGCGTCAAATGGTCCGGGACTTTGCAAAAAACGAGATCGAGCCTTGGATTCCACGAATGGAAGAAGGGGAATTTCCTCGTGAATTGCTGGAGAAAATGGGCGGGCTCGGATTGATGGGGATTACAGCGCCTGAGAAATACGGAGGTTCAGAAATGGACTTTCTGTCATACATTATCGCCATTCACGAACTGTCAAAAGTAAGTGCAGTCATGGGTGTTGTTCTGTCCGTCCATACTTCTGTTGGCATGAATCCAATCCTCTACTTCGGCACAGAAGAACAAAAGAACCGCTATTTGCCGAAGATGGCGTCTGGTGAATACCTCGGCGCGTTCTGCCTGACAGAAGCATCATCGGGATCAGATGCAGGCTCATTGAAAACATCAGCTAAGCGGGTGGATGACTACTACGTCATTAACGGTTCTAAAATGTTCATCACAAACGGCGGAGAAGCGGACGTCTACATCGTCTTCGCAAACACCGCGCCTGACAAAGGAACATATGGCATCACGGCATTCATCGTCGACCGTGACACACCGGGACTTTCCATCGGCAAAGATGAAAAGAAAATGGGATTGCACGGCTCGCGGACTGTTGCGCTGAGCTTCGATAATATGAAAGTACCTGCAGAAAACAGACTCGGTGAAGAAGGCGGCGGCTTTAAAATCGCCATGGCCAATCTGGACGTCGGCCGCATCGGCATCGCAGCGCAGGCACTCGGCATAGCGGAAGCATCACTTGAAGCTGCAGTCAGTTACGCCAAAGAACGCGAACAATTTGGCAAACCAATCGCAGCCAATCAAGGAATCGGCTTCAAACTGTCCGATATGGCAACCGCAACAGAAGCCGCCCGACTGCTCGTCTACCGTGCGGCATGGCTGCGCGCAGAAGGCAAACCGTGCGGGAAAGAAGCCTCCATGGCCAAATTATTTGCAGCACAGACTGCAGTAGACAACTCCATCGAAGCCGTTCAAGTAATTGGCGGCTACGGCTACACAAAAGACTATCCGGCAGAACGTTACTTCCGCGATGCGAAAGTATGCCAAATCTACGAAGGCACAAGCGAAATCCAAAAAGTAGTCATCGCCAAACACATCACAGGCTGACGAACAGGGGATGGATGACGCACAGAGAGCGCCTGTCTGATGTAATAGCGCGGATGGGCGGCGGATTGGCAAGGCCAGCCGACGGAATCGCGTGGTCTTGGTTTCCGATGGCGCGGTCCGCCAGCCATGAAAATTTCATTAATCAAACAAAAGGGTGGGAGTATAATGGACTTTAAACTGACAGAAGAACACGAAATGATTCGCAAAATGGTACGGGACTTTGCACAAAAAGAAGTAGCACCAACCGCAGCACAGCGCGACGAAGACGAGACATTCGACATGGATATTTTCCGTAAGATGGCCGAACTCGGACTGACAGGAATTCCGTGGCCTGAAGAGTACGGCGGCATCGGCAGCGACTACCTGGCCTATGTGATCGCAGTGGAAGAGCTGTCACGTGTCTGCGCATCTACAGGAGTTGTCCTTTCCGCACATACATCACTAGCAGGATGGCCGCTGTTCAAATATGGCAATGAAGAGCAAAAACAAAAATACTTACGCCCGCTCGCTGAAGGCTCCAAAATGGGCGCATACTGTCTGACAGAAGCAGGCTCAGGCTCAGATGCTGGCGGCATGAAAACTACGGCAAAGCTTGACGGTGACGATTACGTGCTGAACGGCTCGAAAATCTTCATCACGAACGGCGGAATTGCCGACACATACATTGTCTTTGCGGTAACGGATCCTGAATCCAAACATAAAGGAACAAGCGCATTCATCGTTGAAAGTACATTTGAAGGCTTCTCAGTAGGTAAGAAAGAGAAAAAATTGGGCATTCGTTCATCGCCGACAACAGAAGTCGTACTCGACAACTGCCGCGTACCGAAAGAAAACCTCCTCGGAGAAGAAGGCGACGGATTCATTATCGCTATGAAAACACTTGACGGAGGCCGTAACGGAATTGCAGCACAGGCAGTCGGAATCGCACAGGGCGCCCTGGATGCGGCAATCGACTACTCGAAAGAACGTGTGCAGTTCGGCAAGCCGATTGTAGCCAATCAGGGGGTCAGCTTCAAACTTGCAGACATGGCAACCGCTACGGAAGCTTCCCGTCTGTTGACTTATCAGGCGGCATGGCTTGAATCAAACGATCTGCCGTACGGTAAGGCATCCGCTATGGCAAAATTGATGGCCGGCGATACGGCGATGAAAGTCACAACAGAAGCCGTTCAAGTATTCGGCGGCTATGGTTATACGAAAGACTATCCGGTGGAGCGCTATATGCGCGACGCGAAAATCACGCAAATTTATGAAGGAACGCAGGAAATTCAACGTCTCGTCATCTCTCGCATGCTGACGAAATAACAGGGGGTACACCCAATGGCAAAACATGAAGTAAAATCTACCGTCAAAGATGAAGAACTCATTCAGAAAAGACGGGAACAAATCAGCCGGGGAGCTGTAAAACTATTTATCGATAAAGGATTTCACAGGACAACAACACGTGAAATCGCCAAAGAAGCCGGCTTCAGCATCGGCACACTATATGAATATATTCGTACAAAAGAAGATGTTCTGTATCTGGTCTGTGACAACATCTATAACGAAGTGAGGATTCGTCTGTCCGAGCTCGACACAAATGATAAGACGGTGGAAGGCTTGCGCGCGGCAATAGCCCGTTATTATGAAGTCATTGATCAAATGTCAGATGAATTTCTCGTCATGTATCAGGAATCCAAGTCATTGCCGAGCGAAGCACTGCGTTACGTGCTCACAAAAGAACTGGAAATGGTTGAACAGTTCGAGAAAATCATCCGCCGCTGCATGGAAGCAGGAAATCTGCGCATTGGACCGGATGAAGTATCATTGACAGCTCATCATATCCTCGTTTCAGGCCAAATGTGGTCATTCAGAAGATGGGCACTGCGTAAAGAGTATACACTGCAGCGCTACATCGAAGTACAAACAGATCAAATTATCAAAGGTTTGGGTAAATAACTTGCGAACTCCGCCGCGGGACATCTCCCGGGCGGCAGTCAGCATGCAAGGAAGGCGGAAAGCAAAATGGCTACTGAAGAAATTTATAAACCGAAACATCATATTCGTTTTGTGACGGCATCCAGTTTGTTCGACGGACATGATGCATCCATCAATATTATGCGGAGAATTTTGCAGTCGACTGGAGCAGAAGTCATCCACCTCGGGCATAACCGATCTGTTGAGGAAGTTGTAAACGCTGCCATTCAGGAAGACGTGCAGGGAATTGCGATGTCATCCTATCAGGGCGGGCATGTCGAATATTTTAAATATATGTATGATTTATTGAAAGAACGGGGCGCTTCCCACATTAAGATCTTCGGCGGTGGCGGAGGAGTCATCATCCCGAAGGAAATCAAAGAGTTGCATGATTACGGCATTGAATGGATTTTTTCACCGGAAGACGGCCGGAAAATGGGTTTACAAGGCATGATCAATAAAATTATGGAACTATCCGATTTCTCCACGACTCCCGAAAGCGAAGAAGCCAACCTCGAAAACCTGACGGCTGAAACGCCTGGCATTCTGGCAAACTTGATTACGTACGTTGAAGAGAATCATCTGCATAAAAACGAAGCAACCGAGCAATTACTCGAACATGCGCGCGAAAAGTCCAAACAAACCCCCGTACTTGGAATCACTGGTACAGGCGGTGCGGGTAAGAGTTCATTGACTGATGAATTAATCCGCCGTTTCTTGCGTGAATTCCCGGATAAACGGGTAGCTATTCTTTCCGTCGATCCGACGAAGCAAAAGACAGGCGGCGCATTGCTTGGAGACCGCATCCGCATGAATGCCATATTCAATAATCGCGTCTATATGCGAAGCCTCGCGACAAGAGGCTCCCGTTCCGAACTGACGACTGCCATTCATGACGTCCTGGATGTTACGAAGGCGGCCGGCTATGATCTGATCATTGTTGAGACGAGCGGGATCGGTCAGGGGGACGCGCGCATTACGGATATCTCCGATGTCTCAATGTATGTCATGACGAGCGAATTCGGTGCGCCGACACAGCTTGAGAAAATCGATATGATCGACTTTGCCGATTTAATTGTCATCAATAAATTCGAGCGGAAAGGTTCGGAAGATGCATTAATCCAAGTGCGCAAACAGTATCAGCGCAGCCATTTATTATTTAATGAAGATCTTGAGTCAATGCCTGTGTATGGAACCATTGCGAGTCAGTTCAATGACAAAGGGACGAATACGCTGTTTGCTGCACTAATCGACAAACTGAATGCGGTCACTGATTCCGACTGGACGACCAGCTACGCGGAAACTGTCAAAGATCAGAAACAGACTGTAATCATCCCGCCTGACCGCAGTCATTACTTGCGTGAAATCGCATCTGCTGTCCGCAATTACCACGTCAAATCTGCACAGCAGGAAGAACTGGCACGGCGTCTGTTCCAGCTTGAAGGTGCCATTGAATCAGTGAAAGAAGCGGATTCCAATGAAGCGCTGCTTGCTTCATTGAATAGTTTAAAAGAAGGCATAGAAGAGCAGCTGACAGGCGAATCCAAAAAGACGCTGAAAAATTGGGAAGCTTTAAAAGAATCATATAAGCAGGATGAATATGTCGTCAAAATCCGCGACAAAGAAATTCGCACGTCGCTCAACACAGTCAGCCTGTCGGGCTTGAAAGTTCCGAAAGTAGTTTTGCCGAAGTTCAAGGACTACGGTGAAATTCTGCGCTGGGTATACAGCGAAAACGTGCCGGGCTCATTCCCTTACACGGGAGGTGTTTTCCCGTTCAAACGTGAAGGGGAAGATCCGCGCCGGCAATTCGCCGGGGAAGGAACGCCGGAGCGAACGAACCGCCGATTCCATTACGTATCAAAAGATGACGATGCCAAACGCTTATCGACAGCGTTCGACTCTGTAACTTTGTACGGGGAAGATCCGGATGAACGTCCGGATATTTACGGGAAAGTAGGAGAGTCAGGAGTCAGCATCTGTACGCTGGAAGATATGAAGAAACTCTATGACGGGTTTGATCTTTGTTCGCCGATGACCTCTGTTTCGATGACAATCAACGGACCGGCTCCGATTATCCTGGCAATGTTCATGAACTCAGCAATCGATCAGCAAGTGCGGAAAAAAGAAGATGAACTGGGCCGTACACTGACTGTTGAAGAATTCACGGACGTGCGCGAAAAAACATTCCAGACTGTGCGCGGAACCGTGCAGGCGGATATTCTTAAAGAAGACCAAGGACAGAATACTTGTATTTTCTCCACGGAATTTGCGCTGCGTCTGATGGGGGATATCCAGCAGTACTTCATCGATAAAAAAGTGCGCAATTACTATTCTGTGTCGATTTCCGGCTACCACATCGCAGAAGCAGGCTCAAATCCCATTTCACAGCTGGCGTTTACGCTCGCAAACGGCTTCACCTACGTAGAATATTACTTGAGCCGCGGCATGCATATCGACGACTTTGCACCGAATCTGTCGTTCTTCTTCTCGAACGGCCTCGATCCGGAATATAGTGTAATCGGCCGTGTCGCACGCCGAATTTGGGCGGTTGCGATGCGCGATAAATACGGTGCCAATGAGCGCAGCCAAAAGCTGAAATATCACATTCAGACATCAGGCCGCAGTTTACATGCGCAAGAAATTGATTTCAACGATATCCGTACCACGCTGCAGGCATTGATGGCGCTCCAGGATAATTGTAACTCGCTGCACACAAACGCATACGACGAAGCAATTACGACACCGACAGAAGAATCAGTGCGCCGTGCGATGGCAATCCAGATGATCATCATGAAAGAACACGGCTTATCCAAAAATGAAAATCCGCTGCAGGGCGCATTCATTATTGAGGAAATGACGAGCCTGGTGGAAGAAGCGGTCCTGCAGGAATTTGACCGCCTGAATGACCGCGGCGGCGTACTCGGTTCTATGGAAACGCAGTATCAGCGCGGAAAGATCCAGGAAGAGTCCATGTACTACGAAATGAAAAAACATTCAGGCGAGCTGCCGATCATCGGTGTCAATACGTATTTGAACCCGAATCCGCCGTCTGAAGACGATATCGATAACATGGAACTGGCACGCGCAACGAAGGAAGAAAAAGAAGCACAGATCCGCAATCTGCGCGCGTTCCAGGCTGCGTACGCAGATAAATCAGAGCAAGCGCTGGCGAACCTTCAGCAAGTTGCAGTTTCAGGAGGCAACGTCTTCGCCGAACTGATGGAAACCGTTAAAGTGGCAAGTCTGGGCCAAATCACTAACGCTTTATATGAAGTAGGCGGGCAATACCGCCGTAATATGTAATAACCCGCAGAAAAGGATGTCTCAGAAGCCATAACTTCTGTTGACATCCTTTTTTGCATAGATAGAAGTCCCCCCGCTTAGCGGCAATGAAGGGCGAGGTAATGAATGAGTATTCAAGGCTTCCCATTGTATATTTATCAGATACATAAAATTCATTGCCTTCAAAGTGGATAAATTAGCAATTTTGTCAGTATAATGATAACAACTAAGAAAAGGGACGTGTTGAATGTGAGATGGTATTATCACGCGATTATAATAGCTTTATTAATTATTCTCACACTCGTCCTCTACAAGAGCGGGCTGGGTGCATTTCCCTTTGCATTTGCATCGGTCTATTTAGGGTATCTGACTATAAATGAATACAGAAATATTAAGAGAAGTAAAAGAATGTAGCATATTGGAAGAAAAACTGTATATAATGTAAACTATGCACAGCAGTTACAAAAGAAAACGTGAATCGGCCAAATCACTTGCTGACTTGGCCGGTCCGCGCGTGATTCATAGAAGAAAGGACGTGCCATACATTGAATATCCATGACATGACAAAAGAAGAACTATTGGAAGAATCATTAATTAATATTACCTACCAGATTCTTACAGAGCGCCGGGAATCTCTTACGTTACAGGAATTAATGGAAGAATTCCGTAAGCTAACGGGTATCACAGATAAAGAATTGAAAGAAAAGGTCCTTCAATATTACACAGATCTGAACATCGACGGCAGATTCCTCGCAATTCAGGACAACCGCTGGGGCTTGCGCGAATGGTATCCGGTCGATCAGATCGAAGAAGAGACAGCGCCAGTCGTAAAAGTGCGCAAAAAGAAAAAGAAGAAAAAAGATTACGATGATGAAGATGAAATCGAAGAAGATGACGACGAAGAAGAAATCTTCGACGAAGAATATGTGGAACTTGGCGAAGAAGACGATGACGTGGATGACGAGGAAGAAGACGAGGACGTTATCGAGATCGAAGAAGATTTAATCGATCCTGACGACGACCTGGAAGTTATTCCTGAAGAAGAACTCGACATCGACGAAGAAGATGAAGAGGACGAGGAAGAAGAGTACGAGGAAGAGGAATAATCAGACTTGACTTTTCCGGCCCAAAAATATAAGATTTGTATGGGCTCCTGAAAAGGACACATGAATTCGTGTATACGCGCTCCTTATTGTAGTTACGCTACAAATGGGGCGCTTTTTTGATTTTATATCCACCCTGACAGCATGTAAAAAGAACAAATGGAGGAACTACACATGACAAAATATATTTTTATTACAGGCGGAGTCGTCTCATCTCTTGGTAAAGGAATCAATGCGGCGTCACTCGGACGTTTGCTGAAAAACCGCGGTTTGAAAGTTACCAACCAAAAATTCGACCCGTACATTAACATCGATCCGCGTATGATGAGCCCATACCAGCACGGTGAAGTTTTCGTCACTGAAGACGGGGCGGAAACGGATCTTGACATCGGCCACTACGAACGTTTCATCGATATCAAATGTAATCGGTATTCAAACGTCACAATGGGGAAAGTTTATGATCTTGTATTGCGCAAAGAACGCAGCGGCGAATACAAAGGCGCGACAGTCCAGGTCATTCCGCATATTACAAATGAAATCAAAGAACTGGTCAAACGTGCGGGCGAAACGCTGAATGCAGACGTGGTAATTACAGAAATCGGGGGCAGCGTCGGAGATATCGAGTCATTGCCGTACCTCGAAGCAATCCGCCAATTGAAGACGGACTTAGCAAAAGATGATGTCATGTATATCCACAACACATTAATTCCATACCTTCATGCAGCAGGGGAAATGAAAACAAAGCCGACACAGCACAGCGTGAAAGAATTGCGCAGTCTCGGAATTCAGCCGAACATGATCGTCGTGCGAAGCGAATACCCGGTACCGCAGGAAATGAAAGACAAAATCGCGCTGTTCTGTAACATCAAGCCAGAAGAAGTAATCGAAGCGCTTGACGCAGAAACATTATACGAAGTGCCGCTTCGCCTTCACGAACAAAATATGGACCAGCTTGTTGTTGACTTCCTGGGTCTTGAAACACCGCAGCCTGAACTGTCTGAAGTAGAGGAACTTGTGAAACTGGTAAAATCATTGAAGCAAACAGTGAAAATCGCGCTTGTCGGTAAATATGTAGAATTACAAGATGCGTATATTTCAGCAGTGGAAGCAATGCGCCATGCAGGGTACGCATTCAGCACAGACGTTGATATCCAGTGGATCAACTCAGCAGACGTCACTTCAGAAAACGTGGCGGAACTTCTCGGGGACGCTGACGGAATTCTTGTGCCGGGCGGCTTCGGCGACCGTGCGATCGACGGAAAAATCGAAGCGATCACATACGCACGTGAACAGAAAATTCCGTTCTTCGGCATCAGCCTTGGCTTACAGCTGGCTGCCACTGAAATTGCGCGTAACGTGCTTGGTCTGAAATCCGCTCATTCTTTAGAGTTTGATACAGAGACAGAATATAAAATTACAACATTCCACCCGGATTGCCGCACAGCTAGTGAAGCAGACAGCACATTGCGTCTGGGTGCTTATCCATGTAAAGTGTCTGAAAACACAAAGGCATACAATGCATACGGTGAGGAGCTGGTTTATGAACGCCACCGCCACCGTTATGAAATTAACTTAGCGTACCGCGCGCAGCTGGAAGAAGCAGGATTTATCGTATCGGGCATCAGCCCGGATGGCCGTTTGATCGAAATTATGGAATTGCAGGATCATCCATTTTTCCTCGGCTGCCAGTTCCACCCGGAATTCGCTTCCCGTCCAACTACTCCACAGCCGCTGTTCCGCGAGTTTATCCGTGCAGCACTGGAACACCGAAACTAAAAAAATGCCGTCAGAAGAGAGTTCTTCTGGCGGCATTTTTGTATGCTGCATACGGACTAATAAAGGAAATGAAAGTTAGTCAGCAGATTAATCTGTACATGAATCTCAAATACGTTTAGTGACCGCATGAATTAGCTGGCCCATCATGGGCACTCAAGAAAAAAACAAGTGCATAAGTCCCGCATCCTAATCCAATGACGGCAAATTTGTTTTATAAATCGTCTTCATCCGCCAGCATGTCGTCCATTGCGAGCTTTACTGCCTCGTAGGCGAATAGTGCGGCGAGTGCGTGCGGCTGGACGATTCGTTCGCCTGTCGGACCCGGTATCAGCCCTTTTTTTAAACCTGTCGAAATATAAGCGAACGCAAGGGAGGAAAGTTCATTGTCGTCAGTGTCTTTATCTGCGGCTAGTGCGGCGAATGGGACGAATTGATCAGACAGCTGTTCTGCCAATTCTAGTGCAGCAGGATGATCTGCATTTCGTGCCAGCAGCCACACGCGGTCTGCGGTGGTCAGTTCGAGCTCTTTCGTATAGCGGACTGCGCCGTTCATTGGCTCTGCGCCTTCCAATGCAGTGGACGCAATGGCCTCCATTTCACCAAAAGCCGCCAAAATGATGCGCCCTTCGCCAACAAGTGCCTGCGCAAGCAGACGGGCTGTATCTTCAATTTCTTGTTCTTGGCCTTCTGCAATTCTCTCCAGAAGTCCTCTGATTTGTGTCGTCAATATTTTCACGGAAATCCCTCCAAAATCTCAGTATAGGCGACAAAAGGTAGAAGTGCAAAAGTAAATGTAAAATAATAAAGGAAATCTTGTGAGTATTTAGAATAATACACAATAGAGTAAAAATGAGTTAAACTAGTAAAAACAGGTTGTACTCATATTTAAATATTTTTTATGCCGACGAATTATAGCTATATACGTATAATAATAATCGGATTTAATGAGTTGATTTATGGAATGCTGGAGAACACGGGGGAAACACAGGGGAAATTCACGTATTGGGGGAGATGGGTATGAAGCATTTATTAATTGTAGATGATCAGCCGGGTATCCGGTTGTTACTGGAAGAAATATTTAAGTCAGCGGATATAAAAACATCGCTCGCGTCAAACGGAAAAGAGGCGCTGGAAATTGTCCGGCAGCATCATCCCGACTGTGTGCTGCTGGATATGAAGATGCCGGGGATGAATGGCGTCGAAGTGCTTCAGGAAATTAGAAATATCTCACCGAAGGCGCTTGTCATGATGATGACGGCATACAGTGAAGTGGAACTGACGGAAGAAGCAGACAGACTTGGCATCGATCATCATTTCACTAAGCCATTTGATATATTTGACGTACGCAATACCGTATTAAAAAGGTTGCAGCTGCAAGGCGCCTGACAGTAGTAATCATGGCGTGAATTTGATATGCTTACAGGTAGAAATTAATATTATAAAAATACATTATAATTCGTATGAACCCAAGGAGGAATTTTGCATGCCACTCGTCTCGATGAAAGAAATGATGATTCAGGGGAAAGAAAAAGGATACGCGATCGGCCAGTTTAACCTCAACAATTTAGAATATACACAGGCGATCCTGCAGGCCGCTGAAGAAGAAAAATCACCTGTCATCTTAGGCGTTTCAGAAGGTGCGGCGCGCTATATGGGCGGTTTCAAAACTGTTGTCATGATGGTAAAAGGATTAATGGAAGACTATGGCACAACGGTGCCTGTTGCTATTCACCTGGATCACGGGTCCAGCTTTGAGAAGTGTCAGGAAGCAATCGAAGCAGGCTTCACTTCTGTCATGATTGATGCGTCTTCTAAACCGCTTGAAGAGAATATTGCTATTACAAAAAAAGTGGTAGAATTAGCAAAGCAGCATAATGTATCTGTAGAGGCTGAGCTTGGCGTCGTAGGCGGACAGGAAGATGATGTCATCGCGGACGGTGTCATCTATGCAGATCCTGCCGAATGTAAAGAACTGGTAGAGAAAACAGGCATCGACTGCCTGGCGCCTGCACTTGGTTCTGTACACGGCCCATATAAAGGAGAGCCGAATCTGGGGTTTGAAGAAATGGAAGAGATCTCCAAACAGGGAGATATTCCGCTAGTATTGCACGGAGGTACAGGAATCCCGACAAAAGATATTCAGCGTGCAATTTCATTAGGCACATCTAAAATTAACGTCAACACAGAAAACCAAATTCAGGGTACGCAAGCTGTGCGTGATACATTGCAGGCAGATCCGAAAGTCTATGATCCACGTAAATACCTTGCGCCGATGCGTGAAGCTATTAAAGAAACGGTCATCGGAAAAATGCGTGAATTTGGAAGTTCACAGCAAGCGTAATGATAGAGTGAAGACAGGACAAAGGAGGAGCGCAATACGTCTCCTTCTTTTGCTTTTCAGTAAATGAACGATTCATAACTAGGAGGACAATACACGTGAAATTTTTTATAGATACTGCAAATTTTGAAGAAATCAAAGAAGCGCACAGCTGGGGGATTATCTCTGGCGTTACGACCAATCCGTCGCTTGTCGCAAAGGAAAACATTTCATTCCATGACCGTTTAAAGGAAATTACAGCGCTTGTTCCGGGTTCTGTCAGCGCGGAAGTAATTTCACTAGATGCAGAAGGTATGATTGAAGAAGGACGCAAGCTTGCGGCACTGGCAGACAATATTACGGTGAAGCTGCCGATGACGCCTGAAGGTTTACAGGCTTGTTCGGTATTTGCGGCTGAAGGAATCAAAACGAATGTCACACTGATTTTCTCCGCCAATCAGGCATTGCTGGCAGCGCGCGCAGGTGCGACTTATGTTTCTCCGTTCATCGGACGCCTGGACGATATTGGCCAAAATGGGACAGAACTGATTGAAACAATTTCAGATATCTTCACAATTCACGACCTGGATACGCAAATTATTGCGGCTTCCATCAGACACCCGCAGCATATTACAGCTGCAGCACTTGCCGGCGCACATATTGCGACGACTCCATTCAACGTGTTGCAAAGTCTTTTTGCTCATCCGTTAACGACTAAAGGTATTGATCAGTTTTTGAAAGACTGGGAAACCAGAACGAATAAGTGATGGAACAAAAGGAGCTTGAAATGGACGTTTACAAAATCAAAGGCGGAAAACGGCTGCAAGGAACCATCAGAGTAAGCGGTGCAAAAAACAGCGCGGTTGCCCTCATTCCCGCTGCTATTCTGGCCGACTCACCGGTAACGATTGCAGGACTTCCCGAAATTTCTGACGTTTACACATTGCAGGCATTAGTTGAAGAAATTGGCGGGAGCGTAGAATTGAAAGACGGCGTGATGACTATCGATCCGTCAGAAATCATTTCCATGCCGCTGCCAAACGGTAACGTGAAAAAACTGCGTGCATCGTATTATATGATGGGTGCGATGCTCGGCAAGTTCAAACACGCGGTCATCGGATTACCGGGCGGCTGCCACCTGGGCCCGCGTCCGATTGATCAGCATATTAAAGGCTTTGAAGCACTCGGCGCGAAAGTGGAGAATGAACATGGCGCGATTTATCTGCGGGCAGATGAACTCCGCGGTGCGAAAATCTATCTGGATGTTGTCAGCGTTGGCGCGACGATTAATATTATGCTGGCGGCTGTTAAGGCGAAAGGCAAAACGGTCATTGAAAATGCTGCAAAAGAACCTGAAATTATTGACGTTGCGACGCTGCTTTCCAATATGGGTGCGAATATTAAGGGCGCAGGCACAAACGTCATCCGTATTGAAGGAGTAGAAACATTGCACGGCACAAAGCATACGATTATTCCGGATCGCATTGAAACGGGCACTCACATGATCATGGCCGCAGCAATCGGGGATGGCATCACCATTGATAATGTCATCCCGCTGCACGTGGAAGCAGTGACTGCGAAACTTCGTGAAATGGGCGTCAAAGTGGAAGTGGGAGAAGAACAAATTTTCATTCCTAAGCCAGAAAAGCTGGAGGCGGTCGATGTGAAGACACTGGTGTATCCGGGCTTCCCGACAGATCTTCAGCAGCCGTTTGGCGTGTTATCGACACAAGCGGAAGGTTCTTCCATTTTGACAGACACCATCTATCCGGCGCGCTTTAAGCAAATCGATGAGCTTCGCCGAATGAATGCAGACGGCAGGGTGGAAGGGCGTTCGGCAATTATTACCGGACCGACACCATTGCACGCTGCAACTGTTGAAGCGACAGACTTGCGTGCAGGCGCCGCTTTATTGATTGCAGGACTTTTGGCCACCGGTGAGACAGAAATTCATGAAATTGAGCACATCGAACGAGGATACGGCAAGATTATTCAAAAGCTGAAAAACCTTGGTGCAGACATCAATAAAGTGAAAGTGCCGGTGCAATCCTCGATTTCGGAGTGACGCTAATTGCCAAAAGGTGTATAATAGATTTAAACGACACATCCACTGCCAAAACGCAGTAAAAATGGATGCGGACGTAGGCAAATGAAAGGTAATACGCAATACGCGCCTTACCGCAAACAGGAGGAACAAAACATTATGGAACGCAGTTTATCAATGGAACTAGTACGTGTGACAGAGGCGGCGGCTGTAGCAGCGGCGCGCTGGATGGGACGCGGTTTGAAAAATGAAGCAGATGACGCGGCAACAGAAGCAATGCGCACGGTATTCGATACAATCCCAATGGAAGGTGTAGTCGTCATTGGTGAAGGTGAAATGGACGAAGCGCCGATGCTGTATATAGGTGAAGAACTCGGAACAGGTCACGGCCCGGCTGTAGATATCGCGGTAGATCCAGTGGAAGGCACAAACATCGTAGCGGCAGGCGGATGGAATGCACTTGCTGTTCTTGCGGTTGCAGACAAAGGAAACTTGCTGAATGCACCGGATATGTACATGGATAAAATTGCAGTCGGACCTGAAGCAGTCGGTAAAATTGATATCGACGCAAGTGTCACAGATAACTTGAAAGCTGTCGCAAAAGCGAAGAACAAATCAGTATCCGACCTAGTGGCATCTGTTTTGAACCGTGAACGCCATCAGGCAATTATTGAGGAAATCCGTGAAGCGGGCGCACGCATCAAGCTGATCGAAGACGGCGACGTAGCAGCTGCCATCAACACGGCTTTCGATGATACAGGTGTGGATATTTTATTCGGCAGAGGCGGCGCTCCTGAAGGCGTAATCGCAGCAGTCGGTTTAAAATGTCTGGGCGGAGAAATCCAAGGACGTCTGGTCCCTTCAAATGATGAAGAGAGAGCCCGCTGCATCAAAATGGGCATTGACGTAGACCAAGTTCTCATGATGGATGATTTGGTAAAAGGAGACGACTGTATTTTTGCGGCAACCGGCGTAACAGACGGCGAGCTGATGGACGGCGTGCAGTTTAAAGGCTCGTACTGCCGTACACAATCTATCGTTATGCGCTCTAAATCAGGAACGATCCGTTTCGTAGAAGGTCGCCACAGCATTGCGAAAAAGCCTCTTCTTGTGATGCAAGACTAACTCCCTCAACACCCGGTGTTACAGCCGGGTTTCTATTTCCTAAAACTATTCAAATCCATAATGTACGGCATTTTTGGAAAGGAAGTACATCTCGTACTCTCCTTTCTATTTACTGTGCCGAAACTTCCATAATAAAAATGAAGAGTGGTGTACGCACAGATGACAATGATTACTCTTGCCGACCTCGAGAACATGACGCTCAAGGAGCTGTATTCTCTCGCGAAGCAATTTAAAATCACCAACTATAGCAAACTGACGAAGAAAGAATTAATCTTTGCTATATTGAAATCTCGCGCCGAACAAGAAGGTTTCTTTTTCATGGAAGGCGTTCTCGAAATTATTCAATCAGAAGGATACGGTTTCCTGCGTCCGATCAATTACTCATCCAGTTCGGAAGATATCTACATTTCCGCATCCCAAATTCGCCGATTCGACTTGCGTAATGGCGATAAAGTAACAGGAAAAGTCCGTCCGCCAAAAGAAAATGAGCGGTACTATGGCTTGCTGCAAGTGGAAGCCGTCAACGGTCAAAATCCGGAAGTGGCTCGCGAGCGCGTACATTTTCCCGCGCTGACACCTTTATATCCAGACCGTCAAATCAAATTAGAAACAGCTAAAAATAATATCTCTACACGCATCATGGATCTCGTATCGCCTGTCGGTTTCGGTCAGCGCGGATTAATTGTCGCACCGCCAAAAGCGGGAAAAACAACGCTGCTGAAAGAAATCGCCAACTCGATCACGACGAATCATCCGGAAGCGGAATTAATTGTGCTGTTAATCGACGAACGTCCGGAAGAAGTAACAGACATCGAACGTTCTGTAAAAGCAGACGTTGTCAGTTCCACATTTGACGAAGTGCCGCAAAATCATGTAAAAGTGGCAGAACTGGTACTTGAACGCGCAATGCGTCTCGTCGAAAGTAAACGCGACGTCATCATCCTGATGGATTCCATTACTCGTTTGGCACGTGCATTCAACCTGGTCATCCCGCCAAGCGGCCGGACACTTTCCGGGGGAATCGATCCGGCGGCTTTCCATCGCCCTAAACGATTTTTTGGTGCCGCGCGTAATATTGAAGAAGGCGGCAGCTTAACGATCCTGGCCACAGCGCTTATTGAAACAGGCTCCCGTATGGACGAAGTCATTTACGAAGAATTCAAAGGAACCGGTAACATGGAACTGCACCTTGACCGCAGCCTGGCTGAACGCAGAATTTTCCCTGCACTCGATATCCGCCGATCAGGTACAAGAAAAGAAGAGCTGCTCATCCCGAAAGCAAATCTGGACAGACTCTGGGCGATCAGAAAAACTTTCTCAGACTCCCAGGATTTCACCGAGCGCTTCATGAGAAAACTTCGGCAATCTGAGAACAACGATGAATTTTTCGATAAGCTGAATGAAGAAATGAAAAGTAAGAAGGGCAAGGGACTGATCTGATGCAGCAGTCGCGGCAGTAAGTGCTTTGTCTTTCAAACTGCCGGGAAAAGCGAAGTGCACAGCCGCAGCGAAAAGATGGAAGATAGCCTCCGCCGAACATGAAAAACCTTACTCAATACAGTGTGTAGCTATCCAATAAAAACCCAAATCAAACAGTTGCACAACATATCGAATTTTGCTATACTAATCAAGTACGGTTTTACTGTACACTGCATATACGGCTGACACACACGGGCCGTGTACGGCATCGATCCGTTTTATTGGCAACTGGCCGATAAAACGCCTAAATTCATACTCTGTTCCAGATGGTTCAGGGCGAGAGGAGAGAGACCGATGAAAGCAGGAATTCATCCCGATTACAAACTTGCAAAAGTAACTTGCTCATGTGGCAATACATTCGAAACAGGTTCTGTAAAAGAGGATATTCGAGTAGAAGTTTGCTCAGAATGTCACCCATTCTACACTGGACGCCAGAAGTTTGCTGCAGCGGACGGCCGTGTCGACCGTTTCAACAAGAAATACGGCATCAAGTCAGAAGAACAAAAGTAATAAAAGCCAGATACCCGTCAGGTGCAGTCGTGCCAGACGGGTATTTTTATAATTTTCTCTGGTAATCGCGTTCGCGGAGGACGCGACCGCTCATAACACATGCAGAAGCGCTCATACTAGTATGTGATCCGCTCATTAAGCTGGGGTAAGCGCTCATAGCCGCGCGTGATCCGCTCATAAACTTGGCCAAGCGCTCATAGCTGCGCGTGATCCGCTCATAAACTTGGCCAAGCGCTCATAGCCGCACGTGATCCGCTCATTAAGCCGGGGTAAGTGATCATAGCTGCGCGCGATCCGCTCTCAAACCTGGTTAAGCGCTCATAGCCGCACGTGATCCGCTCATAGACTTGGCCAAGCGCTCATAGCCGCACGTGATCCGCTCATAATCCCGGTCCAAGCGCTCATAGCTGCACGCGATCCGCTCATAATCCCAGTCTAAGCGCTCATAGCTGCACGCGATCCGCTCATAATCCCGATCCAAGCGCTCATACCAACGCGTGATCCGCTCATAAGCCTGATCCAAGCGCTCATACCAGCACGCGATCCGCTCATAAACAAACAAAACTTAACAACTAACTCATACATATACACACAACATCGAAAGGGGATTGACCATGTACGTTTCAATGCAAGGCGGCTGGATGGAAGTCATCTGCGGCAGTATGTTTTCAGGTAAGTCGGAGGAGCTGATTCGCCGGATTCGCCGGGCGGAATTTGCCAAGCAAAAGATTGCGGTATTTAAACCGGCTATTGATGACCGGTACAGTGAAGAGGCCGTGGTCAGTCATGACGGTTCTTCGACTATCGCCAATCCAATTGCCAAAGCGAGTGAAATACCGGATCTCGTCTCAGATGATTTCGATGTGGTCGCCATTGACGAAGCACAATTTTTCGACGAGGAAATTTTAGATGTCGCAATCAGTCTTGCGGATCGGGGATTTCGTGTCATCATTGCAGGGCTTGACCAAGATTTCAGAGGAGAGCCATTCGGTCCCATGCCTCAATTGATGGCTGTGGCGGAATTGGTGACAAAACTCCAGGCAGTCTGTACTGTCTGCGGTTCGCCTTCGAGCCGGACGCAGCGGCTAATTGACGGACAGCCTGCATGCCAGGACGACCCAATTATTCTGGTTGGCGCATCTGAAGCTTATGAGCCGCGGTGCCGCCACCACCATGAAGTGCCGGTAAGCCGCGCAGAGCACGCAAAATAAACGACACGCCGTCTATCCGCACGCACGAGGATAGGCGGTTCTGTCATACAAATAAATCAGTATTCAACATTTCAGAAGAGGTGAAACTACTATGTTCGACAGACTGCAAGCAGTAGAAGACCGATATGACCGATTAAATGAACTACTTAGTGACCCCGAGATCGTCAATGATCTTGAGAAACTGCGGAATTACTCCAAAGAACAATCCGACTTGCAAGAAACTGTAGACGTATATCGTGAATATAAAGAAGTTCAGACACAATATAAAAATGCTAAAGAAATGCTCGACGAACCGTTGGATGATGAAATGAAAGAATTAGTCAAAATGGAAATGGATGAGCTGGAAGACCGTATCGAGCAGCTTGAAGAACAGCTGAAAGTGTTGCTCATTCCGAAAGATCCCAACGACAATAAAAGTGTCATTATGGAAATCCGCGGTGCAGCAGGCGGGGATGAAGCGGCTTTATTCGCAGGCAGCCTGTACCGCATGTATACACGTTTCGCGGAAATGAACCATTGGAAAGTGGAAGTCATTGATTCCTCTCCTACAGAACTGGGCGGTTTTAAAGAAATTATTTTCATGATTGACGGAAAAGGCGCGTATTCCAAGCTGAAGTACGAAAACGGCGCACACCGCGTACAGCGTGTGCCAGAAACGGAATCCGGCGGCCGCACCCATACATCCACTGCGACAGTCGCTTGTCTGCCGGAAGCGGAGGAAGTGGAAATTGAAATCCACGAAAAGGATATCCGTACCGACACATTCGCTTCATCCGGGCCAGGAGGACAATCTGTCAACACGACGATGTCCGCCGTGCGTCTGACGCATTTGCCCACAGGAACGACAGTATCGATTCAAGATGAAAAATCACAAATAAAAAACAAAGAAAAAGCGATGAAAGTGCTGCGTGCCCGTGTCTATGACAAATTCATGCAGGAAGCACAGGCAGAATACGATGAAAAGCGAAAATCGGCTGTAGGGTCCGGCGACCGTTCAGAACGGATCCGCACGTACAACTTTCCGCAAAATCGTGTCACTGACCATCGAATCGGCTTAACGATTCAAAAACTCGACCAGATTATTGAAGGGAAGCTGGATGAAGTAATCGACGCGCTGATTATCGAAGAACAGGCCCGCCGCCTGGAAAGTTTGGATCGCAATGACTAAAACGATGCTGGAATCGGTAAAGCGGGCGCAGGATTTATTGTATGCCCGCGGAATGGATACACATGCTGCCGAACTGGCCATGCGCGCAGTCACCGGCAAAAGCCACGCCGGCTATCTTGCCAGTTTACGTGAGATCATTCCCTATGAAACTTGCTCGCAATTTTGGGATATCGTCAAAGAACTGCTGGCTGGCAAGCCTATTCAATATATTTTAGGTGAGGAATCCTTTTACGGCTATTCATTCGAGGTGAATGAACATGTACTGATTCCGCGTCCTGAAACAGAGGAACTTGTTCATTATGCGCTAGAACGCGCCAACCGCTTATTTGGCGATAAAGTCATTCAGGTGGCGGATATCGGAACGGGCAGCGGGGCAATTGCGGTCGCTTTCAAAAAAGAGCGTCCGAGCGCCAGCGTGACGGCCACAGATTTCAGTGAAGCCGCTCTTGAAGTGGCGCAGCGTAACGCACAGCGCAATGAAGCGGATATTACATTCGTGCAAGGTGATATGGAAGAGCCGCTGCAACAGCAATCCTGGGATATTATCCTGTCCAATCCGCCGTATATCGCAGAGGACGAGAAGGCAGAAATGTCACCGACTGTCTATGCGTTCGAACCGCAAAGCGCATTATTTGCTGAAGAAGATGGGCTGTATTATTACCGCAGACTGGCGCAAAACTTGCCTCCTCTGATGAATCGCCCTGCACTGATCGGCTTTGAGATAGGATACAGGCAAGGCAAAATCGTTCAGGAATACCTCCAGCATGCGTTTCCCGAAGCAACTGTCGAGATCGCAGAAGATATCAATAAAAAAGAACGAATGATATTTTGTGAGATTCAATGAATAAAATCCTCTCCTGCGGGTCAAGATAGAGTGCAGGAGGGGATGACATGTTACAAGATTATCCGATGAACCAACAACCAACGTATACTTCAAAACTAGTGGCTTTTATAGAATTTGTACTTATACTGCTGACGATTCAAGGGGTGCTGCTCGTATTTGGCCAGCATATGACGGCAAGCGATGCCACGCAGTTCCGCATTCTGGCTAATTCAAATACGGCAGCAGACCAGCAAGTGAAGCAGAACGTGCAGGAAAAAATTGCACCGTTACTTGAGCAGGCAATCAATCAATCTGTCAATCAGCAGGAAATCCATGATAAACTTCAGGCGCTGCAGCCGGCGATACTTGACATCGCACAGTCGCAGGTGAATGGCGCGACGGTTTCAATCGAGCACAGTGCCGCATTGATTCCGCCGAAGCGCGTCGGATCATTCATTCAGCCACAGGATGTTTATGATGCGTATGTAGTGAAAATCGGTGCCGGCAGGGGAGATAACTGGTGGTGCGCATTGTTTCCGAATGTCTGTTTTCCTGATGAAGCAAGTGTAACTGAAACAGAAGAAGAACCTGTTAGATTTTTCATTTGGGAGTGGATAAAATCACTGTTCAAATAAAACTATTCACAAATTTTGTGGATAAGATTCAGAGAATGTGTATAAAAAGGGGTTGAGCATATGGACACTACGCAAGAAAAAGTGGATAACCTAGTGGATAACGATGAAATCTATGAACAAGCTGTGGATATCCTGACTTCTGGAGGGATTGTTGCATTCCCGACTGAAACAGTTTATGGTCTCGGGGCAATTGCGACAGACGAGCAGGCGGTTCGGCGGATCTTCGAGGCAAAAGGAAGACCGTCTGATAATCCGTTAATTGTACATATTGGCAATCAGTCAGACATTACCAAATACGCGACAGACGTGCCGGAGATTGCGCATCAATTAATGGATGCATTCTGGCCGGGTCCATTGACATTGATTATGGAGAAAAAGCCCGGCGTTATTGCGGATGTCGTAACGGCAGGGCTCAGCACGGTGGCAATCCGTATGCCGGACCATCCGGTGGCTTTGCAGCTGCTGCGGAAGCTGAATATGCCGCTGGCTGCACCGAGCGCAAACCGCAGCGGAAAGCCGAGTCCGACAGAAGCCGGTCACGTCTACCATGACTTGATCGGAAGAGTGCCGCTGATCTTGGATGGCGGCGAGACGGGAATTGGCGTGGAATCCACTATTTTGGATATCACGGTCACGCCTCCCGTTATTCTGCGTCCCGGCGGAATTACTAAAGAACAGCTGGAAGAATTGATTGGTCCTGTTCATCTGGCAACGCAGCCTGCGGATCCGTCATCGGCACCGCGTGCACCTGGCATGAAGTATACGCATTATGCACCTGAAGCACCGCTGTTCGTCATCGAGCCGAATGCCGCTTATATCGAGAACGCGCTAGCCGCTATTCATCGGCAAAACAAACGCGCCGCAATCATCGGTCCGGATGAGTTATACACAGAACATGCGGATTGGTACTTTTCCACAGGTCCGATTGACAGCCGTGAAGCGATGGCATCGAGTCTGTATAAAGCAATCCGTCAGTGTGATCATACAGAAGCAGATATCATCCTGGCGATTGAGACAGATCTTTCCGGTATCGGCGCGGCGGTCATGAATCGTTTGAACAAAGCATCAGACGGCAGACGTTTTACTGAATAATAGCTGTTAACGATGAATAGCCCCCTTTGGCCCCCGCATAGGATGAACATATGCGAACTGCAAGGGGGCTTAGTCTTTGTTAGAAATCATAGCGGCTGTCGTTACGACAATCGATATTCTAATTATTTATACGCTTCTCCAGCTGCGGCGGGGCAGATTGATGATCACGCTGTGGACGATTATACTGAATATGGTGTTACCGCTTATTGGATTTTATACGGGAGAATGGATAGTGATTTACTTCACCGAGTGGAGCCACGCGCTGTCCGGCGTATTACTCTCGCTGATCGGTCTCCACATTTTGCTCGATGACTCTGAGCAGCCGTCACTCATCGAAAAGATTTCTCCGTTTTTTCTCGCTATGCTGGTCAGTGTGGATGCGTTCGCTGTCAGCGTGACATTTGGAATGATGCAGATGAATAAATGGCTGTTCATTCTGGCGTCCGGTTTCTTTGCCGGCTTTTTTAGCGTAGTAGCATTTTTGTCAACTGGCCGTATTCGGCTGATTAATGGAAAAGCAATTAGGCGGTTGGCTGGAATTGCATTAATCGGCATGGGTGTAATGTCCTTTATCATTTGAAGAATTGTGTTTCTTTTTTCACATAAATCCGGTATTCTGTAAAGTAGGTGAAGAAAATGAATATTTATTTTATTTGTACAGGCAATACGTGCAGAAGTCCTTTAGCGGAGGCATTGCTTAATCATGCGAATGTACCCGGACTTACAGCGAAATCTGCAGGAATACACGCGATGGACGGCTTGCCGATTTCCGTAAATTCCGCACAATTGCTGACGGAAGCAGGGATTTCCTTTACACCCTATTCCAATGAACTCAAAGCGTCCGAGATGGAGTGGGCGGATCTCGTCCTGACGATGACAGCAAGCCATCGGGATTTCCTGCACAGCCGTTTTCCTGAAATGAAAGAAAAAGTGTTTACATTAAAAGAGTATGCAGGTGCGGTGCCAGGAACCGACGTTCACGATCCGTACGGGGGGCATTTGGCTACATACCGCACGACATTCAATGAGCTGACAGAACTTATTGACTCAGTCATCCGGCAGCTAGCGGAGGGGAATTCATGAATGAACCGAAAAAAGTGGGACTGCGGAAAAAGCTTGTATTATTTATAGTAATACTCGCAGTCATCACCTATACAACAAGTGCGGTCTTTATTAATTGGGTGCAGCCAACGTTCTTCCCGAATGTAAAACCGTTCATCTTTCAGCTAGTAACGTACGCAATGGGCGTCATGTGGTCCGGAATTTTAGCGGCGCTGTTCAGCGTGATTTTAACAAAGCCGCTGCAGCGTCTTGAAACAGCCGCTATGCGGGTCGCGGACGGAAAGATCGGCACTGATATCGAACTGCCGAATTCTTCGGATGAAATTCATTCCGTCTCCAGTGCATTCCAGCAAGTTGTCGTGAATTTGCGCAGCATTATCGAACAGATTGAATCCAATTTCCAGGCAACAGCGGAATCGGTCGACTCATTGACGAAAGAGACGAGCGCCGCGGCAGGACAGTCCGACGCCATTGCGCGGACCATCTCGGAAATTTCAAACGGAGCGGAAAATACATCCGAAGCCATACGGGAAACGGTGCAGGCCATCGAAGATATCCGGCAGTTGGCGATGGAAGTCAATAACCGCGCAGATCAGTCGTCTGCACAATCCAAAATGATGCTGCGGGATTTGCATGCCACAACAGAAATTTTCCATGCCGTATTGGCGGGAATCCATCAAATGAGCGACCAAAGCGAGCATTCATTGGAAACCATTCGGGTGCTCGATGAAAATGCGCATAAAATTGGAGAAATCGTGGAACTGGTCGGCAGCATTGCAGGCCAGACGAACTTGCTCGCACTAAACGCATCCATCGAAGCGGCACGGGCTGGTGAACACGGCAAAGGATTCGCCGTAGTTGCAGAAGAAGTGCGCAATCTGGCAGACGAAAGCGCCAAAGCGGTCCAAATGATTTCCGGACTGGTTCAGACAATCCAGGCTGACGTCAAACAAGTCGTTGCAGAAATGCATAAACAAGTGAAAACAGCCTCAACAGAAGCCGAACGCGCCACCCAGACAAATGAAAATGTGGAAACGATGACAGCGACCATCCAGACCATGGCTCTCTTTGTGGAAGAAATCACGCAGATCGTCGGCAATCAGATGCAGACTATCGAACGCACAGCCGCGCAATCCATGGAAGTTGCTTCGATTGCAGAGCACACATCAGCCGGCGCAGAAGAAGTGCGCGCCGCCACTGAAGAACAAGTGGCATCGATAGACCAGACTAAAACCAAGGCACTGGAGCTCAAAGAACAATCCGAGGAGCTGTACAAAGTCATCCGCAAATTCGACCGAACATCAGGCTGAAAAATAGGACAACCCTGAGGCACTGCGCTTGGGGTTGTTTTTTTGCATTATAACTGGATTACACCAGTTGCGGTCATTGTAGGGGGAGAAGGGGAACGTTATTGAAGTCACTGCGGCGCTGGCGGATGGCTTCCGCGATGAGCCAGACAGGAAGAGCGCCTGTCAGTCTCATCGCTACGCCTACCGCTTGTAAGGCGCCTCCGTTTAGGTAGGGGGAAACAGATCATGACACTTCATTTGCCAAAGCATACGCCAGTCGTCTAGTAGTCACTGAACTTCATCTCTTTTAAAAGAGTACTTGGATTGCCCCCACTCAGCAGCGCAGGCACAACTGCGGGGTCGGCCGAAGTCATGAGACAACCGGCACGCACTTCGCCAGCTGGCTCATGACGTAAGGCAATCCCCCACGTGCCTGCGCGGGTCCTAAGAGCAGACACTCGCTGACTTCAATCCCTGACAACCGATCGAGCAACGACCACAAAACCAGAGACAGAACGGCATTGAACTCACTGCGGCGCTGGCGGATGGCTTCCGCGATGAGCCAGACAGGAAAAGCGCCTGTCAGTCTCATCGCTACGCCGACCGCTTGTAAGGCGCCTCCGTTTAGTTAGGGGGAAGCAGATCATGACACTTCATTTGCCAAAGCATACGCCAGTCGTCAACCAGTCACTGCACTTCTTCTCTTTTAAAAAAGTACTTGGATTGTCTCCACTCAGCAGCGCAGGCACAACTGCGGGGTCGGCCGAAGTCATGAGACAACTGGCACGCTCTTCGCCAGCTGGCTCATGACGAAAGGCAATCCCCCACGTGCCTGCGCGGGTCCGAAGAGTGGACACTCGCTAACTTCAACACCCGATAAACAATCGAGCAACGATCCAACACCAAGTGACAGAACGCCTTTGAATTCACTGCGTCGCTGGCGGATGGCTTCCGCGATGAGCCAGACAGGAAAAGCGCCTGTCAGTCTCATCGCTACGCCTACCGCTTGTAAGGCGCCTCCGTTTAGTTAGGGGAGAGCAAAAAATGACACGTCTTTTGCCAAAGCATACGCCAGTCGTCAACCAGTCACTGCACTTCTTCTCTTTTAAAAAAGTACTTGGATTGTCTCCACTCAGCAGCGCAGGCACAACTGCGGGGTCGGCCGAAGTCATGAGACAACTGGCGCGCACTTTCGCCAGCTGGCTCATGACGTAAGGCAATCCCCCACGTGCCTGCGCGGGTCCGAAGAGAGGACACTCGCTAACTTCAACACCCGACAAACAATCGAGCAACGGCCCAACACCAAGTGACTGAACCCCTTTGGACTCACTGCGGCGCTGGCGGATGGCTTCCGCAATGAGCCAGACAGGAAAAGCGCCTGTCAGTCTCATCGCTACGCCTACCGCTTGTAAGGCGCCTCCGTTTAGGTAGGGGGAAACAGATCATGACACTTCATTTGCCAAAGCATACGCCAGTCGTCTAGTAGTTACTGAACTTCATCTCTTTTAAAAGAGTACTTGAATTGCCTCCACTTAGCAGCGCAGGCACAACTGCGGGGTCGGCCGAAGTCATGAGACAACTGGCACGCTCTTCGCCAGCTGGCTCATGACGTAAGGCAATCCCCCACGTGCCTGCGCGGATCCAAAGAGCGGACAGTTGCTAACTATAATACCCGACAATGAGTCGAGCAACGACCCAAAAACCAGAGCTTGAACAGCATTAAACTCACTGCTGTTTGTAAAGTTTAGGAAAAAGCGGATTATGACATATCATTTGCCAAAGCATACGCCAGTCGCTTAGTAGTCACTGAACTTCTTCTCTTTTAAAAAAGTAACCTAGCTTGCTTCCACTCAGCAGCGCAGGCACAACTGTGGGGTCGGCCGAAGTCATGAGACAACTGGCGCGCACTTTCGCCAGCTGGCTCATGACGAAAGGCAATCCCCCACGTGCCTGCGCGGGTCCGAAGAGCGGACAGTTGCTAACTACAATACCCGACAATGAGTCGAGCAACGACCCAAAACTAGAGCCAGAACGGCATTAAACTTACTTCGGTGCTGGCGGATGGCTACGCACTGCACTCCCTCTCCTTTAAAAGAGTACTGGGATTGCCTCCACTCAGCAGCGTAGGCACAACTGCGGGGTCGGCCGAAGTCATGAGCCAGCAGGCTTTTCGCCAGCTGGCTCATGACGAAAGGCAATCCCCCACGTGCCTGCGCGGGTCCAAAGAGCGGACACTCGCTAACTCCAACCCCCAACAACCAATCGAGCAACAGCCCTCAAAACTCTTCATTCCATAAAAAAGACGTACATTACATCAACTCCAACCCCGTAACATTCGCCTTTATAACGATAATTCACAAATAAAAAATGAGAAATTCAAAAGTTGTACACTAAAACCGATGATTTTTTTATCGAACAATGATAGAATAAGCGATAAGTAAAAATGGAAATGAGGGTGAACAGTGAAAGTAGCAATTTCTTCAGACCACGGTGGCAATAACCTCCGAAAAGAGATCACCAATCTATTAACCGAACTCGAGATAGAATACACCGACTACGGACCCGACTCGGGCGATTCCGTCGACTACCCTGACTATGCAGTACCGGTAGCCAACGCCGTCGTAGATGGAAAAGCAGACCGCGGGATCCTGATTTGCGGCACGGGTATTGGCATGTCAATCTCCGCCAATAAAGTCAAAGGCATTCGCTGTGCGCTCGTTCACGACGTATTCAGCGCAAAAGCAACACGCGGCCACAATGACTCCAACATCATCGCGATGGGCGAGCGCGTAATTGGACTGGGGCTTGCACGTGAAATTGTCAGCACATGGCTTGAAACAGAATTTGAAGGCGGACGTCACGAGCGCCGTATCGAGAAAATGATGAAACTGGAAGAGAACTGAAGAAAGCAGGTGGAACAAGTGGATGCTATTGAACTATGGAAACTGCAGCTGGAACAGGCATTGACCGAATTTGCCGAACAAGCACCGCCTGCCGAAGAGACGATGTTTGTCGTCGGCTGCTCGACTTCCGAAGTAGCGGGCGCCCGTATTGGCACGAACGGCGCACTTGAAATAGGAGAAGCATTATTCGCACCACTTCAGGCATTTGCAAATAAATACCGTGTACATTTGGCATTCCAGGGCTGCGAACACATTAACCGAGCAGTGACAATGGAACGAAAGACAGCGAAAAAATTTCATCTGGAACCTGTTTCTGTTGTACCGGTGTTTAAAGCAGGCGGCTCCATGTCGACCTGTGCCTATCAGCAATTTAACGACCCTGTCGTCGTGGAATCCGTACAGGCCAGTGCAGGCATTGATATCGGCCAAACCTTAATTGGCATGCAGTTAAAGCCGGTCGCAGTACCGATCCGCACCTCCATTAAACAAATTGGTGAAGCAGTGATCACGCTTGCGACAACACGTCCAAAATTGATTGGCGGAAGTCGTGCGCAATACGAATAAACCGTGTACAATGTAACAAGATATAAAATTATCAGAATAAAGGGGATACTAACCAATGGACTTAAGTAATGTACAGCGTGAAGATGCAGCAATTTATGAAGCAATCATGGCTGAAAAAAACCGTCAAAACTCAAACATCGAACTGATTGCATCTGAAAACTTCGTAACAGAAGCAGTTATGGAAGCACAAGGATCATACTTAACTAATAAATATGCTGAAGGCTATCCGGGCAAGCGCTACTACGGCGGATGTGAGCATGTGGACGTGGTGGAAAACATCGCACGCGACCGTGTAAAAGAAATCTTCGGCGCAGCATATGCAAACGTACAGCCGCACTCCGGTGCACAGGCGAATATGGCAGTATACTTCACAGCTCTTGAGCCGGGCGACACAGTTCTTGGGATGAACCTTTCTCACGGCGGTCACTTGACGCACGGTTCACCGGTTAACTTCTCCGGAAAACTATATAATTTCGTAGAATACGGTGTAACTAAAGAAGAAGAGATGATTGATTACGAAGACGTTCGTCAAAAAGCACTTGAACACAAACCGAAAATGATCGTTGCAGGTGCAAGTGCATACCCGCGTGAAATCGACTTTGCGAAATTCCGTGAAATTGCGGATGAAGTCGGTGCATACTTGATGGTGGATATGGCGCACATCGCAGGTCTTGTGGCAGCAGGCGAGCACTCAAATCCAGTGCCGCACGCACACTTCGTGACATCTACTACGCATAAAACATTGCGTGGTCCACGTGGCGGGATCATTTTATTGAATGAAGAAACAGCTGAAGAATTCGGCAAAAAAATCGACAAAACTGTATTCCCAGGCGTTCAAGGCGGTCCTTTGATGCACGTAATCGCTGCAAAAGCGGTGGCATTCAAAGAAGTATTGGAGCCGGAATTTAAAACCTATGCACAGCAAGTGAAGAAAAACGCGGAAGCATTGGCTAAAAAATTGCAGGAAGAAGGAATCGACGTCGTTTCAGGCGGCACAGATAACCACCTTGTCCTGGTAAAACTGAAATCACTTGACCTTACAGGTAAAGTGGCAGAGCACGTACTTGACGAAATCGGTATTACAGTAAACAAAAACACTGTACCATTCGACACAGAAGGACCATTCGTCACTTCCGGTATCCGTATCGGTACGCCAGCAGTCACAACTCGCGGCTTCAAAGAGGAAGACATGGTAGAAGTGGGACGCATCATTGCAACTTTATTGAAAAACCACGAAGACCAGTCAGCAAAAGACGAAGCACGCAAAGCAGTTACAGCACTGACAGATCAGCACCCTCTATATAAGTAATAAGCCAGCGCCCGACACCGTGTCGGGCGTTTTTTATCGGGATGATTTTGTGCAGGAGCCGTTGGGGCGGGGGAGTGCTTGGTTGCTTGGGATTAATGCTCAAGCGCTCAATCCAGGTCCGCCAGCGCTCATAACCCACGTCCAAGCGCTCAACCCAGGTCCACCAGCGCTCATAGCCCACGTCCAAGCGCTCAATCCATGTCTGCCAGCGCTCAAAGCCCACGTCCAAGCGCTCAACCCAGGTCTGCCAGCGCTCAAAGCCCGCGTCCAAGCGCTCAATCCACCTCCGCCACCGTTCATAGCCCACGTCCAAGCGCTCAACCCACATCCGCCAGCGCTCATAGCCCGTGGCCAAGTGCTCAATCCACCTCCACCAGCGCTCATAGCCCGCGACCAAGCGCTCAATCCACCTCCACCAGCGCTCATAACCCACGTCCAAGCGCTCAACCCAGGTCCACCAGCGCTCAAAGCCCACGTCCAAGCGCTCAACCCAGGTCTGCCAGCGCTCAAAGCCCGCGTCCAAGCGCTCAACCCATGTCCGCCACCGCTCATAGTCCAAGCGCTCAACCCAAGTCCACAGTCAAACACTCACACCCCATTCCAGCCCAACAATGACCATCCATCCGCCAAGTTTATCCAGCATCGAGAGACACTTTGCTCTTTCGTCACAACAATTCGCATATGTTCACTGCGCCTGTCGCGTGATTTCTGTTATAATGTACAAGATATTCCGAAAAGGAGCGATACCAATGGGAAAAGTACATGTTTTTGATCATCCATTAATTCAGCACAAATTGACGTTTATACGAAAGGCAGATACAGGAACGAAAGAATTCCGCGAGCTCGTGAATGAGTTGGCAACACTGATGGCATTTGAAATCACACGTGAACTTCCAACTAAAGAAATCACAATTCAAACACCAGTCTGCGAAGCGAAGTCCCGCGTGCTGGCAGGGAAGAAGCTGGGGATTGTGCCGATCTTGCGTGCGGGAATCGGCATGGTGGACGGCATTATCGATTTAATTCCGGCTGCAAAAGTGGGACACGTCGGGTTATTCCGTGATCCGGAAACACTAAAACCGGTTGAATACTTTGTGAAGCTGCCTTCTGATGTTGCCGAGCGCGAATTCATCGTAGTGGATCCGATGCTTGCGACAGGCGGAACAGCAGTCGAAGCCATCAATTCAATGAAAAAACGCGGAGCGGTCAACATCAAATTTATGTGTCTCGTCGCTGCTCCTGAAGGCGTCGAAATATTGACGAAAGAACACCCGGATGTAGATGTCTACATCGCAGCATTGGACGAAAAGCTGAATGAAGACGGCTATATCGTACCTGGACTGGGTGACGCTGGTGACCGTTTATTCGGCACAAAATAATGGAGGGAACAAACATTGACTAAAAAGTGGAAAGTGATGACGATTTTCGGCACAAGACCGGAAGCGATTAAAATGGCACCGCTCGTGCTGGAACTGGAAAAACATCCGGATCAAATCGAGTCGATTGTCACAGTCACTGCCCAGCATCGTCAAATGCTTGACCAAGTGCTGGAAACATTCAAAATAACACCCGATTATGATTTGAATATCATGAAAGACCGCCAGACACTGATCGACGTAGCCACTCGGGGCCTCGAAGGTCTGGACAAAGTAATGAAAGAAGCAAAGCCGGATATCGTGCTCGTCCACGGCGATACATCAACTACTTTCATCGGCAGTCTGGCAGCTTTCTACAATCAAATCTCAGTGGGCCACGTGGAAGCAGGATTGCGGACGTGGAATAAATTCTCACCGTATCCTGAAGAGATGAACCGTCAATTGACTGGCGTCATCGCTGATCTTCATTTTTCGCCAACTGAAAAGTCAGCACAAAACCTGATAGATGAAGGCAAAAATAAAGACCGCATCTACGTCACGGGCAATACGGCGATTGATGCACTGCAAACGACAGTTGACCCGGATTATCATCATCCGATTTTCGATACACTCGGCGACGACCGTTTAGTTCTATTGACCGCACACCGCCGAGAAAACCTGGGCGAACCGATGCGCAATATGTTCCGTGCGATCAACCGTCTGCTCGACAAACATGACGACATCCAGGTGATTTACCCTGTGCACATGAATCCGGCAGTGCGTGAAGTGGCGGATGAATTGCTTGGCAACAACAACCGCGTTCACTTGATTGAACCGTTGGAAGTATTGGATTTCCATAACTTCGCAGCCCGTTCACACATCATCCTTACCGACTCCGGCGGCATCCAGGAAGAAGCGCCTTCACTTGGCAAGCCTGTCATTGTCCTGCGTGACACGACTGAACGTCCGGAAGGGATAGATGCAGGAACGCTGCGCCTGGCAGGAACGGAAGAGGAAGATATCTTCCAACTGTCCGATGCACTTCTGTCCGATCACGCAGAGTACGAAAAAATGTCCAAAGCCCACAATCCATACGGCGACGGCCATGCGTCAGAGCGAATAGTAGAATCGTTACTCAAATATCTTTCTTCATTATAATAACAATCAAAACAGCAGAGACTTTTCCTCTGCTGTTTTTTTCTGCATGTAAGTAAAATGGTAAGAGGAAAGTAAGAAGGGCTTGTGGTTCGGGATTGAAGCTCCAGCTGGGGACGCTTTCCGGAGGGCGGGCGGTGAAACACCCTTCGCTCGAAGGGTGTTTCACCTGTCAAAGCAAAGATGTGCTCCTTTTCGCTTCCGCTTCACTCCTAATTTTATAGTGATTGCACTTGAATCACTTACTGACGGTAGAGTGTGAAACAGTACTTGTTTTGGAGTTATTTAAGTTCAAGTTCAAGTGCAAATCAAGATTACTTACCTGTTAATCTAGTAAGTCGATTGCAGCCTAGCTTCAATGCACAACAATAAGTACCTCCCTCTCTCATTGCAAGGGATTGAAGCGCAGGAGGGGCGACTCCCGATGGATCAGCCCGACAGGTGAGACAACCAGAAGGAGCCTGCGACTTGGTTGGCTCAGCGCGGGCCCATGGGAAAGCGTCCCCTCCGAAGCGCAAATCCCCACCCCGACACACTGCCGGCCTCTCAAATTAATAAACCAATACAATCCACAAATTTCACTCTTCAATACGTAAATAATACCCCCCTAACAACACGTCACAAAATGCAAGCAAAAATTGAAAAACAAATATGTCGAATGTTTGACAAAGAGAACGCATTGTGAATTAATTCACCTGAATCAATTGACATAAAAAACCCCCTATTGTATGCTAACAAAGGGTAAGATTGATAAGGAACTCATACATATGTTGAGTACAAAAATGATGTTTTAGAAGTTTCTAGTCTTCACTCAGAAACGCCAAAAACCAACCATTTGCGGATGTCGCTCATAGCAACGTCACCTGGTGGACGGTACAGGCGATTCACTTACAATTTCCAGGTTCCTTTGCAAGGAATCTATGTCGTTGAAACAAGATCAAAACGACAAAGACTCATCTCTCTCGACAATCGTCGGGAACTACTGAACACTTCAGACGCTGGAATCCAAATACGAATTGGGAGAATCGACAATGCAAAGTATGCAGGAAATATTCAAACAGCAAAAGAAGAGTTTCTTTTTTTTGCTAGCATTGTTCGTGCTCGGCTGGTTCTTATTGGACTACCGTACTATCTTCGCGGGACTCATCTTAGGTTCACTTTTCGGTATGTATAACTTTTGGATTTTATTACGGCGTATGGAGCGGTTTGACCGTTCGATTACGGAAGAAACGCGTGCGAAGTCATTAGGTATGGGTTTACGTTTTGCATCAGGTGTAGCGGCTGCGGCCATTGCACTCGTAATGCCGGAGGAGTTCGATTTGATCAGCACGGTAATCGGGTTAATGATACCCTACGCATTGCTGTTTACTGGTCATCTGCTGTTCCATTGGAAGCATTGACACTTTACTAGCAAGGGGAGGTGAACAAAAACGTGAATCATGAAAATCCTCAGTTTATTTTATTCGGAATCGGGTTCAACCCATCGAATATCTTGATGTTATTTGTGACTTGTCTGGTAGTCTTCCTGATTGCAGTTGCATCTACGCGGCGTCTTCAAATGAAACCGACGGGTATGCAAAACTTCATGGAGTGGGTAATGGACTTTGTCAAAGGCATCATCAAAAATAACATGGACTGGAAAACGGGAGGCCGCTTCCACGTGCTGGGTATTACGTTAATCATGTTTGTCTTCGTGGCGAATATGCTCGGACTTCCATTCGCAATCGTATGGGATGACCAACTTTGGTGGAAATCACCGACAGCCGATCCAGTTATCACGTTAACCCTCGCTGCTACAGTTGTTGCGTTAACGCATTTCTATGGTGTGAAGCAGCTCGGAGTAGGCGGGTATTTCAAAACATACTTCCAGCCGATTCCATTCTTGGCTCCACTAAAAATCATTGAAGAATTCGCAAATACGCTGACACTCGGTCTTCGTCTTTACGGTAACATTTTCGCAGGTGAAATCTTAATCGGTTTGCTTGCAGCATTGGGTGCTTCCAGTATCTTCGGTTTAGCCGGAGCTGTGATTCCAGCACTGGCATGGCTCGGATTCTCGGTATTTATCGGGGCAATCCAGGCATTTATCTTTGTTATGTTAACGATGGTCTATATGGCTCACAAAGTCAGCACGGACCACTAAACATATATTTACCCTATTTTAGGGGAACAAAACTACACAAAATATTAGGAGGAAATACACTATGGGTATGGGTTTATTAGCAGCAGCTATTGCAGTTGGTCTAGGTGCACTTGGTGCAGGTATCGGTAACGGTTTGATCGTTTCTAAGACAGTTGAAGGGATCGCTCGCCAGCCAGAAGCACGCGGCGTTCTTCAAACAACAATGTTCATCGGGGTTGCATTGGTTGAGGCACTTCCAATCATCGCAACTGTTATCGCGTTTATCGTAATGAACAAATAATTATTGCGCAATATGGCGAAGCACGTAGTAATGTTCTTCGCCATGCTTTATGTGGTGAAACAAATGCATGAACGAACAGAACATAGAATAATTTTGCCGGTAACGGCAGAACATTGAAACGAAAGAGTCATGAGCTCTTGAAGGGAGTGAAACAATCGTGTTGGATACCTTCGTCCTTTTATCAGCAGAAGCTGACGCAGGATTTTTAGCTAGTTTGAACCAACGACTCAATTTGGGTGACATCATCGTCACTGTCGTATTTTTCACGATTCTCATGGTACTTCTGAAGAAGTTTGCATGGGGTCCGTTAATGGGCGTGATGGATCAGCGGGCGCAATTAATCGCCACGGAGATCGAACAGGCCGAAGCAAGCCGTCAAGAATCTGCAAAGCTTCTTGAAGAACAGCGTGCGCTATTGAAAGAAGCACGTGACAACGCACAATCTATCGTTGAAACAGCGAAGAAACAAGGTGACACTCAACGTGAAGAGCTGATTACGGCTGCACGCGCTGAAGTAAACCGTATGAAAGAATCTGCAACTCTCGAAATCGCTACAGAAAAAGAGAAAGCAGTTGCAGCAGTTCGCGAAGAATTCGTATCTCTTTCTATCTTGGCTGCGTCTAAAGTTCTTGGGAAAGAAATTTCCGAAGAAGATAACCGCGCATTGATCGAAGAAACGATTGTGAAGGCAGGCGAAGGGCGATGAGCCAATCGGTAATCGCAAAACGTTATGCCGTTGCATTGTTTGAAGCCGCACAGGAAAAGCAGCAAACGCTTGCTGTGCAGTCAGATCTAAAAGAATTAAAAAAAGTGTTCGCTGAAGAAAAGCAATTTGACGAGATGTTAATCTCACCGAAGTTCTCTATTCAAAAGAAAAAAGAATTGATTGGTCAGCTATTCAGCGGAGCGAACCAGCTTGTATTGAACACACTTTACGTGCTGATCGATGCAGGCCGTATCGGAGAAATCAGCAATCTAATCGAAGACTTCCAAGAGCTCGCTAACGAAGCTTCTGGAGTTGCCGAAGCGAAAGTCTTCTCTACACGCCCGCTTTCTGATGAAGAAAGTACAGCGATCTCTGCTGCGTTCGCGCACAAAGTAGGGAAACAATCATTGCATATCGAAAACGTAATTGATCCTAGCCTGATCGGCGGCATTCGCCTTCAGATCGGCAATCAAATTTACGACAGCAGCATCAGCGCGAAGTTAGCGCGTCTTGAACGTCAATTAATCAATTAATTTGAATTAAGAGGGGTGACATACATGGGCATCAAAGCTGAGGAAATTAGCGGTCTGATTAAGCAGCAGATCGAAAATTATCAGTCTGAAATGGAAGTAAGTGAAACAGGTACTGTAATCCGTGTAGGTGACGGTATCGCACTTGCTCATGGCCTCGACAATGTCATGGCGGGGGAACTTCTTGAGTTCTCTACCGGCGTAATGGGTCTGGCACAAAACTTGGAAGCGAATAACGTAGGTATCGTTATCCTTGGGCCATACACAGACATTAAAGAAGGCGATGAAGTTCGTCGTACAGGTCGTATTATGGAAGTACCAGTCGGAGAAGAATTGATCGGCCGTGTCGTCAATTCACTTGGACAGCCAGTTGATGGACTAGGTCCGATCAACACAACAAAAACACGCCCTATCGAAAGCCCGGCACAAGGGGTTATGGCGCGTAAATCAGTTCACGAACCACTGCAAACAGGAATCAAAGCGATTGACGCTCTAGTTCCAATCGGCCGCGGACAGCGTGAATTAATCATCGGTGACCGTCAAACAGGTAAGACTACTGTTGCAATTGACGCCATCCTGAACCAGGCAGACCAGGACATGATCTGTATCTATGTTGCTATTGGTCAAAAAGAATCTACTGTTCGTGGAGTCGTTGAAACACTGCGTAAAAACGGTGCTCTAGATTACACAATCGTAGTAACTGCATCTGCATCAAGCCCGTCGCCAATGCTATTCTTGGCACCATATACAGGTATTTCGATGGCAGAAGAGTTCATGTTCGCAGGCAAGCACGTACTAATCGTTTATGATGACCTATCTAAACAGGCAGCAGCTTACCGTGAACTTTCGTTGCTTCTTCGTCGTCCTCCGGGCCGTGAAGCATATCCAGGGGATGTCTTCTACTTGCACAGCCGCCTACTTGAGCGTGCTGCAAAATTGAATGACGACCTCGGAGCAGGTTCAATCACAGCATTACCGTTCGTTGAGACACAGGCTGGAGATATCTCCGCTTATATCCCAACAAACGTTATCTCTATCACAGACGGACAAATCTTCTTGCAGTCTGACTTGTTCTTCTCGGGTGTACGTCCAGCGATCAACGCCGGTCTTTCCGTATCCCGTGTAGGTGGATCAGCACAGATTAAAGCAATGAAGAAAGTTGCGGGTACACTTCGTTTGGACCTGGCAGCATTCCGTGAGCTAGAGGCATTCTCACAATTCGGTTCGGATCTGGACCCAAGCACAAGAGCGAAACTGGACCGCGGTCAGCGCACAGTTGAAATCTTGAAGCAGGACTTGAACAAGCCGTTGAAAGTCGAGTACCAAGTAATCAGTCTATATGCACTGACACGCGGTTACCTTGACGATATTCCAGTAAAAGACGTATTGCGCTTTGAAAGTGAAATCACTAGCTGGCTAGAATCCAACCACACGGAAGTGTATGACCACATCCGTACTACAAAAGATCTTCCGGCTGATGACGTAATGAGCGCAGCGTTCAAAGAATTCAAGAAAAACTTCGTGACTTCTGAAGCGTAATTTTTATTGAATGGATCTTAAAATAAAGGTGGTGAATAGCCAGTGGCGTCCTTACGCGAGATAGAAAGCCGTATTGCTTCAACGAAAAAGACGAGTCAAATCACGAAAGCGATGCAAATGGTATCTGCTTCCAAACTGAACCGTGCAGAGGTAAATGCGAAGAAATTCGTTCCGTACATGGATAAAGTGGAAGAAGTGGTCGGTGCCATTGCAGCTGTAACGAAAGATTCCGGGCACCCTCTATTGACTGCACGTCCCGTGAAGAAAACTGCGTACATCGTAGTTACTTCTGACCGCGGACTGGTTGGTGGATATAACGCACATATTTTCCGTGCTGTTACCCGCGCAATCGAACAGCGCCACAAGTCGAAAGACGAAGTGGTCATTATCGCAATCGGCCGTAAAGGCTATGAATTCTTCGGCCGTCTGGGCTTCCAGATCGAAGAAAGCCTGATCGGACTTTCGGATCACCCGCGTTTTGAAGAAGTAAAAGATATCGCGAATCGGGCTGTTGGCATGTTCACAGAAGGCGTCTATGATGAAGTGTACTTGTATTACAACCATTTCATCTCCGCCATCTCCAACGAAGCAACTGAACGTAAATTGCTTCCACTCACAGATATTTCATCCGTATCGGCTACTTCATCTTATGAGTTCGAGCCTTCAGCAGAAGCGATTCTCGAAACACTTCTCCCGCAATACACGGAGAGCCTCATTTATGGAGCGGTACTCGATGGAAAAGCGAGCGAACATGCTTCCAGTATGACAGCGATGAAGACGGCGACAGACAACGCGTCTGAACTAATCGATTCGTTAACATTACAATTTAACCGTGCACGTCAAGCGGCGATCACTCAGGAAATCACTGAAATCGTAGCCGGCGTGGCAGCACTCGAATAATAGATTTGAAAGAGTAAGACAGGAGGGAAAAGCATGAGTAATGGACATATTCTTCAAGTTATGGGTCCGGTTGTTGACGTTAAATTCGAAGACGGTCAGCTTCCAGCGATCTATAACGCATTGAAGGTTAATATCGATCGTTCCAATGGAGTGGTCGAGGTGTTGACTTTAGAAGTAGCACTTCACCTTGGTGACGATGCGGTTCGTACGATTGCGATGTCCTCGACAGACGGTCTGAAACGCGGAACACCGGTAGAAAATACAGGTGCGCCTATTTCAGTTCCAGTCGGTGACATTACACTCGGACGTGTATTTAACGTACTAGGCGAGGAAATCGACTTAGCAGAGCCAATTCCTGCTGATGCACAACGTGATCCAATTCACCGTTCTGCACCAACATTCGAACACCTTTCCACTGAGGTAGAAATTCTTGAAACTGGAATTAAAGTTGTTGACTTGCTTGCACCATACATCAAGGGTGGTAAAATCGGACTCTTCGGTGGTGCGGGAGTTGGTAAAACAGTTCTAATCCAGGAATTGATCAACAACATCGCACAAGAGCACGGAGGTATTTCCGTATTCGCAGGTGTTGGAGAACGTACTCGTGAAGGTAATGACTTGTTCTTTGAAATGACAGATTCAGGCGTTATCAAGAAAACGGCAATGGTATTCGGTCAGATGAACGAGCCGCCTGGTGCACGTATGCGCGTAGCACTTTCCGGTTTGACAATGGCTGAATATTTCCGTGATGAGCAAGGACAGGACGTTCTATTGTTCATCGATAACATCTTCCGCTTTACACAAGCAGGTTCTGAAGTTTCTGCCCTTCTTGGACGTATGCCTTCTGCGGTTGGTTACCAGCCGACATTGGCTACAGAAATGGGTCAGTTACAAGAGCGTATTACTTCTACAAATAAAGGATCGGTTACATCGATCCAAGCGATCTATGTACCAGCGGATGACTATACGGATCCAGCTCCGGCAACAACTTTCGCTCACTTAGATGCTACAACGAACTTGGAGCGTAAGCTTTCAGAGATGGGTATTTACCCGGCTGTGGATCCGTTAGCTTCATCTTCACGTGCATTGAGTGCAGAAATCGTTGGACCGGAACACTACCGTGTAGCTCGTGAAGTACAAACAACTCTTCAGCGATACCGTGAGTTGCAGGATATCATCGCAATCTTGGGTATGGATGAGTTGGACGAAGATGACAAGCAGGTTGTTGACCGCGCTCGTCGTATTCAGTTCTTCCTGTCTCAAAACTTCCACGTTGCTGAGCAGTTTACAGGACAAAAAGGTTCTTACGTTCCAGTTGCTGAAACGATCAAAGGCTTTGCTGAAATTCTGGAAGGTAAGTATGATCACTTGCCTGAAGACGCGTTCCGTTTGGTCGGACGTATCGAAGAAGTTATCGAAAAAGCAAAAGGCATGGGCGTAGAAGTCTAAGAAAAGGGACCAGGAGGGAAAAAAATGAGTAAAATCAAAGTGAATATCGTCACTCCCGACGGCCCTGTTTGTGAAATGGACGCGAACATGGTGATTGCAGTCACCGAAGCTGGTGAGATCGGGGTTCTTCCCGGCCACATCGCAATGGTCGCTCCGCTTCAAATTGGTGCACTCCGCCTGAAAACAGACGGTAAAACAGAAACTGTCGCAGTCCACGGAGGCTTCATTGAGGTCCGTCCTGAAGTGGTTACTGTATTGGCACAGAGTGCGGAAATGGCTGAGTCCATTGATATTGCGCGTGCAAAAAGAGCTGCAGAAAAAGCAGAACAAGATTTGAAGAATAAATCCGATGATCTTAGTCAGCGCTTATATGAGCTTGATTTGAAGCGTGCGATCAACCGCATGCAAGTGTATGAACAACGTATTTAATTTATAAAAATGGGCGGACAGACGATTTTCTGTCCGCCCGTTTTCTTTATCTTGAGTAAGAGGAGTGTCAGAAATGGACAGCATGCTAGGCAGCAATCCGCTGCTCGCAATTGTATCTCACATTTTCTTCATCGGCGTCAGCTTCTACGCACTGCAGGCAATTCTGCCGGAAGCGATCATTCGAAAAAACCGCGTATTCCAAACACAACTTTTGTTTATTTTGCTAAGTATTGCAATTGGATCTACCGTATCAAAATTCTTTTTAGACATATCCTATTGGTCAGGGAGATGGGCAACCTGGTTTTGATTTCCTTCAGCTGAAGCTCTACGAGAATCAACAGCAGGAATCAGAACTCTGGCTGAAAGAAATTAAACGTTTGAAAGTACTTACTGATCTGAGTTAAAAAAAGATAAATACACAATGATAGCAAGACAATGGCAGCTGGAGTCCGAGCGAAGAATTGGGAAGAAAAAGCCCAAACTATTCATTTTAAATACTTTAGCTGCTGTCAATCTGTAATATATGTGAAACAAATTTAACATCGAAAGCGTGTAAACTGTAGGAATATGGGGTATTACGTGTAATGTGGCTTAAAAAGATCAGTCATATGTAAGCACTTTGTGTCAGATCCTCACATATACTACAGCACGCAAGAAATAACGCAAAACTGCGCCGGAAGATACTTGTTTAGTGAAGTTTTACAAGGTACAATAGTATATGTTTTATATGTGAATTATGGTAAATAATAAAGACTTGGACACAACACTGAAAATGTTTATAGACGACTTTTGAAAAATAGGCTGTGGGTGAAGGATAAATTGGACTCGGAGGGGCTACTGGTGGAAAAAATTATTATTAACGGCGGGCGTACTTTAAAAGGGAACGTACGTGTAGAAGGTGCGAAGAACGCAGTATTACCGATCTTGGCTGCTGCTTTATTGGCATCTGAAGGAGTGAATGTCATTCGTGATGTTCCGAACCTGTCAGATGTTCGGACAATCAATGAAGTGCTCAAAAGTTTAAATGCAAAAATTACGCATGACCCTGAAAAAGGGGAAGTCATCGTAGATTCACGCGGCAGACTGGCAGATGAAGCACAATTTGAATTTGTACGTAAAATGCGCGCATCCATTTTAGTAATGGGACCGCTGCTGGCGCGTAACGGGTTTGCGCGTGTCGCATTACCAGGCGGCTGTGCAATTGGGTCAAGACCAATCGATCAGCACTTAAAAGGCTTTGAAGCAATGGGCGCGGAAATTACATTTGGTCATGGACATGTTGAAGCGAAAGTAGACGGCCGATTAAAAGGCGCGAAAATCTATTTGGACTTCCCGAGCGTAGGCGCAACGGAAAATATTATGACAGCTGCTGCATTGGCAGAAGGCACGACCGTCATTGAGAACGCCGCTAAAGAACCGGAAATTGTAGACTTGGCGAACTTCATCAATGAAATGGGCGGTAAAGTAGTAGGAGCAGGTACAGATAATATTCGTATTGAAGGTGTTCCGACACTTTATGCATCTACTCATCATATTATTCCGGATCGTATCGAAGCCGGGACATTCATGGTGGCTGCAGCAATCACCGGCGGAGACGTCGTGATTGAAAATGCAGTACCTGAACACTCTACTGCGTTAATTTCTAAGTTAACGGAAATGGGCGTAACTATTACTGTATTGGATGAAGGGGTCCGTGTAACAGCGACGCATCCGCTGAAGGCAGTTGACCTGAAGACGATGCCGCACCCTGGCTTCCCGACAGATATGCAGTCACAAATGATGGCATTGATGTTAAAAGCTACAGGCATAGGTGTGCTGACGGAAACTGTATTTGAAAATCGTTTTATGCACGTGGAAGAATTCCGCCGTATGAACGCGGATGTGAAAATCGAAGGACGTTCTGTTATTGTTTCAGGCCCTTCAAAAATCCAGGGAGCGGAAGTCGCAGCCACAGACTTGCGCGCCGCTGCATCACTCATCCTGGCCGGACTTGTAGCAGAAGGTGTTACACGTGTGACTGAACTCATTCACTTGGACCGCGGATATGTAAACTTCGATAAGAAGCTTAAAGCTCTAGGCGCAGACATTACCCGTGTTTCTTCTGAACAGGAAATTACTGAATCTCAATTAGTGTAACTTACAGAACCATGGACAGCTTGCTGTTCATGGTTTTTTGACTGAAAAAGTCTTGGAATACCCTCTTCATCCTCAACATATAGTCTAGTATGTACAAAAAACTACTCCTTTTATTCATTATTCTTAGCTTATTTTTTATTCCAATTCTTGTAAGACAAGCGCCAGAGCTGCAGCTGGCAGACCAACGAGAGGAGACCTATTGCGATGTAATGATTTCGGTCATAGGGGTGGACGAGCCGATTCCACTGGAAGAATACGTGGTGGGTGTTGTAGCCGGAGAAATGCCGGCTGACTTCCATGAAGAGGCTTTAAAAGCCCAAGTGATCGCCGCCCGCACATACGCCGCAAGAAACACTGATAAAGGGGCCAAGCCGATTGCAAAGGATGTGTCTGCGCAAGTATACCGCACAGAAGCCGAACGCAAAGAGCGCTGGGGCAAATCATTTAAAGACAATGAAAAGAAAGTTCGTCAGGCAGTAGAATCAACGAAAGGTAAAATCATCGTTCACGGAGAAGAAATCATCTCCGCCATGTTTTTTTCTACATCTAATGGAAAAACGGAAGCCGCCCAAAATTTCAGCGGCAATCCGGTTGAATACCTTCAAAGTGTTGAGAGTCCCGGCGAGGAAGACGTCGCACCCACTGTAGAAAGAAAGCAGCAACTGACACTTACGGAATGGAACCGTAAACTCGGACTGAACTGGGATGCCAATGAATTCCGCGAACTGAAGCTAGTGCGCAATCAGACAGGCCGGGTTCAGAAAATCATCTCAGGTAAATATGAAACGAGCGGACGCCAGATTCGCGAAAAGCTTCAATTAGCCTCCACTGATTTCAATATCGCCTATGACGTCAACAATCAAATCGTCCATATTACGACCGTTGGCTATGGCCATGGCGTAGGGATGAGCCAGTACGGCGCAGAGGCGTTTGCGCAAAAAGGATGGACGGCGGATCAGATTCTGGCCCACTATTATACAGGCACAAAAATCCAAAAAATAAATTTACCTGAAGACCGATGTTTAAAATCCCCGTAACTTGCAAAGAATGCAAGTGAGGTGATGAATATGCGAGAAGAAAAACCAAAGGCCCCTTCTCAGGAGAAAAAGAAAATGAAGAACGGCTGGTTCTGGCCTGCCATTTATACGAGCGTTGCGCTCTTATTCATCGGCATGGTATGGGGATACACCGCATTGACGACGGAAGATGCAGCACCGTCTGAAGTAGCAAAAGTAGATCAGCCAAAGAAAGATGTTACAGTAGAAACAAATGCAACAAAAGAAACACTCAAGTATCCATTTCATGAAGATCAACTAGATCAAGTCGCCATTTTACAGGAATTTTATGATCCTGATGCTGAAGAAGCAGTACGTGAAAAAGCGCTGCTCGTATTCAAACAGACATATGTTACAAGCAAAGGCCTGTCCCTCTCGATGGACGGCGAGCCGTTTGAAGCTGTAGCCGCAATGAGCGGTACCGTGGAAGAAGTCATCGTGGATTCATTCAAAGGAACAGAAGTCAGAATTAAACACGCTGACGGCAAGACAACAGTCTACGGTTCATTGACAGGTGTGCTTGTAAAAGAAGGCGACACCGTCCAGCAGGGTCAAGTGCTTGCTACGACTACACAGAATGAATGGAATCCTGAAGCCGGTGTTCACTTGCAATTTGAAATCCAGCAAGACGGCGTATCAGTCAATCCGCATGATTTCCTGGCATTTTAATACGACAGCAACCAAGCCATTCCAGCCCCCGGAATGGCTTTTTTGCGTGACGAATTATCGTCGTGAACAGCCGCAGAAATGGCAGATCAGCCGAAAGTTCGGCTAAATAAAGAAACTTTCACAACAAAAAACGTAATAGTATGCGATTCTTGCACTTGGCACGGAAATTGCAATAGATAATAGTAAGCGTTTTCATTGGTGGCTGAAAAGAAAGGAGACGAAAACGTAAGCGCTGCGAAAATCTAACTATGAAAGTCTGGAGTGTGAAGCGATATGGTGCAAACATCAGAAAGTACTGTTTATGCGTTTCCTAATACTGAACATGCGAAGATTCATTTTAAGAAGAGATATGATCATTTCATCGGCGGGAAATGGACAGCACCTGTAAAAGGGCAGTATTTTGATAACACAACGCCTGTGACGGGGAAAGTGTTCACTCAAGTGGCAAGAGGTACAGAAGAAGATATTGAGCTGGCTTTGGATGCAGCCCACGCAGCAAAGGATGCATGGGGAAAGACATCGGTTACTGAGCGTGCAAATATTTTGCTGAAGATTGCAGATCGTATCGAAGAGAATTTGGAAATGCTCGCTGTAGCCGAAACATGGGACAACGGAAAAGCAATACGTGAAACATTGAATGCAGACATTCCGCTGGCAGCAGATCACTTCCGTTATTTCGCATCGGCAATCCGTGCGCAGGAAGGCGGAGTCAGCCAGATTGACAACGGCACAGTGGCGTATCATTTCCATGAGCCGCTGGGGGTTGTGGGACAGATCATTCCTTGGAACTTCCCGATTCTGATGGCTGTGTGGAAGCTTGCTCCGGCATTGGCTGCAGGAAATTGTATCGTATTAAAACCAGCCGAGCAAACGCCCGCATCGATCTTGGTGCTGGTTGAATTAATTGAAGACTTGCTGCCGGCAGGAGTATTGAACGTAGTCAGCGGATTTGGAGTAGAGGCAGGAAAGCCGCTGGCATCCAATCCGCGCATCAGCAAAATTGCATTTACAGGAGAAACAACAACAGGCCGTCTGATCATGCAGTACGCCTCTGAAAATCTGATACCAGTTACATTGGAGCTTGGCGGGAAATCCCCGAATATTTTCTTTGAAGATGTGATGGCGAAAGATGATGCGTTCCTCGATAAAGCAGTTGAAGGTTTTGTCATGTTTGCTTTGAACCAAGGGGAGGTGTGTACATGTCCTTCGCGTGCGCTGATTCAGGAATCTATTTACGACCAGTTCATGGAACGTGCCCTGAAGCGTGTTCAAGCGATCAAGACTGGAAATCCCCTGGATCCAACGGTCATGATGGGTGCGCAAGCGTCTGCTGAACAACTGGAAAAGATTCTGTCTTATCTGGATATCGGAAAACAAGAAGGTGCAGAATGTCTGGCAGGCGGAGAGCAGAACAAACTCGAAGGCGATTTAACGGAAGGGTATTATGTGAAGCCGACGGTTTTTAAAGGACATAATAAAATGCGTATCTTCCAGGAAGAGATTTTTGGGCCTGTATTGTCTGTCACCACGTTTAAAGATAAAGAAGAGGCATTGGATATTGCGAACGATACATTGTACGGTTTGGGCGCGGGTGTGTGGACGCGCGATGTGAATACCGCGTACCGCTTCGGGCGAGGTATCCAGGCGGGCCGCGTGTGGACGAATTGCTATCATGCATACCCTGCGCACGCTGCGTTTGGCGGCTACAAAGCATCTGGCATCGGGCGTGAGAACCACTTGCAGATGCTTGCACACTACCAGCAGACGAAAAATATGCTGGTGAGCTACGATGAAAACAAACAAGGATTCTTTTAAAAAACTAGACGAGGGGGAATTTACATGAGTAAACAAACACAATTTAACATGCCGGCTATCAACCTATTTGGAAGAGGAACGATCAATGAAGTAGGCGTCAGATTAAAAGACTTAGGGATCAGCAAAGCATTAATTGTGACAGATGCAGGTTTGCATGCACTGGGCATGTCCGAACAAGTGGCAGAAATTATCCGCAAAGAAGGCATTGATGCAGCCATTTTTGCTGAAGCTGAACCAAACCCGACGGATCGAAATGTAGAAGAGGGACTGGCTGTATTCGAATCTGAAAAATGTGATGCCCTTGTTTCGTTAGGCGGAGGAAGCTCACATGATGCAGCAAAAGGCATCGGCCTGGTAGCGGCGAATGGCGGCAGGATTCATGACTATGAAGGTGTCGACAAATCAGAGAATGCGAGCACACCGCTTATTGCGATCAATACGACATCTGGAACGGCAAGTGAGATGACGAAATTCACAATTATTACAGACAGTGAGAAAAAAGTGAAAATGGCAATCGTTGATAAGCATATTACACCGCTGATCTCTATCAACGACCCTGATTTAACGGTCAAGAAACCAGTTGCTTTAACTGCAGCAACAGGCGTAGATGCGTTAACACATGCAATTGAGGCATTTGTCTCCACGAATGCAAATCCGCTGACAGATGCTTGTGCGATTCAAGCGATGAAAATCATTCCGAAGTATTTGCCGCGCGCAGTCGCGAATGGAGAGGACATTGAAGCCCGAGAGCAGATGGTCTACGCTCAATTCCTGGGCGGCATGGCATTCAACAACGCTTCGCTCGGTTATGTGCATGCCATTGCGCATCAAATGGGAGGATTTTATAATTATCCGCATGGAGAATGTAACGCGATTCTATTGCCGCACGTCTGCCGGTTCAATTTAATTTCCAGACAGGAGAGATTTGCGGAAATTGCAGGCTACCTGGGAGTTCGTACGGAAGGGATGAGCACAAGAGATGCCGCTGAAAGTGCAATTACTGCACTCGAACGCTTCACGCGCGATCTCGGCATACCAAGCGGCTTTAAAGCAATGGGGGCAAAAGAGGAAGATATTGATATTCTGGCGGAAAACGCAATGAAAGACGTAACAGCAGTCACAAATCCTCGAAAGCCGACACTCGAGCAAGTGAAGCAAATTATTCGGGATGCAATGTAAGTATAAATGGAGGCAGAGAGGGGGGAATCCCTTCTCTGCCTTCTTGGTGTGAATAGAGAATTACACTTCATTCAAGTAGTAGCGCAGTTTACGGTCTGTAATCCCGAGCTTTTGGGCAGCTTCTTTTCGGTTGCCGATTGTTTCAGCCAGAGTTTTTTCGATTAGTGCTTTGGCAAGTTTCTTTTCCATCGCTTTCATATGGCTCAGTACAGATTCCAAGTCAACATTCATTTCGCCTGTATAAACGGCATTGATATCTTTTGTGAAGTCCTTCCACTCATCTAAAAAATCCGGCGGCTGCAGCCTTTCAGGAAGAGCAGACTGCTGATCAGTGAATTTTGAGGGGAGATGAGCCGGTGTAATAACTGCTCCTTTTTGCGAAACAGCACCGATGTGGCGAAGGGTATTGGCGAGCTCCCTCATGTTTCCCGGCCATTCATAGTGCTGCAGGACAGAGAAGGCTTCATCGGAGAAGACCAATTCTTCTTCATTTTGTTTCAGAAAACGCGTGATCAGGTGCGGGATGTCCATCTTGCGCTCTCTCAGCGGCGGGATTATAAGTTTGACGACATCCAATCGGTATAATAAATCTTCGCGGAAAGCTCCCTCCTGCACGGCAGTCTTCAAATTCACATGGGAGGCGGCAATCACGCGTGTCTCCGTTTTTTCAGAAACTGTTCCGCCTGTTTTAGTATATTCCCCCGTTTCCAGAACGCGCAATAACTTCACTTGCGTCGATGGAGAAGCCTCCGCAATTTCATCTAGAAATAATGTCCCCGCTGAAGCAGCTTCAAAATAACCGATTCTGTCTCCCAAGGCACCTGTAAATGAGCCTTTCACATGACCAAATAATTCACTTTCCAGCAAAGTTTCAGACAAAGCGCCGCAGTTTACACTGATTAGAGGCCCAGCAGAACGGTGACTCGCAGCATGGATGAACTTGGTCAGCATCTCTTTGCCCGTGCCAGTTTCTCCTTCAATCAAAATGTTAATATGTTTGTTTGCCACACGATAGGCGAGTTGGTAGACTTCATGCAAATCTTCAGACTGCCCCAGGAAAATCCCCAGCTCCCCGGCCAGACGTTCATAGTCAGCCTGGCCGGATGGATCGGATGATTTTGACGGGCGCAATAAAGTGTCTGCCAGTTCCTCAATCTTTGAAATATCATCAAACGGTTTCTCAATGAAGTCCGCGGCTCCAAACCGCATGGCGTCAACGGCAAGCTTAACTGTGCTGTAGCCGGTCATAATGACACACGGACAGGCAGGCGCCTTTTCCTTCATCACTTGCAGGATGTCTATGCCATTGCGGTCGGGCAGCCGAACATCAAGAAAAGCCAGATCAAACCCCGAAATATCCTGCAGCTTGTCAAACTCCGCTCCGCTTTTCACATGTGTTACTTCAAAGCCTTTCAGAGAAAAAAGCCGTGTCAAAAATCGGGCCAATTCCACTTCATCTTCAACGAGTAATAAATGGACCAAAAGATCACTGCCTTTCAGAAAAAATGGGAAGTGCTAAACGGAATACCTTTACATCGGATTCCAGCTGCTTGAAAGTTAATTCACCGCCATGTGCCTGTGCCAGACCAAGACTCACAGACAAGCCTAAACCCGTTCCGTTTTCACTGTCCTTCGTTGTAAAAAACGGATGAAAAATATCATCTATTATCTGCGGGGCAATAGGAGGGGCGTTATCAGTCACGGTCAGTTCAATCGTATCCTGCACTTTCTGCGTTTTAATCATAATATATCGTTCGGTTTGCTCGCGTTGTCCGTGGGCATCTTTTGCATTGATCAGCAAGTTGATTAGAATTTGACTCAGTTGCTGGATGTTCCCGAGTATCGGCGGAAATGAAGGCAGCTCGGTATGAATAGTAATCCTCTGACTCTCAAATTGTCTTTTGGTCAGTGCGAGCGCTTGATGGACTGCGTCATTCAGACAGCATACCGTATGCGGACTGTTTTCCTGCCTGGAGAATGCCAGCAGGCTGCGAATAGTCGTTCGGCACCGCTTTCCGCATAGATCAATATCCTCCAAAAGAGGAAAATCTGCATCTAGGGGGTCCAGATTCCTCAGCAGCAGCTGCGTGTTGCCTAGAATGGAAGTCAGCGGATTATTCAGTTCATGTGCCACGCCCGCCGCCATTTCTCCGATCGCCACTAACTGATTGGAGTGCATGAGCTGTACTTCCATCTCCCTTTTACTCGTGACATTCTTGCTGTACATGACCGCCGCTTTACATCTGCCGTTTTCATCAATCAAAGGAAAACAGGAACAATCATAAAGCTGCCGCTGATAATGAAGATCCGCGGATTGGGGCAGTCCGGTGGCAATAGTCCTTTCAAGCAGATTAGTGCCTGTCCGGTCCGCAATGTTCATGAAGGCTTCAATATTCTCGCCTGTTTGAAGCTGCCACGCATGAAGAGCTGCATCATTCTGAAGCTGGATTTCACCTTCAGCAGATATGATCAGCACGCCGTCTGACACCGCCCGGAACGTTTCCTCCCATTGCTGCTTACTGGTCAATACTTCACTGTAAAGCCGCGCATTCTCTAAACAAACCGTAATTTGGCCAGCCAGCTGATGAAAAAAGTCCATATCTTCATTCGACGGTGCAAAGTCGGAGCAGCTCGTCAAATAGAAAATGCCGATGATCGAACTGCCGCTTTTTAACGGGGTTAAGCAAGTGGTAACAGGCGGTTCACCCGAAGAATCGATAAAACCGGTCCCTGTCGAATACACTTGTGCGCATAATGCGCTTCCAGGCATCTGCAGATGTGAATCCTCAGCAGAGGGATAGGTATAATCCGGCCTGGATGACGGCGCAGACTTCAGCAGAATTCCAATTTGATCCACAGGATAAATCCCCTGTAAATCATAGAATGTCTGCTGCACCATCTGTTGAACCGACGAATAAATCGCAAAATTCTTCATTAATGTATTCATTATTTCCAACTGGCTGTTTTTCTTCGTCAGCTGAGCGACTGTCATTTTTAATTCGGAGTAATAGTTTTTCTTCGAGGACTGAACGCCGGTCAATAAATCTAACATTTCTCGTTTATCCATTTTCATCACCTACAGTGCCTGATAGAGAAGTGCAGCGACTTCATCAGCAGTAATCATCCGGGGATTCGTAATCATGCAGGCATCTTCCAATGAAATTTCACTAATGATGGGAATAGACTCTTCTTTGAACCCCATACCTGTCAGTGTAAGCGGAGCACCGATATCTACGGCCAGCCGTTCTACATGGGCAATCGCGAGATCACTTGCCTCACTGCTGGAAAGGCCATCTGTATTTTCTCCTAATAAATGTGCAATATCTTTGAACCGGCCCGGTGCTGCAGACGCATTGAATTTCATAACATGAGGCAGCATGACGGCGTTAATATCACCATGCAGGAAAGGGTAATGCCCGCCAATAGAATGGGCAATCGCGTGAACTGCACCTAAAATTGCATTGGAAAACGCAAGCCCCGCATGAAGACTGGCAATTGCCATCTGTTCCTTGGCATATTGGTTATCCGCAGAAGCAACTGACTCACGCAAATATTTGGCGCATAATTGAATTGAACTTTTTGCATGCACATCTGTCAGGGGAGTCGATGCGATACTGACATAAGATTCAATCGCATGTGTCAGAACATCAAGCCCCGTTGAAGCGGTGAGACGTGCACTTTTAGTAGAGAGAACAGCCGGGTCGACGATTGAAATATCCGGCACTAAAGACTTTGACACGATGGTCATTTTCTTCTTGCGTTCCGGGTCAAGAATAATGGCAAACTGCGAAACATCTGAACCCGAACCTGCGGTAGTCGTCACCATGACGAGTGGCGGAAGCGGTCTGTGAATATGATCAATCCCTTCATAATCCCGTATATGTCCGCCGTTCGTTGCCAGGATAGCCGCCGCCTTTGCTACATCCAGGACACTTCCGCCGCCCACTCCCACTACAGCATCGCATGAATCATGAATATATTGACCGGCACACGCTTCTACTTCTTCACTCGTAGGATTTATGCTGACGCCCGTAAATAACGAGACTGACAAGCCGGCAGACAAGCAACTTTCCATCACACGCTCCGTCCAGCCTGCCGCCTGCACGCCGTCATCAGAAACGACCAGCACCCGCTGAGCCCCAAGCCGTGCACAGCCGTCTCCCGCTTGATCGATAGACCCTTTGCCGAAAATTACTTCAGGCATAACAAATTTATACAAGATCCGACCCCCTTCTCTAATGTATCCCGTCTGTTCATTCGAGTATATCATTCTCCAGTTTGGGGAGAAAGAAGATTCAATAAATAATGAATGCTCAATGTATATCAATAAAGACTATTGAAATCCCGTCATATCAAGATTTGTTTCCGCATAGAGTAAAGCAACAAAGAGAAAGGAAGAGGGCGTGCACGAGCAAATTAGAAAACGCTGCGTACGACTGGGCAAGCTGCTGATTGAGACAAACTTGACAGTGCGCGCGCTGGCCAATGCGACCGGCTACTCCAAAAGCACGGTCCACAAAGATTTAACCGAGCGTCTCCCGAACGTCGATCCCGGCCTGTCACGGAAAGTCGCTGAAATTCTGGCCTATCACAAATCCATCCGCCACCTGCGCGGAGGAGAAGCCACCCGCCAAAAATGGAAAAATGAAAACGAAGCACAAAAAGCAGATGCCTAACTCACTGAAAACGAAGCAGTTTATGCACTGTAACCATACAAGCAGCCTACAAACGAACAGGACTGCCCGGAAAGTCATCTTCGTCCGACTTTTCGGGTAGTCCTTAGTTGATGTAAGCGCAATGAAAAATTTGGAAGCGCTCATTGGCAGGGGGGATTCGCTCATAGCAACGCGTCATCCGCTCAAAGAGGCGTGTTATCCGCTCATAGTCACGCTTCAAGCGCTCAATAAATCCTGCAAGCGCTCATACGTCCCGTCCCACCGCTCATAGCGGCGTGCTATCCGCTCATAAGCCCCATTCAACTGCTCATAGCAGCCCGCTATCCGCTCATACCCCCCCGCGCAAGCGCTCATACCAGCATGTCAACCGCTCAAAGCCCCTCATCCGCTCATAGTCCCACGGCAAGCGCTCAATAAATCCTGCAAGCGCTCAATAAATCCTGCAAGCGCTCATAGCAGCGTGCTATCCGCTCATAATCCCCGCGCCACCGCTCATAGTCACACGGTAAGCGCTCAATAAACCCCGCAAGCGCTCATAGTAGCGTGCTGACCGCTCATAATCCCCGCGCCACCGCTCATAGCAGCCCGCTATCCGCTCATACCCCCCGCGCAAGCGCTCATACCAGCATGTCAACCGCTCAAAGCCCCTCATCCGCTCATACCCCATGCGCAAGCGCTCATACCAGCAAGTCAACCGCTCAAAGCCCCTCATCCGCTCATAGTCACACGCGAAGCGCTCAATAAACCCTGCCACCGCTCATAGCAACTTGCTATCCGCTCATAAGCCTCGCGCCACCGCTCATAGCAACTTGCTATCCGCTCATAAGCCTCGCGCCACCGCTCATAGCAGCCCGCTATCCGCTCATAAGCCCCGCGCAAGCGCTCATACCAGCAAGTCAACCGCTCAAAGCCCCTCATCCGCTCATACTCCCCACCCAAAACATGTATAATAGACAGCAACAAGTCAACGGGAGGAATGAATCATGACAGAAAAGTACATCTTAGCGCTGGATCAAGGCACGACGAGCTCACGGGCTATTTTATTCGATAAGAAAGGGGTAATCTTCCACACTGCGCAGCAGGAATTCACGCAGTACTTTCCGCACGCGGGCTGGGTGGAGCATAATGCGGATGAAATCTGGAGTTCCATTCTGTCCGTCATCGCCGCTGTCATCTCGGAAAAAAATATTGCCGCTACGCAGATCGAGGCGATCGGCATCACCAATCAGCGGGAAACGACCGTTGTCTGGGACAAGCATACCGGCGATCCCGTGTATCATGCGATTGTCTGGCAGTCCCGTCAGACGGCAGACATTTGCGAGCAATTAAAGGAAGGCGGTCATGATGATTTATTCCGCAATAAAACCGGGCTGCTGATCGACTCCTATTTCTCCGGCACAAAAGTAAAATGGATTCTTGACAATGTGGAAGGGGCGCGTGAAAAAGCGGAGAATGGTGATTTGCTGTTCGGCACGATCGATACGTGGATCATCTGGAAACTGTCGGGAGGCAAAGCGCACGTCACTGATTATTCCAACGCATCCCGCACGCTGATGTACAATATCCACGAACTGAAGTGGGATGAAGAGCTGCTTGCGATTCTCGACATCCCGAAAACGATGCTGCCGGCGGTCTGCCAGTCATCCGATATCTACACCCAGACCGACGCCAGACACTTTTTCGGGCACGAAGCACCGATTGCCGGCATTGCGGGTGACCAGCAGGCGGCTTTATTCGGACAGGCTTGCTTTGAAAGCGGCATGGTGAAAAATACGTACGGCACGGGCTGCTTTATGCTGATGAATACAGGCGATAAAGCGGTGACGTCAGAAAACGGACTGCTGACGACGATTGCTTGGGGCATCAACGGCAAAGTGGAATACGCACTTGAAGGCAGTATTTTCGTTGCTGGCTCAGCGATTCAATGGCTGCGCGACGGCTTGCGGATGTTCCGTAACTCGTCTGAGAGCGAACTCTATGCGAAGCGCGTCAAATCAACGGAAGGCGTGTACGTCGTTCCGGCGTTCGTCGGGCTCGGCACGCCGTACTGGGACAGCGATGTCAAAGGAGCAGTATTCGGTCTGACGCGCGGAACAACGAAAGAGCATTTCGTGCGTGCGACGCTGGAATCGCTTGCCTACCAAACGAAAGACGTGCTCGACGCGATGGAAGCGGACTCGGGGATTTCATTGAAAACATTGCGTGTTGACGGCGGAGTGGTGGCAAATAACTTCCTCATGCAATTTCAGGCGGATCTGCTGAATGTGCCGGTCGAGCGTTCCACCATCAATGAAACGACTGCGCTCGGCGCGGCCTACCTCGCAGGACTTGCGGTCGGTTTCTGGAAAGACAGCAATGAAATCGCGGAGCACTGGCGCCTGGACCGGCCGTTTGAGCCGGAGATGGAAGAATCAGTCCGCGAAGACCTCTACAAAGGCTGGCAAAAAGCCATCCGCGCAACGATCGCATTTAAATAAATGACAGGCCGTCAGTCACCCGCTGGCGGCTTTTTGTTTTGGCAGAATCATGCGAACGATGCAATATAATGTAGAAATATGGTATAATAGACAGCTAAAGAGTGGAATCAGACAGCATGCTCGGGGAAGGGGACTCGGTCACGATGTTTTCTAAAGAAATCGGTATAGATTTGGGTACTGCCAATGTATTGATTTACATGAAAGACAAGGGCTTGGTCATCAATGAACCTGCAATGATTGCGATGGATGCACGCACAGGTGAACCGGCGGCATTTGGTGAAGAGGCTTATCAGATGATCGGCCGAGCACCGGAGAATATTGAGATGATCCGGCCGATGCGGCACGGAAACATTGCAGATTTCGGAAAGGCCCAAATGCTGCTCAGTCACTTTCTCCAGCAGGCGCTCGGCAAATTAGCGAGACCGCGTGTAACAGTTTGCTGTAAGGCGGATACGACGCGTGTCGAGCAGAGTGTCATCCGGCAAGTGCTGACACAGGCGGGCGTCAGACAAGTGATCATTGAAAATGAATCAAAAGTGTCGGCGCTTGGTGCAGGCATCGATATCTCAAAGCCGGCCGGAAACATGATCGTTGATTTGGGGGCAGGCACAACAGATGCTTCCGTCCTTTCGATGGGTGATATCGTATCTTTTGAGACGACGGACATCGGCGGCCTTCATTTCGATCAATGCATCATCCTGCATATACGGAAAAAACATAATGTCTATATAGGCGAACGAACGGCAGAACAAGTGAAAAAAGAAATCGGCCTCGTGCAGATGAACGGAGAAAAGCCCAGTGCGATGAACGTGCACGGCAGCGATTTGGCTACCGGCCTTCCTAAAACGATCGAAGTGACTGCGGAAGAAATTCACCGGGCGCTTCGCGTGCCAATCAGCAAAATCGTGGAGACTGCAAAAGACGCACTTGAACAAATTCCGCCTGAACTGGCTGCCGATATTACGCAGCGGGGGATTATCCTGACGGGCGGCGGTGCGTTGCTGCCGGGGATGGACAATCTGCTGTCCGAACATCTCAACGTGCCCGTCTTCATAGCCGAAAATCCGCTCACTTGCATTGCAGAAGGCACAGGCCTGCTGCTGCTGGACACGATGAGCAAAACTATGTCCCGCATAAATTGACCTGCCATGCAATCGGCAAGTAGTGTATACTAAAAAGAATGATTTATCTGAAACGATGATGCAAAGGAGTGAAATGAAATGTTTCGTGGATTTTATACAGTAGGATCAGGAATGATCGCACAGCAGCGCCGTACAGAAATGCTGTCAAATAACATCGCCAACGCCAACACGCCGGGCTATAAGGCCGAGCAGTCAAGCATCCGCGCGTTCCCTGAGATGTTCATGTCCCGTTTGGATTCGATGAGGGTGCCGACGGAAAAAGGCTTGAATTTCAGAGGGCTATCTAATGTAGGCGGATTGTCGACGGGTGTCTATATGCAGGAGACGCTGCCTTTATTTGCCCAGGGACAGTTGCGCGAAACTGAGCAGACGACAGACATTGCATTGATTGACGGACCGATGGAAATCAATGAAGAAACAGGCGTTGCAGGCACCGTCTTTTTCACGCTTGAAGGCGAAAACGGCGGCCGATACTACACACGAAACGGGAATTTCGCTGTCAATGCAGAAGGATACTTGACGAATCCGTCGGGGCTGTATGTCCTGGACGACGCGGGGAACCGGATTGAACTGGCAAGTGACGATATACGCGTGACGGAAACAGGGATTATCTATGCAGGGGAGACGGAAGTGGCAACGCTCGGCATCGCCTACGCTGACGAACCGGACACTTTGTCGAAGTGGGACAACGGTGTGTTCACAACGGCAGACGGACTACCTTTGCCGGCTGGCGGCACGTACTCCATGCAGCAGGGTTATCTTGAAGATTCCAACGTCGATGCTGCGCGCTCCATGACGGATATGCTGACAGCTTACCGTGCATTTGAAGCGAACCAGAAAGTTCTGCAGGCATACGACCGCAGCATGGAAAAAGCGGTCAATGAAGTAGGAAGGGTTAATTAATGACTACATACAGAAGTTTGCGAAAAGGAAGTGACCGCATATGATTCGCACCATGACTGCAGCCACCAATACGATGAATCAGCTGCAGCAGCGTCTAGATTTGATCGGCAATAACTTATCCAATGTGGGCACACATGGCTATAAATCCGCCGACGCCACATTTCAGGAACTGCTGTATCAGCAAATGACGAACGATAAAGCGGATCGGGCAGACCGGCGCTCGGACCTTGGAATCCGCATGGGCAGCGGCTCGCATTTGGGCAGCCTGCAGATGAACTGGAAAGTGGGCTCCGTTCAAGTGACAGGCCGGCAGCTGGACTTTGCTCTGACCGAACCAAAGCAGCATTTTAATTTGATTCAGCAGACGGACGGCGGGGAAGAAATCATTTACTCGCGTAAAGGGAATTTCTATCTGTCACCTGCAGCTAACGGCAATAATATGCTGGTCAATGAAGAAGGACTGGCAGTGGCGGACAGCGCAGGACGTCCGATTGTCTTTTCGGGACAGGCCACAGACTATCAGGTGAAGCCAAACGGAATGCTGCTCGTTACAACACCGCAGGGCAGCGAAACGTTTGACCTTGGCATCACCGTTCTTGAAAAGCCGGATTCGATGGTTCAGCTGTCCGCAACAAACTTCGGTTTGCCGGAAGATCTGGCGGCACTCGGCGTCACGGCAAATGATTTATTGACAGAAATGACCGGAGCCGGCAGAGAGCAGATCGGCTTGCAAAACCAGGCACTCGAAACATCCAACGTTCAGTATGAAAAAGAAATGGCGGACTTGATTTCGACGCAGCGTGCCTATCAATTTAATGCGCGTTCTGTAACGATGGCGGATCAAATGATGGGCTTGATTAACAGCATTCGCTAACGCGTGCAATAGGAGCACTGACTATGACAGATAAACATACAAATGAAAATGAAATAAAAGAACCATTACACACCGAAGAGCCGGTGGAATCGTTGGAACCGCTCGATCCACAGGCACTGTCCGAACAGGATGCAGCGCCTGAAGAAATCGCACCCCGAGAATCGTCTGTAGCAAGTGAAGACGGCCTGACGGACATTGAAACGCCGATTGAACTGGAAGCGCAGGAAACAACGCCAGAAGAGCTGGGAGTGCCGGCCGGACAGGATGCAGCTTCTGAAGAAATCGTATCACCAGAATCGTCTGTAGCAAGTGAAGACGGCCCGACGGACATTGAAACGCCGATTGAACTGGAAGAGCCAAAAACAGCTCCTGACGAGCCAGGAGAGCCAATCGAAGCCGGTGCAGTGTCTGAATCCGATATGACAAACATGGAAACAAACGAACAGGAAGAGCCGGCAGAAGAACCTCTTCCGGCCGAAAAACAGCCCGCCGAAAAACTTCCTGAACCGGAAGAAACAGACGCAACATTCTGGGCTCGCATCAAAAATAAATGGCCGCGCAGAGAACGCGCTGAAAAGCCTGTAAAACCGGTCAGTGAATTGCGCTGGGTACAAGTCCGCCTCATTCCCATCTGGCTGCGGGTAGTGATTTTACTCGTGCTGATGCTCCTCGCCGCAATGGCTGGCGCAATGATCGGATTCAGTGTCATCGGCGACGGTTCAGCAGGCGATGTCTTTAAAAAAGAGACATGGCAGCATATTTTTGATATTATGAATGGCAAATAAACACAGAAACATCTGAAACTATCAGATCCTCTGGAATAAAGGAGACTCATTTCATGCTGAACGCGCAACAAATCCAAGAAATCATCCCGCACCGCTATCCGTTCCTGCTCGTCGACCGCATCGAAGAATTGGAAGAAGGCAAGCGTGCAGTCGGACTGAAAAACGTAACGATCAATGAAGAATTTTTTAACGGCCATTTCCCTGGCTATCCTGTAATGCCGGGCGTTCTCATCGTCGAAGCACTGGCGCAGGTGGGCGCAGTCGCTTTACTCAAGCTGGAATCAAACAAAGGACGCCTGGCATTTTTTGCAGGCATCGATAATTGCCGCTTCAAACGTCAGGTCACACCGGGAGACACGCTCCGCCTGGAAGTTGAAATCGTCCGTTTACGCGGTTCGATCGGTAAAGGGAAAGCAATCGCAACAGTTGACGGGGAAGTCGCATGTGAAACAGAAATCACATTCGCGCTGGGACCGGTCCAGGAACAGTAACTACATTTTGCATAATCGGAATCAATTGATATAATAAGCATTGGAATGCCCATTGCGGCATTGACAGTGGGAGGTTACATTAGAGCATGTTAAAAAAGCTTTCTCCAAATATAAAGAGCAGCATCACCCGCTCCATTTCGCAATCGTTTGAACAATATATGGGTGAAATCGGCTGGTCAGCAGACAAATATAATATTGAACAATTTTATGCAAACTGGCGGGAATACATAACGACCAAAGCACTTTGGTACGACAAAATTCCTAATGCGATCAAAGCAGATCCGGAATTCCATAAAGAATTGGCAGAGCGTGTAGAAGAAGTCCTGATCCGCATCTTAAATGATCCGCCGACTGAAGAGCAGATCGCACAAATTGAAATTCTTCAAGAAAAACTTAACACTCATTATGATTATGGCTGCAAAGCGGAAGCTGTATACGTTCAAAACGTGTTGGAGGCAACCGCGGAGCACATGAATAACTAATGCGAATAGTTCTCTCCTTTTGACACAAGCTAACGAAGATCATACCGATACGTATGGTTGACAGCTTGTAAAAAGAGGAGGGAATTTTTTTATGATCAGAAAAGCACTGCCTGTAGTCTTTGCTTCCGCACTCGTCCTGACCGCTTGTAATACGAACAACGGCGCGCTTCCAGACAACAATGAAACGCCAATGCAAGATATGGAACGCGACAACACGCCAAACGGCAACAAGCGCCTTGGACCCAATCTGGACGGTCTCGAGGATAACAACCGCGGCGGCATCATGAACGATCTCGACGATAACAACGACAACGGGATCATGAACCGCGACCGCGACAGGGTCTTGGAGGAAAACGATCGCGAAGGCATCAACAAACAACGCGACGGTCTCCTCGATGACAACAACGAAAACCGCGGCGCACGCGATGATAACACCATCGAAGGCGGGATGAACGGCAACGACGCCGCTCCTGACGGCGTCATCCGCGGCGAAGATCGTAAAGTTCGATGATTCCCGCAACTGTCAAAACGGCCCATGCATAGTGAATGCATGGGCTGTTTTTTTGTGTGTTGGCTGAATTAATGAATGGCCTGGCGAGTCTGCCGCTCAATGCGGGGGCGTGAGCGCTCATAGTGCCTTGCCAAGCGCTCTATGTTCTGTGTTCACCGCTCATAGTGCCTTGCCGAGCGCTCTATGTTCCGTGTTCAGCGCTCCTAGTGCCAGTCCAAGCGCTCAATGCCCCATGCTCGCTGCTAGTGCCATGCTCTCCGCTCATAGCGCCTTGCCAAGCGCTCTATGTGCCATGCTCACCGCTCATAGTGCCTTGCCAAGCGCTCTATGTTCCGTGTTCACCGCTCATAGTGCCTGGCCAAGCGCTCAATGTCCCACGCCAAGCGCTCAATGCCCCCCGCCAACCGCTCATAGTGCCTTGCAAACCGCTCAATGTGCCACGCTCGCCGCTCGTAGTGTCTTGCAAACCGCTCAATGCCCCACGCTCACCGCTCATAACCCCACACCAAACGCCCTCAAAACCCCTCCTCACCCAACGAAAAAAAGCCACCCAACAGGGCAGCTCACAACTTCGTCTTATCATCCGAAATCTCATCGCGCTTCAGCTTCGGCCGATCCCACATTCCGGTCTCAAACCGCTCCAGCAGCGCATCGCCTTCCAAGCCTTCATCCAGCAGCTCCTCCAGCAAATGCTCGGCATACTTTGAACGCGCGCGCTTCAACCGGCCCTTCATCAGCACCGAAATACGCTCACCGATCTCGCGCCAGTCCTCTACAGCGACAATGAAAGAAGCCGGCTCATTGCCCGGGTACGAAATGACGACGCGCACCTCCAGCAAGGCTTCCTCGACTTTCCATTTCTCCATAATTTCCTTATATCTAGCGTCGATGAACAGCTCGAGCACCCATAAACGGTGGCTGTTCTCCTGGTTGATAATAATGCCGTCATACAATGGAAAAGCGAGCACTCCATCGTCCTGCAGCACTTCCACCGAAAGCATTTTAAACGTCTTCAATCCCATCACCTCGGTACAATTTTCCTCAGTATAGCATAAAAAACCCACAATACCCGAAAATTCAAAAACACCGGATCACGCAACACCGCCAAAACGCATCGCACCGCGAAATCCCAAAAACCGTGTCGAATGAAAAATGAAAAACCCTGCCGAAAACCGCATCAAAATTCAATTTTGCCGTTTTGCCAGAATGACCGCGCATGAATTATTATAAAGTCAGCACAAAGAAGGGAGGGACAAACACCGTGAATCAAGTGGCTCTAGTAGGACGCATCACCAAAGACCTCGCACTTAAAGAACATTCATCAGGACGTGTCAACGCCTCATTCGTCCTCGCAGTTAACCGCAGCTTCAAGAACGCCAACGGAGAACTCGCAACCGATTTCGTACTGTGCTCCGTCTGGGGAAGATCGGCCGAAAACCTGGTCCGCCACTGCGGCAAAGGATCACTCGTAGGTGTCAGCGGCAGCATTCAGACACGGAACTACGAGCGGGAAGACCGGACAAAAGTGTACATCACAGAAGTCATGTGCAGCGACATCCGTTTTCTGTCCAAATCATCCAAATACCAGGACACAGAAATGAAAACGCATACACCTGCTGAGCCCGCGCGTTTTAAAGAAGCGAAAACTGCGGCAGACGCACTGCCCATTTTCTGACTGAAACAATTCAAATGAAAGGAGAGGAGAGAGCGGGCACATACGCCGTCACACATCCACTGCTGATCAATTCCTGAAGGGCCGTTGGATGCACACAATTGAAGAGAAATGAAAAAAGAGAATACTATATGACACTACAAGCATATTCGCCAACTGTTAGACCATACCAGCAGATGCATGAACGGGTGGGGACCCGATCCGCTGCGCTGCCGGGAGTACATTCAGCATAGGAACTGAATCAATTTACGCCAATTCATCCGCCGCCCGAATGCGGAGACCACTTCCCATTACGGGCAGGCGGGATACATACCCGCTCACAGAAAGGAAGACGCCGAATGATCCATCAGAAAACCGAAGGGCCTCATCAGCAAGACATCCAGCGCCTCGAAAACCAAGTCGGCCAGCTTACCCGCATCATCGCCAACCTGAACGAGCGCCTGAATTACCTGGAAACAATCAAAACGAACCCTTTTCTTCTGCCAAGCGACAGAAAGTGAACGCAAAAAGGACCTGCATCAGCGTTCGATACAGGTCCCTGCGACAGGATTTCGCACAGCTGCCCCATCCGTCAATTAAATGTCAGCAACTCCTCGAGCTCTCGATCATTGAGCTCTGTCAACCACTGACTCGAATGAATCAAATCAGCTGACAATGCAGCCTTTTCGACAAGCATCTCGTCAATCTTCTCCTCGATCGTCCCGACAGTCACAAATTTATGCACATGCACAAATTTGGTCTGCCCGATACGGTACGCACGGTCGGTCGCCTGGTTCTCTACAGCCGGATTCCACCAGCGGTCCGCGTGCAGCACGTGATTCGCCTGCGTCAGATTCAAGCCGGTTCCCCCAGCTTTCAGCGACAGGATGAATATCGGGAATTCCCCGTTTTGGAACGCCTCGACCAATGCGTCACGCTGCCCCTTCGGCATACTGCCCGTCAGGAATGGCACGTCGATTCCGTGCAATTCCGATAAACACTGGCGAAGCATCTGCCCCATGCCGATATACTGCGTGAAGATCAGACATTGTTCACCGTTCGCCGCAATCTCCGCCGCCATCGAAACGATCCGCGCCATTTTATTGGAACGCTTCGTCAGCTCAGCAGCAGGAGCGGGCGGTTCTTTCAGGAATAATGCCGGATGATTGCACAGCTGCTTCAGCCGGCTCAGCATTTTCAAAATCAAGCCTTTGCGCTCAAATCCTGTGAGCGTCTCGAGCTTAAACTTCGTCTCCGCGACAAAACTTTCGTACAATGCCGCCTGCTCCGTAGTAAGCGGCACATATTCATTTTGCTCTAGCTTCTCCGGCAAGTTCAGGCGCAGTTCCGGATCATTCTTCGTCCGGCGCATCATGAACGGCTGGATTCGCGCCCGCAGTTTCTTCTTCTCGCTCTCCAGATCATCGCGCTCAATCGGCACGATGAACTCTTCGTTGAACTTGCGGAAACTGCCAAGATATCCTTTATGAATGAAATCAAAAATTGCCCACAGCTCCGACAGACGGTTCTCGATCGGCGTGCCCGTCAGCGCAATGTGATGCACACCGCGCAGTTTACGGATCGCCCGCGACTGCTTCGTCTGCAGGTTTTTGATATTTTGCGCTTCATCGATCGTCACATTGGCAAACTCATACAGTGACAGAATCTCACTGTCCTGCGTGGCGGTGCCGTACGTCGTCAGAATAATATCTGCCTGACGCTGACTCATTATGTCTGCGAACTGCTCCTCGCGCGCACGGTTTGTCCCGTAATGCACATGTACACGCAGTGACGGCGCAAACCGCTGAAGCTCTTTCTGCCAGTTGCCCATGACACTCGTCGGACAAATGATGAGCGAAGGGGAGTCGGTTTCCGGAAGATCGTGCACATACAGCAAATACGTGATGAGCTGCACCGTTTTTCCAAGTCCCATATCGTCTGCAAGCACCGCGCCAAAACGGTTATCCCGCATGAAATGAAGCCACTCGAAACCTTCCTGCTGATACGGGCGCAATTCTGCATGCAAATTCGCAGGAACCGGCACTTCCGGCAGGCCTTTTTTATCGTGCAGCATATTCATCACTTTACGCAGTGACTGCTGCATCGAAAACGCCACCAACGGATCGTCTTCTTCCTCTTCATCGTAGACCGGCACAATTTCCTCCGGCACTTCATTGAACAGCAGATCTTTCACCGTCCACTCGCCGTCGTCGACCTGTTCCATCAGTTCGCGGATGCGCTTGAGCCACGCCGGATCGAGATGGAACCACTCGTCTCCCGCGCGGATATACTCACGGTTTTCGTCGACCATCTTCTGGAACTGTTCCCGGTCAATCTGCTCGCCGGCAAGTGAAAACTGCCAGTCAAATGACAATACCTGATCGAGGCTAGCTGACGAACGGTACGACTGCATCCCCGCAGACGTCCGGATCTTCAGCTTCGTCTCCGTCACAGATTTCAGCCACGCCGGCAAAATCACGGGATAATCAAAGGCCTGACAAAGCGGCAAGTCTTCCTGTATAAACACACGGACTTGCGCATCATTCAGCGGCACATGCATAAACTTCCCAGTCTCCAGCCATTCAATCGAACGGAAAATCCCGACCATTTCAGCCTGACGATCTTCAATATCTTTCGCAAACGGCTTTCGCTTTGCGGGCAGCGCACTCTCAATCGAAGCCGACACTTTCCTGACAGCTGGCGACCACTGTACACCGCGCTCGCTGATGAGCACCGTTTCAAGCAGCCAGTCTGTCTCGTCGACATCGGGCTCCGTTAAGCGCAATGCCACACGGAACGGCAGCTTGACCGACTCGGCATGCGGCCAGCCGTATTGCTGGAAGTGGGGGAGCAGCGCAGGAAAGTCAGCCATCGACACGCCGAGCGTTGCAAGCTGTCCGCGCATAGCAAGCGAAATATAGCGCCCTGCCTGCTCGGACAAGCCCGTTTTCTCTAAATTGAACGTCATTCCTGTTTCCGTTGCCTCCACGTAAGAAAACAGTGCAGGATCTTTCCACAGCACAGCTGCTTCCTGGATGCTGTCGAGCACCTGCTGATCACTTGCAGAAGCACCGGAGTAGTGAACGTACGGATGACTGCCCGAAGAGAACAGGCGCAGCAGCATATCAATCGACACATCGAGCCAGTTGTCCCGCTGATTGACCATCATGCCGTACATCGTCTGCTCATCCGAATAAAATAAATACGACACAAGCATATCCGCGTCAATCGTCCGCGTTTCGCCCCCGACATTCGCGGACACCAAAAATGCCCCGTCCTGTCCTTCTTTTAACGTTAATTCTAATGAAAGTTGCAAGATGTTCGACTCAGTCATAACAGCAGATTTCCTTTCTCCATCTCTTCCATCAGCGCACGCAGACGCGGAAACTGCTGGCGGACTGTATGGACATAGCGGTTCCAAAATTCATTGCGGCCGTCACGTTTAGCGGCGGTCTTCATCTGTTTCCACAGGCGCACGGCGCGGCGATAGCTGTCACGGTTTTTCTCTTTCACCAATTTCAGCGCTTCTGCATGCATGAGAGGAAAGACTGCCTGCGAATCTTCCGCGAGCGCCGTCTTCAGCAGCGAACCGTCAATCAAATCGATCGATCCGCGCGTCAAATGCATGAGCGCAGCCCACTCTTCGTAGCGGTTGCGCTCAAACAGAAACTTGCCGTATGCCCGGCCTGCCTCCGCTCCATACGATTGAAACAGCAGATCACGCTGCTCTTCCGGCACGTCAGACAGCGCGAGCAGCTCATCGATATCTTCAGCAAATGCCGCACGATTGCGCGACGCCAGCTGCTGATAATAATCAGCCAGATGAGGCAGCAGCTTCAGCATGATCGTCTGCACAATATCAAAATCTTCATCTTCTTTAGCGTACAACGCAAACGCCAGCCACTGCGGCACCGCGGTGGCATCGAGCGAATCCAACTCTCGGTCCAGTTCATCAAAGCGGCCTGACGTCAAATAAAGGAATGCACGGAGCAGCGGTGCATCTTCTGACGTTTCGTTCTCGAGGCGTTCAATCTCCTCTGTCAGCTCCGCTTCATCCGAATAAAGCTCAGTATAGACGAGTCGGAATGCTTCAAAACGTTTCGAGAACAATCCTTCTTCCTCCACTGCAAATGCATGGATGAGATCCTTCAGCTTCGCGTGGAATGCGTCTGTCTCAAACAGCCGCGACTTCGAGCTCAGCTGTTTAATGCCCGCCTTCATTTCGGACATTTGTTCATTAAGCCAGATCGTCAGCTGCCATTTGCCGTAATGATAGGAATCATTGAGCGCAAGTTCGCCAGACAGGAAAGGCCATGCCGCCCGTAAAAGCGTCAGCTGATAATACAGCGAAAAGAGCGGCTTCCATTCCCATTCAAAAGGAGAAAGCCGCGTCTTCTGGTGTTCAATTTTCGAGATATAATGCAAGAAGCCGGTCGGTCCGTCTTTCGGGCTTAATTCAGCAAGCGGCTTAACTAATGTGCCAAGCGCAGTAAGCCAGGCTTCCGGCGTACGCTCTGTTATCGACAGCTGCGTCTGCACCGTGCCTGACTGCCGCCATGTATTCAGCCAATCCGACAGCGAATGAAATTGCGAATACAAATGAAAAACGACCGCGATCTGATGCGCGCACCAGTCACCGCCTGCGCAAGTGCAGTACGGTTCCATCGTCATGAAAGAAAGACGTGCGAACTCCGACTCTGTACCTGATATATTTGCCATCAAAGCCTGCTCGACTTCTGTATAGCGGTACGCGCCGATTGCGTTCATCCGGACGAGAGACGCCGCCTTGCGTACGATTTCCGCCTGTTCGGGAACAGACGGCTGAAATGTATGTTTAATATGATTCATGAATTCTTCAATTTCTGATTCGTGCATATTTGCGATTCGTTCAATTGTGATGGCCACCGAATCCACTCCTTACTTAAAGCATTCCTCCTATTATACCGTTTTTACCGGCTTTTTACCACAACTTGAGGAACGTAAGAAGATACTATTTTCATTTCCGCTGCTGATTTTCGTACAGCTGTATGAAATTCAGCAGGCCTGACAGCAGCAGATGACGGTCTTCTTCATCCAGCGAATCCGCCCGCACAATGAATTCTTTCAGCAAGGGTTCACTTTCAATCAGTGATCCGTACTGCGCAAGAAATCCTTTTTCATAAGCCGCCGTACTGTCGAGCGTCTGAGAAGAAAAAGAGCGCACTTTCTTCAGCGGCCGCCCCAAGATCATCGCAAGCAGTATATCATCCGGAATCTTATACAGCTTTTTAATCAGAGGCAGCTGTTCGATCGGAAAGCCCCGTCTATTTGATTCGTACCGTGAAATCGTAGCCGGATCAATTCCCAAATCCTGCGCCATCTGCTTTTGTGAGGTATGCAAATACTCATCGCGGTATTCCCGCAACTGCGAACCAAAACTCATTTTCATCACCCGTTTTTCTCGCCATCGTATAAGAAAGGGGCGGCGCAATCATAAAACTTGCCAATTAGACAATAGGGATGCTGAAATGGCATTTAATGAACTTTTAAGCAAAGATATGAGAAAATTATGGTAAAAGGCAGAATGGAGGAGAACGCGATAGAACGAGTGCAATTGATTTTACATATCCCTCAATTGCAGTACCGGTTACAACACCCCGAACCTGTCATACCCAGTCATCTGTGCTTCTTCAAATCACTCGAACAGTTCTCGGAAAAATCCGTGCACGACACGCGGCGGAATGTCTCTTATTTATACGGCGTGGCGTGCGGAGAAATGATCTTCGAGCAAGTCATTATTTATTATGCAAACAGTCAGATCAGCTTCTCCTACAAAGAATCCGGCAGCGACACGTGCGGAAGTTTAATGCGGCAGCTGAACAGAGAAAATATTCACTTCTTGCCGCTGTCCACGTCATTTACGCTGCGGCCCTGATCTGCTGCGTGAAAAACGGTGAGGTTCGCCCGCTATGACAAGTAACTGAAAAATTCTCTTGGTATATTAGGAGGTTTCCGACTCATATTATGCACAAAATCCTCTTCGGTGTGATATATTAATAATAATCGGAAAATTCAAATTACTGAAGAGGAGGGAGAGGTTATGTTGCTCATACAGCGAATCAAGCCATTTTTCACCAGGAAAGAAGAATTCAACCTCCGACTTGTATTCGCCTATCAATACTTCTCAATTAAACGTAATGAAGAAGTGTTCCAATTCATTCCCGCAGAAGGCAAAGAGATTGTGATTAACACGAAAAGTTTGCAGGTAGAGAACTTAGGAGAGGTATTTGTCTTTCAGAGAGGCAACCGGTTTATCAGGATCCCACTTTATCAATTGTTGCTAGTTTCCGATTTACATTTGCATTTGTCGACTATACTCGAAGGAGCGATGGGATTGGAAGGCCATCTACAGGAAGAGTACATGCGTGAGGCTGACGGCTTGGTGGAGAAATTAGAGCGGGACAATTGGGAACGTATGGTTGATTACGCACTCGAAACGAAAAACCAGCTCTTGTTTAAGGAGTTGATGGAGGGACTGCGGCTGATTTGATCATCTTCATAACACGTTAAAAAACACCTCAGTTGGAAGCACTTTATTGTGCGTCGGAGCCGAGGTGTTTTTATGTGGGCGGAAATCGTGTGTTTGTCATAGTGTCAGAAAATGGAGCGCCAGTACGAATAGTCCTGATCCGCCAAGGCCGAGTGCAAAGTCCTGCCATGTAAACTCAATCGTCTTATCCAAATTCATCGCTCGTCACTCCTTTGTATATTCAGGGCTATCCAATGCCCTGTGATAGTTCCTGTTATTGCCGGTTTTAGTGGTGTTCAAACATTGTGAGGGTAAATGAATTGGAGAGGCTGGCGTCGGGATAGGGGTGGGGATTTGCGCTCTAGGCGGACGCGTTCGGGAGGGGCCGCCTGCCGCTCCAATCCCTGCAATGTAAACGGGGGATACCTATTGTTGTGCATTGAAGTTAGAGGTGTAATCGATTTGATAGATTAACAGGTAAGTGAACTTGATCTGCCTTTGAATTAAAATTAGTGCAGAGACAACAATAAATCACGCTCTAGCGTCAGTGAATGTTTTAAGTGCATTAACTTTATTTCCCCTAGTCTTCAAGTATCTTGAAATTAAATGAATTAGATAGGCTGGCGGTGAGGGTGGGGCCGACTTCCACTCCGTTTCACTTGTGTTGGTTTCTGGAGTGGTGACTGGCTGTGCAGTGATCAATAAATTCATCAGCCGCTCATTAATCTGGATAAGCGCTCATAGTAAGGGTGCGAGCGCTCTATGCATACTGGTAACCGCTCATAATTTTCGTCAGGCGCTCAATGGATCCGTGTAAGCGCTCATACTTGCCTCTCATCCGCTCATTCGGCCTTATTTTCTTGCCTAGTTTTAGGTTTGCTAGAGAGTTAGAGAGTAGGATGAAGTTATTTAATGCACCTATTCAAGATATTCCCCGTTAATCCTCTGCGTGCGGGATTGAAATGGAAACGGGAAAGCATCGTTACACGGAGTTCCAGGCGGACGCGTTCTGGAGTGGCTGCCTGAAGTGCAAAGATATGTTCCTAACGCTTCGCTTTTGCGAGTGAAGCGTAGCGGGAAGGAGCACATCTTTGCATTGACAGGTGAAACACCCGAGCGAAGCGAAGCGAAGCGAAGGGGTGTGGTTCACCGCCCGCCCACCGGAACGCGTCCCCAGCTGGAGCTTCAATCCCGAACCGCTCACTAACTCGCCTCCCTAATTTCTGCTCCGTTTCCCTAATTCCGCGTTAAAAACTCCACCCCCTTCTATCAAATTCCGCAACAATACGAGACATTCGTTGCAAAATCGTCATTTTTTGATAAAGTAAGAGAGATAGAAACTGATATAATCAGTCGAACAAGTTGGAGGCAAAGGAGAAGTACATATGTATTCTACTTACGGTTATTGGCGTTCACTACTGTATCCAGACCGTCTTGCTACTGAAATCGGGCAGGGCACCGTCACCGGATTCAAGCGCCGTGTGTTTAGTGTATTCATTTTGGGCATCATCCTGTTCGTCCTCCGCGAAATGTGGGGCATGAACTCGGAAACGATGACGTATATTATAGCAAACGGTACGATCGATGACTACACCATCGGCCGCTACGCCGCACTCGCCGGCACCATAATCTGGGCCCTCGTGTACCTGTCGTTCCATTTCTGGGGCGTCGCATGGATTTTAAGCTTGCTGACGAAAATCCCGTTCAAACCATTGCTGAAACTGCAGCTGGTGGTTACCGGATTATTGTTATTTGAAAAACTCATCAATTTCCTCGTCTTTGCAATTGCTGGAAAAACAGCGGCAGTTTCGATTCTTTCATTCGGACCGCTGGCACTGACATTCTTGGAAAATTGGTACATCATTTTATTTGTCAATCAACTGACGATCTTCTCTGCGCTCATTGTCGCGGTTCAGTACCGCTTCATCAGCTTCTCTGAAATAGAGACGTCGCTTGTCGGCGAAGAGGTCGTGGAGCATACAGGCATCCGCAAAAACGCACTTTGGATGCTGATCGCTCTGCAGGTGGTCTTTGCCTTAATTACAGCGGCAGTTGGCTTCGTGCCAGTCGAAAAACTGCTGAATCTGTTAATGATTGGAGGACTATAACAGATGAAAATTCAAAATCTCATCGTGACGGTCCTCGTGACAGCGTTTCTTGCATTGAACACGTATTTGGTGTTCGCTGAAAAAAGTGTCATTCCAAAAGCCCAGTACGTCAGCGAATATGAACGGCTGGCTGCGGATGATTATAAGAAAGAACTCGACAAAGAAGGCTTCATTTCGCCAAAAGATCTGCACACCATCTACCTGAAAGACGACCAGACAATTGAATCCTGGCTCGTTCAGGAAGGGGACGCGGTAGATTTCGGAACGGAGCTTGCTTCATTAAAAGTGGATCAGATTGATTCGCAGCGCAGCAAATTAAACTCAGAACTGAGCGCGCTGCAGGACCAGTCATCATCCATCTCGCAAACAATCAGTAATTTGAAGTATGAACAGACAAGATCGGGCGGTTCACGCAATGACAGTGACTACTATGACACGAACGACGAGAAGAAAGTCCGTGTCAACTTGAACGTCGGCATCGATGTCACGGGAGACGGAACGTTTGCGCAGGCCATTGCGGAAGCCGAGCGTGACCTAGCGGAAGTGCAGAAGAAAACTGCCACGGTAGAAGCGCAACTCGCAGAACTGCCGAATGAATCCGCACTGACAAGCCCAGTCAGCGGCTATGTCGTGGCGATCAAACGCGACAGCGAGTCACCTTCTATTGATATTTACAGCAATGACCAGACGATTGTCACTTACGTTCTCGACAATGAATGGCCGACGATTGAAACGGGCGCGCCGGTAACGATCCAGCACGAATCGATTCATACACCATTTACACCGAAAGTCGATCCGAATCAAGAACCGGAAGAAACCGAAGACGGTGTCGGCAGTGCAAAAGGCAAATCGGTCGCTTCGCTGACTGCATCTGCAGACGGCGTGCCGTACGATGACCCGAAAACAGAAATTGACGGTTCAGAACCGCCAGCTGTGAAATCAAACGACAGCACAACCAGCCCTGAAGAGAACTTCGACGGCACATCCGGCAATCCGGACGGCACGCAAGATAAACCGGAAGCACCGGCATCTTCACCGGACACTAGCATCGACAGTTCAAACGATAAGAATCCAGATACAACTGCTCCTGCACAGGGAACACCGCCGAGTAATGAAGACACACCGAATTCAAACGACACTGACGGAACAACAAATTCCGACGGCACAGTCACGAATGAAGACGGAACGGTCACATATCCTGACGGAAGCACAAGCAACCCTGACGGCACGGTCACTAATCCGGACGGAACGATTACGGACCCCGAAACCGGTGAGACACGAGAAGGCGAACCAGAGCTGACGAAACAGGAGAAGAAACTCGCGGAAATCCAAGAGCGCATCGCACCGGATTACCCGAATGACATCTCTACTATCAACGGTGTCGTCGTATCCGTATCTAAAGTGCCTGCAAAAGAAGACGAGTGGCTGGAAGCATACAAATCACTCGGCAACACGCAAAAAGACAATCCATTGGCTTATTACGAAGTACGCGTCGCACCATACGACGAGCAAATGGACTTGCCATTCGGCACGAACGTCAACACCTTCATTCAAACAAATGAAGCGAACCAGGCAGTCAGCGTCAAGACAAACTGGCTCACAGACAAATACCAAGATGACGCAAAAATTTGGACACTCGACAACAACGGCCGGGCGATCCAAACAACCGTCACAGCACCATTCACCTCACTCGACCGATCCGTCATAACAAGCGGAGCCGAACCGGGAATGGTCGCATTGCATAACGAAGATCTGGACAGCAGCCTAGAACACCAACAAATCTTCCACCCGCTTCCGCTCTATCTGCCGGAATGGGAACAATGGAAAACCACACCTTGGAGAACCTACGTCCGCTATCTGATCAAACAATAAAAAACTGCCCTCGGGCAGTTTTTTTGTTTTGGCGGATTGGGGTGGCGGTGTGACGGTGGGCGAGCGGGTGCGAGGGGGCGGAGCGGTGCGCTCATACTTGCTGTTTAACCGATCATAGATTCCCTCAAGCGCTCATACCTAGTGTCTACGCGCTCATTCGCTCCCCGCAAGCGATCAATCACTCCGCCTATCCGCTCATAACTCGTTGGTAACCGCTCAATCCCCGTATTTTAGTGGGTCCAGCTAACTTCTCCCGCCGGAGCGCTCATAATTGCTTCTCAACCGCTCATAGATCCCGTCGTGCGATCATAGCTGCCGTCCACGCGCTCATTCACCCTCCGCAAGCGCTCAATCACTCGGCCTATCCGCTCATACTTCTTCGGCAACCGCTCAATCCCCGTATTTCAGTGGGTCCAGCCAACCTTTCCCGCCCGAGCGCTCATACTTGCTGCTTAACCGCTCATAGATCCCGTCGTGCGATCATAGCTGCCGTCCACGCGCTCATTCACCCTCCGCAAGCGCTCAATCACTAGGCCTATCCGCTCATACTTCTTCGGCAACCGCTCAATCCCCGTATTTCAGTGGGTCCATCCAGCCTTTTCCGCCGGAGCGCTCATACTTGCTGCTTAACCGCTCATAGATCCCGTCAAGCGCTCATACCCAGTGTCCACGCGCTCATTGACCCTCCGCGAGCGCTCAATCACTCCGCCTATCCGCTCATAACTCTTCGGCAACCGCTCAATCGCCATCCCTCTGCAGTAAGCCAAAAGACGCATTTTCTATAAAACCACCACAAAATCCACCCCGACAACCCCTGAAAATCAAATTCCTCCCCTAAAATCAACTGCAAAATCCAATTTCACGCCCGAAATCCGTCCCAAAAATGAATTCCCTCCTAAAACTTCCCAATAACCTTCCAGCTTGCTACAATAAACTCAGAACACATCCACTACAAGGAGGGAAAAATCATACTCTACAAAACACGCAGCATCCCGAAATTGATCATTGGCCAAGATGCATTGCTGAAACGACTGCCGATCAATCATGAAAAATACGAAAAAGTCCGCAACGATCTCTACAACGGCAAAGCCGGCTTCGGAGGGGAGAGGGAATTTGATTATCAATTACGAGATTTCATCCCAGCCTATCCGCACGCAATTCTCCACGATATCTTCCTGAAACATGGGCACGCCTACTTTCAAATCGACTCCGTCATCATCACACCTAGCACAATCATTCTCTTTGAAATCAAAAACATCGCAGGCAGACTGTAAATCAAACAAAACCCCACACAATTCATTCGGGAATCTGGCAGCGGGGAACGCACCGTTTTGAAAAGTCCTATCGAAGAAATGGAACGCAAAAAACATTACTTCACGGATTGGCTGCGCGAACGAAACATCGAAATCCCCCTCATGGACTACATCGTCTTTGCCTACCAAAATGAACTCGCCATCGAAAAAACATCATCCCACCGGCTCGCATTCTCTTACGAAATTCCAAACAGACTCAGATCCCTCGAAATGAAAGAAACTCTATTGACAGCTGATCAAATCAAGCGCCTGGCAAATGAAATCACACGTTCGCACCGCGAATATGACCCATTGCCTTTGATAGAGAAGTACTCGCTGGCCGTACAGGACATAGCCGCGGGGGTGACGTGCACCCACTGCCAGCAATTAACGATGCAGTGGCGGTCAAAAAGCTGGCGTTGCAGAGCGTGCGGTCATCATGATAAAGCGGCGCACATCAATGCACTTTCCGAATGGTACTGCATAAGCGGTCCCCAACTGACCAATCAAAACTTCCGCCAGTTCACCGACATCGGCTCACGCCACGCAGCAAAGCGCATGCTGGCCAACCCTTTTACTGAACTTTGCGGCAAAAAACGCAACGCCGTCTACCACCTCTCCCCAAAACTCCTCCAACCTCACGGTTTGTCTTTTTAAATCTATTACAATCAAACAAGCGCACGGGCATCCCATGCGCTTGTCTCTTTATCACGATATTCGCTTACACGGGGTAAATTTTTGTTTAAAGCTTCCCTTATTTGCTCTATGCCAAAGGCTATCCTCGCATAATTGCTCCTCATGCGCTCATACGCCACGCTCCGCCGCTCTATGCGCCTCAGCAAGCGCTCATACCCAAGGTCGAAGCGCTCTATGCAGCGCCCTATCCGCTCATAGCTGCTCTTCAAGCGCTCATAGGCCTTGTTCCACCGCTCAATGAGACTAGTCAAGCGCTCATAGGCCTTGTTCCACCGCTCTATGCGCCCCAGCAAGCGCTCATAGACCTAGTTCTACCGCTCATACACCACGCTCCACGCATCTAAAAGACATGTAAGCGCTCATACCCCGTGCCAAAGCGCTCTATGCAACGTCCTATCCGCTCATAGTCACTCTTCATCCGCTCATAAACCTCGCTCCACCGCTCTATCCGCCCCATCAACCGCTCATAACCCACGTCCAACCGCTCAATCCCACAGCCTATCTGCCTAAACAAAATTTCCCAAAAATCATCTATCCTCACCTCAATTCAACAAAAAATCCAATAACTCTATCAAATATGCCAAAGACCCTATCAAAATATCATAGTAATCCAGTATACTCATAGGAAAAGGAGGACGTTTATATGAATCTATCCCGCAAGAAGAAATTATTCTTAAGTACTACTGCCATTGCAATCGCGGCGTCGGCGGCAACTGGTTCTGTTGCTGCGCCGGTGGAGGCCGCGAAGCCTGTCAATTTCAAGGACGTTCCTGAAAAGCATTATGCCTACGATGCAGTCATGTATTTGGCGGCCAACGAGATTATTAAAGGGTATGCGGACAATACATATCGCCTGAATAAACCTGTTACGCGCGCGCAGGCGGCGAAAATGATAGCGCTTGCCATCGGTGCGGAGCCGAGTCATGCCTATCGCATGGATTTTACGGACGTCACACCGGATAACGGGTCCTATGATCATATCCGGGCACTGACACAGCGCGGTCTATTTGCCAATCAAAAGAAATTTAATCCGAATAAACCATTAACCCGGGGGCAGATGGCTAAGCTGCTGGTCATTGGCTACAACATTATTACCGACGACAACGATTTTATTATCTTTGATGACGTCAATAAAAGCAGCGGCTACTACAAATACATCATCACAATCGCTGAACTGAACATCACCACGACGCGTCCGGGCGGAAAATTCAATATGAATGATCCTGTCACACGCGGGCAGCTGGCGGCGTTTTTGTACCGGACGATAGAATTCGATAACAATCGCAAAAAAGGTCTGATCACGTATGATAAAAAGAAGGTGGGGTATGTCGATCAGGATAAAAACTTAATCAAGCCAAAACCTGAGGCACCTAAACCTGTTCCTCCGAAGCCGAAACCGGAGCCGCCTAAACCAACGCCGCCAAAACCAAAACCAGAGCCGCCTAAGCCAGAACCGGAACAGCCGTCACTTGCGGCACAGGCAATCATCGCAGTCAACGCCAAGCGAAAGGATGCCAACATATCCGGCCTGCAGGCAGATCCGGCACTAAACCGGATGGCCAGCATGAGGGCAGAAGACATGGCGAAGCTTGGGGAATTGTCACATACGACGCCGACATACGGCACGGTGCAGGAAATGTTCGATACATTCGAATACAAATGGATTTCATTTGGGGAGAATATTGGGGCGGGCTTTGATGATGCGCTTGAAATCACGAATGCATGGCTTGGATCTCCGTCGCATAAGGAAAATCTGTTAAGTTCGAAATTTACGCATATGGGTGCAGGAACCGCGCCGGATAAAGACGGTAAAATCTATTGGGTCACATTGTATTCGAAAAAATAGTGCATCCTGTCCGCTTAATCGTCTGTGTATAAGGGTATAATGAAAAGATACATACCAATCCTTATACCGAAATAAAGGAGGAAGCGCCATGAAACAAACTTTATTTGCAGCAGCGGCTGTTTTGGCCTGGCTGTGCCTGACGCCTGCCACTGAAGCTTCAACGCTCGACGAAGTGAAAGAAATTGTCGAACTGTATTACTACGGCGAACAGCCCGCTAATCTTCACAGTGCGAGAAACGTCACGGAAATTGTCCGGGAGCTCGACGAATACTCGGTCTATATGTCACCTGCGGAATACAATGACTATCTCAATCAATACGCGAGCGCCAAAGCCCCTGCGCAAGTTGCGAGTGTGGCCGCGCCGTATAATCAAGATAATGTGCAGTCCAATATGATGTACGGTAATGTCGGTTATATGAAAATCAAAACGTTCTCTGCGCATTTGCTGGAAGACGTCAACACGCACTGGGCGCGCCTGAAAAATCAGGGAGCGGAGAAGCTGATTCTTGATTTGCGCTTTAACGGCGGCGGCTACGTGGAAAGCGCGGAGCAATTGCTTGGATTCTTCCCGAAGACGAAAGAAGCCTATAAACTGCAGACACGCATGGGCACACAGTCAGCGAAAGCCATCCCTGCGAAAAATAAATTCCCGGCAAACACGTATGTACTCGTCAACCGCTATTCTGCATCGGCGTCTGAAATCGTTGCAGTCAGCCTCAAAGATCAGACGGCGGCGAACATAGTAGGGGAGAGAACGAAAGGCAAAGGAAGCGTCCAGTCATTATTTGAATTAGAAAACGGCGGCGCGCTGAAGCTGACGACAGGTCACTACACAGGGCCAAAGGGAACACCCGTCCAGCACAAAGGCGTCGAACCGAATATTAAAATGAAGCCGGGCACGGAGCAGGCAGGCATGCACAAACGCCTCATCATAGCTGACCTGGCCGCAAAAGGTTATAAACCAGTCAAAGGACCATCCGGCGTACCGCAGTCCAAAGTTTTCAACGTCGAATTCACACAAAAAATGAACTTCGGACCGGCAAAGGATTTCAACAAGATGGAACTTATTAAATTCGGCAGCGTCTCTATACAAACGGTGAAAAAAGCAAGCGACGACAAAACTATGACGATTCAGCCAGCCAGACCAATGGCACTCGGGGCAGAATACATGCTCGTCGTCCACCCGGGCATAACAGGAGCCAACGGGCTGAAAGTAGTCCAGGGTACGTACACACCTTATACAGTACAGGCACAAGCTAAATAAACTGGTTGTAATGAAGAGATGTTGGTATAATGAGAAGATGGAGTAAACGGGATGGCAGCGTTGATCGACGTTCCAGGCGGACGCTTTCCCATGGGCCCGCGGTGAGCCAACCAGGTCGCAAGTTCCCTTTGGTTGTCTAGCCTGACGGGCTGATCCATCGGGAGTCGCCGCCTTCCACTTACGATCAACTGGCTTGCTCTTCTTGAATTAAATTTCTAAAAGGATGAAGAAATTCATCCTTTTACTTTGAACTAAAACTTGTTGGAATCAAATCTCTTGAACGTAAAATCCCAACAAAACGAAACGGTAGTCACCATCTGCCACTACACTATAAGTAGGATCGGAACGGAAGGCGGCGACCATATACGTCAACTTAAGAAAAATTTAGTAATTTATGATTGATCTCCTTTATTTGTTGGTATAAATCCTTACCACGACAAATAGAAGGAGGGATACCTCATGAAGCCTAAACATCCTTTTTATCAGCAGCGTCGATTGTTTACTCTTCTGTCACCCAAAAGAACTTACCGCTATCGCTAGAGAGACTAAGTTTATTCAACGGGAACGCAAGCTGGATATGAATACATTCCTTCATCTTCTGTTTGACCAGCCGGGGGCGGTTGCGGGCTGTTCGTTAACCCATCTGTGTGCGAAGCTGGCCAAACGGAATCGGACGCTATCCAAGCAGGCGCTGGATAAGCGGTTCAACAAAAATGCCGTACAGTTTTTGGAACAGATTTTTCTCCGGTTATTTGACAGCCAATTCCAGATGGCATTCTCTAAGCTTCCCATCGCTACCACTCATCCATTTAGAAGCATGAGAATTTTGGATGGCAGCTCCATTAAATTGCCTGACGCACTTCACACCATGTTCCCCGGAACCACGGGGGGTGGCGTTAAATGCCAATTGGAATTTGATTATCTGACAGGAAAGTTCTATTATGTGGAACTCCAGCCTGGAAAAGCAGGAGATTCCCCTTCAGGGCTCAGCCGGTTAGAGAGCGTGCAGAAAGATGATCTGCTTCTTCAGGATCTAGGCTATTTCAAATGTGATCTGTTCAGGAAGATTGAAAAGAAAGAAGCATTCTATGTATCACGCGCACGTGCCGACACCATGTTTTATGTGAATTCGTCACACCCGCGTTATCATAAAAACGGAGAACTCATGAAAAAGTACGCGCATATCCGGTTGTATCTGGAAGAAGAAGTACAGACCATGAAACCGGGAGAAAGCAAAGAGTTTCCGCGAGTGTATATAGGAAAACATGAACGGATGCCAGCCCGCTTAGTGATCTACCGGATGACAGCCGAGGAACAGAAGCGCCAGGAATTTCGTATCAAACGACGCAAACAGACGAAGCCCGGAATCATTAAACAAAAAGTAAAGGACTTGTCTAGCCTGTCTCTATATGTGACCAATCTGCCCACAGACATTCCGGCATCGGAAATCTGTACACTCTATCGATACAGGTGGCAAATTGAGCTCCTCTTCAAGTCATGGAAATCCGACTTAGGGGTCGCTCCTCATCGAAATATGAAACTGGAGAGATGGATGTGTCATTTGTATGCGGAGTTAATTATTTTCTTATTGAGTGTGCTGCTTACGTATCAAGTGCGTCATTACTTTTGGCGAGAGAAACAACTGATACTGAGTGAGCGGATTGCGATCCGGGAAGTGAGTGAACGAGTGTGGAAACTGGTGCAGGCGCGTGCTTCTCCTAAGTGGAAGGAACTGATGGATGAACTACTCCACATATTAGCCAGCAATGGCCGGAAGAATGTGAGGGGATCCGGACCCATTAGCTGGCTAACATAAGCACACTATTTTTAAAAAAGAACATACTGGGGGTTATTTACTGTGCCTTCAAATCTGTAAAGTGAAGGTTACTAGAGACATTCCCGTATTCCAGCAAATCCAAACCGTTCCAATCAAGAAATAGCTGGTCACAGAACGAATAAAAAGAAGAAATACACCTTAAGTTGACGTATATGAGGCGGCGACTCCTGCGGGAACAGCACGAGCTGAAAGCCCCGCAGGAACGCAGTGACGAGGAGATTGAAGCCGTGCCCGCGGAAAGCGTCCGCCTGCAGTGCAGATCCAATACCCAACCCACCGTCTAGCCTTACCAGGCAGCGACGGCACCCAAATTAGAAAGCGAAGGTATCATACACTATGAAAAAGAAATTATGCGTAGTAGGCCTTGGTTACATCGGCCTTCCAACCGCCGTCATGTTCGCGAACAGCGGCCTGCAAGTACACGGCGTCGACCGTAACGAACGCGTCGTACAACTCATCAACAATAAACAACTACATATAGAAGAAAACGGTCTCCAGGAACGATTGGAGCAGGCAGTAGACGAAGGCCACTTCCAAGCGTCCACGGCACCGGTGGAAGCAGACGTCTACATCATCGCCGTACCGTCACCGATCAACCCGGACAACACAGCAAACCTGGAGTTCATCCGTGCGGCCACAGCATCGATCGTGCCATACGTCAAAAAAGGTGCACTCGTTATTCTGGAATCGACTGTCCCACCAAAGACAGTAGAAAACATCATGCTGCCTGAACTGCGCAAAACTGACTTGATCATCGGAGAAGAGCTATTCGTTTCTCACTCACCGGAGCGCGTCATTCCCGGCAAAATCTTTGAAGAACTCGTTAACAACGACCGCATCGTAGGCGGCATCAACGCGAAGTCAGCAGAAATGACAAAGGATCTCTACCAGGCGTTCGTACAAGGAACGATCCATCTGACGGACGCAACAACAGCAGAACTCGTCAAAGTGATGGAAAACACGTACCGCGACGTCAACATCGCATTTGCCAACGAACTTGCGAAAATCGCAGAAGGCATTGATGTGGACATTTGGGAAGCCATTAAATTCGCAAACTTCCATCCGCGCGTTAATATCCATACACCAGGCCCTGGCGTCGGCGGTCACTGTATCGCCGTCGATCCATGGTTCTTAGTGGAACTCGCACCGGAGAAAGCGGACATTATCAAAAAATCCCGCCTGACAAATGACGGCATGCCGATGTATACAGCGAAACGCGCACAGCGTCTGTTGCAGGAATATGGTATTGAAAACGGCAAAGTGGCGGTTCTCGGACTGGCGTTCAAAGGCAACGTCGACGACATGCGAGAAAGCCCGGCTACAAAAGTAGCAGAATCCCTGCAAGAGCTCGGATTGGAAGTTGTCTCCTTTGATCCGCATATTAAAGAACTGCAGCACCCGACTCAAGTGGCAACACTAGAAGAAGCAACGGCAGATGCGGATCTGCTTCTATTAACAACGGATCATGACGAGTTCAAACAGCTGAATCCGGCAAACGTGCAGACGAAACAGCCGAGACCGATTCTGCTTGATACGAAAAACGCACTGAACGCAGATAAATGGGAACAGGAAGAATATCGCTTCTTCAAACTTGGAGACGGCAAAAAAGAGGGGCAGCTTTATAAATGAAAGAAGAGATACTAGGCGTTTCGGTCAATACGGAAAACTACGATGAACTGATTCCAAAAGTCTTCGCAAATATAGAAGAAGGAAAGAAATCACTGATCGTAGCCATCAATCCTGAAAAGCTGATGAAAGCAAAAGAAGATCCCGAACTGAAAGCATTGCTCAACCGGGCGGAATTTCAAATCCCGGATGGCATCGGCGTTATTCTGGCATCCAAGCTGAAAAAGGGCCAAATTCGCTCGCGCGTCACCGGCATCGATATGATGGACCGGGTCGTACAGGAAGCAGCCGTCAGAGGAAAACGAATTTTCCTCTACGGCGCTAAACCTGGCGTTGCTGAAGCGGCAGCTGCAAAATTGCAGGAACTGTATCCCAATCTCCAAATCGCAGGCGTGCAGCATGGTTATGAAAAAGATGTACAAGTGGTGCTTGATACGATCAATGAGGCGCAGCCGGATATTCTGTTCGTTGCCATGGGTTCACCGAAGCAGGAACAGTGGATTGAAAAACACCGCAATGAGCTGCATCCGATTCTATTCCAGGGAGTAGGCGGATCATTCGACGTATTGGCGGGAAATATTAAAAGAGCACCGGCTGCGTTTCAAAAAGCTGGAGCGGAATGGCTGTACCGATTGCTGCTTGAGCCAAGCCGCATAAAAAGACAGATGAATCTACCAAAGTTTCTAGTAGAAGTGTACCGCAAGAAATGACAAAGTAGAGTCGGGGTTGTCTCCGATAGTACAAGTAGATTCAGCCCACTAACAGAAAATAACAACTTTTACTAATGACCCTAGCAGAACTATCTTGTAATCTAGCTAACTAGGTGATAGAATACGTAGGTGTAAGGATAATTTTCTCTTAGAATATAGCACAGCTCGTGCAAAGCGTTACGGTTGGTTGACCGCAAACAAAAAGGCTAGAACAGTTCCCATCTGTTCTAGCCTTTTTGTTTGCAAAATTTCCTTGCATGCACAAAATACTCTATTTTTTAAACGGTATGGAAAATACTTGTATTATATTAATCTTTCTATACAATAGAAGATGCGGCAAAAATATTTTGTCATTCTATGCTATTAGACTAGTAAATATTCCAAGATTCAATTGACTTTCAGCATGTTCTTATCTATACTTTAATGTGTAATGCCTACTACTTTCATACATAGGTAGTTACTGGCAAAAACAAAGAGATATCTTAGAGGAGGAAATTATTCAATGGCTAACCAACCAACGAAATATCGCAAGTTTGTAGTAGGGGCTGCATCAGCTGCACTAGTAGCATCTGCAGTAGCACCAGTAGCATTCGCTGCAACTTTTAACGACACAAAGGGAAACACACACGAAGAGGCAATCAACGCTCTTTCTGATGCAGGTGTTATCTCCGGTTACGAAGACGGATCATTCAAACCTAACAAAACACTTACACGTTCTGACGTAGTAAAATTGATGGGTAAATGGTTGATCTCAGAAGGTTATGACGTACCTAAAGACTACAAAACGAAGCCACGCTTCTCAGACTTGAAGACTACATCTAACGATGAGCTTCTAAAAATGTCTGCACTAGTTTACGACAACGGTGTATTCGTTGGTAAACCAGATGGTTCACTTGACCCATCAAGCGATATCACTCGTGAAAACATGGCAATCGTTCTTGTTCGTGCATTCGACCGCGTACATGACGTTGACCTAGTATCATACGTGAAAGATCAAGATTTCAAGAAAGACGTTACAGACCTAGGCAAAGCGAAAGCTGAAGCTCGTCCTGCTATCGACGTTCTAGACTTCTTCGACATCACAAACCCAGCTGCACCAGAATTCAACCCTAAAAACACAACAACTCGTGGACAATTCGCTTCATTCCTTTACAAGACTACTCTAGTAGACTTCGATAAAGTTGGCGGCGGAGTAGTAGCTCCTGGAGTTGCAACTGTTAAAGGCATCAATGCTACTACAGTTGAAGTAACATTCAAAGACGAAGTGAAAAACATTGACTCTTTGAAATTCTCTATCGATGGTTTAACTGTTTCTAACGCAGCAGTTAAGCAAACTGATAACAAAACTGTTGTATTGACAACTGCTGTTCAAAAGGGCGGAGAAAAGTACACAGTGAACTTGGACGGCAAAGCAATCGGTACATTCACTGGTATCGAAGCTACAGTTCCAACTTCTATCAAAATCACTAACCAATCAGTACAAGGTAAAACTGGACAACAGGTTATCCTTTCAGCTGACACTGGCGTGAAAAAAGCTGGTATCCCTGTTACTTTCAACGTGAAAGCTAACACTATCGGCACAACTAACAAAGACCAAGTCTTCGAAGTAATGACTAACGAAGATGGAATTGCGACATTCTCTTACACTCAATACTCCGCAGGTCAAGATCAAGTAACAGCATACCCAACAGGTGCGCCAACAGTACGCAGCATCGGTTATGTATTCTGGGGCGTTGACACAATCCTAGGAGTAGAAGACGTAACTGCTGGATCAACAATCAGCAATGGCGCTAATAAAACATACAAAGTAACTCATAAGGATGCTACAACTGGTAAGCCAGTAGCAAACCAAACTTTGAATGTTTCATTCAAAGAGAACATCGAAGTAACACCTGATCAATTGAAAGACGCTACAGTTAACGGCGTTGAAGTTGCTCAATTGTCAAACGGTACAGTTACTAAAGCTGCACAAATCACTACAGACTCAAAAGGTGAAGCTACATTCACTGTTTCCGGTAAAAATACATCAGTAACTCCTGTAGTATTTGTTGCTAACAATACTCCAACAACTAATGATTACAAATATGATGCATCTGATTTACAAGCAACAGCTTCAAAAGTAACGTTCTCAGCTAACCAAGCAGAGTATACTCTTGAAATGGTTCGCGACAACGGTGATGTTGCAGCAACTGGCGGAACTAATGGCCGTAAGTACACGTTGACTGTTAAAAACAAAGACGGCAACATTGCAGTGAACGAAATCGTTAACGTTGCATTCAATGAAGACTTAGACCGTGTAATCTCTACTAACACAGATGCTAAATTCATTGAAGTTAACAACGATGGTACACAACAGTACTTCACTGGAGACAAAGCTAAAAAAATCTCTGTGAAAACAGACAGCAAAGGTCAAGCGACATTCGTTATTGGTTCTGATAAAGTGAATGACTATGCAACTCCAATCGCTTGGATCGATGTAAACAATCCAAACGCTGTGGAAGGTAACTTTGATCAAGGCGAGCCATATGCAATTGGTCAAATCTCTTACTTCCAGGCTGCATACCTAGACGGCGCAGCATTGAAAGTTTACAACGCTGCTGGTAAAGAAACAAAAGAATTCAAAGGTAGCGAAACTGCAACGTTTAAAGCAGAACTAGTTAACCAATCAAACAAAAAAGTTGCATCCACTTCTGTTAAGAAGGCATCCTATACTGTATTTAATACAGGTGCTAACGATGTGACAGTTGAAGGTCAAATCGTTTCTCCTAACCGTAGCTATACAGTTACTAAGGAAACAGGCAATACAGATCTTAAAGTAGCACCAACTATGGATAAAAACACTTCAGTACGCGTAGTAGCTACTGGAATTGCTGTTGATACAGACGGTAAGGATTATGCGTTCACTGCGAAAGAAGCTACTGCTTCATTCACAGCTACAAGAGCGGTATCTGATCTTTACACTGGCGATGTTGTATCTTTCAACTCCGAAAAGAAAGAACTTACTTTCAGCGGAAAAGATGCAGTTAAATATGCTGGTGAAAAAGATGTAACTTACGAATACAAAGGTCTTGGTAATACACCAATCGCAACTGCTGATGACTTCATCAAAGAGTTGAAAAAAGGTGAAGTTACTGTCACTCGCGAAGTAAAAGGAAGCACAACTTCGTTCTATATCATTGAGCAAGATACTACTAAAGCAGGCCCTACTGATACAGCTACAACAAACGCTGCTGATAAAGCTGCCGCTGATGCTGCAACTGCAAAAGTGACTGCACTTCCTGCCGTTGGAGACCTTAAAATTGCTGATAAAGCTGCCGTGGAAGCTGCACGTGCTGCATACGATGCATTGACTACAGCACAAAAAGGTTTAGTAACTCCTGCTACAGTAGCTGCTCTTGAAGCAGCTGAAGCTAAAATTGCTAAACTAGAAGAAGCAACTCCAGCTGAGGACTTTGTTCTTACATCACAAACTGCAAAAGTAAATGCTACTCTACCAGTTTTGGCTGACTACAATATTGCAGGTACTATCGCTACTACTGTTGGCGATGTAAATAGTGTGAAAATCGTCTTAACTGCAGAATCAGGTTCATCTACAGATGAGTTGAATGTAACTTATAATAAAGAAAACCGTAGCTTCGAATATATTACTTCTTCTGCAAAAGCAGCTAAAGCTACATTAAAAGCATATGATGCTACTGGTAAAGAACTTGCTTCAAAGGCTATTGAGTTTAAATACTAATTAACTGATTATCAGTTATTGATTAAACATCTGAGATTCATATATATGAATCTCAGATGTCCTTAAATATAGCAATGGAGGGAAAAACTATAATGAAAAAAAGCACTTCAAAGTTGTTAATAGCAGCATTGGCTTCTTCAGCAATTATTGCACCGATAAGCAGTGTAGCGTCTGCAGCTACTCCAGTTAAAGAGGGCGTATACTTTTCTGCTACAAATGAATTTTTCACAGTAGAGCAACTAGGGGATTTATCAACACAAAAGATTGGTAAGCTTTTTGATGAGAATTCTACTGATCAGGTATTCATTTACACAGAAGGAATAGGAACTGCTACATTAGCACAAGCAAATGCTTCTGACTTTATCAGTGCTGCAAATGAAAATGGATTTAAAAATGAGCCAGAAAAAATCATTCCTGAAGGTTCGTATGTAGGGAAAGATGGCAACGATATAGTTATTGGTGATGTAGTTGCTCCAGAACTTTCTGTTGAATCAGTAAGTGCGATTGACGAGACTGGCGTTACTGTATCATTCACAGCTCTTACAGAAGCTAAAGAAGGCGCTACAATCACTGTTGTAGATCCATCTGGTAAAACTGTTGAAGTAACACCTGTTAACCTAGAGGTTGGCGACACATCAGCTACGTTCGATTTCGTAACAGCTTATGAAGAGCTTCCACTAGGTACTTTTGTAGTTCAGGGTAAAGACTTCGATACAGCAGCAGTTGACGCTGTAGTAAAAGTAAACGAAGCTACTAATGTTGTAGAACTTTGGACTGCACTACAATCTAAGTACTTCACTGGTGCGGTAGAAGCTAATATTGAAAAGTATGACACTCTTCTTGATGGAACTCAAACTACAGTTGCTGAAGTACAAGCAATTATTGATGAAGTAAATCAAGCTGACATGGATGCTGAAGCGGAAGCTGCGACAGTTAAGAAGGTAGCAGATGCTACAAACGTTCTTCAGTTGTTAAATGCACTTAAAGATCCTGCATTCTCAAATGTAAATGCTGACTGGATTACAGATTACTCTACAGAGAATGTTACTTTAGATGACGACTCTACTACAGTAGGTCTACTAGCTTTAGATTCAACTTACTACTTTGGTGAGACTCCAGGAGCAACTATTGAAGGGATTCAAAATGCAATAGATGCGCAAAATCTTACTAAAGCAGGCAATGCAGTAACAGCTGCAGAAGGAACTCTCTCTCAATCAGACATCACAGACGCAAAAGCTCTTGTAAACAAGTATGTACCAGCTGACGCAGAAGGTGTAACGACTAAGAAAGACCTTCTTGACCGTTTAGCTGTACATGAAGCTGTAGTTAATGTAACTGTTGCTAATACAAATGCTAAACTATCTGCTGCTTTGAACGCATTGGACAAACTATCTGATGACTTTGATATTGCTACTGTAAACTCTAAAGAGTTGACTCGCTACAGAACGGATATTACAACAGCTGTAGCAGCTAATAAAGATACAGCAGCCGAGATTCAAACAATCATTGGCGATGCTAACGACGATGCAGAAACGGCTGCTGCTGAAGCAGTAAGAGACGTAACAGCTGCAACAACTCCAGCTCAGCTTAAAGAACTTTTAGCTACTTTGTCTGACAGAGCAGCATTTGGCACTGATGCATTTGACAACACAACAGTTGTAGAAGCTTCTTTGCAAGATTATATTGATGCATTGGTAGCAGAAACTACACCAACTAATAAAAATACAGCGGCATTAATTCAAGGAATTATTGATGGAGTAAATAGCCCAACAGACGCACTTGATGCAGTTGATTTAGAAGTTAAAACTCCTTCTGATGCAACTGGCGCTGCTTTGCTTGCACTTCTTCAAAATCCATCATTAAAATTAGATAATCTTGTAGAAGCTAATGCATTAGCTTACCTTGCTGACGTGGCTGACTTCGACGCTGCAATCACAGATACTAATTCTGTTGCAGGTGAAGAAGCTGCAGTTAAGGATGTTGTTAATGCTACAAACGCACGTGTAGCTCTAAATGCTGCCACTACTGATACAGCTGCTAAAACAGCATTGACTAAGTTTGCGATTGCAACTAGCAATACAACTTATATCAATCTTTCTTCTACTGCTAAATTAGAAGTAGCTGGATTAGTATTAGCTGAAAAGCCAGCTAACGGTTATGCCGATAACGCTGACGTTACTTCTGAAATTACTACACAAGACACAGCTCGTGGTACATTGCTTACAAATGTGAACGGTGCTACAACTATCAATGCTATGAACACGGCATTGTCAGCGCTTGACTACAAAGCGTACAATGATCTTTCTGCTTCACAAAAAGTAGCAGTTGCAGAAGCTTTCCTTGCGAACTTCCCAACTGACAAAGATGGAGATAAGGTAGCTTACTCTACTCTTACAAACATCAAAGCAGACATCGACAAAGCAATCACAGCAGTAGCCGAATAACAAAATTGCGAAACGTTACTCTATAAATTCATCGAAATATGAATGAAATGAGTGAAGGATGCCTCCTCACTAGAATTAAGTTTTTAGTAAGGAGGCTTTTCTTTAACTATACACTGTCAAATGTCGGGAGAATTCCCTGACCTATGGAATAGCCTAATATACATAGAGCCTAATCCTCCTGCATGCTATATGACTTACTCGTCGTTATGCATGAAGCCAGGTGAAGTCGTAATACGTGAGAGTCGTATGCGGGGCTCCTTAAAAGGTTACTATGGTTAAGCAGATGAACCCATGGACTAACGCTACATCAGCTAATGAATGTTCTACAAAGAACCTTCGGCTGTACATTCATCTCTCTGTTTGAAATGGCAGAGTAGAATCCAATACAATTCAGGCTATTAAATTGGATTTTCTGATGGTGCATAGTGGGGACCTACGGTAATAAAAACAAGGGATGACAGGTATGGAACGTTTGAGGTCCTTGGTGAATAGGAAGAGTAATTCCAATGAGGCATCAGGGAAGTCAGCGGGTTCGTAGTAGTGTCGATCGCCAGCCGTCTGTATCTGTATGGCAACATACGGAGAGGGGAAAACTGGCAGGAGCGAAGGAACCTAGTCGGTAGTAAATCTATCGATAGCACGCCGTATGCGGTGAAAGCCGCACGTACGGTGTAGACCGGTCGAAATCCCTGGCAGGATAGACACGGAATGGTAAACCATTGCCAACACCACCTTCAGCTACGAAAGTGGTAACGAACAAAGCTCAGTTTGATGCAGCTGTTAAGAATACTGCAATTAAGACAATTAAACTTGGTGCTAACTTTACTGGAAATGTAACAGCAGACCGTGTAGTGAACGTTGATCTTGGTGGCCATACATTAACAGGTAACCTTGAATTTAACACGACTCAAAGCGGAACGATTACTCTTTCAAATGGTACTGTTACTGGAACGCTAACAATCGATACAGTGAATGCAAGTTTCGTAAATGATGGAGCTACAGTACAAGGAACAACTACAATTGTTAACGTTGCTCCGGGCACATTCACAAACAAAGGTACGCTTGGCGCGGTAAAAATTACTGACGCAGATGGAACTCGTTTTGTTAATGCAACTGGTGCCACTATTGGTGCTGTTGAAGTAGCTACAGCAGGAAATGTTACTTTGGAAGGGTCACTTGGAGATGTAACTGTAACTGGTGATGGTACCGTTAATATTCCTACTATCACTAATAATGCTAGCATTCAAAACTTCAAAGCAGATAGTGAAGTAAAATTAATTAACAACGCAACCGTAGCAGAAGTCTCTGGAACTGCACCCGTAACACTAACTGGTACAGGTACAGTAGAAGAAGTAACGAATAGCAACCCTGTTGTAAACGAAAGCAACCAGGATGCTTACCTAACAAAAAGTGGAGATCTAACTTTGAACCAAGATCGTTATGAATCTTCATTCAAATGGGGTTCAATCAACGGAGTCGGATCTGGTGAGAAGTCAGCTCATACTTCTCCAGGTGGTTACAACTACTTCGGTAATGGTGCATATTTAGATATCACTGTTAAGAAGGATGGGGAACAGTCGAATGCTAAGTTTGATGATGTACTTTCTCAGCTTACTCTTCAAACAAACGGCGGAACAACTGACGATATTAGCGGTGGAGCAAAAACGGATGGTCGTCAGCCAGCTGACTGGGGCAAATCAACTGCAAATCCAAGCTTTGCGACAAGGTTGAAAGAATCAGGCAGCAATGCTGTATTTTATGGCGTACGTCAAAACAATACAAACGGCGTAGCTACTGTTGGTTTTAACGCAGGTGAAAAACGAGATGTAAATCTTACATTCTCACCAAAGGACGGGTTAGCTGAAGGCACTTACACAATTACGATTCAGCCGAAACAGCAAACTGGAGAAACTACAGGAAAACCTACTGGAAATCCGATTACGTATACATTTACAATCCTAGCTCCACCAGTGGAGTAAATTGGATAAGTAAAATAATAATCCACTCAACCATTTGAGTAGATCACAAGAAAGGACTGGCCTTCGGGTTGGTTCTTTCTTTTTATTTGAGCTGTCATCTATTATAATAGAAGTAAGGTATGTTCATAGGAGGGACTAACATGATTGATTATTCCGTCCTTCCCGGCAGTATTGCTACACCTGAATTAGATTTAGCAGTGTCGGAAGGATTTTATTATACGGTAACAGCTGGCAAGGATGAAACACCGATTTACCAAGATCTGAACCAACGATTAACACAGTTGGAGACGAGTACAGACTTGCACGAAGATGAATTGAAAGCGATTGAGCAGGCTTCTGCTGATTTAATCATCAACGTTGAAGCCAAAGAAGAGGTACGACTTCGCATTGATTGGCTTAAGCGTCTTTATGATGTGAAAGGTTCGCTGCCATCTGTTTCAACATCGACGGAAGCTAAGCGCATACGCACGATGTTAAACCCCGTTCAGACGTGTCCATTAAAGTCTGAATTGCTCAAGGCATTGGATCGTTTAGCTGACTCTATTCCTGCTGAACCTGAATTTGCTTCTTTAAGCGCAAATGAACGAGTAATGGAATTCGCGATTGAGCACGCTGTAGATGACTTTATCAATCTTGGCAAGGCAGGAAGAGAGCACATAGTTAAGAAAGTACTAAGGAAATTTGGTGAGGATGTGTCAGTGGCTTCCATCCAAAAAGCAGTCTCTGCACTAGAAGACCAAGTTGCCCGTCTTGCTGAAATTGAAGATGCAAAGACATTGCAGAAACAACTGGAAACTCTCCCGTTGCCCAGCTATGCAGGTCTATCTACAGAGCGTAAACAGATGGTTGTCGAGCAGTTGATACAAAGCAGACAGTGGAAAGGGTTAGCTTCATTGAGCCGCCTAATTCATCAATTGGATGCCAAACTAAGTGCGGCAGAAGAACAGGATGAACTGGAGATCATGAAAGACTATCCTGCAGCTGTATTGGATGTTAAACATTTGGATAGCAATAAGATACGACTTAATAGTTTATGGTGATCGGTTAAAGGACTGGCCTTTTTGTTTTCGGAATGTTTGGATGGAATTATAGAACGTATTCATATCAGGAAACATGGGCATACAGCGCTGAAGGAGATTTACTCCCACATCACTCAATTCCACTTTTTTTCAAATAATCGCAGACAATTTTCTTCTCGACAGTAAAGTGGTCGGTTTAGTATCATGTTTTCGCTCTTTACGTTTTATTTGGGCTAAGGTTCGAATGGATGAATAGGTTCCCTGATGGCCCTTTTTATGAATAGAGTGGTAAATAGATTTGACCGTTTGACCTGCAGGCTCCGAGCGGATCACTTCGTCCGTATACTGGTCAATCGGTTTAGCTATGATACGCTGATTAAAGGGTGGCGATTTTAAATCTATATATTTCTTGATGATACGCCAATCTAATTGATACTGCTTAGAGAGCTCTGTAATATTCTTGTCCTGCAGATAAGCTTTTGTACTTCTTGAATCAACAGTCATTTATTCTGTTGTCTTTCAGCTGCAATTCTTTCCTGCTTCGTCAAATGAATCATCGGCCCCTCGTCTGCTGATTCTGTCTAGGTGATTGTAGCAGGTACGAGAATACCCAGATAGGCATCTACCTGTTTTTTCGCAGCTCGTATAAAGTGTCAGCGGTCGTATACTTGCTTGATTGAAGAATCAGCTTCTGTAGTTGCATTTCGAATAGCTGGAAAGCCATCTCTGCTAACAATCTGGGTAGACGGATAATTCCTCAGCCAAGCCGTGACGGTTTCAGGAAACCGATTTGGTAAAAGAACGACTTGCACACCCTATTGATGATCGCAAATCAGCGTCCCCTATGTGTGCCCTTTACGAAAAGCAAAATCATCAATTCCTAGGAAAGGGTGATACCTCTGGCGCTATTTCTGTCCGGTAAATCAGCGATAACAAGGCATCGTGGCTCATCGGCATATGAATGGCTGTAGCAATTTTTTCGGCGGTTAGACAAAGCGGCTATGAGAACGAGTATTCAAACGAGCACAAGAAGGGCAATAAGAGGATAATCGGGTACTTTGAGCAATTAAAATGAATTTTTCAGGAGCAAGATTGACATGAAGCAATTCTAAAAAAGGATCAGGAGGAATCCAGGATAGAGTATCCATCTTCAAACACTCCTTTCTCTTTATTATACCAATCTAGCATCGTAAAAGTCATTACCTACTTCCAATGTACTGTCGTGTCATCAATCAAAAAGTGAAATAAACCAAACAAGTTTACTTGAAAATTTTATAGTGTAAAATAGCCTGAAAAACCCCCTCGATTGTTAGACGTTAACAAACAAGGGGGTGAAATGTTTTTATAATACATAAAGTTATTGTTAAATTACTTACTATAAAATAATTATTATCTAGCGTCGTATATAGTTCTTAATCAATACTAAGAACTTCGAAATTAGTTACCTGTTCACCAGTGTCAATCACTTCAACGTTATTACCACTGGGATCAATGTAAGTTCTATTTGGAATTATAATTCCGGGATTATCTTTATTACCATTTTTATTAGCTGCTGTAATAAAATCAGAGGCATTTGATTGTGCAAGGGAAGCTGCACCAATACCTTTATAATGAATATATATTTCTAATAAAGAATTCTCAGAAAAAAGTTTCCCTATTTTTTGTGTAGATAGACTGTTTAATTGTTGTGGATTATAATATTCACCGGTTTTTGAGAAAAAGACGCCATCTGGTATATCCGTTGCTGCTTCAGTTTTAGTTGTGCTTACAAAGACAAGCATCAACAATGCAGAAGCCAAAAAAAATTTTTTGAGTATTTTCATCATGAATTTCCTCCTATAACTAATGTTATGCGTTAATAAGACTATACCATATTGATAAGAAAATGTCAGGAATATTTTAGAAAAAAGGATCCTACGTTCCCCTCCACGATGGAAAATAGGATATCGCCATACATCAAACAACCCAGTCAAAAACCAGTGCCTGTGCATCACACAATTCTGACGCAATTCAACTAACTAAATCAGCCTCTATTATTCAGTCAGGAGGCTTTTCTATTTGCAGCTTATTTGACGCCGATACAAGAAGCAAAGCTATGCAATCATTGCTATTCTTCTAACACCTAGTGACCGGTGCCTGTGCACCACACAATTCAGACACAATTCAAATAATTTAGAGTGTGAATAGGGATGCTCTCTAATCGAATGATCGGTTAGAGGGCTTTTGTGTTGGTTGTGTGCCGTATTATTGTTAGATGAAGGCCTTTTATTTTGGCAAATCACTTATTTTTAAGAATAGAGAACAATACGGAGTTTGGAATGGTCAGTCGGAAATGTACTGAAATACCCATTATGTAAAACAGCAAGAATTCAATTTTACCCTCGAATTTCGCATCAAAATTGAATTTTTGAAAATCAAAAGGCGATACCTATGCATTTTCTTTTCTGCAAAATTCAATTTTGCTGTTTTGACGAGTTTCCTGCATGCGCTTATACTTTAACTATATAAATAGTAGAAAAGAAGGTGAGTGAGCATGTCTTCTGCTGTGATGAGCGTAGGGCTTCAGGGCATGAAAGGAGAACGGATCCGGGTAGAGGCGAATGTGCGGATTGATAAAGAACAATGTGTGATTATCGGATTGCCGGATGCGAGTATAAAAGAGTCAAAGGAGCGAGTGCTTAGCTGCCTGCATCGGCTGGATTTTGATCTGTCGATGAAGAAGCTGACGATTCATTTATCGCCGGCGGATCTACGTAAAAGCGGTACAGGATTTGATGGAGCGATGCTGCTGGCTGCCTATCAGGAGCTGACCGATTCGCCGCTTCCGATTGATGATTCAATCTGTGTCATTACCTCCCTCTCGCTGAGCGGTGAACTCTTGCCGTTCCATGGCATGCTGCCTGCTGTGCAGCAGGCACTGTCGCTCGGCTTCAAACGAATTTATCTGCCGCCGGTCGATGTCTCTTTCTTACATGACACGGCAAAAGCCGAACTTGTTCCATTGCCGACCGTTGAAGCGCTGGTCGAGCATTTGCGCGGGCAATCTTCCCTACTGTTCGAAGGTATATTGACTTCCGTGATTTCTACAGCCGTAGAAGATGCAGAAGTATTTCAAACGGACTTCTCGGCCGTACGAGGACAATCGCAGGCAAAACGCGCACTTGAAATCTCAGCGGCGGGCGGGCATCATACATTGCTCGTCGGTCCGCCGGGTTGCGGTAAAAGTCTGCTGGCCAGCGCCTTTTCGTCGATCATGCCTGACCTGCGGAAAGAAGATGCATTGGAAGTCTACAGCCTGTATCATCTCGCACGGGAAAAGAAAGGTATGTCGCTGCGCCCGCCCTATCGCCAACCGCATCATTTAGCGTCTGCTATTTCATTGATCGGCGGCGGAACGTATCCAAAGCCGGGAGAGATTTCGCTGGCTCACCGCGGAGTGTTGTTCCTCGATGAACTGGGTGAGTTCTCAAGGAAAACACTCGATATGCTTCGGCAGCCGATGGAGTCGGGAGAAGTGACCATCAGCCGGGTGAAACAGACGGTTACTTATCCATCTTCCTTCACCTTGATCGCGGCCACCAATCCCTGTCCATGCGGCTATTACGGTTCCAGAGAACGGTATTGTACCTGCACACCGCGACAGGTGACAGACTATCAGTTAAAAGTTTCCGGTCCCATCCTGGATCGTCTTGATTTTGTTCTGTCACTGAAGAGCAGCGGCTTGCAGGAAAAGGCAGCGAGCGAAACGTCTGCTGAAATTCGCCACCGTATCGGTTGCGTACGCAGTCTCCAGCATGAACGTTATGGAAGCCATTCACTGAACGCTACAGTTTCTTATCAACAGCTGGAACGTACAGCAGGCTTTTCTGAAGTCCAGCTGCAACGGATCGGTATAGTCTGCTTCGAGCAGAAATGGAGCAACCGCACACAAGTCAAGCTGCTCCGGCTTGCCCGGACGATTGCCGACCTGCAAGGCAGCGAAACTATGACTGACTCGGCCATCCAAGAAGCGATCGAATGGCGCAAGCTGCCGAATGTACTGCAAGGAGGTGAGCACCTTGGCCCGACGTAAGCGGAACTGGCAGCCGAACGCCTACTATCATGTCGTCATGAGAGGAAACAATCGGCAGAACATCTTTGCTGCTGAAGAGGACATGTACCACCTCATGCGCTGTATCGCGCACGCGGCTGAAATATATCGATTTACCATCCCGGCATTCTGTATCATGACCAATCACTTCCACCTGCTCATCCGCTCGGAGGATGACCTGTCAAAGATTATGCAGCAGATCAACCGGCGATACAGCGACTACTACGTTAAACGCTATCATCACGTCGGACGGATCTAACAGCGCCGCTACTTTGCTAAATTAATAGTCACTCCGCAGGCGCTCCTCGCCGTCAGCCGCTACATTTACCGAAGCCCTATTGAAACCATCGTACCTATGGTCAGCCAGCAGGCGGACTATCCCTTCAGCTCCTTTCCTTTTTACAAAACACAGCCGGATCAGCTACCCTCCTATGTAGATACCTCCTCCATTCCTCGTTGTCTTCCTCCTTCATTTGAGAAAACACGGGCAGCTTACGTGATATATTGTGAAATGGATTTGAGAGCTTATTATACCGTATAGACGAAAGAAAATATTAGAGTGGATTGAAAAGGAGGCGGATCATCATGAATAACGTTGAAACATTGCTTGTAGTTTGGCAAGATGAACAAAGCCGTTCTTACTATCACATTGGCACGCTTTCTCATTACAACGGTGTATATGAGTTTATCTATACCTCGAAAAGTCGTAAGAAGCAATTGGGTGATGCTTTAAAGAAAGGCTATATGATTCATCCGGCATTTCCCGACACAACTAAAACGTATCGTTCCGGGAAACTATTTCCGGCATTTGATCAGCGTATTCCATCCATTGATCGAAAAGATTTCAATGAAATACTGTCTGACTTAGGCTTGAAAAAAATGCGAGTAAAATGGATATACTTCAAGCCACTCGAGGCCGATTAGCAAGTGATACGTATTCATTTGAACAGCCGTTAAGATTAGATGAGAACAGCACGTTGAGTTCTAGCTTCTTTATAAACGGCATGCGTCATCGGCATTTGCCTAATGAGTGGCCTTCATGGATTAAGGAACATGGTGAATTGCATTTAGTACCAGAACCAAAAACTAAATATGATCGTCATGCGGTAGCTGTTTTCACAAAGGGAGGCAACCACCTTGGATACGTTCCATCCTTTTACAGTAATGCTATTTTTTCTTTAATTGAAAATGGCTTAACTCCTATTGTTAAAGTTGTCAATATGAATGAGAGTTCTCATCCGCATTGGTGGTTACAAGTTAAATTTGAATGTAAAGTACCTTTAGAGCAGGGAAAACAGATAGAAGAACTGTAGGCCGCTATATGATGCAGGGTTACCTGTGACAAAGTGAAAGATCATCAAAATCTTCAATCAGGAATCTAGCTACTGTTTTGCATAGGAGGATTATTATAGAGTCCCCAAGCTAACGCTTAAACCGTCTTGCTTCTCTAAGAAGCAAGACGGTTTATTTTTGTGTGCCCGGCATGTGCTATAACTTGGTGGTGAAAGTCCACTACAGGCTTGGCAGTAGGAACTGTTAGCTAAGGGCAAGGGTGTCCATTGTGAGATGGAATCTGAAGGAAGCCTACGGCAAAATCCCGAACTGACGAACAGAAATTGTATATAAGGCTGAATTGGAACGGACGAGTTTGCGAAACCTAACGAAGTCCGATACTGCCCGAATTCCATACAGTAGATACAACAGTTACATGGGAGGAAGGTTGTAGCACTTACCCGGGTAGGTCTCACGGACGAGGAAACTCGGTTGAAACAAGATTTATCGTGAGAAGTCAGCAGACGTCATAGTAGTTTCCTAGCGGAAATGAAGGACTGAACAATCTTAAATCTTGGAAAACAGGGAGGTGTAGACATCACCGCCGAAGCGCAGAAAACATCACGGCAATGCCAAAAGATGGCTGCCTATGGAGAGATAGGTTGGAAACCGAAGGGTAGATAGGAGCGCGCAAGGGATGTCAACATGGAGATGAAAGAACAAGATGGTATCGACTTAATCGATAAAGTTATTACAGATGATAACCTTTGGAATGCCTATGCAAAAGTGAAAAGCAATAAAGGGGCCCCTGGCGTTGATGGGATTACCGTCGATCAATTAAAAGGACATATGGTGAAATACTTTCAGCCATTAAAGATGAAGCTGAAAGATGGCACCTACAAACCTCAGCCAGTTAAACGAGTAGCCATACCTAAGCCGGATGGATCGAAAAGATATTTAGGAATTCCGACTGTGTTGGATAGAGTCGTACAACAGGCCATCTTACAGGTCATAAATCCAATTATTGATCCGAAATTCTCGGAACATAGTTTTGGATTCCGAAAAGGCAGGAGTGCGCATCAAGCCATAAAATTGGCAGAACACTACTACGAAGAGGGTTATCGAGTAGTTGTTGATTGTGACCTCAAGAGTTATTTCGATACGATACATCACCAAAGGGTACACGCGTACTTAGAGGAGTTCATATCAGATAGAATGGTACTGAAACTGATATGGAAATTTCTCCGGTCTGGTATTCTGGACAAAGATATCTATATCGAAACAACAGAGGGAGCGCCGCAAGGCGGACCATTATCACCGATATTGGCAAATGTCTACCTTAATAAACTAGATAGAGAATTGGAGAGAAGAGGACATCGCTTTATTCGGTACGCGGATGACTTCGTCATTTATGTCAAAAGCCAACGTGCCGGAGAACGTGTGATGGAAAGTGTTACGCAGTTTATTGAAAAAGATTTATAACTTCTCATCAACCAGAAGAAAAGTAAAATCTGCGGCGCCACATCCGCTACATTCCTCGGCTTCAATATCCAAAATCTCATGGGAAAGTCGGTTGCCGGCCCAGTGGGTCGGCAAAACAACGGTTCAAAGACAAACTACGAAAACTGACTAGTCGAAAGCGCCCCGGAACATTTGTGGATATCGTCAAGGAAATCAATCAAGTGACGGTTGGGTGGATTAACTACTATGGCGTAAGCAGAATGAAAACATTCATTCTAGAAATCCAACACTGGCTAAACCATCGTTTACGACAAATCATCTGGAAGCGATGGAAGAAAGTTCGTACGAGGTACGCTATGCTTCGCAAATATGGCATCGATCATGAGGATGCCATGAGACTGGCAAATTCCCGAAAGGGATATTGGCGTGTATCGAGAACCATGACCTTCCATCGTGCAATAACAAACGAAAAACTCATAAAGTGGGGACTGAAAGATATACCCCAACTTTATGAGCAAAGATACTTAAAAGGTTGAACCGCCGTATACCGAACGGTACGTACGGTGGTGTGAGAGGTCGGCTAATCAATTAATGATTAGCCTCCTACTCGATCGTTTTACTTTCATACGTCAATAACGATATCAGCCGCATGCATCTACCGACGCTTATTGGGCATCATGGAAGAGAATCCATCTGTTGCCTTGATAATAAAAATTCCAAAAATTAATTGGTTGAAATGGGTTGTAATTGTTTAAAACCCGTAATATAATTTAAATTATTATTTTTCAAATAATTCGAATGAGGGGGAAAGCAATGAAAAGATTACTATGCTCGGCGGTTATCCTGTTGATGATGATGCCTATCCATCACCGGGCGCATGCTGAGGAAGTCGTTCCTGTGTTGAGTAAAGCAGAGATTCAGATCGTGACAAATGACGATCATTATACGGTCATAGAACAAATCCAACTGGGTGATATTCAGGAGAATCATATCGAAGTGGGCCATACGTTATCCAAGTTGGCGGATAATGGGTTGTCTGATATATCGTTCACATCCGATGGGAAGGACATACAGCCGACGATTGAAAACGGGGATTTATTGGATAAGTATATGTTGGAACTCCCGCGCACCGAGCAGGGAACTGCCGATTATACGATCGAGTATACAGTCCCGAGATCGGATCAGCATTTTGATATCCCGTTGTTCGTTCCCGATATTGCTGCGGTGGATGCCGAACGTAATGTCCATCTTCAGTTCGAGGCGCCGGAAGGTATGGAGATACAGAAGAATTCATTTCCTAATATCGTGAAGGGCGGCCAGCAGACAGCGGAGAAGCATATGACGAATATACCGTCAAAAGTTTCCTATGTGTTTGCTGACAAGACGATCTATTTCCATTCGTACAATATCGTTTCGTTTATCGCACTATTCGCTTTGCTTATTCTTCTCGTTTCCTGGGGCGCTGTGGAAGTTAGAAAGTCAAAGGGGAGGGATCGCTGATGGGAACTAGTTTTTGGGGGATTGTTATTTACTCGATCGTTTTCGTTTCAGCATATTTTCTTTGGTTGTTGCAAAAGTATAGAAATGGGGGGAAATAGATGGGCGAGATTAGCAGTGTTTTCTACTATGTAGTTGCTGGGTATTTTATAGTCACATTAACGATCGGATTTTTAGCCGGCAGGGGCAATAAGACGAGTGAGGATCATTTGGTTGCGGGTCGCTCAATCGGACCTGTCATCGGGGGAGCAGCTTTAGCGGCTACTCAGTTGAGTGCAGGTACGTTCATCGGGACGATCGGTGTCCTCTATTTAACGGGTTTCAGTTATTTATGGTATTGGCCGGGCCTTTGGGCGGGATGGATCGTGTCCGCCATTTGGGTGGCGCCTAAGTTCCAGAAGTTCAATGGCGTCACGGTACCGGATTATATAGAAAAGCGTTATAACAGCAAGGCGGCGAAAATCGTTTCCGCTGTTCTGATCGTTGTGGCGTATAGTGTGTATTTGATCGCCCAGTATGTAGCGGGCGGAATCTTGATGAACACCTTATTTGGCTTGCCGATGGTTTGGGGTGCGGTCATCACGATCGGCATCACGATGGTCTATACGTTAAAGGGCGGTATGAAAGCTACGGCGTATAGCGACTTTTTCCAGGCCGTCATCATGGGCGGATGTTTCTTGGTGGCCCTTCCGATCCTGTACATGCAGGCGGGCGGCTTCATTAACGTCGGGGAGTTCATCACGGAATTCAATCCTGATTTGACTGGATGGTACTGGAGCTTCAAGGATTTGCTTGGGTTCGGTTTGGCATTCGGGTTGTCCATGGCCATTGCGCCATACGAGTTGGCGCGTATGTATACGCTGAAGAATGAAAAGACGGTTCGCTTGGCAATCGGTTTTTCATTCGTCTTCCAGGCTGTGATCGCAGTTTGTATCGGTTTGGTCGCGATGGGTATCCGCACGATTTACCCGGTAATTGGAAATCCCGATACGGCATCATCCATCATGGCGCTCGATTTGCTGCCGCCTGTAATAGGTGCTTTGTTCATGGTAGCGATTCTGGCGTCGATCATGAGCACGGTGTCAGGCATCATGATCGTTTCGGCTTCTGCGATTTCGCATGATATTTACGGTACAATCAACCGGCAGGCGACGGATCAGCAGAAGATGTTCATTCATAAGATTGCGATTGTCGTGCTTTCGTTGATTCCGCTCGGTTTCGCTTTGAAGCCGTTCGACATGGTACAGTTCATCGTGTTGGTACAGGCATCCATGGTCGCGAGCTTCTTCTTCGCATCCGTCGTTATCGGGCTGAATTGGAAACGGGCCACCGGGACAGCCGCTCTGTGGTCGATGGGTGGCGGGGTCGTCACTGTGTTGATCTGGTTCCTACTGGACAAGCCATTTGGTTTGAATGAAGTCATTCCGGGTGTTCTCGTGTCCACTATTTTATTGATCATCATCAGTTTCTTCACGAAACCAGTGCCGGAAGATTCGCTTAGACCGTTTTTCGATGATATGAAATAAATCAACGCAATACTTGAATTGAAGGTGAAACGTATGGAGAAAGTTGCAGAATATTTACTTGGCAAGCAGGATGAAATGCTGGATATGTTGAAGACGATGGTCGAGATGGAGACGCCGTCAGACAATAAGAGATTGGTCGACATATTCGGCGAGAAAGTCGTCGAATTGATTCAGCCATATGTACAAGCGAAAGTGGATTCGATCCATAATGAGGAATTCGGAAATCAAGTACGGATCGAGATCGGTGAAGGCGACGAGCAGATTTTGCTGCTCGGCCACATGGATACCGTCTGGCCTGAAGGAACGCTTGCGAATATGCCGTTCAAAGTAGTAGGGGACGAAGCATACGGACCGGGGACATTCGATATGAAGGGCGGCCTCGTGCAAGGGATTTTCGCTCTTCATGCTTTGCAGAAATATGAAGTGGTATTGACTAAGAAGATTGTCTTCCTATTGGTTTCGGACGAGGAAATCGGCAGCGATTCCTCCCGTCACTTGATCGAGGAGGAAGCGGCGAAGAGCAGCTGTGTGTTCGTTCTGGAATCTTCCGGAGCCCTTGAAGGAATGTATAAAACTGCCCGTAAAGGCGTCGGGATCTTTGACGTAGCGGTGAAAGGGAAGGCGGCCCATGCCGGGATCGAGCCGGAAAAAGGAATCAGCGCCATCGAGGAACTTTCGAAAATCGTCTTGTATCTGCATAGCTTGACGGACTTGGCAAAGGGCACGACCGTGAATGTGGGCGTCATCAATGGTGGTTCATCATCGAACGTCGTGGCAGCCAGCGCGTCTGCGGAAGTGGATCTGCGTGTGGAAATGGATTCCGAGTTCGACCGGGTCATTCCTTTGATCAAGAATATCCAGCCAAGCAAAGAAGGTATTCAGGTTGAAGTGACCGGCGATATCAACCGCCCGGTGATGGAGAAGACGGAAGAGGTAGGCCGGTTATTTGAAACGGCCAAGCATCTGGCTGCGGAGTATTTGGACTTCGATTTGAAAGAGCAGTTGAGCGGTGGCGGCAGTGATGGCAGCTTTGCCTCCCGATTCGCGCCGACCTTGGATGGAATGGGTCCGGTCGGGGACGGGGCACACGCTGCGAACGAGCATCTGATCATCTCGAAGATGCCGGTACGAAGTGCTCTTCTGGCGCTCATGTTGATGGAAGCAGGAAAGTAAACAAGGAAGGAGTGGATGATTTTGAGTCGTCCTGAATTATTACAAGAAGTAGATGCCGATTTACTAATGGAATATACGAGAAATATCGCAAAAGAGGTTCGGTTGTCCGGATCGGAAGAAGAACTGCGTGCGTTCCAATACGTCGAGAAGAAGTTGAAGGAATTCGGTTTGGAGCCTGTTCTTGAATTTTGCGATGCCTTCATCAGTTTACCTGTCCATGCGGAATTGACGCACGGCACTGAAGAGTTCACTTGCATCACTCACTCCATGGGAAGTTCCACTGGAGAGGATGGATGCAGCGGGGAATTGGTGTATGTGGATAGGAAAGCGAATCCCGATGCAGATATCCAATCGAAGGTCGTGCTCTTGGATGGACTGGCAACAGGGCCATCCGTTGAGTGGGCGGAGAAGAATGGCGCAAAAGCAGCCATCTTCATCAATGCGGATTATACTCACGAAATGATCGTTTCATCCGTCTGGGGAAGTCCTACGACGGAAACGGTGTCGCTTTTGCCGAAACTTCCCGTAGCATCCGTCACGAACACCGTCGGGGAGCAGCTGAAAGCCATCGCTGCGTCACAGGGCGATAAGCAGGTTCAATTGAAGACGACAGTGGATACAGGATGGAAGAAAATTCCGTATCTCACAGCGGAACTCAAGGCGGATACCGATAAATTCGTATTGTTCAGCGGCCATATCGATTCTTGGCATTATGGCGCGATGGACAACGGGACGGCCAACGCGACGATGGTAGAAGTGGCAAGGATCATGGCGAAACACCGCGACGAACTGAAGCGTTCCGTCCGGTTTGCCTTTTGGTCTGGCCACTCGCATGGCAGATATGCCGCATCGACGTATTATGCGGACCGTCATTGGGAGGATCTGCATGAGAATGGGATGGTGCACATCAACATCGACTCGGTCGGTGCGATCGGCGCTACTGTCCTGACGGAAGCAAACTGCATGGAGGAAACGAAAGAAGCTGTCCAGGATTCAGTCATGAAAGTGGCTGGCCAGAAGTTCGTCGGGACGCGTTACAGCCGCGCAGGAGACCAGTCATTCTGGGGCACTGGCATGCCATCCCTTTTGATGGGATTATCCGAACAACCTCCAGGCACTACGCCTGCCGCCAAAGCATTCGGCGAGATGTTCGGCGGAGGCAATTCCGGCGGCTACGGCTGGTGGTGGCACAGTACAGAGGACAAGATGGATAAGATCGACCCCGATAACTTGAAACGGGATTGTGAGATCTACGTTGATTTAGTGTATAAGTTTGCTACGGACACCATCATCCCGATCAACCAGCAGAAAGCGGTCGAGGAGATAAAAGGTGCCCTGCAGCAATACGAAAGCAAGGCCGGACATGTCGTTTCCTTAACACAGTCATTGGAGCGCGTGGAGAAGTTATCAGTTGCGGTGGAAGCTTTATATAAAGCAACAGCTGAGACGCTTAGTGAAGAACAAGCGTCAGTGATCAATACGGCTATCCAAGATCTGTCACATACGTTGGTCCCGTTGAATTACGTGAAGGGCGATATCTTCGATCATGATATGGCGGTGAATCCAGTCGTGATCCCGAGTCTGCAGAAGATGAACGAGCTGGCTGATAGTGAGCCCGACACACCGGAATATTTCCTGCTGAAGAACGAACTGCAAAGAAGAGTGAACCGCATGAACTACTCCTTGTTGGAAGCCGTCAGACAGACTGAAAAAGCCGTAGATCAAGTCAAGGAATTAAAGGGTCATATTGGATAGAAACATGAATTATGCTATATTGTAAGAGAGTTTGGGATGTAGGAAATTAGATGGCAGGACGTGAATGAACGTATGATGAACAGATTAGTATTAATTGGAATCCAAGAAGAAAACCTTTCGTACATGCATAAACAATTACTTTATATATTTAACGAGTTGGTCGACATACGGGTTATTTCGTTAAAGGAATTGCATTCAGCATCTATACATCCTACAGATACGGTTTTATTATCAGGGGCGGCCATCCAAGAGTTGGTCCGCCCATTTGTGCCTGCTTCCTGCATGTGCATCATTGCTGAACGAATGATCAATATCGTGAATCTGAAAGAGATTCTGGCACTCGATGACAACCGGAATATATTGGTGATCAATGACAACGACGATGACACGTTGCAGACGGTCGAGTCCATGAGGCAAATCGTGCCCCAGCATCAGTATTTTCCGTTTCTGACAGATAAGAAGATTCCTGAAGATATTCATTTGGTGGTTACGCCCGGCGAACAGAAATTGGTGCCACAGGGCTTCCCGATTGTGATGGATATCGGGCCGCGGGTCATATCCATCGATACGCTGCTTGCGATCAGCAGGAAATTTGAGCTGGCAATCAATGATTCGCTCCTGATGCAGTTGTATATTAAAGCGCTCGTATATTTATCGGAACGTCAACCGGAAATCCGCAACGGGGTCATGGATGATCAAAATTTCGGTCGGACATTCGAAGAACTCGATACACATTCGGCAACCGTCAATTTAATGAAAGAACTGGCGAGACGGATGGCGAAAACGAACCACTATATCCATATAGACGGGGAAGTGGGGACGGGTAAGCAAATGTGGGCGGAGATGATCCACAATGAGTCGATTTTTTCCGCATTCCCGATTTTTACATATAACTGCTCCCATAAAGAGCCTGAATCGATCAGGAGGGAACTGTTTGAAGAAGGTTTGGAACAAATCGAAAGAGGCACGTTGTTCATCAAGAATATCGACCAGCTGCCTTATAGCCTGCAGGGAAGATTGGCAGGCCTGTTTGAAAACCAGACGCCGGATTTGCGCATTATTACGTCCACTGCGACGAATTTGTCTGAATTAGTGAAAAGGGAACAGATCCGCATGGATGTCTACTCCTACATTTCCACGTATCGGGTGCAAATACCGCCTTTGCGTGAGAGGAAAGAAGATATTCCGATACTGATCAATAATTTCAAAACACATCTGAAACAAGAATCGCTTGTCTTTTCCTCGGATGTAATAGATGCTTTCACAAATTATGATTGGCCAGGCAATGTGAGAGAGTTATATAATGTCGTCTCCTATTGCGCTTGTCTCAACAACAATGTAGTGGATATCGAATCCTTGCCGCTCTTTTTTAAAGGGAACCAATATCAAGCAGCAGCATCGGATTTAGATGTGGATTATATTATCGGCCAAATCGAAAATCACGGATTCTTGGATGATAGCATAGAACTGCTGCGCATATTCAAAGAAGGAAAAGAGCAGCAGAAGTCCTTCGGCAGACGGACGCTGAAAGAGATGCTGGCAGAGAAAGATACATCGTTGACTGACCAGCAGCTGCGCTTGCGCATGGAAGTGTTGAATCGGCTGGGGTTATTGATTGTCCGGAAAGGACGGGCAGGTAGTACGATTTCGCAGAAGGGCGAGGAGTTTCTGGAGTTGTATGGGGATCTGTGAGCGGTTGTTTACTATAAGGAGAGTCATCCAATCGGGAATTTGATCGGATGACTCTCCTTCTTTTATTTTTTGTTATACAAAAAGTTAACGTGAAATAGTGACTTTTTTACGTTAGCGGGGGTATACTGTAACAAAGGAGAATGATTTTATATGGCTATCCAGGGACTTCAACTGCTTCCGCCGAGTGTGAAAGTGGAAGAGGCTTTATCGATTTACAAAAAACTATCTGAAGTCAGCAACAAAATCAGCAGATTGGATGAAAGATTTAACGGCTCAATGGTCGGAGATAATCTAATCAGTATCCTGGCACAGCAAGAGTCCGTTCAATCTACTCGTATTGAAGGAACTCAGGTCACGTTCACCGATATTATGGAAGAGCAGGATGATCCCCATCCAAGGTGGGAAGTCATTGAGGTACTGAACTATCAAAAGGCATTAATGGAAGGTATTGATTACATCCGCAACGGTTATCCCATTACTACCCGAATGATTCAAAAGCTTCATTCGACGTTAATGGAAGGTGGACGAGGGACAAAGGAAGCGAGCGGACAGTTTCGGAAAATCCAGAATTTCATCGGACCCACGAACCGCATTGAGGATGCTTCGTATATCCCGATTCCAGCGAATGAAATTGATCAATATATGCAGAACTGGGAAACTTATATGAACCAGCATCCATACGGGAAAGAGATGCAAACGGACCATTTACCGCCTGAAGATGAAGTGTTGAATGAGCAAAGCAATCCGCTTCTGAAGACAGCCATTGTCCATGCACAATTCGAATCGATTCATCCATTCCTAGATGGGAACGGCAGGTTAGGGAGAATCCTGATTGTTTTATATTTACTGCAATCGAAAATCATAGCAAAGCCGATTTTTTTTGTGAGTGAAGAACTCGAGAGAGAGCGTGCAAGATACTACGACATGCTTAATGGCGTACGCGGCGATAAGCCGGACTGGTTAAGCTGGTTACTATTCTTCTTGAAAGCCTGCGACCGTATGGCGGAAAAGCTTCTTTTAAAACTGGAACGGGCAGAGTCACTGGCGATATCGGGGTTGGAAAAGTGCGGCAAAGACTCGGAGAAAAAGGTGTGGATGTATACTTTCTTCAATCCGAACTGCTCAGCTGCCGGGGCGGCAAAGTTTACCCGACTGAATCCCAACACGGCCCGTTCAGCATTGAACACATTAGCAGAAAAAGGATTGCTGTACACAAATCCCAATGAGAAGCGGAATCGAAAATATAAAAACTACGATCTGCTTGAAGTGTTGAGGTAAAGATGTGTAGCTGTAGCTGTAGTTTATGAATGTGCATCTGAGGATCGTGAATACACAGTGCATATTTCTTCTTTTCCCCAATGTTCCGGTCCTTTTTACTAAACACATATATAAAAACCGGACTGCTTCCTTCTGTAGGAAGTAGTCCGGTTGATTTATCCTGCCCACTTCTTTTTGTGCCCTCCACCTAAATCACAATGTCAGCATCTCCAAAGACGGAACAACCGTGAAAGCCCCCTCAAAATAATTGCAAGGGCGAACAACACGGCAACTACCACTAAAACGATAACCACTACCGTCAGCAGCAAGTTACCAATGACAAGGAAAAGCATAGCATGCACGATGAGAAACAGGCCAAACCATGCATATACGGCTAAAATCCCGAAGAAGAATAGCCACAAAGTGTTTGATCCAATGCATTTTGACTTAAACCTCACTTCCCCGCTGTACTATATGTAACATTTAGCAAGGCGATGTAATACAATATACACGGTTTATTTTATGTCCTTTTTTTGTTTGAGAACTATTTATCTTCTAAGAGTATGCCACTTCGCGATCATTCGCCGCCAGTGAGTTTCTTCATCCTAGGCATGTCGATAATCAATCGTCCCTTCTCATCCTTCGTCAAGACTTCTTCGGCGTACAGTGCAGTCATCGTGCGGCTGACGGTTTCCCGCGTGATGCCGATCATGTTTGCCAAGTCGGTATTCTGGAATGTTTCATTCAGGCGGATCTTTTGATCGGAGACCGGGTGTCCGTGTCTGTCAGCGAGGCGGATGAGCAGGCCGGTGACTTGTTCGGCGGTTGTACCGAGCAGTTTCTCTTCCAATCGATTCTGCAGGTCTACTACTTTCTCGCCCATCACTTGCAGGAAGTACATCGTCAAAGCCGGTGTCTTCAGCAGCAGCTGTTCGATGTGTTCTGCAGATATGGCGAAAATATCGGCATCCTGGAGAGTTAGGGCGTTTGCTGGATAGGTTTTTGTATGGAAGTAATGGCCGATGTGAGGGAATATATCTTTTCCATAGTAGAGATTGACTAGCTGTTCCTTGCCTTGGCTGTTCGTCTTGAAGATTTTGATCTTGCCGTGGATGAGGAAATATAGACCATCCAGCGGTTCGTGCTGTTTGAATAGATAGGTATTCTTCTTGGCCCTGATGTAATGAAAGAACGGAAAAATCTCATCGAATTCATCCGTTGTCATTTTGGCGAAAACGGGAAACTGCAATAGCAGACCTTTTTGCTCTTCTGCATTCAATTTGTCTCAACTCCTTGAAAAAGAATGATAAACGTGATTTGCATCACAGCTACTGATAACTATTATCAATTAAAATGATAATAGTTATCAATTAGAAAAGCAACTGATTGTGGAGAAGGGGAGATCATATTGAATACAGAAGCGAAGCGATTGCCTACTCATCTGTTCCTGGCGAAGCTCGGGAAGACGAAGCTGAGACCAGGCGGGAGGGAAGGGACGGACCGAATCATCCATGCATGCGGTCTGACGAAAGATACTCGTGTCCTGGAAGTGGCGCCGAACATGGGGACGACGGCGATCCACTTGGCAAAGACATTCGGCTGCCGGATTACGGGGGTCGACATCAATCCTGAAAGTGTCCGGAAAGCACAAGAGAATATCAAAAAGGAAGGGCTGGAAGAGCTGATCTCCATCCAGCACGGCAACGCAACCGCATTGCCGTTTGAAGATGAAAGTTTCGACGTGGTCATCAATGAAGCGATGTTGACGATGCTGCCGCATGAACTGAAGCAAAAAGCGCTTGCCGAGTACCGGCGCGTCTTGAAGCCCGGCGGTCTGCTCGCGACGCACGATCTATTGATCACACGTGAACTCCCGGGACAGGAACTAGGGGAGAAATTACAGGATCTGCGACAGTTGATCCTAGTGAATGCCCAGCCGATGAAGGAAGAAGGCTGGCGGCAGTTATTTGAGGAAGCCCAGTTCACATCGGTTGATTGTGCAGTCGGGAGGTTGAACCTGCTTTCCTTGAAAGGTCTCGTGGAAGACGAGGGATGGGATGGTTTGATCGGGATGATCGAGATGGCTAGAAAGAATAAAGAAGATGAAGACTATTTCCTCTCGTTGATCCGGAACTTCGATGCGAATTCCGACTTATACGGACATATTACGGTCGTGGCAAAAAAGCAGGCGTGAGCAGATGAACACGCTAGTTGAATTCCATGGGGTATCAAAATCGTACGGCGGTCAGCCGGTGCTGGAAAACTTGTCGTTCACATTGCGGCAAGGGGAAGTGGTGGTATTCCTGGGCCCTTCCGGCTGCGGCAAGACGACGGTGCTGAATATCGCTACCGGCGTAACGAGTGCTACGGCAGGTAAAGTCGATATGAATACACGTCGGCTCGGCTATGTATTCCAAGAACCGCGGCTGCTGCCATGGAAGACGGCACTCGCCAATATCCGTTTCGGCATGGCGGAACCTTCTGACGAAATGGCGCAATCCTTCCTGAAGAAAGTCGGTCTAACGCATGCGGGCAATTCGTTTCCGAGGCAATTGTCGGGCGGCATGAAGCAGCGGGTATCGATCGCAAGGGCGCTAGCCGCGAATCCCGAACTGATTTTGATGGACGAGCCTTTTTCGGCACTCGACCCACAGATCAAAAGGGGACTGCAAAATGATGTCATCAGGATTATCGAGGACTTCCGGACTGGCGTGCTGTATGTGACGCACGATTACTGGGAGGCAGTCACGATGGCCGACCGGATCATCCTGCTGGACTGCGCTGGAAAAGGAAGCGGAGCAGAAATGCATCTGGAAGTGCCGCGTTTCAGGAGATATGATGGCTATAAACAAGAAAAAATCAATGAAATCTAGGAGAAAATCGGGGGCTGTTAAATTGTTTCAGACTAGGGGCTTTACTATATGTACGGTTTTTATACTAAGTATCGTACTGTTGCTGGCAGGGTGCAATTCATCTGCGGGTAACAAGCAAGACGGAAAGGATTCGCCGGGAGAGGAGCCCGCTAAATCTGAAAAGCTGGAAAAACTGTCGATCCAGGCACCAGCCGGCGTATCGATCGCTGCGCCGTTATACAAGATTGTCCACGACGACTTGCTGGTGGATGCGGTGGAGGAAACGGAATATCTGACTTGGAAGACGCCTGACGAAATGCGTTCACGTATCAGCAGCGGTCAGGTCGATGTATCGGCAGTCCCTACATATGTGGGGGCAAACCTCTACAATAAAGGCGTTGAAGTAGAACTGATCAACACGTTGATATGGGGAATCCTCTACGTCGTCGGACCGGAAGGCGAGCCTGTCAGCTGGGAAGAATTGAAGGGACAGACCATCCATGTACCGTTCAAAGGAGATATGCCGGATCTCGTATTCCAATATCTATTGGCTAAGAACGGTTTAGATACGGAAAAAGATATCAAGATCGAGTATGTCTCGACACCACAGGAAGTCGTACAGCTGTTAGCTGCAGGCAGGGCGCAATACGCAGTGCTGCCGGAACATACGGCATCCCTCGCTGTAGACAAAGCGAAGAAGGAAGGGGTCATGCTGCAGAAAGTGATGAGTCTACAGGATGAGTGGGCGGAAGCAACGGGAAAACCTGCGCGTATCCCGCAAGCCGGCATCATCGTCAGCAAGCAGCTGATCGAGGAGCATCCTGAAACGGTGGAGGAATTGCAGGCGAAGATCCAGGAGTCTATTAAGTTTCTGAAAGAGGAGCCAGCAGCTGCGGGTGACTTGATCGCCCAGTATCAGGATGGACTTGAGCCGCAATTTATCGAGAACTTGCTGCCGTCATTGAACATCGAATTCGTGACAGCGCAGGATGCAAAGGAAGAACTGGAGTTTTTCTTCGAGGAACTCGCATCCTTGTCGCCAGACATCATCGGAGGACAGTTGCCTGATGAAGGCTTCTACTATCAGCAAAAATAAGAGTCTTAGCATCCAAGTTGCCAGTTGTCTCGCTTTGCTGGCACTATGGTATGTGCTGTCGACGCAGTATCCAAGTATTTTGATTCCGTCGCCGTTTGAAACATTCAAAGCAATGGTACATCTCGCAGTGACCGGCGAATTGTTGGAGCAGTTCTTCCTGTCGATGACCAGGATGATCAGCGGATTTGCAATCGGCATGCTGGCGGGCGTCGGAGTCGGATTGATCGGCGGAAGATTCCAGACAGGATATGAAGCGATGAAGCCGGTTATTTCCTTTCTGCTCGGCATTCCGCCGATCATCCTAGTTGTGATCGCGATGGTGTGGTTCGGCACGAGCCCGCTCATCCCGATCTCCGTCGTTGCCATACTGGCCTTCCCGACATTCTACCTGCACACGGCGAACGGTTGCCGCAGCATCGATACACAGCTTCTAGAAATGGCGTCGATTTACCGGAAGACCCCTTTTGAGGTGCTGAAGCATATCATCCTGCCAGGGCTTGCGATTCCGCTCTTCACTGCGGTCTCGCTGGCATCCGGCGGGGCCGTCCGTGTCACGATCATGGCAGAACTGCTCGGTACAAGCAGCGGGATGGGGTCGGCTATTTCATTGGCACGCATCAATATCAATACGGACATCGTATTTGCCTGGACGCTCATCAGTGTACTGACCATTCTGCTGATCGATTATTCAGTGATTCACCCGTTGAAGAGATTTGTAATGAAATGGGACCAAAAGGAGGAAGCATCATGAAATTATTGCAGACAAAGTTCAAAGAAGAAAGTAATCCAAAACAAGTCGACAAGTTATTGGGCAGTGAATCTATGGATGTGATGAATATCCAATTGAAGGCAGGGGAAGAGATCCCGACGCATCATGCCGATTGTAATGTATTGGTCGTTGTCAGGAAGGGGACGATTTCATTCACGGTTGAAGAGGAAACCGTAGAGTTGACGAATGGCGTCGTGCTTTCCATGGAGCCTTATGAGAATCATAGCCTGCAGGCTGTCGAGGATGCGGATTTGATCGTGGTGAAGGCGAAGGTCGGGAAGTGAAATATAGGTATAACTAAGCGTGCAAAAGAAAAGGAGTCTTCCACCAGGGAAAACCAGGTGGAAGACTCCTTTTTGCTTTGGGGCAGACCCTCACAAATAGCATGTTAATCGATTCGGTTGCCATTCCACGAAGCCTAGATGGTCTGGAAAGAATTACGATAAGAACCGATAAAGCTCTTGCCGTCGCTAGACATCGTGAATCTAAACTCACCATCATTGGCCGGTTCAGTGAACCATCCCGATAATGTTCTGCCGGCGACGGTGCCGTTGAACGTGCCATAAGCGTATGATCCGGTAACGGTATTACCCGATTGGACAAATCGGATTGGTCCGTATTTTGCGGACCAAGTTCCCGTCCAATCCACTTGGGCTGTTGCTGTTGGCGTGGCAGATACGGTCGCGGAAGGAAGAGATTCGCCTCCTTTATACCGGGCCGTCACATGGAAGTAATAGTTTGTATCATTTTTCAGGCCGGTGATTTCAAGTGCTGAATCTTCCGTGACGAGTTCGATACCTTGCTCATCTTTGTATCTTTTGAAGTTTTGCTCATTTCCTTCACTTACATAGACGTAATAGCCGAGGAAGTCGGTGTGATATAGGCTATACCAATCCAGTGCCACTTTACTGTCGGAAGCGACTGCTGTCAGTTCTTTCGGAGCCTCCAAGCTTGGGTTGGTAACCGGTGCTTGCTGGACGGTGAAGCGCATCTTCACGCTTTCTTTCAGGGGTTTTCCGGTAAGCTTTTCCTTCACCGTGTTCTTGACGTAGATCGTATAAGACTTTCCATATTCATATCCTGCTGCTGGCGGTTTGATCAACAGGATCTTATCGGATTCGCCTGAAGTGATGGTAGTCGTTATTTTCTCGCCGGTTCCCGATTCGACATACACATTCTCATTATTCATAGTGGAGAAATCAAACGCCTTGGTGAAAGTTACTTTCCAGGTCTTATTCGGCACTACGTCCGTTTGGGGAGCTAACACCTTCCATTGTTCTGAGGGATCTGGTTCCGGTTCCGGTTTCGGTTCAGGTTTAGGCTCCGGCTTTGGCTCTGGTTCCGGAATGTACTCCGTTTCGATCACATAATCGAAAAATACCTTCGTCGGCTGTATATCGGTGATCCGTATCTTTGCGAACTGATTATCATGCGTCTTGATGAGATATGTTGTCAGCTTCAAAGTGAGGGAGTTCTGCCATTTCCCTGCATAGTCGGCGGCACTAATGGGTGCATCCATCTTCGCGTTAGTCCCTATATCGATGATGGCATTTGCCCCGATACTGCCGTATTGATTGATCACTAGATCGGCTTTTGACGGGTCTGCTGTAACTTTTCCATTCGTAATATTCAACCCGCCGCGGTCCAGGACATCTCCTGTCCAATTCAACGTATACAAATGAAGCGGTTCATATTTGCCTTTTGCGATTTCTGAGAAGTAAGTGGGTCCGCTGGCGCTGGCCAGCCAGTTGCGAATGCGGATCTAAATGTTACATTCAAAGAAAACTTGAATGACATTGACGGTTCAATTACAAACGACACAAATGCAAGCTTGCGTAAAAACAACGGAAGCTATGTAACTCCTTACCAGGATTCAGCTAGCCAGGCTGGTTCAAACCGTGAGGAAGCATTCCAAATCAAAACAAACTCTCAAGGTGAAGCTACATTTACTGTAACAGGTAAGAACACGAAAGCGACTCCGGTAGTATTTGTTGATGAAAACAAAAACAACCGTTTCGAGCAAACAGAACTTCATGCAACAGCTGGAGCAGTTGAATTCAAAGGCGTTCAATCTCCATACACGCTTTCATTCGACCGTTCTGAAAACTTCGTTGCTGCGCTTAGCGATGAGCACGGTACACAAAACCCAGTTAAATACACTGTGAAAGTATTGACTGAAAACGGCCAGCCATACAAAGGCGGTACAGTTAAAGTGGGCATCCAGCAAAACCACGATGCTTCTCTAACAAACAATACACCAGCTAAGATCGCTGCAACAAAAGACGGCGTTTATAATGCTGATCAGGTTGTTTCAGTAGTAACAAACGATAAAGGTGAAGCAACGTTCTACGTTAAGTCAGCTGTAGATAACTCAAAAGCGACTCCAATCGCATGGATCGATTTGAACTCTGCGGGTAACGTCGATAATGTTGGAAATGACAAATTGGAAGATGGCGAGCCATTCGCAGTTGCACCAACAGTTACATTCCTTAAGTCTGTTGTAGTAGCTCCTGAGTATGCGTTGAACAAACCATTCGCTGGTCCGTTCATCACTGGAGACACAATGACATGGACATCTTCACTATTGAACCAGAGCGGTAACGTTTCTGAGACTGCAGGTATCCGTTACGCAACATTCACAGTGAAGAATACATCTGATGTAATCCAGAAGATCAACCCAAGCTTGGTTGATGAAACTGGTCTTGCATATGATGACAAGACAATCACTTACAACGGTTCTACACAAACTGCAGAGTTTGTAAACGGCCAGGAAGTAACAATGGAGCCAGGAACTACTGTAACAATCCACGGTGTAGCACGCACTTACAATTCAACTAACGTTACTTCTGTTACGAAGGACGCGAAATTGAATGTTGGCGTACCTGCTAAATCTGGTAGCCTAGAAGTTAGCTCACAAGTATCTACAGTTAAAAACAAGGCAAACGGAGATACTTGTAACGACAATAATACGTATGACTACAAAGTTGAGGAAGCAGACTTCTTGGCTGATGTACAGAAAGTTACTGTTCCAGTCACTGGTACTGTAGTTGGTTTTGAAGTTAAAGATAACATCGACGGTGGAACAAACTACGGCCGTATCGTAATCAAAGCTGACGGAACAAATGATTATAAAGTTTACCACTATGGTAAAGCAGGCGAGACTACTAAGCTTGGTACAGATGGACAATTTGCTAATAATGGTGCGGCGTTCACTGCAGCAACATATGACCAAATTGAAAATGCATTGAGCCTAGACGATCGTCTTCAATTACAAAATGTTACTTCCGGTGTAGCAGGAACACTACTTCTTGCGAACACTGACAACAGCAACAAGAAACAAGCTGTAGGTAACGGTGCTGCACCAGAAGTTAGCGCATTTACTATCACATCTGCGAAAACTAACGGCACTGATAAAGTTGAGGAAGTTGTAGTTAAGTTCAACAAAGATGTTACACAAGCACAGTTGAACAGACTAGCAACAACTGTAGGATCTCCAATCCTTTCAGGCGTAACTGTTAATGGCTATAACCTACAATCCCCAACTTTGAATGCTGATGGTACAGTAACATTCAAGTTGTCTAACCCAACTACAAACACAGCAGCTCTTGCTAACGCAACTCTTACTGTCGATGCAGCTTCTGCAACAGTATTGGGCGGAGAAAAAGCTGTTAGTGCGACAATTACTGATGCAGTTGCGCCAGTACAAGTTGGCGATGTAATTGTTACTGATACAGATGGCGTAAATGGATTTGACACTGCAACATTTACTTTCTCTGAAACTCTAGCAGAAAATACTATTGATCCAGCAGACTTCCGTTTCTACGTGTCAGGGGCTGCAGCACCTGGTTATGTTTCTGGTAAAGCATTCGAGCTTAACGGCAACAAACTAGTTGTGGAATTTGATGGCTCTTACGCGAACTTGGGGAATAGGCATGGCCAGTAGCTTTAAATGTGATAATTATTTTTTTAGAATATCATTATGTCGATAGAGCACCCTTTTTTCCAACAACTTCAGACTTGCTCGACCATAGGTAATCCGCTTGATTGTTTTCAATCGGTTGATCTGGCCCTCTAGTAAACCGTTACTGTAGGAATGGGTAAAGGCGTTCCGGACAGCTTGCAGGTCACTCCGCAGGCGTCGCGCGTAATGAAGGAACGGTGAAGCCCGGTCAGAGAGCTGAGCGGCAAGCCATTCCAGGAAGCCGGGGTAGTCCCTTGCCGTAATGGATGCGCGCAATGCCTGGACGGATTCGTAGAATGGACCCACGCAGGGATACAGGGAGAGACCGCGATGTAGGATGATGGCATCCTCTGCATTGAGCTCCCTTTTCTGCTTCCAGATCACAGCGGCGAATCTTCTTCGCGGGATGGAGTCCGTCCGAACTGCTCCATACTTCCGCTCTTTCCGTCTTGATTCGACCAAGGCGCGGACCGCCGAATAGGTCCCTTCATATCCCTTCCCTTGTATGGTTTGGTGGATGAATCGAATCGTATGTCCTGCCTGCTCAAGCCGTGTCACTTCCTCCGAATAGCCATCGATAGGCTTGGCCCTTGGCCTTCGATCCATAGGGGGAGTTTGCAGATCCAGGTACTTCTGGATGGTCCGACGATCCAATTGGTACTCCCGGGAGAGTCGGGAGATGTTCTTGCCGTCTGCGTGCTGCTTTTGAATCTCCTGGATAAGCGACCATTTCCTCTTCTGTCTCTCGGATGCTGCCCTTTCCCGGGCGGTCAAAGGGATGGCTGTCTGCTCGGCAGCCGGTTCCATCCAAGTGATGGAAGTAGGCACAAGGGTGGCAAGATGCACGTCGACCTGTTTCTTCGCATTCCGGATGAAATGCCAACGATCATATACCTGGTGGATGGCAGGGTTTGCTTGGGTGATGGCTTGACGAAATGCGGTGTAGCCGTCTCGGCTGACAACCTGGATGAAAGGATGACGTTTCAGCCAGGCGGTGACAGTTTCGGGCAGGCGATCGGGCAGCAGGGCCAAGGGGACCCCCTTCTGATGATCGCAGATCATCGTACCGTAGGTATGGCCCTTGCGAAAAGCGAAATCATCAATCCCTAGGAAAGGGTGACACCTCAGGTGTTATATCTGTCCGGTAGATCAGTGACAACAGTGCATCATGGCTGGCAGGAATATGGATGGCATGGGCGATCTTTTCGGCAGTGAGGCAGCTAGTGGAGAACGCAATTTCCCGAAGGATGTCTTCGGCCCGTTGCGTTCGATGGCGGTTCGGCGAAAGCCCTTCAAACCTTTCCGTGAAGACCTTCACGGGACATTCCGCATATATGCAGAACCATTTTCGGGTGAGAACTAACAGTTCCACAGGCCGGCCATTAAAAGGCTCGTCCTGCAGCTTACGGGTATAGCGGCTATGGGGTCGGGTACTAGACTGGGAGCATGTGGGACAGCAGGAGGAGGATCGGGTACTTTGAACAATCAGCCGGATCTTGTCGGAAGTGGATTCGGCGTGAAGCAGTTCTAGAGAAGAATCGGGAGGTGTCCAGGTGAGAAAGTTCATCATCAAGCACTCCTTTCTTTTTATTATATCAATCTAGCATCCCCTAAGTCACCTCCCCAAGTTCGCGTAAGAACCAAAACTACTTGACGGTTACAACTGCTCACCCTGGAGAACTTTCGGTTAGAAGAACAGACCGCAGTCGGGGCCAAGCAACTGAATGTCTTAAAAGAGCTGACGTGGATAGAAGAATGTTTCACATTGATCATGATGGGGCCGACAGGTGTCGGCAAAACCCATCTATCTACAGCATTAGGTATCCATGCGATCGAGAAAGGGCACCAAGTGTCCTTCATCTCGATGGACCGACTGATTTATGTATTGAAGACCAAGGATTATACGGCCAAGTCTAAAACCCGCTACAAACGGATCGTCAAATCCGATTTGATTATCATAGATGATGTGATGTATATGGCATACGAGCCGCAGGAAGCTCATTTATTCTTCCAGTTCATTTATGAACTGTACGATCAAGCAGCCTTTATCCTGACATCCAACAAGGGGCCTGGAGAGTGGGGGAAGTTTTTAGGTGATCCGACATTGACCACAGCCATCCTGGATCGTTTACTGCATCGGAGCGAGATTTTAACGTTCAGCGAGGAGCAGGACAGTATTCGAATGAAGTACCGGCAAACGTTATTTACGACAACAGGTGTTGAATCTTAATTGTTGAAAACTGTTGCGTGATAATTGTCGAAAACTGCTTAATTCTACTTGACGGTCACAGCTGGTTTTTCGAAATCCCTTGCCACTACTAAATAGTAAGAATAATAGGAGTGAATAATCATGTGTGCAGAACAACGTCTTTCGCAAGTGCTGACGAAGAAGCTTGGTGCGTACGTATCAATTAGTCAAATTCATGGTGAGGTGCTTTGGTTTTTGAGAGATGAGGTAGACGAGCGATTAGTGCCCCTACATGTCATTGATCATTTGGCAGATCCAATTCTAGCCGACAGTGCAAGCTATACAGATGAGAAAGGCAATTTCTACTTAGTCATTATCATCGAAACGGGTCTGCCAGAACCGTACGAAGTGTGGCTGGTCAATGATGAAATCGTACCCGATTTTACCGTAGGCGTTGAAGAATGCTCACGACATTATTTCTCTGAAACTAGCGACATTAGTAAATAAGATAATGCATGGCAATGTAAAACCCTGTACTACCATGCATTCCGGTGAAAATGTGGCACTTGAAACTAGCGTCATTATTATATAACTGTCGCTAGTTGCTAGTTTCGCTAGGGGAGGTGACATAATTGGTCGACCTAAATTTTAAGGAGGTGATGAACATGTTGCAACAAGTTTTGAAAACCGGTGCCTGTGCATCACACAATTCAGACACAATTCAAATACCTAAAAACCGGTGCCTGTGCATCACACAATTCAGACACAATTCAAATACCTTGGAGTGTGAATATGGAAGTCCTCTAATCGAGCGATCGGTTAGAGGGCTTTTATTTAGGTTGCGTGTCGTACTATTGTTTAGATGAAAGTTTTCTAATTTGGAAAATTACTTCTGTTTATTAATAGGGAAAGCACAGAGTCGAAATAGTCATCGAAAATGTACCGAAACACCCATTATATAAAACAGTAAGAATTCAATTCTTTCCTTGAATTCTGCATTAAAATTGAATTCTTGCAAATCTAAACTCGGTACCTACGCAGTTTGTCTTCTGTAAAAATCAATTTTGCTGTTTTGACGAGTATTCTGTATGCCCCTATACTTCAAGTATATAAATATAAGATAAGAAGGTGAGTAAGTATGTCTTCTGCTGTGATGAGTGTGGGGCTGCAGGGCATGAAAGGAGAACGGGTCCGGGTAGAGGCGAATGTGCGCATTGATAAGGAACAGTGTGTGATCATCAGATTGCCGGATGCGAGTATGAAAGAGTCGAAGGAGCGGGTGCTCAGTTGCCTGCACTGTTTGGATTTCGATTTGTCGATGAAGAAGCTGACGATTCATTTATCGCCGGCTGATCTGCGCAAAAGCGGGACAGGGTTTGATGGAGCGATGCTGCTGGCCGCCTACCAGCAGCTGACCGATTCACCGCTTCCGATTGATGATTCAGTCTGTGTCATCACATCCCTCTCGCTGAGCGGTGAACTCTTGCCGTTCCATGGCCTGCTGCCTGCTGTGCAGCAGGCACTGTCGCTCGGCTTCAAACGAATTTACCTGCCGCCGGTCGATGTATCTTTCTTAGATGACACGGCAGAAGCCGAACTCGTTCCATTGCCGACCGTTGAAGCGCTGGTTGAGCATTTACGCGGACAATCTTCCTTACTGTTCGAAGGCATATTGACCTCTGTCATTTCTGCAGCCGCAGATGACGCAGAAGTATTTCAAACGGACTTCTCGGCTGTACGAGGACAAACGAAGGCAAAACGAGCACTTGAAATTTCAGCGGCGGGCGGGCATCATACATTGCTCGTCGGTCTGCCGGGCTGCGGCAAGAGTCTGCTGGCCAGCGCCTTTTCGTCCATCATGCCTGACCTGCGGAAAGAAGATGCATTGGAAGTCTACAGCTTGTATCATCTCGCACGGGAAAAGAAAGGTATGTCGCTGCGCCCTCCGTATCGCCAGCCACATCATTCAGCGTCTGCTATTTCATTGATCGGCGGCGGAACGCATCCAAAGCCGGGGGAGATTTCGCTGGCTCACCGCGGATTGCTGTTCCTTGATGAACTGGGTGAATTCTCAAGAAAAACACTTGATATGCTTCGCCAGCCAATGGAGTCAGGAGAAGTAACCATCAGCCGGGTAAAACAGGCGGTTACCTATCCATCTTCCTTCACCTTAATCGCAGCCACCAATCGCTGTCCCTGCGGTTATTACGGCTCCAGAGAGCGTTATTGTACCTGCACACCGCGACAGGTGACAGACTACCAGCTAAAAGTTTCCGGTCCTATCGTGGATCGTCTTGATTTCGTTCTGTCACTGAAGAGCAGCGGCTTGCAGGAAAAGGCAGCGAGCGAGACATCTTCAGAAATCCGTCGCCGTGTCGGCTGCGCACGCAGTCTCCAGTATGAGCGTTATCAAAGCCATGCACTGAACGCTACGGTATCCTATCAACAGCTGGAACGTACAGCAGGCTTTTCTGAAATTCAGCTGCAATGGATCAGTATAGTCTGCTTCGAGCAGAAATGGAGCAACCGCACACAAGTCAAGCTGCTCCGGCTTGCTCGGACGATTGCCGACCTGCAGGGCAGCGAAGCAATGACTGATTCGGCTATCGAAGAAGCAATCAAATGGCGCAAGCTGCCGAATGCCCTGCAAGGGGGTGAACATTTTGGCAAGACGTAAGCGGAACTGGCAGCCTAACGCCTACTACCATGTTGTTATGAGAGGAAATAACCGGCAGAACATTTTTGCTGCTGACGAGGATATGTACCACCTCATGCGCTGTATCGCGCACGCGGCTGAAATATACCGGTTTGCCATCCCGGCATTCTGCATCATGACCAATCACTTCCATCTGCTCATCCGCTCGGAGGATGACCTCTCGAAAATCATGCAGCAAATCAACCGGCGATACAGCGACTACTACGCCAAACGCTATTATCACGTCGGACGGATCTATCAGCGCCGCTATTTTGCCAAGGCTGTCGACACTCCGCAGGCACTCCTCGCCGTCAGCCGCTACATTCACCGCAACCCGATTGAAACTATCGTACCTATGGTCAGCCAGCTGGCTGACTACCCCTTCAGCTCCTTTTCTTTTTACAAAACACGGCCAGAGCAGCTGCCCTCCTACGTAGATACCTCCTCCCTCCTTCGCTGTCTTCCTCCGTCATTTGAAAAAACACAGGCAGCTTACGCGGCATATTGTGAAATGGACTTAGAGGAAATCACAAGCTTGGAGGAATACTTGCAGAATAACGCATATGAGTGAAGGTTTTAAGAGAAAATGAAAAGCCTCCTGATGAGATCAGGGGGCTGATTTGGTTATTTGAATTGTTTTTTAATTGGGTGATGCACAGGAACTGGTTCTAGTATATCGGCACAGGCATCGTTTGTAGTGGTAGTATATAACTAATGATGTGAAATGAGGAGGAGATTTTATTGCGGCAATTCGTGAGACGAAGTACTTTAATTATTTGTATGCTTTTATTGACAAGTATTTTTATTAAGGGCATGCTGATGTCTTCGCTTTCCGTGCAGGCAGAAATGGATTGGACGACACTGCCGATGAAAAAGAACGTTCCGTTGAATAAGGAATGGACGATTACATTTAATAAAGATGTTGAAGTTGGGTCCATTACGAATAAGCATCTCTACATAACGGACGAAGCCGGTCAAGTGGTTCAAACGACAGCGATGCTAGTGGATAAAGGGAATAAAGTAATTGTTCAACCGCCTAAAGAAGGTTATCGTCCAAATACTTCTTATACGCTGTTTGTTGCGGATGAAGTATCTTCAACAAAACGCAAATTGTTAAGTGCTCCGGTGAAAATGCCGTTTCAAACGGGTGATCAGCGGGATGAGTCGGATGTATTCGTGCCGCGTAACGACAGCGAAAATGCTGTAACTTACCAAGAAGGCGTGACAAGTTTACCTAGTAATATCTCGCAGTCAATAGAAGACTGGAATTATGAAGATAATACATTTGTTTTTAAAGGTATGCCAGAAGTATTGAAACGACTATCTGCAGGGGATATCATTATTTTCCCTGAAACCAAACGATATCCTTTAGGTTGGTCAAAAGAAATTGTTGATATTAACTACGATGGAAATCAAACAGTGATGACAACAAAGGAGCCAAAGTTAGAGGATGTTATAAAAGATATTGATATGTCGAATGCGTTAGCGATTACATCTGATGACTTTACGCTGGATCCTGAATTAGAATCGCGCGTGGTTAGCGAAACAAAGAGCGGGGATATACGCACTTTTGAAGTTGAAAATCTATCAGACGCATCAATAGGAGAAATTAAAATTGGAAGCGAAAAAAGTAATCCGTATATAGAGTTTAGTGACGTTCAATTACTTCCGGCAGGGGCAGATCACGGGGCAGCCACTCTTGGCGGAAAAATTGAATTGATCAAGCCGATGGTCAACATCGATTTACAGGGATTAACTGTTAACTGGTTAGAATTAAATAGCGGTTTAAAAACTTCATTAAATGTAGAGTTTCAAGTATCAAGTGCTGAATCAGAGCCGCTGAAAATCCCGATTGGCGGATCGTTCCCAGTCAAAGCCTATGGATTGGCAGGTGTATCAATTCAATTTTTCTTACAATGCGAGGCAAGTGGTAAGGTATATATAGAATTTGAAGTTGTTAAAGACGAGTATTATAATCTTGGAGTAAAAAAAGAAACAGACGGCTATGAATCTTTCGATCACTCAACAAGTGATCTGTCTGCTGAATTTCTATCTATGAAAGGTGAAGTAGAAGGGAAGGTTGGCGCAGGTCCCACTGTAAATGCTGAGATTCTGCAGTTTACACTTGCAGGTATAGATACTTTAGGAGGCTATAAGATAAAAGCGGCCGGTGAAATCGAAAAAGACAATATGTGCTTTAGTATAAAAGATGAATATTATATTGAATCGTCAGCGCGTATAGGAAAATCCGAAGATACTGCCTGGAAAGTGCTAATTTCATATCTTAATAAACCGATTCACCAAAAGTCTACGTGCAGCTTAAGGAAGTTGACGGCAGACCCTATCGTGCTGAAACCGGGTGAAAAAACAGAGCTAAACATTCAAGGTATAGATTATAAATGGAAATCGAATCCTATGACGCTGCCAGACAGCAGTATAGTGCTGAAGGTGAAAGATCAGAATGTGGCTTCTGTTAATTACCTTGGTGAAGTACGTGCAAAAACAACTGCAAAGAGTGGTGATCGAACCTTTATTACCATTACTTATGATAATGGCCGGGATGCAATAGTAGAAGCGACCATTCCGGTTCAGATTGCTGAATCGATTTCTTTAGAAGAAATGAGAAGCATGGTTGAAACCGTCGGACCGGATATAAGAAAGATTCTTGAAAAAGCAGAAATTGTTAATGGCGCCTACAAAGATTTTTCACACATTGAAAATGATTTGAAGAAGTTAGTCACTTCTAATTATTTAGAAGGGTTAAGAGATTATTATGAAGAATTTATGCATCCTACTGTAGACATATCTTTGTTTGCAGAACGTGTGTCAACTGTCTTGAAATTTGACGTAATCGAGTCAAGTCCTGAAAAGCTTATACTGCAGACTGTTGTGCCAAACATCGGATTAAGTTCAGGCACCAATGCAATTTATACCTTTGTAAAGGAAGATGACAAATGGTTATTAGACGCAGTCGACAGTAAATCCTTTATAGATTCTCCGATGAATCCATCTTTAGACCAGATACAGGAGTATCTACAGCAAGCTTATTCCGAGAATTCCGCTGATGTCCAAACAGAGTTTGTTTCATCGGGAACGGAATCTATATATTATCAGCCGACAGACACATATTACGATCGGAAATATTATATTTTTACTATAGAAACCATCTGGGATCAGTTTACAATAAAGTTTACTACGTATGACGGCTCTACGGTGATAATTAACTAGTAACAGGTGCCTGTGCAGCACACAATTAGCTGGTTAAGTTTAGTAGTTGAATAACGTTATAGAACCCCACTTTGTGAGAAGTGGGGTTCTTCTTTCGTATTTGGAACATAGGTTAGGTATCTAATAACCATAATTTACAGTAAACCGTAAATGGCGATTTTTGATCATAATACATATTGTCTATTGGAAAATAGTCAAGCCCTGAAAAATCTGAAATGGTAAACTCCATCTTCACATTCTCTTTTAAATATTTCCCATCAGTATTGTGCAAATCTTCTATCCATAAGGTATAAGTTCCCCCAAGTTCAAACAGATCATATGTCCAGACTTCCACAATCGTATTTTTTCCATTCTCACCTTTCGCTACGTTCGCAGCCGTAGGCATCCTATAACCGTAACTGCTTGTAATATACACAGTCGCCTCGACCACACTCGCAGTTTCTACTGCATGATTGAACTTAATTGTGTGATGCACAGGCACCCGTCAAATTAACAGCAGGTTTTTAATTGTGTGAGAACCTGGCACAAGAAATAAATGACAGATTTCAGCTTGTGTGTTAATCTGAAAAAAATGAATAGTTCATCCACTGGAGGTGCCTTTGAGAAGGCTGAGATCAAAGTAATGGACTTTGGGACTCCTAGAACCTGATCCAGGTCATACTGGCGGAGGGAAGTGGCACTGCTTACAACCACTGTATGTTATAGACTGTATACATGAGGCGCTGCTTTCTTCTGGGAAGCGGCGCTTTTTTATTTCCTTCCAGACCGGTACATCAGTATGTTAACCATTTAGAGGGAGCGGAGACCATGAAGACATATGATCATATTGTAATAGGCGGAGGGGTAATTGGTTGTTCCATTGCCTATCGGCTGGCCAAGGAAGGCGTAAGCGTAGCTGTATTTGATGCAGGAAAAGCTGGACAGGCCTCGATGGCGGCAGGAGGGATGCTGGGCGCGCAAAATGAATTTGAGCGGGAAAATCCGTTATTGGACATTGCGCTGGAAAGCCGGGGGATGTTCCCTCAACTTCGTGATGAATTGCTGTCTGAAACGGGTATTGACATTGAATTACGAACAGCCGGCCTGATGAAAACGGCCGCGACAGAACAGGATCGGGACGAGCTGCGCCGGCAATATCACTTTTTATCCGAAAAGGACCCATCCATTCAGTGGCTTGAGCCGGAGGAAGTGCCGGAGATTGAACCTTGTATGACGTCTCAAACTGCTGGCGCCATTTTTCTGGAGAAAGACCATCAAGTAAAAGCCCCTTTGCTCGCACAGGCCTTTTTGAAAGCAGCAATGAATGCAGGTGTCCATGTATATGAAGAAACAAAAGTTGTTCGTCTGCTGATTCAGCAAGATCGGATAGTGGGGATTGATACTTCAGTCGGAACGTTTCATGCAGCCCAAGTGACGGTTGCAGCCGGTGCCTGGAGCAGTCATCTCTTAGCTGACACCGGCTTTTCCTTGCCCGTCATTCCTGTAAAAGGCGAATGCTTGTCGATCCGATTGGCCGGCCCTGCACCGGTTAAAACGGTTTTTGCGGTAGACGGCTGTTATATTGTGCCGAAACGAAATAAGGAAATGCTCATCGGTGCAACGTCTATTCCCGGTTCCTTTGATACATCAGTCACGGCTCGCGGTATTCTTTCTTTATTGCAGCGGGCTTCCCGTCTATTGCCTGTGCTTAGTGACGGAACGATCCACAAGACATGGGCCGGTGTACGTCCCCGGGCTGCAGACCATCTGCCAATCATGGGAGCTCATCCGTTCATCGGCGGGCTGAATATCTGTACCGGTCATTACCGGAACGGCATTTTGCTTAGCCCGATTACAGGTATACTGATGAAGGATTACATAAACGGCTGTCAGGAAACGCACAAGCTGCTTACCCCTTTGGCACCGGCACGGTTTTCCGTTGTAAGCGGCGCCAATAGGCTTGGTGCAAGATTCTTGTAAAGTTCGAACACCGAAGAAATTGGTACCTGTGCACCAAAAAACTAAATATTTTTTATAGGCACATAAAAATTTGGCGGTCTAGCTGGAACAAGTCGACTTGCAGAAATTGCAATAACAAAAGATGGTGTAAAATTCACTTCCGTTAATGGGATACAATTTCAGCAGTAATAGTTGGGTAATAACGGACTTGAGTAATGGTTACCAGTGCATCACACAATTAATAAATACATTAGAGGATTCTTTTAAGCGAGGTAACTAATCATGTACATTTTTAAGTGGATTACTGAAACGTGGGAAAAGGAAATTTGGTACGAACAATTTTATATTATTACAGGGATTGCTTTTATAGTGTTTGCGCTGGTTACTATTCTCACTTTTATTCCCCACTCAAAAGTGATAGAGGATGTGGAAAGAGAGTTCAATAAGAACTATTCCAGGCATTTCTTTATGTGGTTTCGAGCAAACAAGCGTGCTGCACTCTATCGCGATGCTGAAGCTGCTGTCAAGGTATATAACCCTCTTCATATTTGGTATGTAGTGAAGAATTGGTCGTCTCAAATAGCTTCGCTAAGTTTTACTGCGACGCTTTTTCTTGTAGCTGGGTCACTGATTTATGAATTCTTGGATAGTCCCGTTAATGAAGAGTATGATTACGGTGACTACATAATAGAGGAAACTATTCCTTCAGATAGTAGTGAAATACACCATGTTGATCCTCATTGGGTGGAAGGTTATGAACGTTCTAACGGTACAAAAGTAGAAGGATATTGGCGCGGTGGGAATAGCGGATATGACAGAAGTAATCCTGATGGAAGTCTTGATAATAATTTAAGACCTTGAGGGGAACAGAAACCAAGAAATAGCTTTGGGTGAATTTTCAAAGAGCGCCTATGCATCGCTTGATTCATTAACAGTTCTACTGATTTCATGATATAAAAAAGAAGTTTACCGATGAAGAGATGACCAGCAAGGTTGAAAGATAACACGTGCGAGAATTAGATGATTAAAGGACAATAGACTGGTTGTTAAATGGGGTAAGAGTAAAGACTATGCGAGACACAATTATTGATTCAGGGCACCTGTGGCACACACAATTAGGATTTTTAGCGTTCTGCTTATCGCTATTTTCATTACTCTTCTTTTGAGTGTGCATCTCAAAAAACAACAAAAACCCAATTACACAATTTACGATAAGGAATGATTTCAATACAAAATAATAAATCTCTATATGTTAATGGCCTGTTATTGTTTTTATTGCCACTGCTCGTTGCCGCAATAACAGCTAATCACTACACTATAAAAACGCTGTATGATAAGTTTTTAGCTCTATTAAATTCCGGCAGTATGTTCACATTGCTCTTTTTAGCTGTTTGCTTTTACATAGCTCAGTTTATTTCTGGATTCTCATACAATTGGACCATAGAGAGTTCAAAAAAAGGTATTTTTACGTACCTATACGACCGTATCTGTATAGTAACGTATGCCATTTATGAATTTGCAGCTTTCCTGGCCGTTTATTTTTCAGTTTTCACTTACATCATGATGACCAATACATTGAACAACATTCCGCAGTTACCGGGAACCCAAGTATTTTCACTAATATTTAAGTCATTCATCTTCACTTATCTGATCTATGTAATTTTCAGCGTGGTATTTCATCACTTTTTAGGCTCTTTTAGCAAAAAGGTATGCATAGACAAAGGTTCTGCGGCAGGAAATTTTATCAAACAGTTCCAAACAAGCTTCACTCATTTATTAAGTGCCTTAATCTTAGTGACTACTTTTTTAGGTATTCTTGATAAAACTCTAGATCCGAATGAACATGTCTTTTTTATTGGCCTGACGTTAATTTTATTAGGAAGCTACTGCTTTACATTTTACAAAGGTGATTTACATCTTTTCTTTAATAAGAGGTTTTTAAAAGAAGAGGACAATAAAAACTAATGGAAACGGCGATGCTATGACTGCTTGGGAAGTGTGTAATAATTCTCTATTCATTATGACTGCATTCAGTTCAATAACGTCATAGAACCCCACTTTTTGTGAAGTGGGGTTATTCTTTCGTAGTTAAATGATAAAACAGGAGCCTATGCACCGCGCAGTTATTTATTGCAAAGCATACTGCCTATAGAGAAGTAGCTGAACTTTTACATATCTGAAATAGTAAACTCCATCTTCACATTCTCTTTTAAGTATTTCCCATCCGCATTGCGCAAATCTTCTATCCATAAGGTATAGGTTCCGCCGAGTTCAAACAGATCATATGTCCAAACTTCCACAATCGTATTTTTTCCATTCTCATCTTTTGCCAAATTGGCGACCGTAGGCATCCTATATCCGTAACCGCTCGTAATATACACAGTCGCATCGTTCACACTGGCAGTATCTACTGCATGATTGAACTTAATTTTCCATACTTTATCCTGCGGTATATTTTTCTTCGCTGGCCATGTTTTATAGTGAGCTTCCGCTACATTCGCTTGAACCAATCCGTGGCCGTAATAAGGATCGCGGCCCAGTGTGCCCATATCAATGGAATTTTGAATTAATTTACTGCGCAGCTGGCGGTTTGTGTAGTTCGGATACTCTTCTTTCAGAAGTGCCAGCAGACCTGCTACATGCGGTGCTGCCATAGACGTTCCGCTCATGTAACCGTAGGATCCATTTTTCAATGTACTGTACACATAACTGCCTGGCGCGGTAACTTCTGTTTCTGATCCAAACGAGGAGTAATACGACACAAGGCTGTCTTCATCAATCGATCCGACTGCAATCACTTCAGAATATTTACCGGGATAATTCACGGTGTTATCACGACTATCCGTTCCGGTATTACCTGTAATCCCAACAAGTAACATACCTTCATTGTAAGCTGTCTTAATGATTTCATGAAGTCCGTAATGATTATAGTAATCATAGGTGTATAAGCTCATATTCAGGATATCCATTTCATTCGTGATGGACCAATCTATTCCTTTTATCAGATCGGAAGTTAAGAAGGAGTTGTTTCTGTCTATTACTTTTACCGCATAGAGCTCAGCATCAGGTGCTACGCCTACAACGCCTGTATGATTATTTTTTGCACCGATAATGCCCGCCACATGCGTTCCATGGTTATGATCATCCGCATAAGAACTGGTGCCCGCTACGAATGAAACACCTCCGCTGACTGTTACATCTTCATGCCGTAAAGAAATACCGCTGTCGAGCACAGCGACCTTGACACCTTTACCTGTATAATTTCTCCAAGATGACTGCGCCCGAACTTTCCGCACGCCCCAGGGAATGGTTTGATTGATGCCTTGGCTCAGACGGCCGTCAAGGGATTGGATAGGCGTATATCGTCTGATTTCTTCATCGGCTTCGACGTGTTTAACGCTTTCATCAAACTTTATTTTGTTTAGTTGTGGATCAGACAACTGAACTAATAGGGCAGGAAGATGCTTGTACGCATGTAAAACCTCGCCGCCCAGCTCCATGATTCTGTCGGGGTTGATGCTCGCATGATTTTCATAGTATACAATATACTTCCCCTCAACACTTTGAGCCTGCGCGTTTATCGTGAAGCCGGCGAAAGCAACCAACAGTGCTGCAATTAATGATGCAACTAATTTTTTCATCTGCATACCTCCTGTAAATTGATTTTATTACTCATCGATAACTTAATAGTAACAGGTGTCTGACAATTGTTCTATGTGTAATTGGAATAATATGAAATATTTCCCTGATTTACAGGTGGCGTCAAACGATACCTATTAAATGATCAAAATTTTACCTATGCATCGCACAAGTCAAACACTGCTCAGACATTTTGTAGTAAATAAATAGTTCTTCCACTGGAGGCGCTGTTTTCTTCTAGAAAGAAGCCTTCTGAATGAGAACTCATCCAGAAGGCTTTCTTTTCGTAGTTGATACATAATAATTTTACAAACCAACACCGTAAAAACTTAATTTTGTTTATGTTTAATTGCCATACAATCCTCGAACGCTGCAGAATCACTATTAATAATGGACACTCTCTGTCTTTAAGCATTTTATGCATTGCCTGTATGTTGCGGTTTCGGTATATTCGTGTATGCACTGTGCCTGCAGGAGGTCCAGCTGTTCTTCTAACAGATGAAGATTTTGGCGTTTCACAGTAATTTGATGAAGTAATTGTTCAGCTGTCATAACTCCAATCCCTCCTTATTACAGATAGATTCCGGCACCGGATTTTTTAAATTCTTCAGCTTTCTCCTTCATACCGTTTTCAACGGCAAGCTTCTCTTCTAAACTGTTATCGTCGGCGTATTTTCTAATGTCGTGTGAAATTCGCATACTGCAAAATTTTGGCCCGCACATAGAACAGAAGTGAGCGACCTTTGCTCCTTCAGCCGGCAATGTTTCATCATGATATTCCATCGCGCGTTCAGGATCCAGACTTAAATTAAATTGATCACGCCAGCGGAATTCAAAACGGGCTTTTGATAGTGCATGGTCACGTTTGTATGCGCTCGGGTGGCCTTTTGCCAAATCAGCTGCATGTGCCGCAATTTTATAAGCAATGACGCCTTCGCGCACGTCCTCTTTATTCGGCAGGCCAAGATGCTCTTTAGGAGTTACATAGCATAACATCGCTGTCCCTAACGAACCAATCATTGCCGCACCAATAGCGGATGTGATGTGGTCGTAGGCAGGAGCAATATCTGTTGTCAAAGGACCGAGTGTATAGAACGGTGCTTCCTGGCATATGTCCATTTGCTTATCAACGTTTTCTTTAATTAAATGCAGAGGCACATGTCCGGGGCCTTCTGCCATTACTTGCACATCATGGGTCCAAGCAATTTTCGTAAGCTCTCCAAGTGTTTCAAGTTCAGCGAATTGGGCCTCGTCATTGGCATCAGCGATGGAGCCTGGACGTAATCCATCTCCCAATGAAAAAGCAATATCATACTGTTTCATAATTTCACATATATCTTCAAAGTGTGTGTACAGGAAATTTTCTTTATGATGCAGCATACACCACTGGGCCATAATAGAACCGCCCCGTGAGACAATTCCGGTCACACGATGAATTGTCATAGGAATATAACGGAGCAATACACCCGCATGGATGGTAAAGTAGCTGACACCTTGCTCTGCCTGCTCAATCAACGTGTCGCGGAATACTTCCCATGAAAGGTCCTCCACTTTGCCGTTTACTTTTTCCAGCGCCTGATATAATGGAACCGTTCCTACAGGGACAGGGGAGTTGCGGATGATCCATTCACGTGTTGTGTGAATGTTCTTTCCTGTTGATAAATCCATAATATTATCTGCGCCCCAGCGTGTAGCCCATGTCATCTTTTCCACTTCTTCAGCAATGGATGAAGAAACGGCAGAATTCCCGATATTCGCATTGATTTTTACATGGAATTTACTGCCGATAATCATTGGTTCCGCTTCTGGGTGGTTAATATTCGACGGGATAATTGCCCGTCCTCTCGCGACTTCATCCCGGACCAATTCAGGCGTTACATGTTCACGGATTGCAATGAACTCCATTTCAGGTGTAATGATTCCTTTGCGCGCATAATGCATTTGCGTAACATTCATGCCGCGTTTTGCCCGTAATGGTTTGCGTTTCAGCAATGGAAATTCAGCGTCATGTTCCATTTGTTCCATTGAACGATACCCATTATCCTGTGGCTTCACTTGCCGGCCTTCATACTCTTCTACGTCATTTCGTTCAATTATCCAATTCTTTTTGATAGTCGGCAGTCCTTTTTCGATGTCTGCCTGATAACCGGCTTCCGTATATTTACCGCTTGTATCATAGACACGGAAAGGTTCATTCGCAATTTCACCTTGGTCAGTTACAGTAGGTGACAGCTCAATTTCGCGCATCGGTACGAGTATGTCTGGACGGCTTCCTCGTACGTAAATCTTTCTGCTTGCCGGAAAACATTTGTGGATATGGATTTCTTCTTTCTTCTCTTGCATGTGGTCATCGTCTCCTTTTGAGGGGGTGACATGACTCGATTCAAGTAAAGGGAATCGGCAACAAAAAAGACCAGTTCCGTAAATAGGACCTGGTCTCCAAAACGCAAAAAAATGCGCTGCTGATAAAATGAAAACTTCCCTACGCTGGTACGAGCCAGATCAGGTCCAAAGAGTCCGGAATGCGTGTACAATCATTCCATCTCAGTCCAATTACGTTGGACACCCCTAGTTATTGTATTTAATTGTGTGAACAGGAACAGTCTACCATGGCCTGCGCAGCTTTCAAAGGGTCATTATAACTATATTTGCCATGTATACCGTTATTTACATACTGTATCATTCAATCTTAGTAAATCCACAGAATTCATTCACCTGCACTCCTATCCCCAACATAACTTATTAGAGCACGGCTAAACGCAGGAAGGGGAATCATGTATGACAAGCGAATTCCATTATGGGGAGTCACAACCGAACATTTTGTTTTTAATGGTGGACCAGGATCGGTTTCCGCCTGTTTATGAAACAAAGGATCTGCAAAGATGGAGAAGAAAGAATCTGGTGGCGCAGGAACTGCTGCGGAAAAACGGGCTTTCATTTTTGAACCATTATGCAGCGAGTACGGCTTGTTCTCCCAGCCGGACCTCATTATATACAGGGCACTATCCTTCATTACATGGCGTCACGCAAACACCGGGTGCTGCAAAGGGTTCGTTCGACGCAGATCTATTCTGGCTGGATCCGAATACCGTTCCAACGATAGGGGACTATTTCCGCGCTGCAGGCTACAAAACGTTTTGGAAAGGGAAGTGGCATGCGTCGGAACCTGATATCCTCATTCCGGGCACGAAAAATTCATTGCCCAGTTACGATCAGCAGACAGGTGTGCCTAATAAAAAGAATGAGAGAATTTATCGGAAGGCAGACCGTCTGAATGAATACGGCTTTTCTGAGTGGATTGGTCCGGACCCCCATGGTGCAGATCCCAGAAATTCTGCTTCATCTGCAGGGACTGGAACGAGCGGGCGCGATGAAGTGTATGCAGCGGATGCCGTGAAACTCATAAAACAATTAGATAAAGATAGACATTGTGATAAAAAGGATACGCCTTGGTTTATTCAATGTTCATTCGTCAACCCGCACGATATCGCATTGTATGGCATGTTTTCAGCCATTTCTCCTAACTTTACTTTCGAAGTAGATCCCACACTGCCTTTCATACCTCCAGCCCCGACTGTTCACGAATCACTGCAGTCGAAACCCATGGTACAGGAAAGCTATCGGCAAACGTATCCAAAAGGGCTTCAGCCGATACATGATAATAATTTTTACCGTCAGCTGTATTACAGTCTTCAAAAAGAAGTGGATAACGAACTCTTGAAAGTCATTACGGCTCTCCAACAGTCCAGTTTTTTCGATAATACGATCATCGTGTTCACTTCGGATCATGGGGAGCAACTGGATGCGCATGGCGGCCTGTATCAGAAATGGTACACGATGTACGAAGAATCCATTCACGTGCCTCTCATCATTCATAGCCCAAAACTTTTCCATAATGCAAAGTCTACAAACATGCTAACGAGCCACGTCGACATTCTGCCTACTCTTCTGGGATTGGCAGGAATTGACGCAGCTTCTGTACAACGGAAACTATCCCGCGATCATACAGAAGCACAGCCGCTCGTTGGTAGGAATCTGACACCGCTCTTTTACGGCCGTGACCAGTTCTTTCGGGCAAATGAACCGCTGTATTTCATGACAGAAGATAATGTCTTCAAAGGGCTCAACCAAACAAACCCGATTACCGGGCGCCCTTACGAACAAGTTGTCCAGCCAAGCTCGATCGAAGCCGTCTTTGCCTCACTTCCAACGGGATGCAGCAAGGAGCATGAAATTTGGAAATTTGCCCGATACTTTGACAACCCTCAATTTTGGACAGATCCCGGAGTCAGTGATACAACACTTGTTGAGAAAGACGGATGCTTGGTAGAGGCAGTCAAAACAGAGCCGGCTGGCGATCAATTTGAACTTTACAACCTTGCCGAAGATCCGCTGGAGACGAACAATTTGGCTGATCCTGCGAATGCGACGGATGAATCAAAGGTGATTCGGTGTAAATTGGAAAAGTTATTGGCGGATGAGCGTGGTAAGAAACGGTTGGGTCCGGGAAGGCGATGAATAGAGTACGAACAGAGTACCAGGTCCCGATACAATTCTGAATTGTATCGGGACCTGGCACCTTAATAATTAGCGATTACGATATCTTCGTTTTCATTAGGGGTGATTGCATTTTTATCCGCCATGATCGGTACGCTAGTTGCGAAAATAGGCGGTGCAGATGAAACATTGGTCCGTAAAGGTTTGATGGGCTATAATTCTGTGCTTACCGGATTGGTGCTGCAAACATTTTTGACCGGGCCTACTGCCTGGGTTGTGGCACTGGTTGGCGCAGCGGTCACTGCGATACTAACCGCGACGTTAATGTATTTCTTAGGAAACCTCGGCATTCCAATCTTGACATTGCCATTTATCCTATTAACTTGGTTCACACTGCTTGCATCCTATAAACTCGAAAGCATTAAGTTAAGCGGGTCACTGTCTCCTCAAAGTTTAGCTAATTGGGAATTGAATATGGAAGGAAAAATCAATCTGCTTCAATCAACGTTTAATGGAATCGGTCAAATCTTTTTCGTTACCGAAGCCATACCTGGTCTTTTATTATTCATTGCGATATTTTGGGCTAGCAGAAAAATGGGAATATATGCGGTCATTGGTAATGTGGTCGCGTGTTTGACAGCTTTGGCATTAGCGGGGGAACATGCGCTAATCCTACTGGGGTTATATGGCTATAACGCTATTTTGACCATTCTAGCCGTATCGGTTGTGTACAACACGAAGGAAAATCGCTATGCACCTATTACAGGTGTGGCGGCGGCATGTATTACAGTTCCCCTTATGGCAAGTGTCAGCATTTGGCTATTGCCGTTGGGGCTTCCCGCTTTGACAATGCCATTTGTGCTGAGTACTTGGCTGATATTAGGCGCTAGAAAAGTTTTGCCGAAATTGTAATAGCCCTGTTTTTCAGTGCCAGGTCCCGCTGCAATTCTGAATTGTAGCGGGACCTTTTACCTTTACATTAGTTATGAAATTCATACAGTTTCTATTCCTTAGTGTGAAAACGAATTATAAAATGCGAACTAGTAGGAAAAATTATAATTCACTAAATAGTATTGACAATTCTGTTAACTTGTTTTAAGCTTTCCATATCGTTAACTGTTAGCTGTTAACAGATAACAGCTGACAACCAAATGAAAGATATATGAAGAATAAATAAAGAGTAGGTGGATTAAAAATGGAAAAGAAGAAAATTGTCATGTTAAGTACTGGCGGAACTATTGCCAGTAAAAGAAATCCGGAAACAGGTTTGCTTACGGCTGGCGTTATGTCTGGAGAAGAATTATCCAAGATGTGTGACTTACCTGAAACAATTACAGTAGACGTTCAGTCGGTATTCCAAATTCCAAGCAACCATATGAACTTTGAATATTTATATACACTTAAAGAGAAGATTGAAGAAGTGTTTCAAAATGAACAAGTTGATGGAATAGTAGTTACCCACGGTACAGATACTTTAGAAGAAACTGCTTATTTCTTAGATCTCGTAATTTCAGATGATCGTCCTGTTGTTATCACAGGTTCCCAAAGAGGACCAACTGTTATTGGAACGGATGCTTTTGTAAACTTAAGACAATCGATTATTTTAGCTGCACATCCGGAAAGCCGTAGTTTGGGAACAATTGCCTTGTTTAATGAGAGAATATTCTCAGGTCGTTATGTTCAAAAAAAGCATGCTTCCAACGTTGATGGGTTTACATCTTTCGGGTTTGGTTATTTAGGAATTGTAGATCAAGAGAAAGTCTCTTATTATCAAAAACCAATTCATAGAGAAACTTATACTATTAAAAATCCTTTGCCAGCTATTGATCTCGTTAAATGTGCACTTGGATCAGATGGGAAATTCATTGATTGCGCTTCAGAATCAGGCTCAAAAGGTATTATCATTGAGGCCCCAGGCAGAGGACACGCTCCTCCTTATATTTTAGACAGCGTGAAGCGAGCAGTTGAGAAAGGCATTATTGTAATTTTGACTACTAGCGCAGAAGAAGGAGAGGTAAAGACTGTCTATGACTTCCCGGGCAGTGCATGGAGTTTGCAGAATGAAGGGGTTATTCTTGCTAGCGACTATGATGGAAAAAAAGCTAGGATTAAGCTAGCGGTATTATTAGCTGCAGGTGTTCCTGTCAATAAAGAGTATTTTGAAAGCTGATGTTAAATAATAGGTGACAGAGGAGGAGTAGAAGTTGACAATTCAAATAGTCCAAGCTCCGCCATTGTATTTACAAATTTATGAGGCTATTAGAGAAGATATTTTAACTGGTGCTATTGAAGCAGATGAACAAATTGTAGAGGCACAATTAGCTAAGAAGTTAAACGTGAGTAGGGGTCCAATTAGAGAGGCTGTTGGAAAACTTGAATTGGAAGGCCTTCTTCTTAGGAAAAATGGTACATTATTTGTCTACAAAACTTCCAAGGAAGATCTAAAACAGATTTATCAATGCAGAATTGCTCTAGAATCACTCGCAGTCAAACTATTAATTTCGAATTTAAATGAAGAAATTCATCAGGAATTACAAGAGCTATTTTTACAGAAAGAAAGATTTATCAATGAACTTGGAAATCCTGATGAATCCGATGACTTTAATAGAATGTGCACGGCATTCCACGATATTATTCTCAATGAGAGTAAGAACGAGAGGTTATATCAGCAGACTAATCAACTTAGAAACTTAACGAGATTCTATAAAAGTTCCAAGCTAAGAGACGCGGAAAGAAGAGTAGTCATCCATAACCAACATTTTGAAATATACAATGCAATAAAGGATCAAGATTCAGATAGAGCATCAAATTTAATGCAAGAACATATGGAAGACGATTTAGAATACTTGTTAAAAAACTTTTAAAAGACGGGGGCAGCTACCATGAGGAAAATTGAAACAAAATACTCAATTCGTGACGGAGGACACTACGTCCCGGCTATGGAATATAACGGTGTACTATATATATCAGGACAATTGTCCATAAATCCAGAAACAGGAACCATACCTCAAGGTGGAGTGAAAACGGAAACAGTCCAGGCGCTTCGTAATTTAGAGTGTGTCCTAGAGGAAGCAGGATTAAATAAAGAGTCTGTCATTATGTGCCGGGTCTACATACCTGATGTTAAGCTGTGGCCGGAACTGAACGAAGTTTATTCTGAGTTTTTCGGGGATCATAAGCCTGCGAGGGTAGTCGTCCCTTCAAATAACCTCTATAGTGGATGTCTTGTGGAAATTGAAGCAATCGCTGCCATGGGGGAATCGTAATGAATTATAAGGAGTTAGATACACCGGCTCTATTAATTGATCGGGATATTATGATGAAAAACCTTCAATCCATGCAACAATATGCAAATGTAAATAAGGTAAGTTTACGTCCTCATACTAAAACACATAAAATCCCTGAAATAGCCATTATCCAAGAAGAGCTTGGAGCAAATGGAATTACCGTTGCCAAACTGGGTGAGGCAGAAGTGATGGCGGAAAGTGGACTTACAGATATTTTTATAGCGAATCAAGTGGTTGGGCGACAGAAAATAGAGAGGATTAGAGAGTTATCCGATACTATAGAAATTTCATTTGGGATAGACGATCCAAGCCAACTTCCGGATATTGAAGAAGTGTTTGAAGGTTCCGGTAAGAAAGCGAAAGTCTTAATTGAAATTGAAGTGGGAGAAGAACGTTCCGGAATTATAGAGGAAAGTGATTTCGTCATACTTCTGAATGAATTGAAAAAGTCTAAAAACATCGATCTTAAAGGCATCTTCTCACATGATGGGCATTCCTATATGGCCGAAGACTTGGAAGAGTGCAAAGATATTTTCTATACAAGTGTGGCTAGAACACTTAGGTTTGCGGAACTTGCCAATGAAAATGGATTTCACCTGGAAGTAGTTAGCATTGGATCCACACCTTCATTAATTCAAGGCTATGACATACCAAGCGGCGTGACAGAAATTAGACCTGGAACGTATGTCTTTATGGATGCATCTCAGGCTAATGTGATTAATTCTTACAATCAATGTGCTGCCACAATTTTAACTACTGTTATTAGTAAACCTACGCGTGAAAGGGTTATAACCGATGTCGGTGCGAAAGGTATTACTGCACAAACCAGAAGTAAAGGAATCACTAAAACTACAGGGCTGGGCCGTATTAAAGATTATGATGAAGTATACATTTATGATGTTTATGATGAGCATGCCATTATTTACAATGAAAAGTTTAACAAGGAAGTTAAAATAGGAGACAAAATAGAGATCATTCCAAATCATATTTGTCCAGTATGTAATTTACATGAGAAAGCCTATTTAATTTCAGAAGGCAAAGTATTTGGGGAATACGAAGTCAAGGGCAGAGGTAAATTACAATAATTGAGAATAGTGTCTGCATGATAGCAGACACTATCCAAGGTTTGTTTTGTAAGCGATTTCAGTTTGCGTGCGAAAAATAATCGGAATATTTGGAAAGGTAGTGGGGGAATGGGTAGAATAGAAAACAGAGGTGCGAATGGATTAGCTTTACTGCCGTTATTAATATTTATAGGTCTAATGGTTGGAACGGGGATTATACTGACATTTGTAGGAGTAGAAAAGCCGTTTCATCAGATTCCGCCATCTGCCGCTTTATTCTTGGCAGTTATCTCAGCGTTTGTTATTTACAAAGCCCCAATGGAAAGAAAGATAGGTTCCTTTATTTCGGGATGTACAAATGAAAACATAGCAATTATGGTGTTAACAGTATTACTGGCTGGTGCATTTTCTACTGTTGCAGGGGCAATGGGTGGAGTTGAGTCGTTTGTTAATCTTTGTTTAACCTTCATGCCAACTTCTATTCTTATTGCAGGATTCTTTGTAATTTGTGCTTTGATGTCTTTGGCAACAGGATCATCAAGTGGAACTGTGGCAGCTTTGGCACCAATCGCATTTAGTATCGGACAGATTGCCGATTTGAATATGGCCATGTTATTTGCGGCTGTGTTGGGAGGGGCATTCTTTGGCGATAATTTATCGATTATTTCTGATACTACGATAGTTGTAACAAGAGGTCAGGGAGTTGAAATGAGAGACAAGTTCCGTATTAATTTATGGATAGCCTTGCCGGCAGTTGTGGTTACTGTAATATTACTATTGGTATTTGGCGGGCAGGCGACTTCCGCTCCTATAGAAATAGGCGAATATAACCTGATAAAAGTTATCCCTTATTTTGTTGTTTTGCTATTTGCGGTATTAGGAATGAATGTATTTGCTGTGTTAACTAGTGGGATCATACTTTCTGGTATTATCGGATTGTTCACTAGTGATCTAACTTTCCTTTCTTTCAACCAGGCGGTGTTTGATGGTTTTGAAGGAATGATTGAAATTGTAGTGTTAGCACTATTTATTGGCGGGCTTTCTCAAATGATGAAGGATGCTGGCGGCATTCAATTTATCATAGAGAAGGTAACAAGGAATATTAAAGGCCGACAATCCGCTGAACTCGGTATTTCCGGAATGGTCGCACTAGCAGATGCGGCGATAGCGAATAACACAGCAGCACTGATTGCTACAAACGATATTGCTAAAGAAATTACGCATAAACACCAGGTAGATCCAAGGAGAACTGCTGCTTTAATGGATATTTTCAGCAGTGTAGCACAAGGACTCCTGCCTTATGGCAATCAAATATTATTACTAGTGGGAATTGCAGGTGGTATTGTATCCCCAATCGAGATTATTCCTTATATGTGGTATGTCATGCTACTTGGTATTTTTGCTATTTTATCAATCTATATCCCATTTGCAGATCGCGCAATTAAAAAGCAGCCATGGGTCTGGGATGAAAAGAATAGCACAGATGAGATAGAAACAATTGCACTTTCAAATAATAACAAATCATTTGTAGACTTGAGCAAGCCTGAAACAGCCGTGACAATACAGACAAAAGATGACTAAGTATGATTAATTAGCTCATCGCCAGCTGGCGATGAGTTTTTTTACGTGTCACACAGTCAAATTAGAGCAAAGTTTCCAATTTCGACGCAACTCCGAAGTGCATCGGGATTGGGGGACATTAAGTGTTACTTCAACATCTCCAATCTTAGTCAGATCCCAGAACCAGTGATACAACATTTGTCAATGGAAAACGGGTGCTTGGCGCAGATAGTTAAAAAGAGCCGGTTAGCGATCAAAATAAATAATCATAAGAAAAATAAGCTCCTGAACTGAGAAATCAGCGAAGGAGCTTATTTTATATGTGGCATTTGCTTTGATAATGCTGTGTCATGATGCGCAGTGATGTTTGAAAAGAAAACCAATTCCACGCACAAAACTGCTTCTATGCCAGATACAATCTAAAAAAATTATTTAAAGTTATCTCTTAACAAGTCCTATCGGGCATTATTTTCGAATAAAATGCAATGACGGCATGTTAAAGGGGGCAGTTTTGTGAATTCAATATTGATATATATTTTCCTTGGCGCATCGTTAGCCGCGCCAATCGGACCGGTTAAAACTGTTTTATTAAATACGGGGCTTAAACGCGGGTTTTTCCACGCTTGGGCTTTTAGTTTAGGTTCCGTGACAACGGATATTATGTACATGATTCTCGTGTATTTCGGAGTCGGACAATTTATTGATTCACCTTTACTTAAAATCATTCTCTGGTCGTTTGGGTGTTTTGTACTTATGTATACAGGTATAGAAAATCTGCTGACGTTAAATAAAGTGGAAATGCGTGTGAAATTCGGCAAAAGAGTCAGACTGCGGACATCTATGCTGACCGGCTTTCTGATGTCATTGATGAATCCGCTGACTATTATTTTTTGGCTGGGCATATACGGTTCAATCCTCGCAAAAACAGCTGGCGGTTCAACGGGTCATACAATCATCATAAACAGTCTTGCGATATTGTCGGGTATCATCATCGTGGATTTGTGTATGGCTGTTTTATCCGGCGGAGCACGCAAGATTTTGTCCGTTAAGGTGTTACTGATCACTTCCATTATATCCTCTATATCTATGATCGGTTTTGGAATTTACTTCGGTATCCAAGCTTATCAGGCGCTGTTTTAAGTGATCTTCAGCGGGCTGTTTTCACATGATTTTACATAATGGCATGTCAGTGGCGCTAAAAAAGTTATTACAGTATAAAAAGTTCCCGTTTGGAAACCATACCGTTAATCAATAGAACAGCATAAGATGAGGTGTGGTAATGGAAAAAGACGGGGACAAAGTTAGTGTATGGTGCATTGTAAGTCTGGCCTCAATTCCGCTTATTATGACGCTGGGGAATTCAATGCTCATACCCGTGCTTCCCTTATTGGAAGAAAAAGTCGGCATTACATCGTTTCAGTCCAGTATGATCATTACCAGTTATTCAGTGGCGGCTATTTTACTTATCCCCGTGGCCGGCTATTTATCAGACCGCTTTGGACGGAAAATGGTGATATTGCCAAGTTTGGTCTTCGCATTGATCGGGGGTCTGATTGCCGGATTTGCTTCGTGGAAGATGGATGACCCCTATATGATGATTATAATCGGCCGGGTATTACAAGGGATAGGAGCAGCGGGTGCTATGCCGATCGTTTTACCGCTCGTGGGTGACTTATATAAAGATGACAGCGAAAAAAGCAGCAGCTGTTTAGGGATTATTGAAACGTCGAATACGTTTGGAAAAGTGTTAGCGCCGATCTTAGGTTCAGTATTTGCTGCTGTATTATGGTTCCTTCCGTTCTTCTCTATTTCTGCACTTAGTGTCATTTCTTTTATACTGATCTTTTTCTTTGTGAAAGTCCCGAAAGAAAAAGATGAACCGGTAAAGTTTAAGGTCTTTATACAGAACACGAAAAAAATATTTGCATCAGAAGGCAAATGGCTGTATACCGTATTTCTCAATGGAGTTCTGGTCATGCTGGTATTATTCAGTATGCTGTTTTTTTTATCGGAGAACCTTGAGAAAACACATGATATCGCGGGAATTAAGAAAGGCTTTGTGTTGGCAATTCCGTTATTATTCCTCTGCGTGGCATCCTTTTTATCGGGGCGAAAAATTAAAGGGGATCTGAAAACCATAAAAAGGCTAATGATCATTTGCTTACTCGCCATGTCCGCGAGTGTCATTTTTGTAGGCTTTACAAGCAAAAAATTGATCCTGTTGCTGATCGTAACCAGTATAGTAGGAATAGCAATCGGCGCATTATTGCCTGCTCTGGATGCAATCATTACAGAAAATATTGAAAAAGAGCTGCGGGGCACAGTTTCCTCATTTTACAGTTCAGCAAGATTTATCGGTGTAGCAGCCGGCCCTCCTTTGATGTCAATTGCCATGAAAGATTTTCTCGCCGGCAGTTATATTATTGCCGCTCTCCTCGGATTAATTTTGACTGTTATTGTTTTTAAATTTATTAACGTTGAAGAAATTGAAGAATCTAATGAAAGAAACTGAAAAAGAACCTGACAGTACGATGAAACTGTCAGGTTCTTTCTGTTTGCAGATATGTATGGGGAGTAATTTATTTGGATTTTAAACTGAAAATAATGAGGAAGATTCCGGTGAACAGACAAATTATTCGCACTAAAGATATTTTTTCAGTAAGACCATGCAATGCGATTCCCGTCGTAACTATTAATATAAAAGGACCTACTAACGCAAGCAAAGAGTTAATATAAAACGCCTTTTCTAAGTCATTAAATTTAAACATCAGTGCGGCAGCCGTTACTTCTATACTTCCTGAAATAACTCTCAATATAATAATGAAAAGCAACGCACTTTCTATCACGGAAACCACGTCCTCTGATTGTATTTATGCTTAGTATATGCAGTGCGTTAATGAGTTATTTAGCCCTTTAGATATCACAATAGAATGAGCGAAGTTGCTTCATCGCGCTGCTTAAAAAAGTACCAGGTTCCGAGACAATTCTAAATTGTGTCGGAACCTGGTACCTTTCAGTAATTCACACACGAACACGTTTTACAAACAGCGATGCAATAAAACCTGCAACAGCAAACGCTGCGATAAAGTAAAACGCATATTTCGTGCCCGCTGCGATTAATTCAACAGAAGGAGCACTCGGTGAGACTTTCAAAAGCAAGTTTTGGCCATGTACCAATAATGTAATGGCTAATGCCGTTCCTGTGGCGCCTGCAATTTGTTGGAGAGTATTCATTACCGCTGAACCATCTGCATAGAGTTCGCGCGGTAATTGATTTAATCCATTGGTTTGTGCAGGCATGATAATCATGGAAATGCCCATAAAGTATATCAGGAATGCAATGACGATTTGCCAAATGGCTGTCTCTGCTGAAATAATTATGACAAACATGATACTCGAGATTGCGGTGAATAGAAAACCAATCGGTAAAATCTTTTTGACACCGAATTTATCCGTCAGTATGCCTACAACCGGAGACAGCAATGCGTTCATGGCGCTCCCTGGCAGCAGAATAATCCCCGCCATTGCCGCGCTTACTAGTAAAGAAGTTCTCAAGTACAGTGGCAGTAAAATAGCTGTAGATAAAATTAAAAACATCCCAATGAACAGCAGCAATGTGCCTAACGTAAACATCGGATATTTAAACACACGCAAATTGATCATCGGCTGTTTCATCTTCAGCTGTCTGGTGACGAATAGCACGAGAGAAGTAACACCGATTGCCAATGGTGTATATACTTGTGCGGAAGTTATAGACTTTTCCGCAATCGTACTTAAACTGTAAATTAATCCGCCAAAACCAAGCGTGGACAAGATAATCGATCCGACATCAATCGTCGGTCTGGTAATTTGGGAGACGTTATCAATTTGCTTCAGACCTAATACGATTAATCCTACATAGAATATCAAGCTAAGCCAGAAGATATATGACCATCCCAGGGTATCAACAATTACGCCGGATAAGGCAGGGCCTACTGCAGGGGCTGTTGTAATGACTAGTCCCATGACCCCCATGACGGCACCGCGTTTATGGATCGGAAAAATTAATAAAAGAACATTCATCATCAGCGGCAGCAGGATTCCTGTTCCGATCGCCTGAACGATCCGTCCAATAAACAACACGGCAAAACTGGGTGCTGCCGCCGCTAAAATTGTCCCTGCTATTGAAAAGGCAAGAGAAGCAATGAGTAATTGTTTTGTGGTGAACCATCGGATTAAGAGAGAAGAGACAGGCACTAGAATACCTAGCGTCAATAAATATCCTGTAGTCAGCCACTGTGCAGTTGCCGATGTGATAGAGAAGTCGGACATAATATTAGTAAGAGCCATATTTAAAGCTGTTTCACCAAACAATCCGATAAAAGCTCCAAACATCAAAGTAAAAGCCATCGCTTTCGGATGACGTACTTGAACGATTTGTAATGAGGACACAATTTACTTCCTTTCTAAACAGACTGATGCAAAGTGCATATGCAAGAAACGAATTATGATGAGACAAAGGATATCGATCTTGGCGATGACCAGAGAAAGATATCCTTAGATGAAATAAGTTCATCGCTATTCATAACTTGCCGCTTGAGCATTATAGCATGTATGTGGAAAGGGAGGATATAATGGCGACTGCTGAAGACGCATTCAAATTAGAACAGAGTGACGGGGCACAACGCAATTGCATTTTTGTGATATCGTTGTTGGCCTATATGCCCTATTATAGAAAGTGATTACATATTTTTGATAAATTGTTTGTTATCTTAAACGTTTTTAACACAATTCTATTCACTAGTATGATTTAACTACTAAAATGGTATAGTTCATGTAGAATAGTAGGAAAAAGGAATAGGAAGTGGCTTTATGAAGAGATTATTGTTTGCTGCGGTTTGCTCATCTTTAATTCTAACTGGTTGCGGAGAAACGAAAGAAACGATGTCAACGAACGATGTAAATGCCGGGGAGAATGGCAACGCAGAAAAGAAAAGGTTGGATAGGGAGGAAAAAATTGCCTCTGAGTTTTACAGCAAATTTATTAATGGGAGCAAAGAACAACAAGAAGAATTTCTGACTGAACACGTACATAGTGAAGGTAAAGAGTATTTTTCCAGCATGGTTGGAGAATCTCAAAGTACAGTTGAGAGTAAAAATGTACAAGTTATAGAAAGTGTGCCAACTACGTATGATGATGGTTCAAAAGGAAAGCTCGTATTGTTGAATGTAGAGAATGGAGCAGGAGACTTGCGTGAGGTAATCTTAGCATTTCAAAGAGAGAATAAGGATTTTCAGTTAGTGTACAGTACTACTTCTGAAAATGAAGATGAATACGCGGAAATCTTCAATAACTTACGGGCTGAATTTAAAGCACCGATTGCAAAAAAATTAAAGCAAAGAAAAGAAAAGGAAGCATCACAGAAAGCAAATGTAGAAATATCAGATCAAGTATTCTATTCGTGGAAAGACAGTATTGGAACAGTATGGACTAATTACAGTGCAGAGATTAAAAATACTGGTGATGCAATTGCTGATCTAGGTTCCATTCAAATTAACTTTGTTGACGATAGCGGTGCAATCGTAGGAACGTCAGACATGGTCACGCCTGTTCCTAATACACTATCTCCGGGCGAAACAGCATATATCGGCGATACCGCTATGCTAAATGCGGTAGACAAAGCGGATGTGGTGGCAGACGTTACTGTAAACATCGATTTTAGTAAGACGACGGATGCTGCCATGTTACTCGAAACGGAAAATGTGAATTTCAGGGAAACAAATAATGATTACGGAAATCCTTATGTAGTGACAGGGACTGTGCAAAATCCCACTGAAGAATTGGTGGATGATGTGCGTTTAGCAGCTGGTCTTTATGATAGTGAAGGGAAATTGATTGGTGTATTGAAGGAAACATTGACAGTTAGTCTGAATCCAGAAAGTACTGCCGGTTTTGAAATGACCTATCCTGAAATTTCAAAAGAAATCAAAGGGAAGGTCACTGAAGTGAAAGTAAAGGCATATAATTGGACCTGGTGATTAACTTAGTATTTAATTAGTCTGCAAAAAATAAACAGATCCATAAATTACCGTAAAATAATCTCGTCAGTATTATTAGCTCAGTCGCGTTAGTTAGCAAAACTATCTAATATAGTAGATGAGAAATTAAAAACGCCCCCGTGAATAGTGCATTTTGCAGCCATCTTTCGCATTGAATAATCCAATCAGTTTTCAAACAGCTATTTATATATGTACAACACAGCCGCCACTTACAAAGTGACGGCTGTATTCACATCAATAGCGTTTACAAAAATGAAACAGCCGGGAAAGGCCTTTCAAAATAATCGCCAGCGCGAACAGCACAATGATGATCACCAAAATGCCAACGAAGACTGTCAGCAGCAAGCCTCCTGCGAGGGATGCCAGTAAAACAGGGACGATTAAAAACAATCCCAGCACTGCATATGCGGCTAAAATTCCGAAGAAGAATAGCCATTCATTACTTAATTTATCGCATTTGGACATGAATATCACCCCCTTGCCGTACTGTATGTAGCAGGCAGCAAAGCGGTGTAATACAATACACACGGTTTTCAATATAATAGAGTGAAAAGCACTAGATAATTTATCGGAAATTCATGAAAGAAGCAGCAACTGGTGAAGTTCTGCGTGTTAACACCCAGACCGAACGAAAAAGGGGGGTATACATGAAACACCTAACTTCGTGCATTCATTTATTACTCATAACGTGTGCAGCGTGCATCATTTTTCCTTCATCTATCTATGCGCTGAATACACAATCCCTGGAACGTGAAATCGATCAGCTGATTACAGAACATCAAGACGATTCTGCAGGTCTTGCCGTACAAGTCGTTCAAGATGGGGAAGCAGTCATTCGGAAATCAGCAGGCTATGGGGACTTAGAAAAGCAGCGCGCTGTCGATGATGCAAGTGTATTCGAGTGGGGATCAGTTTCTAAAGTACTTGTCTGGATCAGCGTCATGCAGTTGGCGGAGGAAGAGTTACTGGAACTGGAACAGGATATTGAGCATTATCTGCCGAATTCATTTGAGTTCCCTAAACCTATACAGTTACAGCATCTGATGAATCATACAGCTGGATTTGATGATACGTTTACAGACTTGATGCTTCCTGCACCTGCTGAAATTCCTTCGCTTGCACAAGCGCTGGAGAATGCCGATGTGAGGCAAGTGTTCCAGCCGGGTGAAGTCGCTGCGTACTCTAATTATGGGGCCGCGCTTGCGGCGTATATTGTGGAGAGGGTCAGCGGGCAGGATTACAGGGAGTATGTGCACAATCATATATTCCGGCCGTTAGGAATGGAGCACACTTCCATTGACCCCTTGCAGCGTGATCATCAATGGGTGAAAGAGCAGCGGCTTAAAATCAAAGGATATACGGCGGAAAATGAACGGATGGCTCCGGATTTTTATGCGATTCCGCTGTATCCTGCGGGCAGTGTCATAGGGACGGCGAATGATTTAGGATTGCTTGCAGCCGCGTTATTATCTGAAGACGGACACCCGCTGTTTAAGCAGGCAGAGACGATTCATCAATTATTCCAGCCGACTGATTATTATCCTGGAACAGATATTCCGCGTATGGCGAACGGTTTGTTTGCATTGCCTGCTTCAAGTGAAGTGTATGGCCATGGCGGAAATACCGCAGCGTTCAGTTCTTCTATGTATCTGGACCAGAAAAAAGGAATTGGTGTGCTGGTGTTGACGAATCAGGCGAATGAAAGCAATTTTACATTAGGCATTCCTGATTTGTTATTTGGAAAGCCGGAGCATCATACGGAGGGGCAAGGGCTTGAAGATCCTTCCGTTTGGAAAGGTGTCTATGAGCCGGCACGTATGCCGCACCACGGATTCAGCAAGATATACGGTGTGCTGAATCGCATATCGGTCACAACATCCGGTTCCAAAGATTTGAAAACAAATGGAGTCGTCTACGCGCAGAGAAGTCCCGGTGTGTATATATCTGACGGGGAGCTGGGAATCTATAGCCGTGATATGTATTCTAAGCATCCCGTGCATGGAAATATTCTGTCAGCGTATAACGGAGATTTGCTGCAAGTGCCTATGTGGCGGCATGTGCTTGACTGGTGTTTGATTGGGATTGGATTGATTTCTGTCTTGTATTCGGTCATTCTGCTGGGTATTGCGGGTTTCCGAAAGACTATGCGGCGCGCGGCCATTCTTCTGCCAAATGTACTAAATGTGTTGCTGGCGGCTGCTGTTAGCGGGATGTTTTATCAAGCATTGTCCTTCACTGCTTACGATTCGCTGAAAGTTTTCATGGCTTTTTCACTGGTTTATGTAATGATGGCCGGGTCGTTTTGTGCAGCTTGGTTAGCAGTGAGATGGACCTTTCATTTTACTAAGGGGCAAATGGTATATTTCATTTTTACCGTTCTCTCGTGCGTGTCGCTGTGTGTGAATGTGATGTATTGGGAGTTTTACCGATGAGTGCAAACACTGGACTGTTTGCAGCGGCAACAGAAAAGCAAGTGATACGAATAAAGCACATCTTCCTGTTATGCAAGGGGGTGTGCTTTTTTTGGTGAAATTTTATTGGACTATTGTATTAGTTATGCGATTCAATAAAAAATACATATAATTACTCGCTATATAAACACCCTGCTGTATTCAATTTCTTTGCAAAAATGCTGACAGTCTATATCTTTCCTCATAGACATAAAGTATAATGATATTGAACTAGTATACTACTAATTTTAAGGAGTTACTGAAGAATGACTGTTATTATTATCGGAGATGTAGGCAATGATGTCCTTAAAATTCAGAAAAACTTGCAGCAGCTGGATCTGCACACGATACATGTATTTCAAAGTGCATATACGGCCATTCAATATGAGCATCTATTTTTAGATGAAGAGATTAGGTTAATTATTTATGACGCGAATTTAAATGTAAACAATTACGAAGCAAATTGCCGTGAAATTGAAGCGCTGAAAGGCTGGCGGGATGTGCCGATTCTGCTGTCGACTTCATATGAAAAACCGGTCATTTTTGAACGTCTTCTGGATACCGGGATATTTGATTTCATCCTGAAACCGTTTGATTTTATTCAGCTGAAGATTCGGATTCGGATTGCGCTGAACTATTATGAAGAAACGAAGAAGCGGAAAGCGCATGAGCTGCAGCTGAAAACGGACTTGGCCATTGCGAAAAACGTTCAGAAAAGTGCGCTGTCGCAAGAATTGATGCTGCCGTCTATTGAAGTGAACGGCATGTATTTTACTTCTCAGTCACTCGGCGGCGATATGTATTGCTGGTTTCAGCTCAATGATGATCTGACTGCGGTGCTGCTGTTTGATGTGATGGGCCACGGGGTGTCGGCGGCGCTCGTGACGATGTCCATTCGGTCGCTGCTGAAGGATATTATCGTAAAGCTGATTGATCCTGTCAGTGTAATGAAAGAAATGAACAGGAAAATTTATGAACTGTTTTCCACTGACGGACTTGATTCGTTTTTAGTGACGGCGATCTATGTGGTCATTGATACAAAGAATGGAACGCTGCAGTATGTAAATGCTTCACATCCGGAAGGGGTCATGTTCGGGAAGTACGGTGAAACCGTGATGATGCATGCGAATTCGCCAATACTCGGCCTGTTTCCAACCATCCAAGTCAAGGCGAAGAGCATTCGTCTGACAGGTTGGCACCGTATCATTTTATATACAGACGGCTTGTTCACTTTATATCCTGATCAGAAAATTGACTGGGACTTTTTTCATTCATACAGTTCGCAAAATAGCCGCCTGATGCTGCGGAAGTTTACGGAAGAGTACAAATTACCGCATTTGCCTTTGGAAGATGATATTACAGTTGTTTCGATCACAACTGCATTATAAGTGGGGGAAACCGTTATGGAGTTTACATTCAGTATCATACCGAACCAGCAGTCGATCCGGCTGATAGATCAGCTCATGGAAAACTACACGGAGCTGTATGCGATCCCATGCGCCCGAGAGATTTGTTTTGTGACGCATGAACTTGTGATTAATGCAGTGGAAGCGATGGAGAAAGACGGCAGGACTGAATCGATTGAAGTGTATGTGCGCAATGAAGATGATCAGCTGCATATTGCGGTTACCGATTCTGCGGAAGGAATACCAGAGGAGCAGTGGCCTGGAATTCTCGGTGCTGCGCTTGCAGATGAAAGCTTCTGTGAGCGGGGGCGCGGCTTTTTATTCATACAGCATATGGTTGATCAGCTGTGGTTTGAACAATTGTCCGGCTCGCAATTTTTGGTCGGCGTGAAGAAAAAATTACTGGCTTCGGAGGAACGATAAATGAAATGGTCAATTGGCAAAAAGATTAACGGAGTAATATTACTGGCAATTGTGCTGCTTTCCGGTATTTTAAGCGGTCTGAATTACTATGCCACAAAAGGGAATTTGCTTGAGGCCGCGGAGACGAAATTGATGTCCGATCTGCAGCTGAGTATGGAGCTGCTGAATAATTCCGTGCCGGGCGACTGGTCCATCACGAATGGTTCGTTATATAAAGGCGAAATGGATATGAACGAAGCATACGATATTCCAGATCAGCTGGGGGAGCTGACATTCGGGAACACGATGTCCATTTTTCAAAATGATACACGGATTACAACGAATATTATAGAAAATGGGGAACGCCGTTTAGGTACGAAAGTGTCTGAGCAAGTAGGAGACGTTGTTCTGGGAAAAAAGGAACGTTTTATCGGTACGGCAGATGTTCTGGGCGAGCCGTTTCAAGCGGTCTACGATCCTATTTTTAACAAGGAAGGTGACGTGATCGGAATTATCGCGGTTGCGATTCCTGTGGCGCCTTATATCAAAATTGCTGCTTCTTCCGCAACACAGACGATTATTATTTCCTTAGTGCTTGCGGTACTTGTCATTCTGATTGCGAGCTTTATTATCCAGCGCATCATTGTTCGGCCGATTAATCGTTTGCGTGACAATGCGAATGAACTGGCAGATTTGAATTTAGATGTTGCGCTTTATGAAGCAAAAGGAACAGACGAAATCGCTGACCTGTCAACTGCCTTCCGCCATATGAAAGAACAGTTAACGGAAACAATCGAGCACGTCGCGCGAAATGCCAAAGAAATCGCCAATTCTTCAGTCGCACTGGCAGAGTCATCGCAGCAGACGAATGAAACGGCTAGCCAAATCGCTTCGACCATGAATGAAATTGCATCCGGTGTGACGAATCAGTCCGAACATGCGGAACAGATTGCTGGAATGATGCGCGATACGATAGCTGAAGTGGAAATTAATTTAGGGCATGTCGAGCAGAGCCTGCTGAACGCCAAGCAATCTACGGTTATTGCGCATGAAGGTGAGCAGGCAATCAGCAAAGCAATTGAACATTTAAGCACAGTGACAGAAACGGTAAGCTATGCGACCGATTCCATTCAAAAACTGGGCATGCGTTCAGAAGAAATCGGCGGAATTATTACCGTCATCACCGCGATTTCTGAACAGACAAATTTACTGGCGCTGAATGCGGCGATTGAAGCAGCAAGAGCAGGAGAGCACGGCAAAGGTTTTGCGGTCGTTGCAGCTGAAGTGCGTAAACTTGCTGAACAATCAAAAGCAGCCGCCCAGCAAATTACGGATTTAATTACCGATATTCAAGCAGAAACATCGGTGACAGTCCGGACGATGGAAAGTAATCTGACAGCAGTGGAAGAGCAAGTCGTCATTATTAATCAAGGCGGGGAAGCGCTGAAGCATATCGTGGAGAAAGTCAGTGAGACAGAGTCGGGGGTTGGACAGATGAAAGAAGCATTCGTACACGTGAATGAAAACTCTCAAAATGTCCAAGATGCCATCCAAAATATTTCCGCCATCATTGAAGAGTCCGCTGCTGCGACAGAGCAAATTGCCGCTTCATCTGAAGAACAGTATGCCACAGTAGCGGAAATCGCCGACAACACAACCAGCTTAGCGGAAGTAGCCGATCGTTTACGTGAAGAAGTGAATAAATTTAAAATGTAATGGAGGCAGGCAGAATGGAACAAAAAACAGCAGCATTGCAAGTGACGGAAAAAGACTCGTATGTGATTCTCGGTTTTTCAGGCCATTTGCAGTACGGCTCAATGGAAGAGCTGAAAAAACGGCTGCAGAGCATACTGCAGAAAGAAGACAGCAGTTTCATCCTGGATATGAGCAAAGTTCAGAATATAGACAGTACAGGCTTCGGTTTGATCGTCAACTTTGCCAAAAAAGTATCGTTGAAAAAGGAGAAAATCGTCATTATTATCGTTGACGACTTTGTCCGTAAGTTATTCTCCATTTCCCAATGTGACAGAATTTTCCCGATCGTTGACAGCGAAGCAGCTGCTTTTAAAATGCTTCAGCACCATGTAGAGACGGAACTTACTGTTGATGAGTATTGAATTGGTGTTGGTGGTACCAGGTCCCCACACAATTCCGGAACTATTCAGTTAATTCAGCATGCGGTGCAAAAAGACTTCTAATCCAGTAGATTAGAAGTCTTTTCGAGTATCATTTTATTGTAATTCCGTAAGCGCTTCTAAAATGTCCTTACTTTTGTAGACGTTCAAAATATCTTCCGTTTTCATCAAACAATAGTGCACGTAGGCTTCTGTAGTTTTCTCGAACGGTTGTGGCAGGCAGTGCGGGAGTTTTGATGTATTGAGATACGGATAAGGTGATGGAGCAGAAGAGTGGTAGCAGGGGAATGTACTGAATGGATAATCAGCCAAATGTTTGACCATTGGTGTTTTTGTTGCGATCGGATTTCGGTGTATGTAGCGGCTTACAGCGAGCAATGCGTAAGGCGATTTTACTTCTCTGGAATAATATCGGCCCTGGTAAAGTTGTCCGATATACCCATAACGTTTAGAGTAATAATCGCTGTATTTTCGATTGATATGCCGCATGATTTTGGAAAGGTCATCTTCGGATTGTAGTAAAATATGATAGTGATTTGTCATGATACAGAACGCAAAAATTGTAAAGTGATAATTAATAGATGCGTGGCCTATGCATCGCATCAGGTGCAACATGTCTTCTTCGGTAGCGTAGATGTTCTGTCGGTTATTGCCGCGCATGACGACATGGTAGTTTACACCTGGCCTCCAATTCCGTTTGCGTCTTGCCATTGATCTCTCCTCCTCTTGTCCTGTGAATATGTTGAGTATAGAGGGGAAGTTTTATTTTGGTCAAAAGAGCGAAATTGAATTTTGGATAGCGTAAAGTGCATACGAATCATGTTGGGGGTTTGAAGAATTGAATCTTTCGGGCTGATACAGTAGAAGAATTGAATTTTTAGGTTTTTTGAATGTGAATTGTGTGCGAATTGTACTGGGACCTGGCACCATCTTCGACAAATTGTGTGGAAATTGTACCGGGACCTGGTACCGCTAACAGCACCAACACAAAAAAACTGTCCCAGAAAGTCCATAGACACAGGACTTTCCAGAACAGCTTATTTTCATTCCTCTACATACATCAAAAACCCACAGCAGCCCGATCGTCAAGTTCCAGCACATTCTTCAATGAAGCCACTTCTTCGTCTGACAAAGCAATCATTGGCAGACGCACGCCGCCGACTGGAACGCCTGTCAAATTCAATGCAGCCTTCGTTGGAGAAGGGTTCGGAGCTGCGAACATTGCTTTCATAATCGGCAATAGACGACGGTGAATAGCTGCCGCCTGCTTGGTATTGCCGCTTCTGAATTGATGGATCATCTCTTGCATTTCATTTCCGATAATATGTGCAGAGACCGATACGACGCCTGTTCCGCCGATCGCCAGCACCGGAAGTGTCGATGAGTCGTCGCCTGTATAGACGAAGAAGTCGTCACCTGTATGCTCGATAATAGATGCCACAGCGTCCAGATCACCGCTCGCTTCTTTTACAGACGTGATATTAGGAACGTCAGCCAGACGGATAATTGTTTCAGGCAGCATGTTCACTGCGCTGCGTCCAGGAATATTGTACAGCATGACCGGCAGAGTCGTCGTTTGTGCAATCGTCTTGAAGTGCTGATACAATCCTTCTTGGCAAGGTTTGTTGTAGTAAGGGACGACGAGCATAATGCCGTCAACTCCTGCTTCTTCTGCCTGAATGGTCAGATCGATCGATTCTCTTGTGCTGTTCGATCCAGTGCCGGCGATGACAGGTGCTCTGCCTGCCACGGTTTGGACAGTGAACTTGAATAGTTCCACTTTCTCTTCATTCGTAAGTGTAGGAGATTCTCCTGTGGTACCTGCGACGACTAGTGAGTCTGTTCCATTGGCTAGCAGATGGTTAATCAGATTGCGAGTTGCTGTGTAGTCAATGTCTCCTGATTCAGTAAACGGAGTTACCATTGCTGTCATAATTGATCCGAAATTCATTATTCTCCACATCCTATCATTTTATTAAAAAACACAGAGGTGGGGGCGGTATGTTAATGAACGCAAAAAGCAACAACGAGGGCTCGCTGTTGCGTTGAAATAATGAATTATTTCTTTGCATGAGATAGCCCACCATATAGTTTCCTATATGACAATCCTGCACTTGTTCAGTCCAGGATCAGCTTGGAGATCATGAGTTTCTCGCCGCTTCGGCAAATTCCCCTTTCGACAATCTTCACAGAACCTCATGATCCTCTGATTGTGTACTAATGGTTTTTGCGCCTCTATCTTACTTCGGAAAGTTCGAAATAAGTGAATGTTTAATTAACCCCACTCTACTAGGTATCTCGGGAAATAGCAACCAAAACATTATACAAATGCAAAAATAGTTTGAAATGTCAGTGGTTTTCTCAGAAATCGATTTCTTCTTGCCTAGATGAAACAGATACTAGTACCATCTGACAATAACCAAAAATGTTCAGAATACAAACTTTGCGCCGCTGATCAAGGAAAGCAGAATGAGGTTTTACTCATACTACAACTAAATCGTTCAATACAGGAAGAGTTCTCAAAATGCGGGGACTCTTTTTGTCTATCTGTGGCAGATCCTGCAGCATCCCGTCAGATAGAATGCGCAGGCGGACGTAATCATTCGACAATTCACCGCCCAGTATTGTGTTGGCCCCCAAAAAATGCTATCTTATCAGTATAATAGCCTAACGTGAGTCTGGGCTTTTCTTGCTTGAAACACTACATAGGTTTTCTGAAAAGGGGAATTCGATGAGTACTATGCATGAGTCCGCGAATAACAGGCCGGAAGAGTTACAGCGTTTATTAGATAAAGAATTAATGCAGCTGGAGAAAATTACGATTGAGGATTTTGAAGTAGATCCTATTGAAAAGCCGGTCACAAAAGAAGATTTGAAGCAATTTCAGCAGTTTACCTCCACCAGTTTCCGCTCGCTGGAAGATTTATTGGAAAGCAATCAAGCAATCTTGCCTGTCGATGAAGCGGTTACACGCCTGCAGGAGGAAGCCTTGCAGGACCGGGTGAAGATGGCGAAACGCGCAGTGGAAATCTTTACATTATTTGAAGAAGGCCGCGATAAGCTCGGCTTTGATTCAGAAGAACTCATTGAACAGTTTGATGTGATGCTGGATGAAGCGCACCGTCTGCTCGGAGAGATGGGCATTCAGGAACGGGCTGTACTTGGCGAGTATTTTGATGAAAGCTTTATGGAAGCAATCGGCACCATACCAGCAGAAGAAGCTGATGAAGGTGTGGACCGCTTCCAGGTAGGAGCTGTCTTCCGCAGAGCATTTATACTGGAAGATCAAGTCGTTCAATACGCGCTAGTGAAAACGGTTTTGTAGAAGGGGGAACGTCTATGACGAGCACACTGATCAATCAATGGTTGAGTCACTGCGTCCGCCCATTGAGTAAGTGGAGGTGATTCAATGAGTTCATTCACTAACATCCCGATGCTGGTCCAGCAAATGCAAAAGGAGATCCGGCAGAAGCGTTATAGCCATGCTTTAGATACGATAAGAGAGCTTGAAAAAATGGGTGTCAGCCAGAAGCAGATTCTCTGGCACAAGGCAGTGCTTGAAAGTAAAGTGGGCAATCTGCATGCGGCACTGGCCTATTTGAAAGAACTGGACAGTAAGGAGCCCCATGTAGCGAAGCTTGAGGAAATGATTCTCGGCAATTGGGACACATACACGCAAGTCGTCGCTGAATATAACCGCGCCGTTTCAGAAATTCAGCTGGGCTATGCGGAAAATGCACTACATATACTTGATTATGCCATTCATCTCGCAGGAAAACTGCCGATTCCGATTGAACTGTATCGAATGAAAACGATCCTGTTGGCGCGTTACCACGCAGGCACGCTGGCGCGCTTTACAGCAGGCTTGCCAATGTACGCACTGGACGATTCCACGATCAAACGCGTTGTGGCGGCAGAACCTCCGCGTCCGGATATTGCAAGGCCTGTGCCGAAGCCGAAGAGGAAGCGCAAACTGAAGAAAAACGCCGTGGCAGGCTTAATTGCCATTGCCGGTGTGCTGCTCGTTTCAATCGTGATGCTGCTGGCCAATATGATAGGACAGCAGCAAACCGCTAACGAACCGCCAGCCGCTACGCCTGCCGAGAAGCCGATCGCAGTCGTGGACAAACCTGCTAAAAAGCCTAAAGCAAAGCCTGAAGAGGAAGAAGAACTTCCATACGTTACAGAAGAAGCAGCGAAAACGTATTATAATGAAGGCTATAAGCAGTTTTTAAACGAAAACTTCCCGGCAGCTATTATCTATTTGAAGTATGCTGTGCAAACGGAAGAAAGCGACTATTTCACCGACGACGCATCCTATTTCCTTGCCTCCAGTTATTTGAGGGAACGGGACTATCAGAAAGTCGTCGATATCGCTCGGGCATTTTTAAAAGAAGACAACCCGAATTATAAAGAATCGCCATATCGGGAAGGAATCCGTCTGCAGGAAAGCCGTGCGCTGATGCAATTGGATGAACACGATGACGCCATCGCGATTTTGCAGGAGCTTGTCAATAAACCGAATAAAGATTGGGTGACCTATGAGGCGAAAGCAATGTTGAAAACGGCGGAAGAGGAAGCGCGGTGAGATTTTCTTGCCGCGTTTTTTGGCGTGCAGAAATGGCGGAGGGGTGCGGCAGAGCGAGTTTGTACCGCGCCGATCCAACCCCCAAGACACACAAAAAAAGCGACCAAGGAAAGTCCAATATCTTTCCCGGTCGCCCCTGTATCACTCATATGATTTAATCAGCTGGATATTATGCTTTTCCCATTCCGCGAGCTTTCCGTCAAAGTCGGGATTGGGTTCGTACCATGACTGCGAACCGAAGTAGTTCTGCAGATCTTTTGATTTGAACATATAGCCGTGGCGCGCGAAGATTTCATTACGTGCGAGCCGCAGATCTTCTTTTGATAATCCATTCAGGTCGGATTTGTCCAAAAAGACGTCTCCGCTGTATGAGATGATGAATTGGTCCTGATAGACGCCCGACGGCACTTCTTTTATCACTTCTTTGATAATGACTGGTTCGTCGGATTGTTCCGGCATTACGTCATTTTGTACGGTGGCTTCGCTGTCAGGGGTGCTTTCGTTTTCTTTAGCTTCTGCCGCCAGCTCTTCTACCGAATCAAATGACAGCTGAATCGTTTGTTTTGCGCCGAATACATTGGCTTGAATTTCTTCCTGCACGAGTTCTTCATCGATCGTAGTCGTCATTTGAATAGGGTAGATGCCTGCAAGGAACGGTCCGAACTCAGCCGTTTCATCACGCTTTTTGATATAGCCGATTTCTGCATCATGTAATGCCAGCACAGTTTCTTCACCGAGTGACTTTACTTTCATAATATAGCCCGCCGGATTGATCGTATAGCGGGGGAATAGGCCGAATCGTTTGCCTGCTGCGCGCAGGGAGAACATGCCGTCTTCGGATTCTTTCAGCAAATTATTTTCCGCGACTTGTACGATGGAAGGGTTTTTCTTCACAAGGTGCAGCAGCGCTTGAATGCTTTCTTCATCGATTGCAATGCGTGTGTCTTTTGGTTTGATTAATTCTTGAAGAGTGTCTTTATCCTGAGCGATCAGCGCAGAGATGAATTGCTCTGTAGTGGCTTCTTTGCCGTATTTATTTTCTAAAATGAGATAACCGGTTAGTATGATAATCACTATTACAGCTGCTGCGAGCAGATAAATAGGCAGTTTCAGTAAAGACTGTTTTTTAGTATAAGAACGCCGTAAAGTAAATGTCGTTCCGCAATTCGTACAGGTCTCTTGATCATCAGTATTCACTTCATTACATATTAGACATTTTTTCATGGGTATGCTCCTACTTTATGCTAAGGCTCCGTGGCACGGATGCCAACGTAGTCAAGATTATACTATGTCTGGCTCGATTATTCTAGATGAAAGGATTTTCGCTGTATACAGTGGGCGTAAAGTATGCCAATTTATACGCTATTTGAAAATAATTCCTGTAAATCGGTATTATGCTCATCAATAAGTCTGGGAGATTAGCAGTTTTTGGGCTATAATAGGGTACATTCAACGGATTTTATTCCACAATCATATAAAAACTACTAGAGATGAGTGAAGAAATGAATCAAAAGCACCTTACAAGTTTACTATTGCTTATCGGGCTGTTTTCTATAATGGGGTTTCATAAATCGGCCAGTGCGGAAGATGGAAAGTATACGGAGTTATTAGTAGAGTATGAAGAAACTAGACAGTCATTTTCAGCTGAAGAAGAATTGCCGGGTGTGGAAAGCCGTGAAAATATTGCGGATCAGGTGGAGTTGTGGAGCTTCACAGACGCAAAAGAAATGAAGATTGTCAAAGAACAGCTGCTGGAAGACCCCGGCGTTTTGCATGTAGAGCCGAATTATGAACGCTATTCGCATATTTCATACGACGATCTTGATTTGACGAAGCAATGGTGGATTCCGCAGGTGAAGCCGCGGCTGATTTGGGCCAGGGCGGCAGAACAGCAAAAAGACGCTGTCGTAGCGGTTATCGATTCAGGTATTGATCTGCACCATGAAGATCTGCAGGGCCGTATTCAGGCGGGCGGCTTTAATTTTTATGCAGATAACTGGGACGTGCAAGATATGAACGGACATGGCACTGCAGTTGCGGGTGTCATTGCAGCAGATACGGGAAGTCACCTCGGTGTGGCGGGGATTGCCGGAACGTATAATGTACGCGTATTGCCGCTGAAAATTTCTCATGTGAATGGGACAAGCAAAGTTTCCAATGCCATTAAAGCGATTGACTATGCACTAGCGAAAAAAGTGGACGTGATCAATCTAAGCTTTGGCAGCAGCGAGCCTTCTCTGCTGGAAGAGCAAGCCATTAAACGGGCTGTCGAGTCAGGCATCACTGTCGTGGCATCTGCCGGAAACAGTGCCGAAAAAGGCAATGAAATCATGTATCCGGCATCGTACGCAGATGTGATTTCTGTTGGAGCAACAGATCCGCTGAATAAACGCGCCAGTTTTTCTAACTATAATAAGCATATTAGTCTGGTTGCGCCTGGAACGGCTATTTTTACTACGGCCATTCACAACAGGTATCAATCGGTCAGCGGGACCTCCTTCTCCGGACCTGTCGTTGCAGGGGCTGCCGCTGTCGTGAAATCGCTGCGGCCTCATTTGGCACCAAGTGACATGAAACGGCTGCTTGAAAGTTCGGCAACAGACCTTGGTGTGCCGGGAAAAGATCCACATTACGGGGCGGGGCTGCTGAATATTAGCATGCTCCACTATTTATTGCCGGGCGGAAATGAGCCTTCATTTACAGGGGACTTTCCAGACAAGACAGTAAAACCTGCAAAAGTATTTACTGTCCGTTTTTCACATGAATTAAACATGGCGGAGAATTATCATCCGTATATTGATATTACGCGTTCGCCGAACAGTGCGGATCGGCAGCTTGATTTTACTGCCCGGGTCAATCCCGCGGACAGAAAAGAGCTGCTGATCTCACCGAACACGCATTGGGGTGAAGGCATTCATTATTTACGAGTTCAGGAAGGGTTGCCGAATACGAAGAATGAGCCGCTGAAGAAGTCGGTGATTATAAAGTTTATTGTGCAGCCAGAGTGACGCCGGCTAATAGAAAAGCTGTTGCAGAAGTCTAGAAGACTCTCCGCAACAGCTTTTTGTCTGTCTCTTTTTACTTCGTTACTTTTGAAAACACATCAGTCGAACTGATGTCTTCTATCATATCTTCAACTTCAGGCTTTGTCTTGATCAATTCCATTTCGTACAGCCAGTCCCGCACTTCTTCCCAAGATGTTTCGTCGAGCTTGCCGAATGCTTCTCCGCCTGTATCCATCATAGGCAGCAGAATGTTCAAACTTTCCGTTTCAATCGTCCGATCAAGCGGGAAGTTCGCCTGATCCTGATTGTTCATTAACAGCTCAAGTGCTTCTTCGGGATTTTCTGCCATGAATTCATAGCCTTTTTGTGCTGCTCTCCAGAATGCCTGGATCGCATCCTGATCTTTTTTCCATGCGTCGTCACTGGTCAGCAGGACGATTTCACTGTAATTTGGCACACCATAGTCAACGGGATTGAAGTAGCGCGTTTTGAAGCCTTTGCTGTTCATGACAGGCACTTCATGGTTAATGAATGTCCCCGTGACCGCGTCAACACGTTTAGAGACGAGTGATGATTCCAGTTCAAACCCTACATCAATCATTTTCACCTTGCCGAAGTCACCGCCGTCATTCGTTACCATAGTTTTGATCAATGATTCGTTGAGCGGAATGCCCGGGTAGCCGATCGTTTTTCCTTCCATGTCTTTAGGAGACTGAATAGGGCTCTCCTCGAGCATAACCGTGTAATTCAGCGGTTCGCGTACAATTGAGGCAATCGCCTTTACGGGGATATCTTCATTTGCCTGCGCCAAAATCACATCCGGCTGGTAATACAGACCGAGCGTCACTTTGCCTGCTGCGGTCAAGTTCATCGGATCGGTTGGGTTCGCAGGAAATTGAATATCGACTTCCACATTTTCTTCATTGAAATAGCCTTTTTCCTGTGCGACGTATAAATAGCTATGTACGGCGTTTGGGTACCAATCGAGCATAATACTGACTTTTTTCTTTTCGTTATTCGGCGTTTCTTCATTGCCGGGCGCTTCTGCTTCATTAGTGCAGCCGGCGATCAGTAATAAAAGAAACGTTATCCCCAGTAACCAGTGTTTTTTCATTGGTCGTTCCTCCATTGTAAAAAGTATTTTTCTGCGGACACAACAATCAGGAAAAAGAGGATGCCCACTGCAGACAGCAGGACGATGGGTGCAAATACAGCTGCACTGTCAAATTGGGTCATCATTCGTCTGCTGAAATAGCCGAGCCCTGCCTGTGCACCGAGCCATTCGCCGATTGCCGCGCCGATTACACTCAGTGTGACCGCCACTTTAAGTCCTGAAAAAAACGACGGCAGTGCAGACGGCAGATCCAGCTTATAGAATATATCTTTTGCCGACGCACCCATCGTCCGCATCAGTTCGCGCAGGTTCCGGTCGGATGAACGCAAGCCGTCAAAGACGCTGACGGTAATCGGGAAAAATGTAATCAGCACAGTGACCGCCACTTTACTCCAGATGCTGTAGCCGAACCACAGAACGAAAATCGGTGCCAGCGCAATGATCGGAATGGTTTGCGATGCAATCAGAATGGGATAAAACGCCTGCTCCATCAGCTTTTTACTGTACATGGCAATCGCCAGTGCAGATCCGACGATGATGGAAATGGACAAGCCGATCAAAATCGTCAGCGCAGTCGGAGGCAAGTGGTGGATAAACAGCTCCGTTTTTAATTCCCATAATCTGAGCAGTATGGCGGTGGGTGACGGGAAAAGGAAGCTTTTGTCGTAAAGACGCGCTGCGATTTCCCAGATGACCAGCAAGACCGAAATGAGAGAAGCCGGCCAGATATAAGAAATATTCATCTTCATATTCGCTCCTCCGAACGAAGCTCCGCGATCAGCTGCTCTTTCAATTCCACGAGTTCAGGCTGTGCCAAGTCCCGCATCACCCGCGGACGGTCAAGCGGCACCTGTACTTCGCGAATCGTCTGCACCGGCTTTTCAGCAAGTACGAAAATCCGGTCTGACAGAAATAACGCTTCGTCGATGTCATGTGTGATAAATAAAATCGTCTTATCGAGTTTGCGCCATTGACCGATCAGCCACTCCTGCATCGTCAGCCGTGTGATGGCATCGAGCGCACTGAACGGCTCGTCCAGCAATAAAATATTTGAGCCCGTGAGAATTGTGCGCAAAAACGAAACGCGCTGCCGCATGCCGCCTGACAGACTTCCGGGATACGCGTGTTCTTCGCCGGCCAGTCCGAAATCTGCGAGCAGCCCGATCATTTCATCAGCAGACGGCTTTACGCGCTGCAGCTCAAGCGGCAGCCGAACGTTTTCAAGAATCGTCCGCCACGGCATAAGCAAATCTTGCTGCGGCATATAGCCGACTTTTCCGAGACGGTCTGCAGCCGCTTCACCATTCAATAAAATGCGGCCGGAGTCGGGATTCTCAAGCCCTGTAATCAGCCGAAACAGTGTGCTTTTTCCATAACCGCTCGGCCCGATGATGCTGACAAATTCCCCTTCATTCACATGCCAGTCGACGTTGTTCAAGATAGCTGCAGGTGCTGCATGTTTCGCCGTCTGATAGTGGAACGATACGCTGTTAAATTCAAGAACTTTTGTCTTCATGTAAGCACCACTTTTCTTTTCTTCAAAAATAGACGCAAAAAAACCACTTCTATTTGCGAAGCGGTTGCATAGTACGGCCAGTCCCGTCCATATGTCCACTTCCCTCCGCTAGCATTACCTAGTGCAGGTTCAAGGGTTAAGGCAACGGCCTCTCTCAGCAAAAGCACCCCTAGTGTTTATCCACCTCTAATGGTGTCATATCGGCTACTATTAGTCAAGACTGCATTGGAATAGGTTACCAGATGCTTGTCCGTTTTATATCTAACAAATGAAACGATGCCTGAAAATGAAAGAAGAAAACTTGCATTCATTGATGAATCTATGTAATATAATGACTAGCAGACCGGAATGGTATTCTGGTCATTTTAAAGGAAGTGTCATGATGGATCGAAGAGAAGAAATAATGCTGGCGGCGGAAAAGTCGTTTACGATGTTTGGATATAAAGCGACGACCATGGATCAAGTAGCGAAAATTGCAAATGTCGGTAAGGGTACAATTTACACATTCTTCTCCAACAAAGAAGAGCTGTTTCATTCCATCGTTTGGAAGATGGTCGGTGAAATGAAAGATGTATCTGAGCAAAGCACGAGAGAAGGCGCTTCGTTTCAGGAGAATGCCCATGCACGCATCATGCAATTACTGAAATTCCGTGAAACGCATCAGCTGTTTGTTAAACTGATTGAAGAAGAAAAAGAGCTGCGCACCCCGGCAGTGGGTGATGTGCTGACGTCAATAGAAAAAGAGATTTTGAAGTTTATTGCAGGAAAGATTGAGCGCGGAGTGGCAAAAGGGGAATTGAAGCCTTGCAACAGCGAACTGGTCGCCTATCTTTTGTTTAAATCCTATCTGGCATTAGTCGTCGATTGGTCTAAAACTCACGACGAACAGCTGTCAGAGGAGCAAATTACCGATGTGCTGAATGAGACAATTTTCTCCAGCCTATTGGTATGATGCAGGAATGTAGAAGTGAGGTTTTATACTAGATGAATAAAATTTGGTTTATTGTTAAACGGGACATCCGGAATATCACAAAAAACAAAGCGGCGCTCATTGTCATTGCGGCGATTGCTTTCCTTCCTTCATTATATGCTTGGATGAATATCCTTGCTTCATGGGATCCGTACGCGAATACGCAAGGCGTGTCAGTCGCGGTTGTCAGTGAAGACGAAGGTGCAGTCATTGAGGATAAGGAATTTAATGTCGGGGATGAAGTCATCGTCTCACTGACCAAAAACGATGATTTAGGCTGGAAGTTTGTGACGAAAGACGAAGCGATTACAGGTGTTAAGCACGGCGATTACTACGCTGCCATCATCATTCCGAAAAATTTCTCTGAGAATTTGAGCAGTGTCGTGACAGATGATATCAAACAGCCGACACTCGATTACTATATTAACGAAAAGATCAATGCGATTTCTCCCAAAGTGGCAAGTAAAGGTGCTTCTTCTATCGTAGAAAACATTGACAAAACTTTCGTAGAAGAAGCGAATAAAGCCGTTATTAAAGTATTCAACAATTTGGGCGTGGAGCTCGAAGGCAACCGCGCCAATATCGAAAAGCTGCGCGATATTATTTATCAGCTGGAAGAAGATATTCCGGACATTTATTCGAAGCTGCAGCTGGTGGATAAAGGATTGAATTTCGCAGATTCTTCTGTGGACCGGGTCGATGTAGTGCTGGACGACGTGGATGCAGTGCATGCCAATGCCAAAAAACTGAATGCCCGGCTGATTGCGAAGCTCCAAGAAAATGAAAAAGCCGTGGACAATACGCTGCGTATGATTACGTCGAATCTGGAGAGTGCACAGACGGCGTTCCGCAAAGTGCCTAATTTGACGAGCGAGCTGTCAGGCAAAGGCGAAGATGTGGATCGTCTTGTCAATTCGCTGCGTGATAAGCAGGGGAAGCTGGAAGATACGAATGCACGTCTTGACGATATCTATGAGTATTTGAAAAAACAGGATCAACAATTAAAAGACTCTGCGAATATTAAAGAGCTGCAGGCGTCATTGAGTGACAGCACGGCGGATTTAACCCGTTTAAAACAGAATCTGCAAACATTGATTTCGGACTTGCAGAGCGGGAAAAATCCGGCAGCTGATCTGATTACACAGACGCAGGCGCTGTCAGACAAACTGGCTGAAGATATGGACCGAATGAAAGACAGTTACGAAAATGTGCTGTCACCGCAAACGGAAAAACTTATGAAACAGCTGAAAGAACTGTCCGCGAACATCACGGGCTTGCTCGACCGCGCGACAGAAGTAAATGCCCATGCACTGCAGGCTGTTCAAAAATTAATTGATAAGCGGGAATCCATTGATCTAAGCGGATTCCAAGAGCAATTGGACGGCATGTCGTCAGCGATTGAAAGCCAGCTGGGAAAAGTGGATACAGTGATTTCCGTACTTGAAGCTGCCGGTAAATTGACAGGCAGCGACAGAATTGCAGGCCTCGAACAAAAATTCGTTGACTTAAAGACGCAGCTGCAAAAAACGCAGCAAGTTATCAGCCAACTGCAGGCCGCCATCGATAAAGGAGAAAAGCCGAGCCTGGCGCTGCTGAATCAGCTGAAAGGTCAGTTAGAGGCAGCAGAGCAGCGAATTACCGATGCACGAAAGCAATTCGACGCAAGCAGTCAACAGGCGATCAATGAAGCGATTAAACAATTGCAGACATTTGATCAGGGATTGCGCGACCGATTCAATGAATTGCAGGCGTCGAAAACTGAAATCGATGAAAAACTGGCAGCGCTGCTTGAAACGGCCGAGAATCCGAAGCGCACGATTGAAGCATTGCAGACAATGGTCGGCCGAATTGACAACGGCCTTTCAGCCATTGGCTCCATCACGGGCGGATTGACCGACCTTCAGAATTTCATTAATTCAGATCGGCTGTCGAGTGAAATTGAGCGGATCAAAACGGTTCAGGACAGTTTATCAACAGCGAATGAATCGGTCGGCGGGCTGATCAGCCGTATTAATGAAACGAAAGCGAATGGCAAGAAGCATCTCGCTGAAGTCGACCGCGTATCCGGTGAACTGGATCGTTCTGTTGGCGAGGCAATTGATTTCGTCAACAGCGATTTAACGAGAAAATATAAATCGGCTATGCGTGACGCAACGAATGCGCTGTACGATGTATCTGATGTACTTGATGAAGTGAATGGCCGAATTCCAAGACTTCGCACAGCGCTTGAGAAAGCAGAAGCAGGCATCGCAGTCGGGAAAGAGGACTTGGCCAAAGCGGAGAAATACTTCCCTGAAGCACGCGACATGATTGAAACGATGGCGGAGAAAATTCGCGCACTGGAAAAAGACGGAGATTTGGATAAGCTGCTGGATGTTCTCGCGACGGACCCAACCGGCATCAGTAAATTTTTCGCCGACCCCGTTGTGCTGGACGAACACCAGCTGTATCCGATACCTAACTACGGTTCCGCGATGAGCCCGTTCTATACGACGCTTTCATTATGGGTCGGCGCCTTGCTGATGGTTTCTACATTGAAGGTGGATATCCGCGAGAAGACACGATTTAAAAGTTACCAGACGTATATGGGACGGCTAATTATCTTCGCCGGAATTGGAACGATTCAATCATTAATCGTGACGCTCGGTGAGTTGTTCATTATGAATGTGTACGTGGTGAACAAGCTGCCGTTCGTGCTATTCGGCATGCTGATCAGTATCGTCTTCGTAACAATCGTCTACACGCTGGTATCTGTATTCGGCAACACTGGAAAAGTCATCGCCATCATTTTGATGGTGATGCAGCTCGGTGCATCAGGCGGAACATTCCCAATCCAAATGGCGCCTGACTTCTTCCAGCGAATTTCAGCATTCATGCCGTTCACTCACGCGATTACTCTATTGAGGGAAGCAATCGGCGGCATCATTTGGGCAGTAGCAGTACGGCAAATCATCTACCTGCTCATCTACTTCGCAATTGCGATAGCTGCGGGAGTTGGTTTGAAGAAATTCTTCAATAAATCGAGTGATAAGTTTATTGAGAAAGCGAAGGAAAGTAATCTTGTAATGTGAGTGGTTTTAGTGAAAGGAAAGACTGTACGAGAAGTCGGCTGGGGCTGACTTCTGTGTGCGGTCTTTTTTTTGTGGGTTGGGAGGGGGCGCGCTATTTAAAAAGAAGACTGCGCGAAAGCCGTCTCCTAATGCCTATCAAAATAGCTTCATTTGCTCCGAACTGCATGTACCGCCTGTTTTGCTGACATAGCCCAAATCCCGAAAGCCTTTTGACCGTTTTTTGGACATTTGTACAAGGCTTGGTACGTTATGATCAATGTAATCGTATACGCGTACTTCTTGCTTTTGGGAATAGTTCCGATGCAGCCTCCCAACGTATTGTGTAAGGAGTCCCTTCCAAGAAATAGGCATAGTCAAAAAAAGTGCATCCAATCTCGGAAAGTCAAAACCCTCACCAATGTACTTTCCAGTCGCTATAATTAACAGTTCCTCCTCCATTGGCAGATCTTGAATCATTTCTAATGCTTGGTCCTGCTCTTTTTTAGTCAGGTCACCCGAAAGCACAACGATATTTTTGGCGAAACCTTTAAATAAACGATGAAGTATTTTCACATGGCTAATTCTTTCAGTCAGAATTAATGGTGTTTTACCTTCTTCCAGCGCACTAAGTACATCGTCGAAAATTAATTGATTGCGTTTAGTGTCCTCTGCAATTTCATTGTACATTTGCTGAATATTTTCAGAAGCGGTTTGATAAGAAGTTTTTCTTTCTAGGATGAAATGATGGAACGGCCGTGTGAGCGCCTGCTCTTTAGCGTCTGTTTTGTATAAGACCGGCCCGCATTGCATGGTAATTATCGGGTGAAGTCCATCTTTTCGGACAGGTGTCGCCGTCAGACCATACACATGCTTTGCTCGCACCATCTTCATTAATTGTTCATAGGTATAGGCTGAAAGGTGATGACATTCATCTACAATAACTTGTCCATACTGCGTGATAACAGGATCGATACCATTAGAAGTGAGTGTTTGAATCGTAGCTACATCAATTCTTCCCGTCGACATACGCTTGCCCCCGCCAAATTGCCCTATTTCATTGCGGGGTATGTCCAGAAACAGTGAGAGTTGGTCGATCCATTGATTCATTAATTGCTTACGATTCACAATGATGAGCGTATTGACTTTCTGTTCGGCAATTAACGCTGCTGCAGTTACGGTTTTTCCAAATCCCGTGCCGGCTGCCAAAATTCCACTGTCATGCGCCCGTAATTGTTGCAGTGCATCGAACTGTTGTGATGACAAAGTTCCGTGAAAATTTATTTCAATTGGACTGCCTGAAAACCGTTCGTTTATCCATTCCGGTTGAATTCCTTTTGAGGATAGTAATTCGTGAATAGCCTGTTCACATCCCCGGGGAAGAATGAGGTGGGTAATAGTTTTATCAAAACCTTCAATCACGGCCGGGATATTATATGTAGATAGTCTTTTGGCTTTTGCTTTAAAATATTCTGGATTTCCAAAAGAAGCAACTTCTTCAAGCTGCGATAAAAGTGAATCTGATAAATCCGCCAATGTAAAATGAATACCGTTCTTTTTGACGGCTCGAAGGACATCAGGGTTTGCAGTAGTTTTATCGCCGCGGCCAGTTACGCCGAGCAAGTTTACGTAATGTTCGATGGCAAGTGGATCAACTTTCTGTATACAGGATAAGTACAGCCATTGATCTTCAAACGGCCGGAAATTTTCATCCACAAATACACTATTGCCTAAATCCCGTGCATAGCGCTGTAATGGCAAGGCTATTAAGTTACCTAAACTAGCAGCAGTAGGTAAGTGATCCTGGGTTGGAAATAAACGATCGAATGACTCTAGTTCTGCAGACATTTTATTATCCGCTTTTTCCATCAAAGCGTAACCAAGATGGCGGGCGAGTGAAGCAGATAAAGGATGGGAGAAGAAAATCCATATATGTGCACCGTTGCCTGAGCGGGATCTTTCGATACTGAAAGGAATTCGGATTTCTTTGCAAATACTTGCGAATGACAGCACATCACGCTGCCAATTCTTTTTATCAAAATCAACTGCAAGAAACCAGCATGAGTTATCTGCTAAAAGGGGGTATAGCCCGATTACATGTTTGCCGCTTAGATGATCGTAAATTGTCTGATCAGTAAGGGGAATGTACTTGTTACGTTGACGAGCGGGGGAATAACCGCTCTTGCCATTTTGCATTTCCCATCTGGTTGCATAAACATCTGTCCTGCCGCGAAATATACTTTGGAAAAGCTGCACCTTTTCCTGGGCTGTCGAATGATCAGTAACTACCATGTGGGGTTCTTTAACTTGAAATCCTGGCAGATGGGTTTCCAGGATCATTTTTAAATACATATTTTCAGTCTGTAATCTTTCAAGTGATGAAGTTATCTCATTTCCATATTTATTCATAACGTACACCTCTTTTATCTCTGCCCCTTGATTTTTTCATTCACTTTACTAATAAATCAATATTCTGGATATATAATGAACAAGTAGACTATAAAGTGTTTGAATTTGAACAAATGTGTACTAAAATCTCACCCTGTAATTTACTCTAGTCGTTATTCATAAGAGCCCAGACACTTTTTAGAATTTCATCGCACTTTACAAAATGAGAACTCTCTAAAACAAAGGTGTGCATCGTACCGTCTTTTAATTCAGCTGTAATGCCATTTGGGACTATGCCCAGTACATACGATGAATCGATATTATTAATGTCGCTGATCTCGAATTCGATAATATCTCTTTGAAAATGCATATTGCGGGGCTGGAAGATAAAGCGCTGATCAGTGATGAATAAATTACCGCTGACGTAATCTATACTCTTACGCAAGTTTGCCGGAATTTCATATTGAACTTTTTCATTCTCGCGGAAATCCGCCATGCCGATCTCTCCTTTATAGGTGTGATTCTTGAGATTAGTATTATCTTACCCTTATAGATATGTCTAGACAAGTGCTGCTGATTCCATGCAGCTAAGGCGGGTTATGGGAAGAGTGTTTTGATTTTCTGGCAGATTCGAATGAAAATAGTGATGAGAAGTGCCTGGCCGCGACAAAGTGGCAGGGGGCTTCGCTGATCGCAGACGATAATCGCTTGAGCTGCCCCGTTATCCGCTCATCGCAGTGCGTTGACTGATCATACTGCCGCGTCATCCGCTCATAGTGACGCGTTAACCGCTCATACCGCTGCGTTATCCGCTCATACCGCCGCTTCATCCGCTCATAGTCATGCGTTGACCGCTCATACTGCCGCGTCATCCGCTCATAGCCGCGCGTTGACCGCTCATACTGCCGCGTCATCCGCTCATAGCAACGCGTTAACTGGTCTACTGCTACGTCACGCGCTCATAGTGACGCGATGACTGATCACAACGACGTGCTATCCGCTCATACCGCCGCCTCATCCGCTCATAGCCATGCGTCAACCGCTCATAGTCACGCGTTGTCCGCTCATAGCCCCGCGCTAACCGCTCATACCGCCGCGTCAACCGCTCATAGCCCCGCGCTAACCGCTCATACCGCCGCGTCAACCGCTCATACCGCCGCGTCAACCGCTCATACTGCCGCGCCACCCGCTCATAGCCCCGCGTTAACCGCTCATACTGCCGCTTCATCCGCTCATAGCAGCGCGTTAACCGCTCATACCCCCACGCCAACCCCCAACCCCACCCACACAAAATAGCCCCACAAGTCTAAAAATTCACTCATAAAAGCCCGTAGCCACAGGCTTCCAATTCACTATTGACATCAAAAATCTTCATCTGTTATCATTGTGTGTAACCGGTACCACATCGAAATGTGAGACCGGTTACACAAGAATAGAATGAAGGTGGAATGGTTGGCGAATATTCGGGATGTTGCGGGAAAAGCAGGGGTTTCGGTAGCGACTGTTTCACGCTATTTAAATAATAAAGGATACATAAGTGAGGACGCGAAACGGGTGATTTCGCAGGCGATTGAAGAGCTTAATTATCAGCCGAGTATGATTGCGCGTTCGCTCAGCACAAAGCAAACGACATTTATCGGCCTGATTGTTCCGGACATTGTGAATCCGTTCTTTCCGGAGCTGGCGCGGGCGATCGAAGATGTTGCGCTGGCGTATGATTACACCGTGATTTTATGCAATTCGGATGAAGAGCTGGAAAAAGAAATTAAGTATGTTCAGACGCTTCAGCGAAAGTATGTGGCGGGTTTTATTGTGGCGACAAGTCATGAAAAAGCGGAACACTATACTGAATTAAATGTGCCGATTGTAGCAATTGACCGCAGAATTCATTCGTCGATTCCGTATATTGCAACGGATAACCGGGAAGGTGCGCGCGTTGGGACGGAGCATTTATTGCAGAGCGGCTGTAAAAATATTCTTTGCATGAGAGGTCCTTCGGGATTGGGACCGGCGGATGACCGGTTCGACGGATTCAATGACGCGGTGAATGAGAAAGACGTAAAGACGCATGTTGTGGAATGTCCGTTTCAGTTTGAAGCGTCTGAAAAGATTGTGAAGGACATATTGCAGGACGTGCCGATTGACGGGATTTTCGCGAGCAGTGATGTGACGGCGGCAGGGGCAATGAAAGCTGCCCATTCGCTCGGCATTCATGTTCCGGATCAGCTTCAAATCGTCGGGTATGACGGGACGATGCTTGCAGGCCAATTAACCCCCGGATTGACGACGGTAGCGCAGGATTTATATAAAATTGGCGCAACGGCAGCGAGGATGCTCATTAAATTAATTGAAGGGCAGGAACTGACGGAGCGTGAAGTATTAATTCCGGCAGAGCTGCTCATTCGGGAAACGACAAGGAGTGGAGCATGATGATAACAGTCATTGGCAGTGCCAATATGGATCTGGTAGTGGGCACGGAAAATTTCCCGGATCAGGGAGAGACAGTTCTTGGAAATGTGTTTGATACGGTGCCAGGCGGAAAAGGTGCGAACCAGGCGATTGCGGCAGCACGGCTTGGAAGTGAAACAAATATGGTCGCTTGCGTAGGCAGTGATTTATTCGGCACGAGTATCGTGAATAATATGCAGCAGAATCATGTGAACACTGCAGGCGTCCGTACAGAAGAAGGGGCTTCCGGCATTGCAAATATTCTGCTGTCAGAAGGAGACAATCGGATTATCGTAGTACCCGGTGCAAACTCCTTGCTGATGCCTGCACATATCGATGAAGTGGAAGATGTCATCAAGCGCAGCAAATTGGTGATGCTGCAGCTGGAAATTCCAATACCTACTGTGATATACACATTGGCGAAATGTCAGGCAATCGGCATTCCTGTTCTGTTGAATCCTGCGCCGGCTCGCGGTTTTGAACTGGATATGATGCCTTCGATTTCCTATTTGACGCCAAATGAAACAGAATGTGAACAAATTTTCGGCATGAACATGACAGATGCCTTAGAAAAATATCCAAACCGTTTGATTATCACACTGGGGAAAGACGGAGCCCGGTACTTTGACGGTGAACGCCATGTCATTGTGGAAGGGTTCCCGACGAAAGCGGTAGATACAACGGGAGCAGGCGATACATTTAATGGGGCGTTTGCGCATGCGATCGTCGCGGGGATGGAGCTGGAAAAAGCGGTCCGTTTCGCCAATGCGGCGGCTTCATTATCCGTAGAGAAGTTTGGCGCACAAGGCGGTATGCCGAGCGCAGAGGAAGTAGCCGCGCGGTTGGAGGAAATGAAATGAAAAAGCATGGCATGATCAATCGGGAAATTGCGGCGGTCCTGGCTAAAATGGGCCATACGGATCAGCTGACGATTGCGGATTGCGGTTTGCCGATTCCTGAAGGTGTTCCTTGCATCGATCTTTCCTACACGTTGGGAAAACCAGGATTTACGGAAATTTTATTTGAAATATTAGAAGATTTTCAAGCAGAAAAAGTATATATTGCAGGCGAAATGAAATTAGAGAACCCGCATGTGTACAGCGAAATCAATCAGTTGGAATGTCCGGTTGCTGAGCTGACGCATGAACAGCTGAAAGAACAGTCAAGACAGTCCAAAGTGATTATTCGTACAGGAGAAGCGACACCTTATGCCAATATTATCGTGCAGTCAGGCGTCATATTCTGAAAGTGGGTGAGCAGAGATGATTGCGATGAGCGGGATATCGAAAAGTTTTAATGGAAACAAAGTGCTCGAAAATGTCGAGTTTGACGTAGTGAAAGGTGAAATCCATGCGCTTATGGGAGAGAATGGCGCAGGAAAGTCCACGCTGATGAAGATTCTGACCGGTATTTACAGCCGTGATTCAGGAGAGATTTGGGTGAAAGGCGAGAAGGTGGAATTCAAAAACGCCCAAGAAGCCGAGGCAGCGGGAATTGCGGTTATTCACCAAGAGCTTAATATTTTGCCGGATCTGACCGTTGCAGAGAACTTTTATTTAGGCAATGAAAAGACGTTCGGGAAAACGGGGATTTTGAAGACGAAGGAAATGAATCGCCAGGCGGAAGAGATTTTGGCAAAACTCGGCTTGCATGTCGATGCGCGTACGATCACGCGTGAATTATCTGTCGGTAAGCAGCAAATCATTGAAATTGCAAAAGCTGTTTCCTCGAATGCGGAATTGATCATCATGGACGAGCCGACTGCAGCACTGACCGACCGTGAAATCGAAACGTTATTTCAGACTGTCCGCGCACTGCAGGCAGAAGGCGTATCGTTTGTTTATATTTCGCATCGAATGGAAGAAATTTTCGCAATGTGCGACCGTATTACCATTTTACGGGACGGTCAGTACGTCGGTGTGCGCAATATTAAGGAAACGACGTTTGAAGAAGTCGTGCAGATGATGGTTGGACGTGAGCTTGGCGAACGCTTCCCGGCGCGGTCGAGTGAAATTGGCGAAGTCAAACTGAAAGTAGAAGGTTTGGCACGCGGCGACATATTTGAAGATGTATCGTTTGAAGTGCATAAAGGGGAAGTCGTCGGCATTGCCGGATTGATGGGTGCGGGGCGCACAGAAGTGATTCAATCAATTTTTGGCTTTAAGAAACCGACTGCGGGCAAGATTTTCATCGACGGCAAACAAGTGGTGATTTCTAATCCGCTGCAGGCGAAAAAGCTTGGCATTGGATTTGTGACGGAAGACCGGAAATCAGAAGGGCTCATACTCGATTTTTCCGTGAAAGAAAACATGTGCCTGACGAACTTTAACCGCATTTCCAATTCAGGTGTCATCCAGAAAAATAAAGAGAAAAATTTATATGACACGATGTCTAAACGCCTTGGCGTACGCACATCGGGACCGGAACAAGTTGTGAAATCCCTGAGCGGCGGAAACCAGCAAAAAGTCGTCATTGCCAAGTGGCTCGGGATTGAACCAGATATTCTGTTTCTGGATGAACCGACAAGAGGTGTGGATGTCGGAGCGAAAAAGGAAATTTACAGCATCATCAATGAACTTTCGGAACGGGGCGTCGCCATTGTGATGGTTTCATCCGAATTGCCCGAAGTGATCGGCATGGCGGACCGTGTGCTCGTGATGCATGAAGGGCAACTGATGGCAGATTTGCCAAAAGAAGAAATGACACAGGAACGGATTATGCATTTTGCAACAGGAGGTGACAAAGTTGTCCAAGATTAATATGAGATCTTCATTACAGAAATTAGGACCGGTCATTGGATTGCTTTTGATCGTTGTCATTATTTCGATTATGAGTCCAAGCTTTTTAACATTGAATAACTTATTCAATGTATTGCGCCAAGTATCGATTAACGCATTGATTGCGTTCGGGATGACGTTTGTTATTTTGACGGGCGGAATTGATTTATCGGTCGGTTCGATTCTTGCGCTGACCGGGGCAGTTACAGCCGGTATGATGTCAGGCGGTATGGATCCTATTCTCGCTATGCTGCTCGGCGTACTGTTAGGTGTGCTGCTAGGTGCTATTAATGGATTGATCATTGCGAAAGGGAAGGTCGCACCGTTCATCGCAACTCTTGCGACGATGACCATTTTCCGCGGACTGACGCTTGTGTACACAGAAGGACGTCCGATTTCTGGGCTTGGCGACTCGTTCACATTCCAGATGCTCGGGAAAGGATATATTTTCGGTATCCCGGTTCCGGTCATCACGATGGCCATCTCCTTTGCAGTGCTGTACTTTATATTGAAGAAAACGACATTCGGACGCCGTGTCTACGCGGTCGGCGGGAACGAAGAAGCATCCCGTCTTTCCGGAATCAATGTCGATCGAATTAAAATTTATGTGTATTCATTGGCGGGCGGCTTGACAGCCATCGCGTCACTCATTTTGACGTCACGTCTGAATTCAGCACAGCCGACAGCGGGAAATATGTTTGAACTCGATGCCATCGCTGCCGTAGTGCTCGGCGGGACAAGTCTGACAGGCGGCCGCGGATGGATTGTCGGCACGTTAGTCGGTGCGCTGATTATCGGTGTTTTAAATAACGGGTTGAATTTGATTGGCGTATCCTCTTTCTTCCAACAGGTCGTAAAGGGTGCAGTTATATTAATCGCGGTGCTCTTGGATCGCAAAAAGACAGCATAAGGAGATGTGAAATGAATGAAGAATATCAAATGGTTATTGCTTATGGCGGTCGTGCTGGTTTTGGCAGCTTGTTCATTGGAGCAGCCAGGCTCAGAATCCTCATCAGATGATAAGGGAGACGCAGGTAAAGACGGCGGCAAAGCGTATAAAATCGGACTGTCGGTTTCTACGCTGAACAACCCATTCTTTGTCACGTTAAGTGAAGGGGTAAAAGAACAGGCGAAGGATTCGGGATCAGAAGTGATCGTTGTGGATGCACAGGACGATGCATCTAAACAAGCGAGCGACGTGGAAGATTTAATTCAGCAAGGTGTAGATTTACTTATTATTAACCCGACAGATTCTGAAGCGGTAGTCTCTGCGGTAGAATCTGCAAACAGCTCGAACGTTCCGGTGATTACAGTAGACCGCAGTGCGGCAGGCGGAGAAGTGGTGTCACACATCGCATCTGATAATAAAGCAGGCGGCGTGTTGGCTGGAGAATATATGCTGGAACTGCTTGGCGAAGATCACGCAAAAGTAGCGGAACTTGAAGGAATTGCAGGATCATCCGCAGCGCGCGACCGCGGAGCAGGCTTTAACGAAGCGGTGGAAGGTAAAGTAAACATCGCGGCAAAACAAACAGCAAACTTCAACCGTGCAGAAGGTCTGACGGTCATGGAAAACATTTTGCAGGCGAACCCCGATATCAAAGCCGTATTCGCACATAATGACGAAATGGCGTTAGGCGCATTGGAAGCCATCCAATCTGCCGGTAAAGATATTATCGTCATCGGATTCGACGCAACAGACGATGCAGTAAATTCTGTTAAAGACGGCAAACTGGCTGCAACCATTGCACAAAAACCTGAAGAAATCGGGAAGAAGGCAATGGAAGCGGCGGTGGCTAAGCTGAACGGCGAAGAAATCGAAGCGGATATTCCAGTTGATTTGGAATTGATTAAAGAGTAAGTGCAGTATATGAATAAGGGAAACTCTCTGGCCAGATTTTTGGCTGGGGAGTTTTTTTGCGTTTGGAAGTGTAGTGGGGGCGAGGGGTTTGGTGTGCATTGAGCGGTTGGGGTGTAGGTATGATTGGTTGTGAGGGTGTATTGAGCGGTTGAGGCGGGGGTATGATCAGTTGCGAGGGTGTATTGAGCGGTTGAGGAGGAGGTATGATCGGTTGTGAGGGGTCATTGAGCGGTTGAGGCGGGGGTATGAGCGGTTGAGGAGGAGGTATGATCGGTTGCGATGGGTCATTGATCGGTTAGGGCGTAGGTATGATCGCTTGCGAAGGGGCATTGAGCGGTTGAGGGGTAGGTGATCGCTTGCGAGGTGGTATTGATCGGTTGAGTGGTAGGTATGATCGGTTGCGAAGGGGCATTGATCGGTTAGGGCGTAGGTATGATCGTTTGCGGGGGGTCATTGAGCGGTTGCAGCGCAGGTATGATCGCTTGCGAAGGATTATTGAGCGGCTGGCCGGGGTCATTGCTCGGACTTGAGGCTTCATTGCGCGCCACCAAAATCCATCCCCAACAATTTTATCTGTCACTCTATCGAATCTAGTAAATTCCTGTATAATTGACAACAAAAGGAGGTTGCTAGATTTGAAAAACATGTGGAAAATTATCGCAACTGCAGTAATCGCCATAATGGTGACTTTCGCTCTGACGCTCTCAGCCGAAGCTGCAGCTTGGCAGGATCATTCGCCGGATCAGGAGCCGGACAAGACATGGATTGTCACATTCAATAAACCGGTGGACAAGGCAACGGTGACTACTAAAACTATCTACATCACCGATTCTAACAATGAGAAACAGACGAATCCGATTACCTATTCGGACTCTGACAAGAAGATACATATGGCGCCGCCGGCAGGCAATTATCGCAATAGGGAAACGTATACGCTCCATATCACGCAGGCATTGCGAAACAATGAAGGCACCGAATTGAAAGAGCCTGTCACCAAAACATTTTCCATCAAGAAGAGCCCAACTTATGACGTGGCAACAGTACAAGCCAATGGCACAACGACTGTCGCCGCGAGCTACCCGAGTTTTGAAGCAGCGGCAAGTCAGATGCGGGCCGGTCAGGCAGTTCTGTTCCAAAATGAAATCATTCATATGCCTGCAGGGCTTGTTTCAACGGTGGCGTCTGGCGGCAGTTCATTGACTATTTTATATAATAATGCGGCCCTGACGTCTCAAGAAACTTATGTCCCTGCACACACCGAGCTTGTGTATGTAGACTCGACTGCTGCATACGTTGAGATCGAGCTGGCGGGGAGAAACTTCTATATTAAACCGCAAAATGCTAAACTGCTTCCAATGCAGACGGTGACTGACCGTACGCATTATAAAGTAATGAACAACTCGCTCTATCATTTAATTTATTCGCACCATACGAAGAAATATGGATCTTATGAAATGGGAGCGGCGCCAAGTTTCATGCAAGAAGGAGTGAAATATTACAGCACGGACGGCAGTCATTTTTATAATGAAACGGGAGCTTTGATTGGCACAGCTCATCAATACTTCCAGCACTTGCCGATGCGCAGTATGACGCGTTACACAGCACAGGAGCTGGACGCCTATATTATGATGCAGCTAGGACAATTGGAGCGATCTAATCCAGACTCCGCCACCTATAAACATGCGACAACGAGAAGCAAACTGATCGGGCTGGGTTCAGAATTAAAGCGAATTGAAAGAGAGAGCCATGTCAATGCGATGCATATTCTGGCGCTTGCACAGCATGAAAGCCAGTACGGGCTCAGTAAGTACGCGCTGGAATCTAATAATTTATTCGGCATGTATGTGACAGATGATAATCCGTCGAATAAACACTTTGATTCGATAAGTGCCAATATTCAGGAATTGGTCAATGCGTTTTTGAACAGAAACTATTTACCGCCCCTTGCAAAATATGCGAATGGGACGAATTTCGGCAATAAAGCGATCGGCATGAATGTTAAATATGCATCCGATCCATATTGGGGCTCTAAAATTGCAGGGCACCTGTATCGCATGGACCGTTTAATGGGCGGCAGGGAAATGGCTGATCAGCTGAAGATTGGGTTGACGAATGAAGTGAACTTAAATGTGCGCGTGGCACCATATAGAGAGTCACTAAAAATTTATCACTATCCGAAAGTCGGCATGCCGCTTATTATCCAGGACGATCAATTGCCGGAATCTCCATGGATTAAAATGCGTTCAGATAAAGCTCCGTATGATTCGCTGTATGTACACGGCGATTATGTAGGTCGGCTTGAATGGCAGTGAAATACAGACGAAGCCTTATAATGAATACTGTTAAAGGATTTCGTTAAAGAAACAATGATAACAGCAGGCTGCGGACCGACACTCGGGTTCGCAGCCTGCTATATTTAATTCATACGGCTGAAGATTTCATTGGTCAAGTCGCCGTTGATGCCGATGGCCGCGGCGCTCCCTGTTCCTGCCGCAACGAGCAGCTGCGAAGGAACGATATGTGAAACATCGCCTGCTGCATAGACATTCCAAACGGTAGTTCTCCCGTATTCATCGGTTTGAATGCCGCCGTACTGATTCCGTTCACATCCCAATTCGTCAGCAAAATGATTTGGATGACTCCAAAGAGGGGAAGCAAAACCGCCGGCTCGGTCTACCAATGTGCCGTCCTCAAGACGTACGCTGTGCAGCTGACCATCAGCTCCTTCCAAGCCATCTATTATATCGTCTACAATTTGAATATCCTTCGCGTTCAGCTTCTCTCGCTCCTCTTCCGTCAATTGACCTTCTCCGCCTGTAAAAACAATCAGATCACGGCTCCATGTATACACTTCCGCTGCCAGCTTAAACACGTTTTTATCCGCAAATACCGCAAGCGGACGATCCCGCATTTCCCAGCCGTCACAATACGGGCAACTGAAAATCGATGTGCCGTAAAAGCGCTCAATCCCCGGCACGTTTGGCTGCTCATCACGCAAGCCGACTGCCAGAAGCACTTTCTGTGTGCGGAACATTTTGCCGTCTGCTGTCATTAATTCGTAATGCGTTTCATCCAGCCGTTCCGCCGCAACGATTTTTTTATGATGAAAGCTGACTGATGGATAATGCCTAAGTTCTTCACGTCCTATGCGCCGCAACTCTGCAGGGTGCACCCCGTCACGCGTCAGGAAGCCATGCGATGCACGGGAAACACGGTTTCTTGCATGGTCATCATCGAAAATAATGACATTCCGCCTTGCACGTCCCAGCACTAAAGCAGCACTTAATCCGGCAGGTCCTCCGCCGATAATTGCACAATCATATATCATACGTTTCCTCATTCCTTTTAACTCCATTTGGATAGTAGATTTCCCGTGACGTGCAGCGGATAAACTTTAGAATGTCCAGTTTGGCGGGAAAATAGAAGCTGCGGTATAGAAAAAGTGGGAATGCGGGGAGCAGTGAGTTTGATTTTACTCATTCAGCTATTAAAAAATGTTTTCTGTCTTTTGGTTTCCCCTTTATGTTTCACACTGGACAAATAGCCCAAAAGGATTGGTTCTGTTTTCTTAACTACTGGCTGATTATGCCGATAAATGGAGAAGGAGACTTTATTTCAATATAGCCATGTGATCAGCTCAGACTGGCGGGTGTAAAAGCCGTCATTGGCTATTTATTGCAAGACCAAATTAATTGAGCGGGGGAGAATAAGCAGATGAAACAACTATGGAAAGCAGCGCTGGCACTGATGCTGTTGGTCAGTGTGCTCGGCGCGGGATTGAAGGCCGATGCAGCGGCAAAGCCGGGAACTCCGGCGCCGGTTGAGAAGAAGCCTTATGAGTATGAGTTTATTGTGGACGAAGATGCGAAGTACAATGGGTTTAGTGGTGCAAAGGAAATGGTGATTGCATTTGATAAAAAAGTTAATGATATGGGAACGGCCAACGTTCGCGTTGAACAAATTACTACAGGAGGGAATATAGAATTACCTATAGTAGAAAGTGTGAATAAAGGTATAGCTCCTAACGAGAATATTTTGACTATAAAGTTCAAAAACCTGGAGTTTGTCGATCATATCAACAAGCAAGATCTTCAATTGGTTATCAAACAGGGCTCACTCTATTTTGACCAGATAACTGATTATGTATTGCCGTTTAAGTTTTATGATTTGACGCCAGGGTTCAATTCAGTATTTCTTAATGTTGATAATGCAACGAAAATAAATACTAATATTTTTAAATATAATGAACCCCGTAATGTAATGATTCAGGTCCCGCCTGTCTATATGACAAAGATTGAGACGATACATCGTTATATTGAAGCAGTTGGACCAGGAGATGCAGCGAGCAAAAAATCACCCAACCTATCAAATATCGATGTAATTGCAGATCCTGCAGCGACACGTTTGAAAGTGAAATTGGGTACAGGCACAGATTCAAAACATTCGAGAGACCTAGATCGGTCGACTGCTGGAGTGAATGGTTTTTCTTTGGGGCAAGCAGGAATAGAGACGATTGTATGCAAGGATCCCTCTACGAAGGAAAATGACTGTGATGAATATAATAATCAAAACGATCAAATTCAATTAACGGCTTATAGTAAAGACGGTCGGAAGCTTGAAACCAGAAGTTTTAAAATGCGTGTAAATGATTCTCAAAAAGACTTCAAAATCAATGATTATATAAAAGCAAATCCTAAATTGTATGGTAAGCCAGTATCTCTTTACGACTTTATGGCTTCACCTGCTTTGCTTAATAGTATTATGGAGGAGACAACTCTTAGTAAATTGAATGACTTTGGTGTTGTATATTCAGTGGGGAACTTGGCGACAGTTGAAAATCGTGATCAATTCGATATGGCCATAAAAAATACAAGGCTTAAGAAAATTGAATTAGGAAATACAGTGTTAGATAGTACGGTACAAAGACCTGTAAAAATAGCTCGCGATGTAACAATCACTGGCGGAATAATTAACGGGGATGTTGAATTAATAAGTGGCGAAGGTGAAAAGTCTACTGCAATTCGTCTTAACGATATGAGAATTAACGGAAAGTTGACTGTAAATGTCGGTAAAGAGGGAACTGCTATTTTAGATAAAGTTACAGTAGGCACAGAAGGTACAGAAGATGAAAAACCACTAACTATATTTGAAAGCGGCGGAATTAACTCCATCCACTTGAATGAATTCATCTCACATGGCGGAGTGAGTATAGAAAATATAACTCCCCTTCGTATTGTTACAACTAATACTATTAATACTATGCCTTTACATTTCTTATATAATGCTAAATCAGCAGTTAATTTAGAAGTGGTCAGCGGGTCGATAGACTTAACTAATAAGGTTGGAGAACTAAAACAAGAAAACGCATTTACTGTATTTATAAAAGATAAAGAGAATGTGATAGGTGATGAGGAATTTACCGGAGAATATTTCACAATAAATGAAGTAAAAGTCGCCGAAGATGAAATGACTAATGTAACTGTAGCAACCCTATCGGATAATATACCAAAACTCACTATTGATGATTCAATAAACCTTCCATTGACAGATATTATAAAGTTAATTCAAGAAGATTCTATAGTTAAAGTTTTGAATGAAAAAACAATTACTTGGAATGTGAAGGGAAAAGCTGCACATTGGGCGGTAAGTATAGAAGGTCAAAACCTCAATATTAAAGGTGTAACTGATGCTGATATAAGAGAGAATAATAGTATTATTCTAGAAGCAACGGATGGTGTGACAAGATATCAAATCAATTTAAAGGTAGGAATTGAGCCATAACATTGCAACTGGCAGAGGCATTCAGAAAAGAAAGGGGTGAGTCGATTATGTTCACTCAATTTATTAAAAAAAATACAATGATATATCTGTCACTAACTTTGTTTCTAATTTTATTTGTGAATCCTGCAAATGCACATGGCATCGCTAATCACAAAAATGTACTAGGCGCAGGAAAGAGTCATTTAGTCGTTTTAAAAGAAGACGGTAGTGTGTGGAGTTGGGGTGATCAGACATTCGGCCAGTTGGGCGCAGTGCCAAGTGGCAGTTCGATTGAGCCTGTACCCATCCAAATGGCTAATGGAAAGAGATTATCGGATATTTTAGCGGTTTCGGCGGGGGGGGACTTTACTGTTGCGCTTGATACTAAAGGGGATATTTGGAGCTGGGGACTAAATGATTTAGGCCAATTAGGCAGAGCATCCTCGATGGGCGGCAATGTGGATAAAAACCCTGCTCAGATATCGCTTGCGAACATGATAGATATCTCAGCAGGGGGAGGCCATGTACTTGCAGTTGATCGTCTTGGGAATGTCTGGACCTGGGGATATAACTATTATGGCCAGCTAGGTAGAACGACATCTACCTATTTCTCAGCAGTGCCTGTAAAAGTAGACGGATTAGAAAATGTGGCTGCAGTTGCAGCAGGAAAAGACCACTCAGTTGTATTAAAGATGGACGGTACTGTCTGGACGTGGGGACGTAATACCTTTGGCCAACTTGGATTGGGTCAGACAATGGATTACAACGTTGAACCGAAACAAATTAGCGGACTAAGTGAAATAATTGAAATTGTTGCCGGTGACAATCATACATTAGCTCTAAAACAAGACCGTACGTCCCTGCTCGCTTGGGGCCGTAATTATTATGGCCAGCTTGGGGATGGCGGATATGAAAATAAGTTGAAGCCCTTCTTGGTAAAAGGCGTAAGTAATATTCGCTCAGTTGCAGCGGGGGATAACCATACAATAATTGTGAAAGACGACGGCACCGTCTGGCAATGGGGCCGTAATACGAGTGGTATCCAGACTTCACAGACAGCGCCCATTCAAATAAAAGGAATGTCTGATGCAGTGGCGATTGGAGGTGGCGGATACTTAGACAGCTTCACACTAGCAGTAAAATCCGACGGCACCGTCTGGCAATGGGATAAATTATCATCTGATTCTACAACCAAACTGCCAATATTTAAAAAAGTGTCCGGCATTGACGGCGTCATGAAACTGGACGAGTTCCCTTTCGTTCAAGGGGGACAAGTAAAGTTTAAATACATCGGAACCAGTCTGACTGAAGACGTAAAATTGAATGGAAGTTTTAACGATAATGTTGACTTGCAAATGGAAAGGAAACCAGGAAACGTTTGGGAACTCCAGGTAGAATTGCAGCCGGGGCAGTATGAGTACGGCTTCCGTGTTAACGGGGAATGGACAGTGGATCCGCTCAACCGTGACAAAACGATTGACGACTTCGGACGGACGTTCAGTGTGCTGAAAGTTGCTCCTTACGCAACTGTTGGCCCGATAATTGATCATAAAGAAGTCACTTTCACATACAGCAGCTACGATTATAATAAGCAGCTTGAACTGGATGCGGAAACAAAATCTGTTTCAGTCATAGGGAACTTCGGGGATGATTACCACTGGATCGAAATTCCAATGGTTAAGCAGCCGAATAATACATGGAAAGTATCCAGAACATTAAAGCCAAGAGATTATTTTTATTCATTTGTCGTGCGAGATAAGGAAAGCGGGGCAGTTGCTGTAAAACGCAATGATCCGCTGAATCCGGGCTTGCAGACAGATTCCCTGACAAATATTTCTCGTAACACATTTGTTGTAGCAGAAAATGTCTTAACGAAGATTCCGGTTGCATCGGTTACACTGAGCAAAGGACCTGAAATGGATTTAATTGTAGGGGAGCAGTCAACGTTGACCGCCAGAATCAGTCCTTCAAACGCGACGAATCAACATGTGAACTGGTATTCCAGCAAACCGACTGTTGCGAGTGTGGAAGGCGGTAAAATCACAGCGCATTCCGCTGGGGAAACTACCATCGCAGTAACTTCGGTGGACGGCGGGAAGATTGCCAGCGTCACGGTTGTTGTAAAGCAGCAGGACGGCGCAGTATCTTATCCTCGCATAGGGTATAAAACAGAAGATGACCGATTTAATGTGGAGCCTACGAAAGCTTGGAAAATTAACCTCAGCCAAGAACTGGATATCAAGACATTCAATCCTGACTCCGTCTATGTATTAAATGAGTCAGGCGTGAAGATTCCACTTGGTTATCAGGTTTCTAATAAAGGAACCGCGATGGAAATTCGATTGCAAAATGGGTATCAGTATAAAAGAGGGGCTACCTACTATCTGTTTATAGAAGATACGGTGAAGTCATCAAACGGTGCCAAGTTAAAGGAAAAAGTCCAGATGAAGTTCCAGATTAAATTGTAATCTCACAGCAAAAAGGAGTTGCCCCGGATTGGGAGCAGCTCCTTTTTTATCAGTTAATGGTGAATGTTTGAAGTAAAGACTTTTTCAAGAATTCTTTATTTTTCGTATTGCCTTTGAACTGGCGGTCAATATGCAGAGTATACTGTTTCCCGCGGGTGTAAGCTTTTTGTGGAACGACATAAATCGTTTTGCCGTCACTACTCATTTGCAATGCAGCAGCAACTTTTTCATTGGTCGTATCATCTGTAACATAGATCAGGCCGGAGTACAGCGCTTCGCGGTCCACTCGGGCATTGAAATTGATGTTCAGAACTTTGTGCGTATCGTAAGAAGGAATATTTCTGCTCCAGTCAATTGCTGGCGCAGCTTCGAGGGACGCAATTTGGCTGATTTGATTTCCTTTTACAACAACCGCATATAATTCACCTGTTGGCGTCGAAATTTTATCATTAGGCGTATATTTCGTCCACTTCAGAATATCAGCAGGTGATGCTGTAGCTACATATTTGTTTTTTAATTGTTTGTCATTTGACAGCGCGCTGCTTGTGTATGAAATATCTTTACTGCTTGTTGTGTAATAAATTGTACCGGACGTTTCCAGTAAAGCTAACTGCAACGTATATACCGCACTTCCTGTTGACGACGGATTAATGCGCGGTGCACCCACACTGTCAACTAGGGCATATGTTCCAGGTTCATTGACCAAACCGGTAGTTGAGGTGGAAGTAGCTGCACTTGGCACGTCGACTGTGTACCCATCAACCAGTTTAGCCAATGTCTTAGTCCCCGACTTCGGCAGCTTTAGCTCAATTGGCTGCATAAAGCGGGATAAGTTGCCAAAGCTAATTTCATAGGGGCCGTTAGTCAGCGGTTGCTTCAATGTGAAAGTAGAGTGCCGGGATTCTATCACGTTACTAGCGGGCACATGAGCTTCTACTTTTTTATCTTTCGTTATAAATGTTACACCATGATCCTTTGCTGTCTCCATTTCAGCAGGGCTTAATGAAACGGAAGGGGACAGTGGTGTAAGCTCCCCGTCTTTCTCGAGCGGCAGACTGCCAGTCGAACTGTTAGCAGCATGTTTCACTGTAACAGAGTATGTTTTCTCAGTCGTAGTGTTGTTAGCTGAATTTACTACACGGTACAATTTAGGCTGGCCGTCCGAAAAGTCGGTTATCACTGATGGGTTTGGTGTGACCGTCCCAATACTTGTAATGACAGGTGTTAAGCTAGTTAATTTTGCCGTTTTAGGTACAGTTACGGTAATTTTTTCTGCTTTTTGATCAATGACACTGATTGCATCTACTTCTTTAAAATTGAATGAAGTAATGAGTGCATTAGGTTTTGCATCGCCGAATATGCTGACGTTTACTGGCAGGGAAGGCTGGCTTTCGATGCCGTTTACTGTTTGTGTGACGTAGTAGCCGATGCCTGCTGGGACGTCTTCAAACGTGAAATTATTTGAATTAGTCACGTTTCTTGATTTTATTAGCTGTCCATATGCATTGTATAAATTTGCTCTTGTTGTAGAGTGAGAATAGATTCCTTGGTTACCGGATTCAGTTTCAGGACTAACTTTGATAGTACTTGAAGTCGCGGTAACAAGTCCCGGTTTTGGTGGTGCTACTGTAATAGTTCTATACTTTGGTAAAGCTTTTGCTCCCCGTGTTGCCACGGCAGTGTATCTGATTTTGTATATGCCAGGTTCATTAGTATTAAACTCAGGGTATTTTATAGAGGTTCCCTTTACATTATAAGAGTTGACGTCCGTATCTTTAAAAACAAGCGTAGAAGTTAAAGAAAGCGGATTCTGTTCATTTGATAAATAATCTTCTGCTGTAATTCCAGGATCTTTAAACTGGTTATTCTTTGTATAATAAGGCTCCAATTCACTATCCAGCGTTAAGTTGATATTTTCAGGGCCGATTAATGTGATATGGGGTTTGTCTATATCTACGACTTCCACTACATTAGATTGGCGGCTTATCTGGGATTTCACTTCTTGTCTAACGAGATATCTTCCTGGCTCTATGTTTTTAAATACATAAGTAGTCTGCCCTGCGTCCAGTTCGACTTTCTTTACAGGGTCATCAATGTTGTCAGGGAAGACACCATCGTTATTTGCTTTGTAAAGTTTTAGTATAGTTTTATTGGTTTGTGTACTAGGAAAGATATTCGTAACTCCAATTTCACCAACAGCAGCAGTACTGCCTATTGCCATAACAGGTTTTGGCCGCACTGTAACAGTTCTCACTTGTTGTATTGCGGACAGACCCGCAGTGTCTTTTGCATTGTAGAAAATTGTATATTCGCCGGGTTGGCTTGTATTAACAGGACTAGGGTGATACGTAACAATCTTTTCCGCAATTTCAATATTATCGACAGCAGTAAAGCCGGGATCTTTGAATTCATCGCCAACTTCTAAATCTATGTTTATAGCTCCGTCTTTAGCATTTAATATAATTTTGGGAGGAGTTGTATCTTTTATCTCCACACGATCTGAAAATTTACTTTTTACGCCTTCTACTTCTTGAAAGACAAAGTAGCCTTTACCTACGGGGACATCTGGAAACGTATAGGTGTTTTCATTTAAATTTGTAATTTCCCTAATTTTTTGTGCTTTGCTTAAATCATTCGATTCACTAGGGTCTTGATATAAAAACAAGTCTGCATTATTGAATACATTTTCAACGGTAATTGAACCGAACTGGTGTCGTTCGATAGGAGAACTGCCATGATATTCTAACGTATTTACCGTTTTATTAACTTTTATTTTTTCGGGATATACTATAACTTCTCTTATAGCTGTATTATACAATTGTTGATTTTCACAATCGGTTGCTGTGTATATAGCTTTATATTTTCCAGGGTTAGGCTTTTGACCGTTGCCTATGACACCGCCTTCATATTCGATAGAAACGCTAACTTTTAAATTGTTTGCAGGTGCACAAACTAAAGAATCATATCGAATTTCAGATGTAGTACCATTTTTATTAGTTATTTTATAGCCGGGATTGGTATATTCATTTTGTCCCTGAACATTATGAAAAATTTCGTAAATTGGTTTTTCTAATTCAATAGTGGGTTTCTGTTCATTCTTAATAACAACTTCATTCGATATTTCGCTTTTTAAATGGTCCTCAGTTTCTGATTGAATGATCGAGTAAACTCCATCTCTCAATCCCGAAACTGTAGTAGTGGGGCCCACAGCGGTAATTTGTTTATATTCAGCCGAACTTCCCCCCACATTTTCTGCACGATAAATAATTAAATTATTTTTAACTTTCGTTCCTGTAACTTTTATTTCACCTGAATTATTTGCAGCTCCTGAGTCTTTTACCCATTCCAATGTAACTGGAGCAGGGTTTACAGTTATCGCACTAGAATGAATGCTGTTTGCACCATCAATGAAATGAGTTACACTGTAGCTTTTATTTGCATCAATTTTATTAAATATGACTATATTGTTAGCATTAGGTTTTTGTGTTTTATAAGGAACCTGTGAATCTGGTTTGTAAAGATTTACTTCACTACCTGGTATCACATTACTAATAATAATCCTATAGGGTTCTGTAGTAACGTCTCTTTCAGCTAATATAGGTTTAGGTTTTACAGTTATTGCTGGTGAAATTTGAGTCAACTTAGGATTAGAATCTATTTTTTCAGCTCTCACTTCATAAATTCCTGGAGTAACGCCGGGAAAGGAAGTATTTTCATTTAATAAATCTCCTACTCGATTACCAGTACTTTTTTTGTGCAGTGTGATTTTCCAAGCGGAGTTACCGCCATCCATATCAACCTCTATAACGCCCTTATTGTCATCCCCAGCGACCACGTCATATGTAACCCTGCCAGGAAAACCTTCTGCCACCCCAGGCAACGGCCCAATAGTAGAAAACACTAATAAAAAAGCCATAAATGCAGGGAAAAACTTCTTCATGCTTTTCATTCCTTCCTTATTTAACCTCATAATATTGTGTTTCTATTAATTGATTTGCTTCATTCCATACGTTAATCGTCAGCAAATCGCCTGTAACCAAACCAATCTGTCCTTTAGAAAAGGAATCTGCGCCATCGCGATGAAGTTTAATCTGATTTCCGCTATTAATTGAATAGAAGACAGAAACCACATCGGGCTTTACTTTAACGGAGACGGTAGTGGCAAGTTGATTCATAGTGGCGGAAACGTCTGTTATGTACACTCCAGTCATCTCGAACTCTTTCGTTACCGGCTTGTTTAGCAGCTTGCCAGAAGCAGCTCGAAAACTGCCTGGGATTGTCAGTGTATACCGTTCACCAAACAAGTATGGATTTTTTGGTTTTACTATAACTTTATTCAAATCTGCCGATAGAGAAAGAGACAGCTTATTATTTTTTGATTGTATAGTAATGAGTTCTAAATTGGCTGTTTCATCAGATACGTCATGTGAAAATGTGATTGTCCATGGCTTTTTAGGGGCGGTGATGGGCTCGATACCCGCTGCGTAACTGATTGGATGACTGAACAGACTTGTCAGCAAGAAACTAAGTAACGCGACAGCAGTAATAATAAGAAATCGCATAGTCAAATCTCCTTTAATGTGTGTTTGTAGTGTGTACATACTGCGAAGAGGCTAAATGCTCTATTTATATTATCGGGAAGGAAGTTGAAAAATGAAGATACATAGGAAAATCATTGCCTTGCTGGCTTTATTGCTCGTTTCATTACTGGTCAGGCAGCCGGAAGGGACAGAAGCAGCTGCAAATCAATCGAATAATAGCTGCGGAATCGAGCGGGGAAGAGACGTTGTTTTTGTCATACAAGATACTCCTGGCATGCAGGCGCAAGACCCAAGTCAATCCAGAATCAATGAGGCAATATTCGCTGTAGATCAAGCGGATACATTGGATCGATTCGGCATTGTTGGTTTCAATGAAGCGGTGACGCATTCATTTTCGTTATCATCCAATAAATATCAGGCAAAGGCCGCGCTAAAAAAACTTTTGACAAGTTCCGAAGAAAATGCAAATGATGCAAGTACGGGGCTAGAAAAAGCGATTCGGGATTTATCTGCGACACAATCAGTAAATGATAAAGTCATTGTTCTGATGACAGCAGGAACTTCGATAAACAATGAAAAGATTTTTTCGCTTGCCAATGAAGCATACGAAAAAGATATTCAAATTCACACGATCAGTTTTGGCAGCACACCTTCATCTATTATAGATGAAACGACATTACGAAAGATTTCAAGGATTACAGACGGCAATTTCCATACTGCTGTGAATGCTGCATACTTGAGAGAGGTACTTTCCAATTTACGGCAGGAAATTGCCGATTTTCCCGGCCGTGAACTGTACAGCGATTGGACATTGACAAGTGATGTGACTGAGCCGAGAGGATTGCTGGTGCATGAAAATGTAAAAGTTGATTTGAATGGCTATAACTTAACTGTAACGGATGATTTAGTCCTGCTGAAATGTACAGAAATCCGGGCTGTAAACGGCGCTGTGATCAAGGCCAAGAAGCTGGATCAAAAAACAGGTTCAAGCATTAGACTGAATAACAGCCAGCTGAATGTAACAGAAAATGTCACGCAAGACGGCTCCATTGTAGTGAATGGAAATTATAAAAATTCGGCTGCACCTGAACTTGTGCTCGCATCTTATACCCAGCGGATTCATGGATATTTAAATCTCAACGGCCAGGAAGCAATCATTTCATCACCGATTCTGCAAGAGGGACGTATAGATCTGAACGGCGGTACGTTCCATGCGAAAAATAATTTGGAACAAAAAGGCCGCTTTAATGTGCAGGAAGGCAAACTTCAAGTAGACGGCAATCTGACAATCAACGGCGGACCGTTACTTGACGATGCATATATGGAGAATAAATCTCTGGATGCAGGCGGCGGATTGGTGCAAGTTGGATCTAAAGAATCGATGGAGATGACCAATAATAAAGGTCACGTCAGACAAGCCGGCGGGCAGTTATTCGTTAATCATGGAACGGTCAAAATTTATGGAGACTATACGATTTCCGATGGCTGGCTGACAATGATCAAAGGTTCGATGGATACTTCGACACCGCAATACGGTGAAGGCGACGGGGATTTTGTACATGTTTTTGGAGATTTCTCCACAGCAAGTAAACGAAACCATGCCACGCGAACGTATATACATCTGGGCAAGCCAATGAATGACCAAGGGCATTTGACGGATGGCGTGCTGAAAATCGAAGGTACATTTACTCAATCCGGTGACGGGGAAGGACATCCAATTTATTCGGATAGAATGCTGCAGTACGAAAAAGACTATAGCCGCTATAATTTCCATGCGGAAGGCAGACATAAAGTAGCGTTGATGAACAAAGGGAAAATCCGGGCTCAGGCAAAAGGATTTACTTTTAACTTACTCGAGCTGCATGGCAATTTGTCCGATTACCCGACAGACCCCTATGTACGATGGAATAAGCTGAATGAAGTCGTAAAATCAGCCAATTCAAATTTAGCCAGTCTGTCGATTAACGACAAAGCAGTGCCAGGCTTCACACCGGCTGTCAGAAATTATTTCAGATTTGAAGTGCCGGCAGATGACTATCCGGCAGGCGGAGCTCAAACACTCAAAGTGGATGCGCGCCCGCAGGACCGTAATGCAATCGTTGATATTTTAGACAGAACGCTGTCTTCTGATGGCACGGGAGAAGTGAAAGTACAAGTTACTGCGGTGGACGGTACGAAAAGCGTCTATACAGTGGAAGTGAAGATAGGGCCTGGGTCAGGCGGAAAGGTCACTTCTATAAAATTGGATAGAAATGAAATCGTCTTTACCGAAAATGATAGGGGAACTTATAATCCTGAGAAAATTGTTATTGGATATACAGTGTATCCGACGAATGCAACGAATCAGCAAGTCAGCTGGACATCAACCAACCCGGCCGTTGCAACTGTCACCCCAGGCGGAATTGTGACACCCCATATGAAAGGGGAAACTAGCATTGTGGCGACAACAGCAGATGGCGGATTGATTGATACAGCTGCGGTGAAAGTATTAGGTCAGAACGATTTGCTGCAAGGAATTAAGACGCTTGAAGATTTTGTCAGCGATAATGACCGCTTTGACAAAATTATGGGTGGTCTGTACGACGTAGATAAAATCGGGATTGTCGTGCCGGGAAATTACATCAAAAAATTAACATTTACAAATCCAGGCATGTTATCAGGCGGAACGATAGAAACGGACAGTGGAACGGCGCGTGTCGAAGTCCGTATTAACGGCATTACATTGGGAGCGAACAAGGCCGGCAATAATTTCATATTTAATCGTGCATCTATGAAAGTTACTGATTACGTAGAAGTTATCGCCTACGATGCTGTATCCAATGAACTCGAGCGGATCGGAACGACTTATCCGGTGAACTTCACGTCAACTTCCGGCGTGTCGCCTGGTTATTACTCAATTAAAACTCTTTTAGAAAACCAAGTATTATTCAATCAAATACTGGAAGAATACTCACCTAAACAGCTACGATTTTCTGCCAGATGATAAAAAGGAGGCAGGGCGCGGATAGAAGCGCCCGTACATAATTTATGAAAAAATTAAAGATTCTACTACTGTTCAGCATGTTACTGCTGTTTATCCCGACTACATCGGCAAAAGCGACTGTGAAGAAAACTGCGGTCGGTGTGTCATCAGCTTTTATTGAAAGAAGCGGCTCTACCACATTGTCTGTATTTATCAGCAGTGATGAGAAAATTGCAGGCGGTTCATTCGATATACTTTATAATCCGGAACAATTACGAATTAATGCCTCGGATGTCAAAATGACAGACACGTTGTCTGACTATCTATCCTCTGCGGGAAGTGATGCGGCAGGAAAAGTTTCCATGTCGTTTGCAAAATCCAGCGGCAGTTTGATTGATGGGACTGTAATGGAAGTGAAAGCTACAGTACTCTCTGCGGGTTATGGGAATATACACAATCTAACACTGCAAAACGTTGAATTATATAATGAACAGGGAAAGCGTATTACAACTCAATTAATAAATGGACAAATTAAACCGTTCGATGGCAAAGAGTCCACTCATCCAAATTCAGTTACAGTGGATAAGCCATGGCTTATTACATTAAACAAGCCTTACAACCCAGCGACATTGAACACAAGTGCTGTCAGTTTAAAGCGAGGATCCGCCGATTTTCCTTTTGAATTAGAATTAGTCAATGCCACACAGTTTCGGGTGAAGCCGATCGGATCATATATACGTTCTACGTATACATTAGAAATTACGGACCAGCTTCGTTCAATGAACGGTGCGAAACTAAATCAGCCAGTACGGCTTAAATTTAAGGTGAATTGAGGTGAGGGATATGAAAAATTTAATGAATAAAGTCTTATTACTTCTGCTAGTGATGGGCGCAGTCGCGGTGTCAGGTCTTAATACAGAGTCAACATATGCGGAGATATTGGAAGTCGGTGAAAGCCGTTCACTTGGTACAACAGTAGAAGTGCCGGTTACCATTCGGGACACATCGTATTTGACGTCAGCCAACTTTGTGATAACGGGGCCTATTGCGGGGAAGGGAATTACGTTGAAAAGTTTCCGTCCGTCATCAGCCTTTGACGATCAAAAGTTTCGGACGAGATCGGTAATCACAAATAATACATTAGATTTAAACTTCTTGCCGATTTCAGGAAAAGAAGAACGTTTAGTGGGAAATAAAATCCTGGTAGGCCATTTAGTGTATGAACTCTCCTCTTCTTTTAAAGCTGGCGATTCTGCCGATCTCTCCATCACATCGTTAAATATGAAAGGCCGTTTAAATCAGGACGTCATTGTGACACCAATGAACGGAAAAATCGTACGTAAAATGCCTGTCGGTGACGTTGTAGGAAACAATAAACCTACTGCCGCAGCGGCTATTCGGATTTTACAGCATTTGAATGATCCAATTACAGATCGGGAAGCTTTCTTATCCGCTGATGTAAATGGAGATGGAGTATTGACTCAAGAAGACGCCCAAATCATTTTGGACTATGTTGCAGACAAGCGCTCTACATTCTTGGCAGTTCAGTCGAAAGAGCTTGACAATGCGGTATTAAAAAGCGAATACAGTGGGCATATATCTGCAATGAATGGTCGCGCCCCATATTCATACAAGCGGTCAGGTTCCTTTCCGGCAGGCCTGACATTGGATGAAAAGACAGGGCAAATTACTGGCACACCGACACGTGCAGGAACATTCGTTTTTGATATTCAAGTAACTGACGCAGTTGGCGACACAGAAAAGCGAAAATTCAGCATGCAGGTCATTGATTCCAATATCATGTCCGTTGAAAAGCCATTGCCAATCAACGTCAAGCTGAATGGGACACCTGAGCTGCCTTTAAAAGTAAATGTCACGTATAAAGACAAAACAACAGGTAAAGAAGCGGTCAGCTGGGAGCCGGTTGATACATCGAAAATCGGCACCGTGATTGCGAGAGGAAAAATCGGGGACAGCGGATTTACGGTAAGTGCAGAGGTTAATGTCGTATCGGCAAATTACCTGAACGGCATAAAAGTCGCCTATGTGCAGTTCTTGAACCTTCATACGATTGAAGTTGATGTATCGGAGGATGTTTATAAGGTAACTGTTAATAATACGTATAATATGCACTTTGAAGGGGATAAAAAATTCAGCTTAATCAGTTCGAATTTCCCGGCCAATTCAACTGTCACATTCCGTATGTATGATAAATACGGAAATCTGCTTGAAACAAAGCAGCACGTGCTAAAGCCTAATTAATGACGCGCAGCCATCTTCTCTGACCGATTGATAATCAGAGAAGATGGCTTTTTTCTGTGATAGTATAGAAAGAAACGTCCAAGGGAGGCCGATCACATGAATCATTCACAAGAGAAACACGTGCTGATCTACGGGGATATTTTTGTAGACTATATTGCAACAGATGAAACGAATAAAGAGTTTTCGACGTTCCTTGGCGGCGCAACGGTTAATGTGGCGGCGGGTGTTTCACGTCTTGGGGCTAAATCTTCATTGATTACCGTTTTTGGAGAGGACGAAGACTCCGTATTTGCAGAAAATGAGCTTCGTCATGAAGGTGTCGATTTAACTTTTGCAGTCCGTGTGCCCGAAAAGAAAGTAAATCGCGTCTATGTTCATTTAACGCCGGAGCGCGACCGGGTATTTGCGAATTATGCAGATGACACGCCTAATATCCAGGTGAAGCCGGAAGACTTACAGGAACAGGCTTTCCAAAACGCCTCCATTTTGCATATATGTTCGGGCACCATGTTTCAGCCGACTGCCCATGCAACGACAAAAAAGGCTGTGGAACTGGCAAAAGCAAATGGCGTATATCTTTCATTTGATCCCAATGTGCGGCCGCTTCGCTGGGAAAGTGAAGACATCTGCCGACAGACGATTCTGCCGTTTTTAGAGCAGACAGATCTATTGAAGCTGACGGAGGAAGAGCTGCTTTTCCTGTTTGAAGAGTCCGATGTGGAAAGAGCTCTAGAGCGTCTGGCCGTCTATCAGATCCCTGTAGTTATGATGACGCTTGGGGAGTCGGGGACGCTTGCGATTATTCAAGGGGTGCGCCGGCATGTGGCAGTGGAGCCGATTGAGCCTGTAGATACAACGGGGGCGGGGGATGCGTTCATAGCGGGTGTGCTTCGCGGCCTTCATTTGCATGGCAGACCGGACACCCTGGAAGATATGCTTTCCCACATCCAATTCGGCAATCAAATGGGGGCGCTATGTGCAATGAAGCCAGGTGCCCTATCCGCTATGCCGCATGCGGATGAACTGGATTGACGCTGCAGATCGTGTGTGTGATCAATGTGCGTGTCGAAGCGCTCATACTACGCCCGTCCGCGCTCATAGTCCGCAGCCAAGCGCTCATAGCTCATCCGCATGCGCTCATAGTCCGCGGCCAAGCGCTCATAGCTCATCCGCATGCGTTCATAGTCCGCGGCCAAGCGCTCATAGCCCATCCGCCCGCGCTCATAGCCCGCGGCCAAGCGCTCATACCTCATCCGCCCGCGCTCATAGCCCTCGGTCAACCGCTCATACCTCATCCGCCCGCGCTCATAGCCCTCGGCCAACCGCTCATACCTCATCCGCAACCGCTCTAACAGAAGAAAATCGGCAAAATAAAATGAAAAAAATGTACACGTTGCGCCTGTGTACATTTTCTTCATGTCTTCATGAACTGTATCTGATGGTACAAATCTCAGAGACGTCAATTTCCAGCACGCCGGGATCACCGAAAGGCTGGAAGTGTACCAAGTAACTTTTTCGGTCATATTGTAAGTAGTAGCCGTTATGCTGAAACTCTTTTGAATCTTTTAATGTAATCTCAACAGGCGCTCCCATCGTCAAATCCGCCAATATATGAATAATCTTTTTTTCATCATAACAACGCATTTTTCTTGCAGGAATATACGATGAGTCACAATGTCTGCAAGGCCTGAATTTTCTTGATGACATACTAATCTGCACCTCCTTCTCTCTTTAGCGTATGTTGAAAATTGAGAGTGGACTGTGCCGCTTCATTGTATGTTCCAGGGATTTTTAATAAAAATGCGGTCCGCATAGAAGATATAGCGAAATATGTCTTTTGAATCATGCCGTATGATATGATTTGGGAAGCAAAGCGGCGGGAAATATGTTAGAACAGATTAGGGAGTTCATTTCAATATGTACAGACGAACTGGACAGGTGGCTGGTGTGACAGCGCGGCTATTGTAATATACTATACTTCTCCTAGAAAAGGTGGGAAATGCTATGGAACATAAAAATTCGGAGCGCTTTTTGGTTGCGTATAATCGGATTGATAAAGCACTAATGAAAATCACGGACCTGCCGAGTCATTTCTCTTTTTCCAAGAAAATTGACAGGGCGAAATCGCAAAATGCTGTGGTGGCGCGATATGAAGATGAACTGCGTGAATACGGCAGTTTGCGTAACGCCATTGTACATAACCGGACGGGATTTGATTATGCTATAGCCGAGCCGCATGATGAAATTGTGAAATTAATTGAGAATATTGATGAAAAATTATCGAACCCGGTGACAGTGAAAGATTTATTTTCGAGAAAAGTGCATACTGTGCAAGCGGAAGAATCACTGGCTGCCGGTTTGCGGTTAATCAAAGAGAAAAAGTTCAATCAGCTACCGATTTATCAAAAAGGGCGATTTATCGGTCTAATTACCGCGAATGGCATTATGAACTGGCTGGCAGATCAAGACAGCGACAGCATTTCCCGGGAAATACCGACATTATTAGATGTATATAATCACGAAAAAAGAAGAAAAACCTATCGTTTCGTCAAAAGCGACATGTCGGTTTATGAAGCAGAGGGCTATTTTAGGAAATCCATTACGTCAGCCCAAGGTCTTGAAGCGCTGTTGATCACGGAACATGGCGGCAAAGATGAAAAATTGATTGGTATTATTACGCCGTTAGATTTATTAAAGCTCGATTTATAATGGAAGGCGGAAAAGGTGAAATTGATGGATGTTGAACATGAAGACTCAGTGTACAAGCCTGCTATTCATTTCCAGGGTGTCTCATTTGAAGCGGGAAATACGAAAATTTTAGAGGACATTACCGGGTCTTTTCCTGCAGAACAAATCACAGTATTAGTCGGACCATCCGGCGCAGGGAAGACGACGTTATTAAAGATGTGCAACGGATTGGTGAGTCCGACAAGCGGGCAAATTTTACTCGAAGGACAGGCAATCGACAAGTTATCTCCTATTGAGCTGCGGCGACAGGCTGGTATGGTGCTGCAGAATTCGCCGATGATTGCGGGAACCGTCTATGATAATTTGGCATTGCCGCTGCGTCTGCAAGGGAAAACGCTGAGTAAAGAAAGGGCACTGGATATATTGGATCAAGTAGGTCTTGAACAGACGTATTTGGAACGTGACAGCCGAAACTTGTCAGGCGGTCAGCAGCAGAAAGTGTCGATTGCCCGCACACTGCTGAATGAATCGAAAATATTATTAATGGATGAAATTACATCCGCACTCGATCCGTCTTCATTGAATGAAGTAGAGGACTTAATTTGGAGATTGTATAAAGAGCGGGGGATCACTGTGGTTTGGATCACACATAATCTGGAACAGGCCAAACGCATGGGACAGTATGCATGGATCATGGTGGACGGAAAATTGGTGGAAGCGGGGGAAATATCGGTGCTTGAGCATTCAGATATACCATCAGTTGACCGTTTCTTGAAAGGAGATTTCTCATGAGTACGACTGCCTTATTCCTGACGCTCATTTTTGTGCTCATTCCGCTCGTATTGTCAAAAACACTCGGGCTGCAGCTGGAGAAAGACACTATCATTGCAACAGTCCGTTCCATAGTCCAGCTTGTGGCGGTCGGCTTCGTATTAAAATTCGTTTTCGATTCGGAAAGCTATCTCTTCATTTTCCTGATGGTCGTATTGATTATTGCGGCGGCTGTTCAAAATGCGCGCAAAAAAGGGCAGCAAATTAAAGGAATCACTTGGAAGCTTATTGTGACATTCGTATTTTTGGAAGTCTTGACGCAAGGGATTTTGCTTGGTTTCCATATCGTTCCCGCGACTGCGCAATACATTATTTCATTGACGGGCATGGTAATCGGTAACTCCATGGTGCTGGCGATTTTATTCCTCAATCGCTTTGTGGCTGAAGTGGAAACACACCGTTCAGAAAGTGAATTAATTCTGTCTCTTGGCGGCACGCCGAAGCAGGCGATTCATAAGCAGCTCATCCGTTCCATTCAGGCGAGTATGATTCCGACGATAGAAAGTCAGAAAACGATGGGTCTTGTACAATTGCCAGGTATGATGAGCGGACAGATTATTGCAGGGGCTGATCCGCTTGAAGCGGTGCAGTTTCAGTTATTAGTCATTTTCTTATTGCTGACTACTGCGGCAATGACAAGTGTCTGTTTGGGACTGCTTTCCTATCCCACACTGTTTAATGAACGGATGCAGATGATTCAGCAGGAAGAGCACTCGAAGTAATTATTTTTCGAGTGCTTTCGATAGGGGATAAATGCCGATACTTTGAACAACGAGTGACAGTAAAACTACCGCAAAACCTAATGAAATTAACGCATCCGCCGACTGATCGGCGGCATCTGCCAAACTGAGCAACAGGAAAATCGACATTGTACCGCGAATGCCGGCCCATGACAGAAGGGCGGCTTTTTTGACGTTCAATAACTTTCGGTACCCTGAAAATAACTGCATCGTTCCCGCAATGACGATAAACCGTGTGATGATCGACACGATGAAAATCCCGATCGCCAGCAGCCAATTGGAGATTGGCAACAGATAGTCTGCCGCTGTGATTCCGATGACTAAAAATAACACAGACAGCAGCCCCGGCTCCGCCACTTCCCAAAATCCGTTTAATGATTCCCTGTGCAGCTCTTCATCGTCAGCCCGGCTAAGTTCTCCTGACAGCATAATACCCGCGGCGACCGTCGCAAGCACACCTGAAAACCCGAAAGCTTCCGCTGCATGAAATGCCCCGTATGCGATGATAATGCTCAGAAGCACTTGATTCTCACGGTGTGAAGACAGATGAATCGCTTTACTGACGAGCCAGCCCGCGATGAGTCCGGTTGCAATGCCGCCGACAGATACAGACAAGAATTCCCCGACAAACGGCCAAAACTCAAACTCCTGCTGTTTCGTGAACATCGTCAACAGCACAGTGAACAGCACTACGCTCGTACCGTCATTAATCATCGATTCTCCGTCGACAATTTCAGATACGGAGGGGTCATCCAATGACTTTGCCAATATCGACACGACAGAAACCGGGTCGGTCGGTGTGAGAATTGAAGCAACCAGCAAAGCTCCCACAAGTGAAATCCCGGCATCCGCCCCCATCCAGTATGCGGCAAACCCTAAAATCAGCGCCGTTACAAGCAGCCCAGCCGTACTAAGCGTACCGATAATCCGCGCATGCTTTTTCAGCGACGACGCAGAGTAGTGATAGGCGGATGCGAACAGCAAGCCGGGCAGGAAAATAGTATAAATCATTTCTTTAGACACGCTGATAGAAGCAAAGTAGGGAATGAAAGATAATCCGAATCCAATGACTGCCAGAAAGACAGGCAGCGGAAAATTCCGTTGCTTTTTATCGATCGTCATCGCAGCGTATCCGATTGTTAATAAAATTAAGATCTGCACAGCATTCATGCCATCCACACCTTTCTTGATATTCTCTCTCAATGGTTTTATTCCCTTGGTGGAGAGGTTAGAAACGAAAACGTCCGTCTTCTTAGCCTAAAACTTTACATAGTACAAAGTATTCATTATGAAAAATCTATTTGACAATGATTCTCATTATCGATTATACTAGTAGTAATAAATCTAATTCGATTCATTTCCGGCAGCGATTCATGCAGCAGAGACAAACCATCTCTGTATAAATGGCTTTCGGAATTCCGTCAGCATAAACTGTATATCGTACAAAACCTTGAAAGCAATCTGCCAAAAAATGATTTATTTGAGAGCAGCATGTAAAAGCACACCATTGCTTTGCGAAGCCACTCTTCAAACGCAACCCTCCCTTACTTGCGGACATTCAACAGACTTGCTTTCAGGCTGTTTAATTTGGCTGCTTTCTTTATAGAGAGCAGCTTTTTCCTGTGAAGAAAGAGGAGGGTGATGACGACTCTGGCTTTATACGAGTCCATCCCTCCGCCGAGCTTCCATAGCACGGATTGCCGCTCATACATTTCGTCAAGCGCTCAATCCATCGCGGCAACCGCTCATAGCTATTGTCTACCGCTCAATCAGCTGGGCTCACCGCTCATAGCCCATGCCGTCGCGCTCATAGTCTCCGTTCAACCGCTCAATCAGCTAGGCTATCCGCTCATAGCCTATGCCCAAGCGCTCATAGTTCCCGTTCAACCGCTCAATCAAGCAGGCTCACCGCTCATAGCCCATGAAGTCGCGCTCATAGCCCATGCCGTCGCGCTCATAGGTCCCGTTCAACCGCTCAATCAGCTAGGCTATCCGCTCATAGTCTCCGCCTAAGCGCTCATACGTCCCGTTCAACCGCTCATACCCCGCAAACATAGTCCCCCAAAACCACAAAAAAACCCGCCGCTTCACAAGGAAGCAGCGGGTTTCTCACGGTTTAAAACAATAAATGTGCAATACCGGCAATAATAGGCAGCGCAATGATCGTGCGCAACAAGAAAATAATGAGCAAGTCGAAAATGTTCAGGGGAATCTTCGTACCTAAAATCAGTCCGCCGACTTCAGACATGTAAATTAGCTGAATGACCGAGATTGCTGCGATTGTAAACAGCGTGATCGGTGATGTGATTACACCTTCAGCTAAAATAACAGGCAGGAACATATCTGCGAATCCGACGACCATGGTCTGAGCTGCCTCAGACGCTTCAGGTATATGCAGGAAATTCAGCACATATTCGAAAGGCTTTCCGAGAATACGGAAAATGCTTGTGTACTCCGCCATCATTAAAGCGACAGTACCGAATGCCATAACGACCGGTGCTACGCCGAACCACATATCGAGCACATTCTGCATGCCGGCGCGAACGGTCTTCACGACCGAACGCTGCTTGGACGCTGTGTCAAGTGCACTGGTTAACCCCAGTTTAAATACGCTTGTGCCGGGCGGCAGTTTTTCATCATCAGTTGAATACTCCCGGTCGTCGATATACGTATTCTTAATGGAACGTAACGGATAAATTCTTGGCATGATGAGTGCCAGGACCAATCCGGTGAAAAGAACGGTTGCATAAAATGGCAGGAAGTAGTTTCCGAGCCCTACTTTATCGATGATGACCAATGTAAATGTGATCGATACGACCGAGAACGTAGTGGAAATAATCGCCGCTTCACGCTGTGTATAATGACCGTCTTCATACTGCTTGCTAGTCAGCAGGACACCAATTGTTCCGTCCCCAATCCACGAGGCAAGCGCGTCAATGGAAGAACGTCCGGGTAATTTGAACAGCGGGCGCATAATTTTCACCATCAGCGTACCAAAGAATTCAAGCAATCCAAAATTCAGCAATAAAGGTAGCAGAAATCCTGCAAAGAAGAAGATGCTGAACAGGAATGAAACCAGTCCGTCACCCGCAAGCAGCAGGCCGCCGGTATCTTCACTCCAAATTGCTTCAGGTCCTAATTGATAGACAACCATAACGGCAAACACGGCGCCTATAATTCGGGTAACCGTCCAAAATGGTGTGACTTTAAATAAATTGGTAAAGAATGAAGGCCGTTTCGGATTTTCTCTAACGAATAAATAGAGTACGGATCCAAGTGCTGAAGCGATGATCAAGTACATCATCAGCTGTGGAATAATTGGTTCAAGTGAGCCGGCCAGCATATCTGCCAATTTGGCAATCGGCACTTTCCAGCCCGCTTCAAATGGCAATGGAATCATGAATAACATAATCCCAAGTATGGACGGGATTAAGAACATAAGCCATGTGCCGACAGAATATTTTTTCAAGGTATTTCGCTCCTTGTATATAGTCTAGTTGTTGTATATTTATTCATTATACTGTTTACACAGCTGAAGTAAATACTTTAACACAAAATGCAACTTTTCAGTCAGCGGACGCTCCAGATTGAATATGTCTTTACATAAGCATATGATCGGATGAAAGAGTGAGAAGTGGGGGAGAGAGCATGATTACCGTAATCGGAAGTGCAAATATGGACGTGATTGCAGAAGCGGATCAATTTCCGCTGCAGGGGGAAACCATAAGGGGGAAGAGCTTTCAGACGGCGCCCGGCGGTAAAGGCGCTAATCAGGCGACGGCGTGTGCGCGGCTGGGACAAAGCGTCCGGCTGATCGGTACTGTGGGCTCGGATTCATTTGGAGAAAGGATTATAGACAACTTGCAGCAGCAGAAAGTTGACACGTCGGCTGTTCTTCAGGTGGAAGGGCCATCCGGTGTGGCGGTCATTTTATTAACAGAAGGTGATAACCGGATCATTTCTATTCCGGGGGCCAATCATGCACTTACACGCGCGCGGATTGATAGCTTACAGTCTGTCATTCAAGCTAGCCTGCTGGTGATGATGCAACTTGAAATTCCTGCGGAGACGGTGTGGCGGGTACTCGAACTTTGCCGGGAAGCACACGTGCCTGTCATCATGGATCCCGCACCTTCGAGCAGTTTTCAGCTTGATTTCATGCCATACGTGCAGTATTTGACGCCGAATGAAACAGAATGTGCTCAACTGTTCGGCACTTCAATAGAAGAAGCGGTAGCGGCCTATCCGAATCAATTGCTCGTGACGCTCGGCAGTGAAGGTGTTTGTTATCATGACGGTAAGCAGATTGTGCGTGTTCCGGGAATATCTGTGCCCGTCGTGGATACGACAGGCGCGGGGGATACATTTAATGGAGCGCTTGCGAGTCAATTAGTGCAAAAACAAAGCCTGAAGTCTGCCATTCATTTTGCGAATGCGGCTGCTTCATTGGCAGTGGAAAAATTCGGCGCACAGGGCGGTATGCCGAATGAACAGCAAGTGCTGGACAGATTGGCAGATCATAACGGGTAAATATGCGATGATACCGCGCATTGGGACAGTCTGAGAATATGCCGGATGGCACGCAATTGTCACCATTTGAATGGAATGTATAGAATCTGACCGTTCTCCCTTTAAATCTTCGAATAAAAGGCGTATGCTATTGCAATAGAGTGGATTATGTGAAAGAAATGGAGGAGGATGTTGGTGGTTTTTGGAGAGAACATCAAAGTCCGTAAACGTATCTTACAGTTGATTGAAGGCTTGACAGATAAGGAGTTTAACGAGACACCATCACATGGCGGCTGGTCCCCAAAGCAGATTGTGGAACATTTAGCATTAATGGAATGCCGGGTTGCTACAAACATCGCGCAGGAACTAAAAAATCCTGACAGTCTGCATGTATTCAAAAAACCGATTGGCGTATCGTCCAGTCCTTTACTCAAAGCGTATTTCTTAGAATACACAGAACCGACAGAAGCGCATCTCTCCATTCCAGAGATAAAAGAGAAGCTGCATGAGTCCAGAAATTTTTTGCTGGATATCTATGAATCTGCAACGGAAACAGAGTTGCGCTGCAAATCACTCAAACATCCGGTTTTTGGTAATGTTCCGCTCATTCAATGGTTCCGTTTCGTCGGCTTCCATGAAAAACGTCATTTACGGCAACTGAAACGTGCTGTCGAGCAAGTAAAATCTGCTTCACGGCCGCTCGTTACATCGTCTAAATAATAAATAGAAAGAACTTGCTGCCTATGCTGGCGCAAGTTCTTTTCTCATTTTACCTTCTATAAGATATACTTTAGCTAACTGTTAAGGGGGAGATAGAATGAATCGTTATCGTTTTGACACACCTGAAAAGCTGCGTGCCTTACTCTGTGAATTGGTCAGCTGGGATAGCCGCACACTGACAGAAGGGGAACGTTTCTTTTCCTGGAAGCTGCAAAATAAGTTAAGCGAACTGACATACTTCACTGAACATCCCGACCAGATCACGCTCCATGATGCAGGTCTTGGACGGCAATCGGTTCATGCCCTATATAAACACCCAGATGCAACAGATACAATTGTGCTGATCAGTCATTTTGATACGGTGCATACCGATGAATACGGAGCGCTTGAACCGCTTGCGTTCTATCCGGAAGAACTGACGAAAAAGCTGACAGAAAACAAAGATTCATTGCCGGAAGCCGCGCGCGCAGATTTGGAATCAGGCAATTATTTATTTGGACGAGGCACGATGGATATGAAAATGGGGCTTGCCCTGCATATTCAGCTGATCGAACGTGCAAGCCTCGAAAAATGGCCAATCAATTTATTGCTGTGCACCGTACCCGACGAAGAAGTGAATTCGGCCGGCATGCGCGCGTCGGTGAAAGAACTTGTGCGTCTGCAGGAGCAGGAGGGCTATCATTATAAACTCTTCCTGAACGGAGAGCCTTCCTTTTCACAGGGCCCTGCGGATACAAAAGAATACATTTATTCCGGAACGATCGGGAAAATCATGCCGTCCGCGTTATTCTACGGCAAGGAAACGCATGTGGGAGAGCCGCTGAAAGGCATCACGGCAGACTATATGGCATCATTTTTAACGCATGCGATGGAATGGAATCCGCTTTTCCGTGAAGTAGACCAGAATGAATCTACTCCCCTTCCGGTGACGCTGATGCAGAGGGACTTGAAGAACCAGTACTCTACACAGACCCCGCAGCGGGCAGCGGCGCTATATAATGTCTTCGTATTCAAACAGACTGCCGCTGAAATTATGGATTTATTCGAACAGGTGGCAAATGAAGCGATGAGTCGATGCAATGAACATTATCAGGCGGTTTGTGATCGTGAATCTGCTGTGCCGCTTGGGGAAATCCGTGTGTTGCGTTTTGAAGAGTTGCTGCAATATGCTGTGGGGAAATTGGGAGAGAACGAAGTGCATCGTCTTAAGCAGGAAGTGCTGCTGCAAGACGATCGGGATGACCGGGAGCAGTGCATCCGCATTGTTGATACGCTGATGATGGAGTGTCAGGAACTAGGTCCGGCAACCGTTCTGTTCTATGCCCCGCCGTATTACCCGGCAGTCAATTCATCGCAGGATCCGCTGGTTATCGAGTCGATCGAGTTTTTGCAGGAGCGGGCGCAGATGTTTGATCTGACGCTTGATCAGGTGCATTATTTTAATGGGATTTGTGATTTGAGCTATGTGCATTATAAGGATGAGGCGAGTCATTGGAAGGCGTTTGCGGATAATACGCCGGTGTATGGTGCGACGTATGAGATTCCGTTTGAGGATATGCGGAAGCTGACGGCGCCGGTTTTGAATGTGGGGCCGTTCGGCAAGGATGCACATCAGAAGACGGAGCGCCTGCATATTGAGAGTGCTTTTAAGGAGATGCCTGTGTTGCTGGAGCAGCTGGTGAAGAAGCTGGCGGGGATGCAGCATCAGCCTAAGTCTAGATAAGGTGTTCCAGCAATGGTGTTGGGTCGTTGCTCGACTTTTTGTCGGGGGTTGTAGTTGGTGAGTGTCCTCTCTTCGGACCCGCGCCGGCACGTGGGGGATTGCCTTTCGTCATGAGCCAGCTGGCGAAAAGCGTGCCAGTTGTCTCATGACTTCGGCCGACCCCGCAGTTGTGCCTGCGCTGCTGAGTGGAAGCAAGCCAGGTTACTTTTTAAAAGAGAAGAAGTGCAGTGACTGGCAGACGACTTGCGTATGCTTTGGCAAATGAAGTGTCATATTCTGCTTCCCCCTAACTGAACGGAGGCGCCTTACAAGCGGTAGGCGTAGCGATGAGACAGCCAGGCGCACTTCCTGTCTGGCTCATTGCGGAAGCCATCCGCAAGCGCCGCAGTGAGTCCAATGCCGTTTCGCTTCACTTATCACAAAAACGTCAGACGATGTAATCCAGTCGTGATGCAAAAGAGCAAAATCCTTCTGCGCAGCATGTGCCCCTCACCTTTCAAAACCAAAGGCCCAAGTGACTTCCACTTACTGAACGAAGGCGCCTCCCAAGCGGTCGGCTCATTGCGGAAGCTATCCGCCAGCGCCGCAGTGGCTTCAAAGACATACCCCTTCACTATTTACAATGACCTCAGCCCGTGTGAACCAGTTATAATCCAGAAGAGGTGTCCGCAGTCTCGCTCAACTAGTACATAAAAACAAGCCCCTTCCGGAAGCAGCACGATACGGCTTCTGGGTAGGGCTTGTTTTATGTCAGACGATGCGTCCGACTTCCTGCGACTGGCTTTCCAGGTCGGCGGCAGAGGAGGCGATGGAGCGGAAGTCGTTCATGGCGATTTCGATTTCATTTTGACATTGCACGATATTTTGCTGTGCCAATGACGTGCCATGCGAAATCACGCCGATGTCTGCAGTAATCGTATCGATGCCTTTGCGGACTTCCACGATGGAATCCTGCACATTCCCCGACAGCTTGCGCACTTCTTTAGCCACCACATCAAAACCGCGGCCGTATTCACCGGCTCTTGCCGCTTCGATGGCTGCATTGAGCGCCAGCAAGTTCGTCTGACTGGCAATCGCGCGGATGGTTGTGACAATTCCTTGGATATCTGCGGAATGAGCCTCCAAGTTTTGTAATGAACTCGTGTTCTGCTCAGATACTTCTGCAATCCGTTCAATCATCGTCAATAACTCCATACTGCGATTCATCCCCGCATTTGCCTGGCGGCTGAGGTTCTCTGCCATTTCGTGCATTTCATTGACGACTTCGACAATAGTATTTTGCCGTTTGGTTATGTCCGTGGCAATTTTTGTGACGCCGATTACTTTTCTGTGTGTTTCATCAAAAACGGGCATATAGGTAGCTTCCAGCCAAACTCCCGAACCATCTTTTCTTTTTCGCTGAATTTTTCCCTGGTAGCTGATGCCTTTTTGGAAATTGGCCCATTGACGGTCATACGCCTTGCTTTCAAGGAATTCGGGGAAGCATAGTTTCTCATGCTGCATGCCGATCATTTCATCCGGTTCGTAGCCTACTGTATGTGCAAAGTTTTGGTTTACATAAGCAATGCGGTGATCCATGGTAAAGCGAATGATCGCTAAATTTTCTTCCAGCGCCTGAACAACTAATTGATCGGTCACTTGCAAATCGGTAGATTGTACCATGCGGCAGCCCCTTTAGACTTATTATTTTTAGTAAATCTTCTTCTCTCTATTAAAACACAGAGTCAAATGGAATAGAATGCTAATTAAAAATAAAATATGAAGATGGCCTGTCATTCAAATATCCTGTGAGGACAGGAGTCTTCACGGAAGTGCATGTTTTCAACTTATCAATATTTCGGCTATACTAGAGATAGAAGCAGTTTGAAGATAGGATGTGCCAGGATGAGTCATGTAACTATAGAGAAATTAACTAAAACAGTTGGAGAAAAAACATTATTTCAAAATGTGGAATTTGGCATGCAGAGCGGGGACAAAGTCGGCCTGATTGGGATTAACGGCACCGGCAAGTCCACGTTATTGTCGATTTTAGCGGGAGAGTCGGAAGCAGATTCGATTTCGATGGATCATCCGAATAAATTCCAAATTGCCTATTTACCGCAGGAGCCTGTGGTGAATCCGGAACTGACCGTGATGGAAGCGGTGTTTGAGAGCGATGCCCCCATTATTCGTTTGAACCTGAATTATGAACATGCGCTGCAGAATCTCTCCTCTGATTCTGCTAATCCAGAGTTTCAGGAGCGTTTCTCACACCTGCAGAATGAAATGGATTCGACAGGCGGCTGGGATTTGAATGCACAGGCCCGGACGATACTGATGAAGCTCGGCATTGATATGTTTGATAAGAAAATGGGTGAATTATCAGGGGGACAGCAAAAACGGGTTGCGCTGGCTAAAGTGCTGATTGAACCGGCTGATTTATTGCTGCTGGATGAGCCGACGAACCATCTGGACGTTGCATCCATTCAATGGCTGCAAGATTTTCTGCAAAATGTCCAAGGGGCTGTATTGTTCATCACACACGACCGATACTTCCTGGATCAGGTTGCCACACATATTTATGAGCTGGCCGATAAAACACTGTATTCCCATACAGGAAACTATGCAGATTATTTGGAAGCGAAAGCATTGCGGGAAGAAATGAACGCTTCTTCTGAGCAAAAAAACCGCAATCGTTATCGTAATGAATTAAAGTGGATACGCCGTGGAGCAAAGGCGAGGTCGACAAAACAGAAAGCGCGAATCGGACGTTTTGAAGAGTTGGAGGAAAAAGTAAAACAGTCAGATGCCTCATTAGACTTTGATATGGACCTACAGACGACCCGCCTTGGTAAAAAGGTGCTGGAAATCCGCGATATTACCAAACGATTTGGAGATAACGTGATCCTGCATCCATTTTCCGCCATACTGCAGGCGAAAGAGCGCATAGCGATTGTCGGTCCGAATGGTGTGGGGAAGACGACGCTTCTGAAAATGCTTGACGGAACGATTGAGCCGGACTCCGGTGAAGTAGATAAAGGTTCGACTGTGAAAATTGCGCACTTCCATCAGCATATACCCGAGATGAATGAGAATCAGCGAATCATTGAATATGTCCGTGAAACATCGAATGATATAGAGACAGGCAGCGGTGAGCGGCTGTCTGCGACACAAATGCTGGAACGCTTTCTATTCCCGTCTTCAGCACATGGAACACCGATCGGAAAACTTTCCGGCGGCGAACGGAAACGGCTGTATCTATTGAAACTGCTGATGGAGCAGCCGAACGTTCTATTGCTAGATGAGCCGACAAATGATTTGGATCTTGAAACGCTTTCTGTCCTTGAATCTTTCATTGACACGTTTGCCGGCGTTGTGGTGACGATTTCGCACGACCGCTTTTTCCTGGACCGGATCTCAAGAAAACTATGGATTCTTGACGGGTCGGGAGAAGTGGATGTACGGCTTGGCCTGTATTTCGATTATTTGAATGAAACGCCGGTAAAGGAAGACAAACCATCAGCAAAAGCGGAAATTCCGGCGGTGAAAGAGGAAAAGCCGAAAAAGAAAATGACGTATGCTGAAAAGAAGCAGTGGGAAACGATTGAATCGGATATTGAGATGCTCGAACAGAAAATTGCCGAGACAGAACAGCAGATGCTGACAGCCGGATCAGACTATGATCAACTTCGCAAGCTCGACGAACAGCTCGTGACACTCAATAACGAATATGAAGAATTGATTGAGCGCTGGTCTTATTTGCAGGAACTGGCCGACTAATGAATTGGAGGAGATTTTCTTGAAAATAAAATCGATTGAACCGACGCCAAGTCCAAATTCCATGAAAATTGTAATGGACACATCATTGCCGGACGGAACGAGTCATAACTATAAAAAGAAAGACGAAGCCCAGGCGCCTGAACCCATTCGTTCTCTTTTGGCGATCCACGGCATTAAAGGAATCTATCACGTCATGGACTTCATGGCGGTTGAACGAATCGGGAATGTTCCATGGGAATCAATACTTGCGGAAGTCCGCGCGATTTTAAATGAAGAAGATGGAACTTCGGAGCAAGCAGAAGAACCGCAAATAGATGAACATTTCGGTGAAGTGTATGTTCATGTCCAAACCTATAAGGAAATTCCGCTGCAGGTGAAAGTGTTCAACAGCGATGCCGAAGCCCGCTTTGGTTTGAGTGATCGTTTCGTTCAGGCGATGGAAACAGTACATCATTCGGAAGTGGAGAATTATATTTTGCTTCGTAAATGGGCTGATTACGGAATCCGCTATGGTGAATTGCAGGAAGTCGGCGACCAAGTCGTACAGGAACTGGAAGCTGCCTACCCTCAAGAACGTCTTCAGGAACTGGTGGAAAAAGCCGAGAAAGCAGACGAAGAAACAAAAGTACGGGGGCAAAAAGTGACAGTTGCTGAATTTAGCGTACCCGAATGGGAAACGCGGTTTCAGCTGCTTGATCAAATGCCTGACCCTGACGTATCTGATTATCCCGTGCTGACTCTTGCGCTTGAAGATGAGAAAATGTCGATCCGCAGACTCGCTACGGTATATCTTGGAATGATTGAAGACGAATCGGTCATTCCGTATATCGAAAAAGCACTGGAAGATAAAAGCTGGGCCGTTCGCCGTACAGCGGCAGACTGCATGAGTGATCTCGGCTATACAGGCTTTGAGCCCGCAGCAATCCGTCTGCTGCAGGATAAAAACAAGCTGGTCCGCTGGCGGGCAGCGATGTTCCTGTATGAAACCGGAACGGAACGCGCGCTGCCGGCATTGCATGAAGCAGAAAACGATACAGAGTTTGAAGTCAAACTGCAAGTTCGCATGGCTATTGCCCGCATAGAAGAGGGCGAGGAAGCACAAGGTTCTATTTGGCGGCAAATGACTGAACGAAGTAAATAAACTGGTAAAAGCCTTTGAAATCTATCGATGATTTCAAAGGCTTTTTTGTATGAAACTATTGACAGAGAATTTAAACAGGTATATGATGAAAGTAGATATTCGGAAAGGCATTCCGATAATCGTAAAAGAAATGTATATTGTGCGGCAGTAGAAGAATGGAGGGTTTTTATAATGTTCAACCTGGCTATTAAAAACACGGATGCTTTAAGGCCGGCATCTGAAGTAATGGACATCCGACGACTTGGCGTAATGCGTTCAACAAGTCTCAGCTTTTTACGCATTATGGTACGTAAAATGATGAATCAGGCTTGGGAGATTAAGCAGACCGCTTTTAATTTAGATGATGAAGGTTACGGAGATGCGCTGTATAGTATCACTACCCCGCAAGGACAGTATACATTTGTCGCATTATCCCGTGAAATCAGCGAAGAAACACGCAGTGACCGCGTGATTTCAGAAAGATGGGATGTTACATTTGCGCTTTGCGATGGACTGATTTCCGATAAAAAATTAAAACGAATGAAACAGGAACTTCCGAAACAGGAAATGGGCAGAGGAGATGTCACAGATCTCGTTTGGTCCAGAGCCAATAAAAGTGAGCGGGTTTTTTCTCATGTAGTGGAAGCCCTGTCACAGGGTGAACAGCCTGATGCAGAATTTATCTATGACATTGGCTATCTGTTCCGCACGACTGCGGTATACGGAAATGGGAAATTCGGCATTGCCCCTTACGAACATATGAAAGATAACCATACGTTCAGCGGTGCCTATCAATCACAAATGTTCGCAGTTTACATGCTGCGCCATTTCAGCTTTGAACTGGTTGAACATATTGCACGGAGAAAGAATCCCAATGCGGCTGTACTGAAGCCTGAACTTAAAAAACTGCTCGGTACGGGGAATGCAACAGGACTCGGGATGGTGCCTTACTTAATTTCACATCCGAAACTGCTTCACCAGTGGATTTGGATTCGTGAAGTTGCCTTGGCGCGTGCGAAAAAAATGCAGCCGACAGCAGACGATTGCAAACGCTTCATGAAGAAGTTGGAGCAAGTGCGTATTTTCTTTGAAGATGCTCCTGTTCCGCAAATGGAAGTATTTGCGAATCCGAGAGACTTGGCGAAAGAAGTCAAAGAGATTATCAATTTACTGAATACTATTTGTGCAAATATAGAGATGTCAGGGAAAGCTGCAGACAATATCTGGATTGATTTCACAGATCAGGTGAAAGACCAGTTCACAATGGAAGCACATGAATTGATCAATGCGGAATTGATTGAACTGTACCCTGAAGTGCTTGTCGATTTGGAACGTCAGACGAATGCGGACGACGGACTTCATTTAATTCCGGAAATGTCGATCGGCGCATTGCGCAGCATTCTCAAAGAGCAATATCAGTGGGCATTTGAGTATGACTTTACACAGCCTGAGTCCAGACACTATTTCTGGTACCGTTCTGCGGAAAAGGAAGAACCGCGTATTGGGGAACGTGGAATCGACCCGGGTGACGAACTGTATATGCCGATGAATATTGCGGAACAGGTCCAGCAGCTCGCAGCAGAAATGGAGACGGTGCCTGATGATCAAAATGTAGCCGCTTTCCTGCTGAAAAAGCCGGAATTCCGGGGAATCGTCAGAAGAATGCAGTCACTTGACGGGCTGGAGTACGGAGAAATACGAGCCAATTTGACGGGTAAAGAGTTACTCCCTGTCTATCTGCTGCGCTGTAAATTAGCACTTTACGGAGCGGAGCGCTATGACCCGAAATCTAATCGCTGGGTGCGGATTACGTTATTCCAAGGTGCGCCGTTAGTCGAAGAGATCGGCAAGACGCCATTCCAGGACGATTGGTTCTATCCATTATTACCGAAAGCGGAGGAGATCAAATGACTGTCGATATGAAAGATATGATTGTAATAGATGCGCTGGAACTCAGTAAATGGGACCGCGATTTCGTTATTATGCTGCAAAAAGGCGGAGTAACATGTGTGCACGCCTGCGTGGGTCTGTGGGAAAATGCGCGTGAAACATTAAGTAAAGTAGGAGAATGGCACCGCTTTTTCAAAGATCACAGCGATTTGATCTTACCTGTAAAAACAGGCGCAGATATTGAAACAGCAAAACGTACAGGCAAACTGGGGATTATCCTGGGAGCGCAGAACACATCAGCTTTAGAAGATGAGCTGGGACTTGTATCTGTATTCAATGAACTGGGCGTAAAAATTATGCAGCTGACATACAACAACCAGAACTTGATCGGCAGCAGCTGTTATGAGGAAACAGATCCGGGTCTTTCACGTTTCGGTAAAAACGTAATAGCGGAAATGAACCGTGTCGGGATGGTGATTGACTTATCACATGTTGGAACAAAGACATCCCTTGATACTTTGGCGCTTTCAAGCCGTCCAGTGGCGATCACACATGCAAATCCTGATTGGATCTATCCTTCAAAACGTAATAAGTCAGAAGAAATTCTGTCTGCGTTACGTGAAAATAAAGGAGTACTTGGTGTTTGTGCGTATCCTCACCTGATTAATGGCGCGGCTACTACTCTTGAGGAATTCTGTGATATGATCTCCCGTACGGCTGATTTCATGGGAATTGATCACGTAGGCATCGGGACAGACTTGACACATAATATGTCTACAGATTTCCTTGCATGGATGCGAATGGGACGCTGGACACATGAAATTGATTACGGTGCAGGTTCCAAAGCGAGCCCGGGATGGCCGGATTGGCCGGAATGGTTCCAGACGCCGGATGACTTCCCGAATATCGCGGATGGTTTGGAAGCCCGCGGCATGACGTATGAAGAGATTTCCAAAATCATGGGCGGTAACTGGCACCGGTTCTTTGCGGAAGGATTTAAGTCAGAGAAGGAGTTGGAGAAATGCGCGTCTCTCACTTAGAATTATATACTCACTGTAAAAAAATCTTCCAGGCCCTGGGAGTTCCTTACGGCTATGCAGAAGAAGGCGCAGAAACAGTTGCGAATGCAGAATTCCTTGGATTATACGGCCTGCAGCAGCTTTCTGATGAATTGCAGGATTTGCAGGGAGAGTTCGAAGAGCTTGAAATACTGAATGAATCTGATAATGTGACCGTTATAGACGGCGGTAAACAAAGCGGCATGCTGCTCGGAAAAGCGTGTGCAGATTATGTCATTGCCCGTTTGCAGAACCAGCCATGCGCTGCTGTTTGTGTGCGTGACACCAGACCGTCCCGCGTACTTGTGCAGCAGGCGATGTATATATCGCGAAAAGGGCTGGCCAGCATTATTGTATATAAGAAGCCAAGTCATTCTTCACTGATTATTTCATCACCTAATTCATTGTTCCCGATCATGATTCATAAGCGCAATAATGAAGATATCATGGAAGGAATCAATAAGGAGTTAGGGCTGACAGGAGACAGCAAACTGAAGTTGCCAGCAGTGACGACGAGGTTCTGTATATTTGGCACGACCAACATAGAGCAAATCGATGAATTGATGGATAGATTCCAGGACACAATAGACACGTCCTATATTTTGACTACAACAGATGATTTTGAGCAGAGATGGGAATCGGCCTGGCAGTTTGGCACAGAAGTCAACCGCGAACTATGGCTCGATCTCAATGAAACCGGCAAGCAGATATTAGTGGAGTCAACAGATCAATCGCGCGAACGCGGCGCAGGAGAATTGGCGTAAACAGAAATTTACCAGCTGGAGGAGAATATACATGATGACAGTTACAAACGAAGTAAAAGTATTGAAGAACTATATTAACGGTGAGTGGGTTGAAACTTCTGGAACAGATATGCTTGAAATCAAAAACCCTGCAAACACGGACGAGCTGATCGTAAAGGTGCAGCAGTCCAATGCAGACGATGCGCAGGCAGCAATCGAAGCGGCAGAAAAAGCATTCCCGGAGTGGAGCAAGACACCGTCACCGGCAAGAGGCGAGTATTTATTCAAAATCGCAGCGATCATGGAAGAAGAAGCAGATGAAATCGCACGCGTTATCGTAAAAGAAGAAGGGAAAACATACGCGGATGCGCTAAAAGAAGTAAATTACGCAGCTGGTATCGTCAAGTTCTATGCAGGCGAAGGGCGCCGCATGACGGGACGCATCGTTGAATCGGATATGCCAGGCGTACAAATCGAATTGCATAAAGAAGCACTGGGCGTTGTATTGGTTGTTACACCTTGGAACTTCCCATTATCGATTCCGGCTTGGAAAATTGCTCCGGCCATCCTTAGCGGTAACACAGTTGTATTAAAAGCATCTTCTGAAACACCATTGACTGCACAAAAATTCATTGAAATTGTTGAACGTGCGGGCGTTCCTGCAGGCGTAGTCAACCAATTGGTGGGACCAGGCCGTCTGGTGACAGATATGATCAGCCACCCTGCGGTTAAAGCAATTACGTTCACAGGTTCAAACCGTGTAGGGAACTTAATCTATAAAGAAGCAGCAAAAGATATGAAGCGTGTTCTGCTTGAAATGGGCGGTAAGAACCCATTGCTCGTTATGGAAGATGCAGACGTGGATGCGGCAGTTCAATTAGCGGTCGCAGGCGGATACGGTCAAACTGGCCAGGCATGCACAGCGACGAGCCGTGTGCTTGTGCACAAAGATATTCGTCAGGAATTCACGGATAAACTGGTGGAAGCTTCGAAGAAAATCAAAATCGGTAACGGCATGGATGAAGGCGTAACAATGGGCCCTCAAGTCAGCGAAGGCGAGCGCCAATCCACATTGGATCTGATTGAAAAAGCAAAAGCTGAAGGCGGCGAAATCCTGACAGGCGGAGGAATTCCAGCATTCGAAGGTTCGGATAAAGGATACTTCGTAGAGCCGACAGTAATCAGCGGTGTGAAGACGGACATGACAATCGCGCAAGAAGAAGTATTTGGCCCTGTCATCAGCATCATTGAAATTGAGTCCATCGACGAAGCAATCGAAGTGGCGAATGACGTAGCATTCGGTCTGTCAGCAGCAATTTGCACACGCAACCTGACATATATGAACCGCGCATTGAATGAAATTCAGGCAGGTATCGTCAAAGTGAATATGACAACAACAGGCACGTTCTTCCAGGCGCCATTTGGCGGCTACAAACAGTCAAGTACCGGCACGTATAAAGAGTTGGGCAGCGAAGCAGTTGAATTCTACTGCCAGAATAAAACACGTTACATCAACAGCAACTAAGCGGGATAAATTAAGAAGAGGAATAGCGTCAACTTTCCTCTTCTTTTTTATTCCTTACATAAAAGGAGTTCATAATGATGACTAAGACACCGGAAGTATCGTCCACTGTAGTGAGGGCAATATCCGTAATCAACTATCTGAATGATGTGTCGGGTCCGCAAGGTGTCAGTGATATCAGTAAAGGTCTCGGTCTGTCGACGACGATCGTTCACCGCCTTCTGACGACGTTGAAACTCGAAGGAATGGTGTTTCAGGATCCCCGATCAAAGCTGTATTCATTGGGCACGATATTTATAGACTATGCCAATAAAATTTTAACAGAAATGCCGATCGCGCCTGTTATCGAACCATGGCTCATGTCATTGCGAAATGATACTGGGGAAACAATAGGCTTTTATATGCCGACTGGCCATATGCGCGTTTGTGTGCTGGAGTATGAAAGTCAGCTGGAAATCAGGCGTTCTGTCGGAATCGGCAAACGGCTGCCGATTCACGTGGGAGCCAGCGGAAGAGCTATTCTTGCGTTCCAGTCCCCTGAATTGCAAAATCGTCTATTGTCCACATTGCCTTTAGATGAGCGTCAAGAATTGGAGCGTCTGCTGGAAGAAACGAGAAACCAAGGCTATGCCACAAATGAAGAAGAAATCACTACAAATGTAGCAGCGTTATCTGCACCGGTTTTTGACAAGGAACACCGTGTAATTGGTGCATTGTCTGTATCAGGCCCATTGTTCAGATGGAATCGTGAGACAATGGAACCTCATATTGCTGGGCTGCTCGCTGCAACAGAAGAAATCACCAATGCATTATGAAAAGGATGGGATATACATGAGACCAGAGGATAAATTAAAAGAGCTGGGTTTGGAGTTGCCTGAAAAACGTGCAAAAGGAGGAAACTACATCTCTTGTGTACGTACAGGAAATCTACTATTTTTATCGGGATCACTTTCTTACGATGTAATCGGTAAAGTAGGGGACACGCTGACAATTGAAGAAGGCTATGCAGCTTCAAGACAGGCTATTCTGTTTGCACTTTCCACAATCAAAGAGGAAGTCGGCGAACTGTCGAACGTCACCAAGTTCGTCAAGCTGCTGGGCATGATTAACACGGCTTTTGACTTTACAGGCCAGGCCAAAGTCATGAACGGTGCTTCTGATTTACTGGTGGAAGTATTCGGGGAAGAAGTTGGCGCGCATGCCCGTACGGCAGTGGGGATGATGTTGCCGCGCGGAGCAGCAGTGGAGATTGACGTTATTGTCGAAGTGAAATAAAGTACTCCGGCTAGTTTACTATGTTCGTATTCTGACCTTGTCTTCCAGGCAAGGTTTTTTCTGTGTCATTTAGCTGAAAACTATATCTTTTATGGAGGACTAAAGGTATACTAGTGATCTACTCATAAATTACTAGGAGGGCCTATAGTGAAGAAGTCAGCAAGTCTTGCAATGAAACTTTCCGGACTAATCATCGGTTTGTTTTTATTGCTGTTTTTAGTTTATTCGATCGTTACCAGTGTCATGTTACATAAGCAAAGCATTCAGGATGCCGAAGAGTTCGCCTTAGAGAGTGCAAACAAAAATGCATTGGTTCTTAGCGCGAAACTGAGTGAAACGAATGAAATGCTGCGGACAACACGCCACATAATAGAATCGCTGCAGGCGGAAGGCGGCATGCAGCCTGATGAAGTCATTCGAATTATTAAGAATAACCTTCGGAAGAATGAGGATGCAACCGGTATGGCAGCAGTGATCAATCAATCTGCATTTGCCGAAGGAGAAGTGATACCGAAAAATTTGCTCGATGACAATAAGCAATTCATTCCGTATATTTTTAAAGATGACGAAATAATTGGTGTAGAGCCGTTAAGCGGAATGGACGATTCGGAGGCTAACAGCTGGTACACCGTGCCGAAGACAGAAAATCGTTCCATTTTAACGGAGCCTTATTCCTATGAAACAAACGGACAAACCATTCTGATGACGACCATATCCGTTCCGATGACCGATGCTGCAGGAAATTACTTCGGTTTATTAACAACTGATTTATCCATTGAATTCCTGACAGACGTAGTGAAAACGATTCAGCCAAAGGGCGGCTATGCGTCTATCATTACCGACGGCGGATATATTACTGCAAACAGTTTAAAGCCTGAGCTAAATACTACGAATATGGCAGATGCAATCGATTGGCATGCGGCTAAATCCGTTCTCGATCAAGGTGAACTGACAAGCATGTATGTAGATTCCAAAAGCTTGGGGGAAAGCTCATTTAATGCATTCGCACCTATCAATTTAAAGGAAATCAATGAAAAATGGACGGTCCAGACAGTCACACCTAAATCAGTTATTTTAGAAACGTTCAGCGCGATTTTATGGATTACCATTATCTCTGCAATTATCATTATGTTATTAATGTCAGCCGCATCTGCAGCTTTCATCTATCGTCAGTTAAAGCCGTTAAAAACGTTGCAGAAATCTATGGAAACTGCAGCAGCGGGAGACTTGAGGATGCTAGTAGACGAAGAGCACATCAGCGGCGATGAAATCGGACTAGTGTCTCTCGCCTATAATAATATGCTGCGCCGGACGAATGAGGCACTGCAGACAGTTCAGCAGTCATCTGGACAATTAAGTGATTCATCATCTGAAGTAACACATGCTTTCGAAGAATTGGTGGCCGCCAATCAGGAAGTGTCTGTAGCGACAGACGAAATTGCCCAAGGAGCTTCCAAGCAATCTGAGGATACAGAACGTACAAGTCACCGAATTTCAGATTTGGCGGAACGTATGGATCATTTGAATGAAATGTTCATGACAATGAACCAGTTATCTTCAGACGCGTCAAACTCCGCTGAAAATGGAATGAACGAAGTGAGGAAATTACGTGATCATAACATGGCAGCCAATGATATGAACAGAAAAGTACAGCTTCAAATTCAGACGCTGACAAGTAAAACTTCATCAATTAATCAAGTAATCCAGACATTGCACGACATCACGGCAAACACGAATCTGTTAGCGTTAAATGCCAGTATCGAAGCCGCGCGTGCGGGGGATAGCGGGAAAGGATTTGCGGTCGTAGCCAATGAAGTCCGTCAATTGGCTGAGCAGTCCCGCAGAGAAACGGAAGTCATCCAGGAAACGGTCAAAGAAATTCTTGCCGAATCTGAACAGACGGTAGAGGTCATTGAGATGAATATGAAATCGATGGAAGGCCAAAACCAATCCGTGACTGATACAGAAGCATCCTTTGTTCAGAATGCTGACATTACAGATCAAATCCGCAAAGCAATTACCGAGCTGTCGGAAGGACTGGCTGAAATGATGGAATACAAAGATGATGCGATTTTATCCATTCAAAATGTATCTGCCATTTCAGAGCAAACCGCTGCATCCGCAGAACAAGTCAGCGCATCGTCCGCTGCACAGCAGCACGAGCTTGAACAAGTCGCAAATTCCACAAACCAAGTGAATGAAATTGCCGGGGAATTACGGAACGTAGTCGATCGATTTAAATTATCATAAGTGATGGAATAACAAAAACAGAGGTGGGGAAGATGAATCCGCTTCTGTTTTTTGTCTGTGTGCAGACTGTTCTTTCTTTTATGAGAACCGATCAAACCATGATGCCTTTCTATTATGCATAGCGGCACACTTTTGGTACACTGAACAGATAAATAAGTCCACTAAGAAGGCAGGTGTGTGTATGGAAGAAGCAGCACTCATTAGTGTAGTATCCATTTTGGCTCTAGGAATCTTTTCACAGTGGCTGGCATGGAAGATTCAATGGCCGTCTATTTTCATCATGTCCATCGCAGGCCTGCTGATCGGGCCGCTCCTTGGCTGGGTGAATCCTGAAGTCGCGCTGGACGAGCTGTACAGTCCGCTCATTTCATTGGCAGTTGCTATTATTTTATTTGAAGGCAGTTCCAATCTGGACTTCCGGGAGATACGGGACATATCGAAATCTGTTTTCCGCGTCGTCACATTGGGTGCGTTTTTAGCCTGGATTCTCGGCTCGGTCACTGCTCATTTTATTGCCGGACTTACGTGGGAAGTATCGTTTATTATCGGCGGACTTTTCGTGGTGACCGGTCCGACGGTAATTATACCGCTGTTGCGAAATGCTAAACTGAAGCCCCGCACCGCAGCTGTGCTGAAGTGGGAAGGGATTATTGTAGATCCCGCAGGCCCGCTGCTTGCTCTATTTGCATATGAAGTAATCAAAGTAATTACGAATGAACATTTATCTTTGCATTATTTATTGAATTTCTTTGGAGGTGCTGCACTGGCCGCCGTCCTTGGATTGGTGATGGGCCTGCTGATCAGTGTTATGGCAAATAGAGGACAGTTCCCGGAGTACTTAAAATCGCCGGTCATTCTGGCGTTTGTCTTGCTGTGCTTTACGATGGCAGAAGTCATCATGCATGAAACAGGAATGCTTGCGGTGACTGTCATGGGTCTTGTGCTCGGACGCTCAAAGCGCTATGTTTCCTCTATCGGAAACGTCGGACATTTTGTTGAAAACGTATCTGTCATGCTGACGTCCACGGTCTTTATCCTGCTGACGGCATCCCTGGCGAGAGAAACGATCGCACAAATTTTCACGCTGCCGATTATCGGTTTCGTGGCGGTGATGCTGTTCGTTGTACGTCCGCTGTCCATTTGGCTTTCAACAATCGGGACCGAACTGGTATGGCGGGAGAAGCTGCTGATCGGCTGGATCGCACCCAGGGGAATTGTGGCGCTGACTGTGGCGGGGTATTTTGCTTCGACACTTGCTGACGACGGCTATGAAGAAGCTTCGCTGCTGACAGCACTGACATTTGCTCTCGTATTCATTACGGTAATTGCACACGGCTTTACACTCGGCCCGCTTGCGAAAAAGCTGAACTTGGCGAGCAATGAGCCGCCCGGCGTACTCATCGTCGGCGCCAGCAGTTTTTCTATTTCTTTAGCGAAACAATTAAAGGACATGAATATCCCGGTGCTCATTGTCGACCCGTCGCATGGACGTCTGCGCCCCGCTGTGGAAAGCGGCATCGACACCTTTACAGGTCAGATCCTGTCGGAACGTTCACGTTTCAGCATCGACTTGGCGCCGTATGACACCATTCTGTCGATGACGGGCGACGCTTCGTATAATGCGCTGATTACGCAGTCGTTTGCGCCAGAGTTCGGTTTTAATAATACGTTCTCGCTGACGGCTGTGTCGAATCATCAGATGAGCAAGTCGGCGCTGCCGATTTCATTGAAGGCTCATCTGTTGTTTGAAGAAGGGGCGACTTTCCCTGAGCTGAACCGGAAGATTAATACGGATTATGAGATTGGTTTGTTTGAGTGGGAAGGCACTGAGACGGATTTGCTGTTTAAGGATATTATCCCGGAGACGGCGACTGCGCTGTTTGTGAAGAAAAAGAATAATACGCTTGTTTTTGCTACGCTGCAGAAGAAGATTTCGCTGGATGCCGGGGATCAGTTGGTGGTACTGAAGTTAAGGCCTGGTGTTCCTGCGAATGTATAGGTTATAGGTGTATGAATGGAGCTGTCAAAGTGCTGGATGACTTTGGCGGCTCTTTTTTTCATGGAGTTGGGGCGTTGCTCGACTCGGTGTCGGGGTTTGAAGTTAGCGAGTGTCAGTTTTTAGGACCCGCACAGGCACGTGGGGGATTGCCTTTCGTCATGAGCCAGCTGGCGAAGAGCGCGCCAGTTGTCTCATGACTTCGGCCGACCCCGCAGTTGTGCCTGCGCTACTGCGGAGAGGCAATCCAGGTTGTTGTTTAAAAGAGAAGAAATGCTGTGACTCGTTGCCGACTGGTGTATGCTTTGGCAAATGAAGTGTCATATTCTGCTTCTTCCTAACTAAACGGAGGCGCCTCCCAAGCGGTCGGCGAAGTGATGAGACAGCCAGGCGATCTTCCTGTCTGGCTCATTGCGTAGCCATCCGCCAGCGCCGCAGTGGGTCCAATGCCGTTCTGTCTCTGTTTTGGGATCATAGCTCGACTCGTGGTCGGGGATTGAAGTTAGTAAGTGTCCGCTTTTAGGACCCGCGCCGGCACGTGGGGGATTGCCTTACGTCATGAGCCAGCTGGCGAAAGTGCGCGCCAGTTGTCTCATGACTTCGGCCGACCCCGCAGTTGTGCCTGCGCTGCTGCGTGGAAGCAATCCAGGTTGTTGTTTAAAGAGAGGAAATGCTGTGACTTGTTACCGACTGGCGTATGCTTTGGCAAATGACGTGTCATGTTCTGCTTCCCCCTAACTAAACGGAGGCGCCTTACAAGCGGTCGGCGAAGTGATGAGACAGCCAGGCGGTCTTCCTGTCTGGCTCATTGCGTAGCCATCCGCCAGCGCCGCAGTGAGTTTAATGCCGTTTTGCTTCTCTAATAACAATGACGGCAACTGATGTATTCCATTTTCGATGCAAAAAGCAGAAAATCATCTGCACAGCACTTGCCCGTCACATTTCAAAAATCAGTAGCCAAAGTGATATCCGCTCACTGAACGGAGGCGCCTTACAAGCGGTCGGCGAAGTGATGAGACAGCCAGGCGGTCTTCCTGTCTGGCTCATTGCGTAGCCATCCGCCAGCGCCGCAGTGAGTTCAATGCCGTTTTGCTTCTCCCGTTACAATGCTGTCACTCCGTACGCTTCCCGGTCAACACCGTCAGCTCCTCGCTGCTCTTCAGCAACTCAATAAAGACTTGCAGCGCCTTTGTTTGGAAGGGGGAGTTGGTCACGATGGAGAAGTGGCGCTTGAACGGTGTGCCTTTTAAAGAAAGAGTCGTTAAACTGCCGTAGCGAAGCTCCTTCTGGATGGCCCACTGCGACAGCAAACTTACGCCGAGTCCTGCCTCGACAGACTCTTTAATCGGCTGCGTGCTGCTGAACTGCATGATGCGCTTCGGATAGAACCCCGACTGGGAAAAGAACAGCTCCGCAGCTTCCCGTGTGCCCGAACCTTCCTCGCGCAGCAGCCACGTATCATTCTCCAGCTCAGTAATTGCCCGTCGCCCTTTTTCTTTTGCCAACGGGTGGCTGGGCGAGGTCACGACATACATCGCATCTTCTGCGAAATCTTCATTTTGCAGCGGAGCCGCCTCTTTAAAATGCCCTTCGATTAAGCCGACTTCCAGCTGATGGCTGATGACCAGCTCTGCGATGTCTGCTGTATTGCCGATTGTCACTTGCGGCTTGATCGACGGATAATCGGCGACTAGCTTAGACAGAATGTGGGGAAGGACATATTCCCCGAATGTGTAGCTTGCACCAATCGTGAGAGGGCCGCTAGCTTTATTGGCCAAGTCATCGACCAAGTTCTGCATCTTGGAATACAACCCGACGATTTCTTTGCCGTGGTGATACACAATTTCTCCGGCTTGGTTGAGCCGTACATATTTATTGGTGCGTTCAAGCAGACGCACCCCAATGGATTCTTCAAACGATCGAATGTACTGGCTGACGGCGGGCTGGGTCATGTGCAGCTCCTCGGCTGCCCTTGAGAAGTTTTTTCGTTCTGCTACCGTAATGAATACTAACAGCTGTTGATCGATGATGATTCAGCTCCTTTTCATGTATATGATTTTGCTTATCATGCCTATTATAAATAGTTATTTCTCTTATAGCCAGTCATTTACTATACTGATAACAGGAGGTGTTGTTATCGTGATTTCAGCAAATATTACAACAGAGCAGCATACACCCCAGCATCCGCCTAAGTGGCTGGCCTGGGTCGGTGGTATAGCATTTACATTTCTTATAGCACTTTTAGGATTTTTCTTAGCAAAAGCACCGGGATTCGATCATATTGGCCAGTTGGCATGCGCGATTATTATCGCAGTCGCATACCGCCAATTCTTCGGCTACCCGGAAATCATCAGAAGCGGAATTGTCTTTTCATCTAAGCGGCTGCTTCGGACGGCAATTATTTTATACGGCTTGAAGCTAAACATCAGTACGGTGTTAAGCGACGGCCTTGGATTACTCGCACGGGATGTCGGTGTCATCATTTTCGCTATATTGATGACAGTATGGCTGGCAAAAGTATTTAAAGCGGATAAAAATATTTCCATGCTTCTTGGTGTCGGAACTGGTGTCTGCGGTGCGGCAGCTATTGCGGCAGTGGCTCCGATTATTAAAGCGAAAGATGAAGATACGGCGATCGGCGTCGGCATCATCGCATTAATGGGTACTATTTTTGCGATTGGCTATACGATTCTTCGGCCGATTCTTCCGCTGGATTCAATTGAGTATGGAATGTGGGCAGGAATCAGTCTGCACGAAGTGGCACACGTCGCGCTGGCGGGTGCGCCGGCAGGAGAAGACGGTCTGGCGATTGCGTTACTTGCAAAACTCGGCCGGGTCTTCCTGTTAGTTCCACTTTGCTTCATCTTCATCTTCCTGATGAAACGCAAAAACAAAGGAACAGACGAATCCAATGCGAAAATCGAATTTCCGTGGTTCTTGGTAGGATTCATTGTTCTTAGTATCTTAGGAAGCTATGTATTCGGTCATTCCATTCCTGTTTCAGACAACGTAATGCAAGGTGTATTCACACTGACGACATGGTTGCTGACAGCGGCAATGGTCGGCCTTGGACTTAATGTAAGTCTGAGAGATCTTAAAGACCGTGCGATGAAGCCGCTCGCTGCTATGGCGATTACATCGGTATTGCTTTCTGTCATCGCGTATTTTATCGTGTGATGAACAAGTTCAAAAATTATACAGTCAGTCCTGCAGAATGAATTCTGCCGGGCTGACTTTTTATTTGCAAAAAACTAGACTTTGCTGATTGACTTTATATAGTCCACCCCCTAAACTATTACTATTGGTTGAGGGGGTGGACTATTTTGAAAGAACAACTTCAGGAAGCGGTGGAACTATTTGAAGAAGTGATTATTTACGGCACTGAACATGTCGTTAAAAATTTGGATATGCCGATATGGAAAGACTATTCGCGTGAACAAATCCAAGTGTTGAAAATCCTTTCTGCCTATGGACACTTATCAAGCGGACAGCTGGCGGAAATTCAAGGAGTACATAAAAGCGCCATTTCGACCCGGCTCAAGAAACTGGTTGAAAAAGAACTTGTTGTGTCAGAAAAAGACCCGAACGATCAGCGGATTAACCGAATTGCACTGACTGCAAAAGGGTTGGAAGTGCTGTCTATTTCGGATGAAGCAATCTATGAAAGTGTCGAAAAGCTGTTCAAAGACCAGATTGATGAACAGGAGCTGGAGCAATTCATCGGCACATTTCGTAAGCTCAAATCAATTCTAGTAATGAAGGAGAGGTAATTTGTGAAAAACGTACTAAAATTCAAATGGCCGATTACGATTGGTTTAGTTGTACTGACGGCCGTGTTATTCATACTCGCGCCGGATTTGGCAAAGCAGGCAGAACAAGCAGGATCTTTCCAGCTGCTCGACTCTGCTGATTCCCAAAAAGCCGCAAAAATGCTTGAAGATGCGGGGGAAGCGGATGAAACGATTTCGCTCGTCTATGCACTGGAACAGCCGGCGGACAAAGCGAAGAAAAAAGAAATTTCCGCTGTGGCTGAGGAAATCAAAGGAGTCAGTAAGACGGTAACTAGTGTCCTGGATCCGTTTGAAAGTGAAGAAGTAGAAAATCAGTTGGTTTCTGAAGATAAAAAAACAGTCTTACTGCCGATAACAGTGGATGGTTCTCAGGACGAAATTATCCAGGTGGCAGAAAAGATTAAAAAAGACCTGGTGTCAAAAGACGATGCAGTCTATATGACAGGGGAAGCAATTATCAATCATGACGTTAATGAAAGTGCGCAGGAAGGCTTGAAAAAGACGGAGTTAATAACTGTTGTATTAATTTTCGCCTTATTACTCTTTGTGTTCCGCTCGATTGTGACACCGTTTGTTCCTTTATTGGCGGTCGGGATCACTTATTTATTGAGCCAGTCATTGGTAGCTTTCTTCATCGACTGGTTTGGGTTCCCGGTTTCCAATTACACGCAAATATTCCTCGTGGCGATTTTATTCGGTCTCGGGACAGATTACTGCATTCTGCTGCTGAGCCGCTATAAAGAAGAACTGCTCGCAGGCCATGAAGTGGAAGAGGCGATCATTAATACGTATAAAACGGCTGGCCGCACGCTGTTCATCAGTGCGCTTGCTGTATTTATCGGTTTCGCGGCGATCGGCTTTGCGGACTTCCCAATATTTAAGTCGGCAGTCGCGGTGGCCGTCGGTATTGCGGTCCTCATGCTGATTTTGTTCACGGTCGTTCCGTTGTTAATGTCAATTTTGAAGGATAAATTATTCTGGCCGTCAAAAGGTGCCGCATCACATAAAGACAGTAAACTGTGGATTGCTTTCAGTAAGGTGTCGGTCATGCGCCCGCTCGTTTCTATGCTGATCGTGGCAGTGATTACAGTGCCTTTGCTTTTGACATATGATAATGATCTGTCATTTAATACAGTGGATGAAATTGACAGCAGTAAAGAATCTGTTAAAGGATTGAATCTCATCTCAGATGCATTTGGTGAAGGAGATTCATTGCCTGTGCAAGTGTTATTGAAAAAAGATTCACCGATTGTTAAAGAAGGGGATGTCACATATTTAGAAGCGATTTCCCGTGACCTGGAAAAAGTGGAAGGCGTCAAAAGTGTACGTACGGTGACGCGTCCGACTGGTGAACTGTTAGAAGACTTATATGTGGATCATCAGATTGGACTGATGGCAGACGGCTTACAGCAGGCGAATGACGGCATACAAGAGATTCGTCTTGGTCTGGCAACAGTTCAGTATAATTTACGAGATGCAGCCAATCAGCTGCCTTCAGGCGGAGCGGGCGGCGGTGCCGGACTGATCCAAGCCGCAAATGGAATCGAACAGATTACCAATCAGTTATCGCAGATTTCAGGCGGTCTGCAGCAAGGCATGCCGGCAGCACAGGCAGCGGGCGGTTTGGATGCACTCGGTAATGAGCTGGATAAAATCAGCGGCGGGATTGCAGGTGCCGGAACACAGATTAGTCAGAGCGGATCGCAAATTGGCCAATTAAAAGGCGGATTAAAGCAGTTGGGCAGCGGTGTGAAGGCTTCTAAAGACGGATTGGCCGAAGTGACGACCGGTCTGCAGGAAATTGCGGATATGCTCGAAGACATGGCGGATACGAAAAGTGTGCGGGATACGGGATTATTCATTCCCAAGGGCACACTGGATAATGAAGAATTCAAACCGGTGATTGACCGCTATGCATTTGACGATGAAAAGGGAATTCTGATGGAAGTCATTTTGACGGAAAACCCTTATTCGCGTGATGCCATATCAACGGTTCATGATATAAAAGGTACTGTAAAGCGTTCGGTCATCGGTACACCGTTTGAAGATGCAGAGCTGGCATTCAGCGGTATTTCAAGTATCAACTCTGATTTGAATGACATCTCCTCTGCCGATTTTACGCGTACAGTAACGGTTATGTTAGTCGGCTTATTCATTGTATTGTTCGTCTTGTTCCGTTCGGCAATCATGCCGCTGTATATGATCGGTTCGCTATTGCTGACATATTATACAGCGATTTCGATTACGGAATTGGTATTTGTTAATGGTCTCGGCTACGACGGGATCAGCTGGGCGGTTCCGTTCTTCGGATTTATCATGCTGATCGCACTCGGCGTGGACTACTCCATCTTTCTTCTGGACCGTTTCCGCGAAGAGAGCATTGGGGGTATGAAGGTCCGCGAAGCGTTGATGTATTCAATGGCGAAAATGGGTACGGTTATTATTACGGCAGCTGTTATTTTGGCAGGGACATTCGGGGCAATGATGCCTTCAGGTGTCTTAAGTCTTGTGCAGATTGCCACAATTGTTATTTCCGGTTTATTATTATACGGCTTAATTATCTTGCCGCTGCTGATTCCGGCTATTACGGTATCATTCGGACGCGGTGTGTGGTGGCCGTTCAGAGGTTAAACGAAAAGGCGCTCGGCAAATTCTGCTGAGTGCTTTTTTGTCTATGTTTACTTGGCTGCGCAGTATGGGTAAATAAAGTGAAAAAGACAGACAGGAGATTGTTTACGATGAAACTGCATACAGGATCACTATATTGGGATACGACATTCCAGAGAGAAGGTTTTGCTAAGGCCGAGCGTAAAGAAATATATGATGCGGCCATTATAGGCGGAGGCATGTCTGGGGCTTTGACTGCCTATGTACTGTCGAATGAAGGCTATTCAATTGCGCTGATTGAACAGGATGAAGCCGGAGGGGGAAGCACGTCAGCTAACACCGGTTTATTACAGTTTTCCAACGACATTATGCTGCATGAACTAATCAAGCAAATCGGGGAAGACAAGGCGGTCGAATTTTATTTGTCATGTAAAGAGGCGATGAAAAATCTGCAGGATGTGGCGGAACATGCACCGTTTGACGTGAATTTCCATACGAGAGAAAGTTTATACTACGCCAGTACGGAAGAAGATGTCGCCAGATTAAAAAAAGAATATGATGCACTGAGGAAACACGGCTTTCCCGTGGAGTTTTGGGAACGTGAAGACATCGAAGCCCATTTCCCGTTTTCCCAGCCTGCCGCAATTGTGACAGAAGGAGATGCCGAAGTGAATCCGCTTCGTTTATGTATGGGGGCAATTTACTATGCATATGAAAGAGGAATGGATGTCTTTGAACATACCGAAGTGCTGGGAATTCAGGATACCGAAGAGCGCGTACTGATCAAAACAACGGATGGTGATTTTCAGGCAAGGGCAGTTATCGTCACAACAGGCTATGCGCCGGCCCCTGATATGACAATTCCGCAAAAAGATGTGAAAGTCACCTATGCGGCCGCCACACAGCCAATAGAAGATTTGTCATTTTGGCGTGACCGTATGATGATTTGGGAAACTAAACGCCCGTATTTATATATGCGTCTGACGGATGATAACCGAATTGTAGTTGGCGGGCTGGATCAAAATATGGATACGTTACCTGATTCAGAGGAACATATCGCAAAGAAATTCGGCCAATTAAAAAGCGAACTGCAGGAACTGTTCCCAGAGCAGAAGCTTCATTTTGACTATGAGTGGACGGCGCTGTTCGGCGAATCGACCGATGAACTGCCCGTCATCGGCCGTCATCCATTGGAGCCGAATGTCTATTATTTGATAGGACTCGGCGGCAACGGAACAGTGTACAGTATGCTCGGTGCATATTTGCTCCGAGATGAACTGGCAGGGAAGTCCAATCCGAATGAACCGATTTTAGAAATAGAACGCTGACGGGCTGCCGATGTACTTTAATTGGTTCAATAGTTAGGGAGAAGTCATTAACAAATATTTTACAAAAGACATCATTCAGTTATGAACAGATGTCTTTTTTTCATTGCCAACCTGCTATTTTAACAGACAGATTGAATGAATCAGCTCATCCGGAATGTGATAGAATGGATATTATTGTTTATTCCATAAAAGGGCCATTTAGAAGTATAAATGCTTGTGGAGATGAGATGAATAAAATGCGGTTACCAATGTATATTACAGGTTTAGCAAATCAAAATATTGATTTAAAGAAGATGGATGGACACATATTTAAAAAGTTAGGATATGAAATTGCCAGGAAATTTCATGGCGAAGTAATTGGTTATATTTCGCCCAGGTATCCATTAAATTATTTTCGCTTAGATATAAAGATAGGTGAAAATATAATGTCCATTTTGCTTCATGAATATTTCCCTTATGTTGCAATCGCGACGTATGAAAATGAACTTCAAATTCATTATTTAAATTCTAAAGATCTAATAAACGAATTGAGTCCATATTATACAGTTTTAGAAATGGCATTTCTAAACGAACCATTTAATCCCAATTCTCATGATTTATCAGAGCTCGAATTGAAAAACGAGAAACATTGGAGACCAAATACAAACGGGGAAGTTATTTTTAATTGTTGGGATTAGCATATTCTATTATCGGGCGCGTTTGCAGCATATGATTTATTCGCACTCGCTTAGTTGATCGGAGCGGAAACCGGCGACTCTGGAAGGATCAGCGGGACAGGTGAAACACCTAGCGAGCGAAGCGAGGGGTGTGTGGTTCACCGCCCGCCCTCCAGAAAGCGTCCGGTTGCAGCGCAGATCAACGGTTTCAAACCACTATCTACCTATCAGACGCGAATATGAAGTAAACATCATTCCTCATATTCAACCAATAGAGATTTTTGTTTAATCAAATTCATAAAGCAGTAAACCAAAAAACGCTCAGCATGAACTGCACAGCCATAGTGTTAGTTACATGACTTGCTGCATTCTCCCGCCGGTTTTACCTTCACTTTACCCGTATCATCTTCAAATGTCCCGGCAATACAGTGATCTTCTTTGCAGTTTCTTCGTAGATCTCTCCATCCATATCCGCCTTCTTGCCAACGGGCTGTAAAACCTCCAATGCATCCGCTTGAATATATTCGAGCTGGGTCAACTGTTCATTTTCCACAACAGGATTCTGCAATGTAAGCAATTCGCGGAAAGCGGATAAGTTGGAATCGCGGACGATAAGCACATCCAGCTTCCCGTCAAAAGGAGACAGCGAAACGATTGGCAGTTCAGTCGTTCCGATAAACCGGCCATTCAGTACGAACAGCAAAATAGCCTTACCTTCCAGTTCAGTTCCTTCACAACGGATTTTATAGTAAAAAGGCTCCGTTTGATTCAACGTCCGCAATGTGCTGAGCAAATAACTGATAGAGCCGAAGCGTTTCTTTTCATTGGATTTCACATTTTCTGATGTGTCGGTAACTAGGCCGGTCCCCCAGAAGTTCATGAAATAATCGTCACCTGCTTGTCCGACATCAGTATCAATGACGGAGCCGGAAAGCAGGGAAGCGGCTGCTTCATTCAATGTTTGCGGAATGCCGAGTGACCGGCTGAAATCATTGGAAGTGCCGCCTGGGAGTATGGCAATGGCGGGACGTACCGGCAAAGGAGCGATGCTGTTGATGCATGTATGCACTGTACCGTCCCCGCCGAGAATGATGAGCAGGTCGACTTGGCCGCCGTACTCCCTGCAGGCTTTTTGCAGTTCCACTTCAGACGCTGTATGCAGCACGATGAGTTCATCGATTGCTTGCGTAAACACATGAATAGTATCGGAAAGCTTTTGCTGCGTGTCATCTTCTCCGGCGGTCCGGTTATACAGAAACAATGCCCGTTTGAAACGAAGCATAGTTTTCACTTCCTTTTTTACTTTATTATTCCCGATTTATTGAAACGGAAACTAGTGGATGAAGAGCGGACAGTGCTGGCTGATTTCTTTCATTCACCTAAAGAGCGTTTGCGCCCTGGCGGATAAGCCCTTGATCGATAATTTATGAATAGATGCTGCTCGCTTCAGCAGTGAATTAGAACTGACAGAAGAGGTTATTTTACCGGTTCGTCAGGGAATAACAATAGAGAAGGAGTGAGTATATATGGAGATCTATACAGTCGGTCATTCCACCCATACGAAAGAGGAGTTTTTGAAATTGCTCGATGACGCGGGAGTTGAAAAACTGGTGGATGTGCGGGCGTTTCCCGGCAGCCGGAAATTTCCGCATTTTCACGAAGACCGGATGAAAGAATGGCTGCCTTCACATGACATTGCCTACAGACACTGCGGTAAATTGGGAGGGCGCAGAAGAAAATCTAAAAGTATCGACAATGACGTCAATGACGGATGGAATAATCAATCCTTCCATAACTATGCGGATTACACGCTGACAGCGGAATTCCAAGAAGGAGCAGATGAATTGATGGATGAAGCGAAAAAGCAGCGTGTCGCGATATGCTGTTCTGAACGCCATCCGGCAAGATGTCATCGGCTGCTGATCAGTAACTGGCTTGCAGCACACGGCTGGAATGTAAAACATATTATCGACGGACCGAAAGAAAAGACGCTGATTGAAGATCATGAAGTTGGAAAGTGGGGCGCTGAACCGGTCATATCAGAAGACGGGGAAGTGACATATCCGTCAGAAGAAAATGAAAATAACTAGAATGGCTGTCCATTCTAGTTATTTATATAACGTCTTTTCATGTGAACCGTCTGCGTGATAAACAGATAAAATCCCGTCATGTTCAGTGACATACTTTTTTGCTTTATCCAGTAATGCCGTTTTCGTCTCTTCTTTAAACATTACGTGATCACTTCCGGACTTTTGAAATATCCATTCATCATTCCGTGGCTTTACTTCATACTGAGGACGGCCTTCACTCTTACCTTCCACGTACTCATGAGCTTGTGCCGTTGCAATAGAAATAGCACGGTCTTCGTCGTAATTCTCTCGAAGCAGGGCATTTGCAATCTCAATCGCTTTATTGCGAACGTCCGGACTCAAATTCTTTAACGAAGCAGGGTAATCATTTTTGCTCCATGGCATCTGCCATCACCTCCTCATTTTACAAATTCCCAAAATTGATTTACGTTAAACGTGAGTTCGGCAGAATAAAAAAACCAAAAGCTCCGCGGTCAACCCATTGCCGCGGAGCTTTTGGTTATGTACGCGCTCTTCGACGAAGCGGTACAAATTATTCGACTTTACTTCTTCACTATCACAAACCCAGCTGCATCAAACTTCAACCCATATCCGTTTGTGCAATTGCTGTTAGTACTAGTATAACCTATGAAAACCGAAATAAACGGAAATCATCAAACTGTGAAGAATGTCATATTCCTGTAGTGTTTGGCATCAAACTGAGATACATTACAACAACCTTACATATACTTTTTATTACGTCATGCTATGATATTCTTGCCAACTTTATGCATCGTATATCTGAACGTTTCTTTACATTAGTTTCGATATGAACATTGTAGCAATACCGAAATAGATCAGCAGTGACAAAATATCATTAATTGTTGTAATAAGGGGGCCGGAAGCAACAGCGGGATCCACTTTAAACTTATTAAGAATCAGCGGTATGACTGTTCCAGCGATAGTGCCAATGATTAATGTGGCAACTAGTGACGAGCCGACGACTAAACCGAGGGTGAAGCTTCCTTGCCAAATGTAGGCGATAACAGAAATCACAGCACCGCATACAACGCCCAACAGGACACCTACGATCAGTTCCCTGAAAACTAAATGTAACGATTTCTTCATTGTCATATCTTCTGAGACTAAACCACGCACGACAACTGCCAGTGACTGTGTGCCTGTATTACCTGTCATGCCGGCAATCATTGGCATGAAGAAGGCGAGGGCAACAACTGCCTCCAGCGTCTCTTCAAAGCGAGAAATAATACTTCCTGACACCAGTCCGATAAACAACAGAAGGATTAACCACGGAAGTCTGCGATAAGCCGCAACCAGTGGCTTCGTGTGAAAGTCGATGGATTTACCCGAAGCAAACAGCATTTCGATATCTTTATTAGCCTCTCTGACAACTAAATCGAGTACTTCATCCGCCCGTATAATTCCGACCAGCACATTGGAATCATTGACGACCGGGAGCGATACGAAATCATAGCGTCCGATCATTTTGGCGACATCACCCTGCTCAGTTGTATCAAATACTTTTGCTATCGAAGTCTTCATGATGTCTTTTACACAGACAGCCGGATCAGCCAGCAATAAATCACGATAAGACAGCACGCCGATCAGTTGCTTTTCATCATTAATAATATAGACATAGTTTAAATAAGGTGCGTACCCCTGATAATGCTTTAGCTTTTCAATTGTTTTCTCTACCGTATACGATTGATGAATCCACACATAGCGGGCGGTCATAATCCGTCCCGCAGAATCTTTTGGATATTTTCGCTGCTGCCGAATATACTTTTTCTCTTCCTGACGCATTTCAGCAATGAGTTTTTCCACTTTTTTATCGGGCAAATCGGCCAATAAATAGGAAAGGTCTTCACTTTTCATTTCATCCAATAACTCTGTAGCACGCATAGGGCCGACGAGTTCCAATACTCGCAGCTGCTCATTCCTCGTAAGGGAACTGAGCATCTTAACTAACTTTTCTTTATCCAGCACTTCTAAGAAAATCGTGTGACGTTTTCTAGGCAAACGCCGGTATTGGGCCGCAATCTCCGCAGGCTCCATCTCTTCAATGGCTTTCTTTAAAGATTCCATATTACCGTCTTTAATCAGTTGTATAATTGCTCTTGACACATCATCGCGATCACGGGTCAATGGCATTTCCAGCACCTCACTTAGTAATCAAAAGTTACAGTCCTTCATTCTTTCCCCTGTAAGCAAGGAAACAAACCACAGTACAGGCTGTATTCATATTTTTGCGAAATAAAAAAGGCCTCCGTAGAGACCTTCTGCTGTATTACATAGGTGAATCTTCGTCGCGGGGTTTTGGATCAGTTAATGGATCGTAACTGCGGTCTTTTGCCAGAGGATTTGGGTCGATCAATGGACTGGCCTCCGTTTCTGTATGCGAGTGCCGAAGAGGGGTTCCGGCAGTGTGATGTGTATGTGCGGCGGGGTCATACAGGTCTGAATCCAGTAATACCAGAATCTTTCCCTGTTCGAAATGTTCATGATAGTGGTGTGCATCTTCATCAGGAATACCCATGCCGATCAATGCGCCGGCAAGTCCGCCTGCTCCCGCTCCTGCAGCAGCACCTGTAATACCGGCAACGATGGGTCCGGCCGCAATCACCGGTCCGATTCCGGGAATAGCCAGGGCACCAAGACCTGTCAGCACACCGCCGAGACCCCCAAGCAGACCTCCGGCGGCAGCACCAGTTGCGGCACCGTCCGCTGCGTGGGTATCTGTCTGTTCCACTACGTACTCTGCTTCACCAGAGTCTTTGCTGATGATAGAGATTTCATCCGCGGTAAACCCTTGACGTTTTAGATCCTCGATGGCTGCAATAGCTTCTCTGTCCGTGTCATACGTACCGACAACATGTCGTTTCCTCATAAATAAGCTCCTCCTCGCAGTAGCAGAATTCATAGTTGCATCTTTCTAGAACAGTACCCGCTGTACTTTAAATAAAACATTGGAAATACTGGCTGAGTACGAGAAATATCGTGCGCTTTTGAGAGTAAGTGACTGATTGTTCAGATCATTTAAGCGAGAAATTCCAGTTTGTAACATTGAAAGTCTTGTTGTCATGGTATTGTTCCTTGTTTGTAATCTGACTGTAATAATCACTTGGTAAGCTAGGTCTATCAAATCGTTAGGGGTGGCATATTGAAGAAGTTAGTCTTTGCATTTACAGTAGCCATGTTAATCACAGTTTTTACAAGCGGAATGAACGAAACTTCAGCCGCAGCATCAGTTCACACAGTTAAAAAAGGTGACACATTATATAAAATTTCACAGCAGCACAAAGTGTCTGTAGCGAACATTAAGCAGTGGAATAACTTGAAATCAACAGTTATTTATCCAAACCAAAAATTGCGTTTAGTGAAATCATCTAAAGTAGCAGCAAGTTCACCAAAAAAAGCAGCAACACCTTCTCGTTCAAACGGAGCGAAAGTGGCAAAAGAATTTATGGTTAGCGCTACTGCTTATACGGCGCACTGTAAAGGATGTTCAGGTATTACAAGAACCGGCTTGAACCTGCGCAAGAATCCGAACTTGAAAGTAATTGCAGTAGATCCGCGTGTTATCAAACTTGGAACAAAAGTTCATGTAGAAGGTTATGGTTATGCAATCGCAGGAGATACTGGCGGTGCAATTAAAGGGAAGAAGATTGACGTATTTATTCCTAATAAATCCCGCGCATACGAGTGGGGACGTAAAAACGTAAAAGTAAAAGTACTCAACTAATAAAAAGACTGACACAGCTCCATGCCGTGTCAGTCTTTTTTTAATAGAAAAAACATGAAGTCCTCAGAAGGATTTCATGTTTTGATTAGATGAAGGATACGACTTGATTTTTACCGTTTTTCTTTGCCTGATATAGTGCGAGGTCAGCCAAGTGGAATAAATCTTTGAAAGTATACACTTCCCGCATCATATTATCGCTGAGTCCAACGCTGATCGTGACAGGTGAAGGCAGCTCTTTGCAGTCAAGAGATAGATTTTTTATTTTATTTGCGAGCAGCCCTGCTTTTTTCTTCGCATTCTCTAAAGTGATATCTTTCATGACTAATACAAATTCATCTCCGCCAAAACGGCCGAGCACATCATTTTTTCTAATTTCATTGCTGCAGATGTGCGCAACAAACTTAATCGCTTCGTCTCCGGCCAGATGACCGAATGTATCGTTAATGAACTTTAGATTATCAATATCAATGGCTATGCAAACGATGGATTCTTTCGTCTCCGCTGCCTCAAGCAGCCATGCATTGGCCGCTTCTTCTAAATACTTACGATTATAGACGCCCGTCAGATAATCAATATGCTCACTGGTTTTGCTTGAAGAGTTCTGCAGACGAATTTGTAATTCTAAGGCCGCTTTCACCCAATGACTGTCCTCGAGTTCATGCAGCAGATCGATATATTCTTTTTGGATTACTGCCAGCTCATCGAAGTTACAGATAGTTTCGGCCAGTGTGATTCGTTTTTGCTGAATGTCTTTCAGCAGCGAATAATCTTGTAATTGCTCTTCTATTTCTTTCGCAGCCGTATAATAATGAAAAGCTTTCGGCAAATCGCCCGATAATTCATGGATTCTCGCTTTGAGAATTTTTAAAGTAGTCTTCTCACGGGGGAAATTGTCCATAGCGGATAACTGATCTGCATATTCGATGCTGCGTGCGGCCAGATCAGACTGGCTTAGATTGATGGCGGCTTCAGCTAAATGTAAATGTGCGCGTATAAACAGTATAGTTCTGTCCACTTCATCTTCACCAGCGTAAAACACCGCCAGTTGTGCAAATTTCAGCGCTTCTTCATATTGCTCTTTTTTATTAAACAGATGGCTCAGATTGCTGTATGCCATTGTGACATACGGGTAATTCTCTGTTTCAAGAGCAATCTTCAGCATATCTTCCAATAGCTTCTGTCCTTTATCAAAATCCATTGCAAAAGAACAGACAAAGTACTGTAAATAATACGAACGCATCCAGTCGGATTTGCTGCCATAAAGTAAACATTGTGAATGATGCTCTTCAATATGAAACAGAACCTTTGCAAAGTCTCCTGTATAGTAATGAGTAACTGCACAAATATAATGTGCCGACAGAACAGCATCTTTATCGGAAAATACAAGCCCTTTATTCAACAGGTTCTCTGCCTGGCTGATTACTAATGTATATTCTCCATTATTTCGCAATTGATTGATCGTACGGTATATCGTTGACAACTCTTCCCGGCGTTTCATAACATCCCTCCTTCAAAATAGGCATAATCAGCAACAGTAATAGTTCAAAGGATTTATTTCGGTCAGTCTTTTGTGTAACTCTATTATACCATTAAAAAGTAAAATAAATGCCTGTCTATTTGTGAAATTCATGAAATTCCTGTCGCTGGCTTGCTTGCTCATAGTTTTTATTACCCTATCAAACAAAAGTATAAACGTCCTATTTTAAAGACAGATGAAGGGGGCAGAAGATGCAGTTTCTGTTTACACAGATTGTATTTGTTTGAATAATGAAATGAAATGCGCGGGTTCTTCCACGACCTCAAAAGCAAAAACACCCTCGCGCGTATGAAGATAAAATAGTCCCGTCTGACCCGAAAATGGGCGGTAGGACAAATCAAATACATGCTCCAGAAGGAATGTTCTTGAAGAGGTAGTGATCCGGTTATGAAATAAAGAGATGGAATGATAAGATTTTTGATAACTTTGTTCCAAGCGGTCCACAACGCGCTGAATAGAGACATAACGCAGGCTTAGGATCAGCTCGTCGTCAGAATGATTCATTGTATGCCCTCCTGTTTCGTAATATCTTACCACACAGTCATACAGCGATAAAAAGATTAGGATTACTATAACCCTGAATGATTCTATTGAACTAATGCTTCCGCATACGACGGATCAAACGGAATGCTGAAAAAATCAGCAAAAACGTCACCGCTCCTGCCGTATCCAAATAAACATCCTGCATAGTAGCTGTTCTTCCGCCCGTGAAGTATTGATGAAGTTCATCAGTGCATGCCAGCAGGAATGTCAAACCCGCAGCGAATAGTAAACGGCCGTTTCTTTTCGGCAGCAGCCAGTAAATAACGAGTGCTAAAAAGCCGAAAGTGAAAAAGTGAGCAGCCTTTCGTATGAGGAATTCTACAAAATGATAATAGCCCCTTTCTTCAATGGAAATGTTTCGGTTCCAATAGGTGAATTCTAGTCCTGAAAGAACGGTTTTGCCCGGCTCACCCGGGAGAAGTTCCTGCAGAGTTGAAATGAGGGATTGCTGTTCATAGGTTTGGCTGGATGATACCGCCAGTCCGACTACAAGTACTATAAGTAAAAGAAACCCAAATAATTTTTTCATATGGGGATTGTATCATGAAAATACTTTCGCCACGCTTAATTAGACGCAGCATATTTGAATTTCATTTTGACATCATCCGGTCACATAGTTGTAACTGCTGTGTAATGTCCGGGTTATATACTATTCAATGGGAGTGAGTGCCACATTTTGTGGATTCTCTCCTGTTATTTCCATTACCAAAAGTGGAAAGGTATGCTAGTATTTAATCGGGCAACTAGTAATCACTCTTTTTAAGATCCTTGTCATCTATTGATAATCTTCATGATTAGCATAGCGGAAATAGGGTATTAGAAAAGGAGAGCGATTCAACCCGTTGCTCACGCATTCAACCAGCGGTAATGCCAGTACAAGAATTCAAAGGAGGAACTATTTTTATGAAATCAACAACGAAGAACTACAAGAAGTATCTGACAGGTGTAGCATCTGCTGCATTAGTAGCATCAGCGGTGGCACCAGTTGTCAGTGCGGCTGACTTTACTGACGTATTAGAAAACAACTCGCACAAGGAAGCAATTGATGCACTTTCAGCAGCGGGAGTTATTTCAGGTTATCCTGACGGTTCTTTCAAACCGAATAAAACGTTAACACGTTCCGACGTGGTAAAATTGATGGGGAAATGGCTTGTGTCAATGGGATACACAATTCCAACAGATTATAAAACGAACCCCCGTTTTACAGACCTGACAGAAAAATCTAATGACGAACTCTTGCAGTCTGCTGCAATTGTTAAAGATAATAACGTATTCAGAGGATATGAAGACGGATCATTGAAAGCTGCCGGCTCAATCACACGTGAAAACATGGCGATTGTGCTAGTGCGTGCATATGACGCTGTGAATAAAACAGATCTTCTTTCATATGTGAAAGAACAAGAGTTTGACAGAGATGTAGTAGATCTGACGAAAGCAAAAGCAGAAGCACGTCCATCTATTGATGTACTCGACTTCTTCGATATCACAAACCCTGCTGCACCAAACTTCAGACCGAAAGAAACAACAACGCGTGCACAGTTTGCTTCATTCCTTTACAAAACGTCTAAAGTGGAATTGACAGAAACTCCGGAAGCACCGGAAGTAGCTGAAATTACATCAGTTCAGGCAATCAGTGACAAACAGGTGGAGCTGACGGGCAAAAACTTACAGGTGCTAAAAGCTGATCAGCTGAGCATCGAAGACAACGAACTGGCGTCTTTCAAAGCCAACGAAGATGGAACGAAAGCGACGCTTGAACTAAAAAACGAACTGACGTCGGGTAAAGAAGTAACACTTACCGTGACGACAAAAGCAGAAAATGAAGGAGAAGAAGATACAGTTACTCCTTACAAATTCACGTATGAGCTGAAAGTCGAAAAAGTTACTGCGACTACTACGCAAGTGAATGCTAATACTGCTGATCAGAAATTAGCATTTGACGTAGACGGTAAACCGGCAGATATGAAGAAGCTGAAAGATGCTGGCTATACGGTAGAATTCCAGTCTACTAATACGGCTGTATTTTCGGAACAAGCGACAGGCACGTTGAAAGCTCTTGCTCCGAATACAAAGTTCTCATACAAAGTGGTAGTAACGAATAAAGACGGGAAAGCTGTTGAATCGGATCTGGTAGATGTGAATGTAGTAGATTTCGGCAATACATTTGCTGAAATCAGTGAAGTAGAAGTAACCCAAGCCGGGACAAAGGTCGAAAGTGGAAAGATTTCACTTGAAGATGGAGAAGCGGTAGTAAAAGTTACGAAAGCTGTTACATTAAACGGTGTAACAAAGTCAAATCCAGCTGCAACATACACATCTTCCAACCCAAGTGTAGCAACAGTTACTTCTGATGGTAAAGTGACGCCAATCAGTACGGGTGATGTAAATATCGTAGCCAAAGTAGGCGATGTAACGAAAAATGTTAAGCTTACAGTTGGTGTTGGCAAGCGTGTAGCAACTAGCGCGACACTTTCAGCTACAGATTCTAAATTAATTGTAGGTGCAAAACAGGATGTAACTGTAACAGTGAAAGATCAATACAATGATCTATTTAATGGAGAATTAACTGTAACTTCGGCAGATACTGAAATTGCAACTGCAGCTGTATCAGCGTCTGAAGAAGGTGTTGCAACAGTGAATGTAGAAGCAGTTAAAGCTGGAACAACAACTATCGCAGTGAAGTCGGGTGATACTGTTCTAGGGAACATCGCAGTATCTGTGTCAGATGACAAGGAAGTGGCTGCCAGAAAATTTGAAACTGTATCAGCTGCTGATGATTTAACGATTGATTCAATCGCGGGTTCTAAAGATGCGACAGTTCAACTGGCATGGAAACAATTTAATAGTCAAGGATATTTCATTGAAAATGACAAAATCCTACAGGCTCAATACAATGTAATTTCTTCTAATGAAAATGTTGCAACAGTGGCAAAGGATGGTAACGGTATTGTCACTGTTAAAGCAGTAAAAGCAGGAACTGCGGATGTTCAAATTAAAGAAGGAAATATTGTAAGAGCTACTGCTACGATTACAGTAGTAAATTCGACTCCAACGATCTCATCTGTAGATTTTGAAGACACTAAAGTTGTCACTTCTCCTACAATTGATCAGCAAGTACTGAAATCGGAAGGTATTAAGTTAACATCAACTGAATTCGTACCAGGCATTGATGAAGAAGGAAATATCTTTATCACTAACAATAACAAAACAATTAACTTGGGAACAGTTGCTAAGAGTTACTCAGGCAATGCAACTGATATTACTGGCCTTAAATTAGAGGGTGGTAAAATTACGGGTACTGCCAAGCCGGGTGCTCAAGGCACAATCGTAGTGAGCGTGAAAAAAGAAGGTCAATCTACTCCGGTTGGCACTAAATCAATTGAAGTAAACGTACCGTCAAACTAATCATTCACCCAGAATCACAATAAAACCAGCACTATCCAAGCCTCATTCCTTGAACGTCTTCAAGGAATGGGGCTTTTTACGTTTAGTCGGTCAGTTATCGGGGGTACAGGTAGAGTACAGACAATTTGGAAGGAGCGGGTGTTTATGAGTTGGTTTGACGGGATTAATTTTACAACATCATTAGTTGTGCTTATTATATTGATTATCCCGATCAGTATTGGAATCTTTTTATACTTTTTCGACCGCGGTCAGAAACAGCATTCGATATTGCGCAATTATCCTATATTGGGACGTGTGCGCTATATGTTCGAGAAGGCGGGTCCCGAAGTTAGACAGTACTTATATAACGATGATAACAGCGGCAAACCGTTCAGCAGGGAAGAGTATTTACATATGGTTATGCCGGGGAAGTATTTGAACAGCGTCATCGGTTTTGGCTCCAAGCGGGATTTTCAGGAACCGGGGCATTATATCCGCAATGCCATGTTCACGAAACAAAATGATGAAATGCGCGTGGACAACGATAATTTGTTACAAACGATGCGCTATGAAGTAGACGCGGATAACCTATTTTCCCGAAAAGAACATCGCGAGGAAGTGACGACGCTGCCGTGGCTTCTGCCAGAAGAGGACGCGATTGTATTGGGGCCGCATTGTGAACAGCCGTTTGTAGTGCGCAGTTTAGTCGGGCAGTCCGGAATGAGTTATGGCGCACTGGGTGATCATGCGATTACTGCACTGTCAAAAGGCATCGGGATGGCGCAGGGAGCCTGGATGAATACGGGAGAGGGCGGCGTGTCTGATCATCATTTGGCTGGAGGAGCAGATATTATTGCGCAAATCGGTTCAGGGTTATTTGGATTTCGGACAGAAGACGGGCAGTTTGATATTGAAAAAGTGAAAGAGAAATCGAAAATAGCACAAATTAAAGCATTTGAAATTAAGTTGGCGCAAGGGGCAAAAATGCGCGGCGGACATGTGGAAGGTGAAAAGGTAACGGAAGAGATCGCAGCAATCCGTAATGTGACGCCGTATACGTCCATTAACAGTCCGAACCGTTTCAATCAATTTGATGATTATCCGTCATTATTTTCATTCATTGAAGATATTCGGCATGCAGGAGGCAAGCCAGTCGGCATCAAAATTGTCATCGGCGGAAAGCAGGATGCAGAAGAACTGGCTTCGTATATGGCGGAATCGGGGATGGGGCCAGACTTCATCTCACTGGACGGTGCAGAAGGCGGATCAGGTGCGACCTACCAGGACTTGGCGGACAGTGTAGGATTACCGCTTCGCTCAGCGCTTATTCTGTTGGATGATGCACTGCGGAAGTATGAAGTGCGAGACAATGTGAAAATTATTGCGTCCGGAAAAATTATCACACCAGATAAAGCGGCCATCGCACTTGCTTTAGGTGCGGATTTGATTCAAATTGCCCGCGGCTTCATGATTTCCGTCGGCTGTATCATGGCGGAGCGCTGTCATACGAATACATGCCCGGCCGGTGTGGCAACGACGGACAAGAATTTACAGCGGGCGCTTGTCGTAGAGGAGAAAAAATTCCGTGTCACTAACTATATTCTGACAATGCGTGAAGGCCTGTTCCGTGTGGCCGCTGCAGCGGGACTTGACTCACCGACGAAATTTGAGAGGCATCATGTCATCTATAAAGACGAGCAAGGCCGAATACATTCAGTCGAATAAAAAAAGAACCCGATCACATTTCATCGGGTTCTTTTCATGCTTATAATCTTCTGTAGCTGTTAAATTTAGATTTCCAATAAGGGTTGTTCAGGCTGACAACTTCCGCTTTTTTACCGCCGGCATGTACGAATTTATTATTGCCCACATAGATTCCTACGTGAGAAATGCCTTTGCGGTATGTGTTGTGGAAGAACACCAGATCACCAGGCCGAGGGGATTTAACTTTAGATGATTGTTTAAATTGGCCGGTCGTCGTTCTTGCAACAGATTTCCCATTTTTCTTAAATGAATACTGGATAAATCCGCTGCAGTCAAAGCCTCTTGTCGTTGTGCCGCCAAAGCGGTAAGGAATTCCGCGCAGCTTCATTGCAGTTTTTACCACACCAGATCCTCCGCCTTTTACTGGTGCTGCGGCTGCTACGGCTTTACCTGTAGATCTTTTTAGCAGTGTGCTCAGTACATATCCTTTTTTGCCGTTAATCTTTACTTTATACCACAACTGTTTGCCCGCGCGCTTTTGATGTGTAAGTTGAACACGAGTCCCTTTTTTCAGCGTGAAAACTTTTCTATGTTTTGTTCCCGCATCTGCACGAACATTTGTATTGTAAACTGTTATGTATGTGCCGCTTTTCGCTGTAGCTTTACTTGCAGCATCAGCAGTGCCTCCGGTGAAGCCCATAAACATGGCTGATGCCATCAAAATTGAACACAAAAACTTCTTCATGTATGACTCTCCTCCAAAATATTGTATCTCTCTCTAGCTGCAAGATACATACTACACGACAAACAGAGGGCCAAACATTACGTTCATATTAAGAAGGGGTTACAGGAAGCGCTGTTTGTAAAGAGATTGTAACAATGTAAAACCAGCTCCCAATAAGTAAAGGGGGAGCTGGTATAGTCGCTGATTAATGCCTCGCAGAAGAAGGGGGTTCATCATCAGTTATGGAATCGGATAGTACCGGATCTTCTGTTGCGGACGTAATGTCGTCCGATGCAACAGTCTCCGCCTGATTGGCTGAAGTCCGCATTTCTGGATGTGCAGAATTTTGCAATGGTTCATATCCTCCATAAGAAGGTTCCATGTCTTCTGCGTTCTTTGCTTTTGAAACGGTATCGTCGATCAAGGGATCAGCCGTCCGTCTGGGATCAGAAACAGGTTTAGATGCGCTTGGAGACAGGCCGTCTGTATAAAAAGGTTCATCTTTTGAGTACACACTGAATGCCCAGCCTTCATCTACGTACAGCAGCATACCGCCATGCTGAACTTCCTCGTAATAACGGTCCACCTGTATCGTATCCATCCCTACGCCGTACATCATTTGCTTGACGTGATTTTCTCCGGTGAGAAATCCAATGAACCGGTCCGTCCATGTGTCGTAAGCAGAATGCACATCTGCAGCGGTACGGCTGCGCAGCATGGCTACATCCGTTTCGTTTTTAGCAATTACATAAATATTATCATCAAGATAGCCGGTTTCTTTCAGTTCTTCTATCTTGTCCAGAAGGTCAGCATCATTATAATATACGCCAATAAATGTCTTGTTGTTGATTTCGTCCATTTGTTTAGCCTCCTTCTATGCAGTTGGTATACTTACCATACCCATTTACTAGGATGCAAAAACCTGCAGCCGCCAGAGAAAAGGAAAGAAGTTTCAGCAGGGGCACTTGCTTTTCACGCATGGGAAACTTAGATAATAAAAAACCGTCGACCCATCCAATTTCAGAATAGGTCAACGGTTCGGCAATCGTCAGCTGAATCAGTTTCGTATCGGCACCATTTGTTCCCCGACTTTGTTTCCCGCTTTGTCATACGCTATGAAAACAGCGTTGCCGCGCAGCCTTCCATGACAAGGGCGCGAACGAGTATTGCGACTGCCTGTGCACGTGTACCCGGATTATCCGGTTTAAATCAATCAGGAGTCACTCCTGTAATAATTCCTTTAGCTATATAATTAACTAAGATGCATAGTCTGTTATCGAAATCTTTGTCAGCGTTTTACATATATGATAGGATACGCAATATAGTTAACAACAGAAAGGGCCGGTTTATCATGAAAAAAAGACACATATTGGCACCGCTGAGTTTATCACTTCTATTATTGGGAGCATGTAACGCGGATACTGAAAAAGAAGCAGATAAAGAACAAACCGAACCAGCTGAAAATGAAGTCAGAGAACCTGTAGATAAATCTGACACAACGACTAATAATGATGAGCTGAAGGAAGAGTTCGATAAAGAGGAAGGCGTATCTGAAGCGAGTCTGATCATTACAGAGGATGCGGGGGGCTTCGTCTTGCTGGACTTTGAAGTATCGGCGGACATGGAAAAAGAAGAAGCTGAAAAAATCGTTAAGCGTTTCAGCGAGCGACTTGAAAAAGAGTATCCTGAGCATAGTATTGATATTCAAGCCCGTAAAAGTGGAGAAACATTCGTACAGGAAACAAAAGAAGCGAAGTAATTATATTAGTGCATGCTGTCCTTTCAGAGGGCAGCATTTTTCATTCATAAACCCATACGGCAATTTGTCGGAGAAGAATGAATACGATATACTATTAATGACCTATAAATAGAGAGTGGGAACTTTATTGGGAAAAAAAACAGCGATTATACACTCAGCGATAGAAGTGTTTAAAGAGCAGGGAATTGAAAAAACAAAAATCTCGGACATCGTTAAGCGAGCAGGGATAGCACAGGGGACATTTTATTTATACTTTCCATCGAAGCTGTCGCTCATGCCGGCCATTGCGGAAGTGATGGTGGCGAAAACGATGGAAATAGTCAAGCGTACCGTAGATGATCACGCACCATATCCGAAGCAGTTCGAACAGATGGTGGACGCAATATACGAAGTAAATAAAGAATATTACGAAATATTGGCGGTTATTTATTCTGGCCTTGCTTCTACTGAACATATTCGGGAGTGGGAATCCGTCTATGCGCCTTTTTACGAATGGGTCAGTGAAAAGCTGGAAGCAGCAAAAGAAGAAGGAGCCATTCGTCAGTCCGTCAAACCTGACCGCACAGCAAAACTTCTTATCGGTCTGATTGAATCAACAGCGGAGCAAGTATTTCTTTACGCCCAGCATGATGAAAGTGAAGCGGATCGGCAGAAAGAAGAAGTGCTTGAATTTTTATCCTATGCGCTGCAATTTACAGATCCAGTAAGCTAACATAGCTAAATGTTAGCTTTTATGATAAAATGAATGACAGTCAGTCAAAGTTATGGCTATAGAAATGAATTAGGAGCGGATAGTATGAATAAAGCGTGGCTATATGTTGCATTAACCAGCTTTTTCGAGTTAGTTTGGATTTTTGGTTTCAATACAGCGAGTCAATGGTGGCATTGGGTGTTCATCGTTGGTTTTATACTAGTAGATTTTCATTACCTGACAAAAGCCTGTGAAAGTCTTCCGACGGGCACTGTCTACGCAATATTTGCAGGTATCGGAACAATCGGCACTTCCTTAATGGATGTCATGTTCTTCGGGGAACATATCAGTTTAGGAAAAGTCTTTTTCATCATCGTCCTCGTTTTAGGGGTTGCAGGATTAAAAGCCGCAGATGGAATAGATGAAAAGAAAGCGCTGAAAGGAGTGAAGGATAATGGGGTGGATACTGGTCTTCTTGGCAGCACTAAGTGAGTTTATCGGAGTCATTGGATTAAAGAAGTTCAGTGACAACAAAACATTGACAAGCGGTGTATTGTATTACGGAGGATTTGCTGCCGCTTTCTGCTTCCTCTACAATTCCTTCAAGTTCTTGCAAGTGAGTACCGCTTATGCAGTCTGGATCGGTGTAGGTACAGCAGGCGCGGTTATCATCAATATGCTGTTCTTTGGTGAATCAAAAAGCGTCGGCAGAATATTCAGCCTGGCTTTGATCGTCATCGGCGTGGTAGGACTCAAAGCGTTATCATAATAACTAATCCTTCTATATATAGAAGGAAAACAGATTACAAAATAAAAAATGGACATGCCCTCTGACTGAAGGCATGTCCATTTTATTGTATCCGAAAGATCAGCTACTGAGTTTTATCGATTCCAAGGCACGTTTCTGTATCTCACGTTCTAGCATTTGGATAAACTCATGGCTTAAACGGAGCTTTTGAGCTTGCTGGTATGAATAGAGCAACAATTGATCCGATAAATGCAACACAGTAGGACAGCCTCCTTTTGGATGAATAATGTAATCAGTCTGCGACCTCTCTCTAGCTGTTATCTAATACAATACCAGGAGAACGCAAAAAGAACAAGCGTTCGAGATATCCACAATGCCAGTGGGTAAGCTGTGGGCAATTTGTGAATTGTTTACAAAAAGCGATACAATACGCGGTGTATAATGTGTACAGAGTTATAAACAGAAATGAAAATGTCGAAAGTTGTCGAAAGATTCTTATCATAAAGGCAGTTCGGCAACATATATTTGAATGTTGCTGTTACATAATTTGCCCGTAAGCAGTAAAGATTAAGCGACGAAAAATGAATGAATAGGCGGGAGGGGCTGGCGACAGGAAAGAGCTGGCGGAAATTCTCTATGGGGCAATCCAAAAGAAGACGTTCTGATTTCAGGCAGCAAAACGGGAAAGAACTTTGGCTTGGACGAGTTATATAATGAAGAAGACAAATAAAATCCAAAAAAATATGTTAGATTTCGATATGCAATATATCGCGCTATACTGCATTTGTAAGCGTATTCAGTGGTTTTAAATTAGTCACAATTGACGAAAAACTTTTAAAATACAGTTGACCTTTATTCGTATACGAGATATGATAACAACAATCTAGTTCATAGCTGTGAAACTTTTCACTGGCTGTTCAGAATATTCAACTGAATGCAATTGATTTAATTAGCAATTGATTCGTTCAATTAGTTTAGGAGAGATTGCAAATGAGAAGTGACATGATTAAAAAAGGAATCGATCGTGCACCGCACCGTAGTTTACTATATGCAGCTGGTGTTAAAACGAAAGATATGAACAAACCATTTATTGGAGTGTGTAACTCCTATATAGATATTATTCCGGGACATATGCACCTGAATAAGTTCGCGGAAGTGGTCAAGGAAGCGATTTGGGAAGCAGGCGGCGTACCTTTCGAGTTCAACACGATTGGTGTCGATGACGGAATTGCAATGGGCCACATCGGCATGCGTTATTCACTGCCAAGCCGGGAACTGATTGCTGACTCGGCAGAAACCGTTATTAACGCACACTGGTTTGACGGAGTCTTCTATATACCGAACTGTGACAAAATCACACCGGGTATGCTGATGGCGGCAGTTCGTACAAACGTACCTTCAGTCTTTGTATCAGGCGGACCGATGGAAGCAGGGGTTTCCGAAACGGGAGAAGTACTCTCATTAACATCTGTCTTTGAAGGTGTCGGAGCGTATAAGAGCGGGAACATGACAGCGGAGGCATTGCTGGACATTGAACAGAATGCCTGCCCATCATGCGGATCGTGTTCAGGAATGTTCACTGCGAACTCCATGAACTCTCTGATGGAAATGCTCGGCATGGCACTTCCGGGAAATGCGACAATTCTCGCAACATCCGATGAGCGTCACAAGCTGATCAAAGATGCAGTAAAGCACTTGATGAACTGCATCGAAAAAGATATTAAGCCGCGGGATATCATTACAAAAGAAACAATCGATGATGCATTCGCACTTGATATGGCTATGGGCGGTTCGACTAACACAGTCCTTCATACGCTGGCCATCGCACACGAAGCAGAAATTGATTACAATATTGAAGATGTCAACGAAGTGGCAAAACGTGTGCCTTATCTGTCCAAGATCATGCCGGCTTCCGATTATTCTATGCATGATGTACATTTAGCCGGCGGTGTAAGCGCAATTGTCAATGAATTGTGTAAAATTGACGGTGCCATCCATAAAGATCGAATGACGATCACAGGCAAGACGATAGCAGAAGATGTAGCAGGACATGAAATTACAAATACCGACGTGATTCGCACAAAAGATGATCCATACAGTCCGGTAGGCGGCTTGTCTATTCTATTTGGAAATATTGCACCTGATGGTTCCGTCATTAAAGTTGGAGCGGTTGATCCGTCAATCAAAGACTTTAGAGGCGAAGCAATTGTTTTTGAATCACAGGAAGAAGCACAGGAAAACATTGATAATGGAACCGTCCAGGCAGGTCATGTAGTCGTAATCCGATATGAAGGACCTAAAGGCGGACCTGGTATGCCGGAAATGCTTGCACCAACATCTGCTATTATGGGCAGAGGGCTAGGTAAAGAAGTTGCGTTAATTACCGACGGACGCTTCTCTGGTGCTTCACGGGGCATCTCGATCGGGCACATCTCACCTGAAGCTGCAGACGGCGGACCGATTGCACTGGTTGAGAATGGAGATATTATCGAAATCGACCTGACGAACCGGACGATTGAATTATTAGTTTCAGATGAAGTACTTGCAGAAAGACGCCATGCGCTGAAACCATTTGAACCGAAAATTAAAAAAGGGTATCTTGGCAGATATTCAAAATTAGTTACTTCAGCCAGTACAGGCGGAGTCATGAAAATTTAATATACAAAACGTTGATGAGGTTAAAGCAGACAGAAACTTGTATTCACAGAGAGCCGGTAGCGCTGGAAGCCGGCAGTACAACTGTTTGCGACATCCCCTCGGAGTGGACTGCTAAAAGGTATACCGATTAGGCAGTCCCGGGCTTGAAATTAGGGCTCGTTAGCAATGAGAGAACAGGTCTCGGCCCGTTCTTTCATAAGGTGACAGACGTCACGAACTAGGGTGGTACCATGAAAGCTTTTTCATCCCTATGTAAAGAAACTAGAATTCTTTGCGTGGGATGAGAGGGCTTTTTTTTAGGAGAAAATGTCAATGGCCATTATATAGATGAAAATTGTAAGGAGGAGTTCAGTATGAGTGCTGAAGTACAAGAAATGCAGACTGCAGCTATGCCGAAGGAACAATCCAAGACCAAACCCGCAGATGGTTCTGCAATTTTAATTCAATCGCTTAAAGAACAAAATGTTGAAATAATCTTTGGATATCCTGGAGGTGCCGTTCTTCCAATTTATGATGCGCTATATAACGATCCGATTCCGCACGTATTAGCACGTCATGAACAAGGCGCTATCCATGCGGCGGAAGGATATGCACGGGTATCCAGAAAAACTGGCGTTGTTATTGCCACATCCGGACCGGGTGCAACGAACTTAGTGACGGGAATCACTGATGCCATGATGGACTCTCTGCCATTAGTTGTTATAACCGGCCAAGTGGCAAGCACAGTCATTGGATCGGATGCGTTCCAGGAAGCGGATATTATCGGTATTACACAGCCTATTACCAAACATAACTATCAAGTGCAAAGCGTGTCGGACATCCCGCGCATCATGCGTGAAGCATTCCATATTGCTTCCACTGGAAGACCGGGGCCGGTTGTTGTCGATATTCCGAAAAACGTCGCAACAGATATCTTTGTTCCTGTCGAAAAAGAAGACAAAGAAGTGAATTTGCCTGGATATCAGCCAACGACTACACCTAATTATCTGCAAATTCAAAAAGCTGCAAAAGCTCTGTCAAGTGCAAAAAAACCAATGATCCTTGCGGGAGCAGGTGTACTGCATGCAGGCGGTACAGCGGAGCTGAAAGAACTTGTCGAAACACATCGTATTCCGGTTGTTAATACGCTGCTTGGCTTAGGCACAATCCATGGCGATCATGAATTATTCTTCGGAATGGCAGGAATGCACGGAACAGCTACTGCAAACTATGGATTGAGTGAATGTGATGTCCTGTTGAACGTCGGCGCTCGTTTTGACGACCGTCTGACAGGCAATCTGGAATCATTCCTTCCTAATGCACGCGTGATCCATGTGGATATAGATCCAGCTGAAATTGGAAAGAACGTCCCAACTGAAATCCCTCTTGTATCCGATGCAAAAGAAGCACTTGCTGCCTTGCTGAAAGCAGATTTTAAATCACCTGATACAGCAGAGTGGGTAGAATACTTAAAGGGATTGGATGCACAATATCCGCTTTGGTATGAAACAGATGAAGATGCGCTGCTGCCGCAGCAGGCGCTTGAAATCGTCCATCGCCTGACAGAAGGGGATGCTATCGTCACTACAGATGTCGGGCAGCACCAGATGTGGACAGCACAGTACTATCGTTTCAATAATCCGGATAACTGGGTAACATCCGGCGGACTTGGAACAATGGGCTTTGGTTTCCCGGCTGCAATCGGTGCGCAGCTTGCAAGACCGAAAGATCGTGTCATTGCAGTTGTTGGAGATGCCGGTTTCCAAATGACAGCACAGGAACTTTCACTTCTTCAAGAAATGCGTCTTCCGGTCAAGGTCATCATCTTGAATAACGGTGCACTTGGCATGGTGCGCCAGTGGCAAGAAACATTCTATGAAGAACGTTACTCTCAGTCACTTGTCCCAGTGCAGCCGGACTTCATCAAACTTGCGGAAGCTTATGATCTGAAAGGGTACCGCATCAACAATTTAGAAGAAGCGGAAAAAGTATTTGCAGAGGCGCTGCTGTCTGACGAACCGGCCCTGATCGACTGCCGTGTGAAACAGCGTGAAAACGTCTATCCAATGGTGGCGCCAGGGAAAGGATTACAAGATATGATTGGAGTGAGTCCTCAGTGAAACGAATCATTACAGTAACAGTAATTAATCAGAGCGGTGTCTTAAATCGTGTAACGGGACTTCTTATGAAGCGCCAATTCAATATTGAGAGTATTACTGTAGGAGCTACAGAACAGCCGAATAGATCAAAGATGACTTTCCAAGTTCATGTAGAAGATGAAAATAAAATCGAACAACTTGTAAAACAGCTGCAGAAGCAGATTGATGTTATTACAGTGAAAGATATAACTGACAAAGCAATCGTTTTGCGTGAGCTGGCGCTTGTAAAGGTGATCTCACCTCCACAGATTCGCTCTGAAATGAACAGTATTGTAGAACCTTTCCGTCCGACTATAGTCGACTCAGGAAAGAATGTTGTAACGTACCAAGTAACGGGTGACCCAGATAAAATCGAAGCATTTATCGATTTGCTGAAACCATATGGCATCAAAGAACTAACACGAACTGGCGCAACCGCCTTTGCGCGTGATATGCAAAAAGTTCAAGCACCACAGTTATCTATTTTAAAACAGTAATTCACACACACTAGGAGGAAATTAAAATGACAAAAATGTATTACAACCAGGATATCAATGAAGGACTATTAGAAGGTAAAACAATCGCAATTATCGGGTACGGTTCACAAGGTCACGCACATGCGCGTAACTTGAAAGATTCAGGATTTAATGTAGTAGTAGGTGTTCGTCCAGGTAAATCATTCGACCAGGCAAAAGCAGACGGACTTGAAGCACTGCCTGTTAAAGAAGCGTCTGAAAAAGCAGACTTGATCATGATCTTGCTTCCTGACGAAAGACAAAAAGCAGTTTACGAAGCAGAAATCGAGCCTGCTCTTGCTAAAGGCAAGTCTTTGATTTTCGCTCACGGATTCAACGTACACTTCGGTGAAATCAAACCGCCGGCTGATGTAGATGTATTCCTTGTAGCTCCAAAAGGACCAGGACACCTGGTTCGCAGAACGTTTGAAGCAGGCGGCGGTGTTCCAGCATTGTTCGCAGTATACCAGGACGTTTCAGGCCAGGCTAAAGACGTAGCTCTTGCATATGCAAAAGGTATCGGATCTGCTCGCGGCGGAGTTTTGGAGACAACATTCGAAGAAGAGACAGTTACAGATCTTTTCGGAGAGCAAGTAGTTTTATGCGGCGGGTTAACTGCACTTGTAAAAGGCGGATTCGAAACACTTGTAGAAGCAGGATATCAGCCTGAACTTGCATACTTCGAAACATTGCACGAAGTTAAACTAATCGTTGACTTAATGTATGAAGGCGGATTAGCTGGAATGCGCTATTCTATCTCTGACACTGCAGAGTGGGGCGACTTCGTAACAGGCCCGCGCATTATCGACGCAGATACAAAAGCTCGTATGAAAGACGTTCTTACAGATATCCAATCAGGCAAGTTCGCTAAAGAATGGATTGCAGAGAACGAAAACGGCCGTCCTAAATTCAATGCGATCGAAGAAGCGGAAGCTAAGCACCAAATTGAAGAAGTTGGACAAAAACTTCGCTCTATGATGCCTTTCATTAACGAAGGAGCTAAATCAAAAGAGGAGGAAGTGGTAGCGAGTGAGAAAAATTGATATTTTCGATACAACACTTCGCGACGGTGAGCAATCTGCAGGTATTAATCTAAATACAGTAGAAAAGTTAGAGATCGCTCGTCAGCTTGAAAAACTTGGGGTGGCAGTCATTGAAGCAGGATTTCCTGCTTCATCCCCGGGTGATTTTGAAGCCGTTCAACGCATTGCCAATACAGTGAAAAATTCCACTGTTACCGGCCTGTCGAGAGCGATGAAGAGTGAGATTGACATATGCTGGGAAGCTTTACGCGGCGGCGAACAGCCGCACATCCACGTATTCTTGGCAACTTCACCAATTCATATGGAATACAAACTGAAAAAGACGCCAGATGAAGTAGTGGACATTGCAGTAGATTCAGTCAAATATGCCAAAAAGTATTTCCCGCTCGTTCAATGGTCAGCAGAAGATGCTTTCCGTTCAGAACCTGAATATCTTGTGCGTATTATCAATAAAGTGATTGAAGCAGGAGCTACAACGATCAATATTCCGGACACTGTCGGCTATGCAACACCTGCTGAATACGGTGCTCTGTTCAAGTATTTGAAAGAGAATGTAACCGGAGTAGAGAAAGTGAAGCTTTCAGCTCATTGTCACGATGACCTTGGAATGGCGGTAGCCAACTCCATTGCGGCAGTTGAAAACGGTGCAGATCAAGTGGAATGTACAATTAACGGTATCGGAGAGCGTGCGGGTAATGCTTCATTAGAAGAGATTGCTGTTGCTTTGCATATCCGGAAAGACTTTTACAACATGGAAACTGGCATCAACTTGCAGGAGATCAAACGTTCCAGCCAGCTTGTCAGCCGCTTGACAGGAGTAGTCATCCAGCCAAACAAAGCAGTCGTCGGAAAGAATGCATTTGCCCATGAATCCGGTATACATCAGGATGGCATGCTGAAGAACCGTCAGACATACGAAATTATCACCCCTGAATTAATTGGGGAAACTGATATTCCGTTAGCGCTTGGCAAACATTCAGGACGCGCAGCATTTAAAGATCGGGCAGTCACTATGGGGTTTGACCTGACTGATAACCAATTGAAGGAAGCATTTGACGATTTCAAAAAATTAGCGGACCGTAAAAAGGAAATCACAGAAGACGATTTGTTTGTTCTGTTCACAGGCCAGCAATTGTCCGACACGGATACACCGATTTACGAATTGCATAACGTGCAGGTACAATACGGAACGAATAATATTCCGACAGCTACCGTTACGGCAACCGTACCAAGCGGAGAAACAGTTACCGTGGCAACGACCGGTGCAGGTTCTGTTGAATCAATTTTCAACGCGCTGGAACTGGCGATTAAAGGTGAAGTACTCATTCTCGATTATCGTGTAACGTCGATCGGCAAGGGCCGCGATGCACTGGGAGAGGCAGTCGTCAACTTAAGCTATAACGGACTCGAGCTGAAAGGCCGTGACGTAGCGCAGGACGTATTAGAAGCGTCAGCAAAAGCTTATTTGAATGCTATCAACCGCCAGCTGGTTCGCGAACAACTGCGGAAGCAAGAATTATTAAACTAAGCATCAAAAACCAAAGGGATAGAGTATTCGATCGAGTGATACGAGATTGATCAAGGAGGAGAAGTTCTATGGAAAAGAAAGTAGCAGTGTTACCCGGTGACGGCATAGGACCCGAGGTAGTGGCAGAGGCAGTCAGAGTTTTGGAAGTGATCGGCAGACGCTTTAATCATACATTCCATACAGAATATGGATTGATTGGCGGAGCAGCAATTGATGAGAAAAATGATCCGCTTCCTAAAGAGACAATTGAGTTATGTGAATCAAGTGACGCTATTCTCCTGGGGGCAGTGGGCGGACCGAAATGGGATCAAAACCCGTCTGAACTGCGTCCGGAAAAAGGGTTGCTTGCAATACGTAAACATTTTGATCTATTTGCGAACCTTCGTCCTGTTGCAGCTGTGCCTTCTTTGATCCAGGCTTCTCCTTTAAAAGAAGAAATCGTCAAAGACGTGGACATGATGATTGTTCGGGAATTAACCGGCGGATTATACTTTGGTAAACCGAGCCGCCACACAGATCAATCAGCTGTTGACACACTTGTGTATACGCGTGAAGAAATCGAACGTATTGTCGACAAAGGTTTTGAACTGGCCCGCCTTCGTAAAGGCAAAGTAACTTCTGTGGACAAAGCGAATGTGCTCGAATCCAGTAAGCTTTGGAGAAAAATCGTTGAAGAGAAGAAAGCAGAATACCCTGATGTGGAAGTGGAACACCAGCTGGTGGACTCTGCAGCGATGAAATTAATTACGAACCCTGCATATTTCGATGTAATCATTACAGAGAATATGTTTGGAGATATTTTGAGTGATGAAGCATCCGTCATTACAGGATCACTTGGATTATTGCCTTCAGCAAGTGTCCGCGCAGACGGATTAGGATTATATGAGCCAGTGCACGGTTCAGCTCCGGATGTGGCAGGACAGGGAATCGCCAATCCGGCGGCCACAATTCTTTCAGTTGCTATGATGCTGAAGTATTCATTTGGATTGGAAACAGAAGCAGCAGCTGTTGAAAAAGCGGTTAACACTGTATTTGAAGAAGGTCACTTCACGGCAGATTTGGCTGGTAAAGACCAGCGTGCGCTGACGACAAAAGAATGGACAGATAAAATTGTGGATGAACTGGATCTTCAGTTCGTTTCCAACAGCATTATGTATTCATATATCTAAAAATTTTGACAATATAATCCCGGCCTGACTGGCATCATAGGGCATACCGAACTTGGTGAGCCCTTTGTGCACAGGGCAGACAGGGTAATGGATTAAGGGCTGAACAGATATTCTGGAAACGGCTTGGAAGGAGAAACAATTATGGCAAAAACAATTATAGAAAAAATTTGGGATCAGCATATAGTACATGAAGAAGAGGGAAAGCCGGATCTATTATACATCGATCTTCATCTGATTCATGAAGTGACATCACCGCAGGCATTTGAAGGCCTGCGTCTGGCAAACCGCAAAGTGCGAAGACCGGATCTGTGCTTTGCGACAATGGATCATAACGTTCCGACAAAAAATTTGCCGGTCATTAATGATCCGATCGCCAAAAAACAAATTACGACTCTTGAAAAAAACTGTGAAGAGTTTGGGGTACAATTGGCTGACATGGAGCACCCCGATCAGGGAATTGTGCATATTATCGGTCCTGAACTTGGATTAACACAGCCGGGAAAAACGATTGTTTGCGGTGACAGTCATACTTCTACACACGGAGCATTCGGTGCTATTGCGTTTGGTATCGGAACAAGTGAAGTAGAACACGTATTGTCCACACAAACACTTTGGCAAAGCAAACCAAAAACAATGGAAATCCGTGTAACGGGAAAGATTGGCTTTGGAGTGACAGCTAAAGACATAATTCTTGCGATTATTTCAAAGTTTGGAATCGGTGTCGGAACAGGTCATATCGTCGAATATACAGGCGAAGCAATTCGTGCACTGTCAATGGAAGAACGAATGACGATTTGTAATATGTCCATCGAAGCAGGAGCGAAAGCTGGTTTGATCGGTCCTGATGAAACAACAATTAACTACTTGCGCGGACGCCGTTATGCTCCTCAGGGTGAAGAATTTGAAGCTGCGGCTGAACGCTGGCTTGCGCTAAACACGGACGAAGGCGCAAAGTTTGATCAGGTGCTTGAAATCGATGCAGAGGAAATCGAGCCTTTCGTTACATGGGGAACGAACCCATCCATGGGATCCGGTATATCGGCAAGTATCCCTACGTCTGCGGATTATACTTCCGAAACAGATAAATCAGCACTTCGCGCGGCGCTGGAATACATGGGTCTTAAAGAAGGAATGCCGCTGACAGATATAGAAATTCAGCATGCATTCATTGGTTCATGTACAAACGCACGTCTGAGCGATTTGGAAGCGGCAGCAAGTGTCGTAAAAGGCAAACATGTACATCCTTCCGTGACGGCAATTGTCGTTCCTGGTTCACGTACTGTAAAAAAACAGGCAGAAGATATCGGTCTTGATAAAATCTTCATTGATGCAGGCTTTGAGTGGAGAGAATCAGGATGCAGTATGTGTTTAGCAATGAACGACGACGTGGTGCCTGCGGGTGAACGCTGTGCATCCACATCCAACCGAAACTTTGAAGGACGCCAAGGTGCGGGTTCACGTACACATCTAGTCAGCCCATCCATGGCCGCAGCGGCAGCAATTGCCGGACATTTCGTAGACGTCCGTAAAATCCAGACCGCTGTGCATAATTAAGGAGGGATATTCAGATGGAACCAATTAATAAAATAGAGAGTGTTCTCACTCCATTAGATAAAAATAACGTAGATACAGACCAGATTATCTCAAAAGAATTCCTGAAGCGTATTGAGCGCACGGGATTCGGAAAATATTTATTTTATCACTGGCGCTTTAATCCAGATGGCACAAAAAACGAAGATTTCGTGCTGAATGATCCGCGATATGACGGCTCAACTATTTTGGTGGCACATGAAAACTTTGGCTGCGGTTCATCCCGTGAACACGCGCCGTGGGCAATTTTGGATTATGGTTTCCGTGTAGTTATCGCACCGAGTTTTGCTGATATCTTCTATAGCAACTGCTTTAAGAATGGGATTCTGCCTATTAAGCTCTCCGTAGCAGAAATTGATGAGTTTTTACAAAAAGGCAAAGAAGCACCTTATAAATTGACGGTCAGCCTGGAAGATCAAACGGTAGCGGGCGAGGACGGTTCTGAATATAGTTTTGATATTGACCCGTACTACAAAAAAATGTTGCTGAATGGCTGGGATGAGATATCTCTGACGTTCCAATACGAGGATAAAATTTCAGAGTACGAACAAAAACACGCATAATGTAAAACGGTTCATCGCTTTCTGAGCGTGAACCGTTTTTTTGCATGTTTGTAAAATTCGCAGTATAAAAACGATGTGTAATGAAGGAATTACAGAAACTTTGAAACTTTATTCGAATTTATGCGTCTGTACGGCGGGCGAGGATAAATTAGGAAATCATTCATTTTACAGCGGACAGCCAAATAAAATGGCGGTTATGCTATAATTGTCGAAGTAAACCGCATACTAAAATGGAGAAAAACAAAAATTGGAGTTGATTTAAAAACATGTTGACCGGATCGAAAAAGAGAATATTCGCGGTTGCGGGTTCTCTTCTTATTGCACTGTTCGTCTTATTCACTTTTCTTCCGTATGATGCGAAGGCGGAAACAGTGGACCAGCGCTTTTCTGACATCAGCAATGCGTACTGGGCTAAAGATGAAGTAACTCAACTTGTGGAAGAGGGAATTATTAATGGTTATCAAGATTTGCAGTACCGTCCGGGGATCAGTATCAAACGGGGACAGGCAGCAAACTTACTGACCGCCGCGCTAAAGTTGCCGCAAGCACCGTATCAGCCGATATTTAAAGATGTCAGTTCGAAATCTTCCCACTTGCGGGGTGCCATGGCTACTTATCAAGAGGGCATATTTAAAGGTAAGCCGGATGGCAATTTCGGAGTCAGCGATGAACTGACGCGTGAGCAAATGGCGAGCGTGCTGGTGAATGCATTTAAACTGAAGGATACAGGTGAAGAAGTTCACTTCACAGATGAACATAAAATCAGTGAATCGCACAGATACGGCGTAAAAGTTCTTATGCAGCATGGCATTACAACGGGTAAAGAAGATGGATCATTCGCTCCGAAACTCCCGGTTAACCGTGGTTCATTCGCCGTATTTTTACATAGAGCAATGATTCAGTCAGGATTGCTTGAGAAAAAGCAGCCGATTACGTTCAATAAAACACAAACTATGGGGAAATTCGAGCCCATCCGTTTTAATCAATTTTTGACAGAAGTGCCGCTGACAAAAGAAGGACAGACGTACTTGCGCTCCAACCACTTCCTGTCATTAGCTGCAAAACGTGTAAAACCCCATGGACATGCTACGGACCATGAATACGTCTATGGCGTCAGTGACAGAAAGAACACAAGAGTCACTGTAACGAAACGTGAATTGCCAAACGGTGATTATTTTACATTTGTAGAGCTGCGCAATCCTGACCGTTTGCCGCTCCGTGTCGATTTCGTACGAATCGATGAAGGGGTTACAGCGAACAAGATGGAGCGTTTCGACAAATTCCCGATGAAAAAAGATATTGATGATACATTCGGATTTGATATTGCAACTTCCCCTGTCGGTGTACTGGAAACTGTTTCACAGCAAGGCACCGGACAGCAAATGATTTCAAAAATGTACCGCTCCCGCGATCTGGAGATGAAGTACCGAAATGGTGCCATCAGCCGTACGCGTGAACTGTATGACGAACAAGAAACGTACAGCAATATCGTAATGGGGAATAACCGTGTATCCGTGTTTGAACTACATTCAAGAGGATATGACATCGTTGACCATTGGTATCTGGCATCCGATCAGAAGCTGTTCTCAACAAATGAAAGACTGGATTCCTGGCTGCGTGAATCCGTCGCGAATTATAAAAAGCGGAATAAATGGTATACAGCCAATGGACCGTATAATAAAATGGCAACGACCATCGAACCGATGCCCGCTTCAGGACGCGGGTACGGACGGAATTTACTTCTTGTAAAAGAAGACCGTGTCATGCTGCTCTATAACCAGACAGAAGAACGCTACTACGAAGATATTCTGCATAACGCGTTTACGAACCTGTCTATTTTCAGGGGCAATAAAACGTATTGGGAAACTGAAGTAACGAGTACGTATCTGCAGCATTTATACAACTTCACGGCACCATTCGTCGATACGCGCTTCAATGAACAAATTGCATTATTCCTTTATAACGGCGGGAGTGCATTTGGCCATAAAGATTACAACGAAGGTTTGCGCAACTATGCTAACCTGCTGGTGCAGCAGCATAAAAAAGGCAATGTGAATGCGTTATCTTCTACTGCCTATTATATTCCGGATTACTTCCCGGCTAAACAGCAGGTGAAGACCCACACATCAATGAACCACTTGCTTGGCGGCATGAACATCCTTCTACTTGCCTTCCAGGAGTTCAAAGATCCAGTGTACTTGGAAAATGCGAGCGCAATTGAAAAAGCCATTCGCTTTGAAGAGAAAAAGTGGACGCGTTCTAACGGGGATATTTGGTATAAGCGTGCGCCAAACGGTCAATTCTCAGGAACGGACTATGTTCATTTGACATTGGAAGACTTGATTCATTCCTATGAAATGTGGATGCAAGTCGACCAGTCGAAAGCGAAAGTATTCGAGCGGATGATTAAATCAAAGGCAGGCTATTTAAACAGTACGAAAAAAGGGTATACGACAAAAATTAAAAAGGGACTGGAACGCATCAACATGTCCAATCTGCTGCCGGCAGGTCCCGAATATACAGATGCATTGTAAGGAAAGAACACCATCTCCGCAAGTTGGAGATGGTGTTTTTTAATGGATAAAGCCGGCAGTAGATAGGGCAGACAGACAATGGTTTTTGAGTTTATTTCATGGGGCGCCTGGCAGGTGAATGAGCGGTGAACGAAGGGTTATGATCGCTTGGCGGGTTTTACTGATCGGTTATGGAGAGGCTATTGATCGCTTGATTGCTTTACTGATCGGTGAACAGTTATGTATGAGCGCTTGCTAAGTTTATTGAGCGGATGGGCTGGCTTGCATTCGGACAGAGCAGGAGAATAGGCATTTGTCCGGAAACCGGTCCATAAAAATACCCCATTTCCAGTGTAGGGAAATGGGGGAGCCGGATATTAATTGATAAGTGTAACCAGGTCGGAACGGATCCAGCCGTATGGTTCGCTGTTTTGCTGTGTGCCCGGGTTTGCATCCATGCGCACTTTATACCAAACAAAGCCGTCTGCACTTGTGGTGCGGTCTGTGACGACAAGCGGATAGCCGAATGCTGCCAGATTACCCGGATGTTTTGGCTTGTATGAGAATAAAATATTGCCTGCATTCAATGCTTGCGGGCTTGTCCGAATGTTGACTGCTGTATTGCCTGTGTAAGAGATTACGGCCAATTGCGCCTGATTTGCATCTTTGCTTCCTAGGAACTGATCGATTCGCCACATGTGACCGGCAATTTTGCTGCCCCAGAAAGGATCAGATGCATACTTCATGTTGAAGCCGACTACTTTATTTCCCGGTGCTGCCCCATTTGCATAGGCGCCTAACGGGTTAGCGTAGTTCAAATTAATGTAACGGGTAATGAATGCATCGACGCTTTTTGTCGGATTTAAGTACACTTCGCCTTTATCCGGAGAGGAATCAAATACACGGATTCCGAAGATATTGTTTTTCTGTTGTGCATTCGTGCTCATGCCGTAGTCACTTTCATGTATAGCTGTCGCTAAAATAAACATCGCATTGACATGATGCTGTTTCTCCATTTGTTTCACGTATGTTCCTAAACCGATTAATTTTGATTTAGAGGATGCGTTTTTGTAACGGGAGATCCCTGTTTTTTCTCTAGCTGTCAATGCATTGGCAATGAAACGATTCAGTTCTTGGCCTGTGTAGGAAGTAGGCTGACGTACGGACTGGAACTGGAAGTACGGGTAATACGTAACTGATGCTGTGCCGTTTTGTTCCTTGAAATGCACGCCATCATTACTTAAATAAGTTTGTCCTTTTTTCATCTCAGATGAAGCGGGGCCTACTGTGTATTCCGCGTAACTGCCTTTGTATTGTTTCGTCTTGGAATCGTATGTACGATAATAAGGCTGATGAACAAGCATTCCGTCATTTGTAACTTTATAGCGGCTTGCGCCTGTTGAAAGCAGTGTAGGGATCAGGTCGACTTCTGCATGTTTCGCATAATATGTATAGCCGCCCACTTCCACTACTACTCGTTCCGGACTGCTGCCGATATATTCAAGTTCATAGCCTTTCTGTATATATGTCACTTCATTTTTCAGTGCAGGATCGCTGTACAGTGACGTATATTGCTTAGGGTTTTCTGCTGCAAACGCCTGACCGGACTTCATTTTAATAATGTTATTATTAATGGAGATTGCCTGTACTGCAGAAGATGCATTATATGCCGCCAATGCATCTTCAAAACTCATGTACGTTTCATCTGTAACGTTCAACTGACTGTTTGAAACTGCGCTTACTTTATGCACTTTAGGGTTTTCGACACTGCCTGTATTTGCCGGCGGACGGGTACTGCCTCTTCCGTCAGCTACTGCAAACATTCTGAATAAAAATGCTGAAGCATGTGCAATCGTTGCGTTACTTGTCGGTTTGAAATACCCTTGGTCGCCGCGTATGATATGTAACGAGGAAGCAGACGATACAGCGGGTACGAAATTCGGCGAAATTTTCTTGCTGTCTTTAAACTGTACAGTAGCTGTATTGACCGGGATATCCAAGAAGCGGAATGCTTTAAAGATCATTCCTGCCATCTGCTGACGGGTAATTTGCTGGTTCTCTTTAAATGTGCCATCAGGGTAACCTGCCAAAATCCCGGCCCCCGCTGCATTTTGAATTTCAATCGTGCGGGAATGGTTTGCTTTCAAATCCTTAAAGGTATACCGTGACGAAGCGGGCAAATCAAGCGAACGTGCCAAATACGAAGCGAATTCTCCGCGGGTAACTGCACGGTTCGGGTAGACATTGCCTTTTGCATCAGTTTGAATTACGCCTTTGTTCACCCAAAATTTCAGCTCTTCTTGCATTTGATGCCCCGTGAAATCATTGGCGTTTGCTGTCGGAGTGAAGACAGGGGAAGCGGCCAGTAGTAAAAGCGTCAGTAATGTAATCAAACGTTTCAAGTCAAAACCTCCTATAGTAATCTCCTACTATTGTAGCAGAATGTACTATCTTTGATAAGTTACATTTGGTATATTAATAGACTATTCTTGTAAAAAAAGTTTGGAAAGATGCTAAAACGGGTAAATGTATGGGATTTTCAGAAGGGGAATCCGATAAGATATCTCCCTGTAATTGACAGATTATAATTATTCGAAAAGATGCAACGAAAGCTCTCCCTATTCCGTCATGGATAGTGATATAATGCAACAAGGAACTGACAAGCGCAGAAAGGGTTTTATAGACTAATGAATATTTGGAAACAGCGATTGGAAAGCCAATCTACAATTACCTTACTGGTTGCAGTAGCTGTCATGCTCATCGCATTGCTGCTGCCTTCAAAAATAGCTTTGCTTGGAACGGCCTTATTCTTCCTTATTTTTTCTATTCTTCAGCCTCAGCAGAGCATTCTGTTTTTGGTCATCTATATCAACATCCGTCCATTTTTGCTCGAAGTAAACAGCGGAGTAAAATTAATAGGAGATTTGATTACTTTTGTCGTATTCGCGTGGACGCTGTTTCACTATCGGCATAATATACATGCTTTATTTACATTTAAATGGTTTGAATGGGCATATTTCGCCTTTATTTTATTCGGGTCGGTTATAGGATTGATGCAAGATGTAACGATTACGGCCGTCATCTTTCAAATCCGGACTTTTGTAATTATGTATCTTCTTTATTATGTAATTTCAAGGATGGCGCTGACAGACAAGTGGCTGCAGCAGCTCGCATGGGTAACGGTATGGGTCAATATTGTCATGTCGCTTCACGGGTTAGTGGAGAAGCTGTCGCTGCGCCAATTGCTTTTGCCGGAAGAGTGGAAGTATAAAGTACTGTCCGCCACGAATGCTGTCCGGATTTATGGGCTGGCGGGCAATCCGAACTCTCTTGCCTTATCATTGTTCTTTGGTATTATTGGAATTATTTATTTACAGCATGTCTATCAGCACAATAAATACAAATGGACGTTCCGCGTATTGCTGGTCTTATTCTTCGGCATTTTAATTTTGACGTATTCAAGGGGAACGTGGATTTCAGCAGTGACATTTGGGACTGTATTTATTTTGATGACGAGAAAATGGTATTTATTGAAACGGCTGGCCGTTGCAGGCATCGCGTCAATTATCCTGATCTATTACCCAATTAACCTTGCTGTGCAATTTATACAGGAACTTGGCGTGGAAATCGAGCAGAAGCCTCACAGCGCGGGAAGTATCGGGGGGCGCTTCGGGGAAACATTCGATGAAAAGAACTTAGCCCTAATGACGGAAAGCGGCCGATTCTATTATATCCGAAAAGGTTTTGAAATTTTCGGTGATCACCCTATAACGGGCACAGGGTTCGGCTCATTTGGCGGATCCGCCACATTATCCTATGGATCACCCATCTATGCTCATTACGGAATCAGTTCAGACATATATGGCGGAAAGTATTTCTATTCCGACAACCAATATATTCAAGTCATTGCTGAAACCGGCGTGGTTGGGGTACTGATCTTTGCCGTATTCTTGCTCAGCATGTTGTGGCTATTCTGGAAATCACGGCATACGAATTTCGGAGTCTTCATGATTGCCCTCTGGTTTTCAACGGGTATCTCGGGCATGTACTACAACATCTGGGAATTGAAGATGTATACACTGTTTTACTTTATATTGCTTGGAGCATTTGTCGCTCTTGGCAAACACCAGCCACCTTCCTCAAAAACTGCGAACGGATAACCTTCCGTCCGCAGTTTTTTCTTTTCAGAAAGCGGAACGTGTTGATCGCCGTTGCGTGCTGCTTGATCATGCGCTGTTCCAGTTGTAAAAGTTTCATTGCACATTCATAGAGTTCAAGTGATCATACTTGTCCCGCCACCGCTCAATCAAGAAGTCCAAGTGATCATAGCCGCCCCGCCACCGCTCAATCACGAGTCCGAAGCGCTCATAGCTGTTCCGCCTCCGCTCAACCAGGAGGTTCAAGCGCTCATAGCTGTTCCGCCACCGCTCAATCACGAGGTCCAAGCGCTCATACTTGCCCCGCGTCCGCTCAATCACGAAGGCCAAGCGCTCATAGCTGCCCCGCGTCCGCTCAATCACGAGGGCCAAGCGATCATAGCCGCCCCGCGTCCGCTCAATCAAGAGTTCAAGCGCTCATAGCTGCCCCGCGTCCGCTCAATCAAGGGGTTCAAGTGATCATAGCTGCCCCGCCACCGCTCAATCAAGAGGTCCAAGCGCTCATAGCCGCCCCGCGTTCACTCAATCACGAGGCCCAAGCGATCATACATGCCCCGCGTCCGCTCAATCACGAGGGCCAAGCGATCATAGCCGCCCCGCGTCCGCTCAATCACGAGGGCCAAGCGATCATAGCCGCCCCGCGTCCGCTCAATCACGAAGGCCAAGCGATCATAGCTGCCCCGCGTCCGCTCAATCAAGAGTTCAAGCGCTCATAGCTGCCCCGCGTCCGCTCAATCAAGGGGTTCAAGTGATCATAGCTGCCCCGCCACCGCTCAATCACGAGGTCCAAGCGCTCATAGCCGCCCCGCGTCCGCTCAATCACGAGGGCCAAGCGATCATAGCCGCCCCGCGTCCGCTCAATCACGAAGGCCAAGCGCTCATAGCTACCCCGCGTCCGCTCAATCACGAAGGCCAAGCGATCATAGCTGCCCCGCTACCGCTCAATCACGGGCCCCAAACGCTCATACCCATCCGCCACACCCGCCCCCAATTCGACAAGTAATCTGCCAATCTATGTTTTTTCATACAAACGGTACATGTAAACTAAAGGAATATTTGGTAGACTGGAGATTGATACAGAGTAGAAAAGGTGGGGTTGTCTTATCGAAAAGAATACTATGCTGTCCCGGACGAAGCGGAAAGTTGTGATCACCGCAATGTCGGCAGCCATGCTAATCACGCTGCCGTTTTCAGCAGCTGCAAGTACAAAAGTTGTTACGAGTTACCCGGTTTCTTCAGGCGTCACGTACACACATAATACATATTCAGCAAGCAGTCACATCAATCACATAGGCATCAATCTTGGTGATCCATACACGAAGCTGAAAATGGGGCTTCCTTCGCCCATTGCGAAAACAGCGCCTACATTAACGCTTGCGAACCGTGATTCGAGGGAAGGTCACCGGGTAGTCGGTGCCGTAAATGCGTCATTCTTCGATATGAAATCCGGCATGCCGATGTATTTGCTGTCACAAGGCAATGAAATTGTAAATGGCGGTGTCATCTCCAGTGCGTCCTCCTATTATGTCAGTCATCCGATTGCATTCGGCCTGACGAGCAACGGACTTGCAGAAATTGATTATTTTAATTTAGGAATTGAAGTCGGCGTGAACGGCAATGTCTTTCAAATGACAGGCATTAACCGCGAACGACAGGCGGATGAAACGATAATCTTCACTCCGCAGTACAATAAAAACACTACAGGGTCCAATGAATATGGCATCGAATTGGTAGTGGAAACGAATGCTCCGATCACATCGACGCATTATGGACAGCAGCTCCAGGGGAAAGTCGTCAACGTACGCGGCTACGGTGATAAGAAAGCCGTGACGATTCCGCCGAACGGTTTTGTTGTATCTATCCACGGCAAAAAAGGATTGGAACGCTTTAAGTCCGTGACTGTGGGAGATCCGCTTTCATTGAAACTGTCGATCGATGATAAATGGAAGGACTCTGAATTCATGATGGCGAGCGGCCCGATGCTGGTTAAAGACGGAAAGCGCCATATTACGATGGATACGAATAACTGGCGGGCGACAGCGAAAACAGCAAGAACGGCTATTGCCATCAGTAAAGACAAGAAGCAAGTGCAATTAGTAACGGTGGATTCAAGCGCGGGATACAGTAACGGAATGTCGCTGACTCAATTTGCAGATTATCTTGTATCGCAAGGGTATGACCGTGCGTTGAACTTTGACGGCGGCGGTTCAACTACAATGGGAATCCGGAAATACGGCAGCAATCAGGTGGTGCTGGCGAATCGCACATCCAATTCCACACAGCGGAATGTTTCGGCAATTGTCGAAGCCGTGAGTACGGCACCGACAGGAGAACCGGGAATCATCAGCGTGTCAAGGTCTCAAATAGGTGAAATGCTTGTTGGCGCGACGGCTGACTTGAAGATCAATCACGTACTGGACGCATTTTATAATCCAATCACTCCGAATCCGTCACAGCTGAAAACGACTTCTGCAAAAGGAACAGTCGAGGGAACCGGACTGACATATAAAGCGGTACAGGCAGGGGAAGACCGTATATCTGTGAACTACGGCAAGGCGGAACAATCATTCCCGGTGACGGTAGTTGATCAGCCGGCAAGACTGGATGTGAAAGCTTCCGCAGCGAGTGTAAAGCCGGGAGAGAAAATCACATTTACTGCATCGCCGTCAGATGCTTCAGGCAAGCCGATCATTTATCAGCCGCAGCAATTGACATGGAGTGTCACAGGTGACGAAATCGGCACTATTACTTCTTCTGGAACTTTTACAGCAACGAAAGAGGGAAAAGGACAAGTGCTGGCAACGCTTGGGAAAAAGACGATTGCCGTACCGGTTGAAGTGAAGTCTGCAGAAGCGCCGCCAGTGACGAATCCTGTACCGCCTGTCGTTGACAATCCAAGCAAAGAACTCTTTACAGATGTGCCGCTATCCTACGCTTACGCAACGGAAATTTATTTCTTGCGTGACCGGGGCATCATTACTGGAGATACCGACGGGACATTCAATCCCGGCAACACGTTATCGAGACAGCATGCCGCGGTAATTTTAAGCCGTGCATTCAACTTGCTGCCTGTGGAAGAAGCGCGCAGAGAGTTCAGTGACGTGCCAAAAACGCACCGCTATTATAATGAAATCAGTGCGATTGCTAATGCCAATATCGTAGGCGGTTATTCTGACGGGACATTTAATCCGACAGGACAGTTAACGCGCTCACAGATGGCAATGATCTTAGTCAAAGCGTATAATTTGGAAGGAGAATCTGAGGAGAAATTTAAAGACGTCTCTCCGCAGCACGGAGCATACAAGCAGATTCATATATTAGCGAATCACGGCATCACGACAGGAAATGAAAAAGGTGAATTTATGCCGGGCATTCCGGTGAACCGGGCACAATTCAGCGCATTTTTATACAGAAGTATGGCACGATAAGCAAAGGAGCCTTCCGATCAATGGCACGTCCGTTGATTGGGAGGCTTCTATTACGTTTGAATACAATAAAAAAGATCATTCTGCTATACTTGTAGCAAATGATCTATAAAGGATGTATGAAATTGAAAATAGGAATTGTAGGGAACTACGGAAACGATAATAATGGTGATGAAGCGATTCTGCTGAGTATCATTTCACAAGTTACATCTACCTTCAACGTGCCAAGTGATGCAATTACGGTATTCAGCAATAACCCGAAGCAAACCGCAAAACGGTATCAGGTAATGAGCGCCCCGTTATATTATAAAAAGGGCAATGCGGTGAAAACCTTTGGTGCAACCTATCTTCAAAATAAAAAAATTGTTAAAACGTTTGATCTGCTTATTATTGGCGGCGGCGGAATTCTGATGGATCTTTATAAGCGCGAAGCTCCGTTATACGGATCGTATGCGATGATGGCCAAAAATTCAGGGGTTCCTTATGTAGTATACGGCTGCGGCGCGGGACCGCTCAGCAGCGAATTAGGCAAATGGTTTATCCGCTATATGAGCAAGCATGCGGAGAGTATTTCCGTCAGAGATCCGGAATCTGCAGCGCTTCTGAAATCTATAGGTGTGAAAAAATCAGTTGAAGTAATGGCGGATCCGGCGTTTTCATTGAAACGCGAACGTCAATCTTCAGCGGACCGTCCGCTGAAAATCGGTGTGACAGCCGTACCTTATTATCATGGGGGATACTGGCCGGAGAGTAAGGAAGAGATTTATCAGCAGTATATAGAAGGAATGGCAAAAAATTTAGATGTACTGGCAGCAGCACAGCCTGTGGAGATTACATTTTTTGCTACTAAGTTCCCGCAGGATGCCGATGTGACGAAAGATATTCAGGCTTTAATGAAGGAATCAAAACAAACCACTGTTATTGACCGCAATCTATTGCCGGAAGATTTGCTGGAAGTTACCGCTTCACAGGATATCCTGATCGGCACAAGACTGCATTCACTCATACTCGCAACATGCACGTCAACACCCGTGATCGCAGTTTGTTATCATCATAAAGTGACGGACTTTATGAAGCTTGCGGATTTATCCCATGTAGCCATCCCGATTGATGAGATGCATACATCAGACAGCTACCTGGCAGACGCCTACGATTCGTTGGCATCTGACTGGAATGATACATGCGAAAAAACCGCAAAACTTTCCGATACATTATACGAAGCAGCCATGAAGGGGACGCGTCAGTTCACAGAAGCCATAAAAAAAAGCATATAAAATACATTATATGCCCTGACTGAAGAGGATTTCCAAAACTATGGAAGTCATCTTCAGTCTTTTTTTAATTATGGGAGGCAGAAGCTGTGTTCAAGTGCTATAACAGTAAATACAGAAATAGTTAAAATCCAAGCATAGACCGTACTTCAGTGACATACGTCTGGCTGACAGGCAATTCCGTGCCATTGACCAGCTTAATGACAAGGTTCGATGAAAAGTCCCGGGAGATTTTCTCGATGCTGTTCATGTTGATGATGTACGAACGATGGATACGCAGGAAGCATCTGGGCAGACGAAGCTGCAGATCCTTTAACGTAAAGCTCGTGTTGTAGCTCTCACCCGCCGTATAAAACCAAGTTTTCTTGTGAAGACTTTCTATATAACTGACCTGATCGAGAGGAATGGGAAACCATTCATCTTCTTTCTTGCCTGTAAGAAACTGTAGCTGATCGCGTTTCAATACATGGAAATTTGGCGGCAAGATAATGATCAATGCCCCCGGTTCTTCTTGAACTTCAATAGGATAGCCGATTCCGAAGTAAGGCATGCCGTATAGGGAATTATCCATGACGACTTCCACTTTGCGCTGTTCTCTGATGGTAGCTTCCGCAATGCTGCCTGTCTGGATATTCTGGCCTTCCTTCAAATGAATATCATGCATGCCCGGCTCGTAGTAGATATAACGTTCTGCCACAGCAATGGCGATAGAAGCATCTTTTGGAACCCAGTCTTCTAAAATGGTGGCATATTGATGTAATACTTTTTTTGGGACGTCGTTATTTTCCATTTTATTCATATAATCCCCTTTTTATATAATTACACTCTAATGTAAGGCCTTTCATCCATTCTACCATTCTTTCATCCTCTAAAAAAGCCCTTTTGTCGAAATGGACTGACAATTCTAACACCCTGTTATATAGTAATACATAACGAAGATAGCTGTTATGAAACAGACTGTAACAGCTAGCCGTTGAAAAATTGGGAAGGTGTGAAGAAAATGTCAACAAGACAAGAACAAATTGCACAACTGGAGAAAAGCTGGGCCGAGGATAGTCGTTGGAAAGGAATCAAACGTAACTATACTGCTGAGGATGTAGTAAAGCTGCGCGGTTCACTTCTAATTCAAAATACACTGGCTGAAAAGGGTGCTGCTCGCCTTTGGAAATCACTTCACGAAGAAGATTTCATCAATGCACTTGGTGCGTTAACAGGTAACCAAGCGGTACAGCAAGTTAAAGCTGGTCTACAAGCAATCTACCTAAGCGGATGGCAAGTTGCTGCTGATGCAAACCTTGCAGGACAAATGTATCCTGACCAAAGTTTATATCCGGCAAACTCTGTACCTGCAGTTGTCAAGCGCATCAACCAAGCACTTCAACGTGCAGACCAGATCGACCATGCAGAAGGCCGTGAAGACGGATTCGATTGGTTCGCTCCAATCGTTGCAGATATGGAAGCTGGTTTCGGTGGTCCATTGAACGTGTTTGAACTGATGAAAGGCATGATCGAAGCAGGAGCTGCAGGTGTTCACTTGGAAGACCAATTAGCTTCTGAAAAGAAATGCGGACACTTGGGCGGTAAAGTATTGCTTCCAACACAAAACGCAGTTCGCAACCTGTCTGCTGCACGTTTAGCTGCTGACGTTCTGGGCGTAGACACAGTAATCATCGCTCGTACAGATGCAGATGCTGCTGATATGGTAACTAGCGACATCGATCCAGCTGACGCAGAATTCTTAACTGGAGAGCGTACGCCGGAAGGATTCTACAAATCTAAGCCAGGCATCAAACAAGCAATCGCACGCGGACTTGCTTATGCAGAGTATGCTGACCTAGTATGGTGTGAAACTTCTCACCCATCACTTGAAGAAGCTCAAGAATTCGCTGATGCAATTCACGCGAAATACCCTGAAAAAATGCTTGCATATAACTGTTCACCTTCATTCAACTGGAAAGCAAACTTGGATGAAGCAACAATCGAGAAGTACCAAGTTGAACTTGGCAAGATGGGCTACAAGTTCCAGTTCGTAACACTTGCTGGTTTCCACACATTAAACCACAGCATGTTCGAGTTGGCTCACGGCTACAAGACTCGCGGTATGGGTGCATATTCCGAGCTTCAGCAAGCTGAATTCGATAACGAATCAAAAGGTTACACAGCTACTCGTCACCAGCGTGAAGTTGGAACAGGATACTTTGACGAAGTTGCACAAGTGATCTCTGAAGGTCAATCTTCAACAACTGCTATGTCTGGTTCAACTGAAACAGCACAGTTCTAATAATACGTACGCTGTACTAAACAGGGTTTTTGGGAGAAATTCCTGTACGCTTCAACAAAAGGGTATTCATATGATAACGGGGTCACAACATCTGCCAGCAGATGGAGTGAAAAGTGGGAGGGAATTGGGCGCGAGTCCAATTTCCTCCTTTTCTTATATTTGAAAAATTTTGATAGTTTCGATATGATAGAAGGCATGGACTTCATTAAAAGGAGGAGTTAGATAATGAGAAATAAAGAAATGCTGTTAATTCCCGGGCCTACTCCGGTAGCAGATTCCATTTATGATGCAATGGGGAGCGAGACATGGTCACATACCGATCCCCGTTTCGTTACAATCTATAAACGGACGATCGATCAGACAAGAGAAATTTTCAATACAGACGGAGAAGTGTTCGTAGTCGCAGGTTCTGGAACAATTGCAATGGAAATGGCGATTGTGAATACGATTGCAGAAGGCGAGAAGCTGCTCGTTGTGAGCCAAGGGTACTTTGGCGACCGTTTCATCAAGCTCGGGCAGGCATTCGGCATTCAAGTGGATGTATTGCAGTCGGAATGGGGACAGCAAGTAACGCCTGAGGAAATTGACCGTAAGCTGGCGGGCGGCAATTACAAGGCGGTCACTGTCACACATGCAGATACATCTACAGGTGTGGCGGCTGATCTGGAAGCTGTCGTCCCCGTTATCAAGAAACATGGCTCTCTCGTGATCGTAGACGGCGTCTGTGCTTCTACTGCAATGGACGAAGATATGAGCAGAGAATACGGCGGTGAAGGAAATACGCTCGACATCGTCCTGACAGGATCACAAAAAGCGATTGGTGTGCCTCCGGGTCTGGCGTTGATTGCATTCAATCAAAAGGCATTGGATGCACGCGCGGCGATGGAGCGTGTGCAAGCATATTATTGCGATATTTATAATTGGCTGCCTGTCATGCACGATCCTTCCAAATACTTTGCCACACCGGCAGTGAACTTAGTGTATGCGCTGGAAGAAGGGCTGCGAATTGTATTGGAAGAAGGGATGGATGCCCGTATCGCAAGACATAAAGCATTCGGCCGCGCAGTCCGTCAAAGCCTGGCAGTCTACGGCATGAATGCGATCGCTTCAGAAGAAGTCGCGGCACCGACATTGAGCTGCATCCTGTATCCTGAAGGGGTAGATGACGCGGAGTTCCGCGCAGCGATGGCAGCTAAAGGAACGGTATTGTCGGGCTCACTCGCTCACCTGGTCGGAAAAGCATTCCGTATCGGGCATATGGGCAACACCACTGCCGACATGCTGGAGAAAGCGGTCATGCAAATTGGAGAAACACTGATTGAAATGGGTCACCAAGCGGATATTTCCAAAGCGCAGCAAGTATTCACAAATGAAATAAATCAATTGACTGTATAATAAAAAGGCCGGCGAGAGAATGAATTTTCTCTTACCGGCCTATTTTAGCAACTTATTTTGCTTTCTCCACTTGTTTTATATTGAGGATAAAGTTGGAAATTAGTTTTGCTGTTTGCTGACGGGTAGTGGAAGCAGAAGGCATATAATGGCCTTGGTCCCCGTTTGCAATATTCAATTCCGCCATCATCGCAATGGCATCTTTTGCTTCTTTATTGTAGTTGCCCAGATCACCGAATGGGGTAGAAGAAGCAGCTGTGTATGGCTTGTCTGTGTAATTTTCATACGCACGTTTTATCATTTGTGCAAATTGCGCACGGGTCACCGGCTGGTTCGGCTGGAACTGATCACCGTACCCTTTAACAATTCCCTGTGCATACGCTGCCGCAATTTCATTTTGTGTAGCAGCCGCATAGTCTTTCAAGTCTTTGAAAGGGGAAGCAGTCACATGGTCAGTCGGCAATTCCAGCGCTCTGACGATAAATGAAGTGGCCTGTGCTCTAGTCAGTTTGTTCCCCGGTTTGAATGCGTCCGTCTCTGTGCTGAGCAGATCGCGGTAATATAAATCGGAAATGTACGGGTAAGACCAGTTATCCGTTGTCACATCAGCAAACGGAACTTTTGCCAGTATGCGTCCTTCAATGCCTTTTGACACGGTCTTCAATGACTTCAGATGATCCGCAAAGTTTTCCCAGTCTGAGAAGCCGGGCTCACTGACGCGTCCCGCTTCATAGGCCTTGCCCAACGCTTCAAAGCCGTCGCCGCCGCGTGCAGTAAAGACATTTGTAGCTGCTTTGTACATTTTGCTGTCCGTTACTTCTTTACCGTCCACTTCTAATGAAACAATACGGCTGCCAGCCGGTTTAGAAGGATCAAAAAGCAATTTCATACCCGCGGCATGTAAGAAACCGCCTGATTCTTTCGGATACTCTTTTACTGCGTGCTCAAAAGTAGATTTCAACTCTGCGCCGCTGATTTCTACGATGGCCAGCGGGTTGCCAAAAGGCAGCACCGTCAGAACTTCTCCGTACGTAATTTCTCCTTTATCGATGGAAGAACGGATTCCGCCGCCGTTTTGGAATGCGATGGACACATCAGAATCAATTTCTTTCGCTTTCTGCAGCATACCGTCCGTAATCAAGTTCCCCAGATTCGTTTCACTAGCACGCACACCGCCCAGATTCCGCAGTCCATTCAGGAATACTTCAGAAGTTGCTCCGACCGGGCTCGCCATTCGTTCCTCCACTTGCTTCGTGTAAGGAGCCAGAATTTCAGCCGCGCCGGCATCACGCTCAGCTCCTTCGCCGCCAATCTCGTGAAGCTTTCCGCTGTAACTCGTAATTACTCCGTTTGAATCAAACTCCACGTCCAGTTGGCCAAGGAATTTATTGTATTCATTCGCTTGTACAATGATAACAGGATCCGTATCCGCATGGATCACTGCAGGCTCAGTGAGTTTAGAATGTGTATGACCGCCGACAATAATATCAATTTCCGGCACGGCTTTCGCTAATTCCTGATCGTTGTCGATTGCTTTATTATCGTCAAATCCAATATGCGTAATCGCGATAATCTTATTAATTCCTTGAGCTTCAAATGCAGAGACCGCTTCTTTCGCTTCTGCAATATAATTCGTAAACGTCACTTTTTCAGGGCTGGAGATCGACACAACTTCTTCCGTCGTCAAACCGAAGATTCCGATCTTCTCGCCGTTTACTTCTTTGATAATGCCATTATAAATCTGCCCATTTTCAGGTGAGTCTGTAATGATATCGTTCTGCAGGCCGTCAAATAATGGATCTTTCGAGAAATCGACATTGGAAGATACGATAGGGAACTGGGCCGCTTTAACCATTTTGGCAAGGGACCCATGCCCGTTTTCTGAGCGCCCGAGATCGAACTCGTGATTGCCGAACGTCATAGCGTCATAGCCGAGATAGTTCATAATTTTCATGTCCACTTCGCCTTCAAATTCATTGAAGTACAAGGTGCCGGAGAATACGTCCCCTGCATCGAGCAAGAGATTCGCAGGGTGTTCTTTTTTCAGTTTCTTAACGACTGCGGCGCGTTCGGGTGCATTGCCTACGTGTCCGTGTGTATCGTTCGAGTGCAGGACGGTCAGAGAGAACTTGTCCGTCTGATCTGCAGCGGCGATTGTCGGCGTGATAGATGCGGCAGACAGCAGCAGCGCAGACGCGGCGGTCCATTTGATCAGCTTCGTAGTCATAGACGTTTCCACCTTTCAATTTTGATAATACTGAAATATAAGATTACTATACATAGTTTACCATTAAGCCAGTTAGAGGGCAATGAAGGGTGGAAGGAAATGGAGAATCCATTGAACCCGCTGCGGCGCTGGCGGATGGCTTCCGCGATGAGCCAGACAGAAGATCGCCTGTCAGTCTCATCACTTCGCCTACCGCTTGTAAGGCGCCTCCGTTCAGTGAGTGGAAGTCACTTAGGCTTCTGGTTTTGGAAAAGTGTCGGGCAAGTGCTGTGCGGACGGGCTTTGTTCTTGTGTATCATAACTGGATTACACCAGTTGCCGTCATTATAAGGGGACAAGGGGAACGGCATAGAAGCCACTGCGGCGCTGGCGGATGGCTACGCAATGAGCCAGACAGGAAGTGCGCCTGTCAGTCTCATCACTTCGCCTACCGCTTGTAAGGCGCCTCCGTTCAGTTAGGGGGAAGCAGAATCTGACACGTCTTTTGCCAAAGTATACGCCAGTCGTCTGCCGGTCACTGAACTTCATCTCTTTTAAAAGAGTACATGCATAGCTCCCACTCAGCAGCGCAGGCACAACTGCGGGGTCAGCCGAAGTCATGAGACAACTGGCACGCACTATCGCCAGCTGGCTCATGACGAAAGGCAATCCCCCACGTGCCGGCGCGGGTCCAAACAGCGGACACTTGCTAATTTCAATCCCTGAAAACGAGACGAGCAACGATCCCAAAACCGGAGACAGAACGGCATTAAACTCACTGCGGCGCTTGCGGATGGCTTCCGCAATGAGCCAGACAGGAGGAACGCCTGTCAGTCTCATCGCTACGCCTACCGCTTGTAAGGCGCCTCCGTTTAGTTAGGAGGGAAGCAGAATCTGACACTTCATTCGCCAAAGCACACGCAAGTCGTCAACCAGTCACTGCACTTCTTCTCTTTTAAACAGCAACCTGGATTGCCCCCACTCAGCAGCGCAGGCACAACTGCGGGGTCAGCCGAAGTCATGAGACAGTTGGCATGCTCTTCGCCAGCTGGCTCATGACGAAAGGCAATCCCCCACGTGCCGGCGCGGGTCCAAACAGCGGACACTTGCTAATTTCAATCCCTGAAAACGAGACGAGCAACGATCCCAAAACCGGAGACAGAACGGCATTAAACTCACTGCGGCGCTTGCGGATGGCTTCCGCAATGAGCCAGACAGGAGGAACGCCTGTCAGTCTCATCGCTACGCCTACCGCTCGTAAGGCGCCTCCGTTTAGTTAGGAGGGAAGCAGAATCTGACACTTCATTCGCCAAAGCACACGCAAGTCGTCAACCAGTCACTGCACTTCTTCTCTTTTAAACAGCAACCTGGATTGCCCCCACTCAGCAGCGCAGGCACAACTGCGGGGTCAGCCGAAGTCATGAGACAGTTGGCATGCTCTTCGCCAGCTGGCTCATGACGAAAGGCAATCCCCCACGTGCCTGCGCGAGTCCAAAGAGCAGACACTCGCCAACTCCAATCCCCGACAACCGATCGAGCAACGATCCCAAAACCAGAGCCAGAACGGAATTGAACTCACTGAGGCGTCGCCAGCTGGCTCATGACGAAAGGCAATCCCCCACGTGCCTGCGCGGGTCCAAAGAGCAGACACTCGCCAACTTCAATCCCCAACAACAAGTCGAGCAACGACCCAACCCGCCACACAAAAACCCCCTTCCAGAAAATATTCGGAAGGGGGGAGAGCTGCTTATTGCTTGCTGTAGTACTGATACAAACCTGTATAAATTGCATCCGCATAAATATTCATGTACGTCTCACTCGTAAGCTTCGCATAATCCTGTGAATTCGTCAGGAAGCCCAGCTCTACAAGTACAGCGGCCACGTTATTATTACGGATAACATAAAAACGATTGTTCTTCACTCCGCGGTCAGACATATTCGCCTTCTGGACGATATTACGCTGAATGAAAGTTGCCAAATCGCGGCTTTCGTTGGCATTTACGTTAGAAGATGAATCATAATACGTCTCTGCTCCTTTAGCAGCAAAGCCCGCCGCATTCACGTGAATTGAAACGAATGCTTCTGCGTAGTTCTTCTTTGCAAAGTCTGTTCGTGCTTCCAACGAATAATACTTATCTGTAGAACGCGTCATCAGCACTTTCGCGCCTGCATTCTTTAACTTTGCTTCTAATTTCTTAGACACATTCAACGTGATGGATTTTTCAGATTGGCCGTTCTTTCCGGTGCCCGGGTCATGTCCGCCGTGGCCTGCGTCGACAACGATTACGCGGTCTTTCAATGGATTGCCTGTTTGATTCAATAACTTCAAATACGTTTTATGAACATAGCCCGTTGTGCTGCCGGTGCGAATTTTTGCCCAGTAGCCTGAAATGGAAAGTACTTCTACTTTCTGGCCTGCGTTCAGTTTGCCGATAGTAGCTGCACTTGAATTGCCTGCTGACCGGACGTTTAAGCCATTTACAGTTACTTTCCCCATTGTTTTTGCAGCAGGAGCCGGTTTTGGCGGTACTGTTACGGCAGGCGGTGCAGGTGTCGGGTTACTTGTTGCCACGTCATTTAAGTTAGGAGTTGTGAAGTACTCATGGATATATCCATCGACACCGTTGATGCGCACTTTTAGCCAGACACCTTCGCTTCCGGTGACTTCTACCAATCTGCCATTTTGCAGCACATCAATAATCGCGGAAGTATCCGACGGCGCACTGCGCACATTCAATGGATCTTTGTCATCACCTGTTTTTACACGCACGTATTTTACGCTGGACTGCTGATCAGGTGTTTTTACTGTCAATGCAAACTGCTTATCCATGGCACGTGCAACGAATAAAGCGAATTGGGAGCGCGTCAGTTTATTATTCGGCAGGAATTTTTTATTGTCGCCTTGTGTAATGCCAGCATAATAAAGGCCGTTGATGCGATCCGCATATTTATGATTGGCGACATCCGTCAGTCCTAATGGTTTTTGACTTGTGACTTTTTCAGACAGGTTAAATGCGACGGACATGGCATAAGCCATCTCGTCACGCTTAATTTCTTCGTTTGGTTTAAACTTACTGCCGTCAGTTACCGGGAAGAAACCTTTTTGCAGTGCAATATTAGCAAACTTGTATTGTTCGCCATTTGGATTTAAGCCGTTGATGTTCATATTTTTCAAAGGAACATTTTCATTTCCAGTAGCGATAACCAGCATCTTCGCTACGTGTGATCGGCGAAGGTTATCACCCGGGTTGAACTTAACGGATTGGTTCACAATGCCTTTTCCGGCTATGTAATGGACTTCCTTGAAATATTCACGATCGGCTGGGACGTCGGAAAACTTAAAGCTTGCCAGGGACTGAAGAGGTGAGAAAGCAAGAATCGTTAGCAGCAACAGACCGACTGTTGCCCATTTGAATTGTTTCATGAGTTCCTCCTTGGAAAATATTATTTATTACTAGACTCATAGGTTCATTTTACCAGTAATAAAAAATGATTACTAGATGTTTTTGTCATACTGTGTAAAATAGTAATCGGTAATGGATGATTCTTCATTCCTACTTCTGTTAGCTGGGCAAGAAAGCGTATAGAATGGCGGATATAGAAAAAGCCGAATGTCCTTGTAGAACATTCGGCTGTATGATCAATTATTGATACGATCAATAAACTTATTCAATTGTCCAACTGATACTTTATCTGCTATACCGAATGTACCATCCAGGTAACCGGTAGTAATTTTGTGGTGGAATAGGATGTTGATGTACTCAGTTGCCCAGTGACCCTTGGGAACATCAGAGAAATTCGCAATGGCTGATCCTCTTAATTCAAATGCTCCAACTAACACTTTTGCTAATTGAGCGCGAGTTAATTCTTTATCCGGGTTAAAGTTGCCGCCGTCCCCAGTAAAGATATTGGCTTCAGCTACTGCGGAAATCGCGTGATAATGCGGATTTGATTCGTCAACGTCTTTAAACGCAATATTCACAGTCGTCATATCAAGCTCCAGCTTTTCTGCCAATACTTGTGCAACTTCTCCGCGGGTTGCATAGACAATTTCTTTAACAGGAGCTGAAGCTGCAACCTGTTTCTCTTCTTTCGGAGCAGTTTCAGAGAAGTCTGCTACGCGGCGAGCGCCGATATAACGGCTTTTCCAATAGTATGGATCATCCAGTGAGGAAACCATAACGCCTTTACTTACAGAAGCGTGAATGAAATTATTAGATCCGGAATAGATCCCTACATGTGATACACCGCGGCCTGAAGTATTGAAGAATACTAAATCTCCAACCTCTAGATTGCTTTTGGAAACAGGGGTTCCTGTAGCCATTTGCTGGCCTGTAGTTCGCGGTATCGATAAACCTTCTTTTTTGAATACGTATTGTGTATATCCCGAGCAGTCAAATGCAGTAGGGGTTGTCCCGCCAAGTCGATAGGGGGTGCCCAAGTAATCACGTGCTGTGCTCATTAATGAAGTTGGTGAGTTTGCAGATGCAAATTCTGGTGCAAGTGAAAAGAATAATAGACTTGCCATAACCAGAGACAGTAGACGTTTCATGCTGTTCTCAAATTCCCCTTTCGCACAATCATCTGTTGTGCTTTATAATCTAGGAATATACTAGCACGGATAAACATGAGATTTGTTACAGTTACATTACAAGAGAATTACACAGAGAAGTCACATTGAAATTTTAGTAGAAACTCCTAGATAGGTTTTTCAATATACAGAACATACGGTAAAGTCAGACAACAGTTATTGCGACTTTATATCCGTGATGTATGTGGTATAATCATTCAACGTATAAAAGAGCCATCCTGTAAATCAGGAAAGCGACAAAGGATGAGTTATAAGTGAGTAAAGTAGTAGTCTTCAGTAATATGTATCCTTCCGCAGAGCATCCTACCTACGGAATCTTTGTGAAAAATCAAGTGGAACAATTAAAAAGTGCCGGAACAGACGTAAAAGTCATTGCGATTCATGAACCGGGGAAAAGTCCAATAGATAAAATAACAAAATATCTGTCATGGGGCATCAGCTCTCTGCTGTATGTACTGCGGAATAAAAAGAAAATCGGCATAACGCATGCGCATTATGCATTTCCTACAGGTTTATTGTCGCTGATGGCGAAGAAGTTATTTAATATTCCGTACGTTGTCACGGTACATGGCGGAGATCTTGATAAAATGGCGAAGAAAAGTGCCCGCATTGCTAATTACACCAAACAAATTTTGCAGGAAGCGGCATCTGTCATCACAGTAGGGGAGAAGCTTCATGATCATGTAATCCATGACTACGGCATTGCGCCGCAAAAAGTAGAAATAATGAGTATGGGCGTGGACACGAATATATTTAAAACGATGGCGCAGGAGGAAGTGCGTTTATTGCTGGATGTGCCTTTGAATGAACGGGTGCTGATCTTTGTGGGCAATGTGATTGAAGCAAAAGGCGTCATGGAATTGCTGGATGCATTTGAACAGCTGCGCAAAACACATGATGATCTGCTTCTCTATATAATAGGCTCGCAAAAGGATGAACGTTTTACAGCGGCAGTAAAAGAAAAGGCTGCCGGTAATAAAGATATCCGTTTTAAAGAGCCTGTCAGCCAGACGGAATTATCCAAATGGATGTCTGCAGCTGATATTCTCGTTCTGCCTTCCTATCATGAAGGATTTGGCCTCGTTGCGCTCGAGGCACTGGTGTCCGGTGCGAAAGTCGTAGCATCGAATGTCGGCGGACTGCCGTACTTACTGAAAGATGGTGCAGGAACGCTTGTTGAGCCGCGTGACGCCCATTCTCTTGCAGCCGGACTGGAACAGGCCCTTGCGAATGAAGTAACAAGAGAGCAGCATGAAACTGCACAGCAGATCATTCAGCAACATTCTTCAGAAGTAATCGTCAAGAGATTGAACGATATCTATGAAAAGAATGGAAAGGGATTCACTTCATGAGTAAATTATCCAAAATTATCGGGGCGGTTGCCGTCATCAATATCGTGGCAAGACTGTTCGGCTTCGGCCGTGAAGTCGTTATCGGGATTCAATATGGGACATCCACAGTAGCAGATGCGATTGCGACGGCCTATACAATTCCAAACTTCATTTATTTAGTGCTGGGCGGGGCGCTGACGACCGCATTCATATCAGTCTATCATTCGTCGAGCATGGACAAGCCGCTATTTGTCCGAAAGGCGTTCACGACTGTTGTCATTTCAGCAACCATCATAACTATGCTGATTATCATATTTATGAATCCGATCCTTCACTTGTTTTTCAAGGAATTAACAGAAGAAGATTATACACTTGTCCGGAACCTCTTCCTTTGGATGATGCCTTCCTCCATTGTGCTGGTGATGTCAACCTGGATGAGCGGATTGCTGAACATCAATGACCGCTTTCAGCTCTCAAGTCTGGCGATTTTGCTGTATAATGCCGCGTTTGTTCTAGTCGGTGTGCTGCTGACGAAGTGGCTCGGTCCCGAATCATACGGTGTCGGCGCCATGGCCAGTGCGCTCATGATGGCTTTGTTCCTCTATTGGGGCATCAAGCGCGCGAATCTGTCGTCACTGAAGCCTTCATTCGGTATGCCGCCCGATATTAAAAGAATGTGGTGGCTGGCACTTCCGATTTTATTCGGCGGTGCATCGCTGCAGTTCTACTATATTATCCACCGGTTTGCGGCAGGCGGTTTAGGAGAAGGTGCAATTTCTTCTATTAATTATGCGTCGAAACTGACGGGCTTTCCGCAGGCAATTCTGATGACTGCCGTAACAACGGTCATCTATCCCATGCTTGCAAAGAAAGAGGGGGAAGGGGATACAAAGACGATCAAAGCGCTTTATAAAAAAGGGATGCTGTACATGGTGGCGCTACTTTTGCCTGCGACTGCATTCTGTTATTTTTTAGCAGAGCCATTGATCCGCATTGTATTCGGTTATGGGAACTTCGGTGAAAAGTCGATTATGCTGACGGTGCCGGTGTTCAAAATATTTGCCCTGTCGATGTTCTTTTTGGCGGCGAATACATACATTACACGCTTCTATTATGCAAAAGGGAATTCGATCACGCCGATTATCTTCAGTCTTATTAGCGTATTCGGTATTAATATTGGCATCATTTATGCATTGGTCGATCAAATCGGTGCACAGGCCATTGCTTACGGTACTGTCATCAGTGCCGCGGTGAACTTTCTGCTGCTTGCAGGATATGCACGGCTTAAATGGAAATTATAAAGTACATGAAAAAGCTTCCTCCCGCATGGGGAGGAAGCTTTTGCGTGTGCTGGTGTAAGCCAGAAGCAAATGACGGACGGGGCAGTGCTTTTCTGCAATGGATGAAGAACTTACAGCATAAAGAAGTTATCTTTGCCGATTTTTTCGTACAGCCCGCTTCGTTTAAACAGATTTACTTTTTCTGGCGGCACTTTCTTGAAAATCAGCCGCTTATTTCGCTGCCGCGCTTCGTCAAGAAGTGCGGACAGGGCAGCTTCACCGGTAGCGTCAATAGCTGTTACATTTTTCATGTCTAAAATAATCGTCTTCTGGTCAAGCTTCAAAAGTTCGGGATAACGGTCCTCGAAATACTTCGCCGTACCGAAAAACAGCGGTCCGGATAACTTGAACTTAATCAGATCTTTTTCATCGTCTTCAGACAGTTTGTATTTCTCCACATCACTCAGCTTACTCTGCTTAATATCGAGTGAGCCGCTCATCTTCCGTAAGAAGGAAAGTGCAGCAAGCAGAATTCCGACTTCTACCGCGATCGTCAAATTCACGAAAATTGTCAGAAGGAATGTGGTCAGCAGGACAATGGAGTCACCTGAGCGCAATGAAGCAATTTGAACAAATGCTTTTCGTGAACTCATATTCCATGCGACATACATAAGAATTGGCGCCATTGCTGCTAATGGAATGTAAGAGGCATAGGGTGCGAATAGTAATAAGAATGCAAGAACAAACAGACTTTGAATGACGCCCGAAATCGGACTGACTGCACCTGAGCCAATGTTCGTGGCGGTACGTGCAATCGCCCCGGTAGCTGGTATTCCGCCGAAAAGCGGTGTAACTATATTGGCGATACCTTGACCGAATAATTCTTTTTTGGAATCATGTTTCGGCAAGTTGCTCTTCATTCCGTCTGCTACGACAGCAGACAGCAAGGACTCAATTGCTCCAAGCGCTGCAATGATCAAAGCAGGCTGCCACAGATTAACCAGTTTAGAAAGTGTAATCTGCGGGAAATGAAAAGCAGGAAGATGCTGTGGAATCCCGCCGTATGCAGTGCCGATCGTCTCGATTTTCCCGGGGAAAAACAGAATAGAACAAATCGTCGGTATCAGCAGTGCTACGAGCAGCACCGGTATCTTCTTGGAAATCTTCGGTAAAATAAAAATAACGGCCAGACCGATTACGGCAGTCAATATACTGAACGTATTGACCGTGTGGAACTGGCGTGCAATTTCCGTCATGCTTTCATGGAAAAATTCCTTCTTCTCCACGCCGGTCAGTCCAAAGAAGTTTTGAAACTGTCCGGTGAAAATAATGACGGCAATCCCTGCGGTAAAACCAATCGTCACCGAGCGGGGGACGAAATGAATCAGGCTGCTGACGCCGAGGAAACTCATGACGACAAGGATAATCCCGGCCAGGAAGCCGGCAATCAGTAAATCTTCATAGCCGTACTGCAGGACGATTGCCAGCAAAATAGGAATGAACGCCCCTGTCGGACCCGCTATTTGAAAGCGTGAACCGCCAAGCAGTGCAACTAACAGACCTGCGATAATCGTCGTGTACAGACCATATTCGGGTTTGACGCCCGATGCAATTGCAAAAGCCATCCCAAGCGGAATGGCTACAATTCCAACAGTAATCCCTGCAATCAAATCCTGCCGGAATCCCGCTGCATTATAGTTAAGATAGCGTTGATCTTTGAACATTTTTGTTCACTTCTTCCACTTATAGTGTGTAGTTTACAGTTCTAATTATATCTTATGCTGTTTATTTATACAAGGTGTGCATAAATGCAGTGGGATAGAAGAAATAAGAAATCATAGGGGATTTCAGGCAAACAGCAAAATTGATTCGGAAGTATTTTAGTGTTAAACTATATTAAAATAACAAAGGCAGAAAAGCCAATACAAAGGAGAGATTTATGATGGGCAGATTACAAGATAAAGTAGCATTCATTACAGGCGGGGCATCAGGTATGGGTGAAATGATGGTGAAACAATTTGTTGCAGAAGGCGCAAAAGTAATCGCAGCAGATATTAATGAAGCAGCCCTTGAAGAAAAATGGGGCGGGCAAGACAATATATTCACGGTTACATTGAACGTAACTGCAGATGAAGAATGGGAAGCGGCTATGAAAAAAGCAGTCGACCACTTCGGAAAATTAGACATTCTCGTCAACAACGCCGGTATTTCGACTGAAAAAACAGTGGATCAGATTACAATTGAAGATTGGCGCAAATTATCCGACATCAACAGTTTCGGTACATTCCTAGGCATGAAACATGCATCTAAATATATGAAGGAAGCGAAAAAAGGAGCAATCGTTAATATATCTTCCTATACGGCACTTATCGGTATGGGCTTGAACCCGTACTCCGCGTCTAAAGGAGCGGTGCGTGCAATCTCCAAAGCGGCGGCAGCTGAATACGGTAAAGACGGTATTCGTGTAAATACGGTATTCCCGGGTGTTATTGAAACCCCAATGACGAAAAACCTGGAAGAATCAAAAGATATCCTCGGCATGCTGATCAAAATGACTCCGCTGCAGCGCCTGGGACAACCTGAAGATGTAGGGAATGCGGTATTGTTCTTGGCATCTGATGAATCATCTTATATCACAGGTGCAGAACTTGTCATCGACGGCGGATACTCTGCAAGATAATAATAGTAAAAGAAATAAACGGGTTGTCCCACAAGTCACCATGACTTGCGGAACAACCCGTTTTTTACGCTGTTATTTTATGTCCGTGAAGCGCTTAAAGCCCATGAAACGCGTATTCCAGTATGAAGAATCCAATGATGCAATCTCAATTTCTTTCACACCTGCGTGAATGAACTTATTGTCTCCAAGGTAAATCCCGATATGTGAAATGCCGGGACGATATGTATTTTGGAAAAACAACAAATCTCCCACTGAAGGATCTTTGACGAAAACGGAACGGTTAAAGAATCCGATTGTATCCAGTCTAGGGACTTTCACACCTGCCTGGTTGAACGTATAGTAAATAAATCCGCTGCAATCAAATCCCGAAGGAGTTACGCCGGCCCATACATAAGGAATTCCTTGAAGGGGCATTGCGATATCCACCAATCTAGTGCTCAACGCATTGGATGGTGCACTTGTAACCAGCGGTTTCGGCTGTGTGACAGGTTTACTTGATGACAATGTGCCAGTAAATGAATTAGTAGAAGATACAGCTTTCGACGAGTTCACTTTATTTTCTACAATCAGCTTCTGTTTCACCTTAATGTTATTTGAAGTAAGAGAGTTCAGACGCTTTAATTCAGTTACGGTAATCTTGTATTGAGTAGAAATCTTATAAAGAGTTTCTCCCGGCTGCACGATATGCGTTTTTGACGCAGCGGCAACACTGCCTGCAGATATGCTTGTTGCCAGCATAAGAGAGGCAATCGCGGTTAGAGCAATTTTCTTCATGTTTAAATTATCTCCTTTTAGTATACTAGATTTACTTCTTGTGCTTTAGTACATAGTCTGGATTTAATTCTATAAACCTATCATACAATACTAGAATGTATAGTAAACGTACCTTTAGACTTATCTTTCAAAAAATGTTTAATAGACTATTAGATCCATTGTTTTTGAGTTGAAGGTTTGTTGAGCGTAATTTCCGGTTTTTTAGTAAAATTGAATATATATTCAGATTAGTCAATAAATTATAGAAGTCATTAATTGAAAGCGATTACTATGTTGAACGCTGTAAAAAAAGCCCGTGAAAATTCCGGTTTCGGATTTTCACGGGCTTTTTTATTGGTTAAGAACGTCCGATAGGCCAGTCGAATGGTATAGATCCAGGAGGTGAGTGCTTGATAATATCGATCATCGGAATAGTATACGCAAATAATATCAAAGCGATAGTGATACCGATCCATAAGTACCAGTTCTCCAAAATCTTTGGTGTTTTCTCTGCATCGGGCTCTTCTTCAGCGATCGGGTATTCTTCATAACCGCGTGGTGCGAAGAATGCCAATTGAATAAAGATGTAGAACATCAGCAGAATACCGATGAATAGAATGGTTCCGCCGACTGCCTGCCACAACTGATAACTGATCCATGTGGAAACTTGATCTCCGCCTGCATATTCAGAGAAAGCTGAACGACGCGGTCCGCCGATCAAACCTTGAATGTGCATGGAAGTAGACATGATCGTCATACCGATCGCCCAGATGAATGTCTGAATGATTCCTAATTTATTTAATCTCGGAGTCAAACGACGTCCTGTCAAGTGAGGAATCAGCCAATACGCAATACCGAAAAACGTCAAAATGACAGTTGTTGCGACCGTTAAATGGAAATGCCCGGTAATCCAGATTGTGTTATGGACAAGAGAGTTTACCTGGTGGGAAGCGTTAATAATACCGCCTGCTCCGCCTGGAATAAACGCTGCCATACCTACGAACGGTGCTAAGAAACGAACATCTTTCCAAGGCAGTTTCTTAAACCAGCCGAACAGGGATGTATACCCTTTTTTTCTTCCTGTAATTTCAAAAGTAGCAAACAGAGAGAATGCAGTCATCAATGAAGGGATGACGACCATGAATGTCAAGACTACTTGGATGAATTTCCAAGTCGGGTCAATTCCCGGTTCAGTCAATTGGTGATGGAATCCGACTGGAATCGAGAACATCAGCAATAGAATGAATGCAAGTCTTGCCAATGAGTCACTGAATAGCTTTCCGCCGATAATTTTTGGGATAATTGCATACCAAGCCATATAAGCAGGCAATAACCAGAAATATACGAGCGGGTGACCGAAGTACCAGAATAGTGTGCGCGTCAGTAACACGTTGACTGTCGCGACATAACCGAGTGACCAAGGTAAGATTAAAACAACAACTGAGTACGCTACACCAAGTGATGCAACAACCCACATGATCATGTTAATGGCGACCATGAACGCAAGTAATGGAGATTTTTCACCTTTATGTGCTTTCTTCCATACATATAATTGACGGAAGTTTACGAATGCAGCAATCCAGCTGCCGATAATAACCATTGCCAATCCAATATAGAACACCGGATGTGCGCGAAGCGGTGTGTAGAATGTATACAATACGGATGCTTCACCTGTTAAGATCATCCACGCAGATAATACAGTTCCGACTAGCATTACCCAAAATGAAATCCAGCCCCATTTTAATTGTTTGTCGGAAATACCGACTGTTTTTCCCATAAGAGAGAACTGGAAGCCTACGATGAAGAATGTAGTCAATACAAGACCCAGTACTACGCCGTGTGTTGTTAAAATCGTGTAATAGTCAATATTAAATGGTAATGTAAATTTTCCTGAACGGACCAAAGTCTGGAGCAGTCCCATTAAACCGCCGACTAAGAGCGAGATGAATGTGACATGCATAAAGGCCATATAGAGTCTGGATTCTTTTTTCGAGAAGTTAAATAGTTCCATAGCTTAATACACCTCCACTGTGCCGAACATCAAATGGTGACCGATGCCGCAATATTCATTACAGACTACTGTAAATTTGCCGCTGTTTTTCATGACGGCTTCAAAGCGGCTAATATGTCCGGGTTCCACCATCATATTGACATTTGTGCCTGCCACTTGGAATCCGTGGACGACATCTTTACTTGTAATTTGGAAAAGAACTGTGGAACCTTTAGGCACACGAATCGTCTTAGTAGCGGTTCCGTCATCTTCTTTACCAAAATCGTAGTTAAATGCGGACGCAACCATATTGACAACATACTTTCCGTCAGCAACTTCTGTCAGACCGAGATTCTCAGGCTGGAATGATTCGTTTGCTTCGACGTTCTGCGGATCGATTGTTTCAATGTGACTTTGCGGATGTGTTCCTTTCCAGAACGCTGCAAAGCCGATAATTAGTAAGAATAAAACCAATGAGCCTAATCCGAACACTAGCCAAACCTTTTCGTATTTATGCAAATGCATAGTATTTCCTCCTTTAATGCTGTTCATTATCTAGATATGAATAATCCGTAAGCGCCGAACCACATGACAAGAATAACGATACCAACAATCATTACCATGATTAATGTACCTTTTAGATTCGCTTCTTCTTTTGGCTGGTTTTTAGAAGACACCTGTTTCTTGCTCAACACGGCCACCTCCTTCTCTGAATGTAATTCGTACTCTCATCATAATCCTGGAGGAGGAATAAAGAATTAGGGAAATCCCTATGAATGGACATTTATGAGGAATGTTCACAATATGTTCAACCACTTAACATGCTTTTGACATACACATTTATGCGCATTTGTGATTCATAACAGGTAGAACGTACTATCTGAAAAATCCATCAATTATGCGGTGAAAATAAATGTGTAACAGTAATTGATAGAGGGTAGAATTTAATAGAAAAATGCGGGCTGATTCTTGACCGTACGTCGGTTTGAAATTACAATATAATAAGGTAAAACCTAGGAAGACGGTGTATGAAATGGAAAACATTAAATGGATTACAGTGAAAAACCCTGAAGAGGGAGCAAAAGAAGTTTTCAACCTGATTTCCGAAGAACTTCAACATGATAGATTGCACGTGCTGGGACTGGCAACAGGAAGCACGATGATCCCGGTTTATGACGAATGGACAAACTCGCAGCTGGACTTTTCAAATGTTACAGCATTCAATTTAGACGAATATGTCGGATTAAGTGCAGACAATCCTAATAGCTATGCATACTTTATGAAACAGCATTTATTCAGCAAAAAACCGTTCAAAGCGACATATATTCCAAATGGCATGGCGGAAGACTTAGATGAAGAGTGCAAAGAGTACGAGCGGAAGCTGAACTCCAACCCGCTGGATATTCAGCTGCTTGGAGTAGGAGAGAATGGCCATATTGCATTCAACGAACCCGGAACGTCATTTGATTCTGTCACACATGTTGCAAAACTCACAGAATCCACGCTGGATGTTAACAGTCAGTATTTCGAAAATGATGATAAAATTCCGAACATCGCGTTAACGATGGGGATCTCATCCATTACCAATGCAAAGAAACTGATTATGGTTGCGTTCGGAGAGAAAAAGCGCGCAGCAATGGAAAAGTTAAAGTCTGGTGAAGTGACAGCAGACTGGCCAATCACTAAACTATTACGTCACGATGACGTCGTAGTCATCACTGATTTACAGATTGACTGAAATATTGCAGTAACTAATAAAAGGGCTGTTGCAGAAGCGGTAACGACTTCTGCAGCAGCCCTTTTTGCGTTGGATCATAATGTTGACGTCATAAAATAACATAACCAGAATGCATTTGTTAAAAACAGCCATAATTATTTCAAAGGTAACAAAGTATACGCATATTGAAACAACCTTGTTACATTACTGTAATAAAAATGAGGATTTGAAAATGCTAATGTTAATACAACATAAACAGCCAGACTAGTAAACAGGCAAAAATACATACTATTATTGGAGGAACTTATGAATCTATTGCAAAAAGTACTATCAGTTATTGCATTATCCGCTGTATTAATTGTCGCACCTTTTTCGGGACAAGCTGAAGCGGCAGGAAAAACTACTAATATTACCAAAACGGCAACAAGTCTTACAGGAATCAAATACCGTTACGGCGGAACAACTAGAGCAGGTTTTGATTGCTCAGGTTATGTCGGCTATGTATTTAAACAAAACGGATTAAAGGTAGCAAGAACGTCCAAAGCTATGTATGCATCAGGACGTGCTGTAAAGAAGTCAAACCTTCGCAACGGCGATCTGGTATTCTTTAATACAACCGGCCGCGGGGTGTCCCATGTAGGGATCTATGTAGGCAACGGCAAATTCGCGCATGCGTCCACATCTAGAGGCGTGCGTGTAGATAGAGTAAATGATGTATATTGGGGCAAGCGTTATATCGGTGCCAAACGTGTGGCAGGTATTTAAATAGGGGACGGTCTTCCATTACGGGAGACCGTTTTTTTATGTAAAAAAACCGGATGCGAGAGAACTTATCTCGTATCCGGTGCATGTTAATTAGTTGCGTCTTGAGGAACGCGGATGGTCCAGCGGGAGAAATCCGGTTCTGCTTTGACAATCAGTTCCTTCGGATAAATGAACGTCCAAGGAGTGGTGCTGTTTGCTTTTACCGAAAGTGGCGGTTTCAGGTCAAATGTTCCCCGTGCCACCAGTTCTCCGGTCGCATCGATCAGTTCAAGCGGCAGCTTTTCAATATTGATCTGCTTGGAGTGGCCGTTGCGGACGAAGACCGATGCGGCAATATTGCCGTCATCTTGCTTCTGTATTTGGAAACCGGCGATATTTACTTCGCGGGGCTTCAATTTTGGAAGACCTTCAACGATGTCAGCCAGCGCTTCTTTTTGTTCAGCAGGAAGCTGCTCTTCCCAGGAAGGGGCAAGTTCCAATTGGTGCGGCATCATGGAGTGTACGTTGAATGCCAGCTTCCAGTTTTCAGTGGGAATTTCTTCAGCCAGCTGGTCTTTCTTTTCAAAAACGAATACCCACGGACGTGCACTGCGCGCAGGAATTTCACCCAATTCATTCAGGTCGAATTCCGCGGAAGCCGCTGTGTTGCCTTCTGCGTCCAATAATAGAAGTTCAATTGTTCCTACAGTGATGGCTTGGTCAAGTGAAGAACGGAAAAATGATTTTACTAGCCAGCTGTCATTTGCAGGTTCGAAATCGATGTCGATACCAGATAAAGAGATTTGATTTGGCTTTAATGGCTCCAGTTCATTTGCAAGAAAACGGAAAACATACTCCTGTTCCTGCGTCAGATTCCATTGCTCATGAAGTGATAATTCAGTCTCGATATCTTCATCGCCTGAACCTGCCTGGCCGTTCTCTAAGATTTCTTCGGATTCTACCGTACTTTCCAATCCGGTTTTTTCAGTCTTTTTGAATAAGTTGAAGAGTTTCATTGGGAAACCTCCTGTTGTGTATTGAGTTGCTTCATGAATGCGATAATTTCGGACGCAATATCCCTGCGCAGACGCTGATAGTGCTTAGCAAATAACTGCAAGCCTTCGCGCTGGTAAATACGCATTGGATCTTCCTGTCCGTATGAACGCAATCCAATTCCTTCTTTTAGGCGGGTCATAACTTCCAAATGCTTGACCCACATCGTGTCGATATAGCTCAACATGACCTGCGGCAGCAGCTGACTTACTTGTTCATTATCAGTGAATGTGTCGATAAATGCAAACAACTCTGCGATGCTTTTATCATACTCTTTCATGATATCTGCTGTTCTATCTAATGAACGCGGCAATTCTACCGGCGTCAGCAGCAAGGCGTTCATCGTGCGCTCAATTCGTTCAAAATCCCAGTTGTCTGCGATTTCATTATCCGGACAGCTGTCCAGTACAACGAATTCGACGGTTTCTGACAGCATGGTCTTCAGTTTGCCGAAAATATCCTTGCCTTCCAGCACGCGGTCGCGCAATGAATAGATTACTTCACGCTGGTCATTGATGACATCATCAAGCTTCAGATTATATTCACGCATAGAGAAATGTGCGCCTTCCACAATGCGCTGGGTGCGTTCCGTCAGCTCATGCACATCGGTATTCAAGACTCTGCCGGTTTCATCCGTTTTGACTTTCGTCAGGAACTTCTCCAGCTCTTCAGGGGAGAAACGGATATACATTTCATCTTCCAAAGAAAGATAGAATTGACTTTCTCCGTGATCACCCTGACGACCAGAGCGGCCGCGCAGCTGATTATCGACACGCCGGCTCTCATGCTTTTCCGTTCCCAGTACGAATAAACCGCCGTTTTCCTCGACGCCTTCACCGAGTACGATGTCGGTTCCGCGTCCTGCCATGTTGGTGGCGACAGTAATATTGCCTGCCTGTCCCGCATCGGCAATCAATGAAACTTCCTGCTCGACACTTTTCGCATTCAACAGGTGGAAGCTCAATCCTTCATCACGCAAGTATTTGGCGACGGCTTCGGATTGGAGAATGGAAGTAGTTCCGACAAGTACAGGCTGTCCTTTGGCGTGACGAGCCGCCACTTCTTTGGCAACTGCTCTGTATTTCTCATCCGTCGTTTTATATACGAAGTCCGGTGCATCGATTCGTGCACGCGGGCGGTTCGTAGGAATTTGAAGTACTTCCATATTATAAACTTCACGGAATTCCTTATCCTGTGTCATCGCCGTGCCTGTCATTCCGCAAAGTTTTGGATACATGCGGAAATAGTTTTGGATCGTAATCTGTGCCTGGGCTTTATTTTCATCCGTAATCTCGACGCCTTCTTTTGCCTCGATGGCCTGATGAAGACCATCTGATAAAGTCCGGCCTTCCATAATCCGGCCGGTGAACATATCGACCAGTTCTATTTTTCCGTCCCGCACGATATAATCCACATCACGCTTGAAAATGACGAATGCACGGACTGCCTGGATGACGTAATGATACAGCGTCTGGTGATCCAGATCATACAAGTTGCCGATGCCGAATGCTTTCTCGACTTTTTCGATTCCTTGTTCGGTAAGGGAAGTCGCCTTAGTTGCATCATCAAAGTCGAAGTCTTCGTTCACTTTAAAACGTTTGGCAAGACGGGCTGCGATATGGTGAAGATCTGCATCCGCCTGCATTTTACCCGCTACAATCAACGGGGTTTTTGCTTCATCGATCAGCACGCTGTCAACTTCATCAATAATGGCGAAATGGTAGGGACGCTGCACTTTCTGTGAAGGGTGCTGCACCATATTATCGCGCAAGTAGTCAAATCCGAATTCCGTTCCGACACCATACGTAATATCTGCTTCGTATGCCGCCTGCTTCGCCGGACCTTGCATCATCGGCACGTTTAATCCGACAGTCAATCCTAAGAAGCGGTGAATTTGACCGATTTGTTCAAAGTCACGTTTCGCCAGATAGTCATTGACTGTGATGACGTGTACGCCTTTTCCTTCCAGTGCGCGGACATAAGAGGGGAGAGACGCTACCAGAGTTTTCCCTTCACCAGTCGGCATTTCGGCAATGTTTCCTTCGGTCAGCACGGCTCCGCCGATCAGCTGGACATCAAAATGACGCATCCCGAGAACCCGTTTAGACGCTTCGCGTACGACGGCGAATGCATCCGGCAAGATCTTCTCAATGGTTGCGCCTTCTTCTAATTGTTCTTTGAAATGATTCGTCATTCCTGACAAATCATCATCGGACATAGCAATATATTTGGGTTCGAGTGAATTGATCTGCTCCACAATTTTACGGTATTTGCGCAGCTGGCGTTCACTCGTTCCAGTTTTACGTTTAAAGATTTTCAACATGAGTTAGACGCTCCTTTATAAATCTCCGTCTATAATGAGAGATTCCTATTCATTTTACCAAAAAGCCCGGCAAAAGACTATCTATATCTGGAAGGGAAGAAGAATAGACTTGCTCTGCCGCAACTTTGTGCAAAATGCTTTAAACCTCTTGATAACAGTGTTTTTTGATGTTTGTATGCAAGCAAGTAAGGGAATGATTAAGTAATGCGTACTAAATAATGAAATCTATCAGCAACCATGTTATACTATGAGGTGATATGTACTTAATGCTAATTGGGGAGGAAAGACATGTTATTCATTGCAATGTCTGTAGCTTTTATCGCTGCAATCATACTAACACCGCTTGTCATCAAACTCGCGTATCGGATCGGTGCGGTTGACCGTCCCAATTATCGGAAAGTTCACGCGAGAATCATGCCTCGAATCGGCGGACTCGCAATTTTTGGTGCGTTTATTATTGGATATGCTATTTTGTTGCCAAAAGACGAGCACGCAGTCGGTATCCTGGTCGGTGCGGTACTGATCGTCATGATTGGCTTCTTAGACGATATGTTAGAAATTACAGCGAAAGCAAAAGCTTCAGGCCAGCTCGTTGCTGCATTGGTCGTTGTCCTGTGGGGCGGACTGCAAATTGAGTTCATCAATTTACCGTTTCTCGGCCAACTGGACTTCGGATATTTCAGTATTCCAATCACAATTATCTGGATCATCGGAATCACAAACGCCATCAACTTGATTGATGGGCTGGATGGTCTGGCTGCGGGTGTTTCCACTATTGCTTTGATCGCCATTACCGTAATGGCTGCATTAATGGGAGATATCTTCGTTGCCGCAACAGCTTCTATATTGGCAGCAAGTTCGCTTGGATTCTTAGTGTTCAACTTCCATCCGGCGAAAATTTTTATGGGCGATACCGGTTCGCTTTTCCTCGGATTTATGATTTCCGTGCTGGCATTGCTCGGTTTTAAGAACGTAGCGGTTGTATCATTAGTTATCCCGATTATCATGCTGGGTGTACCGATTTCAGATACATTCTTTGCGATCGTCAGACGCGTCCGCATGAAACAGTCGATTACAGCGGCAGATAAGTCGCATTTGCATCACTGTTTGCTGCGCGTAGGGTTTTCGCATAGACAAGCCGTGCTGACTATTTACGGTATTGCGATCTTGTTTGGCGCAGCGGCCGTTTTGTTTTCGCAGGCAACGGTTTGGGGCGCATTGCTTCTCATCTTCGTCATGCTGATTGTCATCGAATTGTTCGTTGAGCTAATCGGTTTGGCAGGTGCGAATTATCGTCCGCTGTTAAATTTAGTGCGCATGATTGGCAAGTAAGTTAGGAAAGTCCTCATCTGCTTTGGAGCGGATGGGGGCTTTTTTTGATGTGATGAAGTAATGAAGTAATGAGAAAAGGGAAGGGGAAGGCACCGTTGCACTGCGTTCCAGGCGGACGCGTTCGGGAGGACCCGCGCCGAGCCAACCAGGTCGCCGCCTTCCACTTCGTTGCACTTTTGTTGGTTTTTTGGAGGGAGAGTGGGGTGTATGATTTGCTGAGATTACGGCGGCTGCCGCTCATTAATCCTGTTAAGCGCTCATAGTGGCTGTGTGAGCGCTCTATGCGTCCCCGTGACCGCTCATAGCTTCTTGTTTTGCGCTCTATGGGCTTTGCAAGCGCTCATAGAGGATGGTTATTCGCTCATTGGGCTTTGTTTTCATTCGCAGTCTTATGTTTGTGGGAGAGTTGTAGAGTGGCGGTGCACATGATCTGCAAATTCCGGCGCAACCGCTCATTAATTCCGATAAGCGCTCATAGCAGCTTTGTGGGCGCTCTATGCGTCCCCGCGACCGCTCATAGCTTCTTGTTTTGCGCTCTATTGGGCTTTGCAAGCGCTCATAGTGGACGGTTATCCGCTCATTGGGCTTTGTTTTCATTCGCAGTCTTATGTTTGTGGGAGAGTTGTAGAGTGGCGGTGCACATGATCGGCAGATTCCGGCGCAACCGCAACCGCTCATTAATTCCGATAAGCGCTCATAGCAGCTGTGTGAGCGCTCTATGTGTGCCGGTGACCGCTCATAACTTCTTGTTTTGCGCTCTATGAGGCTTTGCAAGCGCTCATAGTGGTCGGTTATCCGCTCATTGGGCATAGAGTAGCCCCTAGCCACAACCCCAAACCTCCCCCGAAAACCAGTTCAACATCCCCGCGGCCTGCACAATAAATCCGCAATAAAAAAACGATGAAACCCGGTGAGGTTCCATCGCTGACTATTTTTATTGATAAGCCGTTTGGGATGAGGCGGAGGTTTGGTTTATGTCGAGTTCGGTTAAGGAAGAAGAGTCGGGAATCAGGCCGAGATGGGATTTTAGAATTTTCTTTGTTTCACCCAAGCTCTGTTCATCTAGTTTGTAGTAGTAGATGCCGGTGGACATATCGTCATAGCCTTTCAGTGTGAGTGTATCCACTTCAGGAAGTCCGGTCTTTATATATTGGATAAAGGACAGCATTTGTTTAGAAGTCATGTCTGTCTTCATATTCTCCCCGAGTGCGTTAATGACGTCTCCGTATTTGGTAATGGATGTAAGAGATGTGGCTTCTTTGATCATTGCCTGGAGAATCATTTGCTGGCGTTTGCCGCGCTCGATGTCATTGTCGAGTTTGCGTGTTCGTGCAAGGGCCAGTGTGTGGCGTCCGTCCAAACGCTGCAGTCCCGGCATCAGATGGATTGCGTTTTTGTCGTTTTCATCTTTCTCGATGCGTTCGTACGGCACTTCGACTTCGACGCCGCCCAGTGCATCTACGACATCAATGAAAGCGTTGAAGTTCATTTTGACGTAATAGTTAACTGGAATATCAAATAATTCTTCGACGGTATCAATAGATGCTTTTGTTCCGCCGTACGCATGGGCGTGGGTAATTTTGTCTTTGTAATTGACTTGTGGAATATAGACATAGGAATCACGCGGGATGCTGACGAGTTTGATGCTTTTAGCCTTTGGATTTAATGTGGCAAGCACTAGTGCATCGGATCTTCCGTGCTTTTCTCTTTCCAGGCGTGCTTCACTTTCGTCGACGCCGATCAGCAGGATAGAAACGTTATCTTTAGCGGGCTCTACATACATTTCAGGCGGCTCTGATTTTGCAATCGGTTCATAGGAGCGATCGAGCACATGTACCGCCTGATTATGCAATTTGAAGGCGTATGCCGAAATGGCTATTGCAGCGAGGAGGAATGTGAACAAGGCTATTTTAAAGAAGCGCTTCGTTTTCGATCCCTTTTTCCTCTTATATTCTTCTCTTTTCATTTTATACCTCCAGGGAGTACGGCAGGAAGAGCCGTCAATGGCGAATTTATTGAAAGATATACCGGACTTTCAGAAGCAGTTCGGTATAATTTTTTCTGGTAAAAAAATGAATTTGCGCCGTTAGAATGGCGGCATCATCTACTGCCATTATACCCGCTTTTTGATTGGACGTATAGTCAGATGTCGAATTCCAGAAATTCATGACCCGTTATGTCGATGACAGCCTGGCCGTTTGTCAGCTCTGTCATCCAATCGACAAATAACTTCTCGTCTTCTTTCGGAACATATAAAAACAATTCGACGTCCTCTTCATAGACAATCTCTTTTAACGGAAAGGCTGATTGGCGTACTTCGTTTTCGACTTTGCCGAGCCATGTATAGTCAATAGATGTTTTGACTACTGCGTGCAGCTTTCTTTCGACTGCTCCCGTGGCCGCAATGCCTTCAGAAGCTGCTCTTCCATAAGCGCGGATCAATCCTCCGCCGCCCAGTTTGATGCCGCCGAAATAGCGTGTCACGAGAATTACGGTATCTTTCAGCTGCTGTTTTTTGAGAACTTCCAGAATGGGAACGCCGGCTGTGCCTGAAGGTTCTCCGTCATCATTTGCTTTTTGTATATGGTCATGTTCACCTATTATATAGGCAGAGCAATTATGAGTAGCAGTATGGTGGTTCTTTTTAATTTCTGCAATGAAGTCCATGGCCTCTTGTTCTGTCTCGACGCGCTTGACAAATGACAGAAAGCGGGACTTTTGAATAATGAATTCACTTTCACCGTATAATTTCACGGTTTTATAATTAGCTCGCATTTGTCGTTCCCCCTACATTTGTAATATACTTATAATACTTTTACATCATGAAAATGATATACTGTATATGAAGTGTATAAGTAATTAGGCTAAACTGCAATGCTGCTCACTTTGCTGATTTTCTTATAGACAGGTGCGGGAGGTAGTTATTTGAACGAGAAAGCGATTGACATTCAACAAATGGAAAAGATTTTCGGCAACATGGTAAATGTGATGGATCGTTCGAAAAGCGATATCTTCTTAATTAGTGAACAAAGCCGCCGAAGTTATGAAGAAATGCAAAAAGAGCTGGCAGAAGTGAAAGAAAGTATTTCGCATGTAATAACAGAAGGTGATTCCTTAGAAGATATGTCCCGTCATTCGCGAAAGCGTCTGGCCGCAGTATCTAAGGATTTTGTTACGTATAGTGAAGAAGAAGTAAAACAAGCTTACAGTGCGGCAAATGACTTGCTTGTACGTGTCTCCATCAATAAAATGGAAGAGAAGCAGCTTCGCGAAAGGCGGGATGAGCTGGAACGCCGGCTTATGGCGCTGCTTTCTACAATTGAAAGAGCAGATCAGCTCGTTAACCAAGTAACGACTGTGATTAATTATTTAACGTCTGATTTAAAAGATGTGAGCACGGCACTTGAAACCGCCCGCCACAAACAGGATTTTGCGGTCCAGATCATCCAGGCGCAGGAAGAAGAACGGAAACGGCTGTCACGCGATATTCATGACGGACCAGCCCAGATGCTGGCGAATGTTCTGATGCGTTCTGGCCTGATTGAGAAAACGTTTGTCCAGCATGGTCCGGATGAAGCGATGAGGGAACTGGCCTATCTGAAAGAAATGGTCAGAGGAGCATTGTCTGAAGTGCGGCGAATCATTTATGATCTGCGTCCTATGGCATTGGATGACTTGGGGCTTGTTCCGACGTTACGCAAATATTTATCGACTATTAGTGAATATGAGGCGCCGCTGATCATCCACTTCCAAAGCAACGGAGCAGAAAAAAGATTTGCTTCTAATTTTGAAGTAGGGGTTTTCCGGCTCATACAGGAATCAGTGAATAACAGCATCAAGCATGCGAAAACTGATGAAATTTGGGTCAAAATCGAATGGTTGCGCGAAACCGTCAATATTTTAATAAAAGATCAAGGTCTTGGCTTTGACACAAAAGAAGTAAAAGAAAAATCATTTGGTTTAATTGGAATGCAAGAACGAGTGGAATTATTGAAAGGGAAAATGAAGGTATCCTCTAAAATTGGGGAAGGCACTTCTGTTCTTTTTCAGATTCCATTAGATGATGAAATGTAAGTAAGGTAATTACTGGGAGGAATAGCATATGGAGTCGACAAAAATTTTGATAGTAGATGATCACCAATTGTTCCGCGAAGGAGTTAAACGAATTTTGGATTTTGAAGAATCGTTTAATGTAGTAGCTGAAGGAGACGACGGATCAGAGGTGCTTGAGTTATACAGAGAGTACCAGCCGGACGTTGTACTGATGGATATTAACATGCCGCGTATGAACGGTGTGGACGCAACAGAGGAACTCGTAAAAGAATTCCCGGATGCACGCGTTATTATGCTTTCCATTCACGACGATGAGTCCTATGTGACACACGCCCTGAAGACAGGTGCCCTCGGCTATATGCTAAAAGAAATGGATGCGGATGCAATTGTACAAGCCATTAAAGTAGTGGCGAATGGCGGCTCTTATTTGCACCCGAAAATCACGCATAATTTAGTTTCTGAATTCCGCCGTTTGAGCGAGAGAGAACATAAAGGTTCTTTCCAGCAGAACGATATTCGCCGCCCGCTTCATTTGCTGACAAAGCGTGAATGTGAGGTTCTGCAATTGCTGACAGACGGTCAAAGCAACAGAACAATTGGTGAAACGCTATTCATCTCAGAAAAGACCGTTAAAAACCACGTTTCCAGCATACTGCAAAAAATGAATGTAAATGACCGTACGCAAGCAGTTGTCACAGCTATCAAAAATGGCTGGGTAGAAGTAAAATAATGAAATAACATGAAAAAGATCTTTGTGCGCTGAAGGTCTTTTTCTCTACGCGGAGGGACTTATGAAGAAAAAATTAGCAGCGGCATCCATTACACTGGCCCTTGTTTTGGGAGCATGCGGTAACTCGGATGACAAGAACACAAATGCTCCTGTAAACGAGGAACCGGCACCAGGCAGCGGCGCGATCGACCACGGAGTAGATGACAAGAAGGTCGGATTCAGTATGTCCGGTGACAAAGTAGAAGAAGCTGCGGATGTGCCTGAACAAGAAAAAGCCGATATTCTCGCCGCTTTTGATAACTACATCGAAACGCTGAACCAACAGGATATCGATGGGTATCTCGCTACACTTTCTACGGAAGGCTATGATCTTGAAGAAGAGCGTCAGGCGACCGAGGAAATGCTTGCGAATACAGCGATGAAGCGTGAAACGGATAATGAAACGATCGTAAAATACACGGGAGAAAGCGCCCAAGTATTCTCGACGCTGAAAACCACGTTTACGGATAAAGAGTCGGGCGTGGAAAATACACCTGAAGGCCGCCAAGTAACTGTCTTTAATAAGGAAGACGGCGAGTGGAAAGTGTTCTCCATCCACTTTATCGGGGACGAGCCGGGCAACCAGTAATACCGCAGAAAATATAATAAAATTGCAGTTACGTTACTGCATAAGACTTCCGGCAAAACAGCCGGAAGTTTTTTTATGCAAAAAAAGCCATACTGTATGTACTTGCTTTTTCAAACAGAAGTAATTATAATTAGTACAAGAACAAATGTTCTATAAGGGAGGACGATGAGTATGCCTTTGATTCCAGCGGAGGCATTGCCGTATCTAGAGAACTATATTTATTTGCCCATGCTGCTGACAATATTGGAGCGGGATCGGCAATTAGTAGATCAAGTTCCCTTCAAGCTGAAGAGTCCGTATATCAACTTGATCGACGAAACGATGAATACAGTGTCTGCGGATCTGCAGGCAACTGCTCTGTATTTGCGGCGGCACCAAATGAAAGTCATCCGCCGCTCGACAGATGACCTGTTTACGGAATATCTGTTTATCCACGAAGGCTATGAAGACTTGCGCCGCTATTTAAACGTCCGTCTGCGTAACCGGTCGGAAGAACTGCTGAATCAATACATCAGGAAATTGGAGAATCAGAACTTTTCGGCTCCATAATCATATAATAGGAGCTGCGCAATTCTTCCTGTGCATGTTCAAAACGCTGAGACAAAATATGCGACAGCGCCATTTGCCGGTAGACAGTCGCAAGTGACGTATCAAGCGGCATCTGTGTATCGTTCTTCAGCATAACAATTACTCCGTCTTCATGTTGAACCGCATCTTTTACTGCGTGATAAGCCACCCATGAATTTTTATGTAACGTAGGGGACAGTAAAGGGAAGAACAATAACGGCCGATCATTCGAATGAGTGAGCATAATGGGCGGTTTGGGACGGTTTTTCAAATCACTTTTTGAACTGTTGATAATCGATTCGAAATTGGAACGGTAATGTGCGCATGAATCTCTCATAATTTCTAATGGTGTTTTCTCAACAATGAACGTCCGGTCGCTTTCTACTACTTTCGTATAGTACGGATTGGAATGTTGTCCGTGAAGTAATGCAAAAGTATGAAAAGTCACAATGTAAGACGACAGGTAATGTGGATTGGACATGGCGTTCCCTCCCTGTTAATAGGACAATATACGTATTAATTATAATATAGAAAAAACGAAAATCAACAATAATTTTAGAAAACAGTAAATGTTCTGTCACCTGTGGGATATTATAAAAACGCCCGAGGTAAAGGCAGTAAAAATTATTGATTACGGCAGATGCGGTAACTTGCGAACAGCCTTTATCCATTTCGGCCGGAAAAGGTGTGAACACAAGAAAAGACTGAAGATGAAATCCGTTCGGGATTCATCTCCAGTCTGTGTGCACTATTCGTCAGTTCTGGTATTCAAGTGCGGCCGCGCCCAGTGTTTTGGCAGCTGCCAGCATAGCCTGTTCATCTATGTCGAACCGCGGGTGATGGTGCGGAAAAGCATCTTTCGGCCGCGCGCCAGTGAAGAAAAATGTGCCCGGCACTTTTTCCAGGTAGTAAGCAAAGTCCTCTCCGCCCATTTGCGGCTGCATTTGGACTGCGCCTTTTAATTCCGGAATGGATTCCGCCACCTGTTTCAGGAAGTCCGTTTCTTTCTCATGGTTGACCACTGCAGGATAACCGCGGAAATATTCTGCCGTGATTTCGCAGTCATGTGCGATAGCTGTGCCTTTTACTACGCGCTGTATTTCCTGTTCCATCAGATTGCGGACATCATTCGTGAAGGAACGCACGGTTCCGGTCAATACGGCCTGATCAGCAATGACGTTATAGGCATTTTCTGAAACGAATGAACCGACTGAAAGAACGGCTGAATCAATAGGGTTTACACGTCTTGAAACGAGCTGCTGCAGATTGATGACCAGTTGCGAGCCGATGACAATCGCATCTTTTGTCTGATGCGGAGAAGCACCGTGTCCGCCTGCACCTTGAATCGTAATCTTAAAGCGGTCAGCTGCCGCCATGATCGGTCCGTCGGCATAATAAATGACTCCCGGTTCAAAAAGGGACCAGAGATGCGTGCCAAAAATGACATCTACACCTTCCAGGCAGCCATCTTCAATCATTGCGATTGCGCCGCCCGGGGCTGATTCTTCCGCATGCTGATGAATAAATACATATTCGCCGGCCAGCTCATCACGCATTTCATTCATTGCTTTTGCGAGCTGCAGCAGTGTGGCGGTATGGCCGTCATGACCGCATGCATGCATAACACCCGGAACTGTAGAAGCGTAAGGCGCGTCTTTTTGATCCTGAATGGGCAGCGCATCAAAATCTGCGCGCAATGCAACGGTTTTACCTGGCTTCTTGCCCTTTATCTTTGCCGTGATGCCATTGCCGCCCACGCCTGTACGCACTTCCATTCCCAATTGTTTATAGAAATCAGCTATATAAGCAGCCGTCTTTTCTTCTTTAAATGAAACTTCGGGATTCATATGCAGGTAGCGTCGAATCTCTACCATATCACCATAGGATTGCTCTAATTTCTTAAATAACTGCTCTCTCATTTATTCGTCCCCTTTCAAAAAAACAACTAGGTCAAATTTAGTATAACAAGCGAATGATAGCGCGGCAAACTCTGTAATGAGAAATTTCAGACGGCAAAAGTTTTTTACACAGATGAATGCAGAAAAAAAGAGGCTGACGCAAAAACGTCAAACCTCATCTACAGGTGTCTTATAATGGGCGGTGTACGGTGCACTTGAGAAGATATGCTGTGTCGCGCCGCCGGCATCTTTGAAATTCATCGTATTGGACAGCTTATTGCCGGGGGAGTTGTGCCATACTTCATACAATCGCTTGTCTGTCCACTCCGTCAGTAATGTATACGTATCAGAGCCGATTGGACGTAATAAGCGATATGCGATGAAGCCAGGCATATTCTGCAATTTCTCACCCAACTCTTTATACTGGTGCTCGAAAATCGGTTTTCCTTCATCTGTAACAGCAACATTATCCATTGCGAAAAATCCTGGTTCGGTCAGATTGCCGAAAGATCCGGCCACTTCATATTTCCTCGGCGTCTGAAATATGCTTGCACCATTTGTTTCATGGAGCAGCAGCGTGTGGCCGCTGCCGTTCATTAAGAAAATCGATTCACTTTTGTGCTTCTCCTTAATCTTTTCCATAAATTCAAAAGTTCCTGTCGTCATATAAATATTCATTCAAAGTTCCTCCTTTGACTGGCTGCAATCGTCTTTGCATAACAGTATAGCTCTTTTTCAGTGTATGATTCTACACTTAGTAATTCCCCTAAATATCCTCTGTCAAACACGCGTATGGCGCGGGAAATCATAATGATTGTCGAAACGATGGCAGAAGCATGACCGCAGAGAGCACAAAATTATGACAAAGGCGCAATTCACTATACATTGACCTGCCAACGGTTTATTATGAGAAACGTATATGAGCACCGCGAAAAGAATGTTATATAAAATTGGAAAGAGGGATCGCTGAATATGTCAACATTTAATGATACGTTATTGCGTGCTGCGAGAGGCGAGAAGATTGAACACACACCAGTGTGGTTCATGCGTCAAGCAGGACGTTCACAGCCGGAATACCGAAAGATCAAAGAAAAATACTCCTTGGAAGAAATTACGCATCAGCCGGAATTGTGTGCATATGTAACTAAACTGCCTGTTGATCAATATGACGTCGATGCAGCTATTCTATATAAAGATATCGTCACACCGCTAGTGGGAATCGGTGTAGATGTAAAAATAAAATCAGGCGTAGGCCCTGTTATTTCAAACCCTATCCGTTCTGCACAAGATATCGAAAAGCTTGGAGAGTTTTCAGCAGAAGAGCAAATTCCTTACGTAGTAGATACGATAAAAATCCTTACGCAAGAGCAATTGAATGTACCGCTGATCGGATTTGCGGGAGCGCCGTTTACACTTGCGAGCTATATGATTGAAGGGGGCCCTTCAAAGAGTTATAACCTGACGAAATCCTTCATGGTGTCAGAACCGCAAGCATGGTTCACACTGATGGACAAGCTGGCGGATATGACTATTTCCTATATCACAGCTCAAGTGAATGCGGGAGCAAAAGCCGTGCAGATATTTGATTCGTGGGTTGGGGCACTTAACGTGTCAGACTACAGAATCTTCATCAAACCGACGATGACACGTATTTTCTCAGAATTGCGCAAGTTAAATGTTCCATTGATTACATTCGGAGTAGGTGCAAGCCACTTGGCGAATGAATGGCATGATCTGCCGGTTGACGTAGTAGGACTGGATTGGCGTTTGTCCGTAAAAGAAGCAGGCGAACGCGGCCTGACAAAACCATTGCAGGGGAACTTGGATCCGTCCATGCTGCTCGCTGACTGGTCTGTCATCGAAGAGCGTGCAAAGCTGATTGTTGAACAAGGGGTGGAACACGGCAGCCATATCTTCAACTTGGGCCACGGTGTATTCCCTGAAGTACAACCTGCAACATTGAAGCGTTTGACAGCATTTGTTCATGAATACAGTGCTGAATTACGTTCGAAATAAAATCAAATCACGAGGTGAACATGATGACGAAAAAGAAAATGGGCTTACTCGTTATGGCGTATGGGACACCGAACTCCTATGACGATTTAATACCGTACTACACGCATATCCGCAGAGGCCGTCCGCCGGCTCCAGAACAAGTGGAAGATCTTCGCAGCCGCTATGAGGCAATCGGAGGGATTTCACCGCTGGCACGGATTACGGATGATCAGGCGAACGCACTTGGCGCACGTCTGAATGAAGTACAGGATGAAATTGAATTCAAGGTATATGTCGGATTGAAACATATCGCACCTTTCGTGGAAGATGCAGTACAGCAAATGGACGACGACGGCATTGAAGAAGCGGTTTCCATCGTATTGGCACCGCACTTCTCTACGTTCTCTGTTAAATCATACAACGGCCGGGCGAAAGAGGAAGCAGACAAGCACGGCATCCGTCTGACTTCTGTGGAAAGCTGGTACAAGCAGCCGAAGTTTATCGAGTACTGGGCAAACCAGCTGCGTCAAACGTACGGCGCCATGGATGAAGCAGAACGTGAGAATTCATGTTTGATCGTATCTGCCCACTCATTACCGGAAAAGATCTTGGCGAATGGAGACCCATACGCTGATCAGCTGAAAGAAACAGCTGAAATGATCACAGAAGCAGCCGGCGTTAAAACATACGCACTTGGCTGGCAAAGTGAAGGGCAGACGCCAGATCCTTGGCTCGGTCCTGACGTTCAAGATCTGACACGTGATCTGTATGAAACTAAAGGCTATACGTCATTCGTTTATACACCAGTCGGTTTCGTAAGCGACCATTTGGAAGTGCTGTACGATAATGACTATGAATGTAAAGTCGTATGTGATGATATCGGCGCAGCATATCACAGACCTGCCATGCCGAACACAGATCCTTTATTCGTTGATGCAATGGCAGATGCAGTGATGGAGCAATTACAGCAGTCGAAATGAATTCAACAGGATCGGAGTGAAAACGGACATGAGTGAACGAAAGAAAGTGGTCATTATCGGCGGGGGCATCACAGGACTCGCAGCGGCGTACTATATACAAAAAGATGCGCGTGAGCAAGGACTTCCCTTAGACATCACCTTGATAGAAGCATCTATTAAGCTGGGCGGGAAAATCCAGACAGTCCGTCGAGACGGCTATGTAATCGAACGCGGTCCCGACTCCTTTTTGATCCGTAAACAAAGTGTTGACCAATTGGCAAGTGATTTGGGAATAGCGGATCAGCTTGTCCGAAACGCAACCGGGCAAGCATATATTCTTTTGCATAATCATATGCACAAAATACCGGCAGGCGCTGTTATGGGCGTTCCGACAGAAGTCAAACCATTTGTGACATCAGGTCTATTCAGTGTAAGCGGTAAAGTGCGCGCGGCAGGCGATTTGATCCTGCCGCGTTCTGAAGTGACCGGAGACCAGTCGCTCGGTAAGTTCTTCCGCAGGCGCTTCGGCACCGAAGTGGTAGAAAACTTAATTGAACCGCTATTATCAGGGGTCTATGCCGGTGATATCGATCATATGAGCCTGGAATCCACTTTCCCGCAGTTCTACGAAGTGGAGAAAAAGCACCGCAGCCTAATTTTAGGCATGAAAAAAACCACGCCTAAGCAGCTGCCGCAAAAGAATAGCCACAGTTCGAAAAAGATGGGTGCATTCCATACTTTCCGAAACGGGCTGGAGTCGCTGACAGAAGCATTAGAAGAACAGCTGACGGATATAACGGTTATGAAAGGCACGCGCGTCATCAAAGTGGAAAAACAAGGTGACAGTGCCGTTCTGACAATGGGCGATCAGCAGAAAATTGAGGCTGACGCGGTTATTATGGCAACAAGCCACACAGTGGCAAGCCGCCTGTTTGAGCCATACGGTCTGCTGAATGAACTGGGAACGATACCGACTACATCGGTCGCAACCGTAGCGCTCGGCTATCCGAAACATGCAATGAAGAAGGAGATTGACGGAACAGGTTTCCTTGTGCCGCGCAGCAGCAATCACTCCATCACCGCCTGTACGCTCGTCGACCGCAAATGGCCGACAACCACACCTGACGACAAAGTCATGGTTCGTGCATTCGTCGGGCGTGTCGGGGAAGAAGCGATTGTCGACTTGCCCGACAGCGAGATAGAGAAAATCGTGCGCAAAGACTTAGGAGAAATCCTCGGTCTCGAAGGTGAACCGGAATTCTGTATCATTACACGCTGGAAAGACGACCGTCCGCAATACCGTGTCGGTCATAAAGACAAAATCCTGCGCGCAAGAGAAGAACTCCAAAGTGAATTCCCAATGATCCAGCTGGCCGGCGCCTCCTATAACGGAGTCGGCTTACCGGACTGTATCGATCAGGGAGTCGCCGCAAAAGATGAAGTACTGGCAAGACTATTCAGTTAATACAAGCCATACAGCAAGCGCAGTTTACTGACTTGCTGTATGGCTTTTTTTGTTTTGGATTGGGAGTGAAAGGGGTGAAGAGCTGGTGCGTTGGGATGGGGGATTGGCGCAGTGAAGAGTCCTATGAGCGCGGTGCAGCACGACATTAGCGCGTTTGTCACTCGATTCCGAAGCCAAACCGCGCGCTTTCCTCCGCACTGACACCAACAAAAAACTCAATTTTAACGCAAAAAAAAGCGAATATAGGAATATTCGCCGAATGAAAGTTTTAAATTATTTTACGTTGCACTGATCACATTGGTTGGAGTAGCACTCATGCTGCTCTTCGATATCGTTCCCGCATGTCACACAAACCTTCGCCGGCAAGTTTCTGAAAAAATCTACGATGCTTTCTACCATAATAATCAATTCCCCTCTTGTTTGTTGTATAACTCCTTGGTATATACACAGTGTATTATAACAGGTGTCAAAAGTCAACACTTGCTATAAACTTCTGTTAAAATGGATTCAACCCTTTAACGGCGGGATTTATCCATGTTTTGAAGGTTCTAAATTGAAAGAATTCAATAAAAATAAATGTGACAAATTTGTGAGGAGAGAAGAAAAATGAAATTTATCGATAATCAAGGCATCACAGATCCGCGAATTAACCTGGCAATCGAAGAATATGTGCTCAACACAATGGATGTCGACAAAGATTCGTACTTGCTGTTCTATATCAACGAACCGTCCATCATCATCGGAAAGAACCAAAACACGGTAGAAGAGATCAACACAGAATTCGTAGACCGTGAAGGCATTCATGTCGTGCGCAGGCTGTCCGGCGGCGGCGCGGTGTATCACGACAAAGGAAATTTGAACTTCAGTTTCATTACGAAAGACGACGGAGATTCATTCCGTAACTTCAAGAAATTTACGGAGCCTGTAACAGACGCGCTTGCGAAAATGGGGATCAAGGCGGAATTGCTTGGCCGCAATGATATTTTGATTGATGGGCGAAAAATCTCAGGGAATGCGCAGTTCGCAACGGGGGACCGCATGTTCAGCCATGGCACATTGCTGTTTGATACAGATATGGAAGGTGTCGTAAACTCGCTGAAGGTCAAGAAGGACAAAATTGAGTCAAAAGGAATTAAATCCATCCGCAGCCGTGTGGCGAATATTTCTGAATTTCTTGAAGAGCCAATTTCGATAGAACAGTTCAGACAGGAGATTTTGAACTCCATATTCGGCGGAGAAGAAAACATTGAGTATCGTGAATTGACGGATGACGACTGGACGAAAATCCGTGAGCTGTCCGCTGAGCGCTACAGCAACTGGGAGTGGAATTATGGACGTTCACCGAAGTTCAACTTACAGCAGTCTAAACGTTTCCCGGTCGGCGGAATTGATATCCGTCTGTTTGTGGAAAAAGGGATGATGGAAAATATCCAAATTTATGGAGACTTCTTCGGTGTGGGAGAAGTGCAGGAAATCGAAAATCGCTTAAAAGGCGTGAAGTATGAGCGGCAGGCGATTACAGAAGCACTGGAATCGATGGATGTGGAAAAAATCCTCGGCGGCATCAAGCTGGAAGAATTCGTCGGTCTGATTTATTAAGCAACAGCGCATGTCTTGCGGGGCATGCGTTTTTTGTGTGCAGGCGATTTATTTATGTGTGCCCGTAAATGCGCTATAATAAGCATAACTAGAAAGTGAGGGGTTACGGTGAAGCATCGAATATTCATTGTGGAAGATGATCAGAAAATTGCACAGCTGCTGGCGGGAACGCTGGAGAAATATCAGTATGAAGTGGCGATTGTAAAAGATTTTGACCGGGTGGTGGAAGAGTGCGTCGCGTATAATCCGCATTTGGTGCTGCTTGATATTAACTTGCCGATTTATGACGGGTATTATTGGTGCCGGCAGCTGCGGCAGCATACGATGTGTCCGATCATCTTCATTTCAGCGCGTTCGGGCGATATGGATCAAGTATTTGCGCTCGAAAACGGCGGCGATGATTTCATTACGAAACCGTTCCATTATGAAATTGTCCTCGCGAAAATTAAAAGCCATCTGCGCCGGTCGTTTGGGGAATACTCACCGAATCAGTCAGAGCGCGTCATTGTGTCCGGGGATCTGACGCTGTACATAGAACGGATGGCGCTGCAAAAAGGTGAAGAAGATATTCCGCTTCAGAAGAAAGAGTGTGTCATTCTTGAATTGCTGATGGGCGAGTCGCCAAAAGTCGTTTCAAGGGAGCGGCTGCTCGAAGAATTATGGGATGACCAGTCGTTTGTCGATGAGAATACGTTAAATGTCAACATGGCGCGCGTACGCAAGAAATTAGCCGACTATGATGTGCAGTCGTGGATTGAAACCGTGCGCGGCGCGGGTTACCGGTTTGTGCCGGAGTCGGAGGCCTGATGAAAGCATTCATGCTGTTCGTCAAAGAACATATACCGTTTATGCTGTTTCAGATCGGGCTCGTATCATTCATTTTGCTGCTGTACTGGCTTGACGGCTTCCGCAATCCGAACACTGCCATTTATTCAGTGGCAATGGGCATCTTGCTGACGGCAGGGTATCTGGGCGCGAAATACATTATGCGGCGCACGTATTATGCGAAGATCGTTGAGAAGCCGAAGCAAATGGAAAGCGCATTGATCCGTCATATACTGACGCCTGAACACAAACAGACGACGGAATTTATGCGCGAACTATACCGCCTGTACCAGCGGGAAGTGCAGACGCTGTATGATGTGCAAAACCGTCATATGCACTTTATGAATCAATGGGTGCATCAAATGAAAACGCCGATTTCGGTCATTAATTTATTGCTGCAGGAAGACGAAGTGGATAAGAAGAGCATCATGCAGGAAGTGGAACGGATCCAGAATGGGCTCGACATCGTCCTTGTGAATGCGCGGCTTGAAACGTTTGAAGACGATATGCAGATTGAACGGCTGCCGCTTCGCCAAGTGCTGCAAGAAGTGCTCAATGAAAATAAACGTCTCTTCATTGCGAACGGATTATTTCCTGTGCTGAACGTCGACGAGCATTTGACAGTGGCGACCGACCGGAAGTGGATCAAGTTTATGCTCAATCAATTTATTACGAATGCAGTGAAATATACATTTGAAAAAGGCAAGAAAATCCATGTTCAGGCCGTCCAAAAACCTGAAGGACTGTGTCTTGAAATTATTGATGAAGGAATCGGCATCCCGGCATCTGACTTGCACCGCGTGACGAAAGCATTTTTCACAGGTGAGAACGGCAGATTGTCTGGGGAGTCAACGGGGATGGGCCTGTATATCGCATCGGAAGTATGTGAGCGGCTCGGCCATCAATTGACGATATCCTCGAAACAGGGGGAAGGCACGACGATCGCGTTATTATTTACAGACGGAGAGGCGGGTGAACAGCCAGATGACACAACCGATCGTTAAGATGGAAGATGTGACGAAGATCTATGAAGGAAAGGTCATACACCGCGCGTTGAACCAGCTGGATTTCGGGGTGGAGGAAGGCGAGTTCGTTGCGATTATGGGGCCGTCCGGAAGCGGGAAAACGACATTATTGAATCTGCTGATGGCGACCGATATTCCAACGTACGGCAAAATTGTCATTGGCGGCGTGGAACCGGAGACACTCAGTCAGAATGATATCGCGCTGTTTCGCAGGCGGCAGATCGGCTTTGTCTTTCAGGAAATTAATTTGCTGCAAATGCTGACAGTGGAAGAAAACCTCGTGCTGCCGCTGACTCTCGACGGCCTGCCGATTGAAGAAATGAAAAAACGCGTGCAGGATATGGCGCAAAAGCTGAACTTGGAAGATATTCTGGAGCGGCGTCCCGATGAATTATCGGGCGGACAGGCACAGCGCACAGCAATCGGCCGCGCGCTGATCCATCAGCCGGGCATCGTGCTGGCGGATGAGCCGACAGGGAACTTGGATTCCAAGTCCGCAAAAGATGTGCTCGAATTACTCGAACATATCAATTTGCATGAGAAAACAACGATTATTATGGTGACGCATGATCCGATTGCTGCGAGCTACTGCGACCGGGTGCTGTTCATTAAAGACGGCGAATTTTTCAATGAAATTTATAAAGATGAACGCCGGCATACATTTTTCCAGCGCATCTTGAATGTGCTGTCATTACTTGGAGGCAATGTGAATGACTTTTCGACAGTTCGCTTACCGTAACGTCGTCCGCAATCGCCGTGTATACGCAGCGTTTTTCATGGCGAGTGTATTTTCTGTCATGGTGTTCTTCCTGTATTCGATGCTGCTGTTTCATCCGTCGATTGAAAATACCTTCCTGAAAGAGATTTCCGTGCTGGGCATGGGAATTGCGGAAGTCATTCTTTTCATCTTCACGCTGTTTTTCCTGTTCTACTCGATGCGGGCGTTTCTGCAGGCAAGGTCAAAAGAATTTGGCGTCCTGCTGCTGCTTGGAATGGCGAAGCGCCAACTGCACCGTCTCATTTTCATTGAGACGATGCTGCTCGGATTTACATCGATTGTAAGCGGCATTTTTCTAGGCTTCATGTTTTCAAAGTTTTTCTTCATGATCGTCAAAGCGATCGTGCAAATTCCTGTGCTGCCGCTGTATTTGTCATGGAAGCCGTTCGTGCTGACGATGGGTGCGTTCCTCAGTTTATTTGCCATCATTTCATACATCGCACCGGTTTTCATTCAGCAGGGGCAAGTGTCAGATTTGCTGAACGGCGACATGGCGGTAGAGTCGGTGTATACGTATTCAAATCGGCGCGGAATTTTCGGTGTCATCTTGCTGTTGCTTGCATATGCAATGGCGGCACTTGTCTCGCGCTCAAGCATTATCAGTCTGTTTTTCTTGCTGCCGCCGCTCATCACGGTCGGCACGTATTACTTTTTCACAGATACACTGCCGCTCCTCTTGCATGCACTGAGGCGGCAAAAGAAGTTTTTCTGGCGTGATTTTTGGATGATTTCGATTTCAGAAAGCATCGTACGCCTAAAAGAAAATGCCCGGATGTTCTTTATCGTAACGATTGTTTCGACGATTGCGTTCATGTCCGTCGGGATCCTCGCTTCGCTGACGTCATTTGCTTCGCAGTACCGTGAAGTGAATCCGCTCGGGCTAGTCTATAAAAGCCTGCCGCATAACGAATACGAGTATCCGCATATTGCGCAGCTGACCAATGAACTCGAACAGCGCGGACTCGATTACTGGGCAGTGCGTTTCCGCGTGCTCGAACAGCAGTCTTCCTATACGAGAAATAAAGTCAACATCGTCAAATTGTCTGATCTGAATGAACTGGCGATGTCGTTCGGAAAAGAGCCGCTGGCGCTCGAGCAGGGGCATGCGCTGTTCCTGCCGGCAAGTGCGGCAGCTGCGAGCGAACTGTCGAATAAATCGGTGCGGACGAAACTGGCGGAAAGCCAGATCACCTTTGAAATTGAAGGGGTCTATCCGTACAAGCTGTTTCCGCCGAATGCGCTCGGACTTAATACGATTGTTGTAAATCATCTGGATTTCGACCGGGTGGAGGAGCAGGCACGTTTCAGCTCATTGGCGTTTACTTATTATGCGTTTAATGTGCACGACTGGCAGGCGACACAGGAAATTGGCCTGTCCATCAATGCTCAGCTGCTCGCGGGGCTTATGCTTGAAGACCGGGAACCTGTACGTTATGAGTTTGAGAATCCTGGCTTGAGCTATTCGCATATTCGCATGACGTTTTCGCTGCTGTTGTTTATCGGTTTGTTGCTTGCGGGCGTGTTTTTCTTGGCATCGGGGAGTTTTATTTATTTCCGGCTGTATACGTCGCTCAGCCACGACCGGCGGCAGTATGCGGTGCTGCAGCGGATTGGGATGACGGACAGGGAGTTTAAGAAGATTGTGAACCGCCAGCTGATTCCGCAGTTTTTCTTCCCGTGGGGTGTGTCGTTCATTCATAGTGTGTTTGCGTTTTTGGCGCTGCAGGTGATTTGGGATGCGCTGGCGGAGATTTCGATTGTTAAGGAGCTTGCGCTGGTGCTGGCGGGTTTTGCGCTGCTGCAGATTTTTTATTTTTATCTTATCCGCTGGCGGTATATTTCACATATTAAGGCACCTACTTCTTGAGAGTGGGTGTCTTTTTTTGCGTGGAGAGTTAATTAGTGAGTACGAGGGGATGGCAACTCCAGCTGGGGGACGCTTTCTGGAGGGAGGGCGGTGAACCACACCGCTCCGCTTCGCTTCGCCGGGGTGTTTCACCTGTCCCTCTGATCCTCTCAGAGTCGCCCCCAGCTTCCGTTGCCATCCTAATTTCAGAGTGGTGGTACTTATATCACCCATTGCAGGCAGAGTGTGAATTGTTGTTGTGTTTGAATTTATTTCAGTTCAAGTGCAGCTGCTGAACAGTAACAGAGGACTAATTCCGGAGTGCAGTTGCCGTCCTTATTATAGAGTGGGTGTCTTTTTTGCGTGGAGAGTTAGTGAGTACGGGGGGATGGCAACTCCAGCTGGGGGACGCTTTCTGGAGGGAGGGCGGTGAACCACACCGCTCCGCTTTGCTACGCCGGGGTGTTTCACCTGTCCCTCTGATCCTCCCAGAGTCGCCCCCAGCTTCCGTTGCCATCCTAATTATAAAGTGGTGGTACTCAGATCACTCATTGCAGGTGGTGTGTGAATTGTTGATGTGTTTGAATTCTTTTAAGTTCAAGGGCAAATCCTGTATTCCAGCAGGTTTCAGTGTCTTTGCCATAGTGTAAATAAACAAAATTACCAGTAAACTCTTGCCAATTAATTATTCTATCAGTATAATGAATGAAATACTGAATGGTTGTTCATTCATTGGTTAGGGAGATGAAAGTATGAATTTAGTTTCAAGTGTTCAGCAGACTGCACAGACTAAGCCAGATAAAGTTGCTTATCGTTTTATGGGACAGGATACGTCTTATGCGGAGTTTGATATGTCGGTGTCTATGTTTGCGTCCGCGTTGCGGAACCTCGGTGTGGGGCAGGGGGATCATGTGGCGTTTTTGCTTGGTAATACGCCGCATTATTTGATTTCGCTTTATGCGGCTATGCGGATTGGCGCGACGGCTGTGCCGATTAATCCGTTATATACGCCTGATGAGATTTCGTATATTTTGGAAAACAGTGATGCGAAGGCTGTCATTGCGATTGATCAATTACTGCCGCTTGTGGAAGTGGCGAGCCAGTCGTTTCCGGCGATTGAGAACTATATTGTCTGTGAAATGAATCCGGATGCCGGTGAGAAGTTGGCTGCGCTGCCGGAACGCGTGAAGACGAAAGTTCATCCGTTCAGCATGCTGCTGAAGCAGGCGGCGCCTTTGACAGAAGCGGTGCAGGTTGATGAAAATGAAAGCGCTATCATACTTTACACATCCGGAACGACCGGACATCCGAAAGGCGCGATGCTGACGCATAAAAATATTTACTCAAATGCGCGCGATGTCGGCGATTATTTGGGGTTCTCTGAAAATGATAAAATTGTCGCGACATTGCCGCTGTTTCACGTCTTTGCGCTGACAGTTGTGGCGAATGCGCCGCTCGTTAAAGGGGCGACGATTCTTCTGGAACCGCGCTTTAGCCCGGGGGAGATTTTCCAGCTGATCCGCGAACAAAAGGCGACGGTATTTGCCGGCGTTCCGACGATGTACAATTTCCTGTATCAGTATCCGGAAGGCAAGACGGAAGACTTTGAATCCATCAGACTGGCGATTTCAGGCGGCTCTTCATTGCCGGTATCTTTGCTTCATAATTTCGAAGAAAAATTTCAAGTGCGTGTTTCTGAAGGCTACGGTTTATCGGAAGCATCACCTGTTACTTGTTTCAATCCGCTCGACCGCGAACGAGTGCCCGGTTCGATTGGAACGAACATCATGAATGTGGAAAACAAGGTAGTCGATGAAATGGGGGAGGAAGTGCCTGTCAATGAAGTCGGCGAATTGATTGTTCGCGGTCCGAATGTTATGAAGGGCTATTATAAGCTGCCTGAAGAAACAGCTGTTGCTTTGCGGGACGGCTGGCTTTATACGGGGGACTTGGCGCGGCAAGATGAAAACGGTTACTTCTATATCGTAGACCGCAAGAAAGATATGATCATCGTCGGCGGATTCAACGTCTACCCTAGAGAAGTCGAAGAAGTGCTGTTCAGCCACCGCGATGTCGTGGAAGCGGCAGTAGTCGGCGTGCCGGATGTTAATTTCGGCGAAGAAGTACAGGCTTATGTAGTGCTGAAAGAAGGGTCGGATGTTACAGAGGCGTCGCTGCATGATTTCCTTGCCAAGCGTCTGGTGAAGTATAAAGTGCCGAAGAATATTCAGTTCCTTGATGAATTGCCGAAAAACACAACAGGCAAAATCCTGAGACGTTCATTGAAGGAACAAATTAAAAGCTAATGATAAAAAGGGTGACGGGGCAGTAAATTCCGTCACTCTTTTTTCGTGCATTTATTGCCAAAACAACCGTCTGCTTGTTATGGTTTAAGGAGAAGATCTCAACTAACAGGAGGGATTACATGGAGAAACGATGTGTAGCGGCGGAAGATCTGTTTGAAACGAAATCGGTGACGAATCCGGTGCTTGCGCCGAATAATCAGGAAGCTGCAGTGACAGTGACAAAAATGAATAGAGAAGATAATACGTACTACTCTGCGATTCATCATATCGACTTGCAGACCGGCAATGTGACACAGTGGACGTTCGGCAAGCAGCTGGTGAGTGCAGCGAAATGGTCCGCTGACGGCAGACAGCTGGCGTTTTTATCAAACCGTACCGGAACGAATCAGCTGTACGTCATGCAAAAAGCCGGCGGGGAAGCGCGTGTGCTCACTGACTGCAAAGAAGGAATTGATTCATTTGAATGGTCGCCATGCGGCAAGAAAATCTGGTTTACCGGCACGATCAGGACGGGTGAAACCTTCGCGACGACGGTGAAGAAAGAAGAAACATTTCCGCAGCCGATCCGCGTGACGAAAATGAAATATAAAGCAGACTTTACCGGTGTGCTGCCGCAAGATCAGCATGCACAAATCGGTTATGTCGATCTCGCGACGTGCGCAGTATGTAATTTTACAGCCGAACCGTTTGATCATTCATTGGAAGCGGTGTCTCATGACGGCAAGTATCTGGTGATCGGTGTCAACCGCAAGGAGCAGACGGATTACGATTTCAGTACGCCGCTCGTTCTTGTAGAAATTGAAACGAGAGACGAAACTGTTATTCTGGATCAGCAAGGCTATTTCGGCAAAGTGCAGTTCTCAAAAGACGACCGCTACATCGCCTATACAGGGTTCGATATGACGTACCAAAACGTTACTCAGACAGATGTTTTCGTCTATGACCGGACGGACGGCCTGACGATGAATTTGACCGCGGGAATTGACGCGCCGGTTGGAGATGAGTGCATTTCCGATCACTTGCAGCAACTTTACGCGCCAGGCGTTGTATGGACCGACGACGAGCAGCTCTACTTCCAGCTGTCGAGCATGGGCGACGTCCGTTTATATGCGGCGACACTGGACGGCGCCATCTATCCGGCGACGGGGGAAGAAGAGCATGTGTACGGCTACGATGTATCGTCAACCGGTGAATTTGCGCTCGTTGCGGTAAGTACGGCGACGAACCCGGGCGAGCTGTATCTTCAGACGATCGCGACGGGGGAACGAAAGGCACTGACTTCATGTAATGAAGGCTGGCTGAAGAAAGTCAGACTCGTAACGCCGGAAACGATTCATTACACGAACGGGGATATGAATATTCAAGGCTGGCTGATGAAGCCTGCCAATTTTAAGGAAGGCAGCCGCTATCCGCTTATAGTAGAAATCCATGGCGGGCCGCATGCGATGTACGGCTGTACGTATTTTCATGAAATGCAGCTGCTGGCGGCGGAAGGCTACGGCGTGCTCTATCTCAATCCGCGCGGCAGCCACGGGTACAGTCAGGAATTTGTGGACGCGGTGCGCGGAGATTATGGCGGCGCTGCATACGAAGATATTATGGCGGGAGTCGATGAAGTGCTGGCAAATGAAACGTGGATCGATGAAACGAGACTCGGCGTCACCGGCGGCAGCTACGGCGGCTTTATGACGAACTGGATTGTCGGGCATACGAACCGTTTTAAAGCGGCAGTCACCCAGCGCTCCATCAGCAACTGGATCAGTTTCTTCGGCGTATCCGATATCGGCTATTATTTCACTGAATGGCATCTGAAAGCGGATATGAGAGATGCGGATACCTTATGGAAGCACTCTCCGCTGAAATATGCAGAGCAGGTAGAGACGCCGTTATTGATTTTGCATGCGGAACGGGATTTCACATGCCCGATTGAGCAGGCCGAGCAGTTGTTCATTACATTAAAAGACTTGGGCAAAGAAACGGAATTCGTGCGTTTTCCGGAATCTGACCATAATTTATCAAGAACCGGCAAACCGAACCTTCGAATAGCCCGATTACAAGAGATTACTGGGTGGTTTAGACGCTATCTGTGAGGTAATATGAAGATGTATGTTAATTCGTCTATACATGAAAATAAATATGTGTATAATGAGATACGAATCGTACGCATAAAAAATATTTGAGAAGAGGTTCTGCATCATGGAAGAGCAATTACTATACAGAATAGAGAAGGATTTTATCGGTGAAAAGAAGGTGCCAAAAGACGCGTATTATGGTATTCAGACACTGCGGGCGGCAGAAAACTTCCCGATTACTGGCTACCGCGTCAACCGCGACCTGATCCGTGCAATCGCAATCGTCAAAAAGTCAGCAGCACAGGCAAACCGTGACATCGGCCAGCTGGACGCTGATCTTGCGGAAGCAATTATCCAGGCATCTGAAGAAGTAATCAACGGCGCATTACGCGACCAGTTCCTCGTCGATCCTATCCAGGGCGGTGCAGGCACATCGGTCAATATGAATGCCAATGAAGTAATCGCGAACCGTGCACTTGAAATTCTCGGACATGAAAAAGGCGAATATGACATTATCAGTCCAAACTCGCACGTGAATATGGCACAATCCACAAATGACGCATTCCCGACTGCGATACATATCGCGACATTAATGAAAGTCGACAAATTGCTCGAAGTTATGGAATCGCTTCATAAAACATATTTGAAAAAATCAATCGAATTCCAATCCGTCCTGAAAATGGGCCGTACACACCTGCAAGACGCGGTTCCCATCCGTCTAGGGCAAGAATTCGAAGCCTATGCCATGGTCCTGCGCCGTGATATCGAACGTATTCGTGTGTCACGCGTCTATTTGTATGAAATCAACATGGGAGCAACGGCAGTAGGAACAGGCTTGAACGCGGATCCGCTGTACATCGAAAAAGTAGCCAGCTATCTTTCTGAAAACAGCGGTTTCCAATTAAAATCATCCACACATCTCGTTGACGCTACACAAAACACAGACTCCTACGTTCAAGTATCCGCTGCGCTGCGCGGCACGATGCTGAACCAGTCTAAAATTTGTAATGACCTGCGCCTGATGGCATCGGGTCCGCGCACAGGATTGTCGGAGATTTCTTTGCCTGCAAGACAGCCGGGATCATCCATCATGCCAGGGAAAGTGAACCCGGTAATGGCGGAAGTGATGAACCAAGTATCGTTCCAAGTAGTCGGCAACGATATGACCATCGCACTCGCATCAGAAGCAGGACAGTTCGAGCTCAACGTCATGGAGCCGGTGCTAGTGTTTAACTTGCTGCAATCATTAAAAATCATGACAAACGTCTTCGGCGCATTCCGCGATTATTGCCTAGACGGCATCAAAGCGAACGTAGAGCACTTGGAAGAATACGTGGAAAAGAGCATCGGCGTCATCACGGCGATCAATCCGCACGTAGGCTATGAAGTAGCATCACAAATCGCAAAAGAAGCACTGCTGTCGAACAAATCAATCCGTGAACTGTGCATCGAGAAAAAAGTGCTGACAAAAGAAGAACTCGACCAGATCCTGCACCCATTCGAGATGACGAAACCTGGGATTTCCGGGAAAGAGCTGTTGAAGAAGAAGATTATTCTTTCTAAGTGAGTGAGGATGGAGTTTGGCTAGTGGTTTTGGGGAATATGGGTAGTTGAAGTCAAATAGCCAGTACATTGACAGTTTGTATGTTAATTGTTCTGAATCAGGTGTAAATTCTATGTGCTGCACATGGTAATCTGCTATCCAGTTGATTGGAGTGGAGGGTGGCGACTCGGGGAGGATCAATCCGACAGGTGAGACAACTAAGAGAGCGAAGCGAACAGTTGGCTCACCGCGGGCCCTCCCGAACGCGTCCGCCCGCAACGGAAATCAACGGCGTCCAGCACACTATCCACCTACTCCAAGTCTCCAATCCTTACACCCTGCGCAACAACGCAAAGGAGTTACCAATCATGAAAGTGCATAATATTATGGAAATCGTAGTCCGTGACGTGATTACCAAATATAAAAACGAGCTCAACATGCCGTGTACATGCGAACAATGCCTGAACGACGTACTCGCCATGACGCTGAACAACGTCAAACCGCAATACGTCGTCCACGAATCCAACAGCGCCTACGTCCGCGCAGCCCACGAAGCCGACCGTCAAGGCGCAACCGCCATCTTGACCAAGGTCGCCTGGGCAGCAGGGGAAGTAGGAAAAAATCCGCGCTGTGACAACATGAAAAACCCTTCCAAATAATCGCGGAAGGGTTTTCGTTTATTTCAGCAATGAAATCGTCTCTTTCAAATTACTGTTGACCGAGTTAATCAGCATCTGATCACCTTTCGTGCGAATATCCTGCTGAACGAACGTCATCATTTCCTTCGCCATGTCTGTATCCGCCAAATTCGAGAGAGATGCAGATAAATTATTTTCAAACACTAACGCATTCGTCAGATGGTGCTGAATGCCTTCCATCTCAGAGCCTACTTTCGTCAGCGTGCTTGAAACCGTGCCAATCGCCTTATCAAGTGTTTTGATTAAAGCTGATGCATCTGATTGTGTAGCGATTGACGCTCCATCCAGACCTAATTTTGCAGTGCTGACATTAATATTGCCGATTGTCATTTGCTGTCCGGGATTGGCGCCGACTTGCAGCTTAATCGCTGTATTGTCGCCTAGTATTTTCATCGTATTGAATTCCAGTTTTCCGGCCGTATCATTTACTGCGCCCATGATTTGCGAAAGTTCTTCAGCGCCCGCTTTTCGGTCATCGTCCGTCAATGTGCCATTCGCAGCAGCCACCGCGAGTTCACGTCCGCGCTGCAGTAAATTATTGATATTATTCAAGCCTTCATTGGACACTTCCAGCACGGAAAGTCCGTCTTGCATATTGCGCTGCGCCTGGGATAATCCCTTAATCTGAGCCCGCATCGTCTCGGAAATAGCCAGTCCGGAAGCGTTTTGACTTCCTTTTTCTACCTTCGACCCCGTGCTGAGCTTCATAAGCGTCTTCTCCATGGCCGTTGCATTCCGCTGCATCCGATTCGAGGAAAGCGCAATATGTTCTGAGCTATTTATTCGCATCCCTTCACCCACTTTTGCTTTTCTATAGTATGTCTTCATTTATATCGGTGGGTTTCATGTAAAATGAACGAGAAGGGACGATAATAAAAGTAAAACATTTGGAGTGAGCCCGCATGTACACAAAACGTGCGATTGAAGTGTATCAAGCAACCGCTGTCACGACGACCCCGATGATTGACACGATGATCGAGCTGCTGAATGAAATGAGCAATGTGCTGGCGGATGCAGAAAGCGAAGTGGAGCGGCAGACGGACCCCGATATTTCCGAGCCGATGAAAAAACTTCAGTATGCGCTGTTCGAGCTGATGGCTGTCATCGATCACGGCACGGAAGAAGGCGAGCGCCTTTTTCTGCTGTACATCGCGCTGAATCAGGCACTCGTCACGGTGCAATTACATAGAAGCTATGACCTGTTGCCGGATATCCAGCTGAAGGTGAAGCAGCTGTCTGAAGCATGGACCGCCGCACGCCGAAATCAGCGGCTGCAGCGTATTCAGTCGGATAAATTATAAAGAGATTGTCTGGAAAGCCCTGAAATCAGGTCTTTTTTCGACAATCTCTTTGTTTTTGGATGTGTGAATTCTGTCTGGCGCTCATAAAACCCCCGCAAGCGCTCATACCTCTCCGTCAACCGCTCATAGATTCCGCCAAGCGCTCATACCAAGCCGCTGACCGCTCATAGATTCCGCCAAGCGCTCATACCAAGCCGCTGACCGCTCTTAGATTACTTCAAGCGCTCAATCAAGGCAGCCAACCGCTCATAGCGCACCCCGAAAACACATATTTCCCCTTAAACACAGGCTTCCGCATTCATGTGCGCGTGAATCATGTCAGGCGCTCATAAAACTCCGGCAAGCGCTCATACCTCTCCCGCATCCGCTCATAGATTCCGCCAAGCGCTCATACCGAGCGCTGACCGCTCTTAGATTTCTTCAAGCGCTCAATCAAGGCAGCCAACCGCTCATAACGCACTCCGAAAACATTTATTTCCTCTTAAACATAGGCTTCCGCATTCATGTGCGCGTGAATTCTGTCTGGCGCTCATAAAACCCCGGCAAGCGCTCATACCTCTCCGTCATTCGCTCATAGATTCCGCCAAGCGCTCATAACGAGCCGCTGACCGCTCTTAAATTTCTTCAAGCGCTCAATCAAGGCAGCCAACCGCTCATAACGCAAAACGACCCAACACCTATTTCCCCTTAAACACAGGCTTCCGCTTCTCCGAAAAAGCAATCAGCGCTTCCACGCGGTCCTCCGTCGGCAGCGTCATCTCATACGCCTTCCGCTCAATCGCAAGCCCGGTCTGCAAATCCGCCATCATCCCTTGCTTAATCGCAAACTTCGCCTGTTGAACCGCAACCGGTCCGTTGGCAAGCAATGAATCCAAAAACTTGGACACCGTGTCCTCGAGTGACGCAAGCGGAACAGTTTGTGTCACGAGGCCAATACGCAGCGCTTCATCCGCTGCAATTCGCCGCGCCGTCAAAATCAGCTCCATCGCTTTTGCTTCACCAATTAAACGGGGCAGCCGCTGCGTTCCGCCGGCCCCGGGAATAATCGCCAGTCCCGTTTCCGTCAGTCCCATCACCGCGCTGTCTGCGGCAATGCGGAAATCACAAGCAAGCGCGAGTTCCATGCCGCCGCCAAATGCAAAGCCGTTGATGGCAGCAATCGTCGGCTGCGGCAATTGGTCGATCATCGTGAAGACATCGCCGATTTTATTCAAGTTTCGCCGCACTTGTGCTTCGGTCAGTGTCTTCCGTTCTTTCAAGTCGGCTCCGACGCTAAACGCCCGGTCGCCGCTTCCTAAAAACACAACAGCACGCACTTCGGGATCGATCCGGATGCCTTCTACCACTTGCCCGAGCTCGAGCAGCATTTGGAAGTTAAACGCGTTCATCGACTCAGGCCGGTTCAGCATCACATAAGCTACCGAGTCCCGCTGTTCATACGTAATCTCTTGCATAATCAAACGCCTCCTTGAAATGTATGGTCTATCTATACGATAGCATGAAAGTGAATGTTCTGTAAGTTTGAAAGTGGATAGGCTTCAAGTGGCTAGTGGGTGGGGATAGGGGCTCCAGCCGGTACGCTAACCGGAGGGCCCGCGGCGAGCCAACTGTCGCTGCGCTCCTTAGTTGTCTCGCCTGTCGGGCTGATCCTCCCGGAGTCGACCGGCTTCCACCCCAATCCCATACGTGTTGTCGGTTCTGTGCTTGTGGTTGGGGTTCATCTTGGAATGGGGGAGTTGAGCCATAATGTTCATACTTATCTGCAAGAATAGTCTTATTGAATAAACTCTCATTAGAAAATGGAGGTACGCGGGACAGTTTGGTAGTTTTGAAGAGTGTAAATGGATAGGCTTCAATTGGTTAGTGGGTGGGGATTGGGGCTCCAGCCGGTACGCTTTCCGGAGGGCCCGCGGCGAGCCAACTGTCGCTGCGCTCCTTAGTTGTCTCGCCTGTCGGGCTGATCCTCCCGGAGTCGACCGGCTTCCGCCCCAATCCCTTACGTGTTGCCGGTTCTGTACCTGTTGTTGGGGTGCATCGTAGCAGTTCTGAGTGAACACATCACTTTTTATTAAGTAGTTTCAAAATGTACTTGCTGGGTCAATAAGTAAATCTAGATCCCAACACTAGCTTCAATGAACAACAAAAACTGCCACCACTCACCCCGTAGGATTGGAGCGGCGGGCGGCGACTCCCGCGGGAATAGCATGAGCTTGAGACCCTGGACAGGTGCCTTAATTTCTGCAAAGTACGCAGAAATACGGCAAAGCGAACACTTCGCTGTTCGCTTGGCTTAAGCCATGCCCGCAGGAAAGCGTCCGCCCAGAGCGAAAGCCGTAACGAAGAACGGCTTTTGCGAGCATAAGCGAAGCGTTGGGAGCACATCTTTGCATTAATCCCCACCCCAATACAAATTCAGCCTCTCAAGTTCCTTTCTATCCCCCCTTCACAGATGCCAACTCAACGAATTTCAGGTAGAATAAATGACAGGAGTTGATCATATTGAAAACAGCGATTGTGACAGATACTACGGCGTATGTGCCGGATGATATAAAAGCAGAACTGGGGATTCGGACTATCCCGCTGCTCGTGACTATCGACGGCAAAGAATTCAAAGAAGACGCCGACATCACGACCGAAGCATTTTATGAGCTGGTGCGCGGCAAAGGCCCGCTGCCGAAAACATCGCAGCCCGCGATCGGTGACTTTGAAGCCTTGTACAGCGAACTCGCGAAAGACTACGACGCTGTCATTTCCATCCACCTCTCAAGCGGTATCAGCGGCACCTATATGGGCGCGCGCCAGGCCGGTGAGCTCGTGCCGGAAATTGAAGTGCTGACGTTTGATTCGGAAATATCTGCCTATCCCCAAGGCTTTTTCGCGATTCGCGCAGCGCAGCTGGCAAAAGAGGGTGTACACCCGCATGCGATTATAGAAGAACTGGAAGAAATGAAACAAACGATGCGTGCGTACTTTATGGTGGACGACCTGTCGCATCTTCAGCGCGGCGGCAGACTGTCCGGCGCACAGGCGCTCGTCGGCGGACTGCTGCAAGTGAAACCCATTTTGCATTTTGAAGACAAAGTCATCGTCCCGTTTGAAAAAATCCGCACGACGAAAAAAGCGATGAAGCGAATCGCGGATTTGCTTGCGGAAGACGCAAAGAACCAATTGCTCGACGCAGTAATCATCCATGCGAACCGTTATGAGGAAGCAATAGCATGGAAGAATATATTAGAAGAAAAACATCCGAACGTCGATTTCACGGTCAGCCACTTTGGCCCGGTCATCGGCACCCATCTTGGCGAAGGGGCCATGGGACTCGGCTGGGTGAAACGGCGCGGAACCTGAACAGGAGGAACTGTATGGCCGAACGCGCAACACTCAAGCAATTCCTGGCAGGGCGCATCTGGCTGCGTCATCTGCTGCCATTTCCCGCTGACCTCGTAGATGAAGCGATCAGCCGGGGAGAGATCCATGTGCAACAAGGCGTGCAAAAGAAAAAGGTCTGGCACGGCACCCGCTATACATGTCAGCGCTGTCATAATGAAAATCCGGCGCGCTTTACAGTGTTTGACTGCGCACAATGCGAATCAGCATGTGCGTACTGCAGAAATTGTCTCAACATGGGGAGGGTGTCATGCTGTTCTGAACTGGTGACGTGGACAGGCACCGAGCCTGTATTTCCCACTGAGCACCGCATGAACTGGCAAGGCAATCTGACGCCTTCTCAGCAAAAAGCAGCGAATGAACTGCTTGAAAGCACGAAACAAGGGGTCTCGCATTTGCTTTACGCCGTCTGCGGTTCAGGCAAGACAGAAATGCTGTTTCAGCCGATTCACTATTTATTGAATGAAGGCAGACGGGTTTGTCTCGCAGCGCCGCGTGTGGACGTTATTCTCGAACTAATGCCCCGTCTGACCGCGGCATTTCCTGACACATGCACAGAAGCCCTATACGGCGGCGCGGATGTGGAACATGTTGACGCGCAGCTGATCCTTGCGACGACCCATCAGCTCTACCGTTTCCACGAAGCATTCGACGCGGTTTTCGTCGACGAAGCTGATGCATTTCCGTATACTGCGGATGAAACATTGCAGCAAGCCGTGCGAAAAGCCGCGAAACCAAACGCACCGATCCACTTCGTCACAGCTACCCCTTCCAGCAGACTGCTCGCCATGAATAAAAAACAGGGCAATATTTCCATTCTCGCGAGACGCTATCACGGCCAGCCGTTACCCGTACCGCGAAACGCTGCACTGTGGAATTACGAACGGCAGCTGAAAAAGAAGCGCATTCCGAAGAAACTGCTCGACTGGACGAAAGAATGCCTCGAACAGCAGCTGCCGTTTCTCATTTTCTTTCATCAAATCGAACTGATGGAGCTTGCAGAACCGCTGTTTCAGCAGCTCGACGAACGGATCTGTGCAGTTCACGCGGAACACGCGGACAGGAAAGAGCGGGTGCAGCTGCTCAGGCAAAAAGAAATTCCGGGGCTGCTGACGACAACGATTCTTGAGCGCGGCATTACGATTCCAAACGTGCAAGTGGCGGTCGTCGGGGCTGAACAAACGATCTTCAATAAAGGGGCACTTATTCAAATCGGCGGACGGGTCGGCCGTTCGGTGCCTCATACATCAGGCGACTTCGTACTGTTCCATCAAGGCATTACGAGCGCGATGGATGAAGCGAAACGGGAAATCCGCAAGCTGAACCGGACGGAGGTGCCGCAGTGAATTGCTTACTGTGCGACAAGCCTCTCGACAACGTGCCGACGTGGCAGCAGTTTCTCGGCATCCTAAAAGACGCTTCTGCCTGTCCAAGCTGTCTGAAACGATTTGAACGGATTGACAGCATGGCGCAAGATGAATGGCTCGATTCTGTTCATTCGCTGTATGCATATAATGAAGCAGCGAGAGACTATCTGCATCAGTTCAAGTTCATGCAAGACATTGCGCTCGCAGACATTTTCGCACAGCCATTGCGCCACGTGCTGAATCATCCGAAAAAAGTCATCGTGCCAATTCCGATGCATGCCGCGAATAAAAAGAAACGCACCTTTTCCCAAGTGGATGCATTTCTCCGCGCAGCGAACATTCCGTATCAGACGCTGCTGGAAAAAACGACAGAATCGGTAATGGGTGAAAAAACGCGGAGTGAACGTCTCGCGATGACTGAACTATTCACGGCGACAGCCGATATACCAAGTAATGAGGCAGTATACGTGCTGGTTGATGATATTTACACGACCGGCACGACATTGCGTCACGCAGCACAGGCACTGAAACAGCGGGGCGTATGCCGGGTGGAAGCTGTGACGTTATTCAGACCTATAAGAGAGAAGTGATAAAATGGCGGAAGCAAGAAATTGTCCGGCTTGCGGCAAAATATTTAATTACACAGGTTTACGGGACGTATGCGGCGCATGTGCGCAGGCGGAAGAGGATATGTATGAAACGGTCTACCGGTTTTTGCGCAAACGGGAAAACCGTGCAGCGAATATCGACCGGATCATCGAAGTAACGGGTGTCACGCAGGAATTATTGCATCGCTGGGTGCGTAAAGGAAGACTGCAGCCGGCACTGTTCCCGAACCTCGGCTATCCATGTGACAAATGCGGCGCGTTAACGACCAGCGGGAAAATTTGTGCAAAATGTACAGAAGAAATCCAGCAGGACTTGCGCACATTTGATGCAGCGGCGGAATTGCGCGAGGCGATTGAGGCGAAAGACAAAGCAACGTACTACACACAAAAACGCGAACGATGAACCAATGGGGAAACGAGCAGTTCGTCCTGCTCGTTTTTTCGTCCAAAAGGCTCTAAATATTACGTGAAATCTGCCGACATAAAGAGTAGTACCTAAAATAGAATGTATCAATGAAAGGAGCGAGACGTATGAAGATCGATGGAGTAAAACCACAGGCAATCAACCCATACCGCAATCAGCAGCTGAAAACAGAACAGACTAAACAGGCGTCACAAGTACAAACGGATAAGCTTGAAATTTCTTCAGAAGCAAAAAAATTATCCCAGGCTTCACCGATTGAAACAGCCAGACAACAGCGCGTTCAGGAATTGAAGTCACAAGTACAGTCTGGAGAATACCAGGTCGATGCGAACAAACTCGCTTCGAGTATGCTGTCGTATTTCAATAAGAACTAACAGAAAGTAGGAATACACATGTCCATTGAACCGATTTTGACAACGCTCAATCACCTGGAAAAACTGCATATGAGCTTGCTCCGTCTGTCAAACGACAAGACCGCACTGCTGAAAAGCGGTGATATCAACGGGATTGACCAGCTGTTGAAAGAGGAGCAGGCCCATTTAGCGGCGATTGTGCAAATGGACCAGAAGCGCGTGAACGAAGTAAAGCAGTATTTGACCGCACAAGGAAGTGCAGTACCTGCCGAACCGACCATGACGCAATTAATCGAACTGGCGGACACACCGGACAAAGAACAGTTAGCAGAGGCGAAGGACCGTCTCCTGCATGCGATTCATGAGTTGAAACGGCAAAACGAACTCAATCAGCAGCTGACTTATCAATCTCTTCAATTCGTGAATCTATCGCTGGACATGGTCCGTCCGCGTCCGGAAACCGTCAACTATTCGAAAAATGAAGTACAGGGGCAGTCACAAAGCAGAGCCAAAACGAAGCTCTCTTCATTCGACTCCCAAGCATAAGGAGGACACATCATGCGCTCGACATTCATGGGACTGGAAACCAGCAAACGCGGATTGTACACACAGCAATCCGCTCTTTATACGACAGGGCATAACATCGGCAACGCCAACACCCCCGGCTATTCACGTCAGCGCGTCAACATGCAGGCCACGTCCGGATTCCCGGGAGTAGGACTGAACGCAGGGACGGTGCCCGGATTTCTCGGGACAGGCGTTGAAGCAGGAAGCATTCAGCGGATTCGTGATACGTTTGTTGATCATCAGTACCGCAGTGAGGCCAATAAACTCGGGTACTGGGAATCACAGACAAAAGCGATTGCTCAAATGGAAGATGCAATCGGCGAGCCTTCTGAATATGGCTTACAGCAATCACTGACGGATTTCTGGCAATCACTGCAGACGCTTGCGACGAGTCCGGAAAACGGCGGAGCGCGTGCGGTCGTGGTAGAACGCGGTGTGGCGGTAGCTGACTCATTCAACTATATCTCTAAGTCCATAGCTGAAATTAAAACGAATCTCGGAGATGAAATTAATGTCTCTGCCGTTAATATTAACTCGATACTCGGGCAAATTACGGAACTGAACAGACAAATCGCAGACGTCGAACCCAATGGCTATTTGCCTAATGATCTGTACGATGCCCGCGACGGGCTGCTCGATCAGCTGTCTACTTATTTGCCGATTGAAGTCAGCTATGAAAAGACTGGCGGACGTGCACCTGCAATTGCTGAAGGCACAGTCACAATAAAAGTCATGACAAATGATAAACCAATCACAGTACTGCAAAAAAACACATTCTCCAATATCTCAATCAACGGTAAAAATGAAACAACCGGAGAAATGCCAAAAGAAATCACAGGCTTTACATTTAACGGGGCACCTGCCGGAGGCGCAGATCTTTCAGTGGCGGATATGAAGAAAAGCGGAGAATTAAAATCGCTTGTGGAATCGTATGGCTACAAAGAAACGGCTGATGGGCCTGTAAAAGGGATGTACCCAGACATGCTTGCGAAACTGGACAAGATGGCTACTGCATTTGCAACGGAGTTTAATAAGATTCATCAAGGTGATCCTGCCAATGGTGTGTATGCGACAGATTTAGACGGAAAACCAGGAGAAGAGTTTTTCAAGGTCATTGATGGAACGAAGCCGATATCTGCCAGTAATATTAAAGTGAATGAAAATATTATTAGCAATCCGAATAAAGTGGCGGCTTCCACATCGAAACCAGTAGACAGCACCGATCCAACAACCAATCCCGAAGTAGGTAACGGACAAAACGCCCAAAACCTAGGGAATGCACTATTTAATAAACTGGAAGCACTTGGCGGTTCTAGTGTACAAGGATATTTTGCCCAAGCGATTGGACAGCTCGGAGTAGCAGGACAGCAAGCCGTAAAAATGGCCGAAAACTCCGGAACACTTCTTCTTTCGGTGTCCAACCGCCGCGACTCCATCAGCTCCGTCTCACTCGACGAAGAAATGACCGACATGATCCGCTTCCAGCAGGCTTACAATGCCTCTGCCCGTATGATCACCGTCATGGATGAAGCCCTTGACAAAATCATTAACGGAATGGGTACAGTCGGCAGATAATTAAGGAGGAACTTTCATGCGCGTAACACAATCCATGCTATCTCAAAACATGCTGCGCAATTTATCGAGCAGCTACAATAAAATGGGAAAACTGCAAGAACAGCTGAATACAGGGAAAAAAGTGAACCGACCGTCAGATGATCCAGTCGTCGTCATGAAAAGTCTTGGCTATGGCATGCAGGTCAACAGAGTCGAGCAATATCAGAAAAACTTAGGCGAAGTGAATAACTGGCTCGACAGTTCGGATGATGCGCTGGATGGGATGGGACAAGTGCTTCACCGCGCCAGGGAATTAGCCACAAATGCTGCCAATTCCGGTACGATGACAGCTGGTGACCGGGATATGATTAAAATCGAATTAGAGCAACTGCAAAATCAGCTGCAGGACTTCGCGAATACGAAAGTCGGCGACAAACATATATTTAGCGGAAAGATGACAGACAAACCTTTATTTGACAAAGCTACAGGCAATTATCAATCGGGCGCATCTTATAAAGAAAATGTATCTATTGAAGTATTTGATGGCGTAGACTTGCGTGTCAGTACGAATGCATCGGATTTGTTTAATAATATCAATCAATTGTTCACTGATATAAAAAATGACACGGATGACAAGTATGACTTCGGTGCCGCAATCGAAAAAATTGATGGACTGCTGGACGATGTGTTAATGAAACGTGCAGATATAGGTGCCCGTTCCAACCGTGCAGAGCTTATGGAGAATCGTCTGATGATGCAGGAAGGTGCGGCGAAAAAGCAGCGTTCTGAAAACGAAGATATCGACTATGAAAAAACGATTACGGATTTGATTACTTCAGAGTCAATCCACCGGGCTACATTATCGGTAGGGGCGCGTATTATCCAGCCTTCATTGACGGATTTCTTGCGGTAAAAAGTAATGCGGACACGCTGATAGTGTCCGCTATTTTTATAAAGATAAGCAAAGGATGGTGACAGACGTGAATATCCCTCAGCTCCAAGTCCAGACAACGTCAGCCAGGCTTGGATTACAGATTGATAAACCAATACAAGAAATTGAACAGCCAAATGCAACACTGCATATCGAACAGCCTGCAGCCATTCTTGAAATGTCAACCACACCGTCCGAACTGACGCTTGATACGACAGAAAATCGGGCAGCCCTGGATTTAATGAGTATGTTCAGACGGGGAGACGAAGTAGCGCAGTACAGCCAGCAAAAAGTACAAGAAGGCATTGCGCGCAGAGCACAGGAAGGCATGCAGCTTGCGAAAATTGAAAATGGCGGTAACCCTTTGGCTGATATTATTAAGCAAAACTCGGAAAAACCAATGGCAGAGCTGGGCATCCGCTTTGTAGGAAATCCGCTGCAATTAAAAAGAAGCTTTACAGCAGGGCGCGTGGATATACACGTGACACCGCAGAAACCGATAATAGATGCACAAGTAAACAAACCCATCCATAACTACACGCCAGGCAACGTAACAGCAAAATTGGAACAGTATCCGTCCGTTGAAATTGATTGGAAAGTGTAACGACTAACGAACATAAAGTACCTTCGCCGTAACTAACATAACATTTAATAGAGGAGCAGCTTATCACATGAGAATTGAAACGAAATTTCATGCAGCGATTGAAATTGATCCATCGGAAATCTGGCACTTTCCAAAAGGAATCCCGGGCTTTGAAACAGAAACTGAGTTCGTATTGCTGCCGATCGAAGGCAGTGACTCTTTGCAAGTTTTGCAATCAACAAAGCAGCCATCCGTTGCATTTATTGTAGCCAACCCATACACACTCGTAACCGATTATACTTTTGAAATAGATAATTCGACGATTGACCTGCTGGAGATCAGTCAGCCGGAAGATATCATGGTACTAGGCATCCTGTCCATGAAACAGCCGTATCACGAGTCCACAATCAACTTGCAGGCACCTTTAATCTTTCATGTTCCAAATAAAAAAGCCAAGCAAATGATTTTGAACGACCCGCGTTTCACTGTCAGACACCCAGTCGGCAAAGGAGGGAACTGACATGCTTGTCTTGTCACGTAAAGTAAACGAGTCGATTCAAATTGCAGACAATATAGAAATTCGAATTCTGGAAGTCAAAGGAGATACCGTGCGTATTGGCATTGAAGCGCCGAAATCTATTGAAATACTTAGAGGGGAGTTAGTTCAGTCGATTACGGAGACGAATAAAGAAGCACTCACGATTGATATGGATCTGTTCGCGCAATTGATGAAAAAAGAATAATCTCCTATTTGCAAAGTATCGCTGCAGAAATTCTGCAGCGATGCTTTTTTTGCGTATAGAATTCCGTCTGGACAAACTTATGACATATATACGTTGTTTTTCTACAGATTATAAAATACTTCAAAAATATACTAAACACTTAATCAGCCTGTCCGATATTACTATTGTAAGCGGGAGAAAGAGTTCGGCCGGCTCCGTACACCGCCACAAAATTCAGGGTCACAAGGAAGTAAACCCTACACACACTCAAGGAGGAAATGAAAATGAGAATTAATCATAATATTGCGGCGTTGAATACACATCGTCAGTTGAACGCTGCTTCAACTAACCAATCTAAATCAATGGAGAAACTAGCTTCAGGTCTTCGTATTAATAAAGCAGGAGACGATGCAGCGGGTCTAGCAATCTCTGAAAAAATGCGTGGTCAAATCCGTGGATTAGATCAAGCATCTAAAAATGCTCAAGATGGTATTTCCATGATTCAAACAGCTGAAGGTGCTTTGAACGAAACTCATGACATTCTTCAACGTATGCGTGAATTGGCTGTGCAAGGAGCTAATGATACTAATGTTGATCAAGATAGAGATGCAATTCAAGAGGAAATCACTGCATTAGCAACTGAAATCACTCGTATTGGTAATACAACGGAATTCAATAAACAAAAACTACTAAATGGTGATCTAGCATCAAGTGTTACAGCCGTTGATACTGGTGTCGGACCAGCAGCAGGTATAACAAAAATTTCTTTTCAGGTGCTGAGGCAGCAAATGACTATACATTAGCATTTGATGCTGCTTCCGGTGATCTTACGCTTAGCAGTACAACATTAGGTAAATCTTCTACTATTAATGTAAGTGCTCCAGCAGCAGGTTCTATGGAAACAAAAGATATTAACTTTACAGAATTAGGAGTTTCCGTAACAATAAATGAAGGTTTAACTGCTGACATTGCTACTGATAATACATTTGAAGTAGCTGGCGGAGGTTCAGTTACATTAATGATTGGCGCAAACGCTGGTCAAACAATGACAATTGGAGTAAATGATATGAGAGCTGGTGCTCTTGGAGTAGATACTTTAGATGTTAGTACATCTGCAAATTCTCAAAATGCTGTCACTTCACTTGAAAATGCTATAAAAACAGTTTCAGAAGAACGTTCAAAACTTGGTGCAAACCAAAATCGTTTAGAACATACAATCAACAACTTAAGCACATCTTCTGAAAACCTAACTGCTGCGGAATCTCGTATCCGTGACGTAGATTATGCTTTAGCTGCATAAGCAGTGACAAGCACAGTCGTCCTAGCTGGAAACGGCTAGAGATAATTATCGGGTGAATTGCTGGAAACCCCTAAAACTCACTTCCCTACAACGTAGCTGGAAACGGCAAGCGTGAATGGTCGAAAAGAAGAGAGATTGGGCAATCAGCAGCCAAGCTCCTGTCTCGAAAGAGTGGAGAAGGTTCAACGACTAGGATACACCATCTAAGGCGATAAGCTATGATGATGAAATCCGTAGGTGAAACAATGTCCATCAGCATTGTGAATCCGAAGTGCCCGACCCCTAACAAATCATGTTGAGGGTGAAGATATAGTCTAGTCATTTATGAAAGTAAATGTTCGCACGATGGCGAAAGAAATGATGGAACAAACAAAGAATTCAATTCTTTCTCAAGCAGCACAAGCAATGTTGGCTCAATCCAATCAAATGCCTCAAGGTGTTTTACAACTCTTGAGATAATGATTCGAAGGGCGTCTTATCTGGTAATGGATAAGAGCATAACTGGGTGAATTGCTGGAACTTCCTAAAACCTCATCAACCACAACGTAACTGGAAACGGTCAGCGTGATGGTCTGAAAATGATGGGGATGAAACAATGGATAATCAGCAGCCAAGCTCCTGTGAGGAAACTCTGGAGAAGGTTCAACGACTAGGATATACCGTCTAAGGCTTCACGGCTATGACGATGAAATCCGTAGGACAAGCAAAACACCGTCCGAAGCGCCCAGCCCCAAACAGGTTATGCTGTGGGTGAAGATATAGTCTGAGCCTATTTGGAGACAATAGGACTACTCGCAAGCCAATCAGCAACCGCAGGGCGTTCTACAACTACTACGTTAATAGGACCCTTTCATTACAAAAAGAGACTTCTTTTCGGAAGTCTCTTTTTACTTACATAAAACTTTGATTCCGCAGATCCTGCGTCTTATAAACTATCGACCAATAACTACGTCCGAGTCGATCAGCAATATGTTGGATGGTACAACCTTTTTGTTTCATATCTATTAATGTTGCTATTTCTTCTGGTGTATAAAGTCGCATTCTATCTCTAGAGCTAGTAATGAGTTCATATTCAGGATATTTACAAAGCCATTTTTGAGTTTCCATATAGAAACGATATTGCCAGTTAGTTTTATAGCTCATTGCAGGGCAAGTGATTGTAATGGGATGGATATCTTGAAGAAACAATAATGTATCTGCAGTGCGATTTGTGCGTAAATAATAACCATTACCATCAGGTCGTTTCGTAAGTGTAAAATCTGCTAAAGTTAAATTATTGATTTGTTCTCTTAAGGATTTTAATTCTTCATATGTGAAATTTTGCAGATACAGGGCTATATGAGGAGTGATAAATATCTTTTTATTATTGTGGTTCAAACGGGTTGTCAACATTAGAGAACCGTCATCCATATAGATAGTTGCCAGGCTGTGCAAATCATTCAGATGAGCAAGACGGTGTTTCGGCAGTTTTTTAACTCTTGATTTACCTTCTTCTTTGTTGCTGTAAAAATCATCTTCCAGCTCACGCCATAAATCATTGACTCGTGAACTAATCACATTACCTTTATGAGAAAAAGAAAGATACGGTTCCAATTTCATGACTTTCCAGGCCCGGTAATCTTTCTGCTGAATAGAAAAGTGTTCGCTGTATGTGCTTCTAATCCCTTTGGTTTTGGTAGGAATATGCGTCAGCATGCCGTCCCCGATAATAGAACCAAGTATAATGTTTTGCTGTGTAGTAGAAAGATCATCCAATGTATTCAGCGGTCGTGGCGAAATACTGTTATGCTGATGAAAACACTCTTGCACAATCTCACCCAAAGTTAAACCTGTACAGGCTTGGACAGAACACAGGACGTGCCGGTTCTCTTCAGTAAGGCTCACTTGATAGCGTGTAGATTCATTATTCTCTTGCCTGGCGTAATTCAATCTTGGAAAGTTGTCTCTTGTCACTTTGATAGAGGGGGCATATTGCTGAATCATTTGATTGATTTCTCTAGTAGGTGCGGGAATGGAAATTTGATTGGGCAGCCGTATAGTTGTCCGTTTCGCAATTGGCTTGTGAACTTCCAAATTGCTCACTTTATAGGAGAACGAAGGATGTATCCAAGGTGCAACTATGCTTAGGATGTATTTGATTTGCAGCTGATCATACAGAATAAGCCTTCTTTGTCCGTCTGTCGCAAACAGCACGTTGAATTTTATATTTAATACATATTGAAGTAACCGAAGCTCTTCCTCAGACCATTGCTCGGTGGAGATAATCAGCTTCTCCAATGTTCCATTTTCTTTTACTTTCAAATGGCCGCAATTTTGATACCACCACGCGAGTGTCTGGGCGGTCATATATTGTTCAAGAAACTCCACAGGTATACCTTTGGAGCTGTTCTGATACCAAACGGAGTATAACTCTTCAGCAGTCGGACAGTGAGCAGATTCGATCACTAGGCGATTGGTAAAGACCCATTCATTTCGAGTTAACGGGAGTTTTTTCGTATAAAATTTTACTTTCTGCAAAAGCTGAACTAGCTTCAAAATAGAGTTTTAACATTTTTCAAAAACATTGATTGATAAAATGATAGAAATTCCACATAGTACATATTTAATATTTTTTGAATATGAATAGAGACTAATGAAGTGTATAATTGTTACATATATAAATATAACTACCTAAGCCATTGATTTAAAACTCTTTTGGAATTTAAATAATGCTTAAAAGAAAGTCAAGTTTAGAATTCTAGCATATAACTAAGGAGTTTAGATATGTATATAAATACGAATATGCCAATGTTGAAAATGACGAATAATATACAGAGAATAAATCAAGCGCAACAAACAGCATTAACCAGAATCTCAAGTGGTATGAGAGTTAATTCAGCAGCGGATGATGCTGCAAGTCTAACAATTAGTGAAGGGATGCGTGCACAAATCAGAGGTTTGGAGCGCGCGCAGATGAACGCACAAGATGCGGTTTCCTATGTTCAGACTGCGGATGGAGTTATTCAGGAAGTGACACAGCATGTGCAGCGTATGAGGGAGCTGTCCATCCAGTCACTGAATGACACGAGGACTGATGCAGATCGCATACAACTGGATGCAGAGTTTTCTCAGTTGAAAAAATCAATTGCAAGTATTGCGGAGTATGCACAATATAATGGGGAGCTTCATTCTGTTGATCAGCATATGCCAGCCTATAGTAAGTTGGAGGGAAACCGTATATTCGAAAATCCGGTTCAAATCGTCTCGGGGTGGAATGATCGATTAGTAATTGTGGCGGAGCCTGATGAGTTTACAGTGATCTTGCCAGAAGGGAATTTCAAAAATATCGAGGATTTAATCGATCAGATTGATACGCAAGTATATGATACATATCCGAATATCATTTTTGATGTGCTGCCCGATCGTTCAGTGTCACTGCAAGTGGAAAATTACGGTGAAATTACAAAGGTCAAGGGACCTGGATCTTTTCTTTTCTATGAGTATGAACTCGGGAATCCCCCTGGAATGATTATTGGCTCGACTGATTTCTCTACAGGCAACAATAAACTGGAGATCACAGCCGGTGTCAATGACCGGCTGGCTTTCTATGCTGGAGCTGTAAAGCAGTATGAATTAGTGATTCCGACACCTGAAAGCAGTGACCCGAATGGACGTAAGGTCAGTTATACTCGCGATGAACTGATCAATATCGTGAATAATGATTTAAGAAATAAGGGAGAAGACCAAATTACAGCACAGAAATTTGGCGATAAATATATTTCGATTACATCTGATAAATACGTCATCACTGGTCTCAGTGGAAATATGATTAAAATTGATGGGATTTCTTCATTCCTGTACGATATTTCAAATACTGGCATCATTTCCAAAACGAATGGCAGTTATTATGGCAGTGCCCGATTGCAGAATGACGTGATCGAGTTTGCCAAGGGAACGAATGATGAATTGACATTCACGCTGGATAATCAAAGTCCTGTTACTATATCACTTTTGAATGATGGAGAACAAGTAGCGAATTTGTCGGGAGCAGAGATTGTCTCTCGTTTAAATGAACGTCTGGCTGCGCAGGGATTAAAGATGAAAGCCTCCTTTGATAGTGGAAGATTAAAATTAGAGAGTGAGTTTTATGGCAATACATCAAGAGTTTCAGTGAATCACGCTTCCAACGCATACGAAACGTTATTCACGCGTCAGGAAACTCATTATTTCTCACCTACTATTCAGCAGGGAAGGCTTGAAAAAGCAACGCTTTCAGGAAACTATAAGGAACGTTCGACGACAGAGATTACAGCAGCGAACAACGAATTAGTGATATCCGTAAATGGTGTCGACGTACCGCTTACTATTGATGAAGGGGAGTATACAGCAGATCAATTGATGGATGAATTGAATGCTAAGCTGCCCCCTGAATTGTCGCTAACTTTTGCATATACCACGTCAGGAGGTAAGCAAGCCTTTACGTTAACTTCCGACCAAGCAGAAACTACGGTAGCTTTTACCGGTCAATCACTGGCTTCCAGTGCGTTTGAAACTATCTTTGGAGGGGAGCAAATAATCTTTCCGTCATACACATCAGGCTCGACTTCTGCACCGATTCCTCCACTGGAAGGAACAGTCGGAGAATCACAAATTACTACAACACCGGCAAAGGTGACTGGAAGTGTTGATATCCAAAATGGTTTAACGATTCAGGCAGAAAATAATATATTACGTTTTACGTTAAATGGTCAAGAAGAGACTATTACGCTTGTGCCTGGTTTTTTTACAAAAGATGTATTAATTCAGACATTGAATGCTCAGTTATCTGGCATAGCCGTAACTGCTGAAGCTGTGGTAAGTGGAGGCAAGACTTATCTATCATTGGTTTCGGAAGATAAAGGTAATCATATGAGATTTCAACATGCATCAGGATTTGGTATGGAGCGTCTGGATCAAGTTTCTACATCTGCCCAGAGCCGGACAGTTACTGAAATCGAACCTAGTGTCACAGGCTATTCTATCCTGAAAAATGAACCGACTTATATTAATTCTTCAAATAATAGCATGTCATTCATTTATTCAGATGAAAACGGCGATCATGCTGTTACTATTACAGTACCAGAAGCAGTCTACAGCAATCGTGCCAAATTTGTTGAAGCAATGAACGATCAGCTGAAATCACCGGAGTTAATGGACCTGAATTTTAAATTCACTATAGATTCCAACAGAATTCAGCTGATAGGCAATGAGAAAGGTAAGGAATACGGTTTTAAAAACTTGACTGGCAATTTATATGATGAATTCTTCAGAAAAGCAGAGTTCGTCTATGATGGTTATGGATATAGCGGGCGAACCGCTCCTCAAGAGGATACTTATATACTTGGGAGACAACCGATTGGAAACACGGTAGAAATTTTTCCTAACATCAATGAAGTGCTGTCTTTTGATATTTATAAAAACAGTATTCCGACAAAGGTGGATGTAATTGTACCTCCAAACACGTATACAAGAAACGGGTTCATTTCCGCATTTAATACTGCACTGAAAGAGGGCTTAAAAGCAGCTGGATTTGAAGAAGATTTGATGAAGGCTCAAATTGGTATGGAAGCTTCCAAGCCCCCTGTTAATTACGATAAATCCGACAAATTCGTTCTGCTATTTAACGAGCATAATGATGGGCGGAACGATAGCGGGACTTATCAGATTCAAGGCGTTCGAGGGACTGCTGCTTACACGTATTTCTATAACTCGCAAGGCGACCCAAAGCCATCTTATATTGTCGGTATTACGGACATGAGTCAGGGAGCAGTTATCGAAACAGGTCTTAACGACGAATTCACATTAGACATTGATGACGTTACGAAAAATTTTACAATACCAGCAGGTGACTATTCACAGGAAGAGTTACTCGATGAATTGAATCGATTGCTTACTTCCGAACAGACAGGATTAATAGCGAGCTACGACAATAATAAATTAAAGTTCAGTAATCGGGAATACGGTGCAATACCAATTGACGGATTTGCAGGATCTGCGAGAGATTTCCTCTTTTTCCGAACAGAGCGGAGAGAACAGCAAGAAGAACTAAAATTTCAGGTTGGAGCAAATAGCGGCCAGTCTTTAGACTACAACCGTGTTCGTCTGTCTGATCAGTTATTACGAGTGAACACACTCACTATTTCTCATCGCGCAGGGGCTGAAAAAGCACTTGAACGATTGAGTATAGCTATATCATCTCTGACAGGGAAAAGTGGTTATGTCGGAGCTATTGAAAATCGGCTTGATCATATCATCAGAGTAAATGAAATCAATGTAGAGAACTTGGTATCGGCAGAATCACGTATTCGGGATGCAGACATAGCGAAAGAGATGTTCAATCAGATGAAAAGCTCACTCCTTCTACAAGCAAACCAAGCGATGATGAGTCATGCAAAAATATTCCCGGAAGGAATTTTACAATTGCTTCGAACTTGAAGGACCAGAGTTTAGCACGACGAAGATGACTTCAGTACTTTATGTAAAGTATAGGTAAAATAACAAGCCCCCCGTTATATAGATTGGAGGGCTTATTTCTGTTAGTTTTCTTTATGCATGCTTCGTATTCAGCTATTCTTAACTGCTCTGTGCCCAAGGCTGAATTCTATCTGCTAATGGACTTCATACATCGTTTAAACTCTTGTCGTTTTTCTACGGTGAGTAGAAGTGGACCGGCATGTATCAATTCTGACGGGAAATTGTTGTTTGTTGTTATTCAGCACATGTTATGAGTCCCAGATGCTATGTTTGCAGAAAGTGTAGTAAATAGTCGGGGGCCTTTTCTTGAAGCCAGTGTTCTCGGGTGCGATACCGATTTTTAGTGGAGGTTACTTGTGTGAAGTATTAAGTTTTCAAAAGGATCAGAGTGAACCTAGTATTTCTATTGATTTAAAAGATGCATTGAAAGATAATATCATAATAGATAAGCTGATATCCGCAAGTGAAGGCTAGATATATGGAGTGGTAAGAAAAGATATATACGGTAAGACGCTTGATTTCAATAAAAAGATCTTCGGTTTGATTTTACAAATACTCAATAAAGACTTTAATTCGGAAACTTACAAAGAGAATCGTTAGTATTGTAGTACAAAACAGGAGGTGCAAAAATATGTATCCAATCGAAGAACTAACCTACATAAAAAGACTAGGCGGCCTCACCAACTTAAACTTCCTCGTCGCACACAAAGGGCAAAAATACGTCCTGCGTTTCCCGGCCCACGAGTTTGAAGACATTATTAACCGCCACCATGAAAAAGCCAACCAGCAAATTGCGGCTGAAATTGGGGTGACGGTCGGTAATGTGGTGTTTACCGATGAAGGCATTAAAATGACTCCGTATTACGATGCGACGGCTGATTTAACGCGGGATCTGATGGGGACGGCGGAGTATTTGGAGAAGATTGCGGGTGTGTTGTCTGCGCTTCATTCGTCGAACCAGGAGTTTCCAAATCGTTTTGATTATTGGGGAGAAGTAAAGAAGTATAAAATTACGTTAACTGAAATACCTTCGCTGTATGTGCTGCTGGAAGAGCGATTGAGGAAGCTGATGCAAGGGGAGCGGCAGGAGTATGTGCCGTGTCATATGGATTCGGTGACGGCTAATTTTATTCAGAATGATGCAGGGCAGCTGCTGCTGATCGATTGGGAGTACAGTGCGAATTATTTGCCGGAGTGGGATTTGGCGGCGTTTATTTTGGAACGCGAGTTAAGTGAGAAACAAGAGCAAGTGCTGCTCGATTATTATGGCTTGCCTGCATCACTGAAACCGTCGCTTGAGCTGCAAAAGTTGAAGTCAGATTTCCTTTGGTCGTTATGGTCACTTGTTAAAGAGAAGGAAGATCCTTCGTTTGAACAGTATACAGCGAAGCGAACGGAGCGTCTGATTGAAGGGTTAGAGCAGTATTATCGTGTGTATGGGAATTGACCGTTCGGCATCCAACTATATAGAACCATCCAACCCGGATTTTCCGTTCAATGCTTGAATTGGAATTCGGGTTTTCTGTTTTCCTGTGCAGTCATGTAGTTTGAGTACCTTTCCGCAAATCAGGGTATAGAACATATCGTGACGATGTTCACTTGAAGGAAAGTCAGAGAGTAGGAAAAAGGAGAGTGCCGTACATGAAACCATTAATCGGTGTTACATCAGATATAGATCAGAACGGAGATACACTCGTTCAGACGAGATACATACAAGCAGTTCGGCAAGCGGGCGGCGTACCGGTCGTTTTGCCGGTTGGGCTTGAAGCAACGGAAGAAGTTTGTGATCGGCTGGATGGCTTATTGCTGATTGGCGGGGAAGACATTGATCCGTACTTGTATGGTGAAGAACCTCATCAGAAGCTTGGGAAAGTGTTGCCGGAGCGTGATGAGTCAGAGCTTGCGCTTATTAACACGATGGCGGAGCAGGACAAGGCGGTGTTTGGAATTTGCCGGGGGTATCAGCTGATGAATGTGGCGTTTGGCGGAACTGTCTATCAGGATATGTATGCGCAGCTGTCAGAAGATTTATTGCAGCATCACCAACTGACCGATCTTGACTTTGCATTTCACTCCATTGATTTGGTGGGAGACAGCAAGCTTGCAGAGTGGGCAGGCACTTCTGAAGTCCGCGTGAATTCACTGCATCACCAAGCTGTGAAGGAAGTGCAGGCGCCGCTCGTTGTAACGGCGGTTGCGAAGGATGGTGTCATTGAATCAATTGAGAGTACAGCACACCGTTTTGTAGTAGGCGTTCAGTGGCATCCTGAAGCGATGGTGAAGAGGGAAGATCGTTTGTCGCTGAAGCTGTTTGAACAGTTTATTGAGGCGGCAAGCGGGAAAAGGTAATCGATTTCTGCAGCAGTATTTCGGCATTTTCCTTTTACCCTTAATTAGAATAGGTACATGAATACCCCCTTCAACGATGAAGGGGGTATTTGATTCCGTATTACTGTAACCGAGCACATTAACCCAGTAGTCTATATTCACAGTAATTCAGCCAAGATAAGAGAAACTTTTTCATAGTTTTTCACATTGATTGGCAATATGCAAAAAACTTTTCATGATAATCCAGCAGACTCCTTAAAAAAAGCCCCTCAAAAAGGGGCCTCAGTGACGGATACATAATCGCATGCTTGCACACGAACTTTATAGATTTGTTCTTCACGAAGATGAAATTCCACACCAAGGAGGGCGATAATCCACTCCGCGTCTTTCATGAGCACAGCTGGAAGATACTGTTGGTCGATCTTCAGGTCGAGGTGGCAACCTGGGAACACCCAATAACACGTGTGACCGACCCAAATATTCCATTCTTCGCTCTCTTGGTGAAACAATAAAATACCTCGTTTCATGAAAACCCACCATCCTCAATGGCCAGCCGTACCTCTTCCTCCGTAATCTGTTCCTTTTGTAATCGCGATCCGAACAATAAGCTGTTAATGGTCAACGTATTGATAGCTCTAGGCCATCCCTGAGAATGTAAAGCGATGGCTTCTAACGCGTTCTCATTAAAAATGGGCAGGTGGGCACCCGCTGCCGTCAAGTGGTGATGGATGTACTGCTTGACCTCTTCCTTCGGAAGGGAATGAATCTCATATTTCATGATGAGCCGCTGAGAGAGCGGACGATTATGCTGTAATTGTAATCGGGTTTTCAAGTGCGGTAACCCGGCCAAAACCAAGATGAACGGCGTTTGTGAATCCATCTGAAAATTAAATAAGAGGGCAATATCTTGCAGAAACGCGTCCTTGGCCATATGCATTTCATCCAGAATAAAGACCGGCGTGACTTTTCGTTCGTGCGCCATCCGCTCAATCCCTTGCTGGATTTGCCGAAAGAGATCCACTTTCCGAAACTTCGGTTCCTCACCCAGCCCGTAGACGAGTCCGCGGTAAAAATCCATCACTCCGCCTGTTGATAAAGGAAAATAGACGACATGATACAGAGAAGGATTCAGTGATTCCTTGAAAGACCGTAAGGTAAACGTTTTCCCTACCCCTGGCTCCCCAATAATCAGTCCCATGCCTTTGGTCTTTTGTAAATACTGAAGGGCGCCTAGCGCTCCTTGATAATCAGAAGAGGGAAAGGCTTCGGTAGATGTCAGATCTTTAGAGAAAGGCACACGTGCCAATGAATAGAAGGATTTATACATGACGTGTATCCTCCTTCTCCTCTAGAGTCGGTTGAAAAGGAGATCGTGACCGCTTCACATGCGCATTATCATGAAGATGGACGGGTATCGCTTCGCCTACTCGCTGGTCCTCTTCATAAATATAGACACCCTTGCCATCCAACCGCAGATCAATCGACTGCCCAATGAAACGCTGTGGAACTTCATAGAGCTTCTTATCCAGCGTAATGGTACTATCCACTTTTACTTTTCGTTGCTCCCGTTTCATAAACACAGGATCCAATATCTCAGGGTCTTCCAAAAACACGACCTGATCGAGTTGCGATTGAAAAACTTCATGCGGTGTACGACCATCCAATGAAGCATGGACACGACGATGGTAATCCGTTTCCAACCAGTGCCAAAAGCGGATGTTCAGTTCGTCCACTGTCTCTACAGGGTCAGACTGTAAAAGAGGATAGAACCGAGTCTGCACCGTCTTGAAAAACCGTTCAATTTTCCCCTTGCTTTGAGGATCGTATGGCTGCGTATGAGCGAGAGTGATTCCAAGTTGTGCACAGGCATACTGGAGGGTCTCCGATCGATAGATCTTTCCATTATCCGCATAGATAATGGCAGGTTTACCACGCCGAATCAACGCTTCCTTTGTAACGACACGTAGCCCGTCAAACTTCTCCGAGGTGAAAAACTGCCCGTAGGGCACCAGCCTGGAACAGTCGTCTATATAGGCAATCAGAAACGTCTTCCTGCTTTTTCCTTGGGCGGAAAGATAGGGACCATGCGATAAATCAGCTTGCCATAATACATTGACTTGATCGTGCGCAAATCGCTTTCTTTCTTTCATAGAGACACGATGTTTCCCTGTCAAGTTGTGTTTTTTCACTAATCGGTTTATAGTGGAATAAGAAACTTCATTTTTGTTGATCTCTCCCTGTTCAATCAGTTGTTCGTAGAAGACGCTGACTGGCATATGGAGAGATTTTTTTCGCTTTTCCAGTAGATGATCTTGTTCGTCTGCTGAAAGTCTGCGTGAGATCCCTCTGTCTGCACGCTTTTTGGGTTTCAATGCGTCAAAGCCATCCCTCCGGTAGTGGCGCAGCCATTCCTGTACGGTCTTTGCGGCAATTCTCCGTTCTCCATAGTAGGGAATGGTATGTACTTTCTCTTCAATTCTTTGCAGATAACTCTTTGCTTCCACCTGCTGGTTGACAAGCGGGGCAATCAGCCCATAGCGAAACAAGGCCACTTCATCTCGTGTTTTTTCGTTCATGGAATCTTCCTCCTTTTAGTAGAAGGACGACCGGTCATCCATGAATACTATTCTACTTTCACCTGCATTTCATGGCTATGAAAAGGTTATGTGGTATCTAGAATATGTAGATTTCCGTCGAATTTGTGGTAGAATTAATTTGCCATAAAATATCTTGATAAGTGACCCTGGCTCCTTCGCAAGAAGGAGGATTCGCCAAAATCGAGGATCCTTTTCATGTATTTTGTGGCCTCTTTTCTTTTATCGTTTGAAAGCCCCCGGACTTCCCCTTGCTCGACAAAATAGCTATGCACCCACTTGACCTGTCGAAGATATCGATTCAGATGAAAGCGGAGTAGTTGGCGACCCTCACTTTTTATCTTCTTTTCTAGAATTTCTACTACTCGCAAAAGTACTGCCCGCAGGGTGTATTGAAAATAGGGAATCAGGAAGTCGGGTAAGACGGAGATGGTCATCCTGCACCGTTGACACCTGAGACGGCAGATCGGAATTCGTCTCACTACGTGCTTCTCTGTGACTCCATTACGCCAATAAAAACCGTGGCGATGTAGATTTCCAGGCGCATGACATTGGCAGTTAGGACAATGTGTAAATAAGGGAAATTCATTGAGCAATCCCCGCTCTTCATACTCTTTCAATCCAATTCCAAAATTATACAAAACAATCATAAAAAAACCCCCTCCTATCTAATATGCAAAAAATTTAGCACATTATCTCGGAAGAGTATAGAGGGGATGCCGAAAGAATTTGAAAAGAAACGTATCTTTATGAATGAATTATAGTGCTCGGTTACAGTATTACTTACAATTCACTGTCACGCGTCCCGGACTGAATTCTTCCCACGAATGAATTTCATATGTCGGCTGAATTCCAGTATGGTTTTCCCGGCAGTCTCGGTTGAACCAGCAAGTGTCGATGCCGGCGTTGATTCCGCCTTGAATATCAGATGTCAGGGAATCGCCGATCATCAGCACGCGTGAAGGATCTGTAATGCCGAGTTTGTTAAAGGTATACTCGAAAATCTCACGCTGCGGCTTCCGGTATCCTGTTTCTTCGGAAGCAATGATCGCTTCAAACGAATTACGTAAAGGAGAGCCGGCTATGCGGGCGTGTTGAGCAAGTGTGAAGCCGTTTGTCAGGATCGCCAATCGGTACTCTGCCAGCCGTGAAATCATCTCTTCGACGCCGTCGATCAAATGGGACTCATAGCCCAGATTTTCGATGTACAGCTCACCGAAATGTGAAGCATCTATTTGAAGTTCGTGGTGTGCGAATAACCGGCGGAATCGCTCTACTTTTAATTCCTCAATGGCGATGTGTCCTTGCTCTAGCTCATCCCAGATGATGGAGCTGATCGCGCGATATGTATCACGGTACGCTTCTAAACCGTTCGGCAGTCCAAACGTGTGGAACGTTTTGCCGAGGGCATGTTTTTCTGTTTCATCAAAATCGAATAGTGTATCGTCCAGATCGAATAGCAGTAAATCGTATGACATATTGAAAGACTCCTTTTTGTGCAATTACTTTTAGTATAACACGGGGAAAATGGCAAATGGTGAGTTGTATGTTAGTGATGGCGGAAAAGGCTCACTGTCATAGCGTCTGCTGAACGGTCTAGGAATCCTTTCACTTCAATGCTATAATCAACCAAACAAGTTGGTAGCCAACATACATAGGCAAAGAAAATCAGTAATCAGAAAGGAGCTACTATGAGCACAAAAAATAAAACAGTCGTGCGTTCGTTGGATATTCTTAATCTGTTTGTCGAACATCCCGCACTGACATTTCAAGAAATCATCGACTTATCGGGTATCCCCAAATCCTCTGTCTACCGCATGCTGACGTCGCTTGAAGAAATGAATTTCCTCGAGAAAGGGGCAGATTCGTATTATCGTTTGGGGCTGTTATTTTTAAAATACGGCAGTCTTGTTTCCAAACGGCTGGATATCCGGAAAATTGCGTATCCCATTATGGAAGAGCTTCACCAGGAATTGAAAGAAGCGATTAATCTGATTGTCCGGCAGGGTGATCAGGCGATTTATGTGGAGAAAATCGATACGTTTCAGAAAGTTCGGCTGTATACGGCCGTTGGCAGAAGCAGCCCGTTGTATGCAGGCGCTTGTTCGCGGATTATTTTGTCCCATTTATCCGACGCGTATATTGCGGATTATCTGGACTCTACAGAGCTGAAGCAGTTTGCGAATGGGACGTTTACGGATCGGGAGGCGCTGCTGGCTTCTATTCAGGAGACGCGCAGAAATGGCTATACGATCAGTAATTCGGAGCTCGAAAATTTCACGACTTCTGTAGCGGCACCGATTTTTGATTTTAACGGCGAGGTAATTGCGGGGCTCAGTATTGCGGGAATTGAAGCGAATTATCAGGAAGAGAATCTGCAAACGTTTATTTCAAAAGTGAAAGAAGCCGCCTCGGAGATTTCCAGGCAGCTCGGGTATATAGGCTGAATTAATCCCTTGTGTTTCAGTAAGCAGCAGCTGACACTAAGGGATTTTTTGTTGTTCACTTGCTGAATTTATAGCGTATGCCGATTTTGATTTGATTGACCAGCTCTTCTTTTGCGATAAGTTCACGCTCTGCTTCCGCATGTGTAATGAGCTGGAAGTGCAGTTTTGAGTTCGGTTTTACTTGCGACAGGCTGCCTAAATCCGCGGTGATGACCTGCGCGATTTTCGGGTAGCCGCCAGCAGTTTGCCTGTCCGCCATCAGGATAATCGGTTTTCCATTGGGCGGTATTTGGACGGTGCCGAATGTGACGCCTTCTGACAGCAATTCCAGCTTTTCTATTAACGCGAGTTCAGATCCTTCGAGCCGCAAACCCATTCTGTTCGATTGCGGGGTAACGACGTATGGCTGCGTTACAAGTCGTTTCTTGCTCGTGTCATTAAACCTTTCATATTCAGTGCCTTTAATGATTCGGATCGTTTGCACCGATTCCAAGCTGATGAACGGGTGATAAGGTACCGCCCAGTCGGCTGTGCCGCCAAGTTTTTCGATGGATGTCCACACTCTTTCATTGGACTCCGTCAGTTCCCCGAATGAAAGTGTATCGTTTTGCTGCAGTGCTCTTCCGTTGAATCCGCCAATTCCCGCCACCAAATACGTGCTTTTACTCCCCATCACAACCGGTATGTCAATCCCGCCGGCAATTGCCAAATAGGCCCGACAGCCTTCAATCGAAAAACCGAATTTTAGAACAGAGCCTTTTCTGATTAAAAGGGGTCTCCAATTCGGTACATGTATCCCGTCGACAGTCGTTTGAAGGTCGCCGCCAGTAATTGCAATCAATGTATCCTCATCAAACTGCAAACCCGTCCCAAACAGTGTAATTTCAAGAACACCTTCTCGTTCATCATTCCCTACGAGCAGGTTGGCAATGCGCATAGAATAGCTGTCCATGGCACCGCTTACAAGAACGCCGAACTTTTGCGAGCCTGTCCGGCCGATATCTTGTACCGTAGTCAAGAGACCCGGATTCAGTACGTTTACTGACATGTCTTCACCTTCTTTTGCTCATCATACTCTTCCTCTGTCATCGGACAAAATTTAATTCTGTCTCCTGACTGCAATAAGGAAGGAGGAGACATATCTGGTACGAACAGATCGGTTGGCGTGCGTCCGATGATTTGCCAGCCGCCCGGTGTTTCCAGCGGATAGACGCCTGTTTGTTTCCCGGCAATACCGACGGAGCCTGGAGGAATCGATGTCCGCGGCGTCAGTTTTCTTGGCGTGGCGATCCGTTCGTCAAGTCCGCCTAAAAACGGGAATCCCGGTGCGAAACCGATCATATAGACGAGATATTCTGGTGTTGTATGAATTTCAATGACTTCTTCAATGGACAGATGATGAGTCTCCGCCACGAACTGCAGATCAGGGCCGAATTCCCCGCCATAGAGCACTGGAATCTCTACTAATCTGCCTTCTGTAACAGGAAGATCAGATATTTGGACCGCTAAAGCAGTAATATAATCGGTCACTTTTTCGATCGGTGTGCCGTCTGTCTGAAAGCCTTTTTTTGATTGATGGACCAAGTAAGGGGAGTAGTAGACAGCCAAACTGTTATACGCAGGCACCGATTCGATAAATCCGTCAAATGGATATTCCTCCAAAAGGAACGACAGATTTTTTACTTGCTGATGGATGGAAGGGTGAATGCCTTCACCCATTTTTATAATCATGGCAGAATCGCCAAGTACTTTTATGTCAAGAGATTTCTGCTGATTCATCATAACAACTCCTCGAAGTTCCGAATGTCGAAACTTGTATTCTGAAAAACGAATCGTAGTACTATTATAAATTTCTTCTGAAAAAATACAAGTAGATTATTCATTTAATAAAAATACTTGCTATATTTCGACAATGGACTATTCAACAAAATGATTTTATGCTAAACTGGGTTTCAAGTTCAAAACCAAGGTTTCGATTTACGGAACTAAAGAGAATGTAATCGCTTACTTCCAAGCGGAGGTTTTGATACGGTCATGCGGTCTGTCCGCAAGTTGATAGGAAATGGTGTTTTGAAAATCAAAGGAGGTCATTTACGTGGTAAAAGTAGACTTAAATAGTGATTTAGGAGAAAGTTTTGGAAGATATACATTAGGAGAACAAGATGAAATATTGAAATACGTTACATCTGCAAACATCGCTTGCGGATTCCATGCCGGTGATCCTTCCGTGATGCGTCAGACGGTACAGCTTGCGATCGACAACGGGGTAAAAATCGGCGCACATCCCGGATTGCCTGATTTAGTCGGATTTGGCCGCAGAAATATGAGCATTACCCCGCAAGAAGCGTATGACATGGTCGTGTATCAAATTGGCGCATTGCAGGCATTTTTGGCTGTACATGACGAACCGATGCAGCATGTGAAGCCGCATGGCGCGCTTTATCAGATGGCGTCGAAAGATAAAGAAATTGCGAAGGCTATTGCACAAGCAGTGTATGATGTCTCGCCCTCACTCGTATTATTCGGCTTGGCCGACAGTGAATTGACGAGAGCGGGTGAAGAGCTGGGCTTAGTGACTGCCCATGAAGTATTTGCTGACCGCACGTATCAATCAAACGGCATGCTGACGTCGCGCTTGCAAGATGATGCAATGATTACAGATCAGGAGAAGTCCGCTGAGCAAGTCATTAGGATGGTGAAGGAAGGGAAAGTGCGTTCACAGCAACAAACCGATGTTGACTTGCGCGCAGATACGATCTGTATCCATGGTGACGGAGAGCATGCGGTGGAGTTCGCAAAATATATTACGGATCGCTTAAGCGGCGAACAAATTACGATAACTGCTTTTTCTGGCAGGGAGGATGCTAAATGAACGAGGAAAAGTTAGGTCTGACACAAGATCTTGAACGGAAAAAAGCAACCCGCGGCGTCCTGCTTGGTGCCGCATTCTTAATGGCGACGTCGTCTGTCGGACCTGGCTTCCTGACACAGACGACAGTTTTCACAGAGCAATTGGCCGCGAGTTTTGGTTTCGTTATTTTAATTTCATTGCTTTTGGATGTCTTTGCACAAATGAATATTTGGCGGGTGATTGCGGTCTCCGGATTACGCGGACAGGAAATCGCCAATAAAGTGGTGCCGGGCCTCGGGTTTGTGCTCGCTTTCCTCATTGTCGCAGGGGGGCTTGCGTTTAATATTGGGAACGTAGCGGGTGCTGGTCTAGGGCTTAACGCGATGATTGGTATTGATCCTATAAAAGGTGCAGTAATCAGTGCCGTGTTTGCCATTCTCATTTTCGTCGTAAAAGAAGCGGGCAAAGTAATGGATAAGGTCGTTGCCGTTGCCGGTGTAGTTATGATTCTGCTGGTCGTATTCGTTGCGTTCAAAACGTCTCCGCCAATTGGTGAAGCCATTGTAGGGACATTCAAACCTTCAGAAATCAGTTTCTTCGCAATTGTCACACTGGTCGGCGGAACAGTCGGCGGCTATATTACGTTCGCCGGCGGACACCGTTTGCTGGATGCGGGTATTAAAGGTATTGATTCGGTGCCGCTCGTAACGAGAAGTTCTGTTACAGGGATCGCTGTGACAGGCATCATTCGGGTCGCCTTATTCCTGGCAGTGCTTGGCATCGTTTCGCAAGGCTTACAAATTGATCCTGACAATCCGCCGGCATCTGTGTTCCAGCTGGGCGCAGGAGAGCTTGGGCTGCGATTGTTTGGCGTTATTATGTGGGTAGCTGCGATCACGTCTGTAGTAGGGGCGGCCTATACATCGGTTTCATTTATCCGCTCATTCCACCCGACGATTGAAAAGTACCACAACTGGATTATTATTTTATTCATCGTCGTATCTACGTCGACGTTCGCATTCGTTGGAAAGCCGGTTACTATTCTATTATTGGTCGGTGCACTGAATGCGCTGATACTGCCGTTAGCGCTTGGCACATTGCTTGTTGCGGCGTACAAGAAGAATATTGTCGGCGAATATAAGCATCCGTTATGGCTGACTATTGGCGGCGTAATTGTCGTGATCGTGATGGGTGTGCTGAGTATTATGACGCTGATCGAGCAGATTCCATTGCTCTTTAGCTGATATAGGAGGTGGCAGTGATGAGTGAGTATCGTTCAATGAAACCGCAGCAGATAAGGAAATTGATTCGTGAGCAGAAAATTACCGGACAGACTTCTGGAATGGCTTCAGGCTATACACAGGCGAATTTAGTCATATTGAAACAAGAGCATGCACTCGACTTTCTGCTGTTTTGCCAGCGCAATCCTAAGTCATGTCCGTTATTGGATGTGACAGAACCGGGTTCATACCGTCCCGCCCGGCTAGCAAAAGATGCAGATATCCGCAGCGAACTGCCGAGTTACCGTATTTATAAGGACGGTGTGCTGGCGGAAGAAGTAAATGATATTACAGAGTACTGGGAAGACGATATGGTAGGATTTTTCATCGGATGCAGCTTCACATTTGAAGCACCGCTGCTTGCTGGCGGGATTCCTATTCGGCATATCGAAGAAAATCGAAATGTGCCGATGTATAAAAGTTCTATTGAATGTAAAAAAGCAGGAATCTTTGAAGGGCCGACCGTAGTAAGCATGCGGCCGATGAATGCGCAGGACGCGATTCGGGCGATTCAAATTACGACTCGTTTCCCGGACGTCCATGGCGCGCCGATCCATCTGGGCGACCCGAGTTTGATTGGAATTGACGATATTTCTGCACCTGACTTTGGGGATGCTGTGACTGTCAATGAAGGGGAGATCCCGGTATTCTGGGCGTGCGGCGTCACACCGCAGGCAGTCGCGATGCAAAGCAAGCCGTCCATTATGATTACACATTCTCCCGGCTGCATGTTCATCAGTGATATGTTAGATTCTGAGTTAAGTGTATTATAAGAAAAGACGGGTTAAAAAATAAAACTGCTTCCTGTTTAGTAGAGACTGTCTGCTGAACAGGGAGCATTTTTTTTGGGTATTTTTCTTCAAAACGTATTGTCAATTGCAAACTTTATCGGGCTATATTATTTTTTAACAACAAACTCAGAATAATGAAATTTTATATAGACTGTCATTCGTAATTATTATATACTAGTCGTGAAGACAGGGTCTTTTTGCATAATTGTCTTTGAAAACGCTTACTATGCTATACAAATGAATGCAGGTCGATAAGTAGAACGATATTTATTGACCTGCTTTTTGTATGGAGTAGCAGAGGGAGGTGAGACAGGTGAAGAATAAAGTGGAAAAAGAAAATCCCCGAGTGTTTGCAGTCGTGGCAGACTCACTCGAGGATCAGCAGTTGGTATATACCAACATATTGTCAGTATACTCCTTTTTTCCGCTCAGCAAAAGTGGTTTCTACTAAAAGGAGGATGGGGCAAATGAAGAACAGAACGGAATCCGTGATCACACCGGGGACCAGCCTGGTTTATCCGTACTACAATGAAACAGGAAAATTATGTGCCGTGTTGCTGAAAGACGGAGAATTTGTGCGTGTCGATAAAAGTCCGACAGATGTAATCGATGTCAGTATGCAATATTTCGGATCCAGTTTACAGGGCGGAATTGCCGGAGCAAGATCGATGCTCGGCAGAATCAGCATGTCGCCTGTCATGATCAATGAAAAGCTGGACATGTACTGGTTCCCCAGCAAGTCGCCGTCAAGCGATGATTGTGTATGGTTTTCGCTCAGTCATATTTTGACGTATATGCCGATTGCCAAGGACCGGACGAAAATCATTTTCCGGGACGGCACGATTTTTACTTTGGATTGCAGTTACGATTCATTTGAGTGGAAGCACCAGCGCACATGTATGTACAAAAATGGTCTGGAGGCGCAGATTAATTTCATGGCAGACAATGTGAAGAAAAGTTATAAAACGTACTTGATTCGGAGAAATCGTAAACGGGGAAATTACGAAGTGTCTGATGAATAGGCGGCTGCAATACATAAGCGTTCCTCCTCGGGGGAGCGCTTTTCCTCTTGACGATTTTTGTAAAACGTTCACTGTTATTCTCTGCTGAATGGTATACTAATTTGTAAATAGTACTCGATTCACAGAAAGTGCGTTCATCAGCGGTCAGGAGGGAAGAGTATGTTGTTTGATTTCTTTAAACCGAAGTGTGAATACTGTAAGAAACGAACGTCTGTCTATCAGGGGTATTTGCTGCCGAATGATAAAAAGATTAAAGTCTGTTCATCATGTGCCAGATTTGCAGAGCGGCGCGGATTTAGAAAGTGGTAATTTACGTGAACGCTGCTGATTGGTTTGTTTTCTTAAATAGGGGATGGAAATGTTCGCATACAAAATGAGCAAGAGCGGCCAGATTTGGCTGCCCTTGCTCGTTTTTTTATATTTCTAAGCTTCGATTGTCTGTTAATTGCTGTCTAAGTTTCTTCATCAGTCTTTCGCGGCGTTTTTTCACGCCGGGGACGGAGAGGCCGAAAAAAGATGCGCATTCTGCCTGGGTTTTGTTATCAACATAAAGCATGAACAGCAGCTGCCGTTCTTCCAGCGGCAGATCGGTGAGTATTTCATGCAGCTCGCTGTTTGGGTCCGCCGAACAATCAATCTGTTCCATCTGCTCGATTGTACTGCTTTCCACCGGCGTATTGACTAAACCGAAACGATTTTCCTTTTTCAAATCATCAAGCAAAGCGCCGTAGATTGACCGGTACGCGAAAGGGGTGAAGTTTCCTTTTGATTCATCAAAGCGTGACCATGCCTGAAACAGGGCGATGCGGCCTGTTTGGCGGAATGCATCGAAATCCCGGTAGATATTTAATTTGCGTATGATGGATGAAATCATCGGTTCATATTGTTCCATTACTTCTTCAAAATTTTCAAAGTTTCTGTTCTCCATAAAAGCGACCTCTTCAGGCCGTGCACGACACATTGTATTCCCTGGGTATCTTTATCATAGTGGGGATTGTGCGGCAAAACGAATCGGTGTATTGCCGTTTTGTTCTGGGGAAAAGTGAGATTTGGGGAGGGGGTTTTTTGGCGGTTTGCTTAGGGGGGAGTGGGAAAGTTTGTTTATTTTGGGGTGGTTGCTGATTAAGGGGGAGAGCGCTCGGGATTGCTGACGCGCTCATAGTTGCGGGGGGCCGCTCATTAATCCCGGCAAGCGATCATAACTGCTGCCCGCGCTCATTAATCCCGGCAAGCGATCATAACTGTCGGTCAACCGCTCAATGCCCTTCGCTGCGCGCTCATAGTGGGTGGATAACCGCTCTATGACTTCCGCGATGCGCTCATAGCAGCCGTTTATCCGCTCAATGTCCTTCGCGGTCCGCTCATAAACCCTGCCAAGTGACCCTAACTACTGCCCGCGCTCATTAATCCTGGCAAGCGATCATAACTGTTGGTCAAGCGCTCAATGCTCTTCGCCATCCGCTCATAGCGGCTGGGTAACCGCTCTATGACCTCCGCGATGCGCTCATAGTGGCCGTTTATCCGCTCAATGTCCTTCGCGGTCCGCTCATAAACTCCGCTCAGTGACCCTAACCACTGCCCGCGCTCATTAATCCTGGCAAGCGATCATAACTGTTGGTCAACCGCTCAATGCTCTTCGCCGCGCGCTCATAGCGGCTGGGTAACCGCTCTATAACTTCCGCGATGCGCTCATAGTGGCCGTTTATCCGCTCAATGCCCTTCGCGGTCCGCTCATAAACTCCCGCCAAGTGATCCTAACTACTGCCTGCGCTCATAAATCCCGGCACGCGATCATAACTGTTGGTCAACCGCTCAATGCTCTTCGCCGCGCGCTTATAGCGGCTGGGTAAACGCTCTATGACTTCCGCGATGCGCTCATAGTGGCCGTTTATCCGCTCAATGTCCTTCTTCACGCGCTCATAGCAGTTGGATAACCGCTCTATGACCTCCGCGATGCGCTCATAGTAGCTGTTTAACCGCTCAATACCCTCCGCCAACCGCTCATATCCGCATACACAACCCCACACTCCCCCCAAAAAATCTTTCCAAACAAAGTAAACAAGAAATCAAAAAACCTGCCGGAGTTACCCGACAGGTTTCGATGTTCATCTTATAGGCAAGCGGCGCCTACGATAATGAGTAAGATAAAGAGTACGACAATCAATGCAAATCCGTTGCCGTAGCCGTATGAGCCTCCACCTTCGCAGCCGGAACCGCCGTAGCCTCCGCCACCGTGTCCATATCCACCGAAACCAAACATGTCTCCACCTCCATTTTTTTAGTAATTAGCAACCGTAACCCATAAACCCAGCACCGACAATGATCAATAAGATAAACAGAACAACGATCATTGCGAAGCCAAAGCCTCCATCATAGCCGTACCCAGATCCTTTAACTGATTCGCCCATATTGATTTCACCTCCAAATGTGGAACTACCCTTATTCTATGCATAGATTCAGAAAGTGCCTTGGCTTTTATAAAAAATCCGCCAGCTTCTTTAAAAAGAAGCTGGCGGATCGTGTTAAATTTTGAATCGCTCCACAGCGAAGCTCAGATCTTCACTCAATTGCGTCAATGCTTCCGCTGCTTCTGCCACAGAACCGATAGCGTGCAGCTGTTCATCGGTCGAAGCGTTAACCTCTTCGCAGGCAGCCGCGGATTCTTCTGTCGTAGCCAGCAAGTTTTGGATTTGCTCGGCCACGTCATTTTTATGCACATCCATTTCCTGAAGTGCTGATGTGACGTTGTCGATGCGAGATTGCATTTCGCCGATGAAACCGGAGATTTTCTCGAAAATTCCTTCGGTGTCATGAACCACACTGCTTTGTCGCTCGAATGTATCGCGCGTGCCATTCATTTGCTCGATGACGTGATGCGTCCCGTCTTGCAGTTCCTGAATTGTGGAGCGGACTTGTTCTGCTGACTGTGCTGACTGCTCTGCCAGCCGGCGGACTTCTTCTGCGACGACAGCGAAGCCTTTTCCGTGCTCACCGGCTCTTGCCGCTTCAATACTTGCGTTCAATGCAAGCAGATTCGTCTGGGAAGAGATCGCAGTGATGGCATCAATGACGGAACTGATTGCATTCACTTTCTCTTCAAGCGTTCCGATCATGCCGCCCATTTGCTGCAAGTCCTGATTCCAATGATTGAACGAAGAACTTAATATACTCATCTGCGCGCGCCCGTCGGCATTAAAGGATACAGCTTCTGTTGCCATGCTGGCCATTTCACTAGCAGTTGCGTTGACATCCTGGATTTGCTGGTTCAATAAATCCGCACGTGTCGTAACAGTTTCCGCGTTTTCCGCGGACTTCGCAGCACCCATCGTAATTTCCTGCAGGGCATGCGCGATTTCTTCACTCGTTGCGTTCGTTTCTTCCGATACCGCGCTCAAGTTTTGTGAACTGGCGAGTACGTTGGAAGCAGAGTGCGTGACCGTTGTGATCAAGCCATTCATTTGATTGAGCATCTGATCGAAGCCGTTCGCAAGTTCTCCGATTTCATCTTTCGAATGAATATCTGCTCTTACCGTCAAGTCACCGTCCGCCACTTGCTGAACGGTTTCCTGCAAGCGGAAAATCGGCTTCAGCAGACGGTTGATAAAGAGGTACAGAATCACTGCCAGTACTGCCAGCGTCACTATGGCAGCGATAATCATGACATTGCGCAGGCCTGCTGCAAGGGACTGCATATTCTTCTCATCATAGATGACGCCGAGTTTCCAGCCAAAGTCGGGAATCGTCGTGAACATGTCCACTTTGCTGATGCCGTCCTGTTTGAATGTATGATGTCCTGCCTGTTCTTTGTACATTTCCGCCACATAGTCGCGGTTCATAATAGTTTCACCGATCAATGATGGATGGGCGATGGCAGTACCTTCTGCGTCCAAAATGAATGCATAGCCGCCGTGCGGTATATCGATCTTGGCGATATCCGATGACATTGTCGATAACTGAATATCGATTCCCGCTACGCCGGTCAATTTATTTTCATTCATCACGGCTTTTGATGCGCTGATGACGAAGTTTCCGGTTGCTTCATCTATATAAGGCTTTGTCCAGTGCACTTTATCCGGTTCTGCAGCCGCCAGCTGATACCACTCTCTTGCAGTAGGGTCGAACCCTGTCAGATCTGCAAATGGGCGGATTGTCGTTTCTTTTGTAGCGTAGCTGAGATATGCGCTGGAGACGTTCGGATACGTGTCAAGTGTGTTGTTGAGTGCTTTGACAACTTCTGCGCCGCCGGTTGTGGCGGTGGAATCCGTAAAGTCCGTTGACGCTGTCAGTAATTCGAGACCTTTACTATACTGCTGCAGGTCTGCCCCGATCGCAGTACTCATTTCCGTAAGCAAGGTGCTGCTGGATTCGATGATGTTTTCCTCAGTCCGTTCTTTGACAAGCCAGCTGCTGATGCCTGTCATTGTAAGTATTCCGCCGGCAACCAGGACGAGGACGAGCAGGATCATTTTCGTTTTGATGGAATGAAACATGGATGTGTATGCTCCTTTATTCTTATAGTTAATTCTAATAATACATTACTTTTGACTATTCTAATAGTATAAAAATACGATATTTATAATTTCATTTTTATTGGCTGCTGCAAATGTCCACTGCTCCTTATTGATATAGAAGAAAGTGGCGGCGGATGCTCAACATCCCGTAATTCCATCCGATACTATAAGTAGCGATTATTCATTGAAGACGGGGGGTTCCACTATGGTCAGCCGAATAGGTGACGGCCCCGCAACACAGCCAGTGCAGACATCTTATGAGAACGGGTCCGTTGAAAATAAGAGAATAGTTACCGGAATACAGCCCATTAGAGAGCCGGCGAAACAGGAAACAAACGAGACGCAAGATGTTCTGACGAAGAAAGAAGCGAAGGAATTAACGGAAGGAATGAATAAATTCCTCGAAAGTGTCAATGTTCAGTTGCGTTTCAAGTACCATGAGAAGCTTCATGAATACTACGTAACGATCATCGACTCCGACACAGAAGAAGTCGTCCGTGAAATCCCGCCGAAGAAATTGCTCGACATGTACGCAGCGATGAGAGACTTCATTGGATTACTAATCGATCAGAAAATTTAACGAAAAAGGTGTGAGGCACGATGAGAATTGGTGGATTAGCATCCGGTATCGATACAGAATCAATTATTAGGGACATGATGAAAGCGCATCGGATTCCGCTTGATAAAATTACGCAAAAGAAAGCTTATACGCAATGGCAGCTCGATGATTATCGTTCCACTAACCGTGATTTGAGAAAACAGAGTGATAAGCTATTTGATACGGTCATGAAGCAGGGAACATATATGAAGAAAACTGTCAGCGTATCTGACGATAAAGTGGCAAGTATTACTTCAAAAGCTTCAATCAGCGACTTCTCAGGTACACTTGAAGTTACACAACTGGCCAAACAAGCTACATTACAAAGTGGCGAGCTGACGCACGATGGAGTGAAGATAACAGATGCGCAAGCGAAGACTCTGCAATTTAAAGATATGAAGAATGCTGATGACGGACCGCTTGTTTCAGGAACGCAGAAATTGACAATATCAGCGCCGGGAAGAGATGCAGTTGAAATTGAAATACTTGAAACAGATACGATCGATGCTGTGTTGGATAAAATAAACGAGAAGACGGGTGTCAGTGCATTTTATGATTCGGCAACCGGCAAAATTGCGTTGAGTTCGAAAAATAGCGGGAAAGGCGAAATACAAATATCGGGCACAGGCACCTTGGTAAATGATTTAAAGCTCGATAGTGGAAATGGCGCGAACTCTTCAAAGGGGGAGGACGCCGAATTTGTATTTAATGGTTTAAAAACATCCCGTCCTTCCAATACATTCACGATCAATGGATTCGAGGTCTCACTTAAGGCCAAAACAACGTCTCCTGTGACATTCAGTTCCACTACAAATGTAGATAAAATAGTGGATTCGGTTACAGAGTTCGTAAATGACTACAATGAAATGATCGAAAAACTGAACAGCAAAATTAAAGAAAAGCAATTTAAATCTTTCCATCCGCTGTCAGATGAGCAGAAAGCAGATATGAAGGAAAAAGAAATTGAGCTTTGGGAAGAAAAGGCGAAGAGCGGTACCCTTAAAGGGGATCCGGCGATTTCCACCATGCTGAATAATTTACGTTCTATTATGTCCAGTTCGGTTACAACAACTGATAAAGACGGGAAAGAAATCAACATCAGCCTGAAAGATTTAGGTATTGAAACAACAAGTAATTACTTGGATAACGGAAAATTAACTATTAATGAAGATAAATTACGGGAAAAGATCTCTGAAAATCCATCCGCTGTCTATGATTTGATTGGCGGCAAAGAGGAAGGGAATAAAGGGATTGCAGAAAGATACCGTACAGAACTGCAGGACGCGCAAAAAAAGATTACTGTAAAAGCCGGCAGCGCGACAACAGTGAATGACAGTTTTGCACTTGGCCGTTCCATTAAAAATATGGATAAACAAATTGAGCGGTTTGAAAGCAGATTGCAGAAGATGGAAGACCGTTACTGGAAGCAGTTTACCGCAATGGAAAAGGCTTTCCAGCGTGCGAATGATCAATCTGTGCAGCTGATGAATGCACTTGGCGGCATGTAACGTAACTTTGCTAGAAAAAAGGAGAATGACAGATAATGGCGACAAATAACCCTTATGCAGCATATCAAAACAATACGGTGACTACTTCTACACCTGGTGAATTAACGCTGATGCTTTATAATGGCTGCTTGAAATTCATTCAGCAAGGAAAAATGGAGCTGGAAAAAGGAAATCTTGAGCAAAAGAATATTGCAATCCAAAAGGCGCAGGCGATTGTCACTGAGTTGATGCTGACGTTGGATACATCTTATCCAGTAGCCGAAAATATGCTGATTCTTTATGAGTTCGTCAACAGCCGTCTGATCGATGGAAATATCCAAAATGATCCGTCAATGTTTGATGAGGCAGCCGGCATCATTACCGAATTCCGCGACACGTGGAAACAAGTGATTCAGATTAATCGTACCAAGCAATATGCGAACGTGAGCGAAATATGATCCGGGCGGCCATGACCATGTGGCGTGACCGTTCTCTGCAATTAATTTCGCTGACAAAAGAAACTGATGAGGAGAAGCGTGAGGACGTAATCCAGCAGATTGAGCGTATTCTCGATGAACGGAATTTGCTGCAGTCACAAATCGCCAAGCCTTTTACTGCGGAGGAAGATGAGTTCGGCAAAGAGCTGATCCGTTTGGAAAAGGACGTACAGTCCGGTCTCGAATCATATAGAAACAGTATCCGGTCAAACATTACGCAGGCTCAGGCCAAAAAAGAAAATATGAATAACTATGTGAATCCGTATGGAAAAATGACTCAGGACGGCGCGTATTTCGATTCCAGGCACTAAAACCGGAAGAGAGTATTTCTCTTGCGGTTTTTTCCATACAGGCTTGTAAAGAGAGGAATAATTCTATGCGCTATAATCGTCATGATTACTTTAGGTATTCATTCGAACCCTACATACCGGCAACGTTTCGGATCCAATTGAATAATGATAAAAAACTTTTATCAAATGAAGGACAGTGTGAAATTGCCGACATCAGCACAGGCGGCGTTAAATTCATTACGAATTTGGATTTGCCGGTGCGCTCCGAAATACTTACTATACAATTGGATTTTACGATATTTGAACATCCCTTTGAAATTCTTGGCAATATAGTATGGAAAAAAGATGCTGAAGAGGGCTATCAATACGGGTTCGAGTTCGGTGAAGACCAGCATGCAGATGCATTGATTATCGAAGAATTAAAACATCACGCACGGAAAGTGAAGGAAACGGAGTGAAATCCCACACCTGACAGAAGTTTCTTTACCATTCAGCAATTTTCTTACGTTTTGAAAAGGGTTTTAAGGGTACTATGAAGAAGTAAGTAGTGATGGGTTTAAACAAAGGAGGAGTTCATATGTTAGACTTCAATATTCGCGGTGAAAACGTCGAGGTTACTCCGGCAATCAGAGAGTACGTCGAGAAAAAGGTTGAGAAACTGGAGCGTTATTTCACAGAAGGTGTAAACGCGACAGCTAACGTAAATTTGAAAGTGTATACAGACAAGCAAACAAAAGTGGAAATTACGATTCCGATGAAAAATTTGACACTTCGTGCAGAGGAACGCCACAACGATATGTATGCAGCAGTTGACTTGATCGTCGACAAGCTAGAGCGTCAAATTCGTAAATATAAAACACGTGTTAATCGAAAATCCCGCGAGCGCGAAGGCGTCGCTGCATTCTTCCAGGCAGTGGAAGATAACGACAATGCTGCAGACCAGCAAGTTGAAGACGACAGCGAGTTCGACGTAGTACGCACGAAGCAGTTCGACCTGAAGCCGATGGATCAAGAGGAAGCGATCCTTCAGATGAACATGCTGGGTCACAGCTTCTTCATCTTTACGGATGCAGAGTCTGACGGCACGAATATCGTGTATAAGCGTAAGGACGGCAAGTACGGCCTGATCGAAACAAACTCATAAGCATCCAGACAAGTCCGGCATCTCGCTGGGCTTGTTTTTTATTTATGAGCGAACGGTGTTGGCCATGGAGAGTTACGTAGTGAGTACAAGGGGATAGCAACTCCAGCTGGGGGACGCTTTCTGGAGGGAGGGCGGTGAACCACACCGCTCCGCTTTGCTACGCCGGGGAGTTTCACCTGTCCCTCTGATCCTCTCAGAGTCGCCCCCAGCTTCCGTTGCTATCCTAATTTTATAGTGGTGGTACTTATATCACCCATTGCAGGCGGTGTGTGAATTAGTGTGGTGTTTGAATGTATTTAAGTTCAAGTGCAGCTGCTGAACGGTAATTGAGGACTAATTCCAGAGTGCAGTTGCCGTCTTAAATATAGAGTGAATGTCTTTTTTACGTGGAGAGTTAGTTAGTGAGTACGAGGGGATTGCAACTCCAGCTGGCGGACGCTTTCCCGAGGGCGTGGCCCAAGCCGCTTCCCTCGCTTTCAGCTCAGTCCAGGGTCGTGGACTCACGCTGATCCTCCGGGAGTCGCCGCCAGCTTCCGTTGCCATCCTAATTTTATAGTGGTGATATTTATATCGCTCATTGCAGGTAGTGCGTGAATGGTTGTTGTGTTTTAATTTATTTACATTCAAGTGCAGACACTCTTAAAGTCGCACCCAGCTTTTGTAGCAATCTTGCATAGATATTGGATGGATTTTACAAGTTGCATTGTAATAGTGTGTAAAGTTCTAACGCTTTTGAAATGTTTTGAGTTCAAGTTCAAATACAAACGATTACAATCCTTACTTTAATGCACAACAATTAATGTCACCCACTTACATTGCAAGGGATTGGAGCGGAGGAGGGGCGACTCCCGGAGGATCAGCCCGACAGGCGAGACAACCAAAGGAAGCGAAGCGACCTGGTTGGCTCGCCGCGGACCCTCGGGAACGCGTCCCCTCCGCAGCGCAAATCCCTAACCCAAATACCACAGCCAGACTTCCCGAGAAAACTTAGGAAATTTGATACAGCGCACTATTTGCACCAGCCTTTTTACAATGTTAAAATGGAATGTGACTCAAAAATGTTTGGAATGTAACATTGCATGTGACGAAAGAAGAACTTACAACTGGCAGGAGCGTCCTGCTATTTGATGAAGCTATGAGGATGTGACAATAAATGCTTGGCGTATTAAATAAAATGTTCGACCCAAACAAACGTGACCTGAAACGACTTGAGAAAATTGCCGACCAAGTAGAACTATTGGCCGGTGATATGGAAAAGCTGTCGGACGAACAACTGACCGCCAAAACAGATGAATTCAAAGAGCGCTACCAGCAGGGAGAAACCATCGAGGACCTGCAGACAGAAGCCTTTGCGGTCGTCCGTGAAGCCTCTCGCCGTGTGCTCGGAATGTACCCGTTCCGTGTGCAAATCATGGGGGCAGCTGCTTTGAACGAAGGGAATATCGCAGAGATGAAGACCGGTGAGGGGAAGACATTGACTTCTACACTCGCCGTTTATTTGAATGCGCTCACTTCTAAAGGTGTGCACGTCGTAACGGTCAACGAATACTTGGCCAGCCGTGACGCAGAAGAGATGGGCCGTTTATATTCATTCCTCGGCATGACGGTCGGTCTGAACCTGAACAGTCTCAGCAAGGAAGAAAAGCGTGAAGCGTACGAAGCCGATGTGACGTACAGTACGAACAACGAACTGGGCTTCGATTATCTGCGTGACAACATGGTTCTGTACAATGAACATAAAGTTCAGCGTCCGTTGCATTTTGCCGTCATTGACGAAGTGGACTCCATTTTAGTCGATGAAGCACGTACACCGCTCATTATTTCCGGTCAGGCGGCGAAAGCACAGGAGCTGTATCGTCTGGCGAACCGATTTGTGATTACGCTGAAAAAAGAAGAAGATTATTCATTCGATGAATCAACAAAAGGTGTCGTTCTGACAGAGCAGGGTATTGAGGCAGCTGAGAAAGCGTTTAATATTGATAACTTATTCGATTTGCAGCACGTAACATTGAACCACGCGATTAACCAGTCATTAAAAGCGCATGTCAGCATGCATAATGACGTAGACTACGTTGTAGAAGACGGAGAAGTCGTAATTGTTGACTCCTTCACCGGACGTTTGATGAAAGGCCGCCGCTACAGTGACGGTCTGCACCAGGCAATCGAAGCGAAGGAAGGTCTGGAAGTTCAGAACGAGTCCATGACACTCGCTACGATTACGTTCCAGAACTATTTCCGTATGTATGAAAAACTTTCTGGTATGACTGGTACGGCGAAGACGGAGGAAGAAGAGTTCCGCAATATCTACAATATGAACGTTATTGCGATTCCAACGAATAAACCGATCGCCCGTGACGACCGTCCGGATCTAATTTATGCATCAATGGACGGCAAGTATAAAGCGGTGGCGGAAGATATTAAGGCGCGCCACGAAAAGGGCCAGCCGGTGCTGGTCGGTACGGTCGCCATCGAAACGTCTGAAATTATTTCTGCGTTTCTGAAAAAGTATGGCATACCGCATAACGTACTGAATGCGAAAAACCATGAGCGCGAAGCAGAAATCATTCAAGATGCCGGTAAAAAAGGTGCCGTGACAATTGCGACGAACATGGCGGGCCGTGGTACCGATATTAAACTTGGCGATCATATTCAAGAAGTCGGCGGTCTTGCGGTCATCGGTACAGAACGGCATGAGTCGAGACGTATCGATAATCAGCTTCGCGGACGTTCAGGCCGTCAGGGAGATCCGGGTGTCACACAGTTCTATCTGTCACTGGAAGACGAATTGATGCGCCGCTTCGGTTCTGAGCAAATGAAGTCAATGATGACGAAGCTCGGTATGGACGATGAAACACCGATTCAGTCAAAAATGGTTTCACGTTCGGTTGAATCTGCCCAGAAACGGGTAGAGGGGAATAACTTCGATTCACGGAAACGTTTATTGCAGTATGACGATGTACTTCGTCAGCAGCGTGAAGTAATTTATAAGGAACGTAATGAAGTATTAGGTTCGGATAATATCCGTCCGGTGCTTGAAGGTATGCTCGAATCGGTCATCGAACGCGTAGTCGCGCTGCATACAGCAGACGGTACAGTGCATTCCAAAGGGCTAAAGGATTATCTGGAAGCGAATTTATTGCCGGAGGACTCCGTGACGGTTGCAGACTTGGAAGACAAAACACCTGAAGACCTGCAAACATTTATTCACGAATTGGTCATTGCGCGCTATAATGAGAAAGAGCAGGAAATGTCCGAAGAACGGATGCGTGAATTCGAGAAAGTGGTCTTATTGCGTGCGATTGATACCAAGTGGATGGATCATATCGATGCGATGGATCAGCTTCGTAACGGGATTCACTTACGCGCATATGGACAGAACGACCCGCTGCGTGAATATCAGGCAGAAGGATTTGCGATGTTTGAAGATATGCTGATGGCCATCGAAAACGATGCGACGAAGTATGTCATGAAAGCAGAAATCCGCAATAACCTCGAGCGGGAAGAAGTAGCAAAAGGGCAGGCGAACAATCCGAAAGAAGATGGCGCACCGGTCCGCAAAAAGCCGATCCGACGCTCTGTCAATATCGGACGCAACGACCCTTGTCCGTGTGGCAGCGGCAAGAAGTACAAAAACTGCCACGGCAAAGCATAACGAGAAACAACCACTCAGGAGGAAATGATTATGATGGAATTATCCGATGTTCGGAACGAGCTCGACAAAACAGCTAAGAAATTAGCGGACTTTAGGGGGTCTCTTTGACTTAGAAAACAAAGAGGCCAGTATGCAGGAATTTGACGAAATGATGTTGGAGCCGGGCTTCTGGGATGACCAGGATGCCGCGCAGAAAGTTATTTCGCAGTCCAATGCATTAAAAGATATTGTCGGCGAATATAAAGATTTGAACGACACGCAAGAAAACTTGGAAATGACGCTTGAACTGCTTCGTGAAGAAGCCGATGAAGAGCTGCAGGACGAACTCATTTCCGAATTAAAAGAGTTCAAAAGACGAATGGATAAATTCGATCTGCAAATGCTGTTAAGCGATGAATTCGATAAAAATAGTGCAGTACTTGAGATTCACTCAGGCGCTGGCGGTACTGAGTCCCAAGACTGGGCATCGATGCTGCTTCGCATGTACACACGCTGGGCAGAGCACCATGGCTTCAAAGTCGAAACACTCGACTACCAGGCCGGTGATGAAGCAGGCGTGAAGTCTGTCACACTCGGAATCAAAGGGCATAATGCATACGGCTATCTGAAAGCGGAGAAAGGTGTTCACCGACTAGTTCGGATTTCACCATTCGATTCTTCAGGCAGACGCCATACGTCATTCTCTTCCATTGAAGTGATGCCAGAATTTGAAGGCGATATCGAGTTGGATCTGAAGGCTGAAGATATCAAAATTGACACATACCGCTCAAGCGGCGCCGGCGGACAGCACGTCAACACGACGGATTCTGCTGTGCGTATGACGCATATCCCGACAGGCGCTGTCGTTACGTGTCAGACAGAACGTTCGCAGATCAAGAACCGTGAGCGGGCGATGAATTTATTGAAGGCGAAGATTTATCAGATTCGTGTCGAAGAAGAAGAAGCGCGTCTTGCGGATATCCGCGGCGAGCAAAAAGAAATCGGCTGGGGCAGCCAGATCCGCTCCTACGTCTTCCACCCGTATTCTATGGTGAAGGACCACCGTACAAATGAAGAAACAGGAAACGTCAGCTCCGTCATGGACGGCGAAATCGACCAGTTCATCAACGCATACTTGCGTTCACGAATTTCCTGAACATAAAAAACACAGTCCGGCATGTCAGTATCATCTGACTTGTTGGGCTGTGTTTTTAATTGTGGAAGGCTGGCAGTAGTGTCGGGTTGGGGATTTACGCTTCGGAGGGGACGCGTTCCCGAGGGCCCGCGGTGAGCCAACCAGGTCGCTTTGCTCCCTCTGGTTGTCTCGCCTGTCGGGCTGATCCCCCCCTCTTCCACCTTTACTCCTTGCAATGTAAGCGGTGGACACTCATTGTTGTGCATTGAAGTGGGAAGTATAGAAGGCTTGCAGTAGTGTCGGGGTGGGGATTTGCGCTTCGGAGGGGACGCGTTCCCGAGGGCCCGCGGTGAGCCAACCAGGTCGCTTTGCTCCCTCTGGTTGTCTCACCTGTCGGGCTGATCCTCCGGGAGTCGCCCCTCCTCCGCTTCAATCCCTTGCAATGTCAGTAGGAGACACTAATTGTTGTGCATTGAAGTAAGGGTTGTAATCGTTTGTATTTGAACTCGAACTTAAAATATTTCAAAAGTGTTACAATATTACACACTATTACAATGCAACTTGAAAATTCCATCCAATATCTCCGTAGGATTGCAACGGAAACCGGGGGCGACTCTGGGAGGATCAGAGGGACAGGTGAAACACCCCTGCGAAGCGAAGCGGAGCGGTGTGGTTCACCGCCCTCCCTCCAGAAAGCGTCCCCCGGCTGGAGTGGAAATCCCATGCCGTATAAATAACTATCGTTTTTAACGTGTATTGAACTCTGTCCCTTAATGCTCTAAAGCAGTTGCACTTGAATGTAAATAAATTAAAACACAACAACCATTCACACTCTGCCTGCCATGCGTGATCCACATACCACCACTATAAAATTTGGATTGCAACGGAAGCCGGGGGCGACTCTGGGAGGATCAGCGGGACAGGTGAAACACCCAGCGAGCGAAGCGAGAGGTGTGGTTCACCGCCCGCCCTCCAGAAAGCGTCCCCCGGCTGGAGTGGAAATCCCATGCCGTATAAATAGCTATCGTTTTTAACGTGCATTGAACTCTGTCCCATAATGCTCTAAAGCAGAGGGCTGTGGTTCACCGCCCTCCCTCCAGAAAGCGTCCCCAAGCTGGAGTTGCCATCCCCTTGTACTCACCATTTAACTTAAAATTTCACTCATTTTCCAAAATGTAATGTTTAAAAACCGGAACTTTGGTGAATACTATAGATGTATTCATTACCAAAGCGCCTTTTTGTGTTGGAAACAGACGAAAACCTTAATTATCCTGGATAATTTGCAACTTTGTCATTTCTGTACACCATAGAATGGCCGTTTTTTGGTATACTACTCATGTTGGAAAATATTTCGCAAAAGGGAGGATATTACATGAAGAATAAACTATTGGCTACACTCTTCGGAGCGGCACTAGTACTCGGCGCTTGCGGCGGGGGCAACGATAACGCTTCTGAACCAGCAGACGACGCAACAAACGACAACGGCGCAGCAACTACTGATGTAGATGCAGAAGCAGTTGTACAGCAAAGCTGTGCATCATGTCACGGTGGAAACTTAGAAGGCGGAGCAGGTCCTGCACTTGAGGACGTTGGTTCTAGACTTTCTGAAGAAGAAATCCATGATGTCATCGTAAACGGTAAAGGTGCTATGCCTCCTGGTATTATCAAAGGCGAAGAAGCAGACGCAGTTGCTGCTTGGTTAGCTGAAAAGAAATAAGTTAAATATCAACGATCGTTCCTGAGAATTTCTTGGGAACGATCTTTTTTTGTCTGAAAATAAAGGAGCTATTTTTTGCTGAATCGCCAGCTAACTGAATTGAAATATAACTGTAATACTTGCTGATAGAAATCATGCTATAATTACAATGGCGAATATGAGAGAAAAACAAAATTCAGGTGGTTATTATGTATGATTGTGATGAAAAATGTATACAAAAAATACCCGAATGGTGTTATTGCCTCTAACGGAATCCATGTCGAGATTGCAAAAGGCGAATTTGTCTATGTCGTCGGACCAAGCGGGGCAGGTAAATCCACCTTCATCAAGATGATGTATCGGGAAGAAGTTCCTACCAGCGGACAAATTTACTTCAACAATACGGAACTGACAAAAATGCAAAGAAAAGATGTGCCTTATTTAAGACGGCAAATTGGCGTAGTGTTTCAGGATTTTAAATTGCTGCCGAAACTGACTGTCTACGAAAATATCGCGTATGCGCTCGAAGTGATTGAAGAATCACCAAGCGTCATTCGTCAAAAAGTGACAGAAGTTTTGAAGTTAGTGGGACTTACTAAGAAAATGAGAATGTTTCCAAATGAACTGTCAGGCGGGGAACAGCAGCGCGTATCGATTGCACGGTCTATCGTCAATCAGCCGAGGCTGGTCATTGCCGACGAACCGACAGGAAACTTGGATCCGGAGACTTCATGGGAGATCATGAAGATTTTTGAACGGATAAATGCGCAAGGAACAACGGTCATCATGGCTACGCACAATAAAGAAATTGTAGATAAACTAAAACATCGGGTCATTCAGATAGAAGGCGGACTCATCACACGGGATGAGTACGAAGGAGAGTACTCCAATGAAATCTAGAACAGTACGGCGTCATATTCGGGAAAGTTTCAAAAGTCTCAGCCGAAATGGCTGGATGACGTTTGCATCGGTGAGCGCAGTAACGGTTACATTACTGCTAATCGGCGTATTTGTCATCATTATGATGAACTTGAATCAACTGGCGGATAATATCGAGAACGACGTGGAGATCAAAGTAGTTGCAGAGCAGGAAGCAACGAAAGAGCAGGTCCAGGAGCTGCTGAAAGAAGTGAAAGAGACCCCGGGAGTGGCCGAGGTCAAATATTCTTCAAGTGAACAGGAACTCAATCAGATGATTCAATCATTTGGTGAAGAGTTTGCGCTCTATAAGCAGGACAACCCTCTCGGCGATGCGTTATATATAAAAGCGGATGATCCGAAGAAAACGGCATCCATCGCAAAAGAAATCAGCACGTATAAATACACTTACGACGTGGAGTACGGAGAAGGTAAAGTAGAAAAGCTCTTTAATGTGCTGAAGATAGGCCGCAATGTTGGGCTGATTTTAATACTGGCACTATTATTTACGGCTATGTTCCTCATATCGAATACGATTCGTCTTACTATTGTGGCGAGACGCACAGAAATCGATATTATGAAACTGGTCGGCGCAACAGATAGTTTTGTACGGATTCCCTTCATGCTCGAAGGAGTGTGGCTTGGGATATTTGGTGCGGTCATACCAATAGCTTTAATGACAACATTTTATTCACAATTGTATACGTTTTGGGAAGGACGGCTGCAGAATGAATTATTCCATTTGCTTGATCCCTCACCATTCTTATTACAATTAAACGGCTTGCTGCTGTTCGTCGCCGTCTTCATCGGCGTATGGGGCAGCTTTATGTCAGTCAGAAAGTTTTTAAGATCCTGATTGTCTGAATGGAAGGGAGAACTGGGTTTTGAGAAAGAAACATCGAATGATATCAAGTGTCCTCGCTGCTTGTCTGCTTACCGCAACGGTCGGCAGTACAGATGTATTCGCAGAGTCTCTGAAAGATCTGCAGAATGAGAAAAAGGCAGCAGAAACAAAAAAGAAAAATTTAGATTCTACTATTCAGAAAAAAGAAATACAAATACAGGAGAAGCAGTCGCAAGTCGATGTGCTGATCAGTCAAATCAAAAAGCTGAACGACAAAATTGAAGAAACCAATCAAAATATGGATCGCATCATCGAAGAGATGAATAAGACCAAATTAGAGATTGATGAGCTTCAGGCTTCTATTAAAGAGCTGGAGATTCGTATTGAACAGCGTGATCAAGTATTGCGTGAACGTGTCAAGGTCATGCAAGTCAAAGGAAGTAAAGTCAGCTATTTGGACGTGCTTCTTGGCGCAAACAGCTTTGCGGATTTCATCGACCGCTTCTCGGCAGTAACGACTCTGATGGATGCGGACAGGAAAATTATTCAGCAGCAGGAAGAAGATATGGCACAACTGGAAGAGGAAAAGAAGCTGGTTGAGCAGAAATTGGCTGAACAAGAAGAACGCCGGCAAAAAATCCAGGCTATGAAAGATGAGTTACTGGAAAAGAAACTTGAAAAACGAGATGTCGTTAACGAATTGGAAAAGAGTCAGGAAAAACTTTCCAGTGAAAAAGGCCAGCTGGAAGAAGAATACAGTAATACTGTGGAATTCAGCAAGGAGCTGGAACAGAAAATCGTTGCTGAGCAGGAGCGTTTAGCTGAAGTGGCAAGGAAAGAACAGGCGAAAAAGCTGCGCTTGCAGCAGAAACAAGCGGCAGCACAGGGCGGTTCAGCAGCTTACTCCGGTGAAATTCCGGCAGTTTCGAGCGGAACATGGACAAAGCCAACCAGCGGCACATTGAGTTCAGGGTTTGGCTGGCGGATTCACCCGATAACGAAAGTGAAGAAGCAGCACCGTGGAATAGATTTTAGCGCACCAACAGGCACACCGGTTGTATCCGCAGCTGACGGTGTCGTATCGTACGCGGGCAGCATGGAAGGCTTTGGAAATGTAGTAATGATTACTCACTCCGTAAAAGGCAAGATTTTAACGACTGTTTATGCACACCTATCTTCAATTGGCACAAGCTCAGGAACGACTGTCGATAAAGGCCAGTCGATTGGAGCGGTCGGTTCGACAGGTTTATCTACAGGTCCGCATCTTCATTTTGAAGTGCATGTAGGAAACTTCTCCGCCACAGGTCCGAGCGCAGTCAACCCGTTGCATTATGTATCTTTTTAATATAGCATGAAAAGAAAACCTGCCTAAGACGGCAGGTTTTCATGTTTTTTTAGTGATAATAGGGAGGGGATGACGATGCCGGTCACGCAGTACTACCCCATCGGTTCCATCACGATGCCGTCTTCGTGGATTGCGGTCGCCGCAGGTTTCATTGTGACCTATCTTTTCATTCGCCTGTGTTTTGGTAAAATATATAGTGAGCGGATCGGAAATATATTCTTCTATGTTGTAATGACTTGGAAGCTGTCCGTAATTTTGACGGATTTTTCGATGGTGATCCGGCATCCTCTGTCACTCCTTTACTTTCACGGAGGCACATTCGGCTGGATTCTCGGATTAACTGTCGCGGCTTTATTGACTCTTAAGCAGGCATATCAGGAAAAGTGGAAGCGTATCGATCAATGGACGCTGTTGCTTGCGCTGATCACCTGGCAAGTAATCTATCAGACGATGATGGCGGTGCTGAATCAAGGAAGTCTGGCAGTGAAGAGCGGTACGGTTATTTTATTTCTCGGCGTATTGGTGCTGGCGGTATGGAGTGAACGAAAAGCTGTGAATACGGTCAGTGAACTGTCTGTTATTTTCATAGCGCTTCATCTTTTGGTATCTTCATTTCAGCCGGGTCCCTTGGTACATAATGCACTTATTACGACAGGTTTCATCGGCTTGCTGATGTGGGGAACAGAACGGGTTTCCGCACAATCTGATAGCAGAAGGGAAGAGGTAGAGTGAGTAAGAAAACGCTTGGGTATATTATTACGGCTTTGCTCGTCGGTACGCTGATCTTCATCATGGTGCAAAACATGGCGGGGAAGCCGGATCCTTCGCCGACGCAGATTATAAAAGTGGATGACGAAGCAATGCCGGGAGAAGAAGGACTGGAGCAATATTCACCGGCACCGGACTTTACGCTCGAAACACTTGCAGGCGAAACGGTTACACTTTCCGCGCTGAAAGGAAAGAAAGTCATTTTGAATTTCTGGGCGACATGGTGTCCGCCATGCAAAGCAGAAATGCCGCATATGCAGAAGTTTTATTCAAAATTGACGGATGAAGATCAAGTGGAACTGATTGCGGTGAATGTCACGGAATCAGAGAAGCTCGGTGTCAATGAAGTCAAAAAGTTTGTGGATTCATATCATTTAAGCTTCCCGATTCCGCTGGACGAAACAGCTAAAGTCACACAGCTGTATGGCGTGTTTTCTATGCCGACAACGTTCATGATCGATACGGAAGGCCGCATAGCGCAAAAGATTATCGGTCCGCTCGATGAAAAAGCCTTGCATGATTTAGTCGATTCCATGGACTGAAAAAAGAGTCTGTTCTAGTGTCGTAACTTCTTGTCTCCCTTCATATAGTGAAGGGAGGAGGAGGTTATGAATGCGAAGGAGCAGGCTTTTTTTAGTGGGCATGTTACTGCTGATCGGCATTGTATGGCTGAACGGCTGCGGCAAGAAAGACTCTGCACAGCCACAGTCGGTCAGTAATTTGCCCGTGGTGGATGAGGTGTTTGAAAAGATTCAGGAGAGGGCCGTTTACCCGGTCAAAAAGGACGAGCTGATCGAAGGGGCATTGCGCGGCATGACCGATACGATCGGTGATCCGTACTCGACCTATCTGACAGAGCAGGAAGCGGAGTCCCACCGTGAATCGCTGGCGGGGTCGCGTGTCGGCATCGGAGCGGAAGTGACGCGGACGAACGGCAAGTATATTATCGTGGCGCCAATTAAAGGCGGACCGGCCGAGAAAGCAGGATTGCAGCCGTATGATGAAATTGTGCGTGTGAACGGTGAAAGATTAGAAGGGGAAACCCTTCGTGATGTGGTGAATTTGATTCGCGGGAAAAAAGGAACTGAAGTGAAATTGACAATTTTCCGGCCGGAAGCGGATAAACATATGGAGTACGCAATAATGCGCGATCATATGCCGGTTCAGTCGGTTGCACATGATCTGATTAAAGAACGTGGTGCTAAGCTCGGATACATAGCACTCAGCATGTTCGGAGAAGAGACGGCGAAAGAATGGCAGAAAGCAACGTCGGACGTGATCAAAAAAGGAGCACAGGCAATTATTATCGATGTGCGAGGGAATCCGGGCGGCTACTTAAAAGCGGTATCCGAAATCTCAAGCAGCTTACTGGAAGAAGACCGTGCATTTGTTGTTATGCAGGATGCTGCCGGCAACTTATCACCTGTAGTCACTGAAAAAAACGAGGAACTTTCATTCAATGAACGGTTGAAGCATATTCCGATTGTCGTTGTACAAGATGTCGGCAGTGCATCGGCGAGTGAAGTCTTGAGTGCAGCGATCAAAGATCTGAAACGGGGAGCCATCATCGGGACGACAAGTTTTGGAAAAGGAACTGTCCAGGAGACGATGGAATTATCTAACGGCGGTGAATTGAAGCTGTCGACAAATAAATGGCTGACACCGAAAGAAAAGTGGATCCATGGAAAAGGTGTAGAGGCAGATATTGAAGTGAAACAGCATCCGTTATTTACAGAGCATTTGCAAATGGTGACAGAAACTTTGAAGGAAGGTCACTTTACAGAAGAAGTTGCCTATGCGCAGCGTATGCTTAAAGCTCTCGGCCATAAACCCGGACGGACTGACGGATACTTCGACAGTGACACAGCAGATGCGGTACATGCATTCCGTATTGACCGCGAAATTAAAGAAGGTTATGATATGGACCGTGAATTCTTTACTGCGCTGAAAACTGCCGCGGAAGAATACCGTGCGAAAGAGAAAAACGATAAACAATTACGCATGGCGGTCGATTATCTGGTGAATGAATTAGCAAAATAATAGTGGAAGCTGTCCGAAAAAGTCCAGGCAACACGACTTTCTGCAGGGCAGCCTCTTTTTTGCCGTGAGTTTTGTAGCTTTAATTGGAACTTCCTTCACAACACTCTCGCTATTTTCCTTCTTTTTTTGTACAATAAAGAAAAGAGCTGTAAGGACAAGCGAGAAAGGTGACAGAAGATGTCTAGCGAACTATTACTGAATTTGAAAGATGCATTACTTTACTTTTTTCTGAACCCCGTCTGGCTGGTTGCTTTAGTGGCTGCCTATATGCTCGGCAGTAAACGGGTAAGCCGCGAGCGGACAGACTTTAATGTAAGCATACGAAAAGGTTCAGCTGAGATGAAACATGCGATTTCAGCGGGCTGGCTGCACGGACTGGTGCTGTCGATTTTGATTGCCGGTATCGGATTGATCGTCGACTTCAACTGGATTGTGATGTTATCTGTCGTTATGCTGCTCGTCATTCTCTCATTCTCTTATAAATTGGCTTCACCGATTTATTATGCAGCCATTGCATTTTTTGCGCTTTGGGCATTGAATCGCTGGGCAGGAGACGTTTCGATCGGCACATGGTTTGTACAGGAAGATCTGGACTTTTCCGGCACCCTGGCTATAACGGTGCCGATTATTGCAGGTCTGTTTCTGATCACGGAAGGCATGCTCGTTCGCCGTCATGCGGCACGTCATACGTCTCCGTTATTCGTACAGACTCAGCGCGGCGGGCGCGGTACGATCTATCAGTCGAAACTGCTGTGGATTGTGCCGGTTGTATTGCTGGTCCCGGGACATATGGTTTCAGAGTTTGCTCCATACTGGCCGCAATTTACGCTGGGCGCGGAGAAATTTTCATTTATTCCGATACCGTTAGTGATCGGATTCTCACAGCTGGTGCGTTCTACATTCCCGGATGAACTGTTCCCTAAAATGGGGAAGGCGATTGCCTGGCTTGGCGCTTCTGTAGCGGCGATCGGAATTGGCGCGATCTGGATGCCAGTTCTCGGCTGGGCGGCTTTGCTTGCGGGCGTTGTATGCCGCTTGCTGATCAGCGCGGTTATTTCGGCATCTGACCGCAATAAACAGGTGATGCTCGTGCCGCAGTCTGAAGGTGTCTTTGTCGTAGCGGTGCTGCCGGATTCGCCGGCAGAGAAGATGGGTATTGTAGCCGGTGATTTGATCAAGTCGGTGAACGGCATCTCGATTCACAATGAAGATGAATTGTATGATGCAGTTCAAGTGAATGCCGCACACTGCCGTTTGCAAGTAATCGGCCGCGACGGGGAAGTTCGTCTGAAGCAGCAAGTGCTGTTCCGTCACGATCACTTCCGTCTGGGCATGCTGGTTGTGCGGTAAAAGGGAGGACACTATGCAAGATTTCGATACGAAACTGTTGCTTGCGATGTTGCTGCCAGGAATTTTGGTCGTATTTTTCACCCGTGTGACATTTCATCATGTGGTCGGGTTAATTTTGACAGTGTCGCTCATTGCGGCGTCCGTCTATGCGGGATACACCCATAACTGGATGCTCTATGTGGCGGATGCTGTCTCACTTACTGCAGGTTTCTGGTTTGCAGCGCGTATGGTGAAAAATGCGCGGCTGAATCAGGCTGAGGAGTAAAAAAAGAGCGGTTTTCAAAGAGCATATTTGCTTTGAAAACCGCTTTTCTGTATCAAAAAGCAGTTGGCTGTTTTAACGAAGGCAGCTCAGGGGAATAGTAATAATACATAGTTAAAATAAACTGTACACGGCGAGTGCCGCAATCGTGCCGATGACCACAAACATGACGTCGAGTCCGATGAATGACAAAGCAAAAGCTGTTACAGCGCCAATGACGCCAAACAGGATGTCATCCTGGATATGTAAGATGGCGGGGAATATAAGCGCGCCAAGCACTGCAAACGGAATATTGCGCAATACGCCGCTGACAATCGGCGGCAGCTCTTTTCCGTCGAGAATCGTCAATGGAATCATTCGCGGCAGGTACGTAGCAACGGCCATGCCGAGCAGCATCCACCAATAAGAAGCACCCATCAGTTTTCCTCCTTCTGTGCAATAAATCGGTCTGCATTTTTATTACTCTTTACATACAGGATTTCAACGAAGATGGCGGACCCGAGTGTGGCAGCCAGAATCGACCATCCCGTAGATAAAGCATTGGAATAATATAATGCGCAATGAATCGCCGCGGCAATCAAAGCAAGCAGCACGACTTTGCGGTTGCCTTTCATCGAAGGCACAAGAAGCCCAATGAACATCGCATACAGCGCAACGGACATCGCTTTTTGCAGGAAATGCGGCAAATTCGCTCCAATAACGTGGCCGACTGCGGTGAAAATCACCCAGCTGCCGTACGCGATGAAGGCGACACCAAATGCAAACGCGGTCGTCACGGTGCGGTTCTTCTGCGTTGCGAGAACAGAAAATGTTTCATCTGTCACACCGAATGCATAGATGGCTTTCATCCATTTTGGTGCCGGCTCCACTTTTTCGCTTAATGAAGCGGTCATGAGAAAATGCCGGATATTGACGATAAACGTATTCATGACAATAAGCCAGGGCGCAACGCCGGTCGCAATGAGACTGAGCGCCATATACTGCGCAGCTCCTGCATACACGAACAGGCTCATTGCAGTCGCTTCGATTATAGACAATCCGGTTGTTTTGGCAAGAAGGCCGAACGTCAGCGCGACAGGGAAGTAACCGATCGCGATACTCGATCCTGCCTTCAGACCATGAGAAAACGTTGTATTCACTAAGCAGCCCATCCTTCTTTAACGAATCTGAATGCTAGTATACTATAACCGGACAAAATCCACAGCAGAACAAACAAAAACTGACTAAAAAACCGATGAGGGTGTTGGCGATGAATGAATGGTTATCAATTGATAAAGTAGAGGATTTGGCAGAGCAGTACGAAGCTCTTGGTTTCTTAATGGGGCTGCTGCCGCCATTTATAGAAGCTTTCCTGCCGTTTTTGCCGTTGGTCGTATTCGTAATCGCCAACGCCATCGCATTCGGATTCTGGTACGGTTTTATCCTGTCCTGGGCAGGGACGGTTGCAGGTTCGTATGTCGTGTTTCTGCTGATCCGGAAGTACGGCGGCAATAAGTTCTTCTCTTTCCTGACCCGTCCGAAGAAAGTGCAGCAGCTGATTCATTGGGTAGAGCGCAACGGCTTCGGCCCGCTGTTCATCCTGATCTGTTTTCCGTTTACCCCTTCTGCGCTGGTCAATCTGGTGGCGGGCTTGTCGAAGATGAACAGGAAGAATTATTTGTTTGCGCTGATGCTCGGTAAGCTGGTGATGATCATGATGATTACGTTTATCGGTTATGATGTGCGTGCGCTGTTGACGCAGCCGATCCGGACGCTGATTATGTTTGTAGTTATTTTCCTTCTGTGGCTGGTGGGCAAGTGGTTCGAGCGGCGGCTTGCGCGGAGGGTTGAGGATGACTTCAGAAGTTTTTCGAGTTTGTATAAGCAGGACGAAAAAGAATAAAGGTTAACGTTTCCTGTCTCTCTTTTCTTTCGGTACAATGGAAGAAAGAGGGCAGGATTTTTGTGCTTGGTGATAGAAGTGAGGGAGAGCGGGAAGGCGCGTTGATCCATATTCCAGGCGGGTCAATGGGCTGGATTTCTGCTGTCAGTCGTATAAATTTGCTTGTCTAAATTGTTGTTGTTTATATAAAGGGGATTTGTGTTGGGGTCGTTGCTCGACTGGTTGTTGGGGATTGGAGTTAGGGAGTGTCCGCTTTTAGGACCCGCACAGGCACGTGGGGGATTGCCTTACGTCATGAGCCAGCTGGCGAAGAGCGTGCCAGTTGTCTCATGACTTCGGCCGACCCCGCAGTTGTGCCTGCGCTGCTGAGTGGGAGCAATCCCAGCACTTTTTTAAAGGAGAAGAAGTGCAGTGACTATTGGACGATTAGTGTATGCTCTGGCAAAAGAAGTGTCATATTCTGCTTCCCCCTAACTGAACGGAGGCGCCTTCCAAGCGGTCGGCGAAGTGATGAGACTGACAGGATGCTCTTCCCTGTCTGGCTCATTGCGTAGCCATCCGCCAGCGCCGCAGTGGGTCCAAGGATGTTTTGCTTCTCTTATCACAATGACGGCAACTGGTGTATTCCATTTTCGATACAAAAAGCAGAAAACCATCTGCACAGCACTTGCCCGTCACATTTCAAAAATCAGAAGCCAAAGTAGCTCCCACTCACCGAACGAAGACGCCATACAAGCGGTCGGCTCATCGCGAAGCCATCCGCCAGCGCGCAGTGAGTCCAATGCCGTTTCACTTCACTTATTATAATGACGTACCAATTCCGTGCTACTTACTATATAACTATCATCCATTGCCCATGAAAGGGGAGAGAGAGCTATGTCGTTGCGTTTTGTTACAGGTCGCTCCGGTACAGGGAAGACGACTTTTATTGAACAGGAAATTGCAGAAGAGCTGAAGGAGCGGCCGATGGGGCCTCCTATCGTAATCATCGTGCCCGACCAGCAGTCATACTCGATGGAATACAGCCTGTCCGTCACACGCGGACTGTCCGGGATGATCCGTGCGCAAGTGCTGACGTTCAAACGCCTTGCGTGGCGCGTGCTGCAGGAAGTGGGCGGCATCACGCGGGAAGAAGTCGACAGCTTCGGCTACCGCATGCTCGTGCGCAGCGTGCTCGAAGAAAACAAAGACTCGTTCAAACTGTTTAAGCAGGCAGCCTCTAAACATGGATTCGCCGAGCAAGTCAGCGACATCATGAAAGAATTCAGCAAATACTGCATCGACCGGCAGGCGTTTGCCGAACTGACCGGCTCGCTGGCTTCCAAAGAAGCACCGAGAATTTTGCAGGATAAGGCGCATGACCTGCAGCTGCTGCTTGAGAAAATTGAAGAACGCCTTGGAACGACCTATATGGACAGTGAAGGGCAGCTCAACGCACTTGCTGAACAGTTGCCGCATACGGAGTGGCTGCAGGATGCATCGATCTATATTGACGGTTTCGGCGACTTTACGACACAGGAATACAACATCATTACACAATTAATGAAATATACGAAACGTGTCACGGTTGTGCTGCCGATGGAAGAAAAGCTCCACAGCGGAGAGCATGAACTGTTCCATACAGCAGAACAGCAATACGAAACGCTGCAGCAGCTCGCATACAGTGAATCTGTTGAGCACGAAGAACGGGTTCATCTGACGGAACTGCAGCGCTTTGCGAACCAGGAACTTGCACATCTGGAAGAACAGTTCGATCGGTACCCGCCAAAAGCGTGTGAAGCGACCGGTGCCATTCATCTGATTGAAGCGACGAACCGGCGGGCGGAAGTGCATGCGGTGGCGCGGTCGATTCGGAAAATGATGCGTGAAGGCAAGCGCTACCGAGGAATGACGGTATTGTACCGGCAGCCAGATGCGTATGACGAATTGATTCAAAATATTTTTACGCAATATGATATCCCTGTTTTCATCAGTCAGAAAAAGCCGATGCTGCATCATCCGCTCATCGAATTCGTTCGTTCATTGCTGGAAGCGGTGCGCACGGATTGGTCGTATGAAGCGGTGTTCCGTGCAGTAAAGACGGATCTCTTTTTCCCTGCCAATGAAAGCAAACAAGTGTGGAGGGAAAGGGCTGACCGCCTGGAGAATTTTGTGCTGGCAAAAGGAATTCACGGCACTTCACGCTGGAATGATGAAGAACGCTGGAAAGTCAGCCGTTACCGGGGACTGGAAAAGATTCGCACCGTGCAGACCGATGAAGAACTCGCGGCACAGGCGGAGTTTGCGGAGACTCGGGATTTGATTCGCACGCCGCTTATGGAACTGCAGCAGAAACTGAAAGCGGCAGTGACCGGGCGGGACGTCGCGGAGGCATTGTTTGTCACGCTGGAATCATTGAACGTCTACGATAAAATCATTGAGCTGCAGCAGATGGAACATACGAACAACCGGCTGCAGGCGGCCGCAGAACACGAACAGGCATGGACTAGCTGGATCAATGTGCTCGATCAGTTTGTGCTGATGTTTGGAGACAAGGAACTTCCGATTGCGGAATCGATCAAAATTCTCGATGAAGGATTCGATACGCTGGAATTTAAACTCATTCCGCCGTCACTCGACCAAGTGACCGTGACGACAGTGGAGCTGTTTAATTCCATGGACGTGGAGGCCGTGTTTGTGCTCGGTGCGAATGAAGGGGTACTGCCTCTCCGCAATGATCACGAAGGATTATTATCAGACGGTGACCGGGAATTATTCAGTGAACTTGGCATTACGCTGGCACCGACTACCAAGCTCCAGCTTATGCGCGAATCGTTTATGGTGTACCGTGCGTTCACAGGAGCGAGTCAGCGGCTGACCGTCAGTTATCCGGTTGCGGACGAGGAGGGAAAGGCGCTCATACCGTCGCTTTACATTCCGAGGCTGCAGCAGATTGTATCGAATATACCGCTTGAAACAGCAGTTATTGAGCCGACCGAACTGTCAGAAGTTGAAGATAAGCTGACGTATATTGAGCACCCGGAAGTGGCGCTGTCTTACGCGATCCGCATGATGCGTGAAGCTTCTGCCCATGAGGAAATCGAACCTGAATGGCAGGCGGTCCTTGCATATTATACTGAAGATCCGCTCTGGTCATCGATTATCCAGTCGATTGTGCAGCCTGCTTTAAAACGCCAGAAAACAGAGCTGCTGGAGCCGGAATTGACGGCCGGTTTATATGGATCTTCGTTTACAACGAGTGTATCGCGGATCGAATCGTATTACAGCTGTCCGTTCCAGCATTTCACGACGTACGGGCTTGGCTTGCAGGAGCGTTTTGAATTTCAGCTGGAAGCACCGGATATCGGGGATTTATTCCACGCGGCGCTGAAATGGGTGTCTGATGAAGTGATGCGCCAGGGGCTTTCCTGGGCTGCGCTGACGAAAGAACAGTGCTGGCAGCTGGGCCGGGATGCGATTGATGCATTAGCGCCGAAGTTTTTCCACCGTATTTTACTGTCGAGCCAGCGCTATGCATATATCCAAAGAAAATTGATGCAAATTATTCAGCGGACGATCCGCGCACTGCAGTCACAGGCGCGCAATTCAAGATTTACGCCGATTGCGATTGAAGCAGGGTTTGGTCCGAATGAAGAAATCGCGCCGCTTGAAATTAATTTGAAAAACGGCCGGCATATGCATATTAGAGGACGAATTGACCGCATTGACACAATGAAAAAAGATGATCAGACGTTTCTGCGTGTAGTGGATTATAAATCTTCAGCACGGGCGCTCGATTTGACGGAAGTGTATTACGGCTTGTCGCTGCAAATGCTGACTTATCTCGATGTTGCGCTTGAGCATGCGGAAGACTGGCTCGGTGTGTATGCGAATCCGGCAGGGGTGCTGTATATGTATGTGCACAATCCGATGCTGCGCATGACGAAAGAGCTGACCGAAGAAGCGGTAGAAAAAGAATTGCTTAAATCCTATAAAATGCAAGGCTATATTATTGAAGACGCTGAAGTGGCGCTCGGCATGGACGACAGACTGGAAAGTGAGTCACTTATTATTCCGGCGCGCCTGAAAAAAGACGGGACGTTTTATTCGACGTCGAAAGTAGTGCCGCCTGAAGATATTAATATGATGCGTTCATTTGTCCGGAAAAGGCATCAGCAGGCGGGCGACGGAATGCTGTCAGGCGATACGCGCGTGTATCCGTACCGGCTGAAAGAACATATGCCATGTACGTTCTGTTCGTATCAGTCCATCTGTCAGTTCGACAAGACGGATCCGACACAGCCGACGCGGAATTATACGGCGTTCAAGCCCGAAGAATCATTAGAAAAGATGCGGAAGGAGATAGATCCAGATGCGAATTCCAGATAAGCCGCCGCATGAGACGTTCACGGACGACCAATGGAGGGCAATCCATGCGTCCGGCAAAGATATCCTCGTGTCTGCAGCTGCAGGTTCGGGGAAAACAAAAGTCCTTATTACGCGGATGATAGAAAAAGTATTGAATACGGAAAATCCGATCGATGTCGATCAGCTGCTCGTTGTCACATTTACAAATGCGGCTGCTGCAGAGATGCGCCACCGGATGGCCAGTGCACTTGAAGAAGCGATCATTAATGATCCGTCTTCTGTTCATTTGCGCAGACAGTTGAATCTGCTGAATAAAGCACAAATTTCTTCTTTGCACTCGTTCTGCCTGCAAGTCGTGCGGCAATACTCGTATGTGCTTGATATTGATCCTGGATTCCGGATTGCCGATGCAGCGGAAGCATCGATTCTGCGTGACGATACGATTGCACTCGTGCTTGAGGACGCATACAGCCAGGCAGATCCAGAGGCAATTTATCGTCTGAGCGACAGTTTTACGGCGGACCGGAACGACCAGGCAATTGAAACACTGATAGACAAGCTCTATGACTATTCACGCGTGCACCCGAATCCTTCGCAGTGGCTGGCACTCATTCCTCAGCAGTATGAAATTGGAGACGATGCGACAATTGACGGTCTGTCATTTATTGATTCGCTGAAAGTTTCGATCCGTCATACGCTTGAGGAAGCGAAAACGGTTACGCGGGATCTCCAGCGGGTGGCGGAAATGAATGAAGGGCCGCTGCCGCTGCAGGAGACCGCTAAAGCGGATGAAGCCTGGATTGACGGGGCGCTTCATCATATGCTTCACGGCACATGGGAAGAGGCTTTTACGTATTTCCAGACGCTGAAATGGGTGAAAGCGGGCACGATTAAGAAAGACACTTGTGATGAAGAACTGGCGGCACGCGGCAAAGCGATGCGCGATCAGGTGAAGAAAATCGTCAATGCATTAAAAGATACGTATTTTACGAGAACACCTGCCAGGCTGCTGGAAGAAATCCGCCTGATGGCACCGCTCATGCATACGCTGGTCGGACTTGTCGAAGATTTTGCCGTGCGTTATCAAAAGGTAAAAGAAGAGCGCGGCTTAGTGGATTTCTCTGATTTGGAGCATTATGCGCTGCAGATTTTATCCAAAGAAGGCGAACTGACACCGTCTGATATTGCGATTGACTACCGGAACCGCTTTGCGGAAGTGCTTGTCGATGAGTACCAGGACACGAACTTTTTACAGGAAGCCATTTTGCAGCTAATCAAGCAGGGCGGTGAAGCGGACGGGAATTTATTTATGGTTGGGGATGTTAAGCAGTCGATCTATCGCTTCCGTCTCGCAGAACCGGGGCTCTTTTTAGGCAAGTATGGCCGTTTTACAGAAGATGTGCAGCAGCAGGGGCTGAAAATCGATTTGAACGCCAATTTCCGGAGCCGCAAGGAAGTGCTCGACGCAACGAACTTCATTTTCAGGCAAATCATGGGGACACGCGTCGGTGAAATTGAATATGACGAAGCGGCGGCGCTGAAGTACGGCGCGCAATATCCTGAAAAAGAAGTGGCGGCAGGACTGACGATACTTTATGAAAATGAAGAGGAAGAAGGTCTGTCGGAAGAGCAGGAAGCACAGCAGGAGCTGAAGAAATCCCAAGTGGAGGCACGTGCCATCGCGCAGAAAATCAACGCGTGGAAAGACAGTCAGGCACAGGTGTCAGACGCCTTCAGCGGAAAGCAGCGTCCGCTTGAGTACCGCGATATCGTCATTCTCATGCGTTCGATGACATGGTCGGGAGAAATTGCGGATGAACTGAAAGCGGCGGGCATTCCTGTCTATGTGGAATTATCGTCTGGCTATTTTGACGCCATTGAAGTGATGATCATGCTGAATACTTTGCGGGTGATTGATAATCCGTATCAGGATATTCCGCTCGTATCCGTTCTGCGGGCACCGTTTGTCGGCCTGACGGAAAATGAACTTGCGCAGATCCGTCTGGTAAACCGGAATGTATCGTTTTACGAGGCAGTGCAGACATTTATGCAGACAGGCGGCGCCGGCATTCATTCTGCTGCACAGGAAAAACTGCAGCGTTTTTTCCTGCTCCTGGAAGACTGGCGCAATATGGCCCGGCACGGATCGCTGTCAGAATTAATTTGGCAAGTGTATCAAGATACGTATTACTACGAAATGGTCGGAATTCTGCCAAACGGCAAACAGCGACAGGCGAATTTGCGTGCGCTGCATGACCGGGCAATGATGTATGAAAAAACTTCATTCCGCGGTCTGTTCCGCTTCCTTCGTTTCATCGACCGCATGCGTAAACGCGGTGATGATCTCGGAGAAGCGCGTTTTATGAGCGAAAAGGAAAACGTCGTCCGCATCATGACGATCCACTCGTCCAAAGGGCTCGAGTTCCCGTATGTATTTTTAGCCGGCATGGGGCGTCCTTTCAATAAGATGGACTTCCATAATCCGTATCTGTTCGATCAGCACTTCGGCCTGGCTGTCAAAGCGATTGATCCTGACAAGCGAATCATGTTCACCTCTTTGCCGTTCCTCGCGATCAAAGAGAAGAAAGAGCTCGAGATGCGTGCAGAAGAGATGCGGGTGCTCTACGTGGCCATGACGCGTGCTAAAGAGCATCTGGAGCTGATCGCATCGGTCAAAGATATTGAAAAAACGATCACGCAGTGGCAGGAAGCACAGCTGCTTGATGAATCAGAGCCGCTGCCTGAATATAAACGTTCAAGGGCGGCCGGTTATCTTGACTGGATCGGTCCCGCAGTTGCGCGCCATATCGACTTCATGAAGTTCGGCAAGACAGCGGGCGGGGAACTGATGGATGATGCATCGAAGTGGGAAGTCAACGCGTATCCATTTTCCGCGTTCCGTAGCACAGAGGAGACCGGATTTGATGACTGGCTGCCGGTTGATCAGGAAGCGGCAGTGGCGGATCCGGAACTGACGGAAGTAGTGCGCAGCCGTTTTGACGCGCAATATCCGTATGAGGCTGCGGTCGGCATGTCATCTAAACAGTCCGTCAGCGAATTGAAACGGATTGCATTGCTGGAGCTCGAACGCGGAGACGCCGATCCGTTTGAAGAGCTGGAGACGGATGCTGCAAAACGCATGACAAATCTTCATGCGCGTCCTTCCTTTTTACAGCAGCGCTCGCTGACAAAAGCAGAGATTGGTACGGCGATGCATACGGTCATGCAGCATCTTGACTTGAAGAATGAACTTGATCAGGAAAGTGCCGCACAATTTGTCCGGCAGCTGGAAACACGTGAGCTGCTGACGAAAGAAGAAGCGGCAGTCATCGACGTGCAGGCAATTGCGGAGTTTTTCCATACGCCGCTCGGTCAGCGGATGAAGCAGGCCGACCAAGTTCTGCGTGAGATGCCGTTCACATATGCTCACCGCGCTGCAGAAGGCGAGTATCAGCTGCTGCAGGGGATTGCGGACTGCTTATTCCATGAAGACGGCGAGTGGGTGCTTGTCGATTATAAAACAGATGACGTCAGTAAGTTTTATTCTGACAAGGCGATTGCCAATGAAATGCAAATCCGTTACGGCACGCAGCTGAATCTGTATAAGAACGTGCTGGAATCCATTTTGTCGATTGAAATAAAAGAAATGCTCCTGTATTTATTCAGCGAGGCAAAAACTATTAGCTTACAGGAGGAATTAGTTTGAAGGTGACTCCTACGCCACTTACAGAGCGGGTGGAAGCACTCGATTACTTGAGGGGCATCGCATTACTCGGGATTCTCATTGCGAATATGCTGCATTTCCATTCACCGTATGCGTATATGGATCCGTATTCGTGGTATACCATACCGTCTGAGCAGTCCATGTTCCATTTTATTGATGTATTTATCGAAGCAAGTTTCTATCCGCTGTTTGCGATGCTGTTCGGCTACGGCATCAATATGCAGTATGAGAAATCAGTAAAGCAGAATACAGCGTTCGGTCCTTTCATGGCAAAGCGGATGACAGTCCTGCTCTTATTCGGTGTGCTGCATGCTGTGCTGATCTGGTCGGGGGATATACTTGTTACGTATGCTCTGATGGGATTCATCATGATCGCAGTCGTTCGGATACCGAGAAAGTGGCTGCTGGCTCTGTCACTCCTGATCTATTTCGTGCCGTCGCTGCTGCTCTACGGCTTGTCCGTACTGATGCGCAGTAATAGCGGATCTTTCATGATGGACGGGTTCGCAGATACGAAGCAAATTGAATTGGCGATTTCAGCTTACGGAAACGGAACGTTCGGTGAAATTTTTGCTTTTCGTCTGAATGAATTTTTTATGTTTGAAATTATCGGCTTGTTGACTTCTGGTTTTATTATTTTGCCATTGATTATGATGGGGGCTGCCTTTTCCAAGTGGAAGGTGATCGAAAAGATGTATGCCCATAAAGGGAAACTGCTGGTTGTGCTGTTCGTTTTCCTTCCTGTCGGGCTTGTGCTGAAAAACGTTCCGAACTGGGATGGGCCGAAATTTGAAAATGTTCTGCTGGTGCAGTCGATATTTGGCGGACCTGTCCTGACAGTCGGCTGGGCGGCATTGTTTTTACTGCTGTTTCAGGTCCCATTTTTGAAGTACATCACAAAGCCGTTCGCAACCGTCGGCCGAATGGCGTTTACCACGTATATCATGCAGTCGGTTATTGCGACGCTGATATTTTATTCATACGGAGCCGGTCTGTATGGTAAAGTAGATATAGTGACCGGCACGTGGCTGGCCATCGGTATTTTTGCGGCCCAGCTCATTGCAGCGCAGGTCTGGCTGTCGAAATTCCGCATGGGACCGCTTGAAGCCTTATGGCGGAAGCTGTCCTACGGAAAGAATTTCGACAATAAAGAGGAAAAAGTATAGATTTTGTCGTAACATAGGAGTATGTGAATTCACATAGAAAGGGTTGGGCATTCAAATGAAACTATTGTCATTCCGTTACGAAGGGCAGACATTATTCGGACCAAAAGTGAAACGTGAGGAAGCTGTTTGGAATGTACTTGCAATGGCAGAAGCACTGGAGCAGACTGATTTTCCTAAGACCATGATTGAAGCTGTATCTCTTGGCATGGATTTTGTAGAGATGGTTCGTAAATTGGTAGAGAAAACGGAAGCTGAAGGAAATGCAGAGCAGTTTAAGCATGCGTTTACAGCGATTGAGTGGCTGTCTCCAATCCCGCGCACACCGAAAAACGTATTATGTGTAGGCAAGAACTATTTGGATCATGCGGAGGAACTCGGATCAAAAGCACCGGAAAAACTGATGCTGTTTACAAAATCTCCAACTGCTATTGCTGGAGATGAGCAAACACTTCCAGTTCACAGCGATGTAACGGATTCATTGGATTACGAAGGGGAATTGGCTGTCGTCATCGGCAGAACAGGCAAGAATATCCCTAAGCAGCTGGCGTATGATTATGTTTTCGGTTATACAATCGGCAATGACATTACAGCGCGCAATATCCAGACGGAGCACAGACAGTTCTTCTTAGGCAAAAGCTTAGACGGCTCTTGTCCGATGGGGCCTTATGTAGTGACGAAAGACGAAATTCCAAACCCGCAAAATTTATCCGTCGTTACAAAAGTAAATGATGAAGTGCGTCAAAACGGCAATACATCGGCTATGATTTTCAAAATCGATGACCTGATTGCAGAAATTTCCAAGTATGTGACGCTGGAGCCGGGCGATGTGATTCTGACAGGTACGCCTGCCGGGGTAGGCAAAGGCATGACGCCGCCGACATATTTGAAAAAGGGCGATACAGTAAAGGTATCAGTGCAAGGTATCGGCACATTAGTCAACCGTTTCGAATAATCTTCCGGAATATGAAATAAGCAATAGAATAGTCGTTGTTTGAAAGATATGGTAGAATATCAAACGACTATACTAAAATGAGGTGGCAATATTGGGCTTTTTAACTGATACAACCCACATGCATATTTTTACGTGGGTAGTTGCAATTGTACTATTTTTAGTTTCTGCCAGCATGGCAACAGGATCAAAAGGTAAAACAGTAACACATATGATTTTGCGTCTGTTCTACGTGCTGATCATCATTACAGGGGCGGCGCTGTTCTTCAAGCATATGACGATTGATTCTGCGCTGTACGGAATTAAGTTCGTACTCGGTATTTTGACTATCGGATTTATGGAAATGGTGCTTGTGCGCGGCAATAAAGGAAAAAACACAGGACTTATGTGGATTCTTTTCATCGTCGCATTACTGGCAACATTATTTGTTGGCTTCAAACTGCCGGTGGGCTTCAACTGGTTTGCGTAAGAACTAAACATTGAATGTAAAAGGGGATGAGCAAATGGCCGCATCAACGGGGTGGATATTTTTACTTGTAATCCTGTTATTGATGGCGCTGTTTGCCGTCACCGTTTTGATCAGTGCGCGCAGGCAGCATGATCCTGACTTTTCTTCAGAAGATGATCAGTGAGCAGCAGTGGAGGGTTTTCCCTCTTACTGCTTTTTTATTTGTCGCGGGCGGCCATTTTTTCACAAGATTGTCGCATTTACATACGGTACCAGCTGTTTTCAAAAGAAAGAATGGCGCTGTTTGCGGCCGTTTGATAAACTGAAAGAAGAGTTTTGTGAGGAGGATTTACTAAATTGAAACGAATGATCGGACTATTGGCGGCATGTATGCTTGCCCTATCTATAGCAACACCGGCTTTTGCAGATACCGGCAGAACATTCAGTGATGAAAGTATTTATGATTTGCTCGTTGACCGTTTCAACAATGGTCTCGGGGAAAATGATTTCGAAGCGGATGCAAAAGATCCCAGCGCTTTTAATGGCGGAGACTTTGCCGGAATCAGCAACCGCCTTCAGCATTTGCTCGACATGCATTTTACGATGATTTCGGTCGGTCCGGTTTTCAAAACCGCTTCCTATGACGGAAATGACGTACTCGATTATAACGAGATCGAACCGCACTTCGGAACAGCAGAACAATTCACGGCGTTGATTGATGAAATGCATGACAATGATTTAAAAGTCATGGCAGATTTCCCTTTCACTGGTGATGTAACGGATGCGGCTGTTCAAAACGAATTGAAGGAATATGCGGTACAATTTGTTACGGATTATGAACTGGACGGGCTTCGTCTGACGAAACTTGGCCAGGCAGACACGGATTTTTTAAATGGTGTTATTAATGCAGTGAAGGAAGCACGTGAAGGGTTATATGTAATTACGAATGAAGCAAGTGATGCATCATTTGACAGCACGCCTGCTGAAAAGGAAAGTGCAGCAATGCAGGAATCTTTCGTTCAAGTAGATCCGGATTCCTCTTCATTGGATCAAATCGGCAAAGACAGCGAAGGGAAGCTGCTTCAGTTCGATGATCTGACAGGGCCGCGCTTCACTTATAAAATGGTGGAGCTGCGCCAATTCCCTCCAACACGCTGGAAAGTGGCAACAGCGGCACAATTCATGCTTCCTGGCGTGCCGTTAGTGCCGTATGCAACTGAAATTGCCGTCAACGGAAAAGAAGCGCCTGAATCCCATCCGTTCTTTAACTTCAAGACCGATATGGAACTGAAAGAGTGGATCGGGGATCTCAACACGCTTCGTAATGACTCCGACACATTGCGCAACGGAGATTTTAAATTCCTGCACAATCAAGATGGCTTCGTCGTATTTGAACGCACATCGGATGAGGAAAAATGGATCATTGCGCTGAACAACACATCAGAAGTGCAAAGCATAGAAATCGACCCGGAAAAAATCGGAGAGAATAAAAAACTCCGCGGTGTTCTTGGCCAGGATTTAATTAAAGAAACAAAAGACAATAAATATCACATTGTGCTTGATCGTGAGCTTGCTGAAATTTATATCATTGAAGACGACAAAGGCTTCAACACGCCTTATCTGATCGCTTCTATCATGGTTGTCGTACTGTTCCTGCTGTTCCTGTACATGGTGATTCGCAAAGGTAAACAGTCCGGGCAAGCGGGGCAGTGAGTGAAACACCTGATTATACATGAACAAAAAACGCGAGGAAAATGAAAACAGACAGTCTGCACATGCGCAGACTGTCTGTTTTATTCATTTTCTGTTTGATTCAGGAAGAATAATGCTATCGTTCCGGGGCCTGCATGTGAGCCGATAACGGAGCCGATTTGATGGATTTCAATGGCTTTTGGCTTGACGACTTCTTGGATCATTTCCTCAAATTCTTTGGCGGTTTTTAAATCGTCGCCGTGGCTGATGGCAATCGTTTGCTCCTGCAGGTTGCTGCCGCGCTCTTCCATCATTTCAATCATGCGGCGAAGCACTTTCTTGCGTCCGCGATGCTTCTCTATCGGCACAAGTTTTCCCTCTTCTACGTGGAGCAGCGGCTTGATGTTGAGCAGGCCGCCGAAGAACGCACTCGCTTTGGATACACGTCCGCCTTTCGCGAGGTAGTCCAGATCTTCCACTGTGAATAAATGTTCCATATGTGAGGCCATTGTGCGGACTTTATCTTCGATTTCCTGCACACCGAGACCTTCATCCCGCAGACGCACTGCTTCTTTAACGAGCAGGCCGTAACCGAGGGACGCGCAGTGTGAATTGATGATTGCCAAGTTCATGGAAGGGTTTTCCTCCCTTACTTGATCACTCGTCATGACAGCTGTTTGATACGTTCCGGACAGCTCGGAGGAGAAAGCAATATAAAGACCGTCTTCACCGGATGCTGCGAGGCAATTCCAAGTTTGCATCATTTTATCAGGTGAAGCCTGCGATGTTTTTGGCTGCTGTCCTTGGCGAATGGCATCAAACACTTCGTTAGAATGAATTTCAACGATGTCTTCATATTCCTTGCCATCAAGAAGGACACTGAGCGGAAATAATTCCACATCATTTTCTTTAAAAAATTCCAGCGGTAAATCACAGGCACTGTCTGCAAAAATTTTCATATCTTTTCCCCCTTATACGACGATGTTTTTCTGTAGTGCCAAACGTTCTTCAAGTATCCGTGAAATTCCATCTTCATTATTCGTATCGGTAATTTCATCCGCAATCGATTTTAATCGGTCGATCGCATTCCCCATAGCTACCCCTGTACCTGCGTAATCAATCATTTCCAAATCATTGTCTTCGTCGCCGAACGCGATGATCCGTTCTTTCGGCACGTTCATCCATTTCGAGACGGCATCGATTCCGACGGCTTTATTCAGGCCGTGACGAACGATTTCCACGATATGGAACGGCGCTCCCCAGCGGCGGTGATCGATAACTTCCGCATGCAGATCTTCAAGGTGCCGGCGAATCGGTTCGACTGTCGGCTGATCCGCTTGAATCAGCAGGCTGGTCGGATCTGTTTTTAACGAATCCCGGATATCTCCTGCTGTAATGAGCGGATTGCCAAAGTTTAAAATATCTAAAAAGCGTTCATCATGATATTGGGCATAAACGTCATCCATCACTTCCGCCACAATATTTTTTACGGGGAAGTCCTGCATCGCTTCCACGACTTCATTGACAACCGGCAAAGCGATTGGTTCATGAATCGTCTTCCACGAGCTGTCAGTCGGATGATGAACGAATGCACCGTTAAAATTGACAATAGGTGTCTTCAATCCAAGCTGCCGGTAATAGATCTCGCTGGCACGGTACGGACGCCCGGTTGCAATCATCACGTGATGACCTTGCGAAGCGGCTATGCGCAATGATTCCATAGTTTTAGGTGAAATGACTTTCTCGTCTGTCAGTAAAGTTCCGTCCAAATCCAACACGATTAAATGCGGTTTCATTGAATCCTCTCCTATAGGTACTGATAAGTTCTCCTTATTATGTCTTTATAGTTTATCGTTAATAGAGAGAGTAAGTCAAAAGAATGAATGATAAGGCGAAGGTTTTGTCATCTCTGCTAAATGTTGTTATTCTGAAATAACAGCAAATGATCGCAGGAAAAGAGGAATCGGAATGATTATTCGTTCAGAACAATGGCGGGAAATACCTGTCCTTCATATCGTGGAACAGTCAAAAGAGGCCGAGCGTATTCCGGTCGTACTATTTTTTCACGGATTTACCAGTGCGAAAGAACATAATTTACATTATGCATATAACTTGGCGAAACAAGGAATCCGTGTTATTTTGCCGGAAGCAAAGCTGCATGGAGACCGTTCAGAATCATTGGATGAGTTTCAGCTGGCATTAAACTTTTGGGGAATCGTTTTGAATTCAATTAAAGAAGCGGACATGCTATATGAAGAGCTGCATCGAAAAGGGCTGGCAGACGACAGCACGCCAATCGGGATGGCAGGCACGTCGATGGGCGGCATCACTACTTTCGGCTGTCTGGCAAGCTATGACTGGATTGATGCAGCTTCTGTCATGATGGGCTCACCGGCATTCACACGTCTGGCAAAAGGACAGATCGCTTATGCGGAGCGCGGCGGCCGGAAAATTCCTGTATCTGCCGAAGAACGTGAGAAGCTGTTTACTGCACTTGATCAAGTGGATTTATCAAAAAATGCAAGAAGACTTCATCAGCGTCCGCTGTTCATGTGGCACGGAGAGCAAGATACTATGGTGCCATTTGAAATCACAAAAGACTTCTATGAAGAAATTCAGCAAGATTACGAAGACCATCCGGAACGCCTGAAATGGATGCCTGACGAAAATGCGGGACATACAGTTTCACGTAAGGGAATGCTTGCTTCAGTCGATTGGCTTGCACAGCATTTGCTTGCGCGGCAGTATGTTGGTAAGATAGAATCATCACACATCAGAGAGGAGCATTCCGATGAGCGAAGAAGAAATTAAGCAATATTTGTTCGGTGCACTAGAAAACGTCATCGACCCTGAACTGGGTATTGATATCGTCAACCTTGGATTGGTTTACAATGCAGAGCTGCTTGAAGGCGGCGTTGCGAAAGTCACGATGACACTGACATCCATGGGCTGCCCGATGGGTCCGCAGATCGTAGCAAACATCAAGCAAGAACTGATGGAACTTCCTGAAGTGAAAGAAGCAGAAGTTGACATCGTCTGGAACCCCCCATGGTCCCGCGACAACATGTCACGCTACGCAAAAATGGCACTCGGCGTAAGATAATAGATCACACAAACCACACGGTTCCCATCGTGTGGTTTTTTTATTGGGAATGTACAGAATGGAGTGATTCGGGTCAGCCAGCGATTCTAAAATAATTATGATCGCGGCTTTAGGCAGTATGTGAATTATTTTGGCTGTTGAATCTATTGCAGGTTTGCCTGCAGAACAGATTACATTTTAAGTCCGTAATGACTGCAAGTCCCCCTTACATGTATAACAAAAGTATCTTCATCTAATCAATGAGCGGATAACAGGCTAGTATGAGCGCTTGCACAGATCCATTGAGCGCTTAACGACAGTTTTGAGCGGTTGCCAGCCCGCATAGAGCGCTCGCATATCCACTATGATCGCTTAGGAAGGATTAATGAGCGGCAGCCGAGGGTGTTTCAAGATCACGTCACAGCCAAACACTACTTCAAAAACGGCATAAATGAAATGGAGCGGAAAACCTCATACGCAGATTAAATCAGCCCTTCATTTCCATTAAATGATAAGAAAAAGAAGGAATTGCGGGTTTTTGTCGAATAGGATGATGTAGCGTCAAACAGAATGTATTAGGGGGAATAGGAAAATGTCAGTAAAAACAGCAGACCTTTGCGATGATTTCATCGACGAACTGCAAGTATGCACGGTAGAATTCAAATCCTATGGAAAGCACAAGCGGTTCTCGGGGCCGATCTCGACGGTAAAAGTCTACGAAGACAACGTCCTGGTCAAGGAAGCACTGCAAACCATTCCAGAAGGCAATGTGCTGGTTGTCGACGGGGGAGGCTCGAAACGCTGCGCACTAATGGGGGATATGCTCGGCGAAATCGCACAAGACCGCAAACTCGCAGGTGTCATCATTTACGGATGCGCGCGCGATACAGCGGACATTGGCACGCAGGAAATTGGGGTTATGGCAATCGGCAGCATGCCGGTGAAAAGTATTAAACGCGGCGAAGGACAGCGAGACGAAGTGCTTCACTTCGGCAACGTGGAATGGACGCCGGGCCATTACGTTTACGCAGATGAAGACGGTGTAGTAGTGGCACCCCGCAAATTGGTATAATCGACGTCGTCCGCTTGTTGCGGACGGCTTTTTTATATACAGAAATGAACGAAAAAAACAGCGGCTTTATTTGAGGTAAATTCTTTTACATTTCCTTCATAATAGACTATAATTAAATTAATCAAAGATAGTCAAAGTCAAACAAATGAAAGGCGGATGTATATGCGTATGGATGGAATGCAAGAAGATCAGCGCACACCACTGGAGCAATTTGGCCGTAACCTTGTGGATGAAGTAAAAAATGGGAAAATGGACCCGGTAATTGGCCGAGATGAAGAAATCCGAAATGTTATCCGAATATTATCAAGAAAGACGAAAAACAACCCGGTTCTCATTGGGGAACCGGGTGTAGGGAAGACCGCAATCGTTGAAGGGCTCGCCCAGCGTATCGTTAAAGGTGACGTGCCGGAAGGATTGAAAGACCGTCAGATATTTGAACTCGATATGAGTGCATTGATTGCGGGCGCGAAGTATCGGGGGGAATTTGAAGAACGTCTGAAAGGCGTGCTGAAACAAGTAAAAGACAGTGAAGGGGAAATCATTTTATTCATCGATGAAATCCACACGATTGTCGGAGCAGGAAAGACGGAAGGCGCGATGGATGCGGGGAATATGCTGAAGCCGATGCTTGCACGGGGAGAACTGTACTGTATTGGTGCTACGACACTTGACGAGTACCGCATGTACATCGAGAAAGATCCCGCGCTTGAGCGGCGCTTCCAGCAAGTGATGGTACGGGAACCGTCTGTAGAAGACACAGTCTCAATTTTGCGCGGACTGAAAGAGCGGTTTGAGCTGCATCACGGAGTGCGTATTCATGACCGGGCTTTAGTTGCCGCTGCCACATTATCGGACCGTTATTTGACAGAGCGTTTCATGCCGGATAAAGCTATTGATTTAATTGATGAAGCAAGTGCGATGATTCGGACAGAAATTGACTCTATGCCGTCCGAATTGGATGCGGTAACCCGCAGAATTATGCAGCTTGAAATTGAAGAACAGGCACTTCGCAAAGAAAAAGATTCTATGAGCCAGTCGCGCCTGAAGACATTGCGTGAAGAGCTGCAGGAATTGAAAGATTCATCCAAAGAGATGCGTGAACAATGGGATGAAGAAAAAGCGGCATTGAAAAAGGTTCAGAGCAAACGGGAGGAACTCGATCGTTATCGCCGGGAGCTGGAAGAGGCACAAAGCCGTTTTGATTTGAACAAAGCCGCGGAATTGCAGTACGGAAAAATTCCTGAACTTGAAAAGGAATTGAAGGCACTGGAAAGTCCGCTGGAGGGCAGCCAGGATCTCCGCCTGTTGCGTGAAGAAGTGACAGAAGAAGAGATTGCTTCCATTGTGGCGCGCTGGACAGGCATTCCTGTGACAAAACTGGTCGAAGGTGAACGGGAAAAGCTATTGCGTTTGCATGAAACGCTGAAAGAACGCGTCATCGGTCAGGATAATGCGGTGCAGCTTGTAACGGAAGCTGTATGGCGTGCGCGTGCGGGTATCCAGGATCCGCATAAACCGATTGGGTCATTCCTGTTTTTAGGGCCGACTGGAGTCGGGAAAACCGAACTTGCCAAAACATTGGCAGCCACATTATTTGATTCGGAAGACCACTTTGTGCGAATCGATATGTCAGAGTATATGGAAAAACACAGTGTGTCCCGCTTAGTCGGAGCACCTCCGGGGTATATCGGTTATGAAGAAGGCGGGCAGTTAACAGAGGCGGTTCGCCGGAATCCATATGCGGTCGTACTGCTCGATGAAATTGAAAAAGCGCATCCCGATGTGGCAAATATTTTGCTGCAAATCTTGGATGACGGACGCATCACAGACAGTCAGGGCCGTTTGGTGAACTTTACTAATACCGTTGTGATTATGACTTCAAATATCGGATCAGCCTATTTACTTGAAAATGATCTGGATGCTGAAGATCATGCGAAAGAAGATTTAATCATGGCTGAGCTTCGCCGTCATTTTAAACCGGAACTGCTGAACCGTATGGACGATATCATTATCTTCCATTCACTGACTGAAGAATCGTTTAAAGGAATTACACGCAAAATGCTTGGCGATGTGGTCAGCCGTCTAGCAGAGCAAGATATCCCGCTTCTTTATGACGATGAAGTACTGGACTGGATTGTTCGTGAAGGTGCGGATGCCGACTTCGGTGCCCGTCCGCTGAAACGGTTTATTCAGCGCTATGTGGAAACAAAAGTAGCAAAAGAAGTAATTCGGGGAGGTCTGGAAGAAGGCCAGCCGATCAAATTGTCGATGGAAGATGGACAATTAGCCGTGCATGTTACACAGAAGGCATAAGAAAAAAGATAAAAAGCGTAAGAACTAGACTGACCTAGCGATATGAGACACATATAAAACACCATGATTAGGCTGCTTTGACACCATATTTTATCGGTGTCAGGTAGCCTAATTTTTCTTGGATACGTTCTTCATTATAATAATTTAAATAGGCAATTACTCGTTCAACTACAATATTATTGCGTAATGAATTAAATTTAACGTATTGAAATTCTTCAGATTTCAGACTCGAATGAAATGATTCAATCACCGCATTGTCCCAACAGTTTCCTCGACGTGACATGCTGCCGATCAGGTCGTTATCCTTGATATAGGCTTGATACGCGTATGACGTATACACACTCCCTTGATCCGAATGTATAATCACTCCTGTGGGGTGGTTTCTCGCAGCTAGTGCCGCCTTTAACGTGTCAATTACGAGTGGTGTCTGTTGATGGTCGTATAATTTGTAAGCAACAATTTCATTATTGTATAAATCCATAATGGTTGAAAGATATTTTGTCGTACTACCATACTGGATATAGGTGATGTCGGTTACCCACTTCTGATTCGGTTCACTAGCTGTGAAATTACGTTTAAGAAGATCTGGGGCAATTATGATACTTTCCCCTTGAGATTTCCACTTTCGTTTAGGCTTGATACGACACTGTAAGTTATGCTTTTGCATGAGGCGTTGAACCGTATTGCGATTCAATTCTATGTTGTATTCCTGCTTTAGAAATGCTTTGATTTTTCTATGTCCATTCCGATATTTAGTGCGTTTACACAATTCTATAATAGCCTCCTCTTCCACTGAAAGAGACTTATCCGTTTCCTCCAGACGCCACCTATAGTAGGTAGCTCGTGGTACTCCTAATGCGGATAAAATGGCTGTTATTGTATACTTCTTTTTTAGTTTTTCCACAATCTGAAGAACTATTTCTTTCTCAATCTCCTTTCGATCTCCATGTACTTTTTTAGAATCTCATTCTCCATTTTTAAATGAGACATCTGTCGTTCTTTCTTGTCCGCTTCACTCGAAAGTTCTGGCCCATGACCGAAGGTATATTGTTTACCTATCGGTTGATCAAAACGATATATTTCATTTGCACGATACCATCTCATCCAGGTTTCAATCTGGGATTTATTTTTGACTCCGTGCTTCTCCATAATTTCTTTAGTTGTTAATTCCCCACTCAATTTATCTTTGACAACTGCCCATTTTACTTCGCTTGAATATACGTTTTTGCCCACGCAAAAACACCTCCGTTGTAAGTACTTTTTACAAGTGTACCACTTCGAAGGTGTTTTATATTGTCTCAAAAATTTAGGTTAGCCCAAACTGGTGAACAGTTCTTACGCTTTTTTAGTCGTCAATCAAACGTCTGCAGGCGACTCATCTGGAATAACAGCTGTGATAATCAGTACAACAACAGCTAAAACGATAGAGACGGTTACGCCCGCCATGAAGTCAAATTCAAAGCCTCCAATAGAACCGGCAACGTAGTTTAACATAGCTACCAATAGGAACGACCAAACAAATGTCATAATATAGTGCATGATTTTCACCTCGACTAGTCTATTTCAAAGTATATCATACCATAGCGGGCTAAACCGATGAAATGATAATATCCATTATATTTGACGAAAAAGTGTCCTCTTCTTGAATAAAGGCTCGTTTTCTTTTATAATTACCACCAGGTACTAATATTAGATGATAAGGAACGGGGTAGATGAAATGAGAGCTGGGCTTTTAGGAGTGGGGAAATATGTTCCGCCGACTGTTATAACAAATGAAGATTTAGAAAAACGTATAGATACTTCCGATGAATGGATTCGCACGCGCACCGGCATTGAGGAGCGCAGAATTGCGGACGATGAAACAAACACTTCAGACATGGCGTATGAAGCGGCAAAAGCTGCACTGGAGTCAGCGGATATCCGTGCTGATCAAATCGGTCTGATTCTGGTGGCCACAGTAACACCTGATCATATATTCCCTTCAGTTGCCACTATGATCCAGGATCGTCTCGGCGCTAAAAATGCTGCAGCGATGGATATTTCCGCAGCCTGTGCAGGATTTATGTATGGTGTAGTGACGGCAAAGCAATTTGTTGAATCTGATGCTTATGATTATGTTCTTGTAGTAGGTGTAGAAAAATTATCGAAGATTGTGGACTGGGAAGACCGTAATACCGCTGTTTTATTCGGAGACGGTGCCGGTGCGACAGTCGTAGGTAAAGTAAGTGAAGGAAGAGGTATTCTTTCATTTGAATTGGGAGCGGACGGTTCCGGAGGGAAGCATCTTTGCCACAATGATCACTTAGAAATGAACGGCCGTGAAGTATTTAAGTTTGCGGTTCGCCAAATGGGAGAATCTGCAGTGAGCGTTGCAGAAAAAGCGGGACTGACGAAAGATGATGTAGATTATCTGATACCGCACCAGGCGAATATCCGTATTATGGAAGCATCCCGTGAACGTCTCGGACTGCCAATCGAGAAAATGTCAAAAACAGTCCACAAATATGGAAATACATCTGCTGCATCAATTCCGATTTCATTAACAGATGATTTAGCGGAAGGACGCGTCAAGGATGATGATATTATCGTGCTGGTAGGATTCGGGGGCGGCTTGACATGGGGCGCCTTATGTATAAAATGGGGTAAGTAAACAACCGGTTTAACTAAAGTTGACGATAGAAAGGGAGTTTAGAATTGGAAAAACGACGTGTAGTGGTAACGGGTATCGGCGGAGTCACACCAGTAGGAAATACTGCTGAAGAATCGTGGAAAGCGGTTTTGGAAGGAAAGTCAGGCATTGATGTCATGACAAGACTGGACCAAGAGAAATTCCCTGTCAGTGTAATGGCCGAAGTGAAAGGTTTCGATATCGAGCAATATGTATCACGCAAAGACGCTCGTAAAATGGACCGCTTCACGCACTATGCTGTCGCTTCAGCGATGATGGCAATGAAAGATGCGAACCTTGAACTTGAAGGCGACCTGGCACTGCGTACGGGCGTCTGGATCGGTTCTGGAATCGGCGGCATGGAATCTCATGAAACCCAGTTCAATACATTCCTTGAAAAAGGATACCGCCGCGTCAGTCCGTTTTTCGTCCCGATGATGATTCCGGATATGGCGGCAGGACAAGTATCGATCTTCACTGGCGCGAAAGGAATCAACTCTTGTTCCGTGACTGCCTGTGCGTCAGGCACGAACTCTATCGGTGATGCATTTGAAGTGATCCTTCGCGGAGATGCGGATGTCATGATCACGGGCGGAACAGAAGCGCCGATCACATCTCTTGCAGTAGCAGGCTTCATCGCAAGCACCGCATTATCATTAAATCCGGATCCAGCAAAGGCTTCCCGTCCGTTCGATAAAGACCGCGATGGTTTCGTAATGGGTGAAGGCGCGGGGATCTTGATTTTGGAAGAGTACGAACATGCAGTTGCGCGCGGTGCGAAAATCTATGCTGAAATCGTAGGGTACGGTTCAACTGGAGATGCGCATCATATTACAGCACCGGCACCGGGCGGGGAAGGCGGCGCGCGTGCAATGCAGCAGGCATTGGCAAAAGCAGGCGTGGAGCCGACACAAGTGGACTATATCAATGCCCACGGAACGAGTACGCCATATAATGATCTATTTGAAACGATGGCAGCGAAGACCGTGTTCGGCGATCATGCGTATAATTTGGCAATGAGTTCTACGAAGTCGATGACCGGCCACTTGCTTGGAGCGGCTGGCGGTATTGAAGCGATCTTTACTGTAAAGGCGCTGCAGGAAGGAATTCTGCCTCCGACTATGAACTACGAGACGCCGGATCCTGAGTGTGATTTGGATTATGTCGTGAATGAAGCACGCAGAGCGGATATTACGTATGCAATGAGTAACTCGCTTGGCTTTGGCGGCCATAATGCATCGCTGGTATTTAAGAAAATATAAGCTGAAAGCGGTGAATGTCAGGGACGTTACAATTTTCTCTGACGCATCTGAAAACCCATTCTGATTTCACTGAACTGGCAGATGTTTTTAATTACAAAAAGCGGTTTCATGAAAAAAATGTAATAAAAGTCAAAAGACTGAAGACAAACTCCGTTAACTATGGAGATGTCTTCAGTCTTTTTATTATGAGCACCGCTTCCCGTCTAATTGCATAGTGCCTGTACATAGGATGAAAGAAAACGGTAAAGGACGAGATGCAGTTGACGCGTTTTATGGTGTTTGTTTCTAGCTATTGCGTAATTGTAGTGACGACGGCGAATTTATTATTTTACTTGAATTATTCCGCGCTGGGTTATAATTACCGGCAAATCCTGGTGTTTATATTGCAGTCCACAGATTTTACGTTATTGCTTATCGCGGTCTTTTTCATGCTGCTTACCGTCTGCGTCCCAAGCCCATCGCGCCCTCCATCTTTTTAAGCGTGGCGGAAGCGATGGCATTGGCTTTTTCGGCACCTTGGTCAAGTATGGCATCCAGTTCAGGAGAATCGATCAGTTCGTTGTAGCGTTCCTGAATTACTGCCAAGTGCTCAATAACAGTTTCTGCGACGCCGGCTTTAAATGCCCCGTAGCCCTGACCTTCGTACTTAGCTTCCAATTCTTCAATGGTTAAACCGCCTAATGAAGATTCGATAGTCAATAAATTGGATACGCCCGGTTTATTTTCGACATCGAACTTTACGATGCCTTCAGAATCGGTTACCGCACTTTTGATTTTTTTCTCGATTTGCTTTGGTGTGTCCAAAATAGTGATTGTTGCTTTTTTATTCGGATCTGATTTGCTCATTTTCTTTAGCGGATCTTGTAAAGATTTTATGCGCGCGCCATTTTTAGGAATACGAACGGCCGGAATGGTCAATACTTTTCCGTATCGGCTGTTGAAGCGTTCAGCCAGATCTCTTGTCAGCTCGAGATGCTGCTTCTGATCTTCTCCGACTGGAACAATATCCGTATTGTACAGCAGGATATCAGCAGCCATCAGCGGGGGATACGTCAGAAGTGCTGCGGATACGCCTTCTGCACCGTCTGACTTATCCTTAAACTGTGTCATGCGCTCCAGTTCACCGATATAGGAAATACATTGCATAATCCAGCCTGCCTGTGCGTGTGCCGGAACTTCCGATTGGATGAACAAAGTGGATTTCTCAGGATCGATGCCGCTTGCAATATATGTCGCAGCGAGTGAGCGGATTGCCTGTTTCAGATCATCGGGATTTTGCTGTACCGTAATCGCATGCTGATCCACGATGCAGAAAATGCAGTCCTCTTCATTTTGAAGCTCAACGAATTGACGGAATGCGCCGATATAGTTGCCTAACGTGATGACGCCGGTTGGCTGGACACCGGAAAAAATAGTTTTCATAAGATGTTTCCTCCTCTTATTTACTGTCTGCTGCGAAAAAATGGCATAAAAAAACACCAGTCATCCCCTGTAAATAGGGACGATTGATGAAAAGGTAACCGCGGTACCACCCGAATTGCTATCACTAGCCGCTCAAATCCCATAACGCGGGAAGACGTGATGGAGTACTTCATTCATCCATCAAGCTCAGGAGCCCATTCTTTTTGTGCGGTTTTACTTGCTTTCACCATATACAAGCTCTCTGAAAAAACCGCGGCAAAAATACTTTTTCCTTCAGTGCCATTCGCTTATTGCTTAAAATTATATCGGTACGTTTTGAAAAATGCAACTTTCATTGATAATTAAAAAAGATTTCAGAGAAAATGAAACCTTTCAGTACACTTGTACGTACTATTATAGAGAGGGAATTACTAGAAGAAAATTTATCTAAATGAGAATGCGAGTAATTTCCACTCACAGGTTTAAAACATTTCAGCGTTGGGTATAAAAGTAGAAGGTGCTCATTTATCGCAGAAAACATCACGATTCTCTAATGAAATGTTGAAACATAAGAAATTTTGCATTCTAAAAAAGTTTTTTAAAAAAAGTATATTAATTGAGAATGATTATGTGTATAATGAGCAGTATAGAAACAAATTATAATAATTCTAAAGTGAAGCAGATGAATTTAAATATACTAAATCTACTGAGCGCAAGCCGTGGGAAAGGACGTGTCAATTAATGGGTGTTACACTTTATACATCACCTAGTTGTACATCTTGCAGAAAAGCAAAAGCATGGTTGGAGGAACATGAGATTCCTTACACAGAGCGTAACATTTTCTCTGAACCATTGAATATTCAAGAAATTAAACAAATTCTTCGCATGACGGAAGATGGCACTGACGAAATTATTTCAACACGATCCAAAATCTTTCAAAAACTAAATGTTGACGTGGAAAGCCTTCCGCTTCAAAGATTATATGAATTGATTCAGGAACATCCGGGTCTTTTAAGACGGCCAATCATTCTAGATGAAAAAAGACTCCAAGTAGGGTACAATGAAGATGAGATTCGTCGTTTCCTACCGAGAAAAGTTAGAGCCTATCAGCTGCTCGAAGCGCGGCGTATGGTGAACTAATCTTAATAAAAAAAGCTGATAGGGATGACACGGGATACAATTGTGCCTATCAGCTTTTTTGAATTGATATTCCCTTGTATTCCTCTAGGCTAAGCACTTCAATGCTGACGAATAAAAATGATTTGTCAGAAACCCTTTCGTAAACGGCAGTGTCGACATATAGTAATAATAAGCATTGCAAGTGTGTGTAAAGTATAGGACAGGGGAGGGCCTGTTCAACAGAAGGGAGAGATAAGGGATGGAAATAGAGCGTATTAATGAAAACACGGTAAAGTTTAATTTGTCCTATGGAGATATTGAAGCCCGTGGATTTAGTAAAGAAGACGTCTGGTACAATCGTGATAAAAGCGAAGAGCTTTTTTGGGATATGATGGATGAACTCGGTGACGACACAGAATTTGAAGTGGAAGGTCCGCTTTGGATTCAGGTGAACGCGATGAATGAAGGCATTGAAGTAATTGTTACTCGTGCACATCTTCCAAAGAACGCAGAATCCTCACAGTTTCCTTTTGGAATTGAAGACCCGGAAGAGCTGTTTGACCCGATTTTCGATGCAATTAATGAAACGGAAGAGGATAGTGAGGAAGAGTTGCAAATCACTGACAAATTGTTTGTTTTCAATGAATTTGACCAGATCATACCATTGGCAGCCAAAATGATTTCACTTGAAGACGAATTTGATTCGCAGCTATATGCATTCGAGGATCGTTATTATCTCAACTTACGTTTCGATTCTTCTTTGATTGAGAAGAAACGTGCCAAGGATATTGCCAGTATGGTTACGGAGTACGGTGCAATGTCGAAGATGTCGATTCATCGTATAGCAGAATATGGTACAGTGGTCATGGATTCCAACGTGTTTGAACAAGTAAATAAATATTTCTCATAATACTCTGAAAGGCTACCAGTAACTTGGTAGCTTTTTTTATTTTGTCCAAGTTTTGGGAAGCTGTTTTGGCTTCTGCTTTTTTGCATCATGACCGGATTGCACGGGTTGACGTTATTGTGAGTGGAGAAGGGGAACGTCATTGAAGCCACTGCGGCGCTGGCGGATGGCTTCCGCGATGAGCCAGACAGGAAGTACGCCTGCCTGTCTCATCGCTACGCCTACCGCTTGTAAGGCGCCTTCGTTCGGTGAGTGGTAGTCACTTTGGCTTTTGGTTTTGGAAAAGAGATGAAGAATTGCAGGACAGACCGTGTTCAGCTCTTTTGCATCATAACTGGTTTCCGCGTGTTGCCATCATTGTAAAAATAGAAGCGAAACGTCTTTGCACCCACTGCGGCGCTGGCGGATGGCTACGCAATGAGCCAGACAGGAAGATCGCCTGGCTGTCTCATCACTTCGCCGACCGCTTGTAAGGCGCCTCCGTTCAGTGAGGGGTAGTCACTTTGGCTTTTGGTTTTGGAAAAGAGATGAAGAATTGCAGGACAGACCGTGTTCAGCTCTTTTGCATCATAACTGGTTTCCGCGTGTTGACATCATTGTAAAAATAGAAGCGAAACGTCTTTGCGCCCACTGCGGCGCTGGCGGATGGCTACGCAATGAGCCAGACAGGGAAGAGCATCCTGTCAGTCTCATCACTTCGCCGACCGCTTGTAAGGCGCCTCCGTTCAGTGAGGGGTAGTCACTTTGGCTTCTGGTTTTGGAAAAGAGATGAAGAATTGCAGGGCAGACCGTGTTCAGCTCTTTTGCATCATAACTGGTTTCCGCGTGTTGACATCATTGTAAAAATAGAAGCGAAACGTCTTTGCACCCACTGCGGCGCTGGCGGATGGCTACGCAATGAGCCAGACAGGGAAGAGCATCCTGTCAGTCTCATCACTTCGCCGACCGCTTGTAAGGCGCCTCCGTTTAGTTAGGAGGAAGCAAGTATGACACTTCATTTGCCCAAGCATACGCCAGTCGGCAGCAAGTCACTGCACTTCATCTCTTTTAAACAACAACCTGTATTGCTTCCACTCAGCAGCGCAGGCACAACTGCGGGGTCGGCCGAAGTCATGAGACAACTGGCACGCACCTCGCCAGCTGGCTCATGACGAAAGGCAATCCCCCACGTGCCTGCGCGGGTCCAAAGAGCGGACACCCACTAACTCCAATCTCCGACAACTAGTCGAGCAACGATCCCAACACCAAAGCCAGAACGGCATTAGACTCACTGGTCTCCACCTCTTTTAAAAAGCAACCTGGATTGCTTCCACTCAGCAGCGCAGGCACAACTGCGGGGTCGGCCGAAGTCATGAGACAACTGGCGCGCTCTTCGCCAGCTGGCTCATGACGAAAGGCAATCCCCCACGTGCCTGTGCGGGTCCTAACAGGTGACACACGCTAATTCTAATCCCCGACAAAAAGTCGAGCAACGACCCTAAAACTAGAGCTAGAACAGCATTGAACTCACTGCGGCGCTGGCGGATGGCTACGCAATGAGCCAGACAGGAAGATCGCCTGTCAGTCTCATCACTTCGCCGACCGCTTGTAAGGCGCCTCCGTTTAGTTAGGAGGAAGCAAGTATGACACTTCATTTGCCCAAGCATACGCCAGTCGGCAGCAAGTCACTGCACTTCATCTCTTTTAAACAACAACCTGGATTGCTTCCACTCAGCAGCGCAGGCACAACTGCGGGGTCGGCCGAAGTCATGAGACAACTGGCGCGCTTTTCGCCAGCTGGCTCATGACGAAAGGCAATCCCCCACGTGCCTGCGCGGGTCCTAACAGGTGACACACGCTAATTCTAATCCCCGACAAAAAGTCGAGCAACGACCCTAAAACTAGAGCTAGAACAGCATTGAACTCACTGCGGCGCTGGCGGATGGCTACGCAATGAGCCAGACAGGAAGATCGCCTGGCTGTCTCATCACTTCGCCGACCGCTTGTAAGGCGCCTCCGTTCAGTTAGGGGGAAGCAAGTATGACACTTCATTCGCCTAAGCATACGTCAGTCGGCAGCGAGTAAATGCACTTCATCTCTTTTAAACAGCAACCTGGATTGCCTCCACTCAGCAGCGCAGGCACAACTGCGGGGTCGGCCGAAGTCATGAGACAACTGGCGTGCTCTTCGCCAGCTGGCTCATGACGAAAGGCAATCCCCCACGTGCCTGCGCGGGTCCTAACAGGTGACACACGCTAATTCTAATCCCCGACAAAAAGTCGAGCAACGACCCTAAAACCAGAGCTAGAACAGCATTGAACTCACTGCGGCGCTGGCGGATGGCTACGCAATGAGCCAGACAAGAAGATCGCCTGTCAGTCTCATCACTTCGCCGACCGCTTGTAAGGCGCCTCCGTTTAGTTAGGAGGAAGCAAGTATGACACGTCATTCGCCTAAGCATACGCCAGTCGGCAACGAGTCACTGCACTTCATCTCCTTTAAAACAACAACCTGGATTGCATCGACCCCGTAGCGCAGGCACAACTGCGGGGTCGGCCGAAGCCATGAGACAACTGGCACGCTCTTCGCCAGCTGGCTCATGACGAAAGGCAATCCCCCACGTGCCTGCGCGGGTCCTAACAGCGGACACTGGCTAACTTCTAGCGCCCGCCAACGAGTCGAGCAACGACCCAACAACCCAACAACCCAACAACCCAACAACCCAACAACCCAACAACCCAACAACCCAACAACCCATCACCAGCCGAGCAACGCCCCCAAATCAAAAAAATATAAAATCCCACTTGCCAACCTTTCAGAAAATTCGTAGTATAGAAAAGGAAGGAGTGTGAAGTCATTGTTAACAGCTCATACAGCAAGCGGGAAGCAAGTCGTGCTGACACGGCAGATGACCCCGGCCAGCTTACGGGAATGGCGTAAAAACGAAACCTTTCATTGTCCTCAGTGCAAAGAACAAGTACTCCTGAAAGTCGGCGAAATCGTCATACCCCACTTTTCTCACCAGCAGCAAACCAACTGCCGGGACAGCTTCTCAGAAGGGGAGTCCCCAACCCATCTGCTCGGCAAAACCCAACTCTATGAACTATTCACAGCCCATCAGCTGCCAACTGTACTGGAACCGTTTTTGCCGGACATCAAACAGCGGCCGGATCTGCTCGTCACATGGCAAACGCAGCAAGTGCCGATCGAATTCCAATGCAGCACCATCCCAATTTCCCACGTTAACGAACGTAATGCGGGATACCGCATGCTGGCTATGCTGCCAATTTGGATCCTCGTGACACCGCGCGCCATCCAGTCCTCCTCGGCATCCGTTCTCACTCATCGTTTCTCCCGCTTCCAGCAACATTTTATTCGCCACATAGACTCCGTCGCCAGTGAACAATTATCCATATTTCTCACATACAACCCAGAAAAGCAGCAATTCCATTATCTCAGTCATTTCATACACCTTCGCGGCACCCAGTTTGCGGTCTGTCACTCTGTTATGCGCATGAAACACCAGACAGTTCCGTTTGCCGTTCCCGCAGCGCCGTCGAGCGCGGAGATACAGGAATTGGCACGCCATTATCTGACTGCGCGGCGCAAGTATCTTCGCTCGGTAATTGGGTATAATCAAAGAGGTATCCATCATCGGTTTTTACGGGCTTGTTATGAAATGCGTATACAGCCTATTCAGCTGCCGGCATGGATAGGCGTGCCTACGCTCGGACAAGAGGCGTTTACAGAGTCGGACAGCGAATGGCAGCTGCTGCTTATTGCGGCCATGAGACAAACACGGAGAACACAATTCCAGCTGGACGCGGGGGTCCTTCATTCATTCGTCAAGACATTTGAAGGTGACTCCGTGAAGCAGCTGGATGCTTGTAAACACTATGTGGATTTCTTGAGACAGCGGCGCATAGATATCTATCGTATGGATCAATTCAGCGGAGGAGATTTTGTGCCGGGAATCCTGGCAGGGAGATTTCTTGCAATGCATGCCCGGAATTGAGAAAATATAAAAGAGACAAATACTGGTGAAATTGGTGAAGGAGGAATTGGATTGACAAATGACAACAGAGTGTTGACGCGCGATGAGGTATCTGAAGAAGAAACGTGGCGCCTGGAGGATATATTTGCATCCGACGAAGCGTGGGATGCAGAGTACCGCAAAATCGAAGAGATGGCCAATGAAGCGGAGCAGTATAAGGGCACACTTGGAAATGGTGCGCGTCCGCTGTTTGAAGCATTGACATATCGCGATAAATTGGCAGAGCGCCTGCGCAGACTCTATACGTATGCACACTTGAAAACAGATCAGGATACAACAAACAGTTTCTATCAGGCAATGGACGGACGCATTAGAACACTAGTCGTGAAAATATCTACAGCACTGTCTTACTTCACACCTGAACTGCTTTCGATTGATGAGAAGAAGTTGAATGAAACGATTGAGTCGCATGAAGGATTGCGTTTGTATAAGCAGGAATTTGAGGAATTGAATGCTCAGCGTGCACATGTGCTTTCATCCGAACAGGAAGAGCTGATTGCACAGTTATCAGAAGTGACAGGGAAGTCTTCTGAGACATTCAGTATGCTCAATAATGCGGATTTAACTTTCGGAATGGTGAAAGACGAAGAAGGCAATGAAATACAGCTGACGCATGGCCGCTACTCGCGCTTCCTTGAGAGTAAAGATCCGAAAGTGCGCGAGGCAGCATTTAAAGAGATGTATGCAAGGTACGGCGAGTTCAAAAATACGTTCGCTTCCACATTGAGCGGAAACGTCAAAGGACATAATGTCAGTGCAAGAATCCGTAATTACAGTTCAGCGAGAGCCGCTGCGTTATCGAATAACCATATTCCCGAACAAGTGTATGAGAATCTGGTTTCTACGATTAACAATAACTTAAATTTATTGCACCGTTATATAGCGCTCCGCAAGAAAGTATTGAAGCTCGATACACTTCATATGTGGGATATTTATACTCCGCTCGTGGAAGACACAGAGATGAAGTATACGTATGAAGAAGCGAAAGAAACGATGCTGGAAAGTTTCCATCCGCTCGGTGAAGACTACAGATCGGTCGTCAGAGAAGGTCTTGAGAACCGCTGGGTCGATGTACGTGAAAATAAAGGGAAACGTTCAGGAGCTTATTCATCGGGTTCATATGGAACAAATCCTTACATCCTAATGAACTGGCAGGACAATGTCAGCAACTTATTTACGCTGGCGCATGAATTCGGTCACAGTGTGCACAGCTATTATTCCCGTAAGTACCAGCCGTTCATCTACAGCGGCTACTCCATTTTCGTGGCGGAAGTTGCTTCAACTGTGAATGAAGCGCTGCTGAATGACCACTTATTGAAAGTGACGAGAGATGAAGATCAAAGAATCTACTTACTGAACTATTGGCTCGACGGATTCCGCGCAACGGTGTTCCGCCAGACGATGTTCGCTGAATTTGAGCATTTGATCCATACACTGGATCAGCAGGGTGTTCCATTGACGGCTGAGAAGCTGACGGAAGAATATTATGCACTCAATGAAAAGTATTATGGTGATGCGATTGTCAGCGATGAGGAAATTGGATTGGAATGGGCACGGATCCCGCATTTCTATATGAATTATTATGTTTATCAGTATGCGACAGGATACAGTGCGGCAGTGGCATTGAGCAAACAGATTCTTGAAGAGGGCGAGCCGGCCGTCGAACGATATATCACGAACTTCCTGAAAGCAGGATCTTCTGATTATCCGATAGAAGTGCTCAAAAAGGCGGGCGTTGATATGACGTCGGAAAAGCCAATTGAAGACGCGTGCCGCGTATTTGAAGAACGTTTACTTGAATTAGAACAATTACTGGAAAATAGACAGTAAATTCAGGCTAATCGATTCGACAAGCAATGACAAAGTTTGTGACATATGAATGAAAGCTGTTGTAAATTGTTGAAGTCAATAAATATTTATGATATGGTATGAATGTGGAATAAATCACATACCAAACATACACCCCTTTTGTTTGAACGTGAACATTTCTCCCATTCCCTTTGAAAAAGAGCAGTCACTCCCCCCCAGGAGCGATTGCTCTTTTCTTTTTATGCAAATAAAAAAGCTGTGGCCCCAAAATGGGGGCTGCAGCCAGTTATGAGTGCTGTTTAATGAGTGAACAGTTTGGTTGTTTTTTTCGCCAAATGGTACGGTCTTGCAATGGAAGTCTTTCAATTTCCTGTTTAAGCAAACGTTTCTTTAATTCGCGTTCCGCTTCTTTTTCCGTCAGATGGCATACTTCTGCGATTTCGCCCGTTGTCAGCAAGTCGAAACGGTCGAAAAGCGAATCGATGGACGGCGGCATTTCCGGTAAAAGCGGCTCTCCGATCAGTTCTTCAAGAATCTGCTCGTAAATTTCATAGTCATATAGACCGCTCACTTTTAAACCTTCATCTTCAATATTACTGTTGAAAAAGACGAAAGCCGGCGCTTCATCCACTTCCATTTCATTCCCCAGATACATATCGACCTGCAAGGCACGCATGGTTTCATCAGAAGTGAAGTCTGCAATGAATTCATCGACGTCTAAGTTGACGCGTGCAGCAATTTCCACCAGCACTGAATATGATGCGACATCCCGATTTTTCAGAAATGAATATTCGAGTAAACAAGACAAATACCGGAAGCCCGCCCGTTTCCCCTGAAATTCAGCAGCTTTTACTGCGATGTTAGGGAAACAAGGATTTGACCGCCTAGTCGACTTGGCGTCTTTTGGATCAATTAAAGAAGGGACATTCAGTTTTGTCATTGGCGTTTTCAGTGCAATCCGCAACGTGAAATAGTGGTCATATTCGACTTGCATTTTGCGCAGCATCGGCTGTAGCGACCAGCAGTCCTTGCAGTACGGGTCCAGAAAGACATAAAGTTCAATGGGCTTTGCTGAAGCAGAATAGTGCAACGTATCATCGATTACGGTTAGATAGTTCACTGATCTTCCTCCTCGTTCCTATTTACCATGTGGTTGGCTGTTAAGACAAGGCGTTTATAGTATACATCCCGAAGTGGTCCCTCCAGTCCTACATCATCCATCGCTTCTGCCATGCAGGCAAGCCATGCATCAGCGCGTGCAGGTGTTATAGGGAAAGGCATATGACGGGCTTTCATCATAGGATGACCATGTTCTTCGGTGAATAGGTTAGGTCCACCCAGATATTGTGTCTGAAATTGTTTTTGTTTCCGGGCTGTTTCGGATAAATCATCAGGAAATATCGGATAAAGGTCTGGGTGAACAGCTACTTTTTCATAAAATTTATCAATCAGTTCGTGTAACCTTTTTTCGCCGATCTCCTCAAAAGGGATGACAGGTTTTCGGGTCATTGCATTCACACCCCTTCGTATATCTTTGTCTATATTCTATCAACGAACGTTTTTCTATACAAATAAAAGAACTTATTTTGTTCCTTGTTATATATCAGATTTGGAGTCAGATGTTTGCCGGCCCTTGAATTCAGTGGCTTTCGCTGGAACCGGGAAAGATTTGATTTATGCCCGCTGCGGACAGGGTGTGTAACTATTTTAGTTGTTCGGCCGGTCGGAAAGAACCTGCGCAGGACATTTTTTTGTTTACGATTACCCTGTGAAAGGGGATTATATATAAAGCAAAGAATCAGACCATCTGACTGTAATAGGTCATTACTTTTTTCACGTAGTTTTGTGTTTCTTTAAAAGGCGGGATGCCTCCGTATTTTTTCACGTTGCCTGGACCTGCATTGTATGCTGCGAGTGCCATTTCGTTTGAGCCGAATTGATTGAGCATTTTCCGCAAGTATTTGGCGCCGCCCATGATGTTTTGCTGCGGATCCATCGGGTTTGTCACACCGAGATGCTTGGCTGTGCCCGGCATCAGCTGCATAAGCCCGGCTGCACCTGCACGGCTTACGGCATTGCTTTTAAAATTGGATTCCTGCCTGATGACGGCAGCAATCAGTTTTTCTGGCAGCTGGTATGTATCCGCCGCCTGTTTGATGATATCTGCGAACTGTGTTTTTGAACTGACAGGTGCCGAGTCAGGCATCACAGCCGCCGCTGTTTCAGCAGGACGGGAAGGCAGACTGAATGGCAGGGCATTTGTTCCTTGGCTCAGCAGCTGTTCAGCTGTGCCTGCCAGTTCAGGACCAAGATGATCGCCCGCCATCAATTGTGTCAGCATCGTTTGAAATTCATTGGTTCCGGCCGAAGAGTTGGCACTGAAGGATTGAACAGCGCCAAGAGTCTGCAGCGTATTAATTTCCAGCAGCAGACGCATATTACGTGGGTCTAGATTCACACTTTCTCCCCCTAATTTCAAAGAAAAATTTATCGTTTAGTTTGTTATATCTATTATACCAACTTTCTGAGCGCAATGCATAATAACAAAATGCAACTGCGTGTGTCATATGGTAGACTGAACGTAAAGACTTTAAATAAGGAAGTGGATGTCGTGGATATGACAAATAAAATTATAGAAACAAGCCGGCATGGCAGTGAAATTCACTTTATCATGAATCCTGAAGCAGAATGGCCTTTAGGTTCTCCAACCGGAAAAATGCTGACAGACACAGATCGGCAGCTGTTTGTTTACATCTTTGATCATGAGTCTGGCTATCGCTATGCGTATTTTCCGAAAGAAACGTGGGCGGGTCTCGCTGATATGCTGCTGGAACAGGCAGAACCTGTTTTGATTTGGCAAGATCAGCAAGTATCATTGACGGGTGCGGCGGAAGAAATGCACGCTCTTATCTTTAATATTGAAGGAAATGATAATTACGGTGAAGAATTCAGCACCGCTGTGGAAGAAATATTCAAACCTGTCCTGGAAAAGGTGAATTAATATATGGCAGAAAAATTTCAAAAAAGGAAGGGAAGTGACGTTATGAAGTTTACGATTCAATCACGCAACGATGAGATTTCGAATAAGTTAATGAAAGAAGCGAGAGTGTATTTGCGGGATTTCGGATTGAAATACGACGAAGAAGAACCCGACATTGTGTTGTCAATCGGCGGGGACGGGACGCTTCTGCATGCATTTCATAAATATATACATCGACTGGATAAGACATCGTTTGTCGGAATTCATACAGGTCATTTGGGATTTTATGCGGATTGGAAACCTTCTGAGATAGAAAAATTAGTCATTTTGATTGCGAGACAGGAATATGAAGTCATCGAATATCCGTTAATCGAAGTCACAATTAATTACCGGCACTCTGAAAAAAGTGCTTCCTATTTAGCGCTGAATGAATCCACAGTAAAATCGCCTGAAGTGACGCTCGTTATGGATGTTGAATTAAACGGCGAGCACTTTGAGCGTTTTAGAGGCGACGGACTCTGTATGTCTACGCCGTCCGGATCGACCGCTTACAGCAAGTCTTTGGGCGGAGCCATCATCCATCCTTCATTGCCGTCAATGCAGCTGACCGAAATGGCTTCGATTAATAACCGCGTATTCCGTACGGTGGGGTCTCCGCTAATTCTGCCGGACCATCATATTTGTACGCTGACTCCTGTTAAAGGACCGGATTTCATGGTGACAGTCGACCACCTGCAGCTTCTGCACAAAGATGTAAAGTCGATCGAGTACAAAGTATCCAATGAAAAAATGGGCTTTGCCCGCTTCCGTCCGTTCCCATTCTGGAAACGTGTCAATGAATCATTTGTGGCGAGCGAGCTAATCTATGAACGTGAAGACGATGAAAAAAAATAACTCGTTATTTCAGTTGCATTTTGATGTGACGCACAGCGGACTATTGCGGGATTTTTTGGCGCAGCATGACATTTCCAAAACGACGTTAACTGCGATTAAATATCAGGGCGGAGAAATATTGGTCAATGGACAGCGGCAAAATGTCCGCTACAAACTGCAGCCGGCCGATCGCGTGTCAGTATTATTTCCGCCTGAGCAAGTGAGTGACGGCCTGACGCCTCAAGATGGCGAACTGTCCATTTTATATGAAGATGAGACTATTCTGGTGCTTGATAAGCCTGCCGGACAAAGTACAATCCCTTCACGCAATCATCCGTTTGGAACGCTTGCGAATTTTGTCTGCGGAAAATTTGAACGGGAAGGCATTCTTTCTACTGTGCATATGGTGACGCGTTTGGATACGGACACGTCAGGTATTATTTGTGCAGCGAAGAATCGTCATATTCATCATTTATTAAGTAAGCAAATGTCAGAAAAACTTTTTCGCCGGCAGTACACGGCATTTGCCGAAGGTATTATTACTCCTTCTTTTATAACGGTAGAGCAGCCGATTGGAAGGAAAGAAGGCAGTATCATTGAACGCACGGTATGCGAAAACGGGCAATATGCCAAAACGGATGTTTCAGTTACTGGACATTATCATCATGAAACAGGCCGGTTTTCCATCGTGAACCTGAACCTTCATACTGGACGCACACATCAGATTCGTGTTCATATGCAATGGTTAGGTCATCCTTTAGTCGGCGATGATTTATACGGCGCGAATGGGAATATGTTTGCACGCCAGGCGCTGCATTGCTCCGGCATCAGTTTTCTGCACCCATTGACGAAGGAGCGGATAGATTTCACCAGTCCGCTGCCGGAAGATATGGCATATTACTTACGGCAAAGCGGGCCGTTGCAAGACTGTTTGCAAGATATTCAACTCCCTGCTGTGCAGAATGGAATGCAGTATTCGGGAATCAAATAGTGCGCGGGATGCGTACGGTAAGTGCAGAGGGGAAGGTGTGGAATCATGACTACTCAATCAGAACAGATGAAAAATGAAGTTGTACTGGATGAAGATAAGCTGCGCGGATTGCTGAGCAATGAAGATATTCATTCGTTCAGGCAGGAATACCTGGCACTTCATCCATATGATCGGGCAATTTTTTATGAAGAAGTAGGTTCAGAGCTTCGGGAATTAATGTATTTTTATCTGTCGCCAAAAGAACTTGCGGAGATATTCGAAACAAGTGAAATTGAAGAGGATGAATATGAAGAGTTCCTTGAGGAGATGGACGCGACTTATGCCGCAGAGATGATTTCATACATGTTTGTGGATAATGCCGTAGATGTCCTGAAAGAACTTGATAAAAAGAAAGTCGTCAGCTACCTGACATTAATGGATAAAGAAGCAGCTGTTCAAATTAAAGCTTTGCTTCACTATGAAGAGCATACTGCCGGTTCGATTATGACGACAGAATACGTTACAGTTTCCGAAAATTCGACTGTGCGTTCCGCTATGACCATATTGCGCAGTGAAGCCCCGAGTGCCGAGACGGTCTACTATATTTTCGTCGTGGATGACAGACAGCGCCTGACGGGAGTTGTATCATTGCGTGACTTGATTATTGCGGATGAAGATACATTAATTCGTCAAATTATGAGTGATCGTGTCGTCAGTGTATCGGTTTCCGATGACCAGGAAGACGTTGCCCGAACCATTCAGGACTATAATTTCCTTGCCGTTCCGGTTGTCGACTTCCAGCAGCATATTTTAGGGATTATTACAGTAGATGATATTATTGACGTGATCGATGAAGAAGCATCGGATGACTATTCTAAACTCGCCGGTGTATCAACGATGGATACATTTGATAAAAATCCATTCTCAGCAGCGAAAAAACGGATTCCATGGCTGATTATTTTATTGGTGCTTGGAATGCTGACAGCAAATTTGATTGACTTATTTACTGAAACGATTTCACAGGTCGCTCTATTGGCGGCATTCATTCCATTGATTGCCGGAACTGCCGGAAACAGTGGAACACAGTCTCTGGCTGTTGCGGTTCGCGGTATTGCAACTCGTGATATTGAGGATGAAAGCAAGCTGAAATTATTGATTCGTGAAGCGGGCACAGGAATCATCACAGGTGTCATCTGTGCAATTTTTGTCGTATTACTGATCTTCATCTGGAAGCATGAAATTGTCATTGCGCTGTTAGTAGGTGCTGCCATGATGGTTTCCATATTCGTGGCGACCATTTCAGGCTCTTTCATCCCGCTGTTCATGCACAAGCTTAAAGTGGATCCTGCCGTTGCGTCAGGTCCTTTCATTACGACACTTAACGATGTTATCAGTATCATCATCTATCTGGGTTTAGCAACAGTATTCCTCAGTTCCTTGTGAACTGCGGATACTGTTTTTTTGTTTTGGAACATTAGGCGTTTAGCTTACATAAGCTAAACAAAAAGGATGTGATCAAGATGCGTCATGAAAAACCGCTGATGTTTATTTCAAGCCCCGTGATCAGGAAATACCGATATACGCATGTTCTGGAAGAGGAAAGCACGTCTATTTTCGAATTGGAACATTCACGCGGTGCCGAGCGGACGGAACTGCCAGCCGTACCGGAATCGCCAGCCATACCGGAACCGGAAGAAGCACTCCACAATCCAGAGATCAAAAATAAGCTGGAGTACTTGCATCATCCGCTTCGCAAAGAACTGTACCAGCCGCTAGAAATGATTACCGAAAGCGGTTCGGTCAAAGGTAAGCTTCACAATCTGGAGAACGAAACCGTGTGGGTCCAATCTGACGGTAATTTGACCTCGGTTCCCATCAAGGACATTTTGGATATCCGTTGGAAACAGCAATCATTTTCTATTTATTAATTAACGGCTTATCAGGCGGACCTGCGCAAAGGTTCGCCTTTTCCGTTGTCTACAATTTCATGTAAGTGGGCAGAATATAAAAAGCGAACCCCGATGATCAGGGTTCGCCTCTTCGCATTGCAAGCCTTTGAATCAGCCCTCATCGCAGAAATCGATGAAGACATCATCGACACACTGAATACCGCAGAAACAGTTTAAATCGACTGTTAAACAAGTATTCGTAGGTCCAAAACCATTCACTTTACAGATTTTTTCATAGCAAATCTTTCCGTCCTTCATAATATCAAACGGTTGCCCGTTATATAAAGGCTGTAATACTTGAAGCGTTGCGCAGCAAGAATCAAAGACTTTCTGCACGCGGAAGAATACGGAAACGCAACTTGTGTGATGGCATGAAGGTTTTTTGCTGTTCATTGTGTCATCAGCCATCATTTTCGGATGCGGTTTATACTTGCTTCCGCCCCGGAAGACCGCTTTAAAATAATCTCCATTTTCCGTCAGAAGGCTGAATACGCGTGTATTGACGCGGCCTCTGACCGGGCTGACTAAACTGCCCAATGGCGCCATGAAACAATCGGTATCACATTCTACACAGTCCACTTCTGGACTTGTATTTTGGACGCGTTGAATAAACCGCACCACTTCACAAATACAATTTGACTTATGACAGCCACCATGGTGACTGTCTCTCTTTTCACAACCCACTACTGTCCACCTCCTGTTTATCGTTCTCTATACCTTATGCAGGCTGAATTCCAGTGACAGGGCGTTTTACTCAATATGCATAAATCCCGCATGAAAGATCCATCCTAGCAGGAAGGGAGGCGTCGATTGTGAAAAGGTTAAGTATTCTACTGATATTGCTGTGCTTTTTGGCAGGCTGCAATGAAAAAGGAATTTATATTGAAAATACCACTGCTCATGATGAAGCGGCACTGAAGAAAGTGCTGGAAGGCAATGAACATGTGAAATTGGCGAAAGTTCTTCTATATGAAGATGAATTGCTGGCAGGAATTCGCGTGAATACGTTTTCCCGATTTCAAAAGAAGACTGTCGCTTCGGATATTAAAAAGAAATTGAAAAAGGATTATCCAGATATGAAAGTCACTGTTTCTGCCGACAGTAAAGTGCTGCTGGAAACCAATAAATTAATGAATAAAAAGGAGCAGAAACATTTCCGGAAAAAAATCGATAAAATAAAATCCATTGAAAAGGAGCAAACGTGATGCAACAAGAAAAGTATGCCCAGATAGAGAAAGAGTTATCACCTAAACCTCCTGTTATGAAAAATGTAATTAAAGCCTTTCTTACGGGCGGATTCATTTGTTTAATCGGACAATTTATCGCGCTCTTCTATATAACCTATTTTGATTTTACAGAGCGTACGGCAAGTAACCCGACAGTCGCCACGATGATTTTCATTGCCATGCTCCTGACAGGATTTGGTTTGTACAAGAAAATTGCGCAATTTGGCGGTGCGGGCGCAGCGGTCCCGATTACCGGTTTTGGCAATGCGGTCGTGTCATCAGCCATCGAACACAAGTCAGAAGGCTATGTGCTCGGTGTGGGCGGCAATATGTTTAAGCTGGCAGGTTCGGTCATTTTATTCGGCGTATTTTCAGCTTTCGTTGTGGCACTGATTAAAACGATTCTAGTGAAATTTGGTGTCGTCTCATGGTGAAACAGGGCATTTTAACATTCCATTCCATGCCGAGTATTCATGCGACAGGCGTTACAGCGGGGCCGCTGGAAAAAAAGAAAAGTGTGTTTGCGCAGCAATTTGATAAAACATATGATGACGAACGTTGTGATCTGCCTACAAATGAAGACGGCCATCAGCAGTTAATGTATGATGCCGTACTCATTGCACTGAGTAAATCCAAAAAGCAGCCGGACAAAATCGATTTCTTTCTGACCGGCGATTTGGTGAACCAGATGACACCGTCAAATTTTACTGCGCAGGCGCTCGCGATACCGTACATTGGTTTATTTTCAGCCTGTGCAACCTCTGTATCTTCTATAATAACAGCCGCTTTGCTGGCAGAGGCAAAACAAGCGGACTGGATTGTTGCAGGTTCTTCAAGTCAGCATAACGCAATTGAGCGGCAGTTCCGCTATCCGATTGAGTATGGTTCGCAAAAGGGCGCAGCGTCGCAATGGACAGTGACTGCGGCCGGCGCTGTGCTGGTTGGAAAGCATAAACCGGGGACCCCGGTAATTCGATGCGCGACAGTCGGTAAAGTGGTAGATATGGGGATGACGGACCCATTGAATATGGGATCGGCGATGGCGCCGGCAGCCAGTGAAACACTGATGAATCATTTATCGGGACACGGTATGACGGTTGATGACTACGATACGATTATTACCGGTGATTTAGGCAGCAATGGTTTTACTATTTTTAAAGCGCTGGCCAATGAAAATGGACTGCCGCATACGAAGAACTTCAGGGATGCCGGGGAAGAATTTTACGGGAAAGATCCTTCCTTTAATGCGGGGGCCAGCGGTTCGGGTTGTTCTGCGGCCGTATTCTTTTCTGACGTATACCAAAAGCTGATGACTGGGGAATATAAGCGTGTGCTTTTACTTGCGACAGGCGCACTGCTGTCTCCTTTGTCGTTTCAGCAAGGCGATACGATTCCGTGTATTGCCCACGCGGTTGAACTGACGATGGATGAGGTGACACCAGAATGATTTCAATTTATATTACATCATTTATAGTAGGCGGCCTGATTTGTGTTATTGGTCAATTATTGATGGACGTAGCCAAACTGACGCCTGCGCATACATTGTGTTCGCTGGTCGTGGCGGGATCTGTCCTGGACGGCATCGGATGGTATGAACCGCTGATTGATTTTGCTGGTGCCGGGGCAACGGTTCCCATCACTTCCTTTGGCAACGCATTGACACACGGTGCATTGGCGGAAGCGGAAAAGCACGGCTTGATTGGTGTTGTCACAGGTATGTTCGAAGTGACGAGCTCAGGAATCAGCGCCGCTATTATTTTTGGATTAATCGGCGCTTTGTTGTTTACTTCAAAAGGAAATGTCTAAACGATTCAATCGCCCTCTCCATTTCGTTCTTCTTTGCATATAGTAGAGAAGAAAGGAAGGAGGGGTTTTTATGTACGGATGTTATCCATCTTACGGTCAAGGTGGTTTTGGATACGGCGGGGGATATGGTGGAAGATATTGCGGTTCTTCATTCGTCTTGATCGTAGTTCTGTTTATCCTACTCATTATTGTAGGCAGAAGCTATTTCTAAGGAGGAGAGCCTAATATGAATGATTCATTCTTTCGAAAAATAGAATCCAAAACAGGTGTCCCAATGGAAGAAGTCTTTGCATTAGCAAATGCTATTCAGTTTGCCGATTTTAAAGATGAAAAACAAGTCAGGAAAATTATTCAGAAAGTCAGCCAGGTGGCAAAGAAAGATGTTCCGCAGCCGATGGAAGATGAATTGGTCAACTCTATCCTTCAAAGCGGCAAAGGACTAAATCTGAATGACATTACCAAATTACTTGGCGGCAATTAAAATAATTTTCTAAATGAGGTTTAATTGTGTTATAGAGTGGATATAGTAAAAGTGAAGAAATATAAAAGGAGGTGCACATCATGGGATATATATTACCGATTCAAAATTATCAGGCGCAGCAATATGCAGAGCGCATGAATAATGACCGTCATAACTTTGCTTACATTGGCCGTGTACATCCTGTACGTCTGAATAATGAGGAATCAAGCTACTGGGAAGAAGTCTTGGAAGAGGAAGACAGACGTCGTGAGGAGCAACTGCAGCAACAGAAGAAACGTGCACCTCAACCTTTAGTAAAAAAAGGATTTATCGCTCCGAATCCGGCACAGCTCTCACCTGAAATTGCAAACGTCGTAGGTAAAGGCCAGGCAATTAACGCTTATGTATGACAAATCTAAAAAATATCCCTGACAGCTGATCATCAGTTGTCAGGGATATTTTATTTAATGTGACAATCCGCCGGTAACACCTTTTCCATCGCACGGTGCGGAATATCCGCATCCATGAACTCGGGCGATGTGACGACGTAGCCCAGTTTCTCATAAAAAGGCACAGCGTAGGATTGCGCATTCAAAATAAGTTTCTTCATCGAATTCTTTTTGGCATGATCTTCTAACGTATTCATAATCAAACTGCCCAGATGTTTCCCGCGGTGCTCCTGCAAAATACAAATTCTTTCGATTTTTGCATGGGCATTAACGAGCCCTCTCATGCGGCCCGCACCGATCGGCTGATGATCTTCATCGTATACGACGAAGTGGATGGCGTCCTGATCGTATTCATCCAATTCCAGAACCAGTGGGACGCCCTGCTCTTCCACAAATACTTTCTTGCGGACAGTGTAGGCATCCTGCCGTCCCTTTTCATCTGATACAATCTTCACTGTGATCTGCAAATCAGGACTCCCGGTCAAGACGGAATGTTTCGTAAACTGTCCACGATCCATCCTCTAGCTGATATAGTAAATGGATACGGTCGATGATCTCAGAATGATCAACGCCAACCATTTTCATTTGGTTGATCACATCATCATGCTCAATGGAAGTCAGTTTCTGTGCAATCGTCACATGCGGTACAAATGAATAGTTAGTAGAATCATGGTAAAAATCGGCATTTAAATCTTTGTGTAAAGCAAGAATTTCATCATTTGGCACAACTTTAAAGTAAATCGTATTCGTAGTCGGCGCGAATGAGCCGACTTTTGTAACTTTCAACTCAAAAGGGCTGTTCTTGATCGTAATTTCTCTTAACGCTTTTGCTACTTCCTCAATTTCCTTATCATTCGCTTCGAAAGGATCTTTCAGCGTCATGTGCGGAGTGATCAGCGCATAATGCGGATCATATCTCATGCGATAGCCATTTGCCAAATCCTGAAGTTTTTTTGAAGGGAATGCAACAATACCGTATTTCATTTAAGATTGCCTCCTTGTGAATTGATTGAATTTACTGTGCATCTACTCAAGTATATCAGAAAACAGCCACGTTTGTCCTCTTCTATTACTAAAGGCTATTAATTTCAATCAGTGCCCGGCGGATATCCGGCTGCCAGGACTTCCATGTATGGTCGCCGTCAAGTTCTTCATAGAAGAAAGGGAATCCTTTTTCTTTAATGACTTTGTGCAGTTCACGGTTAGGAGTCAGAAAATCAAGTCTGCCGTCAGAAGTCGTCGGGACGTATGTTTCTTCTTTCCCGATGACATGATAAATAGACAGCGCGGCAGGATTTTGATTGGCACGAACAGATTCAAGCACATGTTCGTTGACGAACGGAGAATGCAGAACAACATTTCCAAAGCAATTTGGATATTTTAATGCTGTTAATAATGAAATTGACGCAGCCAAAGAGTCACCAATCAGGGTTCGTGAAGCACCCATTTGGTATGTTGGATAGGTTTCATCAATATACTGGATTAACTCATGTGCTAAAAAGCGGATATACGCTTGATGGCGGTCGCCTTCGGGATGATACATGCGCCGGCGTTCCTTTACAGTTTTGTATGGAATTCCTACGATAATCACCGGTTCAATGATTTCCTCTTCCATTAATTCATCGGCAACCCTGCCGATTCGGCCAAGCTGGAAATAATCCTTGCCGTCGGAAACGAGCATGACGTTATGTTTGTATAAAGGAGAGTAGCTGGAGGGCAAGTAAATCAGCAGCTCCATTTCCTCCTGTAACTCTTTGCTGTAAAAACGGATTTCTTCGATTTTTCCTGGATTCATTTTGTAGGACCTCCATAATTAATGTACACTTAATAATTATCATACCGATAATTAACAGTGTAAAGCCAGTGAAGACTATTGGATATGAAGAGAGAGGAGAAATAATATGGTAGCAGGTAAAAAAATTGTTCATTCAGATGTGGTAACAGCTGCAACAAAAGATGCGCTGTTGCGCCGAGGGGTTAAAATTGAAGATATTGCAAAAATCGTTTATGAAATGCAAGTTCCTTATAATAAGGGGCTGTCACTTGAACAATGTGTGGATTCAGTAGAAAGCGTACTGCGCAAACGCGAACTGCAGCACGCAATTTTAGTCGGAGTGGAATTGGATGAAATCGCAGAAAGAGGCCAGCTGTCAGCACCGCTTCAGCAAATTGTCGAATCGGACGAGGGGTTATTCGGAGTGGATGAAACGATCGCATTAGGCGCAGTGTACACATATGGCTCGATTGCGGTTACGACGTTCGGTCACTTGGATAAGAACAAAATTGGCATTATTAACGACCTGGATACGAAAAAGGGAATCGGGATCCACACGTTCCTTGATGATCTCGTAGCGAGTGTCGCGGCGTGTGCAGCGTCCAGAATTGCCCACAGAACGCGCGATTTGCAAGAGGCGGGCCTGACGTTTGAAGATGTGCAAAATGGTAAGAGCTGATGAACGAAGCGGGACTGCCCTAGATCATAACTAGCGGCAGTCTTTTTTATGTCCGGTGCATCCGTCTATGAACCCAATGCGGCCGCTTTTTTGCAAGGGGAACAGGGAAGTGCTAAACAGAGGGCGTTCAGCCCTTGTGAATCATGACTGGATTACGCGGGTTGCCGTCATCGTGAAGAGAGAAGGTAACGTCATTGAAGCCACTGCGGCACTGGCGGATGGCTTCCGCAATGAGCCAGACAGGAAAATCGCCTGTCAGTCTCGTCACTACGCCTACTGCTTGTAAGGCGCCTCCGTTCAGTGAGGGATAGTCACATTGGCTTCTGGTTTTTGAAATGAGATAGAGAATTGCAGGGCAGACCGCGTTCAGCTCTTTTGCATCCTAACTGGTTTCCACAAGTTGACATCATTATAAAAATAGAAGCGAAACGGTTTTGGACTCACTGCGGCGCTGGCGGATGGCTACGCAATGAGCCAGACAGGAAAAACGCCTGTCAGTCTCATCACTCCGCCGACCGCTTGTAAGGCGCCTTCGTTCAGTTAGGGGGAGTCACTGTGGCTTCTGGTTTAGGAAAAGTAAACGTAAATGTTAAGCACAGTGCCGACAGTGTTCTGCATTGTACTTAACAACTGGATCACATAGTCTGCCGTCTTGTGAGAAGAGAAGGGGAACGTCATTGAAGCCACTGCGGCGCTGGCGGATGGCTACGCAATGAGCCAGACAGGAAGACCGCCTGTCAGTCTCATCACTTCGCCGACCGCTTGTAAGGCGCCTCCGTTTAGTTAGGAGGAAGCAAGTATGACACTTCATTTGCCTAAGCATACCCCCGTCGGCAGCGAGTCACTGCACTTCATCTCTTTTAAACAACAACCTGACTTGCTTCCACTCAGCAGCGCTGGCACAACTGCGGGGTCGGCCGAAGTCATGAGACAACTGGCACGAACTACCGCCAGCTGGCTCATGACGAAAGGCAATCCCCCACGTGCCGGCGCGGGTCCTAAAAACTGGCACTTGCTAACTTCAACATCCAATAACGAGTCGAGCAACGATCCCAACACTAGAGCCAAAACAGCATTGAACTCACTCGGGCGCTTGCGGACGGCTGCGTACTGCACTTCTTCTCTTTTAAAAGAGTACATGAATAGCTTCCACACAGCAGCGCAGGCACAACTGCGGGGTCGGCCGAAGTCATGAGACAGTTGGCGCGCACTATCGCCAGCTGGCTCATGACGAAAGGCAATCCCCCACGTGCCGGCGCGGGTCCTAAAAACGGACACCTTCTAACTTCAATCCCCAACAATCAGTCGAGCAACGCCCCAACACCCCATTAAAAAAGACTTACCCCTAATTCCCCTCGCTATCCAAAAAGCGCCGCTGGGCAATAAAATAATAGATCATACCTCAGCCCATTGCTGCCTGCCATCCTCTCCTAATCTCCTAATTTATCAACTAGAACAAAATGATCATAAAATATTGACAAGGTAAAGCGCTTTCATGGTAGAATGAAAATGTGTATGACTACAAATAGAAAAGGGGAGATTGTCACATGAAGAAAAACTCACTTCGCCTGTTGGCGCTGATTTCCATGCTTGCACTTCTTGTACTCGCAGCTTGCGGTAACGATGAAAAAGCAGACGGAGATAAAGCTGCAGACGGAAACAAAGACGAAGGCAAGACAGAGCAAGACTACAAGTTTTTGAGCTTGCTGACTGGGGGAACACAAGGAACTTATTATCCATTAGGCGGTTCATTTGCTGAATTCATCACCCAGGAAACTGGCATTAAAACAACTGCTGAGGTATCTCAGGCATCTGCTGCGAACATGACGGCACTTAAAGATGGAGACGCTCATATCGCATTCGTGCAAACAGACATCGCTTATTACGCATCGAAAGGTGAAATGATGTTTGACGGAGAAGTAATTGACGAAGTATCTGCAGTCGGTTCACTTTACCCGGAAACAGTTCAATTGGTTACATTGAAGAAAAACAAAATTAAAACGTTTGAAGACTTGAAAGGCAAAAGTGTATCAGTAGGCGCACCAGGTTCTGGAACATATGCAAATGCTGAGCAACTGCTTGAAATCCACGGTTTATCTATGAGCGATATCAAACCGCAAAACTTGGATTTTGGTGAATCACAAGAAAGTCTTCAGGCTGGACAAATCGACGCTGCATTCATTACAGCTGGAACTCCAACAGGTGCTGTTGAAGGTCTGAACGCTGTTGCGGAAGTATTCATTGTTCCGGTTGAAGATGAAAAAGCTGACGAATTAATCGAGAAATATCCATACTATGCAAAAGAAATCATCCCTGCCGGAACATATGGTTCTAAGGAGGATACTCCTGCGGTATCAGTAGGTGCAATGCTCGTTATGCAAAATGATATTTCTGAAGAGCTTGGTTACCAGATTACAAAAGCAATTTATGAAAATGCTTCAAAAATCCAGCATGCTAAAGGCGCTTTGATTAAAGCGGAGAGCGGCTTGAACGGTATTGGTATTCCTGTTCACCCGGGTGCGCAGAAATACTTTGATGAAGTAAACTAATTGGCAAGAATGTTTTTTTTGACATGATCAGAGGGGACGGTGAAGCGAAAGCTTTGGCCGTCCCGTTCTTGATTTTTGCGTGAAATTGGCGCAATTCATATACTATTACGACTACTGATGAGAGAGTAACAGAAAGGGATAAGCGGATGAAATTACGTAGATTCGTTCTGCTGCCGATTGTTCTGACAGGAATTGTGTTGCTGATCGCATTGTTTTATCCATACAGGCAAATAATCGTACTTGAGGAAGTTCGGAGCGAACAGCACGAAGTATATTACCTTCCATTGCGTGAAGACCGGCATTTTCAAATTAACTATATTCATTCGATACACTTATCCAATGTGAAGGAACAATATCTCATTACTGAAAATGAAAAGCTCCGTTTCGAATGTATGCAGTATGAAGACGTAGCTATCGGATTGCCGGGTTACGCAGAAGAGGGCGAAACGCTGCAAGTGGAAGATGGTGTTTATACGCTTACATTCGAAAACCGCGTGATTGACTCGTTTGTTCTTTATGTAGGAAGAGTAAATGCCGATCTGTCTTTGCGATATCAGCAAAAAGATTATCATCTGAAAGAATTTCTTCAAAAAGGTCATTCCTATGAATTTTATGTGGCCAAGGTATCAAATTATGAGTTGTTGAAAGGAGCTAGAGTAGATGGAAACTAACAAAGAACGGGAAAAAAATAATTCCCCCATCTCAGATGAAGAAATGGGTACGCTTTCAGAACAAGAGCAACTCGAAATTCTTCAAAAATACGACCCTGAATCCAATACGCGGGACTTGAAGGGTCTGCTCAGTAAAATTGTGTTTTTTGGCTTACTGGCATTTTCTATTTTCCAATTATACACTGCGATTGGTAAACCGTTTACAGCGCAAATCCAACGTTCCATTCACTTAGGGTTTGCCTTATCGCTCATTTTTTTACTGTTTCCTGCCAGAAAGAAAATTGGTGTGCGCCGCGACAAGGTGCCGTTTTACGATATTATTTTATCGTTATTGGCAGTAGCGGTCGGTTTGTATTGGCCGCTGTTCATTGATGAACTGGTATTTCGTGTGGGACGTGTATCTGATATTGATTTAGTGATTGGTATCTTAGCTGTTCTGTTAACGCTTGAAGCGGCGAGACGTGCGGTGGGACTGCCAATTACAATTATTTCAATCGTGTTCTTGGTTTATGCGTTCTTTGGACCGTATTTTCCCGGATTCCTCGCACACCGCGGGCAAAGTGTGGAAAATCTCGTTCAATTAATGTTCTTTACGACAGACGGGATTCTCGGTACACCGATCAGCGTATCGGCCACCTTCATATTCGTCTTCCTGCTGTTTGGAGCATTTTTGGTAAAAACGGGCGTCGGCACCTATTTTAATGACCTGGCAGTAGTACTTGCAGGCCGTTTAACCGGCGGACCGGCGAAAGTTGCTATTTTCTCAAGTGCGCTGCAAGGTACGATTTCTGGAAGCTCTGTCGCTAACGTAGTAGGTTCGGGTTCATATACGATTCCGATGATGAAAAAACTGGGTTATCGTAAAGAGTTCGCTGGCGGAGTGGAGGCAGCAGCTTCTACAGGCGGGCAGATTATGCCGCCGATTATGGGCGCGGCTGCGTTTCTGATGGTTGAGTTCATTGGCGGGGTAACGTATTGGGAAATAGCCAAAGCTGCGGCTATTCCTGCGCTGCTGTACTTCACGGGAATTTGGATTATGACCCATTTTGAAGCAAAGCGCGTAGGCTTGCAGGGGATGGATGCATCACAAATTCCGAACCGTAAAGAGACGCTGAAAAAGATTTATTTACTGCTGCCGATTGCAGGAATTATCGTGTTCTTATTAGCGGGCATTCCAACGATGAAAGCCGCACTGCTCGGTATTGTACTGACGATTGTAGTGAGTGCGATCAGTAAAGAAACAAGAATCGGTCTTCGTGATATGATCGATGCGCTGGTTGACGGTGCGCGGACAGCATTGGCTGTTGCGGCAGCGACGGCCTGTGCAGGTATCATTGTTGGTGTGGTAGTGAAAACCGGACTCGGGCTAAGTTTGGCAACAGGTCTGATCTCAGCAGCAGGCGGTAATATTTTACTGACACTGATTTTCACGATGTTTGCAGCAATCGTTTTGGGGATGGGTTCTCCAACGACTGCAAACTACGTGATCACTTCTACAATCGCAGCGCCAGCCATTATTACGCTGCTGATGCTGGGTGAGCCGGCAGGTGCAGCTGTGCCGATTGTAGTGGCAGTATCTGCACACTTATTTGTTTTCTATTTCGGTATTATCGCAGATATCACGCCGCCTGTTGCGCTGGCCGCTTTTGCAGCCTCGGGTATTTCAGGCGGAGATCCAATTAAGACCGGTGTTACTTCTGCAAAACTTGCGATTGCGGCCTTTATCATTCCGTATATGTTTGTTTTCAATCCCGCAATGCTGATGCTGGATTCAAGCGTGACGGAGATTATATGGGTCACCATGACCGCAATTGTCGGGATGATCGCGATTGGCGCAGGATTGATTGGTTATTGGTACAGTAAATTAAACTGGATTATGCGAATCGTAACGATTGCCACGGGAATGATGCTGATTTACCCGGAAACCCTGACCGACGTTATCGGCTTAGTGCTATTCGTTATCTTACTTGCATTTCAGTTTATGGGGAACAGAAAAAACAATCCGCCAAAACTGGCTTCAAATTAAAAAAAACGGCATGTCTGCTCAAATATTGCGAGCAGGCAAGCCGTTTTTTATTGTCCGGCTGTTCAAAGTTTCTGTTTTTCAATTTGCCTGTCATAAACACTAGATTGATTGATAAAAAAGAACTAGAGTGCTTGTACATCTTCAATAGATGAAGAGTCTAGTATTTACTTGGTTTTATCGCTAAAAAGGTATTTTCATTTCACAGAATTACAGGAAAGTCAAGAAGTCAAAGGTCTAGAAAAGAATGAATCATTTTTGGACTAATTGCGCAGTTTTGCCACTGTCAGTTATGTATATACTACATATAAGCAAATCAATCACAACAGCCAAAATATACAGATCGGTACAGAAACCAATCAAACCAAAAGGAGAGAGATAAAATGAATACACAAGACACTTGGTGGGAAACTGTTTTTGAAGGTCACTTGGCACATGGCTTCAATAAAGAAAGAATGAATGAGCTGGATCATGAGGAGTTTTTATATTTTGAAAAAGAACCGATGGAAGAAAATGCAAATCCAATGCAGTAATTGAAAGGAGAATATCCTCTGAACAATGTAACGTATATCCATAAAAATCGGTAATTTTTCTGACGGAATAGAAAAATTATCGATTTTTAATTTCTTTGTTTACAATAGGGCGAGATGATGCTATTATAGTATTTGTGCTTGAGAGCGTAACTGCTTATTGTGCACATCCTAGTATTTTCGATTCCGTAGCTCAGCTGGGAGAGCGCCACCTTGACAGGGTGGAGGTCGCTGGTTCGAGCCCAGTCGGAGTCATTGGGTGCCAAACCCAGTTAAAGACCGTCGGAACACGGTTCTTTAACGCCAAGAGATCCTATTAGGCCGGATGCCTAGGGGTCTTTTTTTTGTAGGTTGGTGTTAAATTGGTGTTAAAAATCAAAGTAAATAAATCAAAAAAAGTTAACAGTAAATAATTTGATCTGGATTTTATCATTTTCGACGATGACCAGCGTTTCTGTCTGGTGCTTCCCGGAGAAGGTGCATTAAGCATCCTTTGCAACGCTGTGGAGTCTTTCCATACACGCTGAATCTCCTCGTAGTTGCGGTGCTGCTTGCATATCTGTAGCTATCTTAAATAGAGACTTGTTAACCGTAGATGTTGGAATAGTATGTTGTAAAACAGACCATATTCATCAAAGGGCCATTTCCTTTATTTTCTTTAGGGATTATACTTTATGGACAGTAAGCTCATTGTAGCGGAAGACGATCGACTTCAAAGACGCACGCTCTTCATTTCTTAGATGGCTTAAGTCATGTCCCTTGCTATCCCTGTATAGTATTGAAATTAGCGTTAAACAGTTGCTCTGTTATTTTATGAAAAGTTTTTATTCAAAGTATATAGAGGCAGTAAATTTTTGAGTTTTAAGAGTCGAATTCTCATATACAGTGAGAAAATTAATGATAAAAAAATCATTTAGAGGCTAGGGGAGGATAAATTTGTCAAAAGAAAAAAGTTTATCATTAAGAAATCTTCAAGAAATTTTAAGCGATCTTGATTCTTTTGCAGAAGACTCTTTAGAAACGATTGGACAAGTGATGGATAATACTCCTTTAAAAATGTTAGGTGTAGCTAAACATATCTGGAATTACCACAAGGAAAGAAAAATGAAACGATTTTTGAAAGGATTTTCAAAAAAAATAAACGAACAAGGAAAAAAATATGATGACAAAGATAGGGAGAGCCTAAAAGAATTTCTAAGTCATGATCATTCCAGGGAAAAATTTTTTGGAATATTAGATGGAGCTCTAAATTCCGTTTCTGAAAGAAGCTCAGAAATATTAGGTTATTTTGCAGGTGAAATTTTGCTTTCTACTCAAAAGATTGATTATACAAGTTCAATTATTATTCACGCTCTTCAGAATATGAATGACTGGGATATTGAGTACTTTAATAAGGCTTATAACTTTCTAACGAGTTTGCCCGAAGATGAAAATGCAGAAAGTGTGAATTCTACTATGTTGTTTTTACGGTTAAGGCCAGAGGAGTATGAACAGAAAGGGGATGAACTTGATAAATTGATTTTGGATAACGAAGAGTTGATGGAGTTCAGATCTTCCTTAATGAAGTTGAGTAACTTACAAGTTATAAATACTGGCGGATTGATGATTGCAACTGATTCAAATACCTTTGTTCGTAGTAATATTGGAAACAAGTTAAATGAGCTAATTAATATGTTTAGAATTGATTAAGACAAAAGATTATAATCGTCAATAATTGAGGTCGAGGATCAGTTGTTTATTTTGAAATAGCCAAGCGCTTCTTTATCTGTGATAGATAGTTGCGATTGTTGACTTCAATAAAACGTAATACGCCCAATCGTAGATAGAATTTTTTGCACGTCCTAGTCAACACTATAATTTTGCTTTTCAATGAAATTCAAACTGAACATTAGATATTATCGTTAAGACAAAGAACCCGTATTAAAATGGGTTTTTAGAGCTTGTAGACAAGTGGCCAAGTTAGACACCAGTTGATTGCAGCACAACAAAGCGGCGACTTCCGCAGGATCAGCGTGACAGCCAATACCCGAAAGGCCCAGCGTCAGCAAAGGTGGGGGGCTTGACGCACGCCTTGCGGAACGCATCCGCCTGAAGCGAAGATCAACCTTCAAAGAGAAATTCCAGTGCCTAGAAAAGTAATTTTCTACTTTGTCAACAGACTGAAAGAACCCATATTGAAATGGCTTCTTATTTTAAATTGTTGTTATACGCTACTCTCAGCATCATAGTCTTTCATGATTTCAGAAAATAATGTTGGTAAATTCTTTTCTCTAACAATTTCTTCATACATATCCTCAAGGTTAACTAACCTATCCCAACAAGCAGTTATGTCATGGAGGATCAAAGGGGGATTGTGCTCATAAATACTGTCACTTTCAGACTCGTTGGCCAACATCTTTATGTTTATTGATATTTTTTCATTTAATGAATGTAAATCATTAAAGCACAACTGAAGAGCACCCCAGTTATGAATATATCTCCAAATGTCATTGTCCATAATATCGTTCAGAAAGTATTGAATTTGATAGAAAAACAGGTTAAGTTTTTCAATTTTACGCCCGTTTTCCATATCCTTCATACCTTCAATACTATAATTAATCTCTTTGCGTTGGTAATTAAATTTAACAAACATAGCATAAAATTTCATTCTGATTGCGCTAAATCTCAATGGGAAAATCGTTGATGCGTCAGATGTTATCTCGTTACTAATAGGTATATTGATTACTTTTTCCCCTTTATCCCTAAAACTTGGATCCTCGGGAATTAGTACTTTTTCAATATAGTCAGTTAAACAAACATAAAAGATTTGTTGTGTATCTAATACTACATATAATAAATAGACAGGGATAGCAGCTCCCATGGAGTGAACTGTAACAATTGTATCAGTATCAAGTGAGAATTTGATAACTTCAATCTCAACTTTTTCACTACCTGTATAGTGGAGAGGATACTGTGCTACGTTGGTTCTGCTTCTGACTTGCATTACCTTGGTTTCTATGCTCTTAACTGACTTGACCTGAGCAAAGAAGAACTCACCTAATGCTTCATAATTATTTCCCTGTACACTTTCAAAAATCTCAACTTTGAGATCAATCCCATAGTCAGGAGTGTACTCTCGAATTATCCATTCTCTTGGAAACGTTTGTCTAATAATCTTTATAGAATCATCTGCCATAATATGTTGAAAAACACGTTTTTTTCGATTTGCCAAATTCAACAACCCTTTCTCTTTTTAAAAAGAGTATAGTAGATAACTCTTTGTTATTTTCGCAAAAATAGATTATTCAACTTTGCTGCTGCATCTTGATCCGCCGATCTTAATAAATGGCCGTAAGTATCCATTGTTACACTTATTTTTGAGTGACCTAATCGCTCAGCTATCACTTTTGCATGGACATTTTCGGCTATTAAGAGCGATGCTGAAGTGTGTCTCAAATCATGTAATCTTATATGTCTAATTTTATTGCGTTCCGTAAATCTTCTCCACCAGGTTGAAGGAGTATCCGGATAAAAATGTGTTCCATCTTCATTACAAAACAGCCACGATCTTTCTTGTTCAATCCACTTGGAACCCATAGCATTTTTTTCTGCTATCCAATAATCTTTATAATACTCTAATTCCTTTATAATCGATTCAGGAATCGCCACAAGCCTGTTTGAGGCCTTTGACTTGGGACCTTTAATCAAAGCCCCATCTGCCTTGACGATTGTAGTATCGATGTCTATACGCTTATTTTCGAAGTCTACTTTTGACCATTCTAAGCCCAATAATTCTCCCCTACGTAAACCAGCAGCTAAAGCTAAGGAAATAAACACACGCCAATGGAACGCTTCTTTTTCGACTGCCTTAAATAGTAATTCGATTTCATCAAGTTCGTATATATTTAAAGTTGATTTCTTAGTTGACTTATTTGCCTTTGGCTTACTTACCCCATCCATTGGATTAATACTAATGATTCCCCATTGCTTTGCATACTTAAAAACACTCATTAGTGCTTTATAAACATCTTCTTTAGCAGAAACGGACAGCTCACCATCTTTTCCATCCTTTCTCGTTAAATTTTCTAAAAGATCCACTAATAGAATGGGTTTTATTTTATCTATAGTCACATGTCCAATTACAGGGAGGATATGATTTTTCAGTACCAAGTACCTGTTTTGATAGGTAGTTTCCGAAAGCTCTATCTTGGCAAATTTTTTCTCCCAATCCTTGGAAAATTCAACGAAACTCATTTTCTCGGGGGTTATATATTCCCCGGACATTACTTGCTGTTTAAATTTTAAATATTCATGGTCTAAATGTTCTTTTAGTTTTTTAGGTGTGAATTTTTCTGTAACTTTGTATGTCATTGTCTCTCTCTTGTATTTACCATTTGCATCTTTACCTACATAAACAGTAAAACGATAAGAATTTTCTCCACGCTCAACTATAGACATTTTCTTTAGCCTCCCGTTATTATAATATTTCTAAATCCAAGTCAATTGATTATAATGATTGTTACTGAAAGAAAAGATGTTGACTCATATTGTAATCGGTGGTACGATTATGTCAACTAAAAAATTAATATAATCTAAAGGGAATACCCCTCTGAGAAAATGACTTGTGCATTGGCACAATTTGTCGTTTTTTCAGAGGGGTATTTTTTTATTTACCTCAAAAAAAATTAGGGAGAGAAAATTATGGGACAGACAAAAACTATTCTAACGGTAAAAGAATTAAGATCTGATTTTTTTAGAAATGAGGTGTCTTTAAATACAATTTATGCAATGGTGCGGGAAGGTCAAATCCCAAACGTGCGCGTACGAGGGAAGGTTTTGTTTCACAGGGAGTCAATTGAAAAATGGTTAGTCGGTGGAGGAACAAACTCTGGTAAAGAAGTTTACTAAATTAAAAACCTCGTTTCTTGTCGTTAAGAAATGAGGTGGTTAGGAAAGAGGTAATTTAGATGTTTAGTAATACAAATGTACCTTACCTTGGTCATGAAGTCAATGCTGCAGCAGAAGCAAGTAAAATGTTGAAAGCAGCAATTGCATATGCAAATGAACTCCAATGGCATGTATTTCCTGTCCATTATCTAGTTAATGGCAGATGCTCTTGCGGCAAGGGAGGGTGCACAAACATAGCAAAACACCCGATACCACGAAATGGTTTTTATAGTGCTACAACTAGTATAGATCAAATTAAAAAATGGTGGGTTAAACACCCGATGGCGAATATCGGAGTAAGGACTGGAAAAGAATCAAATATATTTGTTTTAGACGTTGATATTAAGCAATGTGACGGTCGTTTGACTTTAGATGAATTAGTTAATAAATACGGAAATTTGCCAAATACAGTTCAATCAATAACGGGTTCCCAGGGATTACATTATGTTTTTAATTATCAAGAGGGAATAGAAAGCAAAGTTAATTTTTATCCGGGGTTGGACATTAGGGGGGATGGTGGTTATATTATTGTTCCCCCTTCTCAGCACAAAAGTGAACGAAGATATATTTGGGAGTTGTCATCTCATCCACTACGAACTGAGATCACTGAAGCCCCAAAATGGCTTGTCAAAATGCTAATTGAAAATAAATCTGGAAGGAGGACAAAGAAACATTCATCTTCCTATTGGAGTAACCTTGCGAGAGGAGTTGCAGAGGGAGAAGGAAGAAACAATGCAGCAGCAATATTATCCGGTCATTTATTTCGCCGTTATGTTGATCCTCTTTTAATCACCGAGTTGCTTAATTTATGGAATCAGCAAAATCGACCGCCACTCACACAAGAAGAACTATATAAAACAATAAACAGCATAGCCGGAATAGAACTCGCTAGGCGGCGTGGTAGTAAATGATTCAAAATAATAACATAGTAGCTTTAATAGAACACAATAATGAGAAAATAGATGAATGGGAAATCCCTCTTCCTTTCAATAAACAAGTCTTACCGACCATTGAAGTAGAAGTCTTTCCTGAGTGGATTAAGGATTATATTTACGGAGTGGCAGAAGAGACGCAAACACCAGTCGATGCATCTGCCTTAGCTAGTATAGCAGCATTATCAACAGCATTGGCAGATAAGTTCGTCGTTTCACCGAAAGAAGGCTGGATAGAGACGATAAACACATATATGGTCGTTTCACTCAGTTCAGCGAATAGAAAAAGCGCTATTTTTAACCGTTTTATATCGCCAATTTCAGACTTCGAAAAAACGGAAATGGAACGAACAAAATCAACCATATTAAAAAGTAAAATCAAACGAAAAATGGAAGAGAGTCGTTTAGCGACACTAGAGGCACAGTATGCAAAAAAAGGGGACCCAGAAATCCTGGAAGAAGCAACTAAAATTGCAGAAGAGCTTGCAGAGGAGGAAGAAATAATTGCTCCCCGATATATTACCTCGGACTCTACTCCAGAGAAGATAGCGGATTTAATGTTTCAACATAATGAGCGCATGGCCATACTATCTTCTGAGGGAGCTGAGGCATTCGAGATGATAGCGGGTAGATATAGTAACAAACCAAACATCGATATATACTTAAAAGCTTACTCAGCAGATTATACATCAATAGATAGGCTGAATCGACCTTCTATTGTGCTACAAAAACCTCGATTAACTATAGGGCTATTTGTACAACCTTCAGTAATTCAAGAACTACCAATTGGTTTTAGCAACCGAGGATTAACACAACGATTTTTGTATGCGTTGCCAGCGTCTTTATTAGGTTACAGACATGAGGATCCGAAGGAACTGGATTATCGAGTTAGTAATCTTTATTACTCCAATATGCAAAAAATGCTGGGTTACAATATTGTCGAAAACAGCGAAGAAAACAGTAATCCACTAGATAAACTGAAAAGAATAACGCTAGATGATGAAGCTTATAGTTATATGCTACGATTAGAAAAGGAAAGGGAACTAATGTTGAGAAATCAAGACGTATCTGAAGGTTATCTGGGATGGATTGGAAAATTAACTGGTCAAATTATACGAATAGCAGCGTTATTTCATATAGCAGATAATATTACTAAGGAAATAGCGGATATTCCGCTAATTATTAATTACGAGACATTACAAAGAGCAAATGCTTTGCGTGATTATTTTCTTAGTCATGCTGAGCAAGCTTTTGGAATTATGGGTAACGTTGAAAATGAAAATATCTTAAGGTACGTTTTAAAACGTATTTTGGATACCTCTAAAGGACAGGACGTAATTTTATATAGAGATCTACAGCAATTAGTGAAAAGAAAGTTCAACAAAATGCAAGAATTAAGGGAGGTTCTTAAAAAGCTTGAGGAAATGCACTATATCAGAAATGAAAAGGTTGGGCTAAAGGAATTTATAAGAATTAATCCAACTTTACTAAAAAGACAAGGATGATACCCCCTTTACCCCCAAGTATAAAAAATGCTTTTACAATGCTGGATAAAGCGGGGGCAACGAAAAGAACACTAGTCCCCGTTACCCCCAATTGAAATACTGGGGGTAATGTGGGCTTATGGGATTACTCTATGTCCCCGCATCATTTAGCAACAATCATACTCTAGGGGCTTATTGGGGGTGTGGGGGTATTAAGTCGATGGAAGATCAATCAACTTCTCTTTAAAGTCCTCTTTAAAATTACGTCTTTTTTCTTCATCGTCTGAATAAAACTTAATTCCAATAAGACGCATATTTTCATTTTCGCTCAACACTTCTATATCATCCCTAGTGGTTAACTCCAATAGAAAGTTCTCCTTCCACTGATCCGCTTCATGTAATTTACTATTCTTAGGCTCCAGGAACACTTGGTAAGTAAAATTTTCATCTTTCAGATAGAGCAAGAAATCCGGCATGAAACCCCTGATACCACCAATTTCTGTCACCCGAACTTTTCGCTCATTACGAATGAGGTAAACTTCTTCATATTTCTCCTGCAGAGTCTCTATATAATTGTTAATAAAATCAATTAAGTCTCGTTCAAGACCGTTGACGATTGCTTTATCATAGATATACCAATCTAGGTCCCGCATAGTTCGTTCCTGAACAACCTCATGCATCGTATTAACCCTACCACGGACTTGGTTGACCTCTACGTAATAATCCTTGATAAGTTCTGAAAATTGTACGCCATAAAAGACTGGTGTTCCTTTTAACTTCATATAGTTTAATCGAATGCTGTTGGCTGCCTGAGACAGAAATTTTTCAACTGTCTTTAGTTTTTCAGTAGGCGTTAGATCTTTAGCAGTTAGTCCAATAGGAACAATCAATGTGATTTTCAAGCCGCCAAGAAAATTCTCATTCTCTATAAATTCATCAATGCTCGAAATACTTGGGATATACTTTTTTAAATTGCAAAAATGGTAGAAAGGATTGCGTTGAATTGCTTTTTGCAGTAGGCGTCGATCTACTGTCATTTCTATTACATGTGTCCTTGAACTCATCACTTCACGGTTAGTTCCATATACTTTTTCCACGGTGGTTTCGTAATCCATTTCGAAGTCAGAAGATACATTGTAGTCCTCAAATGCCTGGTATTCGTCAGGAGTAGTAGAAATCACACGGTTAATATAGATTTTTCCATACTTATATAAATCAGTCAGCTTAAATTTCGATTTGATTTTAGCTTCAAGTCGAGTGCTGCCATCTTCCTTGATTTGAATCTTAGCGGCTTCTAACGACTTGTACAGATTCTGGATATAGGCATTCTCGTTGATTGTATGGTAATGTAGCATCTCAATTACTTTCAAATCGCTGTCTGCCATGTCAAACCGTCGTTGATACGATTTTTCTCCTTCATAGATAAAGGGATAGTACCGCGCACCCCGTCCAATCAGTTGCGCTTCGCTGTCGGTCGTGTTGCGAGTCTTGCTTGCGCCCTCACTGATCCGTACTATATCGAACAGGTTGAGCACATCCCATCCCTCGTTTAGTTTAGCAACTGCAAATATGGTTCGAATAGGGTTGTCCTGTTCTTCGAGCGTGTTTAGCAGCAGTGTGTTTTCTTCTGACAGAAATTTTGAATCGTTCGCATTCAATATTGTTTCATCCGCAAAGTCCCATTGCAAATCACGAATGAGAGTGGCCAGTTCCAATCCTTTGTAGTAGTTGAACATTTTCCCCAAAATACTTTTCGTACTGGCGTATAAACTTATTCCTTTATCTATTGCTTCTTCAAGTTGCCGCGTCGTCAAGTTCTCGATCATGTCGGTGAATACATGGTTGGTTGCAAGCGACTTCGCAATCGTATTCGACTTGAATAGGATGATAGGCTTCAAGTCAATTCCGTTGTCCCTCGCGATGTATTTACGGTATTGACTTAGAAGAACAGCATTAAGGATTTTCTGTTGGTCGTCCTCATTCGCCTGCAATAGTACTACGTTCTTAGAATAGCCTGATCCCATAAAACGTGTTAGATCATATTGGTAGACAATCCGGTTTTGTAGTTTTTCGAATAACAATTCATTATCAAGATTGAAGGTAGCACTAAAACCCAAAAGCCGGTTCTTAGGATTTAAAGACAGCAACCTCTCGATTGTCCGCTCCCAGGAACGAGCTTCGGCTTCCTGCTTGGAAACCCTTTTCTGATTGCGCCTTGTCTCTGCGAAATAATGGTGAGCTTCGTCTGCAAGCATCACGATGTTCAGGTCTTCGAGTGTGACATAGGTTAGTCCGTTCTCTTTCGGCTCGTCAAGGTTTCCGTGTAATTTTTGAATGCTTGTTACTTGCAGATAGATTGTGTTCGATGCAGGTTGATGTGGGAACACATCAACAGTTTTGATTTGGACAGTTTCCCCTTCGATAACGATGCCCAACGGATTGAACAGGTACTTTGGCGAGGCACTATTTGTCAGGTTGTCTATTGTCTTCTTCACGATGGCATCGCTGTCAGCGAAGAATAGGAAATTTCGGTAGCCATGCTCTTTATATAGATACAGAATAGAAGCGGCAAGCACCAACGTTTTTCCCGAACCCGTGGCCATATGAAACAGTTGGTGATTGAATGCGATATCCGCCGCATCCGACTGCTGTGTGAACATGAAATGACGTAATGCCTGTTCTTGATAGAGACGCAATTCATGGTTCAGGTTATCGGGTACATATTGGGGGATGTCCGGCGGCGTTACGAATATTCTACTGAACTCGTCTTCGATCTGGGCGTGAAGAATTTCTCGACTCACTCGTTCTCACCGTCCTTTGCATAGAAAGAACGATTAAATGCCTTGATAGATTCAGGCACCTCAAACTTGGCATCATCTATCTCGGAATAGCTCAGATAGAGTTGGTTCGCATCTAATACGTTAATCAAGAGCCGTTTTTTTTCATCGAAAGACAATTCTTGAAAACCGCTATTTTTGTTTGTGGCTTTCTGTATGTCTGTTTTAAAGTTAAGATAGGCAGATTCATTCATGTTTCTCATAACAATCTTTAAATCGGCGTCCTTAGTCGAATCTTGAATCATGCTGATGTATTTCATATTGAGCTCCTGTAATTCTGCATAGATAAAACTCCCGCCACCTTTCCAACTGACTTCTCTCGAAATGCCACCTTGCTCTCCTTCTATGACTTTCTTCATTCTTTCGGAAGTATAGTCTATTTCATAAGTCATTTGTTCAATACTAATATAATGTCTATTGAGTTTATGTGCTACTGCTGCTGTTGTGCCGCTTCCTGCAAAGAAATCCATGACTATATCTCTCTCGTCAGTGCATAGCATTATTATTCTCTGTAACAACCTCTCTGGCTTTGGAGTTGAAAAGGGATTGTTCTTCCCGAACAGAGCAATAGATTCTTTTTTTGCTTCCTGATTATGACCAACTTCTTTATTCGGCCACCAGGTCCATGCAACCACACCCGGAGATTCAGATAAATAAGTTTTCCTTCTCGGCATGGCATCACCATTCTTGCCAAACCACATCCTTCCCTCCTCTTTCAATTTAATATATTCAGATTCAATTCTCTTCCAACAATTACCCGGAGATGGGGTGTACTCTTTTCCTGCTGGTGTAATGATCTTATACATCTGATTCGGTCTATAACCTTGCGCGGTAAAATCAGTCGAAACCCAAGGGCCCCTTGGATCGTCGTCAGGATTCTTAAATCTTGCTCTTTGTTCATCGGACAAAGGGAGAGGATTTACTTTAAAAGCCTCTTTATTGTTTGTGTATACCAGAATGTGATCATGTGCATCACCTATGGTGGCTCTTGCATCTGGGGAAGTTCTTTTTTGCCATATGACATCTGCCACGAATCCATTAGGGAGAATGCTATCCATCATTACTTTTAAATAATGGGCCTCATTGTCATCAATATTTATCCATATGGACCCACCATCCTCCAGAAATTCACAAGCGATTTCCAGTCTATTTTTCATGAAGATCAACCAAGTTGAATGATTAAAGCGATCGTTATATTTAAAACTATCACCGCCTGTATTATAAGGCGGGTCAATGTATATCAACTTTACTTTCCCAGCATACCGCTCTTTTAAAGAATGTAAGGCTATAAGGTTATTTCCCTTAACAATCAGATTATCATTGTCATCAATGTTAGTGACTTCATGCTCTCCATGTTTATCATGTTTCTTTATGTTTGTTAGCACTTTTGGCGACAGCATTATATCGATTTCTTCTCTTGCCAGCACATTATGATAATAAACTTCTTTCTTTCCGACATCCTCTTTTGTCATTCCTCCTTCAAGAACACAGTCCTTGAAGGGAAATTCCAAAACGACATCAGAATCATAGCGTAAATATTTGCCTTCGCTCGCAAGTCCGATTTCATTGCTAAACCGAGTGTAGCTGTTCTCCCAATAATTTTTAAAGCGAAGCATTGCTATAAATTCGTCTACTTTGAACAACAAGCCGTCTCTAATTTTGATAGAATAGGCTTCCTTAACCTTTTCATTTGAAAACAAAGTTTCGATCAAGTCGGCACGATATTCCCTCATGTCTTCAATGACTTTTGTTTTCAGTAATAACTCGTCCTCCCAATATTCAGGAAAAGTAGACAAAACGTCTTTAATCTCTTTCAGCAATTCTGTTCCCACACGACAACCTCATTTCACCTGTAGTAATAATTATTATTTTTTGTAGCACATGAATTTATCTACCGTGATATCCGCCACAGTCAGGTAATGTTTATCTAATGTTTCAAGCGACTGATGTCCGGTCTGTTTAGCAATTGTGGAAAGATCAGCCCCAGACGAGTGCATGAACGCGACCATTGTTTTCCGAAAATTATAGGGAGTGTAACCCGTCCATTTCTTCAACTGTTTTCGGTAGGCAGTTTCAGATATTCTAACGCCTGTAAATATCCCGTTTTTTCTCCGGCTTCCCACAAAGTGATCTTCGGGTTGCAATCCATACTCTTTGACGTATGCTTGGATTGCTTGTACGGTCTCCGGCTGCAAACGCTTGTTGTGCCATCTATCCTGTTTTCGCAGATAAACACTCACATACCTACCATCCAAATGAAAATCCTGGACTTGTAGATTCACCATTTCATTCGGTCGATTTGCAGTATCTAGGTTCACCAAACAGATCGCTTTTGCTCTTAAGTCGAGCCGCTCTATGATATGCAGCAAATCTTCTATATCGACCGGGGCTTTCCCTGTTTCCCTTACCAAACGTTCCCGACCTTCTTCACGATACAGTTTACGTGTGTGAGAAATTCGGGTTTGAATCGCCTCATCAAACTGGATGCCTTTTTTAATAATGAAATATTTTCGTAAAGAAACTACTCTTTTCTCCCAGGTATTTTTCTTTACGCCTTCCTCTGTTATTGAAACAAACAAGTAATCGAGGAGAGAGTCCGGATTTTCTGCCTGTTGGGTGTCTTCGCAGTATTTCTGGTACATACGAATGTCGCTTTGATATCCATCCGGGATATAATTTTTGATTTCTAAGATCTTTTGTTCCTGAGTTGCATGGCGTTTTCTGTTTTCAAAATCTGCTGTATACACGACATTCCCATTTTGCTCCATTGAACCGCTCCTTTGCAATAATTTATTTGCTCGCTAAATAACTCCATTTTATCATATAGGTTACGATAAGGGAGTAATATCGTAACCTATATTTCGGGGTACAAACGCTAAAATAAATATGGGGGAACGAACACTGTTTATGTCAAAATAAATAAGCCTTCTGATATAAAACATCAGAAGGCTTACTTTAGTTTTTATGTTCAAATTCGTTACTATATTAAAACCTAGTTATATATAAAGAAACCGCCTTTAAGCCTGTGAGCAAAAAGCGGTGTTTAGTGCAAAATAGAAGTACATAGTTTTGAAATGAAAAAGTACATAACATTGCAACGTAAGTTTCAATAAAAAAAGGCTTGCCAGCCTCTTCAAACTTCTCTACTGTATTGGTGTCGAATCAAAACCAGTGGAGGTTGAAAGGAATGCTGACAATGCCTGAAATTAATTGTATCAAACTAATGAGAAATCAGAAATCATTATCTATCAACAAGATATCTAAAACCTTAGGAATTAATTGGAGAACTGCTAAAAAGTATGCTGATGGTGATCTATTACCTAAAGAAGCAAAGAGAAAAAGATCGGGAATGATGTATAGAGAAAAATGGGGAGAAATTGTTGGAGATTGGCTTTGGGAAGATCAGAAGCTTAAAAGAAAAGATAGAAGAACTAATAAAGGAATTTTTAAGGCCTTGCAAGAGATGGGATTCGAGGGGTCCTATCGGACTGTTTCAAACTATATTCAAGAATGGCGTGAAGGAAGAGAAGACCTGGAGGATGAAACGAAAGACAAAAGCTATGAGAGACTCATCCATCCCCCTGCTGAGGCACAATTAGATTTCGGATTGATGCAAGCTGTGCAGGATGGAAAATACCGAGATGTTCATTGTTTGGTTATGACGCTTCCTTTTAGTAACAGTGCATTTGCCATCCCATTGCCAGCAGAAAATCAAGAGTGTCTTTTACACGGTATGAAACTTATCTTCGATCAACTTGGTGGTATTCCAAGAACAATCCGTATTGATAACATGAAAACTGCAGTGGTGAAACCAAGGAATAGAAATGAAGAGGCTGCTTTTACCCAAGAATTTTTACAGTTCGCCACTCATTATGGATTTGAACCACAAGCCTGTAATCCATATTCTGGTCACGAAAAAGGAAATGTAGAAAATAAGGTGGGATATGTTCGATATAACTTTATCACTCCGGCCCCTGTTATAGAGGACTTAGACCACTTGACAAAGCTACTGCAAGAGCAACTAACGACAGATCGACAACGTATTCACTATAAGAAGCAAGTTCCGTTACAAGAGTTACTGGAGGAGGAGCATCAATATCTTTTAGCATTACCTGAAGAAGAATATCCAGTATTCAAAGAGGAGAAAACAAAAGCGAATAAGTATGGAGAAATCACGTTAGATAAAACGAAGGTGTATGTTCCAAAAGGATATAATTACAGTCAATTATCCGTAGTGAAGTACTGGGATCGCTTTAAGGTGGTGTCTCCTCACGGAGAGCCGTTATATCAAGACAACCGACCCTATATGCATAAGAATCGCGAGATTCCTTGGCAATCCATCTTGAAAGCATGGTTGAGTAAACCACGGGCAGTAAGCTATTCACGTTATTCAGCTTATTTACCTGGTCGACTCTTTGAATATCTAAACATCTCTAATCTTTCGATTCGCAAAGAGCGTATTCAATGGATTATCGGGCTTTTAGCTACGTATGAAATGAATGAAATCAATAATCAATTCTACGAACTCTTAAGTGGTCAATCGGACGAGTTAAAAGAGCCAGATGCGCATCCCTATAACATTGATTGGAGCAAGTATGATCAGCTTCAGAGTGCTCCTCAGATTGAAGGTGAGGGGAAATGACCCAAGATTTACAGACCATGTGCAAAGCATTGCGCTTAGCGCACGTGCATGATGTTTATTCAGATATCCCATTTGAAAATTCTGCTCAATTTCTTGAAGCTTTATTAAAAAAAGAGCTGCAGTTACGGGAAGAAACGAAAGCCGAGAGATTGATTAAGAAAGCAAGATTTCTGCAAAAGAAGTCCCTTTCGGCATTTCAATGGAATGAACAGATTCATTTTCCCTCTCATATTGATTCGCAAGAATTATGTACGTTAAGTTTCATCAGGCGCAAAGAGAATGTCATTCTAACCGGTGCGCCCGGTACAGGAAAGACTCACTTAGCTACGGCCATTGGTTATGATGCGTGTAAAAGAGGGCTTGAAGTACGATTTTACCGGGTTTCAGATCTAGCAGAAGCATTGGAGAAATCCTGGCAGGAGGGAAAGTCAACGCAGTTTAGAGCGCGTTTTAAAAACGTAGACCTTATCATATTGGATGAAATGGGGTACATACCATTCAATAAGGAAGGGGCAGAACTCCTCTTTCAGCTGATTTCTGACTGGTACGAACAAAAAAGTTTAATCATCACATCAAACTTGGAATTTAGTCAGTGGAATCGCGTTTTTAGCGATTCTAGATTGACTGCAGCATTAGTAGATCGGGTGATACATCATGCCCATATATTGAATTTTACGGGAGATAGTTTTAGAGTAACAAACGCTTTATCACGTCAAAAATAATACTGAAATGAAGGCTGGCAAGCTTATGTATTTTACTTTGCATTCTTCTGCACTTTTATCTTGCAAAACACAAGCGGTTTACTTTACCGTAACTGATCGCCTTTGAATCGATCTATTAATATAATACCAAACTAAATCACACTTGTCTATTTGGTTGAATAGGGGATGGTAATACTGTTGAAACTTATAATGATTGTTAATAATACATTTAGTAAAAAGCTAAAAAGGTATAATGGGCATATATAATTTTTGTCTTTTTAGCCTGCCTATTAACGTACTGCAAGATGACCGAAAATGATTCTGAAAATTACTTTAAGATCTATATCTTGAATCAAAATGAGGGGATATTCTCGGGGTGACTGGTGAAAAAGATGATGACCGGGGAAAAAGCAGGCCATCCGGGATTTATCAATGTGTCACGTGTGTAGAAATGTCGGTTACTAAGTAATTGTTAGAGTAACTAGCATTTCCATAAGAGTTACTGTTAAATCAGGGGTTTGTTACTAAGAATTAGTTTTGCTAATAAGTGTAGCTTTGGAATAAAGTATGATTAAAAACAACAAGTGAACCCATATTTTACGGAAAATTAAAAGAACCCGTTTTGAAAAAGAAATTGATCAAAACGGGGTAAGTCTTTGTGAAATAATGTTTAATTTTTATAATAAATTTTGATCATTTTCTGCTGTTGATATTTACAACAATCGTTTGCGATAGGTAAGCCTTTGAAATCATCTCCAGCTTTTCCCCCGCTCCACACAAAGCGTGCAAGTTTCCTTGCACTTTGCGTTCCATCTATCGATGGATACTTGATTATAAGTTCTTCGTTCCATTTTGACGTGAGATTATACTACCGTTTCAAGCCCACATTCCATTCGGTATTGGTTTAGTTTCTTAATCATTGAAGAAGTAAAACCAAATTTCCTTATTTCAGATGTGATGATTTCTGTATCTATAAGATGAACTAATCGGTGGATATCTTTATGAAGAATACGGAGATTTCGAAACTCATCCGTTCCTCCAAGATGTTTGGGTCTATAATGATGGCAATGAACTTCACTAGCAGTTAAATTCCAACCTGTAAGTTCACATTTCCCCATCTTCATACTGAAGCGACTAATGCGATTATCCATGTATTCAACCGTTCGGTTGGGAAGAACAGCCTTCATTATATTACTAATTTCCAAACGAACATCCGGCTTTAATTTATCGTAAATTTTCTTTCTGCCTTCCTCCGTAAAGAGTGATAATGTCGGACTAAAATTCATCGTATTTACTGTCCGTACATCTCCAATGGGAAAAAGATGAACCCCCGCAATCTCAAATGTTTTAGACCTTGTGCTAAAGTACTTCTTATAAGTAGTACTCGGTCTGATTGGGCGTCCGTATTTCCCTACAGGACGAAGGCGGTTATACAGAAAGGCTTGTAAATCGTAAGCAAGACGTGAGAATTCTAGATTGACATGTGTAGCTCCCTTAAAATAATTGTGAATCCCTAAAACAAAACTATTAAAGCGTAAAGCATTTTGAGTGGTTGGGGAGGCTTTTATCCGTAAGATATGGACTTTTGCTTGTTCTTTGAGTTTCTCCCGCTTTTTCTTTTTAACGCCCGTATGGGCAACCCTTTTATTTCTTTTCTTATTCGCTTTTATTGTAAAACCTAAGAATTCAGACTTTCTTTTCCGCAAGTTCACAATTTGTGACTTTTCAGGTGAAATATCTAGTTTTAAACGCTCTTTGAGATACAACTTTACTGCGTGATACCACTTATGAGCTGTTTTCCCATCTCGGCAAAGAATTTTAAAATCATCTGCGTAACGGACAAGATATCCTTCTTTTAAAGCGGTACGCTTCTTAGCGCCCACTTTACCTTCTCTTGTTTTATAGTTTTTCGAAAGAGGGAATAATTCCCACTGACCCGCAACCCACTGGTCAAGGTCATTGAGCACCACGTTCGATAATAAAGTCGATAAAATTCCACCTTGAGGAACACCTTTAGATGGGACGCCTTCTTTATCAATCTCGGCTTTCAGCATTTTGGATATACAAGCCAATATTTTTCTATCCTGAATGCCTAAGTTCCATAATTGTTTGATTAGAAGTTTATGATTCACATTATCGAAAAACCCTTTAATGTCAACATCCACAATATAATGCAAATGAGCAGTATTGACTAAATGTTGTACTCTAGCCATGGCATGATGAGTAGACCTTAATGGTCTAAATCCATAGCTGTGTTTGTAGAAATGGACTTCAGCTATTGGCTCTAGAACCTGTTTAAAACACTGTTGAATGACGCGGTCAAGAATACATGGAATTCCAAGAGGTCGGTATTGACCGTTCTCCTTTTCAATCCATACTCTTCGGACTTTCTTAGGTCGGTAGTTTTCTAGTTTTGTTTGAATGGTTTTCACCAATTCATTTTCCGAAAGCTCTTTAATATCTTTGATGGTTTTCCCATCAGTACCAGGGGTCTTTGACCCTTTATTAGATTTAATCGTTCGAAAAGCTAAGAGAATGTTCTCTCTTGAAGTCACCGTCTCGTAAAGACGACTGAACGTATCCTGTTGACTAGCTCTTTCGTATAAATCCGTGAAGATTCCCGTCATATTGTAGTAATCCCAATATCTCAAAGTTGACACTGTGGCATCCCTCCAAATGAGTGATGTTCCCACATTCTTACCCGATCGGTGTCATTCACGTGAAGAAAATAATCGTTCTCATGGATAGACTTGGGGCTGTTCCTCCATTTCCATTACAGAAGATTCATCAGTCGTGCCCCTACCCTCACAAGGATAAATGCATTTCGGCTTGCGCCTTATAGCAACCGTTTTAGATGACAGTCCTTATTTCAACGTTCCTTGGCTTTCCAAGTCCCTTACAACGTAGCTTTCCGTTCTAGACGTAGGTGTTTCCTGTAAGCCTGTGAGCTGGATACCGCCTTTGTTCGGTATAGCGTATTTCAGAGGGCGCACTTTTACTCCACACCACTCACCCCATCGTTGGATGGGCCATAGCTTTCACTATGTTCAAACTGTAGACCCGTACCTTCAGAAATTTGTCAGTTCCTTTAGACTGGAACATTCTCACCCTATCTAGTTTTTCAGCCACCCGGCATATCCGTTGGCATACCTTTTCTAACGAATGGCTCTAGCCTTCATTCTGCCGACTCTACCTGAGCTTCGAACCCCATGAACTGTCACTCATGATGCACGCAGGAGTATCGGTGAGATAGTTTCGGAATACATGGTTTCCTCATTCCTATCTTCTGTTGTAAAGTTGAAATTTGTATTATAAATTCCCTGTGGTTTCATGCCAAAGGCATTTATCACAGAACTTGTCGCGCGCGCCCGATTGCTGAAGATAATAGCTATAAATTGAGCAAACTTTATTTTAATTCCATACCTCACGCATTTTAACGCACAAACCCCAATCTAACTTAAGCAAATTGTAACACACGCTATGTTAGATTCAGATTGCAAATAAAAAAGGAAGAGCTGTTTAACTCCATCACCAACAGGGAAAAACTGCTATGTAAAGATGGCCGATTGTTCAACTAAGGACGCGTTAGTTCAACAAGGAGTATTCTTTTTTTCAAGTTGCCCTTTTAGTTCAAGTAATTTGTTCTTAATAAAAGGATCGGTTTCTGAAGGTAATTGGTCTAATTTAAAAAATTGAGCTTCAATTGCTTGATTCTCATCAGGAGTTAGTTCTCCTTCAAATTCTGAGCATAGATAGCCAATTGCAACAGTCTGATACTGATCCAATTTCCTCGACACGATTAATTAATTCTTTGCCTGAATAGACACCAAATAACTGTAATGTATTTAACGTGATACCAACATCTTCTTGTACAGTTCGTTTAATACATTCCTCAACAGACTCATTTAACTGCAATATGCCACCAGGAATGCCCCATGTTCCGCCTATGTAGCGATACAATAAAATATCTTCTGATTGATTGATGATCGCTACACTTGGTCGGACGATGATTAATGGGGAATTCCCAATCATTTCTCTCATCTTTTCACAATAATTCATAAAAACCTCCTAAGACATTTGATTCATATAACACCACATAAATGAAGGTTTAACCTGCACAACAAGATAGTTTTGATACATCTTTATCAAACGTAAGGGCAGCTAATTTTAATCCTTCTGCCATTGTTAAATATGGAGCCATGGTTTCTCGGAGGTCCTCCACGGTTAAACCGAATTTGACAGCCAGTGTCACCGCATAAATTACTTCTCCTGCATTTTCTGCTACCACATGAGCCCCTAATATCTTCATTGTTTTTGCGTCTGCCACTAATTTAAAAACACCTGTTGTTTCTCGATTAACCAAAGCTCTCGGAACGGCATCTAAAGGCAAGACGGATGTTTTCACTTCATAGCCTTTCTCTTTTGCTTGTTGCTCCGTTACACCAACGGTTGCAATCGCTGGAGCTGTAAACGTAACCCCTGGAACCACTTCTAAATTCAGCTTTTTATTCAGTCCTCCGATGGCATTTCCTGCTGCAATTCCACCTTGATAAGCTGCCACATATACAAATTGAGGACCAAGCGTCACATCTCCTGCTGCATAGATGCTTGAATTCGTTGTTTTTGAATACTCATCGATCATAATTTCACCACGCGAGCCTACTTCAACACCAGCTACCTCTAAATTCAAAGTCGTCGTATTTGGTTTTCTTCCCGTCGCAACAAGTAACTGGTCTGATTCAACGACTTTTGTCCTGCCATCTACCGTTACATAAACCTTTTTTATCTCGCCATCTTGTTCAACACGATCAAAAGTTGCCCCTGTTACTAAATTAATCCCTTGTTCTGTTAATGCTTGCGTGATTGCTTCTGAAACTTCAGGATCGTATTCCTTTAATAGTCGTGGACTTCTTTGCATCAGCGTTACTTCTGAACCCAAATGATGGAATAGTTGTCCCAATTCCATACCGATATAACCTGAACCAATGACTGTAAGACGTTTTGGAACCTGTTTTAATTCAAGTAATGATGTACTTGTTAAATAATCTACCTCTTCTATTCCAGGAATCTTTGGTACAGCTGGTGAAGCACCTGTCGCGATTAAAAATCGTTTGGCTGATAACTGCATGCCATTCACTTCGACGGTTTTTTCATCCACGAATTTCGCTTCACCTTTTATTAATTTAAAGCCATAGTCATCAATTAAATCAACATATTTCGAGTTTCGAAGATCCGTCACCAAATCGTTTTTCTGCTTAATTAATGGAGTCAAATCGACATTGCCTGCTGACGTGTGCAATCCCACAAACGGATTGTTTTTTGCTATATGATTGATTTCTCCAGCTCTTAACAGCGTCTTTGAAGGAACACATCCGATGTTCACGCATGTTCCACCCACTGTGCCACGTTCGATGATTGCCACGTTCGCTCCGTATTTCGCGGCTTCAATGGCAGATGAAAAGGATGCTCCACCAGAACCAATGATAATGTAGTCATAATCATAATCGCCTTCATCTCCAAGTTGCACCGTTTCTTGTTGTTGTACTTCTTCTGTCTCTCCAGGCTGGTATTCGGCATCAGAAATTGCCTTTTTCGCTATTTCCACCTCCACGTCATTCGGAAGTTCAAATACAGCTTCCTCGCGACGAAAATCCACTTCAATCTCTTTTGCACCCATGTTTTCAAGAGCAACAGCAACATGCTCTTCACAGCCCGTGCAAGTCATTCCAATGATTTTAACCCGATATTTTTTCACTATTTATTCCTCCTTATATTTATAAAATCAAGGGTGATATTCAATCAAAGATTACCGTTTCAATAATTGGACATTGATGTAATGCTTTTTGATCTGGACATCGACTTTTTAAGTCCCTTAACATTGACTCAATACGCTTTAAATCTGCAATTTGTTCCTGAATTTCTATTTCCTTTTTTGATACAAATTCAAATATATTTTTGCAACGAACTTCATCATTATCAACAACTCCAAGCAATTTATAGATTTCATTCAATGAAAAGCCAAGGTCTTGTGTTCTTTTGATAAATTTTACACGCTTAACATCATCATCTGAATATATCCTATAACCTTCATTCGTTCGGGAAGGCTCTTTTAATAATGCTCTTTGTTCGTAATATCTAATCGTCTCTTTATTTACATCGCATTTTTTTGCAAATACACTAATTCTGTAACTCATATAACTCACCCCTATAAACATTATAAACCGCGTACTAAGGTACGCGGTCAAGTATAATATTAAATTTATCTTGTTGAACTAACCTGCCCCGCTAGTTGAACAAGAAACTCGATTAGCTCCACTCCCCAAAGAACCGATCCTGCCCTTTTTTGCAAATCTAACATATTTATATTGTGTTAGATTCGAAACTATAAGTTATGCCACCCAACCTTAGCTTAAATTGTACTCTAAAATTGAGTGAGAAATTATATTCTCTATGTTTCAAAATCATGACTTTACGAAAATAAACAATTAAAAGATCAAGTTGAAAAATTACATGGCAAGTTGTTTTAGCTATATTGTGAATCCAATTCTTTTCCATTCAAGTGTTTACTTGAATAATATCTCCAAAAGAGTATACTTTAATCAAGTAGTCACTTGAATGATAACGGGGGGTGAGAAAATGAATGAGAAGGATACTTGTGAGATTTATTGTTATGACGAAGAAAAAGTAACTCGAATACAAGACGAATTACAAACAGTTGATATCTCCGGTGTTGCCCAATTATTTAAAGCAGTTGCAGAAGAAAACAGAGCAAAAATTACCTTTGCCTTGTTAAAAGGTGCGGAGTTATGTGTTTGTGATATAGCAAATATTATTGGTGTTACGATCGCAAATGCTTCCCACCACTTACGCACACTTCATAAGCAAGGCGTTGTGAAGTTTAGAAAGGAAGGAAGACTAGCTTTTTATTCGCTAGATGATGAGCATGTTGAGCAGTTATTTGTTAATGCATTAGCACATGAGAAAGAAGGGAAAGTAAATGTCTGATCAACAAGTCAAATTATCTGAACCAGAAATGAAAACCTATCGAGTTCAAGGATTTACCTGTACAAGCTGTGCAAATATTTTTGAAAATAACGTAAAAGGATTACAAGGTGTTCAGGATGCCAAGGTAAACTTTGGAGCATCTAAGATTTATGTTCAAGGGAGTACAACGATTGACGAATTAGAAAAAGCAGGGGCTTTTGAAAATTTAAAGGTTCGAGATGAAAAAGAACAAAAGCCAACGCGTGAACCTTTTTGGAAGCAGAAAGCGAATATTAAAGTTTATGTTTCAGCAATATTGCTGGTTATGAGTTGGATCTTAGGTGAGCAATATGGGGAAGAACATATTCTTCCGACCATTGGTTTTGCAGCATCCATTTTAATTGGTGGATATTCGCTATTTATTAAAGGTCTTAAAAATCTCAGCAGATTTAAGTTCGATATGAATACGCTAATGACCATTGCCATTTTAGGAGCTGCGGTGATTGGTCAATGGGGAGAAGGAGCAATGGTTGTTATCCTGTTCGCCATCAGTGAAGCGTTAGAACGGTATTCAATGGATAAATCACGACAATCCATCGAATCGTTGATGGATATTGCTCCAAAAGAAGCCCTAATTCGTCGTGGAAATGAAGAAATACTGATCCAGGTTGAAGATATTCAAGTAGGCGATATTATGATCATAAAACCAGGTCAGAAATTAGCCATGGATGGAACAGTTATTAAGGGTATATCCACGTTAAATCAGGCTGCAATTACTGGGGAAAGTGTCCCAGTAACCAAAACCATTGATGATGAGGTCTTTGCAGGAACATTGAATGAAGAAGGCTTACTCGAAGTAAAAGTAACAAAAAAGGTAGAAGACACCACGATATCGAAAATCATTCATTTGGTAGAGGAAGCTCAAGCAGAACGAGCACCTTCTCAAGCGTTTGTCGATAGATTTGCACAGTACTATACACCAGCTATTGTCGTCTTGGCTCTTTTAATTGCTGTTGTTCCCCCATTACTATTTGGAGCTGATTGGAGCATATGGGTCTATCAAGGCTTAGCTGTGTTAGTAGTCGGTTGTCCTTGTGCTCTGGTTGTTTCAACACCCGTTGCCGTAGTTACTGCGATAGGGAATGCAGCTAAAAACGGTGTTTTAATTAAAGGTGGCATACACTTGGAGGAAGCAGGAGCTCTAAAAGTAATTGCTTTCGATAAAACTGGAACGTTAACAAAAGGTGTGCCAGCCGTAACAGACATCATAACGTATGGTGGAAATGAAAATGAATTAATGACTATTACAGCAGCTATTGAAAAGGGATCACAGCATCCACTAGCTTCAGCAATTATGAGAAAAGCAGAAGAAAACAGATTGAACTTTAATGAAGTATTGGTTGAAGACTTTCAATCTATTACAGGTAAAGGCGTAAAAGCAATAGTAAATAATGAACTATATTATGTAGGAAGTCCTAATCTTTTTGAAGAAATACATGGAAGCATTGAGAGGAATCAAGAACGACAGATTAATGAAATGCAGACGCAAGGAAAAACAGTCATGGTGTTAGGAACGGAACAAGAAATCCTTTCTCTTATTGCAGTGGCAGATGAAATAAGAGAATCATCAAAAGAAGTCATCGGTAAATTAAATAACATGGGAATTGAAACAGTGATGCTGACAGGTGATAACCAAAGGACAGCAGTAGAGATTGGAAAACAAGTCGGCGTTTTGGACATTAAAGCAGATTTGCTTCCAGAAGATAAACTGAATTTCATTAAAGAACTTCGTGGAAAGCATAAAAGTGTTGGAATGGTAGGAGATGGCGTGAATGATGCACCTGCTCTTGCAGCTTCCACTGTTGGTGTCGCAATGGGTGGTGCTGGAACTGATACAGCACTAGAAACAGCCGATATTGCTTTAATGTCAGATGACTTAAGCCAATTGCCATATACCATTAATTTAAGCCGTAAGGCTTTGGCGATTATAAAACAAAATATTACCTTCTCATTAGCAATTAAATTAGTGGCATTACTGTTAGTTATACCTGGTTGGTTAACGCTGTGGATAGCGATATTTTCCGATATGGGAGCAACATTACTTGTAACGCTAAACAGCTTAAGGCTATTAAAAAGTAAAGAATAAAAATTATATTTAAAGAAGAAAGGGATAACATTTGTTATCCCTCAGAGTGTAGACAAAAGGGTTGGAAATCGTGACGATTTCCAACCCTTTTATCATTTCGTCAGTGAAAACTGAGGAATAGCTCCATTTTCAACTTAGATAGCCATATGGTTTACGCCATGATTGGCATTCCCCATGTCCAATTGGCCAGCTTCTTCAAATTCATGGCAGCAAAAGTCAGCATCGCCTGCATGGACAATTTTTTTAACCCTCGCTGGGTAGTCCATCGCATGCCATGCTTTTCTTTGGCATCGGCAAATACACGCTCGATCGTTTCTTTGCGCTTGCCGTAGATCTCTTTGATTTCATCGTGATGCCGCAAGTCTTCCGCTACATCTAAGTGGTCTTGCCAGATGTGTCGCAAAATCATCTTCTGCTGATTTTGACTGTGCGTACACTGGTCGATGACCGGACAGGCTGCACAGATGGCAGGCTGAGAGGCATACTGTCGATAACCCTCTTTTGTGGTAGTGCGGTAGCTCAAGATCTGCCCTTCCGGACAGAGATAGCAATCATGGTATTCATCATAGACATACTCACTCTTCTTGAAAAACTCTTTCTTCGTCATGGGCCGCTTGTACGGAAGAACGGGAAGCATCTGATTTTCCAGCAGGTAATTCGCAATAGCCGGTGTCTTGTAGGCAGCGTCGGCAGCAACGGCAACCGGCCGTCCGACTTGATCAATGATTTTCTCTACCAATGGCTCCAGCAGCTGGCTGTCATGGATATTACCAGGTGTCACGATATTCGCCAGCACAAATCCTTTCTCGTCTGTAGCCGCATGGAAGGAATAGGCGAACTGCTTGGTCCGTTCATCTTTTACATAGTAGCCGCTTTCGGGGTCTGTCGTTGATTCCTTAATTTCCTTGTACTCTTCCTTCTCAAACTTTTCCGGCGGGAATGGTTTCTTTCCATTTTCCACGCGGTCAATATTCAATTCTTCCTGCAGTTTCTTTTCGTACGCTTTGGTCTCTTTTCGGACGACCTTCTTTTGGAACTTCCGCTTATTCGCGCTCGCCTTTACGTGAGTCGAATCGATGAAAACGTGTTCTGGACTTAGTAATCCTCGGTCAGCGACTTCTTTTAACACACGATAGAAAATCTGTTCAAACAAGTCCGTCTCTGCGAATCGGCGAATGTAGTTCTTGCCGAACGTCGAGAAATGAGGAACCTCAGTATGAAAACCGAAGCCAAGGAACCAGCGGTATGCCACGTTCGTTTCGATCTCTTTGATGGTCTGCCGCATGGAGCGGATGCCGAAGGTATATTGGATAAACGTCATCTTGATCAGGACCACCGGATCGATACTCGGGCGGCCGATGGGTGAATATAAATCCTCGACGAGTGGATAGATGAACGAAAAGTCGATGGCTGCGTCCAGTTTCCGTACTAGGTGATCTTGCGGCACCAACTGTTCAATTGTCAGTATTTCCAACTGTTCGCGTTCATTGATCTGATTTTTCGTCATCATTTCCATCACCTCAAATAAATGTTCAACAAGTATCCAGTTGATTGGAGCGGAGGATGGCGACCATATACGTCAACTTAAGGTGTATTTCTTCTTTTTACTCGTTCTGTGACCAGCTATTTCTTGATTGGAACGGTTTGAATTTGCTGGAATACGGGAATGTCTCTAGTAACCTTCACTTTACAGATTTGAAGGCACAGTAAATAACCCCCAGTATGTTCTTTTTTAAAATAGTGTGCTTATGTTAGCCAGCGAATGGGTCCGGATCCCCTCACATTCTTCCGGCCATTGCTGGCTAATACGTTGAGTAGTTCATCCACCAGTTCCCTCCACTTAGGAGAAGCACGCGCCTGCACCAGTTTCCACACTCGTTCACTCACTTCCCGGATCGCAATCCGCTCACTCAGTATCAGTTGTTTCTCTCGCCAAAAGTAATGACGGATTTGATACGTAAGCAGCACACTCAATAAGAAAATAATTAACTCCGCATACAAATGACACATCCATCTCTCCAGTTTCATATTTCGATGAGGGGCGACCCCTAAGTCGGATTTCCATGACTTGAAGAGGAGCTCAATTTGCCACCTGTATCGATAGAGTGTACAGATTTCCGATGCCGGAATGTCTGTGGGCAGATTGGTCACATATAGAGACAGGCTAGACAAGTCCTTTGCTTTTTGTTTAATGGTTCCGGGCTTCGTCTGTTTGCGTCGTTTGATACGAAATTCCTGCCGCTTCTGTTCCTCGGCTGTCATCCGGTAGATCACTAAGCGGGCTGGCATCCGTTCATGTTTTCCTATATACACTCGCGGAAACTCTCTGCTTTCTCCCGGTTTCATGGTCTGTACTTCTTCTTCCAGATACAACCGGATATGTGCGTACTTTTTCATGAGTTCTCCATTTTTATGATAACGCGGATGTGGCGAATTCACATAAAACATGGTGTCGGCACGTGCGCGTGATACATAGAATGCTTCTTTCTTTTCAATCTTCCTGAACAGATCACATTTGAAATAGCCTAGATCTTGAAGAAGCAGATCATCTTTCTGCACGCTCTCTAACCGGCTGAGCCCTGAAGGGGAATCTCCTGCTTTTCCAGGCTGGAGTTCCACATAATAGAACTTTCCTGTCAGATAATCAAATTCCAATTGGCATTTAACGCCAGCCCCCGTGGTTCCGGGGAACATGGTGTGAAGCGCGTCAGGCAATTTAATGGAGCTGCCATCCAAAATTCTCATGCTTCTAAATGGATGAGTGGTAGCGATGGGAAGCTTAGAGAATGCCATCTGGAATTGGCTGTCAAATAACCGGAGAAAAATCTGTTCCAAAAACTGTACGGCATTTTTGTTGAACCGCTTATCCAGCGCCTGCTTGGATAGCGTCCGATTCCGTTTGGCCAGCTTCGCACACAGATGGATTAACGAACAGCCCGCAACCGCCCCCGGCTGGTCAAACAGAAGATGAAGGAATGTATTCATATCCAGCTTGCGTTCCCGTTGAATAAACTTAGTCTCTCTAGCGATAGCGGTAAGTTCTTTTGGGTGACAGAAGAGTAAACAATCGACGCTGCTGATAAAAAGGATGTTTAGGCTTCATGAGGTATCCCTCCTTTTATTTGTCGTGGTAAGGATTTATACCAACAAATAAAGGAGATCAATCATAAATTACTAAATTTTTCTTAAGTTGACGTATATGGGATGGCGACTCCTGCGGGAACAGCACGAGCCGAAGACCCTGGACTGAGCGCAGCGAGGGAAGCGGCTGAGGACGTGCCCGCGGAAAGCGTCCATCCGCAGCGGAAATCAACTTTTCCTGGTGTTTACTCTATTGTAAAAGAAAAAAGACTGTAGGCAAACTCCAAATTTCCGGAGTTTGTCTACACTCTGAGGGATAACATTTGTTATCCCTTTAAAATTTGAGTAAATTTCTTTATCGTCATATTTTCGATTTGATGTGTATGCGTTGAATCCATGTAGTTAAAGTAAAAGGGTTGATTTTCCGAAAATAAATCCCATAGATTTTAGCTTCAAAAAATTCCCCCCTTAAACAGAATATAATTTCCTCGCAATGTTAATTGTACCAATTTTCAAATACTTCGTGTAGTCCATAATTAACTTGTAAAACATCAAACGATTTATGTAAAAACACCCCTGTTGAGTAGTGAAGAAGTGGTGCCTGTGTGGTATATCCTGCACCTGGAAGTATTATTGCTAGGCTTTTAGTAACTTCACTTCTGCTCAGTATTTTAAAAGGAATATCTAACCCCTTATACCCTTTAACGGTCCCCGTTTTAACATTAAATATTAAAATCTCCTCATTCCTCAAAATGTTTATTTACTTAACCTACATTTGCATAACTTTAACATTCAATATGAGCCATCTAATTTCCTTTTTTGTTCAACAATCTGGCCCGTTTGCAGAACTAAGGCATTCAGCATACCAAGTAAATTATATCAAACTTTTTTATAAGTTATCGAACTTTATTCAAAATGATCAATCTTTAATTGAAAGCCACAATAAGCTCAGTTTTTTGTGGGAAGCAGCAGAATAGATTGTTGAGTTGCTATGCAGAAAAGACATCAATTTTATTGGGGCTGTCCTGGAAGTGATTTCGACTCGACTTTTAGGACAGCCCCAATAAGTATTTAATAGCTAACTGGCATATTAAGCACTGGGTTAAAGCTATGGAAATCAAGATTCCTTGACAACAAGGACAATAAATCTTCCAACTGCGCATTCATTTTATAATTAATAAATGAGTCCATGATAACTGGTTTGTATTGTGGATAGAAAATCACATTCAAATGATCAACATATTTCAAATCATCCCAATTCGGCAGGGGTATTTTCGTCTTATAATTCGGTAACTGTCTCTTTTGAAATTGGATATATTTTATATAAATAGCACTCTCGAATTCATGGGCTACTTCGCAAAACAATAATCTGTATTTAGAATGTGAAATAGGAACGCAAGCTATTAGTGCATCATTAAATGTCTGCGGAGAAAGAATATATGCTTCTTGATTATCTGGAAGATAATCGTCTAAACGCTCTTCAATTTGACCCTTATAAGAAGTGCGTTGCTGTTCAAAATGAAGAGTGTCCGATACTTGGTCCATGGTAGTCAGAATCAGATTTACTTGATTACTGTATGCAAACAAAACTTTGAAAAAAGCAGACAAAATATTGTGCCAGCGCCTCCGGATACCTTGATCTCGTCTACGTGATTCTACAACAAATAGGATACCTGCCAATTTGTCCTTATTCGAATCGTTAGCATGGCTATCTAAGTAATTCTTATAAGTGCGAAACTTTTGTAGAAGCTGCTCATGTGATTCGGTTGCACGGTCGATTTCTACTGTGAAAAGCTCTCCGTTAATCAAAATTTCAGCATCAGGGCGATATTGTTGTTCACCGTTTTCTGTCTTGTATTTTCTTGCTGCATATAGATTGTGACGATGAGGAAGCACTTCCCATAGATCATCCCTAGAGGTATGAAGTTTAATATAAAAGTCAATTAGCATTAAATGATGAGCCGTTTGTTTTAAAGGAGGCAAATAGAGTTCGTATGATAAATCCGCGACATCATACACTCCGTAATCGGGTGGCATCCAACCTGTAGCTTTTTGCCCTTGCTGTACGTTTAGTAAATCTTTTGTAAAATTATATCCTGAGGGGGTTAAATAATATATCGAGCCTTTAGATACGCTCTGTTGTAAACGCATAGATTTAACTAACCCCTGTTTCTTTAGTTTAGCCAGATCATTATAAATAGATTTTTCCTGTGATAAACTAATCTGGTGTGTTTTATAAAAAAAATCAGCTAACTGTCGTGCGGTCATACCACGATACAATAATAAAAGTGTTAATAGTCGTTCTGTTTTTGGACTGAGTGAGTAACCAAAAGTATATGCCATAAAAAGGCACCTCCTGTGATTTGAAATGAAATAATAAAAATAAAAACAAAAAAGAGCTTGCTGAAGGTCCGCTAAGCTCATAACTCTAAATTATAATATTCATTTGGGCACACTTAAAGAGGGGTAGTCTTTATACTCCAACAAGAGTCCTGCTAGGCAGATTAATTGGTTAGGCCACTCACAAATGTGTTTGATCAAAAAACTCTATTGGTTACTATTATAACAAAAGATCCTAGTTACTTAAAGTAAAGGTGTTTTTCATTTAAAGAAATTGCAATTTATATTTACAACCGTTTGTAATCTTTGCGATGGTAAAGTGTTCAGTTCTACTGAGCAGAACACTGTCTATTTTATTTTAGTAGTTATAGGTATTTGACAATGTTAGTTCTTTCAATGAAGATGAGTAAGTATTGATTCTTTCTGGAGGACAAAAGAATGAATTTAAATAAGATGAAGATTAATTGTACATGTCTCAGTGATCAATTGAAACATTTATCGGAAAATGAACTCAGAAAAGTCTTGTTGGACTATTATATTAATAATCTAGAAGAAGAAGACATAAAAGAAATATTTGAGATTACATCATTGGTTCCGTTATTAGAAGTATTTCCAGCTATTTCTTTTAATAGTTGTTCAATATGTAATAAAGAAAAATGGATGAAATTACCGGTGAGAGATGTATTTGGAGAGAATTTCTATAGTCTAATGGTTAAAAATGTAATTTGCGAACATTGTTTACATGATGAGGACTATTTAAACTGTATATGTGATAACGCTATATGCATTGATCGGAGAGAAACCGAAAAAGAGCAGGAGCGCGTACGGTTAGAGACAATTAAAAAAAATAAAGAGAAAGAGTTAATTGAAAAAGTTCTACGACATCAAGAGGCTAAAGAGAAAAGAGAAAGATTGGTTACTATACACCGATCTTTAACAAATAAAATAGCAGAAAAAGAGCTAGGGTTAATAGAGAAATTATTCCTGGGCCTAGTAGTGAAGGTTTGCTATGTAGAAGAAACGAAAGAGTTGAATTTTAATAATATTAGTCAACGACCTACCGCCACTTTTTTATTTTTTTGGTCGATAGTTAAACATTTACTAGCGGAAAGAATAATCTTGCCAAGTTCAACTATGCCTATCGAATATTTCATAATTGCAGAAGGAGATAGAGTTGAATACGATATAGCTAAAATGAAATATAAAATAAATGTAAGCCCTTTTGATGATAATAACTATTACTTTATTCAGAGACTCATTTATCCAAAAGCTGATGAGTTTTTAGGAGACAAAGAGTTCTGTTATATGATCTGGAAGAATGTTGCAATTGATGAGGTTGTAGCTTTATTATATCGGCGGTTAGAAGAAATGGGTAGTAACTATGAAATCCAGAAAAAACATTATCGAGTCTTTGATCATTTACTTGATTATTTTTCAATAAGACAAATTTATAATTTTGTATTTAAAGTAACTGCTCGAGTAAAAACAAAAAATAATGATGCAATAAATCTAAGTGAAAAAGTTGTTTATGATATTGAGAAAATGGGTGAAAGAGCAATAGTAGATGGTTGGAAAGTTAAGTCATATACCATTTCAAATACCGAATCAATTTTCACTAAAATGGTTTTTAATAATATTCTTGGGATCGGCGAGTTGGCTTATGAAGTCATTCCTACATCTCAATTATAAACTATCGATAAATTAAATTCACTGATGGTAGTTAACTCGATGGTGTTAAATTGGTGTTAAAATTCATTGTAAGGTGTTAAAAATAGATATAAAAGGATTCACTGTTATTTTCGGAAAACCCATAACAGCGCATTCCATAGTAATTCAAGATGAAGCGACTTACATAGGAAGACACCTTGACAGGGTGGAGGTCGCTGGTTCGAGCCCAGTCGGAGTCATAGGTGCCAAACCTAAGTTATTTACCGTCGGAACACGGTTTATAACAATAACAGTCCTATTAGACCGAATGTCTAGGGGCTGTTTTTTTTATGTCTTGGATTGAAATGCAGCAGCCGATTATGTGAAAATCGTTGTAACAAACATCTATCTGCAAGCTTTTAATGATAATTCAACTACATCAGTTCAGTGGGGGCAACTATAAATGAAAAGAAAACAAAAGCCATTCGGTGCGGCAGTATATACGGTGCATGAGCAGACGGAGCTACTGCCGTTTTTATTGAAAATGCTTTCTAAAAACAGCCGAAATTCGGTGAAGTCCATTTTGAAACGCGGACAAGTAGCAGTGGACGGCCAAACGACCACACAGCATAATTACTCATTACAGCCAGGTCAGAAGGTTGAAATACAAAGTAATCAGACCGCCAGAAATATTTCTAAGATGACGGGTGTAACGATTTTGCATGAAGATGAAGATCTGATTGTGATCAATAAAGATGCAGGTATCCTGTCTGTTGCTTCTGCGAAAGAAAAAGATATGACCGCCTACCGGCAAGTAACAGACTACGTACGGAGAAATCACCCCGAAAACAGAATTTTTGTAGTACATAGATTGGACCGGGATACATCAGGTGTGATGATGTTTGCTAAAAATGAAGAAACGCAGCAAGCGCTGCAGAAGACATGGAACGACTCCGTGAAAGAACGAATGTATACAGCGCTTGTCGAAGGGAAAGTGAGAAACGCATTGGGAACAATCAGTTCTTGGCTGACTGAAAACAGTGCATTCAAAGTATATTCAAGTCCGACAGATAACGGCGGGCAGCACGCTGTTACACACTATAGAAGACTGCAGGCAAACAAAGAATACTCATTGCTGGAAGTTCTGCTTGAAACTGGTCGCAAAAACCAGATTCGTGTACATATGGAGGAGCTGGGACATCCTGTTGTTGGGGATAAAAAATACGGTTCCGTGACTAATCCGCTCCGCAGATTAGGTTTGCATGCAACTGCTTTATCGTTCTTGCACCCCCGCACAGGAGAATTGGTGCGCTTTGAAGCAGAAGTGCCGAAGGCTTTTATTATGCGATCTTTATAATGAATTTAACCGGCTTGTGCGATAATCTTTTTACGGCTGTATATTTTTATAAACAATCCTGCTGGATGCGATCCGGGGATTGTTTTTTTTTGCGTTACATTCAAACCATTGTTTGAGTGTGTAAATTGACAAAATACCTTACTTTGCATATACTGAAAGCAATCAATCAAATGAACAATTGAATGAAGATATGAATAGAAAAGAATGAACTTTTGAAGGGACTGATAACATGGCTTCTGAGAAAAACGTCTATCGTTTGCAGGGACTTTCATGCACAAGTTGTGCCGCCAAATTCGAGAAAAACATTCGGCAGATTGATTCTGTGGAAGATGTCCAATTGAACTTTGGCGCCTCCAAACTGACAGTTGCAGGGGATGCGTCCATTATGCAATTAGAAGAAGCTGGCGCATTTGATGGCATCAAAGTCTTTCCTGAAAAGCAGCGAGTGATCAAACAGCACCTGCCTTTCTGGAAAAAGCGCGAAAACCAAACGACAATCGCTTCGTTGATATTATTACTGGCAGGATATGCAGTATCCGCCGCGAATGGTGATAATAACTGGCTGTCGATCGGATTATTTCTGGCTGCGATTGTAATTGGCGGCTACAGTCTGCTGAAAGAAGGGCTGACCAATCTCATCAGACTGGAATTTGATATGTCCACGCTTATGACGATTGCGGTCATTGGTGCAGCATTGATTGGCGACTGGGCAGAAGGGGCTGTAGTCGTCTTTCTGTTTTCTGTCAGTGAGGCACTGGAAAGCTACTCCATCGACAAAGCGCGGAATTCCATAACATCATTAATTGAAATCGCACCGACTACAGCGACCGTCCTTCGCGGAGGCAATGAATTCGAGGTAGACGTGGAAGATCTGCGTATTAATGATGTCATTTTGATCAAGCCGGGCCAAAAAATCGCGATGGACGGGGAAGTCATCCAAGGCGATTCATCCGTTAATCAGGCGGCAATCACTGGAGAATCAGTGCCTGTTCATAAAGTGACCGGAGATGAAGTGTTTGCCGGTACGTTAAATGAAGAAGGTGTAATGCAAGTTCGAGTGACAAAACTTGCGGAAGATACAACGATCGCGAAAATTATTCATTTAGTGGAAGAGGCACAGGCAGAAAAAGCGCCTACCCAGCAATTTGTTGATCGTTTTGCCAAATACTATACACCTGCTATTCTTGCGATTGCTGTCCTGATCATGATTATTCCTCCGCTCACAATGGGAGGCCTATGGGGTGAATGGTTCTACAAAGGGCTTGTCGTATTAGTTGTGGGCTGTCCGTGTGCGCTAGTGATTTCAACCCCAATTGCAATTGTCACTGCCATCGGGAATGCGGCACGTAATGGTGTCCTGATCAAAGGCGGTATTCATTTGGAAGAAACCGGCCAGATTAACGTAGTAGCATTCGACAAGACGGGTACATTGACAGAAGGCCGTCCCGAAGTTACAGATGTAATTGCGGTCTCGAAGTTAACAAAAGACGAGCTGTTGCGTATTGCGGCTTCCATTGAAAAATTTTCTCAGCATCCGCTGGCAACATCCATTATGCGGGCTGCCGAGAAATTGCCGGCTCCATTGCACGAAGTGGACCAATTCCAGTCCATCACAGGCAAAGGTGCGAAGGCGAATATCGAACAGCGTACAGTATATGTCGGGAGTCCGAATTTATTCAGAGAAATGAATATGACGGATGACGGCGTGGAACAGCAGATTCTGGCTTTGCAAAAACAAGGGAAAACAGTCATGCTTGTTTGGTCTGAAGCAGGTCTTGACGGAATGATTGCTGTAGCGGATCAAGTTCGGGGAAGCAGCTTATCTGTTATTCAAAAGCTTCATGAAATGGGCAAGAAAACGGTCATGCTGACAGGCGATAACGAAACGACAGCTGCTGCAATCGGTGCGCAGCTGGGGCTGTCTGAAGTGAAAGCGGAATTACTGCCGGAGCAAAAGGTTGAGATGATTAAATCATTAAGTCAATCGGGTAAAGTTGCGATGGTGGGAGACGGCGTGAACGATGCCCCGGCATTGGCCACAGCGAATATCGGAATTGCGATGGGCGGCGCGGGTACGGATACGGCGCTGGAAACAGCAGATATTGCACTGATGGCAGATGACCTGGAGAAACTTCCGTATACGATCAGACTGAGTTCACGAACTAAACAAATCATTCTGCAGAACATTTCCATTGCACTCGGATTGAAAATTATTGCATTGCTGCTTATTATTCCAGGCTGGCTGACGCTGTGGATGGCTGTCATGGCAGATATGGGCGCAACGGTCATTGTAGTATTAAATTCACTGCGGCTGCTGCGAAATAGAGGATAAAACAGAAACTTCAGGCGAATTCAGCGTCTGGAGTTTTTTTTATAAAATAAAATGGTAGACTACTAAGTAAGAACGAACAAGGGGAGTGTGGATGAAGTGGGAATGACCGGTCTTGAGCTTGAAATGATTATGAATAAACAAAAACATTATTATGTGTCGGGTGTGACAAGAAGCATGTCATTCCGAAAGACGATGCTCGAAAAGCTTTATAAAGCGATTCAACGTCATGAGAAAGAAATTATGGCTGCGTTGCATAAGGACTTGCATAAACATCCATTCGAAGCGTATGTATCGGAAGTAGGCTTCGTTTTATCAAGTATTACCCATGCGATCAATCATCTGGATGAATGGTCTGCTCCCGAAAGAGTAAAGACGCCACTTCATCTGCAGCCGGCGACAAGTTTTATTGTCAGAGAACCATATGGAAGTGTATTAATTATCGGACCCTTCAATTACCCTTTCCAGCTATTGCTTGATCCGTTGGTGGGAGCTATTGCAGCGGGCAACTGTGCAGTGCTGAAGCCATCAGAGGATGCATCGCATACAGCGGAAGTGATAGATAAGATGATAAAGAATATATATCCGTCAGATTATGTGACCGTCGTGCACGGCCGTAAAGAAGAGACGCAGTTATTATTGGAAGCGCCGTTTGATTATGTATTCTTTACAGGGAGTGCAAAGGTAGGGAAAATTGTTATGAGAGCCTGCGCGGAACGGCTGACTCCGCTGACGCTTGAACTCGGCGGAAAGAGTCCGGCTGTTGTCGACCACACTGCGGATATAAAAAAAGCAGCGGAAAAAATTGTCTGGGGCAAATACATGAATGCGGGGCAAACATGCGTAGCACCGGATTATGTGTTAGTGGATGTTTCCATTTACAATGAATTGCTGGAAGAAATGAAAAGTGCGATTCATCGTTTTTATGGTAAAGACGCTCAAAAAAGCCCCGATTACGGCCGGATTATCGCAGATCGCCATTTCGAACGACTGGCGGCTATTCTGGATGAAGATCAGCTGTATATCGTACAAGGCGGAAAGACCGATCCAGCGGATAAGTACATCGAACCCACTATTTTAGCGCTGCCGGACTGGAATTGTGCCAGCATGCAGGATGAGCTGTTCGGTCCGATTCTGCCGGTCCTGCCGTATGATAATTTAGGTGTTGCTATTCAGCAAATCAGCTTGCTGCCTAAACCGCTTGCCGCGTACTTCTTCACAGAAAGTGATGAAGCGGCGGATCACTTTATTGAGTCTCTGCCATTTGGCGGCGGCTGTATTAATGATACGATTTCGCACGTGGCGAATATCCATCTGCCGTTTGGAGGGGTAGGTTCTTCCGGCATGAATCAATATCACGGCAAAGCAAGTTTTGAGACGTTCACGCATTCCAAATCGATGATGAAGAAAAGTACAGCCGTGACGATGCCGATTGCTTATCCTCCTTATAAAGGGAAATTGCCCTTAGTAAAGCGTTTCATCCGTTAAAGGTAACTGAATCCAAAGTTTGGCCCAGGCGCTCTGCAGACTTTCTGCCTTCAGAGTGCCTTTGTATGCCGCGAATTTTTTTGTTCTCTTACTTATCTCGTCTCAAGATAAAAAGGAATAGACTTACCAATGCATTTTACCAGTGTCCAGCCGCATAATCTTTCAAATGCCGGATTGCACGTTATGACTGTAATAGCTAAATTGAAAACAGAGATTGCCTCTTGCGGCTGCATGAAAAATAAGTCCAGAGAATTTGAAAAGCGGACGGCGGGGAGGTAGTTCTGACGACAACTTACAGCACTCCGATCATTAAGCCGCGTGAGAGGATCTTAGCTGGATGTGAATAGAAAATGAGCGTATGATGGTAGTAATTGATTATTTATATAATACTTCAACTATTTATCATCATAATTCTTTTGAAGAAAAGTTCGTTTATTTGTTATAATGAGCAGGGTTATTTACCAACCTATTGGAGGAAATCACATGAATACTAAGGAGTTATTATCTGTACTTCCGGTAAAAACAATAAAAGGAACAGTTCCTGAATATGTAACTGATGTGGCAGTGGATTCAAGAGCAGTTCAGGATGGCGGTTTGTTTGTCTGTTTGAAAGGATATACCGTCAATGGCCATCAATTCGTCAAGGATGCTCTATTGAGCGGTGCACGCGTAATTGTAGCCTCCGAACCGATTATGGCAGATGAGGAGCGGGCAGCAGTCGTTTATGTTGAGAACACATCAAAAGCGATTGAGTTACTGGCATCCAAGTTCTATCAGTACCCGTCAAAGCGAATGCAGATGATTGGTGTGACAGGGACCAATGGAAAAACTAGTGTCGGCAATATCATTCATGACATGCTGCGGCAGACCGGAGAAAAGACGGCCGTGTCAGGCACAATTGGCTTTAAATTAAATGATATTTTATATGAAACTGAAAACACTACAGCAGATGTTCTGACGACACAGCAAATGATTGCGCAGGCAGCGAATGAAGGCTGTAAGTCGATGACAATGGAGGTTTCTTCACATGGTTTAGTGGAGGGACGGCTTGCAGGAACAGAATTCGATATCGCGATTTTCACAAATTTAACGCATGATCATTTGGATTATCATAAAACGATGGAAAATTACAGTGCCGCAAAAGGCTTACTGTTTGCCCAATTAGGCCAGCAGCTCGATCAGAAGAAATATGCAATTATGAATGCAGATGATCCTTGGAGCAGTAAAATGATGGAGATGACGTCATTTCCGGTGTTTACATATGGCATTCACGTGAAATCTTCATTTCAGGCAACGGCTATTGACATGCAGCCGAACTGCACGAAATTCCAACTGCACGCACCGGATGGGACGTTCCCGGTAACAATGCCGCTGATCGGCGAGTTCAACGTGTACAATGCGCTTGCTGCGATCGCGGCATTATATGCAAAAGGCATGGCGACACAAGATATTTTACCGCTCATTGCGAATGTATCGACCGTAAAGGGACGTTTGGAAAAAGTCGAGACATCGTTGCCGCTGACTATCTTCATTGATTATGCCCATTCACCGGATGCAATTGAAAAAGCAATTGCGACGGTTCAGCCTTTAAAAAAGGAAGGAAGCCGATTGCTGTTTTTGATTGGAACAGGCGGCAACCGGGACCGGCTGAAGCGGCCGATTATGGGAGAGAAAGCAGCCGCTGCAGATTATGTAGTCTTCACTACAGATGATCCGCGTGATGAATCGTATGAATCGATTGTATCGGAACTAAGCGCTTCGATGCCGCATGATCAGTACGCCTGCATCGGTGACAGGGAAGAAGCCGTCCGTCATACCGTAGAGATGGCAAATGCTGGGGACATCATTATATTTGCAGGAAAAGGCCATGAAGATTTCCAAATTATCGGCAATACCAAATATCCGCATTCAGATGCGAATATTGCACTGGATGAAGCAGCAAAAAAGTTTGGCGGCACATCCGTCAATAACTGAAGAATAATCTGGATTTGAGAGCATATAGTTTTAAGTCAATTCAATGAAAGTCATTGAAATGCATCCTCATTCTCTCTATGATAGAAAATGTAAACAAAAGGAGAGTACAATTGATGCAAAAAAATATACATGATGAAATTACTTCGCGGCGGACGTTTGCGATTATATCCCACCCGGATGCCGGTAAAACGACCATAACTGAAAAACTTCTGTACTTTGGCGGTGCGATTCGCGATGCGGGAACAGTGAAAGGGAAAAAAACCGGAAAATTTGCTACGTCTGACTGGATGGAAATAGAAAAACAGCGGGGAATTTCGGTTACTTCTTCTGTTTTGCAATTTGATTATGCCGGAAAGCGCGTCAATATTTTGGATACACCCGGACACGAAGATTTCAGTGAAGACACCTACCGTACACTGATGGCAGTAGATGCGGCCGTTATGATGGTCGACTCGGCAAAAGGGATTGAACCTCAGACGATTAAACTGTTTAAAGTATGTAAAATGCGGGGCATTCCGATTTTTACCTTCATTAACAAAATGGACCGGCAAGGTAAAGAACCTCTGGAACTGATGGAAGAGCTGGAAGAAGTACTGGAGATCCAGTCGTATGCGATGAATTGGCCGATCGGTATGGGGAAAGAATTCCTCGGCATTTATGATCGTTTCAACAAACGGGTGGAATTGGCCCGCCCCGACGGAAAAGAACGTTTCCTTCCAATCGACGAAGAAGGAGAACTTGCCGCAGAACATTCCATGACAGAGACTTCCTACTATAAGCAGGCACTTGAAGATGTCATGCTGCTGAATGAAGCAGGGAATGATTTCGATGAAGAGCGTATTGCTGCAGGTGAACTGACGCCTGTGTTCTTCGGCAGTGCGCTGACAAATTTCGGCGTGCAGACATTCCTTGAAACATTCCTGCAGTTCGCTCCTGAACCTCAGCCAAGAATGACAAAGGACGGGGAGGCAGTGGATCCGGAATCAGATGTGTTCTCGGGCTTCATCTTCAAGATTCAGGCCAATATGAATCCTGCACACCGGGACCGGATTGCTTTCGTCCGGATCGTTTCGGGTGAATTTGAACGGGGGATGTCCGTGAATGTTCCGCGGCTCTCCAAAAATTTTAAGTTGTCTCAGACGACGCAGTTTCTGGCAGATGACCGTGAAACGGTAGACCAGGCAGTGGCGGGTGACATCATCGGCCTGTATGATACGGGGAATTATCAAATCGGGGATACTGTCATAGGCGGTAAAGCCAATTTCCAATTTGAAGCGTTACCTCAATTTACTCCTGAATTGTTTGTCAGAGTGGCAGCTAAAAACGTCATGAAGTCAAAGCAGTTCCATAAAGGGATTTTACAGCTTGTTCAGGAAGGTGCCATTCAGTACTACAAGACGCTGCATACCGAAGAAGTCATCCTCGGTGCAGTCGGCCAGCTTCAGTTTGAGGTGTTTGAACACCGGATGAGAGCAGAATACCATGTCGAAGTACAAATGGAAACAATGGGGTCCAAGGTGGCACGCTGGATCGAGAATGAAGAAGATGTGAAGGAATCTATGGCCGGACAGCGGGCGCTGCTTGTTAAAGACCGCTATGATCAAAAAGTATTTTTGTTTGAAAATGATTTCGCGATGCGCTGGTTCCAGGACAAATTCCCGGATATTCAGCTATACAATCAATTATAAGTCATTTTGGAATTTGGGCCCGGCTGGAATTTTAAAATCCAGCCGGGCTATTTGTAGAAATTGTGAATAAGTATAGGCTGTTTTCGGCAGTTTTCGAGCAAATTATGATGAAAGTACTGTATTCAGGTGGTATGGTGGAAAGATGTAAAAGTTATATGTGACAGGCATTAGGTGCACACAGAAAGGAATAGATAAATGAAGATTAGTAGTTTTTCGGTCAAACGCCCAGTATTTACATTAGTCACCATGTTTCTCGTCATTATTTTAGGTGCGGTTTCCTTCTTTAAAATCCCTGTAACGCTTATACCGGACTTGAATCCGCCTGTTGCGGTAGTCGTTACGAATTACCCGGGAGCATCTCCAACAGAAGTGAGCGAGAAGATTACGAAGCCTTTGGAAGAAAGCTTATCTACAGCTCCAGGCTTGAAATCGATGCAATCCTCTTCCCAGGAAGGGGCGAATCTGATATTCCTTCAATTTGATTGGGATTCATCCATTGATGATGTTCAAATGGATATACTTCAGCGAATGGACCAGGTACAGGTTCCGGATGGCGCCAATAAGCCGCGCTTCATGAAGTTTGATCCATCTCAATTTCCTGTGATTCAGCTATCTTTGCGGACAGTCGATAAAGATGCGGATATACGAAGGATTGCCGACGAGCTGGAAAAAGAACTTCGCCGTATTGACGGTGTAGCAAGTGTTAACGTATCCGGCAAAATCATTGAAGACGTCCAGGTGATATTAGATCCTGATAAATTAAAAGAATTTGGTTTAGGACAGTCTGATGTAGTTCAGATGATTCAGGCGAGTAATGTATCCATGCCGGGTGATCCGATTGATACCGCGGATGGCAGAAAATTAACGACCAGAATTCTCAGCACCGTTCAAAACATTTCGGATGTACGGGGGATTCAAATAGGTGTAAATCCGCTGACAGGTGATAAGATTAAAGTCTCCGATGTAGCAGACGTTGCGCTGCTGGAACCGAAAATGCAGACCGAGACAAGAGCGAATGATGACCAGGCGGTATTGTTATCTGTATTGCAGGAGTCAGGTGCAAATACGGCGACAGTCTCGAAAGAGTTCCAAAAGTCATTAGAGAAGCTATTGGAGAAAGATGCGTATAAAGGCATCGAATCAGATATTATATTTGACCAAGGCGATTATGTGCAGCTTGCGATCGGAAATATAGGGCAGTCGCTGATTCTCGGCGGATTGTTTGCGATGCTCGTATTATTTGTTTTCCTGCGCGGAATCAAAAGTCCGATTATCATCGGAGTCGCCATTCCATATTCTGTAATCGTCACATTTGTCTTAATGTACTTTGCAGACTTCTCCCTCAACATCATGACACTTGGTGCCTTGGCATTAGGAATCGGGATGCTGGTGGATAACGCGATAGTCGTCATTGAGAATATCGAACGGCATCTGGCGATGGGCAAAACCCCGACAGAGGCAGCAAAAGATGGTTCAAAAGAAGTAGGCGGGGCGATCACTGCTTCTACCCTGACAACACTAGCAGTATTCGTTCCCGTAATTTTCATTACAGGGATTATCGGACAGATTTTCACAGAATTTGCCCTGACGATTTCCTTCAGTTTATTTGCTTCATTGGTTGTGGCGTTAACTGTCGTGCCCATGTTTGCAAGCCGTATGCTGAAAACGCCTGATAAAAATGCTTTGGCGAAAAAACAGCGCGTGAAAAAGAAGCAAACGTTTGAAAAGACAGTAAAGTGGGCATTAGGACACCGTATACTCGTATTGCTTCTGACAACCGTTTTACTTGCGGGAAGCGCGTTCGGTATTTTGAAAGTAGGTACGGAATTCCTGCCTGCTACAGACGAAGGTGCTTTCAGCATCAATGTACAGCTGCCAAACGGTGCTTCTCTTGATTCAACTAATGATGTGGTAGAAAGAATCGAAGCAGAATTGAAAAAACAGAAAGACGTAGAAGTGTATGTCAGCTTAGTTGGCGGAACGCAGCAGAGCATGGCGCAAGGCGGTTCTGAAAGCAATATGGCAGAATTGTATGTAAAACTTGTACCTCTTGATGACCGTGACCGTTCTGTTTTTAAATTCGTGGATACAGTCCAGCCGATTGTGCTTGATGAAATCGGAGACGATGCGGAAGTCAGCTTCAATATGCAGACTGCGGCCGGCTCCAGTCCGAATACACTTACATTCTCTCTAAACGATACGAGTGAAGAGCGTTTAGGAGAAGCTGTAACAAAACTCGATAAAAAGCTGCGTGAATTAGATACCGTGACAGAAGTCGATAATGACTTAATTGACACAGTAGAAGAAGTGAAGGTTGATATTGACCGCGAGAAGGCTTCAGATGCAGGCTTAGCGCCTTACCAGATTGCACAAACGGTCAGTGACGTTACGCGCGGCGTCTTCGCTTCACAAATCGTCTTCGAAAAAACGGGAGAAGTAGTCGGCATCAATGTGGGCTATGACGAACGTTTCAGAAACAGTGTGGAAAAATTAAAAGAACTGGAATTTAAAACACCGCTCGACACCTACGTCAAATTAAAAGACGTGGCTAAAGTCGAAATTGCGCAAGGACCGGTTTCAATTGTCCGTGTGGATCAGGCACATTCCATCACGTTCACACTCAAGTACCTGTCCAGCGAATCACTGGGCGACATGACGAAGCGTGTGAATGATATCGTGGATGATCTGAACTTGCCGAGCGAAGTGGAACTTTCATACGGCGGAGACAGAGAACTGTTTGAGAGTGCGATCAATGATATGCTGCTCGCCATTGTGCTGGCTGTCGTACTGGTCTATATCGTAATGGCAGCACAGTTTGAATCGTTTAAATATCCGTTTGTTATTATGTTCTCCGTGCCGTTAATGTTTATTGGCGTATCACTTGGATTATTCTTCACGAATACACCGGTCAGCGTCACAGCGGTCATCGGTATACTCATACTGGTAGGGATTGTCGTCAATAATGGGATTGTGCTGGTGGATTATATTAATCAGCGGAAAGAAGCGGGACTCAGCTCGTATGATGCGATTATCTCATCTGTACGCGACCGTGTGCGTCCGATCCTGATGACTGCCCTCACAACCATTCTGGGTCTTCTACCATTGGCACTCGGCCTGGGTGAAGGGTCCGAACTGAATCAGCCGATGGGAATTGCAGTAATCGGCGGTCTGATCAGTTCCACATTCCTGACATTGTATATTGTTCCGGTCATTTACAGCTTATTCGACCGCGAGACGCGACGCAGTGCGAAGGAAGTTAAAGTAAAGACTGAATAACAGAGGCCCGCAGCCGGATTCGACCGGCTGCGGGCTTTTTTCATATAGCAGAATAAATTGCATGGCGCGGAAGTATAGTGGTGGTAGAGTGTATTTGCCATAGCAATAAAGAATTTTGTACAAGGTTTATAATGATGTTAAAAATAAGCGGAACGGCTTTAACTCCACTGCGGCGCTGGCTCATCGCTACGCCTGCCGCTTGTAAGGCGCCTTCGTTCAGTTAGGGGGAGTCACTGTGGCTTCTGGTTTAGGAAAAGTAAACGTAAATGTTAAGTACAGCGCCGACAATGTTCTGCACTGTAGTTAACGACTGGATCACATAGTCTGACATTTTGTGAGAAGAGAAGGGGACGTCATTGAAGCCACTGCGGCGCTGGCGGATGGCTACGCAATGAGCCAGACAGGGAAGAGCATCCTGTCAGTCTCATCACTTCGCCGACCGCTTGGAAGGCGCCTCCGTTCAGTGAGGGGAAAGCAGAACATGACACGTCTTTTACCTAAGTATACGCCAGTCGTCAACCAGTCACTGCACTTCATCTCTTTTAAAAGAGTACTTGGATTGCCTCCACTCAGCAGCGTAGGCGCAACTGCGGGGTCGGCCGAAGTCATGAGACAACTGGCACGCACTTCGCCAGCTGGCTCATGACGTAAGGCAATCCCCCACGTGCCTGCGCGGGTCCGAAGAGTGGACACTTGCTAACTTCAATCTCCGACAACGAGTCGAGCTACGATCCCAACACCAAAGCCAAAACGGCATTGAACTCACTGGGGCGCTTGCGGACGGCTACGTACTGCACTTCTTCTCTTTTAAAAGAGTACACGAATAGCTTCCACTCAGCAGCGCAGGCACAACTGCGGGGTCGGCCGAAGTCATGAGACAACTGGCATGCACTTCGCCAGCTGGCTCATGACGAAAGGCAATCCCCCACGTGCCTGAGCGGGTCTAAAGAGGGGACACTTGCTAGTTTCAATCCTCGACAACGAGTCGAGCTACGATCCCAACACCAAAGCCAAAACGGCATTGAACTCACTGGGGCGCTTGCGGACGGCTACGTACTGCACTTCTTCTCTTTTAAAAGAGTACATGAATAGCTTCCACACAGCAGCGCAGGCACAACTGCGGGGTCGGCCGAAGTCATGAGACAACTGGCGTGCTCTATCGCCAGCTGGCTCATGACGAAAGGCAATCCCCCACGTGCCTGCGCGGGTCCTAAGAGCAGACACTTGCTGACTTCAATCCCTGACAACCGATCGAGCAACGACCACAAAACCAGAGACAGAACGGCATTGAAGTCACTGCGGCGCTGGCGGATTGCTACGCAATGAGCCAGACAGGAAGAGCGCCTGTCAGTCTCATCACTACGCCGACCGCTTGTAAGGCGCCTCCGTTCAGTTAGGGGGAAGCAAATATGACACTTCATTCGCCTAAGCATACGCCAGTCGGCAACCAGTCACTGCACTTCTTCTCTTTTAAATGAGTACATGAGTAGCTTCCACACAGCAGCGCAGGCACAACTGCGGGGTCGGCCGAAGTCATGAGACAACTGGCGCGCACTTCGCCAGCTGGCTCATGACGAAAGGCAATCCCCCACGTGCCTGCGCGGGTCCAAAAAGCCGACACTCACTAACTTCAACACCCGACAACCAGTCGAGCAACGACCCAACACCCAACACTACAAAACATAACCGATCGGCAAACAAAATAGCACACCAAAGATCACCTGAACTATTTGCACAGCAAAGTTATTATGTTATAATACTGTAAAAGTATCCAATAACTTAATAACTTTTGACGCAATGTCAAAGGGGAGTAGCTATAGGGAAACCTATTTCATAATCGTCAATACGTGGCTGCCAGACGGCCATCGGTTATGATAGCTGGATTTTGATCGTAAAATTCCGACTTAGCGAGACCTTTGCCTAATTATTAGGTGAGGGTCTTTTTATATTGTAAAAAACAAGGAGGAAATACGTTGGAGGCCATTTTATTAGAATATGCATGGGTACTCGTCGTACTCATCGTACTCGAAGGATTATTAGCAACAGACAACGCAGTAGTTATGGCGGTAATGGTCAAACACTTACCGAAACCGCAGCAAAAGAAAGCACTTTTTTATGGCCTGCTCGGAGCATTCGTCTTCCGGTTCACTGCGCTGTTCATGATCACATTCTTAGTGAAGTTCTGGGAGATACAGGCGATCGGAGCGATCTATCTTCTATTCATTGCAGGTAAGAATATCTATGATAAAATCACCCATAAGCCGGACGATCACCCGAATAAAAAGCCAAAAAGGCAATCCGGTTTTTGGATGACCGTGCTGAAAGTGGAATTGGCGGATATCGCATTCGCATTGGACTCCATGCTTGCGGCAGTCGCACTTGCCGTGACTTTGCCAGAACTGGGTGATTTCCATATCGGCGGCATCAACGGCGGACAATTCACTGTGATGTTGCTCGGTGGCATGATTGGTTTAATCATGATCCGTTTTGCGGCCAGACAGTTTGTAATCTTGCTTGAAAAGTACCCAACGCTCGAAACAGCAGCATTTCTAATCGTCGGCTGGGTAGGTGTGAAACTGGCTGTGTTAACTCTTGCGCACCCGTCACTTCTAATCATTCCCGAAACATTCCCGCATTCCACTTTATGGAAAACAACCTTCTGGATTGTGTTATTAGTTCTTGCAGCAGGCGGATACGCATTGGCCGTTGCGAAGTCCAAAATTAAAGCAAACAGATAATGCAGAAGCAGTCCTTCCCGATTCAGGGAGGACTGCTTTTTATTGATGATTGGTTTAGAATGGAGAAAAGAGTGTAAAGTTCTATGTAACGCTATCTTTTCATCATGGTATTTGATAAAGTAGGAAAATGACATTTCCGTAATGAAAGGAATTTGAACAAGATGAGGCTTTCCAGGGAAGTATTTCATAAATTCACACCAGCTCAGATCATCGCCTTCTATTACTTTTTGGCAATTGCATCATCTTTTCTACTGTTGAACTTGCCTGGGGTATATAAACCGGGCGTAGAAGTTTCATTTATAGATAGCTTGTTTACAGCGGTAAGTGCAGTGAGTGTAACGGGATTGTCTCCTATCAGCATAGGGGAGACTTACTCCGTATTTGGACTATGTATGATCATGCTCGTTCTTCAGCTTGGCGGTATTGGAATTATGTCACTGGGTACATTTTTCTGGCTGCTGGTCAAGAAGAGGATTGGCATGAGGGAACGGCAGCTTATCATGGTGGACACCAATCAGTACACGTTACAAGGTGTTGTCCAGCTGATCCGTCAAATTATCCAAATTATCATAGCAGTTGAAATCATCGGCGGCGGTATTTTGACATTATATATACGCCGTTACTTTGAATCATTCAGTGAAGCTTTGCTGAACGGGATGTTCATGGCGGTTTCAGCAACTACAAATGCGGGTTTTGATATTACGGGTTCATCGATGATGCCTTACCATAATGATTACATTGTGCAGCTGATTTTGATGACGCTGATTGTGCTGGGCGCGATAGGTTTCCCGGTACTGATCGAAGTGAAAAGTTTTTTCTCGAAAAAAGTGCCGAACTTCCGTTTTTCGCTTTTCACGAAAGTCACAACATCCACCTTTGGAGTGCTGTTGCTGGCGGGCACACTGATCATCTGGCTATTGGAGTCATTCCATTCATTCAAGGGCATGAGCTGGCATCAGCAGTTTTTTACCGCGCTGTTTCATTCTGTCTCGGCGCGGTCAGCAGGACTGGTCACGTATGATGTTACGCAGTTCAGTGAAGCCACAGACATTTTCGTCAGTGCGTTAATGTTTATCGGTGCTTCACCGAGTTCTGTTGGCGGGGGAATCCGGACGACAACGTTTGCAATTGCATTATTATTTCTGATCAATTTTGCTAAAGGAAATGATGTCATTCACATATTTAAGCGCCAGATTAAATTGATTGATGTCTTCCGTTCGTATGCAGTTATTCTGGTGGCCTGTTTTATGGTGATGGCAGCTTTGCTGCTGCTGCTGCTGACGGAACCGGGAATCCCGGTTATCCCATTGCTGTTTGAGATCACATCTGCGTTCGGAACGTGCGGGATGTCACTTGGGATTACATCTGATTTATCTATTGTAGGAAAAATTATTATTATGACACTGATGTTCATCGGACGGGTCGGATTGATTTCGTTTATCTATACAATAGGCGGAAAATCAAATAAAACACCATATCATTATCCAAAAGAGCGTGTGATCATCGGATAAACAGTCATATAAAAAGCAGCCGGAGGAAATCCCGGCTGCTTTTTGCTATTGCCAAACAGATTCAAATACGTGTTCAGACAGATGATACTGCCGTGCTTTTTCACCAGGCGCGTATTGTACGACGAGATACCCCGGATCCGCTGTAACGGTTAAGTCTTCTTCCAGTTTCGCCGCGGATTTTGTGATAAATACCTGTTTACGAATGGTTCTGTCTGTATAACCATTGGATGCAAATGATTCATCAAGGAGTTCAGGCGAACGGACAAGTAACTGATAAATCTCCTTCAGCTCTTCTTCAGGCAATACAGATTTCCACCAGATTTTTCTTGGAAGGAATTTTTGGTGAAGTAAATAATCGGCCTTTAACAAGCTAACGGCTATAGACGTATCAACTTTCAGTATCTCATGTAAAAAACGTTCCAGCCGCGTGAATAAATCTTCAAACTGATGCCCGATGCGTGACCATCCCTGTTTTTCCCAAAACGCACCGAAGAGTTGGAAGAAGTCGAAAGGTGTTTCCGCCAGCTCCGAGACGATATATTCCATAGAGTATATAAATCGCCCTGAATTCCAATATTTCTCGAGAATGTCTTCTGTTTGTTTGATCTTCAGCATATCATCAAATGACAGAACATTATTCGATACAATTTCATAAGGAGCGGTGTCGATGTAGCGGTAACCATACTGCTCTGCTTGAATGCGGAGCCCTGTCCCGCGCAGTAATTTTAGGAAGCCTAACTGTAATTCTTCAGGGCGCAGAGCGAATACTTCATTGAACGTATCACGGAAAGACGCGTAATCTTCTTCAGGAAGTCCGGCGATCAAATCCAGGTGCTGCGCGATTTTACCTCCCTCTTTCACCATCGTGACGGTACGTGACAGTTTGGAAAAATTTTGCCGTCTCTTCACAAGTTCATTTGTCAGATCATTTGTGGATTGAACACCGATTTCAAAACGAAACAGACCTGCAGGTGCTTCTTCGTTCAGAAATTGAATAACTTCCGGCCGCATAATATCACCGGTAATTTCAAATTGAAAAACGGTTCCGGGCACATGCTCGTCAATTAGAAATTGGAACATTTCCATTGCGTAGCTTCGGCTGATATTAAATGTGCGGTCAACAAACTTAATTGTTTTTGCGCCATGTGCCATCAAATAACGAATATCGTCTTTAATTGCATCCCGGTTAAAGTAACGGACACCGACTTCTATCGATGAAAGGCAGAATTGACAAGAAAATGGACAGCCGCGGCTTGTTTCGATATATGTGACACGATTTGCCAGGTGGGGAATATCTTCTTCAAAACGGAAAGGGGATGGAAGCACACGAAGATCCAGCTTTGGCCCTGGCGCCGTAATCCGCAATTGGCCGTCTTGACGGTAAGCAATACCCGCAACGGAAGAGTAGTCCTTTTGACTATCAATTGCCCTTAGGATATCTTTAAAAGTTTGTTCACCTTCACCAATGGCAATCACGTCGATCTCGGGTACTTTTTCCATCCATTGGTCATAATCATACGTAACTTCAGGACCGCCGCAGACAATAACTGTGTTCGGACTAGTCAGTTTCAACAGACGGATTACTTTCAGCGTTTCTTCAATATTCCATATGTAAACGCTGAATCCTACAACATCCGGAGCATGCTGATAGAGATCGGAAACAATGGAAAGTGTAGGATCATGTATAGTAAACTCAGCCAATTCACAATGATATTCAGGGGCCGCATACGCTTTTAAATATCGGATGGCAATGTTGGTGTGTATATATTTAGCATTTAGTGTAGATAAGACAATATTCATGGGATAACTCCTATTAAAATAATAATATAAAGAATAAAGGAAAATAAATGGGTTTATGTACCTATGTGAACTATCGAGTTACTGTGACATAATATAAACAATTCAGAAAAAAAATCCCATATTCAGAGATTACTTTACATCTCGATTTTCAATATAATTTGCCGTTTTTGAAGGAGATGTTGTTAATTTGCCGTTTTTGAAGGAGATGTTGTTATGGTTGCGGAAACGATAAATATTAATGAGTTCTTGGATAGTTCTCTATTTAAACTTACTTTGGATGTAAATGGCTCGATATTAGACATGACAGAAGAAGTTAAAATATTGCTGGACCAAAATCCGTTACCCCGGCATATGTCTGATATTTTCTATCAGGATCTGCTGTTGCAAATTGAAGAACGCTTGTCTCACAACAAATCTGAAATAGTAACGGGACATACTATCCTGACGGGTCATCTGATAGGCGAAAATAAAAATCTTAAACCTTGTTATATTATATACCAATATCACAGTGGAAAGGTGATTATTACGATAAAAGTTGGCGAGTGGAAAAAGAAAATGCATCAAGTGTATGAAAATATCTTTACCACATCCAATTGTTCCATGGCTTTGGTTAACGAATGGGGTTTTCTGGTCTCAACGAATAACAAATTTACACAAGAATTTCCCATTCAAGCATCCGGTGATTTTGTCCATTTGCAAGAATTTTTTAAGCAGGTGACCCCCGTGCCTCCTTTTTCTTATCAGGCATATATATTGGAAGCCAGAGCCAGTGGGTTTGCACAAAGGAAAATGTCTTATGATGTCAATGGAGAACTTCGCTATTTCAATGTGTATTTGGGTCTTGACCGGGAAACAGAAATGTTTGTTTTAAAGGCCGTTGATATAACAGAAACAGAACTGCTTTTCGATCAATTGGCGCACTCCGATCAATTATGTACTACGGGAGAAATTGCTGCAAGCATTGCTCATGAAGTACGGAACCCAATGACAACATTGCAAGGTTTTCTTCAGCTGCTGGAACATGAAGTGTCAGGAAATGCCCGAAACTATGTCGCTGTCATTCAAGACGAGGTCAAGCGCATGAATGAGATCCTTAACGAAATGTTGGCGCTTTCAAAACCCGCGGTTGACGAGGTTACGATATTTTCTCTTACCGTTTTGGTGGAAGAAGTTTTAGTGTTGCTTCGTCCGAAGGCGCTGCTCGATCACATACATTTGGTGAATGAAATGTATGTCAATGAACCAGTATTGATACGTGCAAATCCTAATCGAATAAAGCAAGTATTAGTGAACTTGCTGAAAAATGCAATGGAAGCTATGGAAGCGAAAGGAAGATTGACTGTCATAGTCGAAGAAGGTGACATGGGGAATGTGAATGTTCTAGTCAAGGATACCGGGGTAGGAATGGATGAAGAGATGCTGCAAAAAATTTACTTGCCATTCGTTTCCGGCAAAGAAGGCGGCACAGGCCTGGGTCTGCCTTTCGTTAAGAAAACGGTGCAGGAATATGGCGGAACAATTTCAGTCACAAGTGAAATCGGCAAAGGCACAACATTTCAATTATCCTTTCCGAAAATTAGCTTGGCAGAGTCAGTGTAACAAAGCAAATTTCTATACAAGAAAGCCGATCCGTCTGCGGATCGGCTTTCTGTTGTTACTAAAAAAATTAGTGAATCGTAGCTGCCATTTCTTTAAAGTCTTCTGCATGCTCATTGTCTTCAGCAGCATAAATCGTTACGCGCACCAGCTTATCTTCGCGCTCCATCACATAGCCTGTAAAATACCCTTCAGCTGATTCAGCCTTTGCACCTTTGACAGACAGGATTCCTTCGCTTTGAGGAAGTTCTGTTTCGTCTGTAATATCCGTCACTGACTCACCATCACTCGAGGCTGCCAGCAATTCTTTCGTATTTTCATAAAGCTCATCAAATGTATAGGATTCTTCGCCTTTTGGCATCGTTTCAATACGCATGAATAGTTCGCTGTTTTCTTCCAGATACAGGCTGTCTCTGCCGGGCTCTTCGCTTGTTAATTTATAGCCGGGGAGCACCATCATAGAATAATCCTGCTCATCACTTTGCGTTTCAACAGCATCCTTCAGTGCATCTTCGTTCGTTTCCGTATTGCTGTCGGCTTCTGCATCACCTTCAGAAGATGTGTTATCTTCTGTATCTTCTGCAGGAGCTGCAGGTTCTTCCACAGCGCTGTCGGCATTGCCTTCCTGGTCTTTATCCGGATCGGATGTTCCGCACGCTGCAAGAAGTGCAGAAGCGGCTAATGAAGTGAAAATAATACGCCATTTGCTGTTCATAGTAATCGGCTCCTTTATGTTCTGTTATTATTCAATTGGACGGACGGGGACCAGGAAGGTTTCATTCCTGGCTGCTGTGAATAATTTTATAACGTTTATGGTTAATGACTGTCTTTTCTTCCATTACCTGTTCGTCGAAATTTTCCATATAAGTTAAATCGACAATAACGGAGTTCTCGTTTACTTTCTCAACAATCCCTTGTAAGCCCTCTTTAAATTCAATGATATCACCGATTTCTGCAATCGTCATTTTAGTCATCCTTTCTATATTCAAAAATTACTCTTGGCAGAGTGATGAATAACTCATATTGAGAATCATTTATAGTTTGCCTGAAAAATAGTGAAAGGTAAAGAGTTATCTTTGTAAAACAGATAAATAGAGATGCACAAATTGTCGCAAAGTGTCGATAATATAGCAGCATAATTTACGCTCATATATGATATAATAGAGGTTAGAATTTATTTAGATGGAAGGTGTGCCAATTGGTATGCAATTTCGAAGGAGAAATCGAACGTCTGAGATATCAATTAATTAAAACGGCGCAGCAAGAAGGATTACACCATGAACGTACCATTGCACTCAGTCGAAAATTGGACCGATTGATTAATAAATACGAGCAAGAAAAGATGAAAAATAAAATGAAAAATATGTAGTTTTTATGTTTAGAATGCAGCAGAAGGGGCATACTATAAATGAACACAGCAACATTCTCATTTCCCCCTTTTGTGGGCCAATCTTACTTTAAGATTGGCCCTCTTTTTTTTGGCTGCACCGTTGTAAAAGTATTTCGACTTCGATACGATAGCTATAGTAATGTATTGTGAGGAGTGGAGATATGAAGAAAGAACGGATTGCTTTTATTGGGACAGGCGTAATGGGAGCAAGTGTCGTGAAACACTTAGTAAATGCATCCTACGATGTGACGATTTTCACCAGGACGAAAGCGAAGGCGAAGCCGCTAATTGCGCTTGGAGCGAAGTGGGCGGACACGATTGGCGATGCGATCCAACGGGCGGATATTATTTTTACAATGATCGGTATGCCGTCAGATGTGGAGGAAGTGTATTTTTCGGATCATGGGATATTTGCAAACGGCCATGCATCCCAAATCTTAGTGGATATGACTACATCGAGTCCTGAATTGGCTGTGCGCATCGCCGAGAAAGCTTCTTCATTACAGATGCGTTCACTTGATGCACCAGTTTCAGGCGGAGATACCGGTGCGAAAAATGGTACATTATCTATCATGTGCGGAGGTCAGAAGGAGTTATTTGACTTCTTATATCCTGTATTATCTGTTTTCGGTAAACAAATTGTCTATCAGGGAGAAGCAGGTGCAGGCCAACATGCCAAGATGTGTAATCAGATTACGGTAGCCGGAAATATGATTGGGGCATGTGAAGCACTTGCTTACGCTATGAAGTCAGGTCTTGACCCCGATGTAATGCTGCAGTCGGTTACATCCGGTGCTGCAAATTCTTTCAGTTTATCGGATCTCGGACCGCGGATCATTAAAGAAAATTATGAGCCCGGTTTCTATGTAAAACATTTCGTGAAAGATCTCAATATTGCATTGCGGGAGACAGAACGGCTTCATCTTGACTTGCCTGGTTTACAGCTGGCCCGTAATCTATACACAGAATTACTGGAAAAAGGATATGGAGAAAAAGGAACACAGGTCCTGATCAAACATTATATAAATTGAATTTCTGGGCAGAAGGCTGATTAAGTCCTTCTGCTTAATTTGGTACTGAACGAAGCCAACTATACAATAGGTTCCATAATTCATCAGAAAACTGTAAAAAATGTCTGGGGCGATTGGCTGAAATGATTTTTATAATACACAAAAAACACTTGAAATCGGCTGTTACTTCAGAGTTAATTAAAAAGTAATTCCCTGCGATTACTGAATTTCACATGACGCATAATAGCTTGCTTTTTGCACATCCTTTTAGTACAGGATGTTTGTAAAGGAGTGAGTGAAGATGTGGGATGTGTGGATCTGGCCGATGGTAATTGTGACCGCCATCATGATTGCTATCTGTATAGCGGGTGTTAGAAAATCCAGCCGCTCATTTCAGTTAAATGAGAAAAATGAAATCCCTGACGCTATAGCAGAGAATCCTTATACCATGAATCCGCTGCTGTGGATTATTCTCGTCGTATCATTTTTTATCTTTATCGTCATATTTTATTACTGGGCCTCTTTCCTTTAAAGGAAGAGGTTTTTTGTTTTTATGAATCCGCTTTCTTTTTGAGGTGAAAAATTTCCATTTGTGTTATGATAGAGTAGATGCGATGAATGAATAAGTATACAAGTTTGACGATGAAAAGAAGGAGCGATCACCTATGGTTTCGATAAACAATAAAGATTTTCTTACTGCGCCCATTGCGGACCAAATTATTTCTTCGGAAAAAGTTGCCCACGTGCAAATAGGTAATAATGCAGAGCACGCTCTTCTTGTACTAACGAAGACCGGCTATTCTGCCATTCCCGTCCTCGATCACCAATATCATTTAAAAGGGCTCCTCGGGATTGGTATGATTACGGATTCTATTTTAGGTATGGAACGTATTGAATATGAGAGATTAGAAGACATAAAAGTGGATGAAATTATGGACACCAACCTGCCGACGATTCGTGTAAATGACCGTTTTCAGCGGGCTATGGATCTATTAATCAACCACCCATTTTTATGCGTTACGGAAGATGATGGAACATTTGCAGGGATCATCACCAGACGTGTAATCATGAAAGAATTCAAAAAATATATTTATAATGTGTGATGATGAAACAGAAGCAGTATATTAATACAGTAAAAGGCTCCGATACGGGAGTCTTTTTCTAATAGAAGGAGTTGAACTATGCCGTGCCTAAAGAAACCAATCGGCCGCTCGTGCTTGCAGCAGTTATGCTTGCCATGTTCGTCGGAGCAGTGGAGGCGACGATTGTTACTACCGCGATGCCGACTATTGCATCAGAGCTTGGAGGATTTTCCCGTTACAGCTGGATTTTTTCATCTTATCTTTTAATGAGCACTGTAACCGTATTAATTTACGGGAAATTAGCGGATTTATTTGGAAGGAAGCCGATATTTTTTGCCGGTCTGACAATTTTTCTGGTTGGTTCTATATTATGCGGATTTGCAGGATCAATGGAGCAGCTGATTTTCTTCCGGCTGATACAAGGTGTAGGCGCCGGGGCGGTCATGCCGATCGCCACCACGATTATCGGAGATATTTATTCCACGGAAGAACGTGCAAAAATACAAGGATATTTATCGAGTGTATGGGGTGTTTCCGCGGTTTCGGGACCTGTCATCGGGGGACTGCTCGTACAGTACGTCAGCTGGCAGTATATATTCTGGGTCAATGTCCCGCTTGGCCTGCTTTCAATGGCCGTTATTTACTTCTTCTTACATGAACCAAAAGAAACGTGCAAAGCTTCCGTCGATTATAAAGGTGCGTTTCTGTTGACATTTGCGCTGTCTGCCGTCTTAATTTGGCTGGTGGAAGGGGGACAGGGGTTTGGACGTTTATCTGCCGTCGGTCTGTCATTGCTCCTGCTGTCCGCCATGCTATTCTGGTTATTTTTCAGGCAGGAAAAAGCAGCGAAAGATCCTCTTATTTCATTTAGTATATGGAAAAACCCTGTTATTTTATATGCAAATCTTGTATCGCTGACTACCGGAGTTATCTTAATAGGGGTTTCTTCCTACTTGCCTACCTATGTATCAGGTGTAATGGAACAACAGGCAATCGTCGCAGGCTTTACGTTGACTGCCATGTCGATCGGCTGGCCATTAGCTTCTTCACTGGCAGGGCACTTGCTGATTCGTTTCGGTCCATTCCTCGTATCCTTTATGGGAGGGATTTCTCTCGTCATTGGCACGATGATGTTTGTTTTCATGAATGCAGAGCTCGGGCCTGTATGGGCTGGCTGCTCCAGTTTCTTCATAGGAGTCGGAATGGGGCTGACGAATACATCATTCATTGTCACGATACAGGGAGCGGTCCCCCGTATTCAAAGAGGGTCTGCGACGGCTGCCAATATGTTCATGAAGAATTTTGGAAACACGATCGGGGCGTCTGTATTCGGTGCGATTTTAAACGGCACACTCATCGCTTATTTCGCGAAAAAGAAGCTGCCGTATACAATTGATGATGTAAATACGCTGTTAACGGAGGACGGACGCTCACTAATTTCATCGCAAGAACTGTTGAGTCTGCAAAACGGTCTGGAAACTTCTTTGCACTGGGTCTATATTGCAATCGCCGTATTTGCTGTCGTCAGCTTACTATTGATTTTACGAATTCCGCGGGGGAAGGTGTATGACCATGTCAACAACTGAATTGGATATTATCAAAGCGCTGGCGGAAGAGGGAAATATGCGTAAAGCATCTGAACGACTGTACTTATCACAGCCTGCCTTGTCACAGCGCCTCCAGACGATCGAAAAAGAGTGGGGAATGCAGTTATTCATCCGCTCTCAAAAAGGTCTGGAACCGACACCTGCAGGAGAACACGTAATCAGCTATGCAAATGAATCGCTCGCTAAGAAAGATGAGACGATGGAATTGATTGCATCGCTCGAAGACAAAGTGCACGGTACGCTAAAGATCGCATGTGCTTCAATTATCGGCCAGACATGGCTGCCGCAAGTATTGAAAGAGTATGTTGCTCTTTATCCGGATGCAAAAATTTCATTAATGACTGGGTGGAGTTCCGAAATTTCAAAAGCACTCTATGAAGGAGAAGCACATATCGGCATCGTCCGGGGACAGACGGACTGGAAAAGCAATCGTGTGCATCTGTTCCGTGATCAGCTGTACCTGGTGGATTCTGAAATCTCGACCATTGATGAATTAAAAGATACGAACCGCCACTTTATTCAATACAAAAGTGATTCGAACTATTACATGGAGATTCAGCGCTGGTGGAATAAGCATTTTAAACAAAATCCAAGCCGCCGGATTGTGGTGGACCAGATCGAAACATGTAAACAGCTTGCGTTAAAAGGCATCGGCTACGCGATATTGCCTTCGATTACTCTGTCTGGAGAAGAAAAGGTTAACCGTATTCCGCTGCTGAACAGCGAGGAAGAGTTTGAACTGACACGTGACACGTGGCTGATCGGCTACGGCTCAACGTTTGAGCTGAAACAAGTGAAAGCATTTGTGGATATCGTGCAGGAATCTGCAGCATTATTGCGGAATGAATAATAAAAAAGACTTCCATAGTTTGCGGAAGTCCTGAGCTGAAAACAAACACCGGACACTGCCGGGTCTGTTTTCAGTTTTTTTATGGTGTTCTGGCGGAATGTATAAGTGCTTTGTTGTTTCTTGCCCAGTACAAAGCGAGAGTGAAACAGAGCAGCAAAATAATCGTTCCGACGATATAAGGCGAGGCCATGTTGATATCAAATATGTAACCCGCCGTAGCAGGTCCCACCATATTCCCTAAGCTCATGTAAGCGTTCATCATACCAGCTGCGTATCCCTGCTCTTTACCGGCAAGTTTCGAGACCAGTGTGTTGACAGCGGGCCGAAGCAGAGAGGTGGCGGTAGAGAAAATAGTAGCCACTAATAAAATGGTGAAAAATGTATTAACAAACAGAATACCGAGCATGGCAAAAGCTGCAATCACCAGATTAATCAAGATGACACGCATCTCACCGAATCGTTTGAACAGGCGGTCGATGACGAATGTCTGAATGATGACACCCACAAATCCGCCAACCGTAATAATGACGGCGATTTGCGAGGGGGTGTAATTATATTTCTGGTCCACGTACAGTGAAATTGTAGACTGGAAATTTGCCAGTCCGAATGAAAACACGAACATCACGAGAAGCATCACGAAATAAGAAGTTTGTGTAGATCGCCGCATTTGCTGGAATATGTTTTCATTCGCTGCAGCACCTTGCAGCACCGGTTTAGGGTTTGGCAGGAGGATCAATGATACGACAGCGGCCAGCACCGAGGCCGATGCGGCAAAGTAGAATGGGAAATACAGGCTGATTTTTGATAAAAAACCGCCGATACCCGGGCCTACCATAAAGCCTAGCGACATCGAAGCACCAAGAAGCCCCATTCCGCGTCCCCGGTTTTCAAGCGATGTGATATCCGCTACGAACGCCATTGTGGGCGGAATGATAAAGGCAGCGCCGAAACCTGAAAAGAACCGTGAAATATACAGCATCCATAGTTCTGTTGATAAACTGAAAGCTAATTGAGAAAGTCCGTAAATAATTAATCCGATAATAATAATGCGTTTACGCCCATATTTATCTGAGAGATTTCCTGAAATCGGGGAGAGTATGAATTGTGCGAAAGAAAAGATCGCAATCAGCAGTCCGAGTGCTCTTCCGGCAACGCCGAATGTTCCCAAAAACTCCGGCATAATAGGGATAATCAGGCCAATTCCTGCCATGGCAATAAACATATTAAACATAAGAATATAAAGTGCAATAGGAGTAGGTGGTTTTTTCATTCGATTGCTCGCTTTCCAAGAAACTTTTTTCTAATCGTATCATATATAAATTTCTAATACCTTTTGGAAGCTCGGGAAAAGAGGCGCATAAGAAAGTATAAAAAAACGGCACCTATATAAAGGGCCGCTGAAGATTAATCTTCTTTTTTCATTTCATCGAGTACGCGATTCACACGTTTTTCGAGCATTTTCATTCCGCTGCCGCCTGCTTGGAAGTGTCGTAACTGGCCGTCTTTGTCAAAGACGTAATAAGCAGGCACGTATTGGTTTTCAAATGCGTCATTCAGTTTCAGTTCGCTGTCCACGAAAATTGACTGTGTGATATCATGCTCTGCTGCGACTTTCTTAATTTGCTCAAGATCTGTGTCGTCTTCGGAACGCGGCATATGGACTGCCACCACATTCAGTTCATCTGAATATTGATCTCTGAAGTTGTTAACATCCGGCATTGCTTCTTTGCACATATGACAGCTGACAGACCAAAAATGAATCAGTGTCGGCTTTGACCCAACGAGTTCTGATTTAGAAGTTTCCCCGTTCAACCAAGCTGTTGCGCCTTGGAGTTCCGGCATTTGTTCACGTAATTTCATCAAGAATTCCTCCTAGCTAAATGGGCATTATATGATAAAAAAATCCCCACGATTGTTGTAATGCGTGGGGATGGCTGTCTAAAAATTAAAGAGTTTTTTCACCTGGGCGCCAGTTTGCAGGGCAAAGACCGCCAGTTTGCAGAGCTTGCAGTACGCGAAGCGTCTCATCCACGTCACGACCAATATTATTGTGGAATACTGTCTGGTACTGAAGTTCACCTTCAGGGTTGATGATGTAAAGGCCGCGCAATGCGATGCCTTCTTCTTCGATTAATACGCCGTATTCGCGTGATACAGAATGGTTTGTATCTGCCGCAAGCGGGTATTTAAGCTGTTCTAGACCATTGTCTTTGCGGTCTGTATTGATCCAAGCCAAGTGTGTGTGGATTGTGTCAGTGGAAACACCAATTACTTCCGCATCGAGATCTTCGAACTCATCATAGCGATCAGACATTGCAGTGATTTCTGTAGGACATACGAAAGTGAAGTCCATTGGATAGAAGAAAAGGACTGTCCATTTGTCGTTTTTAATGTTTTCTTGCAAGCTGACCTTGCCAAAAGATTTGTCAGCTAATACTGCTTCCATTGTAAAATCTGGAGCCTGTTTACCTACCATGCGTTCAGCCATTGAAAAAAACCCCCAATTAGTCTTTTGTACAACTTCATAACCGTGTCGTACAATTCTTACTTAGAATACCAAATATTGCAATGGATTTCAATTAGAATGAATCGAAGATAATAATTATTATTAAATAGAACAAAAAACCTATATTATGAGGATTTGAGCAGGTGTTTACTCAAAGTCTTGTTTGCAGTCAGAAGGTTTTACGGGGCGTGTCTGGCATGTTTTGCAATTCGGATCACAAATCATTTCTCGCCATTCATCGCAATCTTTACAATAGCGTGCATCAAACTCGTCACTGTAATGCAGCGGTTCCATGCACTCCACACAATGAGAAGCCATCTCTTTCCATGTGCGGATTTTCTTGTTGTTCAACAGAAAAATCCCTTCCAGGTGATTTTCTCTTGTTGCAGGCTCTGATTTTCGGTTTCGCTTGTCATCAGAGTCCAGGTAAAAAAACAAATGGTCTTCCAACTGAATCCCTCCTTACTAGATGGTTTCATTCTACTATGTCATCTGCGAAAAAACAATTTTCATGACCGTTATTCTGTAGGCAAATTGTCATTTAAATGCAGGGAGACAGTTGATTTCACTATGGTATTGTGTATAATAAGTAAGTTTACAACTGTTCTAGTACTATTTGAGTTATTACGTTATGCAAGGAGGAAGTATATTGACTAATCAGCCGATTATCCGTTTTGAAAATGTCACGAAACGATACAGCGAATCGACAACAGTGCTCGACAGGGTTGCTTTTGAAATGGAGCGCGGGAAATTTTATACATTGCTCGGCCCGTCAGGCTGCGGGAAGACCACTATTCTGCGTTTGATTGCAGGCTTTACAGAGGCAACAGACGGTTCGATTTTCTTTAATGGAAAGAAAATCAACTCAGTGCCCGCAAATGAGCGGCAAGTGAATACCGTATTTCAAGATTACGCGCTGTTCCCCCATTTAAATGTGTATGAGAATGTGGCGTTTGGCCTTCGTATAAAGAAAGTGAAGAAAAATGAAGTGGACCGTAGGGTAAAGGAAGCACTCAAGTTTGTGAACCTTCACGGATATGAAACACGTGAAATTACTGAAATGTCCGGCGGTCAACGTCAGCGGGTCGCCATTGCACGAGCGATCATCAATGATCCGGAAGTCATTTTACTCGATGAACCATTGTCCGCACTCGATTTGAAGCTGCGTTCAGAGATGCAATACGAGTTACGGGAGCTGCAGCAGCGTCTTGGCAAAACATTCGTATTTGTCACGCATGACCAGGAGGAAGCATTGGCTATGTCCGATGAAATTTTTGTCATGAACCATGGAGAAATTCAACAATCTGGAACGCCTATTGATATTTACGATGAGCCGATCAACCGGTTCGTAGCAGACTTTATTGGTGAATCGAATATTGTGGCAGGGAGAATAGTGGAAGACTATCTGGTGGAGTTTACAGGCAAACAGTTCACCTGTGTGGACGGCGGATTCTATCCAAATGAGAAAGTCGACATCGTCATCCGGCCGGAAGATTTGGAAATGACGACAGTTGAGCAAGGAAAGCTAAGTGTCACAGTAGATACGCAATTGTTCCGGGGTGTGCATTATGAACTCTCGACCTATGATACGGACGGCAATGAGTGGCTTGTTCATTCGACAAAACCGGCGGATGTCGGCACGGTCATCGGCCTGGACTTTGCACCGGCAGATATCCACGTCATGCGTCTGAATGAATCGGAAGAAGATTTTGATGCACGTCTGGAATCGTTTGGAGTGGCGGAAGATGAAGAATAAAAAACCGTTGCGGTTCGTTTATGCTGCGCCGTATGCGGCATGGCTGCTGCTGTTTGTCCTGGCGCCGATCGCCGTGATTGTCTACTATTCATTTTTTGATTTGTCCGGTCATCTGACATTGGCCAACTATCGCAACTTTTTTTCATCGGTTTACTTTAAATTGACGATGAGTTCGTTCTGGTATGCATTTCTCATCACGTTCTTCTCGTTATTGATTTCATATCCGACAGCTTATTTTTTGACGAAAACTAGGCATAAGCAATTATGGCTGCTGCTGATCATTATTCCTTCGTGGATTAATCTGCTGCTGAAGACGTATGCCTTCATTGGATTGATGGGGCAGTATGGGCCTATTAATGCACTGTTGGAGACAATTGGCATCGGCGGTCAGCAGATTTTATTTACAGATTTCAGTTTTGTCTTTGTATCGGTTTATATTTTCATTCCGTTCATGATTCTGCCGATTTTCAACTCGCTGGATAAAATTAACCCTGCATTGCTGGATGCATCCAAAGATCTCGGAGCGAACGCATGGGTAACGTTTAAGCGTGTGGTTTGGCCGATGACCATTGACGGGGTGAAATCGGGTGTCCAAGTAGTTTTCATTCCGGCACTTTCATTATTTATGATTACGCGTTTAATCGCCGGGAATAAGGTTATTACGCTTGGAACTGCAATTGAGCAGCAATTCCTCGTTACGCAAAACTGGGGGATGGGTTCGACAATTGCTGTATTCCTCATCATCTTCATGTTTTTAATTATGGTTCTGACATCGGGCAAAGAGAGGGGGCACCGTTAAATGGGGAAGTTAAGCAGTCTGCCAAAAATTTATCTGACGCTTGTCTTTGTGATTTTATACGCGCCTATTTTCTATCTTATTTATTACTCTTTTAACTCCGGTGGCGGGATGTCACATTTTGAATCATTTACGCTGGAACATTATCAGGCAGTCTTTCAAGATACCCGGCTGCTGATCATTGTTATGAATACGGTAATCATTGCGCTGCTGTCGGCATTGCTTTCTACCACCATCGGCGTGATTGGCGCATTGGCAATATACTTTATGAAGAATAAATCAGCACGCCAGACCATCTTGTCGCTCAATAATATTTTGATCGTCAGTCCGGATGTCATTATTGGCGCTTCATTCTTAATTTTATTTACGCTGATAGGAGTCAAGCTCGGATTTGCGTCTGTTCTGATTTCTCATATTGCGTTCAGTATTCCGATTGTTGTCATTATGGTCCTGCCAAAACTGCAGGAGATGAGCACTTCGTTAATTGATGCCGCGCTCGACTTAGGTGCCACGCGAAAAGATGTAATGACGCGAGTGATATTGCCGTATATCAAACCGGGCATATTTGCAGGATTTTTCCTTGCTTTGACATATTCACTGGATGATTTTGCAGTGACGTTCTTCGTGACAGGAAACGGTTTCTCGACATTATCCGTAGAAATTTACTCCATGGCACGAACGGGCATCACCTTGACAATCAATGCACTGTCAGGCTTGATATTTTTGATTACCATCGTTCTGGTGCTTGGTTATTATATTATCGGCAATAAAGCAAAGTCACCTCAGGGGGTGAGGAAATGAGAGGGTTAATCAGCAGTGCAGCGGCTATTCTGCTAGTTTCCGGTTTTTTATTGTTCATAAATTACCGGCTTGAACATAAGGCGGGGAGTGCGGGGAAAGATACGATTACAGTCTATAACTGGGGTGAATATATTGATCCCGACCTTCTGAAAGAGTTTGAAGAGAAGGAGGGGATTAAAGTTATCTATGAAACGTTTGACTCGAATGAAGGAATGATGGGAAAAATTGAGCAAGGGGGAACGTCTTATGATGTGACAGTGCCCTCCGAGTATGCGGTGCAGATGATGGAAGAAAAAGATTTGCTGATACCGCTCGATTTCTCCAAGATTCCTAACATTCAACATATAGATCCTTACTTTATGGATCTCCCGTTTGATCCGGATAATCAATATTCGATTCCATACTTCTGGGGTACAGTTGGAATTGCTTATAATCCTTCGCTGTTGGAAGGACAGACATTTGAAAGCTGGGACAGTTTATGGGATGCATCACTGCGCCAAAAGCTGATCTTGGTAGACAGTGCCCGGGAAGTGATTGGAGTGTCGCTGAATTCGCTTGGTTACTCATTAAATTCCACGAGTTTGCAGGAGCTGAAAGAAGCGGCGGATAAGCTGGAAACAATGGGACCAAACGTCAAGGCGGTTATTGGTGACGAAGTGACTCAGCTCATGATCAATAATGAAGCGTCCGTCGCACTGACTTGGTCAGGTCAGGCGGCAGACATGATTTCGGAAAACGATGAAATTGATTATATCGTCCCTGAAGAAGGATCGAATCTATGGTTTGATAATATCGTTATACCGAAAACGGCCACGAATATCGAGGGAGCATATAAATTTATTAATTTCATGCTGGATCCCGAGGTGGCTGCACAAAACGCTGAATATGTAGGGTATTCCACTCCAAACATCTCGGCTCTATCATTTATGGATGAAGAAATTACGAGTGATGAGAGATTCTATCCTGATGAACAGGCGCGAGAAAATCTGGAAGTGTATGAAAACTTAGGATTAGAAACGCTTGGGGTGTATAATGAGTTATTCCTGAAATTTAAAATGGGATTGCGGTAAGGCATATAACTGATCGTAAAGGCGAGGAGCAATGATATGAAAAAGGAATTTGTAGTAATTGGTTTAGGCCGTTTTGGAGGCAGTATTGTTAAAGAACTGATTGAGCTTGAAGCAGATGTGATGGCCATTGACAAGTCGGAAGAACGTGTGGACGAATTTGCGAATATCGCAACACAGGCCGTTGCGGTAGATACGACAGATGAAGCCGCACTGCGTTCATTAGGCATACGAAATTTCGAACATGTCGTTATCGCGATCGGGGAAAATATTCAAGCAAGCATTTTGACGACGCTAATTTTAAAAGAGATTGGCGTGCAGAGAATTACAGTAAAAGCGCAAAATGATTATCATGAAAAAGTGCTGCGTAAAATTGGAGCGGATCAAGTCGTTCACCCTGAACGGGATATGGGGAAGCGGATTGCGAATAATTTGGTTTCCAATAATATACTGGATTATTTGGAGCTGTCTGATGAATACTCTATCGTTGAGATTCAGGCCAATGATCATATTGCGGGATCATCGCTGATAGATTTGGATATTCGGGCCAAGTATGGAGTAAATATTGTAGCGATTAAGCGCGGTACACATATACTCGTCTCACCGCAGGCAATTGAGCAAATTGAAGTCAATGACATACTGATCGTCATTGGATCTGATTTAGATATTCACCGTTTTGAACGCAGAGCATTGCATTAATCAACAGGTAATATTGCGCGGAACGAGTGCACATGTCAAACCATATAAATAAAAAGAAGGCAAAATCCGAACATTACGGATTTTGCCTTCTATATTGAGCGAGTGCTGTTTAGCGCTTGCTTTTTGTATTTGGTAATATTTACAATTCCATAATAACAGGAAGAATCATAGGTTTACGCTTTGTTTTTTCATACAGATACGGAACGAGTGTATCAATAATATCGCCCTTTAGGTTGTTCACAGAATCCGGTTTTGCAGCCAGTTTACGCTGTAATGTTTTGGACAGCATATACTGTGCTTCATTGATCATTGCTCCTGATTCGCGCATATAGACAAACCCGCGAGAAATGAGATCAGGACCCGAAACTAAGCGGTTCTTCTTCGTATCAATTGTGGCTACAACGATCACCAGGCCATCTTCTGACAGGATGCGGCGGTCACGCAGTACAACGTTGCCGATATCTCCAATTCCGCTGCCGTCAATGTAGACATCGCCTGAAGGTACACGCCCTGCAAGTCTTGCTGATGAATCAGTAAGTGCAAGAACGTCTCCATTCCCCATGATGAAAATATTATCTGGCTCGACATCGCAGTCTATTGCAAGTTGAGAATGCATATTCATCATACGGTACTCACCGTGTATCGGCATGAAGTACTTCGGTTTGATTAAACGCAGCATGAGTTTCTGCTCTTCCTGTGATCCGTGTCCGGATGTATGGATGTTGTTTAATGGACCGTGGATTACTTCTGCGCCTGCACGGAACAGAGAGTTGATCGTTTTGTTAACGCTGAGTGTATTTCCTGGAATTGGTGATGATGAAAAGATGACTGTGTCTCCAGGCTGGATTTGCACTTGTCTGTGCGTACCGTTTGCAATGCGGGATAATGCCGCCATCGGTTCCCCTTGGCTGCCGGTGCATAAAATCATGACTTTATTGGCAGGGAGGCGGTTGAGTGACTGCGAATCCACAAACAGTTCCTTCGGCGCATCAATATATCCGAGTTCGCGTCCGATGGTAATCGCATTATCCATGCTTCGTCCGAAAATTGCGATTTTACGGTCGAAGATCTGTGCTGCTTCTATGACTTGCTGCAGTCTATGAATGTTTGAAGCGAATGTAGCGAAAATAATCCGGCCGTCTACTGTACGGAAAATATCATTCAGGCTTTCTCCGACTTTTCTTTCAGACATCGTAAAGTTTGGCACTTCTGCATTCGTACTGTCTGACAATAGGCAAAGGACGCCTTCACTGCCGATCTTCGCCATCTTGTGTAAGTTGGCTGGTTCACCGACGGGCGTGAAGTCAAACTTGAAGTCTCCTGTATGAACAATATTGCCTGAAGGTGTTTTGACGACTACTCCGTACGCATCAGGAATACTGTGTGTAGTTCTGAAAAACGATACTGCTGTTTTACGGAACTTGATGAAATCATCTTCTTCAATTTCATGAATTTCCGTTGTGCGCAATAGGCCGTGCTCTTCCAGCTTATTGCGAAGCAGTCCGATTGCCAGTTTGCCTCCATATACAGGTACGTTCACTTTGCGCAGCAAGTAAGGAATTCCGCCGATATGATCTTCGTGGCCGTGTGTGATGAAAAGTCCTTTAATCTTGTCGATATTGCGTTCTAAGTATGTGTAATCCGGAATTACGTAATCAATGCCTAGTAATTCATCTTCAGGGAACTTAATGCCGGCATCAATAATAATGATTTCGTCCTGGAATTGTACACAATACGTATTTTTACCGATTTCACCTAGTCCGCCTAGGGCAAAAACGGCTGTTTCATTGTTCTTTATAGATTTCATCGATTAGACCTGCTCAACCTGAAAGTCTGGGGAAGCTTGTTCGTATGCTAAATGCTCGCCTTCCAGCTTTTGGATGTATTCAATCATTATTTCACGATTCTGTAATTGATCGCGGACTTCTTTTTCTGTTTCAGCTTCTACATACAAGCTGCGTGTGTTTTCGCGGACTGGAACTTGGTGTACGTTTTCATGGTAAAAAACTTTGAAAATCATGTTAAACTCTCCTTTTTACGTTCGTTATAAGTCATATCCTCAATAATAGCATGCAATTTCCCTAAAATAAAGAAAAGCCCACCAATTACTTGGCGGGCGTAATAGTCTAGGCAATCGTCTTTTTACCGAGCAGGCCATTGAGTCGTCTAAGCAATTTGCGTTTCAGACGTTTATACATGGCGTCATCACTCCTTGATATGACTGTAACAGATTTTCGCCAGTCTGTCAAGTTTAAATCCTTTACTCTCTATCAAATGGGACAGCGTCCGGTATTTCTTTATATGGAGCATTCTCATCTATATGGTCATAAAACATTATGCCGTTCAGATGGTCCAGTTCGTGCTGGAATGCAATCGCGGGCAGTCCTTTTAACCGCTTTTTGATTACATTGCCTTCTTTATCAAAAGCTTTTACTGTAATGCGGGCATAGCGCGGCACATAACCCGGCACTTCGCGATCGACTGATAAACAGCCTTCTCCCGTAGAAATATAGGTTTTTTCCACAGAGTGACTGACGATCTTCGGATTGATGGCGATAAAGTTTTCCAGCGCATATTCTTCATCAGGTATATGGAGAACAAAAATTCTTTTGGAGGCGTTGACTTGGGGTGCTGCCAAACCGATTCCGGAGCGCAGTCCATATTTTTCGCACAGCTCATCGTCCTGGCTATTGACGATATACTCCATCATGTCATCGCACAGCTGCCGGTCTTCGTCGCTTAAAGGGAATTTTACTTCCTCCGCCTTCTTGCGCAGAGTAGGGTGGCCTTCCCGGATAATATCTTTCATTAAAATCATTTCTGCTCTTCCTTTCGGATATATTGGGTATACTACAATCCGCAGTGCGCTTTTACAACGCGCAGGTGCGGGTATATAATCATACAAATCCATTTCCTCTTATACAGTATAAACGAATGAGAAAAAGGGTGAAAGGAAAATGTGTGATGAAACATTAGGAGGTCAATTAATGAAGAAAATTATGTATTCTCTGTTCATACTCCTTCTATTAACTGCCTGTTCCAAAGAGCCGGCAATGGACCGGCAGCTCAAAGAATTATTAGTCGCAGTAGATGAAAAAGATAATCAGGGGAAGACCATTGTGAAGAAGTTAACTAAGCTGGAACGTAAAGAGCAGGACCTTTTCAATGAAGCGATGGAACTGACACAGCGGAAATATCCCGAAGTGAAGCAGCGTGTGGCTGCATTAAAAAAGTCTGCGCACGAACGGACAAACCTTCTGGAAAAAGAGGAGCATGCGGCAGATAAAGCGAAGGAAGCAGTGGAGCGACTTTCCGAATGGGCAGCTTCTGCGGGTTCATCCGAACAGACGCAAGTTGAGGCTGTAGCCGCTGTATTGCAAAAACGTTACGAAGAGCACGAAACATTTGTTTTAGAGTATAAAAAAATGATTGACAGTCAGACTCAGTTATATACACAGCTTGAAGACAGGGAGGTTCGTGACCGAGAACTGCAAAAATATGCGGCCGAAGTAAACAACTTACTGATTTCTTGCCGGCAGACGCTGGAAGAATATAATGAATTGACACTGCAGGCAAACAGATTGGCCGGACGTGCAATAGTAAGTTTAGAAAAGGCGAAATAAGGAAACATGTAAGAGAAAGAACAAAAGTCAGAGTGCGGATCGGGTGATTCACATTTCATACATTTAATGCCGGCGGTCTGGGAGGCATCACTGCCGAAAGTAAACACATCTGTACCAACACAGAAATGATATTGTGTTAGTACAGTTAATATTTCTTAAAAGTAAGTAATATTGAAAAAGTCTTTAGTTACAATGGTTGACCGAGTGATCAGTTTTAAGTATACTAAGAAATATACACTGTTGTATTAATTCTAAAAGAGAAAATTATAATACAGATAAGAAGGAGAGATCAAGATATGGTAGCGAAAAAAGGAAATCAGTACGATCCGGTGAAAGCGCTTCAACTGGTTGAAAGCCAGTTTGACATGGTACAGATTCTAAATGAGGAAGGAAAGATTGTGAATAAAGAGTTAGATCCGAAACTTCCTGATGAAGAATTAGTGGAATTAATGAACCGCATGGTCTATACGCGTATTTTAGACCAGCGCTCCATTTCATTGAACAGACAGGGGCGTCTTGGTTTTTATGCACCTACGGCAGGACAGGAAGCTTCCCAGCTTGCATCCCAATACGTACTGGAAAAAGACGATTTCATTCTTCCGGGATACCGTGATGTTCCGCAATTATTATTCCATGGCTGGCCGCTGCACATGGCTTTCCTATGGTCACGCGGCCATTATGCAGGAAGTGTGCTGCCTGACGGGCTTAACATATTCCCGCCGCAAATTATTATCGGCGCACAGTATATTCAGGCGGCCGGAGTTGGTCTTGGCTTTAAGAAGAAAGGCCAGAAATCAGTGGTCATTACGTATACAGGTGACGGCGGAACATCTCAAGGGGACTTCTATGAAGGATTGAACTTCGCAGGAGCATATCAGGTGCCGGCGATTTTCATCATTCAGAATAACCAGTATGCAATCTCCACGCACCGTGATGTGCAGACTGCTGCGAAAACATTGGCGCAAAAAGGTGTAGCTGCAGGCGTTCCGAGTGTGCTTGTTGACGGGATGGACCCGCTGGCGGTGTACGTGGCGACACGCGACGCAAGAGAGCGTGCGGTCAACGGAGACGGCCCTACGCTGATTGAAACAATGTGTTACCGCTATGGTCCGCACACGATGGCCGGTGACGACCCGACGCGCTACCGTACATCTGATACAGATGATGAATGGGAAAAGCGTGATCCGATTGTCCGCTTCAGAACATACTTGGAAGCGAAAGGCATCTGGTCTAAAGAGCAGGAAGAAAAAGTGATTGAACGCGCGAAAGAAGAAATAAAAGAAGCGATCAAAAAAGCAGACGCTGTACCAAAACAAAAAGCGTCGGATTTCATGAAAATTATGTATAAAGGCGATATGCCGTTTAACTTACAAGAACAATTAGATGTTTATGTTGGAAAGGAGTCGAACTGATTCATGGCACAGTTGACAATGATTCAAGCAATTACAGATGCGCTCCGCACTGAACTGAAAGCAGACGAAAATGTATTGCTGTTTGGTGAAGACGTAGGGGCAAACGGAGGTGTCTTCCGCGCAACGGAAGGCCTCCATCAAGAATTCGGGGAAGACCGCGTATTTGATACGCCGCTTGCAGAATCCGGTATTGGCGGATTGGCGATCGGACTGGCGCTTACAGGGTTCCGTCCAATTATGGAAATCCAATTCTTCGGCTTCTTGTTTGAAGTAATGGATTCTGTCAGTGGACAGATGGCAAGAATGAGTTTCAGAACTGGTGGACACTTCAATGCGCCGATTACCATCCGTGCGCCATTCGGCGGCGGTGTAGCGACACCGGAAATGCATGCGGACAGCCTCGAAGGGCTTGTGGCTGCACAGCCTGGTTTAACGGTCGTAATCCCGTCGACTCCTTACGACGCAAAAGGCCTTTTAATTTCTGCAATCAAGAGTGACGACCCAGTCATTTTCTTAGAACATATGAAGTTATATCGCTCATTCAGACAGGAAGTGCCGGAGGAAGAGTACACGATTCCTTTAGGGAAAGCTGATGTGAAGCGTGAAGGTACGGACCTGACAATCATTGCCTATGGTGCGATGGTTCAGGAAAGCTTAAAGGCTGCTGAAGCGCTGGAGAAAGAGAACTACTCAGTTGAAGTAGTTGATCTTCGTACGATTCAGCCGCTCGATGTTGAAACAATCATTCAATCCGTAGAAAAGACAAACCGAGCAATTGTTGTGCAAGAAGCACAGCGTCAGGCAGGCATTGCTGCGAATGTTGTCGCTGAAATTACCGAACGTGCTATTTTAAGCCTGGAAGCACCTGTGCTGCGTGTAACTGCGCCAGACACGGTCTATCCGTTTGCAGCTGGGGAGAATACATGGCTGCCTAATGCAAAAGATATTGCGGCGAAAGCAAAAGAAGTACTGACATTCTAATTACTGACAGAACAAACGAGGAAGGGTGAATTACGTGACTTATGAATTTCGATTGCCAGACATTGGTGAAGGTATACACGAAGGGGAAATCGTCAAATGGTTCGTGAAGCCGGGCGATGAAATCCAGGAAGATGATACATTGCTAGAAGTGCAAAATGACAAATCTGTAGTAGAAATCCCGTCACCTGTATCGGGAACTGTAGAAGAAATATATGTGACAGAAGGTACAGTGGCGGTTGTGGGAGATAAGCTGATCCGCTTCGACGCACCGGATCACGGGATTCCGGATCATGACGATCATGAAGAAGAGAGTGCAGATTCTTCATCCGAAGAAGCAAGTGCAGAAAAATCTCATGAGCAAGTAGGGGAAGCACTAGGCAGCCAAGGTTCAGCGAAACCTGAACAGGCTCCAGCAGAGCAGCCGGCAGCAGAACAGAAAACAGAGCAGGCGCCTAAAGCCTCGCATGATGACGCGGGTGAAAATATTCGTGTCATTGCGATGCCTTCTGTCCGCAAGTACGCACGTGAACAAGACGTTGCGATTGCGCAAGTGTCAGGCAGCGGCAAAAACGGCCGTGTGTTAAAAGAAGATGTGGATTCATTCAAATCAGGAGGACAGCAGCAGACTGCAGCAGAAACAGCTGATGCGCAGCAAAATGCTGAAACTGTAATGGATACGCAGGCAGCATCTGAAAAGCAGACACCTGTGCTTGAAGGAGAATTCCCTGAAACACGCGAGAAGATGACTCCGATGCGAAAAGCAATTTCAAAAGCTATGTCGAATTCCAAACATACAGCGGCTCACGTTACATTGCTGGATGAAGTAGATGTAACAGCGCTTGTCGCGCACCGTAAAGAATTTAAAGCGATCGCTGCAGAAAGAGATATTAAACTGACGTATCTTCCGTATGTAGTGAAAGCGCTAGTTGCGACATTGCGTGAATTCCCGCAATTGAACACATCGCTGGATGATGCAACAGAAGAGTTAATCCAAAAACATTATTATAATATCGGAATTGCCGCAGATACAGACCGCGGACTTATGGTTCCAGTTGTTAAAAATGCAGACCGTAAATCAGTATTCGCTATTTCCAGCGAAGTAAATGAACTGGCCGGAAAAGCTCGCGACGGAAAACTTCAGGCATCTGAAATGAGAGGCGCGTCGTGCACAATCACAAATATCGGCTCAGCAGGCGGACAGTGGTTCACGCCAATTATTAACCATCCTGAAGTAGCTATTTTAGGAGTCGGAAGAATTTCTGAAAAACCTGTGGTGAAAAATGGTGAAATTGTAGCGGCACCTATGTTAGCATTATCCTTAGTGTTCGATCACCGAGTAATTGATGGCGTAACGGGGCAATTAGCGTTAAACTATCTTAAGGAATTACTAGGGAACCCATCACTTTTATTAATGGAGGCGTAAAGCAAATGGTAGTAGGAGATTTTCCAATTGAAGTAGACACGCTCGTAGTAGGTTCAGGCCCAGGGGGATATGTTGCAGCAATTCGTGCAGCACAACTTGGTCAGAAAGTAACAATCGTAGAAAAAGGAAAAATCGGCGGCGTTTGTTTAAACGTTGGATGTATTCCGTCCAAAGCGTTGATTTCTGTCGGGCACCGTTTTGTGTCCGCTCAGAATTCCGATACTATGGGAATCACTGCGAAGTCTGTCGAACTTGATTTTTCGAAAGCTATGAAGTTTAAGGAAGGCGTCGTCTCAAAACTGACAGGCGGCGTGTCAGGTCTGTTAAAAGGCAATAAAGTAGAGACAGTTGAAGGAGAAGCATACTTTGTGGATGCTAATACTGTACGTGTAATGACAGAATCATCTGCTCAAACGTACAAGTTCAACAATGTCATTATTGCAACTGGCTCACGTCCTGTGGAAATTCCATCCTTCAAATTTTCTGACCGCGTAATCAATTCTACGGGTGCTCTTAATTTGAAAGAGCTGCCGAAAAAGCTTGTCGTTGTCGGCGGCGGCTATATCGGTACAGAGCTTGGTTCAGCTTATGCAAACCTTGGTTCTGAAGTCACGATTCTTGAAGGTGCGGACGATATTCTGGCAGGATTCGAAAAGCAAATGACGCAAATCGTCAAAAAAGGCCTGAAGAAAAAAGGTGTGGAAGTTGTTGTAAAAGCATCTGCTAAAGGCGTGGAAGAAACAAAAGACGGCGTCGTAGTAACATACGAAGCAAAAGGTGAAGAAGTGAAGATTGAAGCGGACTACGTTCTTGTAACAGTTGGCCGCCGACCAAACACGGATGAAATCGGCTTGGAAGGTCTTGGCTTGAATATGACTGACCGCGGTTTGATCGAAGTGGACAAGCAGTGCCGTACGAACGTTCCGAATGTTTATGCAATCGGTGATATCGTTGCGGGACCTCAGCTTGCACATAAAGCTTCTTATGAGGCGAAAATTGCTGCGGAAGCTATCTCAGGCGAAAAATCTGAAGTAGATTACATGGCAATCCCGGCTGTCTGCTTCACAGATCCTGAACTTGCGACTGTAGGCTTGAACGAAAAACAGGCAAAAGATGAAGGATATGAAGTAGTTACCGGTAAATTCCCGTTCGCTGCAAATGGCCGCGCACTTTCACTGGATGCGACAGAAGGCTTTGTAAAGCTTGTGGCGCGTAAAGAAGACGGTTTATTGCTGGGCGCTCAAATCGTTGGGGAAAACGCTTCTGATATGATCGCAGAACTCGGATTGGCGATTGAAGCGGGAATGACATTGGAAGACGTTTCCATGACAATTCACGCTCACCCGACATTGGGAGAAATTTCAATGGAAGCGGCAGAAGTTGCTCTTGGCAAACCGATTCACATGATGACGAAATAAAACAACATGAATTTCACAACCCATGGGAATGTTTTCTCATGGGTTATTTTCACATTTTGAAAAAAGGGGAGTGGGGATGTTATGTGGAAGACTAGAGTGACGGAATTGTTTGGAATCGAATATCCGATTGTGCAAGGCGGTTTGGCGCACTTGGCATATGCTGATTTGGCGGCTGCGGTTTCAGAGGCAGGCGGATTAGGCCAGATCACTGCGATGAGCCTGCCGTCCCCTGAGGCCTTAAGGGATGAAATCCGCTCTGTGCGGCAAAAGACAGATAAGCCGTTTGGCGTAAACTTCGCGATAGGCAGTCATAGCAGATCTTACGAGGATATGGTGAATGTCGCGCTTGAGGAGAATATCGAAATTGTTTCGGTAACCGGAGGGAATCCTGCGCCGCTGTTTGATATGCTAAAAGGAACTGCGGTGAAAAAGATGGTACTAGTCGCTGCGAGAAGACAAGCGCAAAAAGCAGAAGAAATTGGTGCGGACGCTGTCATCGCTGTGGGACAGGAAGGCGGCGGTCATTTGGGCCGCGATGATATCGGGACGATGGTTTTAATTCCGAGAATTGCAGATTCCGTCAGTATACCAGTGATCGGTTCCGGCGGCATAGGCGATGGCCGCGGCTGGATGGCTGCGCATGCGCTGGGGGCGGAAGGGATAGAAATGGGTACGCGTTTTATCGCAACAAAAGAGTGTGTAGACGCATCTCCAGCCTATATTGAATCACTTCTTGCAAGCAGTGAGCAGGATACGACGATTATCAAACGGACAATCGGTGCACCGGCTCGCGCATTATCAAATGACTGGACAAAACGGATTCTGGAAAAAGAAGCGGAAGGCGCAGGCTATGAAGGACTGAAAACTTATATTAGCGGGGAAGCTAACCGTAAATTCATCCATGAAGGTGATGCAGATCAAGGATTCGGCTGGGGCGGACAAGTCGCAGGAATGATTGAAGATGTGCCGGCAGTCGCTGAATTATTTGCGCGTATGAAAAAGGAAGCGCTGTCAATACGTGAAAAATGGACAATAAATTAAGGAGTGGCGACGATGGCAGGATATCAATATCCGCTGCGTGCGGATTGGTCAACAGAAGAAATTGTGAAAGTGATTGACTTTTTCAATAAGGTAGAGCAAGCGTTTGAATCATCGGTTGAGCGGGATGAATTTATGAAATATTACCGCGCATTCAAAAGCGTGGTTCCTTCCATGGCCGAAGAAAAAACGTTATGTAAAGAATTTGAGGAAAGCAGCGGCTACGTTTCCTTCCGTGCCGTAAAAGCAGCTAAGGAAGGCCGAAGCGGGGAATTGCTGAAACTGAAAAAATAAAACAATGTATCATATACAGTCCTGCCGAATAAAAAAACTGCTTGAATCCATGTTGTATTATCACGGTTTCAAGCAGTTTTTTATATATTTTGCTTACTGAAATTCTGATATTTGCAGATTTATATCTGCCGTATTGTGTGCCCGCATACAGTTTTTTTATGAATGAATAACTGTATCGTAAACAGGCAGTAATTGTGTAAGTGTATCTTCTGCATAGGCGTAAAACTGCTGTTCGTTCATTTTTGCGGCATCTTCTCTTGGAAGGTGCCGGCCCACTAAAAACTCCGCTTTTTTAACTGTCTGCAGACGGTCCAGCAACTTTTCGAGACCTCCGCTGCCCGCTTCACAGATTAACTCTGCTTCAGGCTTCATGTGATCTCCGGATACGATGAAATCATCCGGCAATGATGTAAGAACTTGCATGTTTTTCTCTAATCGTTCCGCAATGCCTTTTTTATCAGGATTTTCATAAATAATTGCAAGCACGATGAATAAATGGGTGCCCCATAAGCCAATCTGAAAGTGAGGCAGCGCTTTATAACCCCGTTTAGCAGGAGCGAATGCCACCCAGCTGTCTGTAGGTGGATTTACCGTTCGTCTTGCGTGTTTTGCGACATGTGGAAAAAACTCACCTTTGCCGTGGGCGGAAAGGCGGTGTGCGAAATGGTTTCCGAGTTCAGCAAATTTAGGCTGAATGTTTTGTTGTAAAGCTGTCATGCGCTTGTCCAGGCCTTCAATGGCGAAAACGTCAAATTCTTTTGCTGACCAATAAGACTGAGTCAAGAAAATCTCCTCCAGTTTGTAATCACTACGTTTATCTTATCAGTAAACGGGGAATAATTTAAAATAACAAGGCTCCCAACCACTTGAAGTCGCAATCTTCACATACCTTATTATAAGGCGGTCGGAGTCAATCACTAATTAAAAGGGGTGCTACTAATGAAACAGGTTGTTCATTTCGTCCGAAAAGAAGATGTTGAGAGAGAATATATCAGAACACTGCATTTGGAACTGGATTATGAATTAGCTACTCTTTATGATGCACTGCAAGAACAGGACACGGCACAAGTTGAAAAAAGTAAGACGAGGCTTGCTGAAATTCACAACGAATTGGAGACGCTAAATGTATTCACGGTGTAAGTGCAACTCAGTAAAAAGACATCCCCATTTCCTTCAGAATTGAAGAAAATGTGACGGGATGTCTTTTTACTTAAACTCCTGTAACCGTATTCCCTTTTGTTCCGTTTGCTGTATGTTATACTAGCACTAGTCGGAATGGGAAGAGGTGGCATAATGAATCTTAATGCGATCGATCGATATGCAAAATCGTTAATCAAAGAGGCTGGCCACAAGATACGCGTGTCATTTTTCAGTACAATTGACATCGATTCTAAGGCAGATGCCAATGATTTGGTTACCAACATCGATAGAGAAGTGGAGAGCTTTTTTATTGAGCGGGTAAGACAAGACTTTCCCGAACATAAAATGGTTTCGGAAGAAGGGTTTGGAGACAGGATTTCTTCGCTTGAGGGAGTCGTTTGGTTCCTGGATCCTATTGACGGTACGATGAACTTTATCCATCAAAAACGAAACTTTGCAATATCTTTGGGGATTTATGTAGACGGCGTGGGGATGCTGGGCTACATATATGATGTAATGCGTGATGAACTGTATCATGCAGCAAAAGGCGAAGGCGCTTATTTCAATGACGAGCGGCTGCCGCAACTTGAAATCACACCGCTTGAGGAAGCAATCATCGGCATCAACGCCAGCTGGGTTGCACCGAATCACCGGGTGGAAAATGAAAAAATTATCGAGCTTGTCACACGCTGCCGCGGCACCCGTTCATACGGTTCAGCGGCGATTGAGCTGGCATATGTATCGTCAGGAAGAATTGATGCGTATATTTCGATGCGGCTGGCTCCTTGGGATATAGCAGGGGGAATCGTCATCGCACAAGAAGTAGGTGCGGTAGCAACAAATTTAGAAGGTGTAAAACCGCATCTTCTTGGAACTGACACATTTATTGTCACACGTCCGGGACTGCATGAGGAAATACTGACAAAATATATCCGACTAAAATAAAAAAAGGGACTGTTTGTTAAACCTGAGAGGTTTAATTTGCAGTCCCTTTGAGTTATTTATAGCGTGCCTTCCCTGCGCATACGTGCTTTTGTTTTAAATCCGTTGCCCATGATCAGAATCAGGGCAGCAATGGCAAGGACGACAACCAGCAGACTGCGCATGCCGATTCCAACACCAATTGCAGACATGGAAAGTACGGCGCCGAGTGAATAAATTACGAAAATCCACTTAATGTCTTTCAAAAAAATCCCTCCATATAAAATTAAATATTATTTAAATGAACGATCTTGTGCTATAATAACACAGTTGAACATCTGAAATAAAGATAAACGGAGTGAAAAAATGACAAACGAACGTACAGATCTTAGAAATATTGCAATTATTGCTCACGTAGACCACGGTAAAACGACATTGGTCGACCAATTACTAAAACAATCCGGGATTTTCCGGTCAAACGAGCACGTGGATGACCGTGCAATGGACTCAAATGAATTAGAACGTGAACGAGGAATTACGATCTTAGCTAAAAATACAGCTATTGAATATAATGATACAAAAATTAACATCCTGGATACACCCGGACACGCTGATTTTGGCGGCGAAGTAGAAAGAATTCTGCGCATGGTAGACGGCGTCATCTTAGTTGTCGATTCATTCGAAGGATGTATGCCGCAAACACGCTTTGTTCTAAAGAAAGCGTTAGAAACAAACCTGAAGCCGATTGTAGTTGTAAATAAAATCGACCGTGAATTTGCAAGACCTGAAGAAGTGGTGGACGAGGTACTGGAATTATTCATCGAGCTGGATGCAAACGATGAGCAATTGGAGTTCCCGGTTGTTTATGCTTCTGGATTTAACGGGACTGCAAGTCTTTCTCCAGATCCTGAGACTCAGGAAGATACGCTGCGTGTACTTTATGAGTCAATTCTTGAAAATATCCCGTCACCAGTTGATAACCGTGATGAGCCGCTTCAATTCCAGGTATCTTTGCTGGATTATAATGATTACGTCGGCCGTATCGGAATCGGACGTATTTTCCGCGGAACAATGAAGGTTGGAGAGCAGGTCGCGGTACTTAAACGGGATGGTTCCGTAAAGAATTTACGTGTAACCAAACTGTATGGCTTTATGGGTCTGAAACGCGTAGAAGTAGAAGAGGCATACGCGGGTGACCTTGTAGCGGTTTCCGGGATGGGTGATATTGACGTTGGTGAAACTGTCTGCCCGACTAATCATCAGGAAGCACTTCCTGAGCTTCACATTGATGAGCCTACGCTGCAAATGCGTTTCTTAGTCAACAACAGCCCGTTTGCAGGACGCGAAGGGAAATGGGTAACTGCGCGTAAGATTCAAGAGCGTCTGGATCAGCAGCTTGAGACAGATGTTTCATTACGTGTAGATCAGACAGATTCTCCGGACGAGTGGATTGTATCCGGACGCGGTGAACTGCACTTGTCTATTTTGATCGAAAACATGCGCCGTGAAGGTTTTGAATTGCAAGTTTCTAAACCGCAGGTAATTATTCGTGAAATCGACGGGCAGCGAAGCGAACCTTTCGAGCGTGTACAAATTGATGTGCCAGAAGAACATACTGGATCTATCATTGAATCTATCGGTGAGCGTAAAGGTGAAATGCTGGATATGATCAATAACGGCAATGGACAAGTGCGTCTAATATTCTTAGTGCCTGCCCGCGGATTGATTGGTTATACAACAGAATTCCTAACATTAACGCGCGGATACGGAATTCTAAACCACACGTTTGACAGCTACAAGCCGGTTACATCCGGTAAAATCGGCGGCAGACGTCACGGGGTTCTTGTTTCAATGGAGAACGGTACAGTCACCGGCTATGGTGTTATGCAGCTGGAGGACCGCGGAACAATGTTTGTTGAAACAGGTGCGGAAATCTATGCAGGCATGGTAGTTGGGGAAAGCAACCGGGACAGTGATTTGACCATTAACCTGACGAAAATTAAGCATGCAACCAACGTTCGTTCCGCAACAAAAGATCAAACAGTTACAACGAAAAAACCGCGTATTTTGTCGCTTGAGGAAGCATTGCAGTATATTGGTGATGACGAATATTGTGAAGTTACGCCGCAAACTATCCGTCTGCGCAAAAAAATTCTCGACAAGAGTGAACGTGAACGTGTAAATAAAAAGAAGAAACTTGGCGAATAATATAGATAGAAGGGAATGTATGAAATGAGAGTAGAAGATTCAGAAATGGTCTACAATCGGATGTCGGGAATCGCGCGCATGATCTATGAACTTGCGCCTGATTTCACGATGGCCGGCTATATTCTGTTGGCGCTCGTTTTCATCATGTCTGCTATTGTGTATAAGCTTGGATTTGCAAGAAAGATCAGTTTTTGGCGGAATGTCGTCATCTATGCATTTTTATTTATCGGATGCTTAATTTTGACATTCCTGGCCTTCTTCCTTCCGATAGTAGAAGGACTGTTTGTGGCCGCTGCCATTCTTATTATCTATCGTGTCCGTCGGATGAACGAACACAAAAAAGACTCCGTTGTGCAATAACAACGGAGTCTTTTTTTGATTAAAAATCTTTTTCTGGCAGATGCGAGCTGCGGTAAAAGACAAAATTACCGGTCGCAATCCGTTTCTCTGTCAAATCACTGATCCGCTCTTTGCAGGTTGGGCACATATACGTATGAATGGGCTTATTCCGCAACTTCTTGGCGAGTGGATTATCATCTGGCAATTGATTGATTTGGTCGCAAAGGACACATTTTACGCGCATTCCAGCCACTCCTTCAGTCCACTTGGATTGCATGAACATCACGGATCGGTGAATCTTTATTCGACCCGTCTTTGAACAGTACATGGACAGGTCCATCTTCACGAAGAGGTTTGCCTTCATGACTGAATTTGAAAATAATGTTGGCCGCTTCCTCAAGTGGGTACGTGTATTTGTCGTCTTTTGTAATTAATGTGAACGTCTTGGCGTTTGCTGACGGTACAGCATTATGAATAAAAGGTTTCAAAACGATGCCGAAGCTGCTTGAAAGCATTTTGTTCTTCTCGTAGCGCTTTTCACTTTTCAAAGTAGGCGGATAGATGGCACCTTCCATAATTTCGCGTGACCAGTGCTTTCCCATCTTTTCTTTATATTCTTCCATTTCATCTCTCTCGACAAATCCCTCTGTAAAAAATTCGTCAAGATCGATTCGGCGATCATCAAATATCCAAACGGTAGGATCCAGCGTGATCGCATGTTTAACATTTCCGGTAATCGGTATAATCAGTTCCAAGATACTTCCCCCTCATTCAATTGTCACTAGAGTAAGTATACCGTTTCATAGATGAAGTGAAAAGGATTTCATTTCAGATCATTTTTTTCATTGGGTAACGCTTGCAATTTTCATAAGCAAAAGATACAATTTAGACATTAACACCTTGCGGGAATAATGAGTAATGGGGGCGTCTCCATGGATATAGAAGTTCAAGATACGTACAAAGAACAAGCCATGAAACAACTGCAGATCGACGCAGAGAAAATTGCGAAGCTGATCAAAGTTCAAATGGATAATTTAACTATGCCGCAATGTCCGCTATATGAGGAAGTACTCGATACGCAAATGTACGGGCTGTCCCGTGAAATTGATTTTGCCGTGAAGCTCGGTCTCGTTGAGCATGAAAAGGGCCGTGAAATACTCTCTATGCTGGAAAAAGAGTTAAACATCTTGCATGAACTGTATACAAATAAATAAATGGAAGACTCAAACTACTCCAACAGTTTGAGTTTTTTATTTAGGACGATGAGGTACAAGGAAAATGAAGACTTATATGAATCGAATTTTACGCAATTTTGATTATCCGTTATTTGCAGTATATATGCTGCTCTGCGTGTTTGGCCTGATTATGATATACAGTGCCAGCATGGTATGGTCCATGAATATTTATAATTTCGAGCCATCACATTTCTTTAAAAAACAGATAAAGAGTCTGGCAATTGCTATACCGGCCTTTCTCGTTGTATCCATAATACCTTACCGGCACTACAGAAGTAAGAAGTTCTTATATACTGCACTTGGTATCATGTTTACACTATTAGTTCTTGTCAAATTCATAGGGTTTGGTGATGCAGTCGGAGCGAAGAGCTGGCTTTCCCTCCCATTCGGGCTTGGGAACCTGCAGCCGACTGAAGTGGCGAAAATTGCCTTTATCGTGTATTTCTCAGGTGTATTCGCAAATAAGTATTACGCGGGAACACTGGATGAAATAAAAACGACGATTTTTCCGACGTTTTCCATTTTGACGGCTTCTCTGTTATTAGTTCTATTGGAGCCGGATTTCGGGGCAACGATGATTTTATTCCTGGTGGCTATATCGGTTATTATGGCCAGCGGAATGAAAGTAAAAAATTATTTAATCATCAGCCGATTCTTTGCATTACTTGGTGTTTTAATCGGAATTGTCCTGTGGATTAAGTGGGATACAGTCATGACCGTATCGCGAATGGGGCGTTTTCTTGCCTTCACAGATCCCTTTGAATACATTCAGGGATCAGGCCTGCAAATCGTTAATGGCTACATCGCAATAGGTGCCGGAGGTCTGAAAGGGGTGGGTCTTGGAAACTCTATTCAGAAACTTGGGTATTTACCTGAACCCCATACTGATGTTATCATGGCTGTAATCTCTGAAGAAACAGGCATATTTGGAACAACGCTTGTTCTTGGGGGTCTATTCTTTATTGTAATGAGAGCGTTTACTGTTGCATTGCGCACAAAAGATGCACATGCACGAATGCTTGCGGCTGGTGTAGGCAGCTTGATTGCTATCCAAACACTAGTGAATTTAGGAGGATTGACAGGACTGATCCCGTTGACAGGCGTTACACTGCCATTCATCAGTTACGGAGGTACATCAGTAGTATTCCTGTCGATTGCGCTTGGCATACTGATGAATGTTTCGATGTTCGTCAAGTATGAGAAAACGAAGTAGAGAGGATTGAATTATTGGTGGAGAGAAGAGAGATCAAGAGAGTACTAGTCGCAAACCGCGGCGAAATTGCAATACGAGTATTCCGGGCGTGTACAGAATTAGGCATCGCCACAGTAGGTATTTATTCAGCAGAAGACCGGGCATCTCTGCATCGATACAAATCCGATCAGTCATTTTTAGTAGGCGAAGGCAAGAAACCAATCGACGCTTACTTGGACATCGAAGGAATAATTGATATTGCAAAGAAAGCGAAGGTAGACGCGATTCACCCGGGCTATGGTTTCTTAGCCGAGAATGCGGAGTTTGCGGCCCGTCTGGAAGAGGAAGGGATTATCTTCATCGGCCCTACATCAAAACATCTGGAAATGTTCGGCGATAAGGTAAAGGCAAGAGAACAGGCAATTGCTGCAGATATTCCGGTTATACCAGGAAGCGACGGACCTGTCACATCAGTGGAAGAGGTCGCAGCGTTTGGAGAACAGTACAAATATCCGATCATTATTAAAGCTTCACTTGGCGGCGGGGGACGCGGCATGCGGATCGTCGAATCACCTGAAGAGGTGAATGAAGCATATAAACGTGCGAAATCCGAAGCGAAGTCTGCATTTGGATCTGATGAAGTGTATGTGGAGAAATATATTTCAAACCCGAAACATATAGAAGTGCAAATACTGGGAGATACATATGGTGAAATTGTCCATTTGTACGAGCGTGACTGTTCCATACAGCGCCGCCATCAAAAAGTAGTGGAAATTGCTCCTTCCATCTCGCTGACCGATGAGCTGCGGGAAGCAATTTGCGAAGCAGCAGTCAAACTGTCCAAGAATGTATCCTATATCAATGCCGGTACAGTAGAGTTTCTGGCAGCCGATGATTCATTTTATTTCATCGAAGTCAATCCGCGTGTTCAAGTAGAGCATACGATAACGGAAATGATTACAGGAATTGATATTGTTCAGTCGCAGATCCTGATTGCAGCGGGCGAGAGTCTGCATTCTGAGAAAGTGAATATTCCCGAGCAGAAAGATATCCCGTTGTTCGGCTTTGCAATCCAGTCCCGTGTGACCACGGAAGATCCGTTGAATGACTTCATGCCCGATACAGGAAAAGTAGCGGTCTATCGTTCAAGTGGAGGATTTGGTGTCCGTCTTGATACAGGAAACGCCTATCAAGGTTCTGTCATCAGTCCTTATTATGATTCATTGTTGGTTAAAGTCTCTACATGGGGCCCGACATTTAGCGATGCTGCAAGCAAAATGTACAGAAATTTAAAGGAATTCAGAATACGCGGGATTAAAACAAATATTCCTTTCCTTGAAAATGTAGTATGCCATGAAAACTTTTTAACAGGCGACTATAATACGAGCTTCATCGATAAAACGCCTGAATTATTTACCTTTGCCGAGAAACAGGATCGAGGCACAAAAATGCTGTCGTATCTTGGAAACGTTACCATTAACGGATTCCCGGGAATTGATGATCCTGCACGGCCTGTTTTGCATCCTGTCCGCATTCCGAAAATTGATCGAAATGTTCCGTTGCCAAAAGGGACGAAGCAGATTTTGGACGAGCGGGGCGCTGACGGACTCGTTAAATGGGTGCTTGAGCAAGACGATGTACTGCTGACGGATACCACATTCCGCGATGGGCATCAATCACTGCTGGCCACCCGTGTAAGAACGAAGGAATTAACACAGATTGCAACGGAAAGTGCGCATTTATTGCCTGACCTATTTTCATTTGAAATGTGGGGCGGAGCAACATTTGATGTAGCATACCGTTTCCTTAAAGAAAGTCCGTGGGACCGTCTGGAGAAACTGCGAGAGCAAATTCCGAACGTTCTGTTCCAAATGTTATTTAGAGGAGCTAATGCAGTCGGGTATACAAACTACCCAGATAATGTAATCCGTGAATTCATCAAAGAATCTGCTGCATCAGGCATTGATGTATTCCGTATTTTCGACAGCTTGAACTGGATCAAAGGAATGGAAGTTGCGATTGACGAAGCGCGTTCGACAGGTAAGATTGCTGAGGCGGCGATTTGTTATACAGGTGATATTCTGGACGACAGCCGTGCGAAATATACCGTTAATTATTACAAAGAGATGGCAAAAGAACTGGAAGCTGTCGGTGCGCATATGCTGGCGATCAAGGATATGGCAGGATTATTGAAACCTGAAGCAGCATATCGTTTAGTTTCTGAATTAAAAGAGACTACAAATCTTCCGATCCACTTGCATACACATGATACGAGCGGCAACGGGATTTATATGTATGCCAAAGCTATCGAGGCTGGCGTGGATATTGTAGATACGGCAATTGGTTCTATGTCAGGGATGACATCACAGCCGTCTGCCAACTCCCTTGCGTATGCATTGCAAAATAACGAGCGGAGTGTTCGGGCAGAAACCAAGTCATTGGAAGAATTGTCGCATTATTGGGAAGATGTGCGCAAATATTACAGCCCGTTTGAAAGCGGTATGAACAGTCCTCACTCAGAGGTGTATGTCCATGAAATGCCGGGCGGGCAATATTCCAACCTGCAGCAACAGTCTAAGGCAGTGGGGCTTGGTGAGCGCTGGGAAGAAGTGAAGAAGATGTACTCCCGCGTGAATTTCCTCTTTGGAGACATTATCAAGGTGACACCGTCTTCCAAAGTAGTTGGGGATATGGCGTTGTTCATGGTGCAAAATGATTTGAACGAGGATACGGTCATATCAAGAGGCGAGTCCATTGATTTCCCGGAATCTGTTATTGAGTTCTTTGAAGGTTCAATCGGACAGCCGTACGGCGGTTTCCCGAAAGAACTGCAAGAAGTCGTTTTGAAGGGAAGGAAAGCGATTACAGTGCGTCCGGGTGAATTATTGGCGCCTGTGAATTTCCAGGATATATTGAACAAACTGTCTGAAAAGATGGATAAGCCTGCTACGATGCATGATGCACTGGCTTATGTGCTTTATCCAAAGGTCTTTGAGGAGTACATTGAGACTAGAAAGCAGTTCGGCGATGTATCAGTTATTAATACGCCGGAATTCCTGTATGGATTACGTTTAGGTGAAGAGATTGAAATTGAGATTGAGTTCGGAAAAACGCTCATTATCAAATTAGTGTCAATCGGCGAACCGAATCCTAATGGAACCCGTGTACTGTACTTTGAATTGAACGGCCAGTCACGAGAAATCGTCATTCAGGACTTCCAAATTGAAACAAAAGACGTGAAAAAGCAGATAGCAGATCCGACGAATGAATCCCACATTGCTGCCACTATGCCGGGTACTGTCCTGCAAGTTGCGGTTTCGATAGGGGAAAAAGTAAAACGCGGAGAGCATTTGCTCATTACAGAAGCAATGAAAATGGAAACAACGATTCAAGCTCCTTTCTCGGGAGTTGTTAAAGCATTATATGTTAGCCCGGGGGATTCTATCTCAACAGGCGATCTGCTGATTGAATTAGAACATTAAAAAACAGCTCCTGCAGGTTCATATACCTGCGGGAGCTGTTTTTCTGTACTTATGTATACTAAAAGCGTGCAGTTGCTGTTTAACAGCTTCTGCACGCTTTTAGTTATTTCTTTGTGCGGCTCCGTGAGACAAGAAGAACCAGGTAAGTCAATAAACCGAATAATAAGGTGACGAACAGTGAATGCAATAAAGCTATATACAAATTCAATTTTGTCAGTACGACAATCATCCCAGTAGCTGCCTGTGCCAGCACAAGAGCGAATGCGGCGATCCAGCCCCAGTAAATGACACGCTGATCACTGTAATGCTTAATAGCTTTAATAGCGATGAACCCAATCCATACGACGATCAGTGCTGCAGCCAGCCTGTGGCCCATCTGGACCCATTCGTACATATTCCTTGGCAAACTGAACTCGTTATTTCGGCACAATGGCCAGTCCGCACAGACAAGGCCCGAGTTGGTATGCCGAACTAGAGCACCGGTATAGATGACAAGATATGAATAAACCGTCACCCCAATCGTATGGAAGTGTAATGATCTGCCTATACGAATTTTGTCTGTATCAAATTTCTTGTCAACCTCGAACACCAGCAGCGTGAGTAAGAAGACAGAGGCAAAAGAAATAAGCGATATGCCGAAATGCAGGGCAAGTATGAAATCACCTTGTCCCCATAATACTTGTGCTGCACCAATCAATGCCTGTAGAATTAAGAAGAATACAGCCATAAATGAAAGGAATTTGGTTTCCCTGACATGCCCCAGTGATCTCCAGGACCAGACAGCGAGTACCACAATGAAAATTCCTACGCCGCCGGTTACGATTCGGTGCGAGAATTCAATCAATACTTCTGCTGTAATTTCATCCGGAATCAGCTGTCCGTTACAGCCCGGCCAGTGTCTTCCGCAGCCCATCCCGCTGTCTGTTTTTGTAACTAATGCCCCTCCGAGCAAGATGGCAAGCATTCCAATCGTGGAAGCAACCGCAAACCATTTTAAAAATCTGTTGTATCGCAAGTATGAAACACCTTCTTCTATTGAATTGATCTCAAACAGAGATCGATTTACGTTGAAATTTGCCCGAAACAAAGAAAAAATAATTTTGGAGCAACTTGTTGCATTATCTGGTTTTCTGTTGATAAAGGGCATCTATTGCAAGCTTTATGATAACGAAAAAAATCATGAAACACAATGGCGGCATGGAAGAAACCATTATAGTGCAGGGCTTTTCACAAATTGTTCATAAAAAAGCCTCTTTAACTTCACAAATGCCGCCTGTAAATGGATTACTATATAGAAAGTGAAGGACAAAGACACAAAGGTTGCACGAAACCGCTATAAATTGAGAAATGGTCTAGAAATTACAGACGATTTTCGATATAGTAGGTGGTAGGGTCTTTGCTGAAAACTTTGAAAGGAGGGTTATTATGTCAAACGGTCGAACGCTTTCGACAGTTGCAGATCCAAAAGTAGAGACAATTACCTTGTGGAAAGACTTTTTGGCGCTGATTAAGATAGGTATTGTCAATTCCAATTTAATCACTACGTTCACCGGTCTTTTTTTGGCATTTCAATTCACTGGCAAAAGTTTTCTCCACAATTTTGATCTTCTGGTATTTGCAATTCTGGGCACTGGGTTGATCATCGCATCATCAGGTGCTATGAATAACTTGATTGACCGTGATATTGACCCTGTCATGTCAAGAACGAAGTCGAGACCGACAGTAACGGGAAGATTTAAAGCTCCCGCTGTGCTGACGTTGGCCGTAACATTTTTGATTGCAGGAGAAGTACTGCTGTTTTCTGCATCTTCCATGGCAGGCTGGCTAGGCATCTTGGGCGTATTCGCTTACGTTGTGTTATATTCCATGTGGTCTAAACGCAAACACGTGAGCAATACAGTAATAGGAAGTCTGTCAGGAGCAATTCCACCCCTTATTGGATGGGCAGCGGTTGATCCTACACTGCCGATGGGAGCGTGGGCATTGTTTTTAATCATGTTTATTTGGCAGCCTCCGCATTTCTATGCGCTGGCCATGCGCAGAACAGAAGAGTATCGGGCGGCGAACATTCCCATGCTGCCGGTAATAAAAGGATTTGAGCGGACGAAAAAATCCATGCTTATGTGGGTGCTTTTGTTATTTCCTCTTCCTTTCTTATTGCAGCAGCTCGGTACAGGATTTGTAGTTTTTGCAACACTGTTGAATGTAGGCTGGCTTTACCTGGCGCTTAAAGGTTTTAAGGCCAAAGAAGATTTGAAGTGGGCAACATCGATGTTTGTATATTCATTGAATTACATGACTATCCTGTTTGTTTCCATGATTATTTTCTCTATATTCATCTGACGGTTCGGAATTCTTTCTTTAAAACAGGAATTCATCATACAGAGGCACTCAGTCCTCGATAGCAGAAAATCATTTTTTCAGAAAGAGAGGTATTAGTTAGCGATGATTAAAGGACTCAAAAAGTGGCGTCTCTTTTCATTACTTGCGGTTTTCGCCGTGTTCCTGGCAGGTTGCGGACAAGAAGAAATTTCAACCTTCCATCCGGCTGGACAAGTCGCTCAAGATCAGTTTAACTTGCTGCTGTTGGCATCAGGAATTATGTTACTAGTCATCATTGTAGTAGTGGCAATCTATACTGTTGCACTATTACGCTTCAGACGTTCTAAATTGGGTGAAGATCATATACCTGAACAAGTGGAAGGAAGTCACACACTTGAGCTGATCTGGACATTCATTCCGATTGTATTAATTCTTATCCTAGCGGTTCCTACGGTTTACTACACTTATAAATTAGGTGATGTAAAAGCAATGGAAGCGGTTGATGAGGATGGAAACGCTGAAAACTTAGTAGTTGATGTTACAGCGAAATTGTATTGGTGGGAGTTCGAGTATCCTGATCTAGGTATTGTTACAGCTCAGGAACTGGTAGTACCGACAGATGAAAAAGTTTATTTCAACTTAATCGCTGCAGACGTTAAGCACTCATTCTGGATTCCATCAGTCGGAGGTAAGCTTGACACGAACGTTGAGAACGTGAATAAATTTTATCTCTCATTTGAAAGAGAATCTGAAGGCTTGAAAGACGGCGTTTTCTACGGAAAATGTGCTGAACTTTGCGGACCTTCACACGCTTTGATGGACTTCAAAGTGAAAACATTACCGAGAGATCAGTTTGATGACTGGGTCGCAGGAATGCAAAAGACAGCAGAAGAACCTGTTGTTGCAAATGCTGACGGCGAAGCAGTATTCTCTCAAAGCTGTATCGGCTGTCACGCAGTTTCAGGTGTTGGTGAGTCAGGTGCACAGGGACCAAACTTAGCATCGTTCGGGGATCGTAACCGAGTGGCAGGTTTCCTTGAGCACGACGAAGAGAACTTGAAAGACTGGATTCGTGATACACAGAAACACAAACCTGGCAATACGATGCCTTCATTCAGTAAAGATCAAATTTCTGATGAAGACTTGGATGCATTAGCTGAATACTTATTAGGCTTAAAAGTCGAAAAATAATTTTCAAACGGAAATTGAATAGGAGGTAACACAGTGAGTTCAGTTGCTCAAAAAAGTGGCTTTGGCGCAACGCTATGGGATTGGCTGACAACAGTCGACCATAAGAAGATTGGAATTCTGTATCTCCTCGGGGGATTATTCTTCTTCGTTCTTGGCGGTATTGAAGCGATGATTATCCGTCTTCAGTTGATCACGCCGAACAATGATCTCGTAAGCGCAGGGCTTTTCAATGATTTAATTACAATGCACGGAACGACCATGATTTTCCTGGCAGCAATGCCGATTCTCTTTGGTTTTATGAACGCCATTATGCCGCTTCAAATCGGAGCGCGTGACGTCGCGTTCCCATTCATTAACTCATTAGGTTTTTGGATGTTCGCATTTGGCGGATTGTTCCTTAACATTTCTTGGTTATTCGGTGAGGTTCCAGATGCTGGATGGACATCTTACGCATCTTTATCACTTCACTCACCAGGTCATGGTGTTGATTTCTATGCAATCGGTTTACAAATTGCCGGTGGCGGTACGTTAATGGCGGGGATTAACTTCCTGGTTACTATCATTAACATGCGTGCACCAGGGATGACGTATATGCGTATGCCTTTGTTTACTTGGACTACGTTTGTAGCGTCTGCGATGATTTTATTCGCATTCCCTCCATTGACTGTTGGGTTGTTCTTCTTAACATTTGACCGTATGTTCAGCGGTAACTTCTTTGATCATACGATGGGCGGAAACACAATTATCTGGGAGCATATTTTCTGGATCTTCGGACACCCTGAAGTATATATCCTGATCTTACCGGCATTCGGTATTTTCTCTGAAGTATTTTCTGTATTTGCCCGTAAGCGTCTTTTCGGTTACACAGCGATGGTATTCGCAACTGTGCTAATCGGTTTCCTTGGCTTCATGGTATGGGCTCACCATATGTTTACAGTAGGTCTTGGACCGACAGCGAACGCGATTTTCGCGGTAGCAACTATGGCGATTGCTGTACCAACAGGTGTTAAAATCTTTAACTGGCTGCTCACGATTTGGGGCGGCAGCATTAAAGTTACAACTCCGATGCTGTATGCTCTAGGTTTCATTCCATCATTCGTTATGGGTGGGGTAACTGGAGTAATGCAAGGTGCTGCACCACTTGACTATCAGTTACACGATTCTTACTTTATCGTTGCTCACTTCCACTACGTAATCGTAGGTGGGGTAGTACTGGCTATTTTCGCAGGGCTTCACTACTGGTGGCCAAAAATGTTCGGTACAATGTTACATGAAGGTTTAGGTAAAATTACATTTGTATTCTTCTTTATCGGTTTCCACTTAACATTCCTGATTCAGCACTGGTTAGGATTCTGGGGAATGCCGCGCCGTGTTTGGACATATATGGACGGACAAGGCTGGAATATGTCAAATATGATCAGTACAGTCGGTGCGCTATTAATGGCAGTTGGTTTTACAGTAATGGTAATCAATATCATTATGACAACTGTTAAAAACGAGCGTGTCGGAAATGACCCTTGGGGCGACGGACGTACACTTGAGTGGGCGATTCCATCTCCACCGCCTTTCTATAACTTCCCTGCAACTCCATTAATCCGTGGTTTGGATACTCTTTGGATTGAGAAGACAGAAGGCAGCAAGGAAATGATTACCCCGGCTGAACCTATTACGGACATTCATATGCCTAACGGTTCGATTATTCCAATGTTAATGACTCTGGGATTATTCATTGCCGGATTCGGTGCAATGTTCCATCAAGAAACATCTTGGGGACTTCCGGTATTAGTTTTCGGTCTTGCATTTACATTTGTTATGATGGCCGCTCGTTCATTAAAAGATGATCTGGGATACTATGTAACGAAAGAGCAAATTCTTCAAGATATAGAGAATAGTAAAAGGGGGCGTAACTAATGGATTTGAATACTAAATTCACCCCTGAGACGTGGCCTGCTAATCCTGAAAAGGCTACTTTGGAAGCTAAAAACAAATTCGTTGGTTTCTGGCTTTTCCTTGGCGGGGAGACGATTCTCTTCGCAACATTGTTCGCAACGTATATGGCATTGAAAAACAAAGGTCCAAGCGGCTTTGGTTTTACAACCCAGGAGCTTTATACATTGCCGTTAGTATTTGTTATGACAATGCTTCTTTTAACTTCTTCCTTAACAAGTGTGTATGCAATGTACCACCTGAAGAGTTATAACTTTAAAAAGATGCAGCTATGGCTGGCACTGACAGCATTTTTAGGACTTGGGTTCTTGATGTTAGAAGTTTATGAGTTCACTCACTATGTTCAAGAAGGCTTTACGTTCAACAATAGTGCGTTCAGTTCCTCTTTCTTCACGTTAGTTGGAACACACGGATTCCACGTAGCGATTGGTTTGGTTTGGGTTACATTGTTAATCTTCCGTAACTCCAAGCGCGGATTGAATTTGTATAACGCAACAAAGTATTATACATTTTCATTGTACTGGCACTTCATTGACGTAGTTTGGGTATTCATCTTCACTGTAGTCTACTTGATGGGAGTGATCGGTTAAGATGTCTGAAATTCAAATGATTAAAAGATCTCCTGCTGAACAGTCACTGTCACAACGTCGGGCAAAGGAAGCTATGCGCAGTCAAGTTGCGATGTTTTCTCTGATGATTTTCTTAACACTCATCTCTTTCTCGATGGTAGTTGCCCATATTTCTGATGTTGCAGGTTTCTCAAAATACTTTGTTATTCCAACATTATTCCTCTTTGCAATCGTACAAGTTGGTCTCCAGCTGTATTACTTCATGCATATGAGTGAAAAAGGACATGGCATTCCACAAATGTTTATGTTCACGGGTGCATTGCTTGGATTCCTTATCCCGCTTACATTCGTAACAATCGTTTGGTGGTAAATAATAGAAAGAGCTTATGGATTCGTCCATAAGCTCTTTTTATTATTATACTGGAAATGAAATTGTCAAAGTTCGTACATTGAGTTATGGTTTGTATGCTCGTATAATTAGAAGAGGCAAGTATTCGACAACGTTGTAAACGTGATGCAATCATGAGCACACATTGTTCAGCAACTCGCAAAGCATAGTATAATATGGATACTCGAGTTGATCAAAAAAGGAGAGTGACTGTTTTGCCTTTAAGTATTTTTGGTTTTCGGGCTTTATGGAGTCCTTATTTTTTACTGGCCATTGCGCTGGGGATTGTTTTGTATTATCTTATCACGGTCAAATGGAGAGGCCGTTTTGAAGGATCTGAGCCATTAACGAAACGCCAGGCTGTATACTTCCTGTCATCTATGGCGCTTCTATATATTGTTAAAGGATCCCCTATGGATTTAATGGGACATATTTTATTCTCTGTCCATATGGCTCAAATGGCAATTTTGCTGCTGATGGTTGCACCGTTCTTTATTATCGGAATTCCAAACTGGATTTGGGAAAAGCTGCTGACCATAAAGATATTCAATAAAATCTTTATGTTATTTACGAAACCGCTTATAAGTTTGTTATTATTTACATTAATGTTTTCCATGTATCACTATCCGCTCATTCTGGATGTAGTTAAATTGAGCTTGCCATTGCATACAATTTTCACTATTACACTTTTCTTATCCGCTATCTTCCTCTGGTGGCCGATTGTGAATACAGTTAAAGGACAGCCGCAGTTACATGGCTTGAAGAAAATCGGTTATGTGATTTTAAGTGCATTACTCATCACACCTGCCTGCTCGTTAATTATATTTGTAGACGTGCCTGTATATGAAACATACCAGAGCGGTGAAGCGTGGCTAAAGGCGATGGCATTGTGTGTGCCAAGCGGAACGCTGGCCGGCCTGTCAGGCATGGGTATCTCGGGTCCGGAGCTGTTTACGGATATGCCGACTATCTATGATCAGCAACTAGGCGGTATCTTGATGAAAGTAATACAGGAACTTATTTATGTGGTAGTCATCGGACGTATCTTCTTAAGCTGGGCAAAGTATGAAAAAGACAATGCTGATGAAATTACACGGCAGGACATGCTGAAACGTCAGAAGTTAACGATGCATGGCTAACAGATTTTAAAAAGGGGTTAATGAGCAATGGATCTTCCTTTACTGCCTACTGTCAGTACATTTTTCATCGTATTATCCGCGATCCTGGTTGCAGTCGGATGGAAGTTAATACGTCAAAGGAAAATAGAAGCTCATCAGAAAACGATGATTGCGGCTGCAGTGTCCGCTGTGCTGTTCTTTATTATTTATATTTCCAGAACAGTATTTATCGGTAATACAGCCTTTGGCGGACCAGATTCGCTGAAAGTTTATTACACCATATTTTTGATTTTTCATATCGTACTGGCAACAACAGGTGCCGTATTCGGCGTCGTTACTATTATTGCCGGCCTTAGGAACAACCTGTCACGTCATCGAAAAATCGGACCTGTGACAAGTATCATCTGGTTTTTCACCGCTATTTGTGTTTTGCAAGATAAAAGTGCAGAAGAATGCAAAGTAAAATACATAAGCTTGCCAGCCTTCATTTCAGTATTATTTTTGACGTGATAAAGCGTTTGTTACTCTAAAACTATCTCCCGTAAAATTCAATATATGGGCATGATGTATCACCCGATCTACTAATGCTGCAGTCAATCTAGAATCGCTAAAAACGCGATTCCACTGACTAAATTCCAAGTTTGATGTGATGATTAAACTTTTTTGTTCGTACCAGTCAGAAATCAGCTGAAAGAGGAGTTCTGCCCCTTCCTTATTGAATGGTATGTACCCCATTTCATCCAATATGATAAGGTCTACGTTTTTAAAACGCGCTCTAAACTGCGTTGACTTTCCCTCCTGCCAGGATTTCTCCAATGCTTCTGCTAGATCTGAAACCCGGTAAAATCGTACTTCAAGCCCTCTTTTACACGCATCATAACCAATGGCCGTAGCTAAGTGAGTCTTTCCTGTACCGGGCGCACCGGTTAGAATGACATTCTCTTTGCGCCTGATGAAACTTAACGTACATAATTCTTGCGAATCAATATGAGAGGGAAAATGAATCTGTTCATTCCATTGAAATGCCGAAAGGGACTTCTTTTGCAGAAATCTTGCTTTCTTAATCAATCTCTCGGCTTTCGTTTCTTCCCGTAACTGCAGCTCTTTTTTTAATAAAGCTTCAAGAAATTGAGCAGAATTTTCAAATGGGATATCTGAATAAACATCATGCACGTGCGCTAAGCGCAATGCTTTGCACATGGTCTGTAAATCTTGGGTCATTTCCCCTCACCTTCAATCTGAGGAGCACTCTGAAGCTGATCATACTTGCTCCAATCAATGTTATAGGGATGCGCATCTGGCTCTTTTAACTCGTCCGATTGACCACTTAAGAGTTCGTAGAATTGATTATTGATTTCATTCATTTCATACGTAGCTAAAAGCCCGATAATCCATTGAATACGCTCTTTGCGAATCGAAAGATTAGAGATGTTTAGATATTCAAAGAGTCGACCAGGTAAATAAGCTGAATAACGTGAATAGCTTACTGCCCGTGGTTTACTCAACCATGCTTTCAAGATGGATTGCCAAGGAATCTCGCGATTCTTATGCATATAGGGTCGGTTGTCTTGATATAACGGCTCTCCGTGAGGAGACACCACCTTAAAGCGATCCCAGTACTTCACTACGGATAATTGACTGTAATTATATCCTTTTGGAACATACACCTTCGTTTTATCTAACGTGATTTCTCCATACTTATTCGCTTTTGTTTTCTCCTCTTTGAATACTGGATATTCTTCTTCAGGTAATGCTAAAAGATATTGATGCTCCTCCTCCAGTAACTCTTGTAACGGAACTTGCTTCTTATAGTGAATACGTTGTCGATCTGTCGTTAGTTGCTCTTGCAGTAGCTTTGTCAAGTGGTCTAAGTCCTCTATAACAGGGGCCGGAGTGATAAAGTTATATCGAACATATCCCACCTTATTTTCTACATTTCCTTTTTCGTGACCAGAATATGGATTACAGGCTTGTGGTTCAAATCCATAATGAGTGGCGAACTGTAAAAATTCTTGGGTAAAAGCAGCCTCTTCATTTCTATTCCTTGGTTTCACCACTGCAGTTTTCATGTTATCAATACGGATTGTTCTTGGAATACCACCAAGTTGATCGAAGATAAGTTTCATACCGTGTAAAAGACACTCTTGATTTTCTGCTGGCAATGGGATGGCAAATGCACTGTTACTAAAAGGAAGCGTCATAACCAAACAATGAACATCTCGGTATTTTCCATCCTGCACAGCTTGCATCAATCCGAAATCTAATTGTGCCTCAGCAGGGGGATGGATGAGTCTCTCATAGCTTTTGTCTTTCGTTTCATCCTCCAGGTCTTCTCTTCCTTCACGCCATTCTTGAATATAGTTTGAAACAGTCCGATAGGACCCCTCGAATCCCATCTCTTGCAAGGCCTTAAAAATTCCTTTATTAGTTCTTCTATCTTTTCTTTTAAGCTTCTGATCTTCCCAAAGCCAATCTCCAACAATTTCTCCCCATTTTTCTCTATACATCATTCCCGATCTTTTTCTCTTTGCTTCTTTAGGTAATAGATCACCATCAGCATACTTTTTAGCAGTTCTCCAATTAATTCCTAAGGTTTTAGATATCTTGTTGATAGATAATGATTTCTGATTTCTCATTAGTTTGATACAATTAATTTCAGGCATTGTCAGCATTCCTTTCAACCTCCACTGGTTTTGATTCGACACCAATACAGTAGAGAAGTTTGAAGAGGCTGGCAAGCCTTTTTTTATTGAAACTTACGTTGCAATGTTATGTACTTTTTCATTTCAAAACTATGTACTTCTATTTTGCACTAAACAGCTATTACAGGTGTCGCTGTATACTTGCTGCTGTATGTCTTTTATAAAGGCGGCGAAACCACTTCTGTATTTAAAGCAATCCTTGGTTTTTAATAAGGCTTATAGGCTGAAGATTATTCACAGGGCACGTGTGGATGATCTTCAGCTTTTTCTTTGCCATACGAGGCTGGGAAAAAATTAAAAATAAAGTCCGTTCCCCTGCGCTCCAAAAGGCACGCTTTCCGCGGGGTGCGCTTGAGCCTCCTCGTCGCTGGCGCTCCTGCGGGGTCTCAACATTCGCGCTAAATCCCGCAGGAGTCGGCCTTTCATATACGTCAACTTAAGAAAAATTTAGTAATTTATGATTGATCTCCTTTATTTGTTGGTATAAATCCTTACCACGACAAATAGAAGGAGGGATACCTCATGAAGCCTAAACATCCTTTTTATCAGCAGCGTCGATTGTTTACTCTTCTGTCACCCAAAAGAACTTACCGCTATCGCTAGAGAGACTAAGTTTATTCAACGGGAACGCAAGCTGGATATGAATACATTCCTTCATCTTCTGTTTGACCAGCCGGGGGCGGTTGCGGGCTGTTCGTTAACCCATCTGTGTGCGAAGCTGGCCAAACGGAATCGGACGCTATCCAAGCAGGCGCTGGATAAGCGGTTCAACAAAAATGCCGTACAGTTTTTGGAACAGATTTTTCTCCGGTTATTTGACAGCCAATTCCAGATGGCATTCTCTAAGCTTCCCATCGCTACCACTCATCCATTTAGAAGCATGAGAATTTTGGATGGCAGCTCCATTAAATTGCCTGACGCACTTCACACCATGTTCCCCGGAACCACGGGGGGTGGCGTTAAATGCCAATTGGAATTTGATTATCTGACAGGAAAGTTCTATTATGTGGAACTCCAGCCTGGAAAAGCAGGAGATTCCCCTTCAGGGCTCAGCCGGTTAGAGAGCGTGCAGAAAGATGATCTGCTTCTTCAGGATCTAGGCTATTTCAAATGTGATCTGTTCAGGAAGATTGAAAAGAAAGAAGCATTCTATGTATCACGCGCACGTGCCGACACCATGTTTTATGTGAATTCGTCACACCCGCGTTATCATAAAAACGGAGAACTCATGAAAAAGTACGCGCATATCCGGTTGTATCTGGAAGAAGAAGTACAGACCATGAAACCGGGAGAAAGCAAAGAGTTTCCGCGAGTGTATATAGGAAAACATGAACGGATGCCAGCCCGCTTAGTGATCTACCGGATGACAGCCGAGGAACAGAAGCGCCAGGAATTTCGTATCAAACGACGCAAACAGACGAAGCCCGGAATCATTAAACAAAAAGTAAAGGACTTGTCTAGCCTGTCTCTATATGTGACCAATCTGCCCACAGACATTCCGGCATCGGAAATCTGTACACTCTATCGATACAGGTGGCAAATTGAGCTCCTCTTCAAGTCATGGAAATCCGACTTAGGGGTCGCTCCTCATCGAAATATGAAACTGGAGAGATGGATGTGTCATTTGTATGCGGAGTTAATTATTTTCTTATTGAGTGTGCTGCTTACGTATCAAGTGCGTCATTACTTTTGGCGAGAGAAACAACTGATACTGAGTGAGCGGATTGCGATCCGGGAAGTGAGTGAACGAGTGTGGAAACTGGTGCAGGCGCGTGCTTCTCCTAAGTGGAAGGAACTGATGGATGAACTACTCCACATATTAGCCAGCAATGGCCGGAAGAATGTGAGGGGATCCGGACCCATTAGCTGGCTAACATAAGCACACTATTTTTAAAAAAGAACATACTGGGGGTTATTTACTGTGCCTTCAAATCTGTAAAGTGAAGGTTACTAGAGACATTCCCGTATTCCAGCAAATCCAAACCGTTCCAATCAAGAAATAGCTGGTCACAGAACGAATAAAAAGAAGAAATACACCTTAAGTTGACGTATATGGTCGGCCTTTTTCCGCTCCGGTCCACTCAAATGCTTTGCAAAGTATTTATTAAAAAATAGACATAAAAAAAGCGTAATGGATGAATAAACTCCTTTACGCTTTTTTCATATTATGTCCCAGTCTCTTTCGCTTTAAATTTTGAAATTCAATTTGATGATGCCTGCTTCTCTTGCCGTATTAAACAGGATGACAATCATAGGCCCGATGAAGAAACCGAGAAAACCAACCAGTTTCAATCCGATAAACATAGCGATTAGCGTTGGCAGCGGAGACAGCCCGATCTGCGAACCCATTACTTTCGGTTCCACTGTCCGTCTGATCACCAGAAGAATAATTGCTAATATCGCTAATTTTGTACCCATCGCGATATCACCTGAAATATACTGATAGATGGACCAGGGCGCCAGAATGATGATGGAACCAAGTATAGGAATAATATCAATAATCCAGATCACGAGCGCCATGACGACAGCGTATTTAGGAATAATCATCAGCAGTCCGATAAACGATACGACCAGTACAATCAGGCTGACAAGCAATTGTGCTTTGACAAAACCTAAGATAACAAATCGTAATCTTTTCGCCATATAATGAACTTTTTGAGCGGTTGCTTCCGTCAGATGAAAATAAAATGTCTTTTTCAGGCTCGGCAGCTCTAGCATGAACAAGAAGAGTGCAATCATGAACACGATAAAACTGACAAGAAAGTTTGGAATATCGGACATGAGTGCTAAAATACGGTCATAGCTTAAAAGTGTAATAATTGACACGCGAATGGATTCTACAATTTCATTAAATTCATTTTCCAACATAGTCAGAATATCATCGGGCATGCCGACGGTGTACTGAAATAATTTACTTTGCGTGTTAATCCACACACTTGAAAGAGAGTTTAAGTAGTTCGGAATCTCTTTTGTGAAATGAATAATTTTACCAATCAGCGTCGTGACAGTGTAGAATAGAAAGAATATACTGACACCGACAAAGACGATGAAATTCACAATAACAGAAACTTTACGTTTCCAATTAAATCGTTTTTCCACCCATTTTACTAAAGGATCCATGAATAAAGCTGTCAAAAACGCTAAAATAATAGGTATGGAAACCGGTAAAATAAAAAACACAATAAGCAGTAATACAATGATGCTGAGTGTAATCATAATGTTTCGTTTTGTGAGAAATTTCAAGAGTAATCGTCCTCCACGTAGATACTGTTTTTATTATAACCAAGTTAGTGGAGTAATAGTAGAAAAAGCCGAAGAACAATCGCTCTTCGGCTTTTTCCTGTCATTACAAACTATATTGCTTTAACTCGTCATATACTGCTTTCAATGTTAGTTCGCAGTCTTTAACCAGGCTTGCCGGGAAGTTTTCTTCTTCGCCATACTCAACGCCGAATGGATAGTAATACTTGCCCAGAACAGGCTGCTTCAGACGAACAGTAGCTTTACGGCCGTCGATGTCGCCTTCTACCAGCTCACCGAACACGCGCAAGTAGTATGTACCTTCTCTAACAACGTACTTTCTGTCGAAAGTTACGCGCTCGTAGTCCCATTGACCGTCGATTTCAAGATTATGCTTATTCATGATTTCTTCCATAACCCGCAAATCTGCCACAAGGCCTTTAAGACCTATATTTTCAACATACATCTGTAAATCCCCCTCCATGTTCATCCTGACGAATACGTATACTATTATATCATAAAACAAATCAATTTTACTTGCAATGACAACATTGTGTCAACGCTTTCTTTCACGGTGTATATAGGTGACTAGCGTCTGTGTCTTCTGTACAATAAAAGAAAGTTCCAGTATGTAAATACGTATCATGATATATACATTTGTTTCATCATGGTTTGCAGCAATAAAAGATAAGGTGCAATCATACGAACTGTATAAAACGAGCGGAAAGGAAGATTACATGTGGAGAGTGGGCTGGAAGATTCTCATTTTGCTATTGATCGTCATGGGGATTTTTTATTTTATAACTGATAAGGTGAGTGTAAATGAACCGCTGGAATCACCCGTACAGCATGGTTCGCCTATTGCAGTGCCTGAAAAGGACCCCTCAGTGGGCGGTGAAGGTATGCCAAGACCATCGGAAGGGATGTCCGTGTTTGTCGGTCAGAAGGTCGAAAAACTGGAAGAGCAATTCGGCAAACCATCCAGAGTGGAGCCATCCAGCTATCAGTACGAATGGTGGGTATACACAGATAAACCAAGTTTTATGGCAGGTGTGCGAAAAGGAAAGGTCAACCAATTGTATACTGCCGACAGATCAGCGGATGTGTCCCCGTTTACCATCGGGCAGAATGTGCAGGAAATTCATCGTTTTACACCAATTGAATCAGAGATTGACGTAACAATCAAAGACAATATTTATTCATTTTCATTAAACAGTGATGATATTAAAAACCGTATGCTAATACCCTACGAGAACTTATTCGTACAATTATATATTGATCAAGTAGACGGGGTGCTTGGAGGCGTCCGCTTCATCACTCCGAGTACGCTGGTCAAACATCAGCCGTATGATATGACCTATCTTGGCGAAATGATAGAAGCGCCAAAGCCTTCTTCAACAGTTCAGACGGAGGTAGACCGTGCTATGGAAAGACAGACATTCGAAGTGACTAATCAGGTGCGTGAAAAACGTGACTTGCCGGTTTTATCATATGACGAAAAACTGGCTGCACTTTCAAGAAAGCATAGCCAGGAAATGATTTTTCAGAAATACCGGTCGCATGGTGAAGAAATTATTGAACCGTTTTCAGAACGGTTAAAAGCGGCCGGCATCCCACCTGCGAAGGCTGGAGAAAATACTGCATTTAATTATATCGATTCCATTGAAACGGTTCATGGCTGGCTAAATTCACCGAAGCACCGGGAAGTCCTGCTGAATCCCAATTTTACGCATACCGGTGTCGGCGTTTACAATAAATACTACACACAGTCATTTGTTGCCCGGACGGAAACCGATCAATCGGAAGATGACGACTAAGGAAGAATCCATGTGCCTTCCTCGTTCGATGCGATGCCTCTTATATGAAGAGGCATCGCTGTTTTTTTTGCATATACAGCTGCTTTTTCTTGAATAACAGGACGTTCACACTGAAGTAATGGAAGAAACTCGTCAAATGTCAGCCGGTCGAAACGTGTATAGTTTGATGTTTTATGGGGATCGGCTGACATGACTCCCGGTACATCCTTAAAAAACTCCACATGACTGGCCTGTAAAGATGAAGCCAGTGCAATCGCTGTTAAATCGCTGCCGCCTCTGCCGAGTGTCATAAACTGACCTTGCGTATTCATTCCCTGAAAGCCGGGAACGATAATGCATGAATGCGTCTGCAATGTATTGACAATATGTGTACTGTTGATTTTTTCGATGGTGGCATTACAAAATGCGCCCTTTGTTCGAATGCCTGTATTTTGTCCATAGATAATTGTGTTGTCTATGCCTTCAGTAGTTAATTCTGCGGATAATACAGCAGAAGCAATCAGTTCTCCGCATGCAGCTGCCAAATCTCTGGCTTCGCCGGATTTAGAGAAAGAGTTGGTGAGTGTCAGCAGCTGATCCGTTGAATAGGGATCGCCGCCTCTCCCCATTGCAGAGACGACGACGATTACGGCGCGGTACTTCGACAGTGCACGGCGGATATGTTGAATGCACTTTGCCCGCTGCTGTTCATTCTGCATCGCAATCCCGCCGAACTTCTGGATAATCATAGTATCCCAACTTTCTTCGTGACATTCTCCTTACGCCTTTCATAGAATACTTTATGCTTCGTTTCATTATATTCTCTGAAGAATAAAATGTTCGGGAAGGAGCGGGTTGCCTTGCTTTTATCTGAGTTACTAAAGGAATGGCCATGCACTGTGCTGCAGGGCTCGATACGGCAGTCAGTCAGCGGCATTACGGAATCCTCTAAAAAAGTGAAGAAAGACTATGTATTTGTCATAAGGAAGGGATCTGTGCAAGATGGTATGGCATTTATAGATGAAGCTATAGCTAATGGAGCGAAAACACTTGCAGTAGACCGGACGAATGCAGATCTCTCACTCGTGCCTGATGATATTACCGTGGTGCTTGTACCGGACTGCTCATTATTTATTTCATATGGAAGTGCGAGGTTTTCAGGAAATCCGGCTGAAGAGTTGACGGTGATTGGTGTTACAGGTACGAACGGCAAAACGACAGTCAGTCATTTTATCGGTCAATTACTGAATGAACTAGGCTGCAAGACGGCAGTGATTGGGACGACAGGGCTTTATATCAACGGCCAGCTGACAGAAACTATAGCCAATTCTATGACGACCATGCCGGCCGAACAGCTGCATCCCATTCTGCGCAGATGTGCCGATCAGCATGTGACACATGTTGTGCTGGAAGCATCATCACTCGGTTTATCTTCAAACCGGCTGGCCCATTGTCCGATGGCTGTCGGTATATTTTTGAATATCGGGATGGATCATTACGTTGAACACGGCGGCAAGCAGCGTTATATTGAAGCAAAGAAGAAATTGGTTTTGCTGGCTGACCAGCTGGTGATCAACGAAGAAGATGAAACTTGTCATTCAATTGGCATGGAACTGGCTGATCCGCCAATTTATTTCAGCAGTCAGCACATTCACGGGATGCCGCAGCCACCCGGAACCTATCCGGTCCTCGGCAGGCATAATGAAATGAACGCCCGTGCAGCTGTCGGAGCGTTGTTCGCTCTTGGTTATACTTGGCAGGCCGTACGACCCCATCTGACAAGTCTTCGTTTGCCGACGGGCCGTTTGGAAAAGTATGAAGAAGCGGGTATCGAAGTGTACGTAGACTATGCGCATACACCGGATGCACTGCAAGCCGTGCTTGAGGCGCTGTCTGCGAGTTCCAAACGTGTAATTACGGTATTTGGCTGCGGCGGAGAAAGGGACCGTGAAAAACGCCCGCAAATGGGTGCAGTAGCGGCTCATTACAGTTCCTGTGTCATTCTTACTTCTGATAATCCGAGAACAGAAGAACCATCTCAAATTATCTTGGATATCCTTGCCGGCATGACAGGATTCGCAACGCCAGTAGATATCCTCATGCATCGGCAGTATGCGATTCAATACGCGATCAGGCAAGCGCAGCCCGGAGATATTGTCCTTATCGCAGGTAAAGGACATGAACAGACACAGCAGTCGGGAAATCAAACGATCCGCTTTTGTGATATGGAAGAAGTGAAGAAAGCATTCGCTGCGGAAAATAAAAGGCGCAAGAAATCTTAATGAATAGTCGGGGAACCGGTTTTTTGGTATGATGGGGTAGATAGGAGGTGCGGCAAACTATGATGATGACAGACGAGTGGATGAGAGTCATCGATGTGGCGGAAGAACTTTCCGATATGCTGCTGCGTTCTGAAGTGGTGAAAGCCTATCGAGACGCACACAACCGTGTATATTCAAACGCTGATCTGCGTGAAAAGATCATAAAATTTACCAAAATGAAAGAACAATATGAAGATGTACAGCGTTTTGGACGCTATCATCCGGATTATAGAGTAATTATGAAGGAAATACGCCTGCAAAAGCGGGAACTGGACTTGCAGGACGAAGTGGCGGAATTGCGTCTGGCGGAAAATGATGTGCAATCATTGCTGGATGAAATCGGCATCATGATCGGACAATCGGTTTCAGATGCAGTCAAAGTGCCTGCCGGTGACGGAACTTTCTCGAACAGTTCTTGCGGAGGCGGCTGCGGCTCCGGCGGCAGTTGTTCTTGTTCGGCATAATGATTATAACGAAAACTAAACCCTGCGCTCTGTGCGCAGGGTTTAGTTTTCGTTAAAGAATGTCAGCAAATCTTTTGGCTGGCTTGTAATAAAGCCGTCAACGTGAAGCTTGGACAATTTCGGAAGATCGCAAGTTTCATCCAATTCATAGAACACCGCAATATTCAGCTCTTGCAAAAAGTGGACAAATCCTTCAGACGCCAGCGGAAATACACCAAGCTTTTCCGGTAGACAAAAGACATCTGCGGCTGGGCGATAGAGATGGCCAAATTTACTTGTATAAGTCAAGTATGCTTTTTTAATTTCCTCACTGCCTGCTCCTAGAGCGACGGAATTTTGTGCATACAGATTGAAGCGGTCTATTTGTTCGTCATACGAACTGGTCACGACTACACGCTCCGTCGCATCCATTTCATTCAGCAAATGCCACAGCTTGGAAGGGATCAGACTGCCTTCGTAAGAATCTGGTGAATCATTCATGGAAACAACAAACAGCAGCTGCGGGAATTTTTCCAACAGTTCACGCAAAGCGATAATGGAGCTGGGCGGCGGTACGGGATCTCCTTCATTTGCTGTAATAGTTTCATCTTGCATTTCAGCAAAAGTATAGTCGGCGATTTCATCGGAAGGCAAGAGTTCCCGGGCCGGCACTAAAATAATTTCTTCGTCCTTCGTAAGCTGCACATCCACAGTGAATCCATGTACGCCTAAATCAGCTGCTTTTGTAAAAGCAGTCAGCGGATGGACATCGCTCTCCAGGGGAAATTGCGCATCTGTCAGTACAGCCGTTTCAGTAAATTGAAGCGCTTTCTTTTCGTCGCGGGGCTGTTGTTTCGTTACTACTTTTGATGCTGCCCATGCAGCCACTCCGGCAGCTCCGACAGTTAGTGCAACCTTTGTTTTCCTTCCCAATCTAAAACCTCCTTATAAATAACTCTTTTTCGCTTTTTCAATCCGCAGCTGTTTGAACTTCAGCGGACCGGAAAATACTTGTATTCAGCCGTCAGTTCGAAAAGAGCATCCGGCTGAATTCAGATAAATGTCTAACTAATTGTAACCTATTTATGAGAAGGTGTGCAATCAAAGATTCATGTTCTTACATATAGTGCCCGCATTCGGACAAACATTTACAAAGCAAGGTTGCAGGACTTTTCTCACCTATGGTATTGTATGGAGTAAGAAAGAGGGGGAGAATCATGATTGATCGGCAAGGAATAATTGTCTATCTCCATCATTTAAAACAAGCAAAATCACTGCGTAAATTCGGGCATGTTCATTATATTTCCAAGAGAATGAAATACGTTGTACTCTACTGTAATATGGAGGACGTGGAAACGACAATCAGCAAATTGGAGCGTCTGTCCGCTGTCAGAAAAGTACTGCCTTCCCAGCGGCCATTTGTCAGTACAGAATATGAAAATGCAAAGCCGGATAAAGCAAAGGAATACGATTATAAAACGGGTTTATGATAGTTCATCCGATTAATTGAGCGGCGGGAGCAAATGATTCAGCCGCAAGATTCCAATAATATACTGATAAAATAATTCTTTTTCCGCAAACTGCGAAGAGTGCTTTATTTCCACCCGAACAGGTTTTGTATTCAGAGATTCCGCATGTTCGACAAATAAATCATAGCGCTTGGACGGCTTGTCCGCGGTGTGCCGAATTCCTTCTCTGCAAATATAGATCGGCATATAGTGGCTGTTTTCTGTTGCAGGAGAAAAGGAAACCGCAAGCGATAACTGTTCATGACTGCCGTGTGCTGATGAAAAAATATAAGATTTATAAATTCTGCGGGAATTTGTGGACATTAATTCGAGCAGCTCGTAAATGTCGCTGTATCCTTCTCCCAGTTCAATAAAACGTTGTTGGATCATAATCAGGCTCTTCCTTTCAGGCGATTAGTAATGGTTCGTATCCATCATACCATGTGATGAGGTGTTGTACGTTGAAAGCTATTGTAAGGATTTTATTTCTTTTGGCGGCGGTAAACGGAGTCCTCATATATTTGCATTACAGTCAATCGGCAAATGCAGATGGTGAAAGCGCTGATTCGGGGACGTACCGTCAGGAAATCGAAGTGATCAATCGGACAGATGGATTATACATCCGGCACCATTTTTATAATCTGTCAGAAGACAGACACGAAATTATATGGCCTCAGGGAAGTGTGGAACGCGGCTGTGAGCAGGAAGAATCCGCGCCGTGCTCCCGGTTGAATGAGTCGGGCGTTGCGTTTGAAGAAGGGGAGCGTGATCAGCAGTCCGTCATCTATAAATTACCGAAAAAACAGCCCCTGACAGGACGGAAATTATTTAAAAAGCCGTTTGCATTACTGAAAGATAATAAACCATTAACGACAGTACTTCACATGACCGATGAGCAGGATGTTGGCGGAATGTGGGTGACAGGACTCGAACGTGTAGGAAAAGCAGACAAAGAGCGCATCACGTATCGTCTCTACCGGGGTGTCGGCTTCGTTAATGAACTGTACTGGCAGCCGCAAGATGTGCCGCTGGCTTACTCTTCCAATAAATTGTCTATGTATGGGGTAGGGATCGACAAGAAACAGAATGACCAAATGGTGAAGATGCTTGAAGGAGTCGGCGGAAATCATATAAGTGTAGTTCTGGCGCCGCGCAATCAGCCGCTGTATGCAGAGCGTATTATTGTGGAAAAGACGGGAAATATGCCTCAGGTGGTAAAGCAGGCAGCCAAAATGAGTGTCAAGTCGCGCTTCACTTTGAGGCCGGACGAGCCGTCGATGAATAGTATGCTGGCTTCCCTGCTCGGTGATGAGCCGGTGGGAACAAAAGCTGAGCAGGGTGTATTTATCCGGTTAAAAGAATCACTTTCCGAAGAACAGTATCAATCATTCCGGCAAAATGTGCATGAACAGATAGGCAAAGAACTGTCCGCTTCAAGGATGGATCAATTGCTGGCGGATGTAATGGCGTTCGATACACAATATTTCCAAAAAACTATGCATGAGCAGCAGCTTAACTATCCGTTCCTGTTACTTGACCCTCGTACAGTTCTTTTGGATGGGAAAGAAGTTCCGGCAGTAAAGGTTGTCGTACAAGACGGAAAGAGCTTTTATCCTGCAGCTGAGTTATTGTCAAAAATGGGCTATGCAATCCGTTCTAATGAACAGTCTATCTACATTGAAAGTCCAAATCGCAAGTATCGCTTTTCTAAATTGGAGCCGTTCTACGTCATGAATGACCGAAAATTCGATTATCTGGAAAAGCCTCATACTTATATTAACAAGGAATTATATTTTGATGAAAATTGGTTGCGCCGCATCTTTTTGGTGCTGATCGAAAAGTCAGAAAAGACCATTTCTATCGAACAGATTGAAAATTTGATAAAGGAGATGGAAAAAGAGTGAGAGTCATTTCCGGTTCGAGAAAAGGAACGCCATTAAAATCCTTGCCTGGCACTTCTACACGTCCCACTTCAGACAAAGTAAAGGAATCACTATTCAATAAAATTGGTCCGTATTTCGATGGGGGAACAGTTGTTGAGCTGTTTGGCGGCAGCGGTTCCATTGCCATTGAAGCACTGTCAAGAGGAATGGAGCAGGCAATTGTGTTTGAAAAAAATCCGAAAGCCTGTGCCGTCATTAAAGCAAACGCAGAGAAATGCAGAATGCAGGAACTTCTGCATATTGAAAAAAGAGATGCCCGTCAGGCTGCCATGGTCTTAAAACAGAAAAACATCCGTATAGATCTGCTGTTTGTAGATCCTCCCTATGCAGCAGTCGAATATTATGATGTAATAAAAGAAGTGATCATGCAAGAACTATTGGCGGATGATGCAACCATCGTGTGTGAACATGATAAAAATACAGCATTGCCTGAACAGTACGATACATATATCCAAATTAATTCTGCAGTTTATGGAAGTACTGCTATTACGATTTACGAGAAAAGAGGCTACTAGCATGTCGAAAATTGCAATTGTACCGGGAAGTTTCGATCCCGTAACGAACGGTCATCTGGATATCATCCAAAGGGCTGCGAAAACATTCCCGGAAGTGCACGTCGCGGTCATGAATAACTCGTCGAAGCAGCCGTTGTTCACAGTGGAAGAACGAATCGCCCTTATTCATGAAGTAACATCCCAATATGGCAATGTCACGATTGATACATCCGCAGGCCTGTTGATTGATTATGCGCATGAGATCAATGCTTCTGTTATTGTGCGCGGATTACGCGCAATTTCGGACTTTGAGTACGAAATGCAAATCACGTCGATGAACCGGGTGCTGGATGAAAGCATTGAAACGTTTTTCGTCATGACAAAAAGTCAATATTCATTCCTCAGTTCGAGTATCGTGAAGGAAGTTGCACGATACGGCGGAGATGTCTCCACACTTGTGCCGCCGCATGTCAACAAAGCGCTCAAGGAAAAGTTCAATAATTGAAAGTAAGCTGAAACATTATGTGTAAAAGTGGTTATGATGAGTGAATCATCATAACCACTTTTTTTACACACTACGATGCGCAGTCAATAAATCCACATGAACAACACAGGGACGAGTAATGTGTTCCATGCCCGTGCAATGATGTAAGGGAATATCCGTATGCCGGCGCTTTTAGCGATGGTCATGACCTGCATGTGGATGCTCAAGCCGTTGATTGAAAGGATGGCGGCAATCAGCATTGGATAAATCGCTTCTCCGTTAAAATGCTCAGTGGCCGACTGGACGCCGGAAGTCATTTCAAATATCGCGAGCAATAGCGTTTTGGTTATCTCCATATCGACGGGGAACAATGCAGAGATGGAATGAGACAGTACATTACCCAGCGAAGAAAAAAAGATAACGGTCGTTGCTACGAGTAAAATGACGGACGAGCTGTCTTTGATGGAGCGCAGCAGCGGTGACGTTGTATGCTGCACTGGAACAGCGGCGGGTGCCGGATACTGGTTCCGTTTCCCTGCTATCGACATGGCCAGCAAGAAAAATACAATATTGGCCAGATGTATCGCAAGGAGCAGCTTCCATCCGCTTGCGGTGCTGCCGAATAATTCGCTGCCAACGAAGCCAATAATGAACATCGGGCCGGGTGCATGGCAGGAGGCGACAAGCAGACTGCTTTCGGCCGCTGTAATTTCTCCGTTTTTCTTCATCTCACTGACAGTGACGGCACCTACAGGAAATCCGCCGAATGAACCGAGCACATACGCTTTTATGTAACGACTCCACTGGCTGGAGGCTCTTTTTCCAGGCATTTTTAACAGCCACTGCGTTAAAATAATATACGGCAGTAAATAAGGAAGCAGCGCGTGGGTAAACAGCTGCGCACCTGTCACAGCTCCTTCATGCGCGACATCGGGCTGCAGAATGAATAAAATAATCAGTGCCCAGATGAAGAGTACATTACTCATAGTCTTATACGGCAGGATAGAAAATCGATAAGCATCTGTCGCACTCCTTTCTAATTTTTGAACTACAATGAAATCTACCGTAATATATATGTTGGATTCGTACAGGCTATTAATGGAGGTGAGCTTTTATGAAAATGCGCAAGTGGGGGATAGCGGCTGCACTCCTTATTGCAGTGGCGCTTCTGGCACTTTATCCGTTAGATATGTATATTTCCAGACCGGGTGGCGCATACGATTTAGCACCGCTCGTAGAAGTGTCAGGAGGAGATACGGATGATCGGGGAACGTTCAGTTTGATGACGATCGCGATTGGCAAAGCGACACCGCTCACCTACGCCTGGTCGCATGTCTCCGGGAAAATGAAATTATTGCCGGCTGCAAATGTCAGAAGACACGGGGAAAGTGATGAAGAATATGGAGTGCGTCAAAAGAAATTAATGACAGACTCCAAAATACATGCTATTTCTGTCGCATTTGAAAAGGCAGGACTGCCGATTGACAGAAAGTTCACAGGCGTTTTTGTAGCTGGTGTATTGCCGGAGGGAGCATCTGCCGGAAAGCTCAAGGTAGGAGATGTCATTCAATCGATTAATAATCAGCAGTTTACTTCTGCAAAAGAATTTATCGACGCATTCAGCAATATGTCGAAGGGTCAGCAAGTGGATTTGAATGTAAAGCGCGGAAAAGAGACCCTGCAGATTCCGGTTAAATTAGCAGAGCTTCCCGGTACGCATGGCCGTGCAGGAATTGGCATCGAGTTTGAAGAACAGATTACGCTTGAAACAGAACCCGAAGTGGATATTCGTACCGAAGATATCGGAGGGCCTTCAGCGGGCCTTATGTTTACACTTGAATTGATGAATCGTCTTGTCGATGCTGATTTAACGAAAGGTTATCATATCGCAGGAACTGGTGAGATGCATGAAGACGGATCGGTGGGACGAATCGGCGGGATAGACTTCAAGGTCATTGCTGCAGACCGCCAGGACATTGAAATATTTTTCGCTCCTGACGACGAATTGCCTGAAGAAGTCAAAAAGAAAAATCCGCAGTTACAGTCCAATTACGAAGAAGCGAAAGCAACTGCAGAAAAGATTGGCACGAAAATGAAAATAGTGCCGGTTAAAACGATTGACGATGCGCTGCGTTATCTTGAAAAGCTGGAAGAAAAATAACACTTACATCAAAATGGGCGGCGTCTGATAATCAAGCCCCGGTGCTCTGTGCGCGCCGAACATGTAAATATCTGTACTTTTAATATCCATCAAAAGTGAGTGATCGGTATGGGAAGCAGCACGGCTGATTACAGGCAGCGGCAACTGTTTTTTGACCGTCCGCAGATAGGTTCTTCCTGTTGCCGACATGCCAAGAAGCCGTAAATAAGACGGGCGGGTGATCTGCGCACGGTCAGACTTCCGATAGCCTGTCAGGATATGAACAAGCATGCGCTGAATTCTTGTCCAAGTATAGCGCTTGGATTTCACAGATTGCATGAACCCTAAAAACGCAGTATGTTCCCTGGCGGAGCGGCAGAAAGAATATTCGATGCCTTCTGTTACATCCGCTATGTCTGCCAGACGCTCGGGTCCTTCCCGGAGGATAGTGTAACGCAGAAGCGGATAGAAGTGATTCCAGCTCATCTGCGGCTGTCCGGTCAGTAATTGATATGAAGCATCAGGCATGAACGGCTCTACTTGCGCTGAATTGCCTGTAAAGATTTCTTTTCGTATGCCCGTGGCGCTTGCAATGGAACCCGCAGGCAGCGCAGCGTCATGGTAATGTGTGCCGGTCCTTTCAATCGTGACCGGTTTCATGCCGGACTGTATTTCGCTGATAGCCCGCATATAATGAAAACCTAAAATATTATTCGGTTCGGATAAATCAGCCAGCGGTCCGTTTGCGTTATGCGAGATTTCGTCATACGCAATCCGCAATGCATTCGGATAACTGATTCCTTCCTGCATGGCATTCTTTATTGTTTGTTCATAGAGTGTCTTGTTTGTGTCCATCAATTCCAGGCTGTTGGTGAATGGTTCGATCGCGCCTTCTTCACTGCCGAAGCAAACGCTGCTGCAGTGAAGTGCATCGAGAATCTCTGCAGCACCTTTTGCGAAAAGCGGGGCATGGGCTGCAGAAAAAGCATACGGCAATTCGATGACGAGATCGGCTCCGCCGGCCAGCGCCATACGGGTGCGTGTCCATTTATCGACAATTGCCGGTTCGCCGCGCTGCAAGAAATGACCGCTCATGACGGCAATAATGACATCCGCGCCAGTCTGCTTTTTCGCTTCATTCAGATGAAAGAGATGGCCGTTATGGAAAGGATTATATTCGACGACAATACCAGTAGCTATCAATGAAATCCTCCTCTGTACTTGCGTATAATGAATTATAACGTTAAACTTATTAGGGTGACAAGAAAATATCTTGACATCCTTTATTTTAAATACTATAATCAACATTGTTGTCTTGAGGTGATAGACATGAAATGGTCCATTCATCAATTACGGAAACATAGGCAAGGCCCGCTACTGTTTGACGAAGCAGTAAATTTAGATTCCGTGAAAAATCGGAATGAAGAAATTAGGGCAATTCAGCCTGTTCGAGTAAGCGGAACATGTATAATTGGTGAGAAAAAATTAACATGCCAGCTTCGGCTAGAAGGTTCAATGATTTTGCCTTGTGCACGTACGTGGGAAGACGTCAATTATCCATTCTCTATTGAATCAGTTGAGCAATTCAGCTGGGACGAGGAGACGCTTCTGACAGATGATGAAATTCATCTGGTAGAAGGGGAAACAATTGATTTTACGCCTGTATTAGAAGAACTGATTTTGCTGGAGATCCCGCTGCAAGTATTCTGCGAAAATACAGATGAAATGCAACAGGTCGAAGGTAAAGGCTGGTCCTATACAACCGATGAAGAATTGGAAGCGCAGCGTCAAGATGCAGAAGAAAAAGTGGATCCTCGATTAGCGGGATTGGCTAATTTTTTTGAAACCGATAAAGAGTAAACCCTTATAAGGAGGTGCCCCCCAATGGCAGTACCAAAGAGAAGAACTTCTAAAACGAAGAAAAATATGCGTCGAACTCATTTCAAAATTGAAGCGCCAGGTATGACTACTTGCGACAACTGTGGCGAAATGAAATTGGCACACCACGTTTGCAAATCATGCGGACACTACAAAGGAAAAGACGTTGTAGGCGAATAATTTAGATTTAGCGCAACGAATGGAAGACTGTCTTGAGACCATGGCTCAAGGCAGTCTTTTTTGTTTTGTGTAAAAATGGTATGCTAGATAAAAAAAGGGGGAAGTCATATGTCTTACACGATAGAAATCAGTCAGTCAATTGCGTATTTTACAATTAACCGTCCGGACATGCGTAATGCAGTGAATTATGATGTTATGGAAGGACTTGAATTATTTTTAGATCAAATAGAGGATGATCCTGAAGTTTCGTTTGCTGTCATCACAGGGGAAGGTGGACTGGCATTTTGTTCAGGAGGAGATCTTGGGGATTTTCATGGTTTTCAGACAGCGGATGATGCGTGGCCTATGCTAAGCAGAGGAGCGAATATTTTATACCGTATCGCGACATTGCCGATGCCGACGATTGCGCTGGTCAACGGGGCGGCTGTCGGCGGCGGCTGTGAACTGGCAACAGCCTGTGATTACCGTCTTGTCGCTTCACATGCCAAAGCAGGATTTATTCAGGGAACATTAGCTATAACGTCTGGCTGGGGAGGCGCATCGCTGCTGTTCGAGAAGAATGGCCCTCATGACCGCATGCTGCAGTTTACGAGCAGAGCGAGCGTTCATTCGGCAGAACAGCTGGAGCAGCTTGGATGGGCTACTGAAGTGTTTGAAGGGGATGTGCAGACAGCACTCGATCAATTTTTAGCGCCGAAGCTGAAAGTGCACAGAAATGTACACCGTGCCTATAAAAACATTGCCGTAAGAAAGTGGAAGTCCGGTGATCTGAAGCTGGCGATGCAGGAAGAAGCCCGCGTCTGTTCAGTGCTGTGGGAAAGCGATGCCCACCACGAAGCGGTTCAGCGATTCTTAACAAAAAGTAAGTAAAGTTCCTCCCCCGGCAGACATATACTGTCGGGATTGCTTAGTTTCTGCTTGTAAACGGTTTCATAGATGCGATACACTTATTGTAAGAAGTTCGTTGCATCAACTGTACGCAAATAGACTACGGGGAGTGATTGTATGCAAGAAGTAAAAGCATCCATGGCAGGTACAATTTTTTCGATTGAAGTAAAAGAAGGAGACGCTGTGACAAAAGGACAAGTCGTCATTATTTTGGAATCTATGAAAATGGAAATTCCGTTGGAAGCGGAAATGGACGGGACAGTCAGTAAAATCCACGGTGCTGAAGGTGATTTTGTAGACGAAGAAGACGTGTTGGTCACAATTCAATCGTAAGGGAAGGCGGGAAGTTCCTTGGCAAATGAATCAGCAAAGACAGCTTATAATGAAAAACTGCAAAAAATCAGTACCCGCATATCTGGAGGCGGCGCTGAAAAATATCATGAGAAGTTGGAGGAACAAGGCAAACTGTTCGTCAGAGAACGATTGCGGCTGCTGTTTGATGAAGGAAAGTATGCGGAAGACGGAAAGTTCGCAAACTGTGAAGCGAATGATCTGCCTGCTGACGGAGTTGTGACCGCTACGGGGAAAATTGACGGTCAGACAGTCTGTGTCATGGCTAATGACTCTACGGTAAAGGCGGGGTCCTGGGGCGCCAGAACAGTAGAAAAAATTATACGTATTCAAGAAACGGCGGAGAAACTGAATGTGCCGTTACTGTATTTAGTGGATTCAGCTGGTGCCCGTATAACGGATCAGCTGGATATGTTTCCGAACCGCCGCGGAGCAGGACGGATTTTTCACAATCAGGTACGATTGTCCGGGGTTATTCCGCAAGTTTGTCTGCTGTTTGGGCCTTCCGCGGCAGGCGGTGCGTATATTCCCGCTTTCTGTGACGTCGTGATCATGGTGGAAGGTAATGCGTCGATGTATTTAGGTTCGCCGCGTATGGCGGAGAAAGTCATTGGGGAGAAAGTGACACTCGAAGAAATGGGCGGTGCCCGTATGCATTGTTCAGTGAGCGGATGCGGTGATGTCCTGGCTGAAAACGAAGAGCAGGCTATTATCGAAGCGCGCAGATATCTTTCGTACTTCCCTGCCAATTTTGAAGCGCCTGTCAGACGGGCGGAAGCCAGCGAGGTCAAAGCGGGGCGTTCATTGGAAGAAATTATTCCCGAAAATCAAAATGCGCCTTTTGATATGTATGAAGCAATTGATCAGCTCGTGGATGAAAACAGCCTGTTTGAAATCAAAAAACTGTTCGCGGCTGAGGTCATCACAACGCTTGCGCGAATTGACGGCAGGCCTGTCGGAATCATTGCTAATCAGCCGAAAGTAAAGGGCGGCGTGCTGTTTGTGGATTCAGCCGATAAGGTAACAAAATTTATCACATTATGTGATGCTTTTTCCATCCCGCTGCTGTTCCTGGCGGATGTTCCGGGCTTTATGATCGGAACAAAAGTTGAGCGTCAGGGCATTATCCGTCACGGGGCAAAATTGATTATGGCAATGAGTTCCGCGACGGTGCCGAAGATTTCTGTTATTGTCCGTAAAGCGTACGGTGCGGGGCTGTATGCTATGGCCGGTCCTGCATTTGAGCCGGATGTATGCATCGCGCTGCCGACAGCGCAAATTGCGGTGATGGGGCCTGAAGCAGCTGTAAATGCCGTATACTCCAATAAAATTGAAGCAATTACAGACCCGAAAGAGAAAATTGCATTTATTAAAGAAAAACAGCAGGAGTATAAAGAGGAAATTGACATCTACAAAATGGCATCAGAACTCATTATAGACGAAGTGGTGGCACCTCGTGATTTACGTTCTGTTCTCGTTGAACGCTTAGCCTATTATGAAACAAAAAAAGTTGCGAATTCTTCGAGAAAACATCCGGTCTATCCTGTATAATAGAAATAACCAAAGAGACGCCTTTACGGGTCTCTTTTTTTAAGGAGGAAAGCTATGCAGTTTGTAGTGGCGGGTGCGGGGTCGATCGGTTTGTTAATCGGCTCCTATTTAGCCCAGCATAAAGCAAATGTAACATTCTGGGTCCGGCGTGAGGAACAGGCGGAATGCTTACGGAAAGGCTTGGTTAGAGACAGGGAAGAACATACATATGATGTGCAAGCTACCATACATATTGAAGAGCTGCCGACAGATGCGCTGTGGATCATTGCAGTAAAATATGATGCATTGCAGAAAATGCTGTCTGAAATCAGCGAATTGCCTGTACAGCCGGATTTACTGTTTATACAAAACGGTATTGGGCATCTGTCTATGGTTGAGGAGTATCCGCTTGGTTATGTATCTTTTGCGACGGTGGAACATGGGGCGGGAAGATTGGATGACAGAACAGTCCGGCATAACGGTGTAGGTCCGATAACGATTGCGGAAAACGAAAACATTGCGCCAGTGATTCGCTGGATGCGCGACATGGATCCGGTAAATTTTCCGGTACGCACGCAGGAAAATCCGGAACTTCTGCTTCTTCGCAAAGTGCTGATTAATTGTGCGATTAATCCGCTGACAGCGATTTTGCAGGTGAAAAATGGGCAATTGCTGGATAACCCTCATTTTCATCAGTTATTTAATCAACTATGCGAGGAGTTGCTCAGTAACTTCCCTGAAGCTGAAGGTTTGCTGAGTTACGAAGATATTGCGGGTGTGTGCCGCAAAACTGCAGACAATCAATCTTCCATGCTGACGGATAGATTGAAAGGATGCACTATGGAAATTGATACAATTTTGACGGCAGTATTGCAAAGGATTGAACAAAAAGGCGGCAGCGCCCCTTTTTTGCATGTGCTTGAAAGCATGCTGCTGGGAATAAACAGGAGTGAATGTGGCGGATGTTAACGAATATATTGGGTACATTATTATTGTTTCCTTTTATTATTTTAGTTGTATTACTCATTATTGCGAAAAAAATTGGATTACCGAAGAAAAAAAGAATTGGCTGGGCTGTCGACTGGACGACGCCGTTCATGGCAATAACTGTATTAATATTGATTCGCGCGATTTGGGATGTTTGGCTGCCTGTCCTTATCATCGGAGTGTTATGTCTGATTGCTATCGGCTTTGCAGTCAAAGAGCGCTCATCAGAAAAAGAATTCCGGACGTTTTGGGTATTACGCAGAACGTGGAGAGCATTTTTTCTGCTGCTGACCGCGGCTTATATTCTGCTGTTCATTTTGGGAATCGTTATACAGATCGTCCAGTACGTCAAATAACGGCCTCCCTGTAAGCACATCAATTCAACCTGTATGCATGGGGTGCTATACTTGCGGTAGTATTTGACATAAAGGAGTTTGTGACATGGACTTGGAGACATTGGAGTTGCCGAAAAAGAATAAATTGATGGAATCGTACCGTCATGATCCGCAGTTTTTCCATAGATTTTTTGACAATGAAGTAACGGAAAAAGGATATAAAGAACGAGTACAGGAGTTAGATGAACGTTCTTTCCAAAGAACTCGGCTGGCTTCTGTCGTTAAGGAATACATGAAACCGTTTGGAATTTCTGAACTCGCGGCAAAACATATACAGGAGCTCGCGGAAGATGCGCTGGTCGTCATTGGAGGTCAGCAGGCTGGTGTGCTGACGGGTCCTCTCTACTCTGTTCATAAAGCAGTTTCCGTAATTTTATTGGCAAAGCAACAGCGGGCGGTGCTTGAAAGACCGGTAGTTCCTGTTTTTTGGATTGCCGGAGAAGATCATGATATTAACGAAATTAATCATACATATACTCCGCAGTCGGGCAAAGCTGTGAAGAGGCAGTTCAAGCAGCCGGCCATTTTAAAGACGATGGCTTCGGATACCGTTTATGATCAAAAAGAAATGACAGCCTATATCAAAAAGATCTTCAAAAGCTACGGTGAAACAGCGTATACGCAAAGCTTACTGCAAGACGTTCTCCAGACTGTGCAGCAGCAGCGAACGTACACGGGCTTCTTTACATCTTTGATGAATAGATTATTTTCCGCCCACGGCCTGCTGTTCATAGATGCCGCATGTAAACCGCTGCGTGAATTAGAATCTCCATATTTCTCTCAAATGATAGAAAATGCGGAGGCGATGGCGGAGAGTGTTTATTCCACAGAGCAGCAGCTGCAAACCATGGGGTACGCAAAACCAATTGAATCGGAAGAGCAGGATGCCAATCTTTTCTATGTTCATGATACAGGAAGAGTGCTGCTGCGAAGAAAAGATCATAAATTTGTTAATGAACAGGCCGGGATATCTTTCAGCGAGGGAGAAATGCATGAGCTGGCAAAGAACAAACCGTGGCTGCTCAGCAATAACGTGGCAACGAGGCCCATCATGCAGGATCTGGTCTTTCCGGTATTAGCTTTTGTTGGCGGCCCCGGAGAAATCGCCTATTGGTCATTATTAAAAGGCGCATTCCATATACTAGGCATCCGCATGCCGGTCATCGTACCGAGATTATCCATCACACTGGTCAACAGACAGGTCCAGGAAGCGCTGAAACTGACGGGCATCACGATAGATCGAGTGCTGGATCACCAGCTGCCGTCACACCAGGAGTTGTGGCTCGAGCAGCTGCGCGATGAGCGATTTGATCAGCTGTTGGATGAAACAAAGAATCAGCTGGAAGCGCAGTATGAACAGTTGCATAGCCATCTGGAAACAACAGATCCGGCTCTGCTGCAGCTGTTGGATAAAAACTTGCAGTTCCATAAAGGTCAGTTTGATTATTTGAAAAAGAAAAAAGAACAGTCGACATTGCTGAAACATCATGTTCAATTTGGCCGCTTTCACCTTATTTCAGAACAACTGTTTCCGGAAGGGTCTCTGCAGGAACGGCTCTATTCGCCGTATTTCTATATGAACCAGTTCGGCCAAGGCTTGATAGACGAATTACTGAAACAGCCTTATACATTTGATGGATCACATCAGCTGGTTTATTTATAAACGTAATGCCCGTCATTCGTTCTGTGAATGACGGGTTTTTTCTGTCTCAAAATGCATATGGGCTGATGTAAAAGTGAAGGCGAGGATATGTTCGCTTTTCAGCATTTTCTTTGGCTAAATTAGCCGGGCCCATTTAGTAATACTTTCCTTCCATCAGAATTTTCTTTGTTGATAAAAAACCAAGAAAATGGCGAAAATAGTGGGTTTTTCGGGAGACGGGGAGGAAAACAAATCAGAAAGAAGTACTATTGACACATTTTAAAAATTATGCGAAGAAAAACAGCCTAGTGGGTGGAGGAAAGTGGGGGGATGTGGTACATTATTTCATACAGTGGGGTGAATTCTATGTTCATGGGTGAGTATCAGCATTCAATCGATATAAAAGGTCGTCTGATCGTTCCATCGAAGTTTCGGGAACTATTAGCTGACGGCTTTATTTTAACCCGTGGACTGGACAATTGCTTATTCGGTTACCCGCTGGACGAATGGCAAAAACTTGAAGAAAAGTTGAAAGCGTTGCCGGTCACTAAAAAAGATGCCCGTGCATTCACCCGTTTCTTCTTTTCGGGCGCGAGCGAGGCAAGTCTCGATAAGCAGGGAAGAGTCAATATCCCGGCAAATTTACGAGAATTTGCGAAGATCGAAAAAGACTGTATGATCATCGGTGTGTCAAGCCGGATCGAGATCTGGTCAGCAGAACTTTGGGAAGCATACTACGAAGAATCTGAAGAGTCCTTTAATGACATTGCAGAAAACCTTATTGATTTTGACTTTTGAAAGCGGGCGGGATAATCATGTTTAATCACACAACCGTATTACTGCAAGAAGCAGTTGATGGCTTGCATGTAAAACAAAATGGTATTTATGTTGACTGCACGCTTGGCGGAGCAGGACACAGTGAAGAAATCGTTAAACTTCTCTCACCGGAAGGACAACTTATCTGCTTCGATCAAGACATAACAGCTATTGAAGCAGCTCAAAAAAAATTAGAGAACTATACAGCACAAGTAAAATTTGTTCATGCGAACTTTAAAGACGTAAAAAATGAATTGGCAAAATTGGGGATTTCTGAAGTGGACGGAATTTTATATGACTTGGGGGTTTCTTCTCCGCAGCTTGATACGCCCGAACGAGGGTTCAGTTACCATCACGATGCGCCGCTGGACATGCGTATGGATACTTCTGCGCCGCTGACAGCTTATGAAGTAGTTAATGAATGGTCTTATGCCGATCTGGTCAGAATTTTCTTCCGTTACGGCGAGGAGAAATTTTCAAAACAAATTGCCCGTAAAATTGAAGAAGCACGGGGGATTGAGCCAATCCGCACAACTGGAGAGCTTGTGGAACTCATTAAGACGGGTATACCTGCAGCAGCCAGAAGAACGGGCGGCCACCCGGCTAAACGGGTTTTCCAGGCAATACGTATCGCGGTGAATGATGAACTCGGAGCAGCTGAGAAATCTTTGACAGATGCGCTCATATTATTGCGCAAAGAAGGCCGAATCAGCGTCATTACATTCCATTCACTTGAAGACCGCTTATGTAAGACTATATTCAAAGAAGCAGCATCTATACCGGAGCTGCCGCCAAATTTGCCTGTCATACCTGAAGGAATGGAGCCGGAATTCCAGCTTATTACACGAAAGCCGATCATACCTTCAGATGAAGAAATAGAACTGAACAAACGCGCAAGATCAGCGAAATTACGAATTATAGAGAAAAAATAGAAAAGGGGAATAGAGCATGGGACTAGAACAACGGAACCTGAATATGCCACAGACACCGGAGACAGAACAACAAACTGAAATTAATCAGCCCCAGGTTGTCCGCCGAGTAAAAAAACGTTTTTCTAAAGGTGAAAAAATATTGTTCACTTTATTTGCAGCATTTACAATTGGATCTACTTCTATGCTTTTACAGACGCATTCAGATATAAACGCTGTGAATAAAGAAGTGCAATTGATGAATTTGGAAATAGAAGATGCGGTAAAACAAAATACTGAATTGTCCATCCAAGTGAGTGATAAATCCACATATGAACGCATTTGGAAAAAAGCACAAGAGAGTGGTCTGAACCTTAACGAAAGTAACGTAAAGGTCGTACCGGGACGATGAAGCAGTTTCGCTTTCAATGGGGAGCCTTTCTAATGTTTGTAGTATTCGGAGGGCTCTTTTTCATATTATTCGGCAGAATCTTGTTTATTCAGATGACCGGTCAGGTGGATGGCAGAGAACTTGCGAAAATAGCCGCTAACCAGTATGAAAAACATGCAGTTCTTCAGGCGAACCGCGGTGCTATAGTGGATCGAAATGATGAACCCATTGCATCGGATACGTTGAGCTATCATGTAGTTGCGGTGCTAAATGAAGCAGCAAGCAAAAACAGCAAAAAAAAGTATCACGTAATTGACTATAAGGAAACGGCCAAAGTACTGGCCAAATATTTGCCGCTAACCGAACGTGAAATATATGACAAAATGAAAAATGCCAGGGAAGGCACATGGCAAATTGAATTTGGTCGTGCAGGCAAGGACCTTAACCGGGAAACGGTGCTGAAGATGAAGGAAGAACTCGATAGAAAAGGCTTATCGGGTATTTTGTTTGTAGAGGGGAAAAAGCGCTTCTATCCTAACGGCCGCTTTGCCTCCTACTTAGTAGGCTTTGCACAAAAAGAGGAAACGGCAGACAGAAACACCGTTACTACAGGAAAAATGGGACTGGAGAAGACGTATAACAAGCAATTGACCGGAGTGGACGGCAAAGTGAACTATCAGGCTGACGGCTGGGGATATTTACTGCCGACTGCCAGTAAACAAATAGAAGAACCAAAGGATGGTCAGACGATCAAGCTGACACTGGATAAGACGATCAGTAATTTCGTTGAGGAAGCAATGGATAAGGTGGAGAAAGAGTACTCGCCGAAAAAAATGCTGGTACTCGTAACGAATCCGAAAACCGGTGAAATCCTGGCAATGAGTCAGCGGCCTACATTCAATCCAATGACGAGAGAAGGTTTGACGGAAAACTGGTTGAACGATGCGGTGGAACAGACAATTGAGCCAGGTTCGCCGATGAAGATGTTCACGTTGGCCACGGCGGTCGAAGAGGGCAAGTGGGCACCGGATGACTATTTCAAATCGGGCTCTTATCAAATTTATGATCGGATCATCCGGGATGTCAACGTGGACGGCTGGGGAACAATTACTTTCCTTGAAGGGCTGCAGCGTTCATCTAACGTCGGCATGGCCTACCTGCTGGAGAGAATCGGAGATCAGAAATTTATCGAATACATTCATAAATTTGGCTTTGGCAAACGCACCGGTATTGATTTGCCGAACGAAGCTTCCGGTGTCGTGCTTGATAACTATCCGGCTGAACGATTGACGACTTCCTATGGACAAGGGTCTACGGTCACTCCTTTGCAAATGATTCAGGCAGCTTCCGCTATCGCGAATGACGGTGTCATGATGAAACCGTATGTGATTGATCAAATCATTGATCCGAATACCGAAGAAGTTCTCGAGAATCATGAGCCGGAAGAAAGCGGCAAACCAATTTCAGCAGAAACTGCTAAACAGGTGCGCGAAATTCTTGCATCTACCGTTACTTCAGAAAACGGAACGGCGCAAAAATATCATTTGGAGAATTATGCAGTAGGCGGTAAAACAGGAACAGCCGAAATTCCGAAAAAAGAAGGAAAAGGCTATATGTCCGGATACGGAAACTATCTGTATTCCTTCCTTGGCATGGCGCCCATCGACGATCCGCAGCTTTTGATTTATGTCACCGTGCAGCAACCCAAACTAAAGGGCGGGGAGCTTGGTTCAGATCCGGTTTCAAAAGTATTCAACCCTATTATGGAAAACAGTCTAAAATACTTGAATATCGCCCCGGATGACGAGCAAGTAATTCCTGTGAAAAAAGTAGGGGATTATGAAGGCGAAGAAGCAGAGAAGGCTGCGGAACTGGCAGCTGAAGACGGTTTCCAAACGGTATTGATAGGGGAGGGCGGCAAAGTATCGAAACAAATACCTAAAGCCAAGACTAAATTGACGGAGGATTCCATCATCCTTCTGAAGACAGAAGGGGACACGACATTCCCGGATATGACGGGATGGTCCAAAAAAATGGTGCTGTCATTTACGAATCTGTCTAAGCTGGACATTCGGATAAATGGTGAAGGGTATGTTGTCGGTCAGAGCGTTACAGAGGGTACTTCTGTGAATAAGGAAGACCCTGTCGTAGTCGAGCTGCGGACCCCGGAACAACAGTTTAATAAAAAGAAGAATAAAGAGAATAAAGAAGAGGGCGAAGAGGAACAAATCATGGGCGGCTAATGTATAGTGCGCAAATTCACGGCATACCTTAATAGAAAAAAAGGTAGTGAATCATTGCGGTCATTTATCGATATGCAGTCAAAAAAGCGTTTACGTGCAGCGTTTGTCTTGTTCCTCATCTGTTTACTTCTCGTGATCGGCAAACTATTTCATGTGCAGATAATTAAACACGAGTGGCTGAAAGAAAAAGCCGAAGAAAACTGGGACCGTGAAATCCCTTTCGGCGCCATGCGCGGGAATATTACAGATCGTAATGGGCAGCTGATTGTCGGCAATGAGCTGGCTCCTACGCTATATTTTATGCCCGCCCAAAATCCTGATATTTCAGATGACATCCCTGCGATTGCAAAAATCCTGCGGACAGAACCTGCTGTATTGGAAGAAAAACTGAAGAAAAAAGATTATATGGTGAAACTGGCTCCTGAAGGAAAAAACATCACGAAAGAGCAGGCGGATGAAATTACCAAACTGCAAATTGCTGGATTGTACGTTGGAGTAGATTTTGTCCGCCATTATCCATATAATGACCTGTTGGCTCGTTTGATTGGATTTACCGGCTATGACGGCAAAGGACTCGCAGGCATTGAATATGCTTATGACGAGATTCTGAATGGGACAGGGGACAAAGTGCGGCTGTTCACTGATGCTAAGGGCATTGCCTTGCCTCATGTTGAAGACAGCTTTGAACACGGAAAAGAAGGATCCTCTCTCGAACTGACAATTGATTTGAAAATGCAGCAAATTGTTGAACGTGAGCTCATTCAGGCAATGGAGAAGTATGATGCGACACAGGCACTGGCAATTATTATGAATCCAAAGACAGGGGAGTTACTGTCGTTGGCATCTGTACCGGGCTTTGATCCGAAAGACTACCAATCGGCTGATTCCACTATTTATAACCGGAACTTACCGGTTTGGATGACATACGAGCCGGGCTCTACATTTAAAATTGTCACGCTGGCGGCAAGTCTAGAAGAAGATGTCATTGATCTGGAAAATGAAGGCTTCTATGATCCCGGTTATACGATGGTAGCGAATGCCCGATTGCGATGCTGGAAGCGGGAAGGGCATAAAGATCAGACGTTTCTTGAAGTCGTAGAGAATTCTTGTAACCCCGGTTTCATTACGATGGGGCAGCGGCTTGGAAGCGAAAGGCTAGACCGCTATATTCGGTCATTCGGCTTTGGCGTTTCGACAGAATCCGGCATTGCCGGCGAGGCGAAAGGTATCCTGTTCTCAAAAGAAGCTTTTGGTCCGGTTGAGCAGGCAACGACTTCATTCGGCCAAGGGATATCAGTAACGCCGATCCAGCAAGTTCAGGCGGTAGCTGCAGCCATAAATGGCGGGAAACTCTTTAAACCGTATATCGTCAAATCAATAAGGGACTCAGAAGGCAAGACGATTCAAGAATTTGAACCGGAATTGAAAAGACAAGTAATCAGTGAAGAGACATCAGCGAAAGTTCGTCATGCGCTTGAATCGGTAGTCGCAAATGGATCGGGCCGCAATGCGTTCGCAGATGGACTTCGCATTGGAGGGAAAACTGGAACAGCGCAAAAAGTAGTGGATGGCCGTTACAGTGATGGCGACTACATTGTTTCGTTCATTGGTTTTGCTCCCGCGGATGATCCTGAATTACTGGTATATGTAGCAGTAGACAGCCCGAAGAACTCGATTCAATTCGGGGGTGTCATAGCAGCTCCGATTGTCGGACGGATAATTGAAGAAGTGGCACCAATAGCTCATATCGAGAGAAGGAAAGAACAGCTAGAGAAAGAGTATCGGTGGGGAGATGCCATCACATTCCGCTCGCCGGACTTACTCGGAATGACTGAAAAGGAACTGCTGTCCCAAAATTACTCATTCAAGGTCAAATGGCACGGCAAAGGCAAGAAGGTAGTGCGTCAGTTGCCGGCGCCTCATACATTGATGACCGTGGAAGATACCATTCATCTGTATACAGAATAAGCAGTGCCTTATTGACACGCAATAGATAGTAGAAGGAGAACTTAATATGACACTCGGCACCACAGTCACGATAATCGCTGTTGCGTTTTTTGTTTCAGCGATTGTCGGGGTGATCATCATCCCATTACTTAGAAGGTTGAAATTTGGTCAAAGCATACGGGAAGAGGGTCCGCAAGCGCATATGAAAAAAGCGGGCACGCCTACTATGGGCGGGCTCATCTTCCTTATTTCCATATTGATTTCAACACTTACCTTATCTTACATAAACGACACATTGACTACTCATACGATCGTGTTATTGATTGTGCTAATTGGTTTCGGATGTATCGGATTCCTGGATGACTTTATCATCATCGTAGCGAAACGCAACTTAGGATTAACATCACTTCAGAAATTAATCGGACAGATTATCATAGCGATCATCGCCTTTTTCTTACTGAAACTGGGACCATTCGAAACAACTGTAACGATCCCTTTCACGGATCTCGGGATAGACCTTGGCGTATTTTATGTGGCTTTTTTAGTCTTTTGGCTTGTAGGATTTTCCAACGCAGTCAACTTGACAGATGGCCTGGATGGTCTGGTTGGAGGAACTTCAACCATCGCATTCTCGGCATTCGGCGTCTTTGCATTAGCGTATGAACAAAATGATATTGCACTATTCGCTTTTGTAGTGGCGGGTGCCATGCTCGGGTTTTTATTATTCAATATTAAGCCTGCAAAAGTATTCATGGGCGACACCGGCTCGCTTGCGCTTGGTGGTGCGCTCGCCATGCTGTCCGTGCTGATCAAGCAGGAGTTGCTGCTGCTGATTATCGGGATTGTCTTTGTGGTAGAGACGCTTTCTGTAATCATTCAAGTCATTAGTTTCAAAATGACTGGAAAACGTGTCTTTAAAATGAGTCCCATTCATCACCATTTTGAATTATCGGGCTGGTCTGAATGGAAAGTAGTGATTGTGTTCTGGGGAGTAGCACTGCTTGCTGCCCTTGTACCGGTCTTTTTGGAGGTCATGTAAATGAAGAATGCAGAACAATTCGCAGGGAAACGAGTACTTGTGGTCGGCCTGGCAAAGAGCGGGGTGGCGGCAGCAGGTTTGCTTCATCGGCTCGGAGCAGAAGTTGTCGTCAATGATTCCAGACCGGCAGAAGGCAACGAAGAAGCTATGGAGCTCCAGGCGCAGGGGATAGAAGTGATCGGCGGCGGCCATCCGGCAGATTTACTGGAGCGAAATTTTGACTTGATCGTAAAAAATCCGGGGATCCCGTATACTAATCCGCTGATCGCGAAAGCGGTGGAACAGCGTCTTGCCATTTGGACAGAAGTGGAGTTGGCAGGTCTGCTGAGTGAAGCGCCGATTATTGCCATAACGGGCTCTAATGGAAAAACGACTACAACCACATTGCTTTATCATATGCTCAATATGGCGAAGAAAAAGCCGCTGATTGCCGGTAATATCGGAACAGTTTCATGCACCGTGGCGGAAAAAGCCAAACCCGATGAAGTGATGGTTCTGGAAGCCTCCTCGTTTCAATTAGCAGGGACGGAACGGTTTACTCCCAGAATTGCAGTGTTTTTGAATTTATACGAAGCACACTTGGATTATCATGGTTCACTGGAAGAATATTTACATGCAAAATTGCAGGTGGCGCGCAATCAAACGTCACAAGAGTACTTGATTTATAATGCAGATCAAAAGCTTATCAGTGAGGCAGTCGGGTTATTCGAATCCCGTAAAGTTCCGTTCTCTGTTCAAGGGAAAAATGCGGAAGGGATTTCAGCCGATGATGAATGGATTTACTGGTTAGGCGAACCGTTCATTGAAATCAGGAAAATCAAATTGCCAGGACGCCATAATTTGGAAAATATTGTAGCGGCAACTGCCGCGGCCATCTTATCTGGCTGTGAAAAAACGGCAATTGAAAATGTTTTAAATTCATTTACAGGCGTACGCCACCGTATGCAATTCGTGCGCGAAGTAAAAGGCCGCACCATATATAATGATTCCAAAGCGACTAATACTCTGGCAACGAAAAGTGCATTGTCATCATTTAAGACTCCGATCGTATTGATAGCTGGAGGACTTGACCGGAATCATTCATTTGAAGAGCTGCGGCCGTTCATGCAAAATGTCCGCGCTGTTGTGGCGATAGGGGAGACCGCTGATCGTTTTGCGGAGTTTGCGGTGTCATGCGGTGTGACTGATACCGCGCGTGCTTCGACTATGCAGGAAGCAGTTGAAAAGGCATATAGATTCAGCAGTGAGGACGATGTCATTTTATTATCGCCAAGCTGCGCCAGCTGGGATCAGTATCCAAGTTTTGAAATCCGCGGAGATCAATTTATTGATGCAGTAATGAAATTATAACTTCGCTGCAACAGCGGGAAAGTAAAATGAACAGACAGCTGATTAATTTGAGAAAGGATGCGAACGCTGGAAAGAACCTACCGTATAGTCTTTTTGACAGCCGCTTTACTTTTGTCGCTGATCGGGTTGGTATTTGTGCAATCGGCAGGATCGTATTGGGGGGAAGTGCATTACCAGGATTCCTCCCCCTTCATCGTCAAGCAAGGCATTTACATGATTATTTCATTAAGTGTCGCTTACGTGCTGGTGAAGAGTCCATTAACTTCACATCCGAAGTTTTGGACGTATTGCTACATCGCTTCCATTGTGATGCTCGTGGCAGTTTTGATTCCTGGCATCGGGGCGGTGCGTAACGGTTCCCAAAGCTGGATCACACTCGGTCCGGTCAGTTTGCAGCCCGCCGAGTTTGTAAAAGTCGCGTTACTTGGGAAATTGGCAAGCAGTATGAAGAAACACAAAGGAAAGTCATGGCAATGGCAGCATTTTGCACTCATCTTGCTGCCGGCGGCGTTGATTATGATGCAGCCTGACCTGGGATCAGCCGTCATCATGATTGTTTCTGCTTTTGTCATCCTGTTTCTGGCAGGTTATCCGCTGTCATTCTTTATATTTCTTATCGTATCCGGAGTTGCTGCTTTTATCGGGCTCATCTTGGCTGCACCGTATCGCCTGGATCGGATCAAGTCCTATATTGACCCGTGGAATGACCCGCTCGGTACGGGTTTTCAAAGTATCCAGTCGTTGTTTGCCATTGCCCCCGGAGGATTATTCGGACATGGCTTCGGCAACAGCCGGCAAAAGTTCCTGTACTTGCCCGAACCGCAAAACGATTTTATATTTTCCATCATTGCAGAAGAAATCGGATTTATAGGTGCGGCATCCATCGTCGTGCTGTTCATTCTGTTATTTGCTTCGGCATTTGGTATCGCGATTCGTCTCGGTAACTGGAACTCATTTTTAATAGTCACCGGTATGGTGTCCATGATTACTTTTCAAACATTTTTAAATATGGGAGTCGTATCAGGTTTGCTGCCTGTAACAGGAGTGACGCTGCCTTTTATCAGTTACGGGGGATCTTCGCTGTTAACCACGTGGCTGGCTGTCGGAACAATCCTGCACTACTCTGCGAATAAAAGGGCAGGATGAAGGGAGAACAGGATATGGATAAAATAATTGATATTGAAGACCGAATTCCCTCGATGCGTAAAAAGCGAAGAAGAAGAGCTAATATCAGCTTCCTGATTCTAGTCGTGATATTCGTTCTTGTTCTTCTGGCCTTGCTGTATTTCCAATCCTCATTAAGCGATGTGTCGGATATATCAATTAATGAGACTATTTTACATGACAGTGAGGAATATATAGATCAGAGCGGATTATATAAAGGACAGTCGCTATGGGGATTCCGCACAAAAGACATTGAAAATAACATAATGAAAATCCCTGGCGTGAAGGAAGTGAGCGTCAAAAGGGATTTTTATCATGATGTGTCGATAACCGTAACGGAATGGGAGCCGGTTGCTTATATAGAAAATAAGACGCGATATGACCTGCTCCTGGAGAATGGGGAGCGCATCGAAACTGGTGATCCAGAAATCCTTTCACATGCCCCAATTCTGTCTGGGTTTACCGATGCGGATGTAACAGAACGGATGATTGACCAGCTTCAGAAGATGGACAGTTCCGTTTTCGAGCTGCTGTCAGAACTTCATTTTGCAGGACAGGAAAAAATAGATGTTTTTATGAACGATGGATATGAAGTGCACGCTGTTATTTCAGGCTTTGCGGAAAAAATGTCTTATTATCCGGATATTATCGCACAATTGCCGAAAGATGAAAAAGGTGTGCTGGATATCGAGATTGGCGTGTATTTTAAAAAATACTCGGATTATTATAAAGAGCCCGAGCCTGTAAAAGTCGAAATTCCTCAGATTGACGAAAAGACCGATGAAAAGACAGACGAAAAAACTGATGAAGAACAGGCGCCGCCTGTCGAAATGGAACGGAAAGAGGAGGGAGAAAGTGGGCAAGGGACTGAAGAAAACTAGGGAAAAACGAGGCAAGCAGTTAGTGTTCTCTGTCGTCTTTCTAGTACTGGGCTTCATGCTTGCATTTTCTTACCGGACAATCGGCAGTAAGCAACAAGTGCTGGATCCTGAACAATCCAGTATATTTCTTCAGGAAGAACGATATCGTGAAGATTTAATTGAGCAGCAGGAACGCAATAAAGAATTGACCGGCGAATTACTTGAAAAACAAAAACGGGTACATGATTTCGAACAGGAGTTTTCCGACAAAGAAAAAAAACATGCGGTTCTTGTAGAAAAAGCACGTGATTTACGATTATTGCTGGGCTTTGTTCCTTCAGAGGGAGAAGGCGTCAAAGTGACACTTGAAGATGCGGATTATGACCCATCGGTTCAAAATCCAAATGATTATATCGTTCATGAGAGTCATGTCTTGCGCGTCATTAATGAATTGAAAATCGCAGGTGCACAAGGAATGACCATCAATGGGCAGCGGATTAATTCGAATTCGTACATAAAATGTACAGGCCCTGTTATTATGATTGATGGCAGAACCTTTCCGGCACCTTTTATTATAGAAGCAGTTGGGGATCCGAAAGTGCTGTCACCGGCACTGCATCTGAAAGGCAGTGTCATTGACGGATTGCAAAGGGATAACATTGTCGTCACAGTAGAGGAAATGAAGGAAATTCAACTGCCTGCGATTCGTGACGAAGTATGATGGATTGTGGGGGGTAGAGTGAAACGGAACACACACTGGAAGTTCACTTTGATTCTCGGTATAGTAGGGTTTGTATTAGCGTTACAATATAATTCTATGAATACCACATCAACACGTGATACACGAGATTTGTGGGCGATCCGTAAAGAATTGTCCAATGAAAAGAAAATTCACTCTGAACTGTTGGAAGAAATCAGGGAAATAGATCAAACACTTGCATCCTATACTGCATCGCCTGAGGCAAACGCAGCTGAAGTGCTGCAAAACACACTGGACAAGCTGTATAAACAAGCTGGATTCATGCCAATTACCGGACCGGGATTTGTAATCGAAGTAGCCCCGTCCCCAGAGTCTATTGCGTTCGGTTATGACATAGAACCTGTTTCATCTGAATTGCTGGCCTGGTTTATTAATGTGATCAATCAGCACCAAGGGAACGAGCTGGAAATTGACGGCAAACGTTTCACTACACTGAGTTGGATCCGGGACGTCAACGGCAATCTGACTGTCAGCGGAGAAATCGTTTCCACACCGCCGTTTAACATAAAAGTCGTTTCTCCAACGATGGAAGACAGTGAAAAGCTGTATAATTTATTATTGACAACTACAATCCAGGATGAATTCTATCTAGATGACTTAGTTTTGTCAATTAGTGAACCAACGGACCGTATTACGTTAGAGGGCTGGACCGGCGGTTTTGAAAACCAATTTTTAAAAGAACAAACAAAGGAGTAATGACAATATGTGGCTACCCTTACTTGGGCTCCTCCTTGGCATTTCACTAGGTTTGCTCTCGGATATACAGATCCCGCAGGTGTATAATAATTATTTAACTATTGCGATTCTCGCTGCATTTGATACACTATTTGGTGGAATCAGAGCCTATCTGCAGCAAGTATACGACGACCAGATTTTCGTCACAGGATTTTTCTTTAACTTGCTTTTGGCAGCGGGACTTGCTTTCCTTGGTGTACATTTAGGCGTAGATTTATATTTGGCGGCTGTCTTTACGTTTGGTGTACGATTATTCCAAAACATTGCTGTCATCCGCAGAATCTTGCTGACAAAATGGACGTCCAGAAACAAAAATCCTAATACAAATGCCTGAAAGTAAATTTTTTTAGAAGAGGGTGTTGAAAATATTTAGACAAAGCAGTCATAATACAATAGAATGGAAGTTACTAGTTACATTAAGGAGGTGTCAATAATTGAGTAAATCAAATCATTACGTATCACTAGATATAGGATCGTCCACAATTAAAGTCTTAATTGGTGAGATGGATCAAAATGCCCTGCACGTAATTGGCGTGGGGAATGTACAATCAGCCGGAATCCGCAAAGGCACAATTATTGATATTGATGCCACTGTACAATCGATCCGTAAAGCGATTGAACAGGCTGAACGAATGACAGGCCTGAAAATTGAAGAAGTAGTTCTTGGCATCCCGGCGAACGGCGTCCAGTTCCAAAACGTCAAAGGCGTGGTGGCTGTGAACTCCGAAAATCGTGAAATTACTGATGACGATTTAGAAAGAGTAATGAAATCATCGCAAGTGATGAATGTTCCGCCGGAAAGAGAATTCGTCAATTTAGTGCCTAAGCAGTTCATTGTAGATGATTATGATGAAATTACTGATCCCCGTGGTATGATGGGTGTCAGATTGGAAATGGATGCAACGTTAATCACGACATCCAAAACACAACTACATAACATTTTACGATGTGTAGAAAAAGCCGGTTTACAAATTCGCGAAATTTATTTGCAGCCGCTGGCGGCAGGTACATTCGCATTATCTGAAGATGAAATGTATCATGGAACTGCTTTCATCGATATTGGCGGAGGGTCCACTACGGTATCTGTATTTGCCGAAAACCGTTTGATCAGTACGTCTGTATTGCCTGTAGGCGGCGACCATATTACAAAAGATTTATCGATTGTACTAAAAACACCGACAGAACAGGCAAGAATGATTAAACATCAGTATGGACATGCCTATTATGAAGATGCTTCAGACGAAGAGCTGTTTGAAGTGCCGGTAGTGGGATCAGACGCGAAAGATCAGTATAGCCAGCGCTATATTTCTGATGTAATCGGTTCACGTCTGGAAGAATTATTTGAATTAATTTTAGAAGACTTGTATGCAACGGGTATCCGTGACCTGCCGGGCGGAATCGTCATTACAGGAGGAACGGCTAAACTTGACGGAATTCTGCAGTTAGCCCGAGATGTCTTCAAAACCAGAGCCAGACTGTACACGCCTGAATATATAGGTGTTCGTGAGCCGATGTATTCTACTGCGGTTGGCTTGATTCGCTATGCGTATATGGAAGATGTATTCTTTGGATATGAAGAAGATCAAGTCGGTTCACCTCAAGCAAATGACTCCATTTATGAAGTTGCTGAACCTGCGGCTAAACCGGTTAAACCGAAAAAAGAAAAAAGTCAAGGTTTCATGAAACGCGCTAAAAAAGTATTCGACAATTTCTTTGAGTAAAATCTTGACAGATGGAAATTGCAGATAATTAAGAGGAGGAAAATCAATGCTTGAATTTGAGACGAATATAGATTCTTTAGCAGTAATTAAAGTTATTGGAGTGGGCGGCGGCGGAAATAATGCGGTCAACCGTATGATCGAACATGGAGTGCAGGGTGTGGAGTTTATTGCGGTAAACACTGACGCTCAGGCATTGCAGTTATCATCGGCTGAAGTAAAGCTGCAAATCGGTGAAAAGCTTACAAGAGGACTCGGTGCGGGGGCAAATCCTGAAGTAGGCAAAAAAGCAGCAGAAGAAAGTAAAGAACAAATTGAAGAAGCACTGCGCGGAGCGGACATGGTATTCGTTACAGCGGGGATGGGCGGCGGAACGGGTACGGGTGCAGCACCGGTAATCGCTCAAATCGCCAAAGATATCGGCGCATTGACAGTAGGGGTTGTTACGCGCCCATTCACGTTTGAAGGAAGAAAGAGATCTACTTCAGCGGCAGGCGGCATTGCCAGCATGAAAGAAGCAATCGACACGCTGATTGTCATTCCAAACGACAAATTGCTGGAGATTGTTGACAAGAACACACCAATGCTGGAAGCGTTCAGAGAGGCAGACAACGTATTACGTCAGGGTGTTCAAGGTATCTCCGATTTGATCGCGGTACCTGGATTGATCAACCTCGACTTTGCCGATGTGAAAACAATTATGTACAACAAAGGTTCTGCATTGATGGGTATCGGTATGTCCACTGGAGAAAACCGTGCGGCAGAAGCTGCGAAAAAAGCTATTTCCAGTCCATTGCTTGAAACATCGATCGATGGAGCAAAAGGCGTTCTGATGAATATTACAGGCGGCTCTAACCTGAGCTTGTTTGAAGTGCAGGAAGCAGCAGATATCGTTGCCACTGCGTCAGATGAAAACGTCAATATGATTTTCGGTTCTGTGATCAATGATGATCTCAAAGACGAGATCATTGTCACAGTTATCGCAACAGGCTTTAACGAAGAGCTGCTTTCATCATCAAGACAAAGAGGCCCGGGCGTTACCGGCGGTGTGCGTCAGCAGCGTCCTGCCCAGCAGCAGCCGCCTGCTCAAAGCAGATATGAAGAGCAGCCGCGCTACGAGCAGCAGCCGGAGCCAAGACAGTCACAAACGAATCAGCACCAGCACGAAGAACAATTGGATATTCCAACGTTCTTGCGCAACCGTACACGCCGTAAATAATAGAAAAACCAAGCTTTCCGCTGAAGATTTTATTCTTCAGCGGAAAGCTTTTTTGTTTTCTCAATAATTGTGTTCTATTTTTGGATGCTCAAAAAAATGTCGAAGTTTTCATAGGAAACCATCCAAAGCCTGACAGGTTTTTCAGGACAGCCGTGCTAATCTGTTCGTAAGGAGGCCGGCATATGTATGGAGAACTGATGATAGGAATCAACATGCTCTTTAACTACGCCATCCTGTCATTCACAAATAAGGTTGGAAATCATCAGACAAGCAGAAGGAGGTTATGGGTCGCAGCATTTATTGGTGCCTTCTTTATTACATTGTTCCCGTATTCTCTGCCGGCGATGATTCTCACTTTTTTAGGGATGACGTATATCGCTTTCGGACAAACGTTCAGCAGCTGGAAGAGTTCAGTCCTTGCTGTACTAATTGCAGCGTTCTTTGCAGGGGGATTGCTGACTCTCGTCTACACACAAATCTCTATCAGCACGAATCCAAATTTCTTATTTGTTGCAATCGGTCTGACGTATCTCTCGTTATATATCGTCAAGCACAAATGGATTGATACCCGAATGGTGAGCAAGTTAATGAGTTTTACACATGAGTCGGAATTAACACTGTGGGGCAGGGTTATTCCGCTGAAAGTGTTTATTGACACAGGCAATCATTGCATAGAACCGTTGTCGGGAGATCCAGTCCATTTTATTGGGTATCAGGCAGTAAAAGAACATTTACCTAAAGATTTTGCCTCTGCTTTGGAAGCATGGCGCCCTGATCAAACCCCTGACTTAGCCGGTTTTCCTGCACCCCATCAAAAAAGTCTTCGGCTAATACGACTGCAAACCGTTCAAGGAGCTTCGTGGGCAGTCGGAATCAAGTATGACAGCTGGCTGGTGAATGGAGAAGCACTGCCTGCAGGCTATGCTGTCCTGACAAAAGAACGGCGCCAGTATCCGCAAGGCGCATCAGCCATTTTGCAAATGAGTGCGATGGAAATACTAAAAGAAGAAGGGAGAACGGCTGCATGTTAACAGAAGTGAAAAAATGGATTTCTTACATTATTGGCTTTTTTAGGAAAAAAGGCGGCGTATTTTATATCGGAGGACATGAATCGCTCCCGAAGCCGCTTGATAAAGAGACAGAAGCAAAAACCATACAGGCACTAATGAATGGAGATCCTGCTGCACGTGATACACTGATCGAAAAGAATTTGCGTCTTGTGGTCTATATTGCGAGACGTTTTGATAATACGAATACCAATATTGAAGATCTCATCAGCATCGGTACAATTGGACTGATCAAAGCCATTGAAACATTTAAAGCAGATAAGAATATTAAGCTGGCAACATACGCATCCCGCTGTATCGAAAATGAAATCTTGATGCATTTGCGCAAAACGAGCCGGATCCGTTCAGAAATTTCATTCGACGAGCCGTTAAACTCCGATGCAGACGGCAATGAACTGCTTCTGTCAGACATTCTGGGTACAGATGAAGATATTATTACAGACGATGTAGAGAAAAAAATGGAGCGCCAATATATGATTGAGGCCATCCGGAACTTGGATGAGAGAGAACGTTATATTATGGAGCAGCGATTCGGTCTCATGGGTACAAATGAAATGACGCAAAAAGAAGTAGCTGATTTGCTCGGTATTTCACAATCTTACATCTCAAGATTAGAAAAGAAAATTATATCAGAACTTCGTGACCGTCTGAATCAGCCGATTTCGTAACTGGACATATCGGCAGAAATTGGCGATTCGTGAAACCGCATATTCTAAAGAGTTGAGGACAAACTACTCATTACACTCACCTATAGAATGCGGAGGAAAAGCCAATGGTACGTACAAGGGTTGAAATTTGTGGAATCAATACGTCCGAGCTGCCATTATTGACCAGTGATGTGATGAAGGAAACTTTCATCCGGCTGCAAAGCGGCGACGAATTTGCCAGAGATGAATTGGTGTTTGCGAATTTGCGTCTCGTACTGAGTCTTGTTCAGCGCTTTAACTATCGCGGGGAACAGGCTGACGATTTATTCCAGGTTGGTTGTATTGGTTTGTTGAAAGCCATAGACAATTTTGATCTAAAACATAATGTCCGGTTTTCAACATATGCCGTGCCGATGATTATCGGTGAAATCAAACGGCATCTTCGTGATCATCATGCTGTCCGTGTTTCCAGATCTTTACGTGATATCGCCTATAAAGCCATCAGGGCAAAAGAACAATATGTTAACGAACATCAGCACGAACCCAGAATTTCTGATTTGGAGAAAATCACAGGCATTCCGGAAGAAGATATTCTCTTTGCGCTTGATGCGATACAAGATCCGATGTCTCTGCACGAGCCGATGAACAGTGACGGCGGAGATCCGATCTATATGATGGATCAGCTGCATGACCAGAGAGTATCAGAAGACCGCTGGATGAACTATGTTTCCATTAAGGATAAGATGGGCGAGCTGGATGAACGCCAGCAGCTTATCGTCTCTAAACGATTTTACCTCGGTCAGACGCAGACTGAAATCGCCAAGGAGCTAGGGATATCACAGGCACAAATCTCAAGAATAGAGAAGCATGCGATGGAACAGATTCGGCTTGGGATTGAGCAGAAAAATAGTTAATAGCGATTGACTTTACTAAGACTGTCCTCCATGTAAAAGTGGTAGGGCAGTTTTTGTTTTGTTGATGGAGAGTGTTAGGGAGACTTGAAAGCACCGCTGCACTGCGTTCCTCTTGTTGCAGTTTTTTACGTGGTGTTTGGCTGTTCTTTGATTTGTAAATTCCCCCGGCCGCTCATAAACCCTCCGTAAGCGATCATAGCAGCCCCGCAAGCGCTCTATGCGTGCCGGCGACCGCTCATAACTTTCAGCAGGCGCTCAATGGGGCTGTGCAAGCGCTCATACTGGTCCGTTATCCGCTCATTGACTACTAAGAGGATGGAAATGAAAACGGTAAGGCACCGCTGCACTGCGTTCCAGACGGACGCGTTCGGCAGGGCCCGCGCCGTGCCAACCAGGTCGCCTGGGCTCCCTTTGGCTGTCTCGCCTGTCGTGCTGATCCACCCCGAGTCGCCGTCTTCCATTCCGTTTCACTTGTAACGCTTTTAGAGTGGTGTTTGGCTGTGCATTGATTTGTAAATTCTCCCGGCCGCTCATAAATCCTCCGTAAGCGATCATAACATCCCCGCAAGCGCTCTATGCATGCCGGCGACCGCTCATAACTTCCGTCAAGCGCTCAATGACCCTGTGCAAGCGCTCATACTTGCTCCATAAGCGCTCATAAAGCTATTTACTTCTATTCCCATCTTGAACTTTACAAAAAAACTCGATTTATCAATAATGATTAGTTCCAACAAAGTCTCTGACTGCTCCAGCCCGTCATTTTCATTGGTTATGAAGACAGTTTTCTGCGTTCTCATTAAAACCGCCTATGCATAGTATGAAAGAAGGAGGGGAAACTATGCGTTTTTCCAGCTTGCAGAAAAAAGAAGTTATTGAACTTAAAAAGGGATCGTTTCTCGGGTTTGTTCAGGATGCGACGATTGATATCAAAAACGGCAGGATTGCACAGCTTCATATAGGGGAACTTGAGCGCTCGTTCTTCTCTGAAGGCAAATCTAAAGGTGTGCAGAAAGTCAGTTATGAAGACGTCATGACGATTGGAAAAGATATTATCCTGATCCAGAATAAACCGCTGAATAAATGACTTATCGTTGATATATGATTCCCCGCTTGATACAATGAAGCAAAGACAATGAAAAGTAGTGATATTGTGGAACAAGTAAAACAACGATTAGCAACTATACAAAAACAAATAAATACAGCATGTGAAATGTCTCAGCGCAATCCGGAAGACATTACGATTATTGCAGTTACCAAACAGGTGTCACCTTCCAGAGCGCAGTCTCTGCTCGATATCGGCATAAAAGACTTAGGTGAAAACCGTCTGGAAGGGCTCCTTGAAAAGCAGGAAGCGATTACAGATTCAGCAAATTGGCATTTCATTGGAAACTTGCAGACGCGTAAAGTGAAGGACCTGATTGATACGATTGACTGTCTTCATTCGCTCGATCGCCTGAGCCTTGCGAAAGAAGTGAACAAGCGGGCTAGCCGGCCGCTGGATTGTTTTGTACAAGTCAATGTCTCAGGAGAGGAATCTAAATCGGGAATTACGCCGGAAGAAGCGGATGTATTCTTTGAGCAGCTGGCAGTTTATGAGAATGTTCATGTGATTGGATTAATGACGATGGCGCCGAACACAGAGGACGAGTCCGTGCTTCGCGGTGTATTCCAGTCGCTGCGTGAACTGCGTGACCGGATCGCAGCGAAGAAGCTGCCGTATGCGCCATGTACGAAATTATCCATGGGCATGTCCAATGATTTTGCAATTGCGATAGAAGAAGGAGCAACCCATATACGTATCGGCACAGCATTGGCCGGATCAGAAAGAGAGGAAATTGAATGAGCCTCAAAAAACGATTAGAAAAGATGTTTTGGGTATCGGAAGAAGAAGTTGTTCATCAGCCTCAACCACAGAGTAAACCAAAAAAAGCGGAGCACGCTCTTGCCCGTAAAGAGATGAAGAAGCTAGGCGGAAAGAAACGGGCATTCAATTCACGTGTGCAGCCTGGCCAGCAGCAAACTTCAGCGCAAGCTCCGGTCATCAGTTTACAAAGTCTCCAAAAGTCATCGAAAGTCATCTTACTCGAGCCGCGGTCTTATGCGGAAGTGGAAGACATTGCAGAACACCTGAAAAACCGGCGTTCCGTTGTGGTTAATCTGCAGCAGGTGGAACGGGATCAGGGATTTCGCATCATCGATTTCTTGAGTGGGACAGTTTACGCGCTTGGCGGAGATATTCAGCGAATCGGAGCAGATATATTCCTATGTGCACCAGACAACGTAGAAGTAGCCGGCAAGATAACAGAATTCTTATCCGAGCAGTAAAGAAGGAAGGCTACACAGCTTAAAACTTCCAGTTAAACGGAAGATGAACAATTTTGAATGAGGTGTACAAGTAATTATGATCGCATTATTAAATAACGCTTATTTATTGATTTCAGGCGCGCTGCAAATTTTTTCAATTCTGTTAGTCATTTATATTTTGATGTCGTGGGTCCCGTCAACGAGAGAAACGAAATTTGGTCAGATGTTAGCCAAAATAGCGGAACCATATTTAGGGTTTTTCCGTAAGTTCATTCCGCCATTCGGCATGATTGATTTTTCACCTATCGTAGCTTTGCTTGCTCTGCAATTAATTAGCAGGGGAATCGGCCAAATTTATTTAATGCTGTTTCAGGCATTGGTTTACTGAGCATACTCTTAACAGAAAACGGAAATCCTCACAGGGTGAGGATTTTTTTGTATAAGGAGAATAAAAATAATGGATTCGATGTTTCAGCATTTCCGTAAAGAGGAACAGCCTTTTATAGAAAAAGTGAATAGCTGGGTGAAAGAAGTTGAGGATACGTATGCGCCAAAATTAACGGAATTTTTGGATCCGCGCCAGCGCTTCATTACAGAATCGATTGTCAGAAATTCCGACTTGACATTGACGGCGGAAGGAGGATTTCACGGTGCAGAGCGTCAGCGTGTGTTAATTTATCCCGATTATTACACACCGGCAGCAGATGATTTTCAGATCAGTATCTATCAGGTGAATTATCCGCAAAAATTTGTCACGCTGAAACATTCTCAATTGCTGGGGTCACTTCTGTCAATCGGCATTGAACGGTCGAGGTTCGGGGATATCGAATTGACGGAAGAAGCAGTGCAATTTGCAGTTGCGTCAGAAGTGTCTGAATATATTCACGTGAACTTTACTCAAGTTGGTAAAGTGAAGGTTTCCGTGGAGCCTGTATTGAACTCTGAAGATTTCATTGATGCAAAAGAAGAGTGGGCAGAAGAGCTGCATATTATCAGTTCACTGCGTCTGGATACTGTGGTTGCAGCACTGACGAACAGTTCAAGAGCGAAAGCGTCATCCCTTATCAAAGGTGAAAAAGTGAAAGTGAATTGGGCGATGATCGATCAGCAGGCATTCGAAGTAGAAGAGTACGATGTGCTGTCGGTCAGGGGATTTGGCCGTTTCAGAATCATGAGCATCGAAGGGCGTACGAGAAAAGATAAAATCCGTGTAATGATCGGGGCGTTAGTCTAAATAGAATCCTTGATAATTTCAGAAAAGTAGTGTTTAATCAAGTAGTATAGATGATTACAATGCAAGTTGATACAGCATACTGAAAGGAGAAAGCGTATTATGGCTTTAACCCCTACGGATATACATAATAAAACGTTTAACACAAAGTTTCGCGGCTACGATGAAGATGAAGTCAATGAGTTCCTTGAGCAGCTCATGAAAGATTATGAAAACGTCCTGAAAAAAAATGAAGAACTAGAAAAAAAGGTTGCAGATCACGAAGTAAAGATCAGTCATTTCAATATGATTGAAGAAACGATGCAAAAGTCCATTTTGATTGCACAGGAAGCTGCGGAAGATGTTCGTAAAAATTCTGTTCAGGAATCTAAGTTAATTATTTCGGAAGCAGAAAAAAATGCGGATCGTCTGATTAATGACGCACTGTCCCAGGCGAGAAAAATTGCACTGGAAGTAGAAGTGCTGAAAAAGCAGTCCAAAGTTTTCAAGAGCCGTTTTAAGATGATGGTCGAAGCGCAGCTGGATATGATCAACACAGAAGACTGGGACGAGCTGATGAAGTATGAGCTTGATACGTCCAGTGTAGAAAATGTGGCAGAGCAAGAATTAGACATACCCGATGTGGACAGTCTGGATGAAGTGAAACCTGAGAAAGTGGAAGAGGCTTGACAACTTCCGAACACATTTTTTATAATGACAACTAAATCGTTATAATGAAGCGTTGAAGGAAAGAGTACTTACTGACTTTACCCAAAGCGAGCCGGGGATGGTGAAAGCCCGGCGGAGAAGCAGCAAGGAAAATCACTCCTGAGCTGGACTTTGTTTTATGCGGAGCCCCGGTTACACTGCCGTTACCAGTGTCTAAGCGGCAATTGTGTATGCAATTGCAAGTAGGGTGGTACCGCGAGAATAAGCCTCGTCCCTTTTTGGGATGGGGTTTTTTGTTTATTAAAAAAGCAGCAGACAGCGTTCGTGTTCAACGGGCCATGGAGTTTAGAAACGGCCCAAGCCTGACGTTGCTCTTCAAACACAGCACGATTGAAACTCACATAATTTAAGGAGGAATTACAATGGAATATAAAGATACATTACTAATGCCGAAAACAGACTTCCCAATGCGCGGAAACTTGCCGAATAACGAACCGAAGATGCAGGAAGAATGGAACGAGAAAAATATTTATCAGAAAGTACAGGAGCGCACAGCAGGCCGTCCGTTTTTCGTGCTGCATGACGGCCCGCCATACGCAAATGGTGATTTGCATATGGGCCACGCACTCAACAAAATATTAAAAGACTTTATTATCCGTTATAAATCCATGTCAGGATTCCATGCGCCATATGTTCCGGGATGGGATACGCACGGTCTGCCGATCGAGCAGGCTTTGGTCAATAAAGGGGTCGACCGCAAGAAAATGAGCACTGCGGAATTCCGTAAAATGTGTGAAGAGTATGCGCTTAATCAAATCGATAACCAGCGTACGCAGTTCAAACGTCTCGGTGTCCGCGGAGACTGGGATAATCCGTATATCACATTGAAGCCTGAATTTGAATCCCGTCAGATTCAAGTATTTGGCGAGATGGCAAAAAAGGGATATATCTACAAAGGTCTGAAGCCGGTGTACTGGTCACCGTCAAGTGAATCTGCATTGGCTGAAGCAGAAATTGAATATCAAGATAAAAAGTCTCCGTCGATTTATGTCAGCTTCCTGATCCGGGACGGAAAAGGTGTGCTGGATGAAGATGTAAAATTCCTAATCTGGACAACAACTCCTTGGACAATTCCGGCAAACTTGGGAATTTCCGTACATCCTGCATTCACTTATGCAGTTGTGAAAGTGAATGGCGAGAAATTTGTGGCAGCAAAGGACTTAGTGGAATATTTAGCAAAAGAATTAGAATGGGAAGACTATTCTATTGAGAAAGAAGTACAGGGTGCTGATCTTGACCGAATTGCAGCAAGACACCCATTCTATGACCGGGATTCACTGGTTATGCTTGGCGAACACGTTACGGCTGATGCAGGTACTGGCTGTGTACACACGGCGCCTGGGCATGGTGAAGATGACTTCTACGTATCAAAGGCGTATGGAATCGATGCATTATCTCCAATCAATGATCGCGGTGTTATGACGGAAGAAGCACCATACTTCGAAGGATTGTTCTATGAAGATGCGAATAAAGCGGTAACCGAGAAGCTGAAAGAAGTCGGGGCACTTCAAAAGCTGTCGTTCTTCACTCACTCTTATCCGCATGACTGGCGCACAAAGAAACCTGTGATCTTCCGCGCCACAGCACAGTGGTTCGCTTCGATTGAATTATTCAGAAGTGATCTGCTGGAAGCGATCCGCAATACAAAATTCACGCCATCTTGGGGTGAAACACGTCTGTACAATATGGTCCGTGACCGGGGCGACTGGTGTATTTCCCGTCAGCGGGTATGGGGAGTTCCGATTCCGGTCTTCTATGCGGAAAACGGCGAAGCAATTCTGACAGATGAAACGATCAGCCATGTGGCGGACCTGTTCCGTGAGAACGGATCGAATATCTGGTTTGAGCGTTCTGCCAAAGAGCTATTGCCTGAAGGCTTCACGCATGAAGGAAGTCCAAACGGCGAGTTTACGAAAGAGACGGACATCATGGACGTCTGGTTTGACTCCGGTACGACGCATCAGGGTGTACTTGAGGAGCGGGATGATCTGCGGTACCCGGCCGATTTATACCTTGAAGGATCTGACCAATACCGCGGATGGTTCAACTCTTCATTGACGACAAGCGTAGCGATCAACGGTATTGCACCGTATAAAGGTGTTTTGAGCCACGGCTTTACATTAGATAAAGACGGCCGCAAGATGAGTAAATCTTTAGGTAATGTAATCGTTCCGGCAAAAGTCATCAATCAGCTGGGCGCCGATATTGTGCGTCTATGGGTATCGTCTGTTGACTATACAGCAGACGTACGTGTATCCGATTCAAACTTCAAACAGGTTTCGGAAGTATACCGGAAGATTCGGAACACAGTACGCTTCCTGCACGGTAACGTGGCGGACTTTAACCCGTCGGCAAACCGTGTGGCTTTCGATGATATGCGTCCAGTCGATCAATACGTCTATGTGAAGCTTCAAGATTTGATTGAAGAAGTGCTAACTGCGTATGAGCAGTATGAATTCCCGGTTGTTTACCATGCGATCAATAATTTCTGTACGGGTGTACTCAGCTCATTCTACTTGGATATCGCAAAAGACGTAGTGTACATTGAAGCTGCGGATCACCCGCATCGGCGCGCGATGCAATCAGTGATGTACGATACACTGATCACAATGGTGAAGCTGATCACACCCATCTTGCCGCATACTGCAGATGAGATGTGGACGAACCTTGCTTTTGAAGAAGCGGAAAGTGTCCAGTTGACGGATATGCCGGAAGCTGATCAAAAAGGCGAAGCGGCAGACAAACTTCGTGAACGTTTCGACAACTTGATGGATATCCGTGATGATGTCTTAAAAGCGCTGGAAGAAGCACGAAATGCAAAAGTAATCGGTAAGTCACTGGAAGCCAAAGTGACAGTCGTATTACCTGAAGCTGAGCGCGGTATTCTGGAAGCTGAAGACATTGATTTTGCACAATTCTTTATCGTTTCTGCGTTTGAAGAAAGCGCGGATGAAGGATTGCCTAATGCTTTGAAACTGGATCGGGCAACGGTTCTGGTTGAACCTGCTGAAGGCGAAAAATGTGAACGCTGCTGGACGATCTCCAAGACAGTTGGAGAAGATACAGCTCATCCGACATTGTGCACACGATGCGCAACTGTTGTGAAAGAGAACTATGCGTAAGCAATCCTGATGCGCAGCCATCATTATCCCTGGATGATGATGGCTGCTTTTTTTACATGACAGGACCGGTAAATGCAATGAAGGGTACATTTTGTGGTAAACTAAAGAAGAAATTTGCCGGACGGAGGGTAATGAAGTGATCGTTTATTATGCAGTGGCTGTACTGGTCATCGGCCTGGATCAGCTGACAAAATGGCTGGTTGTAAAAAATATGGAGTTGGGGGAACATATCTCTGTTCTGGATCCTTATATTGCGCTGCTGTCTCACCGTAACCGCGGTGCGGCCTGGGGCATGCTTGAAGGAAAGATGTGGCTGTTCTTCATCGTAACGATTGTCGTAGTAGGAGCTATTATTTATTTTTTCCATACAGAAGGAAAGAAAGATCGGCTGTTAGGCATCAGTCTGATGCTGCTGCTCGGCGGTGCGATCGGGAACTTTATCGACCGGCTGCTAAGAGGAGAAGTAGTAGATTTCATCAGTGTCTTAATTCCTGTTATTAATTATGATTTTCCGATATTTAATGTGGCAGATGCCGCACTGACTATAGCTGTCGCACTCATTCTGCTGCATGTGCTGCTAGATGAGAAAAAGAAAAAGAAAAAGAAAAAGGTGTCGTAATGGAAAGATTTGAATATGAAATTACAGAAGAACAAACCGGTAATCGGATCGACAAGGCGATAGCTGTCCTGCAGCCTGACTGGTCGCGCACCCAAATCCAATTATGGGTGAAAGAAGAGCGTGTAAAAGTAAACGGCAGTTCAGTCAAATCGAATTATAAAGTGAAGACAGGAGATATCGTGGCTGTCGAGCAGCCTGAAGCAGAAGCGTATGACGTGGAGCCTGAAAATCTGAATGTAGAGATTGTCTACGAAGATCAGGATGTGTTAATTGTCAATAAGCCGGTCGGAATGGTAGTTCATCCGTCGCCCGGTCATCTAAGCGGCACGCTTGTCAATGGGTTAATGTATCAGATTACAGATTTGTCAGGTATTAATGGTGTAATGCGTCCCGGCATTGTTCATCGAATTGATAAAGACACATCAGGTTTATTGATGGTAGCGAAAAATGATAAAGCCCATGTCTCGCTCGTTAATCAGCTCGTTGCCAAATCAGTCACCCGTGTCTATACGGCCCTGGTTCACGGACATATTCCGCATGATAACGGAACAATTGATGCGCCAATCGGACGGGATAAACGTGATCGTCAGAGAATGGCGGTTGTCGATGACGGCAAACATGCTGTGACGCACTTTAAAGTATTGGAACGTTTCGGAACCTATACATTGGTGGAGTGCCGGCTGGAAACAGGCAGAACCCATCAGATCCGCGTGCATATGAAATATATCGGCCATCCGCTTGTAGGTGATCCGAAATATGGTCCAAGGAAAACCATTGATTTCGGTGGACAAGTATTGCATGCGGGAACAATTGGATTTCAGCATCCTGTAACGGATGAGTATCTGGAGTTTACCGCACCCCTGCCGGAAAGTTATCAAAAATTATTAAATGAATTACGTGCCTAATATGCATTGACAAACTCTTAGGGTAAGATGTATACTCTATAAAGCAATTGAATAGCGATACCTTTAAAGTCAGTCCAGAGAGGCTGGGAAGGTTGCACGGAATTACATGATGGCCTGCTGCGGCAGGAATCGATGTATGCTTTTTTCTGCACGTCTGCCCTCCGGTCTCTTCTGACCGGAGGGTTTTTTTATGAATAAAAGATGGAATCGAAAGGGGATTCATTGATATGGCTGAAAAAGCAGCAATACTGGATGAGCAAGCTATCGGACGGGCCGTCACACGTATTGCACATGAGATTATTGAAAAGAACAGAGGCATCGATCAGTGTATTTTGGTCGGCATTAAAACAAGAGGCGCAATATTGGCTAAACGGCTGTCAGACAAAATCGAACAAATTGAAGGCAAACCCATTAAAACGGGCGAGCTGGACATCACATTGTACCGGGACGATCTTCAATTAAAGCATCAGCAGGGAGAAGCATTTGTACAGCAAGTGAATATCGAACATGACGTGGCGAATCAGAAAGTTATCCTTGTAGATGATGTCCTCTATACAGGCAGAACCGTACGGGCGGCATTGGATGCCATCATGGATCTCGGCAGACCTTCTTCCATTCAGCTGGCAGTTCTTGTCGACAGGGGGCACCGTGAACTGCCGATTCGGCCCGATTTTGTAGGAAAGAACATTCCGACTTCGAGCGATGAACGGGTTGTTGTCAGCATGATAGAAACAGACGACCGCGACGGCGTGGCTATTCATACACGCACACTATAAGCAGCTGGGGGAAACAGACAGATGAACGGTAAAGTATTAGATGTACATGAAAAACCTCAGCCGGGGCGCTGGGTGATATTAAGTTTACAGCATATGTTCGCTATGTTCGGCGCAACAATTTTAGTTCCGCAGCTGGTAGGCCTGAGCCCGGCTATCGCGCTTTTAACAAGCGGAATAGCAACAATCATATTCATTCTCGTTACGAAGTTCCAAGTTCCAGCGTATCTCGGCTCTTCATTCGCCTTTATCGTCCCGATCCAGATGGCGACACAGACGGGCGGCATCGGCAGTGCGATGATCGGAAGCATGTTCGTAGCTCTTGTGTATGCACTTGTCTCGCTGCTGATTTATAAGACCGGATATAAATGGATTATGAAATTATTACCGCCGATTGTAGTCGGACCGGTCATCATGGTCATCGGATTGGCACTTGCGCCGACTGCGGTCAATATGGCAAGCATGATTACGGTCGGTGAAGAAGAAATATACAGCGGATTGCATTTTTCCGCTGCTCTTGTCACACTCGGGTCCGCAGTGTTCTGCCTGATGTTCTTTAAAGGGATTATCAGCCTGATGCCGGTTCTGATAGGCATTATCGTTGGCTACATCTACTCCGCCTTCGTAGGAATCCTCGATTTCACAAAGGTGGCAGAAGCGGAATGGTTTGCTGTACCGGAGATGCTGATTCCGGGAATTGATTACGAGTTTGCCGTCACTCCGACATTGCTCATTATTATGGTGCCAATAGCAATCGTCACCATTTCTGAACATATAGGGCATCAGTTAGTACTGGGGAAAGTGGTGGAACGAAATTATATTGAAAACCCAGGATTGCACAGATCACTGCTTGGTGATGGTTTGGGCACACTGATCAGCGGAATGGTCGGAGGACCGCCAAAAACTACCTATGGAGAAAACATCGGTGTCCTCGCGATTACAAAAGTATACAGTGTGTACGTTATTTTAGGAGCAGCAGTATTCGCCATTATGTTTTCTTTCGTAGGGAAAGTCATGGCACTCATTGCAACGATTCCTGCAGCAGTACTGGGCGGAATCTCCATCCTGTTATTCGGAATCATCGCATCATCGGGAATTCGTATGCTGATTGACCATAAAATTGATTTTGATAACCAGCGGAATCTGGTGATCGCATCCATCATTTTAGTCATCGGCATTGGCGGCGCAACCATTAACATCAGCCCTACGTTCCAAGTGGGCGGAATGGCGCTTGCGGCAATCGTCGGCGTCTTGCTGAATCTGGTGCTGCCGGGTAAAACAAACGACACATTAATGGATGAGGAAGAATAAAAAACAGATGGAATACAGCAGTACCAATAGCAGTGCCTGCACTTCGTGAAGGGGGAACATCCGATGGAACATTTAGTTTCAATGAAAGACCTGACAGTTGAAGAAATTATGCTCATACTTGACCGGGCAACAATTTTCAAGCGGCTGGGCTTCCGTGAATTACCGGGTACTTACACCGTAAGTAACTTGTTTTTTGAACCGAGCACCAGAACGAAAACTAGCTTTGAAATGGCGGAACGAAAAGTAGGCGCGCAAATCATCCCGTTTGAAACGAGTTTTTCCAGCACTCTAAAAGGGGAAACTTTATATGATACGATTAGAACATTGGAAGCAATTGGGTTGGATGCACTTGTGATCCGTCATCCTTCCGATGGCTTCTATGAAGAATTAATCGAACGGACAAACGTTGCCATCATCAATGCAGGCGACGGATCAGGTCAGCACCCTACGCAGTCTCTGCTGGACCTGTTCACCATACAGGAAGAATTCGGCAGATTTGAAGGGTTGAAGGTTCTGATTGCGGGAGATATTGCCCACAGCCGGGTAGCCCGTTCAAATGCAGAAGCTTTGCGAAAACTTGGTGCAGAAGTCACCTTCCTTTGCCCGCCTGAATGGGCAGGAGAATTTGACAGTGTGGATAATTGGGACGAGGTTATTGAAACGAGCGATGTAGTCATGCTTCTGCGCGTACAGCACGAGCGTCACAATACAGAAATGGCGTATACGAAAGCTGCCTATCACGAGCAATACGGTCTGACCGTAGAGCGTGCAGCCAAGATGAAAAAAGGCGCAATCATTATGCACCCTGCTCCGGTAAACCGGGACGTGGAAATAGCAGATTGTTTAATAGAAAGTCCGCAATCACGTATTTTTAAACAGGTAGAAAACGGCGTCTATATTCGGGCGGCTGTTCTAGAACTTATTTTGAAGGGACGGAAGTAATATGAACACGTTAATTCAACAAGTGCAAATGGTCAATGAAGAAGGCGGAATGGTCGAAACGGATATCCGGATCCAAGACGGAAAAATTGCAGAAATCGGCAGCGGGCTGGCAACAGACGGCTGTGAAGTGATTGAAGGTAAAGGGCTTCTCGTATCACCTGGCTTCATCGATGTGCACGTACACTTACGCGAGCCGGGCGGCGAACATAAAGAAACAATCGAAACAGGTACATATGCAGCAGCAAAAGGCGGTTATACGACAATCTGTGCAATGCCCAACACACGCCCTGTACCCGATACAAAAGAAAATCTTGAAAAGATAAATACATTAATTGAAAACAATGCAAAAATCCGTGTGCTTCCTTATGCCTCTATTACGATTAGAGAAGCGGGAAAAGAACGCACAAATCTTTCTGAATTAAAAGAACATGGCGCCTTCGCTTTTACAGATGACGGAGTAGGGGTACAGGAGGCCGGCATGATGTATGAAGCAATGCAGGATGCTGCGGCAATCGACATGCCGATTGTTGCGCACTGTGAGGATAATACGTTAATCTACGGCGGCGCCATGCACGAAGGAAAGCGCAATAAAGAGCTGGGCTTGCCGGGAATTCCTTCTATTGCGGAATCCGTACATATCGCACGGGATATTCTGCTTGCGGAAGCAGCGGGCGCACATTACCACGTATGCCACGTCAGTACAAAGGAGTCTGTGCGCGCGATCCGAGATGCAAAAAAAGCAGGTATTCGTGTGACAGGAGAAGTCAGCCCGCACCACTTATTGCTGACAGAAGATGATGTGCCCGGTGACGATGCAGATTGGAAGATGAATCCGCCGCTTCGTTCCGTAGAGGACCGTGACGCACTGCGTGAAGGATTAATGGATGGCACACTGGATTGCATCGCGACAGATCATGCACCGCATACAGCGGATGAAAAGGCAGTCGGGATCGCAAAAGCACCATTCGGTATTACAGGGTTTGAAACAGCATTCCCGCTGCTATATACAAACTTCGTCAAGCCTGGTCATTGGACGCTGAAGCAATTGCTGGACTGGATGACAGTCAAGCCGGCAGAAGTTTTCAACTTGCCATACGGAAGACTTGAAGTGGGTGCTGAAGCGGATCTGGTATTGATTGATTTGGAAAAACAGCAGAAAATCGACCGTACGACATTTGTTTCAAAAGGGAAGAACACACCATTTGACGGCGTGGAGTGCGCGGGATGGCCTGCAATGACAATTTTCGGTGGAAACATCGTGTGGAAGGATGGTCAATGATGAAAAAAAGATACTTAGTATTAGAAGACGGCTCTATTTTTGAAGGTAAGGCATTTGGGGCAGACAGTGCTTCAGTGGGAGAGGCAGTATTTGCCACTGGAATGACAGGCTATCAAGAAACAATCTCCAACCCATCAGGATGCGGACAAATACTTGTCATGACATATCCGTTAATCGGTAACTACGGTATTAACCGGGATGACTATGAATCCATCGATCTGGCTATTAACGGCCTGGTTGTCAGAGAACTGGCGGACGAGCCTTCCAACTTCCGCAGCGGTATGACACTCGGTGACTTGCTTACGTTAAAAGGTATTCCGGGTATTCAGGAAATTGATACGCGCAAACTGACACGTCTGCTGCGTGAGAAAGGCGCACTGCGGGGGAAACTGACTGCTGCAGGAGAAGACGTCGATACAGATGCAACCGTTGCAGAGCTTCAGCAATACGAACTGCCAAAAGATTTGGTGGCAAAAGTATCCACGAAGCGTCCGTACCCGAGCCCGGGCTTGGGCAAACGCGTTGTAGCTATTGACTACGGCATCAAACACGGTATTTTACGCGAATTAAATAAAAAGGACTGCGACGTAATTGTCGTGCCTTACGATACATCAGCAAAACAAATTCAGGCATTATTTCCGGATGGAATTCTTCTGTCGAATGGCCCCGGCAACCCTGAAGATGTTGAAGGTGCAGTTGAAACTATTAAAGAATTGCTTGGCAAAAAACCGATCTTCGGCATTGGACTTGGCCATCAATTGCTCGCGCTTGCCTGCGGTGCCAAAACTGCAAAAATGACAAACAGCCATATCGGCGGAAATTACCCGGTAAAAGACCTGAACACAAACCGTACAGACCTGACATCTCAGAGCCATGGTTATGAAGTGCTGGAAGACTCTTTAGAAGGCACTGGCCTTGAAGTAACACATAGAGCCCTGAATGATAATTGCGTAGAAGGTCTTCGCAGCGAACAGCTGGAAGCATTCTCTGTACAATTCCATCCTGAAGCATCACCGGGACCTCAGGATTCCAGCTATTTGTTTGAACGTTTCATTCAATTAATGACTGCAAGCAACCGAAAGGAGAATACTAATGCCTAAACGTACTGATATTAAATCCATTCTTGTTATTGGTTCCGGCCCGATTGTTATTGGCCAAGCAGCAGAATTTGACTATGCAGGCACACAAGCATGTCTGTCACTGAAAGAAGAGGGGTACCGTGTCATTCTGATCAACTCTAACCCTGCCACTATCATGACAGATACGGAAATTGCCGACAAAGTTTATATTGAACCCATTACGCTGGAATTCGTCAGCCGCATCATCCGTAAAGAGCGTCCCGATGCATTGCTCGCTACACTTGGCGGACAAACTGGACTGAACATGGCAATTGAACTGCATGAATCAGGCATTCTTGATGAACTGGGAATTGAGATCCTTGGCACGAAGCTGGATGCCATTCATAAAGCAGAAGACCGCGACTTATTCCGTACATTGATGAATGAAATGGGAGAACCTGTTCCAGAAAGTGAAATCATCCATAATCTGGATGAGGCGTATGCGTTCGTCAATGAAATTGGCTATCCTGTCATCGTACGTCCTGCCTTCACATTAGGCGGAACCGGCGGAGGAATCTGCTACAACGATGAAGACTTGGAAGAAATCGTTGCGAGCGGGTTAAAATACAGCCCGGTTACACAATGTCTATTGGAAAAATCCATCGCGGGCTTCAAGGAAATTGAATATGAAGTAATGCGTGACTCAGCAGATAATGCAATTGTCGTATGTAATATGGAGAACGTCGATGCTGTGGGGATCCACACTGGTGATTCTATCGTAACGGCACCATGCCAGACGTTAACAGACCGTGAAAATCAGATGCTGCGCAATGTTTCATTGAATATTATTCGCAAACTGAAAATTGAAGGCGGCTGTAACGTACAGCTGGCGCTTGACCCGGACAGTTTTGATTATTACATCATTGAAGTGAATCCGCGTGTCAGCCGTTCGTCTGCTCTGGCATCCAAAGCGACGGGTTATCCAATCGCAAAACTTGCGGCAAAAATTGCTGTCGGTTTGACGCTTGATGAAATGATGAATCCTGTAACAGGCAATACATATGCCTGCTTTGAGCCGACACTTGACTATGTAGTAACGAAAATCCCGCGCTGGCCTTTCGATAAATTTGAATCGGCTAAGCGTAACCTTGGCACACAAATGAAGGCAACAGGCGAAGTCATGGCAATGGGCCGTACATTTGAAGAATCCATTATGAAAGCAGTCCGTTCATTGGAAACAGGTCAGTTTGATCTGTCACTTCCAGGGGGCGGTGAGATGTCAGATGAATGGATTGAAAAGCGTATCCGTAAAGCGGGGGACGAGCGTCTGTTCTTTATCGGCGAAGCATTGCGACGCGGTGTAACTATCGAAACATTGCACGAATGGAGCGCAATTGATTTATTCTTCCTGCGTAAATTCGACAATATCATTCGTTATGAAGAAACGCTGAAAGATCACCCATATGATTCGGCTGTTGCATACAAAGCAAAACGCCTCGGATTTGCAGATGTGACGATTGCGAAACTATGGAACACAACAGAACGTGAAGTATACAGCTGGAGAAAAGAACAGGAAATGACTCCTGTCTATAAAAAAGTCGATACATGTGCAGGGGAGTATGAGTCAGACACACCTTACTTCTACGGCACTTATGAAGAAGAAAATGAATCTATAAAAACAGATAAGAAGAGTGTGGTTGTATTAGGCTCAGGCCCGATCCGCATCGGTCAGGGCGTAGAGTTCGACTATGCCACAGTGCACTGTGTATGGGCAATCCAGGAAGCGGGATATGAAGCGATTATTGTAAACAACAATCCCGAAACCGTTTCAACGGACTTCTCCATCTCTGACAAGCTTTATTTTGAGCCGCTGACAATTGAAGATGTTATGCACATCATTGATCTCGAGCAGCCTGAAGGTGTTATTGTACAATTCGGCGGCCAGACTGCCATCAACTTGGCGGATGAACTGGAAGCACGCGGCGTAACGATTCTTGGAACTTCATTGGATGATATTGACCGTGCAGAAAACCGCGACAAGTTTGAGCGTGCGCTGCATGAAATCGGCGTACCCCAGCCGCTTGGAAAGACAGCACTGTCTGTCCCTGAAGCAGTTGTCATTGCAACTGAAATCGGGTATCCGGTTCTCGTGCGACCTTCATATGTACTTGGCGGACGCGCGATGGAAATCGTCTACCATGAAGAAGAATTGCTTCACTATATGGAGAACGCGGTAAAAGCGAGCCCTGAACATCCTGTACTGATTGACCGTTACTTGACGGGAACTGAAATCGAAGTGGATGCGATCTGTGACGGTGAAACGGTATTGATCCCGGGCATCATGGAACATATTGAACGCGCGGGTGTTCACTCCGGAGACTCGATTGCTGTGTATCCGCCGCAAAACCTGTCACAGTCGATGATTGAGACAATTACGGATTACACAACACGTTTAGCACTTGGATTAAATATCCGCGGGCTGTTGAATATCCAGTTCGTCATTTCAGAAGGCCAAGTATATGTCATTGAAGTCAATCCGCGTTCGAGCCGTACGGTGCCGTTCTTGAGTAAAATCACGAATATTCCGATGGCAAATGTGGCGACTCAATCTATTCTGGGCAAGTCGATTGCAGAACAAGGCTTTGCAGGAGGTCTGGCAGAAGCGCCGGCCGGAGTCTATGTAAAAGTGCCGGTATTCTCATTCGCCAAGCTTCGCCGTGTAGATATTACACTCGGACCCGAGATGAAATCAACAGGGGAAGTTATGGGGAAAGACAGCACTTTGGAAAAAGCCTTATACAAAGGCCTGGTGGCTGCGGGTATGGAAGTAAAAGAATATGGTACAGTCTTAATGACAGTATCTGACAAAGATAAAGAAGAAATCGTTGAAATAGCAAAGCGCTTCATTGACATCGGCTACCGCATTATGGCAACAGAAGGCACGGCTAAAGCACTTGAAGCCGAAAACATCGAAGTGAAAACCGTCGGTAAAATCGGCACAGAAGGTTTGACGCTGATCGATGTCATTCAAAAAGGACAGGCGCAGTTGGTCATCAATACACTGACTAAAGGGAAACAGCCTGCACGTGATGGTTTCAGAATCCGCCGGGAAACAGTGGAAAATGGCGTTCCTTGCTTAACGTCTATTGATACAGCAGCAGCCATGCTGTCTGTGATTGAATCGATGACGTTCCAGACGGAAGCAATGCCGCAGCCGCAGGTGGTTCAATGATCATCCAGGACTTGATGACCGTCGGATCGCAGCAGGAAATCGCGAAAAATATTTTTGAGATGAAGCTTACAGGCGAGCTGGTCGGAGAAATTACTTCTCCGGGCCAGTTTGTCCATATCCGCGTATCGGATTCATTTGAACCATTACTGAGACGCCCGATTTCAATAGCGGAAATTAATCCGGAACTAAATGAAATGACTATTATCTACCGGGCAGAAGGACGTGGAACTTCACTCCTGTCCGAAAAAAGAGAGGGAGACACGGTCAATGTGCTTGGCCCCCTTGGAAACGGTTTTCCGGTTGAAGAAACTGCAGCAGGGCAAACCGCTGTATTAATCGGCGGCGGAATCGGCGTGCCTCCATTGTATGAGTTGTCCAAACAGCTCACGGCAAAAGGTGTAAACTGCATCCACATTCTCGGCTTCGAGACTGACTCCGTCGTTTTCTATGAAGAAGAATTTGCATCATTGGGTGAAACGCATATCGCAACCGTAGACGGAAGTAACGGAACAAAAGGGTTTGTTACGAATGTGATGAGCGGATTATCTGACGACTTTGAAACATTTTACAGCTGCGGACCTATGCCGATGCTTGATGCAGTACAAAAAGCATATGTCCATAAAAAAGGATTTTTATCATTTGAACAGCGTATGGGCTGCGGTATAGGTGCTTGTTTCGCCTGTGTCTGCCATACGAATGAAAACGCTTCGGATAAAGCGTATGTCAAAGTATGTTCAGATGGTCCAGTATTTCCGGCAGGGGTGGTGCAGATATGAACAGACTGGCGATTACATTGCCGGGACTCGAATTGAAAAATCCAATCATGCCGGCATCCGGCTGTTTCGGTTTCGGTAAAGAGTACGGCAATCTATATGATCTTTCAAAGCTGGGCGCTATCATGATTAAAGCGACGACACAAGAAACACGTTACGGAAATCCGACACCGCGTGTTGCGGAGACGGCAGCCGGCATGCTGAATGCTATCGGGCTTCAAAATCCGGGATTACAAGGCGTGCTGGATAATGAACTTCCGTGGCTGGAGAAATTCGATGTGCCGATCATCGCGAATGTGGCGGGATCTGAAACTGCGGACTATGTGGAAGTGGCGAAAGAACTTTCAAAGGCGCCAAATGTCCATGCGTTAGAACTGAATATCTCCTGCCCAAACGTCAAATGCGGCGGCATTGCATTTGGAACAGATCCGGAAGTAGCGAAGCAATTAACAGCGGCTGTTAAGGCCGTTTCATCCGTCCCCGTATATGTGAAACTGTCGCCGAACGTCACTGATATTCAAGCGATGGCAGTGGCTGTGGAAGCGGGCGGGGCAGACGGTATTACTATGATCAATACATTGGTCGGTATGCGTCTGGACGAGAAGACAGGAAAGCCGGTCATTGCCAACAAAACCGGCGGATTATCCGGGCCAGCTGTGAAACCTGTGGCAATCCGCATGGTCTATGAAGTGAGCCAGGTCGTCAATATTCCGATCATTGGGATGGGCGGCGTCACTTGCGTCCAAGATGTCGTGGACTTTTTATCAGTCGGCGCCAGTGCAGTGGCGGTAGGGACTGCAAACTTCGTAGATCCGTTTGTCTGTCCTGCTATTATTGACCAGTTGCCTGCAAAATTGGATGAACTGGGAATAGACCATATTTCAGAATTGATCGGAAGGAGTCATCGCGTATGAACCGCTCCCCAATTATCGCGCTAGATTTTGATTCAGCTGAAAAAACATTCGACTTTCTGCAAGCATTTGATCACTCGGTCAATGTCAAAGTAGGAATGGAATTATATTATAAAGAAGGCCCCGCCATGATTGCACGATTGAAGGAAGAAGGATATTCCATCTTTCTGGACTTGAAATTGCATGACATTCCAAACACTGTGAAATCTGCGATGAAAGTTTTGGCTTCACTGGAAGTGGATATGGTCAACGTCCACGCGGCGGGAGGCAAGGCAATGATGGAAGCGGCATTAGAAGGCTTGGATGCAGGTACAGCGGCAGGTGCGCAGCGTCCTGCATTGCTTGCTGTTACCCAGCTGACATCTACCGACGAACGTCAGGTGAGGGAAGAGCAATTGATCAGTGTGCCGCTTCGAGAGTCTGTCGAACATTATGCAAAGTTGGCTTCATCTGCTCATTTGGATGGGGTTGTCTGCTCAGTGCAGGAAGCAAAAATTATTGAAGAAGTATGCGGCAAGGAGTTTTTCAAAGTAACGCCAGGTATCCGCCTTGCACAAGGCGATGTCCATGATCAGAAGCGCGTGGCGACCCCTGCAAAAGCATGGCAGGAAGGCTCGACACATATTGTCGTCGGCCGTGCCATCATAGGTGCCGTTAACCCGCTCGAAGCGTATCAAAAAGTTAACACATTGTGGGAGGGAATCACTTCATGAACAGAGAAAAAGAGACAGCACAAATCCTGCTCAATGTAGGTGCAGTAGCGCTAAATCCTGAAGAGCCGTTCACGTGGGCTTCCGGAATTCAATCACCGATCTACTGTGATAACCGCCTGACAATGGCAGATCCTGTAGGACGCAAAGAAATTGCAGAAGGTCTTGCGGCATTGATTCGCGTCCACTACCCTGAAGCTACAGTGATCGCAGGTACTGCAACTGCAGGTATCCCGCACGCTGCATGGGTGGCTGATATTTTAAAATTGCCGATGGTTTATATTCGCTCCACTGCAAAAGCGCATGGAAAAAGCCGTCAAATCGAAGGTAAAATCGAGCCGGACGCAAAAGCAGTTATTATTGAAGATTTGATTTCAACCGGCGGCAGCAGCTTGAACGCAGCGAATGCACTTCTTTCAGAAGGCGTAGAAGTGAGCGGCATTGTTTCGATTTTTACATACGAATTGCAAAAAGCGGATGAAAAATTTGCAGAAGCCAACCTTTCGTATCACAGCTTAACGAATTTCGCTGCGCTGGCAGAAGTGGCGAAAGAAGAAGGCGCGATTAAGGAAGAGTCTATGAAAGAATTGATGGACTGGCATACGAAACTTAAAGCAGGCACACTGTAAAAAAAAACGGTTCCCATGACGGGGACCGTTTTTTATTGGATAGAAAGATTAGAAGACCGATTAACTGTTCTCTCTCATTTTTATTTCCGCAGTTTCCGCACTAAATCTTCATCCGGCGTAACAAATACTGTTTTCTGTTCAAAGTAAATGACGAAGCCAGGTTTGGCGCCTGAAGGTTTCTTTACGTGACGGACTGCTGTGTAATCGACAGGTACAGAGGAGGACTCCCTTGCTTTACTGAAGTAAGCGGAAAGTCCCGCAGCTTCTTCAATCGTCTGTGCATCCGGTTCGGCGTCATGTATGACAACGTGGGAGCCGGGGATATCTTTCGTGTGCAGCCATATATGATCCCGGGCTGACAGTTTGAAAGTCAAATAATCATTTTGTTTATTATTTTTTCCGACGGAGATCGGGATGCCGGCAGACGATACGAATGATTCCGGCTTCGGCTTCTTCGCTTTGACTTTCTTTTTGCTTTTTCTTGCACGCATAAATCCGAGATCCACCAGTTCTTCACGTATTTCTTCTATATCAATGGGGGAAGCTTGGTACACTTGCTGTCTGACCATTTCGAAGTATTCAATATCGTCTTTAGTTTTTTCCAGCTGCTCTGCTATCCGGACGAGAGCTGTTTTAGCTTTTGAATAGCGTGAGAAATAGCGCTGCGCATTATCGATTGGCGATTTTCTCGGATCAAGCGGGATAGTGACAACGGTGCCTTGTTCATAGTAATTGTCCACCGTCACTTCTTTATCACCTTTTTGCAGCATATAACTGTTTGCTGTCAATAGTTCACCGTACAGCTTTAATGTATCAAGATCCTGTGCTGTTTCCTGTTCTTTTTGCAGTTTCTTCATTTTGTTTTCCAGTTTAGCAATTTCATTTGATAACCAGCGTTCCAGGTCGATTGCCTGCGATTTTACCCGTTCCCGTTCCGCGCGGGCAAAGTATACCTTATCAAGCAGGTCGCCCAGTGTGGAAAATGACTGTGCAGTACCTTCTGCGTGTGTAAGTTCCACCGCGGAAAATACGGTCTTTCTGTCATTTTCCACGACAGTCGGTTTCATTGATTCGGCAGAGAAGCTTTGCAGAAACGACTGCCAAATGCTGAATAAGGCTTGATTATCCAAACGGTACAGCAGTTCCGCCGCGGTCAGTGGAGAAAAACCGGAAAATCGGCGCACGATATCTTTTGGCTCTTGCAGTGTGCCCGCAATTTCGCTGAATTCAGTTTCTGTTACTTCAAAAGGATTCAATTTATCTTGCGGCGGTGCCGGAATATAAGGCTGTCCGGGTAATACGGTCCGATAACTGTTTACGGAAGGCGGCAAGTGTTTCATACTGTCGATGATCATATCACGCGATGCATCCAGTAAAATTAAATTACTGTGCCGGCCCATAATCTCAATGACCAGCTTCCGTTCAATCTGATCACCCAGTTCATTTCGCGCCTGGACACTAATAGTTACAATGCGGTCTGTTTCATGCTGTTTAATTGACGTAATCATTCCGCCTTCGAGCTGTTTTCGCAGCACCATGCAAAATAAAGGGGGCTCCTGCGGATTAGTTAATACCTCATCGGTCAGCTGCAGACGCGAAAAAGAAGGGTGCAGCGATACTAATAATTTATGATTTTTATTGTTGGCCCGGATCTGGAATATAATTTCCTGTGAGTTCGGCTGATGAATCTTCGAAATCCGGCCAGTCTTCAGTTGCTGCAGTTCGCTTACTATAGCTTTCGTAAATAAACCATCAAATGCCATACGGATTCCTCTTTCATTTCGTTTTGTTCCATTTTAGCACTCATCGTATGATTATGGTATAATATGAACAGATTGCACACATGGGCCTTTTCAGTTTAACGATAAAATTCAAGTAGTAAATTGACTTTCTTGTTAAAGTTCTATGTTTAGAAGCGTCTCCAGTTGATTGGAGCGTAAGGCGGCGACTCCCGGAGGATTAGCGTGAGTTCGAGACCCTGGACTGAACGAATTGAGGGAAGCGGCTCGGGCCACGCCCTCGGGAAAGCGTCCGCCTGAAGCGCAAATCAACGGCGCATCAGAGGTATGACGTGCGAATGAATACATATACAAAGAGGGATTACATGTACAAACATCGAGGACTCCTAATCGTCCTTTCTGGTCCATCCGGCGTCGGAAAGGGAACCGTTCGGAAAGAACTTTTCTCAAGCCCGGATACTAATTACGAATATTCCATATCCATGACCACCAGAAACCCGCGGGAAGGGGAAGTGGACGGCGTCGACTACTTCTTCCGCTCAAAAGAGGTATTTGAAGAAATGATCGGCGAAGGCAAACTGCTTGAATACGCAGAATACGTAGGAAACTACTATGGAACTCCGCTTGACTATGTCAACGCAACATTGGATGCAGGCCGCGATGTATTCCTGGAAATTGAAGTAGTCGGTGCAGCGCAAGTGCGTGAAAAAGTACCGAACGGCCTGTTCATTTTCCTTGCACCTCCAAGCTTAAGCGATCTGGAAACCCGTTTGATCGGAAGAGGTACAGAAGCATCTGACATTATTGCTGACCGTGTGTTAAAAGCGAGAGAAGAACTGGAAATGATGCACCTGTACGATTATGTAGTAGAAAACGACGAGGTCTCCAAAGCATGTGATCGGATCAATGCGATTGTTACGGCAGAGCATTGCAGAAGAGAACGTGTAGAAGAGAGATACTTACAAATGTTGGAGGGAGAATAAACTATGTTATATCCATCAGTTGATTCACTAAAAGGAAAAGTTGATTCTAAATATACACTCGTTACACTGGCAGCAAAACGCGCACGTGAAATGCAGGAAAAGAAAAACGAATTACTTGGCACGTACCGTTCGGTAAAAAGTGTCGGCAGATCCCTCGAAGAAGTAGCGGCAGGGATTCTGATCAATGAAAAAGCAGACGAATCCATTGTTTATGAAGATGAAGTATGATTTGAAATAAAAAACAACTCCCTAAGAATCCAACCGTTCTCAGGGAGTTTATTATTTTCGGAAAGGAAGAGAGTTTCCATGAAGATTGACAATAAAAACATTTTACTGTGCGTCACAGGCGGTATTGCGGTATACAAAGCAGTTGCACTTGTCAGCAAATTATCCCAGGCAGGCGCTAATGTAAAAGTGGTGATGACAGACTCAGCAAAAGAATTTGTACAGCCTTTATCTTTTCAAGTGATGTCCCGCAACGACGTATATTTCGATACGTTTGATGAAAAAGATTCCCGTGTCATTGCGCATATCGATCTGGCGGACTGGGCAGATCTGGTTGTGGTGGCACCTGCCACTGCCAATGTCATCGGCAAACTTGCTAATGGAATTGCTGACGATATGGTAACGACTATTTTACTCGCAACGGAAGCAGATGTATGGATAGCGCCGGCTATGAATGTGCATATGTATGACCATCCGGCTGTCGTCCGTAATATCGGACAGCTGCATAAAGACGGCTATCAGTTTATCGAACCGTCAGAAGGGTTTCTTGCGTGCGGTTACGTAGGCAAAGGGCGCCTGGAAGAGCCGGAACGAATCACTGAGCTGATCGGCAGCTATTTTACGGATGCTTCCAATCAGCCGCTGAAAGGCAAGAAAGTGGTTATTACAGCAGGGCCTACCCGTGAACGAATTGACCCTGTGCGTTATGTGTCTAATTTTTCCAGCGGGAAGATGGGCTACGCGATGGCGGCTGCGGCACAAAAACTTGGGGCCGAAACGGTACTGATTTCAGGGCCTGTAGAATTGGCGGTGCCTGCTGGCGTTCACGTGATTTATGTCGAAAGTGCAGCAGAAATGTTGGATGCCGTACTTGGCCAGTATGACGATGCATCTATAGTGGTGAAATCGGCGGCAGTTGCAGATTACCGGCCTAAAAATATACATGGCCAGAAAATGAAGAAAAAAGCCGGCGATGATGTGCTTGAACTTGAGCGGACAACGGATATATTGAAAACACTCGGTGAGCGTAAAGAGCAACAGTTACTCGTTGGCTTTGCGGCTGAAACGACAGACGTGATTGCCTATGGACAAAAGAAATTAGAATCTAAAAACCTTGACTATATTATCGTAAACGATGTGACCGATCCGGGTGGCGGGTTCGGAAGTGATACAAATGTTGTAACACTCCTTTCTAGAGAAGGAGATGTGACTCCTTTCTCCTCTATGCCGAAAGGTCAGCTGGCTGTGCGTTTATTTGAAACGATTATTCAGCAAGAAAGCAGTAAACTGCATGTTCGCTGAAGTCATTGTCGATGTAGCGGCTTATCCGATCGACCGACCGTTTGATTACGCCGTGCCTGCGGATTGGGAACATGTGATGGAGCCTGGTCTGCGGGTCAAAGTGCCGTTCGGTCCGAGAAAAGTTCTTGGCTACGTTACTGCGGTCAAAGAGGAAAGTGAACTGGATCACAATAAAATTAAACCAATCGCAGAAATTATAGATTTGGAGCCGGTTTTATCAGCAGAACTATTGGCTTTATCCAAATGGATGGCTACAGACACCATTGCTTATGAGATTGATGCGTTGCAAGTAATGCTGCCCGCAGCGATGCGGGCAAAGTATGAAAAGGTTTTGAGGGCAGTCAAACCGGAATTGCTGGATGATTCGTTCCGTGCATTTTTAGGAAATCGTCAGCAAGTGACTCTGAAAGCACTGCAAGATGCGAATTTATTAAATGAAGCAAAGAAATACAGTGAGCTGGGAATCGTCGATATCGACACAGCGATTCAGCAGAAAACGAAAATGAAAAAAGTGCGGATGATTCATATACCCGATGCGGAGCAGTTGCAGGGCGCACTGGAAGAGGCCCATCCGAATGCAAAAAAACAGCAGGAATTACTGCGCTGGCTATTGCTTCATCCGGCAGAATCGATCGAAGCAAGTGAAATTGTCAATGAATCCGGCGTGACGGCCGCTGTTTTGAAATCACTGGTGGATAAACAGGTTGTCGAACAGTCCTATATGGAAGTGTATCGTGAATTGGATACACCGAAAATGCAGGACAGCGGACAACCGGAACAGCTGACGGACGAGCAGCGGACTGCCCTGTCAGCAATCAGCGAAGCGAGCGACCGACAGATTCAGGAAACTTTTCTGCTGCACGGCATTACTGGAAGCGGCAAGACAGAGGTCTATTTACAGGCAATTGACCATGTGCTGACACAAGGAAAAGAAGCAATTGTGCTTGTTCCGGAAATTTCATTGACTCCGCAGATGACAGCCCGTTTTAAAGGACGGTTCGGCGAGCTGGTGGCGGTTTTGCACAGCGGATTGTCGTCCGGCGAGAAATATGATGAATGGCGCCGGATCCACCGGGGCGAAGTGAAAGTGGCAATCGGTGCACGTTCTGCCGTATTTGCGCCCTTTACGAATTTAGGATTGCTGATTTTAGATGAAGAACATGAATCTACTTATAAACAAGAAGAATCACCCAGATATCATGCGCGGGATGTAGCTATTTGGCGTGCTCAGCACTATAACTGCCCGGTCATTTTAGGCAGTGCGACGCCTTCATTGGAGTCTTATGCACGTGCTGTGAAAGGTGTTTATACGTTATTGACGCTGTCAAAGCGGGCGAAAAATCAGGCACTGCCAAGCGTTGAAGTCGTGGATATGCGGGAAGAGCTGAAGACGGGGAACCGTTCGATGTTTTCAACTGCATTGGCGGAAGGCATTCGCGAACGGCTGGCACGCAAGGAACAAATTGTGCTTTTGCTCAATAAACGCGGCTTCTCCAGTTTTGTGCTTTGCCGTGATTGCGGGACTGTAGTGGAATGTCCGAATTGTGATATTTCATTGACCTACCACCGCGCGAGTGAAAGTTTGAAATGCCATTATTGCGGTCATGAAGAACCGGTGCCGCTTGAATGCCCTGAATGTACGAGTGAGCACATTCGTTTTTTCGGAACCGGTACACAAAAAGCGCAGGAAGAACTGTATAAATTGGTGCCAGAAGCACGCGTCATTCGCATGGATGTCGATACGACAAATACAAAAGGCGCACATGAACGTCTGCTTTATGATTTTGGTGAAGGCAAAGCAGATATTCTCCTCGGAACACAGATGATTGCAAAAGGACTGGATTTTCCGCGCATTACACTCGTCGGCGTTTTAGCGGCTGATACATCTCTTCACCTCGCAGATTTCCGGGCAGCAGAAAAAACATTTCAGCTGCTGACGCAGGTGAGCGGCCGGGCCGGACGTGATCAGCTGCCTGGAGAAGTGGTCATTCAGACATATGACCCTGAACATTATGCGATAGAGCTGTCTAAAACACAGAATTACGTACCATTTTATGAACTGGAAATGGAACGAAGACGGCAGCTCGGCTATCCGCCTTATTATTACGTAACGGTTGTACAGTTCAGTCATGAAGATGTATTGAAAGCGGCGGACTACGCACATAAAGGAACCGCGTTTCTGTCTGAGCACCTGTCGCCAGGCACTGTGATCATTGGACCGACGGCTGCTGCCATCAGCCGCCTCAACAATAGATATCGCTACCAAAGTTTGATAAAATACAAACAGGAACCTGCACTGATTCCAACACTGCAGCAACTGTTGAAACATTATAAAACGAGCTGGGCAAAAGACGGGTTAATTATGTCTATAAACCGTGAGCCGACAGCAATTTTTTAACTTTTACAACGCAGAAATGAGGAAGTAATTTTGACTATATTAGAAATTGTAAAACATCCGTCCCCTATTTTGACTACTCCCTGCGAGGAAGTTACCGTATTTGACGAGAAGCTAGGGGTTTTGCTTGACGATATGTATGAGACGATGGTCGAAAATGACGGTGTCGGCATTGCTGCGCCGCAAGTCGGCCGCACGATCCGCGCCGCCATTGTTGACTTCGATGAAGAACAGGACATCATTGAAATGATCAACCCGGTAGTTACCGCAACAGGAGGGTCAGAAGTTGAGGTCGAAGGATGCCTCAGTTTCCCGGGATTATTCGGCGAAGTAGAGCGCCCTTTTTACGTGAAAATAGAAGCTCAGGAACGCGACGGCAGTCTGTATGAGTTAGAAGCAGAGGGATATGAAGCTCGTGCCATTCTGCATGAAATTGACCATTTAAATGGTGTTTTATTTGATAAGAAAATCCAGCGGGTAGTGGACCCGTCTGAATTTGAAGAGGAGGAGGACGACGAATGACTAAAATTATTTTCATGGGTACGCCTGAATTTTCTGTCGGTGTCCTTTCGATGCTTCACGGGGAAGGATATGACATCGCTGCTGTCGTTACGCAGCCTGATCGTCCGGTAGGCCGCAAGCGCATACTGACGCCTCCTCCTGTAAAAGAAGAAGCGGTGCGCCTGGGACTGCCGGTTATTCAGCCTGAAAAGCTGAAAGGATCTTCCGAATTGCAGGAAATTCTGGCATTGCAGCCCGACCTGATCGTGACAGCCGCATTCGGGCAATTGCTGCCAAATGAATTGCTTGAAGCACCTGCGCTTGGCTGCATTAATGTGCATGCTTCACTATTACCAAAATATCGCGGCGGTGCACCGATTCACCAGGCAGTGATGGACGGTGAAACCGAAACGGGTGTCACGATCATGTATATGGCGGAAAAATTGGATGCGGGCGATATTATTTCACAAGTCGTCACGCCAATTGAAGAGACCGACGATACTGGAACTATGTTCACAAAGCTGTCTGCGGCAGGCACTTCATTATTGAAGGAGACATTGCCTTCCATTATCAGCGGTACGAACGAACGCACAAAACAAGATGAGACACAAGTAACGTTTGCACGCAATATTTCAAGAGAACAGGAACGGATTGACTGGACAACATCCGCACGTTCCATCTATAACCAAATCAGAGGGCTGCATCCATGGCCTGTCGCCTACACGAAGTTTGCAGGCGATCAAGTGAAAGTCTGGTGGGCGCAAATGGAAGAAAAGCATGCTGACGCAGTGCCGGGAGAAATTATCGGCCTTGAGAAAGACCGGATTATCGTGCAGACAGGTGAAGGCGCACTGGCGATCACTGATTTACAGCCAGCAGGAAAAAAACGAATGACTGCCGACGTATTCTTAAATGGAATCGGATCGAAATGGCAAGTGGGAGATCAATTTGAATGACAAATTATAAAAAGAAGATTTGGCGCGGCAATGTCCGGGATGCCGCATTATCAATTTTAATGGAAATTGAAAACGAGCAGGCATTCAGTAATTTATTACTGCATAAAACTATTGAGTTATATGATCTGCCGCCAAAAGACCGTGCGTTATTGACAGAATTAACATACGGCACCTTACAGCAGCAAATGACACTCGATTATTATCTGGCGCCGTTCGTGCGCGGAAAACTGCAGCCGTGGGTACGGCAATTACTGCGGCTGTCAGTGTATCAAATCATTTATCTGTCCAAGATACCTGAACATGCTGTTGTCAATGAAGCAGTAAAGATTGCCAATAAACGCGGGCATAAAGGGGTGTCATCTATGGTCAACGGAATTTTACGCTCCATACTCCGTGAAGGCGTACCTTCCCTTGATGAAATAGAAGACCCTGTTACCCGTTTGTCAATCGAAACGAGCCACCCGGAATGGCTGATTCGAAGATGGATTGAGCAGTACGGCATGGAAGAAGCGACTGCTGCGGCAGTTGTCAATAACCAGCCGCCTATTACGACAGCACGGATCAATAAAACGAAGACGAATAAAGGGGAAGTCATTGGGTTACTTAAGAAAGAAGGTATTATTGCGACGCCTGGCACGCTGTCAGACAGCAGTATCCAGGTGGAGTCAGGTAATATCGCATCTACGGAAGTATTCAAGCAAGGACTGCTGACAATTCAGGATGAAAGTTCGATGCTGCCCGCAATTGCACTGCAAGTGGAGCCTGGGATGCGCGTACTGGATATGTGTGCAGCACCTGGCGGCAAAACGACACATATTGCAGAACGCATGAATGATGAAGGGGAAATACAGGCGCATGACTTGCACCCGCACAAACTGCGTCTGATTGAACAAAATGCACAGCGTCTCGGTTTGAATTCAATTCATACAAACAGCGGTGACAGCAGAGCGTTATTAGACACTTATGAAGCCCGGTCATTTGACCGTGTGCTGGTGGATGCGCCGTGCAGCGGATTGGGTGTTATTCGCAGAAAGCCTGAAATTAAATATAAAAAGACGCTGCAGGATATCCAAAATCTTTCAGTCATTCAAAAAGAGCTGCTGCAAGTTGCCAGCCGGCTGGTGAAGATAGACGGCCTGCTCGTCTATAGTACGTGTACCATCGACAAATCAGAAAATGAAGAGATTGTCGATTGGTTCTTGCGGGAGCAGCCGGACTTTAAGCTGGTGCCTCTTCATATTTTGGAAGAAGAGAATGAGCAGGGATATTTGCAGATTTTACCGCATGACCATCAAAGTGACGGATTCTTTATTGCAGCCATGCAAAGAATCAGCTGATGTGACAGATTGGAACGGAGGGTAGCCTATGGAGTATGAGATCCGCTCAGATACAGGGAAAAAGCGAACTGTAAATGAAGATGAAGCAGCTGTATTTGTTCACTCCAAAAAACAGACGGTTCTCGCAATCATTGCGGATGGAATGGGTGGTCACAAAGGCGGTGATTTTGCCAGTGCCACAGCCGTTCGCATGATTGGCGAGCGATTTATGGCAGCGGACGAGGAAGTGGAGACTGAACAGGATTGGTGCGATCTTCTATATGATGCAGTTGTCGATATTAATCTGTTTCTTTATACAACTTCTCAGGAAGATGAAAACTTTAAAGGGATGGGAACTACGCTTGACATTGCGCTGATTCTGGATGAACAATGTCTTGTCTTCCATGTCGGCGACAGCAGGATTTATCATGTTACAGGCAAAGCCATCCGCCAGATCACAAAAGATCATTCTTTCGTCAATGTATTGATTGACAGCGGAGAAATTACAGAACAAGAAGCGGAAGTGCATCCGCAGCGTAATTGGATTATGAAAGCAGTCGGCTCTGAAAAGTCGATCGTTCCTGACCGCTATATATTCCCTTTGACTGAACACTCTTATGTGCTGCTTTGCACAGACGGCCTGAGCAATAAAATCGATAAAGAAACCATGCTGGATATCATCCTTCAAGACAGCCCGCTGGCAGTCAGAGCAGATGAATTTATCGAAATGGCGAATGAACGCGGCGGCGAAGATAATATTACAGTGATTCTGCTGGAAATTCCCGGAAACGGGGTGACGCCGGCATGATTGGTAAACGAATCGGTAAACGATATGAAATTATTCGGGTCATCGGAGACGGGGGCATGTCCAGAGTCTATTTGGCGCATGATATCATTCTCGACCGCGACGTAGCCATTAAAGTACTGCATTATGATTTTGCCAATGAAGAGGAGTTAAAGAAGCGATTTCAGCGGGAGGCACTTTCCGCGACCAGTCTGACACATCCTCATATTGTAAATATTTTTGATGTCGGCCAAGAAGATGAACTCCATTACCTGGTGATGGAATACATACCCGGCAGAACGTTGAAAGACTATATCCACACCCATGGCGCATTGTCGGCAGAACACGCTGTATCCATTATGCAGCAGCTGGTGTCAGCTATCTCGCATGCGCATCATAACGGTATTGTGCACCGCGATATCAAACCGCAAAATGTTCTCATGAATAGTGAAGATGATGTGAAAATCACGGACTTTGGAATAGCGATGGCGCTGAATTCCACGGTTCACACCAAAACAAATTCTGTGATCGGCACGGTTCATTACCTGTCACCTGAACAGGCAAGAGGGGGCATGGCGACAAAGCGTTCGGATATTTATTCACTCGGCATTGTCTTTTATGAATTACTGACGGGTGAATTGCCGTTTTCAGCGGAAACAGCTGTTGCCATTGCACTAAAGCACCTTCAGGAAGAAACGCCGTCTGTCCGCGACCAGTTTCCTGAAATTCCGCAGAGCGTTGAAAATATCATCCTGAAAGCAACTGCAAAAGATTCAATGTGCCGCTATGAAACAGCGGATGAAATGTACGATGATTTATTGACCGTATTATCACCTGAACGGGCAAATGAAAGTAAATTTACTTTACCTTTTGATGATGATAAGACAATGGCGATCCCGGTGATTCGTGATGTGCCGAAGTTTGAAGATGCGGAAGACACCATGAAAATTCCGCCGGTGAAAGAGGACCCTGTATCTCCCGTGAAAAAGAAAAAGAGGAAATGGCCTTATGTGGCGGCAGGCGGTATATTATTGGCGGCGCTGCTGGCATTTCTGCTGTTCATGATGATGAAGCCGAAAGAGATTATCGTGCCTAAAGTGGTAGGGGAGGAAGAGCTCGCAGCAACGGAGATACTGGAAAAGGAAGGCTTTGTCATTGATGAGCGATTTGAAGAGACATCCGATGAGTTCGATGCCGGAAAAGTTACCAAGACGGTCCCAGAAGCGGGCAAGAAACGCAAAGAAGGCGACGGTGTCAAACTCTTCATCAGTACGGGCAAAGATACGATGAAGCTCAGCGACTATACCGGGCGAAATTTTGAAGCAACGAAACGTTTCCTTGAAGGTTATGGTTTTAAGCTGATTGAGTCAGTGGAAGTCTACTCTGAAGAACCTAAAGGCACAATCATCAGCCAGCAGCCTGAAGCTGATCAGCCTGTCATTCCTGAAGATACGAAATTGATTTTTACTGTGAGTAAAGGCAAAGAACTTCACTCTCTTAATGACCTGTCAGGGATGTCTGCTAAACAGCTGGAGGATTACGCGAAAAGATCAGGACTGAAAATTCATATTGTCAGCGAGGAATACTCAGACACAGTCACAAAGGGGCATGTCGTTTCACAAAAACCGGCTAAAGGTGAGAAATTGGAAAAAGGTGAGCGGGTGGATGTAGTAGTATCCAAGGGACCTGCATCAAAACCGGTCAAACTGCTGGTTAAAACCATTCATATACCTTACAAATATCCCGAAAACCAGCCAGAAGATGAATTTGACCGAGAGGATGAAGGGAATCCTGATTCGGATTCTGACCCAGAGACGGAACCAACACCTCAGAAAATCCAAATTTTTATCCAAGACCGGACACATACCATGAACGATCCAGTGGAGGAATTTGAAATTACGGAAGATACGACCCGTAAAATCACTATTGAAATTGAAGAAGGAGCGCGTGGAGGATATAAAATCATGCGCGATCAAACAGTGATTGAACAAAATAAGTTTGACTATAAAGAGTTAGAGTAGAGGAGGAGTTCGATGGCGGAAGGCCAAATTCGAAAAGCAATCAGCGGCTTTTATTATGTGGAACATAATGGTGAATTGATTCAATGTAAAAGCCGGGGAGTATTCCGGTTAAAAAAGATCAATCCGCTTGTAGGTGATTTTGTGACGTATGTGCCTGACGGAGAAAATGATGCGACTATTACTGGGGTCGAGCCGCGTAAGAGTGAGTTGGTCAGACCGCCGATTGCAAATGTGGATCAAGTGCTGCTGGTCTTTTCAGTCGTCGAACCAGATATGAGTCTCCGTTTATTGGACCGTTTCCTGGCGGTCATTGAATCACACCAATTAGAGCCGATTTTGTATATTTCAAAAGAGGATATAGCCAATCAGCAAACCGTAGAGGATAATGAAGAGAATCTTGCATATTACCAGCGGATCGGTTATACAGTTTTGCGGAATGTGGATAATGAAGAACCGCTGCTGGAAGTGCTGCGTCCGTATATCAGCGGTAAAACTACCGTGCTGGCAGGACAGTCAGGTGTAGGCAAATCCACATTGCTGAATACGATTTTGCCTGAGCTGCAGTTGAAAACCGGAGTCATTTCAGACGCGCTGGGCCGCGGAAAACATACGACGCGGCACGTGGAGCTGCTCGAAGTGGCGGGCGGTCTGGTGGCTGATACACCCGGGTTTAGTTCGCTGGATTTTGATCATATCGAAAAAGAAGAACTGCGGGATTATTTTGTAGAGATGGCTGAAGCAAGTGAAGGATGTAAATTTAGAGGCTGTCTTCATTTGAAGGAGCCGGGCTGCGCAGTTAAAGCGCAAGTCGAAGAAGGACTCATTTCAGAAAGCCGTTATAAAAATTACTTGTTATTCATGCAAGAAATAATGGATCGAAAGCCGAGGTATTAACTATGATAAAAATTGCGCCATCTATTTTAGCGGCAAACTTTGCCAAATTAGGAGAAGAAGTGAAAGAGGTAGAGCAGGCAGGAGCCGAGCTTATTCACATCGATGTAATGGACGGTCATTTCGTGCCGAATATTACGATGGGGCCGATTGTGGTGGAAGCGTTGCGTCCGTTGACAGAACTGCCATTGGATGTGCATTTAATGATTGAAAATCCGGATGCGTATATCGGAGACTTCGCGAAAGCAGGAGCAGATTATATTACGGTCCATGTGGAAGCATGCCGTCATTTGCACAGAACACTGCAGTTAATTAAATCAACCGGTGCAAAGCCGGGTGTCGTCCTGAATCCGCATACGCCTGTTGAACAGATTATGCATGTTCTTGAAGATGTGGATTTGGTATTGTTCATGACAGTCAATCCCGGCTTCGGCGGCCAGTCATTCATTGAATCCGTCATTCCGAAAGTGAAGCAGCTGTCCGATATCATCAAAGAACGCAATCTCTCCATTGAAATCGAAATTGACGGCGGTATTAATGAAGAAACGATCAAGCCTTGTGTGGAGGCAGGTGCGACTATTTTTGTGGCTGGTTCTGCCATCTATAATAAAAAGAATCGCGCAGAAGCGCTGCAGGCCATCAAGTCAGCCGGTGAAAGCGTGATGGCGAAATGAAATATGCCATCGTGTGTGCGGCTGGCCCCATTGAGGAAGTAGTGGATCTGACAGAGTATGATCAGGAGGATACGGTGTATATCGGGGTGGACCGGGGCGCATTGTATTTACTCGAAAAAGGCATAGTGCCGAATGAAGCGGTTGGCGATTTTGATTCGGTGACGGAAGAGCAATTTAAACAAATCGAATCAGGTGCTGAAATGATTCATCGTGCGAACGAAGAGAAGGACGAAACTGATACGGAACTTGCAGTACAGCGCGCGCTTGCGTACGAGCCCGATTACATCGTGCTGACAGGCGTCACAGGCGGGCGTCTGGATCATTTGCAGTCAGCTTTGCATTTGCTGTACCGGATTCAGTCCGAGAACCGTAAAGTAAAGTTTAAGATTCATAATACAACAAATGATATCCGTGTCATGCTTCCCGGAGTAAGACGCGTAAAGAAAGATTCCCGTTATCCGTATACATCCTTTTTCTCGTTCGGCCCTGCTGTAACGGGGCTGACGCTGACGGGCTTTAAATACGAAACAGTAAATGAGCGGCTGGAAATTGGCGTAACTCGTTTTACAAGTAATGAAACAATGGCGGATGTTTGTACTATCTCCTTCCGTGAGGGCATATGCTTAATGGTAAGGAGTTCAGATTCCTGAAAGGAGTGGGGATTTGCGAGTATATACATTCACGCTGCCAAAGTTTGTCAGCAACATCGTGAGAAAGTGTGCAGTGGCGTTCCAGAAAGATAGCCGCACAAAATCAACGGTTGCTGCCAATCCAAAAGCCGCCAAGTCAAAAAAACGCAAAAAAGAAAAAACACAAAGCGCCTAAGCAGGTGCTTTGTGTTTTTTCTGTGTAAAGTAAAGAAGCAAAAAGCGCCTATACAGCAGATCCTCCAACGACTGTCGAGGCTACCGGGCGCTTTCAGCTTTAACATTATATCCAGCTTCCAGCGCCAGCCTCTCGGATCGTTTCGGCTCCGCCAGAAAGGCAAAAAGCGCCTTTATGGCAGATCCTCCAACGACTGTCGAGGCTACCGGGCGCTTTCAGCTTTACATTATACTCGTTGTACTTTGCCTGATTTTAGAGCTCTTGCAGATACCCAAACGCGTTTAGGTTTGCCGTCTACTAAGATTCTAACTTTTTGAAGGTTTGCGCCCCAAGTGCGTTTGCTAGAATTCAGAGCGTGTGAACGAGAGTTTCCAGAACGAGCTTTTCGTCCAGTGATAACACATTGTTTAGCCATTTTAGTTCCTCCTCGTGAATTATTTAGCGATTCACGTTACAATTCGCATACCATAGTACTTTATCATAAGGACAGAATCGATGCAACAATTTTTTCTTATACTTTCAAGGTTTTTTCCTTTACACTATATTTTGCCGTCTTCAATGCTTTCATTCTTGATGATTTGCCGTATAATGTACGTATGATGTATCTGGAGATAGGGAGGAGAAGATGAGGATGTCAATCGAACTTAAAAATGAACACGGGACGATCGATATTACAAATGATGTAATTGCGCAAGTAGTCGGAGAGGCTGCAATTGAATGTTATGGAATAGTGGGGATGGCTTCCCAGCATCAAATTCGTGACGGACTTACAGAAATTCTCCGCAAAGAAAACTTCGCCCGCGGTGTTATTGTGCGCAGCGAAGGCGAGGAATTCCATATCGATATATACGTCATCGTAAGTTACGGCACGAAAATTACTGAAGTGGCTTATCAAGTACAATCAAAAGTGCAATATATAGTGAGAAAGACACTCGGGCTGACAGTCAGTTCGGTAAATATTTTTGTACAGGGAGTTCGGGTAACGAACGTGTAAAAGGAGGACTTCAAGTCAATGACTTCAATTAATGGATTGCAATTTGCGAAGATGGTAGAAATGGGTTCGCATCATCTTCATCAAAATGCGGATTACGTGGATTCTTTAAATGTCTTTCCGGTGCCGGATGGTGATACGGGAACAAATATGAATTTATCCATGACATCAGGGGCAAAGGAAACAGAACGTCACGCACAGGAACATATCGGGCTGACAGCGCAGGCATTCTCAAAGGGATTGCTCATGGGTGCGCGCGGAAATTCGGGCGTCATTCTGTCTCAGCTGTTCCGTGGATTCAGTAAACAGATTGAAAAAGAATCGGAAGTATCCGTCAGGCAATTTGCAGAAGCGCTTAAATACGGCGTGGATACAGCGTATAAAGCAGTAATGAAACCGGTGGAAGGGACCATTTTGACTGTGGCGAAAGATGCTGCAAATGCAGCTGTACAGCATATGGAAGATGCACAAGATCTCGCAGGGTTACTGGAGATTATTGTGGAAGAAGCAAAGACTTCCTTAAAACGCACGCCTGATTTATTGCCGGTCTTGAAAGAGGTAGGAGTAGTAGACAGCGGAGGACAAGGTCTGGTTTATGTCTATGAAGGCTTTTTGGCATGCCTGAAAGGCGAAGACTTGCCAGAAAAAGTAACTGTACAGTCGATGGAAGACTTAGTGAATACAGAACACCATCGAAGTGTTCAGAGCTTTATGAACTCCGAAGATATTGTGTTTGGCTACTGTACGGAATTCATGGTCAAATTAGACTCCAAAAAACTTCTTGATCAGCCTTTCGATGAAGCCATTTTCCGGCAGGATTTAAGTGAACTGGGCGATTCATTGCTCGTTATCTCAGATGATGAAGTGGTGAAAGTACATATCCATACAGAAGAGCCTGGAGATGCGCTGACATATGGCCAGAAATACGGTTCATTAACAAAGATGAAAATCGAGAATATGCGTGAACAGCACAGTGACATCATGGATCGCGATGAAGCGTCCGCAGTGAAACCAGTTCAGCATAAATATGCAATTGTAACCGTTTCGATGGGAGAAGGAATCGCTGAACTCCTAAAAAGTATCGGTGCATCCGCGGTTATTGAAGGCGGTCAGACGATGAATCCTTCCACCGAAGACATTGTCAAAGCGATTCAGGAAATTGGTGCAGAGAAAGTATTAATTCTGCCAAATAATAAAAATATCATTATGGCGGCGGAACAGGCGGCGGAGGTATTGGAAATTGAGGCAGCTGTCGTGCCGACTAAATCCGTACCGGAAGGTCTTGCGGCAATCTTAGCATTCAATCCGGAAGCAACGGTGGAAAAGAATGCGCAGTCAATGAAGCAGGCGTCTGCTTCCATTAAGACGGGGCAAGTTACGTATGCGGTACGTGATACATCCATCGATGGAGTGACGATTCATAAAGATGACTTTATGGGGATTGCAGAAGGCAAGATCACCAGTTCAGCTCCATCACTTGAAGATGTTACGAAACGCCTGGTTTCTTCTATGATTGATGAAGAGGATGAAATCGTCACTATTATATATGGTGAAGATGTATCTGCAGAAGAGGCTGAAAAAATCAGTGCGTATATTGAAGAGCAATTCGACCATGTCGATATTGAATTGTACGCGGGGAAACAACCCCTTTATCCATACATTCTTTCTGTCGAATAAAAATATTACGTTGTCCTGTAAGCAGGGGCAACGTTTTTATTTTCCTGCCTTTTCATGGTAAACTAAAAAGAGAACATCTGTTTTTCAGCTTGCATAGAGAGGAGGATCCGCAGTGGCAACCATTTTAAAAAATAGTATCGGAACCGTAAAAGGAATCGGCAAAGCAACAGCTGAACAGTTTGCAAAACTCGGGATTCTGACGATTGAAGATTTGCTGTATACATTCCCTTACCGGCACGAAGATTTCAGAATGAGAGACCTAACTGAAACGCCGCATAATGAGCGGGTGACTGTAGAAGGGCGCGTGGAATCACAGCCTGCAGTATTTTATTCGGGAAAGAACCGTTCACGCATGCAAGTGCGTTTGCTGGTCGGACATCATTTAGTGAAAGCGGTGTTTTTCAATCAGCATTACTTGAAAGACCGTCTGCTGCCGGGCATGCAGGTCAATGTGACCGGCACGTGGGACAGAGGGCGCCAAGTGATTACGGTCAGCCGTTTACATACAGGAGCACAAACAGATTTCGAGCCGGTTTACAGCGTAAAAGGTGTTATGCACCAAAAAACCTTCCGCCGCTATATGCGCACAGTAATTGACCTTGCAGCACAGGATGCAGAAGAGACACTGCCGCAGGAGATGCTTCGTGAATACCGGCTTCCGTCGATTGCGCAGGCGCTGGAAATGATTCATTTTCCAACGAAGCCGGAAGATGTAAAGCACGCGCGCAGACGATTCGTTTATGAAGAACTCCTGCTGTTTCAGCTGAAAATTCAAGGGATGAAAAAGCTGCGCAAGGAACAGGAGCCAGGCCTAGTCATACAATACGATCTGGAATTGCTGAAGAAATTCATCGGCTCCCTGCCGTTTGAATTAACAAATGCACAAAAACGGGTGGTGAACGAATTATGCGCTGAATTAAAATCACCTCTTCGCATGAACCGGCTGCTGCAGGGTGATGTAGGCTCCGGAAAAACCGCGGTGGCGGCTATTGCGCTTTACGCGGCGGTTACTGCCGGATTTCAAGGTGCACTGATGGCACCGACAGAAATTCTTGCGGAGCAGCATGCGGAGTTGCTGGCTGACTGGTTTGAGCCGTTTGGTGTAACTGTCGCTTTTTTGGCAGGTTCCACTAAAGCGAAAGCCAGAAGAGAAATACTGGAAAGGCTGGAGTCGGGTGACATCGATTTGCTGATCGGCACACATGCGCTTATCCAGCCCGAAGTGCAATTCCGTAAGCTGGGCTTTGTAGTGACGGACGAACAGCACAGGTTCGGCGTTGAGCAGCGCCGTGTCTTGCGTGATAAAGGGCTGAATCCGGATGTGCTTTTCATGACCGCCACTCCCATTCCAAGAACGCTGGCGATTACGGTATTTGGTGAAATGGATGTGTCTGTGCTGGATGAATTGCCGGCAGGACGAAAAGAAATAGAAACACATTGGCTAAAAGAAGAATCACTGGTGCCTGTCCTGCAAAGAATGGAGAAAGAATTACGCGCCGGAAGACAGGCTTACGTCATCTGTCCTTTGATTGAAGAGTCCGATAAACTTGATGTGCAGAACGCTGTAGAAGTGCATGCTGAGCTCAGTAACTATTTTGCAGGCCGCTACACAGTCGGACTGATGCACGGCCGGCTGCCGTCAACAGAAAAAGATCAGGTAATGCGGGAATTCAGTGAAGGGCAGCTGAACATTCTTGTCTCTACGACGGTCGTGGAAGTAGGCGTCAATGTTCCGAATGCGACGTTTATGCTGATCTATGATGCAACAAGATTTGGGCTGGCCCAGCTGCATCAGCTGCGCGGACGTGTTGGCCGGGGCTCCGATCAATCTTATTGCGTCCTGCTTGCAAACCCTTCATCCGAAGAAGGGAAAATGCGGATGCAATCGATGACGGAGACGAATGACGGATTTATTTTGGCGGAAAAAGACTTGGAACTGCGTGGAGCAGGCGACATCTTCGGTAAGAAGCAAAGCGGTATGCCTGAATTTAAAATGGCCGATCTGGTTCATGATTTTAAAGCACTTTCTACGGCAAGGGAAGATGCGGAGCGATTGTTGAACTCAGATGCATTTTGGCAAAATGACGATTATGCAGTATTGCGCAGGCAGCTCGAACAGTCAGGTGCACTGACAGATAAGAGAATAGACTGAAAGCTGTGTAACGAGTATATTCGATAACCTCTTGCAATCTGTTTTAGCTCTTTATATACTTAGTATTAATACCAAGTGCTAATCTGAAAGGGTGGAGCAATTGAAAGTTCCGAAGCAGGAGAGGCAGCGGGCACTCGTTACGCTGCTTGAAGAGGATCCTTTTCTGACGGATGAAGATCTTGCCCGGCATTTTTCCGTAAGCATTCAAACAGTTCGGCTGGATCGTCTGGAATGCCAAATCCCTGAATTGAGAGAACGGCTGAAGTCCGTGGCTTCACAGCAAATGCAGGAAACCGTGAAATCCATACAGGCAGAAGAAATCTTTGGTGAAATCATAGATGTGGAATTAGACAATAAAGCGCTTTCCATTTTTGATGTGACGGAAGCACATGTATTTAAACGAAACGGTATTGCCAGAGGGCATCACTTATTCGCTCAGGCAAATTCGCTGGCTGTTGCTGTGCTGGACGATGATCTGGCATTGACCGTACGTTCCTCGCTGCATTTTCAGAAACCAGTGAGGGCGGGTGACCGCGTCGTAGCACGTGCCACTGTACGCGAAGAAACATTAAAAAATAAAAGTACGGTCGTCGATGTCCTGTCAACTGTCGAAGGCGAGCCTGTGTTTTCAGGAGAATTCTCGATGTATCGTACGACAAAAAAAGGCAGGTAACTACATATGATTATTGCAGTAGATGCAATGGGTGGAGATCATGCTCCCGGAGAAATCGTCAAGGGAGCACTACAGAGCTTGCATGCATTTGAAGACATCAAGATACATATATTCGGTGACGAGAAAAAAATGACACCGTTTCTCGAGCCGCATCCGCGACTGCAAGTCGTACACTGCTCGGAGGTCATTGAGCCAGATGACGAGCCTGTTCGTGCGATACGAAAGAAAAAAGATGCATCCATGGTTCGTATGGCACAAGCGGTAAAAGACGGAGAAGCGCAAGCATGTGTATCGGCAGGAAATACCGGCGCCCTTATGTCCGCTGGTCTTTTTATTGTGGGACGTTTGGATGGTATTCAAAGGCCGGCACTGGCGCCGACGTTACCGACGATTGACGGCAGCGGTTTTGTTTTGCTTGATGTCGGAGCGAATTCAGACAGTAAGCCTGCACAATTGGCTCAGTTTGCAATTATGGGCAGTGTGTATGCGGAAAAAGTGCGTGGAATCGATAAACCGCGTGTTGGTCTGCTGAACATCGGCACGGAGTCGGGAAAAGGAAATGAATTGACAAAAGCAGCGTATGAAGAACTTCAGAAGGCTCCGGTCAACTTTATCGGAAACGTAGAATCACGTGACCTGCTGAACGGAGTGGCTGACGTTGTCGTGACGGATGGTTTCACGGGCAATATGGTGCTGAAGACAATTGAAGGCACCGCGATGAATGTCTTTTCTATGATTAAAGATGTGTTCATGTCTTCTTTGAAAACCAAGCTTGCAGCAGGGTTGGTGAAGGAGGACTTAAAGGGCCTAAAGAAAAAGATGGACTACTCTGAATACGGCGGTGCAGGATTATTTGGTTTGAACCAGCCTGTGATCAAAGCACACGGTTCATCGAATGCCAATGCTCTATTCAATGCGGTTCGCCAGGCGAGAACCATGGTACAATATCAAGTATGTGAAACTATTAAAGAAACAGTCGGAGAGGATGAAGAAACTTGAGTAAACTGGCATTTGTATTCCCGGGACAAGGCTCACAAGTTGTAGGGATGGGTAAAGAATTTACAGAGAAAAATGAAACATGCAGACAATTCATGCAGAAAGCCGATAAGGCGCTTGGTTTTGAATTAAGCAAACTGATGCTTGAAGGTCCGCAGGAAGAGCTGACCCTGACATACAATGCACAGCCCGCATTACTCACGGCGGGTGCAATGATCGCAGCGCGTCTCGAGCAGGAGGGGATTGTTCCTGACTACTCAGCGGGCCACAGCCTTGGTGAATATACAGCGCTTGTTGAATCGAAAGTACTTTCATTTGAAGATGCGGTCGTGGCAGTTCATAAAAGAGGTCTTTATATGAACGAAGCGGTTCCGGCAGGCCAGGGTGCTATGGCTGCAATTTTGGGAATAGACAGGGACGTCCTGGAATCTATCACACAGAATATTACAGAATCAGGCCATCCGGTACAGGCAGCTAACTTGAACTGTCCCGGTCAGATTGTGATCTCGGGCGCTAAAGCAGGTGTTGATAAAGCGTGCACATCGCTAAAAGAGGCAGGTGCGAAACGCGCATTGCCGCTGAATGTCAGCGGGCCGTTCCACTCAGTTCTGATGCAGCCGGCAGCAGAAGAGCTGCAGAAAACTCTGGAAGATATTACTATGAAGGATGCGGAAATTCCCGTCATCGCGAATGTCACGGCGGACGAAGTGACAAAACAAGAAGAAATAAAGAAGCTTTTAGTTGAACAGCTTTACTCACCAGTTCGCTGGGAAGAATCTGTTGAAAAGTTGCTTGAACTCGGAGTTACCCGTTTTGTAGAGTGCGGACCGGGCAAAGTGCTGAGCGGACTAATCCGTAAAATCGACCGCACTGCAACAGTGTATCCGGTTTACGATGAAGAAACGCTCGAGAAGTTTCTTGAAGAAGCGAAAGGATGGTCATGATGGGAAGATTTGATGGAAAGACAGCAGTCGTTACAGGAGCTTCCAGAGGGATTGGACGAACTGTAGCATTGCGTTTGGCGTCAGAAGGTGCAAAGGTAGTCGTCAATTACAGCGGCAGTAAAGAAAAGGCGGAAGAAGTAGCGGAAGAGATCCGTTCTGCAGGCGGTGAAGCGCTCGTCTTTCAGGCAAACGTTTCGGATGCCGATCAAGTAAAAGCCATGATGGACGAAACGGTTAAACAATTCGGCACCATCGATTTTCTTATCAATAATGCAGGCATCACGCGTGATAATTTATTGATGCGCATGAAAGAAGACGAGTGGGATGACGTATTGTCGATAAATCTGAAGGGGTTTTCTTATGCACGAAGGCTGTTACGCGTCAAATGATGCGTCAGCGTGCAGGGAAAATCGTCAATTTAGCATCGTTGTCGGAGTGGTGGGAAATCCCGGGCAAGCGAACTATGTGGCGGCGAAAGCAGGCGTCATCGGCTTGACAAAAACAACCGCAAAAGAATTGGCTGCGCGTAATATTTTAGTTAATGCGGTAGCACCGGGTTTCATTACAACTGATATGACTGATGAGCTCGGCGACGATATGAAAGAACAATTGCTGTCGACGATACCTTTGGGCAAGCTTGGCAGTGCAGACGACGTAGCGGGCACTGTGGCTTTTCTGCTGTCAGATGAAGCAAAATATATTACCGGTCAGACAATCAATGTTGACGGCGGAATGGTGATGTAAACGAACTACTTCTGCGAATGCGCTACTTATGGTTGCGCTTACCGGTGCACTAACCCCTATAATTCAATAGAAGTCCATGGGCCGTTACTGGCTTTGAGAGGAGGTGACTATGTTGTCAACAGTACTTGAGCGTGTAACAAAAGTAGTTGTCGACCGTCTGGGCGTCGATGAAAGCGAAGTAAAACCTGAAGCTTCTTTCCGTGAGGATCTGGGAGCTGATTCATTAGATGTAGTAGAACTTGTTATGGAATTTGAAGATGAGTTTGAAACAGAAATCTCTGATGACGATGCAGAAAAGATTGCAACTGTCGGAGATGCAGTAACGTACATCACAGAAAAAGTAGGCGAATGACCTTTACGGTGAGACTCTTTCTTCCTTTCATCTGAAAAGGAGAAAGCGTCTCTTTTCGCTTTACAGTACAGACATAACTTTTATAGATGAGAGGCAGAGTAGTTTATGAAAAATAAGAGAACTGTAAAAGAGACATCATCCTATCCTACGTTGCCGCAGCTGTGCGGGAGAAATTTAACAAGCTCCAGCAGGAAATGGGTATTAAATTTCAAGACGAGAATTTATTATACAATGCATTTATTCATTCCTCCTATGTCAATGAACACCGGCGTAAGAAGTTTTCCGATAATGAGCGCTTAGAATTCCTTGGGGATGCTGTACTCGAACTGGGAGTATCTAAGTTTTTATTCCGTACAGAACCTGCAAAAAGCGAAGGGGAGCTGACGAAGCTCCGTGCTGCGATTGTTTGTGAGCCGTCACTTGTCACGTTCTCAAATGAACTTCATTTTGGTGACTATATTTTGCTTGGCAAGGGAGAAGAGCTGACAGGCGGCAGAATGCGTCCTGCACTGCTCGCGGATGTATTTGAAGCATATATCGGTGCGCTCTACCTGGATCAGGGCATGGAAGTCGTAGAAGAGTTCCTGAAACAAATCGTTTTTCCGAAAATTAGTATCGGAGCTTTTTCGCATGTGACAGATTATAAAAGTCGCCTGCAAGAATTGGTGCAGCAAAAAAATAACGGACCTCTTCAATATGAAGTAATTGAGGAGAAAGGTCCTGCACATGCGAAAAAGTTTGTTACCGTAGTGAACCTCAATGATCAGCAGCTGGGGAGAGGGATTGGCAAATCTAAAAAAGAAGCAGAACAGGAAGCTGCCCGTCGTGCGATTGAACAGTTACAGACGCAAACAGACGAAGGGGAGAACTAATCGTGTTTTTAAAGAGGCTGGAAATTGCAGGCTTTAAGTCTTTTGCGGAGAAAATCCATATTGATTTTGTACCTGGTGTTACAGCCATCGTCGGACCGAACGGCAGCGGAAAAAGTAATGTTATTGATGCGATCCGCTGGGTGCTCGGCGAACAGTCGGCAAAATCACTTCGCGGCAGTAAAATGGAAGATGTTATTTTTGCCGGCAGTGATTCCCGTAAAGCGATTAACTTTGCAGAAGTCACACTCATTCTGGACAATACGGATAATCTGTTTCCGCTGGATTACACAGAGATCAGTGTCAGCAGAAGAGTTTTCCGGTCCGGAGACAGCGCCTATCTGCTGAATGGCCAAACGTGCCGGCTAAAAGATATCACTGCGCTATTTATGGATTCAGGGCTGGGCAAAGAGGCTTTCTCAATTATTTCACAGGGACGGGTTGATGAGATATTAAACAGCCGTGCGGAGGAGCGCAGAAACGTTTTTGACGAAGCGGCGGGCGTGTTAAAATATAAAACCCATAAACTGCAGGCGGAGCATAAACTGTTCGAGACTACTGATAATTTAGATCGTGTGCAAGATATATTGAAAGAAATTGACGACCGGCTAGCTCCGCTTGAAAAGGAAGCGGGACTGGCCCGTCAAGCTGCACATCTGCAGTCTGAACTCCGAGAGGCGGATGTGCGGTTATTGCATCATGACGCGGGCACACTGCAGAAGCAGATTTCTGAAAAAACAGCAGCTGTAGAGGCTGATGAAGCAGAGCAGCGGCAATCATCTGCAGTACTTCAGCAGCGTGAACAGGAACTAGAACAGGATAAACAGCTGCTTGGACAAATCGAAGCTGCGCTGGATGAACTGCAAAGCCAGCTAGTCAATAAAACATCAGATGCGGAAAAATGGGAAGGCAGAAGACTGCTGTCCCTTGAAAAAAGCCGCAATACGAAGCAGCAGGTAGAACGGATCACACAAGAACTGCAAGCCGCTGAACAAGCTGAACAAGCAGCGAAAGATAAACTCCTTGCGATGCAGGCCAAACAGACAGCAGCTCAGCAGGAATTGGAAGCCGTTGTGAAAGAGAGTAAACAAGTCACATCTATGCTGAGCAGTTCATTGAAAGAAACAGAACAGCAAATTGAACGGCTAAAATCAGACTATATTGAACGGCTCAATGAAGAAGCGACTGTGCGCAGTGAAATCAGGCATGTGGTAGAGCGTCTGCAAGGTGAAAAGTCATCCACTGAAAAGATTACTGTGCAGACTGCTCTTCTTTCTGAAAGGCAGCAGCAATTGACGAAAGAGCAGCAGGAGAAAATGGCGCAAAAGACCGTCATTCAGAAACAGCTTGACGAGCTGGAGAAATCTGCGAAAGCATGCCAGCAACAATTAACTGAAGAAGAACAGCGTCTGTCTACACAGCAGCAATTTCTGCAGAAAGCACTGCGCAGACAGTCTGAAATGCAGGGGAGACTCCGTGCTCTGGAAAGTTTAGAGAAAGATTTCTCCGGATTTTATTCGGGTGTGAAAGAAGTGCTGCACGCAAAGAAGCAACAGCGTATACAAGGTATTGAAGGGGCGGTAGTAGAACTGATTACTACAGAACCTTCCTATACGAAAGCAATCGAAACAGCCCTTGGCGGCGCGATGCAACATATCATCACGACAACTGAACGTGACGCGAGGCAGGCGATCGGTTATCTGAAGTCTAAAAACTTCGGACGCGCAACGTTTCTTCCGCTGGATATTTTAAAGCCGCGGGAGCTGCCGATGAACAGCCGTCAGCTGCTTAGTGGGCAGCCGGGATTTATCGGTACAGCGTTTGAACTGATTCAAACTTCTCCTGCCTATGAATCTGTCGCCAAAAATTTATTAGGCCAGACCATAGTGGCGAGTGATTTGCAGACAGCTTCCGGTTTGGCAAAAGCAATAAGCCACCGCTACCGCATCGTCACACTCGATGGTGATATCATCAATGCGGGCGGATCACTGACCGGCGGAGGTGCAAAAGGGCAATCCACTTTATTTTCGCGGAAAGCGGAAGTAGAGACACTTACCGCTCAGCTGCAGCAAATGGATGAATCCATTCAGCAGGCCACGGCGCAAATAGCGGAAACACGCAACCAGGTGGGAGTCAGTTTACATTTGCGCGATCAGCTGAGGACCCGGACAGAAGAGGTTCTGCAGAAAAAGTCTGCTATTCATACTTCTTTACAGGAAACCGAAATGGAACTGCGTTCTGTGAAAATGGAGATTTCAACAATTGAAATTGGGCGAACTGATACGGCATCTGCAGAAAAAGAGCTTATCAGGAAAAAAGAGGGCTTACAAACGCATCACATAGCTTTAAAAAGCGAACTTCAAGAGATCATGGAAAAGCTTGAAAGCCTGGAACGTTTAGTTGAAAATGGCCGCGAAGAGCAACAGTCACTGCAGCAAAAACTGCATGATCTGCAACAGAAAAGTGCTGTACTGAAAGAGCAGAACGCGTACCGTGAAAACAGCATTTTGGAAACAAAAGACCAATTGGCGGAACTGCATCAGACAATCAGCCGACTGCAGGAGGAGCATCAGTATGTCCGGGAGTTTGTCATCGGCAACGAGCTGTCCCCTGAAGAAATTGAGAAGCACAGTCAAGAGGCAAACGAAGCAAAGCAGCAAATCCAGCAACAAATTGAGGCAGAACGAACGAAACGGTCCGGGCAAGTGCAGCGGGTCCAATCACACGAACAGCAAATGAAACAGCTCAGACAGCAGGCAGGTACGGTGGCTGAGCGATTGAATACAGTGAAAGTTCAATTGTCCAGGCTCGAAACACAGTATGAAACTGTCATAGAACGTCTGGATGAAGAGTACGGTCTGCGTCCAAATGAACTGCAGTCGGATACACCGGATATTCCGCAGCTTCGGAAAACTGTGGATGAATGTAAGCAGCGGCTTGCGGCGATCGGTCCGGTCAATCCAAATGCCATCCAGGAATTTGAAGAGGTTTCCGGCCGCCACCAGTTTTTGCAGTCGCAGCGCAATGATCTGCTGGAAGCAAAAAACACGCTGCAGGAAGCGATGGAGGAGATGGACCAGGAAATGAAGAGCCGCTTCGAGATGACATTTGAAGCGATTCGCAGTCATTTCCGCCGGGTGTTCAAAGAAATGTTTGGCGGCGGAGAAGCCGACTTACTCTTAACAGATCCAGCCAATTTGCTGACGACAGGAATTGATATTGTGGCGCGTCCTCCGGGGAAGAAACTGCAGAATTTACGTCTGCTGTCAGGCGGGGAACGTGCGCTGACTGTGATTTCCTTGCTGTTTTCGATTCTGGAAGTCCGTCCGGTGCCGTTCTGTATACTTGACGAAGTGGAAGCGGCACTGGATGAAGCGAACGTAGTGCGTTATAGTAATTATTTGAAGAAAGTTTCAGAGCAGACGCAATTCATTGTGATCACTCACCGGAAAGGTACGATGGAAGGCGCGGATGTACTGTACGGCATTACAATGCAGGAATCGGGCGTTTCAAAAATGCTTTCTGTCAAACTGTCTGAAGTGGCAGAAGAAATCAATAGCTAAGGAGTGAACTGAATGTCTTTTTTTAAGAAAATAAAAGATAAAATTTCAGGTACAAATGAAGCGGTAACAGAAAAATTCAAAGACGGTCTGACCAAGACGCGGGATTCATTTACGTCAAAAGTAAATGACCTCGTATCGAAATTCCGTGTAGTGGATGAAGAGTTTTTTGAAGAACTGGAAGAAGTATTGCTTCAGGCGGATGTAGGGTTTGAAACCGTTATGGAATTGATCGATCTGTTGAAAGATGAAGTCAAACGCAAAAACATTAAAGATACTGCAGGAATGCAGTCATTGATTTCTGAAAAACTCGTGGAGATTTATAACTCAGGTGAAGAAATGTCCAATAAGCTGACTATTGAAGAGGGCCGTCTGAACGTTATTCTGATGGTCGGAGTAAATGGTGTCGGCAAAACAACGACGATCGGTAAGATGGCGGCCCGTCTGCAAAAAGAAGGCAAAACCGTCATGCTGGCAGCAGGCGATACGTTCCGGGCAGGCGCGATTGACCAGCTCGTTGTCTGGGGAGAGCGAACAGGCGCAGAAGTCATCCGGCAGGCAGAAGGTTCAGATCCGGCTGCGGTCATCTTTGACGCGGTGAAAGCGGCGAAGAAACGTAATATTGATGTTCTAATCTGTGACACGGCAGGACGCCTTCAAAACAAAGTGAACCTGATGAATGAACTGGAAAAAGTTCACCGTATCATCGGCCGTGAAATTGAAGGCGCGCCGCATGAAGTATTGCTTGCGCTTGATGCGACTACCGGTCAGAATGCGTTAATTCAAGCCCAGACATTCAACGAAGCGACGAATGTTACGGGAATTGTCCTGACGAAACTCGACGGTACAGCAAAGGGCGGTATTGTGCTGGCAATCCGCAACAAGCTCAACATTCCGGTGAAATTCGTCGGTCTTGGAGAAGGCATCGATGATTTACAGCCGTTTGATCCGGAAAAATACGTCTACGGATTGTTTGCAGATGGTCTGGAAATGGAAGACAGTGATCTGGATAAAGAAGGAAATGAAGAAGATGCTGAAGAAGACAAGTAAAAATACTTGACAGCAAACAGTGTCCGGGCTACTATAAAGTGGTGACTGAAGGAGGTCGTGATCATGCTTGAAAAAACGACAAGAGTGAACTTCCTCTTTGATTTTTATCAATCATTATTAACAGACAAACAACGTTTATATATGCAATTATATTATTTGGATGATCTTTCTCTCGGTGAAATTGCGGAACAATACAGCGTATCGAGACAGGCAGTGTATGACAATGTAAAAAGAACCGAAGCCATGCTTGAAGATTATGAGAAAAAACTCAAACTGTTTGAAAAGCATGAAAGCCGTCTGGAAATCGTAGAGCAGCTGTCAGAAATGATACCTGCATATGACCCTGACCGGTTCAAAGAATTGCTGCACACCTTAAAGGATTTTGAATAGGGGGGATTGTCTATGGCTTTTGAAGGTCTGGCCGAACGCCTGCAAGGTACGATGAATAAGATTACAGGCAAAGGCAAAATCAATGAATCTGATGTAAAAGAAATGATGCGGGAAGTGCGTTTTGCGCTGATTGAGGCCGACGTTAACCTAAAAGTTGTGAAAGAATTTGTCAAGACGGTCAGCGAACGCTCAGTTGGCCAGGACGTTATGAAAAGCTTGACGCCGGGACAGCAAGTCGTAAAGATTGTTAAAGATGAATTGACGAATCTGATGGGCGGGGAGCAGAACCCGATCCAATTTTCCCGCAAATCACCAACTGTCATTATGATGGTCGGTTTGCAGGGGGCCGGTAAAACGACAACTTCCGGCAAATTAGCCACGGTTTTGCGTAAAAAACATAATAAAAAGCCTTTGCTCGTTGCAGCGGATATTTATCGTCCGGCTGCCATTCAGCAGCTCGAAACGCTTGGGAAGCAAATCACCATTCCTGTGTTCTCTATGGGAACAGATCAGTCACCTGTTGAAATTGCACGCAAGGCAATGGAAGAAGCCGAGCGCGAACACCATGACGTAGTCATCATTGATACAGCCGGCCGTCTGCACGTCGATGAAGCCCTCATGCAGGAACTGAAGGATATCCGTGAACTGACGAAGCCTGATGAGGTATTCCTGGTAGTCGATGCCATGACAGGTCAGGATGCTGTCAACGTGGCTAAGAGTTTCGACGAGACCATTGGAATCACGGGTGTTGTGCTGACGAAACTCGACGGAGATACCCGCGGCGGGGCGGCATTGTCCATTCGTTCTGTTACGCAAAAACCGATCAAATTCGTTGGTATGGGCGAGAAGATGGATGCGCTGGAGCCGTTTCATCCGGAGCGTATGGCATCACGAATTCTTGGCATGGGCGATGTCATGTCGCTCATTGAAAAAGCGCAGGAAAACGTGGATGAAACCAAAGCAAAAGAGCTCGAGCAGAAATTGCGCACGCAAACTTTCACGCTCGATGACTTCCTTGATCAGCTGCAGCAAGTGAAAAAGATGGGGCCGCTCGATGAAATTTTAAAAATGATGCCAGGCGCCAATAAAATTAAAGGGCTTGACAGTGCAAAAGTGGATGAAAGTCAGATGGGTCGTGTCGAAGCAGTCATCTATTCCATGACATTGGCTGAACGCGAAAATCCGGACATTATCAACGCAAGCCGAAAAAAACGGATTGCAACTGGTGCGGGCACATCCATTCAGGAAGTGAACCGACTGCTGAAACAGTTTGAAGAAATGAAGAAAATGGTCAAACAGATGACCAACATGCAGCAAAAAGGCAAAAAGAAGGGCAAAATGCCTGGTTTTGATTCATTTTTTAAATAAAATAACAGGTGTTAAGAAAAAACACTTTACAAACAAACAAAACCTTGATAATATACTATCTTGTGTGAAACTATTCGGAGGTGTAGATAATAATGGCAGTTAAAATTCGTCTAAAACGTATGGGAGCTAAGAGATCTCCTTTTTATCGTATTGTAGTAGCTGATGCACGTGCACCACGTGACGGCCGTCAAATCGATCAGGTTGGTACATACAACCCGCTTACAAAGCCGGCAACAGTTGATATCAACGAAGAATTGGCTTTGAAATGGCTTCAGGATGGAGCTAAACCATCTGATACAGTACGTAACTTGTTCTCAGAACAAGGTATCATGGAAAAATTCCATAACGCTAAATACAGCAAGTAATTTGGAGGGGTGGACATGAAGCAGCTGATTGAAACAATTGTAAAACCGTTAGTCGATTACCCGGATGACGTGAAAGTGGTATCTGAAGAGCAGTCTCAGCGAGTCGTTTATCAGTTATCAGTGAATGCGGAAGATATGGGTAAAGTGATCGGGAAGCAAGGTCGTGTGGCAAAAGCGATCCGTACGATTGTTTACTCAGCAGCAGGCAGCCACCACGGCAAAAAAGTGTATTTGGATATTTTGGATTGATCCAAAAGGAAGGAGCCCCGGTTCCTTCCTTTTTTTGCACGTATAAATACTTGATTCATATAACGGAGGCGAAATAATGGAATGGTTTAACGTAGGCACCATCGTCAATACACATGGTATTAAAGGGGAAGTGCGTGTTATGTCAAAGACGGACTTCCCGGAGGAGCGTTACAAAGCAGGAAGCAAGCTGGCGATTTTTATGCCAAAAAGTAAAACACCGACTTTTGTGACGGTGACAAGCCATCGCAAGCATAAAAACTTTGACCTGCTGACGTTTGAAGGTTATCCGAACATCAATGACGTGGAGAAGTTCCGTGACGGCGTGATTAAAGTATCGGAAAAAGAGCTGACAGAACTTGAAGAGAATGAATTCTACTACCATGAAATCATCGGCTGCCGTGTTATTACAGATACAGGTGAAGAGATCGGCACTGTTACTGAGATTATCGAAACAGGCGCCAATGACGTCTGGACAGTCACACCTGCTGAAGGAAAACCGCATTATATCCCGTACATTGAAGATGTCGTAAAAGATATAAATCTCGACGAATCAGTAATTACAATTGAACTGATGGACGGTCTGCTTTCATGATGCAAATCGACGTACTCTCGCTGTTTCCGGAAATGTTTGAAGGCGTGCTGCATTCTTCCATTATGAAAAAAGCGCAGGAACAACAAGCCGCATCATTTCGAGTAACGGATTTTCGTGACTATGCAACAAATAAACATAGAAAAGTGGATGATTACCCGTATGGCGGCGGAGCGGGAATGGTATTAAAACCTGAACCTCTTTTCGCCGCAGTGGAAGCGGTGACCGGTACAGGTGAAAGCAAGCCGCGTGTCATTCTGATGTGTCCGCAGGGCGAACGCTTTACACAAAAGAAAGCAGAAGAACTTGCACAGGAGCAGCATCTGGTTTTCATCTGCGGTCATTATGAAGGGTATGACGAAAGAATCCGAGAATATTTGGTGACAGATGAAATCTCCCTGGGTGACTTCGTCCTGACAGGCGGAGAGGTGGCTTCGATGGCGATTATCGACAGTGTAGTGAGATTATTGCCGGACGTGCTTGGAAATGATCTCTCAGCTGTCCACGACTCGTTTTCGACGGGCATGCTGGAACATCCTCAGTACACCCGCCCTGCATCATTCAACGGCCTGGAAGTGCCTCCTGTGCTGTTATCAGGCAATCATGCTGAAATTGATAAGTGGAGAGAAGAGCAGGCGTTTTACCGCACGGCTGCACGGCGCCCGGAACTATTGGAGGATGCTCCGCTTACGGATTATCAGCAAAAACTTTACCGGCAATGGAAACAAAAAAGAGACTGAATTTGCTTGATTCGCCAACTTGCATATGATATGATTTATTAAGCGCTTTTTAAGAGCGCCTATTTTACTGTTGTTCCGCTGCAATTCAACACGTGCAAGAGCATCAGAAAAGAAGGAGAGAAAAACATGCAAAAACTAATTGCAGATATTACAAAAGATCAGTTGCGCACTGAGCACCCTTCATTCCGTCCCGGTGACACTCTTCGCTTACACGTGAAGATCATTGAGGGAACTCGTGAGCGTATCCAGTTATTCGAAGGTGTTGTTATCAAACGCCGCGGTGGTGGAATCAGCGAAACTTTCACTGTCCGTAAAATTTCAAACGGTGTTGGAGTGGAACGTACATTCCCATTACACACACCAAAACTTGCAAAAATTGAAGTAACTCGTCGCGGTAAAGTTCGTCGTGCGAAATTGTACTACTTGCGTAAATTGCGCGGTAAAGCAGCACGTATTAAAGAACTCCGCTAATCAGATAAGCAAAACGAAGGGGGCCTTGCATTTGGCCTCCTTTCTTTTTGCTCCGAATGACAAATAACTGTACAATAATAACAGACAAGGCAGGAGGCAGGACTGATGGAAGAAAAGAAAACGAGAAGTGAAGGCTTAGAATGGATCAAAGCGCTGTTAATTGCATTTGGATTGGCTGCTATTATACGTATCTTTTTATTCACGCCAATCGTTGTCGACGGAATTTCCATGATGCCGACATTGGAGCATGGAGACCGCATGATTGTCAATAAAATCGGTTATACCATCGGCGAACCGCATCGTTTTGATATCGTCGTGTTTCATGCACCCGAACAGAAAGACTATATCAAACGTGTAATTGGTCTGCCTGGCGACACGGTGGAATACAAGGACGATGTGCTTTATATAAACGACAAAGCGTATGAAGAACCGTATCTTGATCAATACAAAGCCGAAGTGCAGGACGGAACGCTGACAGAAGATTTCACACTGCAGGATGTCCCGCAAATCGAGGCGGAAACAGTGCCGGAGGATCATGTATTTGTGATGGGCGACAATCGTCGGAAGAGCAAAGACTCAAGACATATCGGTGCGGTATCGATCGATGAAATCATCGGCAGCACAAGTGTGGTATTTTGGCCGATCAAAGATTTCGGTCTTGTGAAATAACGAAAGGAGACGATTCGATTGACCATTCAGTGGTTTCCGGGCCATATGGCGAAAGCGAGACGCGAAGTCTCTGAAAAACTGAAATTAGTGGATATTGTGTTTGAATTAATAGACGCGAGATTACCGCTCTCTTCACGTAATCCAATGATTGATGAACTCATCCATCAAAAACCCAGACTGCTTATTTTAAACAAAATGGACCTGGCGGATGAAGTGCAGACCAAACGCTGGATTGCATATTTTGAAGAGCAGGGTTTTCGCACCGTTGCGATTAACTCATTTGAAGGAAAAGGCCTGCAAACAGTTATGAAAGCAGCGAAAGAAATACTGCAGCCGAAATTTGACCGCATGAAGCAGCGAGGGATCCGCCCTGGTGCAATCCGCGCAATGATTGTCGGTATTCCAAACGTAGGGAAATCGACATTGATCAACCGGCTGGCAAAGAAAAATATTGCAAAAACAGGTAATAAACCAGGCGTCACGAAAGCCCAGCAATGGATTAAATATGGCAAAGAACTTGAATTACTTGATACACCGGGCGTACTCTGGCCGAAGTTTGAAGATCCCGAAGCGGGTTATAAACTGGCATTGACGGGCGCGATTAAAGATTCCATACTGAATATGGAAGAGCTGGCGGTCTACGGACTCCGCTTTTTGGAAGCGCATTATCCGGAGCGGCTTGAGCAGCGTTATGAGATGTCAGAAGTCGGTGAAAACATTCAAGCGCTGTTCGATAAGATCGGTGAACGCCGGAAAGTATACGGTGCCGGCGGAGAAATAGATTATGACAAAGTCGCCGAGATGGTTGTGCAGGACATACGAGACCAGCAGGCAGGTAAATTAACATTTGATTTCCCGGAAGAATTTGAATAATTAAAAGCAACGGCTTGGGATGGAGTTTCCCGGCCGTTGCTTTTTTGTCGAAAAAATGATTTGGGAACCGATATAATACATAGACAATAACTTTTCAGATGGACAGGTGAAGAAAATGATGACGATACAGCAAATAAAAAAACAACTGGAGAACTTGCAGGAACCGAACGAGTGGCTGGAAGAACTGCAGTCCGATCAGCGCAAAGGTGTCCGGCAGGCGATCAGCCAATGGCATAAACGGTACGAAAAAAGCCAATTGCTTGTACAGGAATTCCAGCAGAAAAAAGCATTTGATGATTCCTATAGATCGAACCGGATTCAATTGATTGCAGGAGTTGATGAAGCGGGAAGAGGACCGCTTGCTGGACCGGTTGTCACAGCTGCCGTCATTCTTCCGGAGGAGTGTCCTGGGTTAATCGGATTGGATGATTCAAAGAAAGTATCAAAAGAAAAAAGACAGGAATTTGCCGCTCTAATTAAAGAACAGGCTATAGCGTACGCTGTACACGTGCAGCCCGCCGCTCGGATAGATGAACTGAATATCTATCAGGCGACGAAACAGTCGATGGAAACAGCCGTCAGCAGCCTGGAAACGGCACCCCATGCAGTGATAGCTGACGCGATGAATCTGAATCTGGAATGTCCTTGTTATTCCATTGTAAAAGGTGACGAAAAAAGTTTGGCAATCGCAGCAGCTTCCATTTTAGCCAAAACAACACGGGATGCACTGATGAACGAATTGCATGAAAAGTTTCCTTGGTACGCATTCAATGAAAATGCGGGTTACGGAACTGCCAAGCACCTTCAAGGACTTGAAACGCACGGGTTTTGCGAACATCACCGGAAAACTTTTGAACCGATTAAAACGATGTGGAGGAACAGACAATGAATCTTAGCTCCTTATCCATTTCATCCGCCGGCGCAGCTTCAACTGAAACGAAGCCGCTGACTTTAAGGGAAGGTCAGATGATTCACGGGAAGATCGCTCAATTATTCCCGGGGCAAATGGCGCAAGTGCAAGTAGGAAATCAGCGGCTGTATGCAAAACTGGAAGTCCCTATGCAGGCAGGAGATCAATATTTCTTCAAAGTCAACGGCACGGAACCTGAGTTACAATTGCAAGTCATTTCCGGTCCTATGCGGAGCGGGGAAGGTCAGTCTGCACAACTGTCACAGCTGATGGAGTCGCTGGACTTGCCGAAAACACAGGAAATGAAGGATATGCTGACCGCGATTATCAGGCAAAAGATTCCGGTCACAAAAGAAAACCTCCTTGAAGCTGTGACTCTCCTGCAATCTGCGCCCCGGGGGATGAAAGCGATTGCCGTTGAAACGCTCGGTAAAATGGCAGAGTCGCGTCTTCCTATTACGCCGTCAGTCTTCCGCTCATTGCTTCAGGCGCAAAGCGGCACGATTTCACAGCAACTCACCACACTGCAGACCGCCATTCAAAAAGAGCCCAATCTGTCTCCTGCGCTGCGGGAACAGCTAGTAACGACCATGCAGGCGTTATCCACTCCTGCAGGCCAGGCTGTCGGCAGGGAGCTGCTAGGGTCGGCCTTGTCGCAGCTGCTGGATCCGCAAACCGATAGAACAGAGAGGTTTGCAGCGCTGCAGCTTCTGAAAAGCGCGGATATTTTGCCTGCGCGCACATCACTGGCTAACCTTCCGCAAGTATTAGCCGAATTGGTGACGAATACGGCGGATGCGAAAACAGCGGCAAATGCTGCGTCCAGTCAAACGGCAGCGGCAAATGCTGTCTTGACACAGCTCAGTCAATTAACCCAGGCTGCTGCTGCGAATCAGCAGACTGTCAGTGCGATTATGCAAAATATTACCCGCCAGCTCGCCAATACATCTCTGCCGGAATCTGTGAAGCATACATTACAGACCGTGCTCAATCAGCTGACTCAGCAGCCTGTGACGGAAGCCGCAAAAGCTGCAGTCATCGAACAGTTCAGCAGAGTATTCACAGAGGCGGGCGCTGCAGCCGCACCATCTGCGCTGGCATCGGTTCAGAACATCCAGACTGCCATTAGCCAATTAAGCCAGACGCCCGCAGCTGATCTGCAGAGGATCGAAGCAATTGAACAGCACCTGGCCCGCCACCTTCAAAATAATTCCGCATTACCTGAACCTGTGAAACAGGCACTGCAAAACAGTATGAGCCCATTTACACAACAGCCCCTGACTGAAACCGCAAAAACAGCAGCGGTTGAACAACTAAGTCACGCGTTACTGCAGCAGGCGGGCAGGCAGGACGTCTCAAGGGAAGTGCAGCAGGCCTTACAATCTCTGTTCATACCGTCGGATAAATCTGAGGAAGCGATGCGTTCGCTGTACCGGGCGGCAGAAAGTTCCGCCAATAACCATATCAGGCAAATTCTTCAGGCCGCAGAAACACAAGTGTCTCAAACGATGAATGGGCCAGTCATGAAAGAGGCAATCCAGCATATTGTCAGCACACTTGGTCTGAATTACGAAGCTGTGCTTAACGACAAGGACCCCGATTTGTCGAATATTGCCCATACATTGAAACCGCAATTATTGGCCATACTACAGGATCCGTCACTGTCTCCTCCGTTGCGGGATGCAGCGGAAACCATGGTGCTGCGCATGAATGGGACAGTAATCCAGTCTGGAGATACAGGGCTGCAGCATCAATTGATCATGCAGCTGCCTTTGGAAATGTTCGGTAAAAAAATCGACGCGACGCTTCAGTGGAACGGCAGAATGAAAGAAAATGGTCAGATCGATCCGTCATTTGCGCGGATATTATTTTATTTGGAGCTCGAATCACTGTCGACTACACTGGTTGACATGCATGTGCAGAACAAGGTGGTAAACTTGACAATTTTCAATGGAATTTCTTCTTTGAAAACTACGGGAATGCCATTTCAGGTACAGCTGAAAGAAGGTCTGGAAAAAGCGGGGTATAAGCTGTCGGGCATTTCGTTTAAACCGTTTACAGAACAGCAGCAAATCAGCGAAAAAGCTGCCAGTGCCCCCCATTTTGATGAGGGAGGAGTGGATTACAGGATATGAAAGAAGAACGCTATATCCGTAAAGAAGCCGTTGCGCTGTCTTATGATCCAGAGGTGGCAGATGCGCCGAAAGTTATCGCCAAGGGAAAAGGGAAGATTGCGGAAAATATACTGGAACGTGCGGCAGCGCATGATATTCCCGTTCAGGAAGATCCGAGTCTGCTGGAATTGCTTGGTCAATTAAATGTCAATGAAACAATCCCTGAAGAACTTTATCAGGCAGTATCTGAAGTGTTTGCTTATGTTTACCGTTTAGACCGGGAAAAAGGTGGTAAGCAATAAAGAAGAGCCGATGAATTGTAAGAATCTATAGAAATTAAATTAGCAATAGCGATTCTTGGACAATGTGTGACGGTTTGATTACAATAATAAAGTAGTTAAGCTTCAAGCAATTGCAAATCGAATGGAGGCAGTACGTATGAACATCCATGAATATCAAGGGAAGCAGCTATTAAGAGATTACGGAGTGGCTGTTTCGAAAGGCCGTGTCGCTTTTTCACCAAAAGAAGCAGTGGCAGTGGCGAAAGAACTCGGTACTACGCCGATTGTGGTAAAAGCACAAATACACGCGGGCGGACGAGGGAAAGCCGGCGGTGTCAAAATTGTAAAAAATCTTGATGACGTCCGGGCAGTAGCAGCTGATTTGATCGGCAAGCAGCTCGTTACGCACCAAACAGGTCCTGAAGGTCAGGAAATAAAACGACTTCTTGTTGAAGAAGGAATCGATATTGACCAGGAATTTTACATTGGTCTGGTCGTGGACCGCGCAACTGACCGCGTAACGTTAATGGGGTCTGCTGAAGGCGGAGTAGAAATAGAAGAAGTTGCTGAAAAAAATCCGGAAAAGATTTTTTATGAAGTAATAGATCCGGTAGTGGGATTGGCTCCTTTCCAGGCGCGCCGCATGGCGTTCAACATGCAAATCCCAAGTAAGTTAATCAATAAAGCTGTAGGTCTATTCTTAGGATTGTATAAAGTATTCAGTGAAAAAGACGCATCGATCGTAGAGATTAATCCGCTAGTCGTAACAAAGGACGAGCGTGTACTTGCGCTGGATGCAAAATTCAACTTTGACGATAATGCCACATTCCGTCATAAAGATATTGTCGAATTACGCGATTTTGATGAAGAAGATCCGAAAGAAATCGAAGCATCCAAACATGACTTAAGTTATATTTCCCTTGACGGAAATATCGGCTGTATGGTTAATGGTGCCGGTTTAGCGATGGCTACAATGGATACGATTCATTATTATGGCGGAGAACCCGCTAACTTCCTGGATGTTGGGGGCGGCGCCAAGAAAGAAAAAGTTGCAGCTGCTTTCAAAATTATTTTGTCAGATCCTAAAGTAAAAGGGATTTTCGTTAATATCTTTGGCGGAATCATGAAATGTGACGTAATTGCAGAAGGTGTAATTGAAGCAGCGAAAGAAGTGGGTCTTCAAGTGCCTCTTGTTGTGCGTCTTGAAGGAACGAATGTGGAACGCGGGAAAGCTTTGCTGAAAGAATCCGGAATTAATATTGTTGCAGCGGATTCTATGGCAGAAGGCGCGAAAAAAATCGTTGAGTTGATAGGATAAGAAAGGCAGGTACAAATCATGAGTATTTATGTAAATAAAGATACAAAAGTAATTGTACAAGGAATTACAGGTTCCACTGCCCTGTTCCACACACAGCAAATGTTGGAATATGGTACGAAAATTGTCGCTGGCGTAACGCCTGGTAAAGGCGGTCAGACGGTGGAAGGCGTGCCGGTATTTGACACTGTGGAAGAAGCAGTTAAAGAAACAGGGGCAACTGTTTCCATCATTTACGTTCCTGCACCATATGCAGCGGATGCAATTATGGAAGGCGTCGATGCCGGACTTGACATGACAATCTGTATTACAGAGCATATACCTGTCCTTGACATGATTAAAGTGAAACGTTATATGGAAGGCAAAAAGACTCGATTGATCGGTCCGAACTGTCCGGGTGTCATTACGGCGGATGAAACGAAAATCGGCATTATGCCTGGCTATATTCATACAAAAGGTCACGTGGGCGTTGTTTCACGTTCAGGGACACTAACGTATGAAGCGGTTCATCAGCTGACGCAGGAAGGAATCGGGCAGACTACTGCAGTAGGAATCGGGGGAGACCCGGTAAACGGCACGAACTTTATTGACGTCCTGAAAGAGTTCAATGAAGACCCTGAAACATATGCAGTGGTCATGATCGGTGAAATCGGCGGTACGGCGGAAGAAGAAGCTGCTGAATGGGTGAAAGAACATATGACCAAGCCTGTAGTAGGCTTCATTGGCGGTCAGACAGCCCCTGAAGGTAAGCGTATGGGCCATGCTGGTGCGATTATTTCAGGCGGTAAGGGTACTGCTGCAGAAAAGATCAAAGCATTGCAGGCAGCGGATATTCAAGTTGCAGAAACACCATCGGTTATCGGTGAAACATTGATTAAAGTCCTGAAAGAAAAAGGTCTGTACGAGAAATGTAAAACGAAGTAAACTGAAAGGAGCAGCGTAATCGCTGCTCCTTTTTTCGTGCTCTTGCTTGTAGTGTCGATTAAGGAGCATTCAATGATCTATACAAATCAGCAGCAGCAATTGATAAATATGCATTACATCCACCCTGTGCCGTTCAACCGCTTTCATTTGCTGCTGCAGGAAAATCCTTCACTTGAAAATCTGGAAACTTACTCTGTGCTGCAATGGGCATATTTTTTCGGGCTGACAGCCGAAAAAGCAGCCAAGTTATCCGGCCAATATGCAGAAATATCCGCACTTCCCATCCTGAATTTATTGAAAAAAACGGACTGCATCCCTATCCCGTATTTTCACCCTGATTATCCGGATGAATTAAAGCAATTATGTGATCCGCCCGCTGTGCTGTATAGTAAAGGTGACATTACGTTACTGAAAACCAGACCCCGAGTGGGAATTATCGGTTCCCGTAAAGCCACAGTGTATTCAAAAAAAGCCCTGGACTTCATCGTGCCGCCGCTTGTGGACAATCGTATCCCTATTGTATCGGGGCTCGCTGAAGGCGCGGATACGATGGCTCACCGGGCCGCCATCCACTACGGGGGGAAAACGATCGGTGTGCTGGGGCATGGATTTTCTCATATATATCCGAAGAAAAATAAAGAAATTGCAGAGAAAATGGCGAAAAATCATTTGCTCGTAACAGAATATCCGCCGTACTTGCCGCCGGCCAAATGGACGTTTCCTATGCGCAATCGGATCATCAGCGGTTTATCGGATGCACTCGTCATAACCGAGTCCGTTGAAAGAAGCGGAACGATGAGTACTGTGGAGCATGCGCTTGATCATGGAAAAGAAATTTTCGCGGTTCCCGGCGCCATCGATTCACCGCTTTCTGCAGGCCCGAATAAGCTGTTGGATGAAGGCGCTAAGCCATTATGGAGCGGATTTCAGATTATCGATTTGTTATAGGTAATTGCCATCCAATCGCATTGCAAAATGTTTAAAAGGTTGCATTATCCCGAAAACTGTTATACATTTTGCAACAGATATTCTTTTGCTGAATAAATATAAAGAAATCTCTCTGAGGAGGGAACGATATGGCAGATTACTTAGTAATTGTGGAATCGCCTGCTAAAGCGAAAACGATTGAACGTTACTTAGGAAAAAAGTATAAAGTTAGTGCCTCGCTGGGGCATTTACGTGATTTACCCCGCAGTCAAATGGGTGTAGATACTGAGAATAATTATGAGCCGAAGTATATTACGATCCGAGGCAAAGGACCGATACTTCAAGAGTTGAAGAGGGATGCAAAAAAAGCGAAGAAAATATTTCTCGCGGCTGACCCGGATCGTGAAGGGGAAGCAATTGCATGGCATTTATCGCATCAGCTGGGTGTGGATACCGAATCTGACTGCCGCGTAGTTTTCAATGAAATTACAAAAGACGCTATTAAAGAATCATTTAAACATCCCCGTCCGATCAATATGGATTTAGTCGATGCACAACAGGCACGGCGTATTCTTGACAGGCTAGTAGGGTATAACATCAGCCCGATTCTCTGGAAGAAAGTAAAAAAGGGCTTATCTGCAGGACGCGTGCAATCAGTCGCACTTCGATTAATTATTGACCGCGAGAATGAAATTAACGCGTTTGAACCAGAAGAATACTGGTCTATCACGTCCCAGTTCACAAAGGCTGATAAAACTTTTGAAGCGTCATTTTACGGCAATGCTTCAGAAAAGTTGAAGCTGACAAACCAGGAACAAGTGGAAAAAATCATTGATTCATTGCAGTCAGATGAATTTGAAGTGTCTAAGGTAGTGAAGAAAGAACGCAGACGTAATCCGGCATTGCCGTTCACTACATCATCTCTCCAGCAGGAAGCAGCACGTAAGCTGAACTTCCGCGCGAAGAAGACGATGATGATGGCACAGCAATTATATGAAGGAATTGCAATTGGAAAAGAAGGAACGGTCGGTTTGATCACCTATATGCGTACCGATTCTACACGAATTTCCGACAGTGCGAAAGAAGAAGTGAAATCATTCATTCATACGATGTACGGGGAAGAGTTCATTTCAACCAGCACGAAAAAAACGAAAGCAAAAGCGAATACGCAGGATGCGCACGAAGCAGTCCGGCCGACTTCAGCGATGCGCCCGCCAGACGCGATGAAAGCGTTCTTATCAAGAGATCAATATCGGTTGTATAAATTGATTTGGGAGCGGTTTGTCGCAAGCCAAATGGCGCCTGCAGTATTAGATACCGTAACAGCTGATTTCCTGAACAATGATATTCGTTTCAGAGCATCCGGGTCACAGGTAAAGTTCCCGGGGTTCATGAAAGTGTATATTGAAGGCAGTGATGACCAGCAAGAAGAGAAAGAAAACATCCTGCCGCCGCTTGAAGAAGGCGAGAAAGTCAAATTCGCCGAAGTGGATCCAAAACAGCATTTCACACAGCCGCCGCCAAGATACTCTGAGGCACGCCTGGTGAAAACACTTGAGGAATTGGGAATAGGACGTCCTTCCACGTATGCGCCGACGCTCGATACGATTCAAAAGCGGGGCTATGTCACATTAGATGCCAAACGGTTTATTCCGACGGAGCTTGGCGGTATTGTACATCAGGCGGTCAATCAATATTTCCCGGATATTATCGACATTGAATTTACGAGACAAATGGAACAGCGTCTTGACCATGTGGAAGAAGGCACTATTGAATGGCGCAAGGTCATCGATGAATTCTACCGTGAATTTGAAAAGCACGTTGAAGTAGCTGACGCGGAAATGGAGAAAATTGAAATAAAAGATGAGCCGGCAGGCGAAGACTGCGAGAAGTGCGGTTCGCCGATGGTTTACAAAATGGGCCGCTACGGTAAATTTATGGCATGCTCCAACTTCCCTGACTGCCGCAACACGAAAGCAATTATCAAACCAATTGGTGTCACATGTCCGAAATGTAAAGAAGGCGAAGTCGTTGAGCGGAAAAGCAAAACGAAACGGATATTCTTCGGCTGTGACCAGTATCCCGAATGTGATTACGTCTCATGGGATAAACCTATTTCGAGACCTTGTCCGAAATGTCAACATACACTGGTGGAGAAGCGCCTGAAAAAAGGTGTTCAAATCCAATGTACAGAATGTGATTATAAAGAAGAAACGCAAAGTTAATCAGCATATAAATAGTATTCCAGCATAATGAGAAAGAGGTAGTTAAAATGACGCAAACTGTAAATGTAATCGGTGCGGGGTTAGCCGGAAGTGAAGCTGCTTGGCAATTAGCTAATCGAGGGGTTCAAGTGAAATTATATGAAATGCGTCCCGTGAAGCAAACGCCCGCCCATCACACAGACAAATTTGCGGAGTTAGTATGCAGCAACTCATTGCGCGCCAATAATTTAACGAATGCAGTAGGCGTGATTAAAGAAGAGATGCGTCAATTTAATTCCTTAATTATCCAGGCTGCAGATGACTGTGCGGTTCCTGCCGGCGGTGCGCTTGCAGTGGACCGTCACGAATTTGCGGATAACGTAACCGAAAAGATCCGTAACCATCCAAATATTGAAGTCATCAATGAAGAAGTGACGAAATTGCCGGATGGAATAACGGTAGTTGCCTCAGGTCCTTTGACATCACCTGCACTCGCTGAAGAAATCCGGCAGCTGACAGGTGAAGATTATTTATACTTCTACGATGCGGCAGCCCCTATCGTGGAAAGTGATTCAATCGATATGGACAAAGTCTATTTAAAATCCCGTTATGATAAAGGGGAAGCGGCATACTTAAACTGTCCTATGAACGCCGAAGAGTTCGAACGTTTCTATGAGGCGCTCATATCTGCGGAAGTTGCGCCGTTGAAGGATTTCGAGAAAGAAATGTACTTTGAGGGCTGCATGCCGATTGAAGTTATGGCGAAGCGCGGTGCAAAAACAATGTTGTTCGGTCCTTTAAAACCGGTTGGACTGGAAGATCCGAAGACTGGCAGAGAGCCAAAAGCTGTCGTTCAGCTTCGGCAGGACAATGCGGCAGGGACATTGTACAATCTGGTTGGTTTCCAGACGCATCTGAAATGGGGAGCGCAGAAAGAAGTGCTGAAATTAATCCCTGGATTGGAAAATGTGGAAATCGTACGCTATGGCGTTATGCATCGTAATACATTCATAAACTCTCCTAGAGTACTGAATTGCACATACCAATTAAAATCACAGCCGACAATTCTTTTCGCCGGTCAAATGACAGGTGTAGAAGGATATGTAGAATCCGCAGGTTCAGGACTGATCGCAGGCATCAACGCTGCGCAATTGGCAAAAGGCGACAAACCTGTCCGTTTTCCAAGAGAAACAGCACTCGGGAGTATGGCGCGCTATATTACGGAAGCTGATCCAAATAACTTCCAGCCGATTAATATCAACTTTGGTTTGTTCCCTGAGCTGGAAAGACGGTATAAAACAAAAGGCGAACGTGCGGAAAAACATGCAAACCGGGCGCTCCATGCGGTAGAAGAATTTAAAGAAACAACGAATATCTAATCATGCATTGTATAGAGTAAGATAAACCGGGACTGAAGCCGAAACCTTAAAAGAGGTTTTGATTTCAGTCCTTTTTTGCGACCCGCTAAGATAGTCGGGGTTTATTGGAAGCAGGATGTGTGTCGCGGAAGGGATGAACTTCGGCGCGCTTTTCCGTTTTCCAATAAATAACTGAAACTTCTCGATATTTGAAACGTCCACTAAGTGGTACAAACTGGATCAGCAAGCAGATGATGATAGCTAAAATCAAAGTAATTTGACTAATATGTGTCAAAAGCCGTCAATTGGGGAATAACTAAGCTGTAATCAGTTTTCAAAGTTGCTCAAAAAACCTTGCTATTGTATAGTGTTTTATGGACAACATTGAATTTGATGTTTAATTCCAAATTTTATGTAATCAAGAATCTTTGGAATCTTCTGATGCACGAGGTGTGACAATAAAATCGTGTCGGGGTGATAAAATGATTCCTGAAATAAAACAATTAGCTGACGAATATGTATCCTATATTCGCCTGGAGAAAAACTATTCATCCTACACAGTCTCTGAGTATGAAAAGGATCTTCAGGATTTTTTACTGTTTCTGCAAGAAGAACAAATCGGGCAGCTGGACGACGTAGACTACGGTGTCGCCAGACTGTACGTGACGCGCCTATATAATCGCTCTTATGCGAGAACGAGTATATCCAGAAAAATATCTGCAATTCGATCATTCTTTACATTCATCAGTACCCGGTACGGGATTGAAGATCAGGCATTCAGACTGTTATATCACCCAAGAAAAGAAGAGAGGCTTCCGGCTTTTTTCTATCAGCAGGAACTTGAAAAATTGTTTGACGTGACAATGGGAGAGGACTTCCGTTCATTGCGGGACCGGGCACTGCTTGAACTGCTCTATGCTACAGGCATTCGTGTCGGTGAATTAGTAGAAATTGAAGTGCAGGATGTGGATCATTATTTAGGAATCGTAAAGGTAATGGGTAAAGGACGGAAAGAACGTTTCGTGCCATTCGGAAGTTTTGCTGAAGACGCACTGCAAGATTATATCAATTCCAGCCGGCCAATGCTTATGAAACAAAAAAAGCACAGCAGCCTGTTTGTGAATTTACGCGGAGATCCATTGACAGACCGTGGCGTGCGCTATATTTTGGATGATTTAATGGAAAAAGCAGCGTTGCATACTACTATTACACCGCATATGATCCGGCATACATTTGCGACGCACCTGCTTGGGGCGGGCGCTGATCTGCGTTCAGTCCAGGAGCTGCTTGGACACAGCCACCTGTCATCGACACAGGTATATACGCATATCACGAATGAACACTTACGCCAGACCTATTTACAAACGCACCCCCGTGCCTAGGAGGAACTAAAATGAAATTTCATGCTACTACAATTTTTGCTGTTCATCATGACGGACAATGTGCCATGTCTGGTGACGGCCAAGTGACAATGGGTGAATCTGTCGTCATGAAACATACGGCGACAAAAGTACGCCGATTGTTTAACGGAAAAGTCCTGGCAGGTTTTGCAGGCTCAGTGGCAGATGCCTTTACGTTATTTGATTTATTTGAAGCAAAACTTATGGAGTTTGACGGGAATCTTAAGCGGGCTTCTGTTGAACTGGCTAAAGAATGGCGCGGCGACCGCATTCTTCGCAAACTGGAAGCGCTGCTGCTTGTCATGGATAAAGATACGCTTCTGCTCGTGTCAGGTACAGGCGAAGTAATTGAGCCTGACGATGGCGTATTAGCAATCGGTTCGGGCGGTAATTATGCGCTGGCTGCCGGAAGAGCATTGAAGAAGTACAGCAGTCAATTGTCTGCTGAAGAAATCGCACGAATTTCATTGGAAACAGCTGCTGACATTTGTGTCTTTACCAATCACAATATTATCGTGGAGGTGCTGTAAGCGATGAAGCAAGAGTTAACACCTAAGGCGCTTACCGCGTATTTAAATCGTTTTATAGTAGGGCAGGAAAAAGCGAAAAAGGCAGTGGCAGTCGCTATGCGGAACCGCTATCGCCGAATGCAATTATCTGCCGAAGAGCAGGAAGAAGTAATCCCGAAAAACATTTTAATGATTGGACCCACTGGGGTAGGGAAAACTGAAATTGCAAGAAGAATTGCCAAGCTGGTACATGCACCTTTCATAAAAGTGGAAGCGACAAAGTTTACCGAAGTCGGATATGTCGGACGCGATGTTGAATCGATGATACGGGATCTGACCGAAGCCGGTATCCGCATGGTAAAAGAAGATATGCGTGAATCGGTAAAGGAGCAGGCGCAAAAGATGGCTGAGGAAAGATTAGTCAAATTGCTAGTTCCTGAAGCGAAAAAGAATACTGCCGGTCAAAATCCGTTTGAAATGTTTTTCGGTCAAAAGACACAGACTGAACCTGAAAATACTGCTGATCAGGCTGAAATCAGAAGAAAGCGCTCCGATATTGCACAGCAGCTTGCAAATGGTCAAATTGAAGAGCAAATGGTAACGGTCGATGTTCAGGCACAGCAGCCTTCTTTGTTTGATGCGCTGCAAGGGTCTGGTATGGAACAAATGGGGTCTGGAATGCAGGATGCATTGTCTTCGCTTATGCCGAAAAAGACGGTCCAGCGCCGCATGAAAGTAAAAGATGCGCGCATAGTGCTTGAAGCAGAAGAGGCGGATAAGTTAATTGATCAGGATGAAGTTGCGCGTAAAGGAATTGAGCTGACTGAACAAGCAGGCATCATATTCCTTGATGAAATGGACAAAATCGCGAGCAGTAATCAGAAAACATCAGGAGAAGTATCGCGTGAAGGTGTCCAGCGTGACATTTTGCCAATTGTTGAAGGGTCAACAGTAACCACGAAATATGGTGCAGTCAAAACAGATTATATTTTATTCATTGCGGCAGGAGCATTCCATATGTCTAAACCGTCCGATATAATTCCGGAGCTGCAGGGGAGATTTCCAATTCGTGTAGAACTCGAAAAATTGACAAAAGATGATTTCGAGCGCATACTGCGGGAACCGGATTTTTCTTTACTAAAACAATATGAGCGGCTGCTTTTGACTGAAGAAGTAGAAATTGAATTCACGGATGAAGCAATCAGCAAACTGGCTGAAATTGCATTTGAAGTAAATAACGAGACAGAAAATATAGGTGCGAGAAGACTGCATACGATTTTGGAAAAGCTGCTCGAGGATTTATCGTTTGAAGCGGCAGAAATCGGACCGGCATCCATCAAGATTACACCTGCATATGTAGATGAAAAGCTGGATGGAATCGTGAAAAACAAAGATTTGTCACATTTCATTCTGTAAAGAAGTCGTTATTGTTTATTTAACGATTGAAAACCTTTAGAATATTCATTAAAGTCAGAAGAGATTTATGAGGAGGAACAATTTAAATGAGTTTATTAATTAAAACAAGAAAAATCAACGCAATGCTGCAAAAAGGTGCGGGCGGTCCCGTTAACTTTAAAGAGATGGCGGAAGAACTTAGCGATGTAATTGACTGTAATGCATTCATCGTAAGCCGAAGAGGTAAATTGCTTGGTCTGGAGATCCACCATCAGATCGAAAACGACCGCATGAAGAAAATGTTTGAAGAGCGCAAATTCCCAGAAGTATACACAAATAACTTATTCTCCATCAATGAAACGTCTCCAAATATCGATATCGAAAGCGAATATACAGTATTCCCTGTAGAGAACAAAGAGTTGTTCCAAGAAGGGCTGACAACAATTGTTCCGATTATCGGCGGCGGCGAGCGTTTAGGCACACTGATTCTTGCGAGATTAAAAAACAGCTTTACAGAAGATGATTTGATTCTTGCTGAATACGGCGCGACAGTAGTCGGCATGGAAATCCTGCGTGAAAAATCGGAGGAAATCGAACATGAAGCACGCAGCAAAGCGGTCGTACAGATGGCAATCAACTCCCTGTCCTACAGTGAGCATGAAGCAATTGAGCATATCTTCAAAGAGCTCGACGGCAATGAAGGATTGCTCGTAGCGTCTAAAATTGCGGATCGGGTAGGAATTACGCGTTCAGTAATTGTTAACGCATTGCGTAAACTGGAGAGTGCTGGTGTAATCGAATCACGTTCTTTAGGAATGAAAGGAACGTACATTAAAGTTCTGAACGACAAATTTTTAGAAGAACTTGAAAAACACAATTCATAAACAATTTTTCCGCTGAAAATAGTGGAGATAAACTGAAGGGAAATTCCGTAAACACGGATCTTTCCTTCAGTTTTTTATTTTTGAAATAATTGTTGCATGACTTTTTATACATACAGACACGGGGATTACTTTGGTAGGAGTGAGACATAATATATCCTCCGCCGATCTTTCTTATTCTTGCTCCTTAGGAAATCCCCGCATCTAAGCAGCGAAAAAACACTTTAAATATCCATAAAATAGCCCCTTTTAATTATGTTGAAAAAATCAGTTCTGAAAAAGTGATGAACTACAGGAAAGTGAATAGTTAGAATCCCGTAAAACGGTTACATTGAACTACAGAATTTTACATAATTCATTGGACAATAATCATTATTGTCCGCTACAATAGAGTAGTAGATTAATAAAATCGACATTTTTATACAAAGTTCTTGTCGAAGATTATTATACAAACGTGAAATACTGTAAAAAACAATGAGAATAGAACTAAATCAGGGAAGGGTGAGAGAAGATGAATATCTATGGCAGTACTATCAACCTGCTTGAAAAGGGTCTTGACTACTCATCTGCAAAAGGGAAAGCAATATCACAAAATATAGCGAACGTAGACACACCAAACTATAAAACGAAAAGCGTAAATTTCAAAGAAGTATTTGCTGCTGAATCGAACAAAGGCCTCGAGGCTTATAAGACGGATTCAAGGCATATGGAATTTACCCATTCCGCAGGCAGTAAAATGTTTGACATATCCAGACTGCGCTATCGTCAGGATCGCAACGGTGTCGATATGGATAAAGAGCAGGCTGATTTGGCAGCCAACCAAATTTACAACTCGGCGCTGATTGAACGATTGAACGGGAAATTTAACTCGATGCAAAGTGTGATTAAAGGAGGTCGATAATTGTGAGTATATTTCATAGTTTAAATACATCTTCTTCGGCATTGACTGCACAGCGGCTCCGTATGGACGTGATATCATCTAATATGGCCAATGTTGATTCCACCAGGGCCAAGCAGGTGGATGGAGAGTGGGAGCCTTATAGAAGGAAAACTGTCACATTACAACCGAAAGAAGGACAATTCGCATCTTTCCTTCAAGCGGCTAAGGGAGTACATTCCCGCGGCGGTGCAAGCAGCGGGGTAGCAGTGACGCGTGTGAAGGAAGACCGTGAGACGCCGTTTAAATTAGTATTTGACCCGGCACATCCTGATGCGAATGGAGAAGGATATGTGGAAATGCCGAATATTGATCCATTAAGAGAAATGATTGACCTGATGTCCGCGACGAGATCTTACGAAGCGAATGTCACCGTTTTGAATGCCAATAAATCTATGCTGATGAAAGCACTGGAGATTGGCAGATAATCATATCAGTAAATAAGGAAGTGGAATAAATGCCGATTCAATCAATTACAGGCGCTTTGCCTGCCATGCAAATCCAACAGCCGGACACGAAAGTACAAAGAACACCGTTTGAAGCACAGCAAAACTTTTCAGCCATGCTAAACAATGCAATCCATCAAGTAAATGAAAAACAAACAATCTCAGATACTATGACGACAAGGCTTGTAAAAGGCGAAGATGTTGATCTGCATAACGTGATGATTGCAGCTCAAAAAGCAAGCATCGCGCTCAATGCAACTGTGGAAATGCGCAACAAAGTGGTAGAAGCATACCAAGAAATCATTAGAATGCCTGTCTAACAGATAGAATGCACGAGGCAGAAGTTTGCCTCGTGGGGCTGACCGGGGGATTAGAATGAAAGAAAGACTCACAAAGCTCAGAGCGGATCTTACAGCTTTCTGGGATAGTCGTACAAAAAACCAAAAAATTATATATATTGCAACGGCGGCCAGTGTGATTGCGCTGGCGGTTTTTTTAACAATGTTCTTTTCAAAAACTACATACGTAACGCTTTATTCAGAAGTATCGCCATCTGAGATCGGACGCATCAAAGAAGTGCTTGACGGTCAGGGGGTTCCTTATTTAGTAGAACCGGGCGGTACAGCCATATCAGTGCCTGAGAAACAGCTGGATAATCTGCGTGTGTCACTTGCGGCAGAAGGATTTCCGGATTCCGGACTTATTGATTACTCATTTTTCTCGGACAACGCGGGATTTGGCACTACGGATAATGAATTTAACATGATTAAGCTGGCTGCGATGCAGACGGAATTAGCAAACCTGATAAAGGGTATAGAAGGTATTAAGGACGCAAAAGTTATGCTGACTTTACCGACAGAAGGTATTTTCGTGAATGACACGACGACTGAAGCGAGTGCGGCTATTATGTTGAAAACAAATCCCGGCCAAAAGTTTTCTGAACAGCAAATAACTTCTCTTTATAATCTGGTGTCAAAGAGCCTTCCAAATCTCTCTAATGATAATATCGTCATACAGAACCAATACTTTGAGTATTTTGATTTAAATAATTCTGGAAATTCATATGGCGCAAATGTAACCGATCAAATGGGTGTAAAAAAGACAATAGAACGGGACTTGCAGCGCCAAGTTCAAATGATGCTCGGTACTCTGATGGGCCAGGATAAAGTAGTTGTTTCCGTTACAACAGACATCGACTTTACGAAAGAGCAGCGCGAAGAAAATCTTGTCACACCGGTCGATCCGGAAAACATGGAAGGAATTGCGCTGAGTGTTCAGCGGATAACCGAATCGTTTTCGGGAACCAATCCTGCTGTGGGCGGAACTCCTGAAGCAGAAGATCCAACCGATAACCGGACCACTTATGTGGAAGGCGAAGGCGGAAACGGGGACTACGAGCGTTTGGAAGAAACGATAAACAATGAAGTGAACAGAATTAGAAAAGATATAGTGGAAAGCCCTTATAAAATCAGTAATATTGGCATACAAGTAATGATTGAACCGCCGACCGCGGATGATCCTGCGTCGTTGGCTCCCGAAGTGCGTCAGGATGTAGAACGTATTCTGGAGACGATTGTTCGTACTTCATTGGATAAGGAAGCAGCAGGGGAATTGACGGATGAGATGCTGGCAGAAAAAATTGCGGTATCCGTCCAGCCGCTGCGGGGGAAAAATATTGCGTTTGAAGATACTAAGACAGTCATACCATGGTGGGTTTATTTAATCGGAGGAATTTTGCTTCTTGCGGTAATTATTTTAGTCATTCTATTCTTGCGTAAACGCCGCAATGAAGCAGAACTCGAAGAAGAGCTGGCTCTCGAACAGGCTGAATTGGAAGCTGTCAAAGTAGATGACATTAATTTGGAACAGGAAACCGAAGCGACAGCGCGCAGAAAGCAACTGGAAAAAATGGCTAAAGATAAACCAGAAGAATTTGCGAAGTTATTGCGAACATGGATTGCCAAGGAGTAACGGAGGGATGTTAGTTGGTTAAGAAAGATAAGGATATGTCAGGTAAACAAAAAGCTGCATTGCTGCTCATCTCTCTGGGGCCTGAAGTGTCGGCATCGGTATATAAGCATTTGAATGAAGAAGAAATTGAGCAGCTGACGTTGGAAATTTCGGGCGTAAAAAAAGTAGAATCCTCTGTAAAAGAAGAGATTATTGAAGAATTTCATAATATCGCGCTTGCACAGGATTATATTTCTCAAGGAGGAATTGGCTATGCCAAAACGGTACTTGAAAAAGCGCTGGGAAAAGACCACGCGCAGGCAATTATCAACCGGCTGACCTCCTCCCTTCAGGTCCGGCCGTTCGATTTTGCACGACGCGCGGAGCCGTCACAAATTCTGAACTTTATTCAAAATGAGCATCCTCAGACGATTGCACTGATTTTGTCTTATTTAGAGGCTGAACAGGCAGGGCTGATCCTTTCACAGCTGCCGCAGGAAATGCAGGCAGACATAGCCAAACGAATCGCAACAATGGAATCAACCTCACCGGAAGTGATCAGTGAAATAGAAGCGGTTCTCGAACGAAAACTGTCATCCACTGTCACGCAGGATTTCACGGAAACAGGCGGCGTAGATGCAGTAGTCGAAGTGCTGAACGGTGTAGACCGATCAACGGAAAAAACGATACTCGATGCGCTCGAAATTCAGGATCCAGAGCTTGCAGAAGAAATACGGAAGAGAATGTTCGTCTTTGAAGATATCATTACATTGGATAACCGTTCAATTCAGCGCGTAATCCGTGATTGTGAAAACGAAGATCTGATTCTGGCAATGAAAGTATCGAGTGAGGAAGTAAAAGATATATTATTCAAGAACATGTCACAGCGCATGGCAGAGTCCTTTAAAGAAGAGATGGATGTCATGGGTCCTGTCCGGCTTCGGGATGTGGAGGAAGCACAATCCCGCATTGTAGGAACTATCCGCAGACTCGAAGATGCAGGAGAAATTATCATCGCGCGTGGCGGAGGAGATGACATCATTGTCTAATCTGTTTCGTTCTGGCCGTACGGTAATGAACCAAAATCCTGTGAAAGAAATTTCGATCCGTAATTTACAGCCTCCGCAAGATGCTGCTGAAGAAGAGAAACCTGTATCGGCCGGTGCTTTGTTCATGGAGCGCAACCGCCTGCTGCAGGAGATGGAGCAGCGCAGACAAATTACAGATACAGAAATTAAACAGCGGATGGAAGAAGCGGCAGCCGACATTGAATCGATGCAGGCGGCCTGGGCAAATGAAAAAGAACAATTACAGCAGCAAGCATATGACGAGGGATTTCAGGCAGGCTTTGAAGACGGCCGCAATAAAGCGCTGGCAGAAATGCGGGAAATGGTCGAAGCTGCCAATGAGACTACTACATTGTCTTACGAGAACGCAACGCAGTATTTAATCAATCAAGAACGCGTCATTTTGGATATTGGCATACGGTCAGCTGAACAAATTATTAATAAAACGATAGAAGATGACGATGAGGCTTATTTATGCCTCGTCAGAAAAGGAATCAAGGAAGCGCAGGAGATGAAGGAGATTAAATTATTCGTCCCGACTGAGCACTTTAAAATGGTGACGACGCATCGGGCGGAACTTGCTTCCATCTTTCCGCCCGAAACACCGTTCCTTATTTTTGTCAATGAAGATTTCAATGCGACAGATTGTTTTATCGAAACGAACCACGGCCGAATCGTTGTGAGTGTAGATGATCAACTGAATGAACTGAAAGAACAATTGGTGAAAATCATGGAAGATGGTGTGTAATTTGAAAAAAGCCGAAGATCTTATTCGAATTATTCCGAATATCAACACGTTAAAAAAATACGGACGGGTTAACCGCGTGGTCGGATTACTGATTGAATCAGAAGGTCCTGAGTCATCGATTGGGGATGTCTGTTTCATCCATTTGAATGTCCCTGAAGAAGGCCGATCTCTGATCCAGGCAGAAGTCGTCGGCTTCCGTGAAGAAATCGTCATGCTCATGCCCTACACAGATATACGCAATATTTCAAGTGGCTGCCTTGTTGAAACAACGGGCAAGCCGCTTGAAGTAAAAGTTGGAATGAATCTGCTCGGACAAGTACTTGATTCGCTTGGGAATCCGATTGATTCGAGTGCACTGCCGAAAGGGCTGGCGACAGTCCGTACGGAAAACAGCCCGCCGAACGTGCTGACACGACCGACCATTAACGACAGGCTGGCTGTCGGTGTAAAAGCGATTGACGGCATGCTGACAGTCGGCAGCGGACAGCGGGTGGGAATATTTGCGGGGTCAGGTGTGGGAAAGAGTACATTACTCGGTATGATTGCGCGTAACACGGAAGCAGATATTAATGTCATCGCGCTGATCGGGGAACGGGGCCGCGAAGTCCGGGAGTTTATTGACCGGGATCTTGGTCCTGAAGGGCTAAAGAAAACGATTGTAGTGGCGGCCACATCCGATCAGCCGGCACTCATGCGGATTAAAGGTGCACTGACTGCTACAGCTATTGCAGAATATTTTCGTGACAAAGGCCTGAATGTCATGCTCATGATGGACTCAGTGACCCGTGTTGCCATGGCGCAGCGTGAAATTGGCCTGGCGGTCGGTGAACCTCCTGCAACCCGCGGCTACACGCCTTCAGTGTTTGCGATTTTGCCGAAATTGCTTGAACGCAGCGGGACGAATGAAAAAGGTGCCATCACTGCTTTCTATACGGTGCTGGTTGACGGTGACGACATGAATGAGCCGATTGCCGACGCCGTGCGCGGGATACTCGACGGGCACATTGTACTGGACCGGACACTTGCCAATAAAGGCCAATATCCGGCGATTAATGTGCTGAAGAGTGTCAGCCGTCTGATGAATCACATTGCCGATCCCGAACATCTGAAAGCAGCGGCGAAATTGCGTGAATTGTATTATGCCTATGATAAATCTGAAGATCTCATCAATATTGGTGCATACAAAAAAGGCACATCCCGTGAAATTGACGAAGCGATTGAATATGAACCGATCATCACCGATTTTCTAAAGCAAAAATTTAATGAGAATGTCCGGCTGGAAGATACGGTAAATGAAATGATCGCGTTAGCTTCTGGAGGAGGAGAACGCAGATGACTACTTATCATTATCGTTTTGAAAAAGTTCTGACGTTGCGTGAACAAGAGCGCGATGAAACAGAAATGGCCTATAAAGAAGCGATTGAACAGTTTGAATGCGTGGCTAGACAGCTGTACGATCAGATGAAAAAGAAGGAAGACGTGCTCGAGGAGCAGCAGCAGCGGATGGCTTCCGGTTTTTCTATTGATGATTTACACAACTACTCCCGATTTATCAATACGCTCGATGTGACGATAGACCAGATGCAGAAGGAAGTAATGAAATCCCGGTCGAAGATGAACTGGATTGAATCACAATTGCTGGAAAAAAATATTGAAGTGAAGAAATTTGAGAAAATGCGTGAAATCGGGAAAGAACAATATAATGCCGAAATGGAACACGCAGAGGCAAATCGAATTGACGAACTGTCGACGATGAAGTTCCGTTCAAAAGAAGACGGGTGGTAAAGTGGCTAAATCAAAAAAACAAAAAGAAACCGAGTTGATGACAGAAAGCAAAAAGTCGATTGGCTTTCTTCAAATAGTACTTGCCTGGATCATCATCCCCTTACTGTTTACGGCAGCTGTTGTGTTAATCATAGCAAAAGTGGCAGATGTCAATGTCTTTGATCAGGCGAAAGAATGGACGTCAAAAGTACCGTTTCTTGAGGGAAAAGCACCAGACGAGAAAGTGGAAGGTGATTTGATTCTGGAAGAACGCGTCATTTCGCTGCAGGCAGAAATTCAGGAAAAAGAAGCGCAATTATTTGAACTCCAGGACGAACTGACGCAAGTAAAAGATTCAAATGAAGCTCTAGAAATAGAAAAAGAGAAATTGAACGAAGAAATCGAGAAACTGAAACTCGCGCAGAGCGAATCCAAACGCGATTTCAAAGAGATTGTCACAACATACGAGCAAATGTCGCCCAAATCATCTGCGCCGGTCATTACAAAAATGGGCGATGCAGAAGCTGTTCAGATTTTATCTAGTCTAAAGCCTGCAACTTTAGCAGCTATACTAGAGAAAATGTCCCCTGAACAGGCCGCTAAATATACATCTATGCTCACAAAGTAGTATAATAGTTTTTGAGGGAGGTGAAAAAGTGAACTTAGGACTATTACTGGGTGTAGGCTCTTCGAGTATTCCGATGAATTCACCTATTTCTCCTGCAAGTGCAGAAGGTCAGGTATTCGGAAGTGTTTTTCAAAGTATGATCGCTTCTTCTTCTGTACATGTAAAAGAACAGCCAACGGCAGAAGAAGGAAAATTGTTGAAATTCCTTGGTGAAGTTTTAGACGCCGGTTCGCTCGATGAGTTAGCAGGAACACTCGAGAAACTGCAGCAGTCAAGTGCAACCTCGGTTACAGCGCAGCTATTGAAAGAAACAGGCCTTCGGCAATCGCAGGAACAGCCCGTCATACTAATGGATGAAGCTGAAGTAAAAGCAATACCAGAACAACCGGCTGAAACTGCTGAAACTGAAGAACTGCAGCTGACTGATCTCTCAAAGGCCGAGAAGTTTCCAAGTCTGCAACAATTAGCATCACTGTTAAGTAAAAATCCTGATAAACTAGTGGAAGAGATTACGAATGTCCTAGAGGGTGAATATGTTACTGAAGAACAATTGGAACAAATTGCGGCAACGGGAGATATATGGTTTGTGCTCGATGTATTACATCAGCTGCCTCCTGAAAAGATACAGGAAGTGATGGAGCAATTGCCGCAAAGAACAGCCGTCGAATTTACCGCGTTGCTGAAAGCGGTGGAATTGGCTGTGCCTAAAATAGATCTTTCGTCCAGCCAGGCGGATTCAGTGAAAACAATCCAGCCAATTCTGGCGCAAATCGCGAATCAGCTTGAACAAAAAACTGTGCAGCCTGAAATCAAACGGCCAATCCAGATTCCGCCGGCTATTCAGCACGTGATTCGCTTCACTTCAGAACAGCCTGCGGCAGATATGAAGCAGCCAGAACAGCAGGCAAAACCCGCCGAAACAGTAACACCGCAATCCGCGATGACTCAAACAGAAGCGCGTCCGGTCTTTCATATGAATCCAGCTGATAAAGTGCCGGAAAGCCGGAGCGAAGCACTGATGAGGGAATTCCAAGCAGTATTGAACCGCGCGAACTTTGGACAGACGAATGGAATGAACAGACTGTCGGTGAAGCTGTATCCAGAACACCTGGGGCAAATACGGATTGAATTGCTGGAAGTTAACGGGGTTATGACCGCGAGAATATTAGCATCCACCGCGATGGCGCGTGAAATGCTCGACAGCCAGATGCATCAGCTGCGGCATGCGTTTAATCAGCAAAATCTCCAAGTAGACAGAATTGACTTATCCCAGACTATTCAAGATCCGTCAAAGAGTGACCGGGAACAGGCATTTAACAGACAGAACCAGCAGCAAAAGGAACAACCATCAGAACAGAACGAACAGCGGGATGAGCAGGAACAAACATTCCAAGAATTTATGATTGAACTGGAGGTGTAAACATTGCCGGAAGGAACAAACTCAACAGCAGCACAGAATACAATTACAGACTCAATGTTTTTGATCAATAAGCAGCGGGATCAGCGCAAGACAGGTCCTGACACGATGGGGAAAGATGCGTTTATGAAAATTCTGATTGCACAGATGACCAATCAGGATCCGACGAATCCGATGAAAGATACAGAATTCATTGCACAGATGGCACAGTTTTCTTCATTGGAACAAACGATGAACTTAACAAAAGCATTTGAGAAATTCGCTGATTCCCAAAATCAAAGTCAGCTGATTCAATACAACAGTTTTGTAGGCAAAGAAATACGCTGGCATGAAGTAACTGATCAAACAGACGGAGACGGCAAACCGGTAATTAGTGAAGGAACGGGCATTATTCAGTCAATTAAATATATTGATGGTTCAGTAGTCTTTATGATGGCAGACGGCAAGGAATTATCACCCGGTAATATTTCTGAAGTCATGGGGAACGGATCGGGAAGTACAGGCACGGGCAGTCAGCCAAACGGTCTCGTCCAAGCGAGTATGCTAATCGGCAAGATGGTCGGTTTTACAGAAGGTGATGCAGAGCGTACGGGAAAAGTTATATCTGTGACGAATAAAGAAGGTAGCTTACACTATATATTGCAGGACGGCACGAAAATCGAAGGTAATCAGTTTACCTCAATCAGTGAATAAACGAATGGAGCGATGTCATGAATAAGATCAATATCCATCGCATTCCATCACCGCCACTCATACGCCAAGGGCAGGCACAGGCGAAGCCGAAGCAGTCATTTCTTGAACTTCTGCACAATGCCGAACAGCCTGAAAAACTAAAAATCAGCAAACATGCCACAGATCGTCTGCAGGAGCGGGGCATTCAAATGACCGACGCAGAATGGGCACGCATCTCAGAAAAAGTGGACGAGGCGAAAAGGAAAGGAATCCGTGAATCACTCGTGTTGACTGACCAGGCCGCACTCATAGTCAGTGCCAAGAACTCAACCGTCATCACCGCGATGGACCGAACGGAAGCGAAGGATCAGCTATTTACCAATATAGACGGAACGATACTGCTCAGCTAAACACGGCAGGACCTTAACAGGATGCCGCTGCACCGCCGACTGACTGACGCGGTGCACTCTAAAACCGAGAGGGGAAACTATTTATGATTCGCTCAATGTACTCAGGAATTTCTGGATTAAAAAACTTCCAAACAAAGTTAGATGTAATTGGTAATAATATTGCTAACGTTAATACGTATGGATTTAAGAAAGGGCGTACGGTTTTTAAGGATTTGTATTCTCAGACTGTGGCGGGTGCTTCGGAACCCGGCGCAAACCGTGGGGGTGTGAATCCGAAACAAGTTGGGTTGGGTTCACAGCTCGCTACAATAGATACAATTCATTCTGGTGGTTCTATGCAAACAACTGGCAATACGTTAGACCTTGCTATTGAAGGGGATGGTTTCTTCATCGTTGGGCAAGATGGTGGATCTGAAAAGTTTTATACTAGAGCAGGAAACTTCTATTTAGATAAAGAAGGAGACATTGTCGATGGGGATGGAAGATACTTGTTGGATGAGGCGGGAACTAAAATTTATGTTCCTTTAACATCAACATCCCTTTCAATTGGCCAAGATGGTGCAGTGAATGTTGTTAATGAGGATGGTGAATTGGAGAAGTTAGCTAATGTGGGCTTAGCGACATTCAATAACCCAGGTGGTTTATCTAAAGTCGGTGGTAATTTATATGAAGTAAGTGCAAATTCGGGTGAGCCTTCAGAAGGTTTAGCAATTGAAGAAGGCCGCGGTGCTATCAAATCCGGCTCCCTAGAAATGTCCAACGTCGACCTGTCCGAAGAATTCACAGAAATGATCGTAGCACAGCGCGGATTCCAGGCCAACACACGGATTATCACAACTTCCGACGAAATCCTGCAGGAACTTGTGAACTTGAAACGATAAATACAGCATAGATTGAAAAGGAGGGTCGGGCCGGCCTTGGCCTGGCCCCTTATACATATGATTAAAGTGACCAGATTGAATCGAACGACGTTCACATTAAATGCATTGTACATAGAGAGAGTCGAGTCGTTTCCCGATACGACGATTACGCTGACGACAGGGTCAAAGTATATCGTTCTCGATTCGGCTGAAGAAGTGAACAGCCGGATTATAGCATTTTATCAAGCGGTCCAGCTGCTGTCGAATCCGCATATCCGGGGTGAAGAAGATGAAGAATAAATTATTAACGATTTCTTTGATTATTTTAGTAAGCATCACATTGATCGGTGTCGTGGCAGTCGTTTTGATTTTGAATTTCAACAAGGACAGTGGCGGAGAAGAAAAAGCGCCATCGATTGATGAAATTATCGAATCGTCTGTAGATATGGAGGAAATCACGACGAATTTAGCAGGCCGCAATTTTGTCCGCATTTCATTAAAAATCCAGACGGACAGTAAAAAAGCAGCTGAAGAATTGTCGAAACGCGATTTTCAGGTGAAGAATCTGGCCATCCAGGAGCTGTCGGAAATGACTGCAAAAGATTTGGAAGGAAAGATCGGCAAACAGCAATTTGAAGACACGATCAAAGCACAGCTTAACGAGTTGATGCAGGATGGGAAAATACAGAAAGTGTATATTGTCTCTTATATCATCCAGTGACGGCCGGTATGATCGCATAGAGATACGCAAGCAAGGAGAGGTTGGCCTATGTCGGGAGATGTACTGTCCCAAAATGAAATAGATGCGCTGTTGTCTGCTTTATCGACGGGTGAAATGTCAGCAGAAGAAATGAAAAAAGAAGAAGAGACCAGAAAAGTACGTGTCTATGATTTTAAACGTGCACTCCGTTTCTCAAAAGACCAGATCCGCAGTCTGACCCGGATCCATGAGAACTTTGCCAGACTATTAACGACCTACTTTTCTGCCCAGCTTCGTACGTATGTTCAAATTAACGTAGTATCGGTTGATCAGATTCCGTTTGAAGAATTCATCAGCTCAATCCCTAACATGACGCTGATTAATATATTTGATGTTTCACCGCTCGAAGGGAACATTCTGATGGAAGTGAATCCGAACGTCGCTTATTCCATGCTTGAACGGCTGATGGGCGGATACGGATCGAGTTCAGGAAAAACCGACACGATGACGGAGATTGAAACGAAGATTTTAACGAATCTGTTTGAGCGGTCTTTCGACAGTTTACGGGAAGCGTGGGCAGGTCTGATTGACATTGATCCGTATCTGACGGAAATGGAGGTCAATCCGCAGTTTCTTCAGATGATCTCGCCTAACGAAACCGTTATTGTTATTTCATTCAGTATTACGATCGGCGAATCCAGCGGAATGATCAACATTTGCATTCCACACGTCGTGCTGGAACCAATTATTCCGAATTTATCTGTTCAGTACTGGATGCAGACGAACAAAAAGGAACCGACACCCGAACAGAGTGTGGAATTGGAACGACGGATCAAACATGCGATGTTGCCGGTCGTGGCCGATTTAGGTAAAGGCCGGATATCAATAAATGATTTCCTGCATTTACAGCCCGGCGATGTTATATCCCTTGATACAAGTATTGAAGAACCGCTTACAGTACGAATCGGGGAAAAACCTAAATTCACTGCACAGCCCGGTAAATTACGAAATCGCATGGCTGTTCAAATACTGGAAATATTGAATTCGGGAGAGGATGAGGATGATGAGTGATAATATTCTCTCACAGGAAGAGATTGAAGCGCTATTGCGCGGTGAAACACTTGAGCCTGCGGGGACGGCGGGTGAGCCTGAGAATGAAGTAATTAACATTAACGACTATCTGAGTGAAATGGAACAAGATGCACTGGGAGAAGTCGGTAACATTTCATTTGGAAGTTCAGCTACTGCTTTATCAGCATTACTGGGTCAAAAAGTGGATATAACAACACCGACGCTCTCATTAATTCAGCGTGATAATCTGGATAAAGACTTTGTTCATCCGTATGTCGCTATAAAAGTGGAATATACGGAAGGACTGAGCGGTGTCAATTTGCTTGTGATTAAACAAAGCGATGCAGCCATTATCGCAGATCTTATGCTGGGCGGCGACGGCACAGCCCCAAACGAAGAGTTAAGTGAAATTCATTTGAGTGCAGTGCAGGAAGCGATGAATCAGATGATGGGGTCTTCTGCCACATCGATGTCTACAATTTTTAATAAAAAAGTAGATATCTCACCGCCGACTATTGACTTGATGAATATTCAGATGGACCAGGGAACGGAAAATATACCTGCGCATAATCTTTTGATCCGCGTATCTTTCAATTTGCAAGTCGGTGAGTTGATTGATTCCGATATTATGCAGCTGTTTCCGCTCGAGTTCGGTAAAAAACTGGTTTCTTCCTTAATGGGGGAAGAAGAAGCTGCGACAGTTACGGAAACGCCGACTGCCCCGCAGGCATCGCCGCCACCGCAGCCGGAACCAGCCCGTCCCGCTGAAACTGCCCCTGAACCGCAACCGATGCAGGCACCCGCACAGCAGACGGCTCCGTCCCAGACGGCACAACAAACTGTGCAGCAACCTGTACATGTTCAGCAAGCAGAATTCGCCAGTTTTCAGGCGCCTTCTTTAAATAAGGAAGAATCAAATAATTTAAATTTACTACTTGATATACCACTCCAGGTAACAGTAGAATTAGGACGTACGAAGCGTTCTGTTAAAGAAATACTGGAAATGTCCGGAGGTTCGATTATTGAACTGGATAAATTGGCAGGGGAGCCGGTCGATATTCTAGTCAATAATCGCTATATTGCTAAAGGGGAAGTAGTAGTCATTGACGAAAACTTCGGAGTCCGTATTACGGATATTTTAAGTCAGATGGATCGTTTGAATAATTTAAGATAGCAGATACTTGGAGGGAATATAATGGGTAAAAGAATTTTGGTAGTAGACGATGCGGCATTTATGCGCATGATGATTAAAGACATTTTAACAAAAAATGATTATGAAGTAGTAGGCGAAGCTGCGGATGGCGCTCAAGCGGTAGAGAAATATAACGAATTAAAGCCCGATTTGGTGACAATGGATATTACGATGCCTGAAATGGATGGCATTGCCGCTTTAAAAGCAATTAAAAGTACGGATCCGGGAGCTACAATTATCATGTGTTCCGCAATGGGGCAGCAAGCGATGGTCATCGATGCAATTCAAGCAGGAGCAAAAGATTTCATCGTAAAACCGTTCCAGGCAGACCGTGTTATTGAAGCGATCGATAAAGCGCTGAGCTAAATGCGGCCTATGAATGTTAAATGGATCATTTCGTATCTGGTTCTCTTCCTTCTGTGCACTCCCGTTATGCCGGCAGTTTATGCGGAAACGGATCCGGATATCAGCGTGTCCGAATGTATTGGAAAAGGAAAAGACTGCAGTGACAAAGCACCTGCTGCAGAAGGCGATAAACCCACAGTAACAGATAAAGAACTGGCCGGGCCGACTGGTTTGACAGCTGGGGACTATATCCGGACACTTTTGGCATTCGTATTCGTTATCGGTTTGCTCGTCTGGCTGTTGCGCTTCTTAAACAGACGGAACCGCAGCTTTGATCAAACGCGATTAATGACGAATCTGGGCGGTGTTCCTTTAGGTCAAAATAAATCTATTCAACTAGTAAAAATGGGTAGTCATTACTTTGTGGTGGGCGTAGGAGAGAATGTTCAGCTGCTTCGGGAAATAGATGATCCTCATGAAATTGAAGAGTTACTTGCCCGTTATGATCAGGGCAATGAAGTGCAGAAGGGAATATTGTCCCAACTGTATTCCCGTTTTTCTGCAAAAGGCAAAAACCCATACGCGGAAGATGAATCTACTGTTTTCAGTCAAGTATTCTCTTCTAAAATGGAAGAGATCAAGACTGAGCGAAAAGAGCAATTGGACCGGTTGAAGCGGAAAGGAAGCGACCAAAATGGCTGACTTTCTGAATACATTTTCCAGCAGTGATCCGTCCAATGTCTCTACTTCGATCAAAATGCTTCTGCTGCTGACCGTATTATCACTTGCTCCAGCCATTTTAATTCTGATGACGTCATTTGCACGCATCATTATTGTATTGTCTTTTGTCCGTACGGCGCTGGCTACCCAGCAGATGCCGCCAAACCAGGTGCTGGTTGGATTAGCCCTGTTTTTAACTTTCTTTATTATGTCACCGGTATTATCGCAAGTGAATGAAGAGGCACTGACGCCGCTGTTTGATGAAGAAATCAGTCTGGACGAGGCATATGAACGTGCCAGCGGACCATTTAAAGAATTTATGAGTGAACATACCAGGCAGAAAGATCTGGAATTATTCATGCGTTACAATCAGATGGAAAAACCTGAAACCATTGAAGACATTCCGCTGACGATGATGGTCCCGGCATTTGCCCTGAGTGAAATAAAAACAGCATTTCAAATGGGTTTTATGATTTTTATTCCATTTCTGGTCATCGATATGATTGTTGCAAGTGTCCTGATGTCAATGGGGATGATGATGCTTCCGCCTGTTATGATTTCACTGCCGTTTAAAATTTTATTGTTTGTTCTGGTTGATGGCTGGTATCTCATTATCCAGTCATTGCTGCAAAGCTTTTAGGGAGGAATTTGAATGACGAGTGAATTTGTTATTTCCATCGCAGAACGATCAGTGTGGGTTATTCTTCTCGCTTCAGGGCCTCTCCTAATTGTGGCGCTGCTGACAGGGCTAAGCGTAAGTATTTTCCAGGCTACCACACAGATTCAGGAACAGACACTGGCATTTGTGCCGAAGATTATAGCGGTTATGGTGGCAATAATATTTTTTGGTCCGTGGATGTTATCGTATGTTACAAATTATGCGAGCGAGATCTTTTCCAATCTTTCCAGGTACGTCGGGTGATTGAATGAATGAACTCATCCCGTCGTTACCCGCATTCTTACTTATTTTGACTCGTGTTACGTCATTTTTCGTAACACTGCCGTTATTCTCTTATAAGTCTATTCCAGCCACACAGCGGCTCATGCTCGCTGCGATATTGGCCTGGATGATGTCTTATTCTGTTACTTTGCCTGAGTTAGAGATTGATGGCCAATACATATTGCTTGTTATAAAGGAAGCGGTAGTCGGCTTGTCAATCGGCATTGCCGCTTTTATTATTATGTCGGCCATTCAGGTGGCAGGCGGATTTATTGATTTCCAGATGGGATTTGCGATAGCGAACGTCATCGATCCGCAGACGGGTGCCCAGTCACCGTTGCTTGGACAATTTTTAAATTCACTGGCAGTGCTCTTGCTGCTCGTTGTGAACGGGCATCATATGCTGCTGGACGGAATATTTTACAGCTATGAATTTGTCCCCGTCACTGCCATGTGGCCGCCGTTTGGCAGTCCGAATATGGCGGACTTTATGGTACTGACATTCGCAAAATCATTTGCTATTGCATTTCAAATGGCAATCCCCGTGGTGGCCACGTTATTTCTTGTGGACTTGGCGCTCGGTATAACAGCACGAGCGGTTCCGCAGTTAAATATCTTTGTGGTCGGTTTTCCTATTAAAATCGGTGTAAGTTTCCTGGTGATCGTCACAATGGCCAGTGTATTCATCGTCGTTATGAAAAAGATGTTTGAAATTATGATCATGACCATGAGAAATCTCATGATACTTCTCGGAGGTGGCTGATTTGTTACTAAGGCTGGATTTACAATTTTTCGCCGGCGAGAAGACAGAGAAAGCCACTCCGAAAAAAAGAGAAGATTCCAGAAAAAAAGGGCAAGTTCTGAAAAGCCAGGACGTAACGAGTGCAATCGTTCTGCTCTCTGTATTTATCTTTATGTTTTTCGCAGCAGGATTCATGCGCGATAATTTTTTCGTGTTTTTCAGAGAATCATTTACACATTTTGTTCCGATCAAAATGATGGATCAAGAACAAGTCATGCTTGTCTACATAAGTATTATTAAACAAATGGCAATTATTCTTCTGCCGATTATGATTATAGCAGTGATTGCGAGTATTGCAGCGAATTTACTTCAATTTGGTCTGTTATTCACTGCAGAGACATTGAAGTTTGATCTAAAGAAAATAGATCCAATCAAAGGATTGAAACGTATTTTTTCCGTTCGGGCGATTGTAGAATTATTAAAATCCATTTTAAAAATTTCGTTCATTGGAACGGTTACTACTCTGATCATCTGGTCAAATCTCGGAAAAGTTCTCGATTTGGCTTTTCGGACACCAGAGTACACCTTACTGACCATTGCAAAACTAGTGGGTATGATGGGCATTATTGCCTCCATGGTATTGTTGTTTATTTCCATTCTGGACTTTCTTTATCAGAAATTTGACTATGAAAAAAATCTTAAGATGTCTAAACAGGATATCAAAGATGAACATAAAAATATGGACGGCGATCCGCTTATTAAATCCCGCATTAAACAGCGGCAGCGGGAGATGGCAATGCGCCGCATGATGTCAGAAATACCTGAAGCGGACGTGGTCATCACGAATCCGACACACTTCGCAATTGCCCTCAAGTACGATGAGGAACAGATGGATTCGCCGATTGTTGTCGCTAAAGGTGCAGATTTTGTCGCACAAAAGATTAAAATGATAGCAAAAGAGAATGAGATTGTCATGGTAGAAAATCGGCCTCTTGCGCGTGCAATGTATGACAAAGTGGAAATTGGCGACCGCATACCGGAAGAGTTCTTTAAGGCGGTTGCGGAAATCTTAGCATACGTTTACCGTATACAGCGGAAAATTTAAGTGAAATAGAGAAAGTAGGGGTGGCATGCAGTTTAAAGATATAGGAGTACTCGCGGCGGTTATTATGATTGTTGCGATGCTTGTCATCCCGTTACCGCCCTGGTTACTGAGTTTCTTAATCATTATCAATATTACACTCGGTTTAATGGTGCTTCTGACTGCAATGAATATGCAGGAAGCGCTGCAGTTTTCTATCTTTCCTTCCTTATTATTGTTATTGACATTATTCCGTCTTGGCTTGAATGTGTCCACTACACGGGCAATATTATCAGAAGGAAATGCGGGTGGCGTAGTTGATACATTCGGCACATTCGTTACCGGCGGGAACATTATCGTCGGACTTGTCGTATTCGTAATCTTGATTATTATTCAATTTATCGTAATCACTAAAGGGTCAGAACGTGTTTCCGAAGTAGCGGCACGTTTTACACTTGATGCAATGCCCGGAAAGCAAATGAGTATTGATGCTGATCTCAACGCAGGAATGATTTCTGATACCGAAGCACGCACACGCCGTGAAAAAGTAAGTAATGAAGCTGATTTCTACGGGGCAATGGACGGGGCAACAAAGTTCGTGAAAGGGGATGCCATCGCCGGGATTATTATAGTCATGATCAACTTGCTTGTTGGGATGATCATCGGGGTCGTGCAGATGGGTCTGCCGTTTGCTGAAGCGGCTGTTCAATTCTCCACACTGACTGTCGGAGATGGAATCGTTTCGCAAATTCCCGCCTTACTGATTTCCACTGCGACAGGGATCGTCGTTACACGAGCCGCGTCAGAAGGAAATCTTGGCACAGATATTACGAATCAATTACTCGGACAGCCTAAATTGCTATATGTGGCATCCGTTACGATTCTTTTACTCGGTTTGGCAACACCGATCAATGACGTCTTAACCATTCCTATCTCAGCCGCTCTGGCAATGGGCGCATTCATGATGTCTCGTAAACCGGAAGAAGATCCGGAAGAACTGCTTGAAATGGAAGAGAATGTGGAAACTGAAGGGCTAAAACGACCGGAAAACGTCGTAGATCTATTAAATGTGGATCCCATTGAATTTGAATTTGGCTATGGGCTCATCCCGCTTGTTGATGCAACGCAAGGCGGAGATTTACTCGATCGTGTCGTTATGATACGCCGTCAGCTTGCGATTGAACTGGGCCTTGTCATTCCGGTTGTACGGATTCGGGATAATATCCAGCTGCAGCCGAACGAATACCGCATCAAAATCAAAGGTAATGAAATGGCCAGAGGGGAATTATTGCTGGATCATTATCTGGCGATGAGTCCCGGCGGAAAGGACTTAATTGAAGGGATTGACACAGTTGAGCCTTCATTTGGACTGCCGGCAAAGTGGATCACGGAAGAAACGAAAGAAGAAGCGGAAATCATGGGCTATACAGTCGTGGATCCGCCGAGTGTCGTCTCTACGCATTTGACGGAAATTATTCGGGCTAATGCATCCGATCTGCTTGGACGTCAAGAAACGAAACAGCTAGTGGACCACGTTCATGAAACGTATCCGATACTGGTTGATGAGCTTACACCAACGCCGTTATCGATAGGCGAAATTCAGAAAGTACTGGCTAAGCTATTGAACGAACAAGTATCTGTTCGGAATTTACCGATTATTTTCGAAACGCTCGCAGATTATTCTAAATACACATCCGATGTCGATGTATTGACAGAATACGTCAGGCAGTCTCTTGCACGGCAAATTACGGGTCAATATGTGGCGGGAAATGAGGCGCTAAAAGTATTAACCGTATCCGGCAAAGTAGAAAAGCTTATTGCCGACAGTATCCAGCAGACAGAGCAAGGGAATTTCCTGTCAATCGATCCTTCCCAGTCTCAGCAGATTTTGGAGCGGATCGCCCAAGAAGTGGAACGCGTAGCCATGCTCGATCAATCACCTGTCATCTTATGTTCGCCGGCAATTCGTATGTATTTACGTCAGATTACGGAGCGGTATTTCCCGCAAATACCTATATTGTCGTATAACGAACTCGAAGCATCAGTAGAAGTCCAAAGTGTAGGAGTGGTGGATATTTAATGAAAATGAAAAAGTACACAGCACCTACCATGGTGGAAGCGATGGCAAAAGTGCGGGAAGATTTCGGGGACGACGCGGTTATACTGAGTTCCAATGTCACAAAAACTAAAGGCTTTCTCGGACTTTTCAGCAAACGTTCTGTGGAAGTGGTTGCCAGTTATGATAAAACCAATGACCAGCGGATATATGAAACACCGGTACGTTCTGCACCGCAGCAGCTCGCGAAACCGGAATCTGTTGAACGTATTCAACGGGAGATGCGCGAAATCAAGCAGATGCTTCACGATATAAAACCATCTGATCGATCATTTGACAAATTTCCTGATGAATTATTGCCAGTATTAAAAAAGCTGCAGGCGCAAGGACTCGATCATGAATACATCATGGAAATTGGCAATTTGATATTTAATCGAATGAAGCAAGACAAAGCAGACTACGCAGAAGACCAGCAAATGGCTATTGTACATGAATGGCTGAAAGAACGTCTTCAAGATATTCCGTTTGGAGGAATCTCTTATCAAAAGAAATTTATCAACGTTCTGGGGCCAACAGGTGTAGGAAAAACGACGACTATCGCGAAAATTGCAGCGCGTGCACTTTTGGAAGAAAGAAAGAAAGTCGGCTTCATTACGACAGACACGTATCGGATTGCGGCAATCGAGCAATTACGGACATATGCCAATCTGCTGCAGGCGCCTGTGGAGATAGCATATAACGAAGAAGATTTTCATGCAGCAATTGAAAAGTTAAAAGATCGCGACCTTATATTTATCGACACTGCAGGAAGAAATTATAAAGAAGCAAAATTTGTGGATGATTTAAAGAATCTCATCGATTTTTCATTGGAAATGGAAACATATCTGGTGCTGTCTACTACGTCAAAAGAACAGGATATGGAAACGATTATCAACCGTTTTGAAAAACTTCCGATTGAAAAGTTTATTTTCACCAAAACAGATGAAACGAATTCTGTGGGTTCTATGTTCAACCTGATGCTGAAGAACCGGATCGGCATGGCCTATTTTACGGATGGACAAGAAGTGCCTGAAGATTTGACGGAGGCGGATGTTGAAAAAGTACTGGCTCTTCTGTTAGAAGGTGATTCACATGCATGATCAGGCAGAAGCGCTTCGATTGAAAATGATAGGAAATCAAAAGCAGGCAGCCCGTTCAATTGCCATCGTCAGCGGAAAGGGCGGTGTAGGCAAGTCGAACTTCACTGCTAATTTCGCATATGGACTAGTGGCGAAAGGAAAGAAAGTCTTAATTGTAGACATGGATATCGGTATGGGGAATATTCATATTTTGTTCGGGGCAACACCAAATTATCATTTAAAGGACTATTTAACTAATTCAAAGGACCTTTGGGAAGTCGTGACACCTATAGAAGATCATTTGGCTTTTATTGCAGGCGGCTCGGGACTGGAAACGGTTCTGGAATGGTCGGATACGATGTTTGCCAGGCTCATAGACGGTTTTTCTATTTTACAGAGAAGCTATGATGTTATTTTATTCGATATGGGTGCGGGCGCGACAAAAAGTTCTATTGATTTGATCGTCGCAATGGATGAGATTATTTTGATTGCAACACCTGAGCCAACATCCATCACAGATGCGTACTCCATGATGAAATTTATTTGTTTGCGGGATGCAAATAAAACATTTTACATCGTAGGCAACCGCGTACTGAAAGAGCAGGAAGGAAAGGATTCATTGGCACGCCTTCAGCTCGCTATGCGGAAGTTTTTGTCGGTAGAAACCAACATCCTAGGCCTGTTGCCCGATGATGTGCATGTCCGAAATGCAGTTATTGCGCAAACGCCTTTTATCAGAATGTATCCGAATGCGCAGGTCAGTAAACGGATGCTGTCGATCACGGATACTTTTTTATACGGCGAAAAGCCGGGCACTGCAATTGAAAATTCTGGATTCATAGATAAAATCAAAGGTATTTTCCAAAAGGGGCGTGTCTAATTTGATTACAGGCAAGAAAAAACGAGTTCTTGTAGTAGATGATTCGGCTTTTATGCGAAAGCTCATTTCCGATATGCTGAATAAACACCCCATGATGGAAGTAGTCGGCATCGCCAGGAATGGAAGAGACGCGACGGAGAAAGTCCGTGAACTTCGTCCGGATGTCATTACGATGGATATTGAAATGCCTGTAATGAACGGGCTGGAAGCTCTCCAGCAAATCATGGATCAGACGCCGGTTCCAGTCGTGATTCTTTCAAGCACAACGAAACATAATACCGAAAATGCGGTTCTGTCTATGGAATATGGCGCGGTGGATGTTATAGCTAAGCCTGGAGGCGCTATTTCTTTAAATCTGCATGAAATTGAAAAAGAGATAGTGGAAAAAGTATTCGCCGCCTCAAATGTAGGGATACAAACACTGACAAGAAAGATTACATCGTCATACACTCACCAATCATCACCTGTCATTAGAGGAAACGTGCCGGATGTCAGCGGACCGTATGTGACACCAATAGCACAAACGGCAAATTTATCTAAAAATATAGCACCAATTTCCAAAACGTTTGTTATAATAGGTACATCGACCGGGGGTCCAAGAGCCTTGCAGGAAGTCATTACCAGGCTTCCCGCAGAATTTCCCCATCCTATTTTAATCGTGCAGCATATGCCGCCAGGTTTTACTAAGTCATTGGCTGAGCGGCTGAACGGACTGAGTGAAATAACTGTCAAAGAAGCAGAACATGGCGAACAGATTGAAAACGGCACGGCCTATATAGCACCTGGCGGCCTGCATCTGAAATTTGAAAAGGCAGGGACAGGTTATCAGATTGTACTGGATGGAGAAGAAGCTCCGCGTTCCGGACACCGCCCGGCAGTAAATGTGCTGCTTGAATCTGCAGCGGCCCATAAAGAATTACGATATGTTACAGCCATCATGACCGGAATGGGATATGACGGAAGAGAAGGAATGGAATTATTACGTGCTGCATGTCAAACAATTACCATAGCGGAATCCAAAAATACTTCCGTTGTGTATGGAATGCCCAAAGCCATAATAGATGCAGGTCTCAGCGATGAAATTAAAGATGTACAGCAGATCGCTGATGTGATAATGGGAAATTTGAAGTAACTAGGGGGCTTTACAATGGATGTAAATCAGTATTTGGATATGTTCATAGAAGAAAGTAAAGAACACTTGCAAGCTTGCAGTGAACAGTTGCTTGCTTTGGAAAATAATCCGGATGATCTGGCAATTGTCAATGAAATCTTTAGAGCAGCTCATACCCTTAAAGGGATGTCCGCAACGATGGGATATGAAGACATTGCGGATCTGACACATAAAATGGAAAACGTCCTGGATGCAATCCGGAATTCGAAAATCAGTGTCTCAACGGAAATACTGGACGTAGTATTCGAAGCGGTGGATGATCTTGAACTTATGGTTCAGGATATTGAAGCAGGCGGCGATGGAAAGAAAGATGTCAGTAAGTTGGTTGAAACCCTTAATCGGATAGAAGCAGGACAGCCATTGGATCTGGAAGCAGAGCCGGCAGCAACTACTGAAGAAGCGCCATTGGAAGTCATTACTTCTACAGGTATTCATTATGACGAATTTGAACTGACTGTAATTTCTCAATCTGCTGAGCAAGGATTTAATGCGCTGGAAATTACAGTGACACTGCGTGAAGACTGCCTGTTGAAAGTGGCACGGGTATTTATGACGTTTGAGATATTAGAAAAATCAGGCGAAGTAATAAAAACAGTTCCTACAGTGGAACAATTGGAAAATGAAGAGTTTGATCAGAAATTTACGATTGTGCTGCTGACACATGAAGATGCTGAAGAGCTCAAATCAAAAGTGATGAAAGTATCTGAAATAGAAGATGTTCAAATTACACTTATCACGGACGAATACGTGCAGAAGTATAAACAATCTATATTGGATGAAAGTGAAGCAGCACCAGCAGCAGTTGAAATCCCTGCCGCTGCCGCAGCAAAAACGGAAAAAAACCAAGAAACATCTCAATCTGCGCCTAAAGCTAAAAAAGCCGCAGCTTCCAATTCAAACAAAACGATCCGCGTAAATATTGACCGTCTGGATATTCTCATGAATTTGTTTGAGGAACTTGTTATCGACCGCGGACGGCTTCAGTCTATTGCAAGTGAACTTCATAATCCTGAACTCAATGAATCTGTGGAAAGAATGACGCGGGTATCCGGAGACCTGCAGAATATCATTTTGAACATGCGGATGGTACCGGTAGAAACAGTCTTTAACCGATTCCCTAAAATGGTTCGTCAATTGGCACGTGATCTGAATAAAAAAATTGATCTCGAAATCATCGGGGCTGAGACAGAACTTGACCGTACAGTAATCGATGAAATCGGCGATCCGCTCGTTCACTTAATCCGTAATGCGCTGGATCACGGAATCGAAAGTCCGGAAGAACGTATTGCAAAAGGAAAGCCTGAAGTAGGCACAGTAACACTTCGCGCCTATCATTCAGGCAACCATGTGTTCATCGAGCTGGAAGATGACGGAGCTGGTGTGAACCGTGAGCGTGTAGTCGGAAAGGCCATTGAACGCGGCATAGTCAGTGAAGAAGCAGCAGAATCACTGACGAATAAACAAGTGGCGGAATTGATTTTGGCATCGGGCTTCTCCACAGCGGCATCGATCACAGATGTTTCAGGGCGCGGTGTCGGACTGGATGTGGTCAAGAATACCATCGAATCACTGGGCGGCCACATTTCGATCGATTCCACTGAAGGAAAGGGTTCATTATTCCAGGTGCAGCTGCCGCTGACTCTCTCTATTATCTCTGTCATGCTGGTGGAACTGGATAAAGAGATATATGCAATTCCATTGTCATCCATTATTGAAACGGCAATTATTCAGAAATCGGATATTTTAAATGCGCATAATCAGCCGGTAATCGATTTCCGCGGAACAATTGTGCCGTTAGTGGATTTGAAAGAAATATTCGAAATGAAAAACAAAAGTGCTGAAGACGAAGAATTCCAGTCCATTGTTATTGTCCGTAAAGGAGACAGCCTGGCGGGGTTAGTTGTAGATTCATTCATCGGACAGCAGGAAATCGTCCTGAAATCACTTGGAGATTATCTCCAAAGTGTCTTTGCGATATCTGGCGCTACAATTCTCGGGAACGGTCAAGTGGCGTTAATTGTTGACTGTAATGCATTGATTAAATAATCGAGGTGACGACATGACAAAAGCTGTAGAAGTGAGCGATATGAAAGTAATCGTCTTCCAATTGATGAATAAAGAATATGCAATCGGCCTGGATGCAGTGGAATCCATCGAGAAATCATTATCCATTACACGTGTGCCGCGCATGCCTTCCTATGTAAAGGGAGTATTGAATTTACGGGGCGTTGTAACACCGGTAGTTGATTTGCGTGAACGTTTTGATATGGAATATAAAGAGTTTGATGAAACGAGCTGTATTATTATTGTGTCACACGGAGACTCTGAAGTCGGTTTGATTGTAGATGACGCCAATGATGTAATGGATGTGCCAAGCAGTGCAATCGGTCCCCAGCCGGAAGTGGTGGGATCAGTAGAATCTGAATTTATTTCGGGTGTGGCAAAAGTAGGGAAACGTCTGTTGGTTATGCTAAATCTGGAAAAAGTGCTGCAGCCGATTAAGAAGGGGAACTCCGATGAATTCTGATAATGAAATCACCGAAATGCATCTTGATGTGTTAAAGGAAATTGGCAATATCGGTGCAGCCCACGCAGCCACATCATTATCACAGCTGTTGGGTCAAAAAATTGATATGCGTGTGCCGAATGTGGAACTTGTAACATTCGACGAAATGTTTGACTTGGCAGGCGGCACTGAAAAAGTAGTAGCGGGCATCTTTTTGCGGATCGAAGGCGATTTGACAGGCACAATGTTTTTTGTGCTGACAATTGAATCTGCCACACAGTTCATCCGTAAATTAACCGGTGACGCAGCATTCACATTTATGGATGTAGAAGATCTTGGGATGGGCGCTTCAGCGCTTCAGGAGTTAGGAAACATATTGTCAGGTTCTTATTTATCCGCACTGTCAGATTTCACTTCATTAAATATATATCCGACGGTACCTTCTTTGAGCGTGGATATGGTGGGTGCAATAGTCAGCTTCGGCCTGATCGAAGTATCTCAGTACAGCGATGAAGTCATCGTTATAGAGACGGAAATATTACAGGAAGGGGAACAGGGAATCTCGAGTCTCGCCGGGCATTTCTTCTTGTTGCCTGATCCGCCGTCTTACCGTACAATATTCAGTTCATTAGGTGTTCTGTAAATGGCAAATGTACAAACGGTAGTGCGTGTAGGAATTGCAGATATGAATATTGCTAAATCTCCCCATACGATTCGCACATCAGGCCTCGGTTCGTGTGTGGGCGTAGTACTGTATGATTCGTCGAAAAAAATTTCAGGCATGGTGCATGTCATGCTGCCAGACAGTGAGCTTGGGAAGTCCACTAAGCTGAATGTCGCAAAGTTTGCGGATACAGGGATTCATGCAATGATTGAATTACTGAAAGCGGAAGGGGTCAGACCTTTCAGTATTAAAGCGAAAATTGCAGGCGGTGCTCAAATGTTCCAGTTCGGTTCAAACGACACCATTCGGATCGGTCCGCGTAATGTGGAAGCTGTAAAAAAAGAGTTAAACAGATATTCGATTCCCATTGTTTCTGAGGATACGGGGGGATCGAGCGGACGTACAATTGAATTTGATCCCGAAACAAGTATCTTGCACGTTCGAACGGTGAATGCCGGAACGCAAGAAATCTGACAATAAGAGAGAAGGCGGCTAATCCATTAGTCGCCTTTATCTATTAAGATTTGTTATACTTATACATAAGAGTTGGAAATTCGCAGAAAGAACCTGACAGGAAAGGCGTGAATTCGATGGCAAATCAAGACGTAACTGAACGGCATCAGTGGAAATTATGGATCGAAAACCGTGATCCTGATGCAGGTGATACGTTAGTTCGGATGTATACACCTCTTGTCAATTATCACGTACAGCGAATCAGTGCCGGACTGCCGAAAAACGTTTCACGGGACGAAATCAAATCACTCGGGTATCAGGGTCTTTTTGATGCACTTACGAAATTCGACCCTGCCCGTGATCTGAAGTTCGATACGTATGCGTCTTTTCGTATACGCGGCACCATTATCGACGGGCTGCGGAAAGAAGACTGGCTGTCCCGCTCCTCCCGTGAAAAAACGAAAAAAATGGACGAAGAGATCAGCAAGCTGGAGCAGACTTATTTACGGTCGGTAACACCGGAAGAAGTGGCGGATCATTTAGGCGTGACTACAGATCAAGTCTATCAAACCGTGCATGAACAGTATTTTGCTAATGTCTTATCGATTGATGAGAAGATGAATGACGATGATGAACAAAATGATCAAACATTCGTATTGCAGGATGAAAAAACAAAAACACCAGAACAGCAATCCGTAAAGAATGAATTGCTTTCAGACCTGACGGCAAAGATTAAAGAACTGAATGAAAATGAACAGCTCGTGTTAAGTTTATTTTATCAGGAAGATATGACGCTGACTGAAATAGGTGAGATTCTAAGTTTATCTACTTCTCGAATTTCCCAAATTCATTCAAAAGCGTTATTTAAATTACGGTCGCTGCTTGCGGCTGAAATTACGGACGGAGGGATTTTATGAGTTTGAAAAGTATTGAACTTCAAATTGCAATCCCCAAAACATTCGAAGCAGGTAAAATTGCTGAGCAGAAGCAGCAACAGTCCCAGCTGGCACAGGACAGTGCAAATATGCTGACCGAAAAGCAGGCGCTTAAAAGCAAAGAAACTGTTTTAGAAGCGGATCCGTATGCTAAGCTGGACGCAGACGACCGTCAGCCTGATGATGAGTCCGATCAAAGAAAAGAAAAACAAAAGAAAGAACAGCAGCGGCCCAAGCATCCATTCAAAGGGTCGTTTGTTGACTGCAGCGGGTAAACCACATGGGAATCTTACTGGCACTTTTATTCATCTTACAAATTATCAGTTTTATGGTTATTACGCTGCTGTTTTTAAAAATATCCAAATTCAATAACCTCGAAAAAAAACAGCAGCAGCTCATGAAGGAAATGGATCAGTCGGTACTGGCGTATTTGTCAGAAATCAAAGAAGAAAATGACCGGCTGATCAGTCAGCTGGAACAACAGGCGCATTCGAATAACGGCACTTTGAAGGATAGGCAGCCGATTTCCGAAGCACCTGAAAAAACAGCTGCGACGAAACAGCCGCAGCCAAAACCTCATCCGTTGCCTGTTCAGTTAGCGCTTCGTTCTTATCAAAAAAATGCAGAGAATAAGCCAAAGGCAAAAGAATCCCTGCCAAACCAGGAGCCCAAACCACTGGATGACCGAGAGATGGCCAAGCAGCTGTACGCAGAAGGAAAGTCCATTTCAGAAATTGCCAGAGAACTGAAAAAAGGTAAAACGGAAATCGAATTATTATTAAAGTTTGACTGAAAGTACACACAGCGGTTGCAACCAGTGCAGAACTATGTTATTTTAGTAGATGGTATTACTACACACGCGTTCGGATGAATGAGTGGGTGCCATTATGGTCACTTATTCGCATGATGTTCGCGGAGGACAAAACCAATAGGAGGAATTAAACATGTCAGTAATCTCAATGAAACAATTGCTAGAAGCAGGTGTACACTTCGGACACCAAACACGCCGCTGGAACCCAAAAATGAAGAAGTATATTTTTGTGGAGCGTAACGGCATCTACATCATCGACCTTCAAAAGACGGTCAAAAAATTAGAGGAAGCTTACAACTTCATGCGCCAAGTCGGTGCTGACGGCGGTAAAGTCCTTTTCGTTGGTACGAAGAAACAAGCACAAGAAGCGATCAAAGAAGAAGCAGAACGTGCAGGAATGTACTACATCAACCAGCGCTGGTTGGGTGGAACATTAACTAACTTCGGTACTATTCAAAAGCGTGTAGCACGTATGAAAGCTATTGAGAAAATGGAAGAGGACGGCACATTCGACGTACTTCCAAAGAAAGAAGTTTCTCAATTAAATAAAGAGCACGAACGTCTTGTGAAATTCTTAGGCGGTATCCGTGACATGAAAGGCTTGCCGGATGTAATCTTTATCGTGGATCCACGTAAAGAGCGTATCGCGGTAGCTGAAGCAATCAAATTGAATATTCCACTCGTTGGAATCGTAGATACTAACTGTGATCCGGACGAAATCGACTATGTCATCCCGGCGAACGACGATGCAATCCGCGCAGTACGTTTACTTACAAGCAAAATGGCAGATGCTTTGATTGAATCCCGTCAAGGTGAAGACGATGAAGCAGCTGAAACAGCAAGCGAAACAGCAACTGTTACTGCAGAGTGAAATGAGTAAATGATGAGACGATAAGCGGCGTACCCCTTATCGTCTTTTTTAGAGTAATACGCAAGTCAGATGATATATAAATAGGAGGAATTCTCACATGGCAACAATTACAGCCCAAATGGTTAAAGAACTACGTGAAAAAACTGGCGCAGGAATGATGGACTGCAAAAAAGCATTGACGCAAGTCGACGGAGACATGGACGCAGCATTGGATTTCTTGCGTGAAAAAGGCCTTTCAAGTGCAGCGAAAAAAGCAGACCGTATTGCAGCTGAAGGAGTAACAAACATTTTAGTTCAAGGTAACGAAGCGGTAATCCTTGAAGTGAATGCTGAGACAGACTTCGTAGCGAAAAACGAAGGCTTCCAGACACTTGTTAAAGAAATCTCCGAGTTTTTACTTGCGGCAAAGCCTGCTTCTGTAGAGGAAGCAAACGATGCGAAACTGGACAACGGATTGACTGTATCAGAGCACATCTCAAATGCGGTAGCTAAAATCGGTGAAAAGATCACTCTTCGCCGCTTTGAAATCCGTGAGAAGACAGATCAGGATGCTTTCGGACCATACCTTCACATGGGCGGACGTATTGCGGTATTGACTGTTCTTGAAGGTTCAACTGATGCAGAAGCAGCGAAAGATGTTGCAATGCACATCGCGGCAATGAATCCAAAATACATTTCACGTGACGAAGTATCTGCTGACGAAGTAGAGCGCGAGCGTAAAGTATTGACTGAGCAGGCATTGAATGAAGGCAAGCCGGAAAATATCGTTGCGAAAATGGTAGAAGGCCGTCTTGGAAAATACTTTGAAGAAATCTGCGTACTGGACCAAGCGTTTGTTAAAAACTCAGATCAAAAAGTTCGTGATTTCGTAAAATCGACTGGCGGAACTTTAGTCGAGTTTATTCGTTATGAAGTGGGCGAAGGAATTGAAAAGCGCGAAGATAACTTTGCTGACGAAGTAATGAGCCAGGTTAAAGGTAACTGAGTATAATACAACCTTACAGAGGAGCACATCTATTATGTGTTCCTCTTTTTTGAGAATTAGAAATTGCAGGAGGGCCAACATGAGTATTCCAAAGTATAAACGCATCGTGTTAAAATTAAGTGGAGAGGCACTGGCAGGGAACCAGGGCTACGGTTTATCTCCGGAAGTTATAAAATCAGTTGCGAACCAAGTAAAAGAGGTTGTAGAATTAGGTGTAGAGGTAGCAGTAGTAGTAGGCGGCGGGAACATTTGGCGAGGGAAAGTCGGAAGTGAAATGGGCATGGACCGCACAACGGCTGACTATATGGGAATGCTCGCAACAGTCATGAACTCGCTAGCACTGCAGGATGCACTTGAGAAGCTGGGTCCTGAAACCCGTGTTATGTCTTCAATTGATATGCGACAAGTAGCGGAGCCTTACATACGACGAAAAGCAATCCGTCATCTGGAGAAAAGCCGTGTCGTTATTTTCGCAGCGGGAACAGGAAATCCTTACTTCTCCACAGATACAACAGCTGCTTTACGTGCTGCTGAAATCGAGGCAGATGTCATTTTAATGGCAAAAAATAATGTGGATGGTGTATACTCAGCTGACCCAATGAAAGACGCAACTGCTACAAAATACTTAGAACTGTCATACTTGGAAGTGATTAGCCAAGGACTGGAAGTAATGGATTCGACTGCATCCACACTATGTATGGACAATGATATACCACTCGTAGTATTCTCAATTATGGAAAATGGTAATATTAAAAAAGCCGTGCTTGGAGAAGATATCGGTACGGTTGTCAGGAGGAATAAGCAATGACAAAAGAAGTGATGAATCAAACCAATGAACGTATGGAAAAAGCGCACAGCGCTTATTCAAGACAATTGTCGTCTATCCGTGCGGGCAGAGCCAATGCAAGCCTGCTGGACAGAATTTCTGTCATTTATTATGGTGCACCGACTCCACTAAACCAAATGGCTGGAATTTCAGTTCCAGAACCGCGTCTTATTGTTGTTCAGCCATACGATAAGACGACGATTACAGATATCGAAAAAGCAATCATGAAATCAGATATCGGCATCACTCCGTCAAATGACGGATCAGTTATTCGTCTGGCAGTGCCTGCGCTTACAGAAGAACGCCGTAAAGAATTGGTGAAAGAAGTAAAGCGTGAAGCAGAAGATGCAAAAGTGGCAATCCGTAATGTTCGCCGCGACAGTAATGAAGAATTGAAAAAACTTGAAAAAGATGCAGAAATCACTGAAGATGAACTGCGCCGTTTCAATGACCAAGTGCAGAAGATGACTGATGAGTTCATTGAAAAGATTGATCAAACTGCAAAAGATAAAGAAAACGAAATCTTGGAAATTTGAGTAAAGAACTTTCTATAAGGAGGAGCGTCCTACTTTTAGGACGCTCTTTTCTTTCTTTTGCATGCTATTTGCCATGCAATTTGGTAGGATAGGCAGTAGGAGTATCCGAATAGAGCCAAGTGGGGGAACGCTATGCTTAGAAAATTAATGCGAAAAAAAACGGCAGATATTCAGTTGCTGGATGAACGGATCGAAGCTGTTAAAAGTAGACAGATTCCTGCCCATGTCGCAATCATCATGGATGGAAACGGAAGATGGGCGAAGCAGCGCAAAATGCCACGGATTGCCGGTCACCATGAGGGAATGAAAACTGTCCGTCAAATCACCAATTTCGCAAATGATATGGGTGTGAAAGCCCTCACCCTCTACGCATTTTCTACAGAAAATTGGAAGCGGCCGAAAATTGAAATCGACTTTTTGATGAACCTTCCCGGTCAGTTTCTTACTACATATTTACCCGAACTGATGGAAAAGGATATCAAAGTTGAAATGATAGGAAATATAGATGCACTTCCAAGTCATACAGAAAAAGCGATAAAAAAAGCAATGGAACAAACTAAAAACAATCAGGGTCTCACATTGAATTTTGCTATGAATTACGGCAGCAGAGTAGAGCTTGTACATGTCATGAAAGAACTGGCGAAGGAAGTGTCGGCGGGAACATTACGAGCTGAAGACATAGACGAGAGTGCTATCGAAGCTAAGCTGATGACGGCACACTTGCCCGAACCCGATCTGCTCATTCGCACAAGCGGCGAAGTACGTCTGTCTAATTTCATGCTGTGGCAGCTGGCTTATGCAGAATTCATTTTTACGGATGTATTATGGCCCGATTATGATGAAGAATGTTTTTTACAGGCAATTGAAGATTTCCAAAAACGGGATCGACGCTTTGGAAGCTTGGAAGGAGATCAAAAAAGATGAAGCAAAGAATCATCACAGCTCTTGTAGCTCTCGCATTTTTCGTGCCATTGATTGTTATCGGCGGACTGCCTTTTATCATCATGATCTTTGCGATATCTACAATCGGCCTTTATGAGTTACTCCGCATGCGCAATATGTCCGTTTTTTCTATTGGCGGATTTATCGCATGGCTGCTCTTACTCGTCATTTTACTGCCTTCCAGATGGACCGGACAGGTGGAGGGGTTTCTTCGGCTGGAGAAACTGGAGATGATCTATGTACTGGTATTATTGCTGCTGGTATATACTGTAGTTGTGAAAAACCGCTGGACATTTGAAGATATTGCATTCAGTGCAGTCAGTGCACTGTATGTTGGAATTGGCTTTTATTATTTGATTGAAACCCGTTTATTCGGTTTAGAGTACATAGGATATGCACTGCTGATTATCTGGTCAACAGATTCAGGTGCATATTTTGTAGGCCGTAAAATCGGCAAGCGTAAACTGTGGCCCGAAATTTCGCCCAATAAAACGATTGAAGGGTTTGTCGGAGGAATCATTTGTGCAGTAGTAATAACACTGATTTATAACATGTTCTTTCCTATCAGTACGTCGTATCTATCGTTTATCATCATCACCATAGTGGCCTCGATTGTCGGTCAAATGGGTGACCTCGTAGAGTCAGCACTGAAGCGTTATTATCATGTGAAAGATTCAGGAAAGTTATTGCCGGGACACGGCGGCATCATGGACCGCTTTGACAGTTTGCTTTTCGTTTTGCCGTTGCTTCATTTTGTTCAATTCATAGGATAACGGAAAGGAAGTTCATATATGAAGAAAATCAATTTGCTTGGTGCGACAGGTTCCATCGGGACACAAACATTGAGCATTATTGCAGCTCATCCTGAACAGTTTACGCTGACGGCGATGTCCGCAGGAAGGAATATTCAAAAAGTACGTGAGATTATTGCGAAGTTTCATCCGAAATTAGTATCCGTATTGGAGAAAGAAGATGCAGTGCGCTTACAAAATGAGTTTCCAGAAGTTACAATCGTTCATGGGGATGAAGGATTGATCGAGGCGGCGGCAGGAGTCGAAGCAGATATCCTGCTGAATTCAGTAATCGGCAGTGTAGGTCTGCGGCCGACGCTTGCGGCAATTGAAGCGGGGATGACCATTGCGATTGCAAATAAAGAAACGTTAGTGGCAGCAGGGGATCTGGTGGTAGAAGCCGCCAAACGTCATAATGTCCCGCTTGTTCCTGTTGACAGTGAACACTCGGCATTATTCCAATCATTGAACGGAGAAAATCCGAAGCGGATCACCAGCCTGATTTTAACTGCTTCCGGCGGGAGTTTCAGAGACTATACACGGGACCAGCTTCAAAATGTAACAGTGGAACAGGCGCTTGCACACCCCAACTGGTCGATGGGCAATAAATTGACAATTGATTCAGCTACGATGATGAATAAAGGTCTTGAAGTTATTGAAGCACACCATTTATTTGCTATGCCTTATGATCAGATTGAATGTTTGCTTCATAAAGAAAGTATTATTCACTCCATGGTGGAGTTTGAAGATACCAGTGTCATGGCGCAGCTGGGATCACCCGATATGCGCGTGCCGATACAGTATGCATTGACGTATCCGGACCGTATACCGATGGCGGATGCGAAACGTCTTCGCTTGGACGAGATCGGTAAATTGCATTTTGAAAAAATGGATTATGACCGATTTAAGGCCCTGTCTTTTGCATATGATGCAGGTAGGGAAGGGGGCACTATGCCGACAGCAATGAATGCGGCTAATGAAGTGGCGGTTCAGCTGTTTATGGAAGGTCATATATCCTTTATGCAAATTGAGGAAATCATCGAACAGATGATGAATCAGCATCAGACGATTCAAAAACCGAATCTGGAAGAAATTCTGGAAACAGATCGCATTACGCGAAAAAAAGTCTATGGTATAGTGAAGTATAAAGATTAATTTCAGGCTGTCACAGCCGGTGAAGGTGGTTACTGAATGGAAACCGTTATTGCGTTTATAGTAATATTCGGGACACTTGTAGCATTTCATGAATTCGGTCACTTCTTGTTTGCGAAGAAAGCCGGAATCATGGTTCGGGAGTTTGCAATCGGAATGGGTCCTAAAATTTTAGCGATCCGGAAAGGGGAAACCCAATATACGATTCGCTTATTGCCTATAGGCGGCTATGTGCGGATGGCTGGCGAGGACTTCGATACAGTTGAATTGCAGCCCGGTTATCGTGTGGGGCTACTGCTGAATGCACAGAACGAAATAGAAAAGATTTATCTAAATCGAAATGTCTCCAATCCTAACATTTTGAATGTAGAAGTAGAAAAATCGGATTTGGATAAAGAATTATATATTGAAGGATATGATGAAGACGGACAATTGGTTCATCTGAAAATTGCCAGAACTGCCATGATTATCGAAAAGGGGCAGGAAACATTAATTGCGCCTTATGACCGTCAATTTGAATCTAAGTCCCTCGGCAAAAGAGCAATGGCTATTTTTGCAGGACCGCTTTTCAACTTTATATTAGCATTCTTCATATTTCTTGCCCTTGGGCTGATCAATGGCGTACCGACGAATGAACCGATTATTTCTGAAGTGAAGCCTGACACGCCTGCGCAGACGGCAGGATTGAAAAAGGATGACGTAGTAACAGGAGTGGACGGCAAATCTATCAGTTCTTGGGCGCAGTTCTCCGAAGCTATTCAAAACAGCCCCGGCGTTCCGATGAATTTAGAAGTAGATCGTGCAGGAAAACCTGTCTCCTTACAAGTTACGCCTGAAACGATTGAAGACGCCGGGCGTGAATTCGGACAAATCGGAGTGATCTACTCCAGTCCGCTGGAAAAAGGCGTGATCAAATCCATCGTGTTCGGAGCAGAACAGACGTACACATGGACTGTGAAAATATTTGAATTGTTAGGTATGCTTGTCACAGGTCAGTTTACGATTGATGCGCTGTCCGGTCCGGTCGGTATTTACAAAGCGACTGAAGAAGTTGCCCAATACGGTATTTTCAATTTAATGAACTGGGGCGCTGTGTTAAGTATTAATCTGGGAATTATGAACTTACTGCCTTTGCCTGCCCTAGACGGCGGCAGATTGCTGTTCTTCTTGTTTGAAGGCTTGCGCGGTAAACCGATTGATAAACAAAAAGAAGGTATGGTGCATTTCGTAGGTATCATGTTGCTGATGGTTCTGATGCTGGTTGTGACATGGAATGACATTCAACGATTTTTCTTCTAAAAAAGGTGGAAGCATATGATGAAACAATCGAAAACGTTTATACCCACAATGCGTGAAAATCCGGCAGACATAGAGATGCGTTCTCATCAATTATTGCTGCGGGCAGGTTATATCCGGCAAAATGCCAATGGTGTATACACATATTTGACACTGGCACAAAGAGTATTTCGCAAAATTGAACGGATAGCCCGCCAGGAAATGGAAGCGATTGAGGGCATAGAAATTTCCTTGCCTGCGCTGCAAAGCTCAAGTATTTTAAAAGAAACTGACCGCTGGAATTCGTACGGCAAAGAGATGTTTCATGTTGCCGACAGACAGACGAACGAGTTAGCCTTGAGTTCAAGTGACGAAGAAGCAATCATCGATCTGCTTCGTGACGAAGTGCGCTCCTATAAGAAACTGCCGTTAACGATTTTTCAGATTAAGACTAAATTTCGTGATGAAATAAAGCCGAGGGCAGGTTTACTTCACAGCCGCGAATTTATTAGAAAAGATGCATACTCCTTCCATGCAACGCAGGAAAGTTTGGATGAAAAGTATTTGGAAGTCATGCAGGCATATACGAATATGTTAACGCGGCTGGGTATGCGATTCCGTATGGTCATGTCAGACTGCGGTGAAGGTTCGCATGAGTTCATAGCATTGGCAGAAAACGGGGAAGACCGTATCGCTTATAGTGACAGCTCTTCGTATGCTGCGAATATGGAATTCGCTGAAGTGAATATCGACTATGAGACGCCGGATGAAAAACAGCTGGAATTAACAAAAGTATCTACACCGAATTTACGGACAATTGAAGATTTGACTTCATTTTTGTCTGTGGAACCCGAGCGTGTAATCAAATCTCTGGTTTATCAGGCAGATAATGAATTTGTTATGGTTGTATGCCGGGGTGACCATCATATCAATGAACATAAATTGAAACACATCTTAAAAGCCTCTCATTTGGAGCTGGCAACAGAACAACAAATCATTGATCTGCTCGACTGCCATTTCGGGTCGGTCGGTCCTGTCAAACTGCCGATCGGCGTCAGAGTGTATGCAGATCATGCCATCGGCTCGGTCGTAAACGGAGTAGCAGGGGCGAATATAGATGATTATCATTTGTTGAACGTTAATCCTGAACGCGACTTTGCCATCGATGACTACGTGGATATTCGATTCATTCAAGAAGGGGAACCTTCTCCAGACGGAATGGGGACGATTAAATTTACGGAAGGAATCGGCATCGGGCATCTTCGTAAACTGGGCACGACTTTCAGTGAGCAAATGAAAGGCACTTTCCTTAACGAGCACGGCAGAACGAAGCCGTTTATTATGGGAAGCTACAGTCTTGGAATTTCGCGTTTGCTTGCGACTATTGCTGAGCAATTTAATGATGAAAATGGATTGAAATGGCCAAAGCATTTAGCGCCTTTTGATATTCATTTGATTACAGTGAATGTGAAGGACGAAATCCAAACCCAGCTTGCGGATGAGTTGTATGCCGTTCTGGAATCCTATCGGTACGATGTGCTGTATGATGACCGCCCTGAAAGAGCGGGTGTTAAATTCGCCGACTCCGACTTGATTGGATTGCCGGTTCGCATTACAATCGGTAAGAGAGCAAGTGAGGGGATTGTGGAAGTCACGTACCGCCACAGTGGGGAATCAATAGACTGGCAAAAAGAAGAAGTGCCTGAAAAGTTGCAGTCCTTCTTTAGTGCAGATTAATCCAAGAAGGGGAGTCCGTTAACGGAACTTCCCTTCTTTTCTCGATAGAACGGAGGAATATAGAGTGGATGCCGCCCAAAAGTTTTTAACTTTATTGCAGCAGACAGGTCTGACTGATGATCAGTTAATGAATTATTTTCAAAATGGTGAATTGAACCGAGTGACTGTTCAGAAGAAATCAAGAGTATGGAAGTTCAATATCACATTGGATGAAGTGTTGCCCATTGACGTATTCCGCTTCGTGCAGCAGCGCGTCCATGAATCATTTGCGGCGATTGCAAATGTGCATCTTGAAATGGAAGCGAGAAACAGCGGAGTAAGTGAAGAGTTAATTGCAGATTATTGGCCGCTCGTCGTGGGTGAATTGGCTGACATTTCACCGCCCATGCGCCAATGCCTAGTGGAACAAAAACCGAGACTGCATGGCGAGAAATTAATGATCACGTGTTCGAGTGATCTGGAATGTCAGACGCTGAAAAACAAATATATTGAAACACTGTCGTCATTGTATCAGCAATTCGGATTTCCAAAATTTATGTTCGATGTGTCGATTGTTGAAAATGATAAAGCAGAAGAAGAGCGCGAACAGTTTCTGAAACAGAAAAAACAAGAAGAAGATGTCCTGTCAAAACAGGCTTACCATCAGCTGCAGCAGCGTGAAACGATGAAGAGTGAGCAGGGTGAGTCCGATAAAGCGCTGATCCTTGGGACACCGATCAAGGCCGGTGAGGCGGTCGTGCCGATTCAGGAGATCCAGGATGAAGAACGCCGGCTGATCATCGAAGGTTTTGTGTTTGACGCGGAAGTGCGCGAACTGCGGAGCGGACGATCTTTGCTGACATTGAAAGTGACGGATTACACCGATTCAATATTAGTGAAAATGTTTTCACGTGACAACGAAGATGCGGAAATGATGAAATCCTTTAAAAAAGGGATGTGGGTACGCGCAAGAGGCGGTATTCAAAATGATACGTTCGTAAGGGATTTAATTATGATGGCACAGGATTTGGCTGTTATTCCATCTGTGGAACGTAAAGACAAAGCGCCTGAAGGACAAAAGCGTGTAGAACTTCACGCACATACATCTATGAGTCAGATGGATGCTGTTGTTTCCGCATCAGCATTAGTCGCACAGGCGGCAAAATGGGGACATCCTGCCATCGCGATTACTGACCATGCAAACGTACAGTCATTTCCGGAAGCTTATAATGCAGGGAAGAAGCACGGCATCAAAGTGCTCTTCGGTTTAGAGGCCAACCTGGTGGATGACGGCGTGCCGATTGTTTATGAGGAACAGCACCGTCTGCTCGAAACCGATACGTACGTAGTATTTGATGTCGAGACAACAGGATTATCCGCTGTCTACGACACGATTATTGAGCTGGCGGCTGTAAGGGTGAAAGATGGAGAGATTATCGATCGATTCGAACGTTTCGCTAATCCTCATCATCCGTTGTCTTCTGTTACGACTAACCTGACGGGCATTACGGATGATATGGTGGAAAATGCGCCTGAAGTTGAAGAAGTCATGGCAGAATTTATCGATTTTATCGGTGATGCGGTCCTGATTGCCCATAATGCCTCATTTGACATGGGCTTCTTTTATGCTTCGTGTAAGCGTGCCAAGATTGAAACAATCGCTTACCCGGTCATTGATACATTGGAACTTTCCCGCTTCCTTTATCCTGAACTGCGTAACCACCGTTTAAATACGTTAGCTAAGAAATTCGATATCGAATTAACTCAGCATCACCGTGCGATATACGACACGGAAGCTACAGCTCATTTATTTTTACGACTGCTGGCAGATACAAAGGAAAGAGGAATTGAATGGCTGGACGACCTCAATAAAAACATTGGGGAAGGGGATGCATATAAACGTTCACGTCCTTCCCACTGCACCATACTCGCTGCGGATGATGAAGGCCTGAAGAACTTATTCAAACTTGTCTCCATTTCACATATGGATTACTTTTATCGTGTGCCGCGTATCCCCCGATCATTGCTCGTTAAGTACCGCAAAGGGCTGCTGATAGGATCGGGTTGTGATAAAGGCGAAGTATTCGAAGGATTGATGCAGAAGCCGATGGAGGAAGTGGAAGAAATCGCAAGTTTTTATGACTACTTGGAGCTTCATCCGAAACCGGTCTATTCTCATTTGATGGAACTGGATCTGATCCGGGATGAATGGAATCTGGAAGATATTATGCGCAAGATGCTGAAACTCGGTAAGAAGACAGGACTGCCTGTTTGTGCAACAGGGAATGTGCATTATCTTGAAGAAACGGATGCGACCTACCGTAAAGTTCTCGTGCGCTCTCAAGGCGGTGCCAACCCGATGAACCGGCACTCTTTACCGGCTGTCCATTTCCGTACGACGGATGAGATGCTCAAAGAGTTCGAGTTTTTAGGAGAGGAAGCAGCCAAAGAAATTGTGATCGATAATCCGTTGAAAATCGTCGAACGTGTTGGCGATGTGAAACCGATCAAGGATGATCTGTATACGCCGAAAATTGAAGGCGCAGAAGAAGAAGTCCGTGAGCTGACATATTCTATGGCCCGTCATATTTACGGCGACACGCTGCCTGAAATTATTGAAGCACGAATTATTAAAGAGCTGACGTCTATTATTGACAACGGTTTTGCGGTAATTTATCTCATTTCACATAAACTGGTGAAGAAGTCTTTGGATGACGGCTATCTTGTAGGTTCGCGCGGATCTGTAGGCTCGTCATTCGTTGCAACTATGATGGAAATCACTGAAGTGAATCCAATGCCGCCGCATTACGTATGTCCATCTTGTAAGCACAGTGAATTCTTTGATGACGGATCTGTGGGCTCAGGGTATGATTTACCTGACAAAGCATGTCCGGCATGCGGAACGATGTTCAAAAAAGATGGGCAGGATATACCCTTTGAAACGTTCCTTGGATTCGCGGGGGATAAAGTGCCTGATATCGATCTGAACTTCAGTGGTGAATATCAGGCGCACGCCCATAACTACACAAAGGAATTGTTTGGAGAAGATTATGTTTTCCGTGCGGGAACGATTGGTACTGTCGCTGAAAAAACAGCATATGGCTATGTGCGGGGCTACATGAATGATAATGACATTCAAATGCGCGGGGCGGAAATTGACAGGCTGGTGCAGGGCTGCTCGGGTGTCAAACGGAATACCGGACAGCACCCCGGAGGAATCATTGTTGTTCCGGACACGATGGATATTTTTGACTTTACGCCTGTTCAATTCCCGGCGGATGACATTCAATCCAAGTGGCGGACAACGCACTTTGATTTCCACTCTATCGACAATAACCTGTTGAAGCTGGACATACTCGGGCATGATGACCCGACGATGATCAAAATGCTGGAAGACTTATCAGGCATCGATGCCAAGACGATTCCGCCTGATGACGAAGGGGTCATGGCGCTGTTTGGCGGAACTGAGTCTCTTGGTGTGACTGAAGAACAGATCGACTGTAAAACCGGAACGCTAGGCGTACCCGAATTTGGTACTCGGTTTGTCCGTCAAATGCTTGAAGAAACTAAGCCTTCCACGTTCTCTGAGTTAATCCAGATTTCCGGGCTGTCTCACGGTACGGATGTATGGCTCGGTAATGCGCAAGAGCTGATCCAAAATAAAACATGCCAGTTGTCAGAAGTAATCGGCTGTCGTGACGATATTATGGTCTACCTGATCTATCAGGGACTGGAACCGTCTCTTGCATTTAAAATTATGGAATCTGTGCGTAAAGGGAAAGGGCTGACGCCGGAGTTTGAAGAAGCGATGAAAGAGAATAAAGTGCCGGCCTGGTATATCAGCTCGTGCAAGAAAATCAAGTACATGTTCCCGAAAGCACACGCCGCTGCGTATGTACTGATGGCTCTCAGAATCGCCTACTTTAAAGTGCATCATCCAATTATGTATTACGCAACATATTTCACAGTGCGTGCAACAGACTTTGATTTGGTGACAATGTCCAAGGGCTCCGCATCGATCCGGGCGAAAATCAAAGAAATAAATGCCAAAGGGCTGGACGCGCCGCCGAAAGAAAAGAACTTAGTCGTCGTACTTGAAATTGCGCTTGAAATGGTCGAACGGGGCTTTACGATGGCAAAGCCTGATCTGTATAAATCCGACGCCACACAATTCCTTATTGAAGGGAATAAACTGATTCCGCCGTTTAACGCAGTTCCTTCATTAGGTACGAACGTCGCCAAGACAATTGTCGAAGCACGAAAAGACGGAGAGTTTTTATCGAAAGAGGACTTCCAGAAGAGAGGCCGTGTATCGAAGACGATTGTAGAATACTTGGATAATCTCGGATGCCTGGAAGGGATGCCGGAAGCAAACCAATTATCCCTGTTCTGACGGGCCGCGGACAGTTTCAACATTTGCATTGTAAAAGGCCTTGTGATACGATTAAAACAACTTTTGCTATACGTCTTGCGGAAAAGAGTGGGGCTTCCCGCTCTTTTCTGTTGTTATTTTGAATTTCGGGAGGGATACCATTTGAGTAAAATTACAGAGGAAGTCGAACAGTTGGCAAGCCCGATCGTCGAAGAATTGGGTCTGGAGCTGGTAGACATTGAGTTCTTGAAAGAAGGCCGCGATTGGTTTTTACGCGTCTACATCGATACGCCAGAAGGTAACATTGACATTGATCAATGTGCGGCTGTCAGTAATAAACTGAGCGAGGAACTGGATCGCGTGGACCCGATTCCGCAAAATTACTTCCTTGAAGTGTCTTCTCCCGGAGCGGAAAGACCACTGAAAAAAGAAGAAGATTTTGAAAGAGCCGTAGGCCAGTATGTGTTCATCAAGACATATGAACCAATTGATGGAATGAAAGAATTCGAGGGGTATCTCCTCGGATACGGACCGGACCATGCAAAAGTGGAAATACGGATTAAGACAAGAAAAGTACTGGTGACAATTGACACCGAGAAAATTGCGTTTGCGCGATTAGCGATTGATTTTTAATCCTATAGCTATAAGCACCGTTCAGCTAAAGCTGGTTGGTGCTTATAGCTGGATGATCAAAATCCAAGAGCGACAGGACGATAATGGAATGTAGGAGTGATGAACATGAGTAGTGAGCTACTCGAAGCACTGACGGCTCTTGAACAGCAAAAAGGAATATCAAGAGATGTACTAGTCGATGCAATTGAAGCTGCGCTTGTAACAGCGTATAAACGAAATTTTAACCAGGCACAAAACGTGCGTGTAGATTTAAATTTAGAAAAAGGCACCATGGCGGTTTATTCACGCAAAGACGTGGTGGAAGAAGTAGAAGACGAGCGCCTTCAAATTTCATTGGAAGATGCAAGAGTCATCAATCCTGTATATGAAATCAGCGATGTCGTAGAGGAAGAAGTCACACCGCGTGACTTTGGACGTATTGCTGCACAAACTGCTAAGCAAGTTGTGACGCAGCGTGTCCGTGAAGCGGAACGCGGTTTGATTTATGAAGAGTACATCGATCGTGAAGAAGACATCGTGAACGGAATTGTAGAACGCATGGATCCTAAAAATCTGTTTGTAGGTCTGGGAAAAGTAGAAGCGGTACTGCCGTCAAGCGAACAAATTCAAACAGAAACATATGCGCCGCACGATCGTATCAAAGTATATATTACGAAAGTCGAAAGAACAGCACGCGGACCCCAAGTGTTTGTTTCCAGAACACATCCGGGACTTCTGCGTCGCCTGTTTGAACTGGAAGTGCCTGAAATCTACGATGGAACTGTTGAAATCAAATCCATTGCACGTGAAGCGGGAGACCGTTCCAAGATCTCTGTATATACAGCGAACGAAGAAGTCGATCCGGTCGGTTCCTGTGTAGGTTCACGGGGAGCGCGTGTACAGTCGATCTCGAATGAACTTAATGGTGAAAAGGTAGACATCGTGGAATGGTCTGAAGACCCTGTGGTATTTGTAGCCAACGCGCTGAGTCCGTCAAAAGTCATTGATGTACAGGTGGATGAAGAAGAGCGTTCAACCACTGTAGTCGTTCCGGATTATCAGCTTTCTCTGGCAATCGGTAAAAGAGGCCAAAACGCAAGATTGGCTGCCAAACTGACAGGCTGGAAAATTGATATTAAAAGCGAAACGGATGCGAGAGAGCTTGGGATTTATCCGCGTGAAGAATCTCAAACAACCGATGCATCAGAGACCGGCGATGAAACATTCTTGGAGGCTTATGAGTACGAAGATGAAACACCGGCAGAATCAGCTGATGATTTTGATTTATACGCAGATGATGACACGGAAGATTGACTTGGAAAGGATTGCATGCTGATGTCTAACAATCGGAAAATCCCATTGCGTAAGTGTGCAGCAACAGGTAATATGTTGCCCAAAAAAGAAATGATTCGAATTGTCCGTACGAAAGAAGGAGAAGTATCCGTCGACTTGACCGGTAAGAAATCAGGCCGCGGTACATATGTTTCTAAAACGGAGGATGCCGTGGAAAAAGCACGTAAGCAACATTCTATTGAACAGCAGCTAGGTGTAAAAGTTCCGGAGCAGGTCTATGATGATCTCTTGCATGCAATTCGCCGAGAGGCAATCAAATGACGGATCCGACAGCTATTTATCAACTGCTGGGTATGGCTGCCCGCGCACGTAAAATCGTGACGGGGGAAGATTTAGCCGTACAAGCAGTCCGTTCACAGAATGCACAGCTGGTCATACTGTCCGCTGATGCATCGAAGAATACAATGAAAAAACTAACGAATAAATGTAATACTTACAACGTTGAGAAGCATGTATTTGGAAGTCGTGAAGACCTTGGACATGCAATTGGAAAAGAAGCGCGAGTGGTCTTGGCGCTTACGGATAAAGGATTTGCCAAAAAGTTATCCGAGCTCCTCAACGATTATAACCGGGGGTGGGCTAATGACGAAAATGAAAGTACATGAATATGCCAGATCAGTGGGCAAAACTAGCAGAGATATTGCTGATGAATTAAGTAAAAGCAATATTGTGATAAAAAGCCATATGGAAGAACTGGAACCAGATATGATATCTAAACTGGATAAGACGTTTGGCGGACTGAAAAAGCCGAATGCAGCATCTGCAGGAAAGCCCGCAAACAAACAAAACAGTCAGAGAACTGAACGTCCGGGCAATCATGCAAACAAGCCGGCTGGGAAAACACAGACTGGCGGACAATCAGCTGCTAAGGATGCGAATCGTTCTGCAGGCAGCCAAGGCGGAACAAACCGCTCAGCCTCATCACGTCCTCAGGGCCAATCTTCATCCGCTGGCGGAAATCAGCAGTCACGTCAAGGACAGGGATCAGGCGCGCCGCGTCCAGCAGGCGACGGACGTCCGGGCGGCGGTCGCGGCGGAAGACCGCCAGCACGCGGAATTAACCAGGGACGCCGCAGATATCGCCCGGCAGTACCGCCTCAGAAAATTGAAAAGCCGCTGCCGGAAAAAATTACATTTTACGAATCACTTTCAGTTGGTGAACTAGCTCAGAAGCTGGGTAAAGAGCCATCTGAAATTATTAAGAAATTATTCTTGCTTGGTGTAATGGCAACGATTAACCAAGAGCTTGATAAAGATGCAATTGAGTTAATCTGTGCGGAATACGGCGTGGAAGTAGAAGAAGAAATCCGTATTGACGTAACAGACTTGGAAATTTACTTCGAAGATCCTGAAGAGGAAGAAGAAACTCCGGGTGAATTAGAAGAAAGACCGCCAGTAGTTACAATTATGGGTCACGTTGACCATGGTAAAACTACATTGCTTGACTCTATCCGTGATACGAAAGTAACGCAAGGCGAAGCAGGCGGAATCACTCAGCATATCGGTGCGTATCAGATTAAAGTAAATGATAAGAAAATCACATTCTTGGATACACCGGGCCACGAAGCTTTCACGACGATGAGAGCACGCGGTGCGAAAGTTACGGATTTGACAATTTTGGTTGTAGCAGCGGATGACGGCGTTATGCCGCAGACTATTGAAGCGATCAATCATGCAAAAGCTGCGGAAGTTCCAATCATTGTAGCGGTTAACAAAATGGATAAGCCGACAGCTAATCCGGACCGTGTCATGCAGGAATTAACAGAGCACGGCCTCGTTTCCGAAGATTGGGGCGGAGATACGATTTTTGTTCCGATTTCAGCACTTAAAGGTGAAGGAATTGAACAGCTTCTGGAAATGGTTCTATTAGTGGCAGAAGTAGGCGAATTGACTGCTGACCCATCTATCAGAGCAAGAGGTACAGTAATCGAAGCGCAGCTTGATAAAGGTAAGGGAGCAGTCGCTACACTGCTAGTACAAAACGGTACATTGCATGTAGGTGATCCGATTGTTGTCGGTAATACGTACGGGCGTGTCCGTGCAATGGTCAGCGATCTTGGGCGACGCGTGAAAGAGGCTGGTCCATCTACTCCTGTAGAAATCACGGGACTGAGTGATGTGCCGCATGCAGGAGATCGTTTCGTCGTATTTAAAGATGAAAAAACTGCTCGTCAAATTGGTGAAACTCGTGCTGGAGAAGCACTTCAGGAACAGCGCGTAGAAAAAACGCGCGTGACGCTTGATAACCTGTTTGATCAAATGAAGCAAGGCGAAATGAAAGAATTGAACCTGATTGTGAAAGCAGATGTACAGGGTGCTGTGGAGGCAATGGCGGCTTCTCTTATGAAAATCGAAGTAGAGGGCGTTAACGTCAAAATCATCCATACAGGTGCCGGCGCAATCAATGAGTCTGATATTTCACTGGCAGCTGCTTCCAACGCCATCGTTATTGGTTTCAACGTACGTCCGGACACCAATGCCAAACGTGCTGCTGAAGCAGAAGGTGTAGACATTCGTCTGCACCGAGTGATCTATAAAGTGATCGAAGAAATTGAATCTGCAATGAAAGGTTTACTGGATCCTGAGTATGAAGAGAAAGTAATCGGTCAGGCAGAAGTTCGTGAAACGTTTAAAGTTACAAAAATCGGTACGATTGCAGGAAGTTATGTAATCGACGGTAAAATTACCCGTGACGCTGGCGTTCGTGTACTGCGCGATAATATTGTAATCTTTGAAGGTGAGCTTGATACGCTGAAACGTTTTAAAGATGATGCAAAAGAAGTTGCAAAAGGATATGAATGTGGTATCACAATTAAAAAATTCAATGATATCAAAGAAGGAGATATCATCGAAGCATTCGTAATGGAAGAAATCAAGCGAGTATGATTGTGTACGCGGAATGTTCGTTCTACATCCCGGCAGCCGCTTCGTTGAAAGAAAAACGTGCAGTGTTGAATAGGATGCGTGATCGGGTGAAAAACTCCTACAATGTATCTGTTGCAGAAATTGATCATCAGGATTTATGGCAGCGAACTACTTTTGCTTTAGTGGCTGTCGCATCTTCTAAAGATGCGGCTGAACGCGAAGTGCGAAGAGCGATCCGCCTGTTTGAATCTAATCCTGATTGGGAAATGACCGCGTGTACAGTTGACTACTTATGAGCAAAAAACGAGGTGAATTGCCATGTCAGTGCGTGCCAATCGTATAGCTGAACAAATGAAAAAAGAATTGGGCGATATTATCGGCCAAAAGCTGAAAGACCCGCGCATCGGATTTGTAACAGTGACAGGTGTAGATGTTACTGGAGACTTGCAGCAGGCGAAAATCTTTATTTCTGTGTTGGGTACAGATAAAGAAAAAGAGGATTCGTTAATCGGGCTTTCCAAAGCAAAAGGTTTCATTCGGTCGGAAATCGGCCAGCGGATCCGTTTGCGTAAAACACCTGAAATTGAATTTGAAATGGATGAATCAGTTGCTTACGGTAACCGGATTGAAAGTCTGATCCGTAAAGTGAACGATGAAAACGAACAATAAACGAGAGGAGGAAGTTCATAGTCGCTCAGGCGGCTTGACTTCCTCCCTTCTTACATAGAGCAAGTATTTACAATGAACTGAGGAAGGAGGAGTATGATGCACGGTATTCTGCCATTATGGAAAGAGAAAGGCATGACATCACATGATTGTGTGTTTAAACTGCGGAAGATCCTGCGTACTAAAAAAGTAGGGCATACGGGCACACTGGATCCGGAAGTGGAAGGTGTTTTGCCAATCTGCATTGGAAGAGCAACAAAAGTAGCTTCTTATATCACGGATGCAGGGAAAGAATACATTGCGACTGTTTCAATTGGCCGCGCTACAGAAACGGAAGATGCGCAAGGGGAAACTGTAGCAAGTGACCTGACGCATAAAGAATTTTCCAGGGCACAAATTAACGAAGCGCTCGCGCAGCTAACTGGAGAAATTACACAAATCCCTCCGATGTATTCCGCGGTAAAAGTAAACGGCAGACGTCTGTATGAATATGCAAGAAAAGGTATCGAAGTAGAACGTCCCGTACGTAAAGTACATATCGATCAAATAGAACTGCTGGGTGAAGACCAGCAATTCAGCGGAGAAGAAGTGACATTTTCCATTAGAGTCCGGTGCGGAAAAGGAACGTATATCCGCACGCTGGCTGTGCAAATAGGAGAAATTTTGGGCTATCCTGCACATATGCATTCGTTAGTCCGGACTGTTTCGGGTAACTTTGACCAGTCTGACTGTAATACATTGGCCGACGTCGCCCAGCTGATGGAAGAACAAAACATTCAGAGTATTTTGCGCCCTATCGAGGAAGTGTTGACGGATTTCCCGCAGCTGCAAATAGATGAACAACTGCTGGAATCAATACGGAACGGCCAAGTACTCCCGGCGGTCCCATTGCTGGCTGAGCATCCATCCATCGTGATGATGTTTGAAGGGCATGTGCTGGCGATCTATCAAAATCATCCGACAAAACCCGGATTAATGAAGCCGGAGAAAATGCTGCTGGGCAGTGAGTAAGGAGAGATAGAAATGGAAATCTTTAGATTACGATATCCTGATCAGGTAGACATTGGAAAACAACAGGCCTATTCTTTAGCTATCGGATTTTTTGACGGTGTACATAAAGGTCATCAAGAAGTCATTTGCAGCGCAAAAAAAACGGGTGATGAACTGGGATTGCAGACTGCAGTCATGACGTTCGATCCGCACCCGTCGCAATTGTTTTCAGGCAAAAACGTCGGCTATATCACACCGCTGGATGAAAAGGTGCGTGTGCTTGATTCACTCGGTATTGATGCACTGTTCATCGTCAGTTTCGACTGGGAACTGGCAGGCCTGTCACCGGAACGTTTTATTGAGATCTTCATTAAGGGGCTGGGAGTGCAGCACGTGACAGCAGGCTTTGATTTTACGTTTGGCTCAAAAGGTTCCGGAAAGATGAAAGATATGCAGGAGCTGTCGGGAAATATGTACGGCACAACGGTAATTCCTAAAGTGACATTCGCTGAGGAAAGAAAAGTTTCTTCCACGGAAATTCGCAGACTCTTGTCTGATGGTAATGTGGAAGCGGCTGCAGAACTGCTCGGCCGTCCGTTCCGCACGCTTGGTGAGGTGGTGCACGGTGAAAAACGGGGACGGCAACTGGGCTTTCCGACAGCAAATATTCAAACAGCTGAAGAGCATGTCGTTCCTGCGAACGGCGTCTATGCGGTACGCTGTCTGATTGGGGATACTTGGTACCCCGGTGTCTGCAATATGGGGGTTAAGCCGACGTTTCATGATCCCGAGCATAGGATTCCTACCGCAGAAGTGCATCTGATAGGTGAAGAGATGGATCTCTACGGACAGCGAATAGCGATTGAATGGCTGCATCGAATACGTGCTGAGAAAAAATTTGATTCACTCGAAGCGCTGAAAACACAAATCGGGATAGATAAGCAAACTGCAAAGGACTTATTAACCGACTAGTTGGTTGTTGCAACTGACAGAATGCCGTGATATGATACAATAGTGTTCAATACACGAACCGCTTCTTGGCAAAACGAGTCACCAACGTTTGCTCGGGAGATGGGGATACTTTTATTTAGGAGGTGAAAAGGATGGCTATTACACAAGAGAGAAAAGCTGAATTAATCAACCAATTCAAGACTCATGAAAATGATACTGGATCTGCTGATGTTCAGATTGCTATCCTTACTGAAGAGATCAATAACCTGAACAACCACTTGCGTACGCACAAGAAAGACCACCACTCACGTCGCGGTCTGTACAAAATGGTAGGTACACGCCGTCGTCTATTGAGATATCTGCGTGAAACTAATGTTCAACGTTACCGTGATCTTATTGCATCACTTGGCTTACGCCGTTAATAAGACTGAGAAGCGGGCTTTGCCCGCTTTTTTCTATGGAATGAAGATAAGAAATATCGCATAGATGCGTCTTTTTTGATACACTATATCTACTTACATACCAGTATGATGTTTCAGTTTTACAATAGAGAGGAGTTCTACAATGTCAGAACAGAAAAAAGTTTATACACTCGATTGGGCTGGACGTACGCTAACGATCGAAGCCGGCCAACTTGCAAAGCAAGCAAACGGTGCTGTACTCGTCCGCTACGGTGATACGACAGTACTTTCTACGGTAACCGCTTCTAAGAAACCAAAACCTCTAGATTTTTTCCCGCTTACAGTTAACTATGAAGAACGTTTATACGCAGTTGGTAAAATTCCTGGAGGATTTATCAAGCGTGAAGGCCGCCCATCAGAAAAAGCAGTGTTGACGAGCCGGTTAATTGACCGTCCGATCAGACCTTTATTCCCGGATGGCTTCCGTAATGATGTGCAGGTGATTTCACTTGTTATGTCGGTGGACCAAGATTGTTCTTCAGAAATCGCAGCGATGATCGGCTCTTCCTTGGCATTATCAATTTCAGATATTCCGTTTGACGGCCCAATTGCAGGTGTTCAAGTCGGCCGTATTGACGGCGAATTCATTGTTAACCCGACACCAAGTCAGTTGGAAACATCTGAAATCGATTTGATTGTGGCAGGAACAAAAGATGCGATCAATATGGTAGAAGCAGGAGCTAAAGAAGTTACTGAAGAAATCATGCTTGAAGCGATTATGTTCGGCCACGATGAAATTAAGAAGCTGATTGAATTCCAAGAGAAAATTGCTGCTGAAATCGGCAAAGAAAAGTTCGAGGTCGAAGTATTCGAATTTGACGCAGATATTATCAAAGAAGTGAAAGACCGTTGTGAATCGGATTTAATTGCAGCGATCCAAACAGAAGAAAAGCATGCACGTGAAGAAGCTATCAGCGAAGTGAAAACAGCAGTCCTTGATTACTATGAGGAATCGGAAGCTGATGAAGATACCATTAAACAAGTGAAAGCAATCCTTGAGCAAATGCTGAAAGATGAAGTGCGCCGTCTGATTACAGACGATAAGGTCCGACCGGATGGCCGCGGACTTGACGAAATTCGTCCATTGTCATCTGAAACAGGCCTTCTGCAGCGTGCGCACGGTTCTTCTTTATTTACACGCGGCCAAACGCAAGTATTAAGCGTTTGTACGTTGGGTGCGCTAGGTGAAGTTCAGATAATTGACGGATTAGGCTTGGATGAATCTAAGCGATTCATGCATCACTACAACTTCCCTAACTTCAGTGTCGGAGAAACAGGGCCGATCCGCGGACCGGGCCGACGTGAAATCGGGCATGGAGCATTAGGCGAACGTGCATTATTGCCGGTGCTGCCTGACGAAGTGGAATTCCCTTACACAATGCGCCTAGTGGCGGAAGTTCTGGAATCCAACGGTTCATCTTCACAAGCATCCATCTGTGCGTCAACAATGGCTATGATGGACGCGGGCGTTCCGATTAAATCACCGGTTGCCGGAATTGCTATGGGCTTAATTAAAAAAGATGAAAACTATTCCATTTTGTCTGATATTCAAGGAATGGAAGACCATTTAGGTGATATGGACTTTAAAGTTGCAGGTACTGAAAAAGGAATTACTGCACTGCAAATGGATATTAAAATTGATGGTTTGTCCCGTCAAATTTTAGAAGAATCCCTGGAGCAGGCGAAAATCGGGCGTATTAAAATTCTTAATCATATGATGACGACTATTTCTTCAACACGTGAGGAATTATCTGAGTATGCACCGAAAATTGTAGTAATCCATATTAAACCGGATAAGATCCGCGATGTAATCGGACCGGGCGGAAAAGTAATCAATAAAATTATCGAAGAAACGCAAGTTAAAATCGATACTGAGCAAGACGGAACGATTTATATCGCATCACCAAACTCTGAAATGAACGCAAAGGCCAAGAAGATGATCGAAGACATCGTGCGTGAAGCAAAAGTCGGGGAGTACTACCTCGCGAAAGTGAAACGCATTGAGAAATTTGGCGCATTCTTGGAGCTATTCCCTGGTAAAGATGGCTTGCTTCACATTTCTGAAATCCAGGAAGCCCGCACGAAGGCTGTGGAAGACGAATTGAAGCTTGACGATGAGCTGCTTGTAAAAGTTATAGAAATTGACAGACAGGGCCGGGTTAATCTTTCCCGTAAAGTTGTTATTCAAGAAGAAAAAGAAAAAGAACAAGCGAACAAAGAGTAATCAATCAGACAAAAAGCCTCTTCCTGCACAAGTTGCGGCGAAGGAGGCTTTTTGTACTTTGAAGGAGTGAAGCCGATGATTCAAAAATATACATGTTCAAACGGTGTCCGCATCGTTCATGAGAAAATGCCGCACGTAAAGTCCGTTGCAATTGGTCTGTGGATACATGCAGGCTCATCAAATGAAACAAAAGAGCAAGAAGGAATTGCACACTTTATCGAACATATGCTTTTTAAGGGGACAGCTGCACGAAGTGCCCGAATGATTGCAGAACAGTTTGATCAGATTGGGGGCGACCTCAACGCATTCACTTCAAAAGAAATGACATGCTATTACACGACAGTGCTGAGCCATCATGCCTCATACGCATTAACCATTTTATCGGATATGTTTTTCCACTCTCAGTTTAAAGAAGAGGAAATGGAAAAAGAAAAATCGGTAATATTGGACGAGATCTCTTCTGTTGAAGATATGCCGGATGAAGACGCCGATGAAAGGCTTTGGGCGGGAATGTTCCCTGATGATACAATCGGGAAGCCGGTAGGCGGGCGTGCGGAGTCGATTAAGGCATTCACAAAAGAAATGGTTGAAGAGTTCATGGTAAAACATTATCGTCCGGAAAACCTAGTAATTTCAATTGCGGGAAATTACGATGATCGTCTGATTAAGTTGATTGAAGCGAATTTCGGCAGCTATCAAAGCAAAGAAACACCGTCCATTACTATATCTGAAAGCGCTGTTCCGAATTTCACAGCACAGAAAATCCTAAAAGCAAAAGATATAGAACAAGCGCATATGTGCTTTGGCTATCCGTCTCTTCCTTCGACTCATGAAAAAATATATGAATTAAGTTTATTTGACAGTATCCTTGGAGGGACGATGTCTTCGAGGCTATTTCAGGAAGTCCGGGAGAATCGGGGACTCGCTTATTCGGTGTATACGTATTATGCTGCATATAAAAATGCAGGCGGTTTTGTCATTTATTGCGGTACATCTCCCGAAAACTTTAAGGAAACGTATGAAACGATCGATCAGGTCATCGCAGAACTGCTGCATGACGGACTGACAGATAAAGAGCTGCGCAACGCAAAAGAACAGCTGAAAGGAAGCTTTGTGCTTGGCTTGGAAGGTTCAGAATCACGCATGTACAGAAACGGCCGAAATGAACTGATACTTGGCTTCCATCAGAACATCGATGAAGTGGTCGATAGAATTGAAAATGTGGAAAAGCGTAATGTGTACCGATTGGGTCAGCAAATGTTGGCAAGTGACCGGGCTGCGTCAATCATTGCTCCTAAATCAAATATTCAGCAATTTAAAATACTGCAGAACTAGTCGACTTCTCCCTTCTTAAACATATGATGAAAGAGACCATATGAGAAGGAGGACTCCGATGCGATTATCAGAACTTGCACAAAAAGAACTGATTCAAGTAGAAGAAGGGATGCGGTACGGATTTTTGGCCGATACAGATCTTCTATTCAACCGCCAAACAGGAGAAATCATTGGATTTGAAATTCGGAAAAAGTTGGGTAAAACTCTTTTCCGTCAGCGTGATCAAGACGTGATTGAATATATTCCATGGCATGAAATTGTTTTGGTGGGAGAAGATCGTATTTTATTTGGAAAAACGCATGAACTCGACAGAAAGGAAGTGGAAGGATATGACTAAATGGCTTGTGGCGGGCACGGATCAGCGATTGAAGCTAGCGAATGATTTATTGCTTGCGGCCGGTCTTACGAGTCAGTATATAGCTGCTGACTCGTTTGATGACCAGCTTAAACAGATGCTGATTGACGAGCGGCCCGATCATCTTCTGCTTCCTTTATTGCCGATGGAACCATGCATCCCCGCGGAATATCTGAAAGAAGGCTGTTCTGTCTACACAGGGCAGTCATCTGCACAATGGAGACAGGAATTGAGCAAAAAAGGAATCCGGCATATCAATTATTTACAGGATGAACAATTCATCTGGAAAAATGCCCAACTAACGGCAGAAGCATTCGTTCACGTATTTTATGAGCAAACGAAGCGCCAAATTGCAGGAAAGCAATTTTATATTGCCGGTTTTGGCAGGGTGGGAAAAGCAATTGCGCATACATTGCATCAAATGCAGGCAAAAGTCATCATCGCGGCCCGTTCGGATGAGCAGCTGGCGGAAGCTCATATGCTCGGATACGGCACGCAGCGTTTGACAGAGCGTACAGAATTCTCCCGCGGCTATCTGGTAAATACCATTCCTGCACAATGGCTCCGCGCCGATCAAACAGGCACTGTGCATGTGTTTGATGTTTCTTCGGCTCCTGGTTGCCTAAAGCATGGCGAATTCTCTGAATACTATACGATACACCTCAAATTGCCCGGGAAACATTTTCCCGAGGACGCGGCAGCTGTCTTGGCTGAAGCGGTTTTGAGAATGAGTATAGATGAAAGGGGAACCAGATGCTTAAAGGAAAACGAATCGGATTAGGAATTACTGCGTCACATTGCACATACGACCAACTGCTTCCGATGATCAGTTCATTGCAAAAAGAAGGGGCGGCCGTTGTTCCGATTATTACACATTCTGTGCTTCATGCAGCGACACGCTTTGGTACGGGGGAAGAATGGATTAAACGGATTGAAGATGCGACAGGGGAAAAAGTCGTGTCAAGTATTGTAGAAGCAGAGCCGTTTGGGCCGACGAATCCGCTCGATTGCATGGTGATATCGCCGCTTACAGGAAATTCGATGAGCCGGCTGGCCAATGCTGCAACTGATTCGCCTGTGCTGATGGCGGCAAAGGCTACGCTGCGTAACGGCAAACCGGTTGTACTGGGTATTTCGACAAATGACGCACTGGGATTAAACGGCATGAACCTCATGAAACTGATCAATATGAAAAATGTTTATTTTATTCCGTTCGGGCAGGATGATTGCATGAAGAAACCAAACTCCCTGATTTCAAAATTTTCTCTGCTGCCGGAGACAGTAGCTTCGGCTTTAAATCATCAGCAGCTGCAGCCATTATTGATAATTCATGATGATGCATGAAAATAGATTTTTAAATTCTGCAAAATATGTTATAATTCGTTCAATAACAATTAACGAGACGCGGATGATACTATTTGTCCCAAATATTACTTGTTAATCATTGAAAGGAAGATATAGATGAAGAATGTTAATGTTGCAATTGTCGGAGCGACCGGAGCGGTAGGAACGAAAATACTTGAGAAATTGGTTGAGCGGAATTTCCCAGCCGCGTCTATCAAGTTATTAGCATCCAAACGTTCTGCGGGCAAAGAAATCAAAGCTGGCGGGGAGACGTACGTTGTAGAGGAAACAACGCCGAAAGCTTTTGAAGGTATTGACATTGCATTCTTTAGTGCAGGCGGGAGTATCTCTGAAAAATTTGCACATGATGCAGTGAAAAGCGGAGCAGTTGTCATAGATAACACGAGTGCGTTCCGTATGGATCCCAATACACCGCTCGTCGTTCCGGAAGTGAATCCGCACGAATTAACTAATCATTCCGGAATCATTGCGAATCCGAACTGTTCCACTATTCAGATGGTGGCCGCACTGAAGCCGATTAAAGATCAGTACGGTCTGAACAGGCTGATTGTCTCCACGTATCAGGCTGTATCCGGTGCAGGTGTAGAAGCGATCGACGAACTGGCTGAACAAAGCAAGCAATTCACTGACCGCACTGACATACAGGCGGAAGTGTTGCCGTCAGCTTCAGCGGCGCGCCATTATCCGATCGCTTTCAACGCGATTCCGCAGATTGATTCATTTGGTGAGTCGGGCTATACATTGGAAGAGCTGAAAATGATCAATGAAACGAAGAAAATATTTGGAGATCAGAACATGGCAGTAGCGGCAACATGTGTCAGATTACCGGTGGTATCGGGTCATTCAGAATCGGTCTACATTGAACTTGATCAGGATAACGTCACAGTAAAGGATATCCAGTCACTGCTTGAGAAAGCGCCAGGAATCGTATTACAGGACGATCCTGCGTCTCAAACCTATCCAATGCCTTTGTACGCAGAGGATAAAGATGAAGTATTCGTTGGAAGAATCCGTAAAGATCTCGATAACCCGAAAGGATTCCACTTGTGGATTGTATCAGATAATTTACTCAAAGGTGCTGCGCTCAATTCTGTGCAGATCGCTGAAGCATTGATCAAATAATTCGGGCAGTTAGAGTAAAGAATGATAATGAAAAGGAATGATCAATGTGCAACTTGGAAATATCGGAACAGCAATGGTCACTCCTTTTTTTCCTGACGGTACGATTGATTATGAGCAGACAGCAAAACTGCTTGAGCATTTAATCGCAAATGGGACAGATTCAGTCATCGTCAGCGGTACGACCGGTGAATCACCGACACTTACTGCGGAGGAAAAAAAGGAATTGCTTGATTTTGTAGTAAAAACGGTAAATAAGCGGATTCCCGTCATTGCGGGTACAGGGACAAACAATACAGCCGAGTCAATGGAATTGACGAAAGCTGCCGAATTGTCTAGCGCTGACGGAATAATGCTTGTGACCCCCTACTACAACAAGCCTGATCAAAAAGGTATGTACGCGCATTTTTCGAAAATAGCGGGTGTCACGACATTGCCGGTGTTGCTTTATAATATTCCAAGCAGGTCTATCGTCAACCTTCTTCCTGAGACGGTTATTGCATTATCAAAAATCGATAATATCAAAGCGGTTAAAGAAGCCAGCGGAAGTCTTGAGCAAATGGCTGAGATCATTGAAGGTACAGCTGAAGATTTTGAAGTATACAGCGGTGATGACAGCTTGACGTTGCCATTGCTTTCAATCGGAGGAAGAGGAATTATATCCGTTTCGTCCCATGTGGTTGGCAATGAAATGCAGCAAATGATTCAGGCGTTCCAAAATGGCAGATTAAAAGAGGCTGCGGATATCCACCGTTCTTTATTGCCGGTATTCAAGGCGCTTTTCTCTGCTCCGAATCCGGCGCCTGTAAAATACGCATTGAAAAGGGCCGGTGTATCTGCCGGCGGCGTGCGTTTGCCGCTCGTTGCAATGGATGCAGATGAAGCATCGCTGATCGATGCAGCACTCGAAAACTTTCATAAAAAAACGGGAAATGTGTAATAAACTAAAGCCGGACGACCAATCCGGCTTTTTTTGTTTGTACTGAGCACCTGTTATCTCGTATAATGGAGTTTAGTCGTTGTGGGCGGGAATAGAATATAGGAGGAAACAATGTGACCAAAATACAAAATGAAATAATTAGAGTGATTCCACTGGGTGGAGTAGGGGAAATCGGAAAATCCATGTACATCGTTGAAATCGATGATGAACTGTTTATTATGGATTCTGGATTAATGTTCCCGGAAACAGAAATGCTTGGAATTGACTTCGTTATACCTGATATGACGTATCTGGAAGAAAATAAAGACCGGGTGAAAGGGATCTTCTTAACGCACGGCCATGAAGATGCAATTGGATCCATTGCATATCTGTTGCAAAAAGTACAAGCCCCGGTTTACGGAACGAAATTAACATTAGCTTTGGCGAAAGAGCATTTGAAAAAAATGCCTGCACCGTCTAATGTCCGATTCTTTGAAGTGACTAATAAAAGCCGTATGAATTTCAAGCGCACGCATGTAACATTCTTTTACACGACGCACAGTATTCCAGACTCTTTAGGAATCGTTTTTCACACGAGTGAAGGTGCAATCGTCAATACGGGTGAATTTAAATTCGACCAGGCTGCAAAAGGAAAGTATCGTCCTGATTTTGCAAAAATGGCTGCCCTTGGTGAAGAAGGCGTCTTTATTCTGATGTCAGATTCTACGGAAGCAGAGCGTCCGGGCTATACAACATCCGAGTCTGTGATCGAAAAACGTCTGTCCAAAACGTTCCATGAAGCGCAAGGGCGAATATTGGTGGCGTTATATGCATCAAACTTCATCAGAATCCAGCAAGTCCTTGACCAGGCAGCCGCAAAGAAAAAGAAAGTTGCGGTCATCGGTAAAAGTCTGGAAAGCTATTTTGAGGTAGGAATTCGCCTTGGCTATTTACAGGTGGAAGAGGATATTGTGATTCCGGTGAAAGATATGGATAACCATGATGACCAGGATATAGTCATTATCGTAACGGGCAACCAGGGTGAACCGCTGGATGCGCTGGAAAAGATCGTACGCAAACATCATAGAGAAATCAATATTAAGAACACAGATACCGTGCTGATCACATTTACTCCGTCGCCTGTCATGGAGATTTCCATGTATAAGATGATGAATGAACTGTCTAAAGCAGGCGCAACTGTCCTGACTTCCACTCGTAATGTGCACGTTTCGGGCCACGGCTCTGCGGAAGACTTGAAAATGATGCTGAACTTGATGCAGCCAAAATACTTTATTCCAATTCAAGGTGAATACCGTATGCTGATTGCACATTCCAAGCTGGCACAAGAAGTCGGTTTGCCGAAAAACCGCATCTTCATTGCAGACAAAGGCGATATTGTAGAATTCAAGAATGACAAACTTCGCATGGCCGGAAGAGTTCAGGCGGGCAATGTTCTGATTGATGGTATTGGTGTAGGTGACGTAGGGAATATCGTCTTGCGTGACCGTAAGCTACTATCACAAGACGGGATTTTTACAGTCGTCGTCACGTTAAACAGAAAGCAAAAGCGAATTGCTGCAGGTCCTGAAGTCGTTTCAAGAGGCTTCGTCTACGTTCGTGATTCGGAAGAACTGTTTGAAGAAGCGACAAAGCTTATTCGTAAGATTGTCGAGAAGTATGTGAATAAAGAAACGTTTGAATGGACAAACATTAAACAAGAGATCCGTGAAACGTTAAGTTCTTATTTGTATCAGCAAACGAAGAGACGCCCGATGATTATTCCCATCATTATGGAATACTAATCCGCATCGTTCGGTGATAAATTAACTAACCAGTGGATTTCCATGCCTTCTTGGCTGGAAATCTTTTTTTCAGAAAGGGGGTTGGCAAATGGCGAAGAAACGGGCAAAAAAGAGAGCCCCGGCAAAGAAAAAACAACAAAAAAAACAGCAAAGTCAGATGCAGCCGCTTTGGTTTGAAATACTGGGTGTCGTACTAATTGGCATAGCGATCATCATGATATTTGAGTTCGGAATAATTGGCAGCGGACTTTCAGCATTCTCCAGGTTTTTATTAGGGAACTGGTATGTGGCTCTGCCATTTTTAATTATTGTGCAGGCATTAATATTTATGATTAAACGGCAGGTTGGCGGATACAAGCATCGCATCGTAATCGGCTGTCTATTTATTTTAGCCAGTATGCTGCTGTTCAGTCATGTCCATCTGTTTCAGACTTTGTATGAAAGTAAAGTACTAATGTCGAATTCCGCGCTGAAGGAAACGTGGAAGGTTCTTGTTACCAACGGAGGAATCCACGATCAGACAGGCACATTGGGCGGCGGTATGCTGGGGGCTGTGTTGTTTGCAATGTTCTACTCACTCGTAGATTCCTCAGGCGCCACAGTAGCGGGGGTGCTGCTGCTCTTGATCGGTATTATCCTGCTGACAGGCAAGGCGCTAATTCCGTATCTGGTTGAACAGACACCCATCTTTATTAATAGTGTGAAGAAAAAGTGGGCAGCACGGGAAAAGAAGCCTGTTAAGTCACCGGAAGCACAGCGTAAAGAAGGTATGCGCAGCAGCAGAAAGTCGAAACAGAAAACGGCGGAGCCGACTGTGGCAGAAATGATTCCAGTAGAGCCGGAGCCCGTCAGTGAACCGATTATTTCAAGTTTCACATCAAAAATAGAACAAGCGCCTCCGCTCGAAAAAGCAGAGGAAAGTAATGAGACTAAAGAAGAAACGCCGGAAGCAGACCTAAAAGATCCGGCAGCTGATTTTCCGGTGATGGGCGGAGAACAGGAAAATGAAGCATATATACTTCCGTCAACGAGTTTACTTGAACCGCCTGTGTCAAGTGATCAGTCAGGAGAGTACGATCTGATTCAGGCAAATGCTAAGAAACTGGAGAAAACATTCCTTAGCTTCGGGGTGAAGGCGCGTGTCACTCAAGTACATTTAGGCCCAGCTGTAACCAAATATGAGATTCTTCCTGATTCCGGTGTTAAAGTAAGCCGAATCGTCAGTCTGGCAGATGATATTGCTTTGGCGCTGGCGGCAAGCGGTATTCGTATCGAGGCTCCAATTCCAGGGAAATCAGCAGTAGGGATTGAAGTGCCGAATCATGCAGTGGCAATGGTCAGCCTGCGTGAAGTGCTTGAATCAAAAGAAAACAATCGTGCACAATCCAAGCTGCTTGTCGGACTTGGCCGTGATGTAACCGGACAGGCGATGATGACCGAACTCAATAAAATGCCTCACGTATTAATTGCTGGAGCGACAGGAAGCGGGAAAAGTGTCTGTGTAAATGGAATAATTATGAGCATCATCATGCGGGCGAAGCCGCATGAAGTAAAAATGATGATGATCGATCCGAAAATGGTAGAACTGAACGTCTTCAATGGGATACCGCATTTATTGGCCCCTGTCGTTACCGATCCGCGAAAAGCAGCACAGGCACTGCAGCGTGTGGTATCTGAAATGGAACGCAGATATGAATTGTTTTCTCATACAGGTACCCGAAATATTGAAGGGTATAATAATCATATTGAACAGTGGAATGAAGAGCATGACGAGAAACATCCACGCATGCCGTATATTGTAGTAATCGTTGATGAACTGGCCGACTTGATGATGGTTGCGTCAAGTGATGTCGAAGACTCCATCACCAGACTGGCACAAATGGCGAGAGCGGCAGGCATACACCTGATTATCGCAACACAGCGTCCGAGTGTTGATGTTATTACGGGGATCATTAAAGCAAATATTCCTTCCCGTATTGCTTTTGCGGTATCTTCAGCTATTGATTCACGGACTATTCTTGATGGAAGTGGTGCAGAAAAGCTGCTGGGGCGCGGAGATATGTTATTCCTGCCTGCCGGAGCTTCGAAACCGACACGTATCCAAGGTGCTTTTGTTTCGGATGAAGAAGTCGAATCGGTAGTCAATTTCGTTATTGAACAGCAAAAAGCACAATATCAGGAAGAAATGATTCCCACTGAGGTGGAAGTAGTCGCACCGCATGAAGAAACCGATGATTTATACGATGAGGCGGTCCAAATGGTAGTGGATATGCAGACCGCTTCCGTGTCGATGATTCAGCGCCGGTTCCGGGTAGGATACGCGAGAGCTGCCCGTATTGTCGATCAGATGGAAGCCCGGGGTGTTGTCGGGCCGCCGGAGGGCAGTAAACCAAGACAGGTAATGATCGGTCAGTCAGAACTTGACTTGTGATGGCTGACGGAATAGATGAATAAATCGAAAATGTCCGTGATTTTAACTAGATATTTCCTTCCGCCTAAGAAAATGATATAGTAAAGGCGGAAGGAAATGTGTGTTCCAGGGAAATGCAAAAAGCAGATTATCTCATATTTAGAATCTGGTAAAGCGCTCTCATACAATGCATTTTTGCCTAAGTAATCATATTACCGACAACATAACAGCGAATAATGATTGAAGGTTCTATTATTCACTGGGAAATGGCAATTAATTTGCTTTAAATAGGCATAACCGGGTATAAGACGTATAACGTCCTGATTTCATACCAAAATTATTTAAGGGGAGGTCATTGTTGATGAAAAAGAGAAAATTCGGTCTGGCTATGTCTTTAGTGCTAGCCGCAGGCACAATGCTGGCAGCATGTGGTTCTGATGATAAGGGCAAGAACGAAGCTGGGGAAAAACCGGCTGCGGGGAATGACGGTGAAAAGAGCGAATTCTCACTTGCCATGGTAACGGACGTAGGTGGAATTGATGATAAATCATTCAACCAGTCTGCATGGACAGGCGTTAAGGAGTTCGGTGAAGAACAAGGATGGGAAAAAGGAACCGGGGGGTACGATTACCTTCAGTCAACTGGCCCGGGAGATTATACAACGAACCTTAATAACTTGGCACGTCGTGATTTCAACTTGATTTTCGGAGTAGGTTTCTTAATGGAAGATGCAATTGCTGATATTGCAGCGCAACAAAAAGATACTCAATTCTCGATTATTGATGGTGAAGTAGATGCGCCGAACGTAGCAAGTATCCTCTTTAAAGAACAAGAAGGCGGATACTTAGCCGGGGTAGCAGCTGGGTTAATGACAAAATCGAATAAAGTTGGTTTCATCGGCGGTATGGACAACCCGGTAATCGAACGTTTTGAAGCCGGATTCATTGAAGGCGTTAAAGCAGTCAAGCCCGAAATCAAAGTAGACTCTAAATATGTAGGTGCATTTGATAAAGCGGAACTTGGTAAAGCAGAAGCTGGCCGTATGTACTCTTCAGGCGTTGATATTATTTTCCACGCTGCGGGCGGTACAGGCAATGGTGTATTCTCTGAAGCAAAAGAGCGTAAGCAGGCTGATAAAGATGCATATGTCTGGGTAATAGGTGTTGACTCTGACCAGTATGAAGAAGGTAAAGTCGGAGATGATAACGTTACACTTACATCTATGCTGAAGCGTGTTGACGTAGCGGTTAAAGATATCGCGAAATTGGCAATGGAAGGTAATTTCCCAGGGGGAGAAACAAAGGTTTACGGTCTCCAGGATAACGGACTTAAACTTGCTGATTCACGCGGTGCCATTCCAAAGGAAGTAACAGATCAAATTGACGAGTATGCTCAAAAGATCGCGGATGGCGAAATTGAAGTACCTGAGTTTGTAGAAAAAAAGAAATAAGCTCTCAAAACAATAAAGGCCGGTTTCAAATCGGCCTTTATTTCATTAAATTAATAAAATAAAGGTTCTCTGACATATTGGTCCGGAACTTTTATTTTATTAATTTGTAAGATTAATAAGGAAATAATATAGAAAATACGTAGGTATGCTTCACATCTTGTGTAAATGCTTTCCACTTGTCACTTGGAGGTTTTTTCACGTATTATTCAACACAAGAGCCGAACCGCTCAGTTCTTATAAATTCTATTACAGGCAGGGAAGTGATTGGAATGGATTATGTAATTGAAATGCTGGAAGTCTCCAAAAAGTTCGGAAACTTTTATGCGAATGATCATATTACGCTGCAATTGAAAAAAGGGGAGATCCATGCACTGCTTGGTGAAAACGGTGCAGGGAAGTCTACTTTAATGAACGTATTATTCGGACTGTACCAGCCAGACGGCGGAGAAATCCGGGTGCATGGGAAAAAAGTTGAGATTTCAGATCCGAACGTGGCGAATGATCTGGGAATCGGGATGGTCCATCAGCACTTTATGCTTGTGGAAAATCTGACCGTTACCGAGAATATTATCTTAGGCAGTGAGCCGACGAAATCCGGAATCATCAATATTAAAGATTCTGCAAAAAAAGTGGCTGAAATTTCAAAGATGTATGGGCTAGATGTTGACCCGTACGCGAAAATTGAAGATATTTCTGTAGGTATGCAGCAGCGTGTCGAGATTCTGAAAACACTTTATCGCGGTGCAGACATATTGATATTCGATGAGCCGACCGCTTCTTTGACACCGCAAGAAATCGATGAACTGCTGAATATCATGCGCAAGCTGGTTTCAGAAGGAAAGTCGATCATCCTGATTACACACAAATTGGCAGAAATCATGAATGTGACAGACAAAGTAACCGTTATACGCAAAGGTAAAGGGATCGGCACCGTCATTACAGCGGAAACGAATCCGGAAGAACTGGCCACTCTGATGGTAGGACGTCAAGTAACGTTCAAAACTGAAAAAGGGCCCGCCGATCCGAAAGAGGAAGTATTGAAAATTGAGGATCTCGTCGTTACTGATTATCGCGGTGTAGATAAACTGAAGGGCTTGAATCTTTCTGTTCGACGCGGAGAAATAGTCGGGATTGCAGGGATTGACGGCAACGGACAATCCGAGTTAATAGAAGCAATCACCGGTCTGGCGAAAGTTAAAAGCGGGAAAATCTATCTTAATAATGAAAACATAACCAATAAAAAGCCAAGAGAAATAACAGAAAAAGGTCTTGGACATATTCCGCAAGACCGCCACAAACATGGACTTATATTAGATTTTTCAGTCGGCTATAATACCGCACTTCAATCGTATTATCATGAACCTTTTTCCAAAGGCGGTATTATGAATTATAAAGTGGTGAATGAGAAAGCGGAAGAGCTGATTAAGGAATACGACGTCAGAACGCAAGGAACTCATGAATTGGCACGGGCATTGTCCGGGGGAAACCAGCAGAAATTGATTATTGGCCGGGAAGTTAAGCGAAATCCTGATCTGTTGATTGCTGCACTGCCGACACGCGGTCTGGACGTGGGGGCCATAGAATTTATTCATCGCCGCCTCATTGAACAGCGAGACAGCGGCAAGGCGGTTCTGCTGATTACATTTGAATTAGATGAAGTCATGAACGTTTCCGATCGGATTGCAGTTATTTACGATGGAGCGATAGTAGGCACAGTGGTGCCGCAGGAAACAACTGAACAGGCACTCGGATTGATGATGGCGGGCCATTCAAAAGATGTGGCTGAAAAGAAAGTAATAGCCGCAGAGAAGGACGGTGATGATCATCATGTCGAATAAAGTGATCAATATTTTGGTGCCGGTAATTTCGATCATTTTAGGTCTGCTTGTAGGCGCGATTGTAATGCTGGTCAGTGACTATAATCCGGTTGCCGGTTATACAGCATTGTGGAATGGTATTTTTGGTGATTCTTATGCAATCGGCGAGACAATTCGTCAGATTAGCCCCTACTTACTTGCGGGACTTGCCGTTGCATTCGCATTTAGAACAGGGCTGTTTAATATCGGGGTGGAAGGACAATTGATTGTCGGCTGGTTTGCCGCAGCATATGTAGGAATGGCATTCGAACTGCCGAAAATAATTCACTTGCCGCTTGCGCTCCTTGCTGCCGCTGCTGCAGGGGCACTTTGGGGTCTGATCCCTGGTATTTTAAAAGCCACTTTGAAAGTCCATGAAGTTATTGTTACGATCATGATGAACTATATTGCATTACATATAGTAAACGCATTAATCAAAACGCTTTCCGGCGGCGGATTCAAATTAGACCGTATTCACGAATCGGCATCCCTCCGGTCAGAATTTCTATCTAATTTAACGGATTATTCTACTTTGCACTATGGAATTTTTATCGCCTTAGCGATGGTCATTGTCATGTGGTTCATTTTAGAGAAAACCAAAACAGGATTTGAATTAAAATCTGTTGGCTTTAATGAAAATGCTGCACAATATGCAGGAATGAGTGCCAATAAAAATATTGTCCTTGCTATGGTCATCTCGGGTGCCTTCGCGGGTCTCGGCGGTGCAATGGAGGCATTGGGCACGTTTGGAAACATTTCTTCAATGGGCGGCTTCACAGGCATCGGCTTTGACGGAATCGCAGTTGCATTGCTTGGAGCGAATACTCCGCTTGGCGTAATTTTCGGTGCTACACTGTTCGGATCGCTGAAATACGGTGCAAATAACATGCCGAATGAAGCGGGCATTCCTGTAGAAATTGTGTCTATTATTATTGCATTGGTTATTTTCTTTGTTGCCTGCGGATACATCATCCGTGTAGGACTTGTGCGTTTACGTAATAAGAAGGAGGCGAAGTGACATGTTAGATGTGTTATATTTCATCATACCTATAACAATTGCTTCAGCGGCTCCTCTTATATTCACAGCAATCGGCGGCGTATTTTCAGAACGTTCCGGTGTGATCAACATCGGATTGGAAGGTCTCATGATTATGGGGGCATTCATCGGTATTTTATTTAACTTATTCTTTGCCGATACGTTTGGCGCCTGGACACCATGGCTGTCACTAATCGTTGCGATGATCGTCTCAGCTTTGTTCGCAACGCTTCACGCAATCGCTTCGATATCGTTTCGGGCAGATCAGGTAGTATCGGGTGTTGCGATCAATATGCTAGGTCTTGCTATTGCATTGTTCTCTGTTAAGATGATCTTCGGCAAAGGGCAGACGGATTTCATTCAGCAAAAAATCCCGCGTTTCAATGTGCCGTATTTGGAAGATATTCCAATCATCGGTCCCATGTTCTTTAAATTAGTGTACGGGTCTTCTATTATTGCGATAGCTGTTGCATTTATCGCATGGTTCGTTATTTACAAAACACCATTTGGTCTGCGTCTGCGTTCAGTAGGGGAACACCCGATGGCGGCAGATACGATGGGAATTAAAGTAACAAAAATCCGTTACATCGCAGTGATCATCTCGGGAGGGCTTGCCGGAATCGGCGGTGCCGTCTACTCTCAGACGATTACAAATGATTTTGGACATGCAACGATTAACGGGCAGGGATTTATGGCGCTTGCCGCAATGATTTTTGGTAAGTGGCATCCGCTTGGTGCAATGGGTGCAGCTTTATTCTTTGGTTTTGCACAAGCTCTTGCCATCAGTTCTTCAAGTATTAAATTCCTGTCTGATATTCCGGCAGTGTATTTCCATATATTCCCTTACGTTCTGACGATACTTGCTTTGGCCGGCTTCCTTGGAAAAGCGAATGCGCCGAAAGCAATTGGTAAGCCGTATATAAAAGGAAACCGATAACAGTCATAAAAGCTATCTGGAGACACATGCTCTTCAGATAGCTTTTGCAGGTTTGCATGCGTTTTACCACCTCTCGGGTTGCTTCAGCAATAAAATTAAAGGCAAAGAGCGCCTTTATTTTTATCGCCTCCAGCACCTGTCGAGGCTAAGCGGCGCTCTCAGCACTTGTGTCATCCGGCTTCGAGCGCCAGCCTCTCGGGTTGCTTCAGCAATAAAATTAAAGGCAAAGAGCGCCTTTATTTTTATCGCCTCCAGCACCTGTCGAGGCTAAGCGGCGCTCTCAGCACTTGTGTCATCCGGCTTCGAACGCCAGCCTCTCGGGTTGCTTCAGCAATAAAATTAAAAGCAAAGAGCGGCTTTTATTTTTATTGCCTCCAGCACCTGTCGAGGCTAAGCGGCGCTCTCAGCACTTGTGTCACCCGGCTTCGAACGCCAGCCTCTCGGGTTGCTTCAGCAATAAAATTAAAGGCAAAGAGCGCCTTTATTTTTATCGCCTCCAGCACCTGTCGAGGCTAAACGGCGCTCTCAGCACTTGTAGGTGTATTATTTTCCATTTCCACGGCTAAAATGTATAGTGAGACTAGGAATACATATAATAAGGTAAACGAGGTGTTTGTATGTTCAATAAAACAAAATTACAAAATGGCGTTCATTTGTATATACGGAAAACGGATCAGTTTAAAACAGTGAATGTGACGATCAAGTGGAAAGCGCCGCTGGATCAGAAGAAGGCTTCTGAACGTACGGTGCTTGCTAATGTGCTGGAGGCTACAACGAAGCAGTATCCAACGTTAAGTGAGATGCGCAAGGCGCTCGATGAACTCTATGGGACGGTATTGTTTACAGATGTCTCTAAGCGAAGTTCACAGCACATTGTTTCGCTTTATACAGAATGTGTAAACGATGAGTTTTTCGAAGGTGAAGATATCTTTAAGCAATTGTGGCAGCTGATCCGCTCTGTTGTATTTGATCCGAACGTTACAGACGGCGCATTTGATCCCGCTGTGACGGAAAGAGAAAAGCGAAATGTGCGTGACCGTATACGATCGATATATGATGACAAAACACGCTTTGCACAGAAGCGTATGCTGGAGATCATGCGTCCTGATCACCCTGCATCGATTTCAGCTTATGGAACAGAAGATGCTGTGGCAGGAATTACACATGAAAGCCTTTATGCTACATATGAAGATATGATCACTAATGATTTGATTGATATATATGTGGTGGGTGATGTGGATGAGAATGAAATCATTGAACAGATCAAGCAGTTCCTGCCTTTCACGGCAAGAGAAGCAGCTGTTCAAAACGAGTTGCCGGAAGTAACAGCACCGGATGCAGTAAAAACAGTCAGAGAAAAGCAAGATATGAAGCAAGGAAAACTGCACTTAGGTTTTGATACACCGGTTTCATTTCGCCATCCCGACTACCATAAGATGCAAGTGACGAATGGAATTTTTGGCGGGTTTGCGCACAGTAAACTGTTCATGAACGTACGGGAGAAAGAAAGTATGGCCTATTATGCAAACAGTGCATTCGCTTCACAGTACGGCATTGTCTACGTGACAGCAGGAATAGATGCGGATCTGGAAGAGAAGGCGGTTAACTTAATCCTGGAGCAGCTGACATCGCTGCAGAATGGCGGAGCAACCGAACTCGAGTTGAATCAGACGATTGCACTCCTTGAAAATAGCATTTTGGGTGCAAATGATTCTGCACGCAGCCAAATTGAAATTTACGATCAATACAAAGAGCTCGATGAAAATTTCACATCAGAGCGACTGATCAAGAAATGGGAATCTGTCACTCTGGATGATATTAAAGAAATGGCAAAAACAATTCAGCTTGAAATCGTGTATCTGCTGTCAGGCAAGGGAGATGAATCCAAATGAAAGAAATAGTATTTAATCAGCTGCAGGAAAAAATCTATACGGAAACATTGGACAACGGATTGAAAGTCGTCATTTTGCCGAAACGCGGATTTTCTAAAACATTCGTTACTTTTACTACAAAATACGGATCCATTGACCGTACATTCAAGCCGCACGGCAAAGATGAATTCATAACTGTACCGGACGGGATCGCACATTTCCTTGAACATAAAATGTTTGAGAAGGAAGACGGCGATGTATTCCAGAAATTCAGTTTGAATGGCGCCTCTGCAAACGCCTATACAACATTCGGCAGAACTGCTTATTTATTCTCTGCGACAAATAAATTAAAAGAGAATACGGAAGTGCTGTTAGATTTTGTTCAAGACCCGTACTTCACCAAACAGACTGTAGATAAAGAAAAAGGGATTATTGCCCAGGAAATTACAATGTATGATGATCAGCCCGATTGGCGTTTGTATTTCGGCACAATTGAAAATCTTTACGAAAATCATCCCGTAAAAATTGATATTGCAGGCACTGTAGAGTCCATTCAGGATATTACGGCGGAGTATTTGCATACATGCTATGAAACGTTCTATCATCCGTCCAATATGCTGCTGTTCATCGTTGGCGCTGTAGAGCCGGAAGAGATGATGGCTTTTGTCAAAGAAAACCAGGCCAAGAAAAAGTTCGATCAGCCTGAACCGATCGAACGGAAATTCCCTTCAGAATCTATGGAAGTGGATGTGCCAGAACGCACCTTAACAATGGATGTCTCAAAACCAAAGCTGAACATCGGCATGAAGTGCACTGCAGTCGACCAGCAGGGGCAGCAAATGCTGGAAACGGAATTGTCAGCCAACCTGGTCCTTGACAGTCTCTTCGGACGCACTTCTTCATTTTATGAAAAAGCCAATGCAGAAGGGCTCGTTGATGAATCATTTTCCTATGAGTTTTCAATGGAAGAGGGCTACGGTTTTGCAATGGTTGGATCAGATACCGATGAACCGGAACGTTTAGAAGAATTAATTCGTCAAACAATTAAAGACGCAAAAACTAATTGGCCGGTGCTGGATGAGGATTTAGAAAGAATGCGCAAAAAGAAAATCGGTCAATTTATGCGTTCGCTGAATTCTATAGAATTTATCGCTAATCAGTATACCCGATATGAATTTAACGAAATGAACTTATTTGACGTCGTTCCGACATTAGAGAAACTGTCAATGGATAAGTTAAAGCAGGCATTCTCTACAATTTCTGATGACAGCAGCTACACCATCTTTAAAATTCTGCCGCCAAGCACGCAATGAACAATCTGCGATTCGCTCTCGTTTTAGGTTCGTCAGGCGGAATAGGCGAAGTAATCAGCAGACAGCTGGCTGCAGCTGGCTGGTCATTATATTTGCATTATAATACAAATAAAAAACAGCTGGATCTGCTGCTGGATGAACTTAAAAAAGCGTATCCCGGCCAACAGTTCCGCAGTGTTCAGGCAGATTTTAGAGCGGAACAGGCAGCGGAAAAGCTCGCAGCAGATATTACGCACGTTCAGGCCATTGTTGTTGCCAATGGGCAAGCCTTGGTGAAACTGTTGTCCGATACAACGGAAGTAGAGATGACTGAGCTGTGGCAGGTTCATATACAAAATCCTGCCAGGTTAATCGCATTATTATCTGAAAAACTGCGCAGGCATAATGTGTCTTATATAACGTTTATCGGGTCGATTTGGGGAAGTGCCGGAGCCGCAGGGGAAGTCATGTATTCAGCGGTGAAAGGCGCGCAGCACGCATTTGTTAAAGCCTATGCAAAGGAAGCTGCTTATTCAGGCATTCGTGTCAATGCCATTGCGCCCGGATGGATTGATACTAGGATGAATCAGGAGTTCTCCGCTGAAGAGCGGCAGCAGGTGCTCGAGCAGATCCCGCTCTTGTCAGTCGGGACACCGCAGGAAATAGCGAATATGGCAGAATTTTTGCTGAGCGGAAAAGCGGATTATATGACTGGTGAGATTATTCAAATCAATGGCGGCTGGTACATATAGTCTGCGGGAAAAGGACAGCGCACGATGTCCTTTTCTTTTTTTCTTTAATTCATACGGTGTATCCGCTATTATAGAACTACATGCAAAGTAGCGCATTTTGGAAAAAAACAGATTATATGAGGGAGTGTGTCGAATGGGAGAGTGGTATGTCGAATACGAGATTCAAGTCAATCGGCCGGGATTGCTGGGCGATATCGCTTCCTTGCTCGGCATGCTGCGCGTGGACATCGTAACCATTAATGGGGTAGATGGAAGGTATCGCGGCATGCTCGTTCAAACAGATCATGATCAGCAGATTAAACGTTTTGAGTTAATCGCGTCTACTATGGACACGATTGTCATTCATAAGATCAGAGAGCCCAAATTGCGGGATATTCTGGCTGTTCGTCATGGACATTATATCCAGCGCGGGACGGATGACCGGAAAACATTCCAGTTCATACGCAGTGAACTGGGAATTCTAGTAGACTTTTTAGCCGAAATCTTTAAACAGGATGGTCATAAGTTAATTGGTGTTCGCGGGATGCCGCGGGTAGGCAAGACGGAATCAGTGGTGGCAGCGAGTGTCTGTGCCAATAAGAAATGGGTGTTTCTGTCTTCTACGATGATTAAACAAACGGTGCGCACAAGCATGATGGGTGATGAGTTTTCAGATGATAACATCTTTATTTTAGATGGGATCGTCACACGCAAATCGTCTGATGAACGGCATATGCAGCTGGTTCGTGAAATTATGGGATTGCCTACGATCAAAGTGGTTGAACATCCTGATATGTTCGTCAAGCAATCCGAATATACTATTGACGATTTTGATATCATTATAGAGTTGCGGACACACGTTGATCAGGAAATTACTTATGATATCTTGGAAAAGAATGATCAAATGTCAACCCGCAATCCCATGGGCGGATTTGATATGTTTAATTGATAGAGATTAGTTAGGTGGGTGTTGAACTTGCTCGGAATCGGTGCACGTTTAAAAGAAGCAAGAATTGCAAAAGGATTAACATTGGAAGATTTGCAGGACAGTACCAAAATCCAAAAACGTTATCTGTCGGCAATTGAAAATGAGGATTTCAAGGTGATCCCCGGTGCGTTTTATGTGCGGGTTTTCATCAAACAATATGCTGATTCAGTCGACATGGATGCGGATGAGATTTTGTCGCTGTATCAGAAGGAATATGAAAGCATTGTTCAGGACGAACAGGAAAAAGTAACCCCAGCAACTATGCAGCGCAGTGCGGGGACAAAGCAGTACAGCGAGTTAAAAGCGGCATTGCCTAAAATTATTGTGGCGGCATTCATTATCATGATATTTGTCATAGTTTATGTGTTACTAAGGGACAAAGCGGCAGAATCGGGGATTGGAAGTGACACACCGCAAGGCGATATGTCCGAATTAACGCAGACGGATACTGCTGAAGTTGAAAAGCCGAAGAAACCATTCGAACACGCTTCCACTGCAGGCGAGACGTCTACTTTTGTTGTGTCAGACCCCGACAAATTAAGAGTAATCGTGAAAACGACAGGCAATTCATGGATCTCTGTGACAGATCAGGACGGCGAAGAACGTATGCCTGATAATAGGGGCAGAGTAGTGAATGATGGAGAAACGATTGAGATCGATGCTGACGACGCTGACAGTCTGAGAATTCGGGTCGGTAACACGAACTTTGCAAAATTGACTGTTAACGGACAGCGGGTGGATTATCCAACTGACCTGATTACACAAAATATTGTTATGAAAAAGCCGTAGAAAAATAGTCATCTAAAAAGGTGACTATTTTATTATTCAGATGCACAACATGAATGTCAGGAAGGTGGACTTGCAATGAATTTGCCAAATAAAATTACGCTCTCCAGAGTATTGATGATTCCCTTTTTCATCCTGTTTCTTGCAGTAGATTTCGGCTGGGGATTGATTCGGCTGGGCGGAGTGGAAATGCCGGCAGAACATTTAGTAGGCGCAATTATTTTTATCATCGCATCAACAACAGATTGGCTGGACGGCTACTTAGCCAGAAAAAATAATCTGGTAACAAATATGGGGAAGTTCCTGGACCCGCTGGCGGATAAATTATTAGTCTCCGCGGCATTCATCTTATTGGTGGAAATGGGGGCTGCTCCTGCGTGGATCGTCATCGTAATTATTAGCCGTGAGTTTGCGGTTACAGGATTGCGGTTAATCTTAGCGGGCGGCGGAGAAGTAGTTGCCGCCAATCAATTAGGGAAAATTAAAACCGTCACGCAATTATTGGCGATTTCCTTCCTTCTATTGCATAATATTTTCTTTGAAGCAATCGGAATTCCATTCGGCACAATTATGCTATATATCGCATTAGTGTTTACCGTATGGTCAGGAGTCGATTATTTCATTAAAAACCGTAAAGTGTTAGTTGAGTCAATGTGAGGAGTGGGATTCATTCATGAAAGCAGAAATTATTGCAGTGGGATCAGAACTTTTGCTTGGTCAAATAACTAATACGAATGCCAAGTTCATTTCTGGAAGGCTGGCAGAGGCTGGATTCGACGTGTATTATCACACCGTGGTAGGCGATAATCCGCAGCGGTTGTCTGAAACGATAAAATTGGCTCAGCAGCGTGCAGACATCCTTATTTTCAGCGGAGGTCTCGGACCTACCAAAGACGACTTGACAAAGCAAACCATCGCAAAGGAATTGGGCCTTGAGCTGGTGCTGGATAATAAAGCGATGCAAACTATTTCTGAGTACTTCGATCAAGTCGGGAAAGTAATGACTGAAAATAATAAGCAGCAGGCACTTGTAATGGAAGGGGCTGCCGTACTGCCGAATCGAAACGGCATGGCGCCTGGCATGGCAATTGAAAAAGATGGAAAACAATATATTCTATTACCGGGTCCGCCCCATGAATTGGAACCGATGTTTGAAGATGAAGCAATTCCTTATCTGCGCGGAGTATACGGCAGACAGGACATCATCTCTTCAAAAGTACTGAAGCTGCAGGGCATCGGAGAATCGGAATTAGAAGTCCGTATTCAGTCTCTCTTAGAAAAACAGACAAATCCTACAATTGCACCGCTTGCATCGCCGGGAATGGTGAAATTGCGAATTACCGCAAAAGCCAGAACAGAAGAGGAAGCGCAAAAATTGATCTTGCCTGTGGAGCAGGAAATCCGTTCGATTGTGGGAGAGTTCATCTATGGTGTAGATGATGATACCCTGGCATCTAAAACAACTGAACTCCTGCTGCAGAATGATTGGTCAATTTCTGCTGCTGAAAGTCTTACTTCCGGCATGTTCATGGCAGAACTCGGATCTGAACCCGGTATCGGCAATGCATTAAAAGGCGGCGTCGTTGTCTATAATAAGGAAATGAAAATTGAACAGCTGGACATTTTGCCGTCACTGTTTGATTTTCACGGCATTGTCAGTGCAGAGTGTGCTGCTGCTATGGCGGAAAGCGTCAGAGAACGTTTCGGCACAACATTTGGCGTCGGACTGACGGGTGCGGCAGGTCCAGAACCGCATGACGGGCAGCCGCCTGGAACGGTTTGGATCGGAATCGCTGCAGAAGGCATGAAAACCGCTGCCTATAAACTTCAGCTGTCGGGAACCCGCAACACCAATCGCAGGAGATCCGTGCAGTTTGCTCTGCATTACCTTATTCAGATGATGAAAGAGAAAAAAGAACTGAAGTATTGAATTTTGCTGCCGATTCAGCCGTCAAAAATCAATTTCACCCAGTAAATGAGGTTTGTTTTTCAATTTCTGTTTCTAATTAATCGAATACCCGTTCGTTTATTTCTTGTGTATTGCGCGGATAAAAGGTATAATAAGAGTAGAAATAGAGTTTGAGGAGGAATTGTGATTGAATAATCGTAAAGCGGCTTTAGATATGGCGTTAAAACAAATAGAAAAACAATTTGGTAAAGGTTCTGTCATGAAACTTGGAGAAAAGACCGATCTTCAAATTGCTACATCATCTTCAGGATCACTGGCACTGGATGCGGCACTTGGAATAGGCGGATATCCGCGCGGACGTGTGATTGAAGTATACGGACCGGAGAGTTCGGGTAAAACGACGGTTTCATTGCACGCAATTGCAGAAGTTCAGGCAAGCGGCGGAACTGCAGCGTTCATTGACGCGGAGCACGCGCTGGATCCTGTCTATGCGCAAAAACTGGGTGTCAATATTGATGAATTGCTGCTGTCACAGCCGGATACAGGCGAGCAGGCACTGGAAATCGCAGAAGCACTCGTACGTTCAGGTGCTGTCGACATCATTGTCGTTGACTCCGTGGCAGCGCTTGTGCCAAAAGCGGAAATTGAAGGCGAAATGGGAGATGCACACGTTGGTTTGCAGGCGCGTTTAATGTCACAGGCATTGCGTAAGCTTTCAGGCGCCATCAATAAATCGAATACCATTGCCGTTTTCATTAACCAGATTCGTGAAAAAGTCGGCGTTATGTTTGGTAACCCGGAAGTTACGCCGGGCGGCCGCGCGTTAAAGTTCTATTCTTCCGTTCGGCTTGAAGTGCGCCGCGGCGAAGCGATCAAGCAAGGGAACGATATCATGGGTAATAAAACAAGAATTCGTGTCGTGAAAAATAAAGTTGCACCGCCTTTCCGTACTGCAGAAGTAGATATTATGTATGGTGAAGGAATTTCAAAAGAAGGTGAAATTCTGGATCTGGGCTCAGAATTGGAAGTAGTCCAAAAGAGTGGTGCCTGGTATTCCTACGAAGGAGAGCGTTTAGGACAAGGCCGTGAAAACGCGAAACAATTCCTGAAGGAAAACAAAGACATGCGTAATGAAATCGCAGCAAAAATTCGTGAATCATATGGTTTGGACAGCACGAATTATGTGATAGCAGCTCATGACGAAGAAGATGAGCTCGAAGAATTACTGCTTATGCCGGAAGAAAAATAATTTTTCACACAGACCCGCCAATGAACATTGGGGGTCTTTTTCATACGTTGAAATAAATTTCTGCAGATTAGAAGAAAACAACTGTAAAATCTATATGAAACCATGTGAAATTAAACCGGACAATCAAAAATAATCCATCATTCCTTGACACAATAAAAATACAACTATACAATTAAAGTGGCGTATTATATACGTCCTATATTTAACAAACCAATCAATTGTTTTTTTGGCGGTATGTTGATTTTAACTTAATTCAGCAATTATGTACGTTAAGTAAAAAGTAGTGGCATGAATAGAAAACAGTCCCGGAGCAACAGGGTTTCTACTACCCGTTGGATTAAGTTAAGCCTTCGGCGTTTTCACAAATTTTCGGGACATTACCGGGAACTTCGGTAATAGGTAACGTGAAGAAATTCGCCGCGGCAAAAATTGATTATACGAGCCGACTGAAAAGAAAAGAATAAGCAGGAGGAGGTGACCTCAATGGGTATTGAAATACTCATCTCCGTTTTGCTAAGTCTCATCGTCGGTGCAGTTGTTAGCTTTTTTATATTGAAAAATGTGAATGATTCAAAAGTGACTGGTGCCAAACACACTGCCAGCCAAATCGTCGAAGAGGCGAAGCGTGAAGCGGAGTCAGTGAAAAAAGAGGCACTGTTAGAAGCGAAAGATGAAACTCACGAACTGCGGCTTGAAGCAGAAACAGAAATCCGTGAGAGAAGGACGGAACTACAGAAACAGGAAAACCGTCTCTTACAGCGTGAAGAAAACCTTGATCGCAAGGATGATGCGCTCAATAAAAGAGAAGCAGGTCTAGAGCGCAAAGAAGAAGCGCTATTAGAAAGACAACAGCATATTGAAGAGATGGAACGCAAAGCGGAAGAACTCGTTACGAAACAGAAGACCGAGCTGGAAAGAATTTCTTCTCTTACCCGAGATGAAGCAAAACGCGTGATCTTGGAAGATGTCGAAGAAGAACTGTCAACAGATATTGCGGTCATGACGAAAGAATCAGAGCAGCGGGCGAAAGAGGAATCTGAGCGAAAAGCTCGTGAAATTCTTTCGTTGGCACTGCAGCGGTTTGCGGCAGATCATGTGGCAGAAACGACTGTCTCTGTCGTCAATTTACCTAATGATGAGATGAAAGGCCGCATCATCGGCCGTGAAGGACGAAATATTCGTACGCTTGAAACACTCACAGGAATTGATCTGATTATTGACGATACACCAGAAGCAGTCATTCTTTCCGGTTTCGATCCGGTACGCAGAGAAACAGCACGGCTGGCTCTTGAAAAACTGGTTCAGGACGGACGAATCCATCCTGCGCGTATCGAAGAAATGGTGGACAAGTCCAGAAGAGAAGTGGACGAGCTCATACGGGAAAAAGGAGAGCAGACTACATTTGATGTAGGTGTTCACAACTTGCATCCTGATATGATTAAAATCCTCGGGCGTCTGCACTTCCGTACAAGTTACGGACAGAACGTTCTGAAGCACTCCATAGAAGTGGCCTATTTGACAGGCTTACTTGCAGCGGAGCTCGGAGAAGACGTTACGCTTGCAAGACGTGCCGGTTTACTTCACGATATTGGAAAAGCAATTGACCATGAAGTGGAAGGCAGTCATGTGCAGATTGGTAAAGAGCTGGCAGTGAAATATAAAGAACATCCAGTTGTCATTAACAGTATTGCTTCCCACCACGGTGATGAAGAGGCAACATCTGTTATCGCTGTACTTGTAGCAGCAGCAGATGCATTATCTGCGGCAAGACCGGGTGCACGAAGCGAAACATTGGAAAACTATATTAAACGTCTGCAAAAGCTCGAAGAAATCTCGGAATCATATGAAGGTGTAGAAAAGTCATTTGCTATTCAGGCAGGCCGGGAAGTGCGTATTATTGTCAGACCTGAACAAATTGACGACATCACTGCACACCGTCTGGCACGTGATATCCGAAAACAGATCGAAGAAGAATTAAATTACCCGGGGCATATTAAAGTGACGGTCATTCGGGAGACCCGCGCAGTAGAATATGCAAAATAATACCTGACATAAAACAGCTTCCGATTCGTTTGGAAGCTGTTTTCATTTTGGAAAGAGGTTAGTACAGATGAAAGTAATTTTTATTGGAGATATTGTTGGATCGATGGGCAGAGAAATGGTGACAGATTATTTATCGCGTCTGAAACGCAAATACCAGGCGGATGTTATTATCGCAAATGGAGAAAACGCAGCTTCAGGCAGAGGGATTACCAAATCTATTTATCATGATTTATTGCATGCCGGCGTAGATGTCATCACGATGGGAAATCATACGTGGGACCAGCGCGAAATTTATGATTTCATTGATGATGTCGATTATTTAATCCGGCCGGCAAACTTCTCTGAACAGGCGCCAGGCAAAGGAATGACGTCTGTCACGAAAAATGGCGTCACACTTTCTGTAATTAATTTGCATGGCCGCACATTTCTGCCGCCGCATGATGATCCTTTTGCGAAAGCGGATGATTTAGTAGAACAGGCATTGGAGACATCGCCGCTTGTTTTTGTTGATTTCCATGCGGAAGCAACGAGTGAAAAAATTGCGATGGGCTGGCATCTTGATGGAAAAGCGTCTGTTGTAGTAGGGACGCACACACATGTACAGACTGCCGATGAGCGGATTCTTCCTGGCGGTACTGCTTATTTGACAGATGCAGGAATGACAGGTCCGTATGATGAAATCCTTGGCATGAAAAAAGAGGATGTGCTGTATCGGTTCTATACTAATTTGCCCACCCGGTTTGAAGTGCCAAAAAGGGGCCGGCCGCAGCTCAACGGCATGTTCGTCGAATTGGATGACAAAACGGGAAAAGCGACTAAAATTGAACGAATTCGCATTAACGAAGATCACCCGTTCACAAACTGACTTTCGAGGTGTCTAAAACCTTCTTGCTTATCATAGGATGTTGTATGGAATATACGCGTTCCATAGACATTGCAAAATAAGGAGGAAATATCGTGAGTCCCTTGAAAGTATCTTCCCGCTCGAATCCGAACTCAGTAGCTGGTGCATTAGTTGCGGTCATTCGTGAACAAGGCTATGCGGAGATTCAGGCAGTCGGAGCCGGAGCATTAAATCAAGCAGTAAAAGCAATTGCGATCGCAAGAGGATTCGTAGCACCAAGCGGAGGCGATCTAGTTTGCGCGCCTGCATTCACTGATATCGAAATCAACGGAGAAGGGCGCACAGCGCTCAAACTCTTCGTAGAAAAAAAGGATCGGAAGTAGAACGTAAAATACCATGAGATCTGTGGTATGAGACTGAAGACAAACTCTTACTGCAGAGTTTAGCTTCAGTTTTTTTATATTGCGGGCAGAACAGCGTCTCTCCATCCAATAAAACGACGAACTGCAAGCGGCAGACTTCATTCCGGAAGATAAATCACGTGGCGTGTTTTCAATAGTCTCCAATCTCTTTTGTCTTTCATGACAAACAAGCAACAATTTTCCCCTTTGCTGTCATATCCGGCGAAAGTTCAGTATAATAACATCATGTATGCTTATTTCCCGATAAGTAATAGAAAGGGGCTACTGCAATGAATGAAGAACAGCGCCTGCAGGCTGGACTCGCTACAGAGGATAAACCGACAGCTAAACCGGCAGAGAAAGACTACAGTAAATATTTTGAGTCTGTGTATAGCGGACCTTCTCTGAAAGACGCAAAAAAACGCGGGAAAGAAGAAGTGGAATATCACGATAACTTTCAAATAGATCAACGTTTTAAAGGGATGGGACAAGGCCGTAAGTTTTTCATCCGCACTTTTGGCTGTCAGATGAATGAACATGACACGGAAGTCATCGCAGGTATCCTTATGGCACTTGGTTATGAAGCCACAGACAACGTTAAAGATGCAGATGTCATCTTGCTGAACACTTGTGCCATACGAGAAAACGCGGAAAACAAAGTGTTTGGTGAACTGGGTCACTATAAACCGCTCAAAACGGAAAAGCCTGATTTATTAATCGGGGTGTGCGGCTGCATGTCTCAGGAAGAATCCGTTGTAAATAAAATATTAAAAACGTATGATCAAGTAGATATGATTTTTGGGACGCATAATATCCACCGATTACCGAACATTTTACATGAGGCATATATGTCCAAAGAGATGGTCATAGAAGTGTGGTCAAAAGAAGGCGACGTGATTGAAGATTTGCCGAAAGTCCGCCACGGCAAGATCAAAGCATGGGTTAATATTATGTACGGATGCGATAAGTTCTGTACGTATTGTATCGTGCCGTATACACGCGGAAAAGAGCGCAGCAGACGGCCGAAGGATATCATTCAGGAAGTCCGGCAGCTGGCCGCAGAAGGGTATAAAGAGATCACCTTGCTTGGTCAGAACGTCAATGCGTACGGCAAAGACTTCGAGGACATCAATTATCGGCTTGGAGACCTGATGGATGAATTGCGGTTAATTGATATTCCTAGGATCCGTTTCACAACCAGTCATCCGCGTGATTTCGATGATCACTTAATTGAAGTGCTTGCAAAAGGCGGCAATCTTGTCGATCATATTCATTTGCCGGTTCAATCAGGTTCGACGGATATGCTGAAAATCATGGCCCGTAAATATACACGCGAAAGTTATTTGGAGTTAGTGGATAAAATCAGAGCTGCGATCCCAAATGCGTCATTGACGACAGATATAATCGTTGGTTTCCCTAATGAAACAGACGAACAGTTTGAAGAAACGATGTCACTTTATCGTGAAGTCGGCTTTGACATGGCGTTCACATATATTTATTCACCGCGTGAAGGAACACCTGCTGCGAAGATGCAGGATAATGTATCAATGGAAGTAAAAAAGGAGCGTTTACAGCGTTTAAATAAACTTGTAAACGAACTGTCTGCAGAAGCGATGAAGCCCTATGAAGGACAGATTGTAAAAGTGCTCGTCGAAGGGGAAAGTAAGCGAAACCCTGACGTGCTCGCCGGTTATACCGAGAAAAATAAGCTGGTGAATTTTGCAGGACCGCGTTCTGTAATCGGTGAGATCGTAGAAGTACAGATTAAAGAAGCAAAATCATGGTCACTCAACGGTGAATTCATCGGAGTGGTCAAAGAGGAAAAGGTGATGTTATAATGGAAAAAACGTTTACGAAAGACGAAATTATAGAAAAAGCGCGCGAGCTGGCGCACATGCTGGCAAACACGGAAGAGGTTGAATTCTATAAGCGTGCAGAAGCACAAATTAATGAAAATCAAAAAGTGCGTGAAAAGATCGCAAGCTTGAAATCACTTCAAACTCAGGCTGTAAACTTCCAGAACTACGAAAAAGAACGCGCATTGAAAGCAATTGAGAAGAAAATTGAGCAGGTTCAAGGCGAAATTGATGAAATTCCATTAGTTCAGGAGTTCAAACAGTCACAGGACGAAGTCAATAACTTGCTTCAGTTGGTTTCCAATACAATCGCAAACAGCGTAACAGATGAAATTATTGAATCAACAGGCGGCGATTTATTGCGCGGCGAAACAGGCTCATATGTAGAGAATACGCAGAAAAAATCATTGTCGTAAATATTAAATCGGCTAAGGAGAAAATTCCTTGCCGATTTTTTCAATTTTTGGGCTGCTGTTGCATAGGATGGATAGAAGCCTAAGAAGGAGGAAGAAAACTGAAAAACTTACGACAAATTGTGACCAAAGCTGTTATCGCCAAAGGGAAGCACCGTTCAGATTCCAACGTGACGCTGAAGCCGCCTAATCGTCCTTCCAGCATTTTAGGTTGCTGGGTAATCAACCACACGCACCAGGCAAAAAAGGTCGGCTCACATGTGGAAGTAACGGGCAGTTTTGATGTAAATGTTTGGTACTCGCATCATGATCACTCCAAAACATCCGTTTTTACGGAATCTGTTCCTTACAAGGATAAGATTGCATTACATTACCGGGATGAACCCACCTCTGCGAAAGAAGAGACAATCGTAACGGTGCTGCAGCATCCAAATTGTACGGAAGCCAGTATTTCTGAATGCGGCCAAAACTTCTCAATTTCCATTGAAAGAGAGTTATTGGTGGAAATGATCGGTGAAACAAAAGTTTCTGTCACCATTCATCCGCATCCGTATGACGAAGAATGGCCGATGGCTGAAATAGAATCAGAATCTACCTCTGTCGTTATGGAAGATAAGACAAATAAAGAGAGTGTGAATAAAGAACAGCCTCATCAGCCGCCAAAGCGTAAAGATTCACCATTTTAAAAGCCGGGAGTTTTACCGGCTTTTTTTATTTTGGGTTCAGCTACAAAGAATAAAGCATGAGGACATGGTCAGTCATTATGCGTGCATGGACAGTACATTTATTCAACAGGACAGAAGCAGTTTCGAAACGCTGACAGTCAGCGAAGTAAGCAAAACCTTTTTTAACATGTATCCATTGCGTTATACTAATGAAAGAAGAGAAAGGAGTTTTGACTGATGTTTACTGCTTATGAAGAAACTGTAGCTGCATTTGATAAAATTGATTCTGCAAAAGCACTGGATCTGGTTAAAGGGGAAGACGAGGCTGTCATCTATATTGGCAAGTCTGTATGTCCATATTGCCAAAAATTCGTTGGGAAATTGAAAAAAGCATCTGAAGAAACAAACACTCATATTTACTATGTCGATAGCGCAGAAGCGTCTGACATGAAAGGAATTACAGCGTTCCGAAATGAATACGAGATTCCTACGGTACCAGGCTTCGTCTATACTGACGGCAGCTCAGTGCATGTGAAGTGCGATTCATCTATGCCTGAAGAAGAAATTAAATCGTTCATGAATAAATAACCCGGTTATACATCCTGCATATGATCAATAAGTCTGGATTTTATACTGGATTCCCAAAATAAGCCACACAGAACAAAATTGTTCTGTATGGCTTATTTCCGCTTTACAGGGACAGGGCAATTTATTTTATGTTGCCAATCACCTTTTAATTGAAAAAAACAACAATCCCTTTTGATTCGTTAACTTCGGGGCTGTTTGATATAATGAAGAGAAAATGATCGAGTAAAAGAGGGTTTACCATGTCTGAGCATACACCAATGATACAGCAGTATTTAAAAATTAAAGAACAGTACACAGATGCATTTCTATTTTTCCGGTTAGGGGACTTTTATGAAATGTTCTTTGAAGATGCGGTCAATGCATCTTCCATTTTGGAAATCACATTAACGAGCAGGGACTCCGGTGCAAGAGACCGCATTCCAATGTGCGGCATACCGTACCATTCTGCCACTGGGTATATTGAAACGTTAATACAGAAAGGCCATAAAGTGGCGATTTGTGAGCAGATGGAAGATCCGCGCTCAGTAAAGGGAATTGTGAAACGTGAAGTTGTCAAAGTCATTACGCCGGGGACATTGACTGAAGGGAAAACGATAGATACCGAAGCCAATCATTTCATCGGTGCAATCGACAGCCTCGGGAATCAATGTTATGCATTGGCATACCTGGATGTAGGAACAGGTGAAGGGAAAGTAGAGCTGATAGAAGGAAGCGAGCGGACTTTGCTGGCCGAAATCGAATCACTTGGAATGAAGGAAATCGTTGTAGATCAACAGCTCCATGTGATGCTGGCAGACCTGTTTGAAAGCCGTGAAATTATGCTGTCCATTGAAGATACCGAGCATGCGGGGACGATCGGCCGCGACACTTATGAACATCTCCCCGAGCAATTGCAGGAAGCCTGCCGCAAGTTGCAATCATACCTGCTGCGCATGCAAAAAATGGTCTTCGGTCATCTTCGTCCTTTCGTTTATATCGAAAAAGATGCAAAGTTATCCATTGATGCGAATTCTATGCGGAATTTAGAGCTTGTTCAAACTATCCGTTCGGGCAAAAAGGAAGGAACATTATTCTGGGTGCTTGATGAAACAGTCACAGCGATGGGCGCCAGAAAACTGCGCATGTGGATTCACCAGCCCCTTGCACAGCGTCAAGCCATTGAAGACCGCCTGGAAACCGTAAGTAATTTATTGGATGAATTTTTCTTGCGTGAAGAACTTTTGGAAGAGCTGCATGACGTATATGACGTGGAACGCCTGGCAGGAAGAATATCCATGGGCAGTGCAAGTGCACGGGATCTGGCACAGTTACGGAATTCATTATCACACATTCCGAAATTAAAACAGCTGCTCGAAGAATCGGGCCGTCCTATGCTGCAGCGATTGGCGGATCGAATGGATCCGTGCAGCGAAACGTTTCAGCTGCTGACAGATGCGATTGCAGTCAACCCGCCTATATCTGTAAAAGATGGCGGACTGATACGTGACGGCTACAATGAAAAACTGGATGAATTGCGGGATGCGTCACGTAATGGGAAGACGTGGCTGGCGCAGCTAGAGCAACAAGAGCGGCAGCTGACTGGTATTAAAACATTGAAAATCGGCTATAACCGGATTTTCGGCTATTATATAGAAATCACCAAATCCAATATTCACTTGGCAGACTTGTCCCGTTACGAGCGTAAACAGACATTGGCCAATGCCGAGCGATACATAACGACAGAACTGAAAGAAAAAGAGGAACTGATTCTGAACGCTGAGGCAGACAGCCAGACATTAGAACTGGATTTGTTCCAGTCAATCCGTGAACAGGTAAAAAGCGATGTGCAGCGCATTCAGCAGTTAGCTTCCGTCATCAGTGAACTGGATGTGTTATTGGCATTTGCAAAAGTGTCTGAAAAAAATCAGTATGTCCGTCCGCAATTTCATACAGGCCGGGCACTCGATATACAAAATGGCCGGCATCCTGTTGTAGAGAAAATGATGAATCACTCACTGTATATTCCAAATTCCTGCACGCTTGCCGAAGACGAGAATATGCTGCTCATCACCGGCCCGAATATGTCCGGTAAAAGTACGTATATGCGTCAGGTGGCGCTTACGGTAGTGATGGCGCAAATCGGCTGCTTTGTACCGTGTGAGACTGCCTTGCTGCCTATTACAGATCAAATATTCACAAGGATTGGTGCGGCAGATGACGTGGCATCGGGACAAAGTACGTTCATGATGGAGATGATGGAGTCACAGTATGCTCTTGCTCACGCATCATCCAGCAGCCTGCTGTTATTTGATGAAATCGGCCGCGGGACATCTACTTATGATGGCATGGCACTTGCGCAGGCAATGATGGAATACATCCATGAAGAAATCGGAGCCAATACGTTATTTTCCACCCATTATCATGAATTGACCAAGTTGGAAGACGTGCTGGCGCGCTTAGTAAATGTTCATGTGGCAGCAAAAGAACAGGACGGCAAAGTCGTATTCCTGCATAAGGTGTTGCCGGGAGCAGCTGACCGAAGTTACGGGATTCATGTTGCGGAACTGGCAGGACTGCCTGGTGAAGTAGTCAGCCGCGCAAAAACTCTGTTGCAGCAATTTGAAAAAGACAGTACAACAAAAGCGGCGGTATCGGAACAGCTTGCCTTATTTGATGCGCATGATGAACCCGTCCTGTCAAACGAACGAGAGAAGCTGCTGAAGGAAATAAAAACAGTGGATTTAATGAATATGACACCAATGCAAACGATGCAGAAATTAATGGAATGGAAGGAACGGCTGATGACCGATAAGGAAGGGTGAAGCGGATGAATCAAATTCACATTATGAATGACACACTGGCCAATAAAATTGCGGCGGGGGAAGTAGTGGAACGCCCCGCTTCAATCGTCAAGGAACTGGTGGAGAATGCGATTGATGCGCAAAGCACCAAAATTGAAGTATCGCTTGTGGAGGCAGGTCTGACTTCAATCCGTGTGACCGATAACGGCAACGGAATGTCTGGGGAAGACGCGATACGCTGTTTTGAACGGCATGCCACAAGTAAAATTACCAATGAACACGACCTGTTTCGGATCCGAACGCTTGGATTTCGCGGGGAGGCATTGGCAAGTATCGCGGCCGTATCGAAAGTTTCATTATGGACTTCTGACGGCGAACAGGGTGCGGTCGTTGAAATTGAAGGCGGAAAGGTTCTCAAGCATGAAGCAGGGGCGCTCCGAAAAGGAACAGACTTCCTTATTGAGCAATTATTTTTTAATACGCCCGCGCGTTTAAAATATATGAAAACCATTCAGACAGAACTTGGTCATACAATTGATTTAATCAACCGTCTGGCATTAAGCCACCCAGACATATCTTTCACTTTGACGCATGATCAGCATCAAATTCTCAGGACTTCGGGTTCAGGAGATTTATTGCGGGTATTATCTGATATATACGGCTTCGGAGTGGCCCGTAAAATGATATCTTTTCAAAAAGAAGATGCGGATTTCGCTGTGAAAGGTTTCATTACACTGCCTGAAATGACACGGGCATCAAAAAACTACATTTCCCTTCTGATGAACGGACGTTGGATTAAAAGTTATGCCGGAACACAGGCGGCAATTGATGCAATGCATACGTATTTGCCGATTGGCCGATTTCCCATAGCTGTAATCGATATTACTGCAGATCCTATATTAACAGATGTCAATGTGCATCCTGCAAAGCGACATATTCGGATCAGTAAAGAAGGCGAACTGCTGTCTCTCATAAAAAATGCAATTCGGGAGGCAATACAAGGGGTGACCATTATTCCGGACGCTGTGAAAAAGGAGAAGCCTGTTAAAAGGGAATCGGAGCAGCAGACAATTTGGACGCCAGCCTATCGCCGGCCAGAAATAACGGCGCCTGCCGAACAGCAGACCTATCAGCCGACCGCCCCAGCGCCAGCATTTCCTGAAGCGGTTTTTGAGCAGCAGGAAGAACCAGCACCTGCAGAGCCAGAGCCTGTCATCGAAGAGCCTGCAGTATTTGAGCAGGAAATACAGGAAACGAATCACTTTCCTTCCATCGTGCCAATCGGACAAGTCCACGGCACCTATATCGTGGCACAGAATGAAGATGGATTTTATTTAATCGATCAGCATGCAGCACAGGAGCGGATTAAATACGAGTATTTCAAAGTGAAGCTTGGTCAGGTGGATGCGGGTGAACGTCAGCAGCTGCTGCTGCCTCTCGTTTTTCATTATTCAGCAGACGAACAAGTGAAGATAGAAGAATGCAAAGATGCGCTGGAAGAAGTCGGTGTGTTTTTGGAGGCATTCGGGCCGGCGACGTATACAGTAAAAGAATATCCTGCCTGGTTTCCCGAGGGACAGGCAGCCGCAATCATAGAAGAAATGATTGAGCAGGTTTTGGATAAAAGAAAAGTCGATGTGGAAAAGCTGCGGGAAGAAAGCGCCATTATGATGAGCTGTAAAAAATCTATTAAGGCTAATTATTTCTTAAGACAAGAGGATATGGAGCGTTTACTGACGGATTTGGGCACTTGTGAAAATCCGTATACCTGTCCGCACGGCCGGCCGGTGCTGATTCATTTTACAACTTATGAATTGGAAAAAATGTTCAAGCGTGTAATGTGACGGAGCAGTTCAGAGAGGAGCGATAGTATGTTTTCTACAGTAGAAAGAGCAAACAAAATTCAGGATTTGAAACAATTTTCATTCGATGTGCTGGTTGTCGGCGGAGGAATAACAGGGGCAGGAATCGCACTGGATGCAGCAGCAAGAGGGTTTTCAGTTGCTCTGGTAGATATGCAAGACTTTGCAGCTGGGACTTCGAGCCGTTCAACGAAACTTGTACATGGCGGTTTGCGTTATTTAAAGCAGCTGGAAGTGAAAATTGTAGCAGAAACAGGGAAAGAACGTGAAATTGTCTTCCGCAATTCACGTAATATAACGAAGTCCAGACCGATGCTGTTGCCCATCTACAAAAAAGGAACGTACGGCAAATATTCTACATCCGCCGGGCTTCTTGTCTACGATTTACTCGCAGGTGTAAAGCATAATGAACGCCGCGAAATGCTGACGAAAGAAGAAACGTCTGCACTTGAACCGCTTTTGAAAAAAAAGCAGCTGAAAGGCGGCGGATATTATGTGGAATATCAGACAGATGACGCTCGCCTGACCATTGAAGTTTTGAAGAAAGCGGCTGAAAAAGGTGCACTATGTGTAAATTACATGAAATGTGAACAGTTTAACTTTGAAAACGAGCGCATCGTCGGAGCAGTGCTGAGCGATCAGCTGTCAAGCGAACGGTTCTCTGTGGCGGCATCGATGGTAGTGAATGCTTCCGGTCCGTGGGTGGATGATTTACAGAAGAAAGTTATCAGTAAGCAGGACAAGCAGCTGCATATTACGAAAGGGGTCCATATTGTAACGGATCAGTCTGTTTTTCCGCTGCGGCAGGCAGTATACTTTGATAACTCAGACGGCCGGATGCTGTTTGCAATTCCCCGTGATAATAAAACGTACGTTGGTACGACAGATACTTTCTATTCAGAAGACAAACAGCATCCCGTCGCAACGGAAGATGATATTCACTATATTATCAACGCAGTAAATGAAATATTCCCGAGCGTCCGCTTGCAGCGTCATCAAGTGGAATCCACATGGGCGGGCATCCGGCCGTTAATTGCACAGGAAGGCAAAGATGCATCTGAAATCTCGAGGAAAGATGAGATATGGGAAACTGTGCCGGGACTGCTGACGATTGCCGGAGGAAAATTGACGGGCTACCGTCAGATGGCGGAAGTTGTCGTTGACCGAATTACTAAACGATTAAAAAAGCCTTCTATTAAACAATGTCAGACGAAAAATATACCGGTTTCAGGAAGTGATTTTGCAGATGATGCCGCACTGGAAGAATTTATAAATGTGCAGGCTGTACGAGCGCCTCAATTCGGCTTAACACCCCAGCAAGGTGCGCGTATTGCATCTTTTTATGGAAGAAACAGTGAACGTGTCTTCCAGTTTGCACATTCGATATCGACAGAAGAGAATCCATTGCCAATCAGTTTGCGTGCAGAAATTTTATACGGTATTCATTATGAAATGGTTACCTCTCCAAGTGATTTCTTTATTCGGCGCAAAGGGGATCTATATTTCCAAATCGATACAGTAGAATCATTGGCGAAACAGGTCACTGAATATATGGCAGCATTACTGGATTACACGGACAATGAAAAGGCCGTTCATGAAAACGATTTGATGAATGCGGTTGCTGAAGCGAAAGGGCGTGCAGTTTCATGACAGAACGGTGGATAGAGATGCGTGACGGCACAAAGATCTACAGCAGATGTTATGCGCCTGATCAAAAGCCAAAAGCCCGCGTACATATCATTCATGGATTAGCTGAGCATAGCGGGCGTTATACGCGCTTTGCCAAGTACTTGCTATCAGAAGGATATGCCGTAACGATGCATGACCAAAGAGGGCATGGCAAGACCGCTGCCGGAAACGGTCACACGTATGGTTATTTAGGAGAATCAGCCACTTTTGACCAGCTGGTCGATGATGCGTTTGAAGTGAACCAATCCTATCAACTGGAGTATGCAGAACTGCCGGCGGTAATGCTTGGACATAGTATGGGATCGTTCGTGGCCAGGCGTTATATCCAACTGTACGGTTCCACACTCCATTCAGTGATATTATCTGGCACAGGCAGTAATTCTGAGTTCATAGCACATGCGGCGATTGCACTGGCGGCTTACAGAGAAGGAAAGCTTGATGACCGGCAGCCGGATGAGTTTTTAAATGAATTGATATTCGGCAATTACTCCAAGCTATTCCCGGGTGAAACATCATTTGCCTGGCTGTCGCGCGATGCAGAAAGCGTTGCGGATTATGAACGAGATGAAGCATGCGGTTTTGTACCGACTGCACAACTGTTTCGCGTACTTCTTGAAGGAATGAATTCGCTTGAAGCGCCAGAGTTTTTACGTAATATCCCGGATGATTTGCCAATCTTACTGCTGTCAGGCACAGATGATCCGGTGGGGGATAAAGCGAAAGGTGTTTGGAAAGTGGCGAAACAGCTGAATAAAGCCAGCCAGCAGCAGGTTACTGTTCAGTTGTATGAGGGCGGAAGACATGAGATGCTTCAGGAAATCAATTATCAGCAAGTCTATACGACTATTGTGGAGTGGATGAAACGAAATGAACGCACCAATTGATGTACTGGCGGTTGTAGGACCAACTGCTTCAGGCAAAACAGCACTGAGCACAGCACTTGCCGCTTCGTTGAATGGGGAAATTATCAACGGCGATGCCATGCAAGTATATAAAGAACTTGATATCGGCACAGCCAAGATTCACCCTTCTGAGATGCGGGGTATCCCGCATCACTTTTTTGATGTGAAAGAGCCGACAGAATCCTTTTCTGTGGCGGAGTATCAGCAGGCAGTCAGACAGTGGATTAAAGATATTCAATCACGCGGAAAATTGCCTATTATCGTAGGAGGCAGCGGCATGTATGTGCAATCCGTATTATTTGATTACCGATTCACCGAACAAGCGGCTGATCCTGCAGTGCGGGCGCGGCTGGAAGAAGAGCTGGAACAAGCAGGTGCTGAGCAATTACATGCAAGACTTTCGGAGCTGGATCCAAAAAGTGCGGAAAAAATCCATCCGAATAACCATCGCCGGTTAGTGCGGGCGCTTGAAATTTTGGAAGTGACCGGACAAACAAAGCAGGATCATGAGCAGCAGCAAGGAAATATGCCAATGTATCATTATCTGATCATTGGACTCGACCTTCCGAGAGATATACTTTATGAACGAATCGGTCAGCGTGTCGATGAAATGGTCAAAATGGGTCTGTTTGACGAAGTGAAAAGCCTTTGGGACAGAGGGATTCGAAAGACGCAGTCTGTACAGGCTATCGGCTATAAAGAATTGATATCTTACTTTGACGGGCTGCTGACAAAAGAGCAGGCAATTGAAGCCGTGAAAAAGAACACACGTAATTACGCCAAGCGCCAGCTGACATACTTCCGCAATAAATTGCCTGTGCGGTGGGTGGAAGCTGATCAGTCAGGTGAAGAAATTTATCAGAAAACATTGGAAATAATAAAGGATTTTCAGAAAGAAGTATGGAATAAATAAAGGACAGAGACAAGGAGGCAATTGAATGGCACAAGGAAATATGCAAGATACTTTTTTAAATTCATTACGCAAGAACAACACATTTGTAACAATCTTTTTACTCAATGGTTTTCAGTTGAAAGGTCTGATCAAGTCATATGACAATTATACGGTCCTGCTGGAATCAGAAGGCAAACAGCAGCTGATCTATAAACATGCGATCTCAACTTATGCTCCTTCAAAACCAGTTATCTTAAAAGATGAACAATAAACAGGCATCCGCCTGTTTTTTTGTTGTCTTTCATTTGGCAAATGTTGCGCATCTGCTAAAATAGAAGATGAGAAAATGAAATGAGGTACTACATAATGCAAATTGCACCAATTAATGAAGACTTACTGGCGAAATCGAAGGAAGCGGAACAGCTGATTGCGCCGTATGTGAAAACAGTCGAAGAAATTGCTTTTTATAACCAGCGAAAAGTTCTTCAGGCATTTAAGCAGAATCAGGTAAGTGATTTCCACTTATCGGGCTCTACAGGCTATGGTTACGATGACAGCGGCCGCGATGTATTAGAACAAGTGTATTCCGATGTGTTTGGAGCGGAAGACTGTCTTGTAAGAAACCAAATTATTTCAGGCACCCATGCAATTACGATCAGCTTGTTCGGGATTTTGCGCCCGGGCGATGAGCTGCTTTATGTTACAGGCAAGCCTTATGACACACTGGAGTCTATCATTTCCGGCAACGGGAAAGATACCGGCTCGCTCGAAGACTATCAAATATCCTACCGGCATATCGATTTGAATGAAGACGGTTCAGTCGATTATAAAAAAGCAAAAGAAGTCATTTCGTCTAAAACGAAAATGGTTGCTATTCAACGCTCAAAAGGGTATTCGAGCAATCCTTCATTCCGTATCCATGAAATTGAAGCCATCATTCAGGAAGTGCGCAAGATCAAGGAAGATGTTGTAATTTTCGTGGACAACTGCTATGGAGAATTCGTCGAGATGAAAGAGCCTGCAGAAGTGGGAGCAGACTTGATGGCGGGGTCACTGATTAAAAATCCCGGAGGCGGTCTGGCGAGAACTGGCGGTTATATAGCAGGAAAAAAAGAACTGGTGGAAAAATGTGCATACCGGATGACATCTCCCGGTTTAGGCGCAGAAGCAGGAGCATCGCTGGATACGTTACTGGAGATGTATCAAGGATTCTTCCTGGCGCCTCATGTAGTGAGCCAGGCAGTTAAAGGCGCATTGTTCACATCAGCATTTTTCGGTATGTTTGGGATGGACACAACACCTCATTATAGTGAGCAGCGCACGGATTTAATTCAATCAGTGAATTTTTCCACGGCAGAACAAATGATAACGTTCTGTCAGATGATCCAGCAAAATTCCCCGATCAATGCCCAGTATGCGCCGGAGCCTTCTTATATGCCGGGCTATACTGACGACGTCATCATGGCGGCGGGTACATTCATACAAGGATCGAGCATTGAACTGACTGCTGACGGTCCAATCAGACCGCCCTACACGGCTTATATTCAGGGCGGACTGACTTATGAGCATGTGAAATCAGCGGTGCTGAATTCCATGGAACAATTACTGGAAAAAAAGCTAGTATAAATAAAAAAGTGTATCAAGAACCTGTTTTCGGTTCTCGATACACTTTTTTTAATGGATCATCCGGTAGACGCCGACCACTTTTCCAAGGATGGATACCTGATCTACGATGATCGGCTCCATGGAAGAGTTTTCAGGCTGCAGACGGAAATAATCTTTTTCTTTAAAGAAACGTTTCACTGTCGCTTCATCTTCTTCTGTCATCGCCACTACAATTTCTCCGTTGGTTGCTGAATGCGTCTGTCTGACGATTACGCGGTCACCGTTAAGGATTCCTGCTTCAATCATACTGTCTCCGACAATCTCCAGCATGAAAATTTCATCTTCTGAAGAACCGAACGTATCCGGCAATGGAAAGTATTCTTCAATATTTTCAACTGTTGTAATCGGATTGCCGGCTGTAACTTTACCGATGAGCGGCACGTGCATAACTCCGCTTTTCATCTCATCCAGACCATCTGGATCTAAAATCTCGATAGCACGGGGTTTTGTCGGGTCCCGGCGGATGAATCCTTTGGTTTCCAATCGCGACAAATGCCCATGAACGGTTGAACTTGACGCAAGTCCCACAGCTTCTCCGATTTCGCGCACGGAAGGGGGATATCCTTTTAAACGGACTTCATCTTTGATGAAAGCGAGTATTTCTTCTTGTCTCTTCGATATTTTTTTCAACATATTCACCTCTTCTGCAAGATTACGAGCAATGGAATACTGAACCATTATTTTGAATATAGTATAACATGTGTTCGATTACTAATCAAACAAAGGTTCTAATTTTACTTGACATGGAATCGTATGTTCTCTTATAATTAAGAACAAGTATTCCGAACATGCATTCTTAAATCGTATATTTTAGGAGGAGTTATCATGGAGATTATGAAAGAATTTATTAAAAACAATTATTATTTTGCGGTACTGCTGGCAGTATGTGTAACATTTGCATGGGTGCAATTTGATAAACTGGCAGAAGATGACCAATACATGGAAATAGTTATTAATGAAGGAGATACATTGTGGGGGCTGGCTTCCAATTATTCAGAAGATATACCTGCAGCACATTGGATTAAACAGGTGCGCTCATTGAATGAATTACAGAGTGATCAGATCATTTCAGGTGAATTACTGCGTGTCCCTGTTAAAATAAATAAACAGTCAGATATGCGTGTAGCTGAAATGGGAGTGGGAGAAAGATGAAGGAAAAGAATTGCGTAATCTATTGCCGTGTGAGTACAGAAAAAGAAACACAAGAGCAGTCGATTGTTCGTCAGCAGGAAGAACTTGAGAAATTGGCTGCAGAATTGTCCTACACATGTGAAGGGATTTATACAGACCGTCAAAGCGGATATGATATGGACCGCGAAGGGCTTCTTGCCATGCTGGATCATATTCAGAGCGGAGCTGTAGATGCCGTATTCATTCAAGATGAAACACGTTTGGGACGGGGGAATGCGCGGGTGGCTATTTTGCATGTTATTGCCAAGAGTGATACTGCAGTAATTACGAATCATTCCAACGGGACGATAGAACTTAACGAAATGGATACCATGCTGCTGGAGATTCTTGCAATAGTGGAAGAATATCAGCGGAAACTACATAATGCAAAAATACGCAGAGGGATGAAGCGGGCTGTTGAAAGAGGCTATAATCCATCTGAAAACTTGTATAATATCGATCAGGGCCCAGGGCGTGAAAGACTTGAGCTGCCCATGGAAGAGATTGTCTCGCTGCGCAGTAAAGGCCTCACCTATGAAGAGATTGCCAATGTGCTGAATGGACTGGGCCACACAGTCAGCAAGGCAACAGTTCATAGAAGATATAGAGAGTTTATAGCGCAGGAACACTAATCGTTTGCACTTTTCCTCCAGGTTGTTTACATTTTAGTTGAACAATAAATATGTGGAGGTTTATAACATGCTGCCAGAAAAGAAAATGAAACGTATTAATGAGCTTGCAAATAAAAAGAAGACAACAGGTTTATCGATTGAAGAAGCAAAAGAACAGACACAATTACGCAAAGAGTACCTCGAAACGTTCCGTTCGGGAATGCGTGAAACAATCGAATCCGTCAAAGTAATCGATGCGGAAGGTAATGATGTCACGCCTGAAAAAGTCAAAGAAGCAAAAGCAAACAAAAAACCCCTGAATTGACTGCAGGCAACGGAATAACATTGTAATTATCTCGGGAATTGACTACACTAGAGAAGGAATATGTACCATAAAACACTCATATGAGCAGGATGGAAAGGATGTACAGCATGACCGAAAAAATCGATCAACTGGCAATAACGACAATCCGGACATTATCAATCGACGCAATTGAAAAAGCAAATTCAGGTCACCCGGGATTACCGATGGGCGCAGCACCGATGGCTTACACATTATGGACACAGCATCTTCACCATAATCCATCAAACCCACAATGGTTCAATCGTGACCGTTTTGTGCTTTCAGCAGGACATGGCTCCATGCTGCTTTACAGTTTGCTGCATTTAAGCGGCTACGGCTTGACGATTGATGATCTGAAGAATTTCAGACAATGGGATTCAAAAACGCCGGGTCACCCGGAGTATGGTCATACAGCAGGAGTCGAAGCGACGACAGGACCGCTTGGCCAAGGGATTGGTATGGCTGTCGGAATGGCAATGGCTGAAAAGCACCTTGCGGCAACATACAATAAACCTGGCTTTAATATTGTTGATCACTACACGTACGCACTTTGCGGTGACGGGGATCTTATGGAGGGAGTAGCGGCTGAAGCTATTTCCATGGCTGGTCACCTGCAATTAGATAAATTGATCGTACTATATGACAGTAATGACATTTCTTTAGATGGCGATTTGGATATGTCGTTTTCTGAGAATATCAGAAAACGCTTTGAATCATACGGCTGGAATTATGCGCGTGTAGAAGACGGCAACGATACGAAATCTGTATCAGCTGCAATTGAACAAGCAAAAGAAAACAGCGGCGGACCGACAATCATCGAAGTAAAAACTGTCATCGGTTACGGATCTCCGAATAAGTCAGGTAAAGCAGACGCGCACGGCGCCCCTCTTGGAGAAGAAGAAATGGCTCTGACAAAAGAGTATTATAAGTGGACATTCGAAGAGGATTTCTATGTCCCAGAAGAAGTGTATGACCGATTCAATTCGGCAACAGATGAACTGGGCGTGCAAAAAGAACAGCAATGGAATGAGCTGTTTGAGAGCTATGCCAACGAACACAAAGAATTGGCAGCCCAATTCAAACAAGCCGTAGCGAATGAACTTCCCGCTGATTTACAGGAGCAGATGCCTGTCTATGAGGCTGGTGCTTCTGTAGCGACCCGCTCCGCATCTGGGGATTCAATTAATGCATTGGCAAACGCTGTGCCGGCTTTATTTGGCGGCAGTGCGGATCTTGCAGGCTCAAACAAAACTACAATTAAAAATGCAGGCGATTTTACAGCGGCTGATTACTCAGGACGCAATATCTGGTTCGGCGTGCGTGAATTTGCGATGGGAACGGCGCTGAACGGTATGGCACTCCATGGCGGTGTTAAAGTATTCGGCGGCACGTTCTTCGTGTTCAGCGATTACGTACGGCCTGCTATACGTCTGTCTGCGTTAATGGGCTTGCCTGTAACGTATGTATTCACACATGACAGTGTGGCTGTAGGAGAAGACGGCCCAACACACGAACCAATAGAACAACTTGCTTCTCTGCGTGCGATGCCAGGATTGTCTATTATCCGCCCTGCAGACGGCAATGAAACATCCGCTGCCTGGCTCACAGCAGCGACATCAAAAGATACGCCAACTGTTCTGGTATTGTCCAGACAAAACTTGGAAGTGCTGCCGAAGTCAAAAGAACTTGCGATGACTCATGTAGCTAAAGGGGCATATGTAGTATCGCCTGCTGCCAAAGAGCAAGCTGACGGTTTGCTGCTGGCAAGCGGTTCAGAAGTTGGTTTGGCTGTTGCAGCGCAGAAAGCATTAAAAGAACAGGATATCGACGTCAGTGTCGTATCAATGCCTTCATGGGATCTCTTTGAGAAACAAGATCAGGCATATAAAGAGTCAGTTCTGCCTAAGAATGTGAAGAAGAGAGTAGCAATCGAGATGGGCGCGTCGCTTGGATGGCATAAATATTCAGGTGATGAAGGAACTGTCATGGCAATCGATACATTCGGTGCCAGTGCCCCTGGGGACTTGGTAATCGAGAAGTATGGCTTTACCGTGGAGAATGTCGTGAAAGAAATGACTAATCTGCTGAATAACTGAAAATAATTTACACACGGCCCGGGCTGAGTACCGGAGCCGTGTGTTTTTTTATGCATCTTTACGACAATAATAGTGATGAAGTTTTCCGTAAACTGACATGATTTACATAAGACAAGCCCTATGATAGACAGTAGGAGGTGTTCGTTATGAGGAAGTATGAAATATTTAAGATAAAGTCTGCGTATCAATCCTTCATAATGGGACGTGAACGGTTACTTTTTGAGTTATTAGCGGTGAGTCCTTCTGCGAACTATCAGGAAATTGAATATTTATGTGATCAGTTAAACCAAAAGGAATTGGATCATATCATTCAGCATAATCTGGCCAAATGCTTTGATCATGTGGACTCGCATCATCATGAATATCGGCTGACCCACCTGATTAAAGGAGAAGTTTTTATTAAAGTGAGCACTCATTGTATCCAAGTGTATTGTCAGGGTTCCCGAATGCTTGACCTGGACTTATTCGTCGCACTGTCCACTTCCACCGATCGATTTTTCGCAATCATGAATGAACAGGAAGAATGCGGATGGCTGAAACCAATTAAATATTCAGAGCGGATGATACTGGAGAATGCAATGATGTAAAAACTTCCGCACAAATTACGAACAGTCATTGCTATTCACTGCTGCTATGTTGTATAATCCTTCTTGGTAGTATGTTATCGAACTATTTTCAGTGAGGGAGGATTGGCAGCAATGGATTTATGGTTAGCAATTGTATTGATCGTCGTCGCTTTGATCGGCGGAGTCGCACTCGGCTTTTTCATCGCGCGTAAATATATGATGAATTACTTGAAGGAAAATCCACCAATTAATGAACAGATGTTGCGTATGATGATGATGCAAATGGGACAAAAACCTTCACAAAAGAAAATCAATCAAATGATGGCTCAAATGAATAAAGTTCAGGACAAGCCCGCTAAAAAAAAATAAGTAAAACTCCGTGATCAGCTGCCAGCTGCCACGGAGTTTTTTGACTTTCAAAAGCTAATTAGTATAACTGAAAACGATTTAAAAATCTTTGCACGGTCTGTAAATATTCTTCTGGGTTGTCATTATATGATTTGGCATGCGCGCCTTTTGCGAAAAGTTTCATCATTTTATCCCCTTCTTTCAGATCATACAGCTCTTCCGTCATATGCGGCAAAATGAACGTGTCTTCCATACTGTGTATGAACAATACCGGTTTGTCGATGAATTTCATAACTTCACGCGGTGAAACTGCCGCAGACGTGTAGCCATCCCGAATTTTTAAAAATAAGTTGGCGATCCGCAAGCTCATGGACGTCTTAAAAGGAAGTTCTGTCCGAATAATATGCAAGAGTTGCTCAGAGAAATCAGAGAAAGGACAGTCAGAAATATAGAAATCTGCTTCATCCTCATACGTGCCGGCGTACAGCAGCGTCGTCGCAGCTCCCATTGATTCTCCATGAATTCCGATTAACGCACGTTTGCCCACGCGTTTACGGACAGCCGAAACCACTTCTTTTAAATCCATTTTTTCATAAAATCCGAAACTTGTCGTCTTACCGCCGGAATCACCGTGGCGGCGATGGTCGAAAATTACAGAATTAAATCCCAGCTTTTCAAACAGTCGGGCATATTTAATAGAATTCACTTTATTTTCAGTCACTCCGTGGCAAATAACGACAGTGCGTGTCGTATCCAAAGGCCGAAGGAAAATCGCACGCAAGTTATAGCCATTAGGCGAAGGAATCCAAATATCATCTTTTCTTACGGTTTCAAACCATTGCCGGTCAAAGCGTTTTGCAATCATTTCACGCTGTAAAATGAATTCGGAATCCTTTGTTTTCAGGTACATAAGGCGGTTCGTTACGACAATACCGAAGATGGTAAGAAACGCCGTTACTACACTGGATGCAATTCCGGCGACATACATCACTCTACGTTTCAACAATATTCTCCTTTCCGTTTAATGATTTCTTTTGTACAGATTATACATAGCAGTCTCAATAGGACGTGATAAATACGGTGCTACTGTATCCACCGCGGCACAAATCTTCTCTCTGTCAATACCTGTTTCAATTTCCAGTGAATCCAGCAAATATAAAACGTCTTCTGTTGCGACATTACCTGTAGCCCCGGGTGCGAAAGGACACCCGCCCAGTCCGCCAGCGGATGTGTCAAAACGGTCGACACCTGCCTGCAAGGAAGCATAAATATTCGCCAAGCCTAATTTTCGCGTATCATGGAAGTGAGCTGTAATCAGTATGTCCGGAAATTGCTCTTTCAGTGCAAGGAATAAAGAATAACTGGCCGACGGATTCGCCATGCCGTCTGTATCTGCAACGCTTAATTCATCGACACCCATCCTTACAAACTGCTGACACAGTGCCATAGTCTGTGCAGGAGAAATGAACCCCTCATAAGGACAGTGAAAAGCGGTCGAAATACAGGCTCTGACAAAATGACCTTCTTTTTTTGCCTGTGTAATAATGGGCTGCAATAATTCCATACTCTCCGCAGTAGATCGGTTAATATTATGCCTGTTGAATGTATCGCTTACTCCCACAAAGACGGCGAAACTTTCTGCGCCGGATTCCAGGGCATTTTCTGCGCCGCGTGCATTCGGTGTCAGGACGAGTTGTCTGCCTAGTTTCTTTACACGATGTACTATCTCTGCTGCATCTGCCATTTGGGGGACCCATTTAGGAGAGACAAAAGACGTGATTTCCATCTCTCTGACTCCTGCATTTTGCAAAGCGTGAATAAAAGCTAGTTTTTGATCTGTCGGGATACTATTATTTTCATTTTGCAAACCATCGCGCGGTCCAACCTCGATTAGTGTCACGTTTTTTGGTAGACTAAACATACACATACCTCCCTTCTTCTATTGTACGTAATTACAGAGAATAAGGGCAATGCAAACCCCTTGCTATTTTTTGAAAAAAATCGAAAAGCACAACAATTCTAGTAAACAGAAAGCAGTGATTGTAATGTCCAAAAAATTACGGAAGCCAGCTATAAAGCAGCAAGAAAAATCTGCAGATAACTCCGCTTCATCTCTTTCAGATATAGTTAGCGATGATATGCTCGCTAAATTAAAGGAAATGAAGCAAGAAATGAAAGCTATAGAAGAAACAAAAAAAGAACAGGAAAAAGTACAGCGGATTCAAGAACGTAAAGAAAGAGAGAAAAATAAAAGCTTTGAAGAATTGCTTGAGGAATATGGAGATCAGGGAACAAAATATTAAAAACTGATAATACAGGCAGCAGTTTTGCCGTGCGGAATACTTTGATGTGCTACTTATTACGCTCAATTGAGGAGGAGAAAATATGATTTTTTTGTATATTGCCTATCGCAACAGACAGGATATACAGGAAGAACAGTTCAATCAATCTCTCAAACGTGTCCATTCAGCGCCGATTGAGCACCCGATTGTTCAATGGATCCGGGAAAATCTGACGCCGATTTCTGCAAATGGCAATGTAACATACTTTGATTTCCCAAAAGAGAAGGCAGAAAGACTTTACGGCAAGTTGTCAGATGCTCATGCAGAAAAATCAAAAGACTCACCAAGGCCATGGAAGTACTTGCCGATACCGGACGAGCAAAATTATCCTTATCCAATTGCTCATTACGAGAAAGAATATGGTGTGATCTATTATGATACACTGTACAAATACATAACGGCGCTCGGCATAATTTTACAAATCTTTGATTTTACTGCCAATCAGCTGATTGTGTATATTCAATAAGAAGTACTGAAGTATTCAGGAGGACAAAAGATGAGGCAGCTTGACAGTAAGCTTTATGAATATTTACTAGATAAATCCCCGGAAATCACAAATGAGTGGCTGGCGATGAGGGCGGTTGAAAACGACTCCATATACTCTCTTGATGCCGATTCGCGGACTGTAGAAACACTTCGTGAACAGAATGAACTGACAAATTTGACAGTTACCAGCAGCTTGCTCGGCAATCCGGATGTATTTGCGGCAAATAAAAAGAAGTGGGCTGCAGTAGTCGCCCTCAGCAGAGTCAACAGCAACACACCTGTTGAAGATGTGATTGACGCATTAAGCAAAGTCCGCTTAACGCATTGGCGCTTCATAAAAGAGTTTTATACACTTCATGAAGACGAAATTACGATGAAAGATTATATGCGCTGGAGTGACACATTAAGTAATGCTTTTGACGAAATTTATGTAAGCTTTGCGGAAACTTATAATCAATACATGAACAGCAAGTTTGCTATACAGCAAAGCCTGATCAATGAGTTGAGCGCACCTGTTATTAAAATTACGGATAAGATCGGAATCGTGCCTTTAGTGGGGGATATGGATGTGCTACGCGCGCGGATTATGCTGGAAAGTATTCCAAAAAGGAGTTTGGAATTAGATATTGAGCATGTATTCCTTGATTTGTCCGGGGTGACAGTAATTGACACGTTGGTGGCCCAGAAGATTTTTCAAATCACACAGGTCCTTTCTTTATTAGGCACACGAACTACAATTACAGGGATTCGGCCAGAAATTGCCCATGCTTCTACAGAGCTTGGCCTGGATTTCACGAATGTTCAAACGTTCAGTTCGCTGGAAATGGCATTTTCAGATGTATTTTCAATAGGGAAAATTAAAGACCCGGCCTCTTCTTAACAGAAGCGGCTGGGTCTATTTTTTTATTGATGTTTTTTCTGGAAGTCAAGCATGAATTGCTGTAATGCCCGGCAGGCTTCATACGGCACTGCGTTATAAACTGATGCCCGGCATCCGCCGACAGAACGGTGGCCGTTTAATCCGACGAATCCAGCTTCCTTTGCTTCCTGCAAGAATTGCTTTTCCAATTCTTCATCTGCTACGCGGAATGTGATGTTCATAAGTGAACGACTGCTTTTTTCAGCGTGTCCTGTATAAAAATCATTGCTGTTATCGATTACGTCATAGATCAGATTTGCTTTTTCTTCATTTCGTTTTGCAATTTGCTCCAGTCCGCCCTGCTGCTCCATCCAGCCCAATACTTCGCCCAGCATATAAATTCCGAAAGACGGCGGTGTATTGTATAAAGAATTGTTAGACGCATGCGTGCTGTATTTTAAGATGGCCGGAATTCCGCTGTTGGCATCCTCCAGCAGATCTTTGCGAATGACAGCAACTGTAACACCTGATGGACCAAGGTTTTTCTGAGCCCCGGCATAAATCATACCAAATTTACTGACGTCAAGAGGTCGGGACAAAATATCGCTGGACATATCAGCAATCAACGGAACATTGCCGATAGACGGGAACTCATGGAACTGTGTGCCGAAAATGGTATTGTTGGATGTAATATGAACATAAGCATCCGTTTCGTTGTATTTGATTTCCTCGGCGGATGGAACATGGTTATAGTTTGTATCTTTTGTGGAAGCTGCTTCGTATACATCACCGATTGTCTTTGCTTCTTTTAATGCTTTATCTGACCAGGCACCAGACATGATATAGCCGGCCTTTTTTCCTTCAGGCAGGAAGTTCATTGGGACCATGGCAAATTGGAGACTTGCCCCGCCCTGTAAAAATAGGACTTCATAGTTTTCAGGAATGGAGAATAAAGAACGTAAACGCTGAATTGCTTGATTATGTACTTCCTCATATGTTGCACTGCGGTGACTCATTTCCATGATGGACATCCCGGATTTTTTAAAATTCACAAGTTCAGCTTGTGCTTTGTCCAGTACTTCTCTTGGAAGAGCGGATGGACCCGCATTAAAATTATAGACAGCCTTTTGACTATTCAACAAAATCACTCCTTCATTAATTTACAACCCTAAAGTAAAGTATATATGAAAAACAGAGCGTGTGGAATAGTTATCTGCCGAATATCTGCAAAGAACCGCTTCGATTTGTCTTGCCGTCTAGTTTGCTGAATTGTAAAGATGGGTACAATGTAAGCAAGTACAGTCTACATAATGAAATATTTCCGATGAGTAAAAGAAGGAACGGGGGCATAGATAGTGAAAACAGACGGACGCAGAAAAAGTACAAATGTGGAAGACCGCAGAGGCAGAAGAAGAGGAGGGGGAGCGATTGCTTTAGGCGGCGGAGGCCTTGGCATCGTAGGTATTATTCTTTTTCTGCTGTTAGGAGGTAACCCCGGAGACCTTTTGGACAGCAGCCCGGCAGCTCCTGATGAGCCATACGTCGAAACAGCACAGGATAAAGAGCTGGCGGATTTTGTGTCAGTTGTCTTGGCGGATACTGAAGATATTTGGTCAGAGCTGTTTGCGCGCGAAGGACTGCAATATGAGAATCCCACGCTCGTGCTTTATTCTGGACAAGTACAGACTGCCTGTGGATTTGGAAGCGCAGCTGCCGGCCCATTCTACTGTCCCGGAGATCAGAAATTGTATATTGACTTAGCATTTTACAATGAATTGCAAAATTCATTTAAAGCGCCGGGTGATTTTGCAATGGCGTATGTCGTTGCACATGAGGTGGGGCACCACGTGCAGACATTGCTGGGAATTTCAGAGCAAGTGATGCCATTACGCCAAAAAATGAGCGAAGAAGAATTCAATAAATATTTGGTGAGATTTGAATTGCAGGCAGATTATTTTGCAGGCGTATGGGCGCATCATGCGCAAGGGCGCGGATATTTGGAACAGGGTGATTTACAGGAAGCTATTACAGCAGCAAGTGCCGTAGGAGATGATACGATTCAAAAACGTGCAAGGGGATATGTAGTGCCCGAAAGTTTTACGCACGGCACGGCAAAACAACGCATGTACTGGTTTGAGCACGGATTTGAACTGGGTACGATTAAAGGCGGAGACACATTTAATCAGACCGAAAAATAAAACAGCACCCGTCATTCATGCAGAAAGAATGACAGGTGCTGTCTTTTTATTTTGTTGCGTGATGTGATTTATGCTTTTCATTGCGAAGCCGTTTAGTATTCTCTCACATAAGCAGGGAAATACTTCACTCTTCATTCCATCGGATCCGACCAGGGTGAGTATAGACATTAAAAGACTTGCCGCGAATGAAACCGACAGTTGTAATGCCAAGGTCATCCGCTAAAGACAGGGCCAGCTCGGTCGGTGCAGATTTAGATAATACGATTTCACAGCCGATCTTCGCGACTTTCAATAAAATTTCAGAAGAGATTCGCCCGCTGAACACAATAATTTTATCGCGAACGGAAATATCGTTTTTCAAACAATGGCCATAAATTTTATCCAGTGCATTATGCCGGCCGATGTCCATGCGAGACAGCAGCAGCTGATCAGGCGCACATAATGCTGCATTGTGGACACCGCCAGTATGGCGGAACATGTCTGCCTGTTCTTCCATTTCATTCATCCGTGAAAATATTTGAGCAGGTGTAAGATGAACCGAAACGCTGTCCATTTTTTTTGCGGTTAATGCATCACTTGCGAAAATGAATCCTTGTCTGCTCATGCCGCAGCACGATGTAATATAACGCTTGTTCTGCAATTGTTCAAAGAAAGGATAAACTTTTTCCGTTTCGATATGAATAAAGCCATTTTTGAGATCCAATCGGATATCTTTAATGTGCGCCCATTTCGGTACGACACCTTCTGAGGCAAGAAAGCCGACTGTCATATCTTCAATGTATTCAGGCGTACAGACGATTGTTGCAAATTCTTTTCCATTCAGCTTTATAGTGATCGCGTATTCTATTGCCACACGGTCATCTTTTTTCAAAATTTCGCCGTCCTGAAAACGAATAATAGAACGTTGCTGCTGCAGCTCCATGATGCTGCCTCCCTTCAATCAATCGAACGATCGAATAAAAAAACCGATACCGCTATGTCATCGTCAATTTTAAAATCGCTGAATAAGTGCAGAAACTTCGCATCGACAAGTTCTTCCAAGCCTGCGGGCGGTTCTTTATCATAAACAGCCTGAATCATGCTCGTGCGCGCGCGGTGCACCATCTCTTTGCCGTCCTCAGTGCCAGCAATAAACTTTTCAGTCGGTGTCAAATTGCCGTACAGGGTAGACACCGCCATATTATCAATAAATACCGTATGAATACGCTCTGGTCCTTTACCGAATAGATCTTTGCGCAGTTTCCGGATCACATCATTAAACTCATGAATTTTTTTCATAGGACACTTCCTTACTCTTATTGGCAGAATAGTCTAATTTTTTGTCATTAGGCATTGTATAATGTGCTCTATTACTTTATACTAAATACAGAATTGATGAAACTCCAGTATGCGATTGCCGGGGGTTCATCAGCCTACTTGATATAATAAGTATGGATTGGTTCTTTAGCAAGTCCTGTTAAGAAACTATTCCACCATAAAAATTACCGCACTGACGGTTTTTTTATGGTGGATTTTTATTTGAGAAGGAGGGCGCCTGTATGTCAATATCAATAAACGATAAGCTGTTTGATTTCCAGCCGGGGTCGACACTTATTCAGGTGATTAATGCAAACAACATCGAGCATCCGCAAATTTGTCATTTGCCTGAAGTAGACCCCATTGAGACATGTGATACATGTATCGTGGAAGTAAATGGCGAACTCACGCGTGCCTGTTCTACGAAGGCAGTGGACGGCATGGATGTGAAATTAGCATCTCCCCGTGCGAAAGCTGCACAGACCGAGGCGATGGACCGAATTTTAGAAAACCATTTGCTGTATTGTACTGTCTGCGACAATAATAATGGAAACTGCAAAGTACATAATACAGTGGCACTCATGGGAGTGGAAGAACAAAAATATCCTTATGAGCCAAAGTGTTCAAAAGATGCAGTAGACTTCACGCATCCATTCTACCGCTATGACCCGAATCAGTGTATCGCATGCGGCCAGTGTGTGGAAGTGTGCCAAAACCTGCAGGTCAATGAAACACTTTCTATCGATTGGGAACGTGACCGTCCAATCGTTTTATGGGACGGCGGTGCGAAGATCAATGAATCGTCCTGCGTAGGCTGCGGCCATTGTATCACGGTTTGTCCGTGTAACGCACTCATGGAAAAAACGATGCTGGGTGAAGCAGGATTCCTGACGAAAATGGATGATGAGCTATTGGATCCGATGATCGATTTAATTAAAGAAGTGGAACCGGGTTACAGCAGCATCATGGCAATTTCCGATGTGGAAGCTGCGATGAGAGAGCCGAAGATTGATAAAACCAAAACGGTTTGCACTTTTTGCGGTGTAGGCTGTTCGTTCGAAGTATGGACGAAAGATCGAACTATATTGAAAATTCAGCCGGTTTCTGATGCACCAGTCAATCAAATATCTACATGTGTCAAAGGGAAGTTCGGCTGGGATTTCGTTAACAGTGAAGAGCGCATTACGGCTCCGCTTATTCGTAAAGGCGAGGACTTTGTAGAGGCGTCATGGGATGATGCATTGGATCTGGTCGCGAAAAACCTCGGTAAAATACGTGATGAGCATGGAAAGGATGGGGTAGGCATCATCTCTTCATCTAAAATTACGAATGAAGAGAACTATGTCATCCAAAAATTTGCCCGGCAGGTGTTCGGTACGAATAACGTAGATAACTGTTCGCGCTATTGCCAATCTCCGGCTACAGACGGATTGTTCCGTACAGTAGGGATGGGCGGGGATGCCGGCACAATTAAAGATATTGCAGAAGCAGGCCTCGTCATCATTGTCGGTGCCAATCCCGCAGAAGGACATCCTGTTCTTGCGACACGCGTTAAGAGAGCGCATAAACTTCATGGCCAAAAGCTAATCGTGGCGGATCTCAGAAAGCACGAGATGGCGGAACGCGCAGATATCTTTATGACACCGCAGCAAGGGACGGATCAGGTATGGCTGATGGCAGTAACGAAATATCTGATTGACCAGGGCTGGCACGACCAGCAATTTATCGAAGAGAATGTTTTGCACTTTGAAGACTTTAACGAAGTATTAAACCGCTATACGTTGGAATACGCGGAAGAAGTGACAGGTATTTCAAAAGACGTACTCATCCGCACTGCGGAAATGATCCGCGATGCAGACGGCACGTGTATCTTATGGGGGATGGGTGTGACACAGAATACGGGCGGTTCGGATACCTCTGCAGCAATTTCCAATTTGCTGCTGGCTACTGGGAATTACCGCCGTCCGGGTGCAGGTGCGTATCCGCTTCGCGGTCACAACAACGTCCAAGGTGCCTGCGACATGGGAAGTCTTCCGGGCTGGCTGCCAGGCTATCAGCATATTACGGACGACGCGGCAAGAGAGAAATTTGAGCGCGCGTATGGTGTGGAAATAGAAGGTAAACCTGGACTCGATAATATTCAAATGCTGCATTCAATTGATGACGGGGTAATGAAAGGAATGTATATTGTCGGGGAAGATATGGCGCTTGTAGACTCCAATGCGAACTATGTTCATGACGTTCTGTCGAAGCTGGATTTTCTCGTTGTTCAGGATATTTTCTTCTCACGTACTGCACAATATGCGGATGTGATATTGCCCGCCGTGCCATCACTTGAGAAAGACGGTACGTTCACGAATACCGAGCGCAGGGTACAAAGACTGTATAAAGCGCTGCCGAATAAAGGTGATTCACGGCAGGACTGGTGGATTATCCAGGAAGTTGCGAATAGATTAGGCGCTGACTGGAATTACACGCATCCAAGTGAGATTTTCGCTGAAATGGCAAGTTTGAGTCCAATGTTCGGCGAAGCTTCCTATGAAGTGCTGGAAGATTGGGGCAGTTTCCTATGGGGCAGTCTTGAAGGAAAGAGTACTCCGCTGCTTTATACCGAAGGGTTCAATTTCCCTGACAAAAAAGCCCGCTTTGCATTATCAGATTGGGTAGAGCCTGTGAAATTTCCTGATGAATTTGATCTTCATATTAATAATGGACGTATGCTTGAGCACTTCCATGAAGGAAATATGACCAATAAATCAGAAGGAATTCAAGAAAAGGTACCGAATATTTATGTGGAAATCTCTCCCGAACTGGCTAGTGAACGGGGAGTGGAAACAGGTACGTATGTCAGATTGATATCGCCGTACGGTGCGGTTAAGCTGCCTGCACTTGTCACGGACAGAGTACAGAAGAATGAATTATTCTTACCTATGAATTCAGTGGAAAAAGAATCAGCAATTAATTTCTTGACCGGCCCGGCAACAGATGAGCGAACAAACACGCCGGCATACAAGCAGACCAAAGTGCGGATGGAAGTTCTTGAAAAGCAGGGAGATAATCCATTGCCGAAGAGTAATCATCGCGATAAGAAGCGCCATCCGCAAAACGGCGTGGAAGTGCAGCGTAAATGGAACCGTCCAGGGTATGTTCAATTAACAGACCGATAAACAGTGAGGTGAATGTGAATGGCAGCACCAATAACTTCTATTAAAAGAAAAGAACGTTCGGAAATGGAAGTGCAGCAGGAGAAACTGGCCGAATTGCAGAAACAAATTGCAGAACAGGAAGAGTCTTTGCAGAAAGTGATGGAGCTTACAGGTGAACTTCATAAGATTGGAGCATTGGATGCATTGCAGGCCATGCTTCAATCAAAAGAAAAGATCACCGGAATAGCGCTGGGTCAAGTATCAAGGGAGCCTGTAACGAATATGCTCAATAATTTGATGGCCGGCGCCGGCGTGCTGACCGCTTTGGATCCGGCAACCGTTAAACAATTATCTCAAAGTGTTCAAAAGGGCTTATCTGAAGCGGAACAGGGAAATGCAGAAGGACAGAAAACAAGTCTGCTTCAGCTGATGAAATCGATGAATGATCCTGATATAAATCGTGCGTTAACATTCGGTCTGAACTTCCTCAAGGGAATGGGTAAAGGCCTGGAGGATTCTTCAGAGTAACAAAACTTTGCGAAACCGGCGAATTTGCTTCATACTGTAACGTAATAGTTCACCCGTTCCCTGGCCATTTGGGCCGGGGAACTTATTCATTAAGTAACTTTATTAGTAGGAGATGGAAAAATGTCAACACAGAGTAAAATAGCTTCACATTTAAAAGAACAATCCGCATCATTGAAAAATATCGGCAGACTGCTTGTTAAATGCTCGGACAGACCGGGAATTGTTTCTGCAGTTTCTACTTTTTTGCTGAAACACGGCGCAAATATTGTAGAGTCCAGCCAATACTCAACTGATCCTGAAGGCGGCATGTTCTATCTTCGCATCGAATTCCACTTGGATCATTTGCTTGAAAAGAAAGAAGAGATTGAGGCAGATTTTGAGGAAATTGCAGCCCAGCATGAATTAGATTATAAATTTTCCTATGCAGTAGAGCTGAAACGGACAGCAATCTTCGTTTCTAAAGAGCCGTATTGCTTAATGGAGCTTCTTTGGGAGTGGCAAAACGGTGATTTGAATACGGATATCGTGGTCGTCATCAGTAACCATGAAGATGCACGCGGTATGGTAGAAGCACTTGGCATCCCTTTTCACTACATTCCTGCAAATAAAGATATCCGCCAAGAAGTAGAGCAGCAGCAGATCAGGCTGATGGAGGAATACGATGTCGACGTACTGGTTTTAGCGCGTTATATGCAAATTCTGACGCCTGATTTTGTCAGTCACTTTCCAAATCAGATCATCAATATCCACCATTCATTTTTACCGGCATTTATCGGCGCACGCCCATATGAGAGAGCGTTTGGGCGCGGTGTAAAATTGATTGGTGCGACATCGCACTACGTAACGAATGATCTGGATGAAGGTCCGATCATTGAGCAGGATATCGAACGGGTAGATCACCGGGACGATGTAGCCCAGCTGAAGAAGATTGGACGTACTATCGAGCGGCGTGTCCTTGCCCGCGCGGTGAAATGGCATCTGGAAGACCGTGTAATTGTAGAGAACAATAAAACAATCGTTTTCCAGTAATAGAAAAAACCGTCATCCGATGTCATTGGATGACGGTTTTTTTAGTGTATGGGTGATTTGAAAGTGGCCCCGTGCGTTTCCTGCGTGTTCATAATCGTCAGAAATGCAGACGGGTCTATATCGGTCGTAATCTGTTTCAGTTTTGAAATTTCCAGCCGTGTCACTACGACGTAGATGACGTCTTTTTCATTATCTGTGTAGCCGCCGCGGCCGTGCAGTTTTGTAATACTTCTTCCAAGCCGCAGACGAATCGCCTCGCCAAGCTCTTCGTATTCATCTGAAATGATAAAGACAGCCTTTGTTTCATCCAGTCCCTGTATGACGATATCGATTGCTTTTGAGGCGATATAATAGGTAATGATGGAGTACATAGCTTTTTCCGGGCCAAGCACAAACCCTGCCCAGCCGAAGATGAAGAGGTTGAAGAACATAACAAATTCTCCGACACTGTACGGAATTTTTTTCGTCAATAAGATGCCTAAAATTTCCGTGCCGTCTAGCGCACCGCCATTTCGGATGATGGTTCCCACACCGGCCCCGAGCAGCAGACCGCCAAACACAGTGGCAAGCAATGAATCCGTAACGAACGGTCCGACATTTTTTAGCGGAATCTCTACAATGGCAAGTAATGCAATAGCATAGGATGAGGAGAAAAAGAAATTTTTCCCGATATGTTTATACCCGAAAAACAGAAAAGGTAAATTTAAGAGCAAAATCAAAATCCCGAACGGTATTTTTGTGATGAAGTTTAATATAAGGGCAATTCCAATAATTCCTCCGTCAATCACGGAATTCGGGATCAAAAATAAATCTAATGCAATGGCGGTGATGACTACACCGATTGAAATAAATACATAGCGTCTGAGCAGATGCCCGATCGTCTCTTTTTTATGCTGCTTGTTCATAACACTCCCCTTTTCCAAATCCGATATGTACTATCTTAACGGAATTTAAACGAAGAAAGAAGGATGAATTATAAGAGTTTCATTTTTCTCTCTAGGAAGAGGGATGAATCATTTTTACTTCCCGGGCATACGATGATACATCATAGCCTAATTGGAGGAGATATGTTGGATATCATTCGTCAGTTGCATAATTATCGCAAAGAAGAAAATGAGTTGAAGTGGGAAGGCACGTTTATGGAATACCTGGAGCTGTTAAAAGAGCGCAAAGAAGTTGCGCAAACTGCCCATTCACGTATTTATGAAATGATCAAAAGTGCAGGAATCGAAAAGCACGACGGCAAGAAAGTCTATAATTTCTTTAATGAAGAATTATTTGGTCTTGAAGAATCGATCGAGCGTCTGGTGGAGGAATACTTTCATCCTGCGGCAAAACGTTTGGACGTAAAGAAACGGGTGCTGTTGCTCATGGGCCCTGTCAGCGGCGGTAAATCAACTATTGTTACGATGCTCAAGCGCGGGCTGGAAGCGTACTCACGCACAGATGAAGGGGCAGTGTACGCAATTAAAGGCTGTCCGATGCATGAAGATCCGCTGCATCTCATCCCCAACCCGCTGCGGGAGTCATTCTTTGAAGAGTACGGCATACGTGTAGAAGGCAGCTTGTCGCCTCTTAATCAGCTGCGTCTGGAAGAAGAATATGACGGAAAGATTGAAGATGTCCTGGTGGAGCGTATCCTGCTGTCTGAAGACCGAAGAGTGGGAATCGGGACTTTCACTCCATCTGACCCAAAATCACAGGATATTGCTGATCTGACAGGAAGCATCGATTTCTCAACGATAGCCGAATTTGGTTCCGAATCAGATCCCCGCGCTTATCGGTTTGACGGAGAGTTAAATAAAGCGAATCGCGGCATGATGGAATTCCAGGAAATGCTGAAGCTCGATGAAAAGTTCCTTTGGCATTTATTATCCCTGACACAGGAAGGGAATTTCAAAGCAGGCCGCTTTGCGCTGATTAGTGCAGATGAATTGATTGTCGCGCATACAAATGAAACGGAATACCGTTCCTTTATCAGCAACAAAAAGAATGAAGCGCTGCATTCACGGTTGATTGTCATTCCGATTCCATATAATTTGAAAGTAAGTGCTGAGGAAAAAATCTACGAAAAAATGATTCGCGACAGTGATATGGCTCACGTCCATATTGCACCGCATGCACTGCGCGTAGCTGCGATATTCTCTGTATTGACGCGTTTGAAAGCTTCTAAAAAACAAGGAGTCGACCGCTTGAAGAAGCTGCGTCTGTATGATGGACAGAATGTGGAAGGGTTTAATAATGCAGATACTGAAGAACTGAAAAACGAATTCATTGACGAAGGTATGGATGGAATCGACCCGCGCTATGTCATTAACCGCATTTCCTCCGCAATCATTCGAAAAGAAGTGCCGAGCATCAATGCGCTGGATGTATTGCGTTCGTTAAAAGACGGCTTTGATCAGCACGCATCGATATCTGCCGAAGACCGTGACACGTATATGAATTACATTTCCATGGCACGCAAAGAATACGATGAAATTGCGAAAAAAGAAGTGCAGAAAGCGTTCGTCTATTCCTATGAAGAATCAGCGAAGACGCTGATGGATAACTACCTGGATAATGTGGAAGCTTACTGCAATAAAAATAAATTACGGGATACGCTTACCGGTGAAGAAGTCAGTCCCGACGAAAAATTGATGCGTTCGCTGGAAGAACAGATTGGAATTTCGGAAAATGCAAAGAAAGCTTTCCGTGAAGAGATTTTAATCCGTATTTCAGCATACGCCAGAAAAAGTCAGCGCTTTGACTACCGTTCGCATGACCGTCTGCGTGAAGCCATTCAGAAAAAGCTTTTCGCCGATTTGAAAGATGTAGTAAAAATCACTACAACCTCCTCTACACCGGATGAGACGCAATTGAAGAAAATGAATGAAGTAGTAGCCCGTCTGGTAGACGAACACGGTTATAATACTGTTTCCGCAAATGAACTGCTGCGCTATGTCGGGAGCTTGCTGAACAGATAACCAGATGGAGAATAGCGGGAAGGCAAGCAGACTGCAGCCAGTGTTTTATGAAAATAGTTTGATCTGAATTCATTCTGGGACCTCTTAAACAAGAGGTCTCTTTTTATTTTGTCAATATTCAAACTTCTATCGCATATGATAAGGAAACAAATTGTTCGAGAGATAGGCGGGGATTCGAATGGAAGAAAACCAGAAAAGTCGATTCGTTGTTACCGAAGAAAATTGGTCACTCCATCGCAAAGGCCATCAGGATCAGCAACGCCATTTGGATAAAATAAATGAAGTGTTGCAAAGTAATTTACCCGACTTAATCAGCGAAGAGAGCATCATACTGTCAAATGGAAAAGACATGGTGAAAATACCGATTCGTTCATTGGATGAATTTAAAATTCGCTACAACCACGACAAGTCCAAGCACGTCGGCCAAGGGCAGGGCGACAGCGAAGTAGGGGATGTAGTGGCGCAGGGTGAAAAGCAGGCGCAGCCGGGGAAAGGGAAAGAGGCAGGAGATCAGCCGGGCGAGGATATTTATGAAACAGAAGTTTCTATCGAAGAATTGGAAGAAATGTTTTTCAAAGAATTGGAACTGCCTCACTTAGAGCAAAAAGAGCAATCCGTCACAACAATTGAAGATATTGATTTTACAGATATCCGTAAAAAAGGTCTGATCGGAAATATTGATAAGAAACGGACCCTATTATCAGCAATCAAACGCAATGCGATGAAGGGAAAGGCGGAAATCGCACCGATTCTGGAAGATGACCTGCGCTTCAAAACATGGAACCCTGTGGAGAAACCGCAGTCTAAAGCGGTAGTCATCGCCATGATGGATACGAGCGGGTCGATGGGCAAGTTCGAAAAGTATATGGCACGCAGCTTCTTCTTTTGGATGACGAAGTTCCTGCGTACAAAATACGAAACCGTCGAAATTGAATTCATAGCGCATCATACGGAAGCAAAAGTGGTATCTGAAGATAATTTCTTCAATAAAGGGGAAAGCGGCGGAACGAGATGTTCGTCAGCTTATGTAAAGGCGCTGGAAGTAATCAAAGAGTCTTATCCTCCTGCAAGTTATAATATTTATCCTGTTCATTTTTCGGACGGTGAGAATATGACAAGCGATAACAAGAAATGTTTGGAGTACGTGGATGAATTATTGGCAATATCCAATATGTTCGGTTATGCGGAAGTCAATGAACACCGCAGAATGTCTACATTGATGTCTGCTTATAAATCAATCGAACATCCCAAATTTAATTATTACATTTTGCAGAAAAACCGCGATGTCTACTTTGCGCTCAAGAAATTCTTCGAAAAGCGAACGGAGGGATTACGCTGACCGATCAACAGGCATTACACTATGCGATAGATGAGATCACGGAGATTGCCAGCGGATACGGACTTGATTTTTACCCGATGCGCTATGAAATTTGTCCCGCCGATATTTTGTACACATTCGGTGCCTATGGAATGCCGACCCGCTTTACTCATTGGAGTTTCGGTAAGCAGTTCCACAAAATGAAGCTCCAGTATGATGTAGGGCTCAGTAAGATTTATGAGCTGGTCATTAATTCAAACCCTTGTTATGCATTTTTATTGAATACAAATAGTCTCATTCAAAATAAGTTAATTATTGCGCACGTTCTGGCGCATTGTGATTTTTTCAAGAACAATATTTATTTCTCAAAGACCCGAAAAGATATGGTGGAGAGTATGGCAGCAACAGCAGACAGAATCGCGGATTATGAAATCCGACACGGCAAGAGCCGTGTGGAAACGTTTCTGGATGCAGTGCTGGCAATTCAGGAACACGTCGACCCGAGTATTATGAGGGATGTCATACCGTCTGCTTCCGCTGTACAGCAGCCGAGAAAGACAGCATATGATGATTTATGGGAGCTGGATCAAAAGAAAATTCCGGGCCAGCAGGCGATTGAAATGCATAAAAAAAATCCGCGAAACCAAGAAAAAGACATATTGCTTTTTATTCTTGAAAACAGCCGCAGCCTGACCGAATGGCAATCGGATATTCTTACGATGCTGCGTGAGGAGATGCTGTATTTCTGGCCGCAGCTGGAAACAAAAATCATGAATGAAGGATGGGCTTCTTACTGGCATCAGACTATACTGCGCCAGATGGATCTGACGCCTGCGGAGACAATAGAATTTGCTAAGCTTAATGCAAGTGTACTTCAGCCTTCAAAGACCTCAATCAATCCATATTATCTGGGAGTTAAAATATACGAGGATATAGAAAAGCGTTATGACCTGCTGGCGGCAGAAGCCGGCAAAAGAGGCGAGCAGGCTGTTACAGGACGTGAAAAAATATTCGAAGCACGCGAAATTGAGAATGATACGTCCTTTATCCGTAATTACCTGACGGATGATTTAATCAAACAGGAAGATCTGTATGTGTTCAAGAAACAGGATGATCAGTATAAAATATCTGATAAGCAGGCTGAAGCGGTCAGGAATCAGCTGATCGGACAGCGCGTCAACGGCGGTTTCCCTTATATTGTAGTAGAAGACGGTGATTATATGAGGAATGGCGAGCTCTACCTCGTACACCGCTATGAAGATACCGAACTTGATCTTCCGTACCTGGAACACGTCTTGCCGCATATTCATCATCTGTGGGGCCGCATAGTGCACATTGAGACAGTACTCGAAAACAAACCACTTGTTTTTTCATACGACGGTCACAAAGTGTTCAGAAGAAGCAAGTAATGGATAAAGAGCAGAAGGTTAATTGTAAAGCTGAAGACACATTCCGGAAACTAGGGTGTCTTCAGCTTTTATTTGTATTTGCCGCTGTCTGTATCCGGAGCGGCAGGCTGTCTCGTACGTCCCCATTGAACTTTCCTCGATCTTTTTTTATCAAGGTACTTTTCATTTCATGCATCTAATGTTATTTTTATAGTATACTAACTCATTAACGTACTAAAGAGTTGAGAAAAGAGGAAAATACATGAAAAAGATACTGTTTACATTCCTGTTTGCCGCAATGTTCCTAGTAATTGCAGGATGTTCGGACAAGTCTTCGACCGGGGACAGCTCGAAAGATGACAAAGGAAAAGAAGAAACGAAAGAAATTATCATTGGTGTTGATGACAAGTTTGCACCGATGGGATTCCGTGATGATAAAAATAACTTAGTTGGATTTGATATCGATATGGCGACAGCAGCTGCTGAACATATGGGTGCTGCTGCGAAATTCCAGCCAATTGACTGGAAAACAAAAGAAACTGAACTCAGCAGCGGCCGTATTGATTTAATTTGGAACGGCTATACAATCACAGAAGAGCGTAAAGAAAAAGTATTGTTCACAAAGCCGTACTTGGATAATAATCAAGTGGTCGTTACATTGGCGGGTTCTGATATTGAAACATTTGAGGATTTGGCTGGGAAAACTGTAGGCCTGCAGGCGCTGTCATCTGCCGGTCCGGCACTGGAAAATCATCCAATCAATGAAAAAGTAAAAAATGTTACCGAATTTGCGGATAATGTGCTGGCATTAACGGATTTAAAGACAGGCCGTCTGGATGCAGTAATCATCGATGAAGTCGTCATCGATTACTACATGACAACAGAAAAGGATGTCTTCAAAAAACTTGAAGGCTCATTAGCAGTGGAGGAATACGGAATTGGAGTAAAAAAAGGCAATGAAGAACTGCTGGAAAGCCTCCAGAATGCATTAGATCAAATGAATGAAGACGGTACTTCTGCTGAAATCTCCAAGGAATGGTTCGGAGAAGACAAAGTTCTTCGTTAAGATGTAGAATAAGTGATGCCGCCGGAAGTTGCCGTTAGGATTTCCGGTGGTTTTATTGTAAAAGAAGTACATAAAACCGCAATTGGTTTTTTGGAGGAATTGACTGATGAGCTATGAATATTTTATGTCCATGCTGATTCCCATGCTGGAAGGTGCCAAAGCGACTGTCCTGTTATTTGTAATTGCGATTGTCCTTTCCATACCGCTTGGGTTCATACTGACACTTGCCGTAAGAAGTAGTATTAAACCAATTTCTTATTTGGCGCAGACTTATATTTATGTCATGCGTGGGACCCCTTTGTTACTGCAGCTGCTGTTCTTTGTTTTTGGTTTACCACTTCTGCCGGTAATTGGTGAGTTTTTAGTACTCGACCGTTTCGTCGCAGCGACACTCGCGTTTATTCTGAACTATGCTGCGTACTTCGCTGAAATATTCCGCGGCGGATTGATCTCCATCGATAAAGGACAGTATGAAGCTTCTCAAGTACTCGGTTTGTCCAAATGGCAGACGACCGTACGTGTAATTTTGCCGCAGATGTTCCGTGTGACGCTGCCGCCAATTGCCAATGAATCAGTGTCTCTTGTTAAAGATACGGCTCTGTTGTATGCGGTCGCGGTCCCGGAACTGCTTCATTATGCACAAACCGTCGTCAATAGAGATTTCACGATCATTCCGTTTTTTATTGCGGCGGGGATCTACTTGCTGATTGCATTCGGACTGACACTGGTGTTCAAGTATTTAGAGAGAAAGCTGCAATACGATTGAGGAGAGAAAATTATGTCTTTCATTGAAGTGCGCAATTTAAAAAAATCATTCGGTCCGTTGGAAGTATTGAAGGACATTTCATTTGATGTTCAGAAAAATGATGTGCTGGCAATTATCGGGCCTTCAGGATCTGGAAAAAGTACGATGCTCAGAAGTTTGATACAGCTGGAGCAGGTAGGGGGCGGAAGCATTATCGTTGACGGGGATTACCTCGTAAAAGATGGAGTGTATGCGAACGCGGCCGACAGTAAAATAATCAACTCGAAAATGGGAATGGTCTTTCAGCAATTCAATCTGTTTCCGCATTTAACAGTGAAGCAGAATTTGGAGCTTGCACCAAAACTGGTGAAAAAAGAGAAAGCCCAAAATTACAGTGAACGAAGTATGGAGTTGCTTGAAAAAGTAGGTCTTGCTTCAAAAAGTCATGAACTGCCTTCAAGACTCTCGGGCGGTCAAAAGCAGCGTGTAGCAATTGCAAGGGCGCTGATGATGAACCCTGATATATTGCTCTTTGACGAACCGACGTCTGCCCTTGACCCGCAACTGACAGAAGAAGTGCTGCAAGTCATGAAAAATCTTGCGGAAGAGCATATGACGATGATTGTCGTCACGCATGAAATGGAATTTGCAAGTAATGTCGCGGATCAAGTGATTTTCATGGATGACGGTATGATTATAGAATCCGGCACTCCGCATGAAGTAATTAAAGCGCCGAAAGAATTACGGACGAAAAAATTCCTGAACTACGTACAAAAAGAATAAGGAAAATAGGGCCAGGCGAGTAAACTATTCGCCTGGCTTTTTACTATCCTGGTGAAGTAACACCGGAATTATCGCAATTTGTGAAAGGGTTAGGCAAGTTACCCGTAAACTTATGGGAATTCACGTAAAATATCGAATATTGCATTGACGAATAACTGTGTAAAGGGTACGATTACGTATAATTATCATCTTTTTAGAATATATCGAAAAGCTGGTAGATAATAGTTGAGGGGGATTTGCATGAAGAAACGTTGGATGACTTACGCAGCAGCACTATTCAGTATTGTGCTCATTTTAGCTGCGTGCGGGGGGAAAGATGGGTCATCGGATTCATCATCAGGGGATACAAGTGATGACAAAGCAGACACAGAAGAAAAATATACGATTGGTGTCACGCAAATTGTAGAACATCCATCGTTGGATGCGGCATTTGAAGGTTTCCAAAAGGCGATTGAAGATGCCGGACTGAACGTCGAATACGATAAGCAAAATGCGCAAAATGATAATAGTTCCAACTCCACGATTGCGAACAACTTGGCAGGGGCGGGGGTAGATTTAATCTTTGCCAACTCTACACCGAGCGCTCAAGCTGCGGCCAGTGCCACACAGGAGATTCCAATCATCTTTACTTCTGTAACAGATGCAGTGGCTGCAGAGCTTGTGGCTTCTAATGAAGAGCCAGGCGGGAACGTTACCGGAACAATCGATAACCATCCGGAGGCAATCTCTGACACCATGAAATTTTTGAAAGAAAACTTAAGCGCGAAAAAAGTAGGGATGATCTTCAACTCTGGAGAACAGAACTCCCGTCTGCAAGTGGATCACGTAAAAGAGATCCTAAAAGACATGGACATGGAAGTAGTGGAAGCATCTGTTGCTACTTCAGCTGATGTGAAACAGGCTGCAGAATCGCTGATCGGTTCAGTGGACTCATTCTATATCATTACAGACAACACTGTAGTATCAGCATTGGAATCTGTTATCTCCGTTGCGAATGACAATAAGATTCCAATGATGGTCGGTGAATTTGATTCTGTGAAGCGCGGCGGACTTGGCGCGTACGGTTTCGAGTACTATGACATCGGTTATGAAGCCGGCGAAATGGCAGTCAAGATTCTTAAAGGGGAAGCTGCACCTGAATCGTTGCCTGTACAAGTGCCGCAGAACCTGAAGCTGATGATGAATGAAAAAACAGCAGACGCAATCGGCTTGAAAATACAAGACGACTGGAATGCAGAAATTGTAGAATAAAATTAGGAGATGATCTTGCATGTTTTCAGCTGTATTTGGCTCAGTTGAGCAGGGTATCATCTATGCGATCATGGCACTCGGAGTGTATCTGACATTCCGGGTGCTTGATTTTCCAGATTTAACAGTGGACGGAAGTTTTGTAACAGGCGCAGCGGTGGCTGCTACGATGATCGTCTTTGACTATCATCCGCTTGTTGCAACACTTACCGCGATCGTGGTAGGCTTTTTTGCTGGATGTATAACAGGTTTATTACATACCAAAGGAAAAATCAATCCACTTTTATCCGGAATCCTCATGATGATAGCTCTTTACTCGATAAACCTTCGGATAATGGGACTGACTACCGAAAGTTCAGTAGGCCGCCCAAATATTCCGCTATTAAATGCAGAAACGATTTTCAGTAAGTTCCAGGGATTCTGGAGTAATCTAGGTATTGACGGAATGATTAACGGCTTCTTATCAGGACTCGGCATAGAACATCTGCCTTCTACATGGGGAACATTATTCCTGATGATTCTCGTGGTAATTGTAATTAAATTTATTGCGGACTGGTTTTTACAGACTGAAGTCGGCTTGGCAATCCGCGCAACAGGCGATAATAAAAAAATGATTCGCAGTTTTTCTGCCAATACAGATACTCTCGTTATTCTCGGATTAGGTATTTCTAACGCATTAGTCGCTTTCTCAGGTTCTCTGATTGCGCAATACGGAAAATTCGCCGATAACGGGATGGGGATCGGTATGATCATCATCGGCCTGGCTTCTGTAATTATTGGAGAGGCAATATTCGGAACGAAAACTATTTTCCGTACGACATTGGCAGTCGTAATTGGTGCTGTCATTTACCGTATCGTACTCGGACTGTCACTGCGCGTAAAAATCCTGGATTCCGGAGACATGAAACTGATTACAGCAGTAATTGTAATTGCTGCTTTGATCATTCCGCAGATTTTGGAAAAGAGACGGGAAAAAGCACGTAAAGCGAAAAGACAATCTGAACGAATTGCAATGAAAGCATCACAAGGGGGTCACAGCATTGTTGAAACTGGACCAAATCAATAAAATTTTTAATGAAGCGACTCCGGATGAAAAAGTGGCGCTCGACCAGATCAACCTGCATTTAAAGCCGGGCGACTTCGTTACGGTGATCGGCAGTAACGGAGCGGGGAAATCAACAATGATGAATATGATTTCCGGTGCCCTGACACCTGACTTCGGCAATATATTTATTGATAGTAAAAATGTTACGCGACTCCCAGAGTTTAAACGCTCCAAAATGATTGGCCGTGTGTTCCAGGATCCGATGGCGGGAACAGCGCCCGCTATGACGATTGAAGAGAATCTGGCGATGGCCTATTCACGTAATAAACGCCGTTCACTGCACCGCGGTGTAGATAAGAAACGAAAAGATTTATTCCGCACATCACTGGAAACGTTACATTTAAATCTCGAGAACCGAATGACGGCAAAAGTAGGACTGCTGTCAGGCGGGGAGCGGCAGGCGCTGTCACTGCTGATGGCGACATTTACACAACCGTCCATCCTGCTGCTTGACGAGCATACAGCAGCACTTGACCCGTCACGTGCCGAGCTGATCACTGACCTGACGAAGCGCCTGGTTGAGAAAGATCAGCTGACGACATTGATGGTTACGCATAATATGCAGCAGGCACTGGACCTCGGGAATCGTTTGATCATGATGGACAAGGGACAGATTATCCTGGAAGTAGGAGAAGAACAGAAACGGCATCTGACCATTGCGAAGTTAATGGATGAATTCCAGCGGATTCGCGGTGAACAATTAAACAGTGATGCTGCATTACTGTCTGTATAAATGAAAAACCCCTGTTTTCCGCTATTGGGAAAACAGGGGCTGTTTCGTCTGCTCAGGCAAGATGTGCAATAGGTTTTTTGATTTCATACACCCAGTCAAATGGGTCGCTCTCTTTGCCTGTTTGAATATTCGTTAATGTATTGTACAGTTTAGCGGAAAGTTCACCCGTTTCACCGTTCCCGATAATCATTTTATAGCCATCCCAGTTCAGTTCGCCTACAGGGGAAATGACAGCAGCTGTTCCGGTGCCGAATACTTCTTCCAGTTCACCGCACTCATAGGCTGCACGGATTTCATCCATGGAGATTTTTCGTTCAGCGACCGGTATATTCCAGTGACGAAGCAGCTGTAAAATCGATTTTCGTGTAATGCCTTCCAAAATGCTGCCGTTGATTGCAGGCGTGACGACTTCACCATTAATTTTGAAGAAAATATTCATGCTGCCTACTTCTTCAACGTATTTACGTTCCGTGCTGTCGAGCCATAGAACTTGCGAATAGCCTTGTTTGTCTGCTGTTTCTTGTGCTTTTAAAGCAGCTGCATAGTTGCCTGCAGTTTTGGCGCTGCCTGTTCCGCCTTTAGCCGCACGGACAAATTCATTTTCCACGAGAATTTTGACAGGATGGATGCCTTCTTTGTAATACGAGCCGACAGGAGATAAAATTATATAGAATTGATATTTCTTTGCAGGAGCCACGCCCAGGAAAGCCTCTGTTGCAATGACGAATGGCCGAATGTAAAGTGAAGTTCCTTCCAGTGCAGGAATCCAATCCTGCTCTATTTGCAGTAACAGATTCAGTGCGTACAGCGCATTCGCCTCGTCGATACGCGGCATGCACAGTCGGTCCAGCGAGTAATTCAGGCGCTTCATATTTTCATCCGGACGGAACAGACGAATCGTCCCGTCTTCTGAACGATAAGCTTTCATGCCTTCAAAAACAGTCTGTCCGTAATGAAGAACGATTGCGGCTGGATCAAGCGTCAATGGTGCGTAAGGAGTAATACGGTGATTATGCCATCCTTTACCTTCTTCATAGTCTATAATTAGCATATGGTCGGTAAATGTTTTCCCAAAAACGAGTGTGCTGGGGTCCGGTTTTTCCTTTTTGCTTTGTGTTAATTGTATTTGCATAGGTAATCTCGTCATAATCATCAGATCTCCTCAAAGTGTAGAATATTCCGAAACTTCAATTCCGAATAGTGTAATTATACTGCTTTTTTCCAAAAAATAAAGTGAAAAGTTTGTCGTTTTTGAAAATTATTGTAGAAAGGACAGAGATGAAATGAAAAAGGTACTGATTATCGGGGCTGGAATCGCCGGAGTATCCGCCGCTTATCACTTGTCAGCACAACAGGCGGAAGTCGTGCTGGTCGACAGACAGGAGCCGGGGCAGGCAACAAAAGCTGCAGCAGGCATTATTTGTCCATGGGCCTCTCAACGGCGAAATAAAGCATGGTACGCGCTGGCGTCAGCAGGTGCTGCGTATTATCCTGAACTCATCCGTTCACTGGAAGAACAGGGAGAGATGGAGACAGGGTATAAAAAAGTGGGCGCTTTGGCGATTCATACGGATGTGAGCCGTCTGGAAAAGAAAGTGGACCTGTTGCATACAAGAAGAGAACAAAGCCCTGAAATTGGGGAAGTAGAGTTACTGGAACCTGGTCAGGCGGCGGTCTATTTTCCGGTTTTGTCAGAGGATTATTCAGCAGTCCGAATTTCAGGCGCAGCCAAAGTCGAGGGAGATAAACTGCGGGAGGCATTGGAGCGTGTCGCAGTAAAACGGGGCGTCCAACTGATCCGCGGCTCCGCAACTCCATATGCAGAAGATGGCGAAGTTCGAGGTGTCATGGTCAACGGAGAAATAGTAAAAGCGGATCAAATCATCGTTGCAGCGGGCGCCTGGGCGGGTGAATTTACAGAACCGCTCGGCAAGAAACTGCAAGTAGCGGGACAGAAAGCACAGATTCTTCACTTGCAGTCAGTTCATGAATCATCCGGCGACTGGCCGGTGATCATGCCGCCAAGCACCCAGTATCTTGTACCGTTCCAACATGGCAGATTCGTTGCAGGCGCGACACATGAAGATACAGATCACGTTACTATTCAGTCCACAGCCGGAGGCATAATGGAGATATTGGCGAATGCACTGCCGATTGCTCCCGCATTGCGTGAAGCGGAGCTGGCGGAGGTGCGTGTGGGCATTCGTCCGCATACTCCAAATTTTATGCCTGTGATCGGCCAGCTGCCTGATCATCCGCAAGTCTGGGTTGTCAATGGGCTCGGTTCATCCGGCTTAACGGTCGGACCATTGCTCGGGAAGCTGTTATCAAAATTGGTACTTGGTGAAGAAACAGGATGGAATTTGGAAAGCTATGCTGTTGAGCAAATAATTGAAGATGCGCATTGAACAAAGCACGCAGAATGCTTATTATGAAGATAGAGCCATTGAACGGTTAGGGGGAAGATGGACATGAGAAGATATGTTTCGTATTCAGAAGAAGTAAAGGAAGCGATGAAGTACGGTAAACCGCTTGTTGCATTGGAATCCACTATTATCACGTATGGTATGCCGTATCCTGAAAATGTCAAAGCGGCCCGGGAAGTTCAGCAAATCATACGGGGCAATGGGGCAGTTCCAGCAACGATTGCTATTATGGACGGGAAAATTAAAATCGGCCTGACTGACGAAGAACTGGAGCGATTTGGTGACAGTAAGGGGGTTGTCAAAGCTTCCAGACGGGATATCAGTTATTTAATCGCAACGAAACAGCCCGGAGCCACAACAGTCGCAGCTTCGATGTTTTTCGCGGACTTGGCACGTATCCGTGTGTTCACGACAGGGGCCATCGGGGGTGTACACCGCGGTGCGGAGAAAACAATGGATATTTCCGCCGATCTTGAGGAATTTGCACGTACGAGCGTGGCGGTCGTCTGCTCAGGCGCCAAGTCAATATTAGATCTTGGCAAGACGCTTGAATACTTGGAAACAAAAGGTGTGCCTGTTATGGGATATAAAACGGATATATTTCCTGCCTTTTATACAAGAAGCAGCGCGCATCATGTAGATTACCGTATGGATGAAATCGATATGATGGCAGAAATGCTGAGGGTTAAATGGAATTTGGGTTTGGAGGGCAGTGCCATCATCGCCAATCCAATTCCAGAAGAATACGCAATGGATCAGGAGTATATGGATAAACTGGTTTCAGATGCACTTGCAGAGGCGGAACAATCAGGTGTCAGCGGAAAAAATCTCACACCGTATATGCTGAAAAAAGTGCAGGAAATGACAGGCGGGAAAAGTCTGGATGCTAATATTGCATTAGTAAAAGCGAATGCGGAACTTGCCGCAAAACTGGCAGTCAGTTTTAACGGGAATTAATAAAGACAGGTTGTGAACAGTTGAAAGTAGTATCTTGGAATGTCAACGGGATCAGGGCTTGTGTAAAGAAAGGGTTCGTAGATTTTTTTGAACAAGCAAAGGCAGATATTTTTTGTATACAGGAAATTAAATGTCAGCAGGGACAAATAGATCTTTCGTTTGAAGGCTATGAATCCTATTGGAACTATGCAGTAAAAAAAGGCTATTCAGGAACTGCGGTGTTTACGAAAAAAAAGCCGCTATCTGTTCGTTATGGCTTGAATGATCAGGATTTTGAAGAGGAAGGGCGTGTGCTGACGCTGGAATTTGATACGTTTTTCCTCGTCAACAGTTATACACCGAATGCACAGCGTGATTTAGCGCGTCTGCCGTATCGTCTGGCTTGGGAAGACGAATTGCTCGTCCATTTAACCGCACTGGATGCGATGAAACCCGTCATCTATTGCGGCGATCTGAATGTCGCACACGAAGAAATCGATATTCGCAATGTGAAATCCAATATAGGAAATTCAGGATTTACGGAACAAGAGCGCGGAAAAATGACACGCCTTCTGAATGCGGGATTTCTTGATACATTCCGTTATATGAATCCTGATCAGGAAGGAGCCTATACGTGGTGGTCGTATATGCGTGATGTGAGAGCAAGAAATATCGGGTGGCGTATTGATTACCTCATTATTTCTGAACGTCTCGGGCCGGCTCTGCAAACGGCTTCCATTCATTCAGAAGTGTTGGGTAGCGATCATTGTCCTATTTCTGCAGAATTTTTAATGTAATAAAAAGAGGCTGGGACAAAACTAAAAATAAAGTCCGTTCCCCTGCGCTCCAAAAGGCACGCTTTCCGCGGGGCGCGCTTGAGCCTCCTCGTCGCTGGCGCTCCTGCGAGGTCTCAACATTCGCGCTAAATCCCGCAGGAGTCGGCCTTTTTCCGCTCCGGTCCACTCAAATGCTTTGCAAAGTATTTATTAAAAAATAGACATAAAAAAGCGTAAGGGAAAACTCCTTTACGCTTTTTTCATATTATGTCCCAGTCTCTTTTGTCATGAAGCCTCCATATCTGCTTCTTGTGAAATATACCGTCTCTTCCCCGCGTACATACCGCTTACAAATAGTATGGCTGCGATGACAAGAAACGTGTAAAGCGGCAATGTCCATGAACCTGAATAATCGTGAAGCGAACCGAACAGAACCGGTCCGACTGCCGCCAGCAGGTAGCCGATAGACTGTGCCATGCCGGAGATTGATGCTGCCTGTGCCGGAGTGCTGGTGCGCAATGTAAAGAACATCATTGCCAGTCCGAATGCGGAACCGCCTCCGAGGCCAATGAAAATCATCCACAGCGCTGTCAGACTTTCGCTGCCGAATTGTACACCTCCATAACCAATCAGATAACAGGCAAAAACGCCTATTACAAGTCCGCGTTGATCGTGCACTTTATCTGCAATCACTGGTATGATAAACATCATGGGCAATTGTGCGAGCTGAACGAGTGCAAGCATCCATCCAGCGGCCTCGTCCGTCATTCCGCCAGTTTGCAATACAACCGGAATCCATGATGCAGTCGTATAGAATAGAAAGGACTGCAGTCCCATGAAGACGGTGATGCTCCACGCCAGCGGTGAACGCAAGAGCGGCGCGGCGGGCTTCGTTTTCTTATTCTTTTGTGCCGTTTTGACAATTTCCTTTTTCTTTAGTATCTGGGGAATCCATACAATAATGGCCAGAAATGTGATGACACCCCATATTCCAAGCGCTCCCTGCCAGCCGTAGGAAGTCTGATTAGCAATTGGAGCTGCGATGCCTGAAGCCAGAGTTGCGGATATGCTCATTGACACTGAATACAGTCCTGTCATCAATCCGATATGTAAAGGGAAACTGAGTTTGAGAAGACTCGGCAGGAGTACGTTTGCAAAAGCGATTCCTACTCCGATTAAAAATGTGCCGATCAGCAGCAGCGTACTGTTGCCGATGGAACGCATAATGATTCCGAGCAATAAAATGATCATCGAATAGAAAAGTGTTCGGGATAATCCGTAACGTTTTGCTAAACGCGGCGTAAAAGGTGATACAATGGCGAATGCCAGTAATGGGATCGTAGTCAGAAATCCTGCCAGCGAATTGGTAATCTGCAGCTGGTCACGGATGTTTCCGATGATAGGTCCTACCGAAGTAAGCGGTGAACGGATCGTGGCGGCTAAAAACAAAATGCCCGCCAGCAATATCCACTGACTTTTCGGGAAATGCAAATGTTTACTAGGTCGTTCTTTTTCCATCTTGAAGCCTCCTGTATTCCTTGAAGATTATTCTGAGAAGTATGCAGCTGAATCAGCAGAAAGGAGATTCCTTTGTGGAGTACTTGCTCATAGTCTTTATAAATGTTATCACACCGATGCTCATTTTATTAGCAATTGGCGTGGTATTGCAAATAAAGTTTACTTTTAATGTGAAAGCACTGGGGAATATTTTAACATACTGTCTGATTCCCGCTGCTGTTTTCATGAATTTATATCACACGGTTATTGATGTGGAAGTTTTAGTGGATGTATTACTCTTTGTTCTATTATTCTCAACTTGTTTACTAATTACAGGTCATTTTTTCAGTAAAATTCTGCGCCTTAACCGTCAGCAGACGGCCGTGATGAAGAACAGCATCGTCCTGATCAACTCAGGAAACTATGGATTGCCTGTCAGCCAGCTGGTCTTCCATGCCGATCCGCTCGGAGTTTCGATACAAATTGTCCTGATCGTCTATCAAAACCTGCTGACTTATTCATATGGCCTGTATAACCTGGTTGCCTCAACTCAATCGGGCACCGAGATTGTGAAGCAGTTTCTCAGGATGCCGATTATTCATGCGCTTTGGCTTGGAGCGCTGCTCAATCTGGCAGATATAAGGCTGCCCCAATTTGTTGAGCTGCCGATCAGCCATCTTTCGGATGCTTTCATTGCCATCGCATTAATCACGCTGGGCGCACAGTTGGCGCAAATTCAAGTGAAGTCGCTGTGGAACCGCCTCATTTTCCTCAGTGCGCTTGGCCGTCTTATCATTTCACCAGTTGCGGCGCTGTTATTAATTTTGCTGTTACAGATAGACGGTGTAACAGCGCAGTCATTGTGGATCGCAAGCTCGTTTCCTACGTCAAGGAACAGTTCCACGCTGGCGCTTGAATACGATGTAGAATCCGAACTTGCGGCCCAAATTGTACTTTTTAACACTGTAGCCAGCAGTTTTACAGTAGGTGTAGTGATTTATCTTTCGTCTTTATTGTTTGGGTAGGGGAATGGAAAGGCCTGCAAGACTGAAGGACAAAGAAACGCCAGCAGTCATGCGGGCTTCTGTTCATAATGATATCTTAATAATGTTGTACATTAAGAAAGTGTATATAATCACTAGTTTTAATAGATATATAAACATTGATATTATAAGATTTGCAAAATAATAAGAATATTTATTATTGTTCATAAAGATTTGAAAGCCATTTACGTGAAGAGGCTAATAAGACTTCCTTTATTCATGTAAAAGCAGCAATCATCAAATTTTCTAGTTTTTATGACTTTCCATTAAAGGATTCATTTCTAGATAAGTTATCATTAATTGAATTTCTTGTTGCGTTAAAGCGCCCGTTAGTTGAATTACATTGCTGAACTCCTGAAATGGGTTGTCTTTCTATACGGAAAAGAACATTTCATCATCTTATGCAGGAAGTTTAGGAATTCGTGAAATTGGTGACGTGGCAAATGAAGTAGTATTAAATGAGATATTAAATACTAAGACGGTTCTTACACGATAATCCTATTATTAAACCTACATTATTTAATATATACTTAATATGTTAACGTGAACCGTAAAAATGTAGATAATTATTTTGTGACTTAGAGGGGGATCACCCATGGAAGTATCTGTGCGAAAAAAAGCAGCAAAAATATTTACTGATAGATGGAAAGACAAAGGAGACGAAAAACAACATACGCAATCATTTTGGCTTGAATTATTAAATGAAGTATATGGGGTTAGCAACCCGACAGGATATATTAACTTTGAATTACCTGTAAGAAATATGAAAACAAGAAACTTCATTGATGGGTATATCGAAAAAACTAAAGTACTTATCGAGCAAAAAAGCTCTCATATCAATCTTGATAAAGGCGAAAGACAATCAGATGGCTCTATTTTAAACCCATATCAGCAAGCTTTTCGATATAACAACCATCAACCTTATAACAAGAAAGCCCGATGGATTATTGTGTCAAACTTTCAGGAAATTAGAATTCACGACATGAACAATCCATATGGAACACCAGCGGTCATTCAATTAACCGATTTGAGTAAAGAATATTATCGCCTAGATTTTTTAATTGATAAAACAAACGAAGATATTGAAAAAGAAACGAAAGTGTCTATTAAAGCTGGTGGGCTAATAGGCGAAATTTATAGTGAGTTATTAGAGCAATATAACGAACCTGACAATCCAAATACACTTGAAAGCATCAATGTTTTATCTGTTAGATTAGTCTTTTGTTTTTATGCGGAAGATGCCGGGTTATTTGGCCGTAAAGGGGCTTTCCGTGATTATTTGGAAGAAGTGCCTGCACTTTACTTTAGAAGAGCAATTATTGACTTATTTGAAGTTTTAGATACTCCAGAAGCTGAGCGTGATCCATATATAGGGGATAAATTAGGCTCTTTTCCATATGTCAATGGGGGGTTATTTGAGGAGCGAAATATTGAAATACCAAATTTTACAGAACATTTGAGAGAATTGATATTAAAGAATGCTACAAGTGATTTTGATTGGTCTGAGATTAGCCCAACTATTTTTGGTAGTGTATTTGAATCAACACTGAATCCAGAACAGCGTCGAGAAGGCGGAATGCATTACACATCAATTGAAAATATACACAAAGTCATTGACCCGTTATTTTTAAATGATTTAAAGGAAGAACTCGCCCTGATCCAACAAATGAAGCAAATAAATAGACAAAGACAACGGGCTTTGGAATTTCAAGATAAACTAGCAAATATGCAATTTTTAGATCCGGCTTGTGGTTCGGGAAATTTCCTAACTGAAACATATTTGTCTCTTAGAGAACTAGAAAATCAAGTTTTTACAATTATCTATGGAGATAGTCCAAGACTGGATGTAGTTGATGATTTCATTAAAGTTTCGCTAGACCAATTTTACGGCATAGAAATTAATGATTTCGCCGTTTCGACAGCAAAAACGGCTCTTTGGATTGCCGAGTCGCAGATGTTCGAAAAGACAAAGGAATTAGTCTATTCAAATGCAGAGTTTTTCCCTTTAAAATTATATATCAATATTATTGAAGGAAATGCTCTAACAATGAATTGGAATACCGTCATTGACAAACGAGATTTAGATTATATTATAGGCAACCCACCATTTTTCGGCGCACGATTGATGTCATCGGAACAAACTGATGAGATAAAAGAAATATTCGATGTACAAACTGGATCTGGTAACTTAGATTATGTATCAGGTTGGTATCGAAAAGCAGCTGAATATATCCAATATTCAGCTATAAAATGTGCTTTTGTTTCTACAAATTCAATTACACAAGGTCAACAAGTAGCTGTTTTATGGGAGTCATTAATAAACGACTATGATACCGTGATTAACTTTGCCTATCGTACATTTAAATGGGAAAGTGAAGCCTCAAATAAAGCAGCTGTTCATTGTGTAATCATAGGTTTTAGTACCTTAAAAGGTGAACAATCTGATAAAGTCATTTATCAAGATGATGCTGCACAAGTCGTAAAGCATATTAATCCCTATTTGCTAGAAGCACCCAATGTCTTGGTTCATAGTCGAACTACTCCATTAAGTGATGTTCCAGATATAGGTATAGGAAATAAACCAATTGACGATGGTAATTATCTATTTACTAAAGAAGAAATGGATGCTTTTATATCTGAAGAACCCCAGAGTAAAAAATGGTTTAGACCATGGTATGGTGCCAGAGAGTTTATCAATAAAGATCCCAGATATTGTCTATGGGTCGGGGAGGCTTTACCAAATGAATTAAGAGCAATGTCTAAAGTACTTGAAAGAGTAAAAGCAGTACGTGAGTACCGTCTGGCGAGTAAAAGTAAAGGAACTCGTAAAATTGCAGATACTCCAACTCGTTTCCACGTTGAAAATATCCCGACAAGTGATTATTTATTGATTCCAAGCGCATCATCAGAAAATCGTCGCTATATTCCAATTGGTTATATGGATAAAAATAGCATGGCAAGTAATTTGGTTTTAATAATGCCAGAGGCTGATCTCTATACTTTTGGAGTAATGACTTCAAATGTCCATATGGCATGGTTAAGAACAGTTGGTGGACGGTTAAAATCTGATTATAGATATTCAAAGAATATCGTTTATAATAATTTTCCATGGCCAAATGCTACCGAAAAACAAAAAGAATTAATTTCTAAAACTGCTCAAACGATTTTAGATGTTCGAGCAAAATATCCTGAATCATCCTATGCTGATTTATACAATGAGGCATCAATGCCACCTGATTTAAGAAAAGCGCATCAAAATAATGATCGGGCCGTCATGGTGGCTTATGGTATGGAAATTGGGCCCACGACAGAAGCTGATGCGGTAGCTCACCTATTTAAACTTTATAAAAAATTCAGCACTGAGTAAGAGGAATACTTGTAATCCACATTTAAAACAAGACGACCGTATTACTGGTCGTCTTATCCAACTCTTGCACCCGTTAATGGTACACCCACGAATACGATTCATTTATATTTGGCGTTTATATCACTTCCACTCAAGTCATCCAATATTAAATATGCCTCAATAATACCCATAATAAGTTCATAAACCATCTAGTAATTCAAATCTACACAATAAAATGTACCTCCACAAATTATAAATTTTAGTAAATCACGAATTTATGTACATAATTAAAGTAAAAGAGAATTTTTATGTACAATAAGCTAATTATGTACACTCGTAAAACATTCGAAGTCCTTATATTTTTCTTTAAAGACAAGTAACTTATAATTTAAGTACATAGTATTTTATTGAGATACCCAATGAATGGTAACCAATCCAATCCCAACATTTGTCCAGAATATGTCCATCTGTCGGCAGCTTTAAACCTATCAATCTAAATGGTAAATATTCGTATTGAAAATTTGTCGAATCATGCTATACTGATAGCATTCAGTTAAATAAGACTCATATAATCACGGGAATATGGCCCGTAAGTTTCTACCGGTTTACCGTAAATGAACCGCCTATGGGGAGAATGAAAAGCAGCTTTTTTTGTCGTTTGACGGAAAAATGCTTTTTCATTTTTACAAGCGTACACGCCGCTCTCTCATAGTGTTATATGGGAGTAGGGCGTATACGCTTTTTTTATTCGTAAAATTGAAGGGAGCACAACAGCGTGGAGTTGCTAAAAGACAAGATTCGACAAGAAGGTAAAGTATTATCGGAAGAGGTACTGAAGGTTGATTCATTTTTGAATCATCAAATCGATCCATTACTGATGCAGGAAATCGGCAAAGAGTTCGTGCGACGTTTCAGCGAACATAACATCACGAAAATCATCACGATTGAATCTTCAGGAATTGCTCCTGCAACAATGGCGGGAATGATTTTAGGGGTGCCTGTAGTGTTTGCCAGAAAACGCAAATCTTTAACGCTGACGGATCATTTGTACTCCGCAAAAGTGTATTCATTCACAAAGAAAGAAACCAGTGATATTTCGGTTTCAAAAGATTTCATAACGAAAGAAGATACCGTGCTGTTAATTGATGATTTCCTTGCAAATGGTCAAGCGGCACTTGGGCTGATAGATATTGCACAACAGGCGGGGGCGACAATCGCGGGAGTTGGAATTGTCATTGAAAAATGTTTTCAGCAAGGCGGAGACTTGATACGTAAAACAGGAGTGCGCCTGGAATCATTGGCAGAGCTTCAATCTCTGCAGAACGGCCAGGTCCAGTTCGTCGGGGAGGAAACTGACTGATGAAAACTACGCTTCTTGGTTTTCAGCATTTACTGGCAATGTATGCAGGTGCAGTATTGGTGCCGCTCATCGTTGGAACGCAGATTGGGTTAACGCCGACACAGCTTACTTATCTGGTTTCAATTGATATATTGATGTGCGGTGTAGCGACCTTGTTACAAATATCACGCAATAAGTATTTTGGAATCGGATTGCCCGTTGTTCTAGGCTGTACGTTCACAGCAGTCGGTCCGATGATTTTAATTGGCAATGACTATGGTATATCCGCAATTTACGGTGCGGTTATGGCTTCGGGGGCAATTATCTTTGTAATCAGCCGATTTTTCGGAAGTCTTGTGAAGTTTTTCCCTCCAATCGTCACTGGTTCCGTTGTGACGATCATCGGAATCACTTTAATTCCTGTTGCCATCAATAATATGGGCGGCGGACAGGGTGCCGAGGATTTCGGTTCGATGACCAATATCAGTTTGGCTTTCGGTACGTTATTATTCATCGTGCTGATGTTCAGGTTCACGTCAGGATTTATGCAGTCCATTGCAATTCTGCTAGGGCTGGTCGGCGGTACGCTTGCAGCAGTATTACTCGGTATTGTGGACTTTTCGAATGTGCAGGATGCTTCTTACGTGCATATGGTGATGCCGTTTTATTTGGCAACACCGACATTCCACTTCCTGCCCATTGCGATTATGACACTCGTGGCAATGGTGTCACTTGTGGAATCAACAGGTGTATATTTTGCACTCGGTGATATTTGTGAAGAAGAAATTGATCAGAAAAAATTGGAAAGAGGGTATCGTGCGGAAGGGCTGGCTTCAGTGATCGGCGGTATTTTCAACGCTTTCCCTTATACAACGTTCTCTCAAAATGTCGGTCTGATGCAGTTATCCGGTGTGAAGTCACGCCGTGTGATATTGGTGACGGCTATTATGCTGATTTCACTGGGCTTTCTGCCAAAAGTTGCTGCACTGGCAACGATCATCCCCAATGCGGTTCTTGGCGGGGCGATGGTGGCAATGTTCGGAATGGTCGTCTCGCAAGGAATCAAGATGCTCAGTCCTGTCATTTCGATAAGTCAGGACAATGCAATGATCGTCGCATGTTCTGTCGGCATCGGCCTTGGCGTTGCAGTAGTGCCGGATCTGTTTAATGAATTACCGAAAAACTTGCAAATTTTAACAAGCAACGGAATTGTGCTCGGCAGTATTACAGCGATCTTCCTGAATATCATTTTCAATATGATGCCTTCTAAGAAAAGACAAGCTGCTGAAAAAGCTGACACTCCAAAAACGATGCCTCTTAGCATGAAAGAAGGACCGGCTTCTGTTCTGGCAAGCGCAACAGCAGACCATAAATAACTAAAGCGGTTGGGACATAAGCAGGTAATCCAGTGTGATTTCCCATTTTAAAATTAACACCGCGTAAAACCAGAGTTCGTACAACTTGGTTTTACGCGGTTTTTTTATTTGAGTGCGTGCAGCCTCAAACTCTTTTATATCGCTTACACCCGATGCTCTTCATAACGGTGCGGCACGGTCGCTTTTATTAACTGTTTCAATATCTCGGGGTCTATCGGTGTGTCATATGCCTGCAATGACTCCCGCAGCTGCTCCGGCGTTCTGGAGCCGATCAGCGCAGAGGCTGCAACAGGCTCTTTAAGCGCGAAGGCAAGGGCATAGGCATGCAGGTTATCGGTTTGATCAAAAAGTGTTTTTAGGGTTTGCTGCAAATCTGACGATGTATAAGACGCGAAACCGTCAGTTTTCTGTATGCGCTTCATTCCTTCTGCTGTCAGTAATCCTTTTGCCAATGTTCCGCGTGTGACAACAGACGCGCCGTGTTCTGCAATCAGCGGGAAATACTCTTCAGGACGGCGGTCTAACAAATTATATTGCATCATGACAGAAACGCCATTACTGCTGCGCAGGAAACGGTCGATGACAGCCGGCCGAATGCTTGATATGCCGTATTCACGAATGACACCTTCTTTCTTCAGCGTCTCAAACGCCTCAATTGTTTCATCCGCATCGTCTTCCATTGTACCGCCATGGAGCTGGTACAGGTCGATATAATCAAGCTGCAGCCGCTGCAGGCTCTGTTTAACCGCGTCCATAATATGTTCTTTGGAGGGATCCCATGTCCAAGACTCCCCTTCAGATGTCCACTTATTTCCCGCTTTTGTTGCAATGACCAGATCCTGACGCTTTTCTTTCAGCACGTTTCCTATAAGTTCTTCGTTCGTTCCTTTATCATACAGATCTGCTGTATCAAAGTAGTTGATGCCGCTCTCGATCGCTTCGTCCAGGACTGAACGAGCCGCCTCGAGTTCGGCCGGCAGCGACATGCATCCTAAACCGAGTTCAGAAACAAGCAGATCACTGGAACCGATTGTACGCTTCTTCATGTGCTTCACTCCTTTAGCTTTCATGGTACAATGAAAGCAGGAAAGAAAACCAATGGAAAGGGTTGGGTGCTGAATGAAGTTTGAAGAACGGACCCTCTCAACAAAACAGATATTTGCAGGCAAAATCATTTCGCTGCAAGTGGATGAAGTAGAACTGCCTGATGGAAAACTTGCGAAAAGAGAGTTAGTGAAACACCCTGGTGCCGTTGCAATTATCGCCTTGACTGAAGATAAAAAGATCGTGCTGGTGGAACAGTTCAGAAAGGCGCTCGAACGAACGATGCTGGAGATTCCCGCTGGTAAAATCGAACCCGGTGAAGAGCCGGAACTCACCGCCAGACGGGAACTGGAAGAAGAGACCGGATACCGTGCAAAATCATTCAAATATTTGCAGACATTCTCCACGTCTCCCGGATTTGCCGATGAAATTATTCACTTGTACATAGCGGAGAATCTCGTTAGAATTGAACATCCTGCAGCCGGCGATGAAGATGAATTCATCGAAGTGCTGGAAGTATCCGTAAAAGAAGCGGAAGAACTGATTGCGAACGAACGGATTTATGATGCCAAGACAGTTGCTGCAGTCTGGTATGTAAAAAACCTATAAATGATTGAGCTATTTTAGATCGGACAAGCATATGTTGTAGAAACGATGCGGAGGTGTCCTATTTATGGCTCGATCATTGTCTTTTATCTATTTGTTCGTTATACTCGCAATCAGTTATATAGGAGGAGCTTTATTATTCAGGGAGTGGCCGGTCACTTCACTTGAACAGATCGTCGGTTTATACGATCAGCGTGTAGTAATGGGAGCTGAAGCGGCTTTATGGTCACCTGTAGCTGTGACATTGAGCTTTGTAGTGCTCGCCATCATTCTGTCAAAATATAAAAGGGTCCGTTTTATGACTATGTTTCTAGGTGCGGTTAAATGCACCCTTTTTGGCTTGTCGTCCACCTATTTACTGTCGACAGGCTTGAAACTGTTAACGTACACGGTTTGGTGGTTCCCATTCCAGCTGATCAGCTGTTTGCTGTTCCTTATATTATGCACAGTGCTGAACCCGCCATTTTTTGTCGCACCGGCCGTCAGGAAAGACCGTCCGCTAACGGCAGTGCCGCTTCTGATTGGCTTACTGCTGATCACGCAGCTGCTGGAACTATCGGTCTTTCATTTCATAAAGTAATTTCCTCTATACCACATTATGAACGGAACGTTTCCTTTCTATTGTCATCTGGAACGACAGTTTGGTATAATGGAATCAATTTGAGGGGGGCGTCGTATGGAGAGCCGAATTGAACGAATCAAGAAGCAATTGCACGGGGCCAGCTACAAGTTGACGCCTCAGCGTGAAGCGACTGTAGCAGTTCTTCTGGAAAATGAAGAAGACCATTTAAGTGCAGAAGACGTTTTCTTGCTTGTGAAAGAAAAAGCACCCGATATCGGTCTTGCGACTGTATATCGCACATTGGAATTATTAACCGAACTGAAGGTTGTCGATAAAATTAACTTTGGAGATGGTGTGGCGCGCTATGACTTGCGTGAGGAAGGGGCAGCCCGTTTCCACCATCACTTGATTTGCCTTGAATGCGGAACAGTCGATGAAATTCAGGAAGACTTACTTGGCGAAGTGGAAAAAGTCGTGGAAGGCCGGTATGGATTCACGGTGAAAGATCACTGGCTGACATTTCACGGGATTTGTAAACGCTGTAAAGCCAAGGATGAACAGCCAGAGAAAGAAAATGACGACAAAGGGATGGCCTAAGCGCTGTCCTTTTTTAGTTTTTACATAGAAAGGAGGCTGCGTCATGAAAGATGCAAAGTTTGCTTTAGAAGATTATGTGCATTTTCTCACTGTGGAAAGGCAGCTCGCTCAAAATACAGTAAAATCGTATGAGCGAGATCTCACAGCCTACTTGAGATTCATAGAAAGCCTGTCAGTGGAAACACTTGATGCGATTGATCGGGCAACAGTTCTGCAATATTTACAGAAACTGAAAGACAGCGGGAAATCGAGCCGCACATTATCCAGGCATATTTCGTCCATTCGTTCTTTCCATCAATTTTTAGTGAGAGAGCAAGTGACTACGCATGATTGTACAATTCATATCGAATTGCCGAAAATCGAACAAAAATTGCCGGATATTCTTTCCATTCCTGAAATAGAGCGGCTGATTGACGCGGTAGATGGCAACACTTTTCAAGGAATGCGTGATATTGCGTTACTGGAATTGTTATATGGAACAGGAATGAGGGTAAGTGAATTGATAGCGATTGATTTGGCTGATCTTCACCTGACAATGGGGTTTGTCCGGGTTTTTGGAAAAGGAAGCAAGGAGCGGATTGTGCCGCTGGGACGCGGAGCGGTTGAGGCCTGCACAAAATATCTGAATGAAGCCCGGCCCGGCCTGACCGGTGATACGGAAGCATTATTCCTCAACATGCATGGAAGACGGCTGACGAGACAGGGCTGCTGGAAAATCCTGAAAGAGGCAGGGGAGAAGGCGTACATTCAAAAAGCCATTACTCCACATTTATTGCGGCATTCATTCGCCACTCATTTGATTGAAAACGGAGCCGACTTGCGCGCGGTTCAGGAAATGCTCGGTCATGCGGACATTTCTACTACACAGCTGTATACGCATGTCAGCAAAAAACGCCTGAAAGATGTGTATAGCATGTACCATCCCCGGGCGTAAACTATTATTACTGGAGGTTTTTATATGGAAAAATTACGTTATAACCGGATTCATTTAATCGTGCTTGATTCAGTAGGCATTGGCGAAGCACCGGACGCGGAGGCATTCGGCGACGTCGGCTCCAATACTCTCGGCCATATCGGTGAAGAAATGGATGGGCTGAATATGCCGAACCTTGAACGTCTGGGACTTGCTAATATTGCACCGATAAAAGGACTTTCACCGCAAAAAGAAGCACAGGCGTATTATACCAAAATGGAAGAAGCATCTGTCGGGAAAGATACGATGACGGGGCACTGGGAGATTATGGGCTTGCTGATCGATAAGCCGTTTAAAGTGTATCCAAATGGCTTCCCGAAAGAATTGATCGATGAGCTTGAACTGAAGACCGGCAGAAAAGTTATCGGCAATAAACCGGCCAGCGGAACTGAAATTATCGAAGAACTCGGTGAGGAGCATATGCAGACCGGTGCAATCATTGTCTATACATCGGCGGACCCTGTAATGCAGATCGCAGCACATGAAGATGTCATTCCCATTGAAGAGCAGTACCGCATTTGTGAAATCGCCAGGGAACTTACATTGCAGCCGGAATACCTCGTTGGCCGCATCATTGCACGTCCGTTCATCGGGGAGCCTGGTGCGTTCACGCGCACAACAAACCGTCATGACTATGCATTGAAGCCATTTGGAAAAACGGTGATGAACGAATTAAAGGATGGCGGCTACGACGTTATCGCAATCGGCAAAATCGCTGATATTTATAACGGTGAAGGGATAACGGAAGCTGTGCGCACGACAGGAAATATGGACGGCGTGGACAAGCTGGTATCCGTGATGCAAAAAGAATTTGAAGGTTTGAGTTTTGTCAATTTGGTGGACTTCGATGCCCTCTACGGACACCGGAGAGACCCGATCGGCTATGGTAAAGCGCTTGAGGAATTCGATGCGCGCATGCCGGAAATTTTGGCAGCGTTGAAACCGAATGATTTGTTAATCATCACTGCAGATCACGGCAATGACCCGATTCATGAAGGAACAGATCATACGAGAGAGTACGTGCCGCTGCTCGTTTATTCACCGTCCCATAACGGAGGGGGCAGCCTGCCGATCCGCAAGACATTCTCAGATATCGGCGCAACGATTGCGGATAACTTCAGAGTGAACAGACCCGAGCACGGCGAAAGTTTTTTATCTTCAGTAGCCGGGGAGGACTGACATCATGATGCGTATGGTAGATATCATTGAAAAAAAGCGTGACGGCGAAGAACTGTCCAAACAAGAAATTGAGTTTTTCGTGACAGGATATACTGACGGCACAATTCCTGATTACCAGGCAAGCGCCTTTCTGATGGCCATTTATTTCCGAAAAATGACAGCGGAAGAACAAGGTCATTTGACGATGGCTATGTCGGAATCAGGCGATCAGATTGATCTGTCTGCTATAGAAGGCGTGAAAGTGGATAAACACTCTACCGGCGGCGTAGGAGATACAACGACGCTAATTCTCGCACCTCTTGTGGCTGCATGCGGTGTGCCCGTTGCTAAAATGAGCGGCCGCGGTCTCGGTCATACCGGGGGAACGCTTGATAAGCTGGAGGCGATTGAAGGTTTCCATGTAGAAATTTCAACCGAACAATTTATTCAGCAAGTGAATGATTTGAAAATCGCTGTCATTGGACAAAGCGGCAATTTAACGCCGGCAGATAAAAAGCTGTACGCGCTGCGGGATGTCACAGCGACAGTAAACAGCATTCCGCTTATCGCGAGCTCTATTATGAGTAAAAAGCTTGCGGCGGGTGCGGACGCTATTGTATTGGATGTGAAAACCGGTGCCGGAGCATTCATGAAGACGCTGGAAGACTCAAAGCAGCTAGCTGACGCCATGACGGCGATCGGCAATGAAGTCGGCCGAAATACAAGTGCAGTCATTTCGGATATGAGTCAGCCGCTCGGATTTGCAATTGGAAACGCGCTTGAAGTAAAAGAGGCGATTGATACGCTGAAAGGAAAAGGTCCGGCTGATTTGACAGAGCTCTGTCTGGTGCTCGGCAGTAAAATGCTGCTCGCTGCAAACAAAGCGAAAATCGAAGAAGATGCCCGCGCACAATTACAGACTGTCATGGAAAATGGAGATGCGCTGCGTTTGTTCGGTTCGCTGATCAAAGCACAGGGCGGCAATGCAGACGTGGTGGATAACACGAGTCTGTTGCCGCAAGCCCGGTATCAGATCGAGGTTCCTGCTGTAAAGAGCGGCTATGTATCGGCAATCGACGCTGACGAAGTAGGGGTAGCCGCAATGCTCTTGGGCGCAGGGCGTGCGACGAAAGAAGACGTAATTGATTTGGCTGTCGGAATTGTGCTGTGCAAGAAAATTGGTGACTATGTGGAAAAAGGAGAAGCGCTCGCCATACTGCATACCAACAAACAGCACGCAGAAGATTCAATAAATCTTCTTAAGGAACATATGCATATATCATCAGAGAAAACAGCGGCACCGCCTTTAATATATTCATTGTAATACAGAAAAGCCATGTGTCTGAAAGGTTTCAGGAAATTGAACCTTTCAGAACACATGGCTTTTTTGTTGTCTATGTGTAAAAACGATTTTGACTGTACATACTCTTGTGTAGCCCGGCGGGAGTGATGATATAACGTCGCTGATGATGCTCAGACGACGGCGAATCGTTCGCCAAGGACTGCCTGGCCTGTTCACATTACTTCGCTGTCCGCCTGCAAAGCACTTCAATTGGAAAGGGATAGAACAAACGGTGACGTAGTTTTACATGATGCTTTTTCCTGAACTGTAATTGCGGTCATGGTCATTTCCGAGTGGCATCTTCTTAAAAAATCTCTGTCACAACGTAAGAAGTTTTAGGGATGGATGACTAGTTTTGTCAAAACTAAAGGATATGGGTTCTAAATGTGCGACAATGCCTTCATGAAGGAGGCGTATCCACAAATGGCAACTATTACACAACTGGAAAATGGCATCGTGCTAATCACACTCGCAGGTGAATTGGACAATCACGAAGCCAATCAAATTAGAGAAGAAGTATCTACCGCTATATTCACAGGAAGTACACGTGCTATCATCTGGGACCTATGTCAATTGGGATTCATGGACAGCGCAGGAATCGGACTCATACTCGGAAGAATGCGCGACCTCGTCCCCGTCAATGGAGAAACACTTATATTGAACCCTTCTCCGACAATGGAGAAACTATTCCAATTCTCAGGACTGGGTGATGCCATCAGAAACTGTACAGTCGAAGAAGCAATCGACGAAATCGGAGGGGTTGTACATGAAAAATGAATTGACCTTATCGTTTCTGGCGATAGAACAAAATGAGGCGCTTGCAAGGATGGCGCTTACTTGCTTTATTGCCCCGCTGGATCCGACGCTGGAAGAACTGTCAGAATTCAAAACAATCGTTTCAGAAGCTGTCACCAATGCGATTATTCATGGCTATGAATGTGACGGTAAAAGCATGGTAACCATCCGCGCGACGATTGACGACCGCTCTGTGAAAATGACTGTCGAAGATGAAGGCATGGGAATATTCGACGTAGAGCAAGCGATGGAGCCGATGTTTACAACCAAGCCGCAAATGGAGCGTTCGGGTATGGGCTTTACCATTATGGAAAGTTTCTCGGATTGTATCCGTGTAGATTCTACCCTTGGAAACGGGACTATCGTGACGTTTGAGAAGAGTTTTTCTCCCGTCACAGAAGTAAGTAGAATGAGGTGACGTATGGAAGCATCTGTTGAGAAGCAACACGCTCTATTGTCACAAGAAAAAATGCGGGAGCTCATCAAAGAATCACAAGCGGGTGACAAAGAAGCCAGACGAATGATGGTGGAAGGAAATACGAGACTGGTATGGTCCATCGTTCAACGCTTCGCTTCGCGTGGTGCGGATTTAGAAGATTTATTTCAAATTGGCTGTATCGGCTTGATGAAATCAATAGATAAGTTCGATCTTTCGTATGAAGTGAAGTTTTCAACGTATGCAGTACCGATGATTGTAGGGGAAATTCAGCGGTATCTCCGCGATGACGGCATGGTGAAAGTCGGCCGGACAATCCGGGAACTGAGTTATAAGATACGTCACGCAACGGATGACTTTATTAAGAAAAATGGCCGTTCACCGTCAATCTCAGAAGTGGCGGAAGTGCTGGAAGTGAAGCTGGAAGACATTATTTTGGCGTCTGATGCACTGCGGGACCCTGCTTCTCTCAATGAACAGCTGTATGAAAGTGACGGCGACAGTCTGACACTGATGGATCAGCTCCGTGACGACCGCTCGGAACGCGTCTTCGACCATATTCCGTTGCGCGATGTGATTACACGCTTGAATAAACGCGATCAGACGATCATCTATATGCGTTACTATCTTGACTACACACAAAGTGATATTGCCAAACGGATCGGAATATCGCAAGTGCAAGTATCACGTTTGGAAAAGAAGATTTTATCACAAATGAAAACTTGGATGGGTGCGGATGCGGAAGAAGCACTCGAGAAGGTGAGGAGACCATAATTTGACCGAAAATCTATTTACGTCTATACGAGAAGGGGAACGGTGGTTCATCAGCCAGTTTGGCGAAGACGAAACATTTGATGCGACCAAACGGCTGATCCACCTGTGGGATAGAGAGATACTACTTCTGTATATGAACGGTTTAGTAGATGGAGAGGTCTTAACAACCTTACTGACAGAAATGCAGTACCGCAATGAATTGTATACAAGTAACACTGACGAAAATATTGACAAGGCTTTGATGGATTACTTCCCGTATCATGCGCTGGAAATAGTAAAAGACGAAGATTCGCTTGCCAAAGTAATACTGAGCGGTTTAGCTGTCTTTGTCATGAAAGACGGTTTTACATTTGCGCTGGATGTGCGTTCATACCCAGGGAGAAATCCTGAAGAACCCGATACGGAAAAAGTTATACGCGGTTCAAGAGATGGTTTTACAGAAAATATTCTGATGAACACATCATTGATCCGCAGACGTTTGCGGGCAACGGAACTGCGTTTTGAAATGCACGAAACGTCTGTAAAAGGCAAAACGGATATCGCGATCGCCTTTTTGAAAGGTGCTGCCAATGAAGAGCATTTGGATTTTGTCAGACAACGTCTTGATCAGTTAAAAACGGACGGACTGACGATGACCGATAAATCACTGGAAGAATTTCTATTCAAACAAGGCTTTCATCCGATGCCGTTTGTCCGTTATACCGAACGTGCCGATATTTGCGCAGCGCATCTGCTCGAAGGTCATATCGCGATTATCGTTGATACATCGCCTTCGGTCATATTGGTGCCTGTCACACTCGTCCATCATCTTCAGCACGCGGAAGAGTACAGGCAGGCGCCGCTGATTGGGACATTCATTCGTCTGGTGCGTTTTACGGGAACATTTTTCAGTCTCGTCATGCTGCCGTTCTGGTATTTGCTGTCGACGGAAAAACATTTCGTTCCGGAGGCAATTAAGTATATCGGACCAAATGAATGGGGGGAAGTCCCTCTGTTCGTGCAGCTGATGCTGGCGGATGTCGGTATTGAAATACTGCGTATGGCAGCGATTCATACGCCGACACCGCTGTCTACCGCAATGGGGCTAGTCGCCGCGATCGTCATCGGGCAAGTGGCGATTGACGTGGGGTTATTTTCTTCGGAAGTCGTGCTGTATGTGGCAGTCAGTGCAATTTTGACATTTGCGATACCTTCATTTGAATTAAGCATCACAACAAAAGTATTCCGTATTTTCTTATTGGTTTCGACGGCACTGCTTGGCGCTCCCGGCTTTTTCATTGCGTCTGCTGTAATTTATTACTATCTGTGTTCTTTAAAGCCAATGAATGTGCCGTATTTGTGGCCGTTTACCCCGTTCTTCCCGAAAGCGATGCTGCGTGTCTTAATTCGTTTCCCTATGACAATCGATGACCCTCGGCCGTTCATTACAGATTCACCGAATCGTGACAGGATGTCGTAAGCCGTTGTTCTGATTCTTGCATGCCGTTGCCACTATCCGTCTTCTTGTGATAAAGTTATCTGAGAGAATTCGGGAGGGGTTTGGGACATGCATCTTTATGGAACACAGGCCGTGAATGAAAACGGCCACCTGACAATTGGCGGAGTAGACGTTACTGAACTGGCATCACAATACGGGACACCTGTCATGGTGTACGATACGGAATTAATTAAATCGCGCGCGCAGGCGTTCAAAGAAACGTTTGAGAGAAAAAATATTGACGCCCAGGTTGCCTATGCAAGCAAGGCGTTCTCTTCGATTGCCATGTATCAGCTGGCAGATCAGCAGGGACTCTCTCTGGATGTAGTATCAGGCGGAGAATTGTTTACTGCGGCAGCAGCAGGATTCCCGCGTGAACGGATTCATTTCCACGGCAATAATAAAAGCCGTGAAGAAATTGAGTATGCGTTTGACGAGGAAATCGGCTGTATTGTAGTTGATAATTTCTTGGAAATCGATCTTATTAAAGAAATAGCTGAAAAACGCGAGCAGTCCATGAATGTATTAATTCGCGTAACGCCGGGCATTGAGGCGCATACTCATGATTATATTACAACAGGCCAGGAAGACTCAAAATTCGGTTTTGATTTGAAAAATGGTCAAACAGATCAGGCATTTTTGGCATTGTATGATCATGAATATATCCGTTTTCTTGGTATGCACTGTCATATCGGATCACAGATTTTTGAAACTGATGCGTTTCGTTTCGCAGCAGAAGTGCTGATGGAAAGAATGGCAGAGTGGCGAAAAGACTATCAGTTTATCTGTCCTGTCTTGAATTTAGGCGGCGGTTTCGGTATTCGCTATACAGAAGAAGATACGCCCCTTGAGCCGGCTGTTTATGTGGAAGAAATGGCTGATGTGGTAAAAAGCATGGCGGAGGAAAGCGAATATCCGATTCCGCAAATTTGGATTGAGCCCGGCCGTTCACTTGTCGGCGATGCGGGAACAACGATTTATTCCGCAGGCAGCACAAAAGATGTGCCGGGCGTGCGTACATACGTAGCGGTGGATGGCGGTATGTCTGATAATATTCGTCCGGCTTTATACGATGCACCCTATTCCAGTGCGCTGGCCAACCGGATGAATGAACCGCATGACCGGCTATGGACCGTGGCGGGAAAATGCTGTGAGTCGGGTGACAAACTGATTGAACAGGCCGCGCTGCCGCAAGTGGAGACCGGTGATCTGTTGGCGGTCTTTTGTACAGGCGCATACACCTACTCGATGGCCAGCAACTACAATCGATTGCCGCGTCCTGCTGTTGTGTTCGCGGAAAAAGGAAGGCACCAGCTGGCAGTCAGACGTGAAACATATGAAGACATTATTAAATTAGATCTTCCGCTGCAGCCGGATGAAAAAGGAAGTTTCTCATGAGAAAGAAAAACATCATTCTATTTATCTCCATTGTAGGCATGGCGGTTATCTGGGGAGTCATCTATTGGTATTTCGTCGTTCCGGTGATTGATCCGCGCTTTAAATAAGCGCGGGTTGAAGTTAGCGTAGGATTGGTGTAGACTGTACAAAGGATTTCTGAAAAGAAGGGGTTACTATTGAATCTTATTCGCTTTAAGAAAGCACAAGAGAAAATTGCTATGGGCTTTTTATCTTATATCCCTAGTGAAAAAATGTTATGCAAATTACAAGAAACTGTTCAGCAATATATTTGCAATGAACAGTGGCAGCTGTTTCTTTATAAAGAATCAGAAGACTATATCGGATTAATCGGTGTGGAAACGGATGATGAAGCCAAGATATATACCGTTCAGCATATTTCCGTAAATCCGTCATTCCGCGGGGAAGGCATCGCGTATAAGATGATGATGGAATTGCGGGAGATTTATCCAGGATATAGCTGTCAGGGAACAGATTTCACCGAACCTTTTATACAGAGTTGTCTACGAAAAGAAGAAGGCGCAGATCTTTAACGGCTGCCCTTCTTCTTTTCTTCACGTTGTAAGAGAATATCAGACCGGTCCCGCTGCATATGTTTATGAATGACGGACGCGCTGTCTTTTGGCAGCAGGGAGAGCTGCGGCTTGAAATTGTCTGCTTCCATCTGCAGCCCGCGGGAAACCGGCAGCTGAAATGAACGGAAGCCGGCACCTGATTCTATGCGGGTGAGGCAGTATTCCAGCTGATCGATGACTTCATCAAGAGCCACTTCTTCCAGGTAGTCGCTGAACTGTACAGGCATCTCACGAAAGCGCACTAATGCTTTATTCAGGGTGCGAGATGCGCCAGCGATATTTCCTCTGCGCCAGTGATATAATCCTGTAGCCATGAGAATGTAGCCTGTCAAAGGATGATCCTTTGAAAAATCTTCTTGTTCTTTCCAATATTCCTCAAGCACTTCATGGCATTCAAAATAATCTTGATTGTCATTGAAATACACAATAAACTGTAGAAACAGAGGATGATAGTAAGGGTGCATACAATACATTCCTTTCTGATAAGGTAGGTAGGTAAAATGAGTTATAGTGTGAAACTGGAAGTCTTCGAAGGTCCGCTTGATTTATTGCTGCATTTGATCAACCGGCTCGAAATCGATATTTATGACATCCCCATGGCGGAGCTGACACAGCAATACATAGAACATCTGCACGCCATGCGCGTTCTTCAACTAGATGAGTTAAGCGAATATCTTGTGCTGGCAGCAACTCTTCTCGAGATAAAAAGCAAAATGCTGCTGCCTGTCAATGAAGAAGAAACATTCATCGAAGAATTCGGCTATGAAGAAGATCCGCGGGAAGAACTGATTGCACGGCTGGTGGAATATCGCAAATACAAAGAAGCGGCCCATTCTCTCCGCGAATCTGCAGCACACCGGGATGAGCACTTTACAAAAGAACCGGAAGATCTGACCGAATACGGTGAACCGGTGATGGCGGAAACAGAAGAACAGCTGAATGTCTTTGACTTGATCGGCGCATTTCAAAAGATGCTGCACCGGAAGAAACTGCGGCTGCCCCTGACAGCGAGTATAACAAAATCAGAGCAGTCTGTCGGCGATAAGATGTCTGTCATCATGAGCAAGCTGGAATTGAGCGGCGGGGAATGTGAGTTTCATGCGCTTTTTGACACGGCGAGCGTGCCAGAACTCGTGCTGACATTTTTGTCTCTGCTGGAGCTGATGAAGTTACAGGAAGTGACAGTGCGTCAAAGCCGTAATTTTGAAGAATTACGAATCTCATTGATGTGAAGGGATGAGGGGAATGGACATAGAACCACGTTTCATCGGGATGACTGAAAGTTTTTTATTCGTCGCGGGTGAGGAAGGATTGACACTTGCACAGCTTGCAGCATTATTGGAGTGTGACGAAGAGCGGGCGGAACATATTGTCATGACGCTGCAACAAAAATATGATGAAGACATTACACGCGGCATTACTGTAAAAAGTTATGGCGGGAGCTGGCGCCTCATGACAAAAAGTGAATGGGCTGACGACATCAAGCGAATGCTGGAAGATCCGAAACCTTCTACATTTACACAGGCTGCACTCGAGGTGCTTGCCATTATTGCCTACAAACAGCCTGTGACGCGCGTAGAGATCGATGACCTGCGGGGAGTAAAGTCAGAACGGGCGCTGTCTTCATTGGCAGGCAAAGGGTTTGTGGAGGAAGTGGGTCGCATGGAAGGACCGGGGCGGCCTATTTTATACGGCACCACGGATTTCTTTCTTGACCGCTTTGGACTGGCTTCTCTTGCGGATATGCCTCCGCTGTCATTAGATGAAGAACAGGAGTCTTCGGAAGATACGGATTTATTCATGACGAAATTCCAGGAAGCGTTTTCCATTACCGAAGAAGGAGGACATGATGCTTGAAAAAGATGACGATCATCGTTCTACTGATAATATCTCTGCTGTTGAATCCCCTTAGCAGTCAGGCTGCAGGATCTTCTTATGCAGTGATAGACGGAGAGACCGGCAGATTGCTGATGGGCGAAAATGAGCATTATCCGCTGCCTATCGCGAGTCTGACGAAAATGTGGACTGCATACACGTTTTTAGATATACAGCCGGATGATCAAGACACTGTCATCTCACATCAGGCGGCCACAGCGGAAGGATCATCAATTTATTTGGAGGCGGGTCAGACAAGAAGTACCAGGGACTTACTGTATGGCCTAATGCTCCGCTCAGGAAATGATGCGGCACAGGCACTGGCTGAACATGCCGGGGGGTCGCTCGAGGGGTTTGTCTACTTGATGAATGAAAAGGCGCGCAGTCACGGCCTGGAACAGACGTACTTTACGAATCCGTCCGGTCTTCATGCAGAACATCACCTGTCTTCGGCGTATGATACGGCAAAAATGCTGTATTTTGGAATGAAGAATCCCGAGTTCAGAAAAATCGCATCCACTGTAAATTATCCGTTTGAAACAGAGCAAGGTAAAAACAGCTGGCAGAATAAGCACAGGCTGGTACTATCTGAGCCAACAGCGATCGCAGGCAAAACAGGTTTCACGAAAGCTGCCGGACGAACACTGGCAACTTATTTTGAAAAAGACGGAAAATCAGTCATTGTTGTCACACTGAATAATGGCAACGACTGGCAAGTGCATAAACAGCTGTCTCAGCAAGTGTTCTCCGAGTATCAATTGTCTACGGCAGTGAAAAAAGGACGTTATCAAGTATTTCCTCACATGACTGCGAAACTGGATCAGACAGTTAAACTTCTCGTAAACAAAGAAGAAAAAAAGTTGCTGTCCAATGTGCTGCAAATTCCCCAAACAGACGGGAAGCAGAAGAAAGGTTATTGGTCTATATATTTAGGGACTGCACCAATCAAGACAATAGCGGTCGATATCGAAACAGAAAAATGAATAGAAAACATACTATTTTGAAGATTGGCCTCTACAGGTCAGTCTTCTTTTCATTTAGCCCAAAGTGTGACATAATTTTTTCAGTATGTAACATCAAGGAGGAACCCATGGAAAGATTACAAAAGGTATTGGCACAGGCCGGCATTGCTTCACGAAGAAAATCAGAAAAACTGATCTTGGACGGCCTGGTTAAAGTAAATGGTAAAGTAGTAACGGAACTTGGCACTAAAGTTAGCAGAATGGACACAATTGAAGTGGAAGGCGTTCAATTGACGAAGGAAACACCTGTTTATTATCTGCTTTATAAACCACGAGGCTATATTTCAACTGTGGATGATGAAAAAGGACGTAAAACGGTGATCGATCTGGTGCCGGAAGTGAGTCAGCGTATTTTCCCTGTCGGCAGACTGGATTATGACACATCGGGCGTGCTGCTGCTCACAAATGACGGAGACTTCTCCTATTTGATGACGCACCCTAAGTTTGAGATCAAAAAGAAATATGTAGCCAAAGTGAAAGGAATCCCGTCACGCGAGAACCTGAAAAAGCTGGAAACAGGTATTGAGCTTGAAGACGGTAAAACCGCTCCGGCTCATGTCAAAATGACAACTGTGGATAAAAAGACGAATACCGCAATTGTAGAAATTACCATTCACGAAGGGCGGAATCGTCAAGTGCGCAGAATGTTTGACGCGATTGGCTGTCCTGTGCAAAAACTAAAGCGTGAAGAGTTTGCTAACTTAACGACACGCGGATTGAATGCAGGGGAAGCTCGGGAATTAACAACACATGAACTGAAACAATTACGTGTTCTGGCTGAAACAGGAAAAATCGGCTGAGAAAACGTCAAAAGTTCACAAACCTATCACTAGTGCGGTGTCAACTGAATTTTCGTTTTGGTATAATAGCGGTTGGCACGTGAAATAGACAGGAGGTTACATGATTGGCCAAAAAAAGAAATAAAAAGACTGTCAGGCTGATTAGCAGAGCAGCCCTTCTATTAATTTTAGCAGCGGTCATGGTCTACGCAATTGCTTCAAAAGATAAAGTGAAAGTCTTGGCTGAAGGTGATACAGCGCCTGATTTTGAACTTGTGGATTTGGAAGGCAACGCACATCGTCTGTCCGATTATAAAGGCGAGGGTGTATTTCTTAATTTCTGGGGCACTTGGTGTCCGCCTTGTAAAAAGGAGATGCCTCACATGGAGGATCTTTACAAAGACTTCGAGGCGAAAGGTGTACATATCCTGACGGTGAACGTTGGAGAGCCGAAAGTGAAGGTAGAACTGTTCAGAGATGATATGAACCTTTCATTCCCGATGCTGTGGGATAAGAACAAAACAGTTATGGACTTGTACAATATCAAACCATTGCCAACGACTTTTCTGATCAACCCTGAAGGGAAGATTACAAAAGTTATTAAGCAAGGAATGACAGAACAGCAAATTATCGAGTATTTAGAAAGCATACAACCAAAGTAAGGAGATTGTTACTCAATGAGCAAAATCATATGCCAATGCGGGCATGAAAATCCTTATGGTACAGAGCTTTGTGAAAAGTGCGGACGGCCCTTGTCTGAAAAGGCAAAGAAAAGTGATATTGTAGATATGCGTTATGAAGGGTCTTCGAGGAGATCCCAAACATATAAAAGCTCCATAATCGATAAAATATGGAATTTCTTCTCCAGTGTAAAAATTGGGGTCGGCATCATTGCGGCAGTGCTGATCGCTTCTGCAATCGGAACCATTTTCCCGCAGAAATTCTATGTGCCCGCCACTACGCCAGAAGGGTATCTTGAATACTATGAGCGCCTGTATGGCACGGCAGGTAAATTGTATTATCAGCTCGGGTTTTACGATATGTATAACAGCTGGTGGTTTAAAGTTCTGATCTTTATGCTTGCCACATCTATCATTATCGCAAGTATTGACCGGGTCGTACCGCTGTATAAGTCTCTTAAAAAGCAGCGCACGCGCCGTCATCCTTCATTTATGAGGCGTCAGCGGATTTACGGAGCAGGCAATGTTCAAAATACGGCAGAATCATTAGCGAAAGCAGAAGAAAAGCTGAAAGCTCTGCGCTATAATGTGAAAACTGAAAATGGTGCAATATTAGCTGAAAAACACCGCTTCTCACGGTGGGGTCCGTATGTAAACCACACAGGGCTGATTATATTCTTCATCGGCGTACTGTTGAGAGGTATTCCGGGCTTCTATGTTGATGAAGCGATGTGGCTTCGTGAAGGTGAGACACGAAATATCGTCGGTGCGCCGGGATATGTACTGGAAAACAAGAAATTTACATTAGAAAACTATTCCAAAGAAGAAGCGGAAGAAGTATTCGGTGAAGCTTTGGATAAAGTCGGCACGATTGCCAAAACGTATAAAACAGATGTCACACTCTATAAGCAGGATGAAAATGCTCTGCCCGGCAGTGAAAGTCTGACAAAAGTAAAGGATTATCCGATTGTTGTAAACAAACCATTGAAATTTGACGGCTATAATGTGTTCCAGATGGATTATAAGCTGAACGAACTGAAAAGTATGACGTTTAACTTGGTCAATAAATCTTCTGAAGAATCTTTAGGGGAATTCACTGTTAATTTAAGTGATCCGGAAAAAGAATACGATCTTGGCAATGGCTCATCAGTTAATATGCTCGGTTTTTATCCGGACTATGACGGGATTAAAGATGGTGAACCGTTTTCGAAGTCACCGGTTCCGAATAATCCGGCATTCATATTTCAGATGAACACACCAGATAAACCAGAAGGTGAAAAAAGTTTTGTCGCGATCCGTCAAACGCTTGAAGTGGAAGAAAACGACTACGCTATTAAGTTTGCCTCTGCTGAAACCCGCAATATTTCAGGTCTTACGATTCGGAAAGACAAAACATTGTATATTCTGTTACTTGGCGGTCTGATCTTCATGATCGGCGTCATTCAAGGTATGTACTGGCAGCATCGCAGAATCTGGATTCAAGAGGATGCAGAAGGACACCTATTGATTGCAGCTCACACGAATAAAAACTGGTTTTCTTTACGTAAAGAACTGGATAAATTACGGGAGTCTGCAGACTTGCCTGCTTATATAGATCGTCAGGATCCTGAGTTGGACAAGCCGGAACAGGAAGGGGACGAAGAGATATGGACTTAATTACCATAAGCAGTAATTTATTATTGGTTTCATTTGTTGCTTATTTGGTGGCAACATTGTTTTTTGGAGGGGCTATTAAAAAGTCAAAAACAGAAAAAGCCTATCAAAACAGTAAGTGGGGCACAATCGGTCTTGTGATTACAATCATCGGTTTCCTGTCTCATTTAGGCTATTTTTTCACACGGTGGGGCGCTTCAGGCCATGCACCTCTCAGTAATATGTTCGAGTTCACAACTGCATTTGGCATGATGCTAGTGGGGGCGTTCATTTTATTGTATATTATATACCGAACACCGTCACTTGGATTATTTGCGCTGCCGATTGCGATTATTATTATCTCCTATGCAACGATGTTCCCGACAGAGGTCACGCCGTTGATCCCAGCACTGCAAAGTAAATGGTTATTCATTCATGTAATTACAACGGTTATCGGAGAGTCGATACTGGCAATCAGTGCGATCGCGGGACTGGTATTCCTGGTGAAAAATATTGATATGACAAAGAAATCTAAATCACGTTTTTGGATTGAAGCAGTGATGTATACACTGATTCTGGTTCTTGGTTTTGTTGTCACATCAACTACATTCAAAGTAATGAATTATGAAGCAGAATTCACGTATATTGATAAAAATGAAGCGCCTGCCGAAATCACGTATCATGTTCCTCCGTTATTCGGAATGAATGAATATGAAGCGATGACACCGGATACTATGACGCCATGGGTAGAAATGCCGCCTATCATCAACGCGCAGAAGTTATCCTCACTAGTGTGGTCAATTGCAGTAGGTTCAGTTCTTTATTTGCTGCTGCGGTTAATTGCGCGCAAGCCGATTGCTGCGGTTTTCCAGCCACTCGCGAAGAAGGCAAACTCTCAACTAATGGATGAGATCGGCTATCGTTCGGTATTAATCGGTTTCCCTGTATTTACACTCGGAGCATTGATTTTCGCTATGATTTGGGCGCACGAAGCCTGGTCGCGATTCTGGGGATGGGATCCGAAAGAGGTGTGGGCACTCATTACATGGTTGTTCTACGCCGCATTCCTTCACTTGCGCCTGTCGCGCGGTTGGGAAGGCAAGAAGTCCGCTTGGCTGGCAGTGATCGGTTTCGTCATCATTATGTTCAACTTGATTGCGGTAAACTTAATTATTGCTGGTTTACACTCTTATGCATAAGCTACGGCTGCATGACAGAAAATGTCATGCAGTCTTTTTATTTCTATTTGGAGGGTAATAATTGTACAATGGAGACAGAAGTATGTCGAAAGGGGCAATGTTTTGTGGAAGAAACCGTGAAGTTATTAGTGGTGGATGATGAGGATCGTATCCGCCGTCTGTTAAATATGTATTTATCCAGAGAAGGCTATGAAATTGACGAGGCAGTTGATGGAGCAGAGGCTCTTGAAAAAGCATTCACTGAACAATATGACTGTATTTTGCTCGATGTCATGATGCCGGAGAAAGACGGTTTGGAAGTGCTGGCGGAATTGCGTGAGAATAAGCTGATGACGCCTGTCATTCTTTTGACCGCGAAAGGGGAAGAGGCAGATCGTGTAGGCGGATTCGAGAGCGGTGCAGACGATTATATTGTCAAACCGTTCAGTCCGAGGGAAGTCGTGCTGCGTGTGAAAGCGATGCTAAGACGCTCCGTTTCATTTCCTAATGTATCATCCAATACGACGTCGAAAGATCTGGTCGTATTTCCGCAGCTAACAATTGATCACGATGCACACCGCGTAACGGCAGAAGGCAAGGAAGTCAATTTGACGCCAAAAGAATATGAATTGCTGTATTTCCTTGCAAAGTCACCAGACAAAGTATTTGACCGTGAACAATTGCTGAAAGAGGTATGGCATTACGAATTTTTCGGAGATTTGCGGACAGTCGATACACATGTAAAACGTCTGCGTGAGAAATTGAGCCGTGTGTCTGAAAAAGCGGCAAAGATGATCGTCACTGTCTGGGGTGTCGGGTATAAGTTTGAGGTTCCGAACGAATGATGAGAATATGGAATTCAATTGTCGGGAAGCTATGGGCCACCATATTGCTTCTCGTTTCCTTTGTCTTGTTTATCGTCACACTGTTCCTGCTGGAGTTTCTGGATAACTTCCATACGAAACAAGCAGAAGAGTCATTGCAGAGAGAAGCTGCCACCATCAGCAAAATTGTCAACGACCAAAGCGGACAGAAGACCGATTCTGTACATCAGATTATAGAAGATATTCTTGATGCGGAAACTAATGCTCTTGTGGTAGACCCAAGGGGAGACGTTCTTTATTCATTCCACACATCAAGCAGCAAACAAGAGATTGAAGAAAAGCTTCTTTCGGAAAAAGGCTTATTTGATTCGCCTGAAACCGGCAAGCAAAAAATGAAGGAAATGATACTGCCTTCTCTGACTGAAGCGGATGTCATGGAGCAGTTTTTAATTCTTTCTTATCCGTATGAACAGGCATCTGGCCAACAGGCAAGTGTGCTCATGTACCAAAGTTTGGATGCTGTTCACAGGACGACTAAAAGTACAACGAATATTGTATTCCTTTCTGCGTTTATCGCATTTCTTCTGACAACATTTTTTGCTTTTTTCCTATCCACACGTATAACACTGCCGCTGCGTAAAATGAAGCAGGCCGCTTTTGAATTATCAAAAGGGAACTTTGATACGCATTTGCCGGTCATGCAAAAAGATGAAATAGGTCAGCTGGCAACCGCTTTTAACCAGATGGGACGTCAACTAAAATATAATATGGAATTGATCAAGCAGGAGAAAGAACAGTTGTCGAGCATCTTGACGTCGATGACAGACGCGGTTGTGACATTTAATCAAGACTATTCTATCCTGCTTAAAAACCCTCAAGCAGAACTGCTGCTGAAAAAATGGTACGGCTATAACGAGAAAAAGGAACATCCATTGCCAAAAGAAGTGTTCCATATGCTTGAACATGCTATTTCATTTGACGAGGAAGTGGAGGATGAACTGGAATTAGGCGGACAGTTTTATGTGATCTCTATCAGCCCGCTGTACAGTGAGAGCAGTATCCGCGGAGCAGTTGCTGTGTTCCGTGATATGACGGAGCAGCGTAAACTGGATAAGCTGCGTTCTGATTTCATCGCGAACGTTTCGCATGAACTGCGCACGCCAATTTCGATGCTGCAGGGATACAGTGAAGCGATTATCGATAATGTAGTGAGCAGTGAGGAAGAGCGTATGGAAATGGTTCAGATTATTCATGACGAATCAAAACGTATGAGCCGTCTCGTAACCGATTTGCTGAGTCTGGCCAGAATGGAGTCAGGACATATTCAGCTGTATAAAGAACCTTTGCCGATTGTGGAATTCCTCGACCGCATGGTGACGAAATTTTCACAAGTAGCCAAAGACGCACAAGTCACCTTATCTTTACAGACTGAAGAGCCAGAAGCACTTCTCGTGACCGCTGACGAAGACCGTATGGAACAAGTTCTGACCAATTTGATCGACAATGCCATCCGCCATACACCAGATGGAGGAGCTGTTACGCTAGGGGTGTTCCGTACCGGTGGAATGCTCGATATTACAGTGGCTGATACAGGCGTAGGGATTCCTGAAAAAGATCTGCCATTCGTTTTTGAACGTTTTTATAAGGCGGATAAAGCGAGGACGAGAGGAAAAGGCGGGACCGGGCTTGGTTTGGCGATTGCAAAAAACATTATGGAAGCGCACAATGGATCTATTTTAGCGACACGCGGCGAACAGTCAGGAACCATCTTCATTTGTTCACTTCCATTTGATTCAGCAAAGAACTGAAACTTTATCCTTGCTGAATCGACTACTAGTACAGAGCGAGGGGATTGAATGGATGATTCCGTTTTTCAGCGGCTATATGAAGATTATAACCGTGACGTGTTTAATTTCCTGACATATTTAACCCGCAACCGGGAAGTGGCGGAAGATTTGATGCATGAAGTGTATGTGCGCGTTCTTAAATCATATGGCCGGTTTGAAGGGAAAAGTTCTGAAAAAACTTGGCTGTTTGCGATTGCAAAGAATGTTTCCATTGATTACTTCCGTAAACAGTCAACAGTCAAGAAACATACCAATCTTCATTTTGATTGGGAGACACAGCAATTGACCGCGCCCGGACGTTTGCCGGAACAGCTGCTGGAAGCGGATGATGAGCAGCGGCAAGTGCTGAAAGCATTAGACACATGTACAGGGGATCAGAAAATGGTCATCCTGATGCGGTTCTTCCAGGATCTCACAGTTGCTGAAACAGCAGAGATTCTGGAGTGGACCGAAAGCAAAGTGAAAACGACCCAGCATCGGGCAATCAAATCGCTGAAGGAGAAACTGGAAGTACAATCCATGAGGGAGGGGTGATGAGATGAGTGCGGATAAGTGGAATGAAGATGAAATAAAAAAGCGATTACATAATATGCCGGTTGTAGAAGATCAGCGTACTAAAGATGAGATTTTGCATCGGCTGAAGAATGATTCAAGACTTGCCGAAAATAAAGAACCGGAGAAAAAAAGGTCTGCATTCAATTGGCCCCCGATCATTGCGGCTGCCGCAGCGATTCTGCTGCTCACCATCCTGGTGCCTGTTTTCCTTCAGCAAAACACTGAAGTATCGATGGATAAAGCAGTGACGGAAGATTCCGGCGAAACCAATCAAATGGAGAGCGCAGAAGAAACCGAGTCTAGTGAATCCGCAGATGTATCCATGTACACCAAAATGGGACCAGCGCCGCATTATGCCGTTTATCCCGCTGACACAGCTTCTCATACAGCATTCCACATCGGACTTATTACAGATCAGGCAATGGTCGTTCCTGTGACATTCCTGATTCCAGATGAACAAGTTCGTCAAGATATAGGAGTTTCACCGACTGCTGTTGCACTATACAATGCATACGCTTCTAAAATAGATGAGGAATCACTTGGCTTCTCAGATTATCACCCCTATGATGCGGCGGTATCGTCAGATGGTCTGCGTATGACGATGAAGTTTGCGAAGGGACATTCTTATGATGTATCCAGTGCGGCACTTGAAATGCTGAACTTGTCTGTGCAAGATACATTTTACGGATTTGAAGAGGTGGAATTTCTGCAGGAAGATGGATCACCGATTACGTTTGATCAGGTGGGAGAAATAAAAGAACCTATCAAGTTAACGGGTGCTCTGTCCCGGCAGGCGTACTATCTGTTCGTGAAATCAGACGGGGAAGCGGTCCTGTCTTCCGATTTCGGCAAATCTTTTCATACAGTGACAGAAGCATTGAATGAAATGAAAACAACGCCAAATGATATATATGCTACTGTAATTCCTGAAGGCGTGGATTTTTCCGTATTAGAGGAATCCGGCCGTGTGAAGGTGCAATTCACGGAAACACTAGATCTAGAGAAGTATCAGCCCGAAGAAGCAATGCAGCTGATAGAAGGGATTTTGCTTACAGCAGCAAGTTTTGACAAGCGGGTGGAATTTGATCAAATCGTGCAGAAACAATGGAACGGTTTTGACTTTACCCAGCCGCTGGAAAAGCCGGTTGGAGCGAATCCTAAATCTCTAATTATCGAATAACTCTGTTTTACAGACTTGTGAAGTTTACAAAACAGTTTTTTTGCGCTATAATAGGTTCATAATTAAATATTGATTCATCTTCGGGGCAGGGTGTGATTCCCGACCGGCGGAAATGAAATAGTTTTCTATTTTTAGCCCGCGAGCTTAACAGCTGATTCTGGTGAGATTCCGGAGCCGACAGTATAGTCTGGATGGGAGAAGGTGAAGGTGCAGCCATCTTTTTGTGTACGCAAAAGTGGTGCTTGATTTCTGACGGATAATGATCTATATATTATCTGTTATTAAAAGCGCATTTTACTCTCCCTAAAGCATTTTTGCTTTAGGGATTTTTTGCAGAACAACGGATGAGCAAGCCTTTCCTCTTTTGAAGTGAATCGCAAAAGGAGAGAGGAACAAGTGAATAACAAGAAGTTACGCAAGTTAATATTGGTGGCAATTCTCGGGAGCATCTCGACTGTATTGATGCAGTTCAACTTCCCGATCCCGGCAATGCCCGGATTTTTAAAGATTGATTTCAGTGAAATTCCGGCTGTCATGGCAATCATGACGATGGGTCCGGCTGCAGGAATTGGCGTGGAATTATTGAAAAACGTCATGCACTGGTTTTTGCAGGGAAGCCCGACTGGTGTGCCGGTAGGTGAAATCGCAAACTTTGCAACAGGTGTATTGTTCATTATGCCGATCTACTGGATTTTTATGAAGTATCGTTCTGCTAAAGGTCTGGCTGCAGGGTTAATCGCCGGTACGGTGGCAATGGCAGTAGGTATGAGCGCATTGAATTACTTGGTGTTCTTGCCGATGTACACATATTTCCTGGGTATGCCAGCAGTTACTGGCGACTCGCTGTATCAGATGATCATATTAGGAATCCTGCCGTTCAACCTGGTCAAGGGTGCCATGTTATTAGCCATCACGTTAATGTTATATAGAAGCATGGAGAAGTGGATTCTCCAGCAGCAAAAGAAATTATCGTTCTAAACAAATAAGCGCCAGTCTCCTTGAATTAAAAAGAGACTGGCGTTTTTGTGCGTAAAGGAAAGCGGAAAATCGCAGCAAAGGATGGACGCGCAAGAAAAATTCAATACAGCTTCATAGAGCGCGTATCTCCTGATGCGCCAATGCTCTGCCGATGTCCGCTTGCATTCTCTCTGGTTAATCCAGTCAAAGAAAAACAACACATCCAATAGCAGGAAGTGTTGTTGGGATTGAATCAATCTTCATATTTTAAAGGATCGCCTTCGAAGGGCTCATCCGCAATTTTAATTGAATCCGTAGGGCAGCCATCGAACGCATCTTCAAGATCCTCCATCAGTTCTTCTGGAACTTCAGTGTTTCCCGTGTTATCATCTAAAATAACAAATGCAATCCCCTCATCGTCATAATCATAGATATCGGGTGCAGCAGCCCCGCAAGCGCCGCAAGCTATGCATGTATCCTGATCGACAATCGTATACTTTTTGCTAGACATTGTCTTTCTCCCTTCTTCCATTCACTCTACCTTTTTTGTACCTACTCTATTCTAAAGCTGTTTTCATCACTTTTCAACAATAAAACGTTATTTCTTCAGGAGTGAGCACATTTGAGTTTTGATTCTGTCTTATTAACGATCTTTCAGCGCATGCATGGCGAGCGTTCCGCACAAGGAGTCTTTCATATTCTGCGCGGAAAACGGTCCGGCCAGACGTTGCAGGATGTCGAATATTATCAAGTTAAATCATACTATGGACTGCTGCCCGGCTTATCCGCAAGCGATTTTCAGCTGGCTGTGGAGCGGCTTGTGTCAGAAGGGTATCTGTATATTGATATTCTTGTTTATGTGACGGCGAAGGGACAAATAGCGACGGGAAGTGAATTGTGGCGGTTTAATGGCTGGGACTACAGGGGGCGTGAAAGAGAGTTCGGCAGACGGCTGGCACTTTTAGTGCAAACGCTGTCGAATCTGAGAAACGGCGAAACGATGTTTATGCCAATTCAAAAAGAATTGCCTGTCCAGCAGTTCATTAAGGGGCTTTTACGCAATCAGCCGGCTCCAATAAACGCACTGGCAGAAGCTTTACGTACAGAATTGGAGCGGTCGATGACGGACGCCAAGCTGTCGGAGCTGCAGTGCACGATTGTCAGCGGACGTCTGACAGGACACCATGTAACTGCATACACATGGGAGCAGATGGCTGAAAGTTTCAAACTCCCCGTCATGACGGTGCAACTTTATTATCTGGAGGCCTTACATATTGTGCTTGATTTTATTTCGGTGCAGGAAGATTTTCCATTACTTACGGAGCTGGCTGCCGGGTGCAGAGTGGATACATATCTGACACAGTCTGCCGAAAGAACAAGGAAACTGTTTGAGCATGGTTATTCGGTAGAGCAAATAGCTTCCTTGCGTCACTTGAAATTAAGCACAATAGAAGATCATTTTATTGAAATGGCTGCTAACGTATATGATTTCCCTTATTTGGAATTTGTTACGGATGAGCAGATCGAGGCAGTCTGGCAGCAAATTGATCAGCTGCAGACAAAGCGTTTGCGTCTTTTAAAAGAACGCTGTCCCGAGCTTTCTTATTTTCAGCTGCGGCTGATTGTCATCATTGGAAGGAGAGATAGCTGATGAAACTTCAGGAAGTGCTTGAACAGCGATTTGGCTATGATTCATTCCGTCCTGGGCAGCGGGAGGTCATTACTGAATTACTTGCCGGAAAGGATGCGCTGGCAATTTTTCCGACAGGCATGGGGAAATCGCTTTGCTATCAATTACCAGCCTATATGCTTGAAGGTGCAGTAGTTATTATTTCTCCGCTCGTCGCACTAATGGAGGATCAGGTCGCTAATTTACGAAAGCACAAAGAGAAGCGTGTCGTTGCGATAAACTCTTTTTTATCCAGGAAAGAAAAGGATATGGCTCTTGCAGCGCTAGGGCAATATAAATTTATCTTTTTATCGCCAGAAATGATGATGCAGTCTGCGGTTCAGCAGCTCGTTAGGAAGTTGCACATCGCATTTTATGTAGTCGATGAAGCGCACTGCATTTCGGAATGGGGGTTTGACTTTCGTCCTGATTATTTACGTTTAAAGGAACTGTTTTCGGATGCGGCACGGCCGCCTGTTCTTGCGCTGACGGCGACCGCCAATGAAAAAGTCATTGAAGACATCACATCCTATCTGCAGATGAGACAACCGCATATTGAACGTCAGCCGATTGATCGGCCGGCTATTTCATACCGTGTCGTACATATGGAGAAAGAGGCGGCAAAGACCGAGTGGATCATTGAACGGCTCTCTGCGACAATCGGTCCCGGAATTATCTATGTAGCCTCCAGAAAGCGGGCAGATGAACTGGCAGCAGCCATAAGAGAACGAGGCATTCGAACGGCGAGCTATCACGGCGGTAAAGAACAGGATGAACGGTCCATCATACAGGAACAATTTGTACAAGGGGAGCTTGAGTGGATTTGCGCGACGAATGCATTTGGCATGGGCATCCATAAAGACGATATTCGGCAAATCATTCATGAGCATATTCCGGCGGCGCCAAGTGCATATATTCAGGAGGTAGGCCGTGCGGGACGTGATGGCAAAAAGGCCGCCGCTACGCTTTTATACAGTGAACGCGACATCCAAAAAGTAAAGTTTATCGTTTATGACGATCTTCCGGACGAACAGCAAATCCGCTATTATCATTCGCTTATGCAAGCGGGCACAGATGCGCAGGCGGCCGCTGAACAAGCAGGGTTAACAGAAGTCTCAGCCCGCTTGCTGGATTATTATTTCGAAGAATTCGACACAGAAAATGTTGTCTGTCAAATTCAGCGGATTTTTCAAAACAAGGAAAAACAAATTGCCGAAATGGAGAGCTACGTTACTAGTGAAAATTGTCTGCGGAACACACTTGTAAGATTTTTTGGCGAAAATGCTCTCCCCGCAGAAGCCGATTGCTGTTCCAATTGTCAGAACTTGGACGACACTTGGCTGAATATGCCGGATTCTCCGCCGAAACAAGTGTCAGAACCATTACAGTGGCGGGAACGATTACACAGCTTATTGGGATAAGAAGGCAGTCTGTATTTACTTTTAAGACAAAATTCGGCATAATAGAAGAAGATAAGCTTATAAATGTACGCGCTTTTTAAGGATGAAGGAACGAATTGCATCATATAATAGCAACAGACATTATGCGGTGTAAAGGAGAAATTATTTATGTTAACTAATCAGTATAAAACAGATTTTGAACAGCATCGAAAAGAGATCAAAGAAAAAGTTTCTGCTCATAAACTCCCTTCACGTGCGGAACTTCACGAGAAAAAGAAAGTGGAAAAATACGGCCAGGTGAAGATCATTAATATTTTCCTGGCGATTTTTACATTAATTCCTATTGTTATTTTGTTGTATGTACTGTCCGATCTCTATTCCCCGGATGTGCCGGATCAGGTGCCCGTTGAAAAAGTCGAGCTCTCTGTCGGCTTTCATCCCGCAACAGCTGACTGCTATTTCCCGGCTGCATAAACCGAGTGAAATGGTTATGGAATTACATGAAATCTTGCTATACTACAAATGAATTTTATTACTGAAAAGCAAAGCATGCACTTTGCTTTTTTCTATGGGAGCTGTCTAATGAAAAAGGTACGCATTGCAGGTTTATCGGTTCTCTCGTCAGCCGTCGCCATGATGGCCTATATGTTTACACTGGCCCATCGAAACCGTGTGCTGACACATACGCTGACAGCTGATTCATCCGCAACTAACATATTGCAGGTGTTTTTTATTTCAGACATCCATAGGCGCCGGCTGCCTGAGCGGCTGATCGAAGAGTTGCGCACACGTTCCATAGATGCAGTCATAGTGGGCGGGGACGCGGCAGAAAAAGGCGTGCCGGTCGGACGAGTCGAAAGGAATATGCGCATGCTGTCTGCTGTTGCTCCGCTGTTTTATATTTTCGGCAACAACGATCAGGAAGTCGGTGTGCCGAATATTTTACGTGCGGTAAAAAAGGCTGGCGGTACGGTTTTGGTCGACAGCACTGCACCGATTCCGAATCATCCGCGCTGGGGGATATGCGGACTCCAGGACCCGAACAACGGCCCGGTGGAAATTGATAAGGCGGCTGACTCAGCAGCCGGATATGAAAAGCTGATACTTGCAGTCCATAATCCTTCGCTGCTCAGGAAGATTGAAGGAAAGCTGCAGCCGGCACTTTCTCTTGCCGGGCATACGCACGGCGGTCAAATACGTTTTGGGCCATGGGGAATGCAGGATCTTGGCTGTTTCCAAAAAACAGCGGACAGCGCGAAATTAATCAGTAACGGTTATGGAACAACTATGCTGCCGCTGCGGCTGGGTGCAAAACCAGAATGCCATGTAGTGGAGATTCGCTACTAGGCAGCAAGAAATAAGGAGAGTAGATGTCATGAATTGTGCAGATGCAATAATTGTCGGCGGAGGCCCTTGCGGCTTGTCTGCGGCAATTGAATTGCAAAATATTGGACTGTCGGCAGTGGTAATTGAAAAAGGGAATATCGTTCATTCGATTTACAACTATCCGACTCACCAAACATTTTTTAGTTCGAGCAGTAAATTATCGATTGGCAAGACGCCGTTTATCACCGCTATAGACAAACCAAAGCGCAACGATGCGCTAGTCTATTACAGAACGGTCGCCCAAATCGAAAATTTGCAAATCAACAGTCATGAACGAGTGGAGGATATCCGAAGGCAAGACGGGCGATTCGTTGTGACGACAGATAAATCGGCTTATTATGCGAAATATGTCGTAGTGGCTACGGGATATTATGATCAGCCGAACAGTTTACATGTCGAAGGTGAGAATTTACCGACAGTCTTTCATTATTTTAAAGAAGCGCACCCGTATTTTAATAAAAAGGTGACAGTGATCGGCGGTAAAAATTCTGCTGTCGATGCAGCATTGGAATTACAGCGTGCAGGCGCGCATGTCTCGGTCGTTTATCGAAATGATTCTTATTCAAAAAGTGTGAAACCATGGATCTTGCCCGGGTTCGACAGTTTAGTGCGTAATGGCCATATTGATATGTATTTCAATGCGTCGGTCACGAAAATCACGGAAGATGCAGTGACGGTGGATCAGCAGGGGAAAATATTTGACCTAGAGAGTGACTATGTCTTTGCAATGATTGGCTATCACCCGGATCATGACTTTTTACGTAAAATAGGAATTGAAGTCGACGATGTGTCAGGACGCCCTGTCTTTAATGAAGAAACGATGGAAACAAATATTGACAATCTATTTATCGCGGGTGTCATTGCTGCAGGCAATAATGCCAATGAAATATTCATTGAAAATGGACGTTTCCATGGCGGAATGATCGCCAAACACATCAAACAGCATCTATGAACAAAACAGCCGTCTGTGATCAGGCGGCTGTTGCTTTATACAGTATGGTATAATAGCGTCGTGAGGAGGCGCCTATGTTTATTTTGCTGACAGTTGCAATAGCACCGGCGCTGGCACTTTTCAGTTATTTGTATCTGCGCAAGCAAATTGCAAAAGAGCCTTCGCGTACGCTGTTTCATGCGTTCATTTACGGTGCGATCATGACATTCCCGATATTATTTATTCAGCATGTCTTTGAAGAAGAACATGTATTTCATAATGAATTTATTCGTAATGCCATATTTTCAAGCAGTTTGGAAGAGTTTTTTAAATGGATAATTATTTTCATACTGGTATACAAAACGGTAGAATTTGAAGATGCGTATGACGGGATCTTATACGGCGCAAGTGTATCTCTTGGGTTCGCCACTGTCGAGAATATTTTATATTTATTAACATTCGGATTAGATACTGCATTTATTCGTGCGTTATTGCCTGTTTCCAGTCATGCGTTATTCGGCGTTGTAATGGGCTATTATTTTGGTAAAGCGAAATTCTCAGATGTCACAGAAAAAACGAAATGGATAGCAATGGCGTTTTTTGCTCCTTTTTTGCTTCACATATTATATAATTCAATTTTATTTTCCTATGATTATTGGCTGTATCTGATGATACCTTTCATGCTGTTCCTATGGTGGTTTGGTCTGACACGGGTGAAATACGCCCATACTTTTGCAGTGCAGCAATTCAGAAAAAGAAACTCAATAAAATCAAAAAAATCCGTCTGAGCAATCAGACGGATTTTTTGTCTTATAAAATACTGAAGATTGGACAAACTACAAAGAAGCATATTTTTTTGGAGGTGGATGTTTATGAAGCGAGTATCTTCACGCTTCTTATTCGTACTATTGGCAGGCATTTTAATGTTCTCTTTCTATGCGGGTCACAGTGATGCTTTCAGTGGCCGTGATTTGGCGAAAGGCGCAAAAGGAGATGACGTGATTGAGCTGCAGGCAAGACTGCAATACATCGGTTTTTATCATGGTGAGATCGATGGCAATTTCGGATACGGCACGTACTGGGCATTGCGTAATTTTCAAGAGCAATACGGTCTGCCGCTGGATGGGATTGCAGGAAAAGGTACGCAAAAAAAGCTGAAGGGAATTACAGACTATGATGAAAAATATGTGAAAGGACAAATAGCCAAAGGGAATCAATTTACGTATTACGGCGGACAGTCGCTGGAATCGCAAGTGAAAAAGGGCAGTGCCCCGCAAAAACAAGCTCAAAAACAAATGCAGGCGCCGCCGAAATATAGCAATCAGGATATCAATTTACTGGCAAACGCTGTGTACGGTGAAGCGCGCGGTGAACCGTATGAAGGACAGGTGGCAGTTGCGGCAGTCATATTGAATCGTGTCGAGCATCCGGATTTTCCGGATTCAATTGGCGGCGTTATATTCCAGCCGGGCGCATTCACGGCAGTTGCAGACGGACAAATTTGGCTTACGCCGAATGAACGGGCAAAAGAAGCGGTAATTGATGCGATCAATGGCTGGGATCCTTCCGAAAATGCGATATATTATTTTAATCCGATAACCGCCACGAGCAAATGGATCTGGTCAAGGCCGCAGATCAAAAAAATTGGTTTACACATCTTTTGTGATTGATGGAAAGGAGGATGCAGACGAATTATGAAGCGAATGATTTTTATTCTAACGTATTCATTTATTGTACTGGGGATTTATACAATCGGAACTGTACAGGAGAATGAGCAGCTTTCAATTGCACTGAATACCCAGTACTCGAAAAGTATGACAGATGCCTCACAAAAGCTTGGCGAACTTGAAGAAGCGGTAAAAAAATCATTGCTTTTTGAAGATCAAAAAAGTTCAGCGAAAGAAAGGGAAGACATTTGGAGGCTGTCCTCTGACATTAAGACGTCTATTGCGTCGCTTCCCGTAGATGAAAGTTTCTCCACTTCTTGGATGAACTACTTAGGCCGGTTGGGGAACTATGCCAAGCAGTCGACCGAAAAAGGAGATCCTGATGAGTATTACGCAGTAATTCAACGTGCGGCAGACAATCTGGAAGAGTTTTCAAGTGAATGGCAGCTGGCAACAAAAGATTTGATGTCAGGCAAAATGTCAATCGGTCATTGGGAAAAAAAATTACGTGACTCTCCCGAAGGAAAAGCCAACTGGAATAAGATGGGACAAACGGTTATGGAATATACCGAAACAGTATTTCCGTTGACAGCGAGTGAATCGGATGTGCAAAAGAAAAAAGAACTCCGTAATTTAAAGGACCAAAAGATTTCTGAAGAAGAAGCGATACAGAAATTTAAAAAATTATTGCCTGCCGTTTCCAATGATATTATTGCTGCGGAAAGAAGCAGAAAAGGTGCACCCTATCCGTTTTATCATATTCGATTTGCAGAAAACTCCTCGATTGGATATATTGACATCACGGAAAAAGGCGGACATGTATTGTCTTATTTAGTTGAGCGCCGGATGGGCGAACCTCAGAGATCCTATGAAGAGCTGCAGAAATCGGCAGAACAGTTTTTAAAGCAAGCAGATTATAAAGACCTTGTACTCGAAGAAACAAGGGAGAATGACAGTGCCTGGCACTTTGTCTATGTACGGGTGAATCCCGGCAATAACGCAAAAGTCTTCTCTGATCCAATTCATATCAAATTAGCTAAAGACAATGGAGAAATTATAGGGCTCGATGCTTCTGAATATATTAGAAAAGAGCAGCTCAAGCCGCAGCCGGTCCGGGATGTCGACTGGAATAAGTTCTTCAGGTCAGAAGTCACTGTAATGGAAGAAGAGCTGGCATATGTAGAAAACAGCCAGCTGGAACAGCGTCTTGCATATTATCTGACCGTTGTAGCTGGGGAAGAAAACGTAGAGACGTATAAAATTCTTGTCGACACGGATACGCTGGAAGTCATTACAACTGAAAAACAATAATAAATAGATTGGAAAAATTTACTCCACGTGACATAATAGAAGGAATAGTAAGTAATGGCAGGTGGAGAAATGAGATTAACTATTGGAACGGTATTAACGATAGAGAAGGACTATACAGAGGAATCGGAGAAATTCAAATGCCGGGTGGTGGATATCGAAGACGATGAACACTTTATGATGGATTATCCCATCAATATGGCAACCGGTAAAACGGCCTTCTTCATTGACGGGACACAGCTGTTGGTTACATTTGTGGACGAGTATAAAATGTCCTTTGCATTCCGTACGGAAGTTCACAGCCGCGTCAACCGGACTATCCCTATGCTTAAACTGAAATACCCCGGAGATAAGCAATTGATCAAAATTCAAAGAAGAGAGTTCGTCCGTGTGGATACATCGCTCGACGTTGCATTGCAGGCAGATGCATCCGCCTTGCAGCTGGTGTCGCTGGATATCAGTGCCGGCGGACTGGCGGTCAATATGAAAGATCACGATTATTTTGCTCCGAATGAAGAAGTGAAATTAATGATTGTGCTGTATTTCTCCAAGACAGAAATCAAATACGTGGCATGTAAAGCTAAAGTAGTCCGAAACTGGGAAAGTGAAAAGCGCAGACTCACTTCTTTCGCCTTCAATGAAATTGATGAAAAAGATAGACAGCATATTATCCGGTATTGTTTTGAACGGCAGCTGGAATTGCGAAATAGCTAAAGGAAAAGTCTGTTGAAAACAGGCTTTTCCTTTTTGCATATGGTACAATATAGGCGTAAATGGAGGGGTTTTCAGCATGACTGGTGGAATGAGAATCGCAATTGACGGCCCTGCCGCGGCAGGCAAAAGTACAATTGCTAAATTAGTAGCTAAAAAATTGGGATATACGTATATCGATACAGGTGCGATGTATCGGGCCATTACATTCAAGGTGCTTCAACACGCAGCAGATCCGCGCAGTGAAGAAGAAATTATGCAGCTGATCAGCCAGACGGATATTGAATTGCAGCCTGGTGAACAAGTACAGAAAGTCTTGCTTGACGGCGCGGATGTAACGGATGCGATACGCTCGCATGAAGTAACGGCGAATGTTTCGGCTATTGCAGCGATGACAGCTGTCCGTAAACTTCTGGTGGCTAAACAGCAGCAGCTGGCAGCAAAATCTTCTGTCGTTATGGACGGCAGAGATATTGGCACGTCCGTACTGCCAGAAGCAGAACTGAAAATCTTTATGACAGCGTCTGTTGAAGAACGTGCGGAGCGCCGGCTGCTTGAAGAACAGCAGCGCGGAATGTCTTCAGATTATGAAACATTGAAAAGGGAAATCAGTGAACGGGATAAGGCGGACAGCGAACGTAAAATTTCTCCGTTAAAAAAAGCGGAAGATGCGATTATAATTGATACAACAGGGAAAACAATAGAAGAAGTGACAAACTCTATTATTGAGTATGCGGAAAAGAGGCTGGCCCAATGAACTTATATCCGCTTGGCAAATTTCTGATTGGCACTATTTGTTTTCCGCTCTACCGGATTAAAATTATTGGCCAGGAAAACTTCCCAAAAGAAGGCGGCGTCCTATTATGCACCAATCATATCGATAATCTGGATCCGCCGATCGTTGGCATCACGTGCCCGAGGACAGTTCATTTCATGGCAAAAGAAGAGCTGTTCTCGAAGCCAGTTCTGAAAACTCTGTTGCCGCGGGTGCAGGCGTATCCTGTGAAACGCGGTATGAGTGACCGTGAAGCATTCCGCAAAACAATTAAACTGCTGCGCGACGAAAAGGTAGTCGGTCTTTTCCCTGAAGGCACCAGAAGCAAGACGGGAGAGATTGGTAAAGGTTTGGCGGGTGCAGGATTCTTTGCGTTAAAAGGAGGGGATGCTAAAGTGGTCCCTTGTGCAATCATTGGACCGTATAAAGCATTTTCCCAATTAAAAGTGGTATATGGGAAAGCAATGGATATGACGCCTTACCGCGAAAGAAAAGCATCAGCAGAAGAAGTGACAGAAGCCATTATGGCTGAAATATCCAAGTTAATTGAACAGCATAAATAAAAGAATAAGAGCAAATTTTTGTTTTTGTGTGTAGATTCGCATACTATAGAGATAAGATTCATTATGGAGGAGGACTACATATGACTGAAGAGATGAATATGGATGAAGTGAAAGAATACGGTGAAGGTGCACGCGTAACAGGTGTAGTAACAAAGGTTGAAGAGAAATCGGTGACTGTGGAAATCGCAGGCGCTCCTTTTGATGGCGTAATTCCGATCAGCGAACTTTCCAGCCTGCATATTGAAAAAGCAGATGATGCAGTCTCAGTCGGTGATGAATTACAATTGGCAGTTACAAAAGTGGAAGATGAAATGTATGTGCTGTCCAAGCGGCAAGTCGATGCGGAAAACGCATGGGATTCATTGGAAGAGAAATTCGAAAACGGTGAAATTATCGAAACTGAAGTTAAAGATGTTGTAAAGGGCGGACTCGTTGTTGATCTTGGCGTCCGTGGCTTTATCCCAGCTTCTTTAGTGGAAGATTATTTTGTCGAGTCATTCGATGATTATAAAGGACGTACGATGACATTTAAAATCGTAGAAATGGATCAGGAAAAGAACCGGTTGATCCTGTCACACCGTGCAGTTGTTCAAGAAGAGAATGAACAGAAAAAAGAAGAGGCGCTTTCGGGTATTCAAGAAGGCGACATTCTAGACGGTACGGTTCAGCGAATCGCGTCATTCGGTGCATTCGTTGATATCGGCGGCGTAGACGGCCTTGTCCACATTTCACAAATCTCCCATGGACATATCGAAAATGTTTCGGATGTGCTGAAAGAGGGGGACGAAATCCAGGTGAAAGTATTATCTGTTGACCGTGACGCAGAGCGCGTGTCGCTGTCCATTAAAGATACATTGCCTGGGCCGTGGGAAAATATTGAGGAAAAAGCACAAGTCGGCTCTGTTCTCGAGGGAACGGTCAAGCGTTTGGTTGCATACGGCGCATTCGTGGAAATCTTGCCAGGCGTGGAAGGCCTTGTCCACATTTCACGTATTGCACACGAACATATCGGCACTCCTCAAGAAGTATTAGAGGAAGGGCAATCCGTACAAGTTAAAGTATTGGATGTCAATCCGCAGGAAAAACGTATTTCGTTGAGCATTAAAGACCTGATTGACAAACCAAAAGAAACACGTGAAGAAAACTTCAGCTATGAAATGCCTGAAGAAACTACCGGCTTCTCTTTTGGTGATGTCATCGGCGATCAGCTGAAAAAATTTAAAGAATAATTCTTTGAATGTGTGCAACTGGTCACAAATCGTAAATATGCGTAATCAGAATGATGATGCTTTCATATGCATCATCATTCTTTTTGTGTATAATATTCAAAGATAGGTCGGAAGGGTGTATTGAAAGAAAATGAAAAAACCAACAGTAGCAATCGTAGGAAGACCAAATGTCGGGAAATCGACAATTTTTAACCGGATTGTAGGCGAACGCATCTCCATCGTAGAAGATGTGTCCGGTGTGACGCGGGACCGTATATACAGTTCAGCAGAATGGCTGAACTATGAATTTAACCTGATTGATACAGGCGGTATTGATATTGGTGACGAGCCGCTGCTGGAGCAGATTCGCATGCAGGCGGAAATTGCCATTGATGAAGCAGATGTCATTATCTTTTTGACGAACGGCAGAGACGGCGTGACTGATTCAGATGAACAAGTTGCACGTATGCTGTATAAAACGAATAAGCCGGTCGTATTAGCAGTAAATAAAGTGGATAATCCAGAGATGAGAGACATGATTTATGATTTTTATTCACTTGGATTTGGCGAGCCGTACCCGATTTCCGGATCACACGGATTGGGCCTTGGTGATTTGCTTGATGCGATGGCAGAGAGTTTTAAAGACATGAACTTGGAAGAGGAAGACGATGAGTCAATCAAATTCTGTTTGATAGGGCGCCCGAATGTCGGTAAATCGTCACTTGTAAATGCGCTGCTTGGTGAAGAGCGTGTGATTGTCAGTGATATCGCAGGAACTACAACGGATGCGATTGACTCCGCCAAAATAGTGGATGGACAAGAATTCAAAATCATTGATACAGCAGGCATGCGAAAAAAAGGGAAAGTCTACGAGAACACGGAGAAATACAGTGTGCTGCGTGCGCTTAAAGCGATTGACCGCTCAGATGTCGTATTGATTGTGCTGAACGCGGAAGAAGGTATCCGTGAGCAGGATAAACGTGTCGCCGGCTATGCGGAAGAAGCGGGTAAAGGAGTCATGTTCGTAGTCAATAAATGGGACGCACTGGAGAAAGACGATAAAACAATGAATAATTTTATCGACGACATTCGTGATCAGTTCAGATTCCTTGATTATGCACCCATTCATTTCGTCTCCGCTAAAACAAAGCAGCGTGTGCATACTTTATTCTCCAACATTCAAATGATCAGTGAAAACCATGCGATGCGCATTCAGTCAAGCGTGCTCAATGAAGTGGTGGAGGATGCAGTGGCAAGAAATCCGGCACCATCTGATAAAGGGCGCCGTCTGCGTATTTATTACGCGACACAAGTTGCAGTTAAGCCGCCGACGTTCGTGGTCTTTGTTAACGAACCGGAACTCATGCACTTCTCTTATGAGCGTTTTTTACAGAATCGGCTGCGTGAGTCATTTGGATTTGAAGGGACGCCGATTCGTTTAATTACGAGAGCAAGAAGCTGACTACTAGAACAGAAAGGGTGGAGGTAATGGAAACAGTCTCTATAATCGGAGCAGGAAGCTGGGGAACGGCGCTCGCTTTTGTGCTGGCTGAAAACGGACATGACAGCCTGATTTGGACAAGACGCGCAGAGCAGGCGGATGAAATCAATGACCGGCATACGAATCACCGGTATTTGCCGGAAGTGAAACTGCCCGAGAACCTTAACTCGACAAGTGACTTGAAGACCGCGGTGCAGCATGCGAAAACCATCGTCCTGGCTGTGCCGACTGTTGCGATGCGTGAAACATGCAGAAGTATACAAGAATTATTGACTGAACCGGCTGTCTTTGTTCATGTCTCCAAAGGAATAGATCCGGACTCGCTGAAACGAATTTCTGAAATTATTGCAGAAGAGATCGATGAATCGCTGCGTGAAGCGATTGTCGTACTGTCCGGGCCGAGCCACGCGGAAGAAGTGGTTATGCGTCATCCAACGACAGTGGCGGCAGCTTCATGCAATATGGCAGCCGCGGAGCGTGTCCAGGATTTATTCATGAGTAATTATTTCCGTGTTTACACGAATAAAGACGTGATTGGTGTAGAGCTTGGCGGTGCATTGAAAAATGTCATCGCATTGGCAGCGGGTATTTCAGACGGTCTTGGATACGGTGACAATGCGAAAGCAGCGCTTATCACAAGAGGTCTGGCAGAAATTACGCGGCTTGGCGTGAAAATGGGTGCTGGTCAACAAACGTTTTCCGGACTGACGGGACTAGGTGATTTGGTTGTTACCTGTACGAGCGTCCACTCAAGAAACTGGAGGGCGGGCAATCTGCTCGGAAAAGGCCAGTCTCTTGAGAAGGTTACGGAGGAAATGGGCATGGTCATAGAAGGAGTCCGCACAACGAAAGCGGCATACCGGCTCGCACAGCAATTTGAAGTGAATATGCCGCTGACAGAAGCGCTGTACTCCATATTATTTGGAGGCATTCCGCCAAAGCAGGCTGTGGATCAATTGATGAGCCGTGGAAAGAAACAAGAAATCGATACGTTTTTCGGTATTTAAACTGTAGGAGGGTGACAATTTTGTCCTCGTTAGATAAAATGTGGCTATCTTTTTACGCAATGGGTTTCATGGTAATTTCAATGGGCTTGATTTATGCAAGCCGATATAAAATTAAAAACCGTGTGGTAAGTATCCTGTTTGCGATTATTGCGTATGCATTATTAATTTCATCGTTCTTTGCTATGGTCTATTTAGTATTTAACGGACCGACTGGAGGGGCGTAAAACATGAAAAAACAATTGCTGATACTGTCAGTCCTCATCTGCGGCCTATTGCTGTCGGGATGCCTTGGCGGCCGTTCGCCTGAAGAGAAGCAGGCCAGTGAGACACCGTATCCTGATCAGCAGGAAACTGTCCAGAAAGCTGTAGAACGCTATCAAGAACAATCGGGGGGACTGTTGCCGATTAAAACACGCGATCAGGAAACCGATCAATACATAAAGTATCCTATCGAGTTCTCCAAAATAGTACCGGACTTCACAGAAAAGATCCCGTCCAATGCTTTTGAAAACGGAGGCATCTTCCAATACGTCCTCATGGATGTAGAGGAAAACCCGACGGTCAAATTGGTAGATTTGCGGATCACTGAGAAACTTCGCGACCTAAACCTTCGTAAATTCATCAACGGTGAATTGCCGTTTCTGGACCCGGTCGGCGAAAATGTGTATGCGGTAGATTTTAAGAAAATGGGCTTCAAAGAGCCGCTGACAGTAGAAAGCCCATACTCTGATGCACATTTGCCTATCGTAGTAGGCGGCGATGGAAACTTCTACGTAGACTATTCCATCGACCTCAATAAAATCCTGATGGAGCAAAAGCCTGAAATCAAACCGGGCACAGATATACGCTATCTGCTGTACGAGAACTCCCTTGTGCTCCCGGCATATTCCATGCCGTATACAGTGGATGAAAACAACGAGCCGGTGTTTATGAAGAAATAACAGTGAACCGGTCCTTTGCTGTTTCCTTCTGCGATTTCGGCAAAATCCCGACGCTGGTCAAAGCGGGGCATGCCTTCGCACTTGCTGTCCGGCGGGCTGACGGCGGGCATTTTGAAGGCATCCCTTATTCGTCTGAAATAGGGATTGGCACAAAGTATTAACTAAAAATAATTACATTACCCAAAAACGTTTCTTGCATCCATGCATGAAACGTTTTTCTATTTCATAAGCTACTATGCGGAGAAAAAGGAGGGCTAATGATGAAAGAAGAATTATACGAAAACTTAGCTAGAAGAACAGACGGCGACATTTATATAGGTGTGGTAGGCCCTGTTCGAGTAGGGAAATCCACTTTTGTCAAACGAGTCATGGAGGAAGTTGTTATTCCGAACATGACGGATGCCAACGATCGGATTCGTGCACAAGACGAACTGCCTCAAAGTTCACCAGGTCCCGTAATTATGACTGCAGAACCTAAATTCGTACCTGCCCAAGGAACAAGCGTTTCAATCGGGGATGGAGAACTTGAATTCCAAATTCGCTTAGCTGACTGTGTCGGCTACGTCATTGACGGCGTCAAAGGTTATGAGGATGAGGATGGGCCGAAATATGTTCATACCCCTTGGCACAATGAACCAATCCCGTTCCAGGAAGCGGCTCGGATTGGTACAGACAAGGTCATCCGAGATCATTCGACGATCGGTATTTTATTGACGACTGACGGCACAGTGAACAATATTTCAAGAGCTGCAGCGGAAGTTGCGGAGAAAGAAATTGTATCTAAGCTTCAGGAAATCGGCAAACCGTTTGTCATTGTATTAAACTCCAAAATGCCTGCCCATGAGAAGGCGCTGGAACTGAAACAGCAGTTGCATGAAAAGTATGGAGTACCGGTTATTGCCATCAGTGCAGATCAGCTGAATGCAGCAGAGATCCAGCTGATCCTCAAGGAAGCACTATATGAATTTCCAATCACCGACATTGAACTGCAGCGTCCTGACTGGATGGAGGAGCTTGGAGACAGCCATAAACTGAATGCGCGAATTGATCAGCTGATTCAGGACGGCTTCCTTGGTGTATCCAAGATTCGTAAAGTGCAGGAAATTGCGGAGCTGCTGCAGGAAGAAGAATTCGTCAGACAGGCTGAAGTAATTGAAGTGGACGCAGGCAAAGGCAGAGCCATCGTCAAGATTGACATGGATGAACAAGCTTTTGTTGCGGTATGTGAGGAATTCATGGGTACGGAAATGCGTTCGAAAAAAGATTGGCTGGTTTTTATCCAGGAAGCAGTAAAAGCGAAAAAGTCCTATGACTTGTATGCGGAAGCAATCGATACAGCAAAAAAATCGGGCTATGGTGTAGCGTTGCCGTCCATAGAAGATTTCCAGCCGACTGCGCCGGAATTAATTAAACAAGACACATTCTACGGTGTGAAAATGAAGGCAAAAGCGCCGTCGCTTCACATTATCCGAATTGACATGGAAGCGGAATTTGCCCCGCTGATCGGTTCTGAGTTCCATAGCCATCACTTGCTGAAAGAGTTGAAAAATGCTTACTTGCATGACCGGGATGCGCTGTGGGAAACACAATTATTCGGCACACCGCTTCATGAGGTCATGAAAGAAAGTATCCGATTTAAGACTGCCGCAGTTCCGGACCGCGCTAGAAAACGCCTGCGGGAGACGATTGAACAAATGGTGAATGACGGGAATAAGGGCATGATCACCTTTATTGTTTGATGTAATCAAGCCGAATTCTTATGAAATGGGATAGGCTGCATGATGAAAGATCCGTTGAAAACGGGTCTTTTTTCTATGCATTCTTATGAAAATCCCTTGAAATGCCGCGAATAAAGGAAAAGCATGATAATATTGTTGCACCGCCGTTTTTCTTATGTTACTCTTTTTACAGTGTTAACAGCAATAGCATCCCCTTTGAGAGGAGGTGAACGGTGTGAATAAAACAGAATTAATTAACTCTGTAGCAGAAGCGGCAGGTCTAACAAAAAAAGACGCAACTAAAGCTGTTGAAGCTGTATTCGATACAATTCAATCGACTCTTGCTAACGGTGATAAAGTTCAATTGATTGGTTTCGGAAACTTTGAAGTTCGTGAGCGCGCTGCACGTAAAGGACGTAACCCACAATCAGGTGAAGAAATCGAAATCGCTGCAAGTAAAGTTCCAGCTTTCAAAGCAGGTAAAGCACTTAAAGACGCAGTAAAATAATTAGAGATTTTACATAGGAGTCCGTCCAGCAAATCTGTCAATCAGATGGCCATGGATGGACTCCTTTCCGTTTTTTGGCGGAATACATAAGAAGTACAACTAACTATACGGAATGAACGGAATGTGCTAGTATTTTGGTGAAATAGGTTTTGTTCCTATAAGGAGGACATACTGTCATGAATGAAAAAGATATCAATAAATTAGAACAGGCCGTCACAATGATTCTGGAAGCCATAGGCGAAGACCCGAATCGTGAAGGGCTGCTTGACACGCCTAAACGTGTCGCGAAAATGTATCAGGAAGTATTTGAAGGATTAACTAAGGATCCAAAAGAATATTTTGACACGGTATTTCATGAAAATCACGATGAAGTCGTGTTAGTTAAAGATATTCCGTTTTATTCAATGTGTGAACATCACCTGGTGCCTTTTTTCGGTGTAGCACATGTAGCATATATTCCGCGGGACGGAGTGGTTGCGGGTCTAAGCAAACTTGCGCGTGCCGTGGAGACAGCAGCCCGCCGTCCGCAGCTGCAAGAGCGCATTACGTCCACGGTGGCGGATGCGATGATGGAAAAGCTCAATCCATACGGTGTATATATCATCATTGAAGCGGAGCATATGTGCATGACGATGCGCGGAATCAAGAAACCGGGTGCTAAAACGATCACGACGGTTGCCAGAGGAATCTATGAGCATGATGATGTCAAACGCGCTGAAATTTTATCTCTTATAAAATCAAATTGAGGTCTTTGCCGAGCGCCGGATATGTATGCTATCATTAGGACTATATATAGACTGGAGATGCGAAAATGACACAACCGGATTATCTGATTATCAAAGCGAAAAAAGATGGAGTGAATGTCATCGGTCTCACCAGAGGCAATGACACAAAGTTTCACCATACCGAAAAGTTAGATAGGGGAGAAGTCATGATCGCGCAGTTTACCGAGCATACATCCGCTATTAAAATTCGGGGAGAAGCCGAAATTCACACGGCGCATGGAGTGATTACAAGCGAAGAAAAAGAATGACCGTACAACTCACGGGAATGGAGCTTACTGATGGAGATAAAAGGACTCACTGACCAAGTCGACAATTATATACAAAACCTGCGACGTGCGATTTATCAGCCAGTAGTCGAACAGGACGCAGGGCATGCGCCGATTGACAGACGAAAAGCCGCGCTGCTTCTGCTGCCTATGCTTAACGGTGAACAGTGGTCGGACGAAATGCAGACAGCTGCCTTGGCGATTGGTGCCATCCATACGGCTTTTGATGTCCATGATCAAATCGATATCGCGGATGCATCATCCAAAGAGCAGCAATTGATGGTTCTTGCGGGTGATCACTTTAGTGGTATCCATTATAAATTATTGGCGTCGATCCCTAATTTCCATCTCATTCGTTCATTATCAGCCGCTATCGGCAGAGTCAATGAATGCAAAACAACACTTCTGCAGACACCGCCGGCAACGTTTGAGGAAAGACTGCAGCTGATTACTGAAGTGGAAAGTGCGTGTATTGTGGAATTTTTTGAGACATTCGGCTTTAGCCGCTACACGCATATCGCCGAAACATTCTTTCCTTACATGTGGCTGCTCGACAGCAAGCGGCAAAACTTGGGACAGATGAAATTCCCGCACTTGGTGCCGGATGACAATGATACGCAATATTGGATCAGTCAGCTAGGACAACAGCTGGAAAAACAAGTAGGGCAAAGCTTTTATTTACATAAATCCGTACTGGACGAATTGCAAAAAATGACGAAGCAAGAAGAAAGTAAACAGAAATGAAGAAAGAAGGGCGAACTGTGGCGGTCTCAAAAGAAGAAAAAGTTCATAACGTCTTTGAAAAAATTTCGGCAGACTATGATAAGATGAATTCCGTAATCAGTTTTAATCAGCACATAAAATGGCGAAATGATATTATGGTTCGCATGAATGTTCGTCCGGGAGCAAAAGCTCTGGATGTTTGCTGCGGAACAGCAGACTGGACAGTTGCGCTGGCTGAAGCAGCAGGGCCGTCAGGTGAAGTGACAGGTCTGGATTTCAGTGCCAATATGTTGGAATCAGGGAGAGAAAAAACAGCTCCTTACCCAAATCTTACGCTGGTTCAGGGGAATGCGATGGCACTTCCTTTTCCCGACAACTCTTTTGACTACGTAACGATTGGGTTCGGACTTCGTAATGTTCCGGATTACCTGACTGTTCTGAAGGAAATGCGCCGTGTGCTGAAACCAGGCGGCATGGCAGTATGTTTAGAGACTTCCCAGCCGAAAATCCCTGTCTACCGACAAGCATTTCGTTTTTATTTTAAGTATATTATGCCGTTATTCGGTAAACTCTTTGCAAAGAGCTATAAAGAATATTCATGGCTCCAGGAATCGGCAAATGATTTCCCTAGCATGAAAGAGCTGGCACAGCTGTTTGTCGAGGCCGGCTATCAGGAAGTATCGTATAAGTCTTACAGTGGCGGTGCGGCGGCGGGCCATATCGCATACAAATAATGAGTACACGGGAGAAGGTAATAGGGTTGGAAAAAATTAAGTTAATGTCGCTTTATACGGATTTCCGCAAAGATATGTCCTATATTGAAAAAAAGCTTGAACGTTCCGTGCAATCTTCTTCTCCCATTGTCCGTCAAGCTTCTTTGCATTTACTGAAAGCGGGAGGCAAAAGAATTCGGCCGATCTTTGTAATTCTGGCTGCTCAATTCGGAACCTATTCGCTTGAGAATGCTTCAAAAGTAGCTGTATCGCTGGAGCTGATTCACATGGCGTCTCTCGTCCATGATGATGTAATTGATGACTCTGACATGCGGCGCGGTTTGGAGACGGTTAAAGCGAAATGGAACAACCGGGTGGCAATGTACGCAGGAGATTTCATCTTTTCGCGCGCACTGACTTCTATCGGAAATATCGAAAAAGCGCCTGTACATCAAATATTGGCAGAGACGATGCTGGAAATATGCAAAGGGGAAATCATTCAGATTGATTTCCAGCAGCAAACCGAACAGAATTTGCGTGATTATTTGCAGCGCATCAAACGGAAAACAGCCTTATTGCTGTCCTCCAGCTGTGAACTGGGTGCATTGAGTGCGGATGCGGATGCAGAGACTGTGCAGAAATTGAAACGGTACGGCTATTTTACAGGCATGGCGTTTCAAATTGTTGATGATATTCTGGATATTACATCAACAGACGAAGAGCTCGGCAAACCGGCCGGAAGCGATTTATTAAACGGTCATATCACTCTTCCTGTTTTATACATAAAAGACGATGAACAATTCAAACCGTACATGGAACGTGCATTTACGGGGAAGATGGAAGAGTCTGACCGTCAGGCGATGCTTCGTTATATCCGTCAGAGCGGTGCGATAGATAAAGCCCAGCATATCAGTGATCTTTACTTGGCGAAAGCACTTAAAGAGCTGGAAAGTCTGCCAAACGGCAAATCCAAAAAGGCGCTGGTACAGATTGCGGACTTCATCGGTCAGCGAAAATATTGACGATGTTTGTTAATAGTTGAAAGAAAAAGGTGTCAATGGTAGTATTTAAAAGGGTTATTCCCTATATACGGATGAAGGAGTGTTTAACAGATGGAAAGAACATTTTTAATGGTAAAGCCTGACGGTGTACAGCGTAACCTTATTGGTGAAATCGTTGGCCGTTTTGAAGACAAAGGATTTCAATTAGTTGGCGGGAAATTGATGAACATTTCTCAAGAACTTGCTGAACAGCATTACGGTGAGCACAAAGAACGTCCATTTTTCGGAGAGCTTGTAGAATTCATCACGTCCGGACCAGTTTTCGCTATGGTTTGGGAAGGTGAGAACGTAATCTCTACTGCGCGTTTGATGATGGGTGCTACAAATCCAAAAGAATCAGCTCCAGGTACTATTCGTGGGGATTTCGCTGTAACTGTAGGCAAGAATATCATTCACGGTTCAGATTCATCTGAGTCAGCAAGCCGCGAGATCAACTTGTTCTTCAAAGAAGAAGAGCTTGTGACTTATGACAAAACAGTGAATAACTGGATTAACTAATCGCCACAAACAGCCGAGCGAATTTCGCGAGGCTGTTTTTCTTATACATAGGACATGCTTTTTCCGTTATAATAGGAACGTACATAGAAAGATAGGAACAGGGGGGATGAAATGTCTGATTATTCGATACTGATTCAGGGGGTAAAAAAGAAGACCGGAATCGATTTATCACTCTATAAAGAAGCACAAATGAAGCGCAGGCTCACTTCGTTATACGAGAAAAAGGGCTTCCGTAATTTCAAGGATTATTCCCAGGCAATTCAGACGGATAAAGACTTGCTGGAAGAATTTCTGGACCGCATGACGATTAATGTGTCAGAATTTTACCGCAATGCAGTCCGCTGGAATGTGCTGGAGAAGAAGATTTTCCCGCAGCTGCTGGAAAAAAATAAACGGCTGAAAATTTGGAGCGCTGCCTGCTCCACAGGCGAAGAACCTTACTCCCTGGCGATGGTACTATCCTCACACGTCCCGCTGCGCGATATCTCGATTACCGCCACAGACCTTGACCTGGGTGTCTTGAATCGCGCCAAAATAGGTTTATATAACGACCGTGCCCTGAAAGAAGTGCCGAAGCCGATCGTTGATAAGTATTTCATAAAAGAAGGCCCGTCGTATCAGGTGGTGGATGAGATCAAAAAAACCGTCACGTTTAAACAGCATAACTTGCTTGAGGACAGATACGATACGAACTACGATTTGATAGTATGCCGAAACGTTATGATTTATTTTACGGAAGAGGCAAAAGATCAGATTTATACGAACTTCTCTAAAGCACTTAAACCGGGCGGAATTTTATTTGTAGGAAGTACGGAGCAGATATTTAACCCTGAAAAATATAATTTTGAATCGGCAGATACATTCTTTTATCGAAAAAAACACTAAAACATACAACGGAGGAATTGAATATGCGGTTTATAACAGCTGGTGAATCACATGGCCCGCAGCTTACAGCCATCATTGAGGGATTACCCGCACAGATGGAACTGACAGCTGAAATGATTAATAAAGAATTGAAAAGAAGACAGGGCGGACACGGCAGAGGCCGGAGAATGCAGATAGAAAAAGACCGGGTGGAAATTTCGTCCGGAGTGCGCCACGGCAAGACGATAGGTTCACCGGTCACCCTGACAGTCGTCAATGATGACTGGAAGCATTGGACAGGAATCATGGGAGTCGAACCTCTTCCTGAAGACGTCAACCCGGAAGATGTAAAGCGTCAAATTACTCGCCCGCGTCCGGGACATGCGGATCTTGTCGGCGGCATGAAATACGGGCATCGTGATTTACGGAATGTTCTTGAACGCTCCTCTGCACGTGAAACGACAATGCGTGTGGCAATCGGTGCGGTGGCGAAGCAGTTTCTCCGTCAGCTGGGCATAGAGACAGTAGCCCATGTGACGGAAATCGGCGGCATTGAAACAGATCCTGCAGCGTATGCAGATTTGTCAGTTGAAGAATTGCGCGCCATCGTAGAAGAAGATGCCGTATATTGTGCAGACAAAGCAGCATCTGTCAAAATGACGGAAGCGATTGATGATATCAAGAAACGCGGCGATACACTCGGCGGTGTAGTGGAAGTTATTATTGAAGGATGCCCTCCCGGAATTGGCAGCTATGTGCAGTTTGACAGGAAAATGGACGGGAAACTGGCGGGCGCCATGATGAGCATCAATGCGTTTAAAGGTGTGGAAGTGGGTCTTGGGTTTGAGATGGCGAAAATGCCGGGCAGTGAAGTGCATGACGAAATTGGCTGGGATGCAGAGCGGGGATATTACCGCAAGTCCAATCGTTTAGGCGGTCTTGAAGGCGGTATGACGACGGGAATGCCGATCGTGGTCCGCGGCGTAATGAAACCGATCCCGACTCTTTATAAACCGCTGGAGAGCGTGGATATAGTCACAAAAGAACCTTTTGTAGCGACAATTGAGCGATCCGATCCTTGCGCGGTTCCGGCAGCGTCCGTAGTAGCGGAGCATGTCATCGCCACAGAGATGGCAAAAGCAATCATGGAAGAATTCCGTTCAGATACAATGGACGGCTTACAGAAGGATATTGAACAATATAGACAGTACGTAAAGGAGTTTTAAGATGGATAAGCTAACCGTTTCCGTCCGCGACCAACAGTACGATGTCCATGTTGGATCAAAAACATATGATTTATTTTCAACTGAATATGCAGAGTTATTAAACGGGACAGATAAAATCGGCATTATTGCGGATGCGCATGTAGCTGAATTGCATTTGCCGTTACTGCAGGATGCGCTTATCCGTTCAGGCCGCGAGGTATCGGTGAAAATCGTGCCTGGCGGCGAAAGCTGCAAAGTGCCGCAAGTCTATGTGGATTGCCAGTCCTTTTTACTGACGGAAGGATTTACGCGCAACTCGCTTCTTATAGCATTTGGCGGAGGAGCATGCGGAGACTTGACGGGCTTTGTAGCAGCTACATTCATGCGGGGGATCCGTTTTATTCAATGCCCGACAACGGTTCTTGCGCATGACAGCGCGGTCGGCGGGAAGACAGCAATTAATATGCCCGAAGGAAAGAACATGGTAGGTTCATTCCACCAGCCTTCCGCTGTGCTGTTTGATACGGATGTTTTCAAGACATTGCCGGCTGCTGAAATGCGTTCTGGCCTTGCGGAGCTTATCAAGCACGCATTCATCTCGGATGCGAAGTGGACAGAACAGCTGCTGGAGAAAGATCAGTTTTCTGCACCTTCGATTCCATGGCTTCAAAAAGAGCTCCTGCAAGGGATCAAAGTCAAGGCTGCGATTGTGGGAGAAGACGAATTTGAAAACTCTACACGCAAGTTCCTGAATTTTGGCCATACTTTTGGTCATGCAGTGGAAGCTGCTTCAGGTTTCGGCAGCCTTAGTCACGGAGAGTGTGTCATGATCGGTATGGGATACGCCTTCTTGCTAAGTGAAAAGTATGGAGAGATCCCTGAAGGGTTCACAGACCGTTATCTGCATTTCGCAAAGAAAAACGGCTACACTTTCGCACCTGTATTCTCTTATAGTTTTGAAGAGTTACTGTCTTATATGCAAAAAGATAAAAAAGCCTCTTTCGGGAAGATGAATTTTGTTTTACTGAAAAAAATTGGAGAGCCGTTTGTCAAAGAAATCAGTTCAGATGACTGCCGGCTAGCTTTTGCAGAATTCAAAGAAAAGCTGGAAAGCGAGGGAATTGTATGAGTGTCAGAGGAATCAGAGGAGCAACAACAGTAGAGAGCGATGATGCACAGGAAATCCTAAAGGCTACAGAATTGCTAGTATTGGAAATGGCAGAGGCTAATGAGTTCGGACCGGAAGATATCGGATCGGTAATCGTCTCTACGACAGTGGATGTCAAAGCGGCATTCCCGGCAAAATCTATCCGTTCCATCAAAGGCTGGACTTACGTGCCGGTCATGTGCACCCATGAAATCGATGTTCCGGGATCAATGCGCAAATGCATCCGCGTCATGATGAATGTCAATACTTCTAAAGAACAACATGAAATCCAGCATATCTATCAGAATAAAGCCGTTCAACTGCGGCCAGACCTGCAAAAATAATCTGCTGGAAGTAAAGGAGAAGGCGCTCTATGAAATGGAAATCAATTTTACACACGATGAAACCTTATACACCCGGCCGTTCATTAGAAGATGTCAAACGTACATACGGCCTGCATGAAGTACATAAGCTCGCTTCAAATGAGAATCCCTATGGTTCTTCACCGGAAGTCGCAGAATATTTACGTTCAAAGGCTGCACAATTTGAAATCTATCCAGACGGGTATACGGCGGGATTGCGCACGAAACTGGCGGAATTTCATCAGATCGATCCGAACGAAATCCTCTTTGGCAATGGTTCAGATGAGATTGTAACCATTATTTCAAGGGCTTTACTGCAGCCTGGCAAGAACACGGTGATGGCTTCTGTTACGTTCCCGCAATATGCACATAATGCAAAAATTGAAGGCGCGGAAATTCGTGAAGTTTCCCTGCTTGAAAATGGTGATCATGATTTGGAAGGCTTCTTACAAGCTTCGGATGAAGAAACGGCCGTCATCTGGGTGTGTAATCCAAACAACCCGACAGGCAATCTGTTATCCAGCGAAGCAATCAGAGATTTCCTTGACCGTGCACCTGAAACTGCCCTTATTGTTCTTGATGAAGCCTACTTTGAATATGTCACCGATCCTGCGCAGCAAGACGCGATCCCGTGGATTCATGACTATGATAATCTGATTGTTCTGCGCACATTTTCTAAAGCATATGGACTTGCCAGTTTCCGTATCGGGTACGGCGTCACGAACGAAGCTAACATTTCCCAATTAAATAAAGTGCGCAATCCATTCAACAATAGCTCCCTGGCATTGGCAGTGGCGGAAGCAGCGCTTTCTGATCAGCAATTTCTTCAGCATTGTGTAACGAAAAATGATGAAGAGCGCGCACGTTTTATGGACTATGCGAAGCAGCATTCGCTGGATATCTATCCGTCTGCTACGAATTTCGTGCTGATAGCTGTACCTGGCGATGCGGATGAGGCATGCGAGAATCTATTGAAAAATGGCTTCATCGTCCGCAGCGGAAATTTGCTTGGGACGCCGGGATATATTCGTGTAACCATTGGAACGCATGAGCAAAATACAGGATTCTTTAAGGCGTTCGATCAATTATTAACTGACAAGTAAGGATAGGTGACAATGAAAACTACTGTAAGCATAATTGGCCTGGGGTTGATCGGAGGATCACTTGGTCTCGCATTGAAACGAAATCCGGACATCCATATAATCGGTTTTGACCGCTCGTATTCAACAGCCGATGAGGCATTCCGCAGAGGAATTATCGATACGGTTGCACCTTCCGCAAAATCAGCCTGTGAACAGGCTGACTTTGTTTTTTTTGCAACACCTGTGAATACGACGGTGTCGCTTTTTGAAGAAGCTGTCGAATGGGATTTTAAAGAGCATGCAATTGTTTCGGATACAGGAAGTACAAAGAAACCAATCATGGATGCAGCAAAAGCATTACAAGAAAAAGGAATCAATTTTATTGGCGGGCACCCGATGGCCGGCTCCCATAAAAGCGGGGTCACTGCTGCCATGGAACATTTATTTGAAAACGCCTATTATATCCTGACTCCGAATGAATCAACTACTGAAGAACAAATCACTCAAATTGAAACACTTCTTGAAACAACAAAAGCAAAGCTGATTGTTCTGCAGGCGGAAGAGCATGACCGCATGACCGCCATCATCAGCCATTTTCCTCATTTGGTTGCATCTTCACTGGTCGGCCGCCTGGCGCAGCAGGAAGAAGGACAGCCGTTTGTAAAAAAGTTGGCTGCCGGCGGATTTCGTGACTTAACCAGAATTGCTTCTGCTGATCCTGTCATGTGGCGTGATATTACCATTCAAAATAGGGAAGAGCTGCTGGCGCAAGTAGACGGCTGGCTCGGCGAAATGAACAATATTCGTGACATGCTGCTGGAGAACGATCCCGAGCAGATTTTCGATTTCTTCGCGCAAGCAAAAACGTACCGGGATCAGCTGCCTTCTACGAACGAAGGAGCAGTTCAAGGCGCATTGTATATGACGTTTGATTTACACATTGATATTCCGGACCATCCGGGTGTCATTTCTGAAATTACGAAAATCCTTGCAGATGCCAATATCAGTCTGACGAATATCCGTATTGTGGAAACACGGACAGATGTTTACGGTATTCTGGTCATCAGTTTTCAATCGGCTGCTGAACGTAAGCGGGCCCGTCAAGTATTGACAGCAGAAACTGATTATTCGATGCACGTACTTTAAAAGGGGGAGAGCGCTATGTCAGAACAACAGACTGTTTCATATGAAAAGCCCGTCCTGCGCGGAACATTACAGGTGCCGGGAGATAAATCCATTTCTCACCGCGCGGTTATGCTGGGATCAATCGCCAAAGGAAAGACGACGATTTCCGGGTTTTTAGATGGAGAAGATTGCCTGAGCACAATTGAGATGTTCAAACAGCTGGGGGTATCCATTACACGCAATGGGACCGATGTTACGGTGGAAAGTCCCGGAATTGCAGATTGGCAGACGCCTGACAAAGCGCTCGATGCAGGTAATTCCGGAACGACAGCCCGCTTAATGCTTGGTATTTTATCGGGTTCATCTGTCACTTCCACGATGTGCGGCGACCAGTATTTGTCCAAGCGTCCCATGAAACGCGTGACAAACCCGCTGGAACAAATGGGTGCCAAGATTACTGGTGAGGGAGAGGCAGATTACTTGCCGCTGACCATAACTGGTACACCATTGCAGCCTATTGACTATTTGATGCCCGTCGCGAGTGCGCAAGTAAAATCCGCTGTATTGCTTGCCGGTCTGCAAGCCAAAGGTACAACTGCCGTTACGGAAATTTCGGTATCACGCGATCACACAGAACGTATGCTGGTGCAATTCGGCGCAAAACTTGAACAGCATGACAAAACTATACGGATCAAAGGCGGACAGCAGTTGACGGGAACAGACGTAGTGGTACCCGGAGATATTTCATCAGCGGCATTTTTCATGGTGGCTGCTGCAGTAGTCGAAAACAGTGATGTATCGTTCTTAAAAGTTGGATTGAATCCAACTCGAACAGGTATACTGGACGTACTGGCTTCGATGGGTGTTCATATCGAACAATCGGATGAACAAGGTTTTTCCGGCGAACGGTACGGCACAGTGCGAATTCGCCACTCTAAGTTACAAGGGACTGAAATTGGCGGAGACCTGATTCCGCGATTAATCGATGAGCTTCCTGTGCTTGCACTGCTGGCTACACAAGCTGAAGGAAAGACCGTCATCAAAGATGCGGAGGAACTGCGTGTCAAAGAAACTGACCGTATTGAAGCGGTAGCCGCTGAACTGCGGAAACTTGGGGCGGATATCGAAACGACGCCGGACGGAATGATTATTACCGGACCGACGCCTTTAACGGGTGCTGTGCTGCAATCCTACGGAGATCACCGTCTTGGCATGATGGCGGCAATCGCTGGGCTGATTACGTCGGGTCCTGTTCATATAGAGAATCCGTCATGTATCGCTATTTCGTATCCGCGTTTTTTCGAGGACCTTTCGGGGCTAGTCAATCAATAAAGCAGAACAGAAAGCTCAGGTGAAAAAATGAATGTATTGCAGGAATTGGAGCAAATTTTACTCGACGGAGATTTGAATGCCCTTGAGGATAACATACAGAAACTGCTGGCATCCAATGAATATGACGCATTATACGATGTGGCAAACATGTTAATCGACTATGGATTTATTGGGCAGGCAGACTTTATATTCTCTCAGCTATTACTTGTATTTCCCGGCGAAGCACAGCTCAAGATAGATCGTGCCGCAGCATTACTTGAACTCGGCGAAGAAGATGAAGCATTATTATTGCTGACTGACATTTCACCAGATGAGGAAGAGTATGTACAGGCACTGCTTGCACAGGCAGATTACTATCAGATGGTGGGACTGGCGGAAACGGCCCTGTCCAAAGTGCGGGAAGCGGCCGGCCTGGCTCCTCACGAACCGGTGATTCAGCTCGCGCAGGCAGAACTGCTGCTGGATTCAGGAAGATACAGTGAAGCCGTGAGGATCTATCAGAAACTTCACGAGGCGCATGATGAGCTGGCAGGTGTGCGCCTGTCTTCACGTCTTGCGGAAGCATACAGTGCAGGTGCTGCGTATGAGGAGGCTATCCCGTTCTACGAGGAGCTCCTGGATAAAGAAGAAAATCCTGAAGAGCTGTTCGGTCTGGGCCTTGCTTATTATCAAACAGCCCGCTATACGGAAGCAATCCGGCGTCTGGAGCAGCTGCTTGAAATGGACCCGGATTATTTCTCTGCCTATATGCTTACAGGACAAAGCTGCGCGCAGATGAATGAAGATAAGCAGGCTTATGAATGGTTCAAGAAAGGTATTGAACGGGATGCATTTGATAAAGAATTACAGCTTGCTGCCGGAAAATCCGCATTGAAACTGCAATTGCCTGAAGAGGCTGAAAAACATTTGCAGGAGGCGCTGGTGCTTGATCCGGAATATATCGATGCATTGGTAACGCTTGCGTCGCTCTATGAACAGCAGGAAAAGGATGACCTCTTAATCGAACTGCTGACCTACGCTGAAGCTGATCAGTTAGAGATACCTTTACTCCACGCATTTTTTGCATATGCCTATGAACGCACAGAAGATTTTAAAAAGGCGTATGAAATGTATTTGAAAGCATATGATGGGATGAACGAAGATGCTGCCTTTTTGGATCAATATGCACGATTCCTGCTGGAGGAAGGTAAACGTGACGAGGCTTTGCCTGTTATTCAGCAATTAGTGCGAATCGCACCGCATGAAGAAGAATGGACAGCATATATCGCGCAATCTGAAGAGGAGGGATAAGATGATGGCCATGGTTCCTGTAACTGCCAAAAAAGAATTCTTGAGGTGGTTTTTGAAACGCTATCGATTAAAGCGGCGGGAATGTGTATGGATTTTAAATTATCTTCTCAGCAATGAACATCTATTGACGAATGTTCACTTTACAGATGAAGCTCATCATTGTCCGAGGGCCATGATTATTTCTACAACTGAAGTTGACAGCATTCCGTTTCGCTTTTATAAAGGGAATCTGATGACAGCTGATGCGGAAAAATCATTTCATGATCTCAGGCTGCATCCCGATGAAGATATGTTCATCCAGCTGAACTTCAAAGACAGCAATAAATGTCCGGAGTATGCCAGTGTAGCGGAGGAAAATCCTTATTTGCCGGAAGATCTTCTTAAGAAAAGAAAGGATCAGCAAATAGCAGAGAAACTCCTGGAAGAAAGCTTCACGTTGACGACAAACGACATGTTGCTGAAAAGAATTGATGAAGCGCTGGATAATGGCGACCGTGAATTATTTATCAGCCTGACGGCAATGCTGAATGAGATGAAAAAAGACAAGGACACCAACCGATGATTTCGCCCTTTGCGGTGAAGTCATTGGTTTGCGTTGCGGGAACATATGAGCTACACTTTACTGAATAATGTTAGGGGGAATGACAATGAACTGGGTTCCAAAAGATGTAGATACCTACATAAATCAGAAAGAATATATCGACACAATTGTTGTGCCGCTGATTGCTGTCGATACCCGGCCGGAAACGATGAAAAACAGTGCTTCTTCCTCAGAGTTCCTGATGAATCTGTCAATGTTCATCGAGAAGCAGTTTAAAGGCCGCATGATGTTCATGCCGCCTGTTTCCTATACGCAGTCAACCGACTTGCAGCAGATCGCAGACACACTGTCAGAAGACCTGAAGAAATCTTCATTTACGCATATCTTCTATCTGACCACTGACCCGAAGTGGACAAGCATAAACACAGAAGGAAAAGTTGTCTGGCTGCCGTCCATTCCGCTGGAGACGATGGATGACCATTTGCGCCAGACTATTATGGAAGATCAGCTGCGGCAAGTGCTGACACATTTCATGGAAAGCTGGAATATGCAGTAATTTTGAACATGCGGATAGAAACGTCTGCGTGGTAATGGCTTGCGGATGAGCTGAAGGTGCAGCGGAAGTTCCTTAGCATACATTCATGCCCCTTGATCCGCTGATCTGTTATTGTCAATCTGCCGCTGCCCATTTCACCTTGGCCGGCTTTCCAGTACGCGCCTTCTTGAGAGAGCATCAGGCACTTTTTGCAAGCAAAAAAAGAACTGTGTCTGTTTGTCACCAAATCTTAATATTTGTTCACAAACTTAGGTGCCTTCTAAAAGCATTATTGAATTTAGTTTCATATTGATATATCATAGATATGTCCTAGTATTACAATTAGCAAAAGAATGTCCGTGGGACTGACTTTGGAGTAAGAGGAGGGAAATTACTGATGAGCAATAAAGTGTCAAGACGCACGTTCCTTAGCTATACACTTATGGGAACTGGTGGGTTCATGGCCTCTGCAATGCTGATGCCGATGATTCGTTTCGCAATTGATCCCGTTCTGGCAAGTGCAGGCGGTTCTGACATGATTCCAACGCCGCAAAAAGAAGCCGATCTTTCGGAAGTGCCGGTTCGTGTAGACTATACAATCAAAGATCGACAAGATGCATGGTATACTTCTGATGAATCTAACACGGCTTGGGTCTACAAAGAAGGCGACAAGGTCATAGCACTTTCTCCAGTCTGTAAGCACTTAGGGTGTACAGTAAACTGGGAAGGCGATGAGCACAAAAACGAATTTTTCTGCCCATGTCACGCTGGACGTTACAAAAAAAATGGTGATAACATTCCAGGAACACCACCGCTTGGACCGCTTGATGAGTATGAAGTAGAAATCATCGACGGATTTGTTTATCTTGGTGCAGTAATACCGAACACATTAGTCTAAAGGGTAAGGGGGTACGACCACAGTGTTAAATAAAATTTATGATTGGGTGGATGAACGGTTAGATATCACTCCAATTTGGCGAGATATCGCTGACCATGAAGTACCTGAGCACGTAAACCCTGCACATCATTTTTCTGCATTCATCTATTGTTTTGGAGGTTTGACGTTTTTCGTTACGGTTATCCAAATCTTGTCCGGTATGTTCCTGACAATGTATTATACGCCGGATATTGAAAACGCATGGAAATCAGTTTTCTACCTTCAAAATGATGTTGCATTCGGTGAACTTGTGCGCGGGATGCACCACTGGGGGGCTTCGTTAGTTATTGTAATGATGTTCCTACATACTTTGCGTGTATTCTTTACAGGGTCTTACAAGAAACCACGTGAATTGAACTGGATCGTCGGCGTATTGATCTTCGTCGTTATGTTAGGTCTAGGATTCACAGGATATCTATTGCCTTGGGATATGAAGGCTCTATTTGCAACAAAAGTTGGGATTGAGATTGCCGCGTCGGTACCTTTCATCGGAGAACAGATTAAAATCCTTCTCGCGGGTGATTCCACGATTTTAGGTGCGCAGACGTTAACAAGATTCTTCGCGATTCATGTATTTTTCCTACCAGCTGCTTTGCTTGGGTTGCTTGCGGCACACTTTATCATGATCAGAAGACAAGGTATTTCCGGACCACTATAAGAACCAATTTTTTGGTTAGGGTCATCTGAAATTTAAGAAGGAGGGAATAACATGCACCGCGGAAAAGGGATGAAATTTGTTGGTGATTCGCGTATTAAAGCTTCTGGCAGGATGCCGAATACACCAAAAGATTACTCAGAATACCCAGGTAAAACTGAGGCGTTCTGGCCAAACTTTCTATTGAAAGAGTGGATGATCGGATCGATTTTCTTAATCGGCTACCTGATTGTCACACTTGCACACCCGTCACCGCTTGAGCGTCAGGCGGACCCGACGGATACAATGTATATACCGGTTCCAGACTGGTATTTCCTATTCATGTATCAGTTATTGAAATATGAATTCGCTTCCGGTCCTTATAACGTGATCGGTGCGATTGTAATTCCTGGATTGGCAGTAATGGCATTAATGCTGGTACCTTTCATGGACACAACAAAAGAAAGACGTCCATTTAAGCGTCCATTGCCGACAGGCTTCATGATTCTTTCATTCTTGGCGATTTTCTACTTGACTTGGGAATCAGTCGTCAACCACGACTGGGAAGCTGCAAAAGTTCAAGGTGCAATCGTTGACGAAGTAGAATTTGATGAAACAGCAGAAGGATATGAGATCTATCAGGGCTCTTCCTGTATTGGCTGTCACGGTGACTCATTCCAGGGTGGTCTGGGCTTACCGTTAACGAATACTGGCATGACGCCAGAAGAAATTATCGAAATCGCTCATGATGGCCGCGGCTCAATGCCTCCGGGTACATGGGAAGGTTCAGATGAAGATCTTCAAGTACTTGCTGAATTTATATCTGAGCTAGAATCGAAGTAAGGAAAAGAGTCAGGAAACTGACTCTTTTTTCTTTATATTCAAGGTGAATTATTATATACATAAACGAAATGCACATAATAGACAGAGGTGATGTTTTTGCGAATGCTTTGGGCACAGACTTGTATGATGCTTTCTCATAAATCCTTCTTATGGATTCTTCTTTTTATTAATATATTAGGCTCGGTCTACGGATATGATTGGTATATGTGGCAGCTTGAAATTACGGAGCCGAAATTCTGGATTTTCGTGCCTGACAGTCCGACAGCAACATTGTTTTTCTGTTTTGCCATTATCGGCTGGCTGCTTAAACAGAACTTTAAATTGATGGAAGCACTTGCGCTTATTACGTTAGTGAAATATGGCTTGTGGGCGGTTGTTATGAATTTGCTTACGCTGACAGTAACCGGCTCGATTGGATGGGTAGGCTGGATGCTGATCGGTTCACATTTTGCAATGGCGCTGCAAGGGATTCTTTATTTGCCGAAATATAAGTTTACCGGCTGGCATATTGCGATTGCGGCGATCTGGACATTGCATAATGATGTAATTGACTACGTGTTCGGACAAATGCCGATCTATCATGACCTGGCACAGTTCAGTCCGCAAATTGGCTATTTCACATTTTGGCTCTCGATTGCGTGTATCGGGATTGCGATGTGGAGCTATAAATCAAGAAGTGTGCTGTCCCGTTAGGACTTGTAGTTAAAAGTTGCAGTAAGCAAGCAAACATTATAAAATTAAGGGTAGAGAGAAAGGGGAGAGATAGACGTGTTCTGGATTTACTTTGGTATCATTTTATTGCTTCCTATCTACGCGCAATTTAAAGTGAAAAGCACATATAAGAAGTATTCAAAGATCCGTTCTACTTCCGGAATGACAGGTGCCCAAGTAGCGCGATTAATTCTGGATCAAAATGGTTTACATGATGTGAAAGTAGTGGAAAGCCAGGGGTTCTTAACCGATCACTACAATCCGCTGACGAAAATTGTGGCACTGTCCACAAGCAACTATCATGAAGCATCTGTAGCAGGTACAGCAGTGGCAGCGCATGAAGTCGGCCACGCTATTCAGGACAAAGAAGCCTATTCGTTTCTGCGCTTCCGTCACAGACTCGCACCCATTGCAGGTCTGACGTCAAATGCCGCATGGGTTTTCATCATGATTGGAATTATCTTCTCCAGCATGAATTCATTGCTTGGAATCGGTATTCTTCTCATGGCAGTCGGAGTGCTGTTCCAAATCGTTACACTTCCTGTCGAATTTAATGCATCGTCACGTGCGATGGACCAAATTGTTCAACTCGGTATCATCCGTAATGACGAAGAACCGCAGGCGAAGAAAGTATTGAGTGCAGCAGCAATGACTTATGTTGCCGCAACAGCGGTCGCTGTCCTTGAACTATTGCGTTTAATATTGATCTTTGTAAACCGCGACTAATTACCATCAAAAAATCCGTTTGCTCATGTGAGCAGACGGATTTTTTTCTAATCAGCAATCGGGCGCTTTTGTTCATCTAAAGTAAAGCCTTCACCCATAACATCATGAACTTCTATCAAGGAAACAAATGCTTCTGGATCTATGGAAGTGATCAAGTTTTTTAACCGGATCATTTCACTCTTACCAACGACACAATAAAGAATTTCACGGTTTTCTTTTGAAAAATGACCATATCCTTTGAATACAGTTACTCCTCTTCCCATCGAACCCGTAATTTTCTCAGCCAGTTCATGGGGGGAATTCGTGACAATGAACGCCCCTCTTGCGGAATACGCTCCTTCCTGCACAAAATCAATGACCCGTGCTCCGACAAATAAGGCAACGAGCGTGTACATCATCGAACGGTAATCCAGGTAGACTGCCCACGACAGCAAAATGACGGCTGCATCAAACGCGAACATGGTTTTGCCCATTGTAATCCCGTATTTTTTATGTGCCAATCTGGCAATGATATCGGAACCTCCCGTTGTACCGCCGCTCCTGAATATAATACCAAGACCTACGCCGATAAAAACTCCGGCAAACAGAGATACTAGAAATAAATCGCCTTCCATATGAATATTTACTTTATATTTCATAAATATCTTGATGAAAATTGATACTGCGACGGTTCCGATTACCGTATAAATAAAGGGGCGCCTGCCGAGCATTTTCCAGCCGATAATAAACATGGGAACATTCAGCACCAGGTTCATCACGGCAGGATCCCAATTAAATGCGAATAACAATACTAGCGTAATCCCGGTAAATCCGCCTTCCGCCAGTTCGTGCTGAATCGTGAAATTCACCAATCCGAAACTGAACAGCGCAGCACCGAGTATAATTACTAGTATATTCCGTACTCGAATTCCAGCGAACAAAAACAACACTCCTTCCATAAATCCATTCTTGATGTAATCGCGTCTCTAGTTCGGGACGGCTTGTCCTGTGTACAGACGTATTTTCTTATTGCCGTGCGTCCAATATAGCTAGTATGTGCCAAATATTATATTTTGACAATAGCCAACAGAATGCATACGATAGGAAGGGGAGCTGATGACGATGACGAAAACAATGGAGCAATTACAGCAGGAAGTTGACACATACATAACTGGATTTAAAGAAGGCTACTTCCCTCCGATGGAACTATTAGCAAGACTGACTGAAGAACTTGGGGAATTATCACGTGAAGTTCAGGATCGCTACGGCATGAAAAAGAAAAAATCGACGGAAGCAATCCGGACACTTGAGGAAGAAACGGGCGATTTATTATTCGTCTTAATCTGCTTCGCCAACTCACAGAACATTGATTTAACTAGAGCGCTGGAAACAGTTCTGACAAAATTCAACACAAGAGATAAAGACCGCTGGACTAAAAAGGAGGAAACGGAATGACAATTAAATTAGCTATTGCAGGAGCAAGAGGAAGAATGGGCGGAACAGCAATACTTGCGGCCACTGAAGCGGCAGACATTGAAATTGTGGCGGCACTTGATTATAAACATGATGGCCAATTTTTACATAATGGAAGCGTAACTGATACGAAGGAAGGGATTCCAATTTACACTTCTCTGCAGGCGCTTCAGGCTGCACATCATCCTGACGTATTATTGGATGTGACCGATCCTGATGCAGTATTCACTAACGCGAGTGAAGCACTGTCACTTGGTATGGATGTAGTCATTGGCACATCAGGACTGACAGCAGAGAAGCTTGAAGACTTGGAAAGTATCGCGCTTGAACAGAAAAAAAGTTGTATTATTGCACCGAACTTTTCAATCGGCGCGGTGCTGATGATGAAATTTGCACAGCAGGCTGCACGTTATCTCGGTGACGTTGAAATTCTTGAAATGCACCATGACCGAAAATTGGATGCGCCATCAGGAACAGCTGTTAAAACAGCGGAAATGATCCGTGAAGTGCGGGCTGCCCACATCCAAGGGCATCCGGAAGAGCAGGAGAAACTGAAGGGAGCACGCGGTGCGGACGTAGAAGGAATGAAAATACACAGCATTCGTTTACCGGGACTGCTCGCTCATCAGGAAGTGTTGCTTGGCGGCGAAGGCGAATTGCTGAAGATCCGTCATGACTCATTTGACCGCAAATCCTTCATGCCGGGTATTTTATTGGCGGTCCGTGAAGCGGTATCTTCACCAAAATTCGTTTACGGTCTGGAAAAAATTATTGATTAAACTTTTGCAGTGAGGCGGTTTACGTATGCAACATAGAAAATTAAAAGTAGGCGTCATTTGCTATCCGTCTCTTGGGGGATCGGGTGTGGTGGCGACGGAGCTGGGACTTAAAATGGCGGATAAAGGGCACGAGATGCATTATATTACATCAAGCAAACCGTTTCGCTTTTTAGATGTCCATCCGAATATCCAGTTCCACGAAGTAACAATAGAAGGGTATGCTGTATTCAAATATCCTCCTTACGACATAGCCCTTGCCAACTGCATTGCACAAGTCATCGAATTAGAAAAATTGGATTTACTGCACGTGCACTATGCTGTGCCGCACGCGATCTCTGCCATCTTGGCGAAAGACATGGCGGAGTCTGAGATTGGCATCATTACGACACTGCATGGCACCGATGTAACGATTCTCGGCCGCGACCCTGCGTTAAAAAATACATTGTCTTATGGCATCAATAAATCGGACCGCGTGACTGCCGTTTCACGGTCATTACGAAATGAGACAATTGAACTGCTTCATCCGACGACAGCTATTCAGACCATCTATAACTTTATTGATGAAGAAAAATATTATCCTCGGAAAAACAGTCACCTTCGTGAACAGCTCGGACTGGCACCGGATGAAAGAGTAATAATTCATATATCCAACTTCCGCAAAGTGAAGAGAATTCCGGATATTATTGAAAGTTTTCGGCTGATTGACCGAAAGCATAAAGCGAAATTGCTGCTGGTCGGTGAAGGTCCGGAAAAATTTGATCTAGAAGAGTATACAGAAGAGAACGGGCTTCAGGATGATATTCTGTTTCTCGGAAAACGTGATGATTTGCCGGAACTATTGTCAATCAGCGACGTCATGCTTCTGCTCTCTGAAAAAGAAGCATTCGGACTTGTTCTGCTTGAAGCATTTGCCTGCGGTGTGCCCGCCGTCGCAACAGCAATTGGAGGGATACCGGAAGTTGTGCAGGACGGGTCCAATGGTTTCTTGGTGCAACTTGGAGATGTACAAGCGGTTGCCGACCGCGTGACGCACTTGTTAAGCGACCCGGTGCTGCATCAGCAAATGAAAGAAAAAGCGATTCAGACAGTACAGGAAGAATTCAGTTCCGAAGCGATCGTAGCGCAATATGAAAAACTATACTATGAAGTGGCGGCGATGAAATGACGATTTCATTCAGTACGGCGGCCAGCCGGCAAGTGATCCGGGAATTGCAGGCTGCAGGCTATGAAGCATACTTTGTTGGCGGAGCAGTCCGTGATGCGTTGCTCGGAAAACAGCCGCTGGATATTGATATTACGACTTCTGCCACACCGCAGCAAGTCAAAGCCATATTCAGCCGCACGGTCGATATCGGAATTGCTCACGGCACCATTTTAGTGCTGATGCAAGGCGAAGCGGTTGAAGTGACGACGTTTCGTACAGAAAGTACATACAGTGATTTGCGCAGGCCTGATGAAGTTGTTTATGTCACATCCTTGAAAGAGGATTTACAGCGGCGGGATTTTACCATCAATGCACTTGCTATGACGGTGGACGGCCGGCTGATCGATTTATTCGGCGGACAGGATGATCTGAAACAACGAATTATTCGCTCAGTGGGTGATCCTGAAGAACGTTTTGGCGAGGATGCATTGCGCATTTTTCGGGCACTGCGATTTTCTTCCGTTCTGGATTTTGATATTGAAGCAAAAACGTTGGACGCAATGAAAAAGCTTGCCCCTTCACTCCGCCATATTACCATCGAGCGAATTAAAGCGGAATTGGATAAGCTGTTTCAAGGGGAAAATCCATCCCGTGCATTTCATTACAGCCGAGAAATCGGTTTGCCGCAGCTGTTTCCCGAGTTCCTGTCAGCGTTTAATTCACTTGACGCCAGCACGCCATTTCTCCACGCGCGTCATGGCTATGCGGCAATGCTTGCACTGACGGATGCAACAGCTGCAGAACTGTCGAGGTATTTTAAATTATCCAATGAAGAAAAACGATTTTTAACACAATGTGAAGAAGCGCGTGCGATCCGTTCACAGCGCAAATTTGATTCTTGGGATTACTATTCGTTTCCGGCAGACGTATTGGAAACGGCAGAAAAAATTACACATTCGAATCATGAAAGCAGTGGATTGTCTAGGCAGCAGATAGAGCAGCAAAAAGAATGCCTGCCCATTCAGCAGCGTGCAGATCTGGCTTTCACCGGAAATGACTTATTAACATGGTCACGAAAAAAGGGCGGAAAATGGACGAGTGAATGGATTGAGAAAATTGAGCGTGCGGTTGTCCATGGACGAATTGAAAATGACGCACAGGCGATAAAGGAATGGTTTATAGATGAAATCACCCGTGAAAAGTGAATTACTGAAACGATTGTTTGCAGCGCAGGGCGAGCCCGTATCCGGACAGGATATTGCGGATGAATTCGGCCTGTCCCGTACGGCGATTTGGAAGTATATCAAAGAGCTGGAAGAAGAGGGATATGAAATCGGATCACAGCGTAAAAAAGGTTATTATTTAATAGAAGCGCCAGATCTTGTGAACCAAGGGAACATAACGGAGTATTTAACGACTGAACGATACGGGCGTGCTGTCAAGTATTTTACGACAGTTCCGACCACGCAGACGATTGCGCATGAAGAAGCGCAAAACGGTGCGGCAGACGGCACGTTAATTATTTCGGAGGAACAGACGGCAGGTAAAGGCCGCTTGGCAAGACCGTGGAAATCAAAAGCGAATCGCGGAGTTTGGATGAGTCTGATTATTCGTCCGGATCTGCCCCCGCAGCGTGCTCCACAGCTGACATTGGTGGCGGCTGTTTCGATTGTGCGCGCGATAGAAGAAGTGGCAAATATTCAGCCGGTCATCAAATGGCCGAATGATATATTAATTAACGGCAAAAAAGTCACTGGCATCCTGACAGAACTTCAGGCGGACCCTGACCGTGTGAAAGCGGTCATTCTCGGCATGGGTATCAATGCCAATCAGGAACCCTCTGATTTCCCGGAGGAATTACAGACAATCGCCACTTCTTTGCGAATTGAAAAAGGCGAAACGATAGACCGTGCGCAGCTGGTTGCCTCCATTCTGAAGTATCTCGAACAGTATACGGATCTTTATGTCGAAAAAGGTTTTGCCCCCATTAAAATTCTTTGGGAAAGTTACGCAGCAATTACAGGCAAGAAAATTAAAGCGAGCATGGTCCATGAAACAGTAGAAGGCGTGGCGCTTGGCATTTCCCATGACGGCATGCTTGAACTGCAGCTGGAAGACGGCACGGTTCGAGGAATTTATTCTGCAGACATAGAAGTGAAGAATTAAAACTATACAGAATCTTACCGTTTTGATATAGTATACAACATAGGGCGGTATCGATTGCAGAGCTGCACCTGATTGGCAAATGAATGAGATTAGAAATCTGCCTTGATCTTTATAGACAGGGACGGAGGAAGCAGAACCCTACGCTTACGCAACCCTTCTGTCCAATTTTGGATCAGCAGGGTTTTATTTTTGGTTTTTTTGCCCGCTACACGCCTGCTGAAATCAGACGTAAAGGAGAAGATTGACAGTGAAATCCACAACAGATTTTTCAAAAATGAAAGCGAATGGTGAGAAAATCAGTATGCTGACTGCGTATGATTATCCGACAGCGCAAATTGCAGAACAAGCGGAGATCGATGTACTTCTAGTCGGAGATTCCCTTGGCATGGTGGTATTGGGTTATGATTCGACAGCACTCGTTACACTGGACGAAATGATTCACCATGGAAAAGCGGTCAGACGCGGTGCGAAAGATACTTTCGTCATTGTGGATATGCCTTTTGGGACGTATCACGGCTCTGATGATGCGACACTGCAGCAAGCGCTTCGTTTATTCCAGGAAACATCTGCGAATGCGCTGAAAGTAGAGGGCGGCGGAAAAGTCATCGACAAAATCAAACTGCTGACATCAGCCGGTATGCCGGTCTGTGCACATTTAGGATTACTTCCCCAGTCTGCCGGAGTGACAGGCGGATATAAAGTGCAAGGCAAAACAGCGGCTGCAGCAAAACAGCTGATTGAAGATGCTATGGCTTGTGAAGCAGCAGGCGCTTTCATGATTGTTCTCGAGTGTATTCCATTCCAGCTGGCGCAAGAAGTCGCACGCGCTGTATCTATTCCGATTATTGGAATCGGCGCAGGTGCAGAAACGGACGGACAAGTGCTCGTGTTCCATGACATGGTGCGCTACGGCAATCACAAACTGCCGAAATTCGTCGAAAGCTATGCGGAAGTCGGAAAAGATATTGAAGGTGCGATGAGATTATATAACAGTGCAGTTAAGAATGGTTCTTTCCCTTCTGAAAGCCATCGCTTTACGATGAAAGAAGAAGAACTGGATGCGCTGTATGGGGGAAAAACACTATGAATGCCAGTGCAACGATGCAAATTGTCCGGTCAATTGCTGAATTGAAAAACATCCTCAATCCGAGAAAACGTGAAGGCCGCACGGTAGGTTTTGTGCCGACGATGGGTTTCCTTCACGAAGGACATCTCGAATTGGTGAAGCAGGCAAGAAGAGATCATGACATTGTTGTCATGAGCATTTTCGTTAATCCCGCTCAGTTTGGTCCGGGGGAAGATTATGAAGCGTATCCGCGCGACGAACAGCGCGACGCTGAACTTGCTGCCGCAGCAGGTGTTGACTATTTATTCATTCCATCAGTCACGGAGATGTATCCGCGTAAAAGCGGAATTAGCATTTTGCCGGGCGAGCAGGCGTCGCGTTTATGCGGGGCTTCAAGGCCGGGGCACTTCGACGGCGTGCTGAAAGTTCTCTTGAAGTTATTTAATATTGTCGACCCTGATGAGTCTTATTTTGGAATGAAGGATGCACAGCAGCTCGCAATTATTGAAACTTTTGTTCGGGATTTCAATTTGCGAACATCGATTACGCGAGTTTCGACTGTGCGTGAAGAAGACGGCTTGGCGAAAAGTTCGCGCAATGTCCGCTTGCTTGAACATGAACGGAAGGAAGCAAGTGCAATCTACCGTGCTCTCGGCATAGGCAAACGCAGCTATTATGAAGGCGTGCCATTGACAGAAGTAGAGAAAATTGTAAGAAGAACGATTGAAGAAGAAACTTCGGGTACGATTGATTATGTCCATGTTCTGGCTTACCCTTCATTAGATGAAAACATTAGTGAAGCCGAAGAAGTCATCCTTGCCGCCGCGGTACAGTTTATTTCAGCCAGACTGATAGATAATATAATTATGTCAACTATAAAGGATGAGAAAAATGTTTAGAATGATGATGAATGGAAAGTTACACCGCGCAACAGTCACTGAAGCCAATCTCAATTACGTGGGCAGCATTACAATCGATGGAGCACTATTGGAAGCTGCGGGGATGCTGCCGAATGAGAAAGTACAAATCGTCAACAACAATAACGGTGCGCGTTTTGAGACGTATATTATTGAAGGAGAACGAAACAGCGGCGTAATCTGTGTCAACGGAGCTGCCGCACGCCTTGTGCAGCCTGGCGACATTGTCATTATTCTGTCCTATGCTTACGTATCGGACGAGGAAGCACGCACGCATCAGCCGACAGTTCTGATTATGGATGAACAGAACCGCGTAAAAGAAGTCATTACAGAAAAACCAGGTGTCGCAATTTACTAAAGCTAGAGAAGTACCCCCATTTGATTTAATCGAGTGGGGGTTTAGTTTGTAAAATTGGAGTTTGGATAGGGAAGAAGCCGTGCCGTTCAGGCAGATACATTCATTCAGGTGAGCCGCCTGAACTAGTCACCGGCCAATGCTGAAATTGCGGATCACTCACTTTCCGTCTCTTTCCTTTCATCGACTTGACGGAGTTTCTTTTTACCCGGGGCAAGACGTGAGTCGCCGTGGTAAGTATGATACAATTTGCTTTAGAAACCTAATAGGAAGTTGATGATGGTATGTCTACAAGCAAATATGCAGTTGTCGATTTGGAAACAACTGGTCATTCGCCTTCAAAGGGAGATCGGATCATTCAAATTGCAATTGTCTTTATTGAAAATAATAAAATAATCGATACATATATGCGCTATGTGCATCCGCAGCGCTCTATCCCTCCCTTTATTCACCAATTGACATCCATCGGTGATGAAGATGTGAAGAATGCACCTCCTTTTGAAGAGATCGCCGAGGAAGTGGCGGATTTGCTTGCCGGATGTATTTTTGTCGCACATAATACAGATTTTGATGTGTCTTTTTTGCAAAAAGAATTGATTCGTTGCGGTGTATCACAGTGGCACGGCAAGAAAGTAGATACGGTGGAGCTGGCCAAAATTATGTATCCTACATTACCGGGCTACCGTCTGCAGGACATTGCTGATTCACTCGGCATTTCATTGTTTCAGGCACACCGTGCAGATGATGATGCGGAAGCGACGGCGCTGTTCCTGCTGAAGGCAATAGAGAAGATAGAAACATTGCCTAGGGAGACGCTGGAGCACATGCATGAGCGCTCATTCGCATTGAAATCAGATGTGTCGACATTGTTCTATGAAGCACTAAAACGGGCACGCGGCCGTGAAACATCGAGTATGTATGGGCTGTTCCGCGGCATTCCATACTTGAAGTCGAAAGTGGAGACTGCCTCCTGGAAACGGCCCATCGGCTTTCCGGCAGATGAGGCAGCAAAAGATCAAATCATGCAGAAAATCGATCCATCATTTCATATAAGGGAAGGTCAGGCCCGGCTGATGGATCTGACATGGGAGTCCTTTACTGAAAAGAAGCAAGTGGCTGTCGAAATGCCTACAGGGGCGGGGAAAACGATCGGTTATTTAGTTCCGGCAGTAATCCGTGCGCATGTGATGAGGCAGCCTGTGGTCATCAGTACGTACACGAACCATTTAGTAGATACGCTGGCTGAAGAAGTGCGGAGACTGGAACAGGCTCTTCAAATGACGATTCCGGCCACTATTATTAAAGGCATGGCGAATTATATATCCATCGGTAAGTTTGAGGAACTTCTGCATTTTACTGATGAAGTGTACGATGATTCGATTACGATTATGCAGCTGCTCGTCTGGCTGACAGAGACTCGCACAGGGGATTTGGATGAAGTCAATGTTTCCGGAGGCGGCCAGCTGTTTATTGACCGGATCCGCAAACGTTCCATGCGGGCGAAGGAAGATGAACGGGCAGCTGATTTTTATACGCATACGTTAAAAAACTGTCAGCAGTCTATGGTCCTGCTGACGAATCATTCCATGCTGATGAACGATCGGCAGCGGCATGATCCGTTATTTCATTCCATCAGCGGACTGGTGATTGATGAAGCGCATCAAATGAATCAGGCGGCCATCCGCACACATCAGCAAGTGTTTTCTTATACGAATTGGAAATATGTCATGAGTCAGCTGAATGGCTTGGGCAGCTGCCAGTTGTTATTCGACATGCAGGACATCTTGACGAAATTTCATGTTAATCATAAATATTCAACTGAACGTCTTCAGCATGCATTTGATGAATTCATGCTGGCTTTTGATGAATCGATGCTTGTCCTCATGAATTCAAAAACGGTAACGGATCATAAGCAAATGACGCGCTCCATAAAACCGTTTTCCAAACGCCTGCGGGCAAATGAAAGCTTTGGCATCGTATTGCGGAAGATGAACGAATACATCAGTGTTTGTGAAAACTATGGCATTCCATTACAAACCATGCAAGATGAACTGACGCAGCAAGAGCAGGCTGCCGTGAATGAATGGTTTTACTGGGTGAATGAAATGAAAATAAAAGCAGGCGAGTGGATTGAGCTGTTCATGGAGCAGCCCCAGACCAACGCAACGGTATGGATAGAAAAAGACAGCCGCAGCTTGCCGGGCAGTCTGCAGATTAAGAAAAGTCCGATTAGCGGCTCCGCTGTTATCCGTGATTTTATAGATACGCTTGACGGCGAAGCCGGAATCGTCTGGACTTCAGGCACGCTGACAGCTAAAGCGCAGGACCGCTTCGTGCTGGATCAGGCGGGGCTGCCGCCATCCGTTCCGCTCTATACATTTCAGGCACCTGCCAATTTCTATGAAGGTGCGCATACATTGATTGTAGAAGATATGCCCGATATACAGCAAGTATCGGATGATGAGTATATTGATTCCGTTGCCGACGCATTAATTCAGACAGCGGTTGCCATTGAAGGCAAAGTTTTTGCGCTGTTTTTGTCACATGACATGCTGCGGAAAACGCATCAGGCTGTGGCTGACAGCGAATCATTGGACGAAGAGTATATGCTGATTGCACAGGGTGTCAGTTCAGGCAGCCGGCATAAACTATTGAAAACATTTAAAAAGCAGGAGAAAGCCATACTATTCGGCACGACAAGTTTTTGGGAAGGCGTGGACGTGCCAAGTGAGCAATTATCGGCCGTGGTCGTGGTCCGCCTGCCGTTTACATCACCGGAAGAACCGTTGTTTAAAGCACGCGCCGCAGCTTTGCAGGCAGAACATAAAAATGCATTTACGCATCTCGGTCTGCCTGAAGCCATCCTGCGTTTTCGGCAAGGATTCGGCCGGCTGATCCGCTCTTCAGATGAGCAGGGATTCTTCATTATACTGGACCGGCGCATCGAAACGAAATCCTACGGGAAATCGTTCCTTGAGGCGCTGCCGCAGTCTTTTGTAAAAAAAGTATCGCTGGAGGGTCTAGTTAACGAGATTGAAAATTGCTATAATAAAGGTTGAACTACTAGAAAGCAGGTTAGAAAATGAATCGAAAAAAATCAGCGGTTCATTCGATAGGAAGTGTTGCTTATGCTCAACTGGATTAAGTTTCTATTCCTATTTTTACTCACCCTGGGGATCACGGTTACGCTAATCGTTTTCTATCAGGCGGAGAGGCCGTTTGCTGATGCACAAAATACAGCGAAAAAAGCCGTACTGAAGCATGAAGTTCTAAAAAACGTGCAGAAGACTGATCACTATCATGGGAAGAATTCATGGGTTACAGTCTATGGCACCGATGAAAAGAATCAGGAAAAGGTTATTTTTGTAGAGGAAAAAACTACAAAGATTCTAAAAGCTGTGTCACTGAAATCAGGTATTACTGAGCAGAAAGCCACTGATATTGTAAAGAAGGAAAAGGGCGTCAAGAAAATACTTCGGACATCTCTTGGACTCGAAGGTGAGGCAGTATTTTGGGAAGTCAGCTATCTGACAGAAGATGACAGCCTGAATTACGCCTATCTGAACTTTGCAGATGGAAAGTGGCAGAAGCGTATTATGAAGTTATAGAGAAAATGGGAATTAGAACTAAAGAGGAGCGGTCAATTTGAGAAAGCAATTAGCGTCCAGAGTTACTACTTTATCACCATCGACAACATTAGCGATTACTGCGAAAGCGAAAGAAATGAAAGCATCCGGCATCGACATAGTCGGGCTCGGAGCAGGTGAACCGGATTTTAATACGCCTGAAAACATTTTGGAAGCAGCGTATCAATCAATGAAAGATGGCAAGACGAAATATACTCCGTCCGGCGGTCTTCCGGAATTAAAAGATGCGATAATTGACAAATTGAAAAGAGATCAAGGATTAACATACAATCGTAACGAAGTATTAATCGGTGTGGGAGCGAAGCACGTACTCTTCACGCTATTTCAGGTATTACTGAATAAAGGTGATGAAGTCATCATTCCTTCTCCTTATTGGGTCAGTTATCCTGAACAGGTAAAGCTTGCTGAAGGTAAGCCGGTCTTCATTGAAGGAACGGCAGCTGAGCAGTTTAAAGTGACAGCCAAACAGATCAGCGAAGCTGTAACGGCACAGACAAAAGCAGTTATCATCAATTCACCCGGCAATCCGACGGGAATGATCTATTCAAAAGAGGAACTTGAAGCAATCGCGGATGTTTGCCGTGAAAAAGATATTTGGATCATTTCAGATGAAATTTATGAGAAACTTGTTTATGATGGCAAAGAGCATATTTCGATTGCACAGCTGTCGGATGATGCAAAAGAACGCACATTCATCATTAACGGTGTTTCAAAATCTCATTCGATGACAGGGTGGAGAATTGGATATATTGCTGGTGATGCAGAAGTAGTCGGAGCGATGACGAATTTGGCGAGCCACTCTACATCCAATCCTGCGACCACTTCCCAATACGCAGCGATTGAAGCGTACAACGGGCCTCAGGATGCTGTAGAGACGATGCGGAAAGACTTTGAATCCCGCTTGAATCAGGCATATCCAAAATTGGCTGCGATCCCTGGATTCCATGTGCTGAAGCCGCAAGGGGCATTTTATTTCCTGCCGGATGTACAGGAAGCAGTGGAAAAGACAGGCTATGCCAACGTGGATGACTTCGCACACGCGCTTTTGACAGAAGCGAATGTTGCGGTGATTCCCGGAACAGGCTTTGGTTCTGAAACAACGATTCGTTTGTCTTATGCGACATCAATCGATCAGCTGGAAAAAGGAATTGCACGAATCGAAAAATTTGTAAAAGATCATTGGAAAGCGTAATACAGAAGCAACACGTATGTTGCTGATGAGAGGAAGTTTCAAATATGCAGCAAGATAAGCGGCTGAAAATTTGGATTGAGCGGGGAAATGTTTCTATTTCCCAGCTCTTTTTTCAACACTATAAACAACTGCTGATTTCCGATAGTGACGCCATGGTAATTTTGCATATGATTGCATTTCAAGAGGCGGGAAACCATTTCCCGACTCCTACTGACATTGCGAACCGTATGCAGCAGCAAGAGAAGGATGTTACGGATTGCTTGCGGCGCTTGATGCAAAAAGGATTATTTACCATCGAACAAAGCACAGATGAAAATAAAGTATTGCACGAACGATTTTCATTCTATCCTTTATGGGAGCGTTTAATCGATGTGGTAGAAAAGCAGGCTATGCAAACGCAGGAACAGGAGATCAAGCAGGAAGAGGGAGAAATCTTCTCGCTTTTCGAGCAGGAATTCGGCCGGTTCCTGTCACCGATGGAATTTGAAACCATTGGAATGTGGATAGATAAAGACGGCCATTCTGCTGAAATTATCCGTGCAGCATTGCGTGAAGCAGTATTGGCACAAAAAATGAGCCTGCGGTATATTGACCGTATTTTGTTTGAATGGAAAAAGAAGAATGTCAAAACGATGCGTGATGTAGAAAGGCAGACGAAAGCATTTCGTCCGGCAGTCAACGCCACAGCGCCACAGACAAAAACGGAAATAAAGCATGTGCCTTTCTATAATTGGCTCGAAGAACGGGAGTAGGTGAAACGATGCTGACAAAAACGCAATGGCAAACGTGCCTGAAAACGTTTGAAGAGATGTTTCCTGAAGCGCACTGTGAACTGGTTCATAAAAATCCATTTGAATTGCTCATAGCCACGCTGTTATCTGCGCAGTGTACGGATGTCCTTGTTAACCGTGTAACGGCAGACCTGTTTCAGAAATATGAAACTCCTGAAGATTATCTCAGCGTACCGATTGAAGAGCTGCAGCAGGATATTCGTTCTATCGGACTCTACCGCAATAAATCGAAAAATATTCAGGCACTCAGTCTGCGGCTAATCGAAGAGTTCGGCGGGGAAGTGCCGTCGAACCGCGATACAATGATGACGCTGCCGGGTGTGGGGAGGAAGACCGCAAACGTGGTTGTGTCGAATGCATTCGGCGTGCCTGCCCTCGCTGTGGATACCCATGTCGAGCGTGTGGCAAAGCGCCTTGGCATGAATCGCTGGAAAGACCGGCCGATTGATGTGGAAGAAAAAATAATGCGCTGGACACCGATGGAATTATGGACACAGACTCATCATCAGATGATATTCTTTGGACGTTATCACTGCAAAGCGCAAAACCCCAACTGTCCGGAATGTCCGCTGTTGGATCTATGCCGTGAAGGCCGAAAAAGGATGAAGGCAAAATGAGCTATGACGAATTGAAAGAACACATACAGCGGGTGCTTACCGAGTGGGAGCAGCAGCAGCCCGAACTAGAGAAAATGTACGCGGTGCGTGATGAGCGCCGGCTGACTTTAATCGAGCCAGCGATTGATCAGCTGGCATGGCTGATCGCGCAGAGTGAAATCGTGCGAAATCCCCATACCGGCAACATGCATCATGCACTTGAGCCGAATAATTACACAGAACGCATAGAGTTTATTAAACTTCAGAAAAGCAGTCATTATGCACTCATTCAACTGATGATGCTATACGATGAAATGAAAAAGAAAGCCGCGCGATTGCGTGTGCAGCAATAAAATAAAAGAGCGGAACGGCAAGTGAATGTACTTGTCGTTCCGCTCTTTTTAGTTAATTGGAAGAGGAATCGGACGAAATATTATCGGAATCATTTTGATTTTGTCCCTGATTTCCTTGTCCCTGATTTCCCTGGTTCCCTTGATTGCTTTGTCCTTGATTGTTCTGGCCTTGCCCTTGATTTTCACCTCGGTTTGGAAAACCTTGATTCCCCTGATTATCGGGGTTAGTCTGATCCGGGTTTCCAGAGCCATCAGAGTCTGGCGGGTTTTGACCGTCTTGCTCACCATCGTTATCGTTATCTTCATTGTCAGACGGATTATTATTTCCGTTGTTCTGATCATCATCAGTATCGGAGTCATCCGATGGCTGTTCTTCCCTATCAGGTTCACTTGCATTTTCTATCGACAGGGAAGTTGTGACAGAGCCGCTCGTATAGCCTCCCATGCTGGCGCTGACGGAGAATGTATAGCTTTTTCCGTATTCTACACCCGAGTAGGCTGCCTGTTTACTGGAAGTGGTCGTAATGGTTTGAGGGCTGCCGCCATCAACGGAGACACTGACAGTAAATGCAGGATTGCCGAGACTGCTGTATTTATCCGAAGCATAGTAATTCCAATTCAGCTGAATCGTATTTGACTCGGCATTAAACTTCGCTGTGAAATCATCAGGGCTTGGAATCGTCACCGTCTCCGGGATAGACGTTTTATCCGGCAATGTTCCTCTGACGAACAATTCATTACGGATTAGATTACTGTAAGTGAATGAACTGGCCAGCATAATAGGATCACTGCCTCTGACAATTGCGGCTTCTTCAACTGAAGCAGGCTTTTCAAATGTTCCGGGATTTTTCGCTATGCTGCTCATTACCGTTTTAAATAACTTTTGCGGTACAAAGCGGCCGTATTCATATGTCGTAATCGGAGTTTTATAGTCTGCATATCCTCCCCACGTCGAAATCGTATATTCGGTTGTATATCCTGTAAACCATGTATCCGGAACGTAAGTGCTCTTCATATTGTATTTTTGAATTAACGAAGAAGGATAATTTGTCGTTCCTGTTTTTCCTGCAATATCCATCCCGTTGATGTAGGCACGTGTTCCCGTAGCTTCGCTTGCCGTCAACACGTCACGCAACATATCGGTAATCATATAAGCAGTGGAATCTTTCATCGCTGTGACCGGATCAGGGCGTAGATTCTTTTCCGTTTTCCCGTCACGCAATACCAGTTTTGTGACCGCGTGCGGTTTCGTATAAATTCCGCCGTTACCAAATGCGGCATATGCGCCTGCCATCTGGACTGTGGAGAACTCTGCCTCCCCACCGCCAAGTGCGTTGCCGGCAGTCGGGTTTTCATAAGCAAATCCAAGTTTTCCAGCGAATGATTTGGCTTTTTTTGCGCCGACTTCTTCAAATGTTTTGATTGCAGGAACATTTCGAGACCAATACAATGCTTCACGCATCGTTAACGTTCCCAGGAAACGTCCATCCGCGTTGTTTACGGATTTATTCATCCCTTTATATTTGTATGGTTCATCGACAACTTTTTGTCCAGTTGACCAGTTCAGCTCTTCAATTGCAGGTCCGTAAGAGAGGATCGGCTTAACGCTTGAGCCTGGAGCACGTTTCAGCTCTGCAAAGTTCATGTTTCGTCCAGAATAATTCCGCCCGCCGCCAAGTGCTACAATGGCGCCGGTTTTCGTATCAAGCACGGTCATTCCGGCTTCCATGTCTTCCGATTCATAATAACTCGGATCATTGATCGCTGCCTCGACAGTTTCCTGCACTTTCGGATCAAGCGCTGTCTGAACCGTTACGCCTTCTGCCAGCATATCGGATAAACCGGCTGCCTCGATTTCATCGAGTACCGCATCTACGTAAGCCGGGTACTTACTGAACGTTTGCCGATCCTCTTCTGCCAATAAAGTAGAAGTGACCGGCACTTTTTTCGCTTCGTTCATTTCTGCCGTCGAAATTTTACCATGGCGTTCCATCAGAGTCAGCACGGTATTCCGGCGTTTTTCAGCACGTTCCGGATATTTAAATGGGTTATAGCCGTTTGGATATTGCGGCATTCCTGCAAGCATAGCGATTTCCGGCAGTTCCAGTTCGCTTACTTTTTTTCCGTAGAAATAGTTGGCGCCAGTTCCGAATCCGTAGCGGTTTCCTGACATCAGCACTTTATTGAAATACATTTCAAAGATTTCTTCCTTGGTATATTCCTTTTCCAATTTGTGGGCAAGCCATGCTTCCTGTGCTTTCCGTTTCAATGTCTTTTCATTTTTTAAAAAAGAGTTTTTAATCACTTGCTGCGTCAGTGTCGAAGCACCTTGTGAACCGAATCCGCTGCGCAGGTTGGCAAGTACAGCACCGCCCAGCCGGTAAAAGTCAATACCGCCGTGTTTAAAGAAGCGGACATCTTCGGTGGCGAGAATCGCATCTTTCATCTGTTCGGGGATTTCTTCATACGGCACGAACTCCCGTTTTTCTGCGCCGAATTTCATGAATACATCTCCGTCTTTTGTCACGAAGTTGGATGTCAATGGATCTTTCAGCAGTTCCTCATCGAGATCAGGAGCGGTACTTGCATAATAAGCGAATAAGGAGATTCCGCCTACCATGACTGCAAGGAATAATGCAACGATGCCTATGAAAATTTTCTTCCATAAATCTTTAGGGAATTTACCTCGCGGACGTTTGGGCTGCTCCGTCACCTGCTGCTTTCTTCTGGCTGTTCTTGAGTTTATATTGTCACTCATATTATTTCCTGCCTTTCGCTGTCATTAATCGGTCTTGCGTGTTACCCAATCGGCTACAGCCTGAATATAGTCAAGCCGCGGCTGGTAACCGGTTTTGATTTCAATGGACCGTTCCTCGATTTCGAGTAACGTGATGGATTTTCTTCCGCCTTCCTCCATTCGTTTCCATAGGGGGTAAAACTCTTGAAACGGCAATAAAAAGTATCGGTCGAGCAGTGTGAAATTGACAATAAAAAAAGCAAGTCCTGATTGATCATTTACTTGCTTCATATGCTGCACCTGATGCAAATGAATATTTTGCAATGGCAATGAAGTTTTATTTTTCGTTTCTTTTGCTTCAAAGTCGACATAGTAGCCGTTCCAAACGCCGTTGTAGTCTGTTGTGGAAGGAGTGCGGAAGTATGCTTCTGTAATCACTGCAGCACTTCTTGCCGGGTAACGGACGTTGACGATTTGCACCGGAACGGGCTTTTTATGAATGACGGCCATGCCATGGGCCAGATAGTATTCATTTGTGTCGTTGATTTCGTCCTCTAATGATTTACCCCGATTACTGAAGGAGTAGTCATATCTCTTTTTTTGCGCAGAAGAAACGGACGGATTGAACTTTTTTCCGTTCGGATAACGTATCGCCAATGTGACCACCTCGTACACTACATCATACCATACCCACTAGTAGACGAGTTACCGATAAGAAGGTTTCATTGGAAGTAAATGAGGACAAATTCGTGACGATTTGGAATGTTTGTTCGCAGAAAGTGGAGGTGTAGCTGCATTTCTGATAAAATGAAAGACAGTACGTTTTATTATGATTGATTATAAAGGAGTTTACTATATATGAGCAAGGTGGAAGACACAAGGTTACTGCTGACGATTTGCGATGAGTGCGAACAGCGATTTTATCGAATGAGAGAGACCGGTCATGAACCTGATTTCTTTAAAGAGGTGAAACCGTATGCTGACGCCAGCCATCAGGCGATTGCGAAATGGGCTGAAGAGATGAAGACGTGGATACAGGACGAAAAACCGCGTTACGTTCATGAAGTGCAGATTGACTCCTTAAAAGATTCTATGACTCAATTTGTTGTGCAGTCATTTTACAAAGCGACCGGAAAAAAGCGTTTTATCCTCTCCATCCGTGCGGCACGTTATACGCTGCAGACAGTTCTGGATGCAATGAATGCAGAAAAGGGAGAGGACCATGTGAATGAATAAACAAAATATACCGGAGACAATTCAGCAGTTATTCGCTGATCCGCGCTTTGGGCCGAATATCGCCTATATTGAAACGCTGAAGGAACAGGAAGCGGTCACAGCCGAATTTCCCCCGTCCCTTCATCCGTCCATTCGCAAAGCACTGGCGACAAAAGGCATCGGTCAGCTATACAGCCATCAGCGGCAGGCATTTGATGCAGTGGAGGAAGGGCATTCCATCACGGCCATCACACCGACAGCATCCGGCAAATCTTTGTGTTATCATTTGCCGGTGCTGCAGTCGATTCTCGATAATCCTGCATCGCGTGCGTTATATTTATTTCCGACAAAAGCACTGGCACAAGATCAGCTGGCAGACCTTCATGAATTGATTGAGGCGAGCGGAGAAACGATATTAAGTCATACGTATGACGGCGATACCGCACCCGGTTTGCGGACAAAAGTACGAAAGTCGGGTCATATTATTTTGACAAACCCTGATATGCTGCATTCAGCTATTTTACCGCACCACACAAAATGGATTTCTTTATTTGAGAACCTGAAATATATCGTTGTCGATGAGCTTCATACGTATAAAGGGGTGTTCGGCAGTCATGTGGCGCATGTTCTCAGAAGGTTACAGCGCATTTGCCGGTTTTACGGAAGTGATCCGATTTTTATCTGTACATCCGCAACGATTTCAAATGCCAAAGAACTGGCAGAGAACTTGACGAATAAAGATATGGTGCTGATTGATCAAAACGGCGCACCGCGCGGCAAGAAACATTTCATTTTCTATAATCCGCCGATTGTCCATGATGTCTTTGGCATCCGAAGAAGTGCGGTGCTTGAAGTGCGTGATCTCGGCGCATTTTTATATCAGCGGCATATCCAAACTATTATTTTTGCACGCAGCCGGGTCCGGGTGGAAATGCTGGTAACGTATATGAAAGAATTGACAAAGAAAAAATTATTCGATGACACTGTAATGGGCTATCGCGGCGGCTATCTGCCGTCAGAGCGCAGAAAGATTGAAAGCGGCCTGAAAGATGGAGATATCCGTACCGTCGTCAGCACAAATGCGCTGGAACTCGGTATTGATATCGGTCAATTGCAGGCGTGTATTATGACAGGTTACCCGGGAAATATTGCGAGTGCGTTGCAGCAGGCCGGCCGTGCGGGCAGGCGTCAGGAAGATGCGCTGATCATTTACGTGGCGCAGTCGATGCCGCTTGATCAGTATATTATTCAGCATCCGCAATATCTGCTCGGACGGCAGCCTGAAGAAATTCATATACATCCAGACAATATGCTGATCTTAATGGATCATTTAAAATGTGCGTCATTTGAGCTGCCGTTCAGCTCGACAGAGACGTACGGTGAATTTGAAGTGCAGGAGCTGCTGGCGTTTTTGCAGAGTGAAGGAGTGCTTTTGCAGACATCAGATAAATGGCACTGGATGACCGACCGTTTTCCGGCAGGTGAAATCAGTCTTCGTTCCGCTTCTCAGGAAAATGTTATTATCATTGACCAAACATTCCCGAAAGAGACACGTGTCATTGGTGAAATGGACCGTTTCAGCGCCATGACATTATTGCATGAAGAAGCGATTTACTTACATCAAGGCACGCAATACCAGGTTGAGAAACTGGATTGGGAAGAGAAGAAAGCATACGTCACAGTGGTGGATGTCGATTACTTCACTGATGCCAATCTGGCAGTGGAACTGAAAGTGATCAGTGAAGACAAGCGAACGGAAGACGGAGACCGCACAACCGCTTATGGAGACTTGGCAGTGCTTGCGATTCCGACGATTTTTAAGAAGATTAAGTTTGGTAATAGTCATGACAATATCGGTTCGGGTCCAATCTCGCTCCCGGCCGAAGAACTGCATACCAATGGTACCTGGCTAGCGTTTAATATACCGGAAGGGTGGGATAAGTCTAATTTGACTGACGCGATGAACTCTGCAGCTTATGCTATTCAGTCACTCATCCCGCTGTTCGTTAAGTGTGACAGAAATGATATTCACGTTGTGCCGCAAGTGAAGGCGACGCACACGCAGAAGCCGACTTTCTATATCTACGACAGCTATCCAGGCGGTATTGGATTGAGCGAAAATATCTTTGATCGATGGAATGAACTGCTCGACATGACTGCTGACCATATCAATGACTGTAACTGCAAACACGGCTGCCCGATTTGTATTGGCGCCCAGGAAGCAGGACAAGTACACAATAAAACGAATGCTGAGCAGTTATTAAGAGATCTGATTAAATAAAAAGGGGAGCCGAGGCGGTCAGCGCTTCAGCTCCTCTTCCTCTAATAATTTATAAATCGTCTTCCGATTAATCCCCGTTTGTTTCTCCAATTGTCGTCCACTCAAGTTGGGACTTACTCTCAACACTTCCTGTAATACAATTATCCGCTGCTGCTTCAAATTAGGACAAAGCCTATTCGGTGCCAGGTGTTTGAATGGTCCAAACCGTTCCTGGTCCTGTTTCAGCGTAAAAGGCTGGCTGCCAATCATTTTTCCCAGTGCTTCTAATGTTAGCCCCTTGTGTTCGGACAGCGTCTTCTGAGCATGCGCATACCGACTCCGTGAACTTTCCAGTAATTCACGCTCTTTTGTCTCCTCCATCGTTTCAATTCGTATTTTTACATCCACATTCACTTCCTGAGGCAACAGAGCATGAAGAATCAATACATCACCCTGCAGGGTAGCAGAAGGGAAGAGGCTGCCGATTAGTTTCTGCTGATCGATTGGATCGAGCAGTTCTTCAAAGCGACTGGCCACCCCGAAAAACTCTGCAACTGTATCGAAATTCAGCTTATCTTTCTGGATCAAGTCGCGTTTCCGTTTGCGTTCAGCTAAATCATTCTGGATTTGCTGCGCCTGCTTCTCCAGAAAGCGATGACGCTCATCCAGCTTCTCCTTCGGCCACTTATCATCCAGATAGAGATCCAGCAGCTTGTCCATCTTGCCAGAAACATCAGTCTTCATTTTCTCCAAACGTTTTACATCGACATCCAATCTGGCCAGTTCGGCTTCGTCAAAATCCGAATCAATATAATCTGCAATCTTATCGGTATCGGTGAGGATATCCTTCACAGCCTGAGCGATACGGTGCTTGATCCGCTTGTCATTAATGCTAGGCTTTGCCGGGCAGTCAGAAAGTGTCTTCTCATTCGTATGTGTCAAGACGTACAAGCCATATCGCTGAGACTTGTTCCGGCTATACGTGTACTGTTTCTTCACGCTGATTTCCTTTTGGCAGGACGCGCAGATGACCGTCACATCACGGAGAAAATGCGGGTCAGCAGGTTTACGTCGATAGCGCCGGTTCAATTCGTTCTGGATCCGGGCATACATCAGCTCAGTGCGAAGCAGGGGATACACGCCGGGCACAGTGATCGTCTCTCCATTGCTGAATGACTTCTGCAAAACGCCATGATAGGCAGGGTTCTTCAGCTTGCTGAGCACCTGCTGGCTCGTCCAGCGCTTGCCTTCTGCCGTCTTGCTGATCTTGTTTAGCTCAGTGGCGATAGCAGTCGCACCCAGCCGTTTCTCGATGTACAGGTCGTCGATGTAGGGAATCAGCCAGGAACGCTCCTCATTCACCGTGATTTCCTCGGTATCCTTGTTGTAGCAGTACTCTTCCGGCTGCTTGCCCCACACCTTACCTTCACGGGTCTTCTGCCGTTTCCCACGCATCATCTTCCGAAGCAGATCACGCCGTGAACGCTGGGCGAGCAAATTCTTCAGATCCGATATGAATTCATCATCCTCATTGGCCAGATCCACCACGCTGCCGGGCTCTGCGATCTTCACACGGTTCTCACGCAGTACGCCTTTCAGGTACTCCCACTTAATCGTATCCAGACGCGAGAGACGGTCCTGTTCGATGCAAAGGACAACATCAATCTTGCCGTCTTCCACCTGATCCAGCATCGCTTCCAATCCGTCTTTGTCTAGCTTAGTTCCGCTGTCCACGTCCTTGAAGATATCTACGATTTGCCAGTTCTGTGATTGTGCATAGCGAGTGAGTTCGGTCGTCTGGGCGTTTAGACTGTATCGGTCTTCTTGGAGCTTGGTGGATACACGGATGTAGATGGCTGTTCTCATTTAAAACCAGTCCCTTCCCAATAAATACATAAGAACCTATGTTCTTTTGTAAGCCCGTAATATAAAAAAACGTACCTATTTGGTACGTCATCACAAATAGCCCGATTGCTTCCTGTTTTTGAAGCAGCGGGCTGTTATTTTTTACATTCCAGTTGGATTTGTGGCGACCACGGCAGATAGTCATCCAGTCGTGAAGGATTCTGGCCGAATTCCAGATTCGGAAGTTCCGAAAAGACCTTTTTCAAATACATATAGAAATCAATCCCATGTAATTTGGCGGTCTCTGCTAGGCTGAGACAGATGGCGTTCGCTTTCGCGCCCGCTTCGCTGACAGAGAATAGCCAATTTTTTCGACCGATCACGTTCGGACGGATAGCGTTTTCTGCCGGATTGTTATCGATTTCCAGACGACCATCTGTTAAGAATAGCTGAAGCTCTTTTTTCCGCTTCAACGTATAGTCTGCGGCTGTTGCCAGCGCATTCGTTCCGTAAAAAGGACTCTCTTCTATCCATGCGAAGAATTTTTTCACGATCGGCTTGGAATACTTTTTCCGCATCCGTCGGCGTTTCCCTGGCCGTAGTTGGCGAAACTCTCGTTCTAACGCATATAGTTGGTTACAGAAATCCACGCCGATTTGTCCATTCTTGGAGTTGGCTTTCAGCCAATACCTACGGACGTGCGCCCAACAGTTGGCGAATTGTATATCCGGCAGATTACCGTAAGCAGAATATCCGTCACAAATGACGGTTCCCCGAAATCCTTGGATGAAAGATTCCAAAACGGCACGAGAACGCGACAGGGAACTATGGAACAGCACCATGACAGGACCTTGGCAAGGAATCGTTTTGCACACCCAATTATAAGCCTTGCTTTGAGCCGGTTTACCGTCTGTGCGAAAGAGTACCTGAGCTGAGGTTTCATCCACATGCAGGACGTTCCGACAAGTCAACAGTTCTTTCATTCGCTCGTAGAGAGGAGCTAACCAGTCTTCGGTTGCACGGATGACCCAGTTAGACAAATTTTTGTCATTAGCTTTGAGCCCATGACGTGCCCATTCCTTTACCTGTCGGTAAAGGGGAAGATATTGCATGAACTTCTGGTAAATGACGTGGGCCAAGACACTCGGTCCAGCGACGCTTCTTTGAATGGCGGGCTGCGGGGCCTTTCCTCTGACAATCATGGAGGAAGTGTTCGAATCTGTCTTGCAGTGTGTACATTCGTAGGTATGTTCTACGTGCTGAATACGTTTCAGGCTAGCTGGGATGAATTCTGCCTCTTCCCGAACGACTTGACCCTCACCCATCTCTGTCAATGGATGCAGGCAGCAGTTGCATTCCAACTGCTCGGGATGATGATGAATGACTTCTGTGGGGATCCCCTCATCAAATAGATCATTTCGTTTCTTCGGACGTTTTCGGACAACAGTGTAAGAAATCATCTGTTGGCTTTGTTCTTCTGTCTGCTCAGAATCGGGAAAAGGGTTCTCGTCCTCATCGAATAAGGATCCTTGCCCGTCGGGCACTTGATACTTGGATTTCTCTGTTTTGGAACCAAATAATTGCTTGGTCAAATACTGTACCTGTTGAGTCAATGTCTCCACCTGTCGGGACAGCTTTTCATTTTGTTCATTGGAATACGCCAGTTGTTCTTCCAATAGCGCAATGACTTTTTCCAATGATTCTTCTGCTGAACGCTTGGCCATTTCCTTCACCGCTTTCCTTCTCGTTGTGAGTGTTTAGTGCAAAATAGAAGTACATAGTTTTGAAATGAAAAAGTACATAACATTGCAACGTAAGTTTCAATAAAAAAAGGCTTGCCAGCCTCTTCAAACTTCTCTACTGTATTGGTGTCGAATCAAAACCAGTGGAGGTTGAAAGGAATGCTGACAATGCCTGAAATTAATTGTATCAAACTAATGAGAAATCAGAAATCATTATCTATCAACAAGATATCTAAAACCTTAGGAATTAATTGGAGAACTGCTAAAAAGTATGCTGATGGTGATCTATTACCTAAAGAAGCAAAGAGAAAAAGATCGGGAATGATGTATAGAGAAAAATGGGGAGAAATTGTTGGAGATTGGCTTTGGGAAGATCAGAAGCTTAAAAGAAAAGATAGAAGAACTAATAAAGGAATTTTTAAGGCCTTGCAAGAGATGGGATTCGAGGGGTCCTATCGGACTGTTTCAAACTATATTCAAGAATGGCGTGAAGGAAGAGAAGACCTGGAGGATGAAACGAAAGACAAAAGCTATGAGAGACTCATCCATCCCCCTGCTGAGGCACAATTAGATTTCGGATTGATGCAAGCTGTGCAGGATGGAAAATACCGAGATGTTCATTGTTTGGTTATGACGCTTCCTTTTAGTAACAGTGCATTTGCCATCCCATTGCCAGCAGAAAATCAAGAGTGTCTTTTACACGGTATGAAACTTATCTTCGATCAACTTGGTGGTATTCCAAGAACAATCCGTATTGATAACATGAAAACTGCAGTGGTGAAACCAAGGAATAGAAATGAAGAGGCTGCTTTTACCCAAGAATTTTTACAGTTCGCCACTCATTATGGATTTGAACCACAAGCCTGTAATCCATATTCTGGTCACGAAAAAGGAAATGTAGAAAATAAGGTGGGATATGTTCGATATAACTTTATCACTCCGGCCCCTGTTATAGAGGACTTAGACCACTTGACAAAGCTACTGCAAGAGCAACTAACGACAGATCGACAACGTATTCACTATAAGAAGCAAGTTCCGTTACAAGAGTTACTGGAGGAGGAGCATCAATATCTTTTAGCATTACCTGAAGAAGAATATCCAGTATTCAAAGAGGAGAAAACAAAAGCGAATAAGTATGGAGAAATCACGTTAGATAAAACGAAGGTGTATGTTCCAAAAGGATATAATTACAGTCAATTATCCGTAGTGAAGTACTGGGATCGCTTTAAGGTGGTGTCTCCTCACGGAGAGCCGTTATATCAAGACAACCGACCCTATATGCATAAGAATCGCGAGATTCCTTGGCAATCCATCTTGAAAGCATGGTTGAGTAAACCACGGGCAGTAAGCTATTCACGTTATTCAGCTTATTTACCTGGTCGACTCTTTGAATATCTAAACATCTCTAATCTTTCGATTCGCAAAGAGCGTATTCAATGGATTATCGGGCTTTTAGCTACGTATGAAATGAATGAAATCAATAATCAATTCTACGAACTCTTAAGTGGTCAATCGGACGAGTTAAAAGAGCCAGATGCGCATCCCTATAACATTGATTGGAGCAAGTATGATCAGCTTCAGAGTGCTCCTCAGATTGAAGGTGAGGGGAAATGACCCAAGATTTACAGACCATGTGCAAAGCATTGCGCTTAGCGCACGTGCATGATGTTTATTCAGATATCCCATTTGAAAATTCTGCTCAATTTCTTGAAGCTTTATTAAAAAAAGAGCTGCAGTTACGGGAAGAAACGAAAGCCGAGAGATTGATTAAGAAAGCAAGATTTCTGCAAAAGAAGTCCCTTTCGGCATTTCAATGGAATGAACAGATTCATTTTCCCTCTCATATTGATTCGCAAGAATTATGTACGTTAAGTTTCATCAGGCGCAAAGAGAATGTCATTCTAACCGGTGCGCCCGGTACAGGAAAGACTCACTTAGCTACGGCCATTGGTTATGATGCGTGTAAAAGAGGGCTTGAAGTACGATTTTACCGGGTTTCAGATCTAGCAGAAGCATTGGAGAAATCCTGGCAGGAGGGAAAGTCAACGCAGTTTAGAGCGCGTTTTAAAAACGTAGACCTTATCATATTGGATGAAATGGGGTACATACCATTCAATAAGGAAGGGGCAGAACTCCTCTTTCAGCTGATTTCTGACTGGTACGAACAAAAAAGTTTAATCATCACATCAAACTTGGAATTTAGTCAGTGGAATCGCGTTTTTAGCGATTCTAGATTGACTGCAGCATTAGTAGATCGGGTGATACATCATGCCCATATATTGAATTTTACGGGAGATAGTTTTAGAGTAACAAACGCTTTATCACGTCAAAAATAATACTGAAATGAAGGCTGGCAAGCTTATGTATTTTACTTTGCATTCTTCTGCACTTTTATCTTGCAAAACACAGTGAGTAGTATACCGGATTTCACAGGACGTGAATAGCTATTTTTAAAACACACCTCTTGCAGAAGGGGGAATCGCTTTTGGCTGTTGGATGGACAACCCTTCGAGCAGCCAGCGCAGTTCCTGTTGTGTCAGGTTCTTGACCTCCGTTTCACTCCGTGGCCATTGCAGTTTGCCTGTGTCTAGCCGCTTATACAACATCGCAAATCCATCCCCATCAAAGTAGAGACATTTATAGCGGTCTTTTTTCCAACCGGCGAACAAAAAGATGGAGTCGCTGTAAGGGTCAAGTTCAAAAGAGTCTTGGACTAATGTCGCCAGTCCATCAATGCCTTTTCGCATATCGGTCTTTCCGCAGACAATATATATATTCTGCACATCCGTATAATCCTGTTTCATGGATGCATCAGCTCCTTCATGACGGCTCGGATGATGCGCTCTTCTACGCCGTTATGGAAATGGATTTCCGCGTTCGCTATCTTGACGGAGCAAGTGCCCGGCGAACTGCTAGCAGGGGCAGCCGGAAGGCTGGGAGAGGAAATCGGATGTAAAGTCACGGGGACAATCGTTAACGGTTTTATTGTTGGCATGAAAAGCACCTCCCAAATCAAATAATAATTTGATCTTACCGGGAGGCGCTTTGAAAATATATGCGTTGTTTGATTACGGGCTTACGTTCTTTTTCATACTATAAAAGAAATCCTTACAAAAATAGCAAGGATCTCAAGAGAAATTATGGTATATAAAAGGTCATAGCAATGGTCAAGAAAAGCAAAAGCACTATTTCGATTAGCCAAAATACTAAGTATCTATTAGCATTGCTCTTAACATTTTTAATATTGTATTTAAATTGTCTATTATCAAAAATTCTATTTAAGTCTTGTGGGCTAAATAAATCCTTATATATTCGTTTGATGCTAAAAAAATATCGAGCATTTTCAATAAGATCTTTTTTTAACTGCTTAGCAGTTATCAAAAAATAGATTGTTGAAATCAGCAAAAATATTAATGACAAGTAGTACCTTTCTAAGTTGAACACTGGCCCGTCATTGTTTGAAAGTGAATTAAATATGAAAATTGAAATGAAATAACCCAATATTGTAAGGTTATTGTTTTTAAAACTAGAATTAATAAAATTTAAAACGTCTTTGTTTTTTAGTGATATTTCAGTCATTAACTCTGCAACTTTGTTTTTTGTTTCAATATACTTCTCCACATTTTCTTTAAGATAAATTTTATAAGAAGTTATTATGGATGTATAAGCATCTTTGTCTAAGAAGAGAGATGTTTTATTGTATCGAATATACCTTGATATAATATTTCTTGATAAGCCAAGTTTATCTTCAATACTTCCATTACCACTCTCGAAAATCCATTGATAAATTTTGAAAAACATTGAGTCATCATCTATACTTGTTTCGCTTGATAACGAACAATCTATTTTTTGGTAGCCTAGAATTTTGAAATTAAGCTGATTATTATCAAACTCAGACCAATCTGAAATAAAAGCAATACACAACAAAGTAGAAATTCTAGAGAAATAAGACTCCAGTTTTTTCAATTCAGCAGAAGACTCATAGACTTTTAAGTCCTCTGGTATTAAATTTATACCAGTAATTCCAGAGGTATTAGAAACTAGGTTTATATTTTCTACTCTTTCTTTCTTAATACTATCAGATATATCCTTAATAGATGGGATAGTACTGAACAGATTTGAAGAGAACTTTACATCACCAAACTCCTGAAAGTGAATTAAAACTTTTTCTTTGGATACTGAATAATCCTTTAGTACTTGAAAGAGTTGCTGGAGTGTAAGACTCTCTAAATATTTAACAAAGATATCTAAATTATAAATATTAATAGAGCTCGTTGTGTTTTTTATTATTTCTATTGTAATGATGGTTGATGAATCGGAATCAATATATTCATTTTGTTGGATTACGATATCTAAATCTTCTCTAACTTTGATAACAAAGGAAGAAGGATCCATCCCATCAATTGAAACACTAATTTTTAATGTGTCGCCACTTATTAAAGAATCATGGGAGGGGAGGAGATGTTGCATATCTATTTTTTTGCCATCCGTAAATTGCCATTCAAAAGAATAGGTTTGAACAGTCTCTTTTATATTGAGCATATTTCTCCTCCCAACCCCTTAATCTATATTTTCTTCAGTTTTTTTATCAAAGTTAAATTGTTGGAATATTTTTTCATCTTCAATTTTAATTTCTAAAACTTTCTCACCTTTTGCATTCACGGCGGAATGAATCATATGTTTTAAACCCTCTATATGACCATTCGTTCTAATTTCAATATCATTAGTAACTTTATAAGTCCTTCTAAATCTTGCTTTAATTTCTTTAGAAATGATATCAAAATGTGTGTCAAACTTCTGCTTGGTTGCCAGGTCTTTAACTTTACCTCTTATGTCATCAATTTTAATGTCTTCATTTTCAATTTGATAGTCCCCGAACACATATTCTATCATATTTTCTAATTGAAATGAAGATTGTGTTTTAAAATAACCTACAAGATTATTTCTTAGTTCAGTATAGTCAGCTGGTGATTTGGTTTTTAAACTTTTCGATATAACTTTTTCAATTTCCGTGAATGAATTTAGTGTATTTTTAGCGTCACCCACTACTTCTGTGACTTCAAGAAAATCAGTAGTCCAGTATTTTGATATTGTGCTATTAGTATCAGTCACAGTTATATCAATATGAAGTTCATCGTCTTCTAATAATGTGACGTTTATAATTGCTGTTTTAAGTGCCTTTTTATTGTAGGGTAAGCCGCTTAACAGTTTTAAATCAATATCATCCAAGAACTCTTCGGTTTCTATTTTAGCAATTGTGAGCCTTAGATCAGAATCTATCTGCTCCATTGTGGTTATTAGACTACCTCTTTTAGGTGGTCTAATGCCTGGGTAAGTATCAGCGGTATTCTTTTCAGCTCTTAACAGTCTGTCTGCTATTTTCTTACATTCAAAATTAAATAAGGTCTCAATTGAACCTTCGTTTTTCTGTGTGAAAAATGAGATAATACTAGAATAGATTGGAGAAGAGTCACTTGTGAAATGATAAAATCTTTTATTTGGATTTTCTTGTGAATCGTTAATGAGTTTATCTACGTAACTTTGCGCGTCGTCATTTTTGTTTACTTCTCTGTGGATAGGTGCATCTTGTTCTCTATCTATATTATAAAGGTTAGTCAACAAATTTACTTTTTTACCAACAGCATCTACTTGTTGTACTTCTTCACTATGTTGATTTTGTGTCATTTTACTCACGTCCAATCTTGTTTTTTTAGATGGATTTCACTCCAGCCACTCCACAGTCCCCAACTTCCCATCAACTCCAACAAACCCATCCACCCGATGCTTGAATATCAACTCAAGTCGATAAGATGCAAACTCATCTGAAACCAGGAAGTAATCGGCTACTTCCGAAATGACAACCGGCTGCTCGAAGGCGGCGACGTATACTTCTTCCATGAAGCGTGCAGGCATGAGAAGGTAGGCGGCCATTCGCTTTGCCTGGTTCTCGCATTTACCGATGGCATATGGATCGGCGCTGAATTGCGTTTGATGATGGGCGTACAGGTGACAGAACTCTTCTGCGAGCAGGAGCTTCTTCTCGATGGCGTCTAGTCCTTCCTTCAGGAAAATTGTGCCGCGCCTGCTGCGCTCACTGGGCAGAGAGAAGGCTTTGAGATGATGGAGCATGTTGTCTTGGACCAGCGGCTCGATGAACGGCTTGTCCAGCGGCAGAATGCGGATGCCGTAGCGCCAACAAATATCGTACATGTCGATTTCGTCCGGATATGTATAATGAAAATGGGAGAGGACCTTGTCGGCCCGTTCCTTCCAGTAATCTGTATGTTGTCTGAGCTTCATGAATTCACAACCTTTTGTCTCACATGCACAACATAGTGAGATATTACCATGTGTTAGGTAAAAATAAATACGGCTTATTAGACCGCAAAAAAGTGCTTATTCCCATAACCAGCTCACATCTTCTTGGAACTTCTGGTTAAGGTGGGAATAGACTTTTCTTTTAACTTTATGAAATTTTGGATTAATAGTAACTGAGATAGAGTCCTGTGTGATCTGTGGAACAATTTCGGGAGCTTCAGCAACCACCCAATCAACCAATATCTCTTTTTTCCAGTTCTTCTTGAACCCCTCAATGTTGAAAGGCGTAACTAATTTATTTATCTCGTTACGACCATATGGATCGAATAGTGAATGCTGGCAGCCCACATTCATGATGATATTATGGTCAAGTAGCTCTTCTGTTTCCGCAGTTCTAATAAAACCAAAATTTTCTCGTTTTTGATAAAGGTTATTGTATAAAAATTCTTGGAGTACCTTTTGGGCGCCTTCAGATACCGATTCAATAACAACAAGCGCATCATCAATAGCAAGTTGGTCTATAATTTTTAAAAGATTTGACTCGAATTGTTCTTCTATCAAATCCATCTCCATTGCCAACCGATACATGTGTTTGCAAGGTTTTTTGTTTCTCCTAAAGTCGATACATTCACAATACTCTAGCGATGAATTATATTGAGAAGCCCGTCCCTTGAAAATCGCTTCAACCTTTTCGCGGTCCAACTTTAAAGGTGTACATTCGACCTTTTTTGCAGAAACAATACGCTTAGTTTGACTTTCTTCATCGTGGATATCTCCCCAGATTGCCCACAACTCTTCTAATGTCATACAGCATCCCCCTTTTGTTAAATCACTAGATTAATCCTCCAGCTCCCCAAACCCATCGCCATACTCTTCCTCTTCATCTTCTAAAAACATTTTCTTCATCTTGTAATACTGCAAAAATTCCTTCACGCTCTTCTCCGGGTTCGAAGCAAGATCATGGAACATCACCGGATGCTTTTTTAGTTCATTGAAAAGCTCCAGCTCCTCAGCCGATAAATCAATTTCTTTACCGGCGACGATAATGGACTGAGCCCGAACGCTGTCTGATCTACCTAGAAGGTAATCGGTTGAGACATCAAAGTAATCAGCTAAGCGCTGCAGTGTATCTGTATCTGGGTAACGATTTCCATTTTCATAACCCGAAATAGAAACGTGAGTAACTTTAATTTGATCTGCAAGCTGTTTTTGGGTCAGCTTTTTCGCCACTCTTAATTTCTTTAGTCGTGGACCAAGCATTTCATCACCTCATACTATGTATTGTAATTTAACAGTTCGTTAAACTACATGAATTTCTTAACATTTAACTAAATAGAAAATTAATTAAATAAAAGTGTTGACTTTAACACTTAGTTAAATTATGATGTATTTAACACCAGGTTAAAGGAGTGAAGAAATGAATTTGCAAAACTTGCAAACGGTAAGAAATAAACTTGGTTTTTCATATCAGGATATGGCTACGAAATTGGGTATTTCATTTCAGGCGTATTGGATGATTGAGAATGGCAAGAGAGGTTTATCTTATGAAATGGCGATTAAAATTGCCAAGATATTAAATAAGACACCAGACGAAATTTTTTTAACTAAAGATTTAACTACAAGTTAACAATAGGCGTGTTGGATAGGAGGTGAGGGAAGTGGCAGTGGATTTGCTTAAACCTCTTGAGTTCACAGCAGATATTGAAGATCTCAAAGAAGCAAGTGAAATTTTCTTGGAATTCCTTGAATGGACTCAGGAACAAGGTTGGAGCGAGGCTGACATTTATCGGGTTTCTAAAATGGCTCTCTCGCTCCTTGAATTACGATCAAAGGTCTAAATTATTCACTACTCTTCGGTTATTTCGGTTTTTCTCTTTAGAAGCTTTTTTTCTAGCATCCAGTATCGGTTGATTGTGCTCAACGACTTTAGCAATAGCAGCTAAGTACAACTCCAGCTTTTGTTCTGCAATGGATTCTGGGGAGTCTCCATTCACATCTACGGATTGAACAACAGCGAGCGCAAAAGCCTGAGCATCAACAGCAAAGTTTTTAGGTTCTGACAAGTTCATCACCACCTTTCTACGAAAATCGTAACACATTCTTAGAAAGGAAAGAAGTTGAATAGGGGGTGAGAAAAGTGGAACCATTTGAGAAGAAAGCCACCGCTGGAACGATGGCTAATGATAAAACTACATTTCTTTCAAAGGCCTCGGATGGGCAATGTATTCTGCTGCGATGCCATGACGTAAAGCAGACTGATACATGCGCTGTTCGTCTTTATGAAACGAAGGAAGCTGCTCTTCGTGAATCTCAAATTCGTATTCAAAGCTTATGATTTTCCAATTGAAACGGTCATTATAGTCAATTGCACGCAGCTTTGCACTTTCTTTATCATGTTACATTACCCAGATGTGTGCCTTTGCACCAGCAATACTTCCGTAGTTTTCATTTTCTGGCATAGGAACGACATCAATTGCAAAAAAGTAAGGATTTGAATTCAGCATATTTTCACCACCTTTCTATGAAAATCGTAACACATTCATAAAAAGGAAAGAAGTTGGATAGGAGGTGAGGGAAGTGGAAGATATCAACTCGTTGGTACAAAATCATTTACCGCTGCTGCATAAGAAGATTCAAAAGGAAAGAAAGTCTGCCTCTATCAAAGAAGTAGAGAAAATGTACTCTGCCTTTTATATGTACGTAAGACTATACGGCTTAACTGATCGTTCATCAGAAGAGGTGAACCTGAAGGCTGTATTGGAGGATACGATTACATTTTTAGTACAGTTTGCGGACAAGCAGATTGAAGAGTCTATTGATAGACTGCAGCCGTTGTATTCACTGCTTAACAGCTTTCTATTGATGTATTCGATGGATAAACAACAGGATGATTATTCTAGTTGCGAGTGAGTTTTCGGTCAATTCTTGGTTGAGGTTGTAAAGACCTTCAATAGCAACTTGGCTTTTGCAGTTGGCACACTGCACGTAACCAATTACTAAGTCTTGGCTATTTCCAATTTGAATAGGCGTTTGGCATTCGGGACAGACGGCGCTAACAATTTTGGACACGGGCTTCCTCCTTAATTTAGCGCCCAACCTTCTATGAAAATCGTAACACATTCATAGAGAGGAAAGGAGAGAAGGAACATGATCGCAAAAGAACTGCTTGAAATGAACGCGTATATGCCAGTGAAGCTGGCAGAGCTGGCCAAGTCGGAACCTGACACTGCACTCGAATTGCTGCAGGCATGGGGTGACGGAACAAAGACGCTGCGGACACTTTGGAAAGAAGTAACCGATGCTCTGGCACCATACGAAGTAAAATTCAGTTCATGAACAGGGGGTATTCAGCATGCAAGAAGAGAGGCAGGCGCTGATCAAGCGCATGAACAAGGAGATGAAGGCAGTTGCCAACAGCCCCTCCAAAGAGGTCATGAGGTTCCGTCTGGGGCTGCTGGCGAAGTATGCCGGAGAGTTGAAAGCGGTGAATGACAAGATCCGTTGGTATTCCTGTCGGCAAAAGCGGGGAGCGTAACGGGGGTTGTTTAGATTTTGTACTTTGCTTCTATTAAACATTTTACCAGCTTCATAGAAAATTGCTGTTCAATGTCTGAACATGTTCAGATTTTGAACATTTGAAGGGAGGTCGACGAATGAACGTAGGACAACTCTTGCGCGCTACTCGTAAACGAGCAGGCTTGACGCAGGAAGCTATGTCCCCGTTAGTCAATATCTCCAGAAGCACCATTTCAAAAGTCGAGCGAAACGAAATGACACTGGCGACGGAGGACTTCATCCGGTGGATGCAGACGATTCAGACGAAACTGACGACGAATGCAGTCACCATTGAAACGAGTCTCTACATGATCAACGGCGTGGATATCAATCTATTAGTAGATATGCTGACGAAAGCTGTAGGGGGATTCATCTATTTCTTGTTGTGAGGAGGATAAAGCTGATGGAAGTACAGGAGAAGGAGTCGGACAAGCTGAGAAGAGATCTGACACTGTTCGTAAAGAAAATGCAGTTGGCCGGAATTGATATTGTAGCCATAAAAAAACCGACTGACGCGGGAACGTCAATCGGCAATGAAAATCTGCACACCATACATTACTAAAAACATTATAACACATGACGGAGCTTTTGGCTTCCGTCGAGCAGTCTAGGAACCTGTCAATGAATGATTTCCTCCCAAAATCATAAAACCGACAAATACCACTCTTGTTCCTGGGCTGCTCGATGGATACCAAGCCATCTGAATGGAGGTGGAACATTATGTATTGGGCAATTAACCGCAAGCAGATTGTCTGGCTAATACTGGCGATTCTATTGATAGAAGTAGCAGCGTTTGCTTTGCTGAAAGGTACGGCTATTGTTGCGCATGGAATATGGACAATGTTTTAAAGAGGAGGGAATTTGATGAATCTCATTCATGAAGTGATTGATCTATCACAAAGGCTTAATTCAGTAATGGACGATGCGGGAACCGGTATTATCTCTATCACCTTAGAATCGATGACAGGGCAATTCAGATGCCATTGCACACTCGATTTTTTCATTGGAAATTTTTCTACTTATGATGTCGTCGATCGTTTATGTAAAGATCCTTATCCGTTTGAACTGCACACAGAAATGGAAGGCATTTTGTTTTTAGCATTAGTACATCACAACGAAGTTCAGCAAATAAAAAGCCCATCCGCACTGGCATGCGAATGAGCAATGAAACAAATTCGAAACAATTGTTCTCCTGTGATTATCTCGCGTCATAGGAGAGGTGTCAAGTGGAAGGGGATGATACGATGCATCAGCTGAAGGTGATCGAGCATGAAGAGAAGCGTGTGCTGACGACGAGCCAGCTGGCAGAAGCATTTGTAACTAACAGCAAAGTGATCGCTCGGAACTTCCAGCGCAATCAGGATCACTATATCGCAGGGACACATTATTTTGTCTTGGCAGGCGAAGAACTGAAGTTTTTTAAAGCGTCACGTCAAGGTGACGTCAGCCTTAAATATACTTCTGTTCTGTATCTTTGGACGGAACAGGGGGCTTTTCTTCACGCGAAGTCCTTAAATAACGAGCGAGCCTGGCAAGCGTATCATATGCTGAATGACCAATACTATCAGTTATCAAAGCAGCTCAATAGGGGTGGCGTCAATATGACGCCCGCCTTGCCACCTGCTGTTGAACAGGTCATCAATCAATTGGAAAGTAGGTTGACAGTTTTGGAGAATCAATTACAACAGGTTACTTTGCACTCAGGAGAACAGCGGCGTCTGCGCAATGCGGTAGGTGAGCGGGTCTATGAATTATCCCGAAAGGAAGCCGGCGCACGTCCGGTCATATTCCGGGCTATTTATTCCGAAATACGTGAGCGTTACCAGGTCGATTCCTATCGGGATATTAGACAAAGCCAACTGAAAGACGCGCTACAGTTTGTCTCTAATTGGGGAGGCGCATCATGAGTGCTTACAGTGAAGTACGACACATTTTAGCTCAAGTCAGCGGTCACGATCGAGTCGTCACGATACCCAAACTGTACATAGAGCTTACAGGCAGCCTAGCAGAAGCTATATTGCTGAATCAGATTGTTTTTTACTCGGACAAGTCCAGCCGCACAGACGGCTATTTCTACAAAAAGTACGAGGAATGGGCTGAAGAAATTTGTCTGACTGAGCGGCAAGTCCGGCATGCGACGAAGAAGCTGAAAGAGAAAGAGCTAATCGAGACGAAGCTGCTGAAAGCGAACGGTGCACCGACAGTCCATTATAAATTACGTTTTGACAATCTTGTCAATTGGATTCTGACAAAAGGTAAGAATGGAATCTTACATAATGTCGGAATGGATTCTGACAAAACGTCAGAAACATTAACAGAGAGTACTACAGAGAGTACTACAGATAATAACAACAACAACGCGAGCGCGACTCCCGCAACCATATTCCGTTTTTTCGAAGAGAATGGGTTCGGCATCCTGACACCTCACATCGCAGACAAAATAGGAGCATGGATTGACGATGTTGGAGAAGATCTGGTCTTGCACTCTTTGAAAATAGCAGTGGAAAATTCAGCGCTTCGCTGGAATTATGCTGAAAGCGTCCTGCGGGATTGGAGCAATAAAAAGCTTGTTACCGTAGATCAGGTACTGGCTACAGAAGCTAAGAGAACAGCAGGGAGGGAACAGCATGGCAGAAATGAAAGGCTTGGAAAGCCTGCTCAACATCCAAACGGGCATTACGATGGAATCGACTTCTGAGATTTGCGATAACCATCCGAATAATAAAAAACGGCCCTTTTACATGATGATCATTGACGGTGAAAAAGTCTGTCCGGCCTGTGAGTGCCAGAAGGAAACAGAGGCCCTGGAGAAAAAGGAGTCCGATCGTTTGAATGCTGCAGATCAAAACCAAAAGCACAGCATGTTCAAGCGAGACAGCATCCTGACCGATATCGGCCTGCTGGAAGCTTCGTTCAAAACCTATATCGCAGAGCAGCCGGAAGAAACAGCGAATAAAGAGAAAGCTGCTGAAGCATTCAGGCGCTATAAACAGGAGCAAGTGTTCAATACATGGCTCGTCGGTAATCCGGGAGTCGGGAAAAGCCATCTGGCCATGAGCATCCTGCGTAACTGCAACGAGATGGGAACACGTGATAAAAGCTGTCTGTTCGTCAGCGTGGATGAAATGCTGCTGCGGATCCGGAGCAGCTTCAGCGACAAAGAAAGCAAGTACACGGAATTTTACTTTATCGACTTGCTTACCAAAGCAGACTTCCTCGTACTGGACGATCTGGGAGCCGAGACAGGCGGAACAGGGACGGAAAAGAAAGCTACGGATTTCACCATGCGCGTGCTATACGGCATTGCAAACGGCCGGCAGAACAAGCCGACAATCATCACAAGCAACTTGTCACTTATAGCTTTGGAGAAAATGTACGATCCGAAACTCGTTTCTCGGCTTATGCGAAATACTTTTCTGATTCGTTTTCGGGAGACAACAGACAAACGGATCCGGAATATTACTTTCTAGGAGGTGCTGACATGCAGCACATAATCAATCAACTCATACTCACTGCAGGGGCTTGGAATGAATCAGGACAGCGGGACAAGGTGCTGGAGAATCAGTTTGACCAATATCTGTTTGAACTGCAGTTGCTAACAGATACAGATCACGACGGCGCAATGCATATACTTCTGAGGTCTCTGAATAGCGATGAAGCCGCCGCTTAACGAAAGGAAAGGGATTGTGGAATATGGACCAAATACTCTTGGACAGTCTGGCAATCGACTGGTGCGTCAGACCGGGTGAACCTGACCGTTTTCGTGAAATGTGGAATGACGGGGAACACATTCTGAAGATTGCAGAAGAACTGCGAAGAAAGCCGCTAGAAATTGCATTAATGGCACTAGAGCAGGGGGAGCAAGGGTTGATTAAGAACCGCTCCAACGGAATATTTGGAGGTGAATTGAATGCTTGAACAACGCGAAGAATTGATTGCCGAAATCACGTTAAAAACCAAATACTCATTGTCTTATTTAGAAAACCTATCTGATAAAGAATTACGGATATTGCATAGCAGATTATGCAGCGAGAGCCATGTATGAACAGCTCGACTTATTCACTGCTGAATCAAGTACTCTTCGAATGTTTGATCAAGTTACCGTCCGACAGGCGATCGAAGCGGATGATGTAGAGACGTTTTATTATCTCCAGTCATTCGAAGGCAGGACTGGAGAAGTGATCAAACGGACAAGCCGGCAGTTAAATCAGTTTGAAGTATCATTTCCGGGCGTGCTACGCAACGGCATATTTTATGCTGATGAACTGGTACCGGTGAGAAAGGAGATCTGTTGATGACCATGCGAAAGCAATATATCCTTTGCCAGCTGAAACAAATGGATGTACGAGAGAATAATCAAAAGAAACCTGTAGAGACACTGACATACAAAGAATTGAAATATCTGCTGGCCGTCAAACGAGCAGCAGTACAATAAAACGATCAGGAGTGAAACTTATGAAACCTATTATCAACCTCAACGATTTCGCCGGCGGAGCCGCAGCGGAAAAATTCAATAACGAAATGCAGCGTGTGCTGGATAACATTGCAGATCCGAATACCGATTTTAAGAAAGCCAGGAAAGTGACATTGACCGTTACATTGAAGGCAAATAAAAACCGAGATCTGGCGAATGTAGCAGTAGAAGCTAAGTCCACCATCGCGCCTAGCAAGCCGATCAGCACCGACTTGATTATTGATTTGGCCGCTGACGGGAAAGTTACTGGTGCTGAACTGAAGAGCGGTCTTGTCGGGCAAATGTATGCTGATGAAAATGGCGAAGTACTGGATGACCGTGGAGAAAAAGTGCAGGAAGAAAAAGCGAAAGCTACCGACAGGAAAGTCGTTAACTTTAAATAAAACAGAGAAGAGGATGAAATTATGTTGAAAGAATTTGTGCAGTATTTATTGGAATTGAAGCGACCTGAGTTAGTGGAGGCTGGAGGGCACACGTACTCTACCCGTGCTTTGAATCGTTTGGATGTAGAGCAAGAAGTAGCAGCGATTCACATTCAAAGTCTGTCGGGATTGATCGACTATATCCGTTCAAATTTTGACCATGAGCGGTCTGTAATGATTCACGTGGAATCACCAACGCAGGTGAATGTATTTGATTCATTGAATGATATGAATGATCGACGAACCTATATCAAAGCAAAAGCTCTGTTGCCGACTATCCATTTTGAACGGTTCATGTCACGCGAAGCATTTAATATTATGCTGCAGTCCTGCTTTGTAGGCAACGGCACGAAGGAAAAGGTTTTAGAGCTGATCGCTTCCATTGTTGAAGAAAATTCAGTTACGCAGAACGATGATGGCGTCACACAGCGCGTCACTGCAAAAACCGGTGTGGCAACCGTTGGGAATAAAACGATTCCTAACCCGGTGAATTTGAAACCGTTCCGTACTTTTGTAGAAATTGCCCAGCCAGAATCAGACTTCATCCTTCGACTGCGGGAAGGTGGAGAAGTGGCCCTCTTCCAAGCAGACGGCGGTTCATGGGAATTGAACGCCATGCACAGCATCAAAGAATACCTGCAGACCGAACTACAGGATCTAATCGAGCAGAAGAAGGTCATGATTATTGCTTAATCTCTGGTGGCTGTTTTTCTTACTGGCTGTTCCTTTGTGTTACTGGATCGGCCGCAGCGTAGGTTATCATGCCGGTGTTCACACCGGCTATAACCATGGCTGGGTGGATGGAAAACGAGCTGGTAGGAAGGCTGGAAGACGCAAGCCGTATTGATGAACATTAGACGGATAATACGACAGAAAGAGAGTGGGAAAATGGAATTTAACATCGTAAAAGCTGCGATTAAAAAGGCAGTAGAACAAATCGTGACAAGTGATTCGTGGGATCAATGTCCAGTCGTTGTCGTTGACTATCATAATTGGGCAGTCATAAAATTCGATGACGATTTTGATGCCCAAGAATATTTAGAACGGTATTGTAATTTGAGTGACTGGTGTGACAGAGAATTACCTTACAACGGCGAAGACGACGAGGAAATAGTAGTAATTAAATATTGCGGAGGATACGTAAAGAAGACGCACCCTCTGGTTTATAAAGATTATAAATTCTTCAAGGAAATTGACGGCGTTGAAATTTACCGTAAGAAGATACTAGCAAACTTTGAAGCATCAGTTTCTATGTCAGTCAATATTTGAACAGTTGCACATTCCGAACATGATGCGAAGGAGGGAATGTTTTTGTTGGAAGAAAAAATTTGTTGGACTTGCGGGCATTATGCCTTTGCTTGTTTCGCGAGAAAAGAGGTTGACTACAGCAAGACATCTGATGATACATGCAACAAATGGTGTCCGGAGGGAACAAAAGGAACTGTTACAGACGTGCCTATGGAAGAACTTGACGGCACAACATTGGAAGAAAACACATACCTGAAAGACGATATGTCGAATTTATAAACTCCACATTCTGAACATGAAGTGAACCACTCGGTAATAACAAATAGTTAGAAAGGAATAAAGCCATGAACTTAAATGATTACCAAGAATTGAGCAAACGTACTTTACCCGAATTTAAACATAGCAAGTCAAGTAAAGCAGCAAACCTATCTAATTACGCAATGGGGCTGTCTGGTGAAGCGGGCGAGGTAGTGGACTTGTTAAAAAAGCATGTGTACCATGAGCATCCTCTTGATCGGGAAGAGCTGGCAGGTGAGTTAGGAGATACTCTTCACTATTTAAGCGGTCTGGCATCAATGAATGGCTTGACGTTGGAAGAAATCGCAATCAAAAATATTGAGAAGTTGAAGAAGAGATATCCGAATGGTTTTAGTAAGGAAGACAGTTTGAATCGAGGTTAGTGAAAACAAAAAAACGAGAAGTTTCCCTCCCGCTCATCCAATTATATTATAGCATGGAGGGCGCTCTCGTGGAACTGAATAATTTACATATTGACTGTAAGGGAAGGTTATTTATTGATATAATGGAAGTACCTAAAAATTGCGTAGTAGTCATTTCTGACGGTAAAGCCAAGCTGCGTGAGTTGCCCGATCATGGTGAGTATAAGATCGTGACTTATCAGGGTGATGTGAAACGAATGAGAAGAGAGGAAGGCGAAGATTTTTGAAAAAGATTTCAGTAATAATTCTGGCAGCGCTCTTGTTATCAGCATGCAGTGAAGAAAAAGCAGACAAAGATCAAGGAACTGAAAAAGAGGTGGCCCCTATAGAGAGTGTTTATGAGAAAGAAACAATATCAAGTCAGCAGGATGAAGCAAATCAGGAAAAGAAGCCAGTAGCAGAGAAGAATGATACCGTTCATCAGAATGAAGCAGAGTCAAAGCCGGCAGAACACTCCGTTCAGCCAGCTGCCAAGACTTTGAGCAATGAAAAATTTAAAGAAGCTATTGATTATAGCATGCTGAGTGAAGGAGACGAATTATTAAGTTCTTCGGTTGCCGACAGCAAACTCTATGCCACGGTGAAGTTGGGGGAAGAAGCTTTTGAGCCATCTATGATGGCCGCTTCATCTTATAGCGCATTGTCGGATGAATTACTCTCCAAAGAAGGCTGGGAAGTACTGACTGTGGAGTTTGTAGATATTGGAACGGTCAGCATGAATCGAAACGAAAAAGAAACGAATGAACTGGGTATGGACTATTTCCCAGTGGCTAAGATAGAAGCAAACTTAAACTAAACTAATTATCTGTCCCCCCTGGCCAACCAGAGGACAACATTTGATTGCAGCGCCTTGCTGCTTCATTTGTTGTCCTCTTTTTTTATTCCAAGGAAAGGTGTTGAGTAAATGAAGACATTGCAAACTGAATTGATGAGAAGCGGGCTGGCTGATCCGGTCGTGGTGAAGAAGAAAGAAACCCAGAAAACACAACCCATTTTCACCAGGCGAGAGCTGGAAGAATTGATGGGCACTCGGAGAGATACATACAAGCGAGTCAATGGAGCGGTACGCAGAAAATAAAAGGGGGCTTCAGGATGAACGAATTATTGAGCAATATAAATGGTAAAGCAACACAGGCGGCAGTAGAGGACGTATTAAGACAGTACCGAACCTACATGCTGACGACACCCGAAGAGATGATGCCGGCTATTACGGCAAAATATACACTTGAGATGCCTAATTTCTCGAATGTGAAGCAGTCTTCTGTTGAGAATGCAGCCGTTAAAATAGCTGATTCAGAAACCAAGTACCTCCGCTTTTTAAAATGGTTCAACTTGGGGTATTTCAAGTTGACGACGATTGAAAGGCAAATAGTCTTTATGGCTTATTTGGACGCAGATCCGCTGTATAACTATGAAATCTATACAGAGTTACGAATGTCAGAGAGCAAGTATTACAGACTGCGGCGCCGAGCCTTGTTCAAACTGGCGATAGGCTTGAGAATCGAAGTGTACGAAAGCGAGGAATAGGATATGAATTTTGTTCAGCCAATCCGTGATATTGAAAAGGTCCGGGAAGTCCGTTCTATTCTGAAACAGAAGAGTGATCGTAACGAATTGCTCTTCTGTTTTGGCATATATACCGGCCTGCGTATATCCGACATCTTGCGTTTGAAAATAAAAGATGTTCGGGGGAAGAGTGCACTGATGGTGCGTGAACAGAAAACAATCAAGACGAACCGGGCGAAAAGAATTCCCGTCATGCCTGAACTGCAAAAGATGATAGAAAGATACGTAGCCCATATGCCTGATGACGAATACTTATTCAAAAGCAGGCAAGGACGCAATAGCCCGATCACTCGTGTGCAAGCATATAACATTCTGCGAGACGCAGCCCAGCAGGCAGAACTAAAGGAGATTGGGACACACACGATGCGCAAAACATTTGGCTATCATATTTATCAGGCCACAAAGAATGTTGCGCTACTGCAGGATATATTTGGCCATAGTTCAGAATATATCACACTCAAGTATATCGGAGTGAACCAAGACGCTATTGAAGCTGCATACAGAATGCTAAAATTTTAAGAGGGGTACCTGTTCATTTTCTGGGAAATATAATCGCTTTGACGTCGCTTATGCGGCGTTTTTTATTTGTCCTGTTTACGGAAGCGACCACCTGATTTTTCGCACGAAAACTAAATGGGGACTTTACTTCGTTAAAGAGTTATACATAATTAAGAGCTGTAAAACTCACGGAATGAATAAGGGGCAAAGTATTGTGATGATTAGGTTTTCTGCTAGTCCTTCACATTAACAGAATATGTATTATGTTAATGTGAATAGAGGAGACAGAAGATACCAAATCAATCATATGAGACTGTGTGTGACAGAAATGTGGGAGACTTTTGGGAGACTAATGACAGAGATTATGATTTTAGATGTGTTAAGATGATAGTGTGTTATAAATGTAATAGAGCGAATCAGTACGGCCCTCTGAAATATATTTGGAGGGCCGTACTTTTTTAATTATCGCACCAAGGTGCAGTATGAAAGGCTTTGTCCAATGAATTTATAATTTAATTGTGTGTAAAACGTAAACAATTTAAAAAAGCGAAGGGTCCTTCTGGCCAATAAAGACGCGGTGCGGGGCAGCGACTCGCCCGCGTTTTCTAGACACAAAATGGCCCGGAACGAGTCTTCCTTCCAAAGTGGGGTGTGAGAATGGCGAAGACGCCTGTTAATGATCTGGTAGTGAATACTACTGCCATAGCGAAAATGTTCAATCTGACAGAGCGCCGCGTGCGCCAGCTGGTGGAGGAAGGCGTAATTGCCCGGGTCGGCCATGGACGTTTTGATTTAATAGACACAGTAGGTAAATATGTTACGTTTCTAAAGCTTTCTGCTGAAGGATTGGATGAAAACGATGTAGTCGAATCTTTGGAATACGAAAAGTGGTTGCACGAAAAGGCGAAAAGAGAAAAAGCGGAGATTGAGCTCGCTCATATAAAGAATGAAATGCATCGTTCAGAAGAAGTTGAGAAAGTGCTCAACCACATGGTGATGGCATTCCGTTCGAAAATGCTGTCTTTGCCTACTAAGGTCGCCTTGATGCTCGTCAATAAATTCGATCCTAAACAAATCGAAGCAATTCTTGAACAGAATGTTCATGAAGCACTCAACGAACTATCAAACTATGATCCAGCATTGTTCATTGAATTGGTGGAGGATGAGAAAGATTTAGTGGAGGTAGTTGACGGTGATGCAAAAGCAGACGCTAAAGCTATTCCAAAAGACAGCTAGTTTAGTTGCCCCTCCTCCTAAATTGAAAGTTTCCGAATGGGCCGACAGGGAGCGAATCCTTTCTCAGGAGTCCTCTGCTGAATATGGCCGCTGGAATACTGACAGAGCACCTTATCAGCGTGAAATTATGAATGCTGTAAATGATGCCAGCATAGAAGAAATCATTGTGATGTCGAGTGCTCAAGTGGGCAAATCTGAGATTCTTAACAATATCATTGGTTACTTCATTGATTATGATCCTTCTCCTATGCTGATGGTGCTACCGACCTTAGAAATGGCTGAATCTTATTCCAAGGACCGTCTGGCTTCCATGATTCGTGATACGCCTGCATTGAGCAAGAAAGTATCAGATGCGAAAGCAAGGGATGGCAATAATACATTGCTTCATAAGAAGTTTGCCGGCGGTCATATTTCTTTGGTCGGTGCTAACTCCCCAGCTAGTCTTGCGTCACGTCCAATCAGAATTGTATTGGCCGATGAAGTGGATCGTTTTCCTGCTTCCGCAGGGACAGAAGGGGATCCTTTGTCACTCGCCCATAAGCGTACCAAAACATTCTGGAATCGAAAGAAAATATCAGTGTCCACTCCTACTGTGAAGCACGCTTCTCGAATAGAGGCGGAATATGAAGAGAGCACGATGGAGCAATGGTGTATATCCTGCCCGAGCTGCGGTCAGTTTCAACCATTTGAATGGACACAGATCCGTTTCGAGCCGGTAGGTATGGAGTGCCGTTTCTGTAAGGAACATCACACAGAAAATGAATGGAAATCGCGTGAAGGCAAATGGATTGCACGGAACGCTGCTTCAGGAAAGCGTGGTTTTCATATGAACGCCCTTGCATCACCATGGGAATCCTGGACAAAGATCATTAATGAATTTAAAGAGGCGAAGCGTAAAGGGACCGAAAATCTAAAGACATGGAAAAATACTACTCTCGGTGAAAGCTGGGAAGAAAATACGATAGATCAAGACCATGCAAAGCTTGTCGCACGCAGGAAGCGTTATGAATGTGATATTCCTGAAGGTGTGCTCGTTTTGACTGCAGGAGTTGACGTGCAGAACGACCGTCTGGAAATTGAAGTAGTAGGCTGGGGCGTCGATGAAATTAGCTGGGGCATCTCTTATAAGATATTTTACGGAGATCCTGGCCAGGATGCGGTGTGGAATCAGCTGGATGCGTACTTGCAAAAAGAGTGGCTTTGCAATGATGGTTCCCAATTATCGGTTACTGCTACCTGCATTGACAGTGGGGGTCACTATACAAATGAAGTATATGATTTCTGCAAAGACCGGGAGCACAGGAGGATTTTCGCCATTAAGGGGAAAGGCGGTACCGGTGTTGCTTATATCAATAAGCCGTCAAAGGTCGGCCGTCAAAATGTCCACCTATTCACGATAGGGGTCAACGAAGGGAAAGATTTGCTTTATTCAAGATTGAGGAATGAATTTGAAGAGAAGCCTGGTTATTGCCATTTTCCGATTGAACAGGAAAAGGGATATGACGAGGCTTTTTTTATTGGACTTACATCTGAGTATAAGAAAATTCGGTTCATCAACGGGCAGCCGCGTCATGAATGGGTGAAGAGAACGTCCAGCGTGCGGAACGAACCGTTGGATTTACGTAACTATGCCACGGCAGCGCTTAAAATCTTAAATCCTGACTTGCAGTACTTAAAAGACAACAAACTGAACGGCAGTGTGTTCCGTCAATCGACCAAAAGACGAAAAAGAAAACGAAAAATGGTTTCGAAAGGATTGTGAAATATGGCCTTCTCTGTAGTAGAAGTGAAAAAACGTCTGCAAATTTGGCTGGATGCTGAGGAAGCAATCGCCAAAGGGCAGAGTTACATGATCGATAACCGGCGATTGGAACGTGCCAATCTAGGCCAGGTCCGCGAACAAATCAAGTTTTGGCAACGCGAGCTTGTAAAAGCCGAAGCAGCCATGACCGGTAAAGGTAGCCGGCGTGTTACCCGCGTAGTTCCTAGAGATTTATGAAAGAAGGTGGAGTTGAGTGAATGTTATTGATAAAGCAATTGCTGCTATTTCACCTGAACGTGCGCTAAAGCGGGCAGGAGCGCGTAAACAACTGCAGCTTCTCAATACTGGCTACTCCAACAGCGGCGCCAGTAAACGAAAGAAATCTATGCTTGGGTGGATTTTTAAAGGCGGCAGCCCGAAAGAAGATATTGACGATAACTTGGATACACTGCGGGAACGTTCACGTGATCTTTTTATGAACACACCTCTCGCCACTGGATCATTGAAAACCATGCGAACCAATGTTGTAGGGGCCGGCTTGAAATTGAATTCTCAAGTGGATTATAAATTTCTTGGAATGAGCGAGGAGCAAGCAGAAGAATGGCAGACAAAAGTGGAACGCGAATTTTCAATTTGGGCTGATTCCTTAATGTGCGACTCCATGCAGATGCAAAATTTCTACGGATTGCAGCAGCTGGCCTTTCTATCCTTTCTTATGTCAGGAGAAGTATTCGCTTTATTGCCGTATCAATATCATAAACAGCATTATTACGGACTGCGCATTCAGTTAATTGAAGCAGATCGCGTCTGTTCTCCTGCAGGCGCAGCGGAAAGAATACTAAACGGCATTGAGCTGGGTTCTTTTGGTGAGGTAACTGCTTACCATATCGCAAAAAACCACCCACTTGGGATGTCTTCGATTCGAAATGAATGGGTGAGGGTAGAAAAGTTCGGAGCCTCTACAGGAAGGCAGAACGTCTTGCATTTGATGGAATCCGAACGGCCGGAGCAGCGCCGCGGCGTACCGATCCTGTCGCCGGTCATTGAGAGTCTGAAGCAGCTGGATCGTTATTCGGAAGCGGAGCTGATGGCCGCCTTGGTTTCTGCCCTGTTTACCGTGTTTATCGAGTCGCAAGACAGCGGTGAACGATCCTTTGGAGAAGGCATTCCTGAAGAAGATCGGATAGATGATGAGGACGATACCAGTTATGAACTGTCACCCGGCGCAATTATTTCCCTTGCTGAAGGAGAAAAGGTGACTACGACGAATCCAGGCAGGAACAATGCGGCGTTCGATCCGTTCGTCGTCTCGATTTGCAGACAGGTCGGAGCAGCCTTGGAGTTGCCTTATGAGCTGTTGCTCAAACATTTCACATCTTCCTATTCAGCTTCACGCGGAGCCCTGCTGGAAGCGTGGAAAATGTTCAAGATGCGGCGTTCTTGGCTGGCAGCCCATTTTTGCCAACCCATCTATGAAGAATGGTTAACGGAAGCAATTTTACTTGGCCGTATAGATGCCCCTGGCTTTCTGGATGATCCGCTGGTTCGCAAGGCGTACGCTGCAGCTGAATGGAATGGACCGTCACAAGGTCAGCTGGATCCGTTAAAAGAAGTGAATGCTGCGGAGAAGCGTGTGCTGAATGGATTCTCTACACGCGCCAAAGAGACAGCAGAAATGACTGGCGGGGATTATTGGCGGAATCATCAGCAGCGGGTGAGGGAAGAGCGCTTGCGTCGTGAAGAAGGACTGGATCTGGCTTATGAAAAAATGAATCGAGAGGAGGTGAAGGAAGATGAAGATTGATATTAAGGGGCCTATCATCAATGATTCTGATCAATGGATCTATGACTGGTTCGATATACCGGCCACCAGTCCAGGAAAAGTGAGCGCGTTGATCGAGAAAGCTATCCGCAATCAGGATAACGAACTGACAATTGTCATTAATTCTGGTGGCGGCAGTGTGTATGCCGCTTCGGAGATGTATACAGCTCTTAAATCGTTTGCCGGGAATGTAAAAACACAGATTGTTGGCCTGGCTGCATCAGCCGCTTCCATTCTTGCAATGGTTGGCCACACGGAAATATCACCTCTTGGCCAGTTAATGATCCATAACGCTTCTACAGGAGCGCATGGTGATTATAACGAAATGGACGATACGAGTGACTTTTTGCAAAAGGTGAATAAAACAATCACCAATGCGTACCGGGCAAAGACTGGTAAATCGGAAGAAGAATTACTTGAAATGATGAATAACACGACATGGATGACGGCCGGCGAAGCGAAGGAAATGGGATTTGTCGACGCCATCATGTTTGAAAGTGAATTTGGCGCTGTAGCAAATGCTGAGCAGCCGGAACTGGTAAATGGAATCATTCCTAAAAAGGTGATTGATCAGCTTCGACAGCAATTGAAACAAGATCCAATCAATAAGGCTACAAATTCAGCAGAGAAAAAAGGGGGAAACAAACCGATGGATATGGAAACATTGAAAAATGATCATCCTGAATTGGTGAATCAATTAGTTCAGGCAGCTGCGAAAAGCGAACGGCAGCGTATTCAGGAAATCGAAAATATTGCGGTTCCAGGAACAGAGGAAATAATCAACAAGGCGAAGTTCGAAACAGGAATTTCTGCAGCGGAAACTGCTATGGAAATCCTGAAAAACGAAAAAGCAAGAAAAGCTGAAATGCTGAACAATATTCAGCAAGATGCAAATCCGCTCAATCAGGTGGAAAACGGTTCTTTGCCGCAGAAAAGTGAAAATATCGATGACTACGTGAATACGATTTTGAATAATACAGGATTGATGGGAGGGAAATAATATGGCACGTTATTTTGAGTATGAAAACTTACTGGCAGGCTATCAATCACATGTCGTAACAGAAGCGATTACGGTAGCTGCAGAACAAGAGTTGTCTGTAGGACAGGTATTTGCTTTGAACGAGGCAAGCGAGGCTGTGGCAGTTTCCGGCGTGCTTACAGCTGACGATGTGTATGGCATTATGGCTGATGCCGTTGCTACAGCTGCGGGAGAAACGAAAAAAGCTGTTGGATATGTGGCAGGCGAGTTTAATGCGAACAAAATCATTTTGCCCGCAGACGCCGATGCGGCTTCTTACCGGGTGGCACTAAGAAACAAAGGTATTTATTTACGCACTGCCATTGCTGCAGATGTACAGGGGGAGGAATAACTGATGGCAAATACAATTGATATTTTTGAACCGCGCACGATGCTGAAATTCGTGGAGCGCATGGCGAAGCCGAGTACATTTCTGCGCGACACGTTCTTTAAGGGGCGGGAATATTCCGTAACGGATAAAGTCGATATCGACATGAAAAAAGGCAGCCGGAAAATCGCTCCTTTCGTCAGCGAAAAACTGGGCGGCAAACTGGTTGAAAACTCTGGTTTCAAGACCGAAACGTTTGCTCCGCCGTTGGTTGCCCCTTTCAAAATTACGACAGCTGCGGATATCATGAATCGTTCGATGGGCGAGAATATTTACTCTGCTAAGGCACCGGACGAAAGAGCCGCGGAGAAATTGGTGAAAGACTTAGCGGAGCTGGAAGAAATGGTGACACGCCGTGAGGAATTAATGTGTGCTCAGGCATTGTTCGAAGGGAAAATCACTGTCGTAGGTGATGGGCTGGATCATGAAATTGATTTTAATTTCACGAACAAGGAGACGTTGTCAGGAACTGATTTGTGGTCTGACCCTGCATCTGATCCAATTGCTGACCTGAAACGATATCAGCGTGTGGTACAGCAACGCGGCCATGTAACTGCTGATACAGTTATCATGGCAGCGGATGTGGTGGACACATTCATCAACCATAAAAAAGTGCAGGATATCCTGAATTTGCGGCATTTAAAAGTAGGAGAATTGGAAGTGCTTGATCTTCCGAACGGCGTGACGTATATCGGGCATATTCCAGGCGTCGGAAAAATCTATGAATACAATGAGTACTATTTGGCTGACGATCAAACGATGAAGCCGATGGTACCGGATGGAACAGTTACCCTGCTGTCGACGGCTGCGGAATTCTCGATGGCATACGCTGCTATCACACTCGTAAAAGATGGTCAGTTCACTACATTCGAGTCTGAGCGTGTTCCGGATACGTGGACAGAAAAGAATCCTGCCCGTCAAATTGCACAGCTTAATTCAAAGCCGCTGCCTATCCCGAAAGAAGTGGATAGCTGGTTTGTGGCGAAAGTGAAATGAGGTGAATGACTATGATCCGTGCAATGGAAAATATTCGTCATAACCAGGAAGTCTTTAAAAAAGGTTCACTCATTGATGGTCTGTCCAGTGACGAAGCAAAACGGTTAGTGGCGCTGAAATCAGCTGAGTATGTGATCTCTCCTGAAGAAGAACTAGATATTCAGACAGCAAAAACAGAAATCAACATTGATCCTGAGCTTTTCGAAGAGCTGCGTGCCGCGTTAGATGAGGAATATAATGCAGAGGAATTGTCCCGTGAAGCAAAAGCAGCAGGCGTCGACCTTACGGGTACTACTACGAAAAAGGCGGTTATTGAAGCAATCATTCGCCAGGGCAAAGCAGATGATCTGCTGGAGGAAGCTTCCGATGAATAAAACGTTTAAAGACTTCGCATTCGAAGACTTGGACGTTTTTTTTAATTTGGAAGAACTGGCAGACATGCATGAGCTGGATGGCGAGATGATGCCGACGGTCGTAGTAGCTACAAAAGCGGATGAAAAATTAGGTGGCGTATCTCGTGACCAAATGTATTCTTCGCAAGAGGTCTTTAAAGAATACAAAACTATTTACGTCAGATCTTCTGATTACTATATTCCGAAAGTAGACAGCAGAATTACACTGGATGGGACGGATTATTATGTCGAGGAAACATCCGATGAATCCGGTGTGCTCAAAATTATCGTTTCGGCAAATGAAAGCTAGGTGATAGCAAATGATCACATTAGATCTTCATAAGGTAGAAGAAATTGAAAGATTGCTAAGCCAAACGCCCGATCAAGTGAATAGGGTGCTTGCGATAGCGATTAATAGTTCTGCTTCGCACGGAAGGCGTCGAGCGGCCAGCGCTGTCAGGAAAGAGTATGTGGTAGATAGACTGGGAGCCATGCAGGATTTGAAGATGATCCGTGCGACCCCTGGGTATCTGCGTGCTGAACTGAAATCAGTCGGCACACCAATTGCTTTATTCAAGTTCGATACGATACCCAAATTTCCAGACGCAGCAAAAGTGCGGGCGAGAGTGAAAAGGGCAAGTGCTCATAAAAATATCGAAAGCGCTTTTGTCGCACAAATGAGAAGCGGCCATATCAATGTCTTTGAACGAGTAGGAAAAAGCAGGACACCTATCAAAGGCCTTTACTCCCCGTCTCTTCCGCAAATGTATGGAAACGATGATGTCATCAAGGACGTCGAGCCTGAAGTGGAGAAGCGGCTTGATCAAGAATTGACCAAGCTACTGGAAAGAATGTTGTGGGGGTAAGCGATGCACTCATTAAATATTGTTGACGATTTAGTAAAGTTCATCGGAGACTCACTTTCATATATGGAGCTTCAGACAAAAGACGAAACAATAACCAAAGCGCCTACCGTCTATGATGGGTACTTGCCTCCTAAGCAAAACAGAAGACGAGGCGGGGAAGACACAGAACAAGAGGATTACCCTTTTGTCATTGTACGTTATCTGGGCGAAACAGATGAAATACATGAAAAGAACAGAATTCGATTCAGGCTGCTGATCGGAACGTACAGCAAAGATGAGCAGCATGGATGGCGGGATACATTGTCCGTCATGAATAGAATCAAGTTTGCATTGAAAGAACAGCAAGTGATTGGTCCAGTGAATCTCACAGGCAAAATCGATTCTGCTCTTTTTGAAGAACAAATGCGGCCGACTTGGCATGGAATCATGGAGGTCGAGTTTGAAGCGCCGCAAATCCAATGGAATAGGAGTGTTTGGGAAGATGAGTAAAGCAAAAGAAAGCAATCCGGAAGAACCGGTATTGAAAAAAGAAAAAGTAGTGAAAGAGGCATCTGCTCCAATTCAGGCAGATGTCTTTATTTATGTCGGCCCGACTTCTAAGCGTCTGACCCGTTACGCTTCATTCACAAATGGTCTGCCTACACACTTGGAAGAACATTTCACAGCCTGCCCAGTGCTGCGGAAGCTGTTCATTCCAGTTGAAGAATTTATGCAGTTCGAACAGCACGTCACTGACAGTAGTTCAGTTGAATACATGCTTTTCCAAAAAGCATCAGATTATTTTAAAGGGGTGAAAGAATAATGGCATTCCGTCATGGATCGCGCGTCACAGAAGCACCTACTTCCTTAATGTCGCCTGTTGTAGCAACCGCAACGCTTCCAATTGTTTTTGGAACCGCTCCTATTCATTTGGCCAAAACGCGCGAGCACGTTAACGATATTGTAGTGGCCTATTCATTTCCTGAAGCCCAGGCTGCTCTGGGATATTCAGAGGACTGGAAAAACTATACGCTATGTGAAGCGATGGATGCTGCGTTCAGGCAATTCAATGTGGCACCAGTCGTTTTCGTGAATGTTCTTGATCCGGCAAAACATAATGAGCCAGGCACCGAAGACGCGGTAGTTGTGAATAAGAAGGCAACACTGCAGGCAAAGGACATTCTGCTTGAAACGTTAGAGGTGAAAACGGCGGAGGGGTTGCCTTTGGCTACCGACGAAGACTATGTGGCCACATTCGGGGATGACGAAAAAGTAACGATTGCTTTGTTTTCGGATGCTCAGACAGTCACTGCTACTTACAGCCGGCTGACACCAGAAGCTGTTACGAAAACAGAAGTGATCGGAGGATCAGACGTCGACACTGGTAAATTGAAAGGACTGGAGCTGCTGAATGCTGTATTCCCAAAAACGGGTATGGTGCCTGGCCAAGTATTGGCTCCTAAGTTTTCGAAAGATCCTATGGTAGCGGCGGTAATGAAAGCCAAAGCTTCTGTTATCAATACGTACTTCCGAGCCATTGCATTGAATGACATTGATACTAAGCAAGCAAATGTCTATACCAAAGCGAATGAATGGAAAACTAAAAACAACTACACGAGTGAAAAGGAAATTGTCAACTGGCCATTAATCGGTTTAGGTGATCATGTCTATCATCTCTCTACACAGCTGGCCATGCGCATTATTAAAACAGCAGCGGATAACGGAGACTATCCTCATGAATCTCCATCGAACAAAAGCTTATCCATGAATAAGATGCTTGTCGAGAAAGAGGATGGCACGTATGACGAAGTGGATCTCGGTCCAGATCAGGCAGAACTGCTGAATAGCCAGGGTATCGTTACGGCACTCAACTTTATCGGCGGGTTCAAGGCATGGGGGAACAATACTGGCGCTTTTCCTGCTAATACGGACGTGAAGGATATCTTCATTCCCGTGCGTATTACGCATAACTGGCTTGCGAACAGTATTATTTTGACTACTTGGAGCAAAGTGGACGGCCCTATTCGAAATCGCTTAATAGATTCCATTGTGGACACAATGAATATTTGGCTGAACGGGCTGCAGTCTCAAGGTGTGCTGTTGGGCGGCAGAGTCGAATTCCGTCAAGAAGATAATCCGAAAACTGATTTAATTAAAGGGAAATTGCGTTTCCGTTACTTTGTTGCGGAACCGACTCCTGCCCAGGATATTGAAAATATCTTGGAATTCGATGCTAACTATTATGACTTGCTATTTGCTGAATAAGAGGAGGGAAACTTATGAGTATTATTCCAGAAAAAATGAATGATTCACGTGTATACGTCAATGACAGTCCGGAATATAAAGGCATTGCAGATCTGCAATTGCCTTCTCTGGACGCAATGACGGAGACTATCAATGCTGCAGGAGTGCTCGGTGAGTACGAATCACCAAACATCGGTCATATGCAGTCTGCGAAACTGACAATCAACTGGACTTCGACGATTGATAAAAAAATGACGGATTTCTATAAGCAAGAAACTATCAAGGTTGATTGCCGACTGGCGGATCAGCGCTATGATTCGAATGCTGCAAAACATACGTTTATTGCTAATCGTGTGCTTGTGATCGGGAACGTTGTAAAGCACGATCTTGGAAAGGCCGCAAAAGGAAGCCCGTATGACGGTTCTTCAGAAATCGAAGTTCTGTATGTAAAAGTGGAAAGCGACCAGGAAACGCTTCTTGAGTATGACCGGACAAATTATATTTATAAAGTGGATGGCAAAGACGTGCTGGCTGATCTTCGCGCTGCACTTGGAATGTAAAGGGAGGAAATAGACATGAATGAAGTGAAAAATACGACAAACGAAACAGTGCAGGAGGAACAAACGGTAATCCATATGCCGTTAAAAAAACCGATTAAGGTTGATGGCAAGGAAATCAGCGAGATGACGCTGGATTTTTCCAGCATGAAAGGAACCGATATTTTAAGCATTGATCAGGAGCTACGTATGGAAGGCCATCCTGCGGGCTTTGACAATATTTTTAATCAAGAAGTACTTTTAAAACTGGCATCCCGGGCAACGGGTATTCTGCCGGATGATTTGAATAAGATGTTCGCACCGGAATTTTTGGAGGTTATGCTACAAGTCCGTAATTTTTTCATCCGGTGGTAGGAGACGAGGGAGCCCAGGCGTTTAGAAAAACGTTTCTGCGGCTCTCTTCTTTTTCCTATACACCGATTACTTTTTGGCAGGAACAGACCTTAGCTGATTTAAAACTATGGATTGCTGCTTCAGCCGACGAGGAGGGAGAAGACAATGGCTAAAAAGGCAATGGAAATGACAATCGAAATTGCCGGGAAAGTCGGAAGTTCTCTCGGCGCCTCGTTTAAAAGGGCATCTGGTGAAGTGGACGACCTAAAGAAGAAATCACTGGCTGCGAAGAGGGAGTTATCCCGTTTAGGCCGTGAGTTCTCGAAGGGGAATATTCACCAGTCTCAATACGCCGCTGAAACCAAGAAAGTACGAAGCGAACTCCGCAAGTTGGAAGGCGATATGAGACGCACCAAAGCAGTCAGCACTATGCTTAATAACGGCGTCAATAAAGTTAAGGCTACCGCAAGAATAGCTGCAGTTGGAGCTACAGCAGCTGCTGCAGTGGCTATAGGCAGTTCTGTTAAAACAGCAGCCAGCTATGAAGCCCAGATGTCTAAAGTAGGTGCTGTCTCTGGTGCGACTAAAAAAGAGTTAGCTAAGATGGATGATTTCGCGTTAGAGCTATCCAAGTCATCCATTTTCACAGCTACACAGGCTGGACAAGGGATGGAGTATTTAGCCTTGGCGGGTTGGAAGTCTAAAGAGATCATGGCTGGTATGCCTGGTATGCTCAATCTGGCAGCTGCAGGTAATTTGGATTTAGGTAGAGCGGCTGACATTACATCAGACACCATGTCTGCATTCGGCATGAAAGCAATGGAAGCTGGCCATGCGGCTGACGTGTTTGCCTATGCTCAAGCAAATGCAAACACGAACGTTGAGCAAATGGGCGATATGATGAAGTACGCAGCACCGATTTCCAACCAAATGAAATGGTCACTTGAAGAAACTTCAGCTGCTGCGATGGTAATGGCTGATAGTGGTTTGAAAGGTTCTATCGCTGGCCAGGCATTCGCATCATCAGTTTCCCGCTTATCTAAACCGACTCGTGAAATGAGAAAGAAAATGAAGGAGCTCAATATCGAGTTCTTTGATGCTGATGACAAAATGAAAAGCATGCCTGATGTGATAGCTTCGCTAGAGAAAGGGTTCGATGGCTTATCTGACAAGCAGCGTTCCGCGGCTTTGACTACCCTTTTCGGAGCAGAGGCTTACAAGCATTGGGCTATATTGCTTGAAGGCGGATCCGACAAATTACGAGGGCTGACTAAAGATCTTGAAACTGCAGATGGCGCCGCCGCGAAGATGTCTGCTGAAATGGTGGACAATTATGCTGGTTCCCTAAAGTTGCTCCAAGCTTCAGTAGAAACTGCTCAAATCAAGCTGATGAAACCTATTCTTCCGGTTTTTCAAGATTTGTTTGACGGAATTGGAGGCATGCTGGACGGGAAAACAGGTGAAATTGAATCTGTAGGTGAACGGACAGCTAAAGCACTAGGGGATGTATTCGAACCCTTTTCATTGAAAAAACCCGAAATGCAAGCTGGTGTAAAGTATAGCCATGAAGAGCTCAAGGAATATCAAGAAGAGCTGAAGCGCTATTATGAACGTCAAGAGATATTCGGCGATATGGACTTGGGTGACAAGATTGTCTATTCATTGGAAACTGCAATGGGTAAGGCGGAAGAGTGGTTAGCTGGCAGCGGCGGGGAGATGATGGGTAGGGTATTCACCACGCTTGGTGAGATTGCTGCCAAGTCCTGGTGGAATGCATTTAAAGGCGCAGTGGGCGGCTCCCTTGAAGCAATGGGAGAAGGAAACATCGGCGGAGCGCTTGGTTTAGGTGCTGCTGGATGGATGCTCGGCGGCGGAGCTATGGTGAAAGGTGCTATTGGTGCCGGACGTTGGGCTGTGGAGTCGCGCAGCGTCAAGAAATCGAAGGCAGCCGCAAAAGCGATGCAGGATACTGCTCCTGTTTCATCTGGCAAGACGAAAGAAAAGAAGCAAAAAGGATCAAAGAAAACAAAATCAAAAGCAGTGGCTTCCCAGCCCGTCGTCCAGGAAAGAAAGGCTGCAAAAACCAAGCAAACAGCAAAAGCCGCTCCTGCTCCTAAAAACATTGTGAAGAATACGGGTAAAAGTCTATTGAGCGGCGGAGGCAAATTAGCCGGCAAGATAGCGAAGATAGGGAGCAAAGCTATGCTGCCTCTAGCTTTTGCGAATGAAGCTTTTAATGTCATCAAATCAAAAGACAAAGCTAAAGCGGGCGGAGAAGCGGCGGGTGGCCTTGCGGGAACACTCGGCGGAGGAAAGCTTGGCGCGGCAATCGGCACAGCAGTTGCTCCTGGAATCGGTACGGCTGTCGGCGGGTTGATCGGCGGGATCGGCGGTTATATCGGCGGCAAATGGTTGGGTGGCAAAGCGGTTGATACCGCGCGGGGAGACGGAGGGAAATCTGAAAAAGCGACAGCAGGACCGCCTGCTCCTTCAGCAGGGAATCCGTCAGAGTCAACGTCGTTTGACAGCGCTGCACTTAATGCCGCTGCGAATGAACTGGCTGCCTCGTTAACTGCCAGTACTGCCAGTATGACGGAGTTACAGACAGGGACGAGTGCAGCAGGCCAAAGTATGACTGCATTTGCAAGTCATATTGAACAAGCTGGCGGTACCATGCAGACTTCATTTGCTGCTTTGCAAGAGAGTTCAAATGCCACTGCACATAACATTTCTGCCTTAGCAATGATTCTTGGTGAGGCCAGTGGAATGCTGTATGGCTCCATGTCTTCTTTACAATCAAATGCTGATATGACTGCGCACAGTATGTCATTACTGACGACCTATACAAGCCAAGCAAGCGGTATGATATACGGTTCGTTCGCTTCGCTGCAATCCAATGCAGAATTGACGGCGCATAGCATGTCGCTTCTCGCAACATATACGAGCCGCGCCAGTGGAATGATTTACGGACCCTTCGCTTCACTGCAATCCAATGCAGAAATAACAGCGCACAGCATGTCACTTCTGGCCACTTATACAAGCCAGGCGAGCGGTATGATGTACGGTTCCTTTTCCGGCTTACAGACAAGCACCACGATGACTACGCATAGCATGTCATTGCTGACTTCCTATATAGGACAGGCAGGCGGTATGCTGAACGGGCTGTTTGTTCCTTTGCGGGCTAGTGCCGGTTTGGCATCAAGCAACATGTCTAATCTAGCTGCAAGAATTAGCCAGGCGTCTGGCTGGATTAGTTCTTTATCAGGAATTCCTGCAGCCAGTCAGCGCGTCGTTGCAGCGCTAGGGAACTTGGAAGCAAGAATTAACAGTGTCCCACTGCCAAGCGGTGGAGGGGGCGGGAAAAGAGTGAGCTTTGATGGATAAATATAACGTGACGCAGGGCGAAACTTGGGATCTCATTGCTTTTAAACTGTGGGGAAGTGAATACTTACTTCCTCTTTTATTGGAAGCTAACCCTCTATATCGCGAAGTGGTCATCTTTTCAGGCGGCGAACAGTTAGAGGTACCTGAAATTGACGATGCCATCTATACAGATCGCCCCTCCTGGCTTGGAGAGGAGGATGAGTTATGACAAACGCCAGAAGAACCGAGCTTTCCATCCGATACAACCATAAAACATTGACGGACGAGCTCGGAGACGACTTAATTGATTGGACATATACCGATAATTTGAGCGGCGAGATAGATGACTTGCAGATTGTTGTGCAGGATGCGCTGGTTAAATGGCTGAATGACTGGTTCCCTTCTAAGGGTTCTCTTTTAGAAGTCGTCTTGGTGCGCCGATACTGGTCCAATGAATTAATAAAAACAAAACTCGGGAAGTTCGAGGTCGATGAGCTGGATGGCAGGAGTAACGGTACACGCATGACGATCAAAGCATTAAGTGTGCCGGAATCCACATCAATTCGTGGTCAGTACAAGTCGAAAGCTTGGGAAAAAGCTACACTGAAACAAGTTGCTGGTGATATTGCGAAAGCGAATAAATTAAAACTTCATTGGGAGTCAAAAGACAATCCCAAAAAGGATAGGTATGAGCAGGAGTCCGAAACCGACCTCGCTTTTTTGCATCGTCTCTGTAAAGACGAGGGGCTCTGTCTAAAACTCTCCAATCATTCTATCGTCATCTTAGATGAAGCGGATTATGAAGCAAAACCTATCGTTGACACGATCAGACGGCGCAGCCGGGATACAGACAAGATAGAAGTGGAAGACTGGAGCTTTAAAACCACTTTAAGCGGTCTCTACAAAGACAGCCGCGTCCAGTCACATTCTGCTGGTAAGAAGAAGACAATCAAAGCTACATTCGTTCCTTCGAAAGCACCAAAAGTGGGCCGTACCCTCATCATTAAAGATGAAGTAAAGTCTGTAGCTGAAGCAAATAAGCTGGCAAAAAAACGGCTTCGGGAAGCCAATAAAAATGCAACGACTGTTAATCTGATAGTCTTGAGCAAGATGCATATCGACGCGGGTATGACGTTTAATCTGAGTGACTTTGGGAGTTTGAACGGCAAGTATATCGTTACCAAAGCGACTCACCATAAAGATAAAATGACGCTAGATCTGCGCCGGTGCTTGGAGGGATATTGATGCGCGTTCAGGTAGGTGAAGTAGTAGTGATCGACCCGGCGAATGCAACAGCCAGGGTCAAATTTGAGGAACTCGATGGTAAGGTATCTGCTCCGCTCCGTATGGTGTTTTCCCAAACTTTGAAAACCAAGCATTATTCCATGCCGAGCGTCGGCGAGCACGTCCTTTGTCTATTCACAAAAGAGACGGAAGGGTTTATATTAGGCTCCTTTTATTCAGAAGAAACGGAGCCACCACGCAACGACCCGAGCAAGTATGTGAAAGCATATGAAGATGGGAGCTTGATCGAGTATGACACCGTCAGTCATACACTGTCGCTTGATATAGTAGGTGATATTCACATCCGGAGTGGTGCCGGCAATATCGTTACGGTGAATGGCCAAATGCTGTCCAATACTGGAACTCTGACTCCTAAAGGAAGCGGGTGAGAACATTGGCCATTATCGGCAGTTTCGGAGAAGTCATATTTGAGGTTTCTCCAAAAAAACTCCTATCTTTTCATGATATGGAGCGCAGCAATAAGTCGCGATGGTCTGAGCATGAGATCCATGGCAAGAAACCGAAGCTCGAATTCGAAGGAGCCGGTCTTTCCGATGTCAGTTATAGAGTATTATTGCGTGCGGAAAACGGAGTCAATCCAATCAAAGAAATTGAGAAGCTGAATAAAATGAATGACAGCGGAAAAGCTGCACATTTCATTTTGGGAAGCAAGCCTATTTCCCGTTATAAGTTCATCATCACTGAGATTACCGAAGCGATGAAAAATATTGATCAATCGGGAAATCTTCTGTCTGCTGAAGTTACCGTGAAACTGAAAGAATATGTAGAGGACAAGGTGGAAGTGAAGAAAACTACTTCCAATACGAAAACGAACTCTACTAGCAAGACAAACTCAAAGCAGCTCGAAACGATTACCATCACAGCTAAATCCATACATATCAGAAGTGGACCAGGCGTGAAAAACAAGGTGATTGGCTATGCCTACAAGGGTGATAAGTTGAAAGTTATCAGCACGAAAAATGGTTGGCACTCCCTTGGGGGCGGTAAATATATTTCAGCGAACAAGGCATATTCTTCACTTAAGAAAGGGTGAAGACATGGATTCTTATATTGTAGAACCAATGAAACATATCAAATTCGGAGCGACAGGTGCAGAGGAAGTGCTGCAGAATGTCGCTTTTATTATGGCTACGCCATATATGAGTTGCCCGTTGGACAGAGCATTCGGTTGGAAGATGGAGATTGATTCACCAATCCATCTTGCTAAGGCCCGGATAGCTTCCCAGCTTACAGAAATTATCCATACATTCGAACCGAGAGCTATTGTTACTGAGGTGCTTTTCGACGGCGATGGCATAAAAGGTAAATTGGTACCGAAAGTGAAGGTGAGTATAAATGAGCCGCTTTAATTTGCCTGATCTTTATTTTCTAGAGAAAGCTCCTGAAGTAATTGAGCGAGAGATGCTTATGCATGTGGAGGAGAAAACACAACTGACACTGCAGCGGGCGGATCCCCGCCGTAAATTCCTGCAGGGACTGGCTGCTTATATTTCTATTGAACGCAATAACTTGGAACATAGTCTGCGGCAGAACCGGTTATCTTATGCAGAGGACAACATGCTGAATCATATGGGAGTGGAAATGTCGACTGAGCGGCTGCCTGCAAAGTTTTCCAACACTACCATGGCCTTCAGCCTGGAAGAAGACCGCGTGGATACCCTTTCCATCCCGACCGGGACACGCTTTCTGGTGGGTGAAGATATTTACTTCGAGACAACTGAAGACAGGCTGGTACCTAAAGGGGTACAGCTGTTTACTGTAGGCGCTGTCTGTACGCAGCCAGGTGATATCGGGAATGACTTTCTGCCAGGCGAGATCACTATTCTGGTAGAGCCATTGCCATATGTAAAGCATGTACAGAATACAACCATCTCTGCCGGCGGTGCTGAGGAAGAAGATGACGATGCATACGCTGAAAGGATACGTTTGGCACCAGAGAGCTTTTCGGTTGCAGGCCCTGATGGTGCATATATTTATTGGGCGAAAGCGGCGAGTCAGAACATATCTGACGTCCAAGTTGATTCCTCAGAGCCCGGTATTGTGGATGTCCGATTGCTTATGAAAAACGGACGATTACCGGAACAGGAAGAAATCGAGCTTGTGCAATCTATATTGATGGATCGTAAAGTGCGGCCGCTTACTGATTTTGTTCGAATCAGCGCGCCGACCGTTGTAGCTTATACTTCAGAAGTAGAATATTGGATTGCAGATTCCAATGCTTCAGTATCCTCCATTATCGAACAACAGGTAGAGCAGGCGTATGAAGACTACTTGATTTGGCAGCGATCGAAAATGGGCAGAGACGTAGATTTCTCTGAACTCATTGCGCGCTTGAAGCAAGCAGGGGCTTCTCGTGTCTCTGTCAACACACCGATGTTTATAGAAGTTGACAAGCTAAGTGTTGCTAAAGAAACGTCAGCTGCTATAAATTTCAGAGGTCTTGCTGATGGTTAAGGTCCAAGAAAATGTTCTTTTAAAACTGCTGCCGTATAGCCTTAGACAAGATCCAGTGTTGGTTGCAATGGCCGAAGCCGCAGAGAATCAGTTGAAAATGGCATACCGAGAAGCTGAAGCGATTTTTAATCTGGTGGATATTGATCAAGTGCCGGAACAGCTGCTGGACTTGCTTGCTTATGAAAAGCACGTGGACCTCTATGATTCCAAATGGCCAAATCAAATAAAAAAATCAGTTATTAAAACGTCTATTAGTCATCATAGAAAAAAGGGAACGCCAAGTGCTGTAGATACCTCTGTTAAGAAAATCTTCGGTGATGGGATAGTGGATGAATGGTTTAACTATGGTGGAAAACCATATCATTTTCGTGTTATTACTGAACAATCATTAGCTGCAGATATAAACATAAAAAATCTGACGTCTATCATCCATGAATCGAAGAATACTAGGTCTTGGCTGGAAGACATCACAGTGAGACGCAAAATGGATTTAGGATTGAATATAGGCGGCGCGGTGTCGGGCTACCAGATCACCAACATCCAGCCGCCGAAATTCGAGCTGCCGGACCTGCAGACGAGTATCCACTATGGCGCATTAGTCGCAAAATACGATAAGACAAAAATTGAAATGCCTCCCTTTACAATTGCTGAAGCACAGCTCAGTAAGACGTATGGCGGGGCATTTTCCTATTGGCAGCAAACGAAAATATATCCTAAAGGAGTGAGTAGATTTGGCGAATTATGAAGGCATGATTTTGACCAAGAAAGGTCGTGACCTGCAAGCGAAAGCAGAAGCGGGAACGAAGCTTGTTTTCACACGCGTCAAGATTGGCGATGGTCAGGGCAGCGGCACGTATGATGAGCTGAACGATTTGGTTCGTCCGAAGAAGGACCTCAGCATTAACAGCATCAAAGCGGAGGGTGACGGGCTCTGTCGAATTCGTACGCATATCACAAATATTGGTTTGGAACAGGGCTTGTTTGTGTATGAAATTGGTCTGTTCGCACAAGATCCGAATGTAGGTGAGATTCTATATGGCGTGACAACGGCCACTACACCGGACTACCTCCCACCAGCCGGCGGCACGACACTCGTCAATCATCAGTTTGACTTGGTCATCATTATCGGCAACGCAATGGAGATCCACGCTAACATCGAAACGGACGGCTATGTCAGCAAGGCGGATTTCGATGAATGGACGCGCAAAATAGAACGCCTTATCATTCAGTCAGAAATTGATGGGCGGGTGCCGGAGTCAAATAAGGGGACATTCTTTGATAAATTTGACGGTGAACCTTCCCGCTTAACTTTCTTGAATGATTCTGCTGATTTAACAGAGGATGTGGTGGCTGGCACGTTAACTCTTCCGATCGTCATGACAAAAGGTACATTTAAGCCTCAAACTGAGGTGATCATCATGGATGATCAGAATCAAGAGACGTTGATGGTGACGGCTGTTGGCGATGGACAGATTACGGTTGAGCAGTTGGTTCATGCTTTTAAGAAAGGCGCAACGATTGCACGAAGTACGGCGGTAGTCGATAAGGAAAATCAAGCGATTAAGTTTCCGTGCTGGGGAACTTATTCTGTTGGGGGGGTGAACTGATTTGACATGGGAAGTTGTAAAATCTAAAAGCTATTTCTTAGATGGGTTTACAGGTCACAGTTTTTATTATAAGAGACCGACAAAATCGAATTACTATTATTGGACTTTTGAAACCTATCCAAACACCGATCTTTCAACAATAGACACAGATAAATACTTTTACAGAGCACGTATTTTGAGTGAATCGGGAGAAGAGTTATTTTCTTACGAAATGAAAGACGAGGACCATAAGAGTGGGTTTAGTGTAAATACTAGCACCATCGGTAAAAGTTACCGTACATTTACTTTTGAAAGGAAATCGAAAAATACCAATCCCGAAATCAATATTTCGACGGACAATAGTATTACACTTTATGAAAAGGAAATTTTAATAGCCGAAGGCACAACTAAGGATACTGACGTTGGTGATGTAATAACAGTAAAATATCAAATAAACAGCGGCTCAGTTCGAAACCTACATTCTGCAATTTCAGACGGCAGCTCACCAATTTCTTTTTCGAAGGAACTGACCTACTCGGAGGGTATCCTTAAAGACGGCAAAACAGCTCTGACAAGCTTACTAAGCAAAGATCAACCGCATACTATTTCTTTTTGGGCGGAGGACGGCAACGGTGGCAAATCGGAAGTCATCACCCGCACATTTTATGTTGTACCGAATAGACCCCCGACTTTAAAGGTTGATCCAATTGCAGCTAAGTCAAAGCTAATCAACAGCGACGTCATCAACGTCAACGGCTCCGTCGAGGATTTGGACAACAATGACATAGTCGTCACCATGCAGGTCAATGATCAGGAGCCGGTTGAGGTCTATACGGGCAAGTCGGGAGCATGGGCGTTTAACATCGCGCTGAAGGACTTGAGGATAGGTGCTAACACGATCACTATTAAGGCGACTGATACCTATGATGCCTTTACCTCCAAGGTGCTAACCATCCGTAAAACGCACGATGCAGTGCCGATCAATGAGGCGGTTGGTCTGTATAAAATCAATCCACCAACCGAATCTTCGCAGAAGATACTCCTATGGATCGAACGGCAACTGGGCGACCTGGCCGTTACTGCAGAAATCTCCATGACTAACGATGGTGAGCCGGAAAACTTTGTCACTCTTCCGCGAACCAACACAGCGCCTAAAGAAGGCCTGCAGGAGGATGAGTTTGCCTATCAGGATGCTGCACAGAAAACAGATATCATCTTGAAAATCATCTACAACCGTACTGATTCCGCAGCAGTCGCGACCATCAAAAAGATTTCGGGGGTGCTTAGCTGATGAGACGACGTAAACGATTGCCTGACGGCACGCTTGGACCATTGGAAGATGTGTTTGGCGAGGAAACGCCCGAAGAAAAAATGGCACGCTTGGAGAGAGAGAATGCTTTCCTCTCTTTTTCTTTGGTTGAAAAAGACATGCAAATTGAGAATATCCAGGAGCAGCAGGCGGGTCTTGTGTTCCAATTAATCGAAAAGGGAGTGCTGTAAATGTTTGAGGATTACTATTTCAATGTGGCAAAGTCATATTACCCGCGTTTTTATACGAAGGATATGGTGAAAGTCTTTGTTGAATCCGGCAAGATTACGGAAGCTCAGTATAAGGAGATTACTGGCGATAAGTTTGTAGCTGATAAGAAATAAAGGGCTTCTTTCCTCTTCTGTCGAACTGTGTAATGAAAGGGGGAGATGTCTTTGATGGATGATTTGGAATTACGCAGCAGGATTCTAGATAGAATCAATGCAGAATTGCTTGACAGTGAAGTGCAAAAGAAGGCAATTTATAAAGAAGTTAGACATGAAAGTACGCTAGTGGCGACATTAAGACTTCACTTGTATGCCGAAAAAGAATTAAATGAGATATTACCTGTAATGGTTTTGCATTCGGAGAGTATTGTAAATCAGGTTTTTAAAAGAAAATTGAGCTTGCTGTATAGTTTAGGAGTTATGGATAAGCATTTATTTGATGCTATATCAAAATTAAATGATGTTAGAAATAACTTTGCTCATAAATTGGAATACGAAAGCAGCAGTGATTATTACCAGGACTTAAAGTCAGGGCTAAGCGGATGGGTGTTAGAGAATCACAAAGCCGATGTAAAAATGATTGAACTATCGAATGGTGAATTAGATGATGATACTAAGTTTAGAATCGCGATCGCAGGAATTTGGATTCAATTAAGGATATTCGCAACTAGTATTATGTTAAAAAAATTCGAATATGCAAAGCGACTTGAAAGAGAGATAAAAGAAGAGCTTGATAAAGAATCGACATCTACTGATGAGGAGTAACTCTGCGCAATGCTTTTAGTCGCATTCGGTCGCTAATGCGCAACAATAAGCAGGTTATATGCCCTCTCTGTCGAATAGAACAGTAACAGGGAGGGATTATGTTTTGTCTGATGCATTTTGGGCAGTTATAGGCGCTGCCATCGGCGGGTTGATTACACTGGCAGCAACATTTTTTAATTCTTGGCAGAGCAGGCGGACAGCCAAAATAGAATTTAATCGAAAGAATTTCGAAGAGATCTACACGATGGCATTAAGAATATTTGATTTGCTTGAAAATGGCCTTGAGGGAAGACGGCCAGCATTTCCTCCTGTGTACTCCGTCTCTGCCAGGAATGAAGCGGCAGAAAATAGTGCACTGTACCGCAAGCAATTTGAAGAAAGCAAATTCAGGTTGGAGATGTTAGTTAATTTCTATAGTGATAATCTGGTTGTAGCGACAACTAAGTATTTACGTGAATGTGAAAATTATTTTGAGAAAAAAGTCGAAATACGTACTTCCGAAGAGTTGGAAGTCGTCAAAAAAAAGTTTGATGAGCTTAAAAAGCAAAAAGAATATTACTTCAAAGCGATATACGCAGAAGCTAGAAAGAATTACTAGGGGATTCTATTAATTACTATAGAAAGGAGGAATAGGTGTGGATTACTTTTTAATAAAGTGGAATAATGAAAAGTCTATTGTGCAGGCTAATAATGGATTGGAAGCAGTCCGCAGGTGGTTCGAAGAGGGTGTCGAACAAAGAGCCAAAGAGGGTCAATTGATTAAGTTCAATCCTCGCGAATTTTCAGTTGAGAATATTGGTAGTGAAGTTATGGTAGCTAGAAAACGATGAATCTATTAAAGGGCGATTATAGTATCCTTTTTTAAACAGAACATTCTTTCTCTTTTGTTGTGGTGTACAGTATGTTATGTTAAGTTGGAAGCAGGTAGACCGGACTGATCATCTGGTCGCTAACGCACCCAGGAGTGCGTGCCTGCTTCTTTTCTATTGCAGGCAGACTCCTAAAGCGAAATACATCCTTCCTGGAGGAGAATAGAATATGAATACGTACACAGCTGGTGAAATGTTGATTTCGGAACTGGTCGGTTTTGTGTCGGAATTGGTACCAATTGATGTGGAGAAGACAAAGAGTAAACTATCTGCTCTGATTTCCAAGTACCACGTCAAAAGGGTAGAAAGCGATGAGGTGCATCCAGATCTACATGAGAAGATTTCTTTGTTTCTGTCTTCGAAAAAGCTAGACGGCTTGAGTCCAATCACACTGGACAGCTATGGACTAGATTTAAAGATTTTCGCCGATAAAGTGAAGAAGCGCACCGAAGATATCAGCGCTGCTGACATTCGAGTGTTCCTGGCGCAATTTGAGCATTTGAAAATGAGCTCGGTCAGTAAAAAGTTATCTGTACTCAAATCATTCTTCGGCTGGCTGACCGCGGAAGAAATATTACTTCGCGATCCGACAGCCAAGCTGAAGCCGCCTAAGAAAGAAAAGCGGGTGCCAAAGGCGCTCTCTATAGAAGAACTTGAAATGATGCGTGAAGCATGCGTAACGGATCGACAGCGAGCATTTTTAGAAGTGCTATACGCTACCGGCTGCCGCCTAACAGAAATTCACGATCTGAATAAATCGGATATTAACTATCAGTCTATGAGCAGTTCAGTCATAGGTAAAGGCAATAAAGAACGTGAGGTGTATTTAAGCTTCAAAGCCATGTATCACCTTCGCAAGTATTTGATGGGTCGTACCGACAGTGAAGAGGCCTTGATGGTGACCGAAAGGAAACCGCACAGGCGATTGTCAAAGCGTGCCATCCAGCGGGAAATAGGGCTGATTGCGAAGTTGGCCGGCCTAGAGAAAAAGGTGAGTCCGCATACACTGCGGCACACCTTCGCTACGCTGACACTTAACAACGGAGCAGATATCGTGGCCGTGCAGCATTTACTCGGTCATAGTGACCCAAGCACAACGCAAGGCTACGCTGTTTTATCTGATGAACGTAAAAGGGAGCAGCATAAAAAGTTTTTGGTTCAATAAATTTATGGAAACGTCCTTCACCGGGCGTTTTTTATTTTGGAGAAAAAGGGTGTGGGGTGAGCGATGACGCAGACAGAGGAGGAGCAAACTATGCTCAAAGAACATGATGATTTAATACATCAAGACATATTACCCCGGTTGGCCGAGGTGGAGAAAGCACAGCTTGATTACAACCGTCAAGTCACAGAAATAAAATCTTCCCAAACTAATATGGAGCTGACTGTTATGAAAGATGGTCAAGAAACGAGAAATATTTTGAATAAATTCGTAGATCACTATTTCGAAACCGACCGAGCTAAACTAAAGACGGAACGTGATGTCATCAAGGTAGATGAAAAAATCACACTTAAGCGTTTGAGTACTCGGGAGAAAATTGTGATTGGTATTGTAGGTGGATTGGCAGGTTCAGGTGGTCTGGTGGGCGGCATCACCGCCGTTATTCAGATGATAAAATGATAGGAGGAAATGTGATGAAGGTGAATTGGAAAGTACGAGCAAAAAATAAGTTCTTCTGGCTGGCCCTGGTGCCGGCTTTTTTGTTGGTCTTACAGATTGTTACCGGATGGTTCGGTTATGAACTGGCTGCAGACCTGATTGGGGAAGAAGCGACTAACTTTATTAATGCAGTATTTGGTCTGTTAGTGATTCTAGGTATTGTAGTGGACCATACAACTGACGGCGTCGACGACAGCGACCAGGCAATGAATTACGATAAGCCGCGGAAGAAAGGGGATAAATAATGTCATACATCAAGCCGACAAACGGCTATATTACTTCCTTTTTCGCACCTGCACGTAAGCACCCAAAAGAGGGCGTAGTAAAGGCTCACCAAGGCGTGGACATCGGCAGCGCTGACGATAACCGTGTATGGGCTGCAGCGTCCGGCAGGGTTGCGCAAGTCGGTTATTCCGACACTGCAGGTAACTTTGTACTGATCAGGCATTCTAACGGTGACACGACCAGCTACAGCCACCTGGCAAGTACGAGTGTTAAATATCTGCAAACAGTTGAACAGGGGCAGGTAATCGGTAAGAAAGGGCGAACAGGCAGCGCTACTGGCGTGCATCTGCATTTCGAGATTGTCAGAGGCAAATACACAGATGATTTCACGAAAAAGCGAGACCCGCTTTTATACTTTAAAGATCCGCTTACTGAGGAACAACAGGGACTTTTAGTTAAGCTGGGCTATAAATTAGACGTGGACGGTTATTATGGCCAAGAAATGAAAGCCGCTGTTACTCAGTACCAAAAAGACCGCGGCCTGACTGCTGATGGCTATGCTGGACACGCGACGCACGCGGCGCTTAAAGCTGATGTTGCAAAGCAGGTAGCATCTGACTCAAAGCCGGCGTCTGCTACGTCTACTCTTACACTGACGTTTACAAGTGGCACATCTCGAAGACTGGTGGAAACCTTTATCGGTAGTCGCGCTCAGCAAGAAATTGCAATTAAAATGGCCATAGATCAAGGCTACAGTGAAGATTGGAAGACACGAGATAAAGAGGATGGCGACCTTGTCGGTCTGATCATTGCAGCTGCAGTTGAGCTGTACAAATCATTGTAAAGATAGGAGCTGATCAAGTGGTTAAAATAGCACTAGATGCAGGGCACGGACTGTATACGCCAGGCAAGCGCTCGCCAGACGATGAGCGTGAGTGGTCATTTAACAGTAAGGTGCTGATAGCCTGCCAGGCAGAACTACAGAAGTATGAAGGCGTGGAGATTCTTCGGCTTGACGATCCAACAGGCAAAACTGACGTGCCGCTAAGGACGCGGACGAACAAGGCAAACAATTGGAAAGCTGACGCGCTTGTCTCTATCCACCATAACGCCAATACGGCGAAGTGGGGAAGCTGGGGAGGCGTTGAGACGTATGTTTATCCGGGTGCCAGCAAAGCGTCCAAGCAGTTGGCTGCTAATATTAATCCGCGTATTGTAAGGGCAATGGAGCTGCGTGATCGTGGAGTAAAAAGCTTGAATCTACACATGGTCCGTGAATCCAATATGCCGGCAATTTTGACGGAGGGCGGTTTTATGGACAGCACTACTGATATCGATGCACTGCGTGATGACAGTAAGCTTCGAGCGCAAGGTGCAGCCATCGCTCAAGGTTTGGTATCACATTTTGGTTTGAAATTAAAAGCAGGAAAGGAAGTGGCTGCAGTGAGTAAACCTAAGCAACCGACAAACACACCGAGCCCGTCACATAAGACAGGTTGGGATTGGGCGAAGGAAAAAGGGTACATGAACGGTGAACGTCCTAAAGAAAATATGACACGGGAGCAGTTCGCCAGTGTTATAATGAAGGTCGTTACTGACTTAAGAAAGTAATTTTGACAAGCGTTCAAACTATACTTCATTAAAATAAAATTCGATACACACGACAATATTGGTTCCGGTCCAATTTCATTGCCTGCTGAAGAAATGCATACATCAGGAACGTGGCTGACGTTTGATGTGCCGGATGACTGGGAAAAGTCTGAACTGACCGATGCGATGACTGCTGCCGCGTATGCGATCCAGTCTTTAGTGCCGCTGTTTATTAAATGTGACCGTACTGACATTCACGTTGTCCCGCAAGTGAAGGCAATTCATATGGAGCGGCCGACATTCTTTATTTATGACAGCTACCCGGGAGGCATAGGATTAAGTGAGAATATATATCCGCGGTGGAGGGAGCTGCTGACGCTTGCTGCAGATCATGTGGCGGAATGCCTTTGTGAACATGGCTGTCCGGTTTGTATTGGGGCGCAGGAAGCAGGGCAGAAAGATAATAAACATCGGGCGCATAGCTTGCTGGCGGAGTTGGCGAAGTGATATGGGAGAGTTGGAGCTTTTGGCTTCGGCTCTCTTTTATTTTTTCTAAATGAGGGTAATAGGACAGAGAAAGACAAGATAAAGGAGGAGATCAACATGCCAGTACAAATTAAGCGGGTATATGATCAAGCGAAGAAAGCAGACGGACTTCGTGTCCTAGTGGATCGTGCATGGCCACGCGGAGTAAGTAAAGAAGATGCACAAGTAGACGAATGGCTGAAACAAGTGGGACCGAGTAAAGGGCTTCGTCAATGGTTCGATCATGATCCTGACAAGTTCGACGAATTTAAGAAAAAGTATAAAGAGGAACTGGAGAAGAATGACGAGCAGCAGGAAGAGCTGGAAAAGCTGAAAGAGTGGACGGTGAAGCATAAGAAAAACGTAACGCTTGTCTATGGAGCAAAGGATGAAAAGAATAATCAGGCTGTCGTCCTGAAAGAAATATTGGATCATCAGCTAGTATGATGAAAAGACCGCTGTCCAGAGAAATAACCCTCCTGGATAGCGATCTTATATTACATAGCCTTTGTTATTTATTGCGAATCGTAATCAAATACTGTGCGTTCGTCCCAATTAATACGAGACCTATGACGAAAATAGAGAATAACTGGGAATCTCCCGTAATGACGGAATAGCCAATGAACACCAGTAAAGCCATCAATAATGTAAGGTTCATCGTACTAAAAGTTTTGTACAAACCTTGCAGCATAACGAACTGTTCTCCTTCATCGGAAGCCGCCAGAAGTTTTTCTGCATAATTTTTATCGGATGGGGAAGGTAAGTTACGTTCTGGATATAAGGAGTTCACCAGACCGGAGCTGAAAACAGAGAGAATAGCCGATACCATGAAGGCGACACCAGAAATAATCAGTATCCATGCGGGCTGAACAGTGATGATTGCTACAGCGGCGGCCAGGATACTTAAAACAAGAGCGGCTGCAGTGCATAAACTGACATCGCTGAACCGTTTGTACTGCCAGACATCACGTTCGTCTTCCTTGTCACCTGTCAAGTCCAGTTGTGATTTTTTCTTCATCTGCACCATACTGACTGTACTGAATATCAATAGGATCACTGTAATCGCAAGCAATACTATGTCCGCTTCAAAACCTATCGGCGGGAAACCTGCTGTGGAATCAAAAGACAATACAGCATTCATTCCGAAGACACCTATGGCGGCTCCAATCAACGTCCAAATTACCATTTTCATTACAATTCCTCCTCATCAAAAATAAAAATATTTTCAATCGTCTCATTAAAAATATTCGCGATGCGTTTTGCTATAAGCAGGGAAGGTACGAATTCCTCCCGTTCTATTAAGCTGATGGTTTGCCTGGACACTTTTGCACGCTTTGCCAATTCTGTCTGATTGAGCCCGTCTCGCGCACGCAATTCTTTCAATCGTGTTCTCACTAGCCTCACCTCTTGAAATTATTGTAATGAATATACTTCGTTTTGACAAGTATATTTGTCAAATTGACTAATTTAAATGTCATATATAGTTTCACCAGAGTCTTTTTAAAACGATTATCAGGCCGTGATACAGGGTACAGTATGAACAGAAAGATTCAGCTGCCAAGGAGAGGAGAGCGATGCCTATGTTCAAACGAATACTTGTGAGAATGCGTGAAAGTATTTGGTTCATACCAAGCGTCTATACAGCTATCGCATCGTTGCTGGCACTTGGCATGGTACTGATAGATACACGGTACAATTATGAACTGAAAGCATACACACCTTCCTATTTCCGGACATCGGTGGATTTGGCACAAACGATTTTAGGAACGCTGTCAGGCGCATTGCTGACCATGACGACCGTGACGTTTTCGACAATTATGGTTGTACTGACGATGTACTCGTCCCAGTTTTCGCCTCGAGCTCTTCAAAATTTTCTCAATAAATTATCGACACAGCGCGTATTGGGAATCTTCATGGGAGGATTTGTCTATACCATCCTGTCCCTGTTATTTATGCGGAAAGCGTCCATTGATCACGAAGTTATTTCAGCCTCTGTCGGTGTCTTGCTTGCGGTCATCTGTCTGGCATACTTTGCATTTTTTATCCATAATGTCGGAACATCGGTACAGGTCAGTCGATTGATTCGTGAATTGGCTAATGATGTGATTGAAGCGCTGAAAAGTGAAAAGAAAGGAATGCAGGAAAACGCCGTTGTCTGGAGTGATGAAAAACCGTTTTTCGTGCAAAGTTTTCCATTCGTTACGGAAATAAAGAGCGGAACCTTTGGATACATACAATATATTGAGTACAAAAAGCTGACGGAATGGGCGGTCGGCCAGGATGCAATCGTAGATGTAGTAAAGCCGATCGGAGCATTTTGCGGAACCCACTCGGTGTTGGCAACGATATATTCTGAACAAGAAGTATCCGCGAAAGACCTATCCTCCCACTTCTCACTGGGGGAGGAACGTTCGATTTTACAGGATGTGGAATATGGAATCGAAAAACTGGTGGAGATTGCTTTGCGTGCGCTGTCACCCGGAATCAATGATCCGAATACGGCAATCCGTTGTATTCATTCGATCGGCGAAGTATTACAGAGGGCATCTCTTCTGCCTGGCGGAATCGCCGTTACATATACAAAAGAAAACAAGCCGTGCCTGATGGCGATGTATCCGAAAGCAGACGATTATTTTTATTCGGCATATAGCCAGATCAGTTATTACGGCAAGGAGGATGCGAGTGTTCTGAATGCCTTATTCGATTCTCTTTTGTATATCGCACGCACTTCTAAAGATGAAAAGTCAAAAAAACTAGTATTTCAAATGAGTAATTATGTGTGGAATCATTTTACACATGAAGTACTTGAGCCGTTGGATTCTTCTAGACTGGAAGAGAAGAGGGAACTGCTTCACGTTCTGACAGCCTAAAAAAGCGATGAATGTCTTCTGCGTAAGACGTTCATCGCTTTTTACTCCCTATCAGCCATATGCTTTTTGATGAGCTTTCTTTCGTTTAATATAGTCTTCATCTTCACGAATCGTATCCCATCGCTCTTTGAAAATTGCTGCAGACTCCGCTTTCACGGGGTCCAGTTCCCGCTCTTTTACTGTGCCGTCCTCATTATACTTCCGTCCGCTTTTATGATTGGCATACCGGCGTGCACGTGTGTACCCCATTTGTATGAATTTCCGAGCCATATCCATTCCGACAAAGTCGTCATTCTTTCGGTATTCCTCAAACATTCCATAAATTGTATCGGCGGACTCTTTCGCTATGTCAGGTGTCTTAAAACGCCAATGCGGCAAAATCTCGCTTTTATAAGGCTCTACTAATAAGACTCCTTGTTCGCCTTTGCCGACCCGATACAGTTCGGGGTGTTTGCGTAAGTCTAAAGTGCTGTAATCCAAATCGTAATTAAAAGACATAGAAGTCACTCCTTTATTCAATTACTGTACCCCTCGCTGAAAAAGAAAAAACGTTGTGAATGCCGTGTTAAACTCTTTACAACAGAACGTACATTCTTTATACTGAAGCAAAGAGGGGGGAGCAAATGTGCGTAAATCATTGGAGAAGGCTTTTCAGTATGGGGATGTTCTGGAAGTAATGTATTTGGCGAAGGATGGTTCGATCAGCAAACGGAAAATTCGTGTCCTCAGCGTCCATCATAAAACATTTAGTGCGTATTGTTTTCTTCGTCATTCCAAACGGACTTTCCTGATCGACAATGTATTGGCTGTTGTTCCGGTTAAAGCGAGAGAGACGGTTACGGGGTAACTGGTAGTGTATAGAAAAGCTGGTGTGATGTATCCATGCTGACGGATGCATCATTTTTTATGAGCTGAGAATCGTCTGATCCTTCCCGCAATGTTCATTTCACCTATGATTTCCGAAAATCATGTATAATCCATATCAGTACAATCACTTTTGAGGTGAAATGAGAATGTTGCAATATATGTATGAAAATAATTTTCTGCCGTTCTATGCGATAGAGGTTCGGCATATAGTGGATAGCCCACAAACGCAGGAACAGATAGATGAGCTGAATCGTCATGTCTTATGAGAAGAAATTAATGGCGATGAAGTCGCTGGTGAAGAAGACGGCTGTAGTTCAGGAAGCGAAAGAGATCTTCACGAAACCGCCGGCGCCCCGTTATGAAAAGCGCTGGCTGACAACCGGTATGGAAAAAATCGAAAATGACTTGGGGATCGTCTATAAACGTGTCGTACATTATCCGTTGGAGATGATGCATGGAGATTTTCGGCTGGGTGATATTAAGCAGAAGCTCTTGAAGTGGTCAGAAGCTGACTATGCGCATCCTTTATCACCGGAATCAGGTAAACTGCTGTTTTTTGATACGGAGACGACAGGTTTGAAAGGTGCAGGGGCTGTTATTTTCCTGATCGGTCTATTGGAGTTGACGTCCGATGAATTTGTCATGACACAATATGTGCTGCCGAATCCTGATCACGAAGCGGCGTTCCTTTATGCGTCCGGTTTGTGGAAAGAAGGGCTCACACTCGTGACGTATAATGGAAAGAGTTTTGACTTTCCTCAGCTGCAGACACGCTGGTCGCTGCACCGGAACCAGCTGCCGCCGCTGCCTGTGCCTCATCAGATCGATCTGCTGCATGGATCACGGCGTATATGGAAAGGTCAGATGGATTCATTTAAATTGGCAGAAGTCGAAAAAATGCAGCTCGGATTTCACCGGAAAGACGATATTCCGGGTCATATGGCGCCGATCATCTATCAGGATGCGGTGAAAAATGGCCGTGCAGAAATACTGATGAAAGTCATGTGGCATAATGAATGGGATATCCTGTCGCTTGTGACGCTGTTCAGTCTGTCATCTGATATCATCATGGAGGAAGAAAGTCAGCAGAATGCACAAGTTGCAACGAATATCGCCAAATGGTTTCAAGATCTTGGTTTAACGGATCACAGCTACAAGGAATTACAGCGAATCGCGGAAACCTACGGGTCCAGCTATCCGTTAACACATTATCATTTAGGTCTTTTACTAAAGCGCAATAAGGAATATGAACGTGCGGTTCAGTCATTTGAAATTGTCTCTTTATATGGAAGCGGCAGGGAGCAGCTCCTGGCATTTGAAGAACTTGCGAAATTATATGAGCATCAGATGAAAAACTTCCAGCTGGCCTACGAGCGCATTATCAGCGCGAAAACACTGTTGAAGCAGCCAAATGACTTTACTAAACGCTTCTTCGACCGAATGACGAAATCATTGGCCAAGCGGGAAATACGGATCACCCGTAAATTATTTCCTGGGCAAGCGCAAGAAGCGACACGCGAGGAATAATGGTCTTTTGGAGTAAGACAAAGAATGACAACATATGCTATAATGACCTTATGGAATCATAGACGGAAGGACGTTTTGTCATGGAATTAAAGCTCGATACGAAAACAATCTTAGAAAAAGAATTTAAACAGGCCATTAGAGGCTATAAGCAAGAAGAAGTAGACTGGTTCCTCGATGATGTGATTCAGGACTATGAAACTTTCAAAAAGGAAGTTGCGCGCCTTCAGGAAGAGAATACTAGACTGAAAGCAGAAGTGAATTCCTCTCAGAGACGGTCCGCCACACCTGCACCTCAAACTACCAATATTGATATTATTCAGCGTATCGCTAATCTGGAAAGAGAAGTATTTGGCGATAAATTGGTTGAAGAGTAAAATTTCAAGACGACAGGAAATTTACAGCATCTATAAAGAAACCGCCGCAAAAGGTGCCAATCGCACTTTTTAGCGGCGGTTCTTTTCGTAACTTCAGAATTTCCCATGGTCTCCCGGCAATTCCATCTGTTTGGACTGCAGCACCTGATCGATCGAGTCGTAATCGCTGACAAACCCCAGGTGAATCGCTTCCCACAGATAATGAGAGACGATCGAACGGTAGGGAGCCCAAAGAGGTGACTTGTCAATAAGTATTTGGCGGCGCTCTGATTGATCTGCTCCGTACAGCCATTTGGCAGCACGCTGTATACCTACATCATCTACAGCGAGTATATCTTCGCGTCCAAGCGACAGGATGAGAAACATTTCCGCTGTCCACTTACCGATTCCTTTAACACTGATTAACTGTTTCATCACAGACGCGTCATCATAGTCTGCAATATTTTCGAGGTCGAGTTCATTTGCTGTGATTTTTTCAGCCAAGTCTTTCACATATTCAGCTTTTCTGACAGTTAACCCCGCTTGCCTCAGCTCTTCATTAGAAGTATCCAGTAATCCCTTAACAGTAATACTGCCGCCAAGCAATTCAAGCAGCCGCCCGTAAATTGCGCTGGCTGCACTGACGGAGATTTGCTGTCCAATGATAGAACGGACAATCGACGAAAGATAATCCGAACGCAAAGGGATTTTGAGATCTCCCACTAGCGAAATCAGCTGTTTCATCGCTGCATCTCTTTCACATATACTTTTGACCCGCTGATCTTCTGTATGAATATAAAGCGTACTCAATTAACTCCACTCCCATCTTCAAGTCCTTTGGCATAGACCAGTCAATCAGACACTCTTTTTCAGCCATTTAGCCGTCAATGTATCTGCAGACAGCATCTCTTTTGGCGTACCTTCAAATAATATATTCCCGCCGCGTTTGCCCCCTCCAGGACCTAACTCAATTACCCAGTCGCTGGCTGCGATAAAGTCCAGGTTATGCTCGATAATAATAACCGAATTCCCTCTGTTTACCAGCTTCTGGAATAAATCCAGCAGCTTTCCGTTATCGCTCATATGCAACCCTAACGACGGTTCGTCGAGCAAGTATGTTTGCCCTTCGTTTTGCAGATGGCTTGCAAGTTTGAGCCGCTGAATTTCACCGCCGCTTAATGAACTCGTGGTCTGGCCTAATGTCAGATAACCTAAACCTACTTCCTGCAGCATATCCATTCTTTTCAGGATTTTCGGCATGACAAAGTATTCAGCCGCTTCATCCACTGTCAGTTCTAAAATTTCTGCTATGTTTTTGCCTTTGTACTGATACGAAAGTGCCTCATCTGAATATCTCAACCCGCCGCATGCTTCACATACAACGGTCACAGGATCTGCAAATGCGACGTCAGGCGCAGTCACTCCTTTCCCTTTACATACCGGACAGGCGCCCAGTGAATTGAAGCTGAATAAACCGGCGGGCTGTCCCGTTTCTTTCGCAAGGATTTGCCGGATATCATCCATGATTCCCATATAGGTCGCCAGTGTGGAACGGCTGGAGATTCCAATGCGTCCTTGGCTGACTTTGATGGTGTCAGGATATTTTGCCGAAAACGCTTCAAGTAAAAGGGAACTCTTGCCTGATCCCGAAACGCCGCAGACAGATACCAGGACATTTTTAGGGATAGCAATGCTGACATCTTTTAAGTTATTGTTCACGGCTTTATTGAGTTTGAAATAATCATGGGATTTGCGCGGCTGGGGATTGATTTGCAGCTTATGATCCAGATTCGTCAGAGCGGAGGTGTGCTTCAATCCGTCAGGCTTACCCTGATAGACCACTTTACCGCCAGCTGCACCCGCGCCGGGGCCCATTTCTACTATTTCATCGGCAACTTTAATGACCGACAAATCATGTTCAATCACAATTACTGTATTATGGTTGGCTTTCAGGCTTTCCAGCATATCGATGAGCATGTCCACTTCTTCAGGATGAAGACCGGCGCTCGGCTCATCGAAAATATACGTAATATTGTTCAAGCTGCTGCCTAAGTGTCTGGCGATTTTCACCCGCTGCGCCTCACCGCCAGACAGTGTTCCCATTTTTCTTGATAAACTTAAATAGCCAAGCCCGAGGTCAATCAGCTGCTGAACATTCGGAATAGCCTGCCGAGCGATAGATTCGCCAAGCGGGTCATCTATCTTTTCTAATTCCAGAAGCAGCTCTGTCAGTTCCAGCTGATCATACTCTGCAATGTTCAAGCCGTTTATTTTACATTTCAATACTTCAGGGTTCAGGCCGGAACCATGGCAAGTCGGACATATAGTATGTGTTGATACAGCCAGGACGTCCTCCTGTGAAGTCTGTTTAAGTTTTGTAATATCCCGGTTGATATACAGCCGCACGAATCTTGGCAACAAGCCATCCCACTCGTGATCATGCGGTCCGTCTTTAGTATGGAACGGTGCAAAGACCCGTTCACCTTCGGGAGGTCCGTAGATTAACAGATTGTACTGTTCTTCGGGATAATCTTTAATTGGGAGGTCCGGATCAAATAATCCGCCTGTCATCATCCACCTGCCCTGCCACCCTGAAGGAGACAACGGCTGAAACTTTACAGCGTACTCACGCAATGATTTGTCCAGATCAATGATTTTATGTAAATCCGGATATACAACTTCACCGAAGCCGTTGCATTCAGGGCATTTCCCAAATGAACTTTGACTGGAAAAGTCTGTGGCGGAACCAATCGGCGGAGTGCCTATCCGGGAGAATAGCAGCCGGATCAATGGGTGAATGTCCATATACGTGCCGACCGTTGAACGTGAATTGCCGCCTGCAGGTTTTTGTTCCACTACGATAACCGGACTTAAGTGCTGCATCAGATCAGCACGCGGCCTTTCATAGCGCGGCATCTGATTTCTCACATAAAGAGGATAATTCAGCGTCATCTGCCGCCTGCTTTCGGTTGCCAGCGTATCAAATACGACAGAACTCTTTCCAGACCCCGAAAGCCCGGTGAAAACCGTAATTTCCTCCTTCGGCAAGTTCAAATCTATATTTTTTAAATTATTCTCAGAAAGTCCTCTTAAAATAATCTCATCCTTAGTTCCTGACATTTCAGCATCCTCCTTCATCTGTACATATTCCATTCTGCTACATCAATTCCCTGTTTTAATGAAGTTACACTTGGAAATTAGGGGTTGTTGGGGTAGGTGAGGGGGAGAAGCTGGCGGGGGTGTTGGGGTGGGGATTTGCGCTTCGGAGGGGACGCGTTCCCGAGGGCCCGCAGTGAGCCCCCCTAGTCGCTATGCTCCTTTAGTGGTCTCACCTGTCGGGCTGATCCTCCGGGAGTCGCCCCTCCTACGCTCCAATCCCTAGCATCGTGATTGGATGATACTTATTAAAATCATTGAAGTTAGTGTTGTAATCTTTTGAACTGACCTTGAACTTAAATAGGTTCAAAGACAATAATAATTAATACTATACCTCCTGTGAGTGATATACATCCATCCACTTTCTGCGTAGGATTGAAGCGGAAGCTGGGGCGACTCCGGGAGGATCAGCGTGCGTCTTGAGACCCCGCAGGAAGCGAAGCGGACGAGGAGGCTCAAGCCACGCCCTCCGGAAAGCGTCCCCAGCTGGAGCATCAATCCCAAACACGACACCAATTCACTCACCCACGCGTAAAGATTTTGCACTTGATTTTATTTCTAAACGCTTTCCCAATCGAATCCATTGTGTAAATCTAAGTTCTGGTGTATACTCAGGAGTGCCATAGAGAGTATTCAGGTAATCGCTGCAGCTTCGGCTGTAGAGGAAAGTCCATGCTCACACGGATCTGAGATGACCGTAGTGTTCGTGCTCGGTGAAAAAATAAGCCGGGGCAATGCTTTTGCATTGATGGCGGGAATAACTCCTAAGTCTTCGGATATGGACCAGATTCCCTGAAAGTGCCACAGTGACGTAGCCGGCATGGAAACATGTCGGGTGGAACGGGTAAACCCCACGAGTGAGAAACCCAAATTATGGTAGGGGCGTTCTTCCGAAAGAATTCAATGGAGGAAGGAACAGACAATTGTCTGTAGATAGATGATTACCGCTTCAAGTACGAGGCGCAAGCCGTTTGAGTACCGAAGAACAAAACATGGCTTACAGAATATTCTATGGCATTTACCTTACAATTAGCTCTCCTACAGTTTTGGGAGAGTTTTTCTTTTGTATATAAGCAAAATAGTACATAAACCTTTCCAATCGAGTGGAAACGGCTGAACAGAAGCAAAGGGAGTGCTGAAACATGAGTGAATACAAATTAATGGCAACCGCCGCAATGGGACTTGAATCGATTGTTGCATCTGAAATAAAAGATCTGGGCTATGAATGCCAGACAGAGAACGGTAAAGTTTATTTTCAAGGCAATGAAGAAACGATCGCAAGAGCCAATATGTGGCTGCGTGTAGGCGACAGAGTCCGCATTATCGTCGGTGAATTTAAAGCATATACATTCGATGAACTGTTTGAACGCACAAAGGCATTGCCTTGGGAAGAGTTTTTGCCTGCGGATGCGGCATTTCCGGTAGCAGGTAAATCTGTCAAATCCAAATTATTCAGTGTTCCCGACTGTCAGGCTATCGTGAAGAAAGCAATTGTTGAACGGCTGAAAACCGCATATAACAGAACCGGCTTTCTGGAAGAGTCAGGTCCGCTGTTTAAATTGGAAGTATCCATATTAAAAGACAAAGTGACACTGACGATTGATTCCAGCGGACAGGGCCTGCATAAACGCGGCTATCGCTTGGGTCAAGGGGATGCGCCGCTGAAAGAAACGATGGCGGCTGCGCTGGTCAAGCTGTCCAGATGGAGCCCAAACCGTCCGTTTGTCGATCCATTCTGCGGTTCCGGCACCATTGCAATTGAAGCTGCGATGATCGGGCAAAATCTTGCACCCGGCTACAATCGTTCATTTCTTAGTGAAGAATGGCCGTGGATGAATGCACAAGTCTGGGACCGTGTCCGTGAAGAAGTGGAAGATGTCGCGAAGTACGATCTGGAACTGGATATCCGCGGCTATGATGTAGATTATAATATTATTTCTATTGCACAGCGGAACGCGATGGAAGCCGGTTTTACGGATATCATTTCATTCGAGCAGCAAGATGTGCGTGATCTGAAAATTGAAGGCCACAACGGCGTACTGATTGCCAACCCGCCTTATGGCGAGAGACTTGGTGAAGTGGAAGAAGCAGAAGAAATTGCCGGGGTTCTTGGGAAAATCATGGAACAGCATCCGTCATGGTCGGTGTATATTTTATCTTCCCTGGAAAACTATGAAGAAATGTACGGTAAGCGCGCAACGAAGAAGCGTAAACTGTTTAACGGCTTTATTCGCACTGATTTGTATCAGTTCTGGGGACAGCGTTCATAATTTAAAGAGCAGGAAGAGGAGAAGACCCCTCTTCCTTTCGCATGCATTCAGGAGGGGACACTATGAATACGAAAATTCCATTTGAATTGGATAAAGGGCAGACATTTTTTGAATCGCTGAATGACTGGCTCGGCGATACATTATATGACGATTTGACGGAAAAAGGATTCGAATGCCGGGATGAGCAAATTTACATGGCATTTCAAATAGAACAGGCGTTGAAAGAAAAGAATGTGCTGCTGGCGGAAGCAGGCGTTGGTACAGGGAAAACGATTGCTTATTTATTGCCCGCAATTGCTTACGCACGTTATACAGGAAAACCGGCAGTCATTTCCTGTGCGGATGAAACGCTGATTGATCAGTTGATAAAAGAAGAGGGCGATATTGAAAAGCTGAGTCAGGCCCTGAATATGACGGTGGACGTGCGCCTGGCAAAAGCGCGTAACCAGTATATTTGCCTGAAGCGTCTGGAAGAAACCAGCATGAAGACCAATGAAGATTTCGTCGATTTGGTCGAAGATGAGCTGCCGGAATTTGTCCATGCGGAACGCTCGCTGCAGTCGGTGTATCCTTACGGAGTGCGTTCGGATTATCCGTATCTCGCGGATCATGAATGGGATATGATTAACTATCACCCCATCCAGCAATGTGCGGCATGTGATATCCGTAACCGCTGCGGTCAGACGATTCATCGCAATCATTACCGTGAAGCGGCTGATTTGATTATTTGTTCACATGATTTTTATATGGAACATTTATGGACGAAAGAATCCCGCGTCAGACAGGGACAGCTGCCTCTATTGCCGGAAGTGTCAATGGTAGTATTTGATGAAGGCCATTTGCTCGAGTACTCTGCTCAGCGCGCATTGACTTACGAAGTGCAGGAACAGACTATTATCCAGCTGCTCGAACGAATTATGGTCGACGGCATCCGTGAGAAATCACTGCAGCTGATGGAACAGTTGCTTGAAACGCATGAAATGTTCTTTAATCAGCTGAAAAGTAATGCCACACAGCATGATAATGAACGTTTGACGATCGAAAAGAATGCAGAAATGATGAAGCTGGCCGAAACAGCAGTAGCTTTGTCCAATGAACTTCTTGAAGAATTCGTATTTGAAGGCGAATTGTATGTAATTCCAGAATATGATTTGAAAATTGTCGAAGAATACCTGGAGCAATATATATATTCAATGGAACTGTTTGCCGGCGATAACGACGCGGTGGACTGGCTGGAAAACCGCCGGGAAGAAAGTACATTGCTCATTATGCCAAGATTAGTGACGTCGATTCTGAAAGAGAAATTGTTTACTGGCACGATGCCGATTATTTTCTCTTCTGCAACATTATCTGTTGAGAAATCATTTGATTATTTGGCATACAGTCTGGGCATTGTTGATTACCAGTCGTTTTCTATCGCCTCACCTTTTGATTATGAAAATGTCATGAAAATTCATCTGGAGCAAGGGTCAGCGGAAGAAAATATCAGCCGGCTCTCGGATCTGCTCGATGATGAGGAACAGACATTAGTGCTGTTTGGCTCCAAGCAGTCAATGATGGACGCCTATGAGCAGCTGCCTTTAGAGCAAAGTGTGATGGTAACTTATGAAGGAGAGCGCTCCCTGTCTTCGCTTGTGAAAGATTTCCAGCAGCGTAAAGTCAATGTATTCTTCTCGTACCATCTGTGGGAAGGCCTCGACTTGCCGAACGAAGCGCTGACACGTGTCATTATCTTTGATCTGCCGTTCCCTCCGCACGACCCGCTGTTTGAAGCGCGCAGAGAATTTGCGGAAGATCCGTTTGACGAAGTGGACTTGCCGTTTATGCTGTTGCGTCTGCGGCAAGGAATCGGCCGGCTGATCCGGACGAGCGATGACTTCGGTTCGATTCATTTATTTATGAAACCTGAGAATAAAGAATTGCTTCCGGTCATCGAACGCGTGCTGCCTGTGCCGTTCTCGTGATGACTGTCTAAAAAGCGCAAGGATGTCGATATTCCGACGTCCTTGCGCTTTATTGGTGTTTTATCGTTCTTCATCGATGGTCAGCAATAAATTCAGTACATCTTCATTTTCAAATTTCACAGGGATTTTAAACGCTTGTTTGAATCCGTAAAATTTTGTTTGGCCGGTCAATACAGTCGGCGGGGAAATATCAAGTGTCAGATTTTCTTTTTCCAATACGGTACAAAGATTTCCGGCAATCATATTTCCCAGCTCTCCAGTGAATGATTCAGCCATCTCGCCTTCAATTTGCATACCGAACATCGCCTGGCCGATTTCACTGATAATGGAATTCGTCGGCTCTACGATCAGCCGGCCTTTCATATCGCCGATAAGGCCAATTAACACACTAATTTCACGCTGTTCATATGGCTGCTGAATCAGGGCGGGCGAGAGCACTTGGAATTTGAGCGGGACTACTGTCGTAAGGGAGGAAATCGTCGCGTTTAATACCTTTTGTACATTGGCTGCTTTGTCCATCTAAAGGAACATCCTCTCACAATTACATTTATAGTCCAATTATATCACCAAACATAACTAAAAGACTACTAGTATTTTAACTTTATAACTATAAGACTGCTGCTGACAGATGATCCTGCTGTGTAACTTACACGTAAACGGGGACGCTGCTGCAGGGCCGGAACGCACTTTCCGCACGAATCACAGGAATTATCATGTAACTATCTATTTTTTCACTCATTAATGGTATGATGGGGTGAGTTAAAATTGAAAGGACGAAGATTATGTCTACAAACCATGAATTTTTACAGCAATCTGCTACATATGGCCAAATTTTTTCCAACAACGAAGATGATGAGCGTAAAGCCAAAACGGCATTACTTGCCAATAAAATAATAGAGAAAGAATATACGATTGCCTTTGCGGGACACTTTTCAGCGGGGAAATCCTCTACGATCAATGCATTGACGGGAGATGATTTGCTGCCGTCGAGCCCTATTCCGACAAGTGCAAATATCGTCAAGGTACATAAAGCGGATGAAGATTACGCAATCATTCACCGTGTTGACGGAAGTGCTGTGAAATTTAGCGGACACGGCTTCTCTGAAGGTGTGAAAGCCTTCAGTAAGGACGGTGCGGAAGTATCATTGGTCGAAATCGGCCATACGGATTCCAATCTTCCTGAAGGAATTACTGTTATGGACACGCCTGGCGTCGATTCCACAGATGATGCACACAGGCTATCAACTGAATCTTCATTGCACTTGGCTGATCTGGTGTTTTATACGATGGATTATAACCACGTTCAATCCGAAATGAATTTCCGGTTCACTAAAGAATTGATGCGCTATAACAGCAACGTCTATCTGATCATTAATCAGATCGATAAACACCGTGACAGTGAACTGTCATTCGATGACTTTAAAAAGTCCGTTGAAGATTCATTCAAATTATGGAGAGTAGAGCCGAAAGGGATTTTTTACACTTCATTGAAACAGCTTGATCATCCGCATAATGATTTTGAGAAAGTAAAAGCAATCGTCGACGGTTCCATTGAACACCGGGAAGAAAACTTTGAACAAAATATCGGGCAGTCTTTATTGAAACTGAAAGATGAGCATATGGCATTCCTTCAGCAGCAAGTGGATGATGTCAAAGAAAATTATTCAGAGATCCTCAGCGAGTCCGAATGGGAACAGTACGAAGAATTGAGCCAGGATTTGAAAGACGCGAAAAAACGTCTGGAATTAGTGTCTGGTGATGAATTCTACGTGAATTTTGAAAAAGAACGCAATGAATTATTAGAGAATGCGGGACTTGCGCCGTTTGAGACAAGAGAATTACTGAAAAGCCACTTGGAAGCAAAGTCACCGAAATTCAAAGTCGGCTTACTGTTCGGTGCGAAGAAGACAGCAGAAGAACGCGAAAAACGCCGTCAAAAGCTGGATGATAATATTTCTGGTCTCGCGCATACGCAAATCGAAATTTATATGAAGACTTTGATGAAGAAATCATTGAAAGAAGCAGGTATTTTGACAGATGAGCGGTCTCTTGCAATCGATGCGATGGATTTGTCGCTGCCGTTTGATGAAGTGGACGAGCAGCTGCTGGTGCAGGAAGTCATTACGGGTGAAACTATCCTGAACTATGCGGAGCAGATGAAACGTGCGATTCATTTAGTTTATAAGAGAAAAACAGATAAATGGAAGCAGGAAATGTCGGTCATCGCAAAAGAAGCAGGCGGTGAGCAGTCAGGACCTCTTGCAGAAACCATTGAAATACTGCAGGAGAAAGTGGACGCATTGAATGAAATAAATAAATGGAAGAAGCGCATGGAATGGGTGGACAAAGAAATCGCCAATCCGTCCGCCCCTACACGCATGGGCCGCGATCAGCTGGTTGCCCAGTGGGAAAAGCCGAAACAAATCGAGACCATCGATTTTGTGGCAAAAGTGGAAGAACAAAAGGTAGCCGCAGAAGAAACGGCGGAAGAAGTGCCGGAAGAACGTCAGCTTGTCGATTCGGAAAAAGCGATCGCGCATGCACAGCATATTGCAGAATCTGTTCAGACGATCCCTGGGTTCGCAGAAACGGCTCAATATTTGATGACGAAAGCGGCACGTCTGCAGGGACAGGAATTCACAGTCGCATTATTTGGCGCATTCAGTGCCGGCAAATCATCATTTTCAAATGCCTTAATTGGTGAAAAAGTACTGCCGGTATCTCCAAATCCGACAACAGCGGCGATTAACCGGATCCGTCCTGTAAGTGAAGCGCATCTGCATAATACGGCAGACATTCATTTGAAGGATGAAGCGACGATGACTGAAGACGTGGCATTGTCATTCAGCGCACTTGGCATCGAAGTTTCTTCACTTGAAGATGCATTCAATAAGACAGACGCAGCGATGAAGCAGCCGCTTGAAGATGAGAATTTGCATATTCATAAATCCTTTATCAGTGCGTTCCAAAGAGGCTATCCGCTGTATACCCCTGCACTGGGTACGACGCTGACGGTAGAGCGTGACGAGTTCACGAAATTCGTGGCACAGGAAGAACGCAGCTGTTTCGTAGATTCTATCGATTTCTTCTATGACTGCCCTCTGACTCGTCACGGCATCACGCTGGTAGATACACCGGGGGCAGATTCCATCAACGCACGTCATACAGATGTAGCGTTTGAATATATCCGTAACGCAGATGCGATTTTGTTTGTCACATATTATAATCACGCATTCGCACGTGCAGACCGTGAATTCCTTATTCAGCTGGGCCGGGTCAAGGACGCATTTGAACTCGACAAGATGTTCTTTATCGTCAACGCAATCGACCTTGCTTCCAATGAAGAAGAAGGCGAAGAAGTGAAAGGTTTCGTCGCCAATGAATTACAGAAATTCGGAATCCGCAATCCGCGTGTGCATGGCATTTCTAGCCTGCAGGCGCTTGAAGGAAAGCTTGCGCAGCAGCCGAACCCGCTGATGGCCGATTTTGAAGAGAAATTCTATGCGTTCCTTGAGCATGATCTGCGTGCGCAGGTTGTGCAGGCGCTTGAAGAAGAAACGGTGAAAACAATTGACCGGCTTGCTTCATTAATTGACAGAACCATACAGAACAGGTCTCGAAAAGCGGAAAGACTGGAAGAGCTGGCAATTGCCGAAGCGGCAATTAAGCAGCGTTTTGAAAAGAGTGCGAGTGAAATTCTAGTGAAAGCGACACATGATGAATTAAGTGAACTCGTATACTATATTTTACAGCGTGTGTTCTTGCGTTTCGGAGATTTCTTTAAAGAAGGATACAGCCCGTCGACATTTGCGAAAAATTCATCCGAAAAAGCTTTGAAAATCGCATTGGCGGAAACTGTGAATATGGTCGGCTTTGATTTGACGCAGGAATTGAAAGTAACCAATTTGCGTATTCTTCACTACATGAAGAAGCAGTTACTGGAACGCCAGCGCACGGAAGTCCGTGCTCTGTCCGATATGGATCAATCCATCGTGCCGTCTCCATATGAACCGAATGACAAAGAGATGCTGTCATTTGACATCCCGTATGAAGATCCTATGGTCTACAGTGCAGTCAATAAATCGTTCAAAAATCAAAAAGCATTCTTTGAACGCGGCGATCGGGATATTCTGAAAGCAAAACTGGAAGAAAAGTTAAAAGGCGATGCGTCCAGTTATCTTGGCGATCAGAAAGAACGTATTGAGAAGTGGGCAGATTTGTGGATTAATGACGAGGCGGAAGCATTGCGTGTTCATCTATTGCAGGAAAGTCTGGTGCAGATCGAATCGGAGCGGACATTGCTCGACGGTTCGGAGCAGCTGGAACAATGGCAGAATATCTATGAAACAATCCGACAAGAGGAGATGGTTCAATGACACAAGTATTTGTATCTGCTCATGATGTAAATACGGCAGACGTGAAATGGATCGATGCACGCTTTTCATTGCAGGATGAAAAAAGCGGCAAACTCGCCTATCAGCAAGAACATCTGAAAGGTGCAGTTCACTGGGATTTGGAAGAGGATTTATCGGGTGCGTCTCGTACCGGCGGCCGTCATCCTCTGCCGTCAAAAGAACAGCTGACGGAATTATTCCGCACGAGCGGCTTGGAACTTACCGATGCCATTCTTATTTATGACGACGGCGGCAGCCCGTTTGCGACACGCGCATGGTGGATGCTGCAATATGCGGGATTCACAGATGTTCATGTAGTAACCGAAGGCTATCGCGAGTTGCGCGGAATGTTTGACGTAACTGCTGAACCGGCTGTGCCTGCAAAATCAGCAGTCGAACCGAACTGGCAGGAGCAGCTGTATGCCGACCGCCATGAAGTTGAAGAAGTGGCGGCGGGCAATCGTCCGTCCGTGCTTGTGGACGCGCGTTCTGAAGTCCGCTATCGCGGGGAAAAAGAACCGCTCTATCATAAAGCGGGTCATATCCCGACTGCCCGCAACTTTGACTGGGAGCAGCTGAAACAGGGCGGACAGTTTGATGTGGAAAAAGTGAAAGAACAGCTGATGCAAACCGCGGCACCCGAAGATGACATTATCGTCTACTGCGGCAGCGGTGTAACAGCTTCTCCTTTATTCGCAGCACTGACGGAACTGGATTATCCTAATGTGAAATTATACGTCGGAAGTTTCAGCGACTGGATTTCTCAGGACGATGCGCCGATTGAAACTGCAATAAGGGGCTGATTCACGATGCAATTTGCGCTGCTGGGTGACATTCACTCGTCAAAAGAAGATCTGCAGGCGGTGCTGGAGCAGGTTTCCAAGGAAGCTCCGCAGGCAAGAATTATCGGCACCGGGGACATCTATGAGTGCACAGTCAGTAAAAAAGACCTTCATGGCCAAATTTATCGTTCTGTAGAAGAAGTAATCAACCATCCGGCAGGGTTTGATGAGCTGCTGACATTTCCGTCAATTTACGGAAATCAGGAAGAGCGCATTTTGCTGCTGACAGAGCGGCAGGAACCGGTTAGAGATTTTCTCAATGATCTGCCTGAAATGCTGAATGCGGACGATGCAGTAATCATTCACGGTCATCAGTGGCCTCATAAGCAGGGAGAAGCGTGGCTGACCGAACATCTGCCGCAAGCACACCTTGTCTTCCATGGCCATACGCATCATTCAGGGCTAACACAGGACGGACAAACCGTGCCGTTTACATGGGGCAGAGAGCAGACTGTAGCGGATAAGAGAAGCATTATTAACGTGGGTGCTGTGGTTTTGTCCAGAGAATGGGTGTTATATGATTCTGTAACCCAGACAGTAATATTTATGAAAGCATAGAAAGGCTGAGGAATTTATTTTCCTCAGCCTTTTCGCGCGATGAAATGGAGAAACCGGAAATAGAATTATAGAGAGGTTGTCCTTTGCATGCATCCATCGGCTTTTCGGTCAGCCCTTCTGCTTCTTCTGCGCTAAAATAGCCTGCCTTGCAAGTGAATCCGCCGTTTTGTTCGTACTGTCCGCTATCCATTTAATAAAGAAAAAGTCAAACGTCGCCGCGAGCTTTAATGCGCGCTTCAAATAGGGGGCATATTGCTCGTTTTTTACAAACTCTTTTTCCATCGACTGCACGACAACTGTTGAATCCGAACGCATGGACACCATTCCGGCCGTCAGCTTCGCGGCTTCCTCCAAGCCGCGCACAAGCGCCTGAAACTCTGCATGATGATTATTCGTCGGCTCAATCGGTTCACTGATCCGCACATCTTGTCCTTCGCCTTTAATATAGATGCCAATTCCGCTCAGTCCTGGGTTTCCCGCACTGGCGCCGTCTATATACACTTCCAACATAATTCGCGTCGCTCCTGTCTGGTAATGAATTGTAAAACTTCCCGTAATGACTTGCATCATTTCTTCAGCCCGCCTAAAATAGAAGGAAGAAAGGTGGGAGTTCTTTTCTAATGAATAAAGTACTTGTCATGAAAGAAATTAATCAATTGCTCGATATATATTGTGAAGGCTGCTACGTAAAAAAACAACTGACAAAAGAACGCGGAAAAACGGGCGCTCACCAATTTTGTATTTCCGATTGTACCATAGGAGATCAGCTGCAATTCCTCGGAAGAGAAATCAATAAAATTAGTACGGCACCGAAATAGACAGTAAAAAAGCATCCCGCTGCTGCGTGGATGCTTTGTTTATATTTTTTATTCGACTTCATGCCAAGATGAAGTTACGCTTCATCATCGAGTGCTGATACATTTGCCGCCTGTGGACCGCGATTTCCTTCAATCACTTCAAAAGAAACAGTTTGGCCTTCAGCCAGTGTTTTAAATCCATCTGTAGCAATTCCTGTGAAATGTACAAATACGTCTTCACCGTCATCTGCTTCGATAAATCCATACCCTTTGTCACTGCTGAACCACTTCACTTTACCTTGGTGCATATCATTTCCTCCTCGGCAATTAGAAATCCAAATCCACCCGTAACGCGCGAGCATGCGCAATGGCAACTTGCTCAATACGGCTTCCTACACTATACATGAATTGACAGATAGCGTCAACAGTAGGAAGAATAATCTGAATATTTTTTAATGAAAGTCCGGAAAGACTTGGATTTTTATTGATAAATCTCTATAATGAGGGAGTATTCATTTTGATTAGCATAAATTGGAGAATTACGTAAGGAAGTGTTGGAATGAAACTCATCGTCACGCTCGTGCAGGCAGCCTTTTTATACATACTATTTCTGACGGGTGAATTTTTGCGGGCCTGGCTGTCGATTCCGCTGCCTGGAAGCATTATCGGATTGCTGTTGCTGTGGGCGCTGCTTGCCGCCAAAATCGTGCCGCTTCGCTGGGTGGAAAAAGGGGCTTATGTATTTCTTTCTACATTGCCGCTGTATTTAATACCCGCCACAGTCGGTGTCATGGATTATGGGCATGTATTTGCAGGGAAAGGCAGTCTGCTTATCGTCATTACGATTATCAGCACATTCATCACGATGGCTGCAGCCAGCCTTGTCAGCCAGTCTATTGCGAAACGCAGCGTAAAAGCGGAGGCGGATCTTTCATGAACATATGGGTGATTACGGTTTTGATGATCATGCTGACGGTCATTATGTATATATTGATGAACGCTGTCTACGTTCGGCTTCGGTCTCCTTTTTTAGTTCCGATTCTGACGACAACCATCGCAGTGATCGTCGTGTTATCACTATTAGATATTTCATACGAAACGTATATGACGGGCGGCAGATGGATTGACGCACTGCTTGGCCCTGCGATCGTTTCGCTTTGCATTCCATTGTATAAACAGCGCGATTTGATCAGTAAAAATCTGCTTCCTATTTTCAGCGGGGTAGTGGCAGGAGGTGTGACGGGGATGATTACAGGTGTCTTGGCTGCGAGGCTGGCAGGTTTCTCAACCGAACTTCTTGCCAGCATCTTACCGAAATCGATCACGTCACCGATTGCTATGCAGATAGCGGAAGAACTGGGCGGTATTCCTTCGCTTGCCACGGTGTTAGTGATTATCGCAGGACTTGCAGGCATCCTCATGGGCCCCTGGATCTCCCGCTGGTTTGCAATTGATACAGCGATCGGCCAGGGTATCGGACTTGGCGTCGGTGCGCACGCGATAGGCACTTCTAAAGCGCTTGAGTATGGAGAACAGACAGCTTCCATGAGTTCGGTCGCCATGACACTGTCGGCAATTCTCGGTGCGCTTGCAGGCCCTTTATTCGGTATTTGGTTATTTCCATAGAAAAGCAGGATTCCTATTCGACAAGGAATCCTGCTTTTTTTAATGCGTTTTCCGCTTCCAGCAACTGATCTTTCCTAGGGGCTGAGATCGTATGGAGGTGAATGCCGCTTTCGTCCAGATTTAACAGGTACGGTGCTTTTGATTGCTTAATCTGGTCAATAAATGCTTTCACTTCTTGGCGGTTTGAAACCATAATCGACGCTCTCACATCGCCGTATACTGGATGTTCGACACGCACGTCTTTTACGGTCACTCCATGATCGACCAGAATGTGTAATTCTTCCTCTGTTTGTTCAGGATCATGTTTGCAGACAATAATCTTTTCTGCATCTGTTGATTTTTCAGCAGACTGGGTATATAAATATCCTTGATTTGTTGCAATGATCGGTTCATCTTTTGCTTTCAGTAAATTGACATCACTGACTATGACTTGTCTGCTGACATTCGTCAGCTGCCCGAGCTCAGCGCCTGTCAAGGGATGGCCCGCTTCCTGCAGCGTCCGAAGAATCAATTCACGACGCTGTTCTCCTCCTGCTTTTGTTTTACGCCACAATGTTCTCACCTGCAATCTATAAAATATCTGACGGAATCTTGTGCATGCTCTCTGCCACTTCAAGCAGCGCTTCCGCCAATTTCTTTACGCTCCCCCCAGTGGAACTGCTTCCAAATGAAATCCGGACCAGACCTTTCGCCAGATGCGGGGGGATATCCATCGCGCCCATCGTCATCGATGACTGCTGCTGTCCGACCTGGCAGGCGCTTCCTGTAGATACCGCGAAACCTCTTCTGTTTAATTCTAACATAATTAGCTGACCTTCTGAGTGTTTGACGCACATCCCCACAATATGAGGCAGCTGTTCGGCTGCACGCGGGCTGCCGTAAAACGTGAATAAATCTTTGCGTGCTGAGAGCAGTTCCAGAAATAGCTCGCGAAGTTCAGTGAACGGCTGTACGCCGGTCTGAGCCAGCTCAGCGGCTGCGACGAATGCGGCAATACCCGGCACGTTAACCGTACCGCCGCGAAACCCTTTTTCCTGCGTGGCTCCGGGGAACAGCGGGACAGCCCGGATTCTTGGATTTATATAGACAGCTCCTACACCTTTAGGGCCGTAGACTTTGTGGCTGGACAACGAAAGGCTGTCAACGTATGCGCTGATGTCTGTCAGCGGCAGCTTGCCGAAAGACTGCACACAGTCACTGTGCAGATAGATTCCTTTAGGACGGACCAGCTCTGAAATGGCACGGACAGGCTGAATGGTGCCGATCTCGGGGTTGCAATGCTGTACTGAGACAACCGAAGTTTCTTCTGTTATTGCGTTAGTTAATGCTTGTAAATCAATCAGACCTTCGCTGGTGAAAGGGACCAGTGAAATGCGATACCCCCTTTCCTGCAGGTATGCTGCAGCTGAATGAAGGGAAGGGTGTTCCGCTGCGGACAGGATGATATGCTGCCCTTTTCTTCGACCGGCCTGTGCCAAAGACAGAAGAGCAAGAGAATTACTTTCTGTCCCGCCCGAAGTGAAATAAAGTCCTTCTGCACGCACTCCGATCAGCGCCGCAAGCTGCTGCCTGCTCTGTGCAAGGACATGCTGTGCTGCGCCTCCTTCATCGTGAAGGCTCGTAGTATTGCCGAATTGCCGCTGCGAAACTGACAGATAGACAGCTGCAGCTTCTTTGCAAAGCGGAGTCGCTGCAGCGTAATCAAAGTAGTGCAAATAAAAAACCCCCTGCATAAAATAATATATTCATCTTGTCATATAACTTCAGTTATGTAAAGATAGATGTAAAGACACCTCAAGCAGAGAAAGGTAGTAGGTACACAGATGAATAGAATGAAACTGGCTTCCATGCTAGAGCAATTTTTTATAGAAGATGTAGGGGATGGCGATCTTTCGGCAAACACATTATTTCCGCCCGATGCACTCGGTGAAATGCAGATAATCGCCAAAACGGCAGGCATATTTTGTGGAACGGATGTGATTACACAAGGTTTTCACGTGATGAACCCCGCCATAGAAGTGACATGTTATGTGCAGGATGGGGAGCGTATGGAAGATCAGCAAGTGCTCGCTGTTGCCAGAGGGCCCGTCAGAAGTCTGTTGAGCGCAGAACGCGTCATATTGAATTGCATCCAGCGAATGAGTGCTATCGCGACGAAGACTGCACAGCTGACGAAACTGATATCCGGCTCGGATACGAGAGTCTGTGACACCCGCAAAACAGCGCCTGGACTGCGCATGCTCGATAAGTATGCAGTACGCACAGGAGGAGGATTCAATCATCGGAACGGCCTGTATGATGCTGTGATGCTGAAAGACAATCACTTGGCTTATGCAGGCTCCATCACTAATGCGGTCGCGCAGCTGAGAAGCCGTCTGGGGCATACGGTAAAAATCGAAGTGGAAATCGAGACGCTTGAACAACTGAAAGAAGCTGTCAAAGCGGAAGCGGATATTATTATGTTCGATAACCGCTTGCCGGAGCAAATTACGGAATGGCTGCCGCTTGTGCCGCCGCATATTATCACTGAAGCCTCGGGTATGATTACGGAGGAAACGATCGAAGCTTACGGCGACACAGGAATTGATTACATATCAGTCGGCGCGCTGACACATTCTGTCATTGCTGCTGATATCAGCGCTACTTTACAACTAACCGGGCAGGGGGACTGAGTAACATGTCGATGATTGATCTCATAAAAGGACAGGCAGATGCTATGTTGCCTGAACACTATAAAAATTACACCGTCAATGAAATGGAAGAGAAAATCCGCACCATCAAACAAACACTGGGAACGAAGCTGTTCATACCCGGCCATCACTATCAGAAAAATGAAGTGATTCAGTTTGCGGACGCCAAGGGCGACTCGCTGCAGCTGGCGCAAATTTGCGCAGCCAATGAACAGGCGGAGCATATTGTTTTTTGCGGTGTGCACTTCATGGCGGAAACCGCGGATATTTTGACAACGGAACATCAAAAAGTCTATTTGCCTGATATGCGGGCAGGCTGCTCGATGGCGGATATGGCGGATATATATCAGACAGAACGTGCGTGGGATGAGTTGCAGGCGCGTTTTGGGGATACGATTCTGCCGCTGACGTATGTGAATTCGACCGCCGCGATTAAAGCATTTGTCGGCCGCAGCGGCGGGGCGACGGTAACGTCATCGAACGCCAAAAAAATTGTTGAATGGGCGTTCACGCAGAAAAAGCGAATTTTATTTTTGCCTGACCAGCATCTGGGGCGAAATACAGCATATGATCTGGGTGTGCCGCTCGATCATATGGCTGTTTGGAACCCGATTACAGATGTATTGGAATACGACGGGCAGGATGAAAACTGCCGGGTGATTTTGTGGAAAGGTCATTGTTCAGTCCACGAAAATTTCACTGTGGAAAATATCCGCCAGTTAAGGGAAAATGATCCCGGGCGGCGGATTATTGTTCATCCTGAATGTTCTCATGAAGTCGTCATGAAATCTGATGATAACGGCTCGACGAAATATATTATTGACCAAATTGAAGCGGCGCCGCCAGGCACGAAATGGGCGATCGGCACGGAGATGAATTTAGTGAACCGGCTGATGGAAAACCACCCCGAGCAGGACATCATTTCATTGAATCCGTTAATGTGCCCGTGTCTGACTATGAACCGCATTGACTTGCCGCACTTATTATGGAGTCTTGAAAACATCATGGAAGGCGCCGAACAGAATATTATCAAAGTGGATGAAGTGACCTCAGCTGAAGCAGTAAATGCGCTTGAACGTATGCTCCGCTGTTAATGGAGAACCGCCCGTTTCTGCTCCTTTGACACTTGACAATTACTCTGAATATTGTATGATTGGTGAAAATGATGTTGAACGCTGAAGAAGGACCAGTAGATAAAGAGCATGTGTAAGAGAGCGGAATCCACCGGCTGCAAGTTTCCGTCACAATGCCTTGTTGAACCTGCCTTTTGAGTCCTGTGCAAACACAGGCGCGTCACCCGGCGTTATGGGGAGAGCGGGATTCATGTATATGGATCCAATGATGGTGGCACCGCGGAAGTTACGTCCTTTCGTCCTGATTATATCGGGACGATTGGGCTTTTTTTAATTGCATACAGTGAAGTAACAAGTAGAAACGGCAGGCGAATGTAGATGAAAAAACAGAGGATAGTAGTAAAAATCGGCAGCAGTTCTTTAACGAATGATAACGGTGAAATTGATCAGGTGAAATTTAACGATCATGTGGACGCGCTGGCGATGCTGAAAAACGTCGGTCATGAAGTAATTGTTGTATCTTCAGGAGCTGTGGCAGCGGGTTTTGCGCGGCTCGGATATTCTTCCCGTCCGCTGACCATCAAAGGCAAGCAGGCGGCTGCAGCAGTAGGGCAAAGTCTGCTGATCCAGTCGTATATCGAACGGTTCAGCACACATAAAATTGTGCCTGCTCAAATTTTGCTGACACGCCTGGATTTTGCGGATCGTGACCGCTACCGTAATGCGTTTGCGGCGATGTCAGAATTGCTGGACCGCGGGATTATGCCGATCATCAATGAAAATGACACCGTCTCGATTGATGAGCTGACATTTGGCGACAATGATATGCTGTCTGCATTGGTCAGCGGCTTTTTGCATGCAGACCAATTAATAATACTGACAGACGTTAACGGAATTTATACGAGCAACCCACGTACCGACCCGGATGCAGTGCGTTTGACCAAGCTGGATGAAATTACAGATGAACTTCTCGGGGGAACCGATGAAACGGGTTCTAAAGTGGGTACAGGGGGAATGCGCTCCAAACTTCTGGCTGCCAGAACCGCACATACGCTGGCAGTTCCGGTCTTTATCGGGACAGGCTATGGTCAGACAAAATTACTCGACATTTTAAAAGGTCACGGGGACGGAACGTATATTTCCAGTCCTGCCGCTACTACAATCAACACGAACCGGCAGTGGATTGCCCTTCATTCGGAATCTACAGGACGTCTGTACGTTGATAAAGGTGCAGAAGAAGCCATCGTGCATAACGGCCGCAGTCTGCTGCCGGCAGGTGTGTTTAAAGTGCAGGGGAGTTTTGAGGTCGGTGAAGTGGTGGAAGTATTCGGGCTCAATGGTCTGATCGGCAAAGGTGAAGTGACTTATTCATCCGAGCAGTTAAAGAAAACGATTGCCGAGCGGGATAAGCAGGAAGATTTCAAGCCGATGCTGGAAGTCATTCACAGAGACCGCTGGGTACAACTACAATAAAAAGGGGCGAATGGATGATGAGTGAAATCAGACGTAAAGGAAAAGCAGCTAAAGAAGCAAGTGTCGCACTGAATATCGCAACGACAGAAGAGAAAAACGAAGCGCTGCGGCTGATTGCGGATCAGTTGCTGGAAGAACAGGAACAGCTGCTTGCGGAAAACAAAAAAGATATAGAAGAAGGCCGCGAAAAAGGGATTGAATCGGCGGTTCTTGACCGGATTCTATTGACTCCAGACCGCATTGAAGCGATGGCGGAAGGCGTCCGTCTGCTGATTGACCTGAAAGATCCGATCGGCGAGACACTTGAAGATATTACGAAAGACAACGGCCTGCATATCGTCAAGAAGCGTGTGCCGATCGGCGTGATCGCAATGATCTATGAAGCGCGTCCTAATGTTACAATTGACGCGGCCTCCCTGGCATTGAAAACAGGAAACGCCGTCGTGTTGCGCGGCAGTTCGTCCGCCAAATATTCTAACCTCGCACTATGGCGCGTTATTCAGCGCGGACTTGAGAAGAGTTCATTGCCAGTCGATTCCGTTCAGCTGATTGAAGATACAAGCCGTGAGACAGCGAAAGAATTGTTTACGCTCACTGATTATTTGGATGTGCTGATTCCTCGCGGGGGAGCAAAACTAATTGAAACAGTCATTCGTGAATCTACGGTGCCTGTTATTGAGACTGGTGCAGGGAATTGTCATTTATTCATCGACGGAACAGCGGATGAGCAAATGGCAATCGACATTGTCGTCAATGCAAAAACACATCGCCCGTCCGTCTGTAACGCTATTGAAACCGTATTGATTGACCGCAGCTGGCTGACGGAGCACGGAGAGAAATTAATTGGTGCATTACGTGAAAAAAATGTCCGGCTGCAGGGAGATGCTGCAGTGCGCACATTTGACCCGTCCATCGAGGCTGTTGAACAGAATGACTGGTCCGGTGAATTCCTGGACTTGACACTGCGCATGAAAAGTGTGGAAAATGTTCAGCAGGCGCTCGATCATATCGCGCAATACAGCACGAAACACTCAGAGGGAATCATTACTCAGAACGATGAGCACGCAGAACGATTCCTGAACAGTGTAGATGCGGCGGCAGTGTACGTGAATGCATCCACCCGTTTCACAGATGGGTTTGAATTCGGTTACGGCGCAGAAATAGGGATCAGTACACAAAAGCTTCATGCCAGAGGGCCGATGGGATTAGAAGCATTGACTTCTTCCAAATTTGTTATTCGCGGAACGGGTCAAATCAGATAATTATCAGGAGGTTTTACTATGACAACCGAGAAACAGATCACAATCAATCAGACGACACAGCCGAAAGACAAACCGGCGGCAAATGACCCGCTCGCTTTCGGAACGATTTTCACAGATCATATGTTTGTAATGGATTATACAGACGGCACGGGATGGCATGACGCGCGCATTGAACCGTATGAGCCGTTCTTGCTCGATCCGGCAGCTATCGTCCTGCATTACGGGCAAACCGTATTTGAAGGATTGAAAGCGTATCTGAACGAAGATAAAGAAGTTGTGCTGTTCCGTCCTGAAGAAAATATGAAACGGTTAAATCGATCCAATGACAGATTATGCATGCCGATGTTTGATGAAGAATTCGTGCTGGAAGCATTAAAACAATTGGTTTCTCTCGATAAAAACTGGATTCCTGACAGACAAGGAACATCGCTGTATGTACGTCCCTTCATTTTTGCCACGCAGCCCTATTTAGGTGTAGCGCCTTCCAAAACGTACCGCCTGATGATCATTTTATCTCCGGTCGGTCCGTATTATAAAGAAGGTATGAACCCCGTGAAAATCGCAGTGGAATCCCAGTACGTCCGAGCGGCTGCGGGCGGTACCGGCAGTGCGAAAACAGCAGGAAACTATGCAGGAGCCATGAAAGCGCAGGAAGTGGCTGAAGCGGGCGGTTACTCTCAAGTTCTTTGGCTCGATGCGAAAGAACATTGTTATATCGAAGAAGTCGGAGCGATGAACGTTTTCTTCAAAATTAACGGAGAAATTATTACGCCTGCGCTCAATGGAAGCATTCTCGAAGGGATTACACGTAAATCAGTCATTGAATTACTGGAATCATGGGACATGCCTGTTACCGAGCGCAAAATATCTATTCACGAAATCATCGAAGCAAATGAAGCAGGCACGCTTGAAGAAGCGTTCGGCACAGGTACAGCCGCGGTCATTTCTCCGATAGGCGAACTGTTCTTTGAAGGCAAAAAATGCGAAATCAATCACAATGAAATCGGAGAGCTTTCATTGAAGCTATACGATACGATTACAGGTATTCAGACAGGTAAAGTGGAAGATCCGTTCAACTGGGTCGTTGCTGTTGACTAATTTTCATCACAAATGATATCGAATGGTCCGTGACAACTGCGTGGCTGTGAAGTACACTGTAAATAGTTTTGATTGAAGGGGAGTTTCCTGATGAACAAAAGATTTTTCGTTCTATTCCTGGCAGTAATCCTATTTACAATGACAGGATGCGGAAAAACATCTTCCGCGCCGTCAAGTGCGGAAGATGTTTTGAAAAAAGCGGATCATGCGATGAGTAAACTCGAATCCGTTCATACAAGTATCAGTTTTGATGAGAGCAGTGTCACGTCCAATCCTCCGAAACGCACAAGCCAAAACGTTCAAGTGCAGGCGGATTTTCAACGGCATCCGCTGATGGTTTCAGAGGAAGTGGTCTGGAAAGCGCCTTTGCAAACAGCGAGAAACATCAAGCTGTTCCGCCAGGGCGATGAGCTGGCGATGCATGAAAGACTGGTAAAAGATAAAAAAGGCTGGCAAGAAATAACCGAAGATCAGCGCGCTCAGCTGCTTGGTGTTTGGGTTCCGTTTGCATCCCCTGTAATGGATTTGTCGCTGCTTGAGCCATTCGCAGATGATGCGAAACTGGAAAAAATCGATTACGGCTATGCGCTGCAGTTTTCGCTGTCGCCGGCGGACTACCGCAAGCTGATGGAATTGGTTTCTGTGAACAGTGAACAACCGGAGCAATTTATTCATACACACGGCGGGTTTCCTGTCATCGATAAACTCGATATTGAGCTGAAAATCAATGATCAGACGATGTTTGTAACAGGAGTGAAAATGTCGGCAAATATAACTGGTTATTTTAAACGGGATTATATCCGATATAAACAAAAGCTGGATGCAACGTACAGTTATTTCAATGATATTGATGCCATCCAGACTCCGAAAGATGCCAAGATGTTTCAATAAAAAACTCCACATTTGCCGTCCGGCAGGTGTGGAGTTTTGTTTATGGAATTACTTCTGTTTTACATGAAATCTGCAAATATACTGTCAGCGTGCAGTTTTTTTAGATTTGAACGACTGCAGCCGCTTATGGATGGCAGCCATTCTCGTTTCTTCCCCCGCTTCAACCGGCGTGTAAAACGCAGCATCCGCCAGCGTATCAGGGAGGTATTGCTGATCGGTCCAGCCGCCGAATGTGCCGACGGGCGTCGCGTGCGGATAGACGTAGCCGCCATGCCCGAGTGCAGCTGATCCTCCGTAATGTGTGTCCCGCAAATGCATCGGAATCTCTCCTGTCGGTTTTTCGTGCAGCATTTTCGTTGCGGCGTCGATTGCTTTATAGGCCGAGTTCGATTTCGACGCCAGACACATTTCCACTATTGCCACGGAAAGCGGAATACGTGCTTCTGGCATCCCGAGCCGCAAAGCCGCGTCTGTAGCCGCCAGAACATGGCTGCCGATCGCCGGTGCCGCCAAGCCGATATCCTCATAGCTCATGACAAGCATCCGTCTTGTAACGGCTGTCAAGTCGCCAATCTCAAGCAGCTGCGCCAAATAATACAATGCTGCATCGACATCGCTGCCGCGCACACTTTTTTGAAGCGCGGATAATAAGTTGAAATGGTGTGAGCCTTTTTTATCGCCCAGCAGACTGATGCGTGTGAGCAGCTGAGAAAGCAAATCGTCTTCCACGACGATAATCCCGTCTTCTTCATCACTCGCTGCGAGCAATGATTCAAGAAACGTCAGTGCTTTTCTGGCATCGCCATTCACACCTTCCGCAATTTTTTCGAGCTGCTCTTTTGTGATTTGAATAGATTCCTTACCCAGTCCTTTTTTCTCGTCCTTTAAGGTCCGTTCGAGTAATTCAAGCAGGTCCTCGGGCTGCAGCCGTTTCAGCTGGACAATCTCTCCGCACCGAGATCGGATGGCTGGATTGACATCGTGGAACGGATTTTCTGTCGTCGCTCCAATCAGTACAATCGATCCGCTTTCTACGTGCGGAAGCAAAGTATCCTGCTGCAATTTATTGAAACGGTGAATTTCATCGAGAAACAGCAGTACCTTTCCTGTCATTCTCGCTTCTTTTACGACATCCTCGACATCTTTCTTTCCCGCCACCGTGGCATTCAGCGCGATGAACGGCAATTTTGAAGTGCCTGCAATGGCATAGGCAAGAGAAGTTTTGCCTATGCCCGGTTCTCCGTATAGTAAAAGAGACGGAACATGTCCGTTCTTGATCATCCGATATAAGGGAGTATGGCTGCCAATGACGTGGTTCTGTCCGATGACTTCATCAATCGTACCGGGCCGCATGCGAAAGGCCAAAGGTTCATTATGCATGTATATCCTCCTTGCGTACGTTTGTTCTTTCATTATAACGTAAAACATTAGTGAAGTCATTTGGAAGAACCAGTGATACAATTATGCTATACTGATTTCAGCAATTTTAGTAAAGGACGATGCCCACATGAAAATATCTACTAAAGGACGATACGGACTTACAGTAATAGTAGAATTAGGACGGAAATATGGAGAAGGACCTGTACCTCTGCGGAAGATCGCAGAAGAGCAGAATCTCTCTGAAGCATACCTCGAGCAGCTGATCCCCCCGCTGCGCAACAGCGGACTGGTGAAAAGTGTGCGCGGTGCCTACGGCGGTTATAAACTCGCGAAAGATCCTTCTGAGATTACAGCAGGAGATATTATCCGTCTGCTGGAAGGTCCGATTCAGTTAGTCGAAGGATTAGACGATGACAAGATTCCGCAGCGTGAATTGTGGAAGCGGATCGGAGACGCGATTCGAGGCGTGTTAGATCATACAACTATTAAAGATTTAATTGAATTTGATGATTCTTCCGCTGTGGATGAATACATGTTTTATATTTAAAGGAGTTTTCTTATGAAACCTGTTATATATTTAGACCATGCCGCTACGACGCCTATGCATCCGGCTGTACTGGAACGGTTCACTGACGTACTGGATGATACGTACGGCAATCCGTCGAGTACACATCAGGTAGGCAGACACGCCAAAAAAATGCTGGAGGACGCGCGGAAAACGCTGGCATCTTCTATTAACGCATCGCCTAATGAAATTATTTTCACTTCAGGCGGAACGGAAGCAGATAACTTGGCTATTTTCGGAACTGCACAGTCGATGCAAATGCACGGGCGCCATATCATTACAACTGAAATTGAACATCATGCGGTGTTAAACCCGTGTAAACAACTGGAGTCACAAGGCTATAACGTGACTTATTTGCAGCCCGACATCAACGGGCTCATTACAGCACAACAAGTGCAGCAGGCGCTGACAAATGAAACGATTCTGGTGTCTGTTATGTACGGCAATAATGAAGTCGGCACCATTCAGCCTATCGCTGAAATAGGCCAGATCCTTTCTCCACATCAGGCGGTGTTCCATACCGATGCGGTGCAGGCTTACGGCGCGTGTCAGCTGGACGTGGAGCAAATGCAAGTGGATTTGCTGTCCGTCTCAGCTCATAAACTGAATGGTCCTAAAGGAATCGGTTTCCTTTATCAGCGCAACGGTAAAATGCTTGCAGGCCAGGTGCTCGGCGGAGCGCAGGAGAAAAAGCGCAGAGCAGGCACAGAGAATGTTCCGGCTGCTGTCGCGTTCGCAGAAGCAGTTTCCATAGCCGAGCAGTCAAAACAAGAGCACACTATTACGTATTCAGCATATAAACAACAAATGGAGGAAGTGTTCGGACGTCGCGGCTTGCATTTTCAACCGACCGTTCCGGCTGCTGTTCCGTCATTATCACATATTTATCATGTATCGTTTCCCGGTACCGACGTGGAAACATTTTTAATGAGTCTGGATTTGGAAGGCATCGCTGTCTCAAGTGGTTCTGCCTGTACAGCAGGCTCTTTTGAACCGTCGCATGTTGTAACAGCAATGTTCGGCAACGAGTCGGAGAATGCCAGAAATTCGATACGCATCAGCTTCGGCTACGGCCTCACTCCGTCTTCGGTGGAAGAGGCCGCAGAACGGATCGCACACGTCGTTAAACGATTAGTGAAATGAATCAGTAAAGGATGAAAAACATGACAACGAAAAAAGCACCTGCCGATACACGTGTAGTCATTGGAATGTCAGGCGGAGTGGACTCTTCGGTTGCGGCACTGCTGCTAAAACAGCAAGGCTATGAAGTGATCGGAATCTTTATGAAAAACTGGGATGATACAGACGAATCGGGACATTGCACTGCCACAGAAGATTTTGAGGACGTGCGCAGTGTATGTGATCAAATCGGCATTCCGTATTACTCCGTCAATTTCGAGAAACAATATTGGGATAAAGTGTTTACGTATTTTCTTGATGAATACAAAAAAGGCCGCACGCCAAATCCGGATGTTATGTGCAATAAAGAAATCAAGTTCAAAGCATTTCTTGAGCATGCAAAGAGTCTCGGTGCCGATTACTTGGCAACCGGACATTACGCGCAGGTTGTCGAACGTGAAAACGGCACAGCTATGCTTCGCGGAGTAGATAATAACAAAGATCAGACCTATTTCCTTAATCAGCTGACACAGGAACAGCTTCAGCAAGTGATGTTCCCTCTCGGTCACTTGGAGAAAAACAAAGTCCGGGAAATCGCAGAAGAAGCCGGACTTGCCACAGCGAAAAAGAAGGATTCTACCGGGATTTGCTTTATTGGCGAACGTAATTTCAAAGAATTCCTTGGCGAATACTTGCCGGCTAAACCAGGCGAAATGCAGACAATGGACGGTGTCGTGATGGGTAAGCACGACGGACTCATGTACCATACAATCGGCCAGCGTCACGGTCTCGGAATCGGCGGAGCAGGCGAGCCATGGTTTGCGGTCGGTAAAGATCTGGAGCGTAATGTGCTGCTGGTGGAACAAGGTTTCAATCATGACGCATTATTTTCGACAAGCCTGCAGGCGACCGACATGAATATTTGTTCACCGAGAGATTTGCCGGAACGTTTCACATGCACAGCAAAATTCCGCTATCGTCAGCCGGATACAAAAGTAACTGTGCAGCTGACAGGCAATGAAGCAATCGTCACATTTGACGAACCTGTTCGCGCAGTCACACCGGGACAGGCTGTCGTGCTCTATGACGGCGAAGAGTGTCTTGGCGGCGGAACGATCAATGAAGTATTTAAGGACGGCAAAAAACTGACGTATGTAGGATAAGGAGGCAGCAGCATGTCGATTCATAACGAAGCAATTAAAGAAATGCAGGCAGGCAATTACGAAAAAGCGATTGAGCTTTTTACAAAGGCCGTGGAAGAAAATCCGGAAGAAGCAACGGGTTATATTAATATCGGAAATATTTTCGCTTCCCTTGGAGATGCTGAACAGGCAGAGCCGTTTTTTCAGAAGGCACTGACGCTCGATGAAAACGCGGGAACGGCATTTTACGGACTCGCAAATCTTTATTATAATCAGGAGCGCTTTGAAGAGGCCGCTAAATTGTATGAGAAAGCGGTGCAGACCGGTTTAGAATCTGCTGATGCCTATTTCATGCTCGGTAAAAGTCTTGAGCAGGGAGGCAGTGACCGTTTAGCACTGCCATATTTGCAGCGCGCTGCCGAACTGAATCCAGAGGACGCGGAGATTGCCTTGTCTTATGGTATTTTATTGGCAAAGCTTGAATTATTCAAAGAAGCAAAGCCGGTGTTTGAATCCATTCTGGCAAGTGTGCCGGACCATGCGGACACACATTATAATCTCGGCGTACTTTACGCTGTTTCGACTGAAGACAAAGCAAGCGCATTGTCTCATCTGGAGAAGGCTTTCACGATTGAGCCAGAGCACACACAAGCCCGCTATTTATTCGATATGATTCAGCTTGGTGAACAAAGCGAAAAATGAACCGGCAGGAAAGGAGGGAGTTTTCCCGATGAATGAATCTGAACAATATGTAATCGGCAGACCGGTGGTGACGATTTTTCATAATACGGCGAATCTGTTTTCCATCGTCAAAATGAAAATCACATCCACAAATACTGATTACCGTGATAAAGAAATCGTCATTAAGGGGTCATTCCCTCCTTTGATAGCCGAAGAAGATTATAAATTCACGGGGCGTCTTGTCAATCATCCCGTGCACGGACAGCAATTTGATGTCCAGACATTTACAAAAGAATTACCAGCAACCGAGGCGGGTCTCATCCATTACTTGTCTGGTGATCTGTTTCCGGGCATCGGTAAAAAAACTGCCGGTGATATCGTGAAAATACTCGGCAATAATGTTATCCAGAAGATTTTGGAAGACCGCAGCGTACTCGATCAAGTTCCCCGCTTGAGCGAAGAAAGAAAAGATACCCTCGTTGCCGTGCTGCAGGAGAACCTCGGACTGGAACGGACAATGGTCCAGCTGAATGAATGGGGTTTCGGACCGCAAGTGGCTATGCGTATTTATCAGGCGTATCAGGACGATGCCATTACGATACTGACCGAAAACCCTTATCGGCTGATCAGAGAAATTGAAGGAATCGGCTTTCAGCGTGCAGATGATCTTGCACAGCAACTGGGACTTGTAGGCGATCATCCGGCGCGTATTAAAGCAGCTGTTTATTACAGCGTACATAGTGAAGTGAACTCAGCAGGGCATGTGTATGTGGAATCAGAAGCAATTCTTCCGCAGGCAAAGCAGCTGCTAGAAGCGAGTCAGCCGCATAGCATTTCGTACGAAGCCATTACACAGGCAGTCATCGAGCTCGTGGAAGAAGGCGCACTTTCTGCTGAAATGCAGCGGCTGTACCTTCCGTCTCTGTATTATTCGGAAATTGGCATTGCTGCCAAAGTGAATAAAATATTGGAAAATGAAGTGGACGAACAGTTCCCTGCATCTGAAATCAGAAAAGCAATTGGTGAAATTGAAGAACGTCTTGAAGTGGAGTATGCCGAGACACAGGTGGAAGCGATAGAACGCGCTCTCCATTCCCCGCTTCTCGTATTGACAGGAGGGCCGGGGACAGGGAAGACAACTGTTATTAGAGGGCTGGTCGAGGCGTACGCGGAATTGCATGGAATATCTCTGGATGTAGAAGAGTATGCACGTAAAAAGGAGCCGTTCCCGATTATTTTAGCTGCTCCTACAGGACGTGCGGCAAAACGGATGTCGGAATCTACAGGGCTGCCTGCCATGACCATTCATCGTCTTCTCGGCTTTACAGGCCAGGAAGATGAAGAAGAAACCGAGCGGGAAGTAGAAGGCAATCTCATCATTATTGATGAAACGTCCATGGTGGACACATGGCTAATGCATCAGCTGCTAAAAGCAGTCCGCAATGACGCCCAGCTGTTATTCGTCGGAGACCAGGATCAGCTGCCTTCTGTCGGACCGGGACAAGTGCTGCATGATTTTATGCGGTCCGGTAAAATTCCTGTCGTCGAACTGACGGATATTTTCCGCCAAAGTGAAGGCTCCACCATCATCGAACTCGCACATATGATTAAACAAAAAGAATTGACGATGGATGTGACTAAAAAAACGTCCGACCGTTCTTTCATAAAAGCTTCAAGTGAACAGATTTTACCTGCTGTTAAACAGATTATCCAAAGCGCTGTGTCAAAAGGTCATTCTATTAAAGATATCCAGGTGCTTGCTCCGATGTACAAAGGACCGGCGGGAATTGACGGATTGAACAAGATGATTCAGGAAATCATAAATCCGCCCGCATCAGGCAGAAAAGAAATGGTCTTCGGCGAAACCACTTACCGTGTCGGCGATAAAGTGCTGCAGCTCGTGAATCAGCCGGAGAGCAATGTCTTTAACGGTGATATGGGCGAAGTGGTTGCTATCATGCTGGCTAAAGAAACAACTGACAAAAAAGCCATTATGGTCGTTTCATACGACGGCAATGAAGTGCAATATGAACGCAGCGACTTAAATCAGCTGACGCTCGCCTATTGCTGTTCTATCCATAAATCCCAGGGAAGTGAATTCCCGATTGTCGTTATGCCGATCGTCAAAAGCCAGCGTAAAATGCTGCGGCGCAATCTGCTCTATACAGGCATTACACGTGCAAAAAACTTTTTAATTTTATGCGGTGAAGCAGAAGAGTTCAAAGCAGGTATTGCACGCACAGATGAAACAGAACGGCAGACCACGCTGAAAGAACGGATTGAAGGAGAGACAGCGGGACAGCCCGAAACGAAAGCCGTTCCATCTGAAACTGCGGCGCGTCCCGAAAAAGTGACCGTACAGGAAACGATGAAACAGGAAGATGCATCCCCAGCAAAATTAACGATGGATAATTTCACTGCAATCGATCCTATGATCGGTATGTCTGATTTGTCACCATTCGACTTTCTGGAGGCGACTGATTGACAAAGCGATAGAACTTTCCTATAATTCGTTTAGAAATATCGAAAAACGTTGAAGGAACGAGTACCCGTATATTCTGTGTGAAGAAAAGAGCTTCTTGGCTGAAAAAGCTCTCTCAGAACTGCGGGGAACGCTATTCCGAAGTGCAGGTTAATCCCTGCCGTCTTGCCGCGTTAAGGCAACTCGAGATACCGCGTCATGCGGTAATTAGGGTGGTACCGCGATCAATGAAATCTTCGCCCCTTTTTTTAAAAGGGGGGGAGTTTTTTTAATTTTAGGAGGAGCAAAACGATGAAGAAGCTTACGGCAACTGAAATTCGCCAAATGTTTTTAGACTATTTTAAGGAGCACGGACATAATGTAGAACCATCAGCTGCATTAGTGCCAGTTGATGACCCGTCTTTGTTATGGATCAACAGCGGTGTCGCTACATTGAAGAAATACTTTGACGGACGGGTAATTCCTGAAAATCCGCGGATTGCCAATGCACAAAAATCAATCCGCACTAACGACATTGAAAATGTCGGCTACACGGCTCGTCACCATACGTTTTTTGAGATGCTCGGAAATTTTTCCATCGGGGATTACTTCAAAGAAGAAGCAATTATCCGCGCGTGGGATTTTCTGACAAATGATCAATGGATCGGCTTTGACCCGGAATTATTATCCGTGACAATCCATCCGGAAGATGAGGAAGCATATAAAATTTGGAAAGATCAGATTGGAATCCCGGTTGAGCGCATTATTCGCCTGGAAGGGAACTTCTGGGATATCGGTGAAGGCCCAAGCGGTCCAAACTCTGAAATTTTCTATGACCGCGGCCCTTCCTACGGTGATGACTTCTCAGATCCCGAATTATACCCGGGCGGAGAAAACGAACGTTATTTGGAAATCTGGAATTTAGTATTCTCTGAGTTCAATCATAACCCTGATAACACGTATACGCCGCTTCCAAAGAAAAACATTGATACAGGAATGGGACTGGAGCGGATGGCATCGGTAATCCAGGATGTGCCGACGAACTTTGATACGGATTTATTCCTGCCGATCATTGAAGCGGTGGAAAATGTATCTGGAAGAAAGTACGGGGAAACATCCCAAGCAGACACGGCATTTAAAGTTATTGCAGACCACGTTCGTACAGTAGCTTTCGCAATCGGCGACGGAGCACTTCCTTCCAATGAAGGCCGCGGCTATGTTTTGCGCCGTCTGTTAAGAAGAGCAGTGCGTTTCGCTAAGCAATTAGGTATCGATAAGCCGTTTATGTACATGCTGGTGCCGATTGTCGGAGATATTATGAAAGACTTCTATCCTGAAGTGCATGATAAACAGGCATTCATTATGAAAGTCGTGAAAAACGAAGAAGATCGTTTCCACGAAACACTGCATGACGGAATGACGATTCTTTCCTCTATTATTGAAAAAGCAAAAGCGTCGGGTACATTTATTGTTTCAGGCAGTGATGCTTTTAAGCTGTATGACACCTATGGTTTCCCGTTTGAACTGACAGAAGAGTTTGCTCTGGAAGAAGATGTAACGGTTGACCGTATCGGATTCGATGAAGAGATGGCTGCACAGCGGAACCGTGCACGGGCTGCCCGCGCCACAACGGATTCCATGCATGTTCAGTCAGGCGTTCTCGGTGAAATTCACGATGCCAGTGAATTCATCGGTTATGGCCAGCTCGAAGCGGACGCAGTCATCAGTGTGCTCATTCAGGACGGGCAGCGCATTGGCCATGCAGCAGAAGGAGAAACAGTCCAGCTGATTTTGGACCGCACACCTTTCTATGCTGAAAGCGGCGGTCAGATTGCAGATAAAGGGACATTGACAAATGATTCCTTCACTGCTGAAGTGCGTGATGTGAAAAAAGCGCCAAACGGTCAAAACCTTCACACCGTCTTCATCAGCTCAGGTGAAATGAATGAAGGCGCAGCAGTTGCTGCGAAAGTGGACGAGTTTTCACGCAACTTGACAGTCAAAAACCATACGGCAACTCACTTATTGCACAGAGCGCTGAAAGATGTCCTAGGTGATCATGTCAATCAGGCTGGATCCTATGTTGGCCCAGACCGTCTGCGATTTGACTTTTCTCATTTTGGACAAGTCACGAAAGACGAGCTGGAGCGCATCGAATTCCAGGTGAATGAACAAATTTGGGCTGGAACGCCGGTCGATACATCGCTTGCACCCATCGCAGAAGCGAAAGAAATGGGCGCGATGGCATTGTTCGGAGAGAAATACGGCGATATCGTGCGCGTCGTAAAAGTTGGAGATTACTCTATTGAATTGTGCGGCGGCTGTCATGTGCGCAATACATCTGATATCAATGTCTTCAAAATCATTTCAGAAGGCGGAATCGGGGCAGGAACACGTCGTATTGAAGCATTTACCGGCGGACAAGCTTTCCGTTCGTTTAAAGAAGATCAGGCTGTGATCGACCAAGTGGCGGAGACTGCAAAGGCTACACCGAAAACGGTGGTAACAAAAGTCGAATCCATTCTGGCTGATTTTAAAGAGCTGCAGCGCGAAAACGAATCATTGCAGGCGAAACTCGGCAACAGCCAGCTGACAGCTGTATTGGAGACAGCACAGCAAATCGAAGATATCACAGTGATTTCTGCAAATGTAGAAGTGAAAGACAATAACGGCCTTAGACAATTGATTGATGAACTGAAACAAAAAACGGTCAAAAGCGTCATTGTACTCGGTACAGTAACTGACGGGAAAGTTATGCTCGCAGCAGGCGTCACGGACGATCTGAAAGGCGGCGGCTATCACGCAGGGAAAATCGTCAACCATGTTGCCTCACTTTGCGGCGGAAAAGGCGGCGGCCGTCCGGACATGGCCATGGCTGGAGCAAAAGATGCGTCTAAACTTGATGAGGCGCTTCAATCCGTGTATGATTATGTAAAATCTGTTTAACCATTATGTACGTTCGCTATGCATGAATACGGATAATTAGTGCCGGTAAATAAATAGGTATGCACGAGCCCGTATATAACCGGGCAGCATGTTATCCGTATACTCTATATATAGAAGGTCGATTAGTCGTACTGCACATAATGGAAATCGGAAAGCGGGGTGTCGAGTATGAGTTCGTCTGATGAAACGATGAAATTCAACTTTCCTGAAGAGTCGATGGAGGAAGAAGTAAAAACGGTCATGCTCCACGTTTACAAATCATTAGAAGAAAAAGGCTACAATCCTATCAACCAGATTGTCGGATATTTATTGTCCGGAGATCCAGCCTATATTCCACGCCACGAAGACGCTCGCAGTCTGATACGCAAACTGGAGCGGGATGAAATTCTTGAAGAATTAGTAAAGTTTTATATTAGGGAGAATAGGGGCTAGACAGTATGAGAACTATGGGATTGGATGTCGGCACAAAAACGGTCGGCATCGCAATTAGCGACAGCCTCGGCTGGACAGCCCAAGGAATTGAAACCATCAAAATTGATGAGGCGGCAGGTTCTTTCGGCATGAAACGTGTTAAACAGCTGGCAGAAGAGTACGAAGTGACGGAGTTCGTCGTCGGATACCCTAAAAATATGAATAATACAATTGGGCCGCGGGGAGAAGCATCTGAACGCTACGCAGAAAAATTACGTGAAAAGTTCGGCTTCCCCGTGATATTATGGGATGAACGGCTTACCACAATGGCTGCAGAGCGTGTGCTTATTGAAGCGGATGTCAGCCGAAAAAAACGCAAGTCAGTCATTGATAAAATGGCAGCCGTCATGATTTTACAAGGGTATTTAGATTCAAAAAAACTTTAGAGGTGATTACACAATGGAACACGGACAAGAAACAATGACAATTGTAGACGAGAATGGTGAAGAGCACGTATGTGAAGTAATTTTAACATTTGATTCAAAAGAATTTGAAAGATCTTATGTGCTGTACCACGTGCTAGACGGAGAGCCGACAGATGATGATGAAGAAGTTGAAATTCACGCAGCTGCTTTCATTCCGACGGAGGAAACGGAAGAAGGCGGTTCGCTTCTTGAAATCGAATCCGATGAAGAGTGGGATATGATAGAAGAAGTACTCAACACGTTTCTTGAAGAAGAAGACGAGTAAACGATAACATCATGTGACGGACGGAATGGTGCGGACCGTTCCGTCTTTTTTGCTTGATTTATCCATAGCGGAAGAAGAGGTGAGGCTTGTGGAAAAAGAGCCCCAAAGAAAAAAAGAGATTATGTTTGAACGAATGCTGGAACAGAAGGAAGAAGTGAGAACCGTTAGAAAAATAGTGTTTTGGATTGTTGCTGTTGTTTTGGTAGTGGGACTGGTTGCAGGATTCTCAGTCTATACATACATAAAAGGTGCATTACAGCCTGTAGATCCAAATTCAGAAAAAGTGGTGGAAGTAGAAATACCGATCGGATCCGGTTTGGACGCAATATCTGAAAAACTTGAACAGTCGGGTATTATAAAAAGTGCCCGTATTTTTAAATACTATGCCAAAGTGAATAATGAAGCTGAATTTCAGGCGGGCACGTATGGGTTAACACAGGCCATGACGCCTGATGAACTGATCGAAAGTCTGAAAACGGGCGTTGTCTACCGCACACCCGCCTTTACACTCGTAATACCGGAAGGCCTTACGCTGGATCAGATTGCAAAGAAAACAAGTGAAAAAACAGGTATTAGCGAAAAGCAGTTTATGGATTATGTAACGAATGAACAAGTCATTCAAGAATATATCACTAAGTATCCTGATATTATTACAGAAGAAATTCTGAACAAAAATATCAGGTATGCACTCGAAGGCTATTTATTCCCGGCTACCTATCCTTTCTATGAGGAGAAAGTGACAGTGAAAGAAGTCGTCGATACGATGGTAGAGGCAACTGTTCAGAACGTCATTCCGTACCAAGGATATTTGAAGGAAAAAGAAAAATCGGCTCACTGGCTGCTGACATTTGCTTCATTGCTGGAAAAGGAGGCGACAGAACAGTCTGATCGCGAAACAATCGCAAGTGTATTCAACAACCGCCTGGAACAAGGCATGCCGCTGCAGACGGATCCGACTGTTTTATATGCGCTCGGCGAGCATAAGTCACGTGTGCTGAATGAAGATTTAAAAGTGGATAATGTATATAATACGTATCAAAATAAAGGACTGCCGCCGGGACCGATTGCAAACGCGGGCACTGCGTCGATACAGGCAGTGGTGGAACCGTCCAAAACAAAATATCTCTTCTTCTTGGCCGATAAAGACGGCAAAAATCATTTTACCAAGACGTATGAAGAGCACCTGAAAAACAAAGCAAAATATATCGATAGCCAGAATAAATAATACGCTGTAAAGGAGGGGTGGATATGTCGGATTACAATACTTATATTAGCCGCTTTACAGAAGAGAAAGAGCCGCTCATCCTGGAAATGGAACAATATGCCGCAGAACATCGTGTGCCGATTATGGACGACACCGGCCTTTACACACTGATCGGACTGCTGCAGATTCAGCAGCCAAAACGTATTCTTGAAATTGGAAGCGCCATCGGCTACTCGGCTATCCGGCTGGCCAAGGCGTTTCCGCAGGCTGTTATTTATACGATTGAACGGGACACAGAGCGTTACAATACAGCGGTTACCAATATTAGCCGCAGCGGACTGCAGGACCGCATCACCATCATGCATGACGACGCGCTTGAATTGGATGAAGCCAAATTGCCGCAAGAACCGTTTGATGCGCTGTTTATTGATGCGGCGAAAGGGCAATATCGAAAGTTCTTTGACAAATACAGCCCGCTCGTGAGTCTTTCAGGTGTAATCTATTGTGATAATATGTTCATGCATGGTATGGTGCTGTTGGAAGATGCAGACATACCGAAACGCAACCGCACGATGATCCGGAATTTGCAGCAATTTACCGGCTGGGCGATGCAGAATGAACAGTTTGAAACATCTCTGCTTCCCATTGGGGACGGCATTCTGACTGCGGTTAAAAAGGCAGAGACAAAATGCTGCGAAGGGGAATCACTGTGAAGAATAAACCTGTCGTAATTGGCATTACCGGGGGTTCGGGCTCAGGTAAGACAAGTGTCACTAAAAAAATTCATGAAGTATTTCAAGGTCATTCAGTTGTCGTAATTGAACAGGATGACTACTACAAAGATCAGTCGCATCTGGCATTTGAGGAAAGACTAAAAACCAATTATGATCATCCGTTAGCTTTTGATACAGACTTACTGATAGAACATATTCATCAGCTCATCAGCAGACAAGCTATAAAAAAGCCGACCTATGACTATACCGTGCATACTCGTTCTGCTGAAACGGTCACTGTAGATTCTCAGGACGTCATCATACTGGAAGGAATTTTAGTCCTTGAAGACGAACGTCTGCGAAATCTCATGGATATTAAATTGTTCGTCGATACGGATTCTGATATCCGCATCATTCGACGCATACAGCGCGATATTCATGATCGCGGCCGCACGGTAGACTCCGTGATCGGGCAATATTTGGATGTGGTCCGGCCAATGCATAATCAATTTATTGAGCCGACAAAAAAGTATGCTGATATAATCATTCCGGAAGGTGGAGAGAATGCAGTTGCTATTGATTTGATGGTGACGAAAATAAAAACAATTCTTGCTTCTGCCAGCGAAGTATAATATGATGATGACATAATTTTAAATTAATTTAGCGTACATCCTATTATTCTGATGGAATGTCAGGATATTCCAGGCGAGTGGAGACTTTATTATTCAGTCAAGTTCGTTCCTGACCGGGAAGAACATACGGTCAATTCAAAAATAGTTTTGCTATGTCACATAATTGAAGTTTGTGTGACATAGTATTTTTTATGAAAAGAAATTTGAGGAGTGTTACTAAATGGTTTCAGAGAAAAAGTATCCGATGACAGCGTCGGGTAAAGCAAAATTAGAAGAAGAATTAGAGTATTTGAAAACGGTTAAACGAAAAGAAGTAGTAGAACGCATTAAAATTGCACGCAGTTACGGAGACCTATCTGAAAACTCTGAGTACGATTCAGCGAAAGAGGATCAGGCATTCGTCGAGGGAAAAATTTCTTCTTTGGAAGGAATGATCCGCAACGCGGTCATTATTACTGAGGATGAATTGAATACAGATGAAGTGCAACTGGGCAAGACGGTTACTTTTAAAGAAATACCAGACGGAGACGAAGAGACATATACGATTGTCGGTTCGGCTGAAGCCAACCCTCTTGAAGGCTTGATTTCAAATGACTCTCCAATTGCAAAAGCATTAATTGGCCGAAAAAAAGATGAAACAGTAAAGATCCAAACTCCCGGCGGTGAAATGTCAGTTGAAATACTCGAGATAAAATGACACGCGTACCGTCTTCTCACAAGCAGAAGACGGTATTGCTTATTTTTACTGTAATCTCCCTTCAGAATATCTACACGATTTCATAATAAAGGAGTTGTCCTAAGTGGCAGATCGAGATCCAAAGTATTCCAGAACGTCACGAAAACAAGGCAGCAAAGCAAATAAGGTAAACAAAGCATTGAATATTTCCATCGGTGTCGTAGTTGTGCTCATCGCGGTAGTGGCAATTGTGTTTGTCAACGGCAGTAAAAAGGACGAACTCACTGTGGAGCAGCCGCAGCAAGCCACTAAGTCTGATGACGCCCCAATCGAACCGATTGTGCTTGAAGACGACGAAGAGGCAAAAGAACCCGACACAGAGAGTTCTGAAGCAGACAGCACTGAAGAACCGGCAGCAGAAACTTCTGAAGAAAACAGTGCTTCGGTCGTTAATGAGATAGAAGAATCTGTGGAAGAAGAGGATGAGCCGCAGCAAGAAGATCCAAAGAAAGAAACTTCATCAGACGCCGGTAAAAAATCTGTTGTGGATCCAAACTGGAAACCGATTGGAACGAAGCAAACAGGTCAGCACGTATCCAAATACGACGGTCAGTCAGCTGACTGGCATGAAAAAAAGAAAGCCATCTCTTATGCTACGGGAATGTCTGAAGACGAATTAATTTTCTTGCGTATTCAAAATGGCGGAGGCCCGCAAAAATCAGAAGGTATTGTTTCGAGCAGAGATAATTCCAAAAAGTACAAAGTATATCTTGAATGGGTGGACGGTCAAGGCTGGAAACCTGTGAAAATGGATGTGCTGAAATAATCAGCAAGAATCTGTCAATGTGCTGTGTACTCCGCAGCACATACCAGTAAGTGAAAAAAGAGGAGAGGGCATACATGAAAATAGCAGTCGTAGGTGCAATGGAGGAAGAAGTCGAAATCTTACGCAGAGAAATCGGACTGGGAAAAATCACAACCATCGGCAATTGTGAATTCATCGAAGGGAAAGTAGGAAAGCATCAGGTCATCGTAACGAAAAGCGGCATAGGTAAAGTAAACGCGGCGATGGCTACGGCAATCCTGCTGCAGAACTACAAACCCGATATCGTCCTGAATACAGGTTCTGCGGGCGGAACGAATCCTGACCTCGAAGTAGGAACAGTTGTAATATCTGATTATGTTCTCCATCATGATGTCGATGTAACAGCATTCGGCTATGAATTGGGACAAGTTCCTCAGCTTCCGGCCAGCTTTCCATCGGATCCTAACCTGATCAGCCTGGCAAGAGAAGCAGTTATAGAGCTAGATACATATGAACATGCTGTCGGCACGATCGCTTCAGCCGATACCTTCATGGCAGATCCTGAAAAGGTCCTGCAGGTGAAGAGCAGATTCCCGCGCGTCATCGCAGTGGAAATGGAAGCGGCGGCCGTAGCGCAGGTCTGTTATCAGTTTCATACGAAATGCGTTGTCATCCGTGCGTTATCTGATATTGCGGGGAAAGAATCGACGGTCAGTTTCGATGAGTTCTTACCGCTGGCCGCCAAACACTCGTCACAGATTGTTTTGCGCGTCATCTCGAAACTTTGATGGTTCTATGATAAAATTGCTAAGTAGACAGACCAGCAGATCGTTTTGTTGAGAGGAGGGACATTCAATGGGATTCCTAATGGGTGGAGTATTTATCGTCACAGCACTATTGGCAGCAATTATTTTGCGTGAGGTTAAAGCTGACTAACAATAGAAACAAAGCGTTTCCGATGTGCGGGGGCAAATGCCCTGAACAGCACAAGCGGAAACGCTTTTTGCATTATTGGTATTCATGCTTAAATGACTGATACAATTTAACAATTGCTCGTTTTTCGATGCGTGATACGTAACTTCTTGAGATTTTCAGCTGTTCAGCGATTTCTTTTTGAGTCATGGGCTGATCATCAAGCAGGCCGTATCGTCTCTGAATAATTTCAAGTTCACGAGCATCCAGCTTATTCAAATGACGGTAAAGCCGCTCTTTTTGTTCATTCTGCTCAACGGTGGTTTGTGGGGGGACATCATCAGTTTGGAGAAGGTCTGCGATTTCTAGAGATTGCCCATCTTTATCGAGGCCAATAGGTTCGTAGAGTGATACGTCTTTTTGCACCTTTTTCTGTGTTCGTAAATACATAAGGATTTCATTTTCAATACAGCGTGCAGCGTACGTGGCGAGCTTGGTTTTGCGATCCGGCGTAAAACTGTTGACAGCTTTCATCAGACCAATCGCGCCAATCGAAATATAATCATCGAGCAGCTCGTGCTTAGGCTGGAACTTCTTGACGATATGGGCGACTAAACGCATATTGTGCTCAATGAGTTCATCACGGGCACTTTCATCACCTTCTGCCAATCGTTGTAAGCACTCGGCCTCTTCTTTTTTCGATAACGGCCGAAGGAATGCCTGCCCTCTGATGTAACCGATCAGCGCGGGGATCTCTAGCCATAATTGCATGACAGCCAAGAAAAACCCGCTCATGTGACCACCTCCGATTATTGGTACTTTACTCTATGCAAACAACGGAAGGTCTATCACTGGCAAGAAAAGCGATGAAATCAGACATAGTTGTGCGTGCAGTCTACACAACTATGTTATAATCAGACAAGAATTTGTTGTAGGGCGGAGAGGATAATGTGTTAAATCATTTTTTACCGAGCGCGTATGTTAAATCAGTATTGTCAATCAAACCTGAACAGTTAATTGAAAAAGGGTTCAAGGGTATTATTACGGATTTAGACAACACACTCGTTGAATGGGATCGTGCAGATGCTACGCAAGATATTATGGCGTGGTTTGAATCTATGCGCGATGCAGGTCTGCAAATTACAGTTGTTTCCAATAACCATATAGAGCGTGTCAGTCATTTTTGTGATCCATTGGGCATCCCGTATATTTGTGAAGCGCGGAAGCCGATGAAAAAAGCCTTCTATCAGGCACTGGCTACACTAGGACTGCCGAAAGAGGAAGTTGTCATGATTGGCGATCAATTACTGACGGATGTGTTGGGTGCAAATCGTGTGGGCTTGCAGACGATATTAGTCGTTCCTGTGGCAAGTTCTGACGCCACGATTACAAAGTTTAACCGGGCGATAGAGCGCCGGATCATGGCAAGGTTCAAAAGAAAAGGATTACTTACGTGGGAGGACTGAATTTGGAATCAATCAAATGTATTGGATGCGGTATTACCATCCAAACGGCAGATAAAATGGCTGAGGGCTATGCACCGCCTGCAGCCTTAGAGAAGGAAGATGTCATCTGTCAGCGCTGTTTTAAATTACGGAACTATAATGAACTGCAGCCGGTTTCTCTATCGGGAGACGATTTTCTGGCGATTCTGAACGGAATTGGCGAAAAAGAAGGCTTAATCGTCAAAGTGGTGGATATCTTTGATTTCAACGGAAGCTGGATCCATGGTCTGCATCGGTTCGTAGGGAAAAAAGACATTTTACTGATCGGCAATAAAGCGGATATTCTTCCTAAGTCAATCAATCCTAAACGTGTAACGAATTGGATGAAAGAAGAAGCGGCGAAGCTTGGATTGAAACCTGCTGATGTGCTGCTGGTTTCTGCAGTAAAAGGCAACGGCATGAGTGAAGCGCTTGATGCCATCGAAACATACCGCAAAGGCAAAGACGTCTATGTAGTCGGATGCACAAATGTCGGAAAATCTACGTTCATTAATCGGATTATCAAAGAGGCGACAGGTATGGAAGATGTCATTACGACATCTTATTTCCCGGGCACCACGCTTGATGTGGTCGAGATTCCGTTGGATGACGGAAAATCATTAATGGATACACCGGGAATCATTAACGATCACCAGATGGCACATCATCTGGATGCGCATGATCTGAAATTGATAACACCCAAAAAAGAATTGAAGCCGAAAGTCTATCAGCTGAATGCAGAGCAGACTATATTCATCGGCGGACTGGCCCGCTTTGATTTTATTCAGGGCGAACGTTCTTCATTCAATATTTATGCGGCAAATGGTCTGCCGCTGCACAGGACAAAGCTGGAAAATGCGGATGAATTATTTGCGAATCATCTCGGCGATATGCTGTCACCGCCAGGTCCGGCCTCTCTTGAAAAACTGCCTCCGCTTGTGCGGCATGAATTTTCGATTAAGAAGGCAAAAATGGATTTGGTTATTTCAGGTCTCGGGTGGATCACGGTTCAGCATGCGAATGTGAAGGTGGCTGTTCATGCACCGAAGGGTGTAAATGTGGAAATTAGGCCTTCATTGATCTAAACAAAGGCGGGGGGAATGGGGTAATGAAAAAGTGGTATGCAGTGCTGGGCGATCCCATCGCACAATCGATGTCGCCGGTCATGCATGATCAGTGGCTCAGTGAAAACAATCTCGATGCGACATATATACCGATTCATGCAGCGGCGGATAATCTTGAGCAAGCTGTCAGCAGCTTGCGGACACTTGGATGCAGCGGCTGGAACGTGACGGTGCCTCACAAACAGACAATACTTCCGTTGCTTGATGAAGTGGATGAATCGGCAAAGGTTATGAACGCAGTCAACACCGTTTATCATACAGAAGACGGAAAGCTGGCCGGTGCAAATACAGACGGTGCGGGTTTTGTGAAATCGCTGCAGGAGTTTACGGATGCAGTGAATGGTCCTGTGCTGGTAATCGGTGCCGGCGGTGCAGCAAGAGGTATTGCCTTTGCGCTGCAGTCGGCAGGTTTCAGCCCGCTTTATTTTACTAACCGGACCGCGTCCAGAGCCGCTGAACTTGCTGCGGATATGGAGGACGGCCACGCACTTTCTATAGAAGACGCGGAAGAGCGGCTGTCGGAGTTCGGCCTGATTGTGCAAACGACTTCTGTCGGCATGAATTTTGCGCAGGAGGGTATACCGCTTAATCCAAAAAATATGTCCAGCGGTGCTGTTGCAGCGGATATTATTTATAATCCGCTCGAAACAGAATTTTTACGGCTTGCAAAAAAGGCAGGCGCACAGACGATGAACGGTGTAGGAATGTTCGTCCATCAGGGGGCGCTCGCTTTTGAAAAGTGGACAGGCGTCTATCCTGACACAAAAAAAATGATTGATACGATTACAATGAAAGTTGGCGGGTAAACATGTTAACAGGTAAACAAAAAAGATTTCTGCGCAGTGAAGCGCATCATTTGGATCCATTGTTCCAAATCGGAAAAAGCGGTTTGACAGAAGCGATCCTTGTGCAAATTGACGAAGCGCTTGAAGCACGTGAGCTATTGAAGGTAAGTGTTCTTCAGAATTGCGACGAAGATAAAAATGAAATTGCGGAGAAAATTGGCGCGTACAAAGGGATTCATGTAGTTCAGATTATAGGCAGCACGATTGTTCTATACAGAGAGTCAGCAGAGAAAAAACGCATACAATTACCGTAAGGAGAATCAGATGAAACGAATCGGCATTTTGGGCGGAACTTTTAATCCGCCGCACACCGGACATTTATTGATTGCCAATGAAGTGCGCTATGCGCTGGAACTGGACGAGGTATGGCTGATGCCGGCTGCTGTTCCGCCGCATAAGACAGCCGCGGGGGACGCGACTGCAGAGCAGCGTCTGCAAATGGTGAAATTGGCAGCGGATGAAATCGAAGGTCTGCGTGCTTCGTCGTTTGAAATTGAACGCGGCGGTGTATCGTACACATATGATACAATGTCGCAATTAGTAAAAAACGAACCGGACTGTGACTTTTATTTTATCATTGGCGGCGATATGATTGATCAGCTGCCGGCGTGGCACCGGATTGAAGAGCTGCTGCAGATCGTGACCTTTATAGGTGTCAAACGCCCAGGTGCTGACAATGTTTCTGAAATTCCGGTGCGATTGGTGGAAACGCCGCAGCTAGATTTATCATCCACACTGATACGCCGGCGTTTTGCCGAAGACGGAACAGTGCAGCTGCTGGTTCCGCCGGCTGTCGAAGCTTACATTCGAGAGGAGAGATTATATGGATCTTCAACAAGTTCGAAATGACCTGGAGCGGCGTTTGCCGAAAGAGCGTTATGAACACGTATTGCGTGTCACGGAAACGGCAATGAAATTAGCGGAAGAAGTGGGAGTTTCAGTGGAGAAGGCTGAAGTTGCCGGCCTCTTTCATGATTACGCCAAGTTTATGAACAAAGAGGAATTACTGGAATTGCTGAAACGTGACGAAGAGTATGAACTGTACGTAAAGTATCACTCGGAACTGTGGCACGCACCAGTCGGAGCGCTGCTTGCGAAAGAGCGTTATGGAGTCGACGATGATGAAATTTTGCAGGCCATCCGTTTCCATACGACAGGCCGTGCAGGTATGAGCGAGTTGGAGAAGGTAATCTACATCGCCGATCTGATCGAGCCGGGCCGGAAGTTTCCGGGCATCAATGAGTTGCGCCAGCGGATTGACGGTGAACCGCTGGAAGATCAAATGACGGAGTGCATTCAGCATACGCTGCAGTTCTTGGTTCACAAGTACGCAGTTATATTCCCTTATTCATTTGACTGTTATAATGAACATGTACGCAGAAGAAAGGAACAGTGAAATATGCCAACATTATTAGAATTAGCATACAAGGCAGTAGACAGTAAGAAAGCAGAAGACATCGTAGTATTAAACATGGAGGGCATCTCACTGATAGCAGATCAATTCATCATTTGTCATGCCAACTCAGAGCGTCAGGTACAGGCGATTGCCCGTGAAGTGGCTGACCAGGCTTCCAAAGAAGGCTTCACAGTGAAGCGCATGGAAGGGTTTGACGCAGGCCGCTGGATACTGGTCGATTTGCTCGACGTTGTAGTCCATGTGTTCCATAGAGACGAGCGCGGATTCTATAACTTAGAAAAGTTATGGGGAGACGCACCGCAGTTAGACGTGGCGACCGATCAATGACTTCTTCTTATTCAGCGTTCGCCCCAATTTATGACGAACTGATGAATGATATCCCGTATGACGCCTATGTCGAGTTACTCGATTTGGCGTCTGCTGGCGTTTTCGGGAAAAAAGTTTTGGATATTGGCTGCGGAACTGGCTTGCTTTCCGCGATGCTCGCAAAAAAAGGCGCCAAGGTCACGGGGGTCGACCTGTCTGCGGACATGCTTGAAGTGGCCGCTCACCGTGCGCAGTCCCTTTCGCTCGATATTGAATTCATTGAACAGCCGATGCAGCAGCTGGATGTGGATAATACGTTCGACGCAGCGGTCATATCCATTGACTCGTTGAATTACGTCATCAGACAAGCCGATGTTGAGGAAACATTCCGGCGGATTTACGGCACGCTGAATAAAGGCGGCGTGTTGTTATTTGACGTGCATTCCCTATTCAAAATGGATGAAATTTTTCTTGAAGGACCATTCGTATTTGATAATCAGCGGATTACGTATGTATGGCAGACGGCTCCCGGAGATGAGCGTCATTCAATTTATTCGGAGCTGGCGTTTTTCGTGAAACAGGAAGACGGCACATACCGCCGATTCGATGAAGTACATATGCAACGCTCATTTGCTGTGCCTGAGTATGTCCAGATGCTTGAAGAAGCCGGATTTCAGATTGAGCGAATTTTTGCGGACTGGGAAGATGAAGCCCCGGATGAAGAAAGCGAAAGAATATTTTTCCAAGCACGTAAATAGTTCTTTCATAGTTTTTTTGAATCGGGTATAGTTAAGGGGACTCCATACGGTGCTGAAAGAAAGGATTGTTGACTATCCGTTCATTTCTAACCGAAAAATGGCGTACATTGATCATTCCTATTGCAGCGTTCGCTGTACTTTCCACTGTTTTGTTCTTTCCCCGGGAACAGCCGGATGAATTATCCGTAGAACGTGGACAATCCCTTTTAGAAACAATTGAAACGACAGAATCCGGAACTATTGAAGAAGTGGAAGCGCCGGTCGAACTCGTAGCAGAAGCCGTTTCTGCTGCTATACTCGTCGACGTAAAAGGCGCAGTGAAACATCCTGGTCTTTATTCTATGCAAGACGGAGATCGGCTGTTAGATGCTGTTGACAAAGCGGGCGGCTACACAGAGTCTGCGGACACGCGTCTGCTCAATCATGCGCAGCGGCTGCAGGACGAATCTGTGGTCTACGTGCCTGTCGCAGGAGAAGAGCCGCCAATTTTTCCTGCAGCAGACTCTTCCCCGTCGTCTGACAGTTCCAGTGCAAAAGTAAATATCAATACTGCGAATGAAAGTGAATTTCAGACACTTCCCGGCATTGGCCCCGCGAAAGCTGCGGCGATTATTCAATACCGTGAAGAAAATGGTGCTTTCAAACAACTGGATGATCTGAAAAACATCTCCGGTATTGGCGACAAGACGTTTGAGAAATTAGCACCACATATTAGTAACTGATGGAGGCGACCGTATGGAGCGAATAACTTGGGATCAGTTCTTCATGGCGCAAAGTCATCTGCTGGCAATGCGCAGCACATGCACACGGCTTTCTGTAGGGTCTGTTCTAGTCCGTGATCAGCGCATCATCGCAGGCGGCTATAACGGTTCGATATCCGGCGGTGATCACTGTATAGAGCATGGCTGTTATGTCGTAGATAATCATTGCGTACGAACAATCCATTCAGAGATGAATGCGCTGCTGCAATGTGCCAAATACGGAATACCTGTTGCGCAGGCAACAATCTACGTCACCCATTTTCCGTGTCTGCAGTGCAGTAAAGCGCTGATTCAGGCAGGCATTGAACGGGTCAAGTATGCGGAAGATTATCGTAACAGTGAATATGCGCTGGAGCTGTTCGCGCAGGCAGGCGTTGCGATTGAAAAAGTGCCGTTTGATGAACGTTCCATTGACTTTGCAAGCGAAGAGAAGTTTGCGCTGTTCAATGAAATGCTGTTGAAAATGCAGGAGCTTGGCGCTGAACCTGAAGAACTGGATACCCTTTTGCAAAGGGTGAATCATTTATTTGGCAATTAATCCGATCGATACGATGGATGTATATAGCGATTCCTGTTGCAGTTTCTGCCTTTGCGGCTGAGCTTTCGGGATCGCTTTTATTTTTACATGCAGTTTACCTCATTCCATTCTACTTTTTACGCAAAGATTATCTCCACCTAATTCTTTGCGCGCTTCTGGCAAGTTTCTCTTTTTTGTATTTCTCCCATAATACTTCCGTTCTCCCCGATCAGTCAGTCGTTACATTCCAATGGCAAGATCAAGTGAAAATAGACGGTGCGAAAGTAAAAGGCTTCGCCCGCCTGACAGATGGCACAATCGTCTATATGATGTATACGCTTGGCTCAGAGCAGGAGAAGCAACGATTTCAATCCGCCCGTTTATCCACTTTTCAGTTCACCGCGAAAGTCGAGCCGAAAGAATTGGAGCCCGCAGCACATGACTATTCATTTGATATGGCACGCTATCTGCGGATGAACGGTGCTGCAGGTATTCTGGAAGTAAAGAATATACATGCAATCGTACCGCTGTCTACGGTGCGCTCCAGGCTTTCACACTATCGGTCGGCCATTAAAACGCACATCCATGAACGGTTTCCTCCTTCGCTTGTCACCGAAGCGGAAGCATTGCTGATCGGCGACCGTACGGGGATGGACCAAGTATTACAGAAAGAGTACCGTACGCTCGGTATTACTCACTTATTTGCAATCTCGGGACTGCATGTCGGTTTATTGACCTTTTTTATACGGACCATTTTATTGCGCGCCGGTCTCCGGAAAGAATGGGTCACATACAGTCTGCTGCTGTTTCTTCCAGTCTATGCATGCGTCGCGGGCGGCGCACCGTCAGTTTGGCGTGCAGTCACCGTGACGATGATTCTATTGCTGGCGGTATCCGGAAACGTTAAATTGCGGCTGGATGACGCGCTTGCATTGAGCGCATTGTTTTTCATTGTTACTCAGCCGTATATCGTCTTTCAGCCAGGTTTTCAGCTATCTTACTTAGCGGCTTTTTCATTGCTGTATTCTTCAGCAATTCTAAATGAGGCGAAAAATGGCTTCTTCGTTTCATTTCTTGTTACGGTTATTACACAAGTTGCGTTATATCCAATTTTGCTGTACCACTTTTATGAACTGTCGATTTCTTCATTTGCCGCAAATTTGTTTTATGTGCCTCTTTATTCAGTGTTCATTTTACCTGCAAATTTAGTTCTGCTCGTCTGCACGTATATCTCACCGCAGACAGCGGCTGTCCTATTTACTCTCTATGAACCGATACGCGGCTGGATTGGCGGCATGACGACCTGGTTTGCTTCGATGCCTTATCAACTGTGGACGCCAGGGCGGCCAGATGCATTCGGCGCCGTGTTTGCAGTGGTTGGTATATTGATCTTTCTTGTCTGTCTGGAGAGGCGGAAGACGATGATTCTAGGGAGCATCTGTCTGCTTATACCCGCACTGTATTTGGAGGTAAAGCCTATCATGCATCGCGATGTGATTATATCGTACGTTGACGTGGGACAGGGAGACAGCACAATCATCGAGATGCCCTTTCGCAAGGCGGTCTACGTGATCGATACGGGAGGAGTCGTTCACTTTGGCGAATCAACCTGGAAAACACCTGAGCAGCCATTTGAAATCGGCCGGAATATTGTGGTGCCTTATTTAAAAGCGCAAGGTATTACGAAAATAGACCGGCTAATGCTCACGCATGCCGATCTGGATCACATAGAAGGCGCGGATGAAGTGATGGAGGAGCTGCGTGTACTGGAGGTTCATATACCTCCCGGGAGTGAAAAGGAGAAAGCGATGGAGGGAATTCTGCGGCTGGCAAAACATCAGCGCGTTCCGGTTCGGTTAGTCGGAGAAGGCGTAAGCTGGCAATTACAAAATTATCATTTTCGCTACGCGGCACCGGAACAGCGGGCATATGAAGGAAATGACAGTTCGTTACTGCTGATTATGACAGAAGAAGATTTGCATCTTATATTTCCTGGAGACTTGGAGAGCGAAGGAGAGCGAAGGTTTTTGCAGAGATACGCATCTTCCGCTTTTGGCAGGGTCGTATTAAAGGCGGGTCATCACGGAAGCAGGACGTCGAGCACAGAGCCGTTCATACGCTTTTTAAAACCGGAATTCGCAGTGGTTTCTGCAGGCAGGAACAGCCGGTACGGTCATCCGCATGAAGACGTGATGGAGCGTTATAAGGAGAACGGCACTCCTGTTTGGACGACTGCTGAAAGGGGGACTATTGAACTGCGTGTGAAGAAAGGAGTGTATTCTGCTTCGTCCAGCAGGCAGGAAAGCAAATAGACACATCCGCCGGCATGACGGATGTGTCTATTTTATAAACAATTGATTAGCGAGCGACGATATCGATGATCGTAGCAACAACAAAAATTGCAGAAAAACCGATAAACGAAACTATAAAGCCGATGCCACTGTCAATCGCATCATTACGTTTGGATTGGACATCATGTTCAAATTCATTCATTGCTACACCTCCTAATTCCATACTAAGTATAGATGAAAGTGAAGGAAAAATCCATATAAATTGCAGTTTTCAAAGCTTGCAATGAACGTTGACACAAATTGTTCAAAAACTTCATGAATAATGAGTCAAAGAGCGGAGCTGCCGACAGCAAGTTCCGCTCTTTGATTTAGTGTTAATAATATCGGTCTTTTTCTGCTGTTTCTCTGTGGTTTGGTGTCATTGGCTCTTGTTTAGGCTGTAATTCTTCCAAGTCCATCATTTCCAGGGAAATTTCTTCTTTTTCTCTCGTTTTCGGAATGCTGCGCCGGCTGCCGTTTGCGCGTTCAGACTTTTTCATCAAAAATACCTCCTTTTCCTGCTAGTATGGAGAAATAGATGAATTTCATGTATAGTTAGCTCAGGTTTTTATGATAAGTATTAGGCAGCTGAGGTGAAGAAGATGGTAACAAAAATTTGGAACACAATTGAAAAAGGTGATGTGCAGCCGGTGTATCTGCTGACAGGCACCGAACAGCATTTACTTGATGAAACAATTAAGAAGCTGATCAAGGCAGTGCCCGGAATGACATCTTCTGAAGTGAACCGTTTTGACTTGGAAGAAACTCCAATTCAGGCGGTTCTTGAAGTTGCGGATGAATTGCCTTTTTTGGTTGATCATAAACTGATCGTGGCAAAGAACTGTTCATTCCTGAAGGCCACAGATAACACAAAAGAAAAACAGAATCATCAGCTGGGATTATTGGAACAGTGGCTGGAGAATCCTTCGCCGACCGCAACTGTTGTTTTCGTCGCGCCTTATGAAAAGCTTGATGCGAGGAAGAAAATTACGAAGAAAATTAAAAAACATGCGGTTGTCGTAGAAGCAGTGGCCATGCAAGGGCAGGATTTGTCCACATGGATTATGCAGCAAGGAAAAGATAAAGGCGTTACATTCGATAAAAAAACCGCGGAGTTTCTGATGGAAATGGCAGGAACTGATTTGCTGCAGCTTTCTGCAGAAGTGGAGAAACTTGCGGCGTATACAGCGTATCAGGGGACGGCAGACATCGATATGATTGAACAGCTTGTAGCCCGCACACCGGAGATGGACGTCTTTCGGCTGACCGATTCATTCGTCAACAATAAAAAGGCTGATTCTTTGGCAGTCTATCATGATCTTCTCCGTAACGGAGAAGAACCCATTATGCTGGCGTCACTTATTGCAAGTCAGGTACGTCTGATGATCCATGTGACGAATTTGCGGAAAAAAGGTTATCAGCAGCAACAAATCGCAGCAACGCTTCATATTCATCCGTACCGGGTGAAGCTGATGATGCAGCGAAGTCTGCCGCCGCTTCCTGTTTTACTGAAAGCGCTGGATGATTTGGCGACGATTGATCTGCAGCTGAAAACCACAAGCGGCAATCGTCAGCGAAAATTGGAACTATTCCTGATGAATGGATTATAACAGCACAAAAAAAGACTGCCTTTCGTGAAGGCAGTCTTTTAACATATCATTATTGAGCTTTTTTAGTTAGACGTGATTTTTGACGAGCTGCAGTGTTTTTATGGATCAGACCTTTACGGGCAGCAGTATCCAATTGTTTCACAGCATCTCTCAAAAGATCTCCAGCGTTTTCTTCGTTATTAAGAAGAGCAGCATCCGCTTTACGGATTGCAGTACGCATAGAAGCTTTAACATGAGAGTTCTGCTCGTTAGCAGCAGCACTTTGTTTCACGCGTTTGATAGCACCTTTAATGTTTGGCATTTCATTCACCTCCAGCTTTCAGGTAAGGCAAGAGTGTTTCCACAATCATCCGGACATCTCTTTACAACAAGCACAATTTTAACAAAGCTGCTGACAGATTGCAAGAAAAAAAGTAAAGCTTTTCATCTTTACAGCAATGTATTTGAGAATAAACGCGGATTATTTGCACAAGCTTGCTAGTAGAGGTGATGAAAATGAGCGAATACAACTACTACCGTACGGATTTAATTGACGAAAGTGATGAATTTGTCAGACATCAGACAGAACAGGAAGAAAAGAAGCTGAAACAAATGTCCGGTATTGAGGTAGAAGAGAAGATTATTGGCCGAATTAAATCAACAACGGTAAAAGTGACGGCAGAAGGTGAAGAGGAGATCGGTAAAGCAAAAGGTACATATATTACGCTGACGATTCCGACACTTGCTGTTCACGAAGTGGAAGAACTCGATACATTATGCAATTTGGTAATCGAGAAGATGGATGCGCTGGTTCAGGAGAAATGTAAAGGCAAAGTTGAGAAAGTGCTTTATGTCGGCCTTGGCAACCGTGACATTACACCCGATGCCGTAGGACCTGCAGTAATGGACTATGTGAAAGAGGTGATCCCGGATTATTACGAAGATGATGAGAGCGGTATATTAGTTTATGCGCCCGGCGTGACGATCCAGACAGGTCTTGAGACCGCTTCATTTGTCAAGGCGATTGTGGAGCAGAGCAAGCCGGACCTGCTCATTGTCGTCGACGCGCTTGCGGCAAGAAGCAGTACACGGCTCTGCCGCACGGTTCAGCTGACGGATACTGGAATTCATCCGGGCTCTGGTGTAGGAAACAGCCGGAAAGAATTGTCTGAGAAAAGTCTTGGAATTCCTGTCATCGCAATCGGTGTGCCGACGGTCGTCGACGGTCCGGTGCTGGTGGCGGATGCAATTGACACGATGTTCGGTTATATCGCAGCAAAAATCGAGGAGGACGGTATGCCTTCGTCCAAGCTCGCAACCGGACGGTTTCCGCAGCGGACGACGAAAGACGCTGATCGGGCTTCTCTTGCGCCAATTTTCGGCGACTGGTCTTCGTGGACACACGAGGAGCGTATTCAGCTCTTTGAAGAAGTATTGACAAATCAGGAATTATCCACGTTCATTTCGCCGAAAGAAATTGATTCGTGGGTGGCAAACTATGCAACAGCACTGTCTTCTTCATTAATTGGCTGGATTCATAAAGTAAACGCCTGAACTAGTCATTGACCTTTTTTCTTCTGCATAGTGTGGAAGATGGAGGGATCACAATGAAAAAAACTTTGCAAATTTGGATGAGCGTCATTTTTCTATTGTTCATCTTCCCAGTCGTTCTGCAGTTCATTCCTAAACAGCCGACCGTCCCCGGTGCCCTCTCAATAAAGGAACCGAGCATGATTGTCTATGCATCCAATGTGCTGGAAGAAGATATCCGCCCAAAAGTGGAAGGAAATGTGTTGATTTACGCGACTCATTCTCATGAAGCATATGAACCGATCACAAAAGCGGCTGACGGTAAAGTCGCAGTCTCACATCATACGGAGAATATTTTAAAGGTCGGAGGCCGGCTGAAAGAAAATTTACTCGCTCATGGCCTTTCTGCTGAGCAGCTTGATATCGATATCGTAAAAATCATGCAGCAAAAGAAAATACCGTATCATAAATCCTATGCTGCAATCAGGCCGTACGTTGAGAAACGAGTGAAGGAACAACCGTATGATTTAATCATTGACTTGCACAGAGATTCCCTGGGCCCTTCCAAAACAACAATCACACACGCTAATACACGCTATGCGAAAGTGGCATTCGTAATCGGCAGGGATCATCCGTATTACGAAAGGAATTTGGCCAAAGCGAAACAATTAAAAAATGAGATGGAGAAGCTGGTGCCGGGTATTACGCGGGAAATCATTATTAAAGGCGGCCGGGGTGTAGATGGAAAGTACAATCAGGATCTTGATACGAGCATGATTTTAGTTGAGCTCGGCGGAGTGGGTAATACGGAAGCGGAACTAAATCAATCGATTTCGATCATCGGTGAATCTGTTTCAGCTATGATGGGTGCGCAATAATCTATCAAATATTGAAGTCTGACCCGTTCACTGCTATAATTCAAGTAGCTTAAATAGGTACGTACATGTAGGAGTGAACAGTGATGAATCAAGAGCAGAGATTAGCACGTCAGCAGAACATCCGAAATTTTTCTATCATTGCCCATATCGATCACGGCAAATCGACATTAGCTGACCGTATTTTAGAAAAAACGGAAATAGTAAAGACCCGGAATATGAAATCGCAATCATTGGATTCCATGGATCTGGAGCGTGAACGGGGCATCACCATTAAGTTGAATGCCGTTCAGTTAACATACACTGCAAAAAATGGTGAAGACTATACGTTTCACTTGATTGATACACCGGGACACGTCGACTTCACATATGAAGTATCAAGAAGTCTGGCGGCCTGCGAAGGGGCCATCCTCGTTGTGGATGCGGCGCAGGGCATTGAAGCCCAAACATTGGCCAACGTCTATCTGGCACTGGACAATGATTTGGAAATACTGCCTGTCATCAATAAGATTGATCTGCCGGCAGCGGACCCTGAGCGCGTCAAACAGGAAATTGAAGATGTGATCGGCTTAGATGCATCAGAAGCAGTGCTGGCTTCTGCAAAAGCAGGAATCGGTATTGATGAAATTCTGGAGCAGATTGTGGAAAAGGTTCCGGCTCCTCAAGGAGATCCTGATGCCCCTTTAAAAGCATTGATCTTTGACTCGCATTACGATCAGTACAAAGGTGTCATCGTCAATATTCGAATCGTAGAAGGTAAAGTAAAGCCGGGCGATAAAATTCGCATGATGGCAACAGGAAAAGAGTTTGAAGTACTGGAAACAGGTGTCTTCACTCCCTCTATTTCTCCGCGTGAAGAATTAACTGTAGGAGATGTAGGCTTCCTTTCCGCATCTATTAAAAATGTTGGAGACACACGGGTGGGCGACACGATTACCCATGTTCATAATCCGGCTCCCGAGGCACTGCCGGGTTACCGCCGAATGAATCCTATGGTATTCTGCGGCCTGTATCCGATTGATACATCCAAATACAATGACTTGCGTGAAGCACTTGAAAAGCTTGAACTGAATGACTCTGCACTTGAGTATGAGCCAGAGACTTCTCAGGCGCTCGGCTTCGGTTACCGCTGCGGCTTCCTCGGTCTGCTGCACATGGAAATCATCCAGGAACGAATCGAGCGTGAATTCAAGATAGATTTAATCACAACGGCACCAAGTGTTATATACAAAGTTAACTTGACGGACGGCTCGACTTTGGACGTCGATAATCCTTCGATGATGCCTGCTGCGCAAAAAGTTGATTTCGTTGAGGAACCTTATGTGAAAGCTTCTATCATGGTTCCGAATGATTATGTAGGTGCCGTTATGGAGCTTTGCCAGCACAAGCGCGGAGATTTCATCACGATGGATTATATGGACAGTACACGCGTGAATGTTATTTATGAATTGCCTTTAGCAGAAATCGTCTATGACTTCTTTGATCAGCTGAAATCCAGCACAAAAGGCTACGCTTCCCTGGATTATGAATTAATCGGTTATAAACGTTCTAAGCTTGTTAAAATGGACATTCTGCTGAATGGTGAAACTGTCGATGCACTGAGCTTTATCGTGCATAGTGACTTTAGCTATGAGCGCGGAAAGGCTATCGTTGAAAAGCTGAAATCATTAATCCCAAGACAGCAATTCGAAGTGCCGGTTCAGGCGGCAATCGGTCAGAAAATCGTGGCGCGTTCCACGATCAAATCGATGGGTAAAAACGTTTTGGCTAAATGTTACGGCGGGGATATTTCCCGTAAGCGTAAACTTCTTGAGAAGCAAAAAGAAGGTAAAAAGAAGATGAAGCAAGTCGGCTCGGTGGAAGTTCCGCAAGAGGCGTTCATGGCTGTTTTGAAGATGGACGAAGATTAATTGGACTCAGCAAAAAGAGGGCAAACCGCCCTCTTTTTGCCGTTTACATATTTAGAAAAAGGATGTGACAGCATGCGGGGAGTGTATATTCATATACCGTTTTGCCAGCAAATCTGTTATTACTGTGATTTTAATAAAGTATTCCTGAAAAATCAGCCGGTCGATCAATATATAGAATCCATCGGCAAAGAGTTTCATTATATGAAAGAAGCCGGCTATTCGTTTGATCAAGTGGAAACGGTGTTTTTAGGCGGAGGCACTCCAACGGCACTCAATGTCGCGCAGCTTGACCGTTTACTGACGATCGTTTCACAATATATTGATGTGACAGCGCTGAAGGAGTTTACGACAGAAGCAAATCCTGATGATCTGTCGGAAGATCAGCTGGTCGTATTAAAAGAGAAAGGCGTGAACCGTCTATCCATCGGTGTCCAGACTTTTAACGAACGTTTGCTGAAGCAAATAGGCCGGACTCATTCCAATGAAGATGTGGAACGCGTCATTGCTGCCGCGCGTAAGATCGGTTTCGATAACATCAGCATTGATCTCATGTACGGACTGCCGACGCAAACGGCGGAAGAATGGGAAGAGACGCTTGACCGCGCATTGTCACTTGATTTGCCGCATTACTCTGCGTACTCATTGATTGTGGAGCCGAAAACGGTATTCTACAACCGGATGGTCAAAGGCAAGCTGCCGCTGCCAGGGGAAGATATAGAGGCAGAAATGTTTGCTATGGTGATGGACCGCATGAATAAAAAGGGCCTGAATCAGTATGAAATCAGTAATTTTGCTAAATCCGGCTATCCTTCGTTTCATAACCTGATTTATTGGGAAAACTCTCACTATGCGGGAATCGGGGCAGGCGCACATGGTTATCTTGGGAAAGAGCGCTATGCGAACGTTGGCCCGCTGACACACTATATTGATTTGCTGGAAGATGGAAAACTGCCTCGTAAAGAAGTGCATGAAGTGACACAGTCCGAATCCATGGAAGAAGAAATGTTTCTGGGTCTGCGGATTATTGAAGGGGTATCCATGAAAGAATTTGAGGAAAAGTTCAAACGGCCAATCCGCGAAGTATTCGGAAAGCCAATAGAAGAACTGCAGCGTCAAGGGCTTCTGCAAATCACAGGAGATCATCTCCAGCTGACGAGAAAAGGTATTTTTCAAGGAAATACAGCATTTCAGGAATTTTTACTCGATAAGTGAGTTTGATTCGTTGACATGCAAAATAGAATTTGATAAATTATGAGTAGTATTAGCACTCGGTGTTAATGAGTGCTAACAGGAGTGATGATCATGTTGACAAACAGACAATTGCTCATACTACAATTGACAGTGAAAGATTTCATCGAGTCTGCTCAGCCTGTGGGTTCCAGACAGCTGTCAAAGAAGCCGGAAGCGCCATTTAGTTCGGCAACCATCCGGAATGATATGGCGGATCTGGAGGACATGGGTTATTTAGAAAAGACTCACACATCATCTGGAAGAGTGCCTTCTGAAAAAGGCTACCGGTTTTTTGTAGATCATTTACTGCAGCCGCAAGCGCTGGGTCTGGAAGACAGCTTGCAGCTGCGGACGGTATTTCAGGAGAAAGTAGGAGAGTCCGAAGAGTTAATTCGTAAATCTGCGACCATTCTGTCGGAGCTGACGAATTATACGTCTATATTACTTGGGCCTGATACTTCAGCACATGCCGTCAAGAAATTTTCAATTGTACCTTTGGATCAGCAACGGGCAGTCGCGATTATCGTCACAGATAATGGTCATGTGGAAAATCGTATTTTCGATATACCCCAGGGACTGACTGCTTCAGAAATTGAGAAGACGGTAAATATTTTAAATGAACGCCTAATCGGCACATCGCTTGTGCAGCTGCAGCAAAAATTGCAGCTCGAAGCGAAGCATGTATTTGAACAGCATATTCACCAGGCGGAACAACTATTCAGCTCATTGCAGCAAGCGATTGCTGTGGAGCCTGAAGAACGGTTGTATTTCGGCGGGAAATTGAATATGTGGAAACAACCGGAATTTCACGACTTCCACAAGATGCAGTCGTTTTTTGAACTGATCGAGAAGGGCGATCCTGCAATGGCTCTTTTCCAAAAGAATGGACAAGGAATTCAAGTTCGCATCGGTTCTGAAAACAATGTGCTGGATATGGAAGATTATAGCGTGATCACTTCCACATACTCGGCAGGGGAGAATATGGAAGGTTCCATTGCAATTATCGGTCCGAAACGGATGGATTACGGAAGAGTCATTACGCTGCTTGATATTTTAAGCAGTGATCTATCTTCTGCACTTCACCGGCTGACCATCGGACAAGACGGGAACAGGGGGCAAGACAGGTGACGGAAAAACAAGAATTTAACGGGCAGCAAGATGAAAATCTTTCCGTGGATGAGCAGGAGCTCAACGAAGCGGCTGATCAGCCTGAAGCTGAAGAAGTCGTTGAAGAGCTCACAAAAGAGCAGGAACTTGAGAACAAAATAGATGAATTAACGAAAGCACTTGAAGAAGAAGAGAGTAAGCGGCTGCGTGTTTTGGCAGATATAGAAAACATGAAAAGACGGGCTTCACTCGACTATCAGACGCTGCAGACTTATCGTGCACAAAACGTAATGGTAAATATTTTGCCTGTACTCGATAACTTTGAGCGCGCTCTTTCAGTAGAAGCAAAAGAAGAGGAAACCAAATCCCTCCTCACAGGAATGGAGATGGTCTACCGTTCACTTGTGGAAGCACTGAAATCAGAAGGCTTAGAAGAAATTGAGGCGCTGGATAAAGAGTTTGATCCGAACTTCCACCAGGCAGTCATGACTGGCAGTGAAGATGACAAAGAGTCCGGAATTATCCTGGACGAAATGCAAAAAGGATATAAGCTTAAAGAACGCGTGCTCAGACCATCCATGGTAAAAGTAAACGAATAAAAATTCTAATGCATTGACACTATAGGAGGAAAATCACACATGAGTAAAATTATCGGTATTGACTTAGGAACAACAAACTCAGTAGTAGCTGTATACGAAGGCGGAGAAGCAAAAGTAATTCCAAACCCGGAAGGCAACAGAACATCACCATCCGTTGTAGCTTTTAAAAACGGTGAAAGACAAGTTGGGGAAGTAGCGAAGCGTCAGTCCATCACGAACCCGAACACTATCATGTCTGTGAAAAGACATATGGGAACTGATTTCCAAGTGGAAGTTGACGGTAAAGAATATTCTCCGCAGGAAGTTTCTGCAATGATTCTTCAGTACATGAAAGGTTATGCGGAAGAATACTTGGGCGAAAAAGTAACGAAAGCGGTTATTACCGTTCCAGCATACTTTAACGATGCACAGCGTCAGGCAACAAAAGACGCAGGTACAATTGCAGGACTAGAAGTAGAGCGTATCATCAACGAGCCGACAGCTGCTGCACTTGCTTACGGTCTTGACAAAACAGACGAAGATCAGACAATCCTTGTATATGACTTAGGTGGCGGTACGTTTGACGTATCCATCCTTGAACTGGGTGACGGAGTATTCCAAGTGCGTTCTACAGCGGGTGACAACAAACTGGGCGGAGACGACTTTGATGATATTATCATGGATTATCTGGTTCAGGAATTCCGCAAAGAAAATTCCATTGACCTTTCAAAAGACAAAATGGCTATGCAGCGCCTGAAAGATGCTGCTGAGAAAGCGAAGAAAGATTTGTCCGGTGTTACATCGACTCAAATCTCGCTGCCATTCATTACTGCTGGAGAAGCAGGACCGCTTCATATGGAAATTACATTGACTCGCGGCAAATTCGACGAGCTGACTGCAGGCCTTGTAGAACGTTCTATGGTTCCGACTCGCCAGGCACTGAAAGACGCAGACTTGTCAGCATCTGACATTGACCGTGTAATCCTCGTAGGTGGGTCAACGCGTATTCCTGCTGTACAGGAAGCGATCAAACAAGCAACAGGCAAAGAGCCGTTTAAAGGGGTTAACCCGGATGAAGTCGTAGCAATGGGTGCGGCGGTTCAAGGTTCTATCCTGACTGGAGACGTAAAAGACGTAGTACTTCTGGACGTAACGCCTCTTTCATTGGGTATTGAAACAATGGGCTCCGTTTTCACAAAGCTAATTGAACGCAACACAACAATCCCTACAAGCAAATCACAAGTGTTCTCTACAGCAGCTGACAACCAGCCGGCAGTTGATATCCACGTATTGCAGGGTGAGCGTCCGATGGCGGCAGACAACAAAACACTTGGCCGTTTCCAATTGACGGATATTCCTCCGGCACCACGCGGCGTTCCACAAATCGAAGTAACATTCGACATCGATAAAAACGGTATCGTAAATGTTAAAGCGAAAGATTTGGGTACACAGAAAGAACAGAACATTACAATTCAATCAAGTTCAGGCCTTTCTGACGAAGAAATTGATCAAATGGTCAAAGATGCAGAAGCACACGCTGAAGAAGATAAAAAGCGTAAAGAAGAAGCAGAACTTCGCAATGAAGCAGATCAATTAGTATTTATGGCTGAAAAGACACTGAAAGATATTGAAGGTAAAGTGGATGAAGCAGAAGTGAAGGAAGCGCAAACGGCATTGGAAGAATTGAAAGCTGCCAATGAATCCGGAGAACTTGAAGAAATTCGTACGAAGAAAGAAAAACTCGACGAATTAGTGCAGGCTCTGTCTGTGAAATTGTATGAGCAGGCTGCAGCGGAAGCACAGGCTGCACAAGGCGATGCACAGCCAGGCCAGGAAGACGATAATGTAGTCGATGCGGACTTCGAAGAAGTCGAAGACGATAAAGACAAGAAATAAGTAAATATAAATAGCTATTGACGGAAAAGTCAAAGTCCGAAATTCCGGCTTTGACTTTTTCGTTTGTTAACTAACAAAATTCAATATCAACGTGTTACAATGGACAACAGGTAAAATGCGATGAGGGGTGCAGTGAATGAGTAAACGAGATTACTATGATGTGCTTGGCGTTTCTAAGTCCGCTACAAAGGAAGAAATCCGCAAAGCATATCGTAAGCTATCGAAACAATACCATCCGGACTTAAATAAAGAAGCGGATGCTGAAGTGAAATTTAAAGAAGTCACAGAAGCATTTGAGGTACTGAGCGACGAGAATAAACGTGCAGAGTACGATCAATTCGGTCATGCCGGTCCTGGGCAAGGATTTGGCGGATTCGGCGGCGGCGGAGCGGAAGGCTTCGGATTCGAAGATATTTTCAGCACGTTCTTTGGCGGCAGTGCAAGAAGAAGAGATCCGAATGCCCCGCAAAAAGGAAATGACCTGCAATATACAATGACGGTCGATTTCATGGATGCTATTTTCGGTAAAGAAACGGAAATTGATATTCCGCGCGAAGAAGAGTGTGATACATGTGACGGAACAGGCGCCAAAAAAGGCACGAGTGTTAAAACATGTACAGAATGTAATGGTTCAGGTGAAATATCGGTTGCACAAAACACGCCATTTGGCCAGGTTGTTAACCGCAGAACATGTCCAACCTGTCAGGGAACAGGTAAAATCATTCCTGAAAAATGTGAAACATGCCGAGGTAAAGGCCGCGTAACGAAAAACAAAGTCATTAAAGTGACAATTCCTGCAGGAGTGGATCAGGGACAGCGTTTGCGTGTAGGCGGTCAAGGTGAAGCCGGTATTAACGGCGGACCTCCTGGGGACTTATACATCGTATTTAATGTACGTCCGCATAAGCGCTTTATCCGTGAAGAAGACGATATCATCCTTGAATTAACGCTGACATTCCCGCAGGCTGCACTTGGAGACGAACTCGAAGTTCAGACAGTCCACGGAAAAGTTAAGCTGAAAATTCCGGCTGGCACTCAAAACGGCACCAATTTCCGCCTCCGGGGCAAAGGGGTTCCAAACGTACACGGGCACGGAGTAGGAGATCAGCACGTCATCGTCAAAGTGGCAACACCGAAAAAGATGACAGAACGGCAAAAAGAATTGCTGCGTGAGTTTGCTTCCATTGAAGGAGAGACTCCTGATGAGTATTCCAGCTCATTTTTCGATAAAATCAAACGCACTTTCAAAGGTGAATGAAAGGATTGAATAACTGTGAAATGGTCTGAAGTTTCCGTCCATACGACGCATGAGGCAACTGAGGCAGTGGCAAATATTCTGCATGAAGCAGGAGCAAGCGGAGTCGTCATTGAAGATTCCGAAGAGCCCGGCAAAGAGCGGGTGGATCAATACGGCGAAATGTATGCACTTGATAAAAATGATTTCCCGAATGAAGGAGTCATTATCAAAGCGTATTTGCCTGTCAACAGTTTTATCAATGAAACCGTGCAGGAGCTTGAACTGGAAATTGAAGGCCTTCGTCAGTTTTCATTGAATCCGGGACGTTTTACGATCGGTATTACAGAAGTCGACGAGGAAGATTGGGCAAACTCGTGGAAACAATACTTCCACCCGGTAAAAATATCCAAGCGTTTTACTATCGTCCCTACATGGGAAGAGTATACGCCGGTAGAATCGGATGAACTGATCATTGAACTGGATCCGGGTATGGCGTTCGGTACAGGAACGCATCCGACAACAGTTTTATGCTTACAGGCACTGGAGAAATATTTGGAGCCTGGTCAGACTATAGTTGATGTTGGAACCGGTTCAGGTGTACTGGCAATCGGTGCCGCATTACTCGGTGCGAAACACATTACAGCGCTCGATCTGGATGAGGTTGCTGTCCGTGCCGCCCAGGAAAATGTCACGTATAACCATGCAGATGACCGCATTACGGTGTTAAAGGGAAATCTTCTTGATTCTATTGAAGAAACACCTGATCTTATTATTGCTAATATACTTGCGGATGTCATCATGTCGTTTTCACACGATGCCTACGAGCTCGTCAAACCGGGCGGATTATTTATTGCGTCCGGAATTATCGGTGCAAAGCGGGATGAAGTTCGCAATGATTTCATCGAAAAAGGGTTCGACATTGTAGAAACGGTGCTCATGGAAGATTGGGTGGCCATTATCGCACGCAAAGGCAGTGAATAATGGTGCAGCGATATTTTCTGGATCAGCCGTTTGATGAACAGCAGCAAGTTGCCATCAGCGGTGACGACTACAAGCATATTGTTAAAGTCATGCGCATGACACCCGGCCAGGAAGTGCTGACGGTATACGAAGGCATCGTATCTGCTGCAGTAATTGACAGCATTTCGGAAGAACATGTCACCGTGTCGCAGCTGAGGGTGATCGATCAGGACAATGAATTGCCGGTTTCAGTAACCATCGCATGCGGTCTGCCTAAAGGTGATAAACTCGACTGGATTACGCAAAAAGGAACCGAGCTTGGCATGAGCCGGCTGATTCCATTTGCAGCAAGCCGTTCGATTGTGAAATGGGATGCTAAAAAAGGCGGTAAACGCATAGAGCGTCTGCAAAAGATTGCCAAAGAAGCTGCGGAACAATGTCATCGCAATAAGGTGCCCGAGATATCTTCCGTCCAAAGCGTCAAGCAGCTGATTGCATCCACTGCCTCTTTTGACATCAAACTGTTTGCGGATGAAGAAGACGCAAAAAGCGACGTGCCGCATAAGATTGCTGACCGTCTGAAAAATGTGCATCCTGGACAAACGATAGCAGTTGTTTTTGGACCGGAAGGCGGTTTGGCAAGGGAAGAGGCTGCTTTACTGCAAGAAGCAGGATTCCTTCCAGCATCGCTCGGACCAAGAATTCTGCGTACAGAAACAGCTCCTTTATATGTATTGTCCGCCATGTCTTATGAATTTGAATGAAAGAGGGAAGCAGCTGATCTATTCAGCTGCTTTGCATTTATATCCGCTGTATCCACCACATCCGTATGCCGGAAACAATGCTTTACAAGTAGGCTGCCTGCAAATCCCCCGATAAAAGGTCCTCCAAACTCACCAAAACTTCAGTGGATTCATTTTTTCTTTCTGGTAAGGTTGCGTTATGCCCATTTTGCACGATTGTGATATTATAGGATAAGTTATGATTTTTATTGAGTGTAATGAAAGGATGAAAAATAAATATGAGTAACAATGGGCTTCGTAAAACCGTAGCTTTTCATACATTAGGCTGCAAAGTGAACCATTATGAAACGGAAGCTATTTGGCAGCTGTTTCAGGAAGCAGGCTATGAACGGGAAGATTTTGATAAAAATTCCGATGTCTATGTCATTAATACATGTACAGTGACCAATACGGGCGATAAGAAAAGCCGGCAGGTAATCCGCCGTGCGATTCGGAAAAATCCTGATGCTGTCATTTGTGTCACAGGATGCTATGCACAGACATCTCCCGCAGAAATTATGGCGATTCCCGGCGTGGACATCGTTGTCGGCACACAAGACCGTACCAAATTGCTCGGTTTGATTGAACAGTACCGCGAAGAGCGGCAGCCGATCAATGCGGTTCGCAATATCATGAAAAATCGTGTTTATGAAGAACTCGATGTGCCGTCTTTCAGTGACCGTACACGTGCTTCATTAAAAATTCAGGAAGGCTGCAATAACTTCTGTACGTTTTGCATCATTCCGTGGGCAAGAGGATTAATGCGTTCCCGTGATCCGCAGGAAGTGATTCGTCAGGCACAGCAGCTGGTTGATGCCGGGTATCTGGAAATTGTCTTGACTGGTATCCATACAGGCGGTTACGGGGAAGACCTGAAAGATTATAATCTTGCACGACTGCTCCGCGATCTGGAACAGCAAGTCAAAGGTCTGAAGCGGCTTCGCATCAGTTCGATTGAAGCGAGTCAGTTAACAGATGAAGTTATCGATGTGCTCCGCGATTCTAATATCGTTGTGCGTCATCTGCACATTCCGATACAATCAGGGTCCAACACGGTGCTTAAACGGATGCGCCGTAAGTATACGATGGAATTTTTCTCCGAGCGTCTGACGCGCCTGAATGAAGCGCTGCCGGACTTGGCTATCACATCTGATGTCATCGTCGGTTTCCCCGGCGAGACAGAAGAGGAGTTTATGGAAACATATGACTTCATTCGCGACCATAAATTCTCCGAGCTGCATGTATTCCCTTACTCCAAGCGTACGGGCACACCTGCTGCACGCATGGAAGACCAGGTCGATGAAAACGTGAAAAATGAGCGTGTACACCGCTTACTGACGCTGAATGATCAATTGGCAAAGGACTACGCAGCCCGTTTTGAGGGTGAAGTACTTGAAGTCATCCCGGAAGAGCGATATAAACTAGATCCGGAACAAAACCTGTACGAAGGCTACACAGATAATTATCTGAAAGTCGTCCTGCCGGCTGATGAATCGATGGTCGGACAGATAGTAAAAGTGAAAATCACTAAAGCGGGCTATCCTTATAACGAAGGACAACCTGTTCGTGTGCTGAACGAGGAAGAAATACTTATTTAACGGATGACCGCCTGTAATGGGCGGTCTTTTTCGTGCAACAAAATGCAGGCTTTGCTATACTTATAAAAACAGGATATACAAAGGAGCGCTTTCATTGACGACAAATTATGCCGCTTATATTGATCATACGCTGTTAAAGGCAGAAGCGACAAAACAGCAAATAGTGGAATTATGTGAAGAGGCTAAAAAGTATACCTTCGCTTCAGTCTGCATCAATCCGACATGGGTCCGGACAGCAGCTGACGCTTTAAAAGGAACAGAAGTGAAAGTTTGCACGGTCATCGGGTTCCCATTAGGCGCGAACACGCCAGAAGTAAAAGCTTTTGAAGTGAAAGATGCGATCAATAACGGAGCGACTGAAGTTGATATGGTTCTGAATATCGGTGCTTTGCACAGCGGTGATCTTGAACTTGTGCAACGGGACATTGAAGCAGTGGTCGAAGCCGCAAAAGATCGGGCGCTTGTAAAAGTAATCATCGAAACATCCCTGCTGGACGATGTCCAAAAACGTACAGCCTGTGAGCTGGCAGTTCTGGCGGGGGCAGATTTCGTTAAAACATCAACCGGCTTCTCAACAGGCGGTGCTACACCAGAAGACGTGAAGCTCATGCGTTCAGTCGTAGGTCCGGCAATCGGGGTAAAGGCAAGTGGCGGCGTTCGCAGTGCGGAAGATGTCAATCGCATGATTGAATCCGGCGCAACCAGAATCGGTGCAAGTTCCGGCGTCTCCATCATGCAGGGACTTCAGTCATCAGCGGATTACTGATGGCTCCAAGTGAGTATTTACTAAAACTTTTGATAGTATTCTAATAGTTTTTTATTGACCGATGGGCTTTTGTACGTTATAATTTTATAGTACATAGCAAACTGCTATGTTTCGAAGTGTGCTCGGAGGGAGGGACAAGAGATATGACTAAGACAGTCGTTCGCAAAAATGAATCACTTGAAGACGCTCTTCGCCGCTTCAAACGTACTGTATCCAAGAGTGGTACAATACAAGAGGTAAGAAAGCGCGAGTTTTATGAAAAGCCAAGTGTGAAACGTAAAAAGAAATCAGAAGCGGCACGTAAGCGCAAATTCTAATTTCTGCCTACATTGAATTTTGATATTACCTAATAATGTAATTTCTTATAAACCGAAAATCCATTAACGGATTTTCGGTTTATTTTATTGCATGGAAATAAAAATAAACGTAAAGGCTATACTATTTCACATATTACCGGCAATAAGTGATTTGCATTCATTCATAATTTGATCATTCACTTCAACGGTTCTGTTCATTTTTGTCTATGATGCAGCCATATAATAACAGTCTGGGATACCTTGAAATAAAAACTTTCATTTAATTTTAATTAAATGAAACCAAATGCTTCTTCATACGTAAATAGTAAGTATAATAGGCAGTAGGAAGAGGTGAGAAAATAATGACTAAAATGATTAGGTCAGTTTTTCTGCTCATTTTATTCATCGGGACAATTGCTTTGCCTTTTATCCACTCAGACGCAGCTGAAGAAACAGTATATCGGGTGCCGCTCCATAAAGAAGTGGAAAAGGGGCTGCATGCCTTTCTGCAGCGTTCTTTCAAAGAAGCAGAAGCTGAAGGTGCAGAGACGATTATTTTGGATATAGATACGCCTGGGGGCTTCGTGGACGCAGCCGATCAAATCGCCAAACTGATGAAATCGACAGACGCGCACATCGTGGCATTCATCAATGACCGGGCACTGTCCGCAGGTGCGTTCCTGGCACTCTATGCAGATGAAATCTACATGACACCCAATGGTTCTATCGGTGCTGCACAGGTCATTGACGGATCTGGAAATGCAGCAGAAACAAAAGCCAACAGCTATTGGCTGGCTCAAATGAAAAATGCTGCACTGCATTCAAAACGTAATCCGGACATCGCGCTGGCAATGGCGGATCCTGAAATGGATATGCCGGAATTACGTGCGAAAAAAGGGGAACTGCTGACTCTGACTGCTGATGAAGCTGAAAAGGTGGAATACAGTGAGGGGACGGTTGCTACATTTGATGAATTACTTCAAAAGCTGGGCTTGAAAGATGCGACTGTCATCTCAACAGCGGAAACGTTCTCAGAGAAAGCAGCCCGCTTCATTACGAATCCTATTGTCGTGCCGATCCTGCTCTCCGTAGCAAGTCTCGGATTGATTGTAGAATTGTATTCGCCAGGTTTCGGTGTGCCGGGAAGCATGGGGCTCACTGCCTTATTCTTATTCTTCTACGGGCACACAGTAGCGGGTCTCGCAGGGTATGAGACATTGATTTTATTCCTGCTCGGTGTCGGTCTCATTATTGCCGAATTCTTTATTGCAGGCGGGATAGCGGGCATCTTCGGGATCCTGGCTATCATCGGAAGTATTTTGCTCGCAGGCGCGAATTTGGCTTACATGGCAATTTCAGTGCTGATTGCGATAGCCGTAGCGAGTATAGGGATGGTGGTAATTATGAAATTCTTCGGTAAAAAACTTCATCTGTTGAATAAAATCATCTTAATGGATACGATGGATACGGAAAGCGGTTATGTTTCCAATAAAAACCGTACCGAGTTATTGCAGAAAGTTGCAACAACACTTACACCACTTTATCCATCCGGCGTCGCTGAATTAGATGGGGAACGAATCGATGTAGTATCCGAAGGGCGTTATATCGAAAGCGGGAAAGAAGTAGTGATCGTAGCGGTAGAAGGCTTCAGAATCGTAGTAAGAGAGAAGAAAGAGGAGGAACAAGGCTTATGATGGGACTAGGAACAATCGGACTGGTAGCAGCAGTCTTCATTATTATCATCGTACTGGCGGTATTCTTTACATTCGTTCCAGTAACGCTGTGGATTTCGGCCCTTGCGGCAGGCGTTCGGGTAAGCATCTTCACACTGATCGGGATGCGTTTACGCCGAGTTATCCCGAGCCGTGTTGTAAACCCGCTGATTAAAGCACATAAAGCGGGTCTGACAGTATCAATTAATCAGCTGGAAAGCCACTATTTAGCAGGCGGTAATGTGGATCGTGTTGTCAATGCGCTCATCGCTGCGCAGCGAGCTAACATTGATCTGACGTTTGAAAGAGCACAGGCGATCGACTTGGCAGGACGTGACGTGCTGGAAGCAGTTCAAATGTCCGTTAACCCGAAAGTAATTGAGACGCCATTTATCGCAGGTGTTGCGATGAACGGTATCGAAGTAAAAGCGAAAGCACGTATCACAGTTCGCGCCAACATTGACCGCCTCGTCGGTGGTGCCGGTGAAGATACTGTGGTTGCCCGTGTCGGTGAAGGTATCGTATCAACGATCGGTTCTTCCATCAGTCACGCAAAGGTATTGGAAAATCCGGATATGATTTCCCAGACAGTTCTGACAAAGGGATTGGATTCCGGTACAGCATTTGAAATTCTGTCCATCGATATTGCCGATGTGGATATCGGTAAAAACATCGGTGCGGAACTTCAGACGGAGCAGGCAATGGCAGATAAAAACATTGCTCAGGCAAAAGCAGAAGAACGCCGTGCAATGGCTGTTGCAAGTGAGCAGGAGATGAAGGCAAAAACACAGGAGATGCGCGCGAAAGTTGTGGGTGCAGAATCCGAAGTGCCTTTGGCAATGGCAGAGGCTTTGCGTTCAGGAAACATCGGTATTATGGATTACATGAACTATAAAAATATCCAGGCAGATACAGGTATGCGTGACTCCATCAGCAAAGTTGGCGGAGATCAGCAGCCTCCTAAAAAAGACTAATCATAACAAGATGAATTCCCGGGAAGGGGATGCATAATGGAACAGCTCATTATTTTGGTCATCATGCTGGCGATGGGCTCGCTGTTCGGCAAAAAGAAAGATGATGAAAAACAGAAACAGCCGCCAAAAAGGCAGCCCAACCGGCAATGGCCGGCTCAGCCGACTCAGCGTGAATTAAAGGAAAAAACAGAACCACAGCGCACCAATGCGGCTCCTGCTGAGAAGCCGCGTTCGCTAAAAGAGTTATCGAAGAACCTGTTTGAGGACATACAAAAAGAATTTCAGGATCTTCAGCAAGAAACCCAGGAGCCCACTGTAAAGACTCAGGCACCTCAGTCGGAGATCTTTTATGCGGAACCCAAGAAACCTGTTACGACTGTGTCTGCGCCCCGCCAGGAGCGTCAGAAGGGCAGAGGCAGGCTGAACGCACAACAATCCGTCATGCACGAAGAGGAGCAGATACTTCAGGAAGACTTGATTCCGAGAACTTCCCAGCAAATCTTGCAGGGGATTGTCTATTCAGAAATTTTAGGTCCGCCAAAATCAAAACGGTAATCATGCCGCCCCCTGTCTTTTCATAGGATGAGACAGGGGGTTTTTTCGTGAAAAAATTATTCGCACTTCATCCATCCATTATTCTAGATGAATTCAATTCATTACGGATTACCGGTAACTATCGATTACTGGCATTAAGCGAACAATCCGTATCCTTTCAAACGAATGACTATGTCATGACCATCAATGGGGAAGATGTAACGGTTCTCATGCTGACTGAACAACACGCCCACGTATCAATCGATGAGCTAAAAGAAGTGACGCTGCGCTTTACACCGGAAGAGGAAAACGGCTATGAGCACTAAACGTTTTGAAGTGCAGATGTCGGATGTTCGTAAAGGCTCTGTATTCCTGGGTAAATTGCAGAGGGAGAATATTAAGATCCATCGGCTGTATGTATCAGGAAGTGCGGTGTTTTTTGAGACAGACAGCAAAGGAATCGCAACTATTCGCAGGTTCAGAAGAAAATACCGTGTAAAAGTACAAATTAGGAGAAAAGGAGATGACGCCGTCCTTCATCGTTTATTCTCCTCTTATTTATTCCTGATCGCCTGCTGTATTCCATTCGCGGCCTCGCTTTTTCTCTGGCAGATCACAGTGGAAAGTGATGTGCCTGAAATTGCGCAGCGAATGGAGAACAAATTGGATAAAGCGAACATTAAAGCACCTTCTCTCTTATCCGGGCTGCCGCAGGAAGATGAAATTAGGCGTTTGCTCATGCAGGATGAACCCACATTATCGTGGATCCGATTTTCACAGACAGGCACGTCGCTCGTTGTCTCTCCTATGACTGCACCCCTGTCGACCGGCGTGAAAGAAGAAAAGGAAGAAAAGCCTTCACATCTTGTGGCAAAAACGGGAGGAGTGATTACACATTTTGCGTTAACAAGAGGAGAGCGGGCCAGTATTGTTCATCAAACCGTAAAAAAGGGTGATATGCTGGCAACAGGTATTCTCGAGCAAGGAGAGAAGACTGCCGTAGTGGGAGCGGATGGTGAAGTGTTTGCAGATTACTGGCTTGAATGTCATTTTGAAATGCCGCGCACTATCCGTTATTTCATTCAAGGGGAAGAAAGTTTGAAAATCGGCTGGAGAGCACCCTGGACAGATCAAGAGTCCGGTGGTGTCCGTTTTAGAAATCCGGTGATCTATGAGAAGACACGGGAGGATCCGATTCATCAAGTGTATTTAAAAGAAGGGATGGAGGAGTCGATCATCCTCCCGCTGCTAAAGTATGATTTGTTGTCAAAGAGTACAAATGAGCGCATAATTAAAGAAGAAAACATTTTACATGTAACATTCACTAATGATAAAGTGAGTGGGACTATACTATTTTTACTTAATGAAAACATTGCTGAAAAACGACCGATAACTCAAGGAGACTGAATATATTGAGCGAACAAACATTGCAACTCCATATTGAAGAACCGAATGAAACGATTATGCTTCTTGGTATTTCCGATCAGAATATGAATCTGATCGAAGAAGAGTTAACTGTCGCCATCCACACACGGGGTGAAACCATCTCGATCAGCGGAGAAGAAGAGCAGGCGGAAGCTGCAAAAGCACTTCTTGAACAGCTGTTAAAAGTTATCCGAAAAGGGATCAATATCAATTTACGTGATGTGGCGACAGCAATTGAAATGGCGAAAAACGGCACGATTGAATATTTCTCATCTCTTTATGATGAAGAAATCGCACGCAACACCAAAGGAAAAGTCATCCGTGCGAAAACGATTGGTCAAAGAGAGTACGTTCAGGCAATCCGTTCAAGGGACTTAGTGTTCTGCATCGGGCCTGCCGGTACTGGAAAGACGTACCTGGCTGTCGTTATGGCGGTGCAGGCCATGAAGTCCGGTTCAGTGAAACGCATTATCCTCACGCGTCCAGCTGTTGAGGCAGGAGAGAGCCTGGGCTTCCTTCCAGGCGACTTAAAAGAGAAAGTGGATCCATACCTCCGGCCGTTGTATGATGCCCTTCACGACGTCCTGGGAGCCGAACATACAGAGCGTCTGATGGAGCGCGGAGTTATCGAAATTGCCCCGCTTGCCTACATGCGGGGAAGAACACTTGACGACGCGTTTGTTATTTTAGACGAAGCGCAAAACACTACGAAAGCACAGATGAAAATGTTTTTAACCCGCCTCGGATTTGGGTCGAAAATGGTAATCACCGGGGATAAAACACAGATCGATTTACCGCGCGGTGTGGACTCGGGACTGAACGTCGCTGAACATATACTGAAGAACGTACCGGATATCCAGTTTATGTATTTAGAGCAGGGGGATGTTGTCCGTCATCCGATTGTGGCCAAAATTATCGAAGCATATGAGAAAGAGCAGTCAACTAATTAATTGACTGCTTTTTTTTGAATGATACAGATACATACTGACCCGTCACATCAAAAAGATTCGCTGAATCCAAGTGACGCGCAAAATTGCCGAAAGGAGGCAGCTGTATGGCAACGTTAAAAGAACTGCGGTCGCAAATAAGAAAAGTGAAATTTACCTTTCTTTTGATGCTTGTTGTCTCACTTTCCGGTGTACTGTTGTTCTTTCTCATGTATGGAAGCGGTCAGAGTGAAACATACGAAATCTCTGCTTTTGAGATTTCACCAAAAACCATTCGTTCTCCCAAAACAATTGAAGATACGGAGAAAACAGAGCTCGAACGGGTGCGTGCTGAACAGGCAGTGCCCAATTCCTACCGTTTTTCTGAAGATATTATGAAAAACCGCCAGGCACTCCTCAGTTCTATTTTTACAGCGGTGGGGGATGTCCAAGTGGAAGCGAACAGCAATCCGGATATGCCGCTGGATAAACAAATGAAATTATTGCGGAAAAAACTGCCGGGATTTGAAAAAGAAGAAACTTCTTTGCCTGTCACCGATGATCAGCTGAAACAACTGCTGGTATCGGACCCTGTAGACCTCGATAACCTGCATGAAATGCTTACGCTTGTCGTAGGAAGAGAATTATCAAGGCCGTTCAAAACGGAGCAATTGACGATGCACCGGTACGAAGTGGAACGGAGAATCCGTCAATCGAATACGCTGCCGCGCGACTTGCTCGACGTTGCCTTATCGCTTGGACGGATGGCAGTCGTTGAAACCGAAGTAGTCGATGAGGAACAGACCGCGAAAAACCAGGCAGATGCACGGGCATCCATCGAAGCGATCCGTATTTTACAGGGGCAAGTCATCGTGCGCGAAGGACAGCTGATCGACCGCGATGTGTATCATCAGCTGGAGCTTTCCGGCGTACTCAATAATCAATCTTCAATCAAACCGACATTGGGAATTATCCTGTATATCCTGTTCATCTCTATGTTAATTACGCTGCATTTTGGGAAATCAGAAAGAGAAGAAGCATTCAAAAAGAAAGCCCTGCTGATTTTCTGCATCATCCTTCTGCTCGCCGTCGTGCTGATGAAAATCGTCAGCTATATAGATCATGAATTTGACGTCCTAATTGCATTTTTATTCCCGACAGCACTTGTGCCGATGCTCGTAAAATTATTGATTAATGAACGATCCGCTGTATTGGCGGCAATTATTACATCTGCAACAGCCGGCATTATGCTGCAGGAAGGTTTGGCGGCAATTATGCAGATGGAAGTGGCGCTCTATATTTTATTCGGCGGAATCGTCAGTATCTATCTGCTGAGCGAACACGGCAGGCGGTCCACCATTTTGCAGACGAGTCTCGGTGTGGCGGGCGCGAATGTTATGTTCATCCTATTTTATTTATTGATGACACAAACAAGTTATACAATGTCTGAGCTGATTTTTTATGCTGTGGCGGCTGTATCTTCAGGCTTAGTGTCAGGCGCATTAACGATGGGGCTGCTGCCGTTTTTTGAATCCAGTTTCCAGCTGCTTTCTAATATGCGTTTAGTCGAGCTGTCAAACCCGAATCATCCGCTTTTAAAGAAAATTTTAGTCGAGACACCCGGAACATATCATCATAGTGTAATGGTTGCCAATTTAGCGGATGCGGCATGTGAAGCAATCGGTGCCAACGGACTTCTTGCAAGAGTCGGCAGTTATTATCATGATATAGGCAAGACGATACATCCTGGATTTTTTATAGAAAATCAGCACAATGGCCGAAATCTGCATGATGCACTGACACCTGAGAAAAGTCGTGATATGATTATAGCCCACGCAGAAGACGGCGCGAGAATACTCGAAAAGCATCATATGCCTAAAGAACTGGTTGCCATCGCAAGACAGCATCATGGAACGAGCAGTGTCAGATTCTTTTATATGAAAGCTAAAGAGATGAATCCTGAAGTCAAAGAAGAGGAGTTTCGCTATCCGGGCCCAAAACCACAGACAAAAGAGAATGCTGTCATTATGATTGCAGACAGTGTGGAAGCGGCTGTGCGTTCAATGAAAGAGCCTACACCTGAAAAAATTGCCGCGCTCGTCAATTCGATTGTCCGAGGAAAACTGGAAGATGATCAATTTGATGAATGTGATTTATCATTGAGAGAGATTAAAATAGTGAAAAAAGTAATTTGTGAAACATTGAATGGCATATTCCATCACCGGATAGAATATCCCGATTAACAAAGGAGCAATGTGACAATGATCGATTTTTATTTTGAAGACGAAACAGAAATGGTAGAGCCCGAATCAGAGATCCTGATCAAAGAATTATTGACGCATGCAGCAAAAATGGAAGAATTGGAAGGTCTGTATGAATTGTCCGTCACGTTTATGGATGACGAATCCATTCAGGCCGTGAACGCGGAGTACCGGGGGAAGGATCGCCCGACTGACGTGATTTCATTTGCGCTGGAGGAGCTGTCTGAAGGGGAAGTTGCGATTATACGCGAAAGCGACATGCCTGTAGTGCTTGGAGATATTATTATTTCCATCGATACCGCAAAACGACAGGCAGCAGAATATAATCATACATTTAAACGTGAACTTGGCTTTCTTGCACTGCACGGTTTCCTGCATTTACTAGGCTACGACCATCTGAATGAAGAAGATGAACGCAAGATGTTCGGAAGACAGACGGAAATTCTTACATCATTCGGCTTGGAACGGCAGTGATTTTATGAAAAGGTTTTTTAAGTCTTTCGTCTATGCGTGGGCCGGTGTGAAGGATGGCTTTCGTCACGGACGGAATATGAGATCGCACGGCCTGTCAGCAGGAATCGTGCTGATTGCAGGCTGGCTGACCGGACTTTCACAAGTGGAATGGATGATTATTTTTATTGTCATCGCGGGTATGATGGCGCTTGAATTAATGAATACAGCAGTGGAGTATGCAGTGGATCTCGTAACGGCAGAATTCCATCCGCTGGCAAAGAAAGCGAAAGACGTCGCCGCGGGGTCTGTGCTTGTTTTTGCCGTGGCAAGTGCTGTGATCGGTGGCATGATTTTCTTTCCAAAATGGTTTGGATGACAATATATAATGGAAGAACGAATAGGAGTGACTCATATGAAAATGGAACAATTAGTGAATGAGGCAAAGCAAGCTATGAAAACGGCGTATGTTCCGTATTCCAAGTTTCCGGTCGGTGCAGCATTGGAAACGCAAGACGGCAAGATTTATCGCGGCTGTAATATTGAAAATTCTGCCTACGGATTATCGAATTGTGCAGAACGAACAGCTATTTTTAAGGCTGTTTCAGAAGGCATTCAGACGTTCAAGTCGATTACAGTAATAGGCGATACGGAAGGTCCGATCTCCCCGTGCGGCTCTTGCCGTCAGGTTATTGCGGAGTTTTGTGCGCCGGATATGCCTGTGTATTTGACAAACATCAAAGGTGATGTGCAGGAAACAACAGTGGAACAGCTATTACCTGGAGCTTTTTCCAAGGAGGATTTAGATTATGCAGAAGAGCAACTTTAAGTCAGGCTTTATTTCAATCATTGGCCGTCCGAATGTAGGAAAATCCACATTCATTAACCGGATGGTCGGTCAAAAGATTGCCATCATGAGCGATAAGCCGCAGACTACACGAAACAAAGTGCAAGGGATTGTCACAAGTGATACGTCCCAAATGATTTTCATCGATACACCGGGTGTTCATAAACCGAAGCACCGTCTTGGTGATTTCATGCTGAAGGTGACACGCAGCACATTAAGCGAAGTAGATGTCATCATGTTCATGGTCAATGCTGATGAAAAAATTGGGACAGGCGACCGATTCATTATGGAATGGCTTGAAAAATCTGAGACACCTGTATTCCTCGTCATCAATAAAATTGACCTGGTGCATCCGGATGAGCTGTTGGAAATCATTACCTCATATACAAATGAAATGAAGTTCGCGGAAGTGGTTCCGATTTCTGCGCTGAACGGCAATAATATTGAACGTCTTGTGGAAACATTGGAAAGCTATTTGGAAGAAGGTCCGCAGTTTTATGATGCGGAACAAGTAACAGATCACCCCGAACGTTTCATCATTTCTGAAATGATCCGTGAAAAAGTGCTGCATACAACGAGAGAAGAAGTTCCGCACTCCATTGCGGTCGCGATCGAGAGTATCGAGCAAGATCCCGCAACAGATAAAACACATATCCGTGCGACGATTGTCGTGGAACGGGATTCGCAAAAAGGAATTGTCATCGGCAAAGGCGGAAAGCTGCTGAAAGAAGTCGGCGTGAAGGCAAGAAAAGATATTGAAATGCTGCTTGGCCATAAAGTGTATCTGGAGCTTTGGGTAAAAGTTCAAAAAGATTGGCGCAACCGTCCGAGCCGGCTGAAGGAATTCGGATTTAATGAGGAAGACTACTAAGCTGTCTGCCCTGAAGAAGGAGAGAGCGCGTTGCTGAATAAATTGGAAGGATTTATCATTAAGAGTATCCCGTACGGTGAATCCAATAAAATTGTGACAATCTACACGAGAGAAGCTGGTAAAATTACTGCGATGGCACGCGGTGCGAAAAAACCGGCAAGCCGCTTAGCCGCTATTACGCAAACCTTTACACACGGCTATTTTCTCGTGCGGTCAAGCCGCGGGATGGGATCACTTGAACAAGGTGATCTGATCAGCAGTGTCCGCCATATCCGGGCTGATTTGGAGACGACAGCCTACGCTGGACTTATCGTAGAGCTGCTTGACCGGCTGACAGAGCCTGAACAGCCGAATGCGGGGATATTCCGTTTGCTGGAGGAGTCGTTTCATGCGATGGAAGAAGGCTATGACGCGGAAGCTATTTCATTGTTTGTACAGTGGAAAATGCTGCCGGTCGCCGGAATTCATCCTGTTCTCCATGAATGTGCAAATTGCGGTGCTACGGAAGGAGAATTTGCGTTTTCATTCCAGCAGATCGGTTTTCTCTGTCACCGGTGCTTTCATGCGGATGCATATATTATCCGCCTGTCACCTACACAAACTAAATTGATCCGAATGTTTTACAATGTTCCGCTCGATCAAATCGGCAAGCTGACGCTGAAGAAAACGACGAAAACATTTATGCAGAAGCTGGTGTCTACCGTTTACCAGGAACAGACAGGAATCTATCTGAAGTCGAGAAAGTTTATTGAGCAGCTTGAACGTACACCTGAATTGCGGAAAACAAAAGAAAACCCGGAAGAAGAAGGCTAATGCCGACTTCACTCCGGGTTTTAATGATTAAAATGATAAGTGTTTCTGGATATATGCGGTAACGTCTGCAATTGGCATACGTTCCTGTTCCATAGAGTCACGGTGACGGACAGTTACTTGCTGATCTTCCAATGAATCAAAATCAAATGTGATACAGAATGGTGTTCCGATTTCATCCTGACGGCGGTAACGGCGTCCGATGGATTGAGCGTCATCATATTGTACCGGGAAATGCTTCGCAAGATCTGCATATACTTTCTGTGCATCGTCTGCCAATTTCTTGGACAATGGAAGCACAGCTGCTTTGATAGGAGCCAGTGCCGGGTGGAAACGGAGCACTGTGCGTGTATCGCCATCTTCCAATTCTTCAGTGTCGAATGCGTCACAAAGGAATGCAAGTGTTACGCGGTCCGCACCTACAGAAGGTTCGATACAGTATGGCACATACTTCTCGTTTGTGACCGGGTCCTGGTAATGGAAGTCTTCGCCTGAATATTCCATATGGCGCTTCAAGTCGAAGTCCGTACGGTTTGCGATACCCCAAAGCTCTCCCCAGCCGAACGGGAATTTATATTCGATGTCCACAGTTCCTTTAGAATAGTGGGACAGTTCATCTTCATTATGATCGCGAAGGCGGATATTGTCTTTTTTAAGACCGAGGTTCAGCAGCAAGTTTACAGACTGGTCGCGCCAATATTCATACCACTTCATATCTTCTCCAGGTTTACAGAAGAACTCAAGTTCCATTTGCTCGAATTCACGCGTACGGAATGTGAAGTTACCCGGTGTGATTTCATTACGGAAACTTTTTCCTACTTGTGCGATACCGAACGGCACTTTCTTTCTCATAGAACGCTGAACATTTTTGAAGTTCACGAAAATTCCCTGTGCTGTTTCCGGGCGAAGGAAGATTTCGTTTGCAGATGAGTTGGTCACACCCTGACTTGTTTTGAACATCAAGTTAAACTGACGGATCTCTGTATAATCCATAGCGCCGCAAGTCGGACATTTAATATCGTGTTCTTGAATCAAGTCGAACATTTTTTCAAACGGAAGGCCGTCAACAACCATTTCGATTCCTTTTGCATCCAAAGCTTCTTCAATCAACTTATCGGCACGGTGACGCGTCTTACATTTTTTACAGTCGATCATAGGATCATTGAAGTTTCCGATATGACCGGATGCTTCCCATACTTTCGGATTCATCAGAATTGCAGAATCCAGTCCTACGTTATATGGGGATTCCTGAATGAATTTCTGCCACCAGGCACGCTTGATGTTGTTTTTCAGTTCGACGCCGAGCGGCCCGTAGTCCCATGTATTCGCCAAACCACCGTAAATTTCAGATCCCGGGAACACAAATCCCCTTTGTTTTGAAAGATTTACTACTTGTTCCATTGATAACATTATAAACGCCTCCAATTAAAATAAGCACACGTCTCCGGACATAGATCATGTCCGGGGACGAGTGCATGATAACCCGCGGTTCCACCCCGATTGGTTTTTCAACCCACTTTCATAATGAATGTTTCAACTCCCGGGTGCCGTTTTCGTGTAGTACAGGCTTTCACTGTCCCTGTTCGCTTATATTTACACTACTTATTAACCGTTCTTCGTTTACTTGATTCAAAATTAGTTTAGCATGCTTCTCCTTTCTTCGCAATAGAGAGCGTCTTGATATATAATTAGACAGTAAATACAACTTTGAAGTCTGAAGGCGGTGACATGTTTGGAATTAAATACACGTCAGAATGAAATCCTCGACATCGTCAAAGAGAACGGACCGATTACAGGGGAGCAGATTGCGGAACGTTTACATTTGGCGCGCGCTACGATTCGGCCGGATTTGGCAATTTTGACGATGGCTGGATTTTTAGATGCACGGCCGCGTGTAGGGTATTTCTATTCTGGCAAGAAACCTATCCAATCGGTTGCGGATGGCATGGTGGACATGACTGTTGCAAACTATCGGTCAAGACCTGTTGTGATCACCGAAAACCTGTCTGTCTATGATGCAATCTGTCAACTGTTTTTAGAAGACGTCGGCACACTGTTCGTAGTGGACCAGCAGTCTATATTGACGGGCGTTTTGTCGCGCAAAGATTTACTGAGAACGAGCATTGGAAGAACGGAATTAGATAAAATTCCAGTGCATGTCATTATGACAAGAATGCCGAACATCACATATTGCAAAAAAGATGATACTCTGATCTCTGTCGCAAAAAAAATGATGGACAGCCAAATCGATTCCTTGCCGATTGTAGAGGAACGTCCGGAGGGGCTGGAAGTAATCGGCCGCATTACAAAAACAAATATAACTGCCGCTTTTCTTTCATTAGCGGAAGATCATGATGTATGAGGAGTGACCGCATGACGAAATTTACATTATTTATCGTTTCGGATTCTGTCGGAGAAACAGCGGGCCTCGTTACGAAAGCAGCTGCGAGTCAGTTTCGGCATGATTTGGAAACGGTATCAATTAAAAGGTTTTCTTATATAGAAGAGAATTCACAATTAGAGGAAATTGTATTCCTGGCAAAACAGCAGCAGGCAATGATTGTCTACACTCTTGTAAAAAGTGAGATGAGAAAACAGCTGCAGCTGCTGTGCGCAGAATTAGCAGTGCCGGCTGTAGATCTGCTCGGTCCGCTGATCGAAACAATCGGGGAGCAGCTGGCACAGGAACCATTTGAAGAACCTGGCCTCGTCAGACAGCTGGATGATTATTATTTCAGGAAAATTGAAGCGATTGAATTCGCCGTCCGTTATGATGACGGAAGAGATACACGCGGAATCTTGAAAGCGGATATTGTATTAATCGGTGTGTCGCGGACATCGAAAACTCCTTTGTCACAATTTCTGGCAAATAAGGGCTACAAGGTGGCAAATGTTCCGCTCGTTCCTGAAGTGGATCCGCCTGCCGAACTGTTCTCGATCGATCCGAAGAAATGCTTCGGTCTCGGTATCTCTGCAGGGCAGCTGAATTCCATTCGCAGAGCACGGCTTGAAACATTAGGCTTGAAAGATGATGCAAACTATGCGAAAATAGCACGTATCCAACAAGAAATTGATTATTTCAATGAAATTACCACACGTGTGGGCTGCGATGTCATAGATGTGACAAACAGAGCGGTGGAAGAAACTGCGAACATCATTCTCAAAACACTTACAGCAAGGAAGGCCAACTGAAAGAACAGGTTGGGTCTTCTTTTTTCTGTGTGCCGATAGGCAGCCGCTGCAGCATAGGCAGTCATTATCATAAGCAGTAAAAAAAATCATAGTGAATCGTGTCGATAAAGAAGGGTTTTTGCAATACATCTAGAATTTATGTATATAGAGTGAAAATGGTGATAGAATGACAAGAATATCGGACGACACAATTGAGGAAATCCGTTCAGGAACCGACATTGTCGATTTAATCAGTGAGTATGTTCAACTGGAGAAAAGAGGCAAAAACTGGTTTGGATTATGTCCTTTCCATGAAGAAAGCAGTCCGTCTTTTTCCGTTTCAGAAGACAAGCAATTATTCCATTGCTTCGGCTGCGGAGCGAGCGGCAATTCTATCACATTCATGATGGATATGGAAAATCGTTCATTCATCGATTCAATCGTCAAACTTGGCAGCAGAATGGGGATGGAGCTGGATGCTCCCCAATCAGAAAGCCAGTCGATAAAATCCTCATCTACTCAACACATGCTGAAAGCCTACACACTGGCTGCTAATTTTTACAGTCATCTGCTCTTAAACACCATAGAAGGCGAAAAAGCATTAGAATATCTAGAAAAAAGAGGATTTACGCGTGACGAAATCGAACAGTATGAAATAGGATGGTCACCGGTTCAGTCGGATGCATTATCCGCGCTTCTCGCAAGACAAGGCTTTGATATGAAGGAAATGGAAACTGCCGGACTCTGTTTTCACAAAGACGATGGAACAGGTTATTTTGACCGTTTCAGAGGCAGAATCATGTTCCCGATACAGGATGATAATGGAGCAACCATTGCATTCTCCGGCAGAAGGCTGGAGGATTCTTCATCTGACGCAAAATATATTAACAGCCCAGAAACGCCAATCTTTGAAAAGAGCAAAATTTTGTTTAATTTTCATCGGGCACGTCTTAATGTTCGGAAAACGGGTAAAGTAGTATTATTCGAAGGTTTCATGGATACGATCGCAGCTGATCGCGGCGGTATCGGAAATACAGTGGCCGTTATGGGCACCGCATTATCCGCACATCATATAGTGAAACTAAAACGAATGGCGAAAAAAGTAGTCATATGTTGTGACGGCGATACGGCTGGCTGGGGGGCTGCCAAACGATTTGCTGATCAACTGATGGACAGCGGAATGGATGTGCTGGTTGCCACACTGCCGGATAAAATGGATCCGGACGACTATATCAGTCAGCACGGGGCGGAAGTGTTCGCCGAAAAAGTGCTCGATCAGCCGCTGTCCTATATTTCTTTCGTAGCTGCTTTCTATAGAAAAGATAAAAATTTATCTGTTGATCATGACATCAAACAATACGTGCATGAAGTCTTTACCGAATTGGCTCACCGTTGTTCTCCCATCGAGAAAGACTTATTAATACAGCAACTCCATAGTGAAACACATGCTTCAAAAGAATCACTTGCTCAGGAATTTACCAAGTCGATTGCCAAAAAAGCGAAGCAAACACGGGATACAGGTCCTTCCGAAGAAAGCCGGCCGCAACAAAGCGTGAAAGCACCGGTTAACCGCGCAGACACAGACCGCGCGGAACAACTTCTTCTTGCACACCTATTGATGGACGCCGATCTCTTTGAAGAAAAACGCCAAGAGCTCCAAGATTTGTTTGTCAGAGACGATGTCATCAAAATATTTTTCAGGCTGGCTGCGTTTTATGAACAGTATGACTTGCCAAACTATCAGCGATTTGCAGAAACGCTGGAAGAACGCCAATTGAAAAAGCTCGTAATGGAAGCGATTCTAACTGAACGTTCACAAGAGAATGCAGCGCGTGAAGTAGATGACTGTATCCGTCATTTAAAAAGAAATCAGCTGAAACGTCTAATTAAAGAAAAACAACATGAATCAAAAGAAGCAGAAAAAAGGAACGACCTACTGAAAGCTATGGAGTTGGCCTCGGAAATAATCCAGCTTGTGAGATCGTTAAAGGTTCTGTAAGGAGGTATAGTCACT
>NZ_CP018869.1:0-64478 GCF_002109365.1 Sporosarcina sp. P37
TCATTGAACGGCGTTAATTCAATTTCTAGTAATCCTAATTTGACCAGTTTTATTAATGCGCTAGACACTTCCCTAAATGAGTGAAAGTAATCGATACAGACCTTTTTATCCATGCTTTTATCATCTTTATATATGTAATTTCGATATAAATTTTCAATATTAATGGACTGCCACTGACCTAATCTAGTCACTGTTACAAAATAATAAAATAGGCGTTTTTCACGCTTAGAACAATTTCTTATCTGCGCTGAAGTGAACACTTCAAGCGGTTTAATATAAGTTCTCTTACGATCAGTTCCATCCGTTTGTATGTGAAACTTGGAATAGTACTCTTCTCCTTTTCTAACCAGCAAACCCTCATCTAAAGCTTCTGTTATGATGTGCTTAAAAGTTCTACTTTGAATATCTTGTTTTGAGCAAATATACTCCAAAGGAATATTCACTTTTCCATCCAAATCTACGTGAGGACTTAAAGACAATAAGAAGTCTATTGTGGAACCAGATACCTGTAAATCCCCTTTGCCAAAGTTACGGATATATTCATAGGAAGGTTTTGCATACTTAATACTTTGATTTTCTCCTTTATACATAGCGTGTCTCTCCTTTTAAAACAAAAAAAATACCCCTCAAATAAATCTGTTTGAACAGATTTGTTTGAGGGTATTCCCTGTGTCTTATTATTTTTAATAACTCAAGATATATTTATTATAGCAAATTTCCATGATGAACTCAATTTATAATTGAGTTCATCCTATCCAATCAAAAATTAATGGGAAGAAGTAGAACTGCCTTTTCTGTATGGCGATATAAAATTTTACTTCTTCTCTTTCATAGAAACAAATTCGTTAAACTCCGCAGGCGTTGTGCTGTGACCATATAATGAATGAAACTCTTTGTGTAGTTTATGACTTATTGGAACGCCTAATCCGTATTCAAAATGTAAGGAGATTACCTTAGCTGTTAGTTGTTCCAGCTGGCGACTAGTGTATGCCCCTACACTAGATAACTCAGGCAAGTCATGAAATTCTAAAGCTTCTTTAAAGATTCCAATAAATGATTTATTAAGATGATGAACTTCTATCTGTTTCTCAGTTCCAGTAATTACACATTTCCTACCGTAAAACTTTAGTGACTTGAATTTCCAACTCATTAAATGGTTTCTCAAATAATGTTTCACTTCTGAGCTGCCACTCCAGTTGTGATGATCCTCACCACTACGTCTATGTTTGCAACCACAGGACTTTGTATGACCAGACGTCAAATCCCCGTAAGATACTAGGGTCTTATTTGAACAGACACACCTACACTCCCACATTACTCCTCCACTTCGACGTTCTCCTGAATCTTTATTAGCAGTTAAGTAACCATACTTTTCGCCACTGATATCGAACTTCATAGGGAAATTACATCCACAGTGCGTTTTTCTGTCTCTTCGCAGATCTGACCCAAGAATAAATAACGAGATATTAGGGTTACAAGCGCAATAACACCTCCAATAGTATGATCCCTTTGCACAGGTCTTCTCTGAAACTTCTACCGCCGTTATCAAACCGAACTGCTGATTGCTGATATCTTTAAATTCAGCTGAGTGACCTATCCTGACAGGTAGCTGGTGTTTTCTCAGAATACGGGACACGCTGTTATGAGAGACACCGTATTGTCTTGCTATAAACCGTAAACTCTTGCCTTCTGCATTTAATTCGTGCCATTCTCTGGCATACAAGTTGTAGTTATCCATATTTCAAATATGGTACCCTGACTCCGTATTTATACATGTTATCTATTTCATCACAAGGCCTTAAAGTTATGACAAATAATTCAAAGGATGATTTTCTAACCGTATTCCCATTATGTTCATTTCACCATGTTAGAGAAAGAAGGTGAACGTATGAAAAAAACTTATCCTTTAGAATTCTTCAATTATATTGTGCGAAATAGAGGTTATGAAACGTTTTTGTGAGGTAGGGAAGTTATTAAGAGTAAGTGTTCTTGATCATTTAATTGTAAGTGAAACCAGTTATTTATCGCTGAAGGACAAGGTGTATTTTTAAAACCGAAATGGCGAAGAGGTTGAAACAAAACTAAATTAAAGTCCGTTCTCCTGCGCTCCAAAAGGCACGCTTTCCGCGGGGCGCGCTTGAGCCTCCTCGTCACTAACGTTCCTGCGGATTCTCAACATTCGCGCTAAATCCGGCAGGAGTAGGTCTTTTTCCGCTCCGTTCCACTCTAATGCTTTGCAAAGTATTTACTGAAAAGAGACACAAAGAAGCGCAAGGAATTGGACTCCTTTACGCTTTTTTCGTGTTATTTCCCAGCCTCTTTGCTCATGAAATGAAAAAAATCGCGCTACCTTGCTGGATAGGTGGCGAATTGCAAAATTGATTAAACAGAAAATTTGTTATATAATTAGTTAACTATAAAAAACTAGGTTAACCATTGATTTTAAAGTGATTATAGGTTAACAACTGGAGGTAGTGAAATGGCTGATAAGACATTTGGTGTGAAAGTTAGCGAGGAAATGTATGAGAAAGTGCGAGAAGTTATTGAGTCGAGTGGGACAAGCAGTAAAGAGTGGTTTGAACGTGCTATTGCCCTGTATGAAATGAATGCCATTAAGCAAGGATCATCTGATTATACACAGGATTTAACGGAGCTGGAACATCACACGACACGCATGTATGAGCTGATTGTCAACATGATTCAGCGTTCCGTTCATTTAAAGGACTATGCTGTGAAGGAAGTGGCAGAGAAATTAGAAAGCAAAGAAGCCATTATCACAGATTTGCAGCAACAGACTCAACAATTGAAAATGGAAGTAGCAACAAAAACAGAAGGAATTCAAACATTTGAAGAACAAGTCGAAGAACTGGAAGATAAACTTCTGGCCAACCAAACGATGCTTGAAAATAATCAAGCGTTGATTAGTGAATATAAGGATAAGAACGACACGTTAAGTGGGCTCGTCACGAAGTATCAAGGCTATGCAGAGGAAAATGAGGCGTTGAAAAAGTCCTTTGAAATGGAGAAGACTGAGTGGAGAAAACAAGCGAGTGTTGAAAAGTCTGTATTTGAGGAAAAAATCTCGGAGCTATCACAGGAGAAACAAACGGTATCTGAGGAACTACGTGTGCTACGAATGGATTTTGAACAAGTGAAAACGAAGCATGAAAGAGTACTATCTCATCTTGCAGAACGCAAGGAACTTGAACGGGAAAAAGCAGTAGTGGAGGCAGAGCGCCTGCATAATGAGGAAGTGCGAAAGCTGTATGATGAAATGGCATCCCTCCGTAAAGTGCATGAGGAAACGAGGGAGAAGATGCAGGAGGAAATTTCGGTACTTCAACAAGCGAATCGGAAAATGAATAACTAAATAGCGTATTTGCAAATGTAATGGTGAATAAGTGACCTTTTTATTAAAATCAAAAGTAGAAATTTCTACTTTTGCAAAGTGTACAAATTGATAAGCGGTTTAAGAAATCGTCTGTACAGGGATAAAATACTAAATCGCACATCTGGTTATACATCACGTATATTTTGTGCGAATTGTGATATACTAGTAATGAGGTGATGGAGATGGATTTTAAAAATACGGCATCATTACTGAATCAATGGATGGAAGAAAATCAAATGACGAAAACAAAAATGGCGCAATTGATGGATATAAGCGAAGCACTTTTACGCGCACTTTTAAAAGGTGATCGTCGCATTACATCTGAGCGTCTCACACAGTTTGCAGAAATCACTAACATTCCACGGGCATCGTTATTAGGATTATCGGATAAGGAGTTATTTGCTGGTTATAGCGTCATTCCGCGTGGAGGCACAGAACTCTCTACCGCAAATAAGCATCAAATTCAGCAGATTGCCTTGCTTTTAAATGAGTACGAAAGCTTCAAATAAAAGCAGGGAAGGAGGTGCTGAAAAATGAATAGTTGCATGCAAGAAGTCGAACGTTTAGCAGAAGATTACTATAAAGAATATGTGTCGCCTAAGACATCCCTCATGTTAGCAGATGTGTTGGATGAGGTGATCGTAAGACAAGGAATTGAAGTGATTTACCTGAGCATACCCAAAATGGATGGCGAAGATCGTATACTAAATGGAATGTTTTTTAAGCATGTGGACGAAACAGTACCACCCAAAATTGTGATCAATCAATTAGATACAATTCGTACGCAAAATTTCACGTTGGCACATGAATGGTTCCACGCCATTTTGGAATCCGAGGATTTGAAGAAATATTCCATTCAGATTCAATCGAATGAAGAGCTAGAACGTGCAGGTGATTATTTTGCAGCATCCATTTTGATGAATCAAGAGGCATTTGTTTCCTATTTTGAGCTTATCCGCCGACAGTCACTAGAACTGCAAGTGTTTAAGCTGGCAGATATTTTCAAAGTACCTTACGTGAGCGTAGTGAGGAGACTGAGTGAACTTGATCTAACACCAGTAGCTGAATTGGCATCCTTAACAGAGCGTGAATTGGCTGAACTGCGTTATAAACAAATAGGTGAGTCGATATTAGATTCTCCTCCCAAACGTATTCAATTCACACAATATCAGCAACTTGTAAAAGATAAAGTGGTAAAGGGAGAACTTTCTAACTTAGATGCAGCGAAAAAACTCACACGCTTAAATCCCAATCTATCCGAAGAATACTTTGAAAAATCGGCAGGTACGAGAGACATCGATCAACTTTGGGATGAGTTGGATGAGGGCTAATGGAGGGATGAGAATTGCGGAATAGTGCATTGCCGATACCCTCTATTTGCTTTATCGACGCCAATATTATTTTCTATATTGAACAGTTGAAATCAAAGGATGATTTTCAAACCATTATTGAGCAAGTGTATGAATCGGTTTATATACAGTAAGCCCGTAATCAAACAACGCATATATTTTCAAAGCGCCTCCCGGTAAGATCAAATTATTATTTGATTTGGGAGGTGCTTTTCATGCCAACAATAAAACCGTTAACGATTGTCCCCGTGACTTTACATCCGATTTCCTCTCCCAGCCTTCCGGCTGCCCCTGCTAGCAGTTCGCCGGGCACTTGCTCCGTCAAGATAGCGAACGCGGAAATCCATTTCCATAACGGCGTAGAAGAGCGCATCATCCGAGCCGTCATGAAGGAGCTGATGCATCCATGAAACAGGATTATACGGATGTGCAGAATATATATATTGTCTGCGGAAAGACCGATATGCGAAAAGGCATTGATGGACTGGCGACATTAGTCCAAGACTCTTTTGAACTTGACCCTTACAGCGACTCCATCTTTTTGTTCGCCGGTTGGAAAAAAGACCGCTATAAATGTCTCTACTTTGATGGGGATGGATTTGCGATGTTGTATAAGCGGCTAGACACAGGCAAACTGCAATGGCCACGGAGTGAAACGGAGGTCAAGAACCTGACACAACAGGAACTGCGCTGGCTGCTCGAAGGGTTGTCCATCCAACAGCCAAAAGCGATTCCCCCTTCTGCAAGAGGTGTGTTTTAAAAATAGCTATTCACGTCCTGTGAAATCCGGTATACTACTCACAACGAGAAGGAAAGCGGTGAAGGAAATGGCCAAGCGTTCAGCAGAAGAATCATTGGAAAAAGTCATTGCGCTATTGGAAGAACAACTGGCGTATTCCAATGAACAAAATGAAAAGCTGTCCCGACAGGTGGAGACATTGACTCAACAGGTACAGTATTTGACCAAGCAATTATTTGGTTCCAAAACAGAGAAATCCAAGTATCAAGTGCCCGACGGGCAAGGATCCTTATTCGATGAGGACGAGAACCCTTTTCCCGATTCTGAGCAGACAGAAGAACAAAGCCAACAGATGATTTCTTACACTGTTGTCCGAAAACGTCCGAAGAAACGAAATGATCTATTTGATGAGGGGATCCCCACAGAAGTCATTCATCATCATCCCGAGCAGTTGGAATGCAACTGCTGCCTGCATCCATTGACAGAGATGGGTGAGGGTCAAGTCGTTCGGGAAGAGGCAGAATTCATCCCAGCTAGCCTGAAACGTATTCAGCACGTAGAACATACCTACGAATGTACACACTGCAAGACAGATTCGAACACTTCCTCCATGATTGTCAGAGGAAAGGCCCCGCAGCCCGCCATTCAAAGAAGCGTCGCTGGACCGAGTGTCTTGGCCCACGTCATTTACCAGAAGTTCATGCAATATCTTCCCCTTTACCGACAGGTAAAGGAATGGGCACGTCATGGGCTCAAAGCTAATGACAAAAATTTGTCTAACTGGGTCATCCGTGCAACCGAAGACTGGTTAGCTCCTCTCTACGAGCGAATGAAAGAACTGTTGACTTGTCGGAACGTCCTGCATGTGGATGAAACCTCAGCTCAGGTACTCTTTCGCACAGACGGTAAACCGGCTCAAAGCAAGGCTTATAATTGGGTGTGCAAAACGATTCCTTGCCAAGGTCCTGTCATGGTGCTGTTCCATAGTTCCCTGTCGCGTTCTCGTGCCGTTTTGGAATCTTTCATCCAAGGATTTCGGGGAACCGTCATTTGTGACGGATATTCTGCTTACGGTAATCTGCCGGATATACAATTCGCCAACTGTTGGGCGCACGTCCGTAGGTATTGGCTGAAAGCCAACTCCAAGAATGGACAAATCGGCGTGGATTTCTGTAACCAACTATATGCGTTAGAACGAGAGTTTCGCCAACTACGGCCAGGGAAACGCCGACGGATGCGGAAAAAGTATTCCAAGCCGATCGTGAAAAAATTCTTCGCATGGATAGAAGAGAGTCCTTTTTACGGAACGAATGCGCTGGCAACAGCCGCAGACTATACGTTGAAGCGGAAAAAAGAGCTTCAGCTATTCTTAACAGATGGTCGTCTGGAAATCGATAACAATCCGGCAGAAAACGCTATCCGTCCGAACGTGATCGGTCGAAAAAATTGGCTATTCTCTGTCAGCGAAGCGGGCGCGAAAGCGAACGCCATCTGTCTCAGCCTAGCAGAGACCGCCAAATTACATGGGATTGATTTCTATATGTATTTGAAAAAGGTCTTTTCGGAACTTCCGAATCTGGAATTCGGCCAGAATCCTTCACGACTGGATGACTATCTGCCGTGGTCGCCACAAATCCAACTGGAATGTAAAAAATAACAGCCCGCTGCTTCAAAAACAGGAAGCAATCGGGCTATTTGTGATGACGTACCAAATAGGTACGTTTTTTTATATTACGGGCTTACTATATACATGAAGAAGTTTATAAAGAATTAAGCATTGCTGGCCGGAAATTTGTAGATGAAAAATGTCAGGCGAATAAGTGGAAAATATTTGAGCCTCTTCAGGCTTTTCAGGATACTTACGAGGATTATAGGTTGATGTTATCAGAGGTACAATCAACTTTAATTGAAGTGGACACCCGTAGAGGTAAAGCAGGTAGTGCTGGTACGGGGGAAATTGCTTCTTTAGCAGCTGCCTATTTACTGAATGCAAGATTTATTTGCAGTAACGATTATTCAATTGAAGAAGTGATTCGAGAAGTACCTTTACATATTTTCATTGACGGAGACGATTCGCAAGAGCCTGTTTTAATTACGCATCATCGTCTATTAGATTTCTGTAAGCTAGTTGTAGATGGTGGAGTATTACCACGCAAAACTGTCAGGAAGTTCTTTCAAATTGCGCATATCGAATTGAAAACAGACAATAGGAAGCTGTTCGATGAGCGGATGGAAGAATTTGATCAATTGATACCGGTGACATAGCATTTAATCATTTAAACGATATATTGAATAGAGTTTGAAAGTGAATCTTATTGTGAAGGGCCTAGTTTGGTTACTAGGCCCTTTTTGGAGTTATAATGAAGTTTTTTGATTTTAAATCTAAAGAGCACATTACATCTTCCAAAACGAGGATAGTGTAAAATAAAGTCGTTCCATTCCTACGTTTTAGATGAAGTTTAAAAAGGATTGATTAGAATTTGGGTGATTATATTAAAAGGTGCATGTTGGCGAATACTGACCTGTATTTATCCATTCATAACACTGGACGGGTGGCAACCCGTTCCATCTGTGACCTAAAAAGAGCGCTAAATGAGCCGGACCGGCATAAAATAAATGAACTTTCTCTGCATCCACCTTTGTAGCTACAGCTTTAACTTCCTTTTTCAGTTTGTTTATTACCAGATTAGCTTGCTCTGCAGTAGTTATTGGCGATTCTGTATGCAAATAGAGTTTTGGAGAATAGCTTAGTTTTTCACCTTCTAAATAAGATGTAACTTCATCGGCAATGCTATCTCTTGTAATCCCTATTGTAACAATCAGGTGTTTACCCAAGCCTTCTTCGAACTCAACTGCAAAGTCACATCCTGGGGTTTGGCTATTTGGATGTTTGTTTGTTGCCCAAATAGCACCTTCTCTTAGCTCTGCTTCAATAGTAAATCCTGATACTGATGAAAATACAGCTCCTATTACCATAGCTGAAGATAGTCTGCGATGCCCACTTAAACGAATCCTTTTAGAAGACCGGTTCATTTCAACCCACTTCTTTGTTGCAACTACATTATTGTACAGCTCTTCTGTCCAAACTACTGCCTCTGGATATTTTCTTTCCTTACCACCGAAAAAGGGTTCCCATAAAAAATTTATTTTTCTGGGTTCTTCCGGAAATTCATTAATTTCTGTATGAATATTTACTTTTTGATTAGTTGGTACGGCATCTTCACTAATAACTGAATGCATAGCCTGCTTTAACAATTGACGGAACACCGGTTTATTTTTTTGCGACCGGATAACGCTATGCAAAACATCAAATACTTTTTTTTGTTCGCTTCCTCGTAAATCATATTTTGGGAGATGTCGAGTGAATTCATTATTAAACATACCCTTTGCCTGTTCACTAAGTGACCCCATTTATCCTCGATGGAAACCTTATGGAAAAGAAATTCTGCCATTTCTTCACTTTTTCCTAAGCTGATTACCTTTTTTTTATAATCTTCATAGGAGTTTTCAAACACACCTGATGTGTGACTGTAGAACGGATATGGATCACGCAACCTCCTTAATCCATTTATTAGAGGATGTAATGTTTCCGATAACCCTGTACAAGACAGTGTGAACCATCGGTATGTACCTGGGCTGCCCTCGTCCATATTTTTAAAACGATCGATTTCTTCCCAAAATTCGCTTGGTGTTATCCGGTGGTCTTTAGCTTCAATTGCCTCAATCACTTCTCCTTTTTGAGGATCGAAAAACTTAGCTTCAATATCACCTATAGATTCCCAGATTACGGAAGAAAAACCTTCAAAGGATAACCAATGTGGAAGTTTGCACATGATAAGGTACTCTTGAAAATCGAAACCAGAGGAAGCAATATCGCCCCCTGTAGATTCTTTTTCTAACAACGAGGGTGATTTTTTTCCATTTTCATTTTTGGCCATTCACTTTGCCTCCTCTTTTATTAACTCCCCTTGAAACATTGGATTTCCCGGTACAAAGATTGACACACTTCCCTCAACTTCCCCTTCATTACTTTTTACCAATAAAAGCATAACGAAGTTTGCTCCCACAGTAGGATCGTTCACGATTTGCCGCATACTCTTCCTATCCCTTATACTCGGCGTTAACTCGAAGGAGGGATGCGAGTGCCATTCCCCTAAATAATTAAATTTAGTGTAGTTATGTTTAGTATTATTAAAAAAATCGGACAGACGATTTTTTAAAGATTGGTGGATGTGCCGAATAAAAGAAACCACCGTTCCGCCTGATCGTTGGATGGTAAAATCACTAATCCGGAATACCCCTTCGCTTACATGTTCTCCTAAAAGTACACCTCCAATTTCCTTTGTCCCGGCTACTATTAACTCAGTCTTCAATTCTTGCTCAATTGCCCTAGGAAGGATAAGCTTAATCATCACTTTTCTCCAGTAAAGATACAATAAAATCAATAGTTTTTTTACGTTCTTCTTCATTTTCTACTGCTTCTTTTTCTTCAGGCAGATGGTTGATATGGATAGGGTAGGTATCAAACGGTGCCTCGAATATCCAAGAATTTGATAAACCTATCAAGTACATTGAATAAGGATATATTGATTGGCCAGGTTGTATAACGGTATCCAACGCAAAACGAGCAAGGTGACCAGCTATTATAGAAACGTCGGCATCTGAAGCGACCATTACTTCTTCCTGCTGATCCTCTGTTGCATACAATTCACGGATTTTAAATTCAAATTGGGGTAGCTGCATGGTATATCCATTAAAACCTTTTCTCATCGCCAGTGCATCCGGATCAGTGTTTGGTCGGCTTCTTGCAATTAATCCTCCAATCCCTCCAGCAAAAACCTCACCCCAAATCATTGGCTTTCCATAGGTAGTCCCAACTGCTGACAAGAAATTAAATACTCTTGGGTTGGCCGTTGCATCTATGATTAAGTCGCAATCACCCAGCTTGGACAGTACTGTGTTTAATGAGGTTGTTGCTTCTTGACCGGATAAATTAATTTTCGAAACTTCTATATCCATAGCAGATGATATATTCATTAATTGATTTTCTACTGCATCTACTTTATGGGAACCAACACTTTTCCAATCCAAAGTATGACGCACCAAGTTCCCAGGTAAAAAGACATCGTCATCCACTAAATAAAATTTACGGACTCCTGTCCTCGCCAATGATTGTGCGATCTTACTACCTAAAGACCCCAAACCAACTAACCCAATCTTCTTTTCGTTCAATCCGACCAATTGATTGGGACGTCTCTCTTTAGGCTCTTCAGTTACCAAAGGGATAGAGAACAATTTTTCTTTGCTTGTACTACTCATTAGAACATGAGGAGTGTTTTCATTATCCATTGCAATAATTAGTTTTTCATCTGACAAAGGATTGATTGATTCCTTATCATAATACTGTTCCCATTGATTAACCGTATTCAACTTCTCAACTTCAGTTGATGATAAATCGGTCTTCAATAATAAGCCTGTTAATTCATAATTAGGCTTATTATCGTCCGGTAAAGAAGTGTTTTCCCAAATACGTCCTTCAATATTCTCTAATTCAAGCACATGCAAGACGGCAGTTTTATGATTCCCAAAAATAAAGGCGAACTTGATGTTAGCCACATATTTATCCTGTAAATTTGATATGATATTCAAAAATGAAGGCTCAACATATAACCTGAATACTTTGTTTCTTAAATTTTGTCCTTGTGTTAAAAAGTGCCTGGAAATGACAGGATGTTTTTCTCCTGTCTCGCCTAAAGGATTTTCCTTATAAATTAAACGATTTGCACTTTCCAACATATTCGCTCCAGTAACAGATTGATACCAATTATCTGGTCCCCATTCCAGACACAAGGAACCATTTTCATACTGGTGAGTCGACCAATGCGTTCCATCCACTATTGGCGTCACCATTGGTGGTGTCGATGGAAAAAAAGGTGGATAAGTTAACTTCATTTCATAAAGATGCCCGTGGGATTTTATTTTAGCTATCAATTCTAACCCATTATCTAATATCCATTCTGTTCCCTCTAGCCATGTTGCCGTTGACTGTAGTTTTTCAATTTCATCCTTTTCCTTGGCTAGACGGCTAGTGTCAGATAAGAACCAAAATTTCATTAAGCAAATCCTCCAGGTTTATTTGGTTTTACCGGTCGGTCAGGAAAAGATAAAGAAGGTTCTACGGCATTCTTTAACAGAGAAGAAGAGTTTGCACTTTCGATTGTTGGAAATCTCGAACCAAAAATCTCTCGCCATAATTTAAGCTCCTTTTCCTTATCAGTTTCATCGATCGCATTCCTTCCTTTTTCCGCATGGGATTTAGCTTTATAATAAAATCCTTCAAATGCCTCAAAAGTAATGCCGTTCATGACCGAATTACCTGAAACTCCAGGATCTTCAATGTGGGGCACCATTCTTAATCCAATATAAAAAGCATACTTTTCTACGATTTTTTCTAAACATCCTACAAATAATTCGTCATACTGCTTCTCGTCTTTATCCATGCATTCTGCTGCAATGCACTCAATTACAAAACCTTTTGGTTTCTTAGCAATAGTAGGATTTTGCCTGCGCCACCACTTCATCAATTTAACCAATGGTTTAAATTGTCCTCCACTATCCGTGTTTACCTCCGTTGTCCATTCTGTATGCTTGGGAGGATTAGTCTCAACCCACTCCTCTTTCTTGCGATCCGGAATATATAAAGTACCATCCATTCCATTGGGTGCAATAATCGGCACCACGTCCATGTCTACGTTATTTGTTTCAATTCCTACCGAACGGGCTTGTTTCCGAATAGTTGGATATTTAGGTTTCAAAGTATCATACAATAAATCTATGACTTCTTGTTGTCCATCGTATTTTGTGTGATTTGTTACTACAATTATGTCTACATCTGGGCGAGAAACAACCCCATCTTTCTTCCTTGGTCTTATAGCCGTATTTCTTTTATATGAACCGGATAAGAAGTCCGTTTGACGATAAACTTTGAATGTATCATCATCTTGAAGGTGCTTTCTTAGGTTTTTATGACCTAAGCTAGCATCATTTTTTGTGGTTTGGCTCGGTTCAATATCGCTTAAAAGCTTCTTAAACTGTGATTGTGTACTCAAATAAGTGCCCCCCATTTTTCATAACTTCCTTAATTCCTCGTAACGTGAATGCGCGTTTCTGATAAAGTTATACATCTGAAAACTCAATGATTTTTGTCGAAAACAGTAAACTATTCAATTACTTATCTAAATCAACGTCAAGTAATGATATTTTATTTACTACTGGCTCACTCAGGTCTTCCTTCGATTGATTGCCCCATCACAGACTTGTTAATTCCTTCTTTGATTGCTTTATAAGTCACTGGATAAAGAATAAATAGCGCTATAATCCAAAGAATTATCATCCAAAAAATCTGGCTTACCATTAGTTTTTAATCCATTTTTATACAATACTCAGAAGGCTCGGTGGAGTAAGAGGAATTTTATTGGAAGTCAGTAAGATTTGATAGTTAGTATAACATTACCATTTCAGGAAGGTATGTTCTTTGTTTAATCATATCATTTTCTCTTTTAAAACCTTATACACTGTACTACGTCCAATCCCATACTCTTTCGCAATATCTGATGCGCTTTCACCACTGTTAAACAACTTTACAATCCGACGTTTTGTGTCGGCATCTATAGCAGGCCTTCCTCCTATGCGCCCACGCTTACGAGCAGCTTCCAGTCCAGCTTTTGTACGCTGCTGGATAATATCACGTTCAAATTCAGCAAAGACAGCTAGCATCCCAAACATGGCACGACCAGTTGGATTAGTGGTATCAAAGCTATCTTGAATACTAACGAAATCCACCTGCCGCTTTGCCATCTCATCTGTTAATTGATAAAGCTCCTTTGTGCTACGGGCAAGTCGATCTAGTTTATAGACAACGAACCGATCGCCAGGAGCAGCAGCTTTAAGGGCGTAATTTAATTCAGTGCGGTCTGTTTTGCGCGTGGAAACCTTCTCGACATATAATAGCAAATCCATTCCTTGATCCTGGGCATATTTTTCAATTGCAAATTTTTGAAGGTCCAAGTTTTGATCTTCTGTACTGACACGCGCATAGCCGATAATTCTACTCATGAAAATTCCTCCTTCTCGTCTATATCCATACGTTTTATGTAATATATATTATAGACGAGTAAATAGACATAAACAATAAAAAGAAGCCTTCCCAAACGTTGATTTGAGAAGGTTATTTAAAGTGTCTATATAACGGTGGTTTTATGGATAACATTAATTTGGAGTCGATTTTAATTTCAAATAGTTTGTTTTAATTCACGTTATTTCAAACTCTTTTTTTCTGATTCATTTATTAACTTTTTTTCGTAATACAAAGTTAATTTAATCTCTAACTTTTTTAGTGGTTTTTTGAGGGGGGTAACTCCAAGCAAACCTAAAAGTATAGGTATTGCAGTAATTAACAATGTGTATATTATCTGCTGAATAGAAGAATAGGTAAACATTTGCAAAGAGATTCTAATAATAATAGCGGACATTAAAAGGTATAGCACTAGTGCGGTTATCGTTTTTAATAACCTAGCTTTTCTTGATGCTAACTTATAAATAAATTGACTATTACGATTTCTAATCTCTTCAATAGTAGCTGCTTGTTCCCCTACTGTTATATTACTTGATTCAATCTCACTGGACATTTTATCTACTTTTTCATGCCACTGCTGTTTCTCTGACATTATAGCTTGTTGTTTTTCCATTTCTTGTTTGTCTTCAATTTTCTTTAATATAGAATTCACTGAGCCAACTGTCATTAGTTCATCATCGCCCAATGTCTCATTCATTACTAAGGCTTTTATGCCTTGAGAATACTTTAGCAACATCACTTTTTCTTCAGATATTTGTTCAGAGTCTTTTAGAGTATCTAAAATAGAAAAGTACTTTGACCATAACTTTTCACTTGGTAGACCCGCTGCATAACAATCTGCCATTAAAATGCTACTAGGAAGGTTAGGAGACAGCTGTGGATTTTTTAACCAAACAAGATTCATTAAGAGTGAATCATGAATAATCGGTGTTATAATTTTCGGTTCATTTTCATCACTAAAATACTCTCTAGTGTATTTTGCTAAGTGATAATTTGTAGTAACAAACAAAGCTTTACATTGTTCGATATATACTGTTCTGTTGCCTCTTCTCAACCTACATATAGCACTTACTGACTCAACATCTCGTTCCAGTGCTCTCTTAGACTTATATTTTATCCTATCATTTAAATGATTTGTTATTTCAAATTCATCAATTACAAAAGCATGATCTCTATAAGGGACTTCGTTAACAATATCTAATTTTAGCTTTTCTGAAATAGATGTTTCCAGATCAAAAATAAGCTCATCGATGTCAGAGTCGTCTAAACCTTTTTCAATAAAGTTTGAAATGGTTCCATGACTATCCATACCAGGATTGTTTATATTTCTTTGACAGAACTCCAATATGCCTCTAGCTTCATCAATATTATGAGCGAAACATCGTAAAATTGTGTTAGAACTACGCAATAGCTCTAACAGCTCTAAACAAGGATTCTGTAATTCAGGACCAGAGTGCCCCAAAGCAAATAATAAGAAAGTGGTATCAAAATAGATTTCTGTTTTCTCGAATTTCATTTTAAATCGGTCTAGATTTTCACCATCTACCATGTAAATTGCTTTTAATAGCATTTGACCTTTTACTATTTCAAGTAAGTGATTATACATAGATGGATTATTTTTCAAGATATATTCAATAAACTTGGCAGTTATTAAAGCTTTTGTAGTGTCTTTCATATATAGAAATAAATCATCTTCATTTTTCATTTCAATTTCTTTTAGAAAAACTAAGGGATTTTGATTTATTAAGTCATTAATTGCTTCTTCCGCTATTTTAGGGTCATACTTTACATTGTAATTTTCATCTGCATATTTAATAAAAGATTCTATCAGCATACTATGTTGAACTAGGATTTGCTGTTTTCTTGCTGAAAAATTACTGTTTTCAATACTTTTCCTATTAACTTTTAGTGCGTTATTATCCCTATAAAGTATTTTTTGTTTGTTGAATCTTTTAAGAATAGTTTCTATAACCTTTATTGGTAGATCAATTTTAAATTCTTCTTTTAAAGCTATTTGAATATTATTTGCAGTAACTATTATTTCCAAATGTTTTACTAGGATTTCTTTTATAAATGGAACGAAGTAATCATAGTAATCTCTATTATCATCTGAGTCAGCTTTTAGAAAAGCATAGCTCACTAAATGACTATCAATTTTATTAGTAGTCAGAACGGTCATATATACACCTTCTTTTGAATAAGTAATTTCGACATTTTAACAACTGTCTCTGGGATTGATTATCATTCGTTAATACTACCACAGTAAATGGTTTAAATCTCCTACCTTTACTATATTAGTTATATTGCAAAATGAAAGTGATTCATTTTTGTATATTATAGCTCATCAGTATATAGGATATTCTAAGTAATGATAACCGCCCTTATCGTTACTCAGAATATCCAAAATACAGGGAAGTATTTCCCCTTCCGTAATCTTTTCTGAACTTCTTACTTCTTCTCATTTTCTATTTCCTTCTACTTTACTTTTCGCAAAGTATGGAAAAGTTTATATGGAGTTCAACTATTCGACTGCGCTTTCAAACCCCATTAGGAACAAACATTCCTATGACTCTTGCATATCTCTCACTTTGTCGGTATTTTTAATAGTAAGAGTAATCTAAAGGAGCTGGTTGTTATGGAATTTCCGATTCATCCAACAAACTCAAATCCGCTGCCTCAGACAGTCGCCTCTTTACGTGAGGATGCAATCCTACATTTAAAAAACTCGAAGGCCGAGAACACCAAACGCGCTTATCGTTCTGATTGGCAACATTTTTCTGCGTGGTGTGAGGAGCATCAATTGGATGCACTCCCTGCATCGCCCGAAAACATAGTGTATTACATTACATTTTTAGGCAAAACGTACAAGTCATCTACGATCAAGCGCAAGATGACAGCTTTGTCCCAGCGTCATGAGACCGCTGGCTTTGCCAGTCCAACCAAGCATCCGTTAGTGAAAGGGGTCTGGGATGGGATTCAACGCGAAATTGGTATCAAAGAAGAAAGCAAACAACCGATATGGTTGGCAGACCTTCGGAGACTTCTGAATACAGTTTCTACTGATCGATTGCTGGATATCCGAAATCGCGCACTCCTTTTGATTGGATGGGCAGGCGCCTTTCGCAGAAGTGAATTGGTCAGTCTAAATGTTGAACATGTAGAATTCACAGAAGAAGGGTTAATCATTCATCTACTGAAAAGTAAAACAGATCAAAAATCCGCAGGTCAGGAAGTCGCCCTGCCATTTGGCAGCAATCCAATCACATGTCCGGTTCGTAGTCTGAAAAAGTGGTTGGATGCGACAGGGATTCAACGTGGTCCGTTATTTTTACGGATGGATCGACACGGCAATGTTTATGACAGACTATCTGCTCAATCTGTTCGCTTGGTTACCAAACAGATGTGTGAACAGGCGGGATTAGATGCAGAAAAGTTTGGCGCACATAGCCTACGTAGCGGTTTTTGTTCAACAGCTGCAAAGATGGGTAAAAGTGAACAGCAAATTATGAAACAAACACGGCATCGGAAATCAGATTCACTGCAACGGTATATTAAACAGGCCGAGCTATTTGAGGATAATGCGGCCATGGGCATTGGATTGTAATTAGGGCTCAATTATTTATTATGTATGGTTGGGTTAGCAAGAAAGTATAAGTTACTTGTTAAATGGTAAACACAGATGTAAGAAGGGGTGGGTTCATTTTTCGAGGGACACGTGGGGTGAATGTCACTTGATATAAACTAATCTCAACTGTTTTAGGAGGATTCAAACCATATGCAAAGTCCGACAAGGAATTCATTCTAATTTACCTAACAACTTATTTTTTAGACTTAAACTTAAATAATGGGGGTACCGTCATCTTCCGGTTGATTTTTCTTTTGTTTTTTTAAAATATGCCCCATGAAGTTTAGCATTGTCATTGCCGCTACACGAGTAGTCGCCCCTGTCGGATCATATTGAGGTGCTACTTCGTAGGTGCTTAATGTATTTTCAAGCTGACGGATAAATAGCGTCACTTTCTCATCCAATTCAATCGCCGTTTGCTCTAAGGACGCAAGATTCTTTTTCGGTATTTTTTCATGTAGCACGACGATGTGCCGTTTCGTCGTCATTTCCTGGGAGGAGGCGATGGTTGAAAACGTATCGACATAGCTCGCAATGAGCGAAAGCTTGGCCTTGTTCTCCGGTTCCTCCTGCTGCACTTGTAAATAACGATGTTGCCAAAACAATACGTATTCATTAAAATCAACAGGCATCGTAATATCTAAATACTGCTGGATCTCCCCACTATTTTCACCGAGTGTAGACATCAAAAAAGCATTGAACTCGTCAAACACATCTTCCTGCTCGGTAACGGTCAACAAATCCAAATTGATGCCACTTGCTTGAATGAGTGCCACTAAATAACCTTGCTTCGTCACGAAAAAATCATTGTATTGCGCCTCAATTAACGACATCTCCTGCAGACTTTGTTTCCCATTCCGAAGCGTCCTTGGCTCATCTTCGAACACATAGGCTTCAATGGACGCTTTCTTTTTAGGAACACCAAATAATTTCTCCCACAAACACCTCACCACCTCATCTAAAGAAACGCTCCTTCTTCCTTCGCGTGTAAAAGAGCTTCTGTCTCTGTTTATAATCAGTTCGTAATTTCAAATAATCCTGAAACCGAATGTTTTGTCGGTAGCGAATCGGGCGAGATGAGAGAAATGCCAAAATCATAATGAGTACAATTAAAATTAGCATCAACTTGAAAAGCATTAGCCACACATTATGAGGGGGTAGCGCAAGAATGATGAATCCAATCACCACAGGAGGCAATAGGTAAATGGCAAGCTCCCGTAATGTGATCCCAAGAAATATGCCATACCCCGAAAAAGGTCGGGACACATAAGTTGAAGCTCTATCACAATTAACAAGAAGAGCAAAATTAAAACCGCGTGAAACCAAAGTTCTTGTAACTTGGTTTCACATGGTTCTTTCATTTTAATTAGTTTTGCACGTGCCAATCGTTATGGACGTTTTCCCCAACGATTTATAGGGAATAAAATGAAAAATAATAACACAATATATGAGGTGTCAATTGGAAATACTATCAGACAAAGAACTTCTTGAAGCTTATGATAAAGCCGTTAAGTTCGATTTAGATCGTGAGTTTATTAGGTTGCTGGAAGAAGAAATCAAACGCCGCAATTTATGATATTACGGCGTTTTTTATTAAGTAATTATAGATTATTTCCTGTTTCACTCCATAATACTATCTTAGCTTTCTAATTAACTACGTAATAATCGAAATGTTAAACAAAATTTACGATCTTCTTCTTTGGTACATCTTTTTCTGTTGCTTCATTTGTTTCTGCTGCGCCTTTAATTTTTCAAATTCCTCATAATTCAACTCATCCAATATCCGATCGATTGCTTTTCCTTTGAAAAATTGCTCAAATAACGTTTGGGAACTGTAGACATTCATTTGTTTCCCTCCGAACGTGTCATTGTAAAAAACAGGTCCTTGATCTGTTGCCACTTCTACAGCTGCTAAAAAAGCACTCGCGTTCTTTCCGGACAAAATATCTTCTGCCACACAATCACTCAACACGAAAGTCTGATAACGAGGGTGTGCCAAATCCTTCAATAATTCTAGGTCCATTCCTTTCTGTACTCGCAGCAACTCTTGCGCGGACACCTGTTCTCCTCGTAAAACGGCTACATCATATGCTCGTTTCACTCGTACATAATCGGGCACAACTACTAATTGCTCTTTCTTATATTTCTTCGGTGGCTCACTTGGAAAATTGGTCAATCGTTCTTTTGTAAAAGCTTCTCCGTAGTAATCCATTGCCGTCATCAACCACTCACGCTCAACTAACGATTTATCCGATAAATCTAAACTTGGCATCCGCAAATGAATGCGCTCGTCATAATAAGACCCAAATAAACGCAATGCCAGTTGCAGTCTTTTGATTTCCTTCAGCATATTTTCAAAGTTCTCTTTTTCAGCGGGAGATAAACGATCCATAGATGCCTTCTGTTGAAGCGATACTCCCTGCTGTTGCATAAAAATTGCCGCACGCGTTTGCACAGCTTGTAAACGCTCCTGCGCTTCTATTACAGTCGTGATCGGTTGTTTTAAAATCGACTGGATTTGCTCCACCACTTCTTCCTCGCGCGCCTGCAACAATGTTTCCTTAATTTCCAACTCATTTAAAGTTCGATCCAGACGAGCCGTTTCATTGATTAGCGCTCGCTTCTCATAAGACGTCCACTGACTCGTTTCTAGCGTTGGATAATACTTCACAGTCAATCGGTCTGCCTCGCGATTGAAAACCTCCTCAGCACGCTGGAAAGCCTCCTCTTGCGCCTGATATCCTTTATAACTTGACTCATTGAATAACCCGAGATCTACTTGGACCTGTAGCTTCACATCCCATAAATAGAGCATCCTTCTTTTATCAGCCAATGACTCCGGCTTCACATACATTTTCAACACTTTCGACAGCTCACCGAGTTCCTTTTTTTCCATTGGCGATAGTGCCTGTAAAATCATCTGATGATTTTCTAGATTCGTCAGTTTCTCATCCACCTCTCGCAGAGAAACCACTTTTTCATTACGCGCTTTCACTTGCCGATTGATTTCCACACGATCTGAAGAACGCCCCTCCTGTTCCATTTTACGGGCAACGTAACCTTCATGAATCATCGGCTCTTGTTCCAAGCCTAACTCTGCATGTGACTTCTCTGTAATTTCAACAGCCACACCGGCAAGTGCCAAATGCTGATTCGCATAGAGTGCCCATGCCTGACGCCACTCCTGTATTTTCTCTCTTTTATTCCAGTCATTCATATCAATCTTCCGAGACTTCTTTGCGCCACTCGCTGTATATAATGATTCTCCATCTTCATCTAAAATATATTCTTTTTTCGACTTGGCTCCCCAGCTGCCATCTTTTAAAAATGAACGCATCGTTAACATGACATGCGCATGAGGATTCTTAGCATCATCACGATGAATCGCAATATCTGCTACCATCCCTTCATCAACAAACATTTCTTGTACAAAGTGCTTTAATAACTCTTTTTGCTGTTGATTCGATAATTCAATAGGAAGTACTACTGTAAACTCACGAGCTAGTTGCGCGTTCTTTGTCTTTTCAATATTTTCAACTTCATTCCATAAACGTTCCCGATCCACACACCAATCTGGCATAAGTTGGAACTTAAACTCAATCGTCTACAATACACTAAAAACAAACAGCAACACACCACCTTGTTAATTCAAAAAGGAAAGCTTCTTAATCATTATCTTGATACATATCATTTATCCATTGAAGAAACAGAAGAAATGCTCAAGTTATTTAGCCAATTCATCATTAATAAACGTCCAGAACGCTTCAATAAAACTACTTAACGAAGGTAGAAATTTCTACTTTTGATAGGTAGTTTTTTCAATTGAATCTTTCAAAAAAACCCAAAGGTCCTCGCCAGCAAGCTGGACTGTGGAACGCCTCCCGCTGTGTGCTCTGCTCCCCTTCAGAACCCCTTCTAATAATCCATCTACCGATAATATTAGCATTCCATCTACTACCCTTAGAAATACGTAATTAGAAATATGTAGGGCAGACTGGAGTATTAATTTATCCTGAGCTATCGAGCGAGGAGAGTGCAGGGCTATACTTGTCGGGTAGTACTTTTAAGAGGCTTAGTTTTTGGATGAGTTTCTGATAGCCTGCAATTGGCTCAAGTGCAGTTACATGTGCTTCGATGATTTGATGTACATAAGTTGTGTACGTATCCGTTTGCGCTCTTAAAAGATCGAGGGTATAGGTAATGAACAGCTGCACGGTTGTCCAACCGGTTTTACTAGCACGTCCTTTTCCAGTGACAGTTTTGATTAGTTTTGTAGAACTATTCAGCAACACATTCAATGTACTTTGAGGGATACCGATTGCTTCGCACATCTCTTTTTGAGTAAGCCAAATAAACGGCTCTGTCGTCTGTTTCTGAGCCGTTATGTATTCAATGATGTCATCCTCCCATTCGTCATAATGACTGCGCTGACGATCTTCTCTTGCCTTCTTGAACTTATACCAGCATCTATGTCCGAGTGATACCTTGTAAGACGCACCATTTTTTACGTGAAGGGCCAATAATGCCTCTACATATTCTTTACTCGGTCCATGGTATTTCCCTGAATATGCCGACTGCAGGATTGTATGTAAATCAGATGCATTCAGAGGGGCTTCCAGGCGCGCGTTAAACTCGTCTAAAAAGTTTTCTGTCCGCTCCATATTCCACCCTTCGCTATAACCGATTAACGCAAGGGTGAACAACGTATTGTTGCGTCCCGGCTTTCCTTTATCTCCGTTAATATTCACGGTATGGACAAGCGCATCGAACCAATCACTTTCTAAAACACTGCTAGCCAATCGTTTCGTTGCCAGGACAAATAATGGGCGATCTTTGTTGTCGTCCTGACGCATCGACCAATCAATGAGGGATCCAACAGCATACACATTATCAAGCCCCGCATAAACGATATTTGTCGCATTTGGTAGACGGAAGAACCCAAAGTCATTGCAAAAAACATCTGCCTCTACTGCTTGCAGACTTTGCTTTAAATTATCACTAATACGCTTGGCCACTTTCAAGCCGCGGAAATTATTTTTAGGCGAAATAAAGAACGGCTGCTGCAAAGCAAAATACAACTGATAGCCACGTGTTGATTCGACGATAAGAGTCGGTAATCCAATAGAGTTGTCCATACACGTTAAGAGCAGTTCATTTACGGTGTACTTCTTCGTGTCAATATCCACGACAAATGTATTGATTTGCTGTAAATTCCGTTCTTCAAATCCATGGATATACCGGCGATTTTCATCTGTATAGCCAAATGTGCGGTAAACGTTTGGCGTGAAGTGCGTCAATGCCTGAGCATCTTCCAGTAAGGTTTCTTTGGACGTGACGATATAGCCACGCACTCCGTTTGCTGTGAAGTGAGCTTTGTCACGCACGACAAAGACTGCGCCTTTTCTATGTACTCGATCTTGCTTTTCTACAGTAACACGAGTCGGTAAACTCGCCTTGGACTGTTTTGTTTTAAAAGTCGTGATGCCCTCATGAAGTAACACATTATATATTTGAGCCAGCTCTTCCTCTGACTTTTTCTCTGAGAATGCACAAATAGCCATGGACAAATACTTCCCCTCTATCGGTGAGCGTCCATAGCTATCTCGTTAAAAGGCGCACTTAAAAAAGCACTTACTCATAATTTCAATGCAAGTGTATTGAAATAAAGGTCTGCCATTGCTATAATCAACATAATCTAAAATTAGCTTATGGCGTGTTACCAGCACACCATGAAGTGATTATAGCAATATTTTAACGACGATAAGTCAGTTACCAGCTAACTTATGGACGCTCTTTTATTCAATTTGGATAAGACGTCTTGGACGCTCACTTATTTAGTTGTTAAAAACATCTGAGTCATTCCTTGTCCGGCCAAAGACAAATAGGAATGGCTTTTTATTTTGTCTACTGCTTGATTACTACTTACTTAAACACATACAAATAGACTTGTAAACTCATAAATAATCCATATTAGACAGCAGCTTTGTCGAATTTTATTGTTTTCTACTTTTGTGAGGAAGTTGGATTTAGGTAGAAATTGCAAACTTCCACTTTTCCACCTTTGCGAAGTAGAAGTGACTTTTTAATTGATAAAAATGTAAAAAAAAAAGCCCAATACACGCTCGTATTAGAGTTTTCATGACATTCAATGAAATGAGTATATATTTCAAAAGTAGAAATTTCTACTTTATTTAAGTAGATGGGTTTCTTACAGAAGTGGAAAAGTGGAAATTTCTACTTCCGTGAGGAAGTTGGCGTTATATTACATTTTTGTTACAAAGGAAAACTGAGGAATGATAGTAAGCCCGAATTATAAAAAACGCACTTGTTTAGACGCACAAATAGCCGTCTATGACGATTTTTCAAATCGAATAGGCGGCTTATTTTATGGTGTGCTACACGTGGCTTGGATTTTCTAAATACTGATCTAAAGTTTTAGGATGTTGATGGATATCCAGATTTGGCAGATCTGTAAGCAGCTTCTTTAGATATTCATAGAAGTCGATACCATTACTCTTTGCCGTCTCTGCGAGACTTAAACAAATAGCGTTTGCGTTTGCCCTTGCGCCGGCTTCGCTAACGGAATGCATCCAGTTTTTTCGACCGATCACATTAGGACGGATGGCATTTTCAGCAGGATTGTTGTCGATTTCGATTCGGCCGTCATCCCTTCATCCAAGACGTTATTCCAACAGGAGTAGACGCCTGCATTCTAGACAAAAGAGCATATTTCACTTTTAATCATTTTTATCGTTCATTACCGTGTTAAAGGTATTTCGTTGTTTTTTCAGTAATTTATTTCGGTTTTTAATGACTTTTCAAGGTTTGCATCAACAAATTTCTGAATAAACCTGTCTTTCTCTATGTGATTTTCTTCTGATTTGCGGAACCATCTTTTAATAAGCCGTTTCTCTTCTGGCTCCAGTTGCCATAAAGCTTCAGCTTCTTTCCTAAGTTTGATTTTAAGCCTATGGACAGTCAGAAATTCAGTGGTGTACTGGCTTCTTTTGACTTCCTTTAGGGCATGATTCTCTTCTGACACTGTCGCTAGCTGCTGTTGAAATCCTACCATCATTTCTTTCATTAAAATCACTGCATTATTGACGTCTTGAACGTTACGAATAAGGTCGTCTTGTTGTTCTAAGTAACGTTGCACCTCGTCCATTCCCATCGTTTCATCGGTTTTAACCAACGATACGGAAACGGACGGTGGTTCATTCAACATATCATTAGGAGTCCCATGACCAGCGACCACAACGTTGGCAGCTGCGATCCGGCTCATCTTGGCCACCTCAATCAAATGTTTCATCTGTGAAAGTGCATGTAAGTCATCACTTGTGAAGTCTCTATTCTTCCCATCGTTACGCTGAAAGACAAATCCCCGCTTCTCCAATTCAAGACAGTACTTACGTATAGTAACGGTCTCTAACCCCAATCTGCTAGCTATTTCACTGGTTTTCATGCTTGCTTCGATAACGTTGTCCATAACATCACCCCAATGACTTATTCAACGTTAGAGAGAGAAAAACCTTCCTGGATACACCTGATTTACATTTAAAATGTGTAGATACTTGGAATGTTAAAATCACTAGAAAAACACGGACCTTTATACCTTTTAAAGCTCGTTTCCCCTCTATGTTAAGACATCTTTTAATTCCTTGATGCTACTGTATTAGCCTATCGGCGTTATAATTTTTCAGTTATGACACTTAAAAAAAGTTCTGCTGAATTGCCATGCGACAATAGGGCAAGGAGAATCATCGTCAGTATCGCACCCGGAAGAAGTTCACTTTGAACTTGGTTTGTTGCGTCCTGACCGCCGCAATCGTCGTATCTGATATCATCGACAAATTATCCCTAAACATCGCGCCAATAATGACCGTTGCCATGGCGAGTGCTACAGAGATGCCCGTTTGGTCGGCAATTCCTACCCCAATCGGAGCCAACACGACAATCGTGTCCATTGACGTTCCCATCGAAATCGAAATGAAACCGCCGATGACAAACAAGCCGACAATAAGCAAATTTGTGGGCAACAATGACAAACCCAGATTGACCGTTGATTCAACGGCCCCCATCCCTTTTGCCACGCCCGCAAAGACACCCGCCAAAAGAAAAATAACAGCCATTAAAATGATATTCGGATGCCCCGCATGCTTCATAAAAATATCGATCTTTTTACTGAACGTCTCTCGCCGATTCATTACGAGCGCCACAGCAGCCCCTATAAGCATCACCACGTTCAAAGGCATATTGGAAAAGTCTTTCGTCATAATCCTTGAACCAATAAACAGGACAACAAATACAACAAACAGCAAAAAAGGCAAAAAACCCCTTTTTCTCAATTTTCCATTCGACATATACATTCCTCAACTTCATCGTATTCACTATTACAAGCAACCCGGTATAACAGGAAAATCAGCTTTTCATTCGAGTTAACTACTCGTTTGAAAGCTGATTTTGATTGTATTCTTTTATGTGCAGATGAATGATACTTTTGTCGAATCAACTGATCCGCCGCCTTATTCAATTCTTCCACCGCATCGATAATACGATCCGTCGCCACTTCCGTCTCTTGAATACCGCTTAATAATTGAGTCATATCCGCTGTTGCCCCATTCACATACTTGATCCCTTGAAGGTAGGGTAGGTGTTATGCATGAATATGTAACTGTTTGATTTCTTCAATCATCATTGGGATAACCTCAAATAGATCGCCCACAATGCCGTAGTCTGCCACTTTGAAGATGTTTGCTTCCGGATCCTTATTGATAGCAACGATTATTTTCGAGTTGGATATCCCCGCTATATGCTGGATTGCTCCCGAAATTCCTGTTGCGATGTATAAATCCGGCGTAACGACTTTACCTGTTTGCCCAATCTGCAAGGAGTAATCACAGTAATCCGCGTCACATGCACCACGGGATGCGCCGACTGCACCACCGAGAAGATTTGCCAACTCTTGCAACGGCTTGAATCCGTCTGCACTTTTCACACCCCGACCGCCCGCGATAACCACTTTTGCTTCTGAAAGATCGACACCCTCTCCCATTTGCGCACCACTTCTTTGATGACCGTACGGAGATTAGTAATATCGATCGACAAGGAAGTAATGTCGCCAGTACGACTGCCGTCTTTTTCAAGTGAAGCGATGTTGTTTGGACGGATGGTGAAGAACGGCATGCCATCCTTATTCTTCACTTTCTCGAACGCTTTTCCTGAAAATATAGCGCGGATGAAAAGCGCATTATCTTCTTCTCCTTCAATCGCTGTCACGTCGGAGATCAAACCGGTTGAGAGTTTACTAGCGATTTTCGGCGACAAATCTTTCCCGAGCGCCGTATGGCCGAAAACGATCGCTTCTGGTTTTTCCTGTTCTTACACCGCCATGAATCCTTGACTATAACCATCCGATGTGTAATGTTTCAAATGTGGGTGTTCCACCGTTACAACACGGTCCGCCCCATAATGAATCAATTCTTCCGTTACCGAAGTGACGGTCTTGACACTCGGCGAAGAGGAAGCGGAAAAGCAACTGCGCACAGCACTCGCGATGGGTGCGGACAAAGCCGGTCGCCTTCCAGTACGCGACCTGCCGCTTTTTGTGGCGTCAAGTATACTTTCAACGTTTCCGTTTTTGCTGCCCGCTATAATTGTAAGCCCTTTCTAAAATCGCCGTACTTTCCCCACAAATGCAAAAGGGTTCAGTGTGCCGCCATGACCACCTGCACCGTTGCAGACGAGGATGAGCCCATCCACTCCCGCTTTTGCTGCTTTTCGGGCATACTTGGTGGAGATAACATCCGACAGGAACAACACCTCCGTACTCATGGACGATATCAACCACCGTCTGCGGATTGCCAAGTGAAGTAATGACAATCGGAGGCTCGTATTTTCGAATCGCCTAGCCGGCTGTTCGTCTTATGTACAATAAAATTGACTCCCCATGGCGAAATGATGTCCGACGGATTGTGTTTCACTGGATCTAACGCTTCACGAATCGTCTGAAACCAATTTCCCAGTGCTTCGGGACTCCGTGCATTCAACAGGGGGGATGTTCCGATGATCCCCGCTTTGCATGCTTCGATGACAGATTGTGGGCTCGAGACAAGGAACATTGGTGCCATGATGACCGGTATGGTTGTCTTCCCGATTATCTTCTTTTCCCTCCCATCCAATATGTCCAACCCCCTTCCTTCTATTACTGGATGCGAATTGTAAACTTGGCTTCCACTTTCACTTCTCCCGCTTCATTGGCTGCAGTTGCTACACAATGCAACCAGTCGCCTATATCGTTCGTAACACAACCATTGACAATAATCTTTTCGCCAGGCCTTGTCATCGCCTTGAAACGAGCAGTGAAATTTTCCAATTGGTCCGTTGGGAACCATCCGTCAATCGCCTGGCCGACAAATCCCATAATCATCATTCCATGTGCGATGACGTCGCCCAACCCCGCCTCTTGCGCAAAAGGGACGACTGTATGGATCGGGTTGAAATCCCCTGACGCACCTGCATACCGGACGATCTGTGTATGAGTGATCTCTTCTTTCTGCAACGTTTCTAAATGCCTGCTCATCGTCAAACCAATCGCCTCCTAATGTCTTTCAATAATTGTTGAGCGGCTTATAAGCACCAATTCCCCGTGCTGATTTATAAATTTCTTTGTCAACACGATAAAATTCATCTTTGCTTTCGTAAAAACTTTTTCGACCTCCGAATGAACGACGATTTCATCCCCTACTCTTATCACGCCAAAATAATCGTAACTTTGCTCCCCGTGCAGCACTTTGGGCAAGTTCAAGCCGAGAACTTTTGAAATGGAAATTTGCCCGCCCCAAAATTCAACGACAGTCGAAAAAGTCGGCGGCAAAGCATCACCATTTAAGTAACTTTCACTGTTATAGCCTAGAGCGATAGCGAATTCCTTTATCTTTCCTTTTTCAATCGTAAAAGTGAATGTATCAAACTTCGTATTTTTGATTTGTTCTAAACGCTGATCAGCATAGACCAAGCAAGTTCCCTCCTTTTCCCGTGTAAAGTATCAATGATAGACGGGTTTTCGTTTTTCGAAAAACGCTTGCACCCCTTCTTCGAAGTCGTCGGATTCGAAACAGATGCTTTGTGACTGCTTTTCAGCTTCGAACGTCTTTTCCAATTCTTCCAACGTACCTGAGGTTGCCATTTGTTTAATAAGCCCCATCGACAATGCTGGATTTTCCGCCATTTGCCTCGCAACACGCAATGTTTCCTCGAAAAGCTCTTCATCTTCAACTACACGATTGACAACGCCGAGCTTCTGCATTTCATCTGCATGCACTTTCTCCCCTAGAAGCATCAGCTCCATCGCTTTATGCCGACCAATTAGTTTCGGGAGGAAATGTAGCGCCCCTAAATCGGGAACAACGGCGATTTTAATAAAGCTTTGTACGAAGAACGCTGATTTCGCTGCGAAAATCATATCGCACGCAAGTGCTAAGCTAAAGCCGGCGCCTGCAGCTGCACCGTGGACTGCTGCGATGATCGGTTTTTGTAGACGAAGCATAATTTGAATCAGTTCTTGGCTTTTTTCCATTCTATTTTGAATCTCATTAGAGTCTAATTGTTGAAGAGTTTTTAAATCGCCGCCAGCAGAAAATACGCTTCCTTTGCCTGTCATAACAATTGACCGAATCGAATGGTCGTCACCTACCATTCGGAAGAAGTCCTTCAATTCTTCTCGCATCTCCTCGGCAAGCGCATTACGCAATTTAGGTTTGTTCAATGAAACAATACAGACCGCTCCATCCATCTGGATGTCGATTGAATGATACTGTTCATACTGCATTGGGCCATCCCCCCATCATGATTTCTTGTACATCGTCACAACGACCGCACCGCCAAGACCAAGGTTGTGTTGCAAAGCTACATGCGCATTATCCACTTGTCTTTTCCCGGTCACTCCTCGAAGCTGCCAGACTAATTCAGTACATTGCGCCAAACCGGTCGCTCCAATTGGATGGCCTTTGGACATCAAACCACCTGAAGGATTGACAACGTACTTTCCACCGTACGTATTGTCACCGTCATTGATGAACTTTTCGGCTCCGCCCTCTTCGCAAAGGCCAAGCCCTTCATAGGTGATCACTTCGTTCGGGGTGAAGCAGTCATGCAGTTCGATGACATCAATATCTTCTACGCCGATACCAGCCTGTTCGAATACTTGGCTCGCGGCCCTTTTCGTCATGTCCGCTCCTACCAAATTCATGGCACCCGTTGTAAACGTCAACTCGTTATCTGTAGCCATCGCCTGGGCGATAATTTCGACAGCATCATCATGCCCATGCTTTTTCGCAAAATCCTCGCTGCAGATAATTGCAGCCGCGGCACCGCAAGATGGTGGGCATGCACAGAATCTTGTCAGATAGGGAGGGAAAACCATTGGTGAATTCTGCACTTCTTCGATGGTCAAAGGCTTGTCGAACATGGAGTAAGGATTATGAATGGCGTGACTACGTGTCTTCACCGCCACTTTAGAGAAGATATCCGGGTTCGCCCCGTATTTTTCGATATATTCCATTCCGCCAGATCCGAACATTCTAGCTGCGCGTGGAGATTCTAAAGAATAATTGGGCATCAATTCTTCTAATCGATCGACAAATGCCTTCATCGGCGTTGTTCGATCTCCGTACACTGTCGAAAGCGCTCCAGGCTTCATCTCTTCGAAACCGAATGCGAGCGCACATTCAACAATACCGTTTTCGATTGCCTGACGAGCCAGAAATAGTGCAGTGGAGCCGGATGAACAATTATTATTGACATTAAAAACAGGTATCCCGCTTACCCCGACTTTATACAAGGCCGCTTGTCCAGAAGTGCTGTCACCATAAACATAACTGGCATAGGCATGTTCTATTTCTTTAAACTCAATTCCCGCGTCTTCAATTGCGCCTTTAATCGCTTTGGATGCCATCACTTCATATGGATCCTGCATACCAGGCTTTACAAACTTCACCATATCAACGCCGATCACTTTAACTTTTCTTTTCATGCACGTATCCTCCTTTTATGAATATAGACTTTTTTACTTATATCATTATTCCTTAATTCCAAAGATTACTATTACTATATCGTTTGCTCTACACTTCTTACTATGTATGAAGCCTACAAAGAAGCTAGTTTTTATTGTCAACTCCACATATACTCAATATATAGCAATAAAAAAGCCTAAACAGTAACATTCAGTTACCATTTAAGCTAGTTTCATTTCATTAATTCATCTTCCATCAGTTGCATTTTCAATATTTTACCGACTGCTGTTTTAGGAAGAGATTCTCTGAATTCGAAAGTTTTCGGCACTTTATACGTTGCAAGCCTTTTTTTGCAAAAGGATATGATTTCTTCTTCAGTCATCTTTTGGCCTTCTTTCAGCACAATAACACATTTAACCGTTTCTCCACGATACGAATCTGTTACGCCAAACACACACGCTTCAAATACGGCAGGATGTTCATATACTACATTTTCCACCTCTATCGGATAAATATTATAGCCGCTTGCAATGATCAAATCCTTTTTTCTTCCAACAATGTAGAAATAGCCATCATCATCCATAACTGCAATGTCGCCCGTTGCCATCCAGCCGTCGATCAATACTTGTGCGGTTTCATCTGGATTGTTCCAGTACCCCTTCATCACTTGCGGTCCTTTGATCAGAAGTTCCCCTTCTTCGCCAACGGGAACTTCCACATTTCGATCTTCCAGCTCGACGACTTTGCAATCGACGCCTGGAACTGGAATCCCGATACTGCCCGTCTTTTTTTGCGATAGTGGATTGCGATGCGTGACAAGGACTTCCGACATTCCATATCCCTCCATAATTTGCGCACCAGAACGTTCTTCAAATTCTTTGATCACTTCCAACGGTAACGGCGCTGTTCCGCATGTACATATTTTCAAACTTCTTAAATCATCATCCTCAATTTCCTCACTGTTCAGCAAAGCAATATAAATGGTAGGCGCGCCGATAAAAATAGTGGGAGCATATTTGAACAGCAATTCTTTCACTTTCGGGATATTGAAACGTCTCACAATAATATACGTGCCACCCAATGCGATCGTAATATTAAGATAGCCAATCCCCATCACATGAGCCATTGGTGTATTGCCAAGTGTAATCTCTTCTTTTTGCTTTAAAAAGTAGAATACACGATTTTGAATGATATACCCCACAATGTTATAATGCGTAAGCATGACACCTTTTGCATTACCGGTTGTACCGCCTGTGTATTGAATGATGGCGACGTCCTCCATCGGATTGATTGGTACATTCGGCAATTGGATGCTTGCTGTCTCCTCATCACGAAAGCAGATACGTTGAAATAAATCCCTCTCCGCGTCAAAAACATTTTTTTCAATATCTGTCCACAATTCGATTGCATTCAATTTAGGGACTTGAGCGTCATCACATACAATCCATTTTGCCTCACTATCATTCAAAATATGGGAAAGTTCGCTCGACTGGTAGAGCGTATTTACTTGGATTTGCGTGCAACCAATCCGTTGAAGTGCAAAATAGCACACGACGAATTCTGCACTATTCGGTAACATAACCGCGACGTGATCTCCTTTTTTCATCCCTCGCTTATAAAAATATTTTGCAAGACGCTCCGTTGCTACCCGCAATTCAGAATAGGTCATCATAAGCTCTTCATCAATGATGGCAATCGATGATGGGGACTGTTTAACTGCTTCTTCGAAGGTATCGTAAATAGACACATCAGTTGGAATTTCTATGTCATAAGGAACCCCTTCTGGATAAAAATCATGCCACTTTCTTCTCATTTTCCAAGCCCCTTTCCACTACCATTTCAAGTATTCTGGTCTAGCAATATGTTTCTGAATAAACGCATCAACAAACTGCGTACAAACTTCACCCTCCTGTAGTAACAGTTGTAAATGCTTATAGATCCCGATGACTTCATTCTTTAAACGTAAAATCGAGCCTTCTCGTTGTTCTTTCCGATAAAATACGTCTTGTTCAATCAATTGATCCGGGGAGACCCCCTTACGGATACAATAGGAAATTTTCTCATGCCGCTTTTCAATGATATTCAAAAAACCGACGACTTTTTCGTTGTACTCCTTTTTGGAAACAATTCCTTTATGATGACCCGTTATAAAATATTTGGCGTCAAGGTTCCCAACTTTTTTTGCAGATTTGATGAAATCATCTATTTCGGCTTCCAATTCATTGTAAAATGGACCAAAGGATGTCAAGTCGAAATCCCCTACATAGACAATGCCGTATTTTTCAATATAAGGAACTGTATATCCTTCTGAATGGCCCGGTGCGTGGATAAAATGTACATCGATACCCGCAATTTCAATCGGCTTATCCATCGGATATATACAATCCGCCTGAATTGTACGTTTTCCGATGGAAATGCCTCCAAAATGCCTGTTTTTCTGTTGCTTCAACCAAATTTGAAGTGACTTCTCGTCTTGAAATGCTAGCATTCCGTCCGCATGCGAAATGGCGTAAATATCCGATGCTTTTTCAAAATCAAACGGATTGATATGCACATTAGCTTGCGGAAAAAACGGGACGCCCCACACGTGATCGATGTGATGATGGGTCAAGTAAATATCTCGCACGAAATAGTTTTTTTCAATATACGTCAAACTATCGAAACCGGCTCCGCATTCCAATAATGCGGTATCTTGATTGTTCGTCAGCAGCAATGTCGTACAAAAAGGCACTTTACTTGAATTGTCTCCAAAAATTTCAATTGGTCCGATTTTTTCATACATCTCATCACCACCCTTCCCCCTCTGTTTGTCGGATCAAGTGTAAGAACCACCGTTAATTTGCAAGACTTGGCCATTCACATAATTGGACAATGGAGAAGCTAAGTAAAGAATCCCCTCCGCTGCTTCCCGTGGTTGCCCCGTCCTTTTTTGCGGGATTTTGTCGATAAATATTTGCCTCACTTTATCTGGAACGCCTGTCTGGTCTTCACTAGACTCAAGTGATTGTGTCATCCTCGTTTCGATGAACCCAAACGCCACCGCATTTGAATTGATGTTATAACGTCCCCATTCCTGTGCAACGACTTTCGTCAATCCGACAACTCCCGCTTTGGCAGACGAATAGTTTGCTTGCCCCACATTTCCCCTAAGACCTGAAACTGATGAGACGTTAATGATTTTCCGATAATTCACAATCCCTTGTTCGATTTCCTTTTTTGCTGCTTCTCGCATATAAGGAGCCGCTTCGCGGATTAATCGGAAAGGTGCGACTAAATGAATATCCAGCACTTGTTGAAACTTTTCGTCCGTCATTTTATGAATCAAACTATCACGTGTCACACCGGCGTTATTCACTAAAATATCGATTCTTCCAAACTTCTCTACCGCTTTTTCAATCAATAGACGTGGAAACTCCGAATTTGTAATATCACCGCAAATCGTAAGGGCCTGGCCTCCGTTTTTCACGATTTCGCTTTCCACTTCAGCCGCAGGTTTTGTGTCCAAATCTGAAATGACAACAATTGCGCCATTTTCCGCAAACACCAATGCAGTTTCTCTTCCAATTCCTCTTCCCGCTCCTGTAATAATCGCAACTTTCCCATCTAATAGCCCCATCATTAATTCACCCTTTAGTTTGATCATTTTTGAAACATCATCTTTACTGGATATGGGATCATTATCCGATCTCCTTCTTCGATGATTGCATTCCTATACTTCAAATGCGGATCTTTCAACAAATCGTTAATCGTATTGACGCGACTGACCGGCAAATCCACATCTTTGAAAATCGTCAACCACTCGGACAACGTTTTTTGAGCAATTATCGTTTCAATTTTCCGATTAATTATCTCGGCATTTTCCATCCGCTTGGTCCAACTGTTAAACAAATTGTCTAGTAAAAATTCTTTCATTCCAACCGTTTCGCAAAAGGTTTCCCAAAACTTCTCTTCTACACAAGCGATCGAGATATGTTTCATATCTTTCGTCAGAAATGCACCGTATGCTCCTCGGCTCATAAAATCCGACTTGGCCGGCTCATTTCTCCCGTAGTATTCCGCAATGCGGGGAGCCATTAAAGCAAGCGCACTCTCCGCCAGGGATACATCGAGATGAACACCGCCTGAATTCGTCCTGGCCTTACTCAATAATGCACCTAAAATTGAAATCGTCGTATAGAGTGATGCAGCGAGATCAGCAATTTGAACACCCCCCGTAGCCTCTGGAGCGCCATTCGGTTGCCCGCTAATGCTAAGGACACCAGCGACCGACAAATAGTTCAAATCATGTCCCGGAAGATCACGGTAAGGCCCATTTTGCCCATAGCCTGAGATGGAACAATAAATGAGTTCAGGATTAAGTTTTGCAACATCTTCTTTCCCAAAACCTAATCTTTCCATAACCCCTGGTCTAAAACCTTCAATTAATACATCACTACTTTCAATCAGTTCCCAGAGGATTTCCTTATCTTTCTTTTTTTTAAAGTCGAGCAATACACTCGTTTTTTGTCTATTCAATGTTTCAAATAATCCTGGTATCATATGACGAACCGGGTCACCGCCATCGGGTCGCTCCACTTTTATCACTTCAGCCCCTAATTCCGCCAGGATATTCGTTGCAAAAGGACCCGGCAATAAATTCGTCAAGTCCACAACCTTTATTCCTTCTAGCATTCTCACTTCGGTCACCTCTTTCATTCATTTCCGATTGTGGTCACACAAAAGCGGATATACCTAACACTTCTCGTCCGATGATCAATTTTTGCATTTCGTTTGTTCCCTCAGCAATGGTAAAGTATCGGATATCGCGATAATAGCGCTCTACAGGAAACTCTTTCGTATACCCGTACCCTCCATGGATCTGTAAGGCCTCTTCTGCTACTCTCAGGACGCGATCTGTTGCAAAATACTTGGCCATTGAACATTCCACTTTTGCATCTTTCCCATGGTCAAGCAAGGAGCTTGCTTGCTGGCCAAGCAACCGCATCGCATTCGTCAGAGTGATCATTTCACTAATCTTTTCCTGAATCAATTGAAAACTTCCAATCGGCTTCCCAAACTGGTGACGCTCCTTCACATATTTAATAGAAGCATCCAAACAAGCTTGAGAAATGCCTGTGGCAATATATGCAACCATGGCTCGTGCACTGTTCAAAAACTTCAATCCTTGTCTTAACCCTTCGCCTACATTGCCTAGAATATTTTTAGCAGGGACTTCACTGTTTTCGAAAACCAGTTCAGCAAACGGGCAACTTACGGTACCCATTTTCTCGATTTTTGTAGCTAAAAAAGATGTTTCTTCTTTATCAACTAATAAAGCGGCAATTCCTTTATTCCCTAATGTTTTATCTGTCTGGACGATGACAATGCCAATTTCACCTTCCAAACCGTTCGTAATGAAGATCTTTGTGCCATTTAGAATCCATTTATCATCCTGAAATACAGCACGAGTTGCAACGCTTGAAGCGTCCGACCCGACATCCGGCTCCGTAAGGGCAAAGAAACCTAGTTTTTCCCCGCGCAGCAATGGGCCTAAGTATTTTTCTTTCTGTTCCTCCGTTCCGTATTCATAAATATGCGTGAGCACGGAGTTGGAAATCCCCACCGTCGCCCGTAAAGAAGGCCATACACGGGATAATTCTTCTATCATTGTAAAATAGGTTGTGTAATCCAGACCATGGCCACCTGCTTCCTCCGGGAGCAGCCCACCTAAAAAGCCAAATGGGACAAGTTTCTGCACAATCTCCTTTGTGACAGGTTTTTCATTTCTTTCGTATTCTTCTACCATTGGTGCAATTTCCTTTTCAAGAAATTTCACCAATGTCTCTTTAATCATTACTTGTTCATCCGATAGTTGAAAAGCCATTCTAAATCCCCCTAGTTCGTTCTCCTTGCAATCATCATCGGCGTCAATCCCTCTTGTACCGTGATTCCGTTTTGATTAATGATTTTCCGATTAAACTTCACGACTCCACGGTCTTGTTTGCTCGTTTTCTTCTTATCAACGATTTCAATTTCAAGGTGAATAGTATCGCTAATTTTGATAGGCGCTAAAAATTCCCATGACTCAAGCCCTAAAAGTGCAATCAGATTTTTACTCATTCGTCGGTTTAGCTCTGTACGTGTAAACAAGCCGGATCCGATAGACAGTCCTAACAATCCATGAGCAATCCGTTCTTGAAAAACCGTGTTTTTGGCATACTCCTTATCCATATGAAGCAAATTATAATCACCTGATAAACCCGCAAAATTGACGACATCCGTTTCTGTAACAGTACGTGAAGGAGATAAGAATTTATCTCCTATTTGAAAATCCTCATAGAACAGTCCTCTATCTTCCACTTTTCCCCACCCCATCACCGCTGTAATATTGTTACTGCACTATTTGGACCTGCCCCCATCGCGTGTGCCAAACCGACCATATGATCGGACACTTGTCGATGACTGGCTTCTCCCCGTAATTGCAATACAATCTCATGAATTTGTGCCAAAGCCGTCGCACCAAGCGGATGACCTCTGGACAACAGTCCGCCATCGGTGTTAACCGGCAAACTTCCCGTCAAATCGAAGACACCTTCACGCAACAATTCAGGTGCTGCTCCTCTTGCACAAAAACCAAGTTTTTCAATGTCCCACAATTCACCAGGTCCCATACTGTCGTATGCTTGCACGACATGGACATCCTCCGGACCGCAGCCTGCCTTTTCGTACGCTTCTCGAGCTGAATTTTCGACAATGCCTTCTGAAGAGAAGTGATGGACGCTTGCCGTAATGCCGGATTGATATGATTCTTCTCCGTATACACCCGATACCAATACGGAACTTGCAACCCGAATCGCCCGATCGCTCGTCGGTTTATTCGTCAAAATCATCGCGACCGCCCCATCCGCCAATGGACAACAATTCAGTAAACGAAGTGGAGATGCCACCATTGTCGATTGGAGCACTTCCTCTACGGTGACATCTTTTTGAAATCGCGCATTGGGATTTAGCGAACCGTTTCGCCTATTTTTCACACTGACTCTCGCGAAATCTTCTACAGTAGCTCCATATTGTTGCATGTATTCCATCGTTTCCAGTGCATAATTAGCCGGTTGCACGTTGAAGCCCATCGCTAACTGCCAACTCGGAAAAGCAGTACTCGGGATAGGTCCCCTTGGCATCTTTTCAAATCCGATGGCGAGTACCGTTTTGTATTGCCCCAATCGAATTGAATCGTATGCAAGTCTAAAAGCTGTCGCTCCACTTGAGCAAGCATTCTCTACATTGACGATGGGAATGCCAGTAAATCCAACTTCACCTACTACTCGATGCCCGGAAGCTGTTCCTTGATAGACACTTCCTGCAAAAACCGCGTCCACTTCTCCCCAATCTATTTGAGCGTCTTTTAATGCAGCAACAATCGCCTCAGCTCCCATTGAACTGGTGGAAATGTTCGGAAAAAAACCCCATTTCGTAGTATAGGTTCCTTGAACATATACATCTTTCCATTGAGCGTTATTAACCATCATCTCTCACCCCTTCCCGGAGCGTGCTATCCGCTTTGAACTTGAAAGTCATGACATCGTTCTCATCTTCTTCATACAATTTCACAACAACCATCTCGACACGTTCATCAGCTGATAGCGTTGGATCATCTACGAGCTGTGAGAATATATTTATCCCTTCATCCAATTGAACGATTCCATATGTATAAGGAACCTTACCTTTATAAAAACCACCAGCTGGTTGTCTTTCCACTTTTGTTAACATCAAAACGCGTCCCTTGCCGGAGAATAGTATCTCTACCAATGACTCGTTATGACAATGCATACAAAAGTTCAATGTCTTCCTTGGAAAAAACATCTCTCCGCATTCCCTACATCGACTACCCATCAAGTGTGGTTTGTCATCTGCTTCCATTTGCCACAAGCCTTCCATTATGGGAATGGCTTTCCGTTCAATATTCATCATTTCATTCGCCTCCCGTTCGATTAGCCGAATCTTCCGCCTGTTACATGTAAAATATCCCCAGTAATATAAGAGGAAGCATCCGATGCGAAAAACAGTACTGCATTTGCAACGTCTTCGTTTGAACCTACACGTTTGATCGGTGAATCACGCTTTTGAAGCTCTTGAATCTTTTCGTATTTCGGATGGTTCCGCAATGCATTCGTTTCAATCAAACCTGGTGCGATCGCATTCACTGTGACATTGTACTTGCCCAATTCTTTTGCAAGCGCTTTCGTAAGACCGAGAACGCCAGACTTTGCAGCTGAGTAATTGGCTTGTCCCGGGTTTCCCAAATAAGCACGGGATGCAATATTGACAATTCTCCCGTATTCTTGCGTAATCATATGCTCAGCCGTATATTTCGCAAAAAGGAAGGAACCTTTTAAACAGACATCTACAACAAGATCCCAGTCTTCTTCATCCATTTCGGTTATCCTTGCATCACGGACAACCCCCGCATTGTTCACTAAAATATCAATCTTTCCAAACTGCTCTTTTGTTTTTTCAACGACTTCTATTACTTCTTTTTTTTGTGAAACATCTGCTGGAAATGAATGAGCGTTGAAACCGTCCGCTTGAAATTCCGTCACCGTTTTTTCACATGCAGCTTTATTAATATCGGTAATGATGACTATAGTGCCTTCCACAAGTAATTTACGAGCAATTTCTTTACCAATTCCATCCGCCCCGCCCGTCACGATTGCGACCTGATCTTGAAATCTCATTGAATAACCCCTTTCATCTACACTATTTCCTTCATTTTACTTCTTTCCCAAAAGGTCAACTATGTCAATTGACTACAATACTTGCTCACTTTATTGTATAATTCATACTAATTAATAGATTGAAAAATAAGAGAATTGAAGGAGGCCTTCCGTTGATCCAAAACGAACTCACTTACAGTGACTTTATTGGTGAACTGATTCCACTCATCCAAAGCAACGATGAGAAAAAATGGGATGCATTAAAAGAGAGACTTCATGAGGATTATAGTGATGAAAAATTACAATCACACTTTTATGCACTTCAAACTTTAAAACAAAAAGCGGATTTCTTGAAATTCTCTACAAGTACATTCGAAATCCTGCATCAAATCAACTTGGAAGTCGCTTCCTTAGCCCCGCTGACCGATATTCTGAATTTAAGTGCTACGCATCTACTGGATGTCTCCAAAGCACACTCCGTCCTTGTCGGAATGATTAATCATGAGAAAGCTTGCATACGTATAGAAGCAGTTGCCGGAATCGGGAAATCCGATATGTTGTTTATCGAGGAATCTCTAGATTCACCCTTTCAAAAGCAATTATCAAAAAATCAGGAACCGTTCATCTTAGCAGATATTTCCGAGCATACTTCTTTGGAAAGCCCACTTTTTCAAAACTTGAAGGAAAAAAACATCGTTTCCCTTATCTGTTCCCCATTGGTTGCTCATGGCGAACGGGTTGGCATCATCTTTTTAGCCCGAACCGTTTTATATCATTCTAAGCTGCCCTTACTGCAAATGCTCAAATACTTCTGTCACCAAACAGCGTTGTCCATTTCAAATGCAAAACTGTATTCGAATGAAGTCCGGGTAAGTAAACTACACGATGAACTTTTTGAAGAAGCACTCAATAAGGGCGGAAACAAAGGGATTTTACAAAAAGTGTCCAATTTCATTGAAGAACCGATTTTATTGCTCGATGAATTTGGCAATTGCATTTATGAAGCAACGCCACGAAATGCGACCAGCAACATTGACCAATTCAATCACGCGGAATTGTATAAATACGTCCTTCAATCCGAAGACAATCCTCAAACTTCTTTTGAAGTAACTCATAAGAGGCAGATCTTCTCCGTTTTCACGATTACCCTGCATAATCAGACTGTTGCATATGTAATCGTTCCTAAAAGATTGAAAGCATTTGATCGGTTGAGCGTAGTTGCAATCGAGCAAGCCAAAAACGTCCTTGCACTGCAAATCAACCAAGAGAAAACGAGCATTGAAGTCGAAAATCGATTACGCCAAGACTATTTGCATGATTTGATATCCGGGCTGGAAACGGAGGAAAATCTTATTCGAAGGGCACGTTATTTAAACATCTCGTTTGAAAAGACGTACGCCATTATTGTAATGAGTCCTATAGAGAGTAAGGAGGACCATACAATATCGTTGAATCGGGTTATAGAAAAATTTGGTTACCTGATTGACGAGGAACTTTTGCCACTCAGCATGATTCAAGGTCAAAAAATTATCCTCGTCACACCCGAACAACATATCCGAACCGTAGCAAACTTCGCGCTCAACTATGTGGAGGACAAGCATCCTGAACTACAATTCCACATCGGGATTAGCAATGCTATAGTTCGGGTAAAAGACTATCTTAAGGGGTTCAACGAGGCGAAAAAAGCTACGGAATTTGCCCATTCATTTCAATTCAAAACACCTATTGTCCATTTCAATGAACTTGGTATTATCGGGTTATTATTCAATACGGAAAATACGGAGCACATGAAAGAGTTTATGAATCGGTACCTTGAAAAGATCATTCAATATGATGCTCAAAACAAATCCGAATTACTGAAAACGCTAGAAGTATTTCTGGATAACGAATCAGCTATCCAGGTATCAGCTGAAAAGCTACATATTCACTACAACACTCTCCGCTATCGGTTAAACCGGATTGGAGAAATACTGGAAATTGATTTAGCACACACAAAAAACCGTCTTAACCTTCAAATCGCCATCATCATCCATCGGCTTGTTAAACAAGAGTGACGAAAAAAATAGAGAGTGACGAAATGAATACATTTCCACTCTCTAATTCTCTTTGTTGTAATGAACATTCATTCCCATTTATCTTCATTACATTTTGGATGGTAGGAACAAAGCGATTTCAGGAAAGAAGTACAAAATGAGAATCATAACGATGATCGGAATAATAAAGCTAGCTGCACCTTTAAAGATAGTTTCGAGTGAGTAGTCTGAAACACCCTTCAATACATAACAATTCATTCCTACAGGTGGTGTGATTAACCCTAATTCAATAACCAAAACGATAATCACCCCAAACCAGATTAAATCCATATCCATCGCATTAATGATTGGTAAAATAATTGGAATCGTAATGATGATCATCGCCAAAGAATCCATGAAAGCACCAAGGATGAGATACATTATGATGATCAGCATAAATATGACAAAGTTCGGCACAGAAAGTGAATCAATCACATCCGCCATAAGCATCGGGACTCTCGTAATTGCAAGAAAGTAATTCAAGATAAATGCTGCCAACATGATTGCGAACAAAAAACCGGTAGTTTTTAACGTATTGGATGCAGACTCTATAAAATTCTTGAACGTTAATTTCCGCTTTAGTAAAGCCGTGAGCATGGCTCCAAATGCACCTACTGCAGCTGCTTCCGTCGGGCTGAAGAAACCGATATACATTCCACCAATAACGACGATAAACAAGATTAAGATCCAGATTGTCGATTTGAGAGAAAGGATTCTTTCCCTCCATCCACCGCCGGAAGTTACAGGTGCGATGTCCGGATTTAGCCGCGCTGAAATATAGACTGTCAACATATATAATCCGGATAACATAACGCCTGGTATAATACCTGCTATAAGAAGCTTACCGATGGATTGCTCGGTTAACATGCCGTATACGATAAATGCCGTGCTCGGTGGAATAAGAATCCCCAACGTACCGCCCGCAACAATTGTTCCAGCGGAGAACGAGTCTTTGTATCCGAATCGATCCATTTCCTTCGATGCAATTGCGCCCATCGTTCCAGTGGTCGCCAAGCTAGAACCCGAAGCAGCCGCAAAAACCGCTGACGCACCGATTGTAGCTAAACCGAGCCCCCCTCTTAAACGACCCAACCACAAACGAAACATTTTAAACAATTCCTTGCTAACACCGGACACAAATAGCAATTCGCCCATCCAAATGAAAAGAGGAATTGTGGTTAATGTATAACTGAAGCTATGATCCCAAATAATAGTCTCAATAGCGGTAGTAAGTGTATTCCAGCCTTTTAAATAACATATTCCAAGTAAAGCTGGGATTGCCATCGCGATGGCAATCGGAAGTCTTAAAAACATGAGAATGAACATTAAAACAATACCCATCAATCCGAGGAGCTCGATGTTCACATTACCCCTCCTTTCCAGCAAAGAAAATGACAAGAGAACGGACGACCTTCAAAAGTGCTTCCAGCCCCCACATCGTGAATCCTAATGCGATGATGAATCGAAACGGAAAATGTGGGACACCAAGCAAATCCGTCGTTTTTATATTCCCTGACATCGAATTCAATCCACTCTTAAAGCTTACCCATCCAATGAGGAGACAAATGATAAAAGTGGAAAGATAGCTGATGACATCTGTAAATTCTTGAACTTTTTGCGGTAACCGATCGACAATCAAACCGATGGAAATATGTGCATTCTCTTTTTGTGTATATGCGAGCGCAAACATAATTAAAATGACCATACCAAGTTGCATAAATTCAACATCTCCCACGACAGGAGCTCCCAAGTTACGACTTATGACTGCATAAGTCGTAAAAATCACCATACTCAACATTGTGAGTATCGCAATTCTTCTTGAAATTGTCGTTAGAAAACCTATCCATTTCTCCACGATTCCCATTTATTTCACCTCCATATGTAAAAAATATGTCTTGATTATCAACCAAGACATATTTTTTACACTCAAGTTAGAATGGTAGCTGTAATCCTGCTTCAAGTAGCATTTTCTTAAAGTCTTCCATCATTTGGTCACCCGGATAACCTTTTGCATTCGCTTCTTCTACCCAATCATCCCAAATCGTTTTGGCGGTAGCTTTAAATTTTGCCTCTTCTTCAGAAGCCAATTCAATGATTTCTCCCTTGCCTTCAATAAGCTTGCCTAGTTCAATATATGCTTTGTCTAATTCTTTTTTGTGCGTCTCACTCAACAACTCAGCCAATTTCGGCCCAAGCACTTCATCAAACTTTTTTTGTAAGTCTTCAGGCAGCGATTCATAGTAATCTTTATTCATAATTGGTGTAACAGGCGTAACGGTTGTCCCCATCTTCATTACATATGGTGCCACCTCATAGTATTTATGACCCAAAACGCCGATTGTCGAATAGAAAGCGGTATCCAAAGTACCTTTTTGCAAAGCTTCATACGTTTCATCCAACGGAATCGATACAGGAACACCGCCCCACGCTTCTACAAGCGGGACATCCGATTTGCCTTGGACTCTCATTTTCAATCCACTTATATCTTCAATTTTCTTAATAGGATCTTTGGAGAATAGATTATATGGATCGGTTACATAACTTCCACCTAAGTAATGAACTTCCTCTTCAATCGCATCAACGGCGTATTTTTCCCCGAAATTCGTAATGACTTCACTGCCTATCTCGGAATCAGAAAAAGCGAACGGCAAATTTCCAATCGTGTATGGAAAGAAAATACTATCATAATAGTATGTTGATATGACCAACCCTATATCAGCAATGCCGCCCCGGGTATCTTCAAAAGCTGAAGTAGGCTTGCCCAAAGTCCCTCCATGATAAACATTTACCTTCACTCGACCATTTGTTTCTTTTTCCACAAATTCTGTCCACGGTTCATAAACGTTGTATACATAGTGATGCGTGGAAGGCTGAATATTACTGACGTTCAATTCGTATACTTTATCAGATTCATCGTTTTCCATATTCGTACCATTAGTACTGTCCTCACTACAAGCGCTTAGGATCAATATAAAGGCCAAGCCCAATATAGAGAAAATTTTTTTCATCTATCCCACTCCTCTTTCTACACAAGTAACCGCTTTCATTTTCTTTTCAACTTAAAATTGTAAATCGCCTTGCAACAATTTTTTCGCAATTGTTCTTTTTTGAATCTCGGTTGTCCCATCTGGAATACGCATCATCCTTGCCCATCTCCACGCTTTTTCAAGTTTCATTTCGTTCGTCAAACCCATCCCGCCGCAAATTTGCATGCAAGTATCAATGACCCTTTGTGCCATTTCTGTACAGAATGCTTTGATCATTGAAATTTCTTTAAGCGGTAATTCGGATTGATTTTCCATCTTCCATGCACAATTCAACAGCATATTACGCCCGGCATAAATATCCATTGCACAATCAGCCAACATCAATTGAATCGCTTGGTGGTTCCCAATCGTCACACCAAACGTTTTACGCTCATTCGCATAATTGACTGCAATTTTTAACGCCCATTGCGCAACACCTACACATAATGCCGCCACGACGATACGGCCCAAATCCACTCCTTTTAATGCTTTTCCAAATCCTTGGTGTAAATCTCCAATGATGTATTTTTGATGGACCCGGGCATTTTCAAATGAAATGATTGCCGTGGCAGATCCCAAATGACCAAGCGTTGGAATAGTCGACGTCGGGACAACTGTCTTGCCATCGATTGGAACGAGAAAACAACTGATTCCACCTTTTCTCGCCTTTGCCAGTTCCGGATCTGTAATCGCGAAAGTCATCACATATTTGGCGTAATGGGCATTTGTTATCCATTGCTTTGTTCCATTGATCACCCATTCATCCCCATCTTGTACAGCTTTCGTTTGCATATTCCAAATATCCGACCCCGCATCCGGCTCACTGAGACCGAAGCAGAGCAATGTTTCTCCACCTGAAATTTCCTTCAGCACTTCTTCACGGATTTCTTCTTGTAGTCCAAGCAAAACAGGTGTTAATCCACCTGTGAATAAGCCCCTGGGGAAAATTTCATAAGTAAAAGGGTCAATGCCGTGCTTCTTTGTCATATGTTCAAAGATCAAGGCAATTGAAACAGGACCAAAAACATCTCCTGATCCCCCTAATTCAGGTTCCCCAAACATATTGTAAAATCCAGCTTCGGCCGACTTCATCCGAATCTGCCTAAATGCTTCCCGAACGTATGGAGAAAATGTTCCATCCTCATTATAAAAATAGCGTTCATTTTCCAACTCGCGCTTATACTTTTCTTGAAGTGGGACAACTTCTGCTTCAATAAATTTGTTTAATGCTGCAAGAACTTCTTTAACTTCATCGTTTATAGCGAAATCCAAATTGAATCCCCCTTTCAAATATTCTAACTATAACCAAATTCTACCCAGTAGTCTATCGCACTTCTATGTCAAATATAGACAAATATGATTACTTTTTTTGTAGGATACATACATGATCTTGAATTATTCATGCACAGGTAGGGATTACTCGATTTGCTAGTTTTCACCTGCTATTTGTTTGTTTTTATAAATCTTAAATGAATTTCTCGTTTTCAACTTGCATTTTATTACCTATGCTTCGAAAATTCGTGCTTTTTGACAGACTTCTTAACATATGGAAAATAACTCTTACTCGAATTTTAACTGTTGGATTCTGGTAGGTATCTACCGGCAGGATTTTTAGCACACAAAAATTGAAGATAGTTTGAAGTAAGGGGAGCGTCATGACTTTACTAATTTGCTTGCGAACTTGACTAGTCGTGTACGAATGGTTTGTATTTTATCTGCATCTGTTTCTGGCCTTCTGGAAAAACCAATGTGCGCAAAGTTATAGGCAAGCAGGCATAGGATCATCCTAGCCTCATTTACTTGGAATGTATGACTGCACATTCTATCAAATCCAAAACCATTTTTGGCTTCCTTGATATAGTTTTCCATCGTACCTCTCTTTTGATAAGTGCGCACGATTGCCTCTGGCGTGAACGCCTCTTCTAGATTAGTCACAAAGACATTATGGGTAAAGAACAGCTCACCTGCAGGACGCACAGATTGAATTACAACTTTTCGAGATTTCGACCATGAAAGTGCCTGGTAAACTATTTCTTCAAAAAAGCATTCAGTCTGGCTTGTTTCAGATGTAAAGGCCGAGGGATAATATTCCTCAGCAAGCCGTTATAAAAAGGCATTTGATTTTAGACGGATCACATAAAATTAACGGACTCCTCCTCGCAGATGGCGTACAGTGCTGGCACGGCAAAACCACTATCCCCACGAATGAATTGAGTTGTCTCAGGAAAGTGTTCGTTGTAATTCTTAATTAATGGGTTGATAAAGTCCACCGCACCATTGGACGTGTATACATTTCTAAATCGTAGCTGTGCTTTCAAGAAAGCTCCCGTGACTCCGTCGAAGGCAACCAGTGGATGGAAACCTATAGTTCCATAATGAGCATTATAAGCCTTTGATTCTTGGTCACCGTATGTATCTGAATGCGTAGAATCTAGATCAAAGATAATTGCCTTGGATTCTCTTTGACGATGTACTTTATCGAGAAGTTCTTGATTTCCTTTTTGTAGTTGGTCAATGGATTTTGCGTCAAAACGATCAAAAAACGTGACAGTATTACCAGCTATGTCCGCAACTTAAAATAAAATTACTACATTATTGCTATTTTGAACGTTACGCATAAGGTTGCCCTGTTGATTTAAGTAACGTTGTACTTCGTCCAACCCACTTGTTCCATCAGTCTTGATTAACAATACGGAAACGGACGGTGATTCATTACCGTATCATTAGGAGACACATGACCGGTGAAAACAACGTTAGCAGCCGCACCCCGATTCATATTGACAACCTCAATCAAATGTTTCATCTGAGATAGTGCATGTAAGTCTTCACTTGTGAAATCTCTGTTCTTTCCATCGTTACGCTGAAAGACAAATCCTCACTTCTCTAATCTCTAATTCAAGACAGTACTTGCGTATCGAAACGGTCTCTAACCTCAATCTGCTGGCTATTTCACTGATTTTCATGCTTGCTTCGATAACGTTATCCATAACATCACCCCAATGACTTATTCAATGCTATAGAGATTTTCCCTTCAATGAAAAACACTAAGTGATCCATCACATAAAATATCTAAAAGTATAACTTTGCAAAGAAGTCTTTTGCAAAGTGTTTTTTGTTAAGTTATACTTGATACATAGATTATGAACTTGATAACGTGATTTGAAGGAGATGAGATAATGGCAATTACAATCGTGGTGGGAAACTTTAAAGGTGGCGTTGGAAAAACGAAGGTATCGGTCATGGCAAGTTGGGAGTTAGCCTTTGACCGCAATAAAAAGGTGTTGCTTGTAGATATGGACCCGCAAGGCAATGCGAGTACATTAATTGCGCGTTCCACAGGGGTCACTGAAATCAATACGAGTATTTTTGAAGGCTTTCAAAATGGCTCGCTGGAGGAATGCATCGTTAAAATGACGGACAACCTGCATGTGATTCCTGCACAAGTGTCCTTTAAAAACTTCCCGAAATTTTTATATGCCAATATAAAAGAAGAAATTGATCAAGTTTCTTATTTAAAGAAGCTTCTTGATCCAATTCGTGATGACTATGATTATATTTTCATTGATGTCCCTCCAACAATCAGTGATTTTTCTGATAATGCGATGATGGCTGCTGATTACGTATTAATCATCCTGCAGGCGCAAGAGCTGTCGTTAGAAGGAGCCGAAACGTATATAAAGTACCTTCAATTCATGGCAGATAACTACGATGCTGACATCCAAGTCGCAGGCGTGCTACCTGTTTTGCTTCGACCAGGTGGGCGTGTCGATATTTCTACGCTCGAACGTGCAAGAGAAATGTTCGGCAATGATAACGTCATGGATAGTGTCATCAAACACTTAGAACGGCTAAAAGCGTGGGATGTGACTGGGATTACGAATAACGATATGCATGACCGCAAAGCCCATCAAGTTTTCTTGGATGTCATTGACGAGTTGGAAGCGAAACTGTCCCAATTCGAGGAGGCCGGTAAATATGAGTAATGAAAAAGGTGGATTAATCAAAAAGAAAAAGAAGCCGACAATCATGCAGCCATCAGTCCCTGTTAAGAAGAACGATATGGACTTTGGCTATACAGAGCCACAAAAGCAGGAAAAACCTGCAGTTGTTAAGCCTACAGCAAAACCTGAAGTGACAAAAATTACTCCCCCTACACATCGGAAGAAATTAGGTGTAGGCAAGACGAATAGTACCAAAAGCTTAAAAGTACCTACTTTGATTCACAGCGAATTGAATTTACTTGGTTCCTTTATGGACGAGCATAAAACATATGTCATCCTCCAAAACTTGATTGATAGCTATGTAAAAAACGAGTTGACCGATCGCCAACAACGGCAGTTCGACTTTATGGTGGAGGCTTTTTTTGAAGATAAATAACAAAAGAATACTTATTGTAAGTAGAATTTTCTACTTTTCAAAATAAGAAAATATATAGGAGGTGGAAAAAGATCGTAATGCTATTACCAACTCATTTTAACTAAACTAGCTGCTAAGGTCTACGATTGTTTGATAATCTTAATTAAAAAGACCAAATCTCTCATAAATATGAGGGATTGGTTTTTTAAGTTGTTGCAGGCTCCAACAATTCAAAAAACGGGGAAGTATCTCCGTTCTAAATCGCTATAAGAATCGTTACGTGTTACGAGACTTTGAAAAGGAGGATTTACCGGAAATCAAGCCGAAAACAACGCCTAAACGGATGCGACGACCATCAAAGATTACGTACATCATGCAAGGCTGATTGATCTTGTAAAGTTGGTAGAACTCCATAATTACGGTATACAAGGCTACCAGGAGACGATTATGAACACGAATTTATTTTGTAATATGTAAAATATCTTTTTAAAGAGATTTATTTGAAGGTTAAAATAGAAAGGAATAGAAAAGAGAAGAAGAGAAAAGTTTAGGGGGATTATAGAATGAGTAACGACAACAAACAAAGAATCCAAAAGTTATTAAAGAATGATCCACTACTTGCAGTGATTTTTGATACGCTATTAGAAACAATTCTATATACCGATTCTTATTTAGATCAAATTGTAGAAAAAATTCTGTTCTACCCCAGGTCGATGCACAGTTGCGTTATTATATTAAGCCGTTTGAAGACTATCTCTTCGCAAGCCAAGACGAGACACCGACTACTCCAAGTGCAATACGCTTAAACTTTCCTGCCATACTAAGACTTCGCATGATCCTTTTATTAAAAGATGAATATCGAGTAAAAGGAATAGCACAGATAATAGAAAAAAGAAAAGACCATTCTATCGTTTTTTCTATGCAGACAGCTGTTTCAGAAGAGAAAACTCTAGTAGCTAGTTCATCTGAAGAAGTAGAGATAATCAGTGAAGCGTTGTATCAAATTTTAAATACCGGATTATTTGATGTTCAAAAGACAGAGGAAAAGACGCAAGTTCGTTTAAATACGGATATACTTACGACGCTTTTTCAGTCTGCTTTGCCTAATAAAAGAGCAGGCAGCTACGATTGTTACGAAGGAGGTTGTTTGATCTTTTGAGCTAACCCGAACGTATCCGAATTTTCTTTTCTCCAATTTATACCTTCTAGAACATTCGTTTCTATTATTATATCTTTATATGTTCGGAAAAGTAAACACAAACAGAAGAACGTCCGTAAACTAATTAATAAGTTTAACGGACGTTTATTTGTGTCTTTTACTTACCTATCCAGGTAGTCCGTAAAAGTGTACTATTGCGAACTAGGTACGTACTTAGCCGTGGGTATAGGGAATATAAACATATAAACTTACTTTATTTTTAAATGCCAGACCCATGTCATGCGAGACTGGTCGGTGATGACTAATGACAGGCCTTTGTGCTGATTGTTGCGTAAGCACAATAGACTTCTATTTTGCTTTGGAAAAAATCAGATACCAAAGGCTTTTTTTGCTTTCAGAAAAAGTTATCAAATACTGAATTATGCAGTGGAGTAAAGCAAATTATAAAAACGGAGAAATTCAGGCAAAGAGATAGCTGCGCCAAAATCTAAAATTCAACTGGAAGCACCGTTGTCACAAGGTTTGTATTTTAGATTTAACCTTCGGTATTTGAGGAATCTAAGGACGCTCTAGAGTGCCAACGGTTAGAGCTATGCACTTTTTGAAAAGGGTGATGGAAACCTGATAAAAGGAACGTCACAGATCATGGTACATATGGAGAAAGTTTATCGACATACTATGGCAAATCCCTTCGGTACCCATGCCATGTACAAAAGTAGTTGTCGGAGTTTCATTGGGTTATTAGACGAAAAATTCAAGATGAAAAATTTGCGGATAAGCATGTAGTCGCCTTATTTAATATCAACAAGCAGAAGGTGTCACACCAAAAACACTAAAAAAAGACTTAGAAGCAATCCGCTATATGCACATGATTCCAAATGTCGCATGTCCTGTTGATTTTGATGTATTAAAACTATCATGAATACTGACAAATTCAACTCCACGATTTTTCTCATTTCCTCGGTGAGTGATATAACTCTTTTGTGATGCGTGATAAACGAACTAATTTATAGAAAGTAATAAATATCTGGATGCTACGGCGATTGACTTAAATAGTAGATAGCATTATGTTTACTTACTTATTAAGTTGGACACGCTGGGCGTATGGATACTTATGATATGTACGTGAATGAATTCTTATAAAAACTTATGAATTATGGTATAGAAATGTGGGATATTAAGTTGGGGAAACCGAATGCAAAAAAGACTTTGAATAAAAAAAATAGTACATTTTTGTATATATTGAACTTCGAGAATTTTTTCAAGATAGGGTTCAGTAAGAGTAAGAAGAGATTAAAGCACTTAGGTAATGTATATAAAGAGTTTCCTATAGATTTTGATGAATCATATATTTTGGAATGTGATTCTATAAGTGTTATTAAAACTTGGGAGAGATTCATTTGTTCAAGATATATTGATCATTTGTATTCCTTCGATATAAGTTATGAAGGAATGACAGAGTGTTTTAATAAAAATATGCTTGGTAATGTTATGGGCTTAATAAATATGCTTATTAAAAGTCATAATCGAGTATCAAATGATGAAATAAAGTTAATTAGGGGAATAGTCATTGAAGATACCGTAATCAAAAAAAGTCGTGGTCTTAATGAACAAGATAAAATTTCCCCCTATTTAGATAATGTAAAAAAAGAGGGACTACTATCGTTTTTTAGGAAGAATCGTCATTACTATATGGGTCTTATGATTAAAGAAGATATTATTGAGTTTTGGTTTAGGGGCAAAGAAGACTTTGATTATAAAAAAGTAATGAAAGGTTTTATTCCTATGATATGTAGTTATAAAAACGACCATGCTCATTCAACAGTTGTTTCAGGTTATCGAAAAGTAGATAATATGTTTATCGTTAATATGTATAATTCAAGTGAGTTAGAGATAAGTGCATTAATAATTAGATTACTTGGGGAATTATTGGATTGCCTAGAAATAGAAAATAAAGAAAAGGTTTTAAAAGAAATTGAAAGAAATAAAACCCTTAGGATTAATAAGTAACCAGATATTTATTGCAGATATTTTGAATAAGTTCAGTTGACCGTAGAACGTACGTTTCGCATAATGGAAATAGATCGTATTGTAAGCGATCAGCTACGGTAAAGTAAATGGTAACATGGAAAACACACGGTTGTGATGACCGTGTGTTTTCTATGTTCTTATATAAACCCTATAAATCCAATGTTAATGGTCTCCATTCCTTTTTAGAGGTGGATGTTACAGCTAACACTTGCAGAGGTTTTCCTGTCCAATCTGCGTCAATCCAATTTTTCGTATCAGTTACACGAAAAGTGGTATTTTGCATGGAATATCCATAGACATCTTTGATAGCAGACTCTTCCTCAGGATAGCAAACCAGTAAGGTTGCACTTGCATATTGACGAATGCCTTGCATACGTTTTAAATTAGCCCCAATGGTTTGATAAGTGATGATAGATCCTTCCTCTGCAAAGATAACGCCAACTAAATGTATCTCTTCCGAAGGGCTACCTTGCTGTCTCCATTGGTATGCTAAATCAAAATCTATTTCTTTATTGAGTCTATTAGAGTACAGAACCTTTTCTTTATCTACTTCTACTATATCGAAACCATAATACGGTAAAAGTATTTGAATTTCTTGGAACCAGTCTTCTGCTGCTCGCCGCCGTTTCAATGATGGTTTCGAAGATATATCTGTTAGCAATCGATTAACTAAAGCGGGTGTACGATTTGCAGAGACTCCATAAAATTGCACGCCGTAAAAACCTTCTGGCTCTTGAGGCCAGTCTAAGAATGGAGGAATAATTTCTTTTATAGAAGCTACTCTTCGGCTTCGATCCTCTTTATAAACATGACCGACACTTCCATCTGCAACAGAAAAAATTACAATTAGTTTTTTTCCTATCCTATTCAACTCTTTTGCTTTTTTCAGATATTGGTTGTATTTCTGCATAATAATATTCAAGGTTTGTTTGCCTGTATCGCACTCAACACAGATAATAGTCTCCTCATTTTGAAATATCCAATCTGGCACTATACTGGCTTTCACTCCCTGAAATTCTTCATGTGCAGCTCCTCGGGTATGTTCAACAACTTCTCTTTTCTTATTCGTTAAGCAGGCCAGATAACTACGGTTCGCAGTCATTGACATAGCCGAGTTGTGGGGATTTGGGATTTTCACTGTTCGTATAGCTGAATATGTTCTGTCAAAGTCCAGCGACTTATCAAGCAAATCGAAGTGAAAAAGAAGTCTAAGCCCTCTTTTCCCGATTTTATAATAGTATAAATAAAATATACTGTTTGCGATTGGTTTTTTCATTTGGACTATGATTCCAGCTTTCCTCAATTTTGTAATACGGTTCGTTATAGAATTACGGCTACGTTCTCCGTTTGAAACATAATCGAATAGTTCATGTATAGACTCAGAGATCATCACTTTGTGTATAAATATTTGTTGCAATACGAATAGATCATGTTCATATACAAACATCCCTTCATATCCCTTTAGACTTTTCAGCTTAGCTACGCGCTTTCGATTCCTCAAATCCATTTACAATTCTCTCCTTTTCTACAACAAAAAGAGCACCCTGAATATAACGCGTAGGGATTCCTACCACGTTCAATATTCAGGGTGCTCCTGTTTTGAGTATATAATTTAACTTCTGAATTTAAGTATACCATTTTCAGTCTAATAAGTGTCTTTCAATGTCGTTTTTATCATCAGAAAACTTTGGGTGTAGGTATGATATTGAGTCTTTCTCTTCTATACCCTATCCTGCCATATTATTGTGTCCAAGGATGGTATTAGTATGACCTATCAGGAGGTCTCAAAACACGGAGGAGATAACGTTTCTACTTATGCACGGATACATGACTTCTATAACACCGTTTTTTAGGTTAAAACCTACTGACTCGAGACATGAGTAAACGTGCTGACACGGTAAGAAAATAAAACTCATGTATGCAAGAGGAGATGGAACACTCTTTAATTTCATTTATTCGAGTTGATTTAAACTTAACTTTTCTATTCTGCGGTAATCTTTTATCATGTAATACCATTCTGTTGCTGCCGCGTATATCCACATCTATTGCAAATAATTGGAGACGATTCGAATGCTTTATCACAAATTATTTAAATCAATTTGATTCTTTTCTTCTATTCTGCTCCTTGGAGATTCAAGCGCATAGCAGTGATTCTGTTATTGTATATCCCTGTGGTTATTGCAGATAATTGAAGCTGATTTCAATTATCTATATCGAGCTATTTAACCCTTTGCTACACAATTTAGAGAATTTAGGTCTGGGATTTGAGAATAGTAGTGGATCTATTCTTTTTTCTAAAGCATTCATGGTGTCCCTGTATAGAGACCATGAAGGTACTTTCCGACATAGAAACTTTACAACTCTTGATCTATCAATGGTTGTTCATGGTGACTATATAGAGACACTATGAATTATTTTCCGTTTAAATAGCCTAATTCAAATGATGAATCAACAGATTTTTGTTTTCATTAATTTATCTTCATTAAAGAAAGAAGAATTCTAAAGAATTCTGTAGATTTTTTAGCATAGTGCCTTTAAATGGCCACCATGAATGAACGCCTACATGTCAATGTTTGTAGAGGTTTTTTAAAAATATTCATATTCATGGTGTCTTTTATCAGAGACTATTGTACAAAGCTGAGCACACCGAAATGACCACCTTCTAAAAATTGGGTCTAATATTCATAAATTTTAACAGCAGGGCGGTAATTCTGATCTCTAGTGTATACTAAAACCAGCTAATCTGATGAATACCGATACATGGAAAGAAGCTATAAATAATGGAAAGCAATGCATTTTTCAGAGATATGACAAATAATCAACTCCAGGCGATATTTAAAGGGATTGAACAGAATATCAAATTTGATCAATAATCTACGAAAAAAATGCTCATACAAAACATTTCAAAAGAAGGTGGTCTCGAATTGGTGAACTCATTTAAGGCAGTTATGGGGTATATGGAGTTCTGCATGTCGAAGAAACAGATTAAATAATTACTGCAGACAAATGGTAAAGTATTATTCGAATAGTGTAACCGAGCACATTAACCCAGTAGTCTATATTCACAGTAATTCAGCCAAGATAAGAGAAACTTTTTCATAGTTTTTCACATTGATTGGCAATATGCAAAAAACTTTTCATGATAATCCAGCAGACTCCTTAAAAAAAGCCCCTCAAAAAGGGGCCTCAGTGACGGATACATAATCGCATGCTTGCACACGAACTTTATAGATTTGTTCTTCACGAAGATGAAATTCCACACCAAGGAGGGCGATAATCCACTCCGCGTCTTTCATGAGCACAGCTGGAAGATACTGTTGGTCGATCTTCAGGTCGAGGTGGCAACCTGGGAACACCCAATAACACGTGTGACCGACCCAAATATTCCATTCTTCGCTCTCTTGGTGAAACAATAAAATACCTCGTTTCATGAAAACCCACCATCCTCAATGGCCAGCCGTACCTCTTCCTCCGTAATCTGTTCCTTTTGTAATCGCGATCCGAACAATAAGCTGTTAATGGTCAACGTATTGATAGCTCTAGGCCATCCCTGAGAATGTAAAGCGATGGCTTCTAACGCGTTCTCATTAAAAATGGGCAGGTGGGCACCCGCTGCCGTCAAGTGGTGATGGATGTACTGCTTGACCTCTTCCTTCGGAAGGGAATGAATCTCATATTTCATGATGAGCCGCTGAGAGAGCGGACGATTATGCTGTAATTGTAATCGGGTTTTCAAGTGCGGTAACCCGGCCAAAACCAAGATGAACGGCGTTTGTGAATCCATCTGAAAATTAAATAAGAGGGCAATATCTTGCAGAAACGCGTCCTTGGCCATATGCATTTCATCCAGAATAAAGACCGGCGTGACTTTTCGTTCGTGCGCCATCCGCTCAATCCCTTGCTGGATTTGCCGAAAGAGATCCACTTTCCGAAACTTCGGTTCCTCACCCAGCCCGTAGACGAGTCCGCGGTAAAAATCCATCACTCCGCCTGTTGATAAAGGAAAATAGACGACATGATACAGAGAAGGATTCAGTGATTCCTTGAAAGACCGTAAGGTAAACGTTTTCCCTACCCCTGGCTCCCCAATAATCAGTCCCATGCCTTTGGTCTTTTGTAAATACTGAAGGGCGCCTAGCGCTCCTTGATAATCAGAAGAGGGAAAGGCTTCGGTAGATGTCAGATCTTTAGAGAAAGGCACACGTGCCAATGAATAGAAGGATTTATACATGACGTGTATCCTCCTTCTCCTCTAGAGTCGGTTGAAAAGGAGATCGTGACCGCTTCACATGCGCATTATCATGAAGATGGACGGGTATCGCTTCGCCTACTCGCTGGTCCTCTTCATAAATATAGACACCCTTGCCATCCAACCGCAGATCAATCGACTGCCCAATGAAACGCTGTGGAACTTCATAGAGCTTCTTATCCAGCGTAATGGTACTATCCACTTTTACTTTTCGTTGCTCCCGTTTCATAAACACAGGATCCAATATCTCAGGGTCTTCCAAAAACACGACCTGATCGAGTTGCGATTGAAAAACTTCATGCGGTGTACGACCATCCAATGAAGCATGGACACGACGATGGTAATCCGTTTCCAACCAGTGCCAAAAGCGGATGTTCAGTTCGTCCACTGTCTCTACAGGGTCAGACTGTAAAAGAGGATAGAACCGAGTCTGCACCGTCTTGAAAAACCGTTCAATTTTCCCCTTGCTTTGAGGATCGTATGGCTGCGTATGAGCGAGAGTGATTCCAAGTTGTGCACAGGCATACTGGAGGGTCTCCGATCGATAGATCTTTCCATTATCCGCATAGATAATGGCAGGTTTACCACGCCGAATCAACGCTTCCTTTGTAACGACACGTAGCCCGTCAAACTTCTCCGAGGTGAAAAACTGCCCGTAGGGCACCAGCCTGGAACAGTCGTCTATATAGGCAATCAGAAACGTCTTCCTGCTTTTTCCTTGGGCGGAAAGATAGGGACCATGCGATAAATCAGCTTGCCATAATACATTGACTTGATCGTGCGCAAATCGCTTTCTTTCTTTCATAGAGACACGATGTTTCCCTGTCAAGTTGTGTTTTTTCACTAATCGGTTTATAGTGGAATAAGAAACTTCATTTTTGTTGATCTCTCCCTGTTCAATCAGTTGTTCGTAGAAGACGCTGACTGGCATATGGAGAGATTTTTTTCGCTTTTCCAGTAGATGATCTTGTTCGTCTGCTGAAAGTCTGCGTGAGATCCCTCTGTCTGCACGCTTTTTGGGTTTCAATGCGTCAAAGCCATCCCTCCGGTAGTGGCGCAGCCATTCCTGTACGGTCTTTGCGGCAATTCTCCGTTCTCCATAGTAGGGAATGGTATGTACTTTCTCTTCAATTCTTTGCAGATAACTCTTTGCTTCCACCTGCTGGTTGACAAGCGGGGCAATCAGCCCATAGCGAAACAAGGCCACTTCATCTCGTGTTTTTTCGTTCATGGAATCTTCCTCCTTTTAGTAGAAGGACGACCGGTCATCCATGAATACTATTCTACTTTCACCTGCATTTCATGGCTATGAAAAGGTTATGTGGTATCTAGAATATGTAGATTTCCGTCGAATTTGTGGTAGAATTAATTTGCCATAAAATATCTTGATAAGTGACCCTGGCTCCTTCGCAAGAAGGAGGATTCGCCAAAATCGAGGATCCTTTTCATGTATTTTGTGGCCTCTTTTCTTTTATCGTTTGAAAGCCCCCGGACTTCCCCTTGCTCGACAAAATAGCTATGCACCCACTTGACCTGTCGAAGATATCGATTCAGATGAAAGCGGAGTAGTTGGCGACCCTCACTTTTTATCTTCTTTTCTAGAATTTCTACTACTCGCAAAAGTACTGCCCGCAGGGTGTATTGAAAATAGGGAATCAGGAAGTCGGGTAAGACGGAGATGGTCATCCTGCACCGTTGACACCTGAGACGGCAGATCGGAATTCGTCTCACTACGTGCTTCTCTGTGACTCCATTACGCCAATAAAAACCGTGGCGATGTAGATTTCCAGGCGCATGACATTGGCAGTTAGGACAATGTGTAAATAAGGGAAATTCATTGAGCAATCCCCGCTCTTCATACTCTTTCAATCCAATTCCAAAATTATACAAAACAATCATAAAAAAACCCCCTCCTATCTAATATGCAAAAAATTTAGCACATTATCTCGGAAGAGTATAGAGGGGATGCCGAAAGAATTTGAAAAGAAACGTATCTTTATGAATGAATTATAGTGCTCGGTTACACGAATAGGCGAATAAGACAACAGAGAACCAGGGAGTTGATAATAATGATCAAACGGGAACAACGAGTGATTGAATTAAGACAATGGGCAGAAAATAAAGGATTGAACGTCACAGAGGAAGATTTGAAAACATTCGATAGCATCATCAAGCTTGCAACGAATGACGGCATCATGACCGCTGTGCGTAGCACAGAGATAGCGTTGAAGCTGGCAGATAAGTATGGAGCCGATCAGACGATGAAAGCAATAGAAAAAGGCGTAGCTGATTTGAATATAGATAGGAAAGAATGAGTGGTGTCTATGAGAGTGTGAAAGCAGATGCGCTAGATGCGTACTTCATACATTGGTTACATACCGAGACATCCAATTATAATGATAAGTCGTTAGGATTCATTACGCGAAAAATATTGCATGGTTTAGAGGAACTGTAGTTTAATTATCACCGTTTCTTTCAGATAGTTTAAAAAATGTTCTTTCCAATGAATAAATGAAATATATGATCTATACGTGTATATAGAATAACTAATTACAGAGTTAATTAAAGAACTAATTTAAAACCTTATAGTGAATTCATAGAATTAAATAGCAAGCCCCCAAACCCTTAGCAGGTGTGTTTTGCAAGATAAAAGTGCAGAAGAATGCAAAGTAAAATACATAAGCTTGCCAGCCTTCATTTCAGTATTATTTTTGACGTGATAAAGCGTTTGTTACTCTAAAACTATCTCCCGTAAAATTCAATATATGGGCATGATGTATCACCCGATCTACTAATGCTGCAGTCAATCTAGAATCGCTAAAAACGCGATTCCACTGACTAAATTCCAAGTTTGATGTGATGATTAAACTTTTTTGTTCGTACCAGTCAGAAATCAGCTGAAAGAGGAGTTCTGCCCCTTCCTTATTGAATGGTATGTACCCCATTTCATCCAATATGATAAGGTCTACGTTTTTAAAACGCGCTCTAAACTGCGTTGACTTTCCCTCCTGCCAGGATTTCTCCAATGCTTCTGCTAGATCTGAAACCCGGTAAAATCGTACTTCAAGCCCTCTTTTACACGCATCATAACCAATGGCCGTAGCTAAGTGAGTCTTTCCTGTACCGGGCGCACCGGTTAGAATGACATTCTCTTTGCGCCTGATGAAACTTAACGTACATAATTCTTGCGAATCAATATGAGAGGGAAAATGAATCTGTTCATTCCATTGAAATGCCGAAAGGGACTTCTTTTGCAGAAATCTTGCTTTCTTAATCAATCTCTCGGCTTTCGTTTCTTCCCGTAACTGCAGCTCTTTTTTTAATAAAGCTTCAAGAAATTGAGCAGAATTTTCAAATGGGATATCTGAATAAACATCATGCACGTGCGCTAAGCGCAATGCTTTGCACATGGTCTGTAAATCTTGGGTCATTTCCCCTCACCTTCAATCTGAGGAGCACTCTGAAGCTGATCATACTTGCTCCAATCAATGTTATAGGGATGCGCATCTGGCTCTTTTAACTCGTCCGATTGACCACTTAAGAGTTCGTAGAATTGATTATTGATTTCATTCATTTCATACGTAGCTAAAAGCCCGATAATCCATTGAATACGCTCTTTGCGAATCGAAAGATTAGAGATGTTTAGATATTCAAAGAGTCGACCAGGTAAATAAGCTGAATAACGTGAATAGCTTACTGCCCGTGGTTTACTCAACCATGCTTTCAAGATGGATTGCCAAGGAATCTCGCGATTCTTATGCATATAGGGTCGGTTGTCTTGATATAACGGCTCTCCGTGAGGAGACACCACCTTAAAGCGATCCCAGTACTTCACTACGGATAATTGACTGTAATTATATCCTTTTGGAACATACACCTTCGTTTTATCTAACGTGATTTCTCCATACTTATTCGCTTTTGTTTTCTCCTCTTTGAATACTGGATATTCTTCTTCAGGTAATGCTAAAAGATATTGATGCTCCTCCTCCAGTAACTCTTGTAACGGAACTTGCTTCTTATAGTGAATACGTTGTCGATCTGTCGTTAGTTGCTCTTGCAGTAGCTTTGTCAAGTGGTCTAAGTCCTCTATAACAGGGGCCGGAGTGATAAAGTTATATCGAACATATCCCACCTTATTTTCTACATTTCCTTTTTCGTGACCAGAATATGGATTACAGGCTTGTGGTTCAAATCCATAATGAGTGGCGAACTGTAAAAATTCTTGGGTAAAAGCAGCCTCTTCATTTCTATTCCTTGGTTTCACCACTGCAGTTTTCATGTTATCAATACGGATTGTTCTTGGAATACCACCAAGTTGATCGAAGATAAGTTTCATACCGTGTAAAAGACACTCTTGATTTTCTGCTGGCAATGGGATGGCAAATGCACTGTTACTAAAAGGAAGCGTCATAACCAAACAATGAACATCTCGGTATTTTCCATCCTGCACAGCTTGCATCAATCCGAAATCTAATTGTGCCTCAGCAGGGGGATGGATGAGTCTCTCATAGCTTTTGTCTTTCGTTTCATCCTCCAGGTCTTCTCTTCCTTCACGCCATTCTTGAATATAGTTTGAAACAGTCCGATAGGACCCCTCGAATCCCATCTCTTGCAAGGCCTTAAAAATTCCTTTATTAGTTCTTCTATCTTTTCTTTTAAGCTTCTGATCTTCCCAAAGCCAATCTCCAACAATTTCTCCCCATTTTTCTCTATACATCATTCCCGATCTTTTTCTCTTTGCTTCTTTAGGTAATAGATCACCATCAGCATACTTTTTAGCAGTTCTCCAATTAATTCCTAAGGTTTTAGATATCTTGTTGATAGATAATGATTTCTGATTTCTCATTAGTTTGATACAATTAATTTCAGGCATTGTCAGCATTCCTTTCAACCTCCACTGGTTTTGATTCGACACCAATACAGTAGAGAAGTTTGAAGAGGCTGGCAAGCCTTTTTTTATTGAAACTTACGTTGCAATGTTATGTACTTTTTCATTTCAAAACTATGTACTTCTATTTTGCACTAAACAGCAGGCTTGCCTTTGAATTGAAACGGAATAAAAAAGCATAAGGTAAAATACTCTATTAAATGAAGTTCGAATCATTTAATTTCTACTCACAGCAATATAAATTCATGAATCTCTTTATACTCAATAAGATATGAGAAAAAAAGGAAATAGATAAAGAAATATTATTAGATTTTAATTTCTCTTCACAAATACACTTCAATAACAGTCGATTTTGAACCATTTTCTATTTTAAGGCACACTAAACAGGTCGATCATTTTTCTGAAAAAATCGACCTGAATTTCTATTTATTTATCAAAAAATCATTCTCTCTCTATGAGCCAGTTGTAAAATGCGACTCTTGGCCGTGCTTGTTGTCCTTCTATACGTTCTCGATGCTGCTTCATCTTTTCTTTAAATGCATCTTTCTTCAGAAAGAGTTCCTGTTCGGCTACCTCGTGCATAAACAATCTTCATTCATGTTCATCAAGAGGTTCCTGCAAAGCCGAAAAGGTAACCGACGATCCTTCAAATTGAGATTTATAATGATGGTATTCGTTTGAGATGCCCTTTAGTATGGTTTCCCATTCACCTGTATTTAGAAGGATGTCGGATGACCTTATATCCTTCTTGTACATCTCTGCATCTAACTTCACTTTATGATTAATCGAAGCTTTCTTTTGATAATAAATTAATAAGGCCCCTAATTTCTCTTCACTTAGCTCGTAGTTACTTCGGGTGATAATGGACCATGACACCTTGTCTTCCTCTGACATCATGGAATTCTTTATACATTTTTGTTGATGGATAGACTCCAATAAAATACTTTTAATTTCTTCTAGTACATAGTAATCCATAAAATAATTCACGTTCTTATCATTCACATCAAAATATAGCATGTTCATGCCTTCTTCCTTCATAAATCTTCGAAGGCAGGTTCGGTAAATGGCTAATCCATGTTCACCACTAACCCTATATAAGTCATTTTTGATTCCAATAAAGTAATTGATTGTTTCATGCTTCAGTTTATCCCAAGCAATATGATGAGAGTTGGCTAAATACATGAATTCTGATTTTGAAGCTTCTACCTGCATAGATTTTTTTGTATGATGAGGTGCTACACGAACTCGAACTACACGCTTCTGACTAAACGATTTAGATGAACGAAGCTTTCGTTGCCCCTGCAAGAAACCGAAATATGAATTGTATTGTTCTTCGTAAGCCCGTAATATAAAAAAACGTACCTATTTGGTACGTCATCACAAATAGCCCGATTGCTTCCTGTTTTTGAAGCAGCGGGCTGTTATTTTTTACATTCCAGTTGGATTTGTGGCGACCACGGCAGATAGTCATCCAGTCGTGAAGGATTCTGGCCGAATTCCAGATTCGGAAGTTCCGAAAAGACCTTTTTCAAATACATATAGAAATCAATCCCATGTAATTTGGCGGTCTCTGCTAGGCTGAGACAGATGGCGTTCGCTTTCGCGCCCGCTTCGCTGACAGAGAATAGCCAATTTTTTCGACCGATCACGTTCGGACGGATAGCGTTTTCTGCCGGATTGTTATCGATTTCCAGACGACCATCTGTTAAGAATAGCTGAAGCTCTTTTTTCCGCTTCAACGTATAGTCTGCGGCTGTTGCCAGCGCATTCGTTCCGTAAAAAGGACTCTCTTCTATCCATGCGAAGAATTTTTTCACGATCGGCTTGGAATACTTTTTCCGCATCCGTCGGCGTTTCCCTGGCCGTAGTTGGCGAAACTCTCGTTCTAACGCATATAGTTGGTTACAGAAATCCACGCCGATTTGTCCATTCTTGGAGTTGGCTTTCAGCCAATACCTACGGACGTGCGCCCAACAGTTGGCGAATTGTATATCCGGCAGATTACCGTAAGCAGAATATCCGTCACAAATGACGGTTCCCCGAAATCCTTGGATGAAAGATTCCAAAACGGCACGAGAACGCGACAGGGAACTATGGAACAGCACCATGACAGGACCTTGGCAAGGAATCGTTTTGCACACCCAATTATAAGCCTTGCTTTGAGCCGGTTTACCGTCTGTGCGAAAGAGTACCTGAGCTGAGGTTTCATCCACATGCAGGACGTTCCGACAAGTCAACAGTTCTTTCATTCGCTCGTAGAGAGGAGCTAACCAGTCTTCGGTTGCACGGATGACCCAGTTAGACAAATTTTTGTCATTAGCTTTGAGCCCATGACGTGCCCATTCCTTTACCTGTCGGTAAAGGGGAAGATATTGCATGAACTTCTGGTAAATGACGTGGGCCAAGACACTCGGTCCAGCGACGCTTCTTTGAATGGCGGGCTGCGGGGCCTTTCCTCTGACAATCATGGAGGAAGTGTTCGAATCTGTCTTGCAGTGTGTACATTCGTAGGTATGTTCTACGTGCTGAATACGTTTCAGGCTAGCTGGGATGAATTCTGCCTCTTCCCGAACGACTTGACCCTCACCCATCTCTGTCAATGGATGCAGGCAGCAGTTGCATTCCAACTGCTCGGGATGATGATGAATGACTTCTGTGGGGATCCCCTCATCAAATAGATCATTTCGTTTCTTCGGACGTTTTCGGACAACAGTGTAAGAAATCATCTGTTGGCTTTGTTCTTCTGTCTGCTCAGAATCGGGAAAAGGGTTCTCGTCCTCATCGAATAAGGATCCTTGCCCGTCGGGCACTTGATACTTGGATTTCTCTGTTTTGGAACCAAATAATTGCTTGGTCAAATACTGTACCTGTTGAGTCAATGTCTCCACCTGTCGGGACAGCTTTTCATTTTGTTCATTGGAATACGCCAGTTGTTCTTCCAATAGCGCAATGACTTTTTCCAATGATTCTTCTGCTGAACGCTTGGCCATTTCCTTCACCGCTTTCCTTCTCGTTGTGAGTAGTATACCGGATTTCACAGGACGTGAATAGCTATTTTTAAAACACACCTCTTGCAGAAGGGGGAATCGCTTTTGGCTGTTGGATGGACAACCCTTCGAGCAGCCAGCGCAGTTCCTGTTGTGTCAGGTTCTTGACCTCCGTTTCACTCCGTGGCCATTGCAGTTTGCCTGTGTCTAGCCGCTTATACAACATCGCAAATCCATCCCCATCAAAGTAGAGACATTTATAGCGGTCTTTTTTCCAACCGGCGAACAAAAAGATGGAGTCGCTGTAAGGGTCAAGTTCAAAAGAGTCTTGGACTAATGTCGCCAGTCCATCAATGCCTTTTCGCATATCGGTCTTTCCGCAGACAATATATATATTCTGCACATCCGTATAATCCTGTTTCATGGATGCATCAGCTCCTTCATGACGGCTCGGATGATGCGCTCTTCTACGCCGTTATGGAAATGGATTTCCGCGTTCGCTATCTTGACGGAGCAAGTGCCCGGCGAACTGCTAGCAGGGGCAGCCGGAAGGCTGGGAGAGGAAATCGGATGTAAAGTCACGGGGACAATCGTTAACGGTTTTATTGTTGGCATGAAAAGCACCTCCCAAATCAAATAATAATTTGATCTTACCGGGAGGCGCTTTGAAAATATATGCGTTGTTTGATTACGGGCTTACTGTTCTTCTATGAATTCATCATCAGATTTCAAATATATCTTTTGTTTAGTAGAACATGGTATTCGTTCC